>CANLOU010000002.1 GCA_947492995.1 uncultured Litoreibacter sp. | reverse complement strand
GGGATGGCGGAGCCGCCCGCGATAATCATCTGCGGCTTGTGCTCAAGGGCCATGGCCTCAAGCTGGTCGTAATCCACGTCAAGCGTGTCCTCGCGCACGCCATATTGCACGGCCGTAAACCATTTGCCCGACTGGTTGGGCTTGGCCCCGTGGGTCAGATGCCCGCCCGCATCCAAGGACATCCCAAGGATCGTGTCGCCGGGCCGCAGCAGCGCCTGAAACACGCCCTGGTTGGCTTGCGACCCCGAGTTCGGCTGCACATTGGCAAACTCACAGCCAAACAGCTGCCTGGCGCGGTCGATGGCGAGGGTCTCGGCCACGTCCACATATTGGCACCCACCATAATAACGCCGCCCCGGGTAGCCTTCGGCGTATTTGTTGGTCATGACGCTGCCCTGCGCCTGCATCACCGCCTTGGAGACGATGTTCTCCGACGCAATCAGCTCAATCTCGTCACGCTGCCGCCCAAGCTCGGACGTGATCGAGGCAAACAGCTCTGGGTCGCTGTCGGCAAGGGAACGGTTGAAAAAGCCATCGGGGCGGAAGGTTGCGGTCATCAGGTGTCTCCTGGCGGTCAGGCCACGCGGTCGCGCGGGGCTGTGCCTTTGAAAAAATCGTTGAGGTTATCAAGCACGCGGAAGCCCATCGCTTCGCGCGCTTCCTTCGTCGCGCTGCCCATATGCGGCAGCATGACAAGGTTGTCGCAATAGGCGAGCATCGGGTTGATCCGGGGTTCTGCGTCAAACACATCCAGGGCGGCGCCGCCGATCGTGTCGAACATCAGGGCCTGTGCAAGCGCGTGCTCATTCACAACCTCGCCGCGGGCGGTGTTGATAAGAAATGCGTCCGGCTTCATCAGGTCAAGCCGCGCCGAATTAATCATGTTCCGGTTTTCCGCGCCGCCGGGGCAGTGCAGCGAGACGAAGTCGCTTTGCGGAAGCAGGTCCTCGATGGTCTCGACCTGGCGGGCGTTGAATTGGCCAAGAATGTTGGGATCAACCCTGGAGCGGTTGAAGACCACGATCTCCATCCCGAACCCATGATGCGCGCGGCGGGCCATCTGCTGGCCAATGCGGCCAAAGCCTACGATGCCAAGGGTTTTGCCCGACACTTTGGTGCCAATCAAATGCGTCGGGCGCCAGCCGGACCAGGCCCCTGCGCGAAGTTCGCGTTCGCCGTCACCGGCACGGCGCGCGACCATCAACATCAACGTCATCGCCAGATCAGCGGTGCATTCCGACAGCACGTCAGGCGTGTTCGTGATCGCGATGCCATGCTTGGCGGCGGCAGTCACGTCGATATGCGAGAACCCGACGCCGTAATTGGCAAGAATTTTGGTCTGCGCCTTGGGCACATCCATAGCTTCGGCGCTGATTTTATCCGTCACGGTCGGCAGCACGGCGTCATATTTGGTGATCGCTTCGCGAAAATCTGCCTCGGACAAGGGGCGGTCAGTGCGGTTCAGCACGACGTCATAGTCTTCGGCGAGCTTTTGCTCGACCACTTTTGGCCACCGGCGGGTCAACAGGACACTTGGCTTCACCATCACGCGGCCTCCATCACTTTTGCTATTGTTTCACCGATCACGGCGGGGTTTTCGGCCACGGTCACGCCCGCGGCGGACAGGATTTCAACCTTTTCAGATGCGCTTTCGCCAAAGGCCGAAATGATCGCACCGGCATGGCCCATGGTGCGACCTTTGGGGGCGGTCAGACCGGCCACATAGGCGACGACAGGCTTGGTGACGTGATCGCGAATATAGTCGGCGGCTTCGGCCTCTTGCGGGCCGCCAATCTCTCCGATCATGGCAATGATGTGGGTGTCGTCGTCCTGTTCGAACCGCTCAAGAATATCGCGGAAAGACGAGCCATTGATCGGATCGCCGCCAATTCCAACAGATGTAGAGACACCAATACCGCGATCTTTCAACTGCGCGGCCGCCTCATAGCCCAACGTGCCAGACCGGCCCACGATCCCGACATGTCCGGGCAGGTAGATGTGACCGGGCATAATCCCCAGCATTGCTTTGCCGGGGCTGATGGTGCCCGCACAATTTGGCCCGGTCAAAATCATGCGGCGCTCTTTTGGATACCGGTACATGTAGCGTTTCACGCGGATCATATCCTGCGCGGGGATGCCGTCGGTGATGCAAACACAGTATTGAATGCCCGCGTCGGCGGCTTCCATGATGCCATCTGCCGCAAAGGGGGGCGGGACAAAGACCAGCGAGGCCTCGGCCCCTGTTTTTTCCACGGCCTCTTCGACAGTGTCGAACACGGGCACCCCTTCAACGCTCTCACCGCCTTTGCCGGGGACGACGCCGCCAACCACTTTGGTGCCGTATTGCAGCATGTCCTTGGTGTGAAAGCGGGCCATCTTTCCGGTGATGCCCTGCACGATCACTTTTGTGTCGCGGTCAAGTAAGATGCTCATGACGCTACTCCCATTTTGGTGCCTTGCGACAGGTCGTTGCGCCATGCGCCGACAGCGCGTTCGGCGGCCTCGTTCAGGGTGGCCGCACGGATGATCGGCAAACCTGATTGCGCAAGGATCTTTTGACCGGCCTCGACATTGGTGCCAGCCAAACGGACGATCACCGGAACCTCGACGCCGACATCTTTCATGGCTTGGACCACGCCTTCTGCCACCCAATCACAGCGGTTGATGCCTGCGAAAATGTTCACAAGGATCGCTTGCACATTCTTATCCGACAAAACCAACCGGAAGGCCTTGGCCACACGTTCGGGGGTGGCGCCGCCGCCGATATCAAGAAAGTTTGCAGGCTCGCCGCCGGCCAGCTTGATGGTGTCCATTGTCGCCATGGCAAGGCCCGCACCATTCACGATGCAGCCGATATTGCCATCAAGGCCAACATAGCTAAGGCCACGGTCCGCCGCGCGGCTTTCGCGCGGGTCTTCCTGGCTTTTGTCGCGCAGCTCGGCCACATGCGGGTGCCGGAATAGCGCGTTGTCATCAAAGGTCATCTTGGCATCAAGCGCGATCACGCGATTGTCTGTGGTGATGACCAATGGATTGATCTCGACCATGGTCGCATCAAGCTCGGTGAAGGCGCGGAAGCAGCCTTGCAAGGTGCGCGCCATCTGCTGGATCAACGCGGGCTCGATGCCCAGCTTGAATGCGATCTGGCGGCACTGGAAATCACGCAGGCCCACCGCAGGTTCCACAATTGCGCGCACGATGCTGTCGGGCTTGTCGGCCGAAATTTCCTCAATCTCCATCCCGCCTTCGGCGCTGGCCACAATCATCACCCGCTGCGACGAGCGATCAAGCACGAAGCCCAGATAGATTTCCCGGTCAATTGGGACAGCGGCCTCAACATAGACGCGGTAGATGCCTTTCCCCTCGGGGCCGGTTTGATGCGTGACCATCTTTTGACCAAACATGCCTTCGGTCGCTTCCTGAATTTCCACGTCGCTGTCGCAGAGCTTCACGCCACCGGCCTTGCCGCGTCCGCCCGCGTGGATCTGGGCTTTGACAACCCAACGCTCGCCGCCCAGTTCGCGGGCGCGGTAGGTCGCTTGTTCGGGGCTGTAGGCCAGCGCGCCGTCGGGGACGGCGACACCGAAATTCGCCAGAACCTCCTTGGCCTGATACTCGTGGATGTCCATTGCCGCTCCTCCCAATGGTCGTGATGTTATTCCGCGGCGATGGCCGCGCCGTAGTGGCCGTTCAGGGCGTTATCCACCGCCCTTTGGTCGATCTCGGCCCCAAGGTCGCGCATGGCTTGGGCAAACCGGGCGACGATGTCGCAAATCGCGGTCTGGGTCAGCAGGTTCAGGATGCCGATGCGCACCTGCACGGGTTCCGACAGCGTGGGCCAAATGCCAAAGTTCTGGGCGCGGCAGTGCTGAACCAGCTCCATTTCGCGGCCCGCCATGGCTTCGGGCAGGTCCAGCACAATCAGCGACGTCATGTTCGAGGTCACGTCGCAGCCCATCGCGGTCAGGGCGTCGCGCAGGGCGGCTTCGTGGAAGCTGTAGTCCTTGGCGCGCTGGGCCACGGTTTGCTGCAAGGTGATGCGCAGCGCTTCGTGGAAGGCGGCAACCGCATAGGCGGAGTGGGTGCGGTGGTAGGTGCCTTTCTCGACGTCTTCGCCGCCGACAATGCCCCAGTGGCGCGCCTCTAGGATCGGGTGGTGGACAAAGGTCCGGGTGCCCGTGGCCTTCAACGTGTCAATGTAGTGGTCGGTGAAGGACACCGGGGCGTAGGTCAGGGGCAGGCAGCAGATGCCCTTCTGGGGGCAGGACGCCCAGCCATGCACGCCGGGGAAGTCGTCAATGCGGAAGTCCTCAACCCCAAGGCTGGAGACCGCGTCAACCAGCCCCATCGCGCCGTGCTTTTCACACGCGTCGGAGAAGCCCTTGATGTCGTTGATCCGGCCCGATCCGGTTTCCCAATGCGCCATGGCGGCCCATTTGGGCTTATGGTCGGCCAAGGCCGCCTCAACAATGTCGCCCGTCACGGACTGCCCGTGGGGCACGGTGATGATGGTGACGCTGGCAGGCTGGGGGTCTAGCGGGTTGGCGGCCAGTTCTTCGGCCGTGGCGGCTTTCATGCGCACGGTCAGCCCGTCAATGCCCGAGAAGGTGCCGTTCACAAACATCACGACGCTGTCGCCCGGCATGACCGCGCTGAACATCATATCCAGGCCCGACCACCCGGTGCCGGCAACCCCAAAGGTGTGGACGTTGCGGGTGCCCATCACGTCACGCAGCATCTCCTTGCATTCGACCATGCCCCGCAGCACGGCGGGGTGCATGTGGTCGGCCATGCCCGCGCCGGCAAACCGCGCCAAAACCCGGGCGTCGGTATTGCCCGGGCCTGGTCCTGCTGCGATTGTCTGCGGAATGGTCAGTTGTGGGTGGATGGTCATCTGCGTCTCTCCTCGGCGAAGGTGGCGTGGTTGACGTCAGGTTAGCCAGCGGGCGGCATGGCACAACGTTCCTACCTCCTGCTTTTGGGTATCTATCTGGGTGGTTAAATACCTACCCATATGGCTAAAAGTGCCGTAGTATACTGAAGCAGACCCTATCCAGATGGGTAGTTTATTGGAATTAACGGATATGAACCAACCACTTACCCAAAATGGTGCGCCGATTGGCATAATGCTGGCTGATAGCAATCCGCTGGTGTTGTCGGCTCTTTCCGAACTCGTCGAGCGCGATCCGCGATTCTCCTTGGTGGCAACATCTGCGACAGCCGAAGGGTTCCTGGGCACGGTGATGCGGGTGCCGGTGCAGATCGGAATTATCAATTGGAACTTGCCGGTGTTGGGCGGGGCCAAACTGATCGAGGTGCTGCGCGAGCAGGCCACAGCCCCCCGGATCATCGTCTATGCCGAGGACACCGGCGATCTGCCGCGTCTTGCGATGACGGCAGGGGCTGCGGCGTTTTCCCCGCGCTCGACCCCGGCCGAGACCTTGTTGGAAACCTGTGTCGAGGTGGCCGCGGGCAAGATGGTCTTCCCATTCCTTGACGTGCGCGAATTGCAGTCCGATCCGATCCATCAACTGTCCCGAAAAGAGCGCGTGATCCTCGAAGCGCTCTCCAAAGGGTTGACCAACCGCGAGCTGTCCAAAGAGCTTGAGATTTCGACGAATACGGTGAAATTTCATCTGTCGAATTTGTACGAAAAACTGTCAGTGAAGAACCGCGCGCAGGCCATCGCATTTTACTATTCGTCGCGTTTGGCGTTGGATCCGAATTAGGCTTTGTATACCCAGATAGACCGAAAGAGTGCTTGACATAATCGGTCGGCCTCAACCTTTTTGGCGCAATATTGTTACTGCCAGAAAGGCCAAATCTGATGTCATTCCACCCCGTCGAACAAGCCCCCGGGCGCCTGAACCGCTCTGAACTTGCCGTGCCAGGCAGCCAGCCGCAAATGTTTGAAAAAGCGGCACAATCCGACGTTGATGTCATTTTCCTTGATCTTGAGGATGCCGTCGCACCCGACGAAAAGGAACAGGCGCGCAAGAACATCATCAAGGGCCTGAACGAGATTGATTGGGGCACAAAATCCATGTCCATCAGAATCAACGGATTGGACACGCATTATATGTATCGCGACGTTGTGGACGTGGTCGAACAGGCGGGCGAACGGCTTGATCTCATCATGATCCCGAAGGTCGGTACCGCAGCTGATGTCTATGCTGTCGACATGATGGTCACCCAGATTGAAGACGCCAAGGGCTATAAGAAACGCATCGGTTTCGAACACATCATCGAGACGGCTTTGGGCATGCAAAACATCACCGAAATCGCGGCTGCATCCAAGCGCAACGAAAGCCTGCATTTCGGTGTCGCCGATTACGCCGCCTCCACGCGCGCCCGGACCACTGTGATTGGCGGTGTGAACGAAAACTATGCCGTGCTGACCGACCCCGACGGCGATGGCAACCGTGAAACACATTGGGGGGATATGTGGCACTATGCGTTGGCGCGGATGGTTGTCGCCGCGCGCGCCAATGGCTTGCGCCCGATTGACGGACCTTTCGGTGATTTTCAGGATGCAGATGGCTACAAAGCGGCCGCATATCGCGCGGCTGTCCTTGGATGCGAAGGCAAATGGGCCATTCACCCAAGCCAAATCGCGCTCGCCAACGACGTCATGAGCCCCACTGAGGCCGAAATAACCAAGGCGCAACGTATTCTTGAAGCCATGGCGCAGGCCGAGGCCGAAGGAAAAGGCGCGGTTTCACTCGATGGCCGCCTGATTGACTACGCCTCTATCCGTCAGGCTGAAGTGCTTGTTGAAAAGGCAAAGCAGATTGCCGGCGGGTAACCGTAACTGCAGTGCGCCGCCTTGCTGAAAGCTGTCATCACCTTTTGGCAAGGCGCACGCCACAACCGCAGACCTCTGGCGTGTTGCGCACAGCAATCAGCTGCGTTTCTTCAAAGCAGGTCAATGCATCTGACCGACTATTCGGGGCGTTGCCGTTAGCGGGGGATGCTTTGGTCCCAAAATTCAAAGGTTAACGTTGTTTAGGTCCGCTTCGGAGCCACACGCAATACATATGAAATACACATGAAATACACATTTAAGACTTTGGTAACTTAACGCCGTAAAGTTCCAGCCGGTGGCCCTTCAATTGATAGCCCAGCCGCGCGGCGATGCGCTCTTGCAGCTCTTCGATCTCGGGGTCAACAAATTCAATGATTTCACCGCTTTGCATGTCGATCAGGTGGTCATGGTGGTCGCGTTCCGCGTCCTCGTAGCGCGCCCGCCCGTCGCCAAATTCCAGCCGCTCCAGCAATCCCGCTTCCTCGAAAAGCTTAACGGTGCGGTAGACCGTCGCAATCGAGATATTGGCGTCAATCGCCGCCGCCCGTTTGTGCAGTTCCTCGACATCGGGATGGTCCTGCGCATCTTCCAAAACTTGAGCGATAACAACGCGTTGCCCCGTCATCCTCAAGCCCTTCTGGGCCGACCGCTCGATCAATGTGGACGCCATATGCCCCTCCGTCTTTGCCACATTTAAGCGCAGTCGGTGTTGCATCACCACCCAAAAAAGGCAGCGGCCCCATTGACTTAAGCCCCTCGAACAGTCACTTCCCCCACAAGACGACGCCAAACGTGCCGCGTGAGACCTGCCAAGGGTTCAAGCACAGCGTCGCAAAACGTTCCCGTTTTTCACGCGAAAGGGTCCGGCGGAACACGCCGTTCCGCACCCTATGTAACGCGATCCGACCCCGTTGTTGGGGGAGGTTTCCCATGTCTTGAAAGGACATGTCTTGAATAAATTCGAAGCTTTGGGTGTGGCACCCAAACTTGGTCAAAAACTGACTGAAAACAACATCATAGACCCCACTCCGATCCAGGAAGAAGCCATCCCGATTGTGCTCTCTGGCCGTGACGTGATGGGCCTTGCGCAGACCGGCACCGGCAAGACGCTGGCCTTTGGTTTGCCCATCATCCACAACCTCATAAAAATTGGGACCAAGCCGGACCCCAAAACCGTCCGCGCCCTGATTCTTGCGCCAACGCGTGAGCTGGCGAAGCAAATTCAGGACAACCTGAAAATGTTTCAAGGCGGCGGACATTTGAAAATTAACATGGTCGTAGGCGGCCTCTCCATGAACCCCCAGCGCAAAGCGCTGGAGCGGGGCACGGATATTTTGGTCGCCACCCCCGGACGTTTGATCGACTTGATGGAGCAGGGGGCAGTCACGTTGAAAGATGCTGAGTATCTGGTGCTGGATGAAGCAGACCAGATGCTGGATATGGGCTTTATCCATGCGCTGCGCCAAATCGCGAAGGTCCTGCCTGAAAAACGCCAAACGCTGCTGTTTTCGGCCACAATGCCCAAGCTGATGGAAGAGCTGGCTGCGACTTATCTCGATCATCCGCGCAAAGTGCAGGTAGCGCGTCCCGGCAAGACTGCGGACAAGATCACGCAATCTGTTCATTACGTCGCAAAGGCTGCCAAGAATGACTTGTTGGTCGAGTTGTTGGACAAGCACAAAGACGAGTTGGCGCTGGTTTTCTCTCGCACCAAGCATGGTGCAGAAAAGTTGAAAAAGCTCTTGGAAAAGAAAGGCTTCGGAGTCGGTTCTATCCATGGCAACAAGTCACAAAACCAACGGGACCGTTCATTGGCGGCGTTCAAATCTGGCGAGATAAAGATACTTGTTGCGACCGACGTCGCGGCACGAGGTATCGACATTCCAGATGTGGCTTTTGTCTACAATTTTGACCTGCCGAACGTCCCCGAGAATTACGTGCACCGCATTGGTCGTACCGCGCGGGCGGGCAAAGAGGGTGAAGCAGTTGCCTTTTGCGCCCCAGATGAGATGTCCGAGATGAAAGACATCGAAAAGGTGCTGAAAATGCAGGTCCCTGTGGCCGGAGGGCGTCGTTGGTCCCCGGCTGAGGAAGAAGACAAGCCTAAACGCGGCGGCGGTGGAAACCGCGGCGGTGGAGGCGGACGCGGGCGAGGCGGCCCGAAGGGCGGCGCGCGGGGACAAGGTAAGCCGCAAGGCGACAAACCGTCCGGAGCACCGAAACGCCGTCGCAACAGACGTCGTCGCGGGCAGGGGCCTTCTCAGGCGGCCTAGGTAACGCGTGACCGTGGGGCCTTTCAGGGCTTCCGTGAAAGAACCGATGGTGGAAATATCTTGAAGGAAAGGCGGCGCAGCGCGTTACCTTTCCTCCTTAGGTGTTTGTTAAGTCAGCTATAGAGCCGCTGAACGCCAAAACTGTCATGGATTTCGTTGACGGTTGCCTGACCAATACCCAAAGCGGTCGCCAACTCATGCAGGTATTTTGCTTCTTCCGGGTGGTCGGGTTCGATCGCCATTACCGACATCGAATAGACCTGCGTTTCCAGACCCTGCGGCGTATCATCTGCCAGAGTGCGCGCGCTGACCGGAGCGTCCATCGCGGCGCGTACGAAGGACATGTCCTCGGGCGTCGCATCCTCACCAATCGTGGCCATCAGCGTCTCGCGTTCGTTGGCGTCAATCTCACCGTCGCAGCGCGCGGCCATCACCATCGCGCGGATCATCAACCCAGCGCTTTCTTCAACCGGTGGTTCCTCTTTCGGAGTGTCGCGGCTCAACAAATCCTCAAGGCTGTCGCCGCCGCCGGTGTCTCCGCCACGGGCAGCGGCCAATCCACCAAGCAATCCGCCGATGCCGCCAGCGCCTCCGGCACCACCTAAATTGCCAAGCATTCCGCCCAGCCCGCCACTTGATCCACTCACCGCGCCGCCAGTTGCTGCGCCTCCGGCACCGCCCTTAAGGCCTTCCATCATTTTCCCAATACCGCCGGATTTTTGTACAGCGTTCACGCCCTTCGCAATCGCAAAGCCGATGGCTACTTTGGTGACCATATTCATTAGTGACATTTTTTTCTCCCAATACGGCATGCTGCCCTTCACCCTTGAAAATGGGGTAGGTGGGGCGGGTTTGCAATGTGATGCGTGGCGGAAGCGTTTAGGTCAGGGGATTAAAACCATTTTTTGGCTCGAAACAGCACGTAAAGCCCGACGCCAATAAGCGCCATCACGCCTGACAACGCCAAGAACCCGCTATCCCAGTCAGACCATGGCAGGCCGCCGACATTCATCCCGAACAGCCCTGTCAAGAAACCCAACGGCAGGAAGATTGCCGCCACGATGGACAACACATAGGAGTTCCGCCCGATCCGTGCGGCGCTCAGCGCGTCCAGTTGGTCGGCCACAGCCGTCAATCGGTCACCGACCGCGACGATTTCTTCGACGCTGCGATCCATGCGGTTTGCGCTTTCTCGCAAAAGGGCGCTTTCTTGCTCTGCAATCTGCGACACTTCAGGAGAGGCCAGCACATGCATTGCGTCTCGGGATGGGATAATATGGCGCCGAAGCCGGATCGCTTTTCGCCGTGTTGCAGCCAATTCATTGGCATCCACGGTCCCGTCGTCCAAAAGACCGTCTTCAAGCCCGTCTGCCTGATCTTCCAGCCGCAGCGAGACTTCCTCGATACGGTTTGTCAGCCCGTGACAGATTTGGGCCACCAATGCGCCCGGATTGGCTGGGGCGTGGCCTTCCAGCAGACGTGTGCGAAGTTCTTCGATGGAAAAAAGCCGCCTGAACCTTGCCGTGACTAGAAGCGTGCCGGTCATCCACATGCGCAAGGAGACCATGTCGTCCTCCTCCTCACCGGCGTTAAGATTGATCGCCCGCAGATTGATGAGCAGCCCATCATGAAACATGTTTGACCGAGGGCGCGTTTCTGTCTGAAGCATCGCAAGGGCTGGGATGTGGGGCAGGTGGGCCGTCATCCAAGCCTTCAAAGATGGGTCTCGCATATCGAAATGCAGCCATCTATACGCAGCCCCGTCTTGTGGCGTGGGGCTGAGGTCGTTGACGCGTTCCGCGCGACCATCAGCAAAGACATCCAGCGCCGAAACGGGCCTTGGAACGTCTGCCGCATCGTTTGGTTCCCAATTTGGCATCACATCAACTCCGGCTCACGGCCAAGCCGCTTTGCAAGGGGCGCGACTGTGAGGCCCTGCACGATTATCGAAAAGATCACCACCACATAGGTCGCCGTCAGAATTGTGGCCTTCCATTCGCCCTCGGGCAATGACAGTGCCAAGGCAACCGAGATGCCGCCTTTCAGCCCGCCCCAAGTCATGATCGGGATCACGCCGGCTGAAAACTCACGGAATGGCTTGAGTAACAGGACCGGAATGGCGACGGCGGCCAGGCGCGCCAGCAGCGCCAATAAGATCGACGCGAGGCCAGCGACCACAGCGCTTGCATCGAACGCGACGGCGAAGACTTCAAAGCCAATCATCAAGAATAGGACAGCGTTCAGAATTTCGTCGATCAGCTTCCAAAAGGCATCAACATAGGTCTGGGTCTCATCCGACATCGCGTGCTGCGTGCCGATGTCGCCAATCAGCAGGCCTGCGCACACAGCCATGATCGGCGCGGAGACATGCAGATACACAGCAAGGGAATAGCCGCCAAATGCCAGCGCCAGAGTGATAAGGACTTCCAATGAATACTCGTTAATCCGACGCATGATCCTGAAAGTCAGATACCCCAACCCGAGCCCCAAAGCTGCCCCGCCGAGGGCTTCCTGAAAAAACAACTGCGCTGCGCCTGACAGGCCTCCGCCATGGTCGTCTCCGTGTGGGAAGGCAATGCCGACCAGCACCAGAAACACAACATAGCCAACCCCGTCATTGAACAGGCTCTCGCCCGCAATCTTGGTTTCCATAGATTTCTTAAGATTGGCCGCCCGCAACACGCCCAACACCGCTACCGGATCAGTCGGAGAAATAAGTGAGCCGAAGACCAGTGCCACCAACAGGGGCATGCCGGTGATCCAGCTGAAACCTACGCCCGCAATGACGGTCGACAAGGCCACGCCCAGCGTCGCCATAAGTGCGACGATGCGCCATTCGCCTTTGAGGTCGTTCAATTTGACATGGAGGGCACCAGCAAACAGCAGCAACCCCAGCATTCCCTCAAGAAGCGCCTCGGAGAAATCTATGCCCGTTACAACGCCGCGGACCGTGTCAGCCATCCCCAAAGCAGGCCAGACGAAATCCGCCCCCATAACGACAAGCGACGCGATGAGGGACACAATGAGGATCCCAATCGCAGAGGGCAGCTTCAGAAACCAGTAGTTCAGCGCGCCGAACACAGCAGCAAGAACAATCAGCAGCGACGTAATTTGTAGAAAGTCCATTGCGGTCCCCAATTCAATTCAGCCGACCTTACGCCTGCTCTAGGTTCCACAAAAGGTCTGATGCACGAGTTCTTGGGTCTGAGGTGCCGCCATTAGGTCTGCATGCTCCGTTTGCGCGACGAAGGGCGTCGACAATACCGTGTTTAGACGGTTCACGCGGCTGAGGTTACCTTCGACGGCTTCCTTGATCGCCAGCTCAATTTGGTGATTGCGGGGGATAAAGGCAGGATTGGTCGCGTTCATGAGGTCTGTATCGGGCGAATTTTGTCGCCAGGCTGCGGCCCATTCATCAAATGCGGTTGGGTCAACGAACTGATCTCGCGCACCGCCGTCGGCGAGGCCGCGGAAGGTCAAGGTGAAGTCCGCTTGGTTCTCCGACATCCGCGTCAGCAAGTCTTGGACCAAAGTGATCTCGGCGTCCCCGCCTTCAGCCAGACCGACCTTGGCAAAGAACACGTCTTGCCAGCGTGCCGTGTAAGCAGGACCGAACATGTGTAACGCGGCCTGCGCCGCCTCAACGGCTTTATCCATGTCATCGTCGATCAGAGGCAAAAGCGACGATGCCAGCTGCGCGAGGTTCCACACTAATATTTCCGGCTGAGCGCCATAGGCATACCGCCCGAACTGGTCAATTGAGGAGAAAACCTTGGCCGGATTGTAGGCATCCATGAAAGCGCACGGTCCATAGTCGATGGTGAGGCCACCAACATGGCAGTTGTCGGTGTTCATGACACCGTGAATGAAGCCAAGGCCCATCCATTTAGCGACCAATGCGGCCTGCGCCTCCACCACGGCGGTCAGAAACCCAATCGCATCATCTGCCTGCAATTGGGGGTAATGGCGCGCGATAGCAAAGTTCAACAAGGTTCTGACGCCATCACTGTCTTGCTGGGACGCAAAATACTGAAAGGTGCCAACCCTGACATGGCTGGATGCCACCCGCGTAAGGATTGCGCCCGGGAACCGATCTTCGCGCAAGACGATGTCACCGGTGGAAACAGCAGCCAGCGCACGGGTCGTTGGCACGCCCAGCGCAGCCATCGCTTCACTGATAATGTATTCCCGCAGCACCGGCCCTAACCAAGCGCGCCCGTCACCCGCACGCGAGTAGGGTGTTGGACCGGATCCTTTCAGTTGGATGTCCCAGTGAGAGCCATCAGCCCCAGCTATTTCGCCTAGCAAAAGGGCCCGGCCATCGCCAAGACGTGGTGACCACCCCCCAAATTGATGCCCAGCATAAACCTGCGCCAAAGGGTCGGCCCCTTCGGGCAGGGCGTTCCCTGCCAGCATTGCGACGCCTTGCTCTGAGCGGAGCCAATCGGCGTCCAGACCGATCTCAGCAGCTAGATTATCGTTCAGTTTCAACAAGGAGGGCGCAGAAACGGGTTGTGCTTGCATGCGGGTAAAAAACCGTTCTGGAAGGCGGGCATAGCTGTTGTCGAACTTTAACATCCCGCCGCTCCATTCGTTGCCTGACGCATACCCGTGACGGAGGCGTCCTTGTTCACAGCCGCCCAATCCGGTCGGTCAAGAGAGCGAAAAACCCATCTGCATCGAGATGCCCCATAAACAAGGCATTCGGGACGCGGTCAGTTACCCGCCACCAATCGGCAACTGTCATGCCCAGTGTTAGCTCGGATTGGGTTTCCACCTCGACATTGATGTGTCGGCCGGAAAAAAGGTTTGGCTGTATCAGATAGGCGATCACGCATGGATCATGAAGCGGCGCGCCCTCGGAGCCATATTTTTCCTTGTCGAAACGCTCAAAGAAGTCGGTCCATTCCGCGACCATGCGCCCGGGTTCCGTGCCCATCGCGCGGAACGCATCCACGCGCGGCTGCGTGGTCAGCGCTTTATGCGTGACGTCCAAGGGCATCACGACGATTGGAGCGCCGGATCTAAAAACAATATCAGCGGCTTCCGGGTCTACGTAGATGTTAAATTCTGCTGCCGGGGTGATATTGCCCACTTGAAAATAGGCCCCGCCCATCAGCACAATTTCCTGCACACGATCCACGATGTCGGGCGCTTGCTGAAAGGCCGTCGCGATGTTGGTCAGAGGTCCCAGCGGACAAAGAGTAACGGTGCCCGCATCTTCGCGCCGAAGCGTTTCGATAATGAATTCAACGGCATGCGCCGCTTGAAGCTCCATCTTGGGCGTCGGCAGTTGCGGCCCGTCAAGCCCGGTTTTGCCATGGACATGTTCAGCGGTCACCAGTTTGCGCGTCAAAGGTGCATCGCAGCCTGCATAGACCGCGACATCGGTCCGGCCAGCCAGTTCACATACAATCAGCGCGTTTTTCTGGGTCAGTGACAAAGGCACATTGCCGGCGACGGCTGTGATGCCGAGCACTTCCAATTCCGGGGACGCTAACGCAAGCAAGATCGCAACAGCGTCGTCTTGCCCGGGATCGGTGTCGATAATGATCTTGCGCGCGGTCATAGCGGACGCACCTTCAGGCTGATAATGCGATTGTCGGCCTTCTGAATGACCTCAAAACGGTAGCCATGGAAGCTAAACACTTGATGCTCGTCAGGGATGGATTGTGCTTCATGGATAACAAGCCCCGCGACAGTGTTCGCTTCTTCATCCGGCAGATCCCAATCCATCTGACGATTGAGGTCCCGAATGGTCATCGAGCCTTCTATGGCGTAGCTGCCATCTGCGCCGGCCTGCAGCGCATTTTCTTCCTCTTTGTCGAATTCGTCGGTAATTTCGCCGACGATTTCTTCAAGGATATCTTCAAGCGTGATAAGGCCTTGCAAGCTGCCATACTCGTCCACGACCAAGGCAAAATGGGTGCTTTGCGCCAAGAATTGCCGCATCTGTTCTTCTAGCGTGGTGGTTTCAGGCACAAAATAGGGTTTGCGCATCACCTGACTGACGTCAAAGCCCTTCAACGACCCTGTCAGCCCATCGGTGCCGCGCAACGCTTTGTCAACGGCACGAAGCAGATCCTTGGCGTGTAAGACGCCAACAATGTTCTCGGGCTCGTCGCGGTAAAGGGGCAGGCGGGTGTGGGACGACTTTAGGCACTGAGCGATGATGTCCTCTGGGCTGTCTTCGACATTTATCATCTCGATTTCCGAGCGGTGGAGCATGATCTCTTCAACATCGCGTTCCGCGAGGTCCAAGGCGCCAAGTAGCCGGTCTCGATGTTCTTTGTGGACCACGCCTTCCTGACGCCCAAGTTCCAAAGCGCCTGCGATTTCTTCATGCACTGACAAAAAGTGGCTGTCCGGGTCGGTCGCAACGCCAAAAAGTTTGAGCATCTGTCGCACCAAAGCGCGCACGACACTGACAACGGGCGCGAACACGCGCACCACGATTGCAATCGGGGCGGACACTTTGGCCGCTGCAGTTTCAGCGTTAGTGATCGCATAGGTTTTGGGAAGCACCTCTGCGAAGACCAGCACAAGAAGGGTCATGACAAGCGTTGCCAAGGCAACGCCGGACTCGCCGAAGAGCCTTGTAAAAAGTGCCGTCGCCAATGATGCGGCAAGGATGTTGACCAGATTGTTGCCCAACAACACTGAGCCGATCAGCCGCTCATTGTCTTCTGTTATTTCCAGCGCGCGTTCGGCACCCGGGGATCCCTTGTCAGCCTGAGAGCGCAACTTTCCGCGCGAGGCGGCCGTCAAAGCTGTCTCAGACCCAGAGAAGAAGGCGGACATGACAAGCAGCAAAATGATCGCCCCCGATGTAAGCCAGAAGGCGGTGTCGATCAGCGATGTTGGCTCGTCCATTTCGGGTGTTTTGTCCGTCTAAATTGTTGCGTATGTCAATGTTATGGGGGTCTTGCCTCATCGCTGCAAGGGATGGAGTTCAAATGATCTCTGCACGTTACAAAATCACCGATCTGGAACAACTGGACGGCGAGGTCCTGTTGTTTGGCGGCGTGTACTCGAATGTGCAGGCCTTGGAGGCCGTGACGCAAGCAGCTGACTTGCGCAATATCCCAACATTTAATCGCATTTGTACCGGCGATATGGTGGGCTATTGTGCCGACACCTATGCGGTTCTGGACCGGATGATTGGTGACAGTTTAGGCATCCGTGTGGCGGGAAATGTCGAAAAGCAGCTGGCAGAGGGTCAAGCGGATTGCGGATGCGGCTTTGAAGAGGGGTCACAGTGCGATGTGGCGTCTCGTCGTTGGTTTGATGAGGCTCAACAGCAACTTTCCAAGTTGCCAGACGGTTTTGTAAGTGGGCTGCCAGACATGGTCGTTTTTCGGCATGAAGGCCGACGCTATGCGGTCATTCACGGCGGGCTGACAAACATTTCGCGCTTTATCTGGCCCAACAGCCCGGAGGCAGTCTTTGCTGAAGAAGTCAGCGCTATCGAGCATGAGGTTGGGCGCGTTGATGGGGTAATCGCAGGCCATTCCGGCATCGCGTTCGAGCGCCATGTGGCCGGTCGTCAATGGATCAATGCGGGTGTCGTCGGGATGCCGCCCCATGATGGTCGCCCCCAAACCCGCTATGCCGTTTTGGGGCCGGATGGGGTCCGATTCCATATGCTTGATTACGACCACCAAGATGCGGCCTCTGCGATGCGCGACCGCGGACTGACACAAGGCTACGAGGTCGCGTTGGAAACGGGGATTTGGCCGTCCGAGGACGTGCTGCCGCGGGCCTTGCGACGCTAATTACGGGTTACCTTAATGTCACTCGTTGTCGGCCAGCGGGTGCTTTTCCAACACCAGCTCTTTCAGTCGCTCATCCAAGACATGTGTATAGATTTCGGTCGTGGAAATGTCGGCATGGCCCAGCATTGTCTGAATTGCCCGCAGGTCCGCGCCACCTGCAAGCAGATGGGTCGCAAAGGCGTGGCGCAGCGTGTGGGGCGTGACTTTGAATGGATCGACGCCGCCCGCGACTGCCAGCTCCTTTATCAGCATGTAGAACCGATGCCGCGTCAAATGACCGGCTTTGCCGCGTGACGGGAACAGAAATTTCGATGGGGCGCCGCCTTTCGCCTTGGCCGCGTCCTCCATGATGTCGCGCCGCTTGATCCAGACGGCCAGCGCGTCGCGCGCAGCGGGGGCCAGCGGCACCATGCGTTCTTTGTCGCCCTTGCCGCGCACGAGTATCATGCGCGGGTCGCCGCGCGCCGCAGAGACGGGCAGGGTCACCAATTCAGTGACACGCATTCCCGTAGCGTAGAGCAGTTCCATCATGCACGTGTTGCGGAGTCGGTCGTCTTGCGACTTGGCAGAGGTTTGGGCCGCACCCAGTAGTCGGTCCACCTCGTCCAGTGACAGTGTCTTTGGCAAGGATTTCTGGCGCCCCGGGCCCTTTATCTGGATGGCGGGGTTTTCGTCGCGCCATCCTTCCTCATACGCAAAGCGGTAAAATTGCTTGATCGACGACAGCCGTCGGGCGCGTGTGGATTGCGCCAGCCCGGCAGTATCGCAGTCTATGAGGTAGTTTTCGACATCGGATCGTGACGCGGTCTCAAAACTTTGGCCGTTGCGGTCAATCCAGTGCGCCCAGTCGACAAGGTCGCGCCCATAGGCAAGGCGGGTGTTCTCGGATGCGTCCAGCTCGGCTGCCTGTGCCTCCAGAAATGTTTCAATCCAGCGCGACGCGGTTTGAGGCAAGGGCGCGTTCATGCGCGTGGACGGGTTAGTAACATATGCAGCGCGGTCTGGCGCGCCACATCAGCAAGGCCAAGCTGCGTCAGCAATCCGAGGCCACGTTCAATGTCCGCGGGGTCCGTACGGGCACCATCAGCCATCAACCCGATCGCTTGTATGACGGCCTCGCCCAAACGACGGTTTTCAAGAAGCTCCGCGAATTGGGCCGGAGGTTGGGTTGCGTTGAAGCCCGCTATCACCGCTTCCTCCATCGCGTCGTCGCTGGTCAGCCCCGCCAATTGACCAGTAGCGACCTGTTTCCAGATCTTAGGCGTGCCGCTGGGCATCTCTGAGTTGGCGAAAAGCTCATAGTCCTTGGACATCAGGCCTGCGCGCAAGGCCTCTGTGGCGGCCTCGGCGGTAAGCGGGAATTTCAGCAGCTGCGGGCCGTAGGTCTGGGCAAAAGCATGTTCCAGACCAGCGCTGCGCATGCCGCGCATGGCGCGGGGAAGGTGAGTTGCAATGCCGCCGGGATCACCTGCTTTCAGCGCAACCTCAAAGGCCTGAACGGCCTCAACCCGATCCCAAACGCCACCTGACGCCGCGGGGCTACGTTCGTTGTAAAGCGAAAACAGGGTCTTTGGCGGCACTGCACCAGTGCGGGTCAGCCGCTCAGCGGCAGAGATGCGGGACTTCCATCCCCCATTGTCGCCAAGTTCCGAATAAGCGAAAGCATGGGGTAGGCCACCGATGCTGAGCGGTTCCCCGATTGCGGCATGCATCCGGAACGACAGCGGTGTAATGCGGTCAGGGACCGGCAGGAGCGGTTCTCCCTCGAACAGTTCTGGGTCCAAGAACCGCGACAGCAATGCGACTTCTTTGTCGTTTATCACGCCCAGCGTCTCGCCCGTTCCCAGGGTCAGGGCCGCTGCGTCCCAGTCGCCCGCCCGCGCAAGGCAGAAAATTCGGGCGGGGTAGGTCGGAGCGATAGACGGTGTTTGCAACATTGCCTTGCACGCAGCGTCTTCTCGTCCTGTCAAAAGGCTGACGTCAAACCAGCGGCCAAACAGGATCGGCCTTGACGGCCCGGCACGCTGAATAAGGGCCTGGGCTTGGTCCAACGCGCCAGTTTCCAAAAACTTGTCCACCCGGGCCAGGAACATTTCCGCACCATCCGCGCTGTCCGCCGGGGCAGGAAGTTCTGCCAACAAAAGCGTGGTCAAAAACTGCCCCAAGGGTGGCGGAAGATCTGACCGCAGGTTGCGTAGCTCCGCACTTAGTTGTTTGGTTGAGGAACGGGACCAGAAATCTGCTGGCAGCCCGGTGGTGGCACGGGGCAGCAAACCAACGGCATCCAGCTTCAATTGGCCCAGCGGTGTTGTCGTCACCTCGATGACAGATGCATCCGTGGAGACATCTTGGGTCGAGGGCTTGGGTTGGTCGACGATAGGTTTTGGGACCTCGCGCACGACGTCTGATAGCCAATCAATGGCTGAGAGCGGTTCTCCCTCGTCCTGCGCCAAGGCAGGCAGGGAAAAGACAGCCACATAAATCGAAAACGCTACAGCCCTAATTCGCATCCAGCACAACCGGTTGATTCACTTCGACCCGATTTGGAGACAGGTCGCCGAAATACGCATAGCCGATAATGGCGACGATGCCCATCACGATCAGAAAAACCAATAGCTTGAAAAGCCGCCCCATATGCCTCTGCCTTAACTTTGCTCTGCCTCTTCGGGGCGCTCGTTACCCGCGACGCCTTACCGATTTGCTACATTTATATATGGCGTTCGCGGCAAGATCACGCCATTCAGTGACAAGAATTGTAAATTGAGCGAGAGAATGCCACCTAAACCTGCGAATTTGAGAAAACCAGTGGTTCTTGTGGGCATGATGGGTGCCGGCAAAAGCGCTGTTGGGTTGGCTTTGTCCGACATTTTGCAGGTCCAGTTTCTCGATTCCGATGAGGCGCTGACCGAAGCGGCCAACATGAGCATTGCGGAAATCTTTGAACGCGACGGGGAAGACTTCTTTCGTGCGCGCGAAACGGAAGTGATTGATCGACTACTGACGGGAGCGCCCGCTGTGGTGTCCACTGGCGGCGGTGCGTTCATGTCAGATCGCAACCGCGTCTTGATTGCCGACAAAGCCGTGACGGTTTGGCTTAAGGCCGATCTTGAATTGCTGTGGAACCGGGTGAAACACAAGAACACCAGACCTTTGCTGCGGACCGACAACCCAAGACGCACCTTGGGCGAGATTTACGAGGCCCGGAACCCGATCTACGCCGAAGCTGATTTGGCCGTGGAAGCGCGGGCAGATTATTCCATCGAAGAGATGGCGGAAGCGGTTTGCGCGGCGCTGACGCAAGCGGGGATAGTGGAAAGATGAGTATGGAAAAGCTACGCGTGGAACTGGGCGAGCGCGCCTACGACATCCTGATTGGCGAGGGGTTGCTAGGACAGGCTGGTCCCTTGATGGCCGGGCTGGGCGTGAAAGGGCGCGTCGCGGTGCTGACGGATGACAACGTTGCCGCCTTGCATCTGGAAACGCTGCGACACGGACTGGCTGCTGCAGGGATCGACATGGTCTCGCTTGCCTTACCTGCGGGAGAGGCCACGAAGTCGTGGCCTCATTTTTCCCGTGCCGTGGATTGGCTGCTGGAACAAAAGGTCGAGCGCGGTGATGTCGTCGTTGCTTTGGGCGGCGGGGTCATTGGCGATCTGGCGGGCTTTGCCGCTGCGGTGCTGCGGCGAGGGGTGCGTTACGTGCAAATTCCCACGTCCTTGCTCGCGCAGGTGGACAGCTCGGTTGGGGGCAAAACGGCAATTAACTCGGAGCATGGCAAGAACCTAATCGGCGCATTTCACCAGCCTGCATTGGTTCTGGCCGATGTCATTGCGCTGGGCACCTTGACGGAGCGCGACTTTCTGGCGGGCTACGGGGAGGTCGTGAAATATGGGCTTTTGGGCGACGTCGCTTTCTTTGATTGGCTGGAGGCAAACGCACCAGCAATGGCGGCCGGTGACGTTGAAAAGCGCATCTACGCCGTGAAGCGGTCTTGCGAGATGAAGGCGGGTATCGTCGCCCGAGACGAGACTGAGCAGGGGGAGCGGGCGCTTCTCAATCTTGGCCACACCTTCTGCCACGCGTTGGAGAACGCCACGGGCTACTCGGACCGATTGCTTCATGGCGAGGGCGTGGCAATCGGCTGTGCGCTTGCGTTTGAGGTGTCGGCGCGGATGGGGCTGTGCAGCCAAGAAGACCCAAGCCGCGTTCGCGCGCATCTGGCGGATATGGGGCTAAAACGCGACCTGCGCGACATTGCCGGAGACCTGCCAGAACCTGACAAACTGGTGGAGCTGATGGGGCAAGACAAGAAGGTCGTCGCCGGCACGCTCAACTTCATCATGGCGCGCGGCATCGGGGAGGCCTTCGTGACCTCAGACGTCGACCTTGGAATTGTGCGCGATGTCCTGAGGGATAGCGCCTCCTAAACAGGCGATTTCCACTTTGGAAACGCTGTGTTTATGGCCGAAATGCGGCAAGAGTTTGACAATGGTAAGACGATACCTGACTTTGCGTTAAGAGGTTTTTTACGTTTTGAACGGGGTAACGACATGATTTCTGCTGCTTTGCTTATGGCAATTACCGGCTCCTTTGCTGCCGGACTCTCTTTATTTGATGGCGACGACGAGGATAATCGCCTTGAAGGCACCGACGCTGACGAGGGCTTCACAGGTGGTGCAGGCGACGACAGCATCTATGCGGGCGCAGGCAACGACATTGTCGTTGGTGGCGAGGGTAATGACGCGGTTGACGCTAGTTTTGGCGATGACAAGGTGTCTGGCGGCGACGGTGATGACGCCGTTTACGCGGGGCGCGGCGATGACGAGATCGACCTTGGCGCGGGTGACGACACGGCTACCGGCGGTCGCGGCGACGACATACTGATGGGCGGCGAAGGCAATGACGTGCTGGCGGGCGACCGCGGTGATGATGTGCTGATCGCTGGTGACGGCGAAGACACGTTGACCGGTGGCAAAGCGGGCACGGACCTGTTCGTGCTGGATATTGGCAACCCGGGCAACGCCATCACTGACCTGGACGCGCCTGACCAGATCGTCATCAACACAACTGAATTGGTTGATCCGGCCTCGGTTTCGGTCGAGCTTCAGGACGATGGCACGGCGAACGTCATCATTGACGGCGCGGTGCATGTGAATGTGTCGGGCGACGTCGAGGATTTGTTGGCCGAAGACATCCTGTTCCGTGACCTGACCCAAACAGACAACACGGCCGCTGGCATTCTGGCTGGCGATAGCATGTTGATCGAACCTGCCAACCTGATCGAGGGCACTGACGAGGATGACGTGATCGACGGCACCGCCGGTGTGGACGACATTCAAGCAGGTGCCGGTGACGACATCGTCAATGCTCTTGAAGGCAACGACAATGTCTTTGGTGGTCCCGGTGCTGACATCTTGAATGGCAATGAAGGCGACGACCGCGTGTCGGGTGGGGCTGGCGATGATGAAGTCAACGGCAATGACGGCGATGACCGTCTGTTCGGTGGCGGCAACACCGACACGATCTCGGGCGGTGACGGCAACGACTTCCTCAACTCTGGTGCTGGCACGTTGGATCAGCTGATGGGTGAGGCGGGCGACGACATTCTGCTGGCCGAAGCCCTGAGTGTAGACACAACCATGAGTGGTGGCGAAGGCACCGACACATTCATCATTGAGGACGGCGCAACCGGTGTTGAAATCGGCGATCTTGAAGCTGGCGAACAGATCGTGATCCGCTTCGACGGCCTGCCGGGCGTGGTGGAAATCACCCAGCAGGGTGAAGATCAGGCTTTGATCACCGTGAACCCGAACGATCCAGAGCTGGCCTACGTCATCAATGTCAGCGGCTCCGGCGCGGCTGCGCTGACGCTGGATGATATTATCATCGAAGGCGATGAGCCCGTGATCGAACCTCCACTGCCCCCAGTAGAGATTGTCGCGGAACCTGAGCCACTTCCAGTCCCCGCGGCCTAACCTGTCCGGAGACTGAACCAACAAAGGCCGCATCAGAGGATGCGGCCTTTTTGTTTGGTCTGATATGCCCCTGCGTTGCGAAAACAGCGGCGGCATGGGGTTGCCTTTCGCTTGACATAATTTGGGCAAGTTGAAATGGTTAATCAGCACTATTCTACTGAATTATTTGGATAAAATTGATGATCTCTGCCGCACTTCTGTTCTTGCTCGCTGGCTCTTTGGCCTTTGGACTTATCGCGTCGTCAAATGATGAAGTGGAGGATCAGCAACCGGAAGATCAACCTGAGCCGTCCCCCGAGGAAGAACCGCTTGAGCCGATCATCGGCACCGATGGCGACGACGTCCTGACAGCCGACACGGATGGTTATGTTCGCATCGAAGCAGGTGCTGGCGACGACACGGTCACCATCACCGGTGAGGGCGAAAATCGCGTCCTTCTTGGAGATGGGGATGACACGGCTTTTGGCGGTGACGGCTTTGATCGCATCGAAGGCGGGGCGGGTGACGACTATATCGAGGCTGGTGAAGGCGGCGGCGGCTTATTCGGCGATGATGGCGATGACACTTTGATCGGTGGAAGTGGCGGCGAATTTTTGAGTGGCGGTGCAGGTAATGACCTCCTCGATGGCGGAGGAAGTGGCGACTTCTTGGACGGCGGGGACGGCGACGACATCTTGCTCGGCGGTGCTGGCGATGATGTTATCGGAGGTGACGGCGGTATAGATCGTCTGGAAGGCGGCGCAGGAGACGACATACTCTCTGGTGGATTTGAAGGTGGTGACACCCTGATCGGGGGGGCTGGAAGCGATACGTATTTGCTGAGCTATACCGCTCAGGAGACGAGCCTTATCGAGGGGTTTGTTCCGGGTGAAGATCGTATCCGTGTGACGAGTACTTCGACTGAGGACCCTGTTTACTACCAAGTCCAAGAGTCCGAGGCGGGTACGGAAATTGTGATCGACGGAAACGTCGTCGCGACCCTTGTTGGCGGTGTTGACGGCTTTGGGGCGGATGATATTAGCTTTGACTATTCTATCGTTGATGAGGCGGGCTTTGGCGAAACAGGGGACGTAACCGGCATTGAAGGGTATCCACCCACAACAGGCACTGACGGGGACGACAATTTTGTTGTGACAGGCGAGGGCAACACAATTCTGGGTCTTGGCGGCGACGACTATATCGACGCATCCGCCGCGACGGGTTCGGCGCAGTACCCAACGTTGTTGATCGGCGGTGAAGGTGAAGACGTCATTTACGCTGTGAACCCTTTCACCATCGTGGTTGCGGGCGAGGGTGACACGATTGATCTCGCCGATGCAGTCTCTCCTCAAGATGATGATGCTGGCGAAGGGCTGTTTGTGAACGTGGTAGAAGAAACAGGCGATGGCACAATTAATTTTCAGGATTGGGACGGCCATAGACTGGTGCTTGATATGGACGAGGATGATCCAAGGTATGGCGGAACGATTACCGTCGAATCCTCGCTGGAGTTTGTGAATTTCGACGAGGCGGTTCGGGATGCCAATGCCACCGTCCGTGTTTTTGTGAATGGAGAGCTCTTCGCGGTCGTCACCAATAATGTCTTCCAGGTCGCGACCGAGGTAGATGGCGAATTGGTTTTTGACGAACCAGCTGTGCCAGATGCCTCAAGCTTTGTCATTCTTGACGCGTCAGGAAACGGATATGACTATGGTTATCTCATCGCGGCTTAAGCCCTGAGAATTTCCGGCACAAAAAAACCGCTCCGGGGAGCGGCCATCAGGCTAAGCGCAACGGCTCCCATCAATGCAATTTTTTCATCGTTAACGTCCCTCATTACTCATCAAACGCAGGCAGCGTAGCTAATTTACACAGCGGCACGACCACAATACGGGGACGACGCGGGTTGATTTCCGAGGTTATATCTATCCGACGCTCATTGTTTCCAATTTTACTATTGCGCGGCACCCGTTGGCACTGAACAATGTTAGTGACATAATACAAATAGGCTATTTTATGATTTCCGCTGCCCTGCTTCTCGCTATTTTCGGTTCTTTTGCAGCTGGTTTAACACTGACCTCTGGATCTGATGATGATGACAGCCTGTTCGGTGGGGCTGGGGATGACGGCATCGAGGGCGGCGGGGGTGATGATCGGATCGGGGGCGGTGCGGGCGACGATGTGCTGACAGGCGGCGCTGGCAATGACGCGATTGATGGCAGTTTTGGCAATGATCTGATCTCTGGCGGGGATGGCAACGACGATCTGTTCGGCGGTCGCGGCGAAGACGAGATTGCGGGCGGTGCCGGCAATGACGAGATTTTCGGTGGGCGCGGGGCGGATATTCTTTTCGGAGGCGACGGCGACGACGAGATTTTTGGCCAGCGTGAAAATGACGATATTTATGGCGGCGCAGGGGCCGACGTTATCGGCGCAGGGCGCGGCGATGACTATGTCGAGGGCGGCGACGGCGACGATGTGATCGACGCCAATATCGGCGACGACACAGTTTACGATGATCTCGGTGATGACGCGGCCTATCTGGGGCATGGCGATGACTTTGCCGCATTGGGCAATGGTGACGACGTGGCCTTTGGCGGCTCGGGTAACGATACAATCTATGGTGAAACCGGGAACGATACGTTCCAAGGCGACCGCGGCGATGACATGCTGGATGGCGGCGAGGGTGATGACGACCTAGCTGGTGAAAACGGCAATGATGTCCTGATCGGCGGTGCTGGCGCGGATTTGCTTGACGGCGGCAATGGTAACGACCTGCTGGTTGCGGGAGAAGGCGCAGACGTCCTTACAGGTGGCGCCGGTGCAGACCTGTTGGTCATCGACGCGCTGTCTGAGACCACGAATGTCATCGAAGACTTCGTGGTTGGTGAGGATGAGTTGATATTGGACGTGCCAGAAGGGCAGTCCGGCTTGGTCTTTGAACTCGTCGAAAGCGACGGCGCGGTTGATATCGTTGTGGACGGCACCAGCGTCGTCACATTGCGCGGAGACATTGACGGGTTTAGCGCGGATGATGTCTCGGTTAGGGCAGTTGATACCGATAGCGGCTTACCGGTGACATACGACAGTGTGGCATCACTTGAGACGCTTGATGAAGTTGTGGTCCCCGACGGCGCAATTGTCGGCACAGAGGGAAATGACACGTTCTTTGTCCAAGGCGGGGAGACGGTGTTTGGTCTTGGCGGCAACGATACCTTCCTTGCGTATAATTCCGCTGGCACGTTTGACGATCCAATGGTCCTGATTGGTGGCGAGGGCGGCGACAACTTTATCCTGGAATCGCCCTATGTGGTTGTCGCGGCGGGTGCTGGAGACTATGTCGATACCTTCCAAATCAACGCGACTTTGCCCAATGATGAAGGGGGCACGGACTACGCCGCCATCATTGTGATTGAGCAAACCGGAGGGGACAGCATCATCTTTGATGATTGGGTGGGACACAGATTGGTGCTGGATATTCCGGGGTCTGACGATGGGACGCCTCCGGTGGTTACGGTTGGCGACATCCAGATCAGCTATGGCGAAGAGGATGACAATTTCGGACGCGAAGTAATCACCACCACCGAGGTGTTTGTGAATGGCGAATTGTTCACAACGATTGAGAACGAATACATTCAATACGCCATCGAGGTGCCGGGTGGCATCGGGTATGAGGACAGTGTTCGTGGCCCGACTGCTGCAGATTTTGTGGTGCGGGATACCGGTGCCAACGGTTATGATTATGCCTATTTGTCAGCGGCTTAGACTCTGACGTTCATGCAGAAAAAGAAAAAGGCCACCCGCTTGGGTGGCCTTTTCCAATTCTGGTTGTTCCTGACGCTTAACGCTTGGAGAACTGGAAGCTCTTACGGGCTTTCGCCTTACCGTATTTCTTCCGCTCAACAACACGGCTGTCACGGGTCAGGAAGCCTGCCGCTTTCAGCGCGCCACGAAGCGAGGGATCATACAGCTGCAGCGCTTTCGAAATGCCGTGCTTGACCGCACCAGCTTGACCCGACAGACCGCCGCCTTTGACGGTGGCCATGACGTCGAACTGATCTTCGGTGCCGGACACCGTGAATGGCTGGCGCAGGATCATTTGCAGAACGGGGCGGGCAAAATATGTGTTTTGCTCTTTGCCGTTGACCACAACCTTGCCGGAGCCGGGCTTGATCCAGACGCGGGCGACCGCGTCTTTACGTTTGCCGGTGGCGTAGGAGCGACCCAACTCGTCACGGACGGGCTCGCGGGTGATTGCAGCGGCAACTGTTTCAGCAGCAGATGGTGCTTCAGACAGCTCGGCGGTGTCTACGACGTCTTTCAGATCGTCGAGGGATTTTACTTCATCAGCCATCGTTATGCGCTCCGCGTGTTTTTCGGGTTCATGGCTTTCACGTCCAAAACCTCAGGAGATTGTGCGTCATGCGGGTGGTCAGCAGATGCGTAGACGCGCAGGTTGGTCATTTGCTGACGCGACAGTGGGCCGCCGGGCAGCATGCGTTTGACCGCGTTGACCAGCACGCGCTCAGGGTGCTTGCCGTCCAGGATTTGTTGCTTGGTGCGCGACTTGATCCCGCCGGGGTGGCCGGTGTGCCAGTAGAAGTTTTCTTCGCGCTTCTTGCCGGTCATCTGGATTTTGTCAGCGTTGATGATGATCACGTTGTCGCCCATGTCCATGTGCGGCGTGAACGAGGGCTTATGCTTGCCACGCAGGCGCATAGCCACGATCGACGCGAGGCGGCCCAGAACAACGCCTTCGGCGTCGATCAGGATCCATTTCTTGTCGATATCGCTTGGTGTAGCGGTAAAGGTTTTCATGGTTCTTCCTCAGAAACTTGTGCCATGGGGCAGGTGCCCCTTGGGATTGGGGTGTTCTAAGGGAATTGGCGGCGTAGTCAACGCAAGTTTGCGCGTTTTATCTGTTGAAAAACAAGGAGTTGCAAATAAGGTATTTATTTACCCCCAATTTAGACCCCAATTTGTTCCGGCGGGTGATCTAGCAGGTCCCTGAGCCGTGTGATAGCGTTCTCGTAGCTTTGTAGGCTGACACCAGCATTCACCGCAAACCGTACCGCATGGCAGGCGGAGGCGGAGCGGGCCTGATAATCCTCGGCGGACCGGATTTGTACGCCTTGCGCCTCAGCTGCTTGGCAGAATGCGCCTGCGCGCCAGCCCTCGGGTAGGGTCAGCCACATGAACAACACGTCATGGCGCCATTTCAAGTCATATCCGCCAAGGATGTTCACGGCGGCCTGCACATAGGCGTTTGTGGTGTCGCGCACCTTTTCGGTGATCTCGGGGAGTTGTGGATGGGTCATCAGCTTGGCGCAGAGGTCGGTCAAAGGCGTGGCCACGCCAAAGAAGGAATGCTCCGCAGCGCGGCGCAGGTAGGACGCTTTGTCGGGCGGGGTGGCCACAAATCCCAAGCGCAAGGCTGGGGTCAGCGTCTTGGAGATGGAAGAGACGAACCACGTTCGTTCCGGTGCCAGCATCCGGTAGGAGGGGGATTGCGCGGCGCTCATGCGGTAGCAGTCGTCCTCCAGGATTTCGATGTCGAGCTTGCGGCAGACTTTTACGATCTGGTGGCGCCGCTCTTCCGGCGTGAAGGCGCAGGTCGGGTTGTGGACTTCCGGCGAGGTGCACAGGATTTGCGCGCCGTGATTGCGGGCCGCGGTTTCCAAGGCGTCAGGGATGATCCCGTCATCATCCATTGTAATGGGTACAATGTCGGCGCGCAGCAGCTCGGCGGCGCGGCGGAAACCGGGATAGGCCAGTTCTTCGACCAGGATAGTGGGCTTGCGGCCCCTGAGCAGCGCTTGGAACACCAGCAGAATGGCGTTCTGGCCGCCATTGGCCAGCACCACGTCTTGCGCATCGACCTTGCCGATGGGGGCTTGCGACAGCCACTGGGCCGCAGCCTCACGCGCGGGTAGGGAGCCTGCGCGGCTGGGGTAGTGCATCACGCCCGATGGAGGGTCCTGCGCGATTTCAGCAAGGAGCGCTTTGATAAGATGCGACTGCCCACGTGCGGGCAGGTGGGGGGACAACATGTTGACCGCGTAGCTGTCAGCGTCAGAATTATGTGGGATTACATCAACTTCGATGGCGTTTCCAGTCAGCGGCGCGTCGTCGTTCGCGGCAGACCCGTCTGCCACAAACGTGCCGCGTCCGACGACGGCTTCCAACGTGCCGGCATCGACCAGCCGCGAATAAGCGCGGGCGACGGTGCCGGGGGTCACGCTAAGCTGGTAGGCCACTTCGCGCACGGGGGGTAGTTTTTCGCCTTTGCGCAGGTCGCCTTTCAGCACCGCGTTGCGGATCGCGTCGGAGAGGGTTTGGTATTTGGGGCCGTTGGCGGCCTCCAGATCGGGGAACCATATTGTATTCATAACAATGTATCGCTCGACTCACAAAATTTTGCTTTGTATCAATTTATATGTAGCGATCACGCTGCATTGTATCAATACAAAATCTGGAGGATTGTCCCATGTCTTTGATCACACAACCGCTCTCCGTTGACCTGTCCACTTTGTCTGCCCGCACCTTTGTGAACCCGGCAGCACGTGCGGCCGTCAAGCTGGCGGTCGTGTTGGTGACGTGGAACGAAGCCTACCGATCCCGCCAGGTATTGAAGCAACTGACGCCCGATCAGCTGCGCGATGTGGGTCTGACGCGCTCCCAGGCGTTGATCGAGGCCAAGCGTGGATTCTGGTGTCCATAGGTCTTCCTGTGAGGCCTCGCTTTCGTCCCCGTTGGCGAGGTCCCCAACTTGCCGGGCTCAAGGGCCCGGCCTTTTTCATGTGGCGTAGACGATTGCAGCGCCCATAGACACGCCCCACGCCATCAATACGAACCATATCGGCGGCGTGGCAAGCGATGCGGCGGCCATGACCCAGCGCTTTTTCCTGAGATAGCGGACCAGCATGCCAAGCTGGCCCAGCGACAGCAGCAATCCCCCGAAGAATGTGAAGATTTCCATCAGTGCGGCGACCAGCGGATCGGTCATGCCCGACAGGAATAGAGCTTGGCCTAGCTTGACCGCACCCACGAAGGCCAGTCCCCAGATGATCGGTGCCACGAGGATCAGCGTTTCAATGGGCGTTGCGCGGGTCACGTCGGCGGGATTGAGTAGGTCAACGATGCGCGGGCAACAGGTTTGTCCGGTGCTGCCTCAGAATAAAGCCGCCCTTCGGTCACAGCAAGGACGCGACCCAGCTTAAGCAGTTCCATTTTGCACAACAGGCGGCCCGGCGCGGGCTTGCGCATGAAGTCGATGGAGCAATTGGTGGTGACCGCCAAGGCCACCGGCCCCAGCTTGGACAGGATGCAGAAATAGGCGCAGACATCGGCCAGCGCAAACATAGCTGGCCCCGACACGGTGCCGCCCGGACGCAGATGCTTTTCCTCAGCGGCAAGCGCCATCGTGACGTGGGTCGGGGTGACCTCGACAAATTCGAAATCGTCGGCCACCTGCGTGAAATCGCGTTGGAGGAACCTGGTTAGATCCTCGGCGGTCATTTTCAGGTCCATAGTAATGCCGCTTGCTTAGCTTCCGAGGATTTTGCGGACGTAGTTCTTGGTCTCGCGGTAGGGCGGGATGCCATTGTATTTCTCCACGGCACCGGGGCCCGCATTATAGGCCGCAAGCGCCAGCCGCCAGCTGCCGAATTTTTGGTACATCTGCTTGAGATACCGCGCTCCGCCTTCAAGGTTTTGCTGCGGATCATGCGGGTTGACGCGCAGAACGCGCGCAGTTCCGGGCATCAGCTGCGCCAATCCAATTGCGCCCTTGTTGGAGCGGGCGTTCGGATTGAATCCGCTTTCTTGCTGCACGAGCCGTAGGAACAGGTTTTCTGGGATGCCATGTTGGCGCGCGGCAGATTTCGCGGCATTCAGGTACTGGCCTTTGTAGCGTCCACGATATGTCGGGATAGACGTGGCCCGAACGGTGCTGATTTTGGGTTTGCCGGGCCGCAGCTTGGTCGAGCCTTTGTACTGGTTCGACAAACGCCCATCAAGAAGCCGCGCCTGCGATTTGAAGATACGATCACGCGAGGAGGAGGAGCCTGTCGCCGACAAGCCTTCAGCCACAATGCTATGCGGGGCAAAAAAGCCCAATGCCAGCACGACACATAGGAAAAACCGCATACTACCCCAAACCACCTGTTGTTCTTGCGCGCGACTATAGCTGAAAAATGCCGATGGGCTAGGGGTGGTGTGTTTTCGGCGGGAATTCGCTGTTTATTAACCAAGTCTAGGTGAGGTAGGGTCGCTGGAAATTCAGATTCGGGGAGAAGCCTGCACATGGCTGGTTCGGTCAACAAAGTTATCATCATCGGCAATTTGGGGCGCGACCCCGAAGTGCGCACGTTCCAAAACGGCGGCAAAGTCTGCAACTTGCGGATCGCGACGTCGGAGACATGGAAAGACCGAAATTCTGGTGAGCGCCGCGAGCGGACCGAATGGCACTCGGTTGCGATTTTCTCTGAGCCGCTGGCGCGGGTTGCGGAGCAATACCTCAAGAAAGGCTCAAAGGTTTATATCGAAGGCCAATTGGAAACCCGCAAATGGCAGGACCAGTCTGGCGCTGATCGGTATTCAACCGAAGTTGTGCTGCGGCCCTACAGCTCCACCTTGACCATGCTTGACGGGCGTGGCGAAGGCGGTGGTGGCGGAGGCGGCGGCTACGGTGGTGGCGGCGGAGGCGGCTACAGCAACGAAGACCCAATGGGCGGCGGAGGCGGTTATGGCGGCGGATCGCAAGGTGGCGGCCAAGGTGGTGGCGGATCCAGCGATCTGGACGACGAAATCCCGTTCTAAACACCCAAACGGGTTTGACATTTGACGCCTTCGGTCCTCGCCGGGGGCGTTTTTTATTGGTCAGGCCTGATGAGTCCAAGCCCGCGTAGATAGATGCCGATGCCGGTTTCAAGCAGGTCCTCTGGAGGGAAGGGCGCTTTTGCGCCCGGGGTGCCGCGGGCGTAAAGTTCAACAACGCCATGGCTCATTGCCCAGATATGGGCGGAAAACATAGAGGCAGGCGGCCGTTTTTCCTCGGGGATATGTTTGGACAGTTCAGCAGCTGCCGTTTCCAACACTCCGCGCGACCGGCTGGCGGCAAGTGCAAGATCGGGGTTGGCCTGCATGGAAAGCCCGCTTTCAAACATGGCGACGTAATGACCGGGGAATTTGCGGGCAAATGCAAGATAGGCGCGGCCGGTGGCCTCGAACGCCGTCAAAGCTGAAGGATGACCACCAGCATAGGCATGCTCCATGAGATCGCCAAAGATGCGGTGCCCTTGCAAGGCGCATTCCGCGATCAGGCTCTCGCGCCCGTCAAAATGACGATAGACCGCCGCAGGGGTGACGCCCGCAGCCTTGGCAGCCTCTGCCACAGTGAAGCCGGACGGGCCCTTGGCCTCGATTAGCGTCAAAGCCGCCTCGACCAGAGCCTGTTTCAGGTTGCCATGGTGATAGCCGCGCTTAGGCATCTTGCCAGATGCTGGGGCCGCCGCAAATTTCCGTGTCAGGTCGGGTCAGCAGCTTAATGTCGCGACCTTCATATTCGACTTCGCGCAGCACAGTTTTGATGGCTGCAATTCTGGCACGGCGCTTGTCATCGGACCGAATGATGGTCCAGCGGCCTTGTTTGGTGTCGGTCTTTTCAAAGGTTTCCCTGATCGCGGCAGAGTAGGCATCCCAGCGTTTCAGGCCCTCAACATCAATCCAGCTAAGCTTCCATTGCTTGAGAGGGTCTTTCTCCCGCGACAAAAAGCGGCGCAGTTGTTCGGCGCGACCTACATTGAGCCACAGCTTCACGAGGATGATGCCCTCATCGGCCAGCATTTGTTCGAATTGGGGAACTTGGCCAAAGAACTTGCTGCGCTGCTCGTCGGTGCAAAACTCAAACACCTTCTCTACAACGCCGCGATTGTACCAGCTGCGGTCAAACAAAACCATCTCACCTTCGGTCGGCAAGTGTTTGACGTAGCGCTGAAAATACCATTCGCCTTGCTCGCGGTCTGACGGCTTGGACAGCGCCACAGTGCGGGTCACCCGAGGGTTCATATTCTCACGGATGCGCTTGATTGTGCCCCCTTTGCCAGCCGCATCGCGTCCCTCAAAGACAACTGCCATCCGGGTGCCGGTTGCCTTGATGTGGGCCTGCATCTTGACCAACTCGATTTGCAACGCCGCCATCGTGCGGTCATACTCCTTGCGATCCATGCGTTCGTCATAGGGGTAGCTATCGGACAGAATGTCGTTCTTGCCGGCGTTCTTAATGGCGTCGCGGACGGGTTTTGGTGTCTCGTCCTCGTAAAAGCGGCTGATGGCGCCGTCGAAAGGCAATGGCATGAATGTGGCTCCGTTTGATCGCCGTGTAGTATGGCGCGGAAGCCTAGCGCAGGCCAGCCCGTTTCGCGGCGCGGTTGATGGCGGCAATCGTCGCAGGCTCGTCAATGTGCTGTGGCATGTGTCCGACCCCTTTCAGGACGGTCAGGTTTGCGCCTTTGACCTGCTTGGCCAGCACGCGGCCATGCACATCCAGCGGAACGGTCGTGTCCAGATCGCCATGCAGGATTTCAACCGGAATTGAGATGCCCGCATACCGCTTTTGCATCGCGACGATTTGCGGCTTCAATCCGTTGACCTGTTGGGTCGTCGATTGCAGGATCGTCTTGTTTGATGACAGCTCTTGGCCCATGTGGTCAAGATAACCGGCAGGCGCAGGGTTTGGCGCAAAGATGCCGTTGATTGCGTCTTCGACGCGCTGGCGCGAGGCCAATGCAGATGCGGTTGGCAGCAAGATGTTGCGGCCAAACCAGCTGTTTGAAACACGGTAGTAGGTGCCCAGGTCGCCTTGCCATTCGTTTGAAACGCCTGCCAGCATCACCAGTCCGCGGGCCTGCTGGGGATGGTTCAGAACCCAGGCCAAAGAGACTGCGCCGCCGTAAGAATGCCCGACGATGACGGCTCTTTTGACGCCAAGCTTGTCTGCCGCTTTGGACAAAAGGGCGGCTTGCTCCTGCGGGGTTTCTCCGAGGTTGGCGCGTGACGCGATGCGATCGGTGTATCCATGGCCCGGGCGATCAAACATGATGACACGGTAGCGGGATTTCAACTTGTCGCTGAGCGAGAACGTGAAATCCCGCAGCGAGCCACCAGCGCCATGGATCAGAACAAGATCGGGCCCTGCACCTTCGATTTGGTAATGCACTTTAGTACCATCAATGTCGAGGAACTGGCCGGAGGGCGGCGTCTTCGCCGCAGCGGTTTGGTCAGTTTTCACATTGGTCCCTTCCACGGTTGCTGCACAGGCGGCGATCAATCCGACCAAGCCAACAAGCAGTATTTTCAAACCTTTACGCACCGATTTGCTCCATGTCATAGGGGGTGGTTTGATAAATCTGGTTGATCCAGTTGCCATAAAGCAGATGCGCGTGGCTGCGCCACCTGTTGGACGGCTTGTTTGTTGGATCGTCGTCTGGGTAGTAATTCAGCGGCACGTTGATCGGCGTCCCCGCCGCGATGTCGCGGTCATATTCCTGCTTTAACGTGTCGCTGTCATACTCAAAGTGATTGAAGATATAGAGCGCCCGATGGGCTGGGTCTTCGATCAGGCAGGGGCCAGTGTCGGCGCTGCCCAGCAGCGTCTTCAATCCGTTCCCGGCAGCGTCAATTTCCGTCTGCCGAACTTCGGTCCAACGCGACACAGGGATCACACATTCATCAGAGAATCCGTTCAGCAACGGGGAAGCCTTGGCAAGGTTCGACTGTCTAAAGCAGCCAAAGGACTTAGCCGGCAGCATGTGCTTTTCAACTGCGTGGAAGTGCTTGAGCATCGCCATAGCGCCCCAGCACACCCCAAACGTAGCGTGCACATGCGTCTGGGTCCAGGCCATCACTTCAAGCAATTCGTCCCAATAGGTCACGTCCTCGAACGGCATATGTTCGATGGGCGCGCCAGTGATGATAAGGCCGTCGAACTTTTCGCCTTTGACGTCTTGGAACGGGCGATAAAACTCGGCCATGTGTTCGGCAGCGGTGTTCTTGGTCTGATGCTCAGACATGCGGATAAGCGTCAGGTCAATTTGCAGCGGTGTCGCGCCAATCAGCCTTGCGAATTGGTTTTCCGTCTGAATCTTCTTGGGCATCAGGTTCAGCAGGGCAATCTTAAGCGGGCGGATGTCCTGACGATCCGCTTCTTTCAGTCCCATCACCATCACGCCTTCGCCCTTCAAAACCTTGAAGGCGGGCAGGGTGGAGGGCAGGCGGATTGGCATCGAATGCACTTTCTATAGGTTTGAAGCGTTTAGGTAGGCTGCAGGTCAGCCATTGCCAAGAGTGTGAGCGATCAACTGATCGAGACCGTCAGGGCTGACACATTTTGCCAAATCGGTATGTGACACCTTCACCCCGAAATTCTCGTACATGGCTTGGTAACGGGGCTGGCGCTGCTGTATGGCGCGGGCATAGGTGAATGTGACAAAGTCATTTGGATCAACGTCGCCTTCTTTCACATTGTTTTTGTTCAGATATTCATCCCAGATATTGGCCAAAAACTCGGGCCGGTAACACATTGGTTTCGGCGCGCGTTTGAACCGCCGAACAAGTTCGGCCTCATGCTCGGGGGAGCCTTCGATCCACACCATAAGGTGATCCTGCGCAAGCGCGCTCAGCAATGCGTCGTCTTTGTCGAAAGGGTCCACGACCTCGCAGGTTGATCCGCCGCTGTCGCAGACGAAATTGTCATAGGCGTAAAGATCCTTGGCGCGCGTGATGAAATGCGCGGTGTCATAAAGCGCAGAAACCTCGGCAATATGGTGCTGGGCTTGACGCTTTTGATACTCTTCAAATGGCAGGCCACCTTTTTCCGGATCACCGGGCTTGCCCAGATAGGTGGACAAGGGCGACAGGTCATCAAACGTTAGGTTGGAGGCGATGTAGATACTGTCAGACCGCAACAGCTCCGCTAGAAACGGGTCCTCCATGGCGCGGCGCTTGAAGTTGTCGGTGATGTATTCGCCCATATAGCGCGTGCCGATTCGGTAGTCGGCCGAGTAATGAAACCACTCCCCTGAGGCGCGTAACATGTTGGAAACATGCGTTTTCCCTAGGCCAGACATGCCAAAAAACAGCACCCGTTTGGATTTGGCATTCAGCCAGTCTTTGCCGGATGTGTATCTCATCGTGCATCTCCTTCGCCCCGCATCCTAGTTAGCGGCGCAGGCAAGACGCGGCTAGTGTGATTTGCGCAAAAGCACGAAGATGCGACCATCAAGTATCAGCAGGCCAAGGGCCAGCAGCCCGAAGCCCGCCAGCGCTTGTGGGCTGAGTGTTTCGTTGCGGACCAACACGCCGAGGATGATCGCGACGGGGGCCACCAGAAGTGTGCACAGCATCAGGTTGCCGGACCCGGCCATAGCCAGCACGCGGTAGTACAGCAGATAGGCGCCCGCCGTGGCGATGATGGCGTAATAGCCGATGGCAAGGATCGTGTCGGTTTGCAGCGCCATAACTGGTGCGCCATCCACAATAAATGCCAACGGGACCATGATGATCGTAGACCCGGTCAACATACCCGCCGCGGCAAGCTGTGGGGGCAGGGATGACATCTTGGCCCGCGCCCAGGCGCCTGCGAAAGCGTAGGACACTGTCCCCAGCAATATGGCGATCTGCGCCATAGAGCGCAGGTCGAATTGGGTGAGGTTCTCCAACCCAATCGCAACTGTCACGCCTGCAAAGCCTATTAGCACGCCGATGATCCGGTTTGGGGTCAGCCGCTCATCGGCAAAGATGATAGAGGCCACAACCACCCCAAATATCGCTGTTGCTGCGTTGAAGATGGAAGTCAGCCCGGTTTCGATATGAAGCTGTCCCCAAGCCATAAGGGTAAAGGGGATAGCGTTGTTAAGAAGGCCCATCACCAAACATGCGCCCCAAAGCCTTGGATCACGCGGCACCGGAATACGGCGGATCAAGACATAGGCCCACAGGATCAACGCAGCCCAGAACACGCGATGCGCGACGGCTGTCATCACCGGCACCTCGTCCAAGGCCACCCGAATGGAGAGGAACGACGCGCCCCAGATCGCAGATAGCAGGAGCAGTTCGAACCACGCGCGCGCAGAAAGGGATTTTTGTGGCGTCATGACGGGCAGCTAAAGCCAATCGTCATAAAGTTGCGACCCGAAACTTGCGGCTTTATGCCAGAAATGCAAAACGCCCCGCCGTTGAGGGCGGGGCGTCTGTATCAAAGCCAGATGATGGTTTTAGAAGTTGTACCCAAAGCGCAGCCCAGCAGCGACAACCTTGTTGTCGTTGAAGTTGGCGACACCTGCAGGGGAGTTCACCAGCTGGTTGCCGAGGTTGGTGTAGCTGACGCCACCCGAAATGGTCCACGCATCTTGCGTGTAACGTGCGCCAAGCGATAGGCTTGTGAAGCCGGTTGTTGGTGCCAAGGCGGTTGTCGACGGCACGGTGCCCTCGTCCTCGTGGGTGATGCTGACGGTGCCGGACCAGTTTTCGTTAAACCGGCGACCCACACCAAGGGTGAACGTCGTCGTGTCACTTGTGAAGTTCACGTAACGAGTGGCTCCCAGGCCGCCGCCGAAGATTGCGGTGTTTGCGGGCGCTGTCAGGTTGAAGCCGTCGTAGAAGGCGTGACGCACCGAACCGAACAGCAGCGTGTCTTCTGCAATGCCGGTCTGGAACTCAAGGTTGATGCTCTCCGGGAATTCAACCGTGAAGTTGGTCGCACCAGTTGCCGCGACGATTGTGCGGGCGGCGTCGCCAAAAACCGTTTCAGTTCCGTCAAAATCCACGTCAATGGCGCTGTTATATGTCAGCGCGACGCGCAGCGCGATGTCGGGGCGCTCATAAGCGACACCAACAAGGCCACCGAAGCCGAAGCTGCCATCTGCGGTGACGCTGATCGGCGCGACGCCGCCCGGGACCGGAGCCGCGACGAATGTGTCAATCAGGCCATCAGCCTGCAGCGCGCGGATACCACCATGCACGGACCAGTTGTCATTGAACTTGTAGCGCAAAACGCCAGTGATCTGCTCGGAGCTCACGGAGGCACCACCACCAGAAAAGACCGAGGCCGTTGCATAGCGGATATCCGCGCCATAGGGCTCTTCAACGATCAGCGCGAAGCTGAGCTTGTCGTTGAAGTCGGTTTTGTAGGCCAGACCAACAGAATTGTAGTCGGTGAGCGACCCGCTGACACCAAGGTTCGGCGCGTTCGCCTCTGGCTGAATGAAGCCAAAGCTCAGTTGAGCGTAGCTGCCAGATGCGCCGCCTGCTTCAAACAATGGCCCAAGGAATTGATTGGAGCGGTCGATCCCGCCAGCAGATGCAATGGATGTGGTAGCGGCCAGCATGGCGGCGGCTGTGGTGATGCGGTTCATGGGGCGTCCCTCCCGAAGACGTGAAATAGAGCTTGCGACTAAAATAGCGGCGGTTTGGAAACTGCGTCAATTTGTGACCCTGCGTCAGAGCACCTAACCCCCTTGAATTTGCGCCAAGGGGTCCCAATCGTGTCTTAAATCTCACAGATGACGTTAGGGAATGGTTTATACGGGGGCCTTTAGCCGGCGGTTTTCGGCGGCAATGTTCAGATAATTTGCACCAAAAATGATGCAAGCGCCCAATATCACCGGCCATTCCAGTGCCTCTGCATAGAGCCAGACACCGATCAGGGCGATCACCGGCAGACGGGCAAAATCAAAAGGCATCACGATTGTTGCAGGGGCGTGGGCCAATGCGGTCGTCAGGCAAAAATGGGCGGCCAGCCCGGTGACCGACACCAACACCACCCACGGCAGCAGCGGTGCCGATGGGATTGCGACGTCGCCGTCATAGGCCGAGCAAACCACCCCAAAAACCGCCTGCATGACGGTCAGCCAAAACAGGATGGAGGTGATCTTCTCTTTACGCGTCAGCAGCTTCGTGAAGATGGCAGAGCCCGCAAACCCAATGGCGGCGCTCAAGGCGAATAGCACGCCGACCTCGACATTCGAAAAGTCGGGCCGCGCAACGATCATGGCGCCAATGAAGCCCAGAACCGCAACCAGCATACGCAGCCGGGTCAGCTTTTCGGCCAGAAAGATGGGGGCAAGCAGCGCGATCCAGATTGGGGAGGTGAACTCCAACGCGATCACTTGCGCCAGTGGGATCATGGTAATGGCGGCAAACCAGAAATTCTGCCCCGCAAAATGAGACAGGTTGCGCGCGATATGCAGCGGCATGTTGGTGACGCGGATGTCACGCAAATGCCCTGTGGCGGCCCCTATGCCAACCACCAGGGCTATGCCAATAAAGGAGCGGTACATCATAAGCTCGAACGTATCTAGTTCCGCAGCCACCGCGCGACCTGCCACGGCCATTGCGGAAAACGATACGATGGCCCCCAGCATCCACAGCGCGGCCTTCAAAGGTTGGGACGTGTCGGACAAATCTTCGCTCTGGTGAATTGCAAAATCTCTGCGTAGCCTTGTGCCTAACTCAAGAGGATTGCAATGCGATTGGGAATTGTCTTCGCGCTTTTGGCCGTTTTTGCGTCGGCTGCCGTGGCAGAGAGCACGGGTGACGCCGTGCCTGCGCCGATCCATGCAACTGCCGACAAGCTGTTCAAGGACGTGCCGCCTTTGAGGCGCGTCCCTCGTATGCTGGGCGTGTGTGGAGCCGATGAAAGCGTAAACCCTTTCGTGGCTTATTGCGCCACGCAGAATGTAATTCTGCTGCGCGACAACTTCATGGTGACCCCCTCCGGCGCATACGAGCAGGCCCATGTCATGGGCCACGCCATTCAAATCCGACACGGGGTGGCGGATGTGGCTTTGCGTGAAATCCGCGCCCGGCCAGAAGAAGAAGAGAAGCTGCGCGGTTGGGTAACGCGGCAGGTCGAATGCATCGCGGGCGTCATCATGGCGAAGGCGGGTTTCACGAGCTTTCAAATGGAAGATCATTACCACCACGAGCCGATGACAGGCAGCCATTGGGGCAGGGACCCGCTTTCAGTCGGGCCCAAAGTCTCCATCGGTACTGCCGCGCGGCAGGAATGGTTGGATATTGGGCTGAAGGGTGATCTGTCGGCCTGCGCGGTCGGGGAGTTTGGTTCAGAATTGTTAACCAACGCGTTGCGTTAGCTATTCAGCAACGGTGCAGCAACCACGCAGGATGACCGGGGTTTCACCCTTTTGGGTCAGGATGTTGGTCTCGATTGGGAAGGATGTCACAAAATCCGTGTCGCATTGGCGCTCATTCAAAATGACGATTGCCGTGTCGCTGCGCGCCACTAGGGTCAATGCTATTGGGAACGGTGCGTTTTCGGCCTGAGTGCGTTGTGGGATCGTCATCTCAATCTGCGCGCCATCAAAGGTGAACTGCGCTTGGTCGCCAAAAATTCCAAGTTGCCAGTCTGGGCCGTTGCCTTCGCAGGCCAGCGGCGGCAACGCATCTTCCGCGATGGCCGGCAATGCGAGGGCGGCAATGAGGACGGCAATTAGTCTAACCATGGCGCACGTTCCTCCATTGGGATGCCCACTAAGCCGCCCAACTCAAACGCGGCAAGGCGCAGGCCATTGAACCAAAATGCGCCTGTTTCACGCAAGACCATTGTCAGTTTCGGCAGACGCGCGCCGGGCGACTCGGCGCGCAGGCGTTCTGAATGCGTCAGCGATATTTTGGGTCGTCTTATGCCATAGTGCCAAGCGGCCCATTTGAAGCTGACCCAACTGCGGGGCAGGTGGAAACCCTCCGTCACCAATCTGATGTGGTCAGCATCGGAAATGAAGGGTTGCGAAAACAAGGCGTTTTGCAATGTGGATAACGACCGTGTCTCATAAGACGTCAGGTTTTCCGGCACACCAAGGCTTTGTGCCAAGGCGGCCATCTGGCTGCCTGCCGATGGGCCACCCGGCTTGCCCATGCCGCCGGTGAAATGCACCCGGGGCGCGGCCCCGGCCTTCCAAAGCGCGACACCCGCCTCGACCCTCAGAATGGATGAGCGATGGAGCGTGCCGTCAGGGTCCATTCCGGCTCCCAACACGACGATAAGATCAGATTTGGGTGCCTGCGCTGGTGGCAGTGCCGGGTGCAGCAGCGCGAATGCGTAGATGGCAATGCAACTCAGTACGAGTGCCAGAACGCCAAACACGGCAATTCTGCGTGCAGCCGCTAACACGGGTTATTCCCACTCAATGGTGCCTGGCGGCTTGGAGGTAATGTCGTAAGTCACGCGGTTGATGCCCGGCACTTCGTTGATGATGCGCGTGGCGGTCTCTCCTAGGAACTCATGGTCAAACGGGAAATAGTCCGCCGTCATCCCGTCCACTGATGTCACGGCACGCAACGCACAGGCGTAGTCATAGGTACGCCCGTCGCCCATCACGCCCACGGTCTTGACCGGAAGGATCGCCACGAAGGCCTGCCAAATGTCGTCATATAACCCATGTTTGCGGATCTGATCGATATACACCGCGTCCGCCTCGCGCAGGATGTTCAGCTTTGCGCGGGTGATTTCGCCGGGGCAGCGGATGGCCAGACCCGGGCCGGGGAAGGGGTGGCGACCAATGAATGATTTGGGCAGGCCCAATTCAGTGCCAAGTGCGCGCACCTCGTCTTTGAACAGCTCGCGCAGCGGCTCGACCAGTTTAAGGCCCATCTTTTCGGGAAGACCGCCAACATTGTGATGGCTTTTAATCGTCACCGACGGCCCGCCGGAGAAGCTGACGCTTTCAATGACATCGGGGTAAAGCGTGCCTTGGGCTAGAAACTCGGCACCCTCGATCTCGTTGGCATATTTCTGGAACACGTCGATGAACAGCCTGCCAATGATTTTGCGCTTGGTCTCGGGGTCGGATTGACCTTCCAACTCGCCAAGGAACAGCTCCTGCTCGTCAGCATGGATCAGCTTCATGTTGTAATTGTCGCGGAACATGGTCACGACTTCGGCCGCTTCGTCCTTGCGCAGCAGGCCGTGATCCACAAAGACGCAGGTCAATTGCGCGCCAATGGCTTCATGAAGCAGCACCGCCGCGACCGAGGAATCGACCCCGCCAGACAGGCCGCAAATGACGTGGCTGTCGCCAACTTGCTCGCGGATCGTGGCAATGGCCTGCTCGCGGTAAGCCCCCATCGTCCAGTCGCCGCTAAAGCCTGCCATCTTAACGAAATTTTCATACAATTTCGCGCCGTTGGGGGTGTGGTGGACTTCTGGGTGGAATTGAACGGCGTAGAAGTTGCGGTCGGGATGCGCGGTGATCGCAAAAGGCGCATTTGGGGAGGTGCCGTAGACCTCAAACCCCGGTGCGATCTTGGCGACATGGTCGCCATGGCTCATCCAGACCTGTTCTTTGTCGCCTTCGAACCACCCGTCCAACAGCGAGAGTTCCCCGCGGGGAACCACATATGCGCGCCCGAACTCGGCCGTGCCATGGCCGCGCTCGACCTGCCCACCAAGCATTTGCATCATGACCTGCTGGCCGTAGCAGATACCAAGTATCGGAACGCCAAGCTCGTAGACGCTATCTGGCGGGCGTGGGCTGTCTTCATCAATGACGCTGCAGGGCCCTCCCGAGAAGATCACCGCCTTCGGGGCAAATGACTTTAGAAAGGCGTCATTCACCAAATTGAAAGGGTGGATTTCGCAGTAGACATTCAACTCTCTCAGGCGGCGCGCAATCAGCTGCGTGACCTGAGAGCCGAAGTCGATAATGAGGAGGCGTTCGTGGCTTTGCTCTGTCATGAGCACGGCTTAGGCCCAACGTGTCGCGGGTGCAAGCGGGGCGAATTTTCTTCGGCGAAGAAAATTGCTTGGCCAATGTCGTTTTCTGGTCGCAGGGGGCGGTTTCTACCAATGGGCAAGCGGGGTGGACCGCTATCAGTCTTGCAGCACATTCCAAGCGGGGACCCGACCCATGACCGAGACAGCAGCACCAAGACGCCGGGCCCGTGGCGGCGGCGGAGCGGCCCGCCGCGCTGAACGCACCGCCGTCAGCGTCGAGACCGCCAAATATATCGAACGCAACATCCCCAACTTCGAGGTCCTCAACGAAGAGGCCCTGCAAGTGATTGAAGCCAATGCAGAGACAGTGCTGGAAGAAATTGGCGTAAGCTTTGTCGACAATCCTGCGGCGCTTGATCTTTGGCGCGACGCTGGCGCGGATGTGGACGGGGAACGGGTGCGCATCCCACGCGGGCTCGCTCGCAAATTATGCGCAACTGCGCCGTCGATGATTACGCAACACGCCCGCAATCCAGAACGCAATGTCGAGATCGGGGGGCCTAATCTGGTGATCGCTCCTGTCTACGGGCCACCCTTTGTGCGCGACGTGGATGGCGGTCGGCGCTATGCAACAATCGCGGATTTTCAGAATTTTGTGAAGCTGGGCTACATGTCGAAATGGCTGCACCATTCGGGCGGCACCGTTTGCGAGCCGACCGATGTGCCGGTCAATAAACGCCATTTGGACATGCTATACGCGCATATGTCGCTCAGTGACAAACCGTTCATGGGGTCGGTGACCGAGCCGGAACGGGCGCAAGATTCGGTCGATATGTGCGATATCCTGTTTGGCGGCCTGAATGACCGCACCGTGATGACCTCGCTCATCAACATCAATTCACCCATGACATTCGATTCGATCATGATGGGGGCGTTGGAAGTCTACGCAAAAGCCAATCAGGCCTGCATCGTGTCGCCCTTTATCGTGGGTGGGGCCATGGCGCCGGTGTCCGTTGCCGGTACGTTGACGCAAGTTCTGGCGGAAGTGCTGGCCGGCGTGGCCTATTCACAGCTGATCCGTGCCGGTGCGCCGGTGATATTCGGGGCGTTTGTGACGTCAATTGACATGAATTCGGGAGCGCCCACTTTTGGCACGCCGGAGGCGTCCTTGATTACCTATGGCGCAGGGCAGTTGGCGCGCCGGTTGAACTTGCCTTACCGGTCCGCCGGATCATTCTGCGGGTCGAAATTGCCAGATGCGCAGGCGGCCTATGAGACGGCGAATTCGCTCAATATGGGGCTGATGTCCGGTGTGAACTTTATGTTGCATGGCTGTGGTTGGCTTGAAGGCGGGCTGGTTGCCTCTTTCGAGAAATTCGTGATGGATGCCGACCAGTTGGGGGCATTGCATGGATTGGCGAAAGGGGTCTCTGTCGACGAAGAGGCTCAAGCCATGGGGGCGATCCGAGAGGTCGGCCCGGGTGGTCACTATCTGGGCTGTGAGCATACGCAGAACAACTTTAAGGCCGCCTTCTGGCGCTCTGATTTATTTGACTATAAGCCGTTTGAGACTTGGGCTGAGGAAGGCGCGCGTGACACTCAAACGCTTGCGGCACAACGCGTCCAGAAACAACTTGCCGACTACCAGCAGCCGCATCTTGACCCCTCTACAGACGAGGCGTTGAAGGCCTATATCCGGCAGAAAAAAGAGTCTATGCCAGACGCCTTCATCTAGGCCAGCCGGCGCGGCAAAAGCCGGCATTCTGCCATCAATGCGACCAGCAATTCGATATGTTGGGCGACCCGGTAGCTGGCGTCGCCGGATTTGCGCACTGATTCCAGCTGTTCTTCCTGCGCGATCAGATTTTCAACAATGGATTTGGAATTGCCGGACGGGCTTTGACCGGTCATTCGGGACAGGTCCCGTTTCCGGTCATAGTCCGACAGGCCGTGGCGCGCTGCGCGGACCAAAAGGCGGGGGCGGCGCAGATTTGTCATTAGGGTCTGGATGTTAAGCATTGTTAAATTCCTGGCGTGATTGAGCAGTTGATGGTTGGTGCCAAGATTAAGGGCCGTTGAGGGGTGTTGCGCGGAAACCGGACCTCCGAACGGAGCTGTTTCGATTGTTTACATTTTGGAAACAATTTGGCGCGAAAGGACATCTTGTTAACTAAGATTAAAGAAATTCGACGCACATCTTGAGCCGTTGTTTGTGACGACAGGGGTTCGAAGAAAATGGATATTGTTCAACAGAATCAATTTGTAAGCGGTTTTCCGAGCTGGGTACCCACGCCAGTTCAACGGTATCTCAAGCATGTGGAACATGGGTTGTCCCTCCGAGACCTGGCACGCGTTGAAGGCTGCCATCCTTCAACTGTATTGCGCCAAGTGCGCCGGTTTGAAGGGCGTCGAGACGATCCTCTTGTTGACGAAGCTCTTGATGGTCTGGGCGCGCTAATGCGCCCGTCGACCGCTCCCAATCTTAAGGAAGGAAAACAAAAGATGAATGCCTATGCCCGCCCGCAGGCCATCCCCGACGAAGAGACCTTGGCCCGTGAAGCGCGCCGCATCTTGCGCCGCCTTTGCGAAAGTGGCGCGGTTCTTGCGCTTGCCCCCGATCTTGGCAAGGCCGTCGTATTGCGAAGCCGTGGTGAGGATGGCGCGGTGCCTGTGCGCACGGCCGTGGTCGACCGCGATGTCGCGCAGGCGTTTGCGCTGAAAGACTGGATTTCATGCACTGGATCAGGACGCGTCGCGCGTTATGCGATCACCTCGGCGGGCCGTGCGGCATTGAAGCGGTACTTGGCAGAGGACATGACCCGCCGCCGCGCGCGTGACAACGCCGAAGGGGATCCGTTTCAGGAGCAACACATTGAATGGGCAGAGAAAACCATTGCCGATCCAGACCACCCAGGGGCGGTGACCACGCTGCGTTGCAACATAGCAGAGAGCCCTTTGACGATGCTCGGCCGGCGCAAGGATCGGGATGGGAAGCCCTTTTTGGACGATGATCTTATCCAAGCAGGGGAGCGCTTCCGCGAAGATTTTGAGCTGGCCCATATGGGGCCGCGCGTCGCACAAAATTGGGAACGATTTATGACGTCGGGCGACCGGGGGGCTTTTGGATCAGACGCTGGCATTGGGGAAGGCCCGCGTGCCGCTCGGGCGCGCATATCCGCGGCTTTGGATGATCTGGGGCCGGGGTTGGGCGACATCATTATGCGGTGTTGCTGCTTTCTTGAAGGGCTTGAGGCTGCTGAGAAGCGGATGGGCTGGTCCGCAAGGTCCGGCAAGGTGGTTTTGCGCATCGCGTTGCAGCGGTTGCGCCGTCACTACGTCGATATTCATGGCTCAGTCAGCACCTTTATTGGCTGAATTTCAGAGGTAAAACTTGCGCGCAGGGTGGATTTCTATAGGTAAGTCTTATGAATATCACCTTGCGCCAATTGACCTATTTTGCGGCTCTCGCTCAAACGCGGTCCTTTGGCTTGGCTGCGGCACGATGCAACATATCCCAGCCTGCCTTATCTCAACAAATCAAAGAGTTGGAGAACAACCTTGATGTCTTATTGGTCGAACGGTTGCCCCGCGACTTACGGCTCACCCCAGCAGGGCAAGATGTGCTTGCCCGGGCGCTGCCGATCCTGGTGCAAGTCGAAGACCTGCAGCAATCAGCCCGTTTGCGAGATGGACTTTCCGGGCAGCTCAAGCTTGGCATGATCCCGACGGTCGCGCCTTTTATCCTGCCTGATGTTTTGCAGGCATTGCGCGCCGGGGATTTGAGCTTGGACATCCGGGTCCAAGAGGCACAGACGGAAAAGCTGATCGAGGGCGTCGTCTCAGGAAAACTGGACGCGGCAGTGATGGCGCTTCCAGTGCCCGATAAGGGCCTTGTCGCCGAACCCATTTGCGAGGACCGGTTTGTTTTGGCCGGAACGGCCCGCCAAATCGAGGCACTGGTTGGGCAGACCGAACGGGTGCGGCCTCGCCAGATTGACCCTGACCAACTTTTGTTGCTGGACGAAGGACATTGCCTTGCCGACCAGGCGCTTGAGGTGTGTGGGTTAGCGGACCGTCGCCAGATTGATTTGGGCGCGTCCTCCTTGTCTACCTTGTGCGGTTTAGTGGCGGGGGGCTTCGGGCTTACCTTTTTGCCGGAACTGGCCGTGCAGGCCGAGAGGCTCACGCCAAATCTGAAGATGCTGCGATTTGCGGACCCGGAACCGGCCCGCCAGCTGGCTTTGGTGCGCCGCGCCAGCGCGTTGGATGCGGCCTGGGTGGAGGATCTTTGCACCCATATCAAGGCCGCCTGCGACGCGCAGACCAGCTATGCACGCAGTTTCCTTGCCCCGGTGCATGGCGCGCACTAAGTTGCGTTGAAAGCAAAAGGACTGACCGAATGGCTACTCGCGACCTGAAAATTCCCGATCAGCGTCACCCCGAAAAGGCGCGCAAACCGGACAATGCGCAGCCCAAAAAACCATCGTGGATCAGGGTGAAAGCACCCGTTGGCGAGGGGTACAAGGCCACAGCAAAAATCATGCGCGACAACAAGCTGGTCACCGTTTGCGAGGAAGCGGGGTGCCCAAATGTCGGCGAATGCTGGAGCCAGGGCCACGCCACCATGATGATTATGGGCGAGGTTTGCACGCGGGCTTGCACGTTTTGTAATATCGCCACCGGCAAGCCGCCGGAGGACTTGGACGTGTTTGAGCCGGGACGCGTGGCGGCGGCCGTTGAGAAGTTGGGCTTGAACCATGTGGTCATCACGTCGGTGGACCGCGACGACGTCGAGGATGGAGGGGCAGAGCATTTCGCGCAGACCATTCGGGCGATCCGGAAGCGGTCTCCGCAGACGACGATCGAGATTTTGACGCCGGATTTCATCCGCTGCGATCCAAAGGTTTTGGAGGTCGTGGTCGAGGCGCGGCCGGACGTGTTCAACCACAACCTGGAGACGGTGCCGGGGCTTTACCCTGAGGTGCGGCCGGGCGCGCGGTATTTCCATTCGCTGCGGCTGCTGCAGCGGGTTAAGGAGCTGGACCCTTCGATGTTCACCAAATCGGGGATCATGGTGGGGCTGGGCGAGGACCGTCAGTCGGTGGTTCAGGTGATGGAAGACATGCGGGCGGCGGACATAGATTTTCTGACCATTGGCCAGTATTTGCAGCCCACCCCCAAGCATCACCGGGTGGACCGGTTCGTGACGCCCGAGGAGTTTGCTTCCTATGAGAAGGCCGCGTATGGCAAGGGCTTTTTGATGGTCTCGGCCACGCCTTTGACCCGGTCAAGCTATCACGCGGGCGATGATTTTGCGCGGCTCAGAGAGGCTCGGCTGAAGAAATTGGGCAGCTGATGACACGGCCGCGACGCATGCGTCGAATCCTGTAAGCCGTTGTTTTTCAAAGGTTCCGTGAAAAACTTTAACCACTTATTAATCCGTCAAAACGCCCGCGTCGCGCAGTTGCGATGTGGTGGGGAACCACATGTCGTCATGGGGCGTCTGATAGGCTTTTATGAGGAACTCGGCGTCGATGCCGCGCGCCTCAAGGTCGGCGCGGTCGCGGGTGGCTTCCTCGGATGCGTCCACCGTGACCACGTTGCTGTTCAGCCTGTAGCCGTGAAAACCGATGCGGGCTTGCGGCGTTTTGGTGCGCAAATGACCTGCGGCCAAAACCAGCGTGCAGGCGGAGGCGCAGGTGTCGGTGACATGGGTGTCTAGCCCCGCCTCGCGCACCAAACGGGCGATGCCACGAGCCGCCGCGACATGCCCGCCGTCGCTGTTGAGGATCAGCACCGCTGTCGGGGTGCCGGAGGCCAGTGTCGCTTTCATCGCCTCATAAGTGTCGAAATCAATGGCGCCTTCCAACAGGGCGGCATTTCCGATGCGGGGCAGGGGTTCGGCGGTGGAGATGACGCGCGGGGCGGGCAGATAGGAGCGAGACAGATGGTTCAGGGCGGTGGTGCCGACCATGGCGATTGCGATGATGGCCAAAAGGCCAATCAGGTAGGACCATGCGGACGCCCCCGCGCCGCGTATGGCTGCGCGGGCCATGGCCAATTGCCAGAGTAGCACCACGGTATCGACGCCGATGCAGACACATAGAAACCACATGACAGGGTGCGCGGGCAGGGAAGCCCACAGGCCCCACATGACTGCGCGCCCGATGATAAGAACAGTGGCGGCTTTGGGCGGTGTGTTGGTCATGGCGAACAGGATAGCGAAGCGGCGGGCAATTGCGAAACGCTATCGCAATTGGCGTGGGATCCGTTCTGTAGTGGCCCAGTCGGGCCAGCCGACATAATGCTCTATCAAGCCGATGGCGATGCACAGGGCGATGATGCCAAGGACCAGTTTGATCCGCGCTGCCGAGGGCGGGTTTTGCGCCCAGCGTTTTGCGCGGATGAGCCAGCGGTAGTCCATTAGAGGGCTTTCTGCAGTTTGGCGGTCTATGACTTTTGCGTAGGTTAGCAACTGTCTTTTGTTTGTTGCAGAGTTTTTTGGTTCAAATAGGGACTATGTCAGCTGTGCGGACATTGCTGCCATTCGATGATGGCTTGGCCAGACCGAGGGATGGCGATCCAAAACTCATTCGACAGCGCTTTATGGTAGCAAGGTCATTTTCCAGACATGCGTAGCGCCCAGCCCCACCAAATCGCCAGCCCTGTCGGACGGTCTGGCGATGCCCGGGGCCTGACGGCCTGTTAACCGGGCTGGTGAGTAGAATGGAAGTAGCGGTGATGTGGACGAAGTTGTCGTTCGGGTCTGGAAAAATCCGCTTCGAAGCGGATTGGGACAAACGTCTTCAAAGACGTTTTTGAGCACGAATTGCAATTCGTGCGCACAAGGCCGTTCGAACGGCCTTTTCCCGCCACGGGCTCAGAGCGGACATTCAGTCCTTACGTCATCTTGCTCAGTCTCAAGTTCGAAGGCAGCCTGATATCGCCGGACCGTTGGCAGAGCTGGCTTAGACCGGGACGGAATGTCAGCGATGTGTTCGGCTCAGGTAAACCGCACCTTGCCGATGAAGGGCAGGTTGCGGTTGCGTTGCGCGTAATCGATGCCGTAGCCCACGACAAATTCATCGGGGATCTCGAAGCCGGTCCATGTGGCCTTGATGTCGACCTCGCGCCGCGAGGGTTTGTCCAAGAGCGCCACGGTTTCCATGCGGGCGGGCTCGCGGTTTTGCAACAGCTTCACCACGTGGGACAGGGTGAAGCCTGTGTCCACGATATCCTCGACCACCAGCACGTCGCGGCCGTGAATCTCGCCACGTAAGTCTTTGAGAATACGGACTTCGCGCGAGCTTTCCGTGCTGTCGCCATAGCTGGAGGCTTCGAGAAAGTCGACCTCGACGGGCAGGTCCAGCTCGCGCACCAGATCGGCGATGAAGACGAAAGAGCCGCGCAACAGCCCCACAATCACCAGCTTGTTGGTGCCGTCAAAATGGTCGTGAATTTCGGAGGCAAGGTCCTCAATCCGGGCGGCGATGGACTTGGCCGAGATCATTTGATCTATCTCGTATGGTGGATGAGACATGTTACCCCCTTGAACTTGGGCGTTTATGCACCGAAAACGTCAGGCACGTCACTAAGGTTTATCAATGCCCAGCCACTCCGAGACCCGCACGCTGCCGTTTACCGCCCAGCAGATGTATGACCTTGTGGCGGACGTGGCGTCCTACCCCGAATTTCTGCCCTGGACCGCCGCCGCGCGGATCCGCTCGCGCGAGGACCAGGGCGACGTGGAGATCGTGATTGCGGATTTGGTCATCAGCTTCAAAGTGTTTCGGGAACGGTTCACCAGCCGGGTGACGCTGGACCCGCAGACCATGCAGATCGACACCAAATATCTGGACGGGCCCATCAAGCATCTGGAGTCGGTGTGGCGGTTCGAGGAGGCCGAGGGCGGCTGCGACGTGCATTTCGACGTGGATTTCGAGTTCAAATCCCGCCTGCTGCAAGGGGCCGCGGGCATGTTCTTCAACGAAGCCATGCAGCGGATTGTGCGGGCCTTTGAGGCGCGGGCCAAGGAATTGCACGGGTGAGCGTCACGGTCCGGCTTGCCGCGTTTGCGGTGACTGGCTGCGGCGACGCCGAGGCGCTTGGGATGATGCGCTTGTCGGTGCTGGACTGGGCGGCCTGCGGGATGGCGGGCGTGTCAGAGCCCGTGTCCATCCTGGTGCGCGACATGGTGCTGGGCGAGGGGGCCGATGGCTGCGCGGCGCTGTTTGGCGGGGGCCGCGCGCCCGCGCGGGGGGCGGCTTTGGTGAACGGGACCGTCAGCCACGCCCTTGATTACGACGACACGCATTTTGCCCATATCGGGCACCCTTCGGTGGCCGTCGTGTCGGCGGCCTTGGCCACGGCGCAACAAGTTGGCGCGTCGGGGGAGGCCTTTTTGCAGGCGTGTCTGATTGGCGTGGAGGCCTCGACCCGGATTGGTGTCTGGCTGGGGCGCGGGCATTACCAGATGGGGTTCCACCAGACGGGCACGGCGGGCTGCTTTGGCGCAGCCATGGCCTGCGCGCGGCTTTTGGGATGTGACGCAGGCGAGATGCGCCACGCCATCGGACTGGCCGCAACCAAAGCGGCGGGATTGAAGGCGCAGTTCGGCACGATGGGCAAACCCTATAACGCAGGCGCGGCTGCGGCTGCGGGCGTTGAAGTTGCGCTGCTGGCCAAGGCGGGCTTTGTGAGCAACCCCGCCGCCCTGGAAGGCCCGCTGGGATTTGGCGAAACGCATGGCGGGGCGAACAGTGACGGCGGGTTTGAGGCGATGGGAGAGGTGTGGATGATCGACGAGATCAGCCACAAATACCACGCCTGCTGCCACGGAACCCATGCGATGATTGAGGCGTTGCATGAGTTGCCTGCGGGGGAGGTGTCCTCGATCGAAGTGCTTACCAACCCGCGCTGGCTGAGCGTGTGCGACAAGCCAGCGCCCGAGACGGGGTTGGAGGCCAAGTTTTCGTACCGGTTGATCGCGGCTTTGGTGCTGTTGGGCCATGACACGGCGCGGCTGGACACGTTCTCGGACGCGCTGGCTGCGGAGGCCAGCCTATGCGCCTTGCGCGACAAAGTGGCGGTCGTTGGCAACGACGCTATTGCCGAGACGGCCTGTGGCATCTCGGCAGTGATCGACGGCAAGACACATACCGCAGCGGCAGATATTTCTGCGTCGATCCTGCTGGAGACGCGCGAGGCCAAGCTGATGGCCAAGGCGCAGGCCTTGATTGGCGACCGGGCGTCAGCGCTGAAGCGGGCCGTGTTGGATGCGGGCAGTGTCGACGTTGCGGGGCTGAGCGCGCTGATCTCTGGCTAGCCTCGCTTCAAGCGTCTGGCCGCGCGGCCCGCGACCTTTGCCGCCCTGCGTTTTTCGCCATCTCACTTTAGAATTGTTTTTTTGCAGGCCTTCGTGCCAGACTTGCCGCATTTGAAAAGACAAGCACTTTTGGAGAACGATATGATTAGGCAAGACGTTGCAGAACTCGGCGATGGGTGGAACGAAACGATGCTCGATTACGCCATGGCGATGGCAGAGCTGGACAAACTTCCCGTATCAGACCGCAACAGCTGGCGCTTTTTGGCGGGCATTCACGGATGTGACGCAAACGGATGGGCCGCCAATGGCATTGTGGCGGCAGCGGACGAAATCCCCGACGAAATAAAGACCAGTGACGGCCCTTACGGCAATCAGTGCCAACACCAAAGCTGGCTCTTTTTGTCTTGGCACCGTGGGTATCTGGCCGCGTTTGAAGCCATTGTCGCCGCCAAGGTGAAAGAGCTGACCGGCAGAGACTGGGCTTTGCCCTATTGGAACTACCTCAACGATGCCAATGGCGATGCGCGCAAAGTGCCCGGCGCGCTGCTGGACCCGACCCTGCCGGATGGGGCCGCCAACCCGCTGATAAAGTACCGCCGATGGAGCAATGTGACCGAGCTGCGCCCGCCGCAGCCGAGGCGCGGCATCAACCTGGAGGCCATGAAGGAAAGCGATTTTCTTGTCGGAAATGACGGCACCATCGGGTTTGGCGGCGGCCGCACCGACGGGTTTTCGCATTTTGCCGGACGGACCGGCGATATGGAAAGCAATCCACATAACACTGTCCATGTGGAAATCAGCGGCGCGATGGGGAACCCGCAATACGCAGCTCTTGACCCGATTTTCTGGATGCATCACTGCAATATCGACCGGTTGTGGGAGGCCTGGATGCAGACCCCCGGCAAATCAATGGTGCGCGACCCGCTTTGGCTGGATGGGCCGTTTGACCGGACATTCTTGATGCCGCAAGTGGGCGGTGCCGACCCCGGAGAGGCCTTCACCGGACGCGACACCCTTGCCGGTGGCAAGTATCATCCCACCTATGACAGCCTGACCAGCGGGACCGGCGTAACACCAGGAGAATTGGTTGTGGCAAGTGTGTCAATGGGGCCATCGGCCCAGCAAACCGTAGACCCGATCGGCAGCAACGACAGCGCTTTGACGCTGACGCAGGCGGCGGTTGCCACGCGCGTCACGCTTGATCCCGTGGCCAACCAGGACACGGTCGCCACCATGGGCAATCAGGCCCAAGGGGAACGGGTGTCGCGACTGTATGTGGCAATCGAAGGCATTCGCAGCGAGGACCCGTCATCGTTGATAGAGGTCTATATCGGGCTGAAGGACGGCGAAAACCCCGAGGACACGCCTGAGACATTTGCAGGTGAGCTGCCGCTTTTCGGGTTGAACGTCGCCAGCGACGTTGATGGTGCGCATGGTGGCAACGGGATCAACACGCGGCTCGACATCACCGACCTTGTTCAAGACCTGAGGGCGGCGGAGCGATTGAGCGGGAACGAGGTCCCCGTCACTTTGGTGAGGGTTTCTGCGGGGCAGGACGCGCGACCGCTCGAAATCCGGGCGATTGTGTTTTACCGCAGATCCGGCGTTGTGCAGTAGGTCTGCCTGCAATGCCATCCCTGCGTATAACGGAAACCACCACGGCCCTGACGATCTCGGCCGTGGCGGTGCTTGCCGGTTGGGGCAAGGGGGTCGATACCTCCGCGCTGGCCGCGTTGTGTTCAGACCCCGCAGCCTTTGGGCCGTTCTTTTCCGACCCGCTGGGCATTCTTTTGTGGATCATCAGCGCGACCTCGGTGTTTGCGCTGTTGAGCGATTGGGGCCTTATGCTGGCCGCGATGATGCCGCTTCTTTTGGTTGCACCCTTGCGATACGTGCGGCGCTGTTCCGCGCCGAGGGCCCGAGCGGCGCAAAGCTGCGGCTTTGTCATCGGATACGCCTTGATATGGATCGCGGCTTTGCCGCTTTTTCTGGTCGCGACCCTGTCGCTGCGCAGCCTGACGGGGGGTGGCGTCTCGTTGATCGTCGTGCTGGCCGCGGCTTTGATGTGGAGCGCATCGCCCTACCAGCGCTATGTTTTGAACCGTGCCCACCGATCCCCGCGCATCTCGCTTCGCGGCTGGCGCGGATTTGGCGACACGTTGCGGTTCGGGCTGTCGCACGGGGCGCTGTGCCTGTGTGCCTGCTGGGCCTGGATGCTGGTGCCGATGATGACAGGCCCCGGACAGCTGCATGTCATCGCGATGATCCTGGTGAGCGCCGTCATCGTCACAGAGCGCATGACGCAAAACGGCCCGACCGTCTGGCGCAGGCCCGTGGTCTTGGCACGCTCCGCCTGGTGGCGCAGCTTCAACACGGTCCGGTTTGGAGTGCGCCATGCCTAGAAAAGTCTGCCTGTCGATCGGCGTCGCCACCGTCAAATCGGTCAACGACGACGACCCCAGCTTCGGGTATCTTGACGGCGCGCGCGAGTCCGCCAAGGCGATCGGGCAATGGGCGCTGAATTCGGATTTTGGCGATGACAACGTGCGAACTCTGGTCGACGCCCCGAACAAAGGGCTGACCGATGCCGACCTGAAGCAGGCGGTCAAAGAGCTGTTTCCGGCTGGCGCCGAGCCTGTGGAACACATGATCCTTGCCTTTTGCGGGCACGGGTTGACCGACCAACAGATCGGATCGGTGTCGTGGCTGATGACCGACGCTTTTGAGAACCGATACCGCATCAAGGCGGACGCGTTTTACACGCAGCTGATGCTGCATGGCATCGACCGGCTGACGGTGATTTCCGATGCGTGCCGCGAGGCCCCGCCAAATCTTGACATGATGCGCTGGGACACGCGCAGCGCCATCGCCGTGCATGGCGAGACCGCCGAGCTGCCCAAGACCGACCTGTTGATGTCGAGCCAAGACGGCAAGCTGTCCTACATGGTGTCTGAGGCCGCATCGGCGCAGCCGGGGAAATGCCTGTTCTCCGGCGTTGTGCTTGACGTGCTGTGGGGGCTGGAGCCCGACGCCATCATTGACGGCGAGATCAGCGTCAGCGGCTTTGCAAATTTTGTGCGCAAACGGACGCGGGAACGGGCAAAGGACTACCTTCTGGAGCTGACGCCTCAGGTCAGCATCGACCCCGCGCCGCGCGTTTTGTACGACGCGGACAACCCGCCTGTGGGCCCGCCACCCGACCTGCCATGGCCAAAGGCCGGGGTGGTGACCACCTTGGAGGCCACGCCCGCGCTTGCTGCTCAGACCCGCAAGAAAGCGGTGCGCACCATTGTGGAGAGCGACACGTTCAAACGCGCCGCCGCGCGGTGGGGTGATCTGGCCGTGAGCACCATCATGTCGGGGCTGGACGGGGCGTTGCCCTTCAACTTGTCGGTCGAAGGGGTGGCGCGTGAAATCGTGTCGCGCAACGCGGAGTTGCGGAAGGACATGGCCGACCCGACATCTGACGACGTCTCGACGACGAAGCTGGCGCAGTGGATCGGCCACATGGCCGTCATGGCCAGCGAGGCCCGGCGCAAGCAAGAGGCCACACGCATGCGGCGCTCGCTGGCGCAGGTCGACACGGACCGCGCCGACACCAACCTGCACATCATGGACCCGAAGGCGCAGGTCTGGACCGCCGGCGGGCCGCTGGCCCGCACCAGCAAATCCCAGGCCCGCGCCAGCTTCATGGTCACGCCGCAGGCCGATGGCCAGCCGCTGCTGATCGAATTTAGTGACGGGCGCTTTGCGCCTTACGTCCCCTACGCCAATGCCGTGGCCGCAGTTCGGCGCGACGAGGAGGGCCATGTCTTTCAGGTCTATGGCTCCCGCGACGCGCCCGAGGCCTTTCAGGCCACGCTTGACCTGATCTCGCGCTACGCTGAGGGCGAAATCTCTCCCAATGATGTTCAAGCCGAGGCGGCAAAGGCCCGGGTTGGCAAAAACGGCGACCCGACGCGCGGCGCGCTGTGTGCGTATTTGTACCAGATGCTTGCCGACACAGCGTCGATCCGGCGCACCGCCTACTTTTTTGCCCAAAATTCCCAGCCCGTACCTTTCGACCTAGTGCTGTTGGGCGACATGCCGGTTGTTGACGATGGCGAGGGCGGCCTGCGTGTCAAAATACCGACCGTGCCGCAACGGCGCGACCATGGCACGTCAGGGCTGCCTGACTACGTCACGCAGAGCACGCCCGCCATTGCGGGGCGTGTCGGCGGGCGCTGCCCGTGGATTGGGCTGGGGTGGGACTATGTCGGTCTGGTGCCCGATCACGCAAAACCCCTTGTGGCGGGGCTTGCAAAGATTGCTCCGAACGTGCCGCGGACAGGGTTTACGACCCTTGAGGCCGAGGACGGCCGCTCTCTTGCCGCAAGGTGGAACATGCCTGTGGGTTAGGGCAGGGCCAAGAGGTAGGCCGCGATTGCGGCCCGGTCTTCGGGGGGGAGTTTGGCCGTGTTTTCGACGACGGCAACCATGTGGCCCCCGGCAGTGTCGAACTCAGGGGTAAAGCCCGATTTCAGGTATTCCGCGATATCGGCCGCGACCCAGCCCAGTTGCGCAGGCGTAATGCCGGGGATGCGGCCCTTGCCGGAGGGGTCAGCCGCACCTTGCATCCATCTGGCCCTGTCCAACCCGCCAAGCGCGTTGCGGGGCGTATGGCATTCGGCGCAATGGCCCAGCGCCTCCACCAGATAGCGGCCGCGTTCCAGTTCCGGCGTATTGGCGTCGCTTACCCAATCCTCAGACAGGAACAGGAATTTCCAGCCGCCAATGTTGCGCCGGATGTTGAACGGGAAGGCGACATCATGTTGGGCATTCGGCGTCGCGTCGGATGGCAGGGTTTGCATATAGGCATGCAGGTTGACCGCATCCTGCAGCGTCATTTTTGCGTAGCTGGAATAGGGGAACGCGGGAAAGTAATGCTGGCCTTCAGGCGAGGTGCCTTGGACAACGGCACTCACGAATTCGGCTTGGGTCCAACCGCCGATCCCGTGGCTCGTGTCCGTCGAGATGTTGGGCGCGACGAAGGTGCCGAAGGGCGAGGGGAAGCGCTGGCCCCCTGCGAGGACCAGCTTGGCGTCGCCTTCGGCTTTTTCGGCGGCATGACAAGACGCGCAGCCTGCGGCGTGGAACACCTGCTCGCCATCTTCCGAGCTTGAAGACAAGCCCGCAAGCTGTTCATCGGAAACGGTTTTTGGGATGGTGATAAACCAATAGACCCCAAGCCCGATCAGGGTCAAAAAGACCCCCCACCTGAAAATGCGCCCCAGCATGGCCGTTTAGTTGCGTGGGCCGCGATAGGCCTTGTGACATGCGCCACAAGCAGCGCCAGCATCGCCGATCCCGCCTTGCAGCGCTTCTAGCCCGTTGCCCGCTACGGCTGCGAGGGACGCCGAACCGGTCTTCATCAGTTCCATTTTCTCGGCCCAGCCTGCGGCGTCTGACCAAATCTCTGCCTTGGCGCGGGAGCCGTCGACGTCGCCTTGCGCGGTGCCTTCGACCCAGTAGCTGGATTGAGTGAACGCAGCGAGGGCGGCGAGATCGGAGGCCGCCTCGGTGGCTTTGGCGGCGTCATAATCGATTGTACCTTTGGCCATGTCACCGAGAAGGCCCAGATTGAAGGAATACAGGCTCATATGCGCATTGCGGGCTTTCACGGCCGGGTTTCCGCCGTGGCCGCCGGCAAGGGCGACCGTGCCTGTGGCGAGGGCAAAAGCGGTCAGTGCAATTAGGGAACGGCGCATGGGGTATCCTCCAGAAAATAGCTTTGTGACGCGAGCGTAACGCAAGAGTCGGGAATTGCCTCATCACTTTTTTCGAGGTGGCGCGACTTAATTGAAAAGCCTGACGGCTTTGCCGTTTTTATGGGCGTGGTTCGAGATGTGAGCCAATGGGGGCTGTTGCCGCGCCGGTTGAGGGCGCGGATATGCATATTTTTAGCAGAAAGAAGCGGTTGGATGCGTTTGGGTCAAGCGCCGCGCCAGATCCAGCCGCCGCCAAGGATGCGTGTCGAGCCATCTTCATAGAACACGCAGGCCTGGCCCGGGGAGACGCCTTCCTCGGGGGTGAGCAGCTCGACCGTGGCCTCGGTTGCGTTGATGGGTCTGATAACCGCAGGCATGGGCGGCTTGGTGGAGCGGACGCGCACATTGACATGCCATTCGTCCGCGCTGCCCAGCGGCGCGTCGCCCAGCCAGTTGATTTCGCGGATGGGAACGGTGCGGGTGGCCAGCGCTTCCTTCGGGCCGACGATGACGTGCTTCTTTTCCACATCGAGCTTGACCACATAGAGCGGCGTTTCCAGACCACCGATGCCGAGGCCTCGGCGTTGGCCGATTGTGTAGTGGATGACGCCGTTATGTTGGGCGAGGACAGTGCCCGCCATATCAACAATGTCGCCGGGGTCGGCGGCATCGGGGCGCAGCTTTTCAATGACGGAGGCGTAGTTGCCATTGGGCACGAAGCAGATGTCCTGGCTGTCGGGCTTGTCGGCCACGGACAGCCCGTATTTTTCCGCCAGCGCCCGGGTTTCGGCCTTGGAGGGCAGGTGGCCCAAAGGGAAGCGCAGATAATCCAGCTGCGCCCGCGTGGTGGAGAACAGGAAATAGCTTTGGTCGCGATTGGCGTCGGCGGCGGAGTGGAGTTCCGCCCTTTGCGGCCCCATCTTGCGTTGGATATAGTGGCCCGTCGCCATGCAATCGGCGTCGAGGTCCTTGGCGGTTTCCAACAGGTCCTTGAATTTCACGCGCTCGTTGCAGCGGATGCAGGGGACCGGTGTGGCGCCCGCAAGGTAGCTGTCGGCGAACTCGTCGATGACGGCGTCTTTGAAGACGTTTTCATAATCCAACACATAGTGCGGGAAGCCCATGTCTTCGGCCACGCGGCGCGCGTCATGGATGTCGCGACCGGCGCAGCAGGCCCCCTTTTTGGCAAGTGCGGCGCCATGATCGTATAGCTGCAGGGTGACGCCGACCACGTCATAGCCTTCCTCGGCCAGCATTGCGGCCACGACCGAGCTGTCCACGCCGCCCGACATCGCCACCACAACGCGGGTGTCGGACGGGGCTTTTGCAAAGCCCAGTGAGTTTAGTTTGCCGTCGGCCCAGTCGAGTGCCATGTTGCATACCTTTCGCGCAGGTGCAGCGGAATATAGGAAAATCTTACAGGTCTTCAAGCCGCGGCTTCACCGCTTTTTAAGGCTCTTGGTGGCATGTGAGGGGGATTGACCGAAAATGGAAGCCCTTAGATGTATTTAAAACGGACCGCTGGACCCCGGATGGTAACCTTGCCGGATGGATCGACTTTGTCGCGGGCGGATTTGCCCAGCGAAAAAACATCGCGCTGGGTCGCGAGCCGCAAGGCGATGGTGGTGAAGGCCGTGGATGCCGGACTTTTGGACAATAAAGAAGCCTGTGCTACATATGGGTTGTCAGAAGAAGAATTGGAAAGCTGGCGGGTCGCCGTTGCCGAATTTGGCGAAGGTGCATTGAAAACAACGGCATTGCAGAAATTTAGACAATTAGATCAGAAGGTTGAAAGTCTTAAGCATTAGTAACCTTAGGTTAACCTTTATAGATGATTATTAAGATCGAGTGTTTTGAGGGGCCATACCCGGAGAAAGTCCAATGCGCGTTCTTCTAGTCGAAGACGATCCTACCACAGCAAAATCAGTTTCGATGATGCTGACGCACGCCAATTTGAACGTGTACACAACAGACCTTGGTGAAGAAGGTATCGATCTGGCGAAGTTGTATGACTACGACCTGATTCTTTTGGACCTGAACCTGCCCGACATGACCGGGCATGAGGTGCTGCGACAGCTGCGCCTCAGTCGGATTGAAACCCCGATTCTTATTTTGTCGGGGGCCGACGATACGGAGAACAAGCTGAAAGGCTTTGGCTTCGGTGCCGACGACTACCTGACCAAGCCGTTCCATCGCGAAGAGCTTGTGGCCCGTATCCACGCCATCATCCGGCGATCCAAGGGCCATTCGCAGTCGATCATCCAGACCGGAGATATTCATGTAAATCTGGATGCCAAAACCGTTGAGGTTGATAACAAGGCCGTTCATCTGACCGGCAAAGAATACCAGATGCTGGAACTGTTATCGCTGCGCAAAGGCACGACGCTGACCAAAGAGATGTTTTTGAACCATCTTTATGGCGGCATGGACGAGCCGGAGCTAAAGATCATTGACGTGTTCATTTGCAAACTTCGCAAAAAGCTGGCGACGGCTACGGGCGGCGAAAGCCATATCGAAACCGTTTGGGGGCGTGGCTATGTGCTGCGCGACCCTCAGCCAGACCAAGACAGCGGCAATGCGCGCCTCGCCATTGGTGCCTGATACGTAGACTCGCTTTCCCTCCCCAAGCGCGTTTTGCCCCATGATGGTTTGCACCGTCATGGGGTTTTTCGTTGAACCGGGCCCGGCAAAGGGGCCAGTTTTTGCATGTTGCGGTAGACGATCTGGTGGGGCGGTTTTATCACTGGGTCAACGCAATGCGGTGTTGCCGGTGAATGAGGGACCGCGACGCCAAACCCCATGGGGAGGGGAAATGTCTGATTTCGGCAAGGTAGATGTGGCGGCGCTTGATGCAACGCAGGCGGAAGCTGAGTTGCGTGTGCTCTCGGAAGTTCTGGCGGGAGCCAACCGTGCCTATCACACGGATGATGCGCCCGAATTGTCGGATGCAGACTACGACGCTGCAAAGCGCCGCAACGCGGCCATAGAGGAACGGTTTCCCGAGCTGAAACGCGCCGACAGCCCGTCGGAGCAGGTTGGCGGCCCATTGGCGGACGGGTTTTCCAAAATCACCCATGAGGTTCGGATGTTGTCGCTGGGCAACGCATTCGAGCACGCAGATGTTGCCGAATTTGACGCGCGCATCCGAAAATATCTGGGATTGGAGGACGGGGCCGAGCTGGCTTATACCGCCGAGCCAAAAATTGATGGGTTGTCCTTGTCCCTGCGTTACGAGAAGGGCGCGTTGGTCTACGCGGCGACGCGCGGGGATGGCGCTGTTGGTGAGAATGTGACCGCCAACGCGCGGCAGATTGAAACCATACCGCAGACGCTGAGCGGGGCGCCGGATGTGCTTGAGGTGCGGGGCGAAGTGTATATGTCGCATGCTGATTTCGCGGCGTTGAATGCCAGACAGGATGAACGGGGCGGCAAAACCTTTGCCAATCCGCGCAACGCGGCAGCCGGATCATTGCGGCAATTGGATGCCGAGATCACAAAGTCCCGGCCGTTAAAGTTTTTTGCATATGCTTGGGGGGCGTTGAGCGCGCCTTTGGCTGACACTCAGATGGCAGCCATTGAAACCTTGGCCGGGCTTGGGTTCGAGACCAATCCGTTAACGGCGCTATGTGACGGGCCTGATGCGTTGATTGCGCATTACCAAAGCATTGACGCGCAACGGGCGACGCTGGGCTATGACATTGATGGCGTCGTTTACAAGGTGAATGACCTGGCTTTGCAGGGGAGGCTGGGGTTTCGGTCCACCACGCCACGCTGGGCGATTGCGCATAAATTTGCTGCCGAATTGGCGTGGACGCGGCTGGAAGCGATTGAAATTCAGGTGGGCCGAACCGGAGCCCTGTCGCCCGTGGCGCGCCTGCACCCTGTGACCGTGGGCGGAGTGGTGGTGTCGAATGCCACGCTGCACAACGAAGATTACATCGCGGGACGCGACGCCAAGGGCAACCCGATCCGCGAGGGCAAAGACATTCGCGCGGGCGACTGGGTGCAGGTCTACCGAGCGGGCGATGTGATCCCGAAAGTAGCTGATGTGGATTTGGCCAAGCGGGCGGATGGGGCGGCGCCTTTTGAGTTCCCGACGCAGTGCCCCGAATGCCAATCGGATGCGGTGCGCGAGGAGGGGGACGCGGTCAGGCGGTGCTCGGGTGGGTTGATTTGCCCTGCGCAAGCCGTGGAAAAGCTAAAACATTTTGTCAGTCGCGGGGCCTTTGACATCGAAGGTTTGGGCGCGAAGCAGGTCGAAGCGTTCTACCACGACGATCAACTGCCGATCAAAGAACCTGCTGACATCTTTACTCTCAGGGAACGAGACGACGCCAATCCGTTGCAGAAGCTAAAAAACCGCGATGGCTGGGGTGATAAATCGGCGAAGTCACTCTTTGACTCCATCGAGGCTAAAAGGGAACTCGCATTCTCTAAGTTTATCTTTAGCCTTGGTATTCGTCATGTGGGCCAAGAAGTTTCGCGCTCTCTCGCGACTTTTCATTGTTCTTGGAGCGACTTTGAATTGTGTTTGAACAGCACGTCGCACGCACGAAAAAAACTTGTTTCTAAGTACTTTTTTTCATCAACGGTAGAGACGGAAAAGTGGTTGCTTGAGGTTGCCGACGAGGCATATCAGCTGAGGCAATTCGAACTTAGTTTTTGGAATTCGCTTTTTCGCTTCAAGGGAGTTGCTGGAATTGGTTTCCTGAAGAATTTACGAAAAGCACTGGGATTGTCTCTAAAAGACTTTTCACTGTCGACTTCCGAGCAGATATTTAATGCAACTTTTAAGAATACGAAGTCTTTCCCTGACAAGAGAAACCAAGCTTTCGATCATTTTGGCGACATCGGCAATTTTCACAACGAACTAATGAAAAAGTGCCAGGGACTGGGTTATCAGTGGAATAGATTTGCTAAGCTCATTGGTTACGATTGCGAAGATCTTCTTTGGAAGAATTTTGGAGGGTGGAGCTCTACTTCGAAGTTGCTAGAGCAATTTGTGCAAGATGATGCGCAGCGACGCGCGGAGATACTACCGATTTCAGGAGTTGGAGAAGTAGCTGTCTTGTCTCTTGTTCGGTTTTTTGAGAGCGCGGAGGGTAGAAAAGCAGTAAATCGACTTCTAGATCAGGTCAAAGTTCTGCCTGAAGAACAATCTGTAACATCAGATAGTTCTGTTCTCGGCCTGACGGTTGTCTTCACTGGCAAGCTCGAAAAGATGACGCGGGCGGAGGCCAAGGCGCGGGCGGAAAGCCTTGGGGCAAAAGTGTCGGGGTCAGTGTCGGCCAAGACCGACATTCTGGTGGCTGGGCCAGGGGCCGGATCGAAGGCCAAGAAGGCCGCCGAATTGGGCATCGAAACCATGGACGAGGACGGCTGGCTGGCGCTGATTGGGGCCACCTGAGTGACGGGCAGACCGGAAATTCTGTTTCCGCTTTTCGCGGACCTGACCAAGCTGGACGGGGTCGGCCCGAAAACGGCGACCCTGTTCGAGCAGCTTCATGTTGAAAAACCCAAGGATTTGCTGCTGACCCTGCCGGGGTCGGGGATTGATCGGTCTCGCAAGGCGTCGATCCGCGACGCGGTGTTGCCCGGGACCGTTACCGTGGAGGTCGAGATTGGCATGCACGTGCCCGCGCAACAAAAGGGGCGACCCTACCATGTGCATGTGCAGGACGCGGCAACCGAGTTCCGGTTGGTTTTCTTCCACGCGCGCGGAGATTACCTGCAAAAACAATTGCCTACGGGGCAGCGGCGGGTTGTGTCGGGCAAAGTGGAGATGTTCGACAACATGGCTCAGATGGTACACCCCGACCACATGGTGCGGGTGTCCGAGGCGGACAGCATCCCCGATTTTGAACCGGTTTACCCGCTGACCCAAGGGATTTCACAAAAGGTGATGTACCGCGCGGCGCGCTCTGCGCTGGAGATGGTACCGGAGCTGGAAGAATGGATTGACCCGTCGCAGTTGAAGCAGGCGGATTGGCCGTCTTTCAAGGACGCCGTGTCAGCGGCGCATGCGCCGAGCAGCCTAAAGGACATGGCGGCAACCACCCCGGTGCGGGAACGTTTGGCCTATGACGAGATGTTTGCGCATCAATTGACGTTGTCTTTGGCGCGCGCCTCGGTGCGGGCGAAGCCGGGGGTGGCCAGTGTCGCGACCGGACGCCTGCAATCGAAGGTTTTGGCGGCACTGCCCTACACACCGACAGGCGCGCAAACCCGTGCGATTGGAGAGATCGCAGATGATTTGGGCGCGGTGACGCGGATGAACCGATTGCTGCAAGGCGATGTAGGCTCGGGCAAAACGCTGGTCGCGTTGATGGCGTTGCTGACGGTGGTGGAGGCCGGCGGGCAGGGCGTCTTGATGGCCCCGACGGAGATTTTGGCCCGCCAGCATATGGAAAGCCTTCAACCGCTGGCCGAGGACGCAGGGATCGTGATTGCGCTTCTGACAGGCCGCGACAAAGGGGCGGAGCGAAAAGCCAAGCTGGCCGCACTGGCGGCAGGCGACATCCACGTGTTGGTGGGCACCCATGCGGTGTTCCAGAAGGATGTGTTTTTCAAGGATCTGCGGCTGGCGGTGGTCGATGAGCAGCACCGTTTCGGGGTCTCCCAGCGGATGGAGCTAGGCGCCAAGGGCCGCGCGGTGGATGTGCTGGTGATGACCGCGACGCCCATCCCGCGCAGCCTTGCCTTGGCGCAATATGGCGACATGGATGTGTCGGTGCTGGACGAAAAACCACCCGGCCGGAAGCCGGTGACGACCGCGACGGTCTCGACCAACCGGATGGACGAGGTGGTCGGCAAGCTGCGCAAAGCCATCGACGAGGGGCGGCAGGCCTATTGGGTCTGCCCGCTGGTTGAGGAAAGCGAAGTGTCCGACAAAACGGCGGCGGAAGAACGGTTCAAGCGGCTGCGCGCGGCGTTGGGCGACGGTGTGGTGGGCTTGGTGCATGGGCAAATGCCGCCTGCCGACAAAGATGCGGCGATGGCCAAGTTTGTGGCAGGCGAGACCAAAGTATTGGTGGCAACCACGGTGATCGAGGTGGGGGTGAACGTGCCCAATGCCACGATCATGGTGATTGAACGTGCCGAGGGGTTTGGGCTGGCGCAGCTGCACCAGTTGCGGGGGCGCGTTGGGCGCGGCGAGGGGGCCTCTACCTGTTTGCTGATGTTCCAGGACCCGTTGAGCGAGACCGCCAAGCGGCGGCTGAACATTCTTCGTGAGACCGAGGATGGGTTCAGAATTTCCGAGGAAGACTTGGAAATGCGCGGTGCGGGGGACCTGATCGGGACGGCGCAATCTGGACTGCCAAGGTTCCGCATTGCCAATCTGGAGACGCAAACCGCATTGATGGCCGTGGCGCAAAGCGATGCGCGGGCATTGCTGACCATGGATCCGTCCTTAACCAGTCCGCGCGGGCAGGCGGCGCGTGTTCTTTTGTGGTTGATGGAACAGGACCGCGCGATCCGTTTGATTTCAGTGGGTTAAGCCTTTGGTTGGCCGAAGCTTCCCCATGGGAAACTATCTTTGTTCGCAAATGTTCTCAAAAAGTTCTTTACAATGGTTAATAAAAATGAGAACAAAGATGCAACAAAAAGAACATGACTTGAGGAGGTCACCGCCCATGATCGCAGATGTAAAAAAGATTTTGTCCAGCTCGCGCGCTACGCTGATGCAGGACGCCGCTGGAATTGCCGCGATTGGTGTGATGATGACTGTCACGCTGTACCTGCCGCAACTTATGTAACCTGTTAACTGCCTGCTGTCTGATGCCCTTGGAAGGGTTGCCGTCTCTGTCCCGGGACGACCAACCACCCGATACGCCCTTGTCCCCAACTTGTACGGACCGGTTTTGCCTCTTACCCGCTGGTCCATTTGCGTATCGGACCATTCCAGACAAGCCGACTGCCGCCGCCTCCTATCCCGGAGCGCGGCGGTTTTTTTTTATGACGTGGCTTCCACCAGCGCGTCCAGGGTCAGCATGATCGACGCATGGCGGTTTTTGTAATCACGCGCGGGGAGCAGGACTTTTAGCCCGTCAAAGGGTGCGTCCGGCTCGGGGCCGTCTTGTTTGAGCATGGCTTTGAGCTGGTCGCGCGCCGTTTCGATTTCCTGCGCCGTGCGCCCGATGGCGTGCGCGCCAACGACGGAGGCCGCGGCCTGGCCCAGCGCGCAGGCTTTGACGTCCTGGCCGAACGCGTCGACCTTGCCGTCTTTCATGGTGACATCAACGGTGACGGTGGATCCGCATAGCGGCGAGCGTTTCTTGACGGTCGCATCGGGCGCGTCGAGCCGGTCGAGATGCGGAATATCGGCAGCCAAAGCGAGGATTTGGCCGGAATAGAGTTTAATCAAATCGCCGTCGGTGCTCATGGTGCTTGTCCTAGCAAGGTGTTGAGACATAGATAAGGCGGCACGCGCCAGATGCAAAAGGAAACGACATGCAATTTGATCCTGCGAAATTGAGCTACAACGAGGCCGGTCTGATCCCCTGCATCGCCCAGCAAGAAGGATCGGGCGAGGTGTTGATGATGGCGTGGATGAATGTCGACGCCGTTAAAAAGACGCTTGAAACGGGGCGCGTGACCTATTGGTCGCGCTCGCGGCAGGCGTTTTGGATCAAAGGGGAGACCTCTGGCCACACGCAGGAATTGGTGGATTTGCGGGTGGATTGCGACCGCGATTGCCTGCTGGCGGTGGTGCGGCAGACAGGTGCCGCATGCCATACCAACCGGCGGGTTTGTTTTTACACCTCGGTCACGTCGGGGGAAGAAATTGAACTGATGGCGCCTGAAAGCGACTAACGGATTTTGAGTATTTTTAACCAAATGGAAACTGGGCGGGGCAGCTAAAGAGGCAGGCCGACCATTTTCCGGATGTCTTCTGGCGTGTAGCCATCTTCGCGATATTTGGAAATTGCGCGGGCATCATCGCGTTTGGCAAGGCGTTTGCCCTGGTCGTCGCGGATCAACGTGTGGTGATGATAGAGGGGCGTGGGCAAGCCGAGGAGGCGGTGCAGGATGACGTGGATTTTGGTGGCCTCGAACAGGTCCTGGCCGCGGATGACATGCGTAATGCCTTGGGCCGCGTCGTCGAGCACCACCGAGAGGTGGTAGGACGTGCCCATGTCTTTGCGGGCAAGGACGATATCGCCGGCAGTCTGGATCAGGTCTTGGTCTGTAACGAGGACCTTGCCACCTTGTCCGTCTGGGCCGTAGCCGGTTTCCGTGAAGTGGTGCTGACCATGGTCGGAATGCGTCGTTACGACGAAACAGGCCTGCGCCATGTCCAGCCGCAACACGGCACCCTCAGGAAACGGGACATTGCCACGGACGTTGCTGTTGGCCCGACATGTGCCGGGATAGATGATGCCATCGGGACCGGTCGGGATCTCGGCCCCTTCCTGGGGGGCAGAGACAGCGGCAGCGATGTCCTTGCGATTGCATGTGCACCGGAACATGAGACCGCGATCCCAGAGCGATGTGAGAGCGGCTTGGTAGGTGTCGACGCGGTCAGATTGGCGCATGACAGGGGTCGGCCACGATAGGCCGAGCCATTCCAAGTCGTCATAAATCTGCTGCTCCCATTCGGGGCGGGCGCGGGAGCGGTCTATGTCCTCGATGCGCAGCAGGAAAGCGCCGTTGTTTTGCAGCGCCATGTCGTGGGCCAGCATCGCCGAATAGGCGTGGCCGAGATGCAGGGGCCCGGTGGGCGACGGCGCGAAGCGAGTGGTGAAAGTCACGTCTTCTCAATGATATAGACGGTGGACTTCAAGTCAATACCGGGGAGGTGCTCGCCGTATTCTTCGTAGATCAGGGCGAAGCCCGTGTCTTGGTAGTGGCGCACGCGGGCCGCGTATTGCGGGTCGGCCAGCGTGTTGTCGTTGAATGAGAATGCCAGCCGGTTGCCGGAGACCAGCTTGGTCGTGAGGTCATCGAGCACCGATATGGGGGCCGCGCCAGAGCCGATGACGCCGCAGGCGGTGATGAGGGCGTATTCCCCGATGTGAAAGGGCGGCGGTTGTGTGGCGTCGGCATGGGTCAGCGTGCGGTAAGCGTTTTTCAGCTGCGCCTGAGCCAGCATGTCGGCGGAGACGTCCATGCCGTCGATGATCTGGAACCCCATGAGTTTGAGGGCCACGCCCGACAGCCCCGTGCCACAGCCGAAATCGAGCATGGGGACGGATTTGTCTTGGGTGATGCTGGCGACGGCCTTGGCCATGCGACCGGGCAGGGCGTAGCCGTTTTCCGCGATCTCGGTGTCATAAGATGCGGACCATTGATTGTAGTGGTCCACGGTCTTCTCGACGCTGTCGAGGCCGTAGGTGTTTTTGAGGAAGTTCTTGGTCATGTGGCCAGATTGGCGCAGGAATTAGGCTGCGTCCAGTCGCGCCTGGTCAAGCCATTGTGACCACGCGGCCTTGGCGCGGTCTGTGTACATTTTGTAGCGGGTGGCGCGATTTTTGCGGCCCGTTTTGGCGTCCACTACGGGCGGGAACAGCCCGAAATTGACGTTCATGGGCTGGAAGGTCTTGGCCTCTGCGCCGCCGGTGATGTGGGTGACGAGCGCGCCCATGGCAGTCTCGGGCGCGGGGCTGTCGATGGTTTGGCCGAGGATTTCGGCGGCTGCGAAGCGGCCTGCCAGCAGGCCCATTGCGGCGGATTCGACATAGCCTTCGACGCCAGTGATCTGACCTGCGAAACGCAGATGCGGCTTGGATTTCAGGCGCATCTGGTTGTCCAGCAGCGTGGGTGAGTTGATGAACGTGTTGCGGTGGATGCCGCCGAGGCGGGCAAATTCGGCCTCTTCAAGGCCGGGGATCATCCGCAGCACTTGCTTTTGCGCGCCGTATTTCATCTTGGTCTGGAAGCCCACAATGTTGAACAGCGTGCCAAGTGCGTTGTCGCGCCTGAGCTGCACAATGGCATGCGCTTTGATGTCGGGCTGATGCGGGTTGGTCAGGCCCACAGGCTTCATGGGGCCGTAGCGCAGGGTCTCGCGGCCGCGCTCGGCCATGACCTCAATGGGCAGGCAACCGTCGAAATACTTGGCGGTTTCGCCGTCCTTGAATTCGGTTTTTTCGGCCGTGAGCAATGCGTCGATGAAGGCCTCGTAGGTGTCTTTGTCCATCGGGCAGTTGAGGTAGGCGGTGCGGTCTTCCTCGGTCTCGCCCTTGTCGTAGCGGGACTGGAACCACGCCTTGTCCATGTTGATGGTGTCAAAATACATGATCGGCGCGATAGCATCGAAGAAGGCCAGCGCGTCTTGGCCGGTCTCAGTCGCGATGGCCTCGGCCAGACTGCCCGAGGTCAGCGGGCCTGTGGCGATGATCCAGTTTCCGTCTTCGGGGAGCGCCGCGATCTCATCATAGCTGATGGTGATATTCGGGTGGGCTTTCAGCTGCGCCGTGACAGTTTCGGCGAAGGGGTCGCGGTCCACGGCCAGCGCGCCGCCTGCGGGCAGGGCGTGTTTGTCGGCAGAGGCCATGATAAGCCCGCCCGCCTGACGCATTTCCCAGTGAAGCAGGCCCACGGCATTTTGCTCGTCATCGTCGGAACGGAAGGAGTTGGAGCAGACCATTTCGCCGAGATTGCCGGTGCGGTGGGCGAACGTTTCGACCTTGGGACGCATTTCGTGGATTACGACCTGCACGCCCATATTGGCGGCCTGCCATGCGGCCTCGGACCCGGCCATGCCGCCGCCGATGATGTTCAATGTTTTGCTCATGTCGGGGGATGTAGCGGGCGGCGGGCCGGTTGGAAAGTGCAGGGTTTGAGTATTTTTACCAAAACGAAGCCGTTAGCGGGCATCGAGGGAATAGCGGCCGGGGCCGTAGGCGGCGAGCATCAGGAAGCCGCCCGCGATGGACCAGTTCTTGACGAAGATTGTCATCTGCCACGGGTCTTCGGGAATGTAGTGGAAGATCGAGGTGGCGGCGCAATAGGCAGCGGCTACATAAGCAAAGGGTCTCGTGCGCCACCCCGCAAGAAGAGCCGCACCGGCGAGCAGATTGAAGGCGAGGGCAGGGTAAACCAAGAAGGCGGGTAGGCCCCAGTCGGCCAGCAGGCCCATCGTGGGAGCTGTGTCGCCAAGCTTTTGAAAGGCGCCCAGAACAAGCAGCAATGCCAGCAGTGATCTGCCAGCCAAGGCCGTCATGTTTTCGCTTCGAGCGCGGCGGCGATCCGTTCCTGCGCACCGATCATGCGCTCATTCTGCGCCGCCAGCTTTTCTTGGTTGGCGGTAATCTTTTGCGTCTCTTCGGTGTGTTTCGTCAGGTAATCCGTGTAGCGATTTGACTGGTAGCGCGCGACGAGGAACATGGCGGCAATTACGGCCGCGCCGAACCCGAAGAGGGGCAACCAATCACTCATCGGCCGCCTCGTCTTCATCATCCTCGCCTTGATCCGCGATGCGGGCGACGGAAGAGACGGTTTCGCCCTTACCGGTATCAAACACCTTCACCCCACCAGCAGAGCGGGAGCGGAAGGAGATGCCGTCAACGGGGCAGCGGATGGATTGACCCTTGGAGGTGGCCAGCATGATCTGGTCGTCCATCTCCACCGGGAAAGAGGCAACGATGTCGCCCGCTTTCATGGACATGGCTTGCACACCCATGCCGCCGCGCCCGCGCACGGGGTAGTCGTGGCTGGAGCTGATTTTGCCAGCGCCCTGGGCGGTGATGGTCAGGATCAAATCCTCGGCGGCGGACATCTCGGCGTAGCGTTCGGTGGAGAAATTCGGATCGGCGGGAGCCTCGTCCTCGGCATCCTCGTCGGTGAGGCCGGCCATGGCGCGGCGCATTTTGAGGTAGGCGGTGCGTTCCTCCGGCGTGGCCACGAAGTGGCGGATCACAGACATGGAGACGACCTTTTGGCCGTCTTTCAGCTTCACGCCGCGCACGCCGGTGGAGGCGCGGGAGGAGAAGACACGCACGTCGGTAGATGGGAAACGGATGGCACGGCCTGCATTGGTGATGAGCATGACATCGTCGTTTTCATCCGCGATGCGGGCGTTTACCAGTTCCACGCCCTCGGGCAGCTTCATGGCGATTTTGCCGTTGCGCATGACATTGGTGAAATCGCTGAGCGCGTTGCGGCGTATGTCGCCGGCGGTGGTGGCGAAGACGATTTGCAGATCGCCCCATTCTTCCTCGTCGCGGTCCACCGGCATGATGGCCGCGATGGAGACGCCCGTGGGGATTGGCAGGATGTTGACGATGGCCTTGCCTTTGGCGGTGCGGCCGCCTTGCGGCAGACGCCATGTTTTCAGCTTATAGGCCATGCCGTCTGTGGTGAAGAACAGCAGCTGCGTGTGCGTATTGGCCACGAAGAGCGTCGTGACCACGTCGTCTTCTTTGGTGGCCATGCCGCTGAGGCCCTTGCCGCCGCGACGCTGCGCGCGGAAATCGGCCAGAGGCGTGCGTTTGATCCAGCCGGACTGGGTGATGGTGACGACGACGTCCTCTTTTTCGATCAGGTCCTCGTCTTCCATGTCGCCGGACCAGTCGACAATTTCAGACCGGCGGTCGACGGCGAATTGTTCGCGGACTTCCTTCAATTCGGTCGAGATGATCTCCATGATCCGTTCGCGCGACCGCAGGATGTCGAGGTATTCTTTGATCTTGGCGGCGAGTTCTTCCAGCTCGTCGGTGACTTCCTTGACCCCGATCTGGGTCAGGCGCTGCAGGCGCAGCTCCAGAATGGCGCGGGCCTGTATCTCCGACAGGTGGTAGGTGCCGTCCTCGTTGACCGTGTGGGACGGGTCGTCGATCAGCTTGATATATTGCGCAATCTCGGCGGCGGGCCAGGCGCGGGTCATCAGTTTTGAGCGCGCCTCAGCCGCGTCGGCGGAGTTGCGGATGGTGGCGACCACCTCGTCAATGTTTGTTACGGCGACGGCGAGACCGCACAGAATGTGGGACCGTTCACGGGCCTTGCGCAGCTCGTAGGCGGTGCGGCGGGCAACGACGTCTTCGCGGAAAGCGATAAAGTTGGTCAGGAAGGTGCGCAGGGTCAGCTGCTCCGGCTTGCCGCCATTGAGCGCCAGCATGTTGCAGGAGAAATAGGTCTGCATCGGCGTGAAGCGGAAGAGCTGGTTCAGCACGACCTCCGCTGTTGCGTCGCGTTTCAGCTCCACCACGACGCGGACGCCGACGCGGTCGGATTCGTCCTGCACATGGGCAATGCCTTCGATCTTTTTATCACGGGCGGCCTCCGCGATGCGTTCGATCATCGTGGCCTTGTTCACCTGATAGGGGATCTCGTCGATGATGATCGCCCAGCGGTCTTTGCGGATTTCTTCGGTATGGGTCTTGGCCCGCACGATGACGGAGCCGCGGCCTTCGGTATAGGCTTTGCGCGCGCCGGTGCGGCCGAGGATGATGCCGCCTGTAGGGAAGTCGGGGGCAGGGACGTATTCGATCAGGTCCTCGGAGCTTAGATCAGGGCTTTCGATCAAGGCCAGTGTGGCATCAATGACCTCGCCCAGATTGTGGGGCGGGATGTTGGTGGCCATGCCGACCGCGATGCCGCCGGCGCCGTTGACCAGCATGTTGGGGAAGCGGGCGGGCAGAACCGTGGGTTCTTGCTGCTTGCCGTCGTAATTGTCCTGGAAATCGACCGTGTCTTTGCCGATATCGGCCAGCAGGAAGCCCGCGGGCTTGTCCATGCGGACCTCGGTGTAGCGCATGGCGGCAGGGTTATCGCCGTCCATCGAGCCGAAATTGCCCTGGCCGTCCAGCAGCGGCAGCGACATGGAGAAATCCTGCGCCATACGGACCAGCGCGTCGTAGATCGCCGAGTCCCCGTGGGGGTGATACTGACCCATCACGTCGCCCACGGGGCGGGCGGATTTGCGGTAGGATTTGTCGTGCGTATTTCCGGTCTCGTGCATCGCGTAGAGGATGCGGCGGTGGACCGGTTTCAGGCCGTCGCGCAGGTCGGGAATGGCGCGCGAAATGATGACCGACATGGCGTATTCGATGAAGGAGGTTTTCATCTCGTCAGAGATGTTGACCTGCGGCCCGTCATGCACCATGCGCTCAGGTAGATTTTCTTCTTCGTTGTCAGGGGTTTCCGGCGTGTCGTTCACGTTGAATCCGTTCTTTGTCTTTGGCCGTTATGTTGTTGTCACAATGTATAGCGCATACAGCATATAGGGTGCAATGGCTGCGCGGCCGTGGACGAATTTTAGACTAAAATTCGGCGCCGGTGCCTTGCAGGACACCGTGCTCCATGGCGTAGCGGGTCAGGCCTGCGGTCGAGTTGATGCCCAGCTTGCGTTTGATGTTTTTGCGATGCGTTTCGACCGTGTGAACGGAGATGTCGAGATCGTTTGCAACTTCCTTGTTGGATTTGCCTTGAGCCAGCTGCAGCAGGATGGTTTGCTCGCGGGCCGTAAGGATGTCCTGGCCGCCATCTGGGGCAAGCGCCCCGGTGGCGCCTGTACAAAGATAGGTTTCGCCCTTCATCACCGTCAGGATCGCGGTGTGTATCTCGTCGGTGGGCACGTCCTTCAGGATATAGCCGCGCGCGCCATGGCGCATCGCGGTCGAGACATATTCCGGCGCATCATGCATCGACAGGATCAAAACCCGCGTCTGCGGGGCGCGTTCCAGCAAAATTTCCGTGGCTGACAGGCCGCCAAGCTGCGGCATGTTCAGGTCCATCAAGATGACGTCCGGCGTCAGCGTTTCGACCTGATCCACGACCTCTTGGCCATTGCTGAGTGTGCCGATCACCTCGATCTCGTCATAGCTTTCCAGAATGGCGCGGATGCCATCGGCGACCATGGGGTGGTCATCGACGATAAGCACTCGGATCGGGGTCATGCGCTGTTCCTGTCTTGTTTGGTGATTTTGCTTTCCGGCGGCAACATGTGGCTCAGCGGCACCGACGCCTCGATCACGGTGCCTGCGTCGGTGCTGAGCACGCGCAGCGTACCACCCAGCTGGTCAATGCGTTCCTGCATGTTGCGCAGGCCCAGCCCGCCTTTGCGGCTTTCGCCGCCGATGCCTTTGCCGTCGTCCTGAATGCGCAGGGTTGCGCCGCGTCGGTGGCCAAAGACCTCCAGCGAGACGGTGCTGGCCTCTGCATGGCGTTCGACATTGGTCAGCGCTTCCTGCGCGATGCGGTAGAGCGCAATTTTGGCGTCTTTGTCCAAACGGTTGCGGAACACGACGGTCTCGAAATGAGTTTGGGTGCCGGTCCGCGTTTTGAAATCTTCCATCAGCGATTTGAGGGCGGGGCCAAGACCCAAGTCGTCCAGAACGCCGGGCCGCAGGTCGGCGGAGATGCGGCGGACTTCGTGAATGGCGTCGGTCAGCCCCGCGATGCCCTTGTCCAGATCGCCCTCGGCGCGGGCGTCGTTTGTGCTGACGCGTTTGCGGGCAAGTTCCAGCGTGTACCGTATCCCGACCAGGATTTGGCTAATGGAATCATGTAGTTCGCGGGCGACCCTGCCGCGTTCTTCTTCCTGCGTGTCGAAGATGCGTTCGGTCAACGCCTTCAACTTGCCATCTGCAAGTTTGCGTTCGCGCAGGTTCAGCCAGATGCCCGTGATGAACACCGCCAGAAGCGCCGCAATGGTGATAAGCGCGATTTGCAGGAATGTTTGCCGTATGCGGGCCTCGGTCGTGGCGCGTGCCGCAGCGACCGTCGCCAACACATCGTCAATAAAAATGCCGGTGCCAAGCGCCCATTGCCAGTCTTGCAGCCCAATCTGATAGGTGACCATCCGGGCCGTCTCTCCGGTGGAGGGTTTGGTCCAATCAAAGGTATGATAGCCGCCCGCGCGCGCAATCTCGACGATCTTGTCTGTCACGGCCACGCCGTTGCGGTCCTTGAGGCCGGACCAATTCTCGCCAATCAGGAAGGTTTGGCGCGGGCTGACCAGGTTGGTGCCGCTATAGTCATACACAAAGAAGTAGCCGTCTTGGCCGTAGATCATCGCCGACAGGATTTGGGTCACCTGCAACTTGGCAACTTCGTCATCGGGCATGGCGTTTCCGTAGATCGGGCCAATCGCGGTCCGCGCGAGGCTGAGGTAGTTTTTCAGCTCTGCCTTCTTGGCCTCGATCAGTTGGGTTTCCAATTCCCGGATTTCGGTTTCGGCCAGTTGGCGGGACTGGTTGGCAACCACCAGCGAGATCGCGGCCACGGCCAACACAAGAGGCAGGGTGGCCAGAAGGAAGACCTTCTGCCCGTAGCTCAACGCGAAACGGTCGCGCCACCAATGGCCCCGATTTATCATTGCGAATCGAGCATGGGGCAGGGGCGGTGGAGCGTCAATCACGGGAGTTGGGTAGGGTTTCGCCTAATTTTAAGGCGTAAACACCGCAATTCGCCCGTTTCCTACCCGCCAGTGGGTATAGCATCCCTGATGGGTCATGGTTAAGGTCGCGATACCGTAACGATCCGTTCCGTCGCGTGTGTTTTGCGCGGGGGTACGAAATTTTGGGAGGAGACACCTATGGATCGTCGTTCTTTTCTAAGAACTTCTGCACTTGGCGGCACAGCCGCTGCTGCTGCAACTACTCTGGCCGCACCTGCATACGCAGCTGGCCACCGCACACTGACAATGGTCACCACATGGGGCCGCGGCCTTGCTGGCGTTTTTGACGCTGCAGAAAAAGTGGCCAATGACATCAACGCAATGTCCGACGGCACCCTGACTGTTGAAGTTAAGGCCGCAGGCGAGCTGGTTGGCGCGTTTGAAGTGTTTGACGCCGTGACCGCTGGTCAGGCTGACATGTATCACGCCGCTGACTACTACTTTGTGGGCCAGCACCCAGGTTACGCATTCTTCACCTCCGTGCCATTCGGCATGACGGCGCAAGAGCTGCTGAACTGGTACGAGCACGGCAACGGCAAAGCTTACCACGACGAGCTGGGCGAAATCTTCGGCCTGAAATCCTTCTTGGCTGGTAACACTGGCGCGCAAGCCGGTGGCTGGTTCCGCAAGGAAATCAACGGTCCTGAGGACTTCAACGGTCTGAAATTCCGTATGCCAGGTCTGGGCGGCAAAGCCTTGGGCAAACTGGGCGCATCGGTTCAGAACCTTCCGGGCTCTGAAGTGTACCAAGCGCTGGCATCCGGCGCCATCGACGGCACCGAGTGGATCGGCCCATGGGCTGATGAGAAAGCCGGTTTCCAGGAAATCACAAAGACCTACTACACGGCTGGCTTCCACGAGCCGGGCGCTGGTTTGTCTCTGGCCACCAACCGCGATGTCTTTGACGAACTGACACCTGCGCAGCAGAAGATCATCGAAGTGGCATCGGGCAACACCCACCAGTGGAACCTCGCACAATTCCTGAACAACAACGGCTCGGCCCTGCAGCGTCTGCAGTCCGGCGGCGTGAAGGTTCTGGAATTCCCAGACACCGTTTGGGACGCGTTCGGTACAGCTTCTGCGGAAGTGCATGCCGAAAACATGGGCGACGAGCTCTACAAGAAGATCCACGACGATTACCAAGCGTCGCTGAAGGCCTCTTCCGGCTGGATCGACCGTGCAGAAGGCGCATATCGCGCACAGCGCGACCGCGTCTTGGGCTAATCGCCTGACGTAGATTAACGTTGGGGCCGCTTTGCGCTGGCAGGGCGGCCCCGACACTCAACCGCTTGGGGACGTGCGGTTTACGAATTGAGGGCTGGCCGTCTGAACGCCGCCCATCACGGGGGAGAGACCTATGCTGGACTTTATCGTCTGGTTTTTCACCAATATTTTCAAAGCTTTCTACAACGTCTTTTATGCGATCACGCATCCGGACCTGTGGATGTCTTGGATGCCATATATCAACCAGTCCATGCCGGAGGTTGAGCAGAAGCAAGCCTTGATGCGCTTTGTCTATTACGGCGGCTCGGTCGAATTCTTCTTTGCGATCTTTGCCGCTTTCATCGTGCTCACGATCGTCGGATTGCTGAACAACCGCTTCATGTGGGGCTGCGTGCAGCTGCTTGAAGGCTTTGCCAACTCGGTTGGCCGGTTCTTCGCATGGGCGGGCCTGCTTATGGTGCTGCAGCAGATCGTCATCATCTTCATTCAGCGCATTTTTGCGCGGGCCGAAATCTCGATGGGGTTCGGCATGAGCTTTTCGAAAGACATCAGCTGGTGGGCCGAGGAGCTGAAATTCTACAACGCGATGGTGGTGTGCCTGTGTTGCACGTACACCTTCGTCCAAGGCGGTCACGTGCGCGTGGACCTTGTCTATTCCGCCGTGAAATACCGCACCAAAAAGATTATCGACATGTGCGGCGCCATTTTGTTCATGATGCCGGCCGCCGTGCTGACATGGATGTATGGGTGGTACTTCTTGTGGCGTCACCTCATCACGCCGAAACCATCGGCCTCTGACAGCTTGGACCGCCTTATCACCAAAGCCCGCGCGGTGCGCTGGAATGTGGAAACCATTGGTTTCTCGCCCAACGGGTTCAACGGATACTTCATGTTCAAGATCTTGCTGTGTGCCTTCACGGCAATGGTGTTCCTGCAGGCCATCGCGTTCTTCTATCGCTCCTATCTGGAGCTGAAAGAGGGGCCGCTCTCTGAGGGCAAATATCTGGACAAAGACATGCTGGGCGATGACGACGCCGAGCTGGCCGCAGAAATTCACTAAGGGACGCGAGAAATGATTTTTGGATTAGATGGCGTCGAAATTGGCCTGATTATCGTGTTCCTGTGCCTGTTCGCAGGCATCTTGTCGGGCTTCCCGGTGGCCTTCGCCATTGGCGGCTCGGCGGTGATTTCTTTCGGGATAATCGCAGCACTTGATAGCGGCGGGTTGCTGATACATCAGGCGATTGACCCCAACACGGCAGAATATGCCGCCTTACTGGCGGAAGGGCTAAAGCCTGAGACCATCTCGGTCTTCCGATACCCCGACCTGCCCAGATTGGCCGAACCGGTGTTCAAGTCCGGCTGGGAAACCGCGCTGGACCGCAATGTGTCATTCATCGTGAACCGCATGAACGAGCGTGTGCTGGCGGGCGCGTCTATCGAAACATTGCTGGCCGTGTTGATGTTCGTCTTGATGGGCATCACGCTTGAACGGTCCAAAATCGCCAATGACCTGCTGACCACAATGGCCCGCGTCTTTGGCCCGCTGCCGGGCGGTCTGGCCGTGTCGGTTGTTGTCGTGGGGGCATTCCTTGCAGCCTCGACCGGGATTGTGGGTGCGACCGTTGTGACCATGGGGCTGCTGTCGCTGCCCACCATGCTGCGCAACGGCTATTCGCCCGAGCTGGCCACAGGGGTCATCGCGGCCTCTGGCACGCTGGGCCAAATCATTCCGCCCTCCATTGTGATTGTTTTGCTCGGCACGCTGGCGGGCGATCTGTATTCGGCCGCGCAAGAGGCGCGCGCGCAGGAGGTCGGCTGCTCTGATGCACTGACCTATCTTGGTGAGCCTGCCGTCGTTTCCGTTGGCACCTTGTTCCAGGCGGCTTTGCTGCCGGGCATCCTGCTGGCGGTCCTTTATGGCCTCTATGCCTTTGGCTACGCTCTGGTGAACCCATCCAAGGCGCCTGCCGTGGAACTGGGGTCGGCCAATGGCGAGCCGATCCGCAAGTCCGAGGCGCTGACATGGTTCCTGCTTGCCCCGGTCGGATTGATCGCGGGGCTGATGCTGTTGGTAAATGTTGGCGTCATCGGCAATCAGTCGGTTGTGATCGACAGCTTCTCTGACGCGGGTCAAACAGCGTCGCTGCGCACCAATGTGTCGCCCAGCTGCGAAGAGGCGATGATTGATCTACACGGCATCGAGAAGTGGGAGGCCGCGCTGGCCGAGCAGGCCACCATCGACGAAGCCGGCGGTGTCCAGCAATCGGTCAAACTGACCGAGGAAGAACTGGTCGTGGCCTTGCAGGACAAGATTGCGGCGGCGGCCCCGATTGGCACGGGCATTGCCGTTGGGTTGCTGCTGATGGGCTTGGTCTTCACCACCGCACGTGGTGTTTCGCCATCGTCCAACCCGCTGCCGCTGATCGTTGGTGCAGGTGGGATCGTGCTTGCGTTGCTGATTGATACGCTGCTCATAAGTCCGGTCACGTCGCCCGGAAACACGTTCTTGCTGCTCATCATACCGCTGCTGATGATCGGCTACGGGGTGAAACACGCCTCTGCTGCGCTGGGGCGCAACGACCTGCTGCGCGTGGTCTTCCCGCCGCTGGTGCTGATCGTGGCGGTTCTGGGGTCTATCCTTGGTGGGATCACCAACCCGACGCCTGCGGCGGCGCTGGGGGCGGGGGGCGCGATCTTGTTGGCCGCATACCGCAAGCTGCAGGACAACAACCAGTCCGGCCGCATCATCTTGATGGCGACCTTCGCGGTGGTTGTTATGATCCTTGTGGGCGTGAACTTTGATCTGCGGGTCAACATCGAGGTCGTCAGCTTCGAGAATATGCTGGCCTTCATTGTTGCCAAATCCGCGTATCTGTTCGCGATGTTCGGTATCCTGTTTGCCTGCTGGGTGCTGTTTTCCAACGGGGTGCTGAGCCCTGTGGTGCGCGAGACCGCCAAGGTGACCAGCATGGTCTTCACCATCCTGATCGGCTCGCAATTGCTGAACCTCGTGGTGATCTCCTTTGGCGGAGAGCACTATATCCAACAGTTCCTGAAGAGCTTTGACTCAGAGTTCCAAGTCTTCATCATCGTGATGCTGGTCTTGTTCATACTGGGTTTCGTGTTGGACTTCCTGGAGATCATCTACATCGTGATCCCGATCGTGGGCCCCGTCATCTATGGCGGGACGATGGACCCGAAATGGGTGACGATCATGATCGCGGTGAACCTGCAGACCTCGTTCTTGACGCCGCCCTTTGGCTTCGCGCTGTTCTACCTGCGCGGCGTGGCGCCCAAGGAGGTCACCACCGGCCATATCTACCGCGGCATCATCCCGTTTGTGGGTATTCAGGTGGCGGGGCTGTTCCTGCTTTGGATGTTCCCCAGCGTGGTCACCATCATACCAAACCTGCTGAAGTAATCAGCGGTTTGACACTGGACGCGGGCGGTTTGTTGGGAGGCAGGTCGCCCGTTTCTATGTCAGCTGTAGCAAATCCCACCGATTGCCCCATGGGTCGCTCCAGACGGCGACTTTGCCGTAAGGCTCAACACGTGGGCTTTCGGCAAAGGCAACGCCCGCGTCCGACATGCGCTTGAAATCATGGTCAAAATCATCGGTGTGCAGGAAAAATCCGACCCGCCCGCCGGTTTGGTTGCCGATGGCGGCTTCCTGAGGAAGGCCGTCGGCACGGGCCAGCAGAATATGGGTGGGCGCGTCTGGGGACGCCGCTATCAAAACCCACCGCTTTACGGCGGACAGTTGGGTGTCCTGGATCAGCGAGAAGCCCACCTTGTCGACATAGAACGCAATGGCTGCGTCATAGTCCGGCACGACCAGTGTAATCGCGTGCAGTCTGAGGGTCACTCTTTGGGGGCGCGGGTGTCGGGGAGGGTGATGCGGGCCACCTGTTCGGCAATCGGGTCAACTGCCAGCGGGTGCGTTTCCGCCGCGTAGTCGTCGCCGTCTTTGATGCTTTGCCAGTCGCCGCCCCGGAACACCTCAAGCGCGGAGAAGCCGGCCTTGTATCCCATCTTGGGCGAGCCCGGGACCCAGTAGCCCAGATAGACATAGGGCAGGCCCGCTTCCCGGGCGATGCGCACATGGTCGAGAATGATGTAGGTGCCCAAGGATTGTCTTGTTAAATCAGGGTTGTAGAAGGAATAGACCATCGACAGCCCGTCATCCAAGACGTCCGTCAGGCAGGTGGCGATCAGGTCCTCGTCATAGCCGGTGCGATCCCAGTATTCGATGACGCGGCTTTTGACGGGGGTTTCCTCGATCATTGCGGCGAATTCGAAGATGTCCATGTCGGCCATGCCGCCATCGGCGTGGCGCGATTCAAGGTAGCGGCGGAACAGCTCGTACTGTTCCTCGGTCGCCCATGGGCTGGTGGCTTCACGTTGCAGCACCTTGTTGCGCTTGAGGATGCGGCGCTGCGACTTTGACGGCTCAAAATCAGCGACACGAATGCGCGCCGAAAGGCAGGCGGAACACTCTGCGCAGGAGGGGCGGTAGAGCACGTTCTGCGACCGTCTAAAGCCTTGTTTGGAAAGGGTATTGTTGAGTGTTGTTGCGTGTTCGCCCTGCAATGCGGTGAACAGCTTGCGCTCGCGGCGGCCGTCAAGATACGGGCAGGCCTGCGGGGCAGTCACATAAAACTGCGGAGCAATGGGGAGAGTGTGGCGCATTTGGGCTTAGCAACATCCTAGGTTTCGCCAGAGCCTAACAATGCGGACCCTGCACGACAAACCCTTTTTGAAAAGTGTTAACCCTTGGTTAATTATGTGGGTAAAGGGGCCATCAATATCGAGATGGAGTGTTTATTGCAGCAGTTCCACACAACATATCGTGGAGGGATTGGGACCGTTCGGTGGTCAGCATCAACATGATCGAGATAAGCTGCGGGATGAAGAAGCTGGAGGCCAGAAGATAGGCGGCTGTGTGCAGCATCGCCTCGGAGCGTCCCAAGGGTTGGCCCATGCGGTTGCGCAGCTGGATGTTGAACAGGCGCATGCCCCATGTGGCCGAGCCTGACGTGATTGTCGCGACGCGGTAAAAGAAGCTAAGTACCAGAAAAATAAGCGGAAAAAAGAACCAGCCGATGAACAGGGGCAGGGTGGCAACCATGACGGTCAATGCGGTGATGATGATGACATCCACGACCCATGCCACAAGGCGCTTGGTGGTGACGCCTGCATAGAAATCGGCCTGGGTGAGCGGGTCGGGGAGATGTGTGTCTGTCATGGTCGCTGACATGGGGGTCGGGGCCTCGTTTGTGAAGGGGGTGTCGGGCAGAAAGGCGCGCGAACGACAGCGCGCGCCTTGCGTAAGTGACTGCAATCAGGCAGTTTTTTCTTGCGGCTCTTCGGTTGCCACTTCGGCGCGTTCGTCCATGAAGCTGTCGAATTCCTGCTTGTCTTTGGCCTCGCGCAGCCGTTCCAGGAAGCTTTCAAACGCTTCTTGCTCGTCTTCCAGACGTTTCAGCATATCCGCTTTGTAGCTGTCGAATGCGGTGTTGCCGGAGGACTTGAAGCCGTAGGACGGCTTCTGGGTGCGGGATTTGGTTTTTGTGCATGAAAACATACGTTTACTCCATATCATATAGGCAAGAAGGGCGAGGCCTGCGGGCCAGAAAAAGATAAACCCAAGAACCATGGCGGCGATCCACGCGCCTTTGCCACGTTCATCGAGCCACATCTCTGAGCGGGCGAAAAAGCCGGGGGACCGGTGGGTGATGGTCGTCATCTAAGTGCTCCTGTTATCAAAGTTGCAGGTTAAGTTAATGTTATTCACATTTACATAGATGGGTGGGGCAGCCCGAAGGTCAAGAGGTGGAGCCGCGTTTTGTACAAATTGGGGACAAAGTTTTGGCCCCCAAACCCATTTTGTACAAAATAAATCCGGCTTTGAGCGCGACACGTGATGGCGTTTCCGCGCGAAACTGACGCGAAACGGAGCCAAAAATTGGCGTTAACGGTTTCGACATTGTTCGGTTTGGGCCGAACTATGCAATGCACTCTGCGCCGTAAGCTCCGGCTCGATTTTTGTCCCTTGAAAAGGGGTTTCATTCGGGGGCGAGATGGCTACACTTTCCGTATTGGATTTGAGCTATTTCGAAGAGGGACTTTCATGCTGAATGCCGCGCAGGTGAAAAAGGCGACCCGCCTGAACCGACTTTACGCCACATCGCTGAAGACGGGGGCGGGCAAGGGCTGGATCCATGAATATGACGCGATCGTCGCGACGCTGGGCCAGAACCCCGACGTCGCGGTCAGTGCCGAAGAATTCGCCCAGCTGGTGGCAAATTGGCAAACGTCGATGGGCGTGCGGCCCGTGGACGGGATCATCGGGATCAAAACCTGGACGAGCCTGTCGACCAGCCTTTTGCGCGACGGCAATATGTGCCGGATGCCGCCGGACTGGCTGGTGGGAGGGTTGGACCGCCACCAGAGCGCCGAGCAGATTTCGATGCCGGTGCAGGCGGGCTCGCCGGTGTCTATCCCGGGACGGGGCTTCATGTTCGTCATGGTCGAGGTTTTGCCGGAGGTCGGGTCCACCAACCTTGTGCGCAAGGTGGCGGTGATCCCCAAGAATTACGCGATGATGCCGCGCAACGCGATGGGCGTGCTGCGCCCGGCAGAGCATGCGTTGAACCTGGCACCGGAGGCGAGCCAGTTTTTGTCGGCCTCCAACATGCCGAGCGGCGCTGCGACCATGCAGGGCAAAGGCATGGTCATCAACATAGAGAAGGTCGTTGCCGCCGGTGGACGTATCCTGCAACCCGACGAGGTGATTGGCGACCTTCAAAAATTCGCCTCCCAAAACCCGGCGTCGAAATTGCAGGTCGACAAGCTGGTGCAAACCATCCGCCAATTTGAGGGCGAAACCCTGATCCAAGGCGGCGTGCCCAAAGGGGCGGCCCAGCCGGTGGGGGCTGCACATGCGAAATACCTTGATGCGGCGGAGGAGATATTTGACGCGGCCAAGCAGGGCAGCACGTCGCGTGGCGCGGCTGCAAGTGCGGTCGAGGGGCTGGACGACGCGTATCGCAGCGCGCGCAACATGGGGCGCGTCGGGCGCGTGTTCGTTGTCGCGGGCCTTGTTGTGACGGCCTATGACGTTGGCATGGCGATTGACGAGTCGGTGGAAAAGCAGTCCTTCAAACCCATTGGGGCCGAGACGATCCGGCAGGTTGGCGGCTGGGGCGGCGGCGCCGCTGGCGCGAAAATCGGCTTTCTGGCAGGCGCAGCCGTGGGGATCGAGACCGGCCCCGGCGCCATTATCACCGGCGCGGTAGGCGCCATCATCTTTGGCGCGGCAGGCTATTACGGGGCCGATTGGGTCGCAGATTTTATTGATGAAAACTGAAGACGCATCTTCGCCATCCGCTGCGCCGCAGGCCCCTTGGGTCTATGCGCCCGGCGCTGACCCCGCGGATGGGGTTTGGCGGCAGGGCCTGTCTGAGGAGTGGCTGCACAACGTTTGGCTGCCATTTTGGCGCGGCTTGTCAGCGGAGCACCGCGAGGCCTTCCTGACCGAGAACGTCCCGCCAAGCGAGGACTGGTCAACCTATCTTCGGATTTATTGGGTGGGCCCGTCGGCCTGACGGTCCGGCTTTTGACGGCAAGGGTGTGACGCCGCGTTAACCTTTTGACTCGTTGGTCAAATCGTGTCAGCGTCCTGCGCGTAAATCCTGTCTTGGTGCTGACGCGCAAGGCGCACCAACAAAATGTAATTAACGAGGAACTTCAATATGGCATTCACGCTCATTTCAGAACTTACATCGACGCCGATCACCCTGAACAGTAGTGATGAATATCTTCTGCTGGAGGGGATTACGCATTACTCTTCTATCAGCCCCATTGATGTTGATAGCGCCGCTGCGAATGTCGAGATCACCATTCTGGGAACTCTGGTGGCCCCTCAAACGGGAAACGTGATTGACTCGGGCGGGGCTGATAACGTGTCCATCACGGTTGGGGTGACCGGCTCAATCATTTCGAGTTCGGACTGGCGACCGATCAATGCATTTGGCGATAATATGGTCGTCACAAACCACGGTCAGATTCTGGGCGCGCAGACCGAGATTGATGGCGACAATAGCGTTGTAATCAACAGCGGTACGTTTACGGGCACGAGCGACTCTACCGGTGTCGCGGCCCTTCAGATGTTTGGCAACGGGTCGAATGTCATAAACTCCGGCATCATGCAGTCGTCGAGCGGCTGGGTCATCAGGTTTTCGGGCGACGCAACCGTCATCAATACAGGGCAAATTCTGGGCACCTTCGACGCCATTGATGCCAGTGCACTGACCTCAGTTGAAGACCTGAGCGTGACGAATTCCGGAACCATATCGGCGATCGTTACCGCCATTGAGGGGGGCAGCGGCGCGGACACGGTTGAAAATACCGGCACAATCATTGGTGACGTCTTGTTGGATTTGGGAGATGACGTTTACCGCGCCGGCGGCGAAGGCATTGTGGTGGGCATCGTGGATGGTGGCGCGGGTAGCGACACTTTGATCGGGGGCGCATTCAGCGACGTCTTTGACGGTGGTACCGAGGACGATGACCTGCGCGGCCGTGGTGGCGAGGACGAGTTGTCTGGGGGGCTGGGCGAGGATGTCTTGAACGGCGGAACCGGCGAGGACATCTTGGAAGGCGGCGGTGATGACGACCTGTTGTTGGGCGGCGCTGACGATGACCTGCTGTTTGGCGATGGCGGCGAAGACACCTTGCGCGGCGGCACGGGCGATGACGAGGTGAATGGCGGCGATGACAACGACGTTGTTGTTGGCAATAACGGCGACGACGTGCTGGCGGGTGACGCCGGAGACGATGTGCTGATTGGCGGCGTTGGCGATGATTCCCTTGTCGGCGGCACAGGCCGCGACGTGCTGCGTGGCGGCGACGGCGCCGACACGTTCATCTTTGAAGCGCTTGGTGACAGCGGCACCGGCGCTGCGCGCGACGTCATCAACGGCTTCACCGCCGGCGAGGACTTGATCGACCTGCGCGACATTGCGGCCGGCTCGATTGATTTTCTGGGGGCGGGCGCATTCAGCGGAACCGGTTCTGCGGAGCTGCGCCTGACGACCTCGGCGTCCGGGCTGACGATTGTCAGCGTCGACGAGGACGGCAACGGCACCACCGACTTCCAGCTGACCATCCGCGACCTGGACGGCACGCTGACCGAAGACGACTTCCTGCTGTAACCGCACGAAAAATGGGCGCCTGCGTAAAACAGGCGCCCAGTTTCAGGGAGAGTTTCTTGAACCTCTGCTAGGAGGTTATGTCGTAAGCGCGCTCGCCGTGTTGGGACAGGTCCAGACCGCTTGTTTCGGTCTCGCCGTCCACACGCAGCGGGGTCACCAGACCGACCAGCTTAACGAGGACCACCGTCACCACAATGGTGTAAATCCCTACCACCGCGAGGCCGCCAAGCTGGGCCGCCCAAGCGCCCTGGCCGAAGACCGCGATCATCAGCGTGCCGAAAATGCCGCCGATGCCGTGGACCGCGAAGACATCAAGCGTGTCGTCGATCTTGAACAGGTTGCGCACCACGTTGACCGCCTCTTGGCACAGCACACCGGCGACCGCACCAATGACGAGCGCCTCGACGGGGCCAACAAAGCCCGACGCGGGCGTGATGGAGGCCAGACCCGCGATGGTGCCGGTGACGATACCTACGAGGGAGGCCTTGCCGAATTTGATCTTCTCCCACAGCGCCCATGTCAGCGACGCGGTCGCGGCGGAGATATGAGTGACCGTCAGCGCCATGGCCGCACCACCGTCTGCGGCCAGCTGCGAGCCGCCATTGAAGCCGAACCAACCGACCCAAAGCATCGCTGCCCCGATCATCACCATGCCGGGATTGTGCGGCGGCTTGGTGGCGTCCTTGCGCGCACCAAGGAAGAAGGCCAGCACCAGCGCCGCCAGACCGGCGGTCTCATGCACCACGATGCCGCCTGCGAAGTCCCGCACGCCAACCTCGCCGAAGATGCCGCCATCGGCCATCATGCCGCCGCCCCAGATCCAGTGGACCACGGGCGCGTAGCACAACAGCATCCACAGCCCCGAGAAGGTCAGCACAAAGCCAAAGCCGATGCGCTCCACATAAGCGCCCACGATCAGCGCGGGCGTGATGATGGCGAAGGTCATTTGAAACGCGAAGAACAGCACCTCGGGCAGGGTGCCCGACAGCGTGTCGGCGTCAATGCCAGCGAGGAACATCTTGTCCAGCCCGCCCCAATAGCCTGACGTGCCGCCGCCAAAGGCGATGGAATAGCCCACCACCAGCCACAGCACGCTCATCAAGCAGGCAATTGCGTAGCAGTGCATGAACACCGACAACACATTGCGCGACCTGACCAGCCCGCCGTAAAACAGCGCCAGCCCCGGCAATGTCATGAACAGCACGAGCGCCGTTGCCACTATAATCCATGCGGTATCTGCACCAACCATGGGTTCCCCTCCGATATTGTTGATTTCCAGTTGCGGGCAAAAACGATGTGGGGGATGCAAAGAAAAGAGGCTTTGCCCGGCGGGGCCGCTTATTAAATCAGCAAAACATAGATTGCCTGTTTATTGGGCGCTGCGAAGCGCCTTTGCCATCAGATTGAGCGCATGTTGGACCGTCGCCTGGCGGACCTGCGCGCGGCCAAGGGGGCCGAAATCGCGGGTTTCCGTCTGGGTTGGTTTGCCGCTTTGGGCGAGGCCGAAACAAACCCGCCCCTCGGGTTTGTGGTCCGACCCGCCGGGGCCCGCGATGCCGGTGACCGAGACGGCCAGCTGCGCGTCGGATTGGTGCAGCGCGCCTGCGGCCATTTCGCGGGCGGTTTGCTCGGACACCGCACCGTATTGGTCCAGCGTGCCCGGCGCGACGCCCAGCATCTTGATCTTGGCGGCGTTGGAATAGGTCACGAAGCCACGGTCGAGCACGTCTGAGGAGCCTGCGACCTCGGTCAATGCGGCGGCGATCAGCCCGCCGGTACAGCTTTCCGCCGTGGCGATCTGCACCTTGGCCGCGCGGGCTAGCGCGAGCAGGGTTTCGGCGTCAACCATGCGAGAGATAGGCCCCGAGCATGACGATGATGGCGGCGAAGACGCCTGCGATGACATCGTCGAGCATCACCCCCAGCGCGTCCCCTTTGCGGTCGGCCCAGCCGACGGGGCCGGGCTTCCAGATGTCGAAGAGCCGGAAGGCGATGAAGGCGGTGACGATGCCGGGCCAGAGCGCCCAGAACGACACGCCCGCATGAGTGGCCCCGATGGCCACGGGCAGGAGCGCGATCCATTGGCCGACCAGCTCGTCAATGACCACCTCGGACGGGTCGTGATTGTCGCCCTGCGCGATATATTTAGACGTCGCCCACCAGCCTTTGAGGAACGCGGCCACGCAGCCCAGGGCCAGCAGGGGCCAGCCGCCGACGAGCCAGACGAGCCATGCCAAGGGGATGGCGAGCGCTGAGCCCCATGTGCCGGGGGCGGGTTTGAGGAAGCCTGCATAAGCCACCGTGGCGATCAGTTTGGCGATCATGGTTTCACCAGCGTGGCAGTGGCCATACAGGCGATGCCTTCGCCGCGACCGGTGAAGCCGAGACGTTCCGATGTGGTCGCCTTGACGGAGATGCGGTCGAGGTCAATTCCCAGCAAAGTCTGCAGCTTAGCGCGCAGTGTTGATGTGTGCGGCCCGATCTTGGGATGCTCGCAGATCAGCGTGCAATCGACATGGGTGAGGGTGAAGCCTTTGGATTTGGCAAGCTGCACCGCATGGGTCAGGAAGATGTGGCTTTCGGCGCCCTTCCATTGCGGATCGGAGGGCGGGAAATGCTGGCCGATGTCGCCTTCGCCAAGCGCGCCGTAGATGGCGTCGGTGATCGTGTGCAGGCCGACATCGGCATCCGAATGGCCTTGCAGGCCGCGATCATGCGGGATGGCCACGCCGCAGAGCATGACGTGGTCGCCCTCGCCAAAGCGGTGGACATCGAAGCCGTTGCCGGTGCGGACGTCAATCATGGGGGCCTCCAATAGGGTTTGAGCGCGGGCAAAATCGTTGGCAGTGGTGATTTTGAGGTTGTTCTCGTCGCCAGGAACGATTTTGACCGTCGTCCCTGCGGCGCGGGCCACCTCGACATCATCGGCCGCCACGCCCTGAAACTGCTGATGGGCTTTGAGTATTTTTGCCAAAACGAAGCCCTGCGGGGTTTGCGCCCTATAAAGACCGCTGCGGTCTTGCGTGCCGGTGACATGCGTGTCGCCCTGCCACAGCGCGTCGGTGACCTGCAGGGCGGGGGCGGCCGCGCCGGTGTCGCGTGTGGCGTGGATGACGTCTGAGATGATCTGGTCGGTGACGCAGGGGCGCGCGACATCGTGGATCAGGGCGATGTCGCCCATGGCGGCTGCGAGCCCGTTGAGAACCGAGGCCGCGCGCGTGTCGCCGCCATGGGTTGTCGTGACGCGGCCCGGCAGGTTCAGCGCGGCCAGGCGGGCCGCGTCGTCGGGATGGGTGACCAGCACGATATTGGTGATCTCAGGGTGGTTTAGGAAGCGGTTCAGCGTCCAGGCGAGGACGGGCTTGCCCGCGACCGCTTGCCATTGCTTGGGCACATCGCCGCCCGCGCGCAGCCCGCGCCCGGCGGCGACAATGATGGCGGTGACGGTGTGGCCTGCATTTGACATGGGGTTTGTCTAGGGTCTCGGCGCGAAAGGGGCAATGGCGGGATTTGGCCGCCTAATTTTTGGGCGGCGCGCGAAATCGGGCTGTTTTTTGCGCATTTCTGCGGGGCGGAGAGTTGCGAGCCGTTGGATTCAAGGGCAAAAGGGCGCAACTGCACAAGGATTAGGCACCTGTCCATTTCATTGGCAAACACCCGGATTGATATGCCGGTCTTTCTGGCCCCGCTTGCGGGGATCACGGACCTGCCGTTTCGCCAGCTTGTCTCGGGCTTCGGGGCCGGGCTGGTGGTGTCCGAGATGGTGGCCAGCCAGGAGATGGTGCAGGCCAAGCCGGGCGTGCGCGAGAAGGCGGAGCTGGGCTTTGACAGCGCCAACACCGCCGTGCAGCTGGCGGGCCGCGAGGCGCATTGGATGGCGGAGGCCGCCCGCATGGTGGCGGCCAACGGCGCGAAGATCATCGACATCAACATGGGCTGCCCCGCCAAGAAGGTGGTGAGCGGCTATTCGGGGTCGGCGCTGTTGCGCGACCTTGACCACGCCTTGAGCCTGATCGAGGCGGTGGTTGAAGCCACCGAGCTGCCGGTGACGCTGAAGACCCGGCTGGGCTGGGACGACGCGCTGCTGAACGCGCCAGAGCTGGCGGTGCGGGCGGCAAACGCGGGCATCCAGATGATAACCATCCATGGCCGCACCCGGTGCCAGTTTTACAAAGGCCGCGCCGATTGGGCGGCGATTGCGCGGGTCAAGGACGCGGTGTCGATCCCGGTGATTGCCAATGGCGACATTGTGGATGCGGGCTGCGCCGAGACGGCGCTGCGCCTGTCGGGCGCGGACGGGGTGATGATCGGGCGCGGCGCGCAGGGCAAGCCCTGGGTGCTGGCGCAGGTGGCCGCAGAGCTGAGCGGCGGGCAGGGGCCGGACGCGCCCGAGGGGCGCGCGCTGGTGGAGCTGGTTGTCGGGCATTACGAGGCCATGCAGGCGTTCTATGGCGATGTGCTGGGGCCGAGGGTCTCTCGCAAACATCTGGGCTGGTATATGGACGGGGCGGGCACGCCGCCCGCGTTGCGGCGCGAAGTGCTGACGGCCAAGACCCCCGCGCAGGTGATCGCACTGCTGCCCGATGCGCTGAGTGGCACGGAGGCGCAGGCGGCATGAGCATGAACGAGCCGTTTTTTGACACGTTGTGGACCTCGATCCCGCTGCCCGGTCTGGTGATTGACGCAGATAACGTCATCACGCAGGTCAACACCGCGATGGAGACGTTTTTGAACCTGTCGGCGCGGTCGATGATTGGCGCGCCGGTTTGGGACAAGCTGCATGTCAACGCGCCTTTGGATGACGCGGTGATGCGGATCCGGCGCGACGACGCGCCGCTATTTGTCAACAATGTCGATGTGGGGTCGGGCGAACGCCCGCCGGTGCAGTGCAACATCCAGTTCTCCACGCTGGTGGACCGCGCGGGCTTCGTTCTGATTATGATGAAGCCGCGCGAATTGTCCGACAAGATGGGGCAGGCGCTGCAGTCGAAGACGGCGGCCAAATCGGCCATTGGCATGGCGGAGATGCTGGCCCATGAGATCAAGAACCCGCTGGCGGGCATAACGGGCGCCGCGCAGCTGCTGTCGATGGGGCTGGAGCCGCAAGACCAGGAGCTGACCGACCTGATCGTGGCGGAGACCCGCCGCATCGTGCAATTGCTGGAGCAGGTGGAGCAGTTTGGCAACCTGCGCCCGCCGGCGCGCAAAGCGGTCAACGTGCATGACATACTGGACCGCGCCCGCAAATCGGCCGCCGTGGGATTTGCCGCGCATATGCGCATTCACGAGGATTTTGACCCGTCGCTGCCGCCGACCTTTGTGGACACCGATCAGCTGGTGCAGGTGTTCCTGAACCTGCTGAAAAATGCGAGCGAGGCCAGCCCCTCGGGCGGGACAATCACCATTCGCACCTTTTACGAGCTGTCGGTGCGGGTGCAGCGCCCCGATGGCGACCGCGTGGCGGTGCCGCTCAACATCGAGATCATTGACGACGGCCCCGGCCTGCCGGAGCATCTGGCGGGCGACGTGTTCGAGCCATTTGTGTCGGGCCGTGAAAACGGCACGGGGCTGGGCCTTGCGCTGGTCTCGAAGATCATTTCGGAACATGACGGCTGGCTGGCGGTGACATCCGTGCCCGGCCGCACCGTGTTCCGCATTTCCCTGCCCGTAGCCCCGAAGGAGACGTAAATGGACGGCACAGTTCTGGTCGCAGATGACGACCGCACGATACGCACGGTTCTGACCCAAGCGCTGACGCGGGCGGGGTGCAAGGTGCATGCAACAAGCTCGCTGACCACGCTGATGCGCTGGGTGGGCGAGGGGAAGGGCGATCTGGTGATCTCGGATGTGATGATGCCCGACGGGAACGGGATCGAGGCCCTGCCGGACATTTTGCAGCAGCGCCCCGGCCTGCCGGTGATCGTGATTTCGGCGCAGAACACCATCACCACCGCGATTGCGGCCAATGAGGCGGATGCCTACGACTACCTGCCCAAGCCGTTCGACCTGCCGGATCTGATGAAACGCGCCAACCGCGCGTTGGAGCGCAAGCGGGTGGCCGTGAAGCCGGTCGCGGCGCAACAGGGCGGCGACGCGGGCGACGAGCTGCCGCTGATCGGGCGCACGCCTGCGATGCAGGCGCTTTACAAGCTGGTGGCGCAGGTGGTGAACACCGAGCTGCCGGTGATGATTACCGGCGAAAGCGGGACCGGCAAAAGCCTGATTGCGCGGGCCATTCATGACTTCAGCGACCGGCGCACCTTGCCCTTTGTGACCGCGACCCCGAACGATCTGGCCGATATTGACGGGCCCGCGACCATTCTGAGCCGCGCCAAAGGCGGGTCCATCCTGTTTGACGAGGTGGGCGATCTGGACGATGACGCGCAGGCCCGCGTGGTGCGCATGCTGGACAGCCTGACCGATGACGCGCCGCGCATCATGGCCACCAGCCAGCAGGACCTGATGGATAAGCTGGAGAAGGGGCAGATGCGCCAGGACCTGTTCTACCGGCTGGGCGGCGTCACGATTGCCATCCCGTCGCTGCGCGAACGGGTGGATGACATTCCGCTGCTGTCGGACCATTTTCTGGCGCGCGCCGAGCGCGACGGCGCCCCGCAGAAAGTGCTGAGCAAAGGCGCGTTGGAGATGGTGCGGGCCTATAGCTGGCCCGGCAATGTGCGGCAGCTGGAAAACACGGTGCGCCGCCTGATCGTGACCTCGCCGGAGGAAGAAATCGGGCGCGGGGATGTGGAGATGGTGCTGGGCAACCAACCCGAGATTGAGCCGCTGATTGGCGGGGGCGACACCGAGAAGCTGAGCGCCTCTGTGGCCAAGCACCTGCGGCGCTATTTCGACCTGCATGGGGGCGTGTTGCCGCCGCCTGGCCTGTACACCCGCATCCTGCGCGAAGTGGAGCTGCCGCTGATCGAGATTGCCTTGGACGCCACAGCAGGCAATCAGGCCAAATGTGCCGACCTTCTTGGCATTAACCGCAATACCTTGAGAAAAAAGGTCACCGACCTCGATATTCGCGTGACACGGCGGCGCAAGTTGATGTAAAAACGCCACAGTCACCGTGGCGAATGAACAGCAGTGTTGTTCAGGGATCACATCAAAAAAGAGTGGCAAGTTGGTACGAGAGCAATGAAATCCCGAGCCAGCCGGTCCAATTGGGACAGGCTGAATCAGTTACGCAAGCGGCGCAAGCTGAAGAATCTGACCACCTTCGGGCTGGTGATTCTGGGGCCTGTGCTTGCCGTGGTCACCTATCTTGGCTTTGGCCCCTACGAATTGGACCCGTCCTCCAGCGGCATCCGGCTGATCTTGCTGGCCGACCTTGTCTACGTGGTGGTCATCATGGGGCTGGTGGGCACCACCATTGGCCGCCTGATCGCAAAAAGGCGCGTCAAATCAACGGGATCACAGCTGCACCTGCGGCTGACGGGGGTCTTCGCGCTGGTGGCGCTTGGCCCCACGATCATCGTCGCGGTCTTTGCCGTTGTGACGCTGAATTTCGGCCTTGAGGGCTGGTTCTCGGACCGGGTGCGCAACGTGGTTGGTAGCTCTTTGGAGGCGGCGCAGGCCTATGAGGACGAGCAGCGCAACAACCTAGCCGATGACACGCGGCGGCTGGCGGGCTACATTAACGTCGCCCAGCAAGCTGTTGCAATTGTTGACGATACCACCCTACCAGAGCTGCTGACGCAGGCCCAGCAACAAGTGCAGCGGGGCCTCAAAGAGGCGTTCATCATCGACGGCACCGGCCAATTGTCGGCGCGCGGCGCGCGCAGCTACCTGTTCGACTTTGAAACGCCCGACCCCGACAGCCTTGCGCGTGCCCGCGCGGGCGAGCTGGTGGTGATCGAGGACTGGGGCAACAACGAATTCCGCGCATTGGTCCCGATTGAACGGCTGGTGGACCGCTACCTGTATGTGTCGCGCAGCGTGGACGGCAAAATTCTGGCGCTGCTGGACGACACGCAGGAAAATGTGCGCCTGTACGAGCAGCTTGAGCAGGACCGCGGACGGCTGCTGTTTGACTTTGGCATCCTTTATCTGGGCTTCGCGCTGGTGCTGATCCTTGCCGCCGTCTGGCTGGGCCTGTGGTTCGCCGAACGGCTGGCCCGCCCCGTGGGCCGGCTGGCCGAGGCCGCCGAGAAGGTCGGCGAGGGCAACTTGGACGTGCAAGTTGTGCCCGCCGACAGCAACGACGAAATTGCGCTGCTGGGCAGGCTGTTCAACCAGATGACCACGCAGCTGAAGGGCCAGCGCACCGCCTTGCTGGCCAACACGGAACAGATCGAACGGCGGCGCAGGCTGTTTGACAGCGTGCTGTCATCCGTGACGGCGGGGGTGATCGGGCTGGACGCTGCGGGTCAGGTGACGATCGTGAACCGCTCCGCGCGGCGGATGCTGGGGTTGGGGGAGGCCGACCATACCGGCGAGATGCTCAGCGACATGGTGCCCGAGTTTGCCGGGCTGCTGACGCGGCTGAAGGACCACCACGCCGACACCGCGCAGGAAGAGATCAAGATCAGCCGGGCAGGGCAGCTGGAAAGCCTGCTGGTGCGCATGGCCACCCGCTACGGCGAGGACGGCACGGCCGAGGGCTATGTTGTGGCCTTTGACGATGTTACCGACCTGGTCTCGGCGCAGAAGATGGCCGCCTGGGGCGACGTGGCGCGGCGCATCGCGCATGAGATCAAGAACCCGCTGACCCCCATCCAGCTGTCGGCGGAACGGCTGAAGCGCAAATTCGCGCCGCTTGCGGGCGACCAGCTGGACAGCCTCAACCAATACACCGACGTCATCATCCGCCAGACCGGCGACTTGCGGCGCATTGTGGACGAGTTCTCGAAATTTGCGCGCATGCCGGAGCCAGAACTGCGCGAGACCGACCTGATGGCGCTGGTGCGTGACAGCGTCGTGCTGCAGCAATCGGGCCAGCCCGATGTCGACATCACCCTGGAGGCCCATGACGGCCCGGTCCTGACCGAGATCGACCAGACCATGATCGGGCAGGCGCTGACCAACCTTATCAAGAACGCGGGCGAGGCCATTGAGAGCTATGTCGAGACCGGGGTGGAGGGCCACAAGGGCCAGATCAAGGTCGCGGTCCGCACCGACGGGCCCAGCGTCACCATCACCATTGAGGACAACGGCATCGGGCTGCCCGAAGACCGCGCCCGCCTGTTTGAACCCTACGTCACCACCCGCGAGAAGGGCACCGGCCTTGGCCTGCCCATCGTGCGCAAGATCATTGAAGAACATGGCGGCACCTTGTCGCTGAAAGACGCAAAGCCCTTTGACGACAGTGGGCATGTGGGCGCGCAGGCGGTTATCGTTCTGCCGCGCCTGTCAAACACACCCCGCGGCAAGACCATGGCCAAGCTGACGGCCGCCGCGGAATAACCAACGATAAGAGGAGCACTTATAATGGGCGATATTCTGATTGTAGACGACGAGCGCGACATCCGCGAATTGATCTCGGACATCCTGAAAGACGAGGGCTTCACCACGCGGCTGGCGGGCACCTCGGACGAGTGCATGGCGGAGCTGGCGGCCGAGCCGCCCGGGCTGATGATCCTCGACATCTGGCTGAAGGATAGCGCCATGGACGGCATCGACATCCTCAAACATGTCAAACGCGACACGCCCGACATCCCCGTCGTCATCATCTCTGGTCATGGCAACATTGAAATCGCGGTCGCCGCCATCAAGCAAGGCGCCTACGACTTCATCGAAAAGCCCTTCAACATTGACCAGCTGATGGTGGTGATTACGCGGGCCATGGAAACCTCGCGCCTGCGCCGCGAGAACAACCAGCTCAAACGCGGCGAGGTCGCGGGGGCCGACATGATCGGCGAAAGCGCGGCCTTCCGCACCCTGCAGGGCCAGCTGGACAAGGTCACCAACTCCAACGGGCGGGTGATGCTGACGGGACCGGCGGGCTCGGGCAAGGACGTGGCCGCGCGCTACATCCACACCAATTCCAACCGGGCGCATGCGCCCTTTGTGACGGTCAACTGCGCCACGGTTGAACCCGACCGCATGGAGGAAGTCCTGTTTGGCAAGGAAAGCGCGGAGCGCGGGGTTGAGCCGGGGCTGTTGGAACAGGCCCATGGGGGCGTGATCTTCTTTGACGAAGTGGCCGACATGCCGCTGGGCACCCAGTCCAAGATCCTGCGGGTGCTGGTGGAACAAAGCTTCCAGCGCGTCGGCGGCAACGAAAAAGTGCGGGTGGATTTGCGGGTGATCTCCAGCACCAACAAGGATTTGGAGGCCGAAATCAAGGGCGGCACCTTCCGCGAGGAGCTGTATCACCGCCTCAACGTGGTCCCGATCCGGGTGCCCAGCCTCGAAGACCGCCGCGAGGACATCCCGACCCTGTCGGAATTCTTTGTCGACGCGTTCAACAAGGTCCAAGGCCTGCCCCTGCGCAAGATTTCCAGCGACGCGGCGGCGCTGCTGCAAACCATGCCGTGGCCCGGCAACATCCGGCAGCTGAAAAATATCATCGAGCGGGTGCTGATCCTCGGGCCGTCCTCGGGCGACATTGCGGTCAAGGAGTTGCCCAGCGCCGATGGCGGTGAAGAACAAGGCGATGGGCTGAAAATCGGCGGCACGCTGGCCACGCTTCCGTTGCGCGAGGCGCGCGAGCTGTTTGAACGCGAATATCTGATGACCCAGATCAACCGCTTTGGCGGCAATATCTCCCGCACGGCGGCCTTTGTGGGCATGGAACGCAGCGCGCTGCACCGCAAGCTGAAAAGCCTTGGCGTTGTCACCTCCAACAAGGCGGGCGCACGGGTGGCCGAGGTCCAGGACGCTGATATGGACGCCACAGGCACGGATGGGTAAGCCTATGTTAAGGTTAACGCGCCCCCGCCTGACAACAGGGCGCGTCCCAGGCCTTCCCATGTTCAAAAATATCCGCCCCGCAGGGTCCCACAGCCGCCTTGCGCGCAGGATCATGCCATATACGCATCGCGTTACAAATCATTGACCCCCTATGCCCGATCTGCCATGCAAATCATCTGAATTTGAGGGATCACGCGCATGAAGGTCATCATCTGCGGGGCCGGGCAGGTCGGCTGGCAAATTGCCCGCCATCTATCTGGTGAAAACAACGCGGTCACCGTGGTCGACAACAACCCCGACCTTGTGGCCCGCGCGACGGAAACGCTGGACGTGCAGGGCATCACCGGCAATGCCAGCTATCCCGACATTCTGGACGCCGCCGGCGCGCGCGACGCGGATATGATTATTGCGGCGACCTTTTCGGACGAGGTCAACATGGTTACCTGCCAGGTGGCCCATTCCGTGTTCGCCGTGCCGCGCAAAATTGCGCGTCTCAGGGCGCAATCCTATCTCAACGCCATCTATTCCGACCTTTACCGCCGTGACCACCTGCCGATTGATGTGGTGATCTCGCCCGAGAAAGAAGTGGCCGAAGCCGCTATGCAGCGGCTTGCCAGCCCCGCGGCGTTTGACACGGAAAGCTTTCTGGGCGGCGAGATGCAGCTTTTGGGCATCCAGTTGGACGAGGACTGCCCGGTGCTGAACACCCCGCTGCGGCAGCTGACCGACCTGTTTTCCACCCTGCGGGCCACCGTGGTGGGCGTGCGGCGCGCGCGCAACCTGTTTGCGCCGGAGGCCGGCGACCAGCTGTTTGCCAAGGACCAGATTTATCTGGCCACCCACCGCGAGGACGTCACCCGCTCGATGGAGATTTTCGGCAAGACGCAGAAGAAACAGGAACGCGTCGTCATTGTGGGGGGCGGCAATGTTGGCCTTGCCGTGGCCCGCGCATTGGAGGCCCGCACCGAGCGCATCCGCGCCAAGGTGATTGAAAAGAACCGCCGCTGCGCGGAACTGGCCGCCGACGCGCTGGAGCGCACGATTGTGCTCAACGGCGACGGGCTGAACGGCGATCTGCTGCACGAGGCCAATATCAGCCGCGCCGACGCCGTGCTGGCCGTGACCGATGACGACAAGACCAATATGCTGGCCGCCGTGCGGGCCAAGGCCGAGGGCTGCCCGATGGCCATTTGCCTTATCAACGACCCGACGTTGATCCCGCTGATGGCGCCGCTGGGCATCGACGCCTATATCAACCCGCGCGCCACGACGGTGTCGTCGATCCTGCGCCATGTGCGCCATGGCCGCGTGCGCCAGATCTATTCCATCGGCGACGCCGAGGCCGAGGTGATCGAGGCGCAGGTGCTGTCGACCTCGCCCATCGCGGGCCAGGCCATCCGCGACATCGGCTTCCCCGAAGGCGTCCTGGTTGGCGCGATCCGCAAGGGCAAGGTGGTTGAGCGGCCCAAAGGCGCCACCCGCGTCGAAGAGGGGGACGTGATCGTCATCTTCGCCCTTGCCAAAGACGTGCCAGAGGTGGAGCGGCTGTTGCAGGTCTCCATCACGTTCTTCTAATGGCTGGCGTCTAAGCCGATGGGCGTCGTGCTCAAGCTGCCGCTTTTTGTGGTGCTGATGGCCATCGGGTCGGCGGCCATGCTGATCCCGGCCATCCATGCGGCATGGCTGGATTTGCACCGCACCGCGCAGCCCTTTTTCTACGGCGCGATCCTGTTTGGCATCCTCACAGCACTGATCGGGCTGGCCACCTATAACAAACCCACCCAGAACTTTGCGCGCAGCCAGCTGGTGACGCTGATTGCGGCCTTCGCAGTTCTGCCGCTGATGCTGGCCGTGCCGATGCGGGAGGCGATCGGCAACATCTCCTTGTTCGAAGTGTATTTCGAAATGGTGTCGTCGATCACGACCACGGGGGCCACCATTTTTGACGTGCCCTCGCGGGTGGTGTCGTCCATCCATCTGTGGCGGGCCGTCGTGGGCTGGATGGGCGGCTTTTTGATCCTGATCGCCGCCGTGGCGATCCTGGCACCCTTGTCGCTGGGCGGGTTCGAGGTGCTGCGCCCGATGGCGAAATGGTCGGCCGCGGATCAGGTGATCCGCCAAGGCGACCCGTCGGAGCGCATCTTGCGCTTCTCGATCCTGCTGTTTCCGATCTATGTCGGCGCCACGCTGCTCTTGTGGGTCGGCCTGATCTTCACGGGTGCGCCGCCCTTTCTGGCGGTGTGCCTTGCCATGTCGACGCTGGCGACCAGCGGCATCTCGCCCTCGGGGGGGCTGAACCCGTGGCAGGTCGGCATTTACTCGGAGATTTTGATCTTCTTGTTCATGTTTCTTGCCGTGTCGCGTGAGGTCTACAGCCAGGAGAGGCGAACCTCTGTGTGGCGGCGGCTGGGCCATGACCGGGAGGTGCGTATGACCCTGCTTGTGGTCACGATCCTGCCCATGATCTTGTTCCTGCGCCATTGGATCGGGGCCCTGGAAGGCGAGGGCGACGCCGATATTGGCGGCGCGATCCGCGCGTTTTGGGGGGCCTTGTTCACCGTGATGTCGTTTCTGACCACCAACGGGTTCGCCTCCCATGACTGGGAGGCCGCGCGTGCGTGGTCGGGGCTGCCGACGCCGGGTCTGGTGCTGGCGGGGCTGGCGATCACCGGCGGGGGCGTGGCGACCACCGCGGGCGGCGTGAAGCTGCTGAGGGTTTACGCGCTTTACAAGCACGGCACCCGCGAAATGGGGCGGCTGGTGCATCCCAACTCCATCGGGCGGGCGGGCAAACTTGGCCGCGAGGTGCGCCGCGAGGGCGCGTTCATCGCGTGGATATTCTTCATGCTGTTTGCGCTGTCCATCGCGGTGGTCATTTTGGGGCTGACGGCCACGGGGCTGGATTTTGAATCCGCCACGGCCTTTGCAATTTCCGCCATCACCACCACCGGCCCCTTGGCAGAGGTGGCGCTGGACGGCATGGGCTACGCCGATCTGAGCGGGGTGGCGCAGAGCATTCTGGTGGCCGCCATGGTGCTGGGACGGCTGGAAACACTGGCGATCATCGCGCTGTTCAACCCCGACTTCTGGCGCTGATAAGCCACGCATTTGCGCGACATGACGCAAAGGTAAAAAAGGGGGCTGGAAGTTTCCCGCGTCTCAAGACATAATTTGGCAAGATCTGGGACAGATGTGCCACCCAAAGTGGCGCGCGACCATCAAATAAGAACCGTTAAAAAGGCATGCTGATATGGCCGCTGACAAGCAAAACCTGCAAGACGTATTTCTCAACCATGTGCGCAAGGAAAAGATTCCCGTCACGATCTTTTTGATTAACGGCGTGAAGCTGCAAGGCGTCATCACATGGTTTGACAATTTCTGCGTGCTGCTGCGCCGCGACGGCCAATCTCAGCTGGTGTTCAAAGGCGCCATCTCGACGATCATGCCATCCGCGCCGATCAGCCTGTATGAAGGCGAAGAGTAATTCTCGAAACCGAAGAACGCACCACCACCCGCGCGTGGGTGCTGCATCCCGACATAAAAGACCGTAGCTCGCCCGATCATTCGCGGCGTGACGCGCCTGAGGCCTTGGCGGAAGCCGTGGCTTTGGCCGTGGCGCTGCCGGGTTTGGAGGTCGTGGGCGACGAGGTGGTGCCGCTGCCCAAGACGCGGGCAGGGACCCTGTTCGGGTCGGGCAAAATTGAAGAGCTGAAGCACCGCTTCCATGACAATGAGGTCGAGCTGGTCCTGATCGACGGGCCAGTGACGCCCGTCCAACAGCGCAACCTTGAAAAAGAGTGGAAGGTCAAAATTCTTGACCGGACGGGGCTGATTTTGGAGATTTTCTCGGACCGCGCGGCGACCCGCGAGGGCGTGTTGCAGGTGGAACTGGCCGCTTTGTCCTACCAGCGCACCCGTCTGGTGCGGGCCTGGACCCACCTTGAGCGCCAGCGCGGCGGGCTTGGCTTTGTGGGCGGCCCCGGCGAGACGCAGATCGAGGCCGACCGCCGCGCCATTGACGAGCGGATCAACAAGATCCGCAACCAGCTGGACAAGACCGTCAAGACCCGCGAGCTGCACCGCGCAGCGCGCGCCAAAGTGCCGTTCCCGATTGTGGCCCTGGTGGGCTACACCAACGCCGGAAAATCGACGCTGTTCAACCGCCTGACCGGCGCGGATGTGATGGTCAAGGACATGCTGTTTGCCACGCTGGACCCGACCATGCGGTCGGTGGAATTGCCCGACGGGGTCGAGATCATCATGTCGGACACGGTTGGGTTCATCTCGGACCTGCCGACGCAGCTTGTCGCCGCGTTTCGCGCCACCCTGGAAGAGGTGTTGAGCGCCGATCTGATCCTGCATGTGCGCGACATTTCACATGCGGAGACGGACAATCAGGCCACCGATGTGCGCGCCATTCTGGCCGATCTTGGCGTCGATCAGGAGATCAAGACGCTTGAGGTCTGGAACAAGCTCGACAAGCTGGACGGTGGCGCGCGCGAGAGCCTTGGCAACATGGCGGCGCGAGACGACGCGATTTTTCTGACCTCCGCTGTCACAGGCGCGGGGATGGACGGGTTGCTGGAGGCGATCAGCCGCGAGGTAACAGAGGCCACTACCTCCGAGGAGATGCTGCTGCCCTTTAGCGACGGGCGCAAACGCGCGTGGTTGTTCGATCAGGAGGTCGTCGACAGCGAAGACGCGACAGAGGAGGGTTTCGCCCTATCTGTTACGTGGAGCGCCAAACAAAAGGCGCGGTTCGAGAAACTTTAAAAGGCGCGGCCATGACCTACCTATTCCTCTATCTTGTCACGTTCGTGGTGTTTCTGGGCATCGACTTTCTGGGGCTTGGCGTTGTTGTGAAGCCGTTCTTTGAAAAGCATGTGTCCTATCTGTTGCTGGACAGCCCGCGGCTGGTGCCCGCGTTTTTCTTCTATGCGTTTTACGTGGTGGGGCTTGTGTGGTTCGTCTCGGTGCCCGCATTGGCAGGCGACAAAAGCCTGTGGTGGGTGGCGGGCAACGCCGCGATCATCGGGGCCATCGGGTTTGGCACCTATGAGTTTACCTCCCTCGCGGTCACCAAAGGCTGGAGCTGGGAGCTGGTGGCGGTGGATCTGACATGGGGCATTGTGATGACCGTCTCGTCAGCTGTGGCCGGTGTGGCCGTGATGCGGGCGTTTTCCTGAGGGTTTGCGCCGCAGCTGCGCTGCGTCGCCACGCGGGGGCATCGTCCATTGTCCTCGGACCAATGGCGAACAATGAACGATCCCCGCACCCCCGGGATATTTTTGGAACAATGATGGGCGGGGTCGTTGTCCTATTGGAGTGGGCGCAGCGTGTTGATGCCCACAGCGCCGGCGCGGGCGAGCTCGGGGTCGAGCGACATCGGGATATACTCGCCGCGCCGCCACAACACGCCGAGATCGTCGTAATGGCGCGAAATAGGATGACCGGACTGGCCGGTAGACATCACGAAGACCGAACTGTCGGGATCGGCGAAATCATAGACGCCGCGATAGCCCGCAGCATGCACGTTTTGGAACGGGTCGGGGCCGGTGCCTGACGTGCGGCCCCTCAAGAGCGTGTTGTCGCCACCGGAGGTGGACTGGCGGATGTTCACAAACAGCGACAGCACGGGGATGGTGCCCAGCACCTGATGGTCATGGGTCGCCTCATGCGCGTCGCCCCAGCGCCAGCTTTCGATATTAGGGCCGTATTTTTCCGACAACCAGATCAGCGCCTCGTCCAGCGCCAGCCGCGACGCGTCGGTGCAGGTCTCGGTGGCGGCGGACTGGATGACGTCGCACCATTGCGACGCGCCGCCCGCGTCGCGGAAGACACGTTCGATAAAGAGCGGCTCCATATGGGAGAATTCCTGCGCCAGCGGGCCGATCTCGTCGCGGATCAGGCGTTGCTGCAACGTGCGCAGCCATGTGGCGTAGATCAGCGGCTCGGGCAGGTGTTCCGACATTTCGCCGTTCCAGCTGGCCATAAGCTCCAGCGCGCGCTGGCGCTGGCGTTCCTGCGTGCCATCGGGCGCGGCCTCGCCGGTGAACCACAGATCGCCCGCGATCAGCGGCAAGAGCGAGCGGGCGGTGAAAGAGACAGTGTCGAGCTGCGCCTCGATGAAGCTTTCGCGGGTGTGGACTTGACGGCCCTGCATCAGCCGCTGCCAGCGCTGCACCCGCTGCGTGTCGCCATAGGTGTGGCTGACATGGTCGGGGAAGGGGCGCTGCACCGTTTTGTTGTTGGTGTTGCCCACGATGCCGCCCGAGGGGCGTATGAACAGCGGGTTGGACGCATCGGGCATCACGCCCTGCCAGCGGTTTTGCGCCAGCCAGCCCGGCGCGGGGATGCGCCCGCGCGACTGGTGCGCGGGGTTGCGGCGCGGGATGTGGCCGATTGTTTTCAGCGCCACATCGGTCAAATCGGCCATGGTCAGGTTTTGGGCGGGGGCGACATAGTCCTTGGTGCCCTCGATCATTTGCGGGATCGTGCCGGCCTTCATGATCTTCAGGGCCGCCTGCAGCGAGGTGTTTTGATCTGTGAGCACCGTCCAGCCAAGGGCCGTGACATGGCCCGCAGGCGTCACCGTCCCCAGGTTGAAATGCGTGCCCGGCAGAACGGGGCCGTTTTCTGTCCATTGCAGGTCGATGGTGACGGGCAGGCTGCCCTCGACCTGAATGATGCTTTGGCGGGTGCGAAAGGGCTTGAAGCCGTCAGGCGTCAGATATTCGCGCGGGTTGTCGGGGTTCAGCTGCTCGATAAACACGTCCTGGTCGTCGACATAGGCGGTGGTCAGACCCCAGCCGGTCTGATCCGTGCGGCCGGTCAGGACCACGGGCATGCCCGGAATGGTGCCGCCAATCACGCCGCCGGACTGCAGCTCCAGCCGCGCCAGGTACCAAATTGAGGGGGCGCTGAGCCCCAAATGCGGGTCATTGGCCAGAAGCGTGCCCCCCGCGGCAGAGCGGTTGGGCGCGGCGGCAAACCCATTTGAGGCCCCGGCAAGCGCGCGGTGTTTGACCGGGTTCAGCGGGTCGCGGGGCCCGGATGTATCCGCAGCAAAGCGCGGCCACGTCATGTCGGGGAACAGCCCCGCAAAATCCAGCGCGGCCACGCCGGTGGATGGGTCGTCCGGCAACAGGTCGGCCACCCGTTCGATGGGCAAAGCCAGCGAGGCGCGGGCGCGGATCACTTCCTCGCTGAGATGGCCGGACAGCTGCAGGGCCATGATTTTGACCACTGCGATGCTGTCGGCGGGCTGCCATGGCGCAATATCGGGGGCAAACAGGAAGAACTCGGGCGCGCCGCGCCCCAGCGCTTGGGCGTTGACGGTGCGCAGCCATGCATTCACCCCATCGGCATAGGCGTTGAGCATGGCAGTGGTTTCGGCGTCTTGGGCTGCAACCGAGCGTTGCGCATGGCCGTAGACATCCAGCCTGCGCAGCAGCTCATCGGTTTTGACTGTGCGCGCGCCAAACAGTTCCGACAAGCGGCCCTGGGCTGTGCGGCGCAGCATGGTCATTTGCCAAAGGCGGTCCTGGGCATGGGCGAAGCCGAGGCCGTAGAACACGTCCTCGTCGCTCTGCCCAAAGATATGGGGCACCCCGGAGTTGTTGCGCACAATGTCCACCGGGGCCGAAATGCCCGGCACGGTGAAATCTGCGGAATAGTCGGGCAGGGACCGCGAAGCCAGATAATAGGCCGCCAGCAACGCCAATCCGGCCAGCACAACCATCAACAAAAACAGCCGCATCGACCATTTGAACAAAACTGCCATTGGGATTCCTGCTCTTGACCCTTGGAAACGCGTGTTACATCCCTGTGCGCAGATATTCAATCCAGCAGCGAGGCGGGCGACACATGGCAAAGGTAAGTTTTCTGGGGCTTGGGGTGATGGGCTATCCGATGGCGGGCCATCTGGTCAAAGCCGGTCATGACGTGACCGTGTACAACCGCACCGCCGCCAAGGCGCAGGCCTGGGCCAAGGAACATAGAGGGGCAGCGGCCCCGACCCCGCGCGAGGCGGCCGCGGGCGCGGATTTCGTGATGGCCTGCGTCGGTAATGATGACGACCTGCGCTCCGTCTGTCTGGGCGAGGATGGCGCGTTGGCGGGCATGGAGGCAGGCGCGGTCTTTGTGGACCACACCACGGTGTCGGCCAAAGTCACGCGGGAGCTGTATGCGGCGGCGGATGAAAAGCAGATCAGCTTTGTGGACGCGCCGGTTTCCGGCGGGCAGGCGGGGGCGGAGAACGGCCAGCTTGGCGTGATGTGCGGCGGCGACGAGGGGGCTTATGCCCGCGCCGAGCCGATCATCGACGCTTATGCCAAGGCCTGCAAACGTCTGGGCGAAAGCGGCGCGGGGCAATTGACCAAGATGGTCAACCAAATCTGCATCGCGGGGCTGGTGCAAGGCCTGTCCGAGGCGCTGCATTTCGCCGAGAAAGCCGGTCTGGACGGCAAAGCGGTGGTTGAGGTGATTAGCCAAGGGGCGGCGGGCTCGTGGCAAATGTCGAACCGCTACGAGACCATGGTGGACGGGGATTTCAACCACGGCTTCGCCGTCGACTGGATGCGCAAGGATTTGGGCATCTGCCTCGATACGGCGGATGAGAACGGCGCGTCCCTGCCGGTGACCGCCTTGGTGGACCAATTCTACAAGGACGTGCAAAAAATGGAGGGCGGCCGCTGGGACACGTCATCCCTGATTGCGCGGCTGCGTAAGCTGGACGGATAAGGGCAAACACACGGGGGCCTTTGAAATGTCCGCTATGCGGACGAAGCGGTCGTTCGGATCTGGAAAAATCCGCTTCGAAGCGGATTGGGGCAAACGTCTTCGAAGACGTTTTTGAGCACGAATTGCAATTCGTGCGTAAAAGGCCGTTCGAACGGCCTTTTCCCGCTACGGGCTCGGGGCGATAGACGGATGTCGGTATTCTAGGCTCACCGCGTACGATTATCTGTTGGCGAAAGCTCTCTTCACCAACAGATACAGTGCTGGGCTGCCCTATGGAATAATCCGGTTGAACTTGCTGCCCTCGATGGTGGCACCCGCGATCAGACCGGCCTGCCCGAAGACCACCGCAATCACCGGCGACAGGGCCGTGGTGGTGTCCACGCCCAGATTGCCGCCCTCATTAGAAACCGCGTATTCGGCGTCCGCGCCAAGCGTCCAGCCGGGGGAGCGGCGGAAATCGGACAGCGCCGCGTCGGTCATGAAAAACAGCGCGGTCGAGTATTGCTGCGCGCCCAGCTGGAAGCCGAACGTGGCCGAGGTGGCGGAATAATAGTCGACCGAGGCGTCATTGATGCGCAGCGCGCCGCGCCCGTAGGACCCGCCGGGGCCGATGATGCCGACCTTCGAGATCACCGGCATCATTAAGATGCCAACGGCTTTGCTGGCCAGGTCGGAGCTGCCCGGCACGTTTTGATACATGAAATTGAACGCCTGATCGACGCGGGCGTCGATCTTGTTGCCGCCATTGCTGTTCACGCCGTTGCCGCAGGCCGCAAGGCCGGTGGAGGCCACGCCGGAGACAAGGAAATTGCGTCTGCTGAGTAGGGTCATGATGTCCGCCTGTAGTGTTTGCTCGTTTTGTGCCCGTCTAACGCGGTGCATTAAGCGCAATAATAGGCGAAACCCCGCGCTATGTCACGGTCTTTGCGCCATTTCAGGTGAAAAGATAGGCGGCAGACCGCCGAGGCGGCTAGCGGTTCAAAAGCTCTGCCGCGCGCGGCGCGAAATAGGTCAGAACCCCGTCGCAGCCAGCGCGTTTGAAGCCCATCAGGCTTTCCATCATCACAGCCTCTTCATCGAGCCAGCCTTGGGCGCCCGCCGCCATTATCATCGCGTATTCGCCCGACACCTGATAGGCGAAGGTCGGCGCGCCGAATGCGTCTTTGACCGCGCGGCAAATGTCGAGATACGGCTGGCCGGGTTTGACCATGACCATATCCGCGCCTTCGTCGAGATCACGCGCCACCAAGCGCAATGCCTCATCGGCATTGGCGGGGTTCATCTGGTAGGTCTTCTTGTCGCCGGTTAATGCGCCCGACGCGCCCACGGCGTCGCGGAAGGGGCCATAATAAGCCGAGGCGTATTTGGCGGCATAACTGAGGATCGTGGTGTCTTTGAAGCCTTCTTCCTCTAGCGCGACGCGCATCGACCCGATGCGCCCATCCATCATGTCGGAGGGGCCGAGAATGTCGGCCCCGGCCTCGGCCTGCGCCAAGGCCATTTTTACCAAAGCCTCGACGCTTTCGTCATTCACGATGACGCCGTCGCGCACAATGCCGTCATGGCCGTTGATGTTGTAGGGGTCCAGCGCCACATCCGTCATCACCGCGACCTCTGGCACCGCGTCCTTCACCGCACGTGTGGCGACGTTTGACAGGTTGTCGGGGTTCCACGCCTCCTCGCAGGTTTGGGTCTTCAGGGCGGGGTCGGTGTAGGGAAACAGACAAATGGCAGGGATGCCCAGATCCCGCGCCCTGCGGGCTTGATCCACGATACGGTCGACGCTCAGACGTTCGACGCCCGGCATGGAGGGGACCGGCGTGCGCACATCATCGCCATCGGTCACAAACATTGGCCAGATCAGGTCCGAGGGGGCAAGCCCGCGTTCCTGCACCAAGGCCCTGAGCGCGGGGGTGCGTTTGGTCCGGCGGAACCGCGTGGCGATATGCTGCGTCATAAATTCGTCCAAGTTCTGGTATCTTAGAGCGTTCGTGCCATGTTTTGCATGGTGCCTCAAGCGTCACGTCACCACTGGCGCTGGCACAACGCTCCCTATAGGGTGCGCTCAAAATAAGACCCAAGACCACGAAAAGGCCCGAGCACCGTTGGATTTCTACGTCACTGCATTTGAATTGATCGACCTGCGGTCGTTCTCGAACCTGTGGTTCTGGATCATGCTGGCCGTGTTCTGGTCCACCGCGTCGCATTATGTGCTGGGGGTGCCCTTTGACATGGTGGCCCGTGCCGCCAAATATGGCGGGCAGGCAGAGCAGGACCTTGAAGACCTGGTGCGCATCAATTCCAACCGGCTGACCTATATAGCGGATGAGGCCGGCACCTGGCTGACGGTGTTTGCGGCGTTCCTGGTCACGGCCTTGGTGATGACCGGCTTTTTCTATGGCGTGGAGTTCTGTCAGGCCCTGTCGCTTATTCTGGTCCCGATGCTGATTGTCTTCGCGATTTCCATCTACAATGCGCGCCGTGCGCAGGGGCAACAAGGCGACGATCTGCGCCGCATCCTGCGCCGTCACCGGATCGTCGTGCAGCTGATCGGGATGCTGTCCATTCTGGTCAGCTCCATGTGGGGCATGTATGTCAATATCACCACGGGCGTGCTGTAGGTCTTGACCTCTGGCGTGCAGGGGGTATGTCCACCCCAATGAATGCTCCCACCAAAATCACCGTATCCGGCGCGCCCGAGGGCTATGACGCCAAGCTGATTGCCGCCGAGCTGGACAAGTCCGGCGCGGTCATCCACGTGGCCCGCGATGATCGCCGGATGGCGGCCATGCAGACCGCTTTGGGCTTCTTTGCGCCTGATGTCACGGTGCTGAACTTTCCTGCGTGGGACTGCTTGCCCTATGACCGGACCTCGCCCAATTCGGATGTGTCGGCCACGCGGATGGCGACGCTGGCGGCTTTGGCGCAGGGCATCCCGGGCAAATTCATCCTGCTCACAACGCTGGCGGCGGCCACGCAATACCTGCCAAAGCGGGATGTTTTGGCGCAGTCGAGCTTCACCGCGACGGTGGGCGGGCAGGTGGATGAGGCCGCGTTGCGCGGCTTTCTGGTGCGCATGGGCTTTACCCAAAGCCCGACCGTGATGGAGCCGGGTGACTACGCCATCCGTGGCGGCATCATCGACATCTTCCCGCCGGGCGAAAGCGGCCCGGTGCGGCTGGACCTGTTTGGGGACGTGCTGGACGGGGCACGCAGATTTGACCCGGTCTCGCAGCGCACCACCGAAAAGCTGGGCATGGTGGAATTGGCGCCGGTCTCCGAGGTGATCCTTGACGACGCGGCGATCACGCGCTTCCGACAGAATTACCGCATCGAGTTTGGCGCGGCGGGCACCGACGATCCCTTGTATGAGGCTGTCAGCGCGGGCCGCAAACATGCGGGCATCGAGCATTGGCTGCCGTTCTTCCATGACGGACTGGAGGTGCTGTTTGACTACCTGCCGGATGCCTCGATCTGTCTTGATGACCAGTTGACGCCTGCGCGTCTGTCGCGGTGGGAGACCATCGCCGACCAATATGACAACCGCGTCGAGGCGATGAAATCCAAGGCGCGGATCGACACCGTTTACAAACCTGTGCCGCCGGGGCTGCTGTATCTTGACGACGCGGCCTGGGATGCGGCGATTGCCGACAGGCGGGTGGTGCAATTCGCCATTTTGCAGCAGGCGACCGGCCCGGGCGTCACCGATGCGGGCGGGCGCGACGGGCGCAACTTTGCGCCGGAACGCCAATCCGAACAGTTGAACCTTTTCGGGGCCTTGGCGGGCCATGTTCAGACGTTACGTGAGCGTCATTCCGTCGTGATTGCCAGCTTTTCGGATGGGGCGCGGGAACGGCTGCAAGGGCTGCTGGCCGATCAGGACATCCATGACACGCGGTTTATCAACGACATACGCGACGTGCAGGCCGATGGCATCCATCTGACCATCTGGGGGTTGGAGCAGGGCTTTGTGACGCCCGATCTGGCGGTGATTTCGGAACAGGACGTGCTGGGCGACCGGCTGATACGTGGCGCACGCAAGAAGAAGCGGGCCGAGAACTTCCTGACCGAGACGCAATCGCTGAGCCCCGGCGATCTGGTGGTGCATGTCGACCACGGCATCGGGCGTTATACGGGGCTGGACACCGTCACCGCCGCCGGCGCGCCGCATGAATGCATCTTGCTGGAATACCAAGGCGGCGACCGGCTGTACCTGCCGGTGGAAAATATCGAGCTACTGTCGCGCTACGGCCATGAGGAAGGGCTGCTCGACAAGCTGGGCGGGGGGGCATGGCAAGCCAAGAAAGCGCGGCTGAAGCAGCGCATCCGCGATATGGCCGACCGGCTGATCCGCGTGGCCGCCGAGCGCGAGCTGCGCCGCGCGCCCATTCTGGAACCCGCCGCCGACATGTGGGAGGCGTTCAACGCCCGCTTCCCCTATGACGAGACCGAGGACCAGATGACCACCATCGAGGCGGTGCTGGACGATCTGGCCCGTGGCCGCCCGATGGACCGATTGGTCTGCGGCGATGTGGGCTTTGGCAAAACCGAAGTAGCGATGCGGGCCGCGTTTGTGGCCGCCGCCGCCGGGTTGCAAGTGGCGGTGGTGGCCCCCACGACACTGCTGTCGCGCCAGCACACGCAAAGCTTCAAGGACCGCTTCCGGGGCTTCCCGCTGACCGTGCGTCAATTGTCGCGCTTTGTCGGCACCAAGGAGGCCTCGCAGACCCGCGAGGGCATTGCGCGGGGCGAGGTGGACATCGTCATCGGCACCCATGCCGTGCTGTCGCAGCAGGTGAAGTTCAAGAACCTTGGGCTGCTGATTATCGACGAGGAACAGCATTTCGGGGTGCAGCACAAAGAGAAGCTGAAGCAGATGCGCAGCGACATCCATGTGCTGACGCTCTCGGCCACGCCGATCCCGCGCACGTTGCAATTGTCGCTGTCAGGCGTGCGCGAGCTGTCGATCATCGGCACGCCGCCGGTCGACCGCCTGGCGATCCGCACCTATGTGTCCGAATTCGACGCCGTCACCATCCGCGAGGCGCTGCTGCGCGAACATTATCGCGGCGGGCAGAGCTTCTACGTGGTGCCGCGCGTCTCGGACCTGCCCGATATCGAAGACTTCCTGAAAGAGCACGTGCCGGAAGTGTCTTATGTGGTCGCCAACGGGCAGATGGCCCCGGGCGAGTTGGACAGCCGCATGAACGCGTTTTACGACGGCAAATATGACGTGCTGCTGGCCACCACCATTGTGGAGTCGGGCATCGACATCCCGACGGCCAACACGATGGTTATCCACCGCGCCGACATGTTTGGGCTGAGCCAGCTTTACCAGATCAGGGGCCGCGTGGGCCGATCCAAGACGCGGGCCTATGCGTATCTGACGACCAAGCCGCGCCAGAAGCTGACCAAGACCGCTGAGAAACGGCTGCGGGTACTGGGGTCGCTGGACAGCTTGGGCGCAGGCTTCAACATCGCCTCCCAAGATTTGGACATTCGCGGTGCGGGCAACGTGTTGGGCGAAGAACAATCCGGCTCGGTCCGTGAGGTGGGGTATGAGCTGTACCAATCCATGCTGGAGGAGGCGATTGCCAAGATCCGGTCGGGCCAGATGGACGGGCTGACCGAGACCGACGACCAATGGGCGCCGACCATCAACCTTGGCGTGCCGGTGCTGATCCCCGAGGACTATGTCAGCGATCTTGATGTGCGGCTTGGCCTGTATCGCCGTCTGTCCGGCCTGACCACGAAGGTTGAATTGGAAGGCTTCGCCGCCGAGCTGATCGACCGGTTCGGCCCGCTGCCCAAGGAGGTCAACACCCTGCTGCTGATCGTGCGCATCAAGGCCATGTGCAAACGCGCGGGCATCGCCAAGCTGAACGCGGGCGAGCGTGGGGCCACGATAGAGTTCCAAGAGAACAAGTTCGCCCGCCCCGAAGGGCTGGTCGAATACCTGCAGGACGACCGCAACCTGGCGAAGATGAAAGACAACAAAGTTGTCGTGCGCCGCGACTGGAAAAAAGACAGCGACAAGATCAAAGGCGCGTTTGCGATTGCCCGCGATCTGGCCGAGAAAGCCGGCACCTTCAAGCCCGCCAAAAAAGCGGGCTAATTCGCGCAGTATTTTGTTGTTTTAATGCGCAACCTCGTTGACCCTTGGGTCAACAAAGGGAGATTTCGATGCATATCAAAACGAATTTGGCCGCGGCGCTGCTGGCTGTGTCCGTGCCGCAGGCTGGCGCTGCTCTTACGTGGGACACTAAATTTCTTTGGCCGCAAGTCGGAGCGGGCTATAGCGTCATTCGGGTCTGCCTCCGGCCTTCACTCACGGATGCTGAAATTCTTCAGCTGGCGTTGGAGGAGGCCGAAACCAAAGACGAGTATGCCGACCTTACCGACGCCGAAAAGAAGGCCCGTGGGCGGGCTGACGGCAAGTGGCGTCAAAACGAGCGCGAAGAGCTGCATAGCGAAGCGCAATTGATAACACAGCTGCGCGCCGCGCTTGCGCTGTGGGAGAAAAATACCGCAGTGCGTTTCGTGGGCTTTGAAAAATGCCCTAAAGGTTCAACTCACGCGCCTACATATGTGCCTTTGGCGATCCAATACATCCGTGAGACCCTTCCGAAGGCCTCACTCGGACGGGCAGCAGGCATTGGGTTTGATACCTCTATCAGTGACCCGCCGCCCGCGAAGGTCATGCTCAATGCATGGGGACGACCACACGCAAAATGCTGGAACGAAGATTTTTCCTGCTTCAAGGAATATGGCTTGCATGAATTCGGCCATGTGCTTGGATTTTTCCACGAACAAAATCGCGCAGATGCCCCCTCTGATTGTGACGACGTTGAGCCTGCGGCGACGATTGATATCATCGGCACCCCGGCCAAAAATCCGAACCAAATCATCGCCGAGTCCACAGATTTCGACCGACAATCTATCATGATGTATACAAGTGATTGCAGCAAGAACCCGAAAGGCGGCAAAAGATTTGGAACGGACACGCTCAGCTTAAATGACCGGCGGGGGGTGCGGCGAGCCTATCCAGCCCCGCCCACGCGACCTACTGACGTTGGTATCTTGAAAGGATCCGCGCAGGACTGCCAATTGGTGAACGAACCTATCACGGTCTACATGGACACCCTAGATGGTGCCGATGGCGGCGCGGAAGGTTGGGTTGGTCTGTCTAAGTCGGACCGCAATCTGCAGCTTGAATTTTGCCGTGTTGATGGAACAGGTTTCAAACCTTTGAGGGATGAATCCTACGCCGTTTTGCAGCTTGGGTCGACCTGCCCGAATGGGTCGAAATCGGCCACCGCCTGGTTTGAGAACGAAAATGACAAGAACGAAAATTACGTGTCCGGCGACATCCGTCCCAGCGGTCAGGGCGAGGACACCTTCCTGATGTATTGCGTCTTCGCGCCAGACCCGTCCCAGCCGAAGGTCGCGTCCATGCCAGATTTCAACACTATGGAATATGGCGTCTTTGGAAGCCTACAAGATGTCAAAGGCCTTGCCGGCGATGTTGGGGTTATCTCCTTCTTGAACGAGACCGCTGACGGTAACAGCAAAGTTGTCTTTCAAGATCCGTCTGCACCGCTCAGTGACGCAGGAGTTTCCGTCACGCCCAGCCTCTCCGTAATGATCGTGACGAAGGTCAATTAGGCTGGCGGTCGTCAAAACGCACCCCGCGCCATTGCGGGCGGGGTGCTTGAAGCCTCGGCGTTTAGACCGCGCCTTGGTATTCGCCGCGCGCGGGGTAGCTGTTGGCGATGGCGAAATCGAGCGCGCCCAGAAGCTCGCTGAAATGCGGGCGGACGAAGGGCATGGTTTGCACCGATGCATAATAGAGCGACTGGTCCTTGTTTACGAGGAACAGGCCGGGTTCGGAGAACAGCGCGGGTTCTTCGATGCCGATGGAGGTCTTGCCGCGCGAGGTTGAGATATAGAGCCCCCAGTCGCGGGCCTCTTGCAGGGGCAGGTCATAGGCGAAGCGCAGGGAGGACGCCTCGATCTTGTCGGACATCGCTTGCGTGCGCTCTTCGCCATCGGACGAGATGGCGATGGTCTTGACGCCTTTCTCGGCAAATTTGGGCGTCAGTTTTTCCAGCTCTTTGAGATAGGTGGCGCAGATCGGGCAATGCAGGCCGCGGTAAAAGCATATGACCGTCCCCAGATCAGCGCCGTCGCCAGACAGATCGAACTGTCCGCCTCCGAGCAGGGGAAGGGCCAGGTTGGGGGTTTTTTCGCGTGGCATCAACATTGGGGGGATCCTTTTTGCATCTGTGATAGCCCGTGTTTAGGCCGGTGGGGCGCCGGGCGACACGCACAGCGCCTGTGCGCCTTAGCGCAGCCCCTTGCGCATGATGAGGAAGCCCGCCAGCGCCAACAGCATTGTGCCGACGGACAAGGGCACGGTTGTGCCGTTAAACATCAGCCCAATCGGGACAGCCATCGCCACCCCCAGCACCGTTGCAACCGCCCCGATCACCGAGGAGGCCAGCCCCGCGATATGGCCCACGGGCTCCATCGCCAGCGCGTTGAGATTTCCGATGACCAGCCCCGCCATGAAGAATATCGACACCAGCCACGCCAGAAACACCGCAAAAGGCGTGCCGATTGTCAGCCCCAGCCCCAGCACAATCAGCGACAGCACGGCTTGACCGCCCATGCCGATCTCGATCATGCGGCGCATGCCAAGAGCCACGACCAGCCTTGCGTTGATGATGCTGGCGATCCCGCCCAGCAGGGCAACGAGGGCGAACCATTCGGGCATGGTCTCGCCGCGCCCGTATATCTCGTCGAAGCTTTGCTCTACTGAGCTGAGCGTGCCAAACAGGATGCCGAAGGAGGCGACCTGCGCCAGTGTGGACAGGGTGAAGACGCGGATCGAGAAGCATTCCCGCGTAGCCGCCCAGAGGGAGGCAATCTTGAACGGACGGCGGCGTGCGGGGGGCAGGGTTTCCGTTTGGCGTATCATGAGCCAGCCCGTGGAGATCAGGCAGAACAAGATGAAGGACACAAAAACCGCGCGCCAGCCGAAGGCGTCAATCACGAACGCCCCCATATAGGGCGCGACGGCGGGGACGAGGGTGAAAATCAGCATCGCGTAGGACATGATCTGCGCCATGCGCCGCCCCTCGTAGAGGTCGCGCACGATGGCCAGCGTCACAACGCGCGGGCCTGCAACGCCGAGGCCCTGCACGATGCGGGCGGCCAGCATTTGATCCATGCTTTGCGCCTGCGCGGCCAGCCCCGCGCCGATGACAAACAACACGCCGCCCCAAAAGATCACCCGCTTGCGCCCGAACGTATCCGACAAAGGACCTGCAAAGAGGGTGCCGACCCCCATGCCCAGCACAAAGGAGGTGAGCACCAGCTGCGCGCGGTTGCGGTCGTCGGGGCTGATCTCGGCGGCGATCTCGGGCAGGGCGGGCAGCATGCCGTCCACGGAAAACGCCACCAACGCGAAATTCATAGCAATGAGCGCGATGAATTCGGGCAGGGGCAGGCGTTTGGTGTCGCTCATGCCGCCCGCCTTCTGGCCAGCATCAGCGCGGCGGCGATGAGCCAGATCATGATCTCCAGCGCGAAGCTCCAATGCGCCATGAAGGACAGGACGAAATGCGAATGGGTGGGCTGCACGGTGGCGAGCCGGAACATCTGGTCGGAGTAGGGCCACAGCCACATGATGTCCCCCACGACCGTATCAAGGCACATATGCAGGAACCAGCCGCCCATGAACCAGAAGGCCGCCTGTTTCAGGGGGCTGCGCAGGCGCAGGGCGATGGGCGTGACCACGGCCAGGATCATCAGCCAGAAGCCCGGCGCGTGGACCCAGTAGCGGTGGTGATGAAAAGCGCGGTCGTCGACCAGATAGAAGAACAGCAAGTCGAAATCAGGCCAGACGGCCCCCAGAATGCAGGCCCAGACCACCAGCGGCTCGGGGCGGCGCGTTGTGCGGGCCAGAATGTAGCCGGAGGGCAGGTGCGCTGTGATCACCCAGTGCTACGCCTGCGGGGCAGGTTGGTTGCGCAGCTCGTCCAACACGCGCTCCCACAGATCGGCAGGCTGCGCGCCGGGCAGCACGTGTTGGTTCGCCACCACAAAGGTCGGCACGCCGGTCACACCCTTCTTGCGGGAATTCAGGTCGCGCTGCGCGATGTCGGCGCGGTCGCTGTCACTGGCAAACAGGCGGGTGACCATGTCGCGGTCCATCTCGGCCTCCACGGCGATGTCGATCAGGACGTCCACATCGCCAATGTCGCGGCCATCGACGAAATAGGCCTGAAACAGTTTGGAGACGATCACGGTCTGCCGACCCTCAAGCCCCGCCCAGTGAATGAGGCGATGCGCGTTGATGGTATTTGGCGTCTTTTCAATGCCTTCAAAGTTGATCTTCAAGCCCGCAGCTTTCGCGGCGTCGGCGATCCGGCCATAGACCTTTACCGCATTTTCCTTGCCGCCGAACTTGGTTTCAAGATATTCGCGCCGGTCCATGCCGCCCTCGGCCATGTCGGGGTTCAGCTGGAACGGGTGCCATTCAATGCGAAACGGGTGGTCGGGGTTTTTGGCCAGTGCTGCGTCCAGCCCGGCCTTGCCGATATAGCACCACGGGCAGATCGGGTCTGAAATGATATCAAGCTGGATTTGGTCGGACATGTCAGGGGGCCTCGAAAGTGTCACGCAGAGTGCGTCTGTTTAGTTTGCCATTTGCCCCATATGGAAGGGCGTCGCGGCGGATGTAAAGGCGGGGTTGTTTGTAGCGGGCAAGGTTTTGCTCTGCATGGGCGCGCAGGGCCTGTTCGTCGGCGGTGCCGGTGAAAAACAGCGCGATAACAGAGGCATCAGCCTTCACTTGTACCTGCGTGGCAGCACAACTGGCGAGCTTTGGGGCATTGGCAAAGGCTGCTTCGACCTCCAACGGAGACACGCGGTAGCCGCCCGCATTCATCATGTCGTCGCGGCGGCCCAGATAGGTGATCGTGCCGTCCCCGGCCATCTGCGCCATGTCGCCTGTGCCAAACCACGCGCCTTGCACGGGGGGCGCGCCCAAATAGCCCAACATCAACCCGGGATCTGAGGTGGCGACGGCCAGCTCTCCGGCCACGTTCAGCGGGGCCGGTGTTCCGTCTCGCAGGACGGCCACGCGCCGGCCCGGTTGCGGCCTGCCTGATGTGTCTGGCGGGGCGGGATGGCTGGGCGAGGAGGAGATGAAGGTGGAACATTCCGACATGCCCATCGCCTGGTGCAGCTCTGATCCGGCGCGTTTGCGCCATGTCTGGCGGATGGTTTCGGACAGATGCTCGCCTGCGGAAAGCCCGTGGCGCAGCGCCGCCATTGGGGCCAGCTTAAACTTTAGCATTTGGCGGTAAACGCCCGGTGCTGCGGCAAAAATAGTAATTTTGTGCGCATCGACACATTGAGAGAGCAGCCGCGCAGGCAGCCCGTCGCCTGCGATCACCGCTGTCGCGCCCGCGCTCCACGGGTCCATCAGGCCCGTGCCAAGGGTGAAAGTCCAGTTGAACGCGCCCGCATGCATCATGCGGTCGGCCTCGGTCAATCCGTACCAGCCCTCATGCATCATGCGCCGCGCCCAGATGGCGCGATGGGCATGGCACACCCCGCGCGGCGTGCCTGACGTGCCGGAGGTGAAGACGATATAGGCCAGCCGGTCTGGATCCCCCATGACGGGCGCAATGGGCGCAGCCGGATCAAAACGGTCCATAACAGGGCACCCAAGGGGCTGCGGCAGCGACGCCACCCCGTCATGTACGATCAGGGCGGGTTTTGTCTGGCGGGCAACCTCGGTGATTTCGGGCACGCTGAGCGCGGCTGATACCGGGACCGGCACGAACCCGCCCCAGATGCAGGCCAGATAGCTGAGCGGGAACAGCGCGCTGTTGCCCAGCCGGAACAACACGCGGTCGCCTTCAACAAGGCCCTGCGCCCGCAAGGCCCCGGCCATCGCTGCGACGCTTGCTTTTACGTCGGCAAAGCTCATCTCGCTGGTCTGGCGCAGGGTGCCAGCCTCATGTCCGGTGACCAACAGCGCGGGTTTATGCGCCAGCCGGTCGGCATGGGCCAGCACATAGGCCGCCATATTGAATGGCGCGGGGCAGGGCGGCGGCGGGCCTTGATCGAAGAGGGAGCTCATCCCCTGTCGCTACGTCGCAGGGCGCGGCATTGCAAGATGGCCGTTGCTCGCGCTATGCAGCGACATGTCACTTGAGAAACTTCAATCGCTGGTCAGCGTCACCAAGTCGGACGGGTCGCAGCCTTCTGTGGACCAGCTTGATCTGGGCCGCCGGGTGCGCGAGTTGCGCAAAGAACGCGACTGGACGCTGGAACGCGCCGCCAAGGAGGCAGGGCTGGCCCGATCCACCTTGTCGAAGATCGAAAACGACCAGATGTCGCCGACATTTGACCTGATTAAAAAGCTGGCCTCAGGGCTGGGCATCGACGTGCCGCAGCTGTTCACGCCGCCCAAGAAGGATCAGGTGTCGGGCCGCATGGATGTGACCAAGCGCGGCGAGGGCAAATCGCTTGTCACCACCACCTACGAGCATGAATTGCTGGCCTCGGGCCTGACCAAGAAGGCCATGCTGCCCTACCGCACCGCCATCCGCGCCCGCAATATGGACGAGTTCGACGGCTGGGTGCGCCATGACGGCGAAGAATTTGTCTATGTGCTGACGGGGTCGGTGACGCTTTATTCGGAATTTTACGAACCGGTCGACATGACCCGTGGCGACAGCGCCTATTACGACGCGTCGATGGGCCATAACCTGGTCTCCACCAGCGCAGAGGACGCCACAGTGCTGTGGGTGACATCGCTTACTTAGCGAATAACCATCTCAGCGCGAAGGTGCCAACCACCGCCGCGACCAGCTGCATCACGATGAACATCGGCATATGGCCAGGGTTGATGCCCGCGAATGTATCGGTCACGGACCGCGCAAGGGTCACGGCGGGATTGGCAAAGCTGGTGGACGAGGTGAACCAATAGGCCCCGGTGATATAAAGCGCCACCAGCGTCGGCACCGCATCGGGGCGCGATTTCAGCCCGCCAAAGATGACAAAAAGAAGCCCGAAGGTTGCGATGAACTCAGACAGATATTGCGCGGGGCCACTGCGGGCCTTGGTGGACAGCTGGAACAGGTCCAGCTCGAACATGAAATGCGTCAGCCAGACCCCGACAAGCCCGCCGCTGATTTGCAGGACCACATAGATCAGGGCCGTTGTCGCCGCGACCTCGCCCCTGAGCCAGAATGCGAGCGTCACCGCCGGGTTGAAATGGGCGCCCGAAAGGGGGCCAAGGACGGTTATCAGCGCATAGAGGATGCAGCCCGTGGCAATCGCATTGGCCAGCAGCGCAACAGCCATGTTCCCGTCTGCCAGACTTTCGCCCATGATGCCGGAGCCAACGACCCCGATCAGCAATAGGCCCGTGCCAAGGGCCTCAGAGGCATAGGCGCGCAGGCTCATGCCATCTGCCCGATCTCGGCCAAAGCGGGTGCTGTGCGGTGTTCAGCGGGCAGCTTGGCAAAGGCCTCCGCCCGGCGCTTGAGCGCCTGAAACGCGGTCTCGAACGCGGCTTCCTGCTGGTCCGGGGCGGCGGCGGCGGGGTCGTCGACACCCCAATGCGCGCGCAGGGGCGCACCGGGCCAGACCGGGCAGGTCTCGCCCGCGGCGTTGCCGCAAACGGTGACCACCAGATCCATGACCGGGGCGTCGGGCTGCGCAAACATATCCCATGATTTCGTTGACGGGTTGGCCAGCGTAATCCCATGCCGCGCCAAGGTGGGCAGCGACCAGGGATGCACGGCGCCCGCCGGATTGGAGCCGGCGGAATAGGCGGCGAACCGCAGATGGGTCAGCAGCCCCTCCAACAGAATGGACCGCGCCGAGTTGCCAGTGCACAAAACCAAAATGTTCACGGAGTGCCCCCCATTGCCCGTCTCAATGGCTGCTTTAGCGGCTACATGTAACGGGTTTATGTCAGCAAGCCCTGCCAAAAGAAAAGGCCCTCCGGCGGGAAAACCGGAGGGCCATGGGCCACGATCTGGGGGGAGATGGGCCTTCGAGGAAACTTAGTTCTCGGCAGGCGAGTCGTTTGTCAGCGCGAACATGGCGCGGATTTTCGATACGTCGACGTTCCGTGCGCGGTCAAAGTTCACAAAGTTCTCTGCCGGGCTGTCATTTGTCAGCGCCAGCTGGCGGGTGGAGCCGATGACATCGCCGGTCGATGTTTCACCCACGATGCGCTCTGCAGCGGAGTCGTTGCCCAGTGCGAAAAACGCTTGGGCGTTCGAGACGTCTGCAGCTGCAGGAGCAGCGAAGGACAGGGCGAGAGCGGCGGATGCGATGATGGTTTTCATGATGTATTCTCCAGTTTGGTGCCTTGCGGCGATTGTGTGTGTTTGGCTGTTATGCCGTTTGATGAGATCAGTATGCGCCAAGTTCTGGATAACCTGAATTCACCACGGCGTGAGAATATGCCACGCTTGGTGCGCATACGCACAAACTGGGTTCGGCCCCGCGAAAGCCATAACGCGGCCGTGAGAACCGGCTCACAAAGCGTGAGACGAGTGAAATATAGCGGTGAATCAGGGTTAACAGCGGGTGCTCAGTTGAACATCTCGCGCGTATCTACTGTGGAGCGTGCGTTCAAATCATCCCAATGCGCGGCCAAAAACCCATTTGCCGCCCTGCGGCCTGCGGCTTTCAGCTCTGACAGCATATATGGCGTCGGCACCATTTTGGTCGCCACCGAAAGCTGGGTCATCAACGCATCATCCGAGATCATATGCACCAGCACATCCTCCATCGTGCCGCGCTTGACCTTGCCCTCAGCAATCAGGTCGCGGACGAATTGGATGGCCCGCAACTCGCGAAACAGCGAGCCATTGAAGCTGATTTCGTTGATGCGGTTCTGAATGTCCTGCGGCGTTTTGGGGATGTCTTCGCGGTGCAGCGGGTTGATGTTGATGATGACGATATCCTGCGTGTCGTTGGGAAACAGCGGAAACAATGCGGGGTTGCCCATGTAGCCGCCGTCCCAATACGCCTCGTCGCGTTCGGTCTTTGGGTCATATATTTCGACGGCCTTGAACAATGTCGGCAGACATCCAGATGCGAGGATCGCATCGGTGGTGATCGCGTCGCCTTCAAAGATCCGGATCTTGCCGCTGCGCACATTAGTCGCGCAAATATACAGCTCAGGGCCGTCATCCGCGCAAATGCGATCATAAGAGAAGGTCTTCACGATCTTTTCCAGCGGGTGCGGGGTCAGGGCCGCAAATTGGTAGGGCGTGGACAGGCGCGACATCATGTCGATGGCCATGAAGGCGGGGGACAGCTGCATGGCGGTGCTGACCGATTGCGGGGTGACGCCCCACATCCAGTTCGGCACGGCGGGTGTGTCCAGCGCGCCGATCTCTTTCCAAAGCCAATCCAATTTGGCCCGCGCGCCGTCGCGCCCATCTTCCAGCAGGCCGGATTTCAGCGCGGCTGCATTCAATGCGCCTGCGGATGTGCCTGACAGCCCCGCGATCTCCAGCCGCTCTTCTTCCAACAACCGGTCCAGCACGCCCCATGTATAGGCCCCGTGCGCGCCGCCACCCTGCAGGGCGAGGTTGATCGACTTGGTTGCTTTGCGGGCCATCAGGTCTTCACTTTCGATTAAGGTTAACGCGCGGCTGCAATTAAAGGCCGGGGCATGGGCTTCGTTTTGGCAAAAATACTCAAATCCAGTGAGGTGAAACTAAAGCTCCCGGATTTTCGGGGGTGCGGGGCCGCAAATTTTCTTCGAAAATGCGCTTACCCCCGCCCGTTGTAACGCGTTGCGTTACAACGCTGTCCATCCCCCATCCACACTGATTGTGGTTCCGGTGATCTGTGCCGCCGCATCAGAGCACAAGAACTGCGCCACGCCGCCAAGCTGCTCTGTCGTGGCAAACTCTTTTGACGGCTGGCGTTCCAAAATGACCTTCTGGGTGACCTCTTCCTCGGACATGTCATATTTCTTGGCTGTGTCGGGGATTTGCGCCTCAACCAGCGGTGTCAGAACGTAGCCGGGGCAAATCGCGTTTGCGGTGATCGGTTCCCGCGCGGTCTCCAGCGCCACCACTTTCGTCATCCCGACAACCCCGTGCTTGGCCGAGACATAGGCCGATTTATAGGGGGAGGCGGTCAAGCCGTGGGCAGAGGAGATGTTGATGACGCGCCCCCAACCCGCTTTGCGCATCAGGGGCAGGGCGGCTGCGGTGGTGTGGAAAACGCTGGACAGCATAATTGCGATAATCATGTCCCATTTTTCCGCCGGAAACTCGTCGATTGGGGCCACGTGCTGGATGCCTGCGTTGTTGACCAGAATATCGACCTGACCGGCTTTCTCGATCAGCGACCGCGCCGCTGCACCCTTGGACAGGTCTGCCTGGATATAGCGCGCAGTGGTGCCGGTCTCTTTGCTGATCTCGGCGGCCAGCGCGTGGTCGTCCTCGCTGTCGGTGTAGGAATTCAACACCACATTCGCGCCGCCCTTGGCCAGCTCCCATGCGATCCCGAGGCCGATGCCTGAGTTTGATCCGGTGACAACGGCAGTTTTTCCTGTGATCGACATGGGCGTGCGTCCTTCATCTTGTTGCGCTGCGGCGCATATGTGCTGCAGGTGCAAAATACACAAGTCTTAACCGATGTGCCATGACATTTGGGTGATTGTGCTTGTTCACAGGCGGATGAAGGTGCTCGCGACGCATGTCCCGTCGGGCCGCGTGACATGGTGCAGGGGCGCTTCGGGGATGAGGATCCGGTTCGGATGGCCGTCTGTGCCAATGAAATTCAGCCATAACGGCGCATCTGTGTCTGGCTTGACGGTGCGCAAAGGCCAAGGGTCCGGCAGATCGAAGCGCATCGCTTTTTGGCCGTTCGGCAATGTCACCGCTACGGGAGACAGGGAAAGCAGCATGTCGGCACCCAAACTGAGCCGGGTTTTGTCGAGATGCAGGTGCGGGTCTTGCCCTTGGACAAAGATCTCGCGCTGAACCGAAAGGGCCTCGAACGCGATCTCAACGGTTTGGCGGGGATTGGCCGAAGCGGTGAGAATGGTGAGGCGTGCGAATGCGGAGGGCTTCTGCGGGGCGTCGCAAACGTCATGGGTGACAACCAGATCAACCGACTCATTGGGCTCAATCGTGAGATCCAGAACCTGACCCGGCCGCCACGAACTACCGCCCATGGCGGTCACCTGAAACAGCACAGGCGTCTTGGCGGAAAGAACATAATGGAGCTCGGAGGGCAGCTCCGCGTGCTCTGGGGCAAAGAACGCAACCGAGTTGGGCGTCATATGTGTCCGGATATTGGCGCCGAAAAGCGCCCTGGAGGTCTCGGGATCTGCGTCGAACTGCAGAGCCGGCACGACATCATCCACGAGCCGGTTGGGATCGTAGAAATAATGATGGTGCAGATGAAGGGTCAGCAATGGGGTCAGGTGGAGCGCATCAGCCATAGCCCACCCTACGCCCAAACCAAAAAAAAACACCAGCCGAAGCTGGTGTTAAGTTATTGAGGCAGGTTTCATACAGGCAAGAAACCTATCGAGCAGTAAGGTCTTTATAAGCAATGAGTTGCCTTGCGCCAAGCTAAAAGTTTGAAAAGGCTCGCTTACCTCATTACGGTCAGGGTCAATAAGAATAAGGGCATGAGGGAGCGTTGCCAAAATGAGATCAGTGTTTTTCCAAAATCTGGCGGCGGCTGCCGTGGCGTCAACGGCTTTGATCGGGGCAGCGGCATTTGCCGAGCCAAAGCATGGCATAGCTATGTATGGCGAGCCCGCGCTACCACCAGACTTTGTGTCGTTGCCGTATGTGAACCCTGACGCGCCTTTTGGAGGCAGCGTCTCTGCGGGGGAGGTTGGCAGCTTCGACAGCCTGAACCCGCACATCCAGAAAGGCCGCGTGCCGTGGCAGCTGCGCTTTCTGGCATATGAGAGCCTGATGGGCCGCTCGCTGGACGAGCCGTTCACTTTGTACGGGCTTTTGGCCGAATCGATAGATGTCTCTGACGCGGGCGATTCTGTGGAATTTGTCCTGCGCGAGGAGGCGCGATTCTCGGACGGATCCCCTGTGACCGTGGAAGACGTCATCTGGTCCTATGAAACCCTCGGCACCGAAGGGCATGGCCGGTATCGCGGCAGCTGGGCCAAAGTTGCATCCGCCGAGCAAACCGGCGCGCGGTCGGTGAAGTTCACCTTCAACGTGCAAGACCGCGAATTGGCGCTGATAATGGGCATGCGTCCGATCCTGAAGAAAGCCCAATGGGAGGGCAAAGACTTTGCGGAAAGCGGGTTGGACGAGGTGCCAATCTCGTCTGCGCCCTATGTGATCGACGATTTTGAGGCGGGCCGCTTTGTGTCCCTGAAACGCAACCCGGACTATTGGGGCGTCAACGTCCCGTTCCGCAAAGGCACCAACGTCATCGACAACGTGCGGATGGAGTTCTTCTCGGATGGGACGGCGATGTTTGAGGCCTTCAAAGCCGGCGAGCTGACATCGCACCGCGAAAGCAACTCGGCCAAATGGGACCAGCAGTTCGGTTTCCCGCGCGTCACAAATGGCGACGTCATCAAGGCCGAGATTCCGCATAAGCGCCCCTCAGGGATGACCGGTTTCGTGATGAACACGCGCCGCGACGTCTTCAAGGACTACCGCGTGCGCGAAGCCATGATCCAAGCCTTCAACTTCGAGTTTATCAACGACAAGCTGAATGGCGGCAAACAGCCGCGGATCACCTCGTATTTCTCCAACTCGGTTTTGGGGATGGATCACGGCCCGGCTGAGGGCAGAGTTCTGGAGCTTTTGCAGGCCCATAAGGACAGCCTGACCGAAGGCGCAATTGAGGGGTATTCGCTGCCTGTCTCAGACGGCTCGCAACGCAACCGCGCGGGCATCGTCAAAGCGCAGGACCTGCTGGCAGAGGCCGGTTGGGAGATCAAAGACGGTGTCATGACCAGCCCCGAAGGCAAGCCGCTGAATTTCACCATTCTGGCCAGCTCTGGCTCGTCCGAGGTGCTGGCGATCCTGAACATCTACACCCAGGCGCTTGAACGCATCGGGGTCTTCGCCACTGTCGATGCTATAGATCAGGCGCAATACCGCGAGCGCACGGACACGTTTGACTATGACATGACCTATTTCACCCGCGGCCTGTCGCTGAGCCCCGGCAACGAGCAGCTGGCCTATTGGGGGATGGATGCCGCCGACACCGAAGGGTCGCGCAACATGGCGGGCATCAAAGTGCCTGCGATTGACGCGATGGTGCAGGAAATGCTGACCGTGGAGAGCCGCGAAGACTATCTGGCCGCCGTCAAGGCGCTGGACCGCATCTTGATGTCGGGCCGCTACGTGATCCCGATCTGGTACTCGCCCGTATCACGTCTGGCCCATAACAAGGAGCTGAAACGCCCCGACGTGGTGCCCGCGTATGGCGACTGGCCGGGCTATCTGCCGGATGTGTGGTGGATCGAGGAATAACCTGAAACGGCCCCGTTGAGAGGGCTTAAAGCGAGAGGAAGAGCAGATGATGAAAGTGGTTTTGGCCCTGATGGGGCTGAGCGCGCTGATGGCATGCAACACGGTCGAAGGTGCGGCCGAAGACGTCAAACAAACCAGCCAGGCGGTGCGGCGTAGTTTGTAGCCCCGGTGCCTGACGTGAGCGCGGCGCCCCTGCATGTTGGGGCGCCGCACCTGCATTTGCCTGCGACGATTGCGCAGTTGGGATGCGGCCGCCCAGCGTCTACAAAAGGATCGGAGGGACGATCCTATGCGCGTGCTGAACGCTCCTTTTTCATGGCGTGACGACCCGGCGGTCCCTGCCTTTCCCGATACTGGGCCAGTCACCGTGATGGACGCCACCTGTGGGCTGTGCGCCCGTGGGGCCAAGTGGATCGCCCGCAACGACCATGCCGCCGAATTTCGCATAATCCCGCTGCAGTCGGAGCTTGGCCATGCGGTGATGCGCCATTTCGGGATGGACCCTTCTGATCCGTTGTCATGGCTCTATTTGGAGGACGGGCTGGGCTACAGCTCGCTGGACGCCACAATCAAGGTCGGCGCGCGATTGGGCGGTGTTTGGCGTGGCTTGGCTGCGCTGCGCGTCGTGCCACAAGGCCTGCGCGACTGGGCCTACGGTGTGGTCGCCCGAAACCGCTACAAGGTGATGGGGCGGGCCGACCTATGCGGTTTGCCCGACGCGGATATCCAGAAAAGGTTGCTGCAATGAGGGTGCTGGTTCTTGGCGGCTACGGCGTCTTTGGCGGGCGGCTGGTGCAGCTTTTGCGGCGCGATGGCATTGATGTGGTGGTCGCGGGCCGTTCGCTGAGCAAGGCCCGGGCCATGGTGGCGGATTTTGGCGGGCAGGCGCTGGCTCTCGACAAAGACGATATGCCAGCTATGCGGGCGGCACTTGCGGACGTGGATGTGGTTGTGGACGCCGTGGGGCCGTTTCAGGGGTATCAGGATTATGCGGTTGCCCGCACGGCAATCGAGGCCGGGTGCCATTATCTGGACCTGTCCGATGACGTAGCCTTTACGGCAGGGATTTCCGCCCTTGATGATGCAGCCACGCGGGCGGGTGTCTCGGTCTTGTCGGGTGTTTCGTCGGTGCCAGCGATCTCCGGCGCGGTGGTCAACGCATTGCGCGAAGAGCTTGTGGACATCACCCTGATCGACACCGCTATTTTACCCGGCAACCGCGCTCCGCGCGGCCGCGCGGTGATGGAGGCGATCTTGTCTCAGGTAGGAAGACCCTTGGCGCAGTGGCGAGGCGGCGCCTGGGTTGAAACGCCCGCGTGGAGCGGCGCCGTGTCACGTGCATTGCCGAAGGGTCTTCGGCGCGTCGCGTCCCCGATTGGCGCCCCTGACGTGACGTTGTTCCCCGGCGCGTTTTCCGCCCGTTCCGTGCTGTTTCGGGCGGGTCTTGAATTGGACGTTATGCATCATGGATTGAGACTGTTGGGGTGGCTGCACCGCAAAAGGGTGTTGCCGCGCCTTGATCGTTTGATGCGGGCCTTGTTTTGGGTGGCGCGTGGTCTGGCGGGGTTTGGCTCCGATGAGGGCGGCATGAGCGTTGTGGTTGCCGGACGGGACGTCCGTGGTGCGCCTGTCACGCGCGGATGGCGGCTGCACATGGGCGCGGGGCAGGGGCCGTTCGTCCCGGCGGTGCCGGCGCTCTTGAATGTGCGGCGCATAGCGCGGGGCCAATGCCAGCCCGGGGCCCGGCCCGCTTTGGGTTGCATCGACTTGCCTGAGGTCGAAGCGGCATTGGCAGCATTGGGAGGATGTTTTGATGCAGAGGCCCCCGATCTGACGCCGCTCTTTGAGCGGGCAATTGGCGCACAGGATTGGGCGGCCATGCCGGCAAGCTACCGGGCGGGGCATGACCTGTGGGATCACCATGTGATGCGCGGTGTCTCCTCGGTCACGCGTGGCAAAGGCCTGCTGGCGCGGGTGATCGCCGCGGCGTTTCGATTTCCGCCTGAACGTGCCGAGACACCGGTCTCCGTCACCATGGAACGGGTCGGGCAAAAGGAGATCTGGACCCGCGATTTTGACGGGCAGCGGTTCCGCTCGGTGTTGTCGCCTGCCGGAGCGGGGCGCGTCCGGGAACGGTTTGGGCCATTTGAATTTGAACTGGATTTGCCAATTTCTGAGGGGCGGATGGGGATGAGTGTGCAGCGTGGATGGCTGCTGGGGCTGCCATTGCCAAAGGCCGTTCTGCCACGTTCGGACACGTCCGAATTTGAAGAAGATGGCCGATTTCAGTTCGACGTAAAACTCAGCGCACCCTTGGCGGGCATGATTGTGCATTACCGAGGATCATTGGTCCCAGATTATGATACATAATCTGGGGCAAAAATTTTCGGTCGAAAATTTTTACTACTCCGCCGCCAGTTTTGGCGGCTCCGAGGGGTTCTTGTCATTGGGGTAGACAAGCCCGGCAGAGATCACCAATTTTGCCGCGTCTTCGACCGTCATGTCCAATTCGATGACGTCGGATTTAGGCACAAACAGCAAAAACCCCGATGTCGGGTTTGGCGTTGTTGGCAGGAACACGGACACTTTGGGCTCATCAACGGGAATGCCCGACGCGATCTCGCCTTTGGCGCCGGTCGAGATGAAGGCGATCGCCCAGATGCCCCGGCGGGGATATTCCACCAGACAGGCCTTGTCGAAAGAGGTGTCGCGCTGCGAAAACACGGTTTCGGCAATTTGTTTGACGCCCGAGTAGACCGAGCGGACCACCGGCATGCGGTCCACCAGATTTTCGCCGACCCGCAGCAATGAGCGTCCCAAAAATCCTTTGGTGACCCAGCCCACCACGGCGGTAAAGATCAGGAAAATGACCACCCCAATGCCGCGCACATTGACCTTGATGCGGTCTTCGGGATTGCCCATGAGCCGGTTGACCAGCTCTTCGGGATGGTAGGCCTGCGGGATGAACGGCCAGACCCAGCCGTCAATCCAGCCGACAACTGTCCAGATCAGATAGAGCGTCAGCGCAATCGGGGCCACAACGATAAGGCCCGCCAGAAAGTTGCCGCGCAGTCGCGAGAACAGGCCGGGGCTACGCCGCTTGGGCTTGGAAATGTTCGGATCGTCAGACATGGGGCAGCGGCCAGATGGAAAATGTATACTGCGCCAACCTAAGGAGTGCGGCCGCGCTGCACAAGCGGGGTTCGACGCAACGCTTTGTTTCGAAATGCTACATTTTCATGCTGCCCAAGGCGCAGGCAATTTGCGCCGCCAGCTGCGCATTGTTGCACACCAGCGCGATATTGGTGGCCAGCGACCGCCCCTCGGTCAGCTCAAAAATGCGTTTGAGAAGGAACGGGGTGACGGCTTTGGCGGTGATGTTTTGCGCGCTGGCCTCCTGCAGGGCCTGGGCGATGATCGGCTCGATCACCTCCTGCGCGATGCTGTGGGCCTGGGGAACCGGGTTGGCGACCAGCTGGCCGCCGGGCAGCTCCAGCGTGGCACGCACCCGGTGGGCCGCAGCAATCTGGTCGGGATGGTCGAGGCGTTGCGGCGCGGGGTGCTGCGAGGTGGCCGACCAAAAGGCGGGCAGGCTGTCCTGCCCATAGGCGATGACGGGCACGCCGAGGGTTTCGAGCACCTCCAGCGTTTTGGGGATGTCGAGAATGGCCTTGGCCCCTGCGGCGACAACCGTTACGGGGGTTTGCGCCAGCTCCTGCAGGTCGGCGGAGACATCAAAGCTGAGCTCAGCGCCACGATGCACCCCGCCGATGCCGCCGGTGGCGAAGACCTCGATCCCCGCGGCGTGGGCGGCAATCATGGTGGCGGCCACCGTGGTGGCCCCGGTGCCGCCGGTGGCCAGACAAATCGCCATATCTGCGCGCGACAGCTTGGCCGCGTCGGGGCGCTGCGCGAGCGCGGAAAGCTGGTCCGCCTCCAACCCGATATGCAGCGTGCCCTCCAGCACCGCGATAGTCGCGGGCGTGGCCCCCGCCTTGCGCACCGTGTCTTCGACCAGCCGGGCTGTTTCCAGATTTTGCGGATAAGGCATCCCATGGGTGATGATGGTGCTTTCCAACGCCACGATAGGACGCTCTGCGGCCTGCGCGGCGGCGACCTCGGTGGAGCGCCGGGCGTGCAGAAGGGGTATGGCGGTCATCGGTAGCTTTCTCCGGAAACATAGGTGGCGGCGGCTGCAAGCGCGCGGTCAAGTGCGGGCTGGGGCCCGGCGCCTGCGGCTTCCGCTGCGATATGGGCGGCCATGAACGTGTCGCCCGCGCCGGTGACGCGGGTCACCAGCACCTCAGGCGGGGTGAGGGTGATGGTCTGGCCTTGGGTCGATACGGAGGCCGGGTTGGGACCATCCGTCACCACGGCGCGGCGCAACCCGTTTTGGGTGAGCGCCTCGGCTGCCTCCGCGCTGCTGTCTACGGGGCGGTGCAGCAGCAGGGAGGCCTCTTCGAGGTTCACGTAGAGCGTTGCCTTGGGGTGGTTGAGGAACGGGGTCAGCCGCTCCGCCTTGCCGGGGGAGGCGGGGGCGACCCGCAGATCGGAATGCGCAAACTGCGGCGCATGGGCGATCTGTTCCAGCAGCGACACCGTCAGGTTGCCATCCAGCGCGATCAGCCCGTCCCAGCCGGTCAACGCATTTGAAAGCGGGCGCAGGATCTTGTCGCCCGCGGCCTCCAACGAATGGGCGTCGGCCACGGCGGCGATCAAGCCATTGCCGCCTTCAATGGCCATGTAGCGGTCGGTGGGCAGATCTTCAGAGCGGTAGACATGGGTGGTGTCGATGCCAAGGCGGGTACAGGCGCGGACCAGTTCCGCTCCCTCATCATCCTGGCCGATGGCGGTGAGCAGCGCGGGCGACATGCCATAAGCCTTGAGCGCCATCGCGATGTTCAGGGCCACGCCGCCGGGCAGGCGGGTGATGCGGCCCGGCACGTCCGAGCCCACGCGCATATGCGCCGTGGCGCGCCCAATGATGTCCCACAGAACGGCACCGATGCACAGGATGTCGGGGTGTTTGCTCATGGCCCCTTATTGGCGAGGGCGGTGCGAGTAGGCAAGCGGGGGATTTGGATATTTTTGGAACAATGATGGAGATCCGGTGCGCCAAATGGCGTCCGGTTGTCTGGTTTGCTCGGTTTGGGAAAGTGGATGGGCCCACCCGGTCGTTTGGGTCGAGACCTGTCTGTGTTCACAGGCGCTTTGCCCGCTTCTTCCTGCGTTTCACCGGTGAAACCTTGGACCCCGGCGCTTTAGTGTCACGCGTGGGGTTGAGGTCTCTGGGTCTTCTGGGTCGATCAACCGTGTGCGGGGTTTTAGCGCGGCTTCGTTAATGAAACTTAACCTATGCGCGCGCAGCTTGGTCCTTTTTCGCAAAGGCCTGTTGCACCGCGGGGCTGAGAGGCAGCTTGGCGGAGCCATCAGGCGTCAACTGAACCAGCACCGACTGCCCGGTCGCCTGCAGACCCAGAGTGGTCCAGACGCCGTATTCCATGACCCATGACGTGTTCCGAAACGAGGTGGTGCGCCCGGTGATGACGTAATCCTGCCCGACAGTCATTTCCCTGATGAAGTCGGCGGAGATGGATTTCAGCACAATGCGCGGACTGCCCGGACCATAGTCGGACACACCGTAGTCACGGAAATAATTGATGCGGAAGGTTTCGAACCACTGCAGATAGGCGGTGTGGTTGACATGGTTGAGCGCGTCAATTTCGCCAAAGCGCACCCGATCTGCCAGCCCGTAAGTCCATGGCGCGGGTATATCCATGGCCCGCAGCGCCGAAGTGTCGAAAGCCGTGTGATACTGCATAAGCCAGACCGTTTGCTACGTAGGGAAGATGGAGCGGGTAACGGGAATTGAACCCGTAACTAAAGCTTGGGAAGCTGCCGTGATACCTTTTCACCATACCCGCTCGATACAGGTGGCGTAAATTGCGGTTGCGGGAAGGTCAAGGGCGGGCATGGCCCGACGCGCCAAATTGCGGGTTTTCCATGATTTGGTTTTGAGCCATGCTGGCTGCATCACGTATTTCAAACAGGGTTTTTCAGCTATGTCCGACGCGAAATTTCAGCACGCCGTATCTCAGATCGAAGCTTCGGTCGCCGCACTGGCCCCACGCATGCAAACAGATGGTCCACGCCCCCAGATGGACGCGCAGTTCCTGTCGGGGCTGGCGGTCTTGCTGTTGAAGGCGTTTCTGGCAGCGCTGACCGAGGAAGCGTTGAAAGAGGCCGCAAAGGCGGGGGTGGACGTCGTAAAATGGGTGGTTGGCAAAATCCGCGCCTATTTGTCTGAGGCGACCAATCCCGCAGATGGCGACATGTCCATTCAGCCGCATTTTCCCAGCCTTGGTGGCGGGACGCCCAAGTCGGCGGAGGCGGAAGCCACCATTTACGCGGCCCTGTGCCAATTTTTGCCCGCGGCGGACGCCCGCACGCTTGCCGCGTCAGTGCGCAAGGCTGCCGAAACCCATATGGGCTAACTAACGCCTGCGCCGCCTGCGCCCGCCATCCGCCTTATCGCCGCCGCCTGTGTTGAAGGTTTGGGTTGGAATGGTGACGACCGAGTTGAGGATCGGGAAGGGCTCCGCCGAATTTGGGATGGCGGAGGCGTTGACGAAATGCTCCTGAAAGCGCGGCTCGATGGCGGTTTCGATTTTGTGGATGGCGTGAACGGTCTTCTCGATCTCGGCGCGGGCGTCCTTGTTCAAAAGGGCGATGCGCGCGCCGGTGCCAGCCGCGTTGCCAGCAGAGGTGACCCTGTCCAGCGGACAATCAGGGATCATGCCCAAAACCATCGCGTGTTTGGGCGAGATATGCGCGCCGAACGCGCCCGCGAGGACCACGCGGTCGACCTGATCGGTGCCGAACTTGTCCATCAAGAGCCGCGCGCCGGAATAGAGCGCGGCCTTGGCCATCTGGATTTCGCGGATGTCGCGATTGGTGACGGTGATGGGCCGCTCGGGGTCGTCCCAGACCATGTAGCTGAACGTGCGCCCATCCTGGAAACAGCGCGTCGTGCCGGTTTGCTCGGGCGAGCCGATCAGGCCGGGGCCGTCAACAATGCCTGCGAGGCGCATCTCTGCCACCATCTCGATGATGCCGGAGCCACAGATCCCGGTGATGCCGGTGGAGGCGATTTCATCCGCGAAGGCGGGGTCGTCGGACCACAGGTCGGAGCCGATGACCTTGAAGCGGGGCTCCTTGGTGGTTGGGTCGATTTCCACGCGTTCAATTGCGCCGGGGGCCGCGCGCTGGCCGGAGGAGATTTGCGCACCCTCAAAGGCGGGGCCGGTTGGGGAGGAACAGGCGAGCACCTTGTCGGTGTTGCCGAGCAGGATTTCGGCATTGGTGCCGACGTCCACAACGAGGACCAGATTGTCGGATTTATCTGGGGCCTCCGACAGCGCAACAGCCGCCGCGTCCGCGCCGACATGGCCCGCGATGCAAGGCAGCAGATAGGCGCGGGCGGTGGAGCGGAGGTCGAGGTCCAGCTCGGAGGCGGGGAGGGAGATGGCGTCAGATGTGGCCAGCGCAAACGGGGCCTGGCCCAACTCGAACGGGTCCACGCCGAGATAGAGGTGGTGCATCACGGGGTTGCAGACGAAGACCGCGTCGAGGATCAGGGATTTGTCGATCTCCGCCTCCGCTGCGACTTGGGTGAACAGCGCGTTCATGCCGTCCCTGACGGCGGTGGTCATTTCATCCGCGCCGCCTGCATTCATCATGGAATAGGACACGCGGGACATCAGATCCTCGCCGAAGCGGATTTGCGGGTTCATCATGCCGGACGAGGCCACGACCTCACCGGTGCGCAGGTCACATAAGTTGCCCGCGATGGTGGTGGAGCCAAGGTCGACGGCCATGCCGTAGACGGTGCCCTCGTAATAGCCGGGCCAGGTCGCCACGATATGGGGGGAGGCGCCTGCATGGCCGTGATGGATGGCGCAGGTGATTTTCCATTCACCTTCACGCAAGGTGGGTTGCAGGTGCTTCAGGATCGACAGGTCTGCCTGGACAGTGTCGAGGTCCCATTCGGTCTTCAACGCCGCTTGCAGGCGTTGCAGATCGCCCGACGGGTCGTGCATGTCGGGTTCTTGCACCTCGACATAGTACAGCCGCACGGTGGGGTTCAGGGTGATGTCGCGGGCCTCGACCCGTTTGCGGACCACTTGCTTGTGGACTTGCGACGTTTCCGGCACGTCGATGACGATGTCGGCCTGTACAGTGGCCTGGCAGCCCAAGCGGCGGCCTTTTGGCAGGCCGCGTTTGTCGTCGTAGCGTTGCTCGACGGAGTTCCATTCGCTGAGCGCATCCTCGGTGACCGTGACGCCATGTTTGGGGAAGTCGCCGAAGGAGGGCGTGACCTGACATTTGGAGCAGATGCCTCGCGCGCCGCAGACCGAGTCGAGATCAACGCCCAATTGGCGGGCCGCCGTCAGGACGGGGGTGCCCACGGGAAAGTTGCCGCGTTTGCCGGAAGGGGTGAAGATCACCAGAGGGTCGTTGGCCATGTCGCACCGATATTCTTTGACTGTCTTCCAAAGGATTAAGCCAATGGGCGGCATCTGCAATGCCCCTTAGCGACGCCAAGGAGCCGAAAAACGCATGTTGATGATGAGGTGACTTTCGCTAGGTTGGGGGCATGACGCGAATTGGTTGTTTGATGGCGGCAAGTGCGATGGCTTTGGCCTTGCCCGCACTGGCGGAGCGGTTCCCAGTTTTCCAAGCAGAACCGGTTTGCGCTGACGGGGAGCCACTGCCCGAAAAGGAGCAGTTTGGCCTGAGCTTCGCCAAAGACCGATATATCGGGCATTACCGCAGGGACGGCGATGTCAGAGAGCTGACATTCTTCGTCAATACGCCCGGCGCGTTGCAGGGTGACGGCTTCCCGTCTGATATTTGCGGCGCGAAGGTGGTGCTTTCGATTGATGGCGGGCCGGATATTCGCGGAGTGTTGGAATATGTGCCGCCGATACCGGGCGCGGAACATCAGCCATGGCCCTTCGCAGTGACGCTAGAAGGCACGCCAACGCGCAAGATGTGGTTTTCGGGTCATTACAACACCTCGATCTGGGGGCGCGTTGAGCTGCCCAACCAGGCGGGTGGCTATGACAGTGTGTTCTTCACGGGCGCCAGTGCCCATCGCTGGGAATAGCTATTCAGCGGGTGTCTTATCGGTGTCCTCGGGCGGCAGCTGTTTGCGTGTGAAGGGGAAGACAAATTGCTTCATGAAGCCGCGTGGGACTTGTTCTCCGGCGGTGCCGTATTTCTCGGGCCAGCGATCCTCGGGCATATGATGCGTGCCGAAAAGGCGGTCGAGGATGGGGAAGTGAATGGCGTAATTGATGTCGATCGCCTCTTTCTCCGCGCCGTGGTGCCAGTGGTGAAAACGGGGCGTGACCACGTAGGGTTCCGCCTTTGTCAGGTTCCAGCCGATATTGGAGTGGATGAAGGAGCTGTAGAAATACACAATCAGAACATAGGCTTGAATGGCGGCAGGATCGAAGCCGAGCGTGAACATCGGGATCGCCGTCATGGACCGCAGGATCGCGATTTCGACGAAATGCATCCGCGCGCCGGACATCCAGTCCATGGATTTGGCGGAATGATGAATAGCGTGAAACCGCCACAACGCAGGCACCATGTGGAACACACGGTGGACCCAGTATTGCACCAGATCAGAGGCCAGCATGATGATGCCCAGCTGCACAAGGAAGGGCAGGTTGAAGATCCATGCCTGCACCGCGCCCAGATCGGTGTAGGTCGTTATGAGGTTGGATGGCAGCAGGGTGATGAAGGTCAGGATTTGCACCAGCAGCGAGGAGACGAGGTAGTAGAACATGTCCTCCTGCCATTCGGGGCGGAAGACGGTCTGGTCCTCGTAATTGGGGAAGTAGCGTTCGAGCGGGATGAACAGGAAACCCACAAACAGCGCGTTGATGATGAAGAAATCGAGGCCGAAATAAAGCGGGGCCGTGTAGGTTGACCCGTCATCAGGCGTGCCGATCAGCGAGGCAAGAATGATGAGGCCAAGGGCCGTCCAGCCAAGGATGCGGTCGCGCGACAGCATCAGTGACAGCAGCGCGAAGGCATAGCCAAGAAGCAAAACGATTTGCAGCGCCCATTGCTGGTGCCTGAGGGTGACGAATTCCTGCAGGTCGGGTGTCTGGAACACGCCCGGATAATGCATGACCGCAATCAGCAACATGCTGGTGATGCCCGCCAAAAGCGCACCGCTGCCCGACAGCCAGCCGGAGCCGAAGGGGCGGTCTTCCCGCGGGCGGTCCAGATTGTCTTTGAGGCGTCTTAAAAATCCCATGGCTGCTCAAATCCCTTTTCTCTGGATTTGGCCATGTCTGCGGATCCTTTACAAGGATTTTAGAATTTGTTCGGCCTCAGGTGTTGCGGGAAACATCAACTCGATCTTGAGGTCAGATATGGCCAAGTCTTCGGCCCCGCCAAAGGTGGCATAGGTTGAGATCAGCGGCAGACGCAGCGGCCCCGCTGTGTAGATGGTACTGATGACGGGCGACAGGCTGGGTTCGGGCGTATAGGACATGACGGCGGGGTCATTGGCGAGATGATTGGCGGCGCGGTCCAGTTCGGGAATGCCGCCCTGAGCGCGGCTTTCATTGCGCAGACGCGTGAGCGAGTGATGCCCAACTTCCGCCCAGTTTTCAATGATTTCGGCGGCGACCTTCGTGTTGATCGTCCACTCCAGAAGGCTGTCGCCCTTGGCCAGCCCCGCTGTGGCGAACAACTTGGTGGCAGTGTCATTCAGATCAACGATGCGCCAGAGGCGATCCATGACGATTGCTGGGTAAGGGTTATGTTTGTCGAGCATCATCCGCATGGCGCGTGTCACCGCCTGCATATGATCGGCGTTGAGCTCTGAGCGGTGGTGTTGCGGGGCGAAGCCTGCGGCTTCCAGCATTTGATTGCGCTTGGCGGGCGGAATTTCGAGGATATTGGCCAGGTGCAGGATCATCTGGCGGCTGGGGCCTGCACGGCCAGATTCGAGGAAGGAGATATGGCGCGAGGATACCTCCGCCTCGGTGGCGAGTTGCAACTGGCTCATGTGACGCGTGCCGCGCCATGAACGGCGCTGGGTTCCGAAATCTGTCATGGGGCGAGCTTAGCGAATGGAAGGCAGCAAATCACTTACCTGCCGGGTAATTGTTTGGCCGCGTCGGAACCGCGATATCTGGCGCCAAATCTGACCAAAGGAAAGGTCCCATGACCCAAGCCAAGAAACTTCGCATTGTCGCAGGCGTTTGCATATTTTTCGGGTTGTTGACCGTTTTGTCGGCGTTGCCGGCACTCAACGGTCTTTACGTCCTGTTTGCCGATCTCGTGATTTGGCCCGCGACTGATACGCATCGCCCGCTGTCTGCCGAGACGCGGCTTACGCAAGCCATTATGGGCGGCATCTTCACGGGCTTTGGGGTTATTTGGTGGGCTGCGGCGGGGCCGTTGCTGGAGAAGGCCCCGCAGGAGGTGTTGCGCGTGCTGTTTTTGGGCGCAACCGCGTGGTTTATGGCGGATAGCACAGGGTCGGTCATGGCAGGGGCGGCCGCCAATGTGCCGGCCAACTTTGGCTTCTACCTGCTTTTTTTGTGGGCCTTGAAGAAGGTATAAGTACGTTGATCGCGCCGGGCGCATCGCTTTTTGGCATGGGTTGACCAAATTTTAACTGTTAGGTGACACGATTTTTCGACGAAAAATCGGTGCTTGCGGGGCTGAGAGATATTTCATCAGCACACGACTCGCATCCCGCCTCTGTTGCAGATCACGATCAACTGACCGCCGCTTTCAATCATATGAAAGTCGCGGCTGCGCACTTCGGCCTCAAAGGCCTTACGGCCGATCTCCCGCTCAACCCACCGTACATTGCGCCGCACGACGCCGCCCGTATGCGCGGCTTTGGCGCCAAATATCTGCTTCATCCAACGTTCAGCATTCGGTTTCTCGGCAATTTGATCCATGCTTTTCCAAAAACAGGAAAAGGGTAAATAAACCGCTAACCCCTGCGGCGGCGTCCACCTGCGCGGCCCGCACGGCCACCACGCGCGGCGGCCTCGGTACCGTCCGCATTGCGCGGCTTGTTGAAGGTAATCCATGCGGATCCCGACGGGTCGTTGTCGGTCAGGAAGTTGGCGGCACGGATGGCCTCCATTTCCTTGCCCGGCTGCGGCTTTGTGGAGCCCAGACCGGTGAGCTGAGCGAACAGCTCCATGTCGATGCCATCGGGGATCACAAAGCCCGCGGCCAGCAGGGCCTCGCGCTTTTCTGCCAGCTTCTTGGGGCCAACGGGTAGGGCCACTGGGTTCATGATGGCCGACGTCATGCCCGCAGCCATTGCCATAGGCAGGAAGGCGTTGTTGATGCCGTGGCGGTTGGGCAGGCCGAAAGAGATGTTGGAGGCACCACAAGTGGTGTTGACGCCCAGTTCCTCGCGCAGACGGCGCACGAGGGTGAAAACCTGCAGGCCCGCGGTGCCCATTGCCCCGATTGGCATCACCAGCGGGTCGACGACGATGTCATGGGCGGGGATGCCGAAATCAGCGGCGCGTTCCACGATCTTCTTGGCGACGGCGAAACGCACATCGGGGTCCTCGGAAATGCCAGTATCGTCGTTGGAAATTGCCACAACGGGGACGTTGTATTTCTTGACCAGCGGCAGGACAAGTTCGAGCCGTTCTTCCTCACCGGTGACCGAGTTCAGCAGCGGGCGGCCTTCGGCGGCGGCCAGGCCGTTTTCCAACGCGCCTGGCACCGAGCTGTCGATGCACAAAGGAATGTCGGAGACCTTTTGCACGCGTTCCACCAGTTCCTTCATCAAGGTTGGCTCGACGAAGTTATTGTCGGCATAACGCGGGTCCTCGGCCATTTTGTTGGAGAAGACCGCGCCGGAGTTGATGTCCAGGACGTTCGCGCCAGCCATGGTCTGGGCAATGGCGTCGGCTTCCACGCGGGAATAGTCGCCCGCTTCCAGCTCTTCGTTGAGGATCTTGCGGCCCGTGGGGTTGATGCGTTCGCCGATGACGCAGAAGGGTTCGTCAAAGCCGATGACGGTGGTTTTGGTTTTTGATTCAAGGACCGTGCGGGTCATGGGCGGAGCCTTTCAAGGAGCGCCGCCAAGGCTGGCCACGCGTGTGAATGTCATGTCGGTGATCGTTCAAATTGGCACCTGGTGCGCAGCATAAAACGACCTCGCATATCTTGGAAAAGACACTTAGTGGATGGGAACGCGTTGGGCGAGGTGCGCATGGTTGAAAAATGCGCGGGTTTATTATGAGGCGTGATCTAGAGGAGGCTCAAATCGGGGGCGATTTGGGATGGCGGCGAAGTGTTGAGTGCCGATATTCTATGAATGTCATGTTCACCTCGGCCGGCAGCGATGGTACCGGCGAAAGGTCCGATCTGTCGAGGCGGACTAGAGTTGGGACGCCGGCACCGCTGCGTTTCCACCGTTCTCGATGGCCCAGTTGGCGTTGGTTTTGATGCCGCCCAGCGGGAAGAAATGCACGCTTTCTATGTTGAAGTCAGGGTTGGCGGCTTTGTGGGCGGCCAGTTCGGTCAGCACCTCGGTCGGCTCATAGGGCAGCAGCAGCTTGGTGACATCCATCGCGCGCTTTTGTAGCACTTTGAGGGACGGGCCGACGCCACAGGCGATGGCGAATTTGATGAGCGTTTGCAGCTTGGCCGGACCCGCGATGCCAATGTGAACCGGAAGGTCGATGCCATTGGCTTTGATGGCGTTGGCCCATTCAATGATGGGGCCAGCCTCAAACGCGAATTGCGTGGCCAGCGCCATTTGCGCGTCGGTTCGTTCGTTAAAGGCCTGTTTCCAAGCCAGCGCCTCATCGACGTTTTTCATGGACCCGTCGGGGTCAATATCGCGGTTGCCTTCGGGATGGCCCGCCACGTGCAGGCGCTGAAAGCCCGCCTTGTCGAAAAGGCCAGTGTCCAGAAGCTGCATGGAGCTGTCGAAGTCTCCATGCGGCTGGGCCACGCCACCTGCAAGCAGCAGCGCCTGTTTTACGCCAGCCTCACCCTGATAACGGGCGATCCAGTCGGCGAGCGTCGCCTCGTCCTTGATGATGCGGGCCGGGAAATGCGGCATGACATCGTAGCCGTCTTTGGCCAGACGGGCGGCTGTGGCCACCATGTCCTCAATGGGGGTGCCTTCGATATGGGCGATGTAGACGCGGGTGCCCTCGGGCAGTAGGGCGCGGAAGTCCTCGACCTTCTCGGCGGTGCGCGGCATCACCTCGATGGAGTAGTTCTGCAAGAATGCCTCGACCTCAGGGTTGACGGTCGTGGTCTCGGGCGCGGATTTGCGGAAGTTCAAAAGGGCCATCAGCTTGTCCTTCAGGGTCTCAGGCATCATTGCCGTCATTGGCGATCAGGGCTTTGATCTTGTCTGTGTCATATTCGGCGTCAATGCGGGCAGCTTCCGCCTTTGCAATCTCGTCGGGATCACCTTCGAGCGTGTATGCGGGGGCCTTGCGCCATGACGCCATATAGGCGTCATCATCTTTTGCGCCGACCTTCATTGCGCAGCGGTCAATTGCTTGCTCGAAACGTTCTGGCAGCGGTGCCTTGGACCCACAGCGACCTTTGCCGACGATCACCTGAGCGGGAATGTCGCGCCAGTAAACGATTGTGACGTCGGGCATGAGGGCGTCCTTCGAGGTGAGTCTCTTTTCGCGACCATAGCTTGGCATTGCTGCGGACATGGTTTGATTTCGACAAAATGCGTCGCAATCGCGACGGGAGCTCAATATCCCTTGCGCGCTTGGCTGAACAGGGGGCGGGGCGTTCAAATCGCTCAAGACGTTTATGAGTGCCGCGTTCACAAAGGTTGCGCGAAGACCTGCCGACCCATAGGCTGGGGATAACCAAACATTTGCGAGGCCCGATTGGCATGGCGAAAATACCGCCAAAACCTGCGGGCAGTCACGTGCGACCCGTCCCGCCACCTGTGAGGGACCCGCGCCCTGCCGACGTTCCGGACCCAGCTGACCTTTATGCGGCGCTGGATTTGGGGACCAATTCCTGCCGGATGCTGATTGCGCAGCCGAAGGGCAGCCAGTTTCACGTGGTCGACAGCTTTTCCAAGTCAGTGCAGCTGGGCGCGGGGCTGGAAGCCACGGGGCAGTTGTCGCGATCATCAATGGCGCGGACCGTGGGCGCGCTGAAGATTTGCCAGAAGAAGCTGCGCCATCATTCGGTCAAGCGGATGCGGCTTGTGGCGACAGAGGCTTGCCGCCGCGCGACCAATGCCAAGCAATTCACCGATCTTGTGACCCGCGAGACCGGGCTGGAGCTTGAAATTATCGAGCCGGAGGAGGAGGCGAGGTTGGCCGTGATCTCCTGCGCGCCGCTGGTCTCTGTCAAGACAGAGCAACTGCTGGTTGTTGATATTGGAGGCGGCTCGACCGAGCTGGTGTGGATTGACCTGAGCCGCGTCCCGCGTGTGGACCGACCGCGCGCGATTATGCGGCTGCACACCGGGTTTGACCCCAAAGACAGCAGCTTCCCAGCGGCGAAAGTGGTGGACTGGATTTCGGTGCCTTTGGGGGTGGCGACGCTGCGTGACCAGTTCAACGATGTGGATGACGACGCGGCGCGGTTTGCGTTGATGTCGTGGTTTTTCGAGGAGAACCTGGCCGAGTTCACGCCCTATCAGGACACCGATCAGGTCAAGGAGGGGTTTCAGATCGTTGGGACCTCGGGGACCGTGACCACGGTGGCGGCGTCCCATCTTGGACTAAAGCGCTACGACCGCAACAAGGTGGACGGGCTGCGGATGACGTCTGACCAGATTGACCACGTGATCCAGGGCTATCTGCATCTGGGCCCGGACGGACGGCGCGACGACCCACGCATCGGGCGCGACCGGCATGCGTTGATTATGTCTGGGGCCGCGATTTTGCAGGCCTTGCTGCGGATTTGGCCGACAGATAGATTGACGGTGGCCGATCGCGGCCTGCGCGAAGGGCTGCTTTATGCGCAGATGTCGACGGATGGGGTTCTGGAGGAAGGGCCCTACTAGGCTGGCGTTTCTGCCGCTTGACGCGTAGGAGCCTCCGGCGGGGATATTTTTGGAACAATGATAGGGTTGAGGCATGGCGCGCTCACCGACTGGGCCCAAGGGCACCAAAGGCAAGAACACATCCGGGCGCGGGCAGCGCGACCTGACCGTGAAGGTGAAAACCGCGCGGGGGCGCAAGCTGTCCTCGACCCTGTGGCTGCAGCGACAACTGAACGACCCTTATGTGAAGCGCGCGCAATCCGAGGGGATGCGCGGACGCGCGGCCTACAAGATTTTGGAGACGGATGAGAAGTACCGCTTCTTGGTGCCGGGCGCGCGGGTTGTGGACCTTGGCTGCGCGCCGGGTGGCTGGTGTCAAGTGGCCGTGCCACGCGTGAACGCATTGGGGGAGAAGGCGGGCAAAAAGGTCGGCACCATTTTGGGGATCGACCTTCAAGAGGTTGAACCGATTGCCGGATGCGACTTGCATGTGCTGGATTTTCTCGATGACGGCGCGGATGAGCAGGTGAAGGCGTGGCTGGGCGGCAAAGCCGACGTTGTGATGAGCGACATGGCGGCGGCGTCCTCGGGTCATAAGCAGACGGACCACTTGCGCATCATGGCTTTGTGCGAGGCGGCGGCGTATTTCGCCTTTGACGTATTGGACGACGGAGGGACCTTCGTGGCCAAAGTGCTGGCGGGCGGGGCCGAGGGCGATTTGCAGAAAATGCTGAAGCAAAAATTCACCAAGGTCGCAAATTTCAAACCCGGTGCATCGCGGCAGGACAGTTCAGAGAAATTTGTTGTAGCGCAAGGCTTTCGCGGGTGACGTTGACGTCTGAGGCTCCGCATCGGGACCTGTGTACCGATTGTGGCATCTCGCGGACGGATGACCCGAAGCGCTGCGGGCGGGCTTGCCAGTTCATTGCCCCTGATTACCCAACATTAGAAGCGCAGGTGCATGGGCGCGCGCGCGACGCAGCCCGTGCGGACGAGGCGCATTTTGGGCCGTTTCGGAGGATGGTGCGAGCGCGCATGAAAACCGCACGGGACGGCGCGCAATGGACGGGGATCACCACCACGATTGGGGAGCGGCTGTTGCGGGCCGGTTTGGTGGACGCGGTGCTGTGCATGGGGCCTGATGCGGAGGATAGCTGGCGACCCCGGCCCATGTTGGTGACCACGCCTGACGGCATGGCGGAGGCGCGGGGCATGCGGATGGGCTACGCGCCGCTGCTGGCGCTGCTGGAGCCTGCCGTTGCGGCGGGACACAAGCGGATCGGCGTGATCGGGATACCGTGTCAGGTCTACGCGCTTCGGGCGCTGGAAGCGGAACTGGGGCTGGAGCGGTTGTATGTCATTGGCACGCCGTGCTCGGACAACACCACGACGGAGGCGTTTCATCAGTTTCTGGACTTGTTGTCCGAGACGCCCGACGACATCACGTATCTGGAATTCCGCGCAGATTACGTGGTTGAGCTGCGTTTCAGGGACGGCAGCGAGCGGTTGATCCCGTTTTTGCAATTGCCGATCTCGGATCTTCCGCCGGATTTCTTTCCGCTGACCTGTCGCACCTGCGTGGATTACACCAATGTGTTGGCCGACATCACCGTTGGGTACATGGGCGGCGAAGGCGATCAATGGCTGCTGGTGCGCAACACGCGCGGCGAGGAATTGCTGGGGCTTCTGGGTGACGACGTGATCTTGTCGGAACCAGGGTCCAAGGGCAAACGCGGCGGCGCGGTGAAGGGTTTTGTGGAGAACACTAAGCTGGCCGCTGGCGGGTTGCCGCTGCGGCGCATGCCGGATTGGCTGCGGCCGATTGTGAGCTGGATACAGCCCCGGTTTGGGCCTCGGGGCTTGGAATTTGCCCGTGCGCGGGTGGAGATGAAGGCGGCAGAAAGCATTTTGCATCTGCGCCGCGAGGAGCCGCGGCGGATGAAACATATGGTGCCGGACCATGTTTGGGATTTGGCGGAGCCCTATGGCTTGGAGCCGGAAGAGGGCGAGCGGAAGGACTAGGTCGTTCTGATCAATCGCTGCAATTCGCGGTCGAGCGCATTCAAGAACTGTGAGCGGTCCTTGTTGGAGAAGGGCGCGGGACCGCCGGTTTGCTCAAGTCCGGCGCGCAAGTCGGCCATGATTGCGCGTGTGGCGATCGCGCCGCCTATGTTGGACGTGTTGAACGGCTTGCCGGTGGGGGCAAGGACCGTCGCCCCTACCTCGATACAGCGGCCCGCGAGCAAGATGTCGGCAGTGATGATCACAGATTGGGCGCCTGCGTTTTCGGCGATCCAATCATCGGCGGCGTCGAACCCGTCCAAGACGACCTTCATCTCCAAAAGCGGATGGTTGGGCAGGCGCAGATAGGCGTTCGCAACCAGCGTGACCGGCGTTTTCAGCCGGTAGGCGGTTTTGAAAATTTCCTCTTTGACCGGGCAAGCGTCGGCATCGACAAGGATGTGCACGCTCATGTCTGACGCTCATGGAAGATAAAGCCCAGCAGGTTCAGAAGGACTTGGGCAGCAAGGATCGCGGTGCTGTCGGTTGGGTCATAGTCGGGTGCTACCTCGACCAAGTCGATGCCGACGATGTCGTGAGTGCGAGCGACCTGTTGCATCAACTCAAGCACCTCGTAATAAAGAAACCCACCATGGCTTGGCGTTCCCGTGCCAGGCGCAATGGACGGGCAGAAGGCGTCGATGTCGATGGTGATGTAGACGCGGGATGTTTCGGGGATGCGTTTGGCAAGCGCCCCCGGCCCGATGTCGCGGCATTGTCGGACCGACAGGATGTCGGACCCCATCGCGCGCGCGTCGCCGTAGCCTTCCTTGGCCGTGGAGCTGACGTTGCGAATACCCAGCTGGGTCAGGCCCGTGACGTAAGCCTTCTCGGCCGCACGGCGCATCGGGTTGCCGTGGCCATTGCGCACGCCGTGTCGTTCATCGACGAAATCCAGATGCGCGTCGATTTGCAGGATGTGGATGTCGCCTTGGTCGTCGAATGCGTTGATGCAGGGGATGTTGATCGAGTGGTCGCCGCCGATTGTGACGGGCAAGGCACCGGCTTTGAGGGCCGCGCGCACACCTGCCTCGATGCCGTTGTGGGAGCCGGTCGTGTCGGTATGGATAATGTCCGCGTCGCCCATATCGACGATGCGCACAGAGGCGGGCAAGTATGTGGCGTCGTCCTCATGGTCATAGGCACCGGCATGGCCGAAGCTGAACAGGGTCGAGGCTTCGCGGACCGCGCGGGGACCGAACCGCGCGCCGGGGCGGTACTGGGTGCCACCATCAAAGGGCGCGCCAAGCACGGCCACATCTGCGTCGATTTTTGACCAATCCTCGACATAGGGCCGCTTTCCGAAGGTCGCGATCCCCACGAAAGGCAGGTTCAACCGCCCAGTTTCATAGCCGTGATCGCCCATAATTTTCCCCTTGGTAGTGGCCTAAACCTGCTAAAGCACAAAATCGACCCTTTCGCATCCGCAGAATTCATGAAATAGCAAACTGCCAAACGAGACCTGCTGCAAGGAGACGCACATGCAGATTCGCGAGGCCCTCACTTTTGACGATGTTTTGCTGGTTCCCGGCGCGTCCAGCGTCCTGCCAACCACGGCGGATACGCGGACATTCGTGACCAAATCCGTGGCGATGAACATTCCGCTTCTGTCCTCGGCCATGGACACGGTGACAGAGGCGCGGATGGCGATTGCCATGGCGCAGGCCGGCGGCATAGGTGTGATCCACCGCAATCTGACGGTTGAGGAGCAGCAGCAGCAAGTGCGCCGTGTGAAACGGTTTGAAAGCGGGATCGTCTACAACCCGATCACTCTGACCGAAAACCAGACATTGGCGGACGCCAAGGAATTGCAGGAACGCTACAAGGTGTCCGGCTTTCCCGTCGTGGGCGAACATGGGCGCGTCATCGGTATTGTGACCAACCGCGACATGCGCTTTGCCTCGGACGACAAGACCCCGGTCAAGGCGATGATGTCATCTGACAATCTGGCGATGTTGCAAGAACCCGCGGATTTGGCCGAAGCCAAATCAATGATGGAGGCGCGCCGGATCGAAAAGCTGCTGGTGGTGGACAAAGATGGCAAGCTGACCGGGTTGCTGACGTTGAAGGACATTGAACAAGCGGTATTAAATCCGCAGGCCTGCAAAGACCAATTGGGACGACTGCGCGTGGCCGCTGCAACGACTGTGGGCGACGCAGGGTTTGAAAGATCAGAAGCATTGGTCGATGCAGGCGCAGACCTGATCGTGATCGACACGGCCCATGGGCATTCAGAAGGCGTGGCTATCGCCGTGGAACGGGCCAAAAAGCTGTCCAACGAAGTTCAGGTGATTGCGGGCAACGTCGCCACCTCAGAGGCCACAAAAGCGCTGATTGGCGCGGGGGCGGATGCTGTAAAGGTCGGCATTGGGCCGGGTTCCATCTGCACAACACGCATGGTGGCCGGTGTTGGGGTGCCCCAACTGACCGCGATCATGGATTGCGCCGCTGGCGCACGTGACACCGGCACGCCGGTGATAGCAGACGGGGGTATCAAATTCTCCGGCGACTTCGCCAAAGCGATTGCGGCGGGCGCATCCTGCGCCATGGTTGGCTCGATGATCGCCGGTACCGATGAATCGCCTGGAGAGGTTATTCTCTATCAGGGCCGTAGCTTCAAAAGCTATCGCGGCATGGGCTCATTGGGAGCGATGGCCAGCGGATCGGCCGACCGATATTTTCAGAAAGACGCAGCATCGGACAAGCTGGTCCCTGAAGGCATCGAAGGGCAGGTGCCCTACAAAGGATCAGCCAGCGCCGTGGTTCATCAAATGGTTGGCGGGCTCAGGGCCGCCATGGGGTATACCGGCGCGAAAACCGTCAAAGACATGCATGAGCGGGCCAATTTCGTGCGTATCACGGGCGCAGGGCTAAAAGAGAGCCACGTACATGACGTGCAGATCACCCGCGAGTCGCCCAATTACCGGATCGGCTAGGTGACACCGCCCGCCCGACTGTCCGCCGCGATTGAGATCCTCGACATCTACCTTGGCGGGCAAGCCATTGAAAAGGCGCTGACAAACTGGGCGCGTCGCTCCCGTTTTGCCGGTTCCAAAGACCGCGCTGCGATCCGGGATATTGTCTTTGATTGCCTGAGGTGCCGCAAAAGCTTTGCGGCTCGGGGGAACGGCGAAACTGGGCGCGGTTTGGTGTGCGCGCACGCCGCCGCGGACCGCAATCTGGATGAGATGGCCGCGCTTTTCTCTGGTGAAGGGCATGCCCCTGCGCCTTTGTCGGCGGAAGAGGTCGCGTCCCTTTTTCAAACGCAAGCTCTGCAAAACTGGGAAGTGGAGTTTGACCTGCCAGAGTGGCTGTCGGGCGAGTTTTCCGCCTCGTTAGGGCCGGATGATGCGACCGTGGCTTCCGTTTTGAGGCAGCGCGCACCGGTCTTTGTGCGCGTCAACCTGACAAAGACGACCAGAGACCAAGCGGCGGCATCACTGGCGAAAGACGGCATTGTTGCCATTGATGCGGAACGCGCCAAGACCGCTTTGGAAGTCGTTGAAAACCCTAGAAAACTGGCCGGTAGTGACGCTTTCAAACTGGGCCTGATCGAGTTGCAAGACGCAAGCAGCCAAGCCATCTGCGCAGGGCTTCCAACGGCCAAACGCATGCTGGATTACTGTGCTGGCGGCGGCGGCAAGGTGCTGGCTTACGGCGATCTGAATACCGCGCAACTTTATGCGCATGACGCGAATGCGGGTCGCTTGAAGGACCTTGCGCCACGCGCAGCCCGCGCGGGGTTAGACGTCTCGATCTTGGACAAGCAAGCGTGCCGGGCGCAGGCCCCGTTTGATCTGGTCCTGTGCGATGTGCCGTGTTCGGGCAGTGGCACGTGGCGGCGTGCCCCAGAGGGCAAATGGTCGTTGACCCCCCAGGCCTTGAGCCGGCTGCACGAGATACAGGTCGAAATACTGAAAGAGGCGGCCACGCTTGTCAGCGATGGTGGTTGCCTGAGCTACGTCACATGCTCCGTGTTAAAGTCCGAGAATAGCCAACAAATTCAACGCTTTTTGGACCTGCATCCAGAATTTCAACTGACATCCGAAATGCAGTTTCTACCTGACCGCGATGGTGACGGGCTCTATGCGGCTCACTTGACGCATCGGGGCGTGCCTGCCTAACATCTGCTATTGCTAAGATTTTAAGAGTTAAGGGTAGATTAACAGTTCTATCCTAAAGTCCTTTTATTGAATGGATTGGGAGGCTCCGGCTTGGCACAAGTTGCAGACCCGGACAGTGGTAATAGCTTGTCAGGACACAGGTTTTTGCAGAGCAGCTTTTTAAGCTGGGCTGCCGTCATGGTTTTGTTGATCGCTGTATTTTTGCCGGACATGATGCAGTCCATGGGGCTGGCAGCGGCGGGACTGGTGCTCGCCGCGCTGTCAGTATTTGCAAAGATGCGCCGCGAAAGAACAGCTTCAAAATCAAGTCAATCCGATCTGAAAGATCTCATTTTTCACGATGAGCGATCCATATTTGTGACCGCATCGTCGGGCGAGATACTCAACCGAAATGCTGCTGCCAGACAGATGTTTGGCGATCATGGTGGCGACATATTGGAGAAAGTGATTGGGTCTCATTTTCCAAATCCAAGCGCAATAATTTTTAGGCTACAGGCGAAAGCCACGCGGTTGAACGCCGCGCAAGAAGACGTGGTGACACGCAATGCCCGCTTTCATGTGGCGATCCACAGCTTACCCGGCGAACGTTTCCTTTGGGCCGTAGAAGAAAACAGCGACCGCCTGTCGGCGGGCCGTGGTGCCGACAAGATCAGCCTTCCGATGATGACAGTCAGCGGAACGGGGACGATATTGTACATGAACGAGGCCATGCGCAGTATCGCCGGGGAACGCATGAAAGCGGTGGACCGTCTGTTTTCAGAGGTCCCGTCAATCAGCGGTGCAGTGCATCAGCTGAAAACCAAAGACGGGGTCATCAGCGTTCAGGTTATCATCGTCCCCGGCGCCGGCGGGCGGTCTGAGTATTATTTGGCCCCCTTGGCGAATGAGACGGTCACAGATGGCAACCGGTTCGACATTTTGGAAGACTTTCCTGTCGCCTTGCTGCGGATCAAACCGAATGGCGACATTGAGGACGCGAACAAACTTGCGCGTCAGCTTCTTGATATGAAGGACAAAAAGGGGCGGCATTTGTCCGACCTTATCGGCGGCTTGGGGCGTCCGCTTGAAGATTGGCTGGCGGATGCAGCGGATGGGCGCTCTTTGCACCAGCCTGAAGTGTTGCGCGCACGGTCTGGCGAAGACGAGACATATTTGCAGGTCAGCCTAGGACGCGTCATCGAAAATGGCGAGGTGAGTTTGCTGGCACTGGTGACAGATGCGACCGAGCTGAAGACGCTAGAGGCGCAATTTGTGCAAAGCCAGAAAATGCAGGCCATTGGGCAGTTGGCCGGTGGTGTCGCGCATGACTTCAACAATTTGCTGACGGCCATTTCAGGGCATTGCGACCTGCTTATGTTGCGTCATGACCCAGGCGACATGGATTACGGCGACTTGGAACAGATCAATCAGAATGCCAATCGTGCGGCGTCCCTTGTGGGCCAGTTGCTTGCGTTTTCCCGCAAACAAAACCTGCAACTAGAAGTCCTTGATATGCGCGACACGCTTTCGGACCTTGCGCATCTGCTGAACCGGTTGGTTGGCGCCCAAATTGCATTAAACCTGACGCATGATCCAAAATTAATGTCCGTGCGCGCAGACCGTCGTCAGCTTGAGCAGGTGATTATGAACCTTGTTGTCAACGCGCGCGACGCAATGGCTGGAACGGGCGGAGAAATCACCATAGAAACGCGCAATGCCAAATTGCAAAGCGACCTGCGACGGGACCGTGCCATTGTTCCGCGTGGTGACTATGTTGTGGTCAAAGTCCGTGACCTTGGGACGGGGATCGCCAAGGACAAGCTGTCAAAGATATTCGAGCCATTTTATACCACAAAAGGTGTGGGCGAGGGGACAGGGCTGGGTCTGTCGACCGCATATGGCATCGTAAAGCAATCAGGTGGATTTATCTTTGCCGATAGCATCGAGGGCAAAGGCAGCGAGTTCACCATCTTTTTCCCCACCTATGACCGACCTGCCGTTGAAGAGGAAGCCGCCCGTAAACCCCCGATTGCGGTTGATATTGGCCCTATTGACGGCGTTGTGTTGTTGGTGGAGGACGAAGCCCCCGTGCGGGCTTTTGCAAGCAGGGCGTTGCGGCTGAGGGGGTTCGAAGTGCTGGAGGCCGAATCTGGAGAAGAAGCGTTGGAAGTTCTGCGGGACGCAGAGCTGAGTATCGACATCGTTGTCACCGATGTTGTCATGCCGGGGCTTGATGGCCCAAGCTGGGTCAAACAGGCTCGCGAGGCCCGACCCGAACTGAAGGTTGTCTTTGTCTCTGGCTACGCTGAGGAGAATTTCAACGAAGACCAGTCAGATATTCCGAATTCGATCTTCCTGCCAAAACCATTCTCGCTGAACGAACTCACCGCGACTGTGCGGGGTCAACTGACGGATATTGCGGCCTGATTGATGGCAGACGGGCTACCCTAGGGACAGCGGCCCATTGGCCAAGGCACCATGGATCTCGAAGTCCAACGCCAGATGCTGATGCAGTGCCTTTTCAAGATCAGCGGATAGATCAATGTGGCGTTTGGGGGATTGGTTCACTGTCTGAAGCTCGAAATCCCCGCCCAGCCTTTTGTGTAAAAAATCAATGAACGGGTCAAAATCTTCATATTGAAACAGGTGATTGACCAAAAGGTCACCATTGTCGTCGGTAACAAACCGTCCCTGCGATCCAACCTGCGCAAATGGCGGCTGGTCTTTCAGCAGGTAGGCCTCGATAAACTGATCGAAACTAAGCCCTTCAGTGCTGTTCGCGTGGCCCGCCAACGCAGGTCTTTGGCGGTACCTGAACCAACTGCTCAGCCAAGAAAGCGGCTCGCGCATGACCGCAACCGTTTCAATGGGCGCGAGCCCGCCACGTTCAAACATCGACCGGAATCGGCGTTCGTAACTGCGCGCATTTGTATGTTTCAGCCCGGGCGGGTCGCGTAAGACCGCGGATGCTCGACGGTGCAAAGCACGCTCGACGGCGCTGGTGCCGGTCTTCGGGACAGCAAGATAGGCCAGCCGCTGTTTATAAAAAATCATCATTATATCAAATGCCTGCCTGTAGCTGCGCATCCAAACTACGCAATTTTTTTGACATCTCAACTAAACTTTAACCGATCTGTCGAAAAGTGCAGCGCAGAAATATCTTGATATGTTCTTCTTTTGATCTCATAAGAAGTGAGAACAACAAGCGAACAAACGCATTATTGCTCCCACAATGGGGGCGTGAAATAAGGGTTGGAATGATGGCAACAGCAGAACTTTTGAGCATGAACAAGAACGACAGCAACAAACAAAAAGCGCTCGATTCCGCGCTGGCTCAGATTGAGCGGCAATTTGGTAAAGGGTCGATCATGAAGCTGGGCGATGGCAATGCCGTCCAGGAAATCGAAGCCACGTCAACTGGGTCGTTGGGACTGGATATTGCGTTGGGTATAGGCGGGCTGCCAAAGGGTAGGGTCGTTGAAATTTACGGCCCCGAGAGTTCGGGCAAGACCACGCTGACGTTGCATTGCGTCGCGGAAGAGCAGAAGAAAGGCGGCGTTTGTGCATTTGTTGATGCCGAACACGCGCTTGACCCGCAATATGCCCGCAAATTGGGCGTTGATTTGGACGAGCTGCTGATTTCTCAGCCTGATACAGGCGAGCAAGCGCTTGAAATCGTGGACACGCTCGTTCGTTCGGGGGCGGTGAACATGATCGTTGTCGACTCAGTGGCCGCGCTGACACCTAAATCCGAGCTTGAAGGCGATATGGGCGATGCCTCGGTCGGCGTGCATGCGCGGTTGATGAGCCAAGCCATGCGCAAGCTGACCGGATCGATTTCTCGGTCCAATTGTATGGTCATCTTCATCAACCAAATCCGTATGAAGATTGGCGTGATGTTTGGGTCTCCGGAAACCACGACGGGCGGTAATGCGCTTAAATTCTACTCCTCAGTGCGACTGGATATTCGTCGGATTGGGTCGATCAAAGACCGTGACGAAGTCGTTGGCAACACAACCCGTGTGAAGGTTGTCAAAAACAAGGTGGCCCCTCCGTTCAAGCAAGTTGAATTTGATATCATGTACGGCGAGGGCATCTCGAAAATGGGTGAACTTCTGGACCTTGGCGTCAAGGCGGGCGTCGTAGACAAGTCTGGTGCATGGTTTAGCTATGGTGACGAACGGATCGGGCAAGGACGGGAAAATTCCAAGACCTTCCTGCGGGAAAATCCACGCACCGCGCTAGAGATTGAAGACAAGATCCGTGCGGCCCATGGGTTGGAATTTGATATGCCGGAAGGCGAAGCAGATAGCGCTGTCCTGGATGATGGTGATGATGACCTCGCCGACATCTAGTTTGGTGTGAAGGGGCACATTGGGCCCAGCGCCCTGAGCGCATATTAAGCAACCTAAAAGGGTGGTCCAACCGGACTGCCCTTTTTTCGTATCAGAGCATTGGGCAGATGTGGACAGTCCGCCACGCCAGAGATACACCTGCTTGACCCATAATTCTTGCGCAAACGGACATCCAAAATGCCCAGTCTGAACGACATTCGATCCAGCTTTCTGTCCTATTTTGAAAAGCAGGGGCATTCAGTGCAGCCTTCAAGCCCGCTGGTGCCGCGAAACGATCCTACGCTGATGTTTGCGAATTCTGGCATGGTTCAGTTCAAAAACCTGTTCACGGGCTTAGAGACCCGCGACTATGCCCGCGCCACGACCGCGCAGAAATGTGTGCGTGCAGGGGGCAAACACAATGACCTCGACAATGTAGGCTACACAGCGCGACATCATACATTTTTCGAAATGCTGGGGAATTTCAGCTTTGGCGATTACTTCAAAGAAGATGCAATTGCATTCGCCTGGGAGCTTATCACAGAAGAATTCGGCATCGACAAAAACCGCCTATCGGTGACCGTGTTTCACACCGATGACGAGGCCTATGACATCTGGAAAAAGCTCGGCGTCCCTGAGGATCGCATTATCCGGATCGCGACGTCGGACAATTTTTGGCAAATGGGGCCAACGGGTCCATGCGGCCCCTGCACCGAAATTTTCTACGATCATGGCGCACATATCTGGGGCGGACCGCCCGGTAGCCCTGAAGAAGATGGCGATCGGTTCATTGAGATCTGGAACATCGTTTTCATGCAGAACGAGCAGTTCGAGGATGGCTCCATGCGGGCGCTGGACATGCAATCCATTGATACGGGGATGGGGCTGGAACGTATCGCCGCATTGATGCAGGGCAGTCACGACAATTACGACACTGATCTGTTCAAAGCGCTGATCGAGGCGTCATCGCATGTGAACGGCGTTGATCCTTATGGCGATCAAAACGTGCATCATCGTGTGATTGCGGATCACCTGCGTTCGACGTCGTTTCTGATCGCCGACGGCGTCTTGCCGTCAAAAGACGGTCGGGGATATGTGCTGCGGCGGATCATGCGGCGCGCAATGCGCCACGCACATCTACTGGGGGCGCAGGATCCGGTGATGCATCGGTTGGTGCCCGAGCTGGTGACACAAATGGGCGGCGCATATCCGGAACTGCGTCAGGCGCAAGTGCTGATCGAGGAAACGCTGCGGGCCGAGGAGACCCGGTTCCGCGAAACGTTGGAGCGCGGCTTGAAATTGCTCGACGACGAGTTGGATGGGCTTGCCGATGGTGCGGAACTGCCGGGCAAAGCAGCGTTCAAGCTGTATGACACGTTCGGCTTCCCGCTTGATCTGACGCAGGATGCGTTGCGCGAGAAGGGCCGCGAAGTGGATGTGGTTGGATTTGATGCCGCGATGGAAGAGCAAAAGACCAAAGCGCGTGCCGCGTGGTCCGGTTCCGGCGAGGCGGCAGATGCGAGCATCTGGTATGATATTGCCGATAGGCATGGGGCCACGGACTTTCTGGGCTACGACACGGAAAGTGCCGAGGGGCAGGTCCTGGCTATTGTGAAAGATGGCGGACTTGTCGATGTCGCGTCCGACGGTGACGACGTGCAGGTCGTTCTGAACCAAACGCCGTTTTACGCCGAAAGCGGCGGGCAGGTGGGTGATACCGGTGTGCTTAAAACCGGGGATGTGACCGTCGAGATCACTGATACGCGCAAGGTTGCCGACGTGTTCATTCATTTTGGCAAGGTGGACGGCGGCGCGCTGAAAGTTGGCGACGGGGCCGAGTTGTTGGTTGATCCGGCACGACGTGGGGCCATCCGCGCAAATCACTCGGCCACGCATCTGCTGCATGAAGCCTTGCGCGGCGCTTTGGGCGAGCATGTGGCGCAGCGGGGCTCACTGAATGCGCCTGATCGGTTGCGGTTCGATTTCAGCCACAACGCGGCTTTGTCTTTAGAAGACCTGTCGCGGGTGGAGCAGGAGGTGAACGCCTATATTCGTCAGAACACCCCCGTTGAAACGCGGATCATGACGCCGGACGACGCCCGCGAGATGGGTGCGCAGGCCTTGTTCGGCGAAAAGTACGGCGACGAAGTGCGTGTCGTGTCGATGGGGCATGCCCAAACCGGAAAAGGCGCGGACGGCGAGACATATTCGCTGGAACTTTGTGGTGGGACCCACGTGCGTCAGACGGGCGACATTGGAGCCTTCGTGGCGCTTGGAGACAGCGCGTCTTCGTCGGGCGTTCGGCGGATCGAAGCGCTGACAGGTCAGGCTGCGATGGATTACTTGCGTCTGCAAGATCATCGTTTGGCATCTGTGGCTCTGAGCCTGAAGGCCCGCCCTGAGGATGTGGCGGACCGGGTGAAGGCCATGCAAGATGAACGCAAGGCGTTACAAAACGAAGTTGCTCAGTTGCGTCGCGACCTGGCAATGGGCGGCGGAAGTGCTGCGCATTCTGACAAAGACGTCGACGGGATCACCTTTTTTGCAACAAAGCTGGACGGTGTCAGCGGCAAGGATCTGCCCGCACTGGTTGACGAGCACAAGGCCCGTTTGGGATCAGGCGCGGTCCTGTTGATCGCGGATGCCGGAGGCAAGGCTGCAGTTGCCGCAGGCGTTACGGCGGACCTGACCGACACTTTGTCCGCAGTCGATCTTGTACGTGCGGCAGTTCTTGAGCTTGGCGGCAAAGGCGGCGGCGGGCGCCCGGACATGGCCCAAGGCGGCGGGGCGGATGCCTCAAACTCGGAAGCGGCCATTCTGGCTGCAGAAAAAGTTATCGGAGGATAAATTATGGCATCAGCCTTATGGATCGCGCATGTCAAAGTGACCGACATGGACAGCTACATGAAATACGCCGCCATCGCGACGGAGGTCATTCCGACCTTTGGCGGTGAATTCATTGTGCGCAACGGCACCTATGAACAGCTGGAAGGCAACGACCGGGCGCGCAATGTTGTGGCCCGTTTCCCGAGCCTGCAAGCCGCGCATGATTGCTACAATTCCGACGCCTACCAAAACGCGTTGAGCTTTGCGCGCGATGCATCGGAACGCGACCTTGTGATTGTCGAGGAATTGGGCTGACGTCAGGCCAAAAGGGCCTCCGGCGGAGGTATTTTTGCCAAGATGAAACCTAGCCGCGCATGCGGGATCCGTCGGCGTCAAAGAGCGGCTCGGTGACGCGTGTGGCGTTGCGGCGTTGACCCAGGATTTCAATTTGAACGGTAAGCCCCGGTTTTATCTGGTCACGGGGAAGGAAGCCTTGTGCGATGGATTTCCCGGTATGGTGCGAAAAGCCACCTGACGTGCAAAAGCCCACAACGTCATCGCCAATAAAGATCGGCTCGTAAGCCGTGACGTCAGCGTCTTCGGCATCCACAACAAAAGCGCAGAGCTGGCGGTGTGGGGGCGATGCGCGTTCGGCCTCAGCCGTGGCGCGACCGATGAAATCAGCGTTTTTCTTGAAGGAGATGAAGCGGTCCATACCCGTTTCGGCAGCCGTGTAATCAGGCGAAAATTCAGACATCCAAGAGCCGAAGAACTTGTCGAGCCGTAAACTCATCATTGCGCGCATTCCAAACGGTGTCAGGCCAAGCGGTTCACCCGCCTGCCAAAGCGCATGCCAAAGAGCGCGCTGATGCATGGGGTCGCAGTAGATCTCGAAGCCCAGATCACCGGTGTAGCTGACGCGTTGAACCGTACAATCAACCTGACCCACTGTGATGCGGCGCACATCCATAAAGCGCATAGTGTCAAGATTTTCGCGTGTGCAGGCTTGCACGATGTCGCGCGATTTTGGCCCCGCCACCTGAAAGCCCGTCAGCCTGTCCGAGACGTTTTCGACCCAAACCCCGTCCTGCGCCTGAAGCCCAAACCACCGAGAGTGGTAGGCTTGACTGCCATAGCTGGCCGTCAGTTGAAATTCGGTATCCGACAGGCAGGAGATGGTAAAATCGCCTATCAAGCGGCCCTTTTCGGACAACATCGGGGTGAGGGATAAGCGCCCCGGCTGCGGAACCCGTCCGGCCATGACCCGATCGAGCCATGCGCGCGCGTTTGGTCCTGTCACGCGATATTTGCCGAAATTTTGTACTTCGTTGATGCCAGCAGCCGTGCGGACCGCTTTGACCTCGCGCGCGGTTGCCGCAAAGGCGTTTGAGCGGCGAAAGGAGGGGGCCTCAAATGTGGGCTCATCGCCCTGGGCAAAGTAATTGGGAACCTCAAGCCCGTACTGTGCGCCCCACACTGCACCCATTTGTGAGAATATATCGTACATCGGCGTCGTGGCGTGTGGTCGCGCAGCGGGCAGCTCCTCGTTGGGGTAAGACACAGAAAAGCGGCGTTGGTAGTTCTCGACCACTTTGGGGCGGGTGTAGCCGGGACTGATCCAATCCCCGAAGCGGGCCACATCCATTGCGAACGTATCACGTTCGGGCTCACCCTCGATCATCCATTGCGCCAACATCAGCCCGACGCCGCCGCCTTGCGAAAAGCCTGCCATCACGCCACAGGCGGACCAATAATTGCGCATGCCAGGGACCGGCCCGACAAGCGGGTTGCCGTCTGGGGCAAAGGTGAATGGCCCATGAATGACGGATTTGATGCCTGCGCGTTCCAGCACTGGGAAGCGTCTGTAGGCAAAGTCCACCGAGGCCTCGATTTTATCGAGGTTATCGGGCAGCAACTCATGACCGAAGTCCCAGGGCGTGCCGTCAACGGCCCACGGCTGGCAGGGTTGTTCATAAAAGCCAATGCAAAGCCCGCGGCCTTCCTGCCGCAGATAGCTTTCGCCTGCGGGGTCCATCACATGCGGATGCTCTGCGTCGCGTTCATAAATCTCGGCCACGTCTTCTGTGACAAGATACTGATGCTCCATTGGATGAAGCGGCAGGTAGATGCCAGCCATTGCGCCCACTTCGCGCGCCCACAGACCGCCCGCGTTGACGATGTGCTCCGCGTGGATCGTGCCCTTGTTGGTCACCACATCCCACGTGCCATCGGCGCGTTGGTTTGTGTCTTCGACCTTGCAATGCGTTTCGATCGTGGCACCGCCCATCCGCGCGGCTTTGGCATAGGCATGCGTCGTGCCGGATGGGTCAAGATGGCCGTCGAGAGGGTCGTATAGCCCACCAATAATGCCGTCGAGATTGGTGATGGGGGCGATCTTGGCAATTTCGTCGGGGCCCACGACCTCGGTCTCCAACCCCATGTAACGATGCTTGGCGCGTTCCGCGACCAACATGTCGAACCGGTCCTTGTTGTCAGCCAGCGTCACGCCGCCCACGTGGTGCAGCCCGCAGGACATGCCGGTAATTTCTTCAAGCTCCTTGTAGAGCCGGATGGTGTAGCCCTGAAGCGCGGCCATGTTGGTGTCGCCGTTCAACGTATGAAACCCGCCCGCCGCATGCCAAGTGGAGCCTGACGTCAGTTCAGACCGCTCAATCAGCATGACATCCGACCAGCCAAGCTTGGTCAGATGATACAAAACGGAACATCCGACGACGCCGCCACCGATCACGGCTACTCTGGTTGTGGTTTGCATGGGGCGCTTCCTTGTCTACGTTTGGTCCATGCTCGCGCAAGGCAAAGGGGCTGACTTGTATCACTGCGACAGGAAATGTCGCGGTGCGGCAAAAGAATCGCCAGACCAGCGGGCAGGCTGAGGGAACCAGCAAAACCAAGGATGCCGCCATGAAGACCCATGCACAAGCCGTCGTTATTGGGGGAGGGGTTATTGGCTGCTCGATCCTGTATCACCTGACGAAACTGGGCTGGACCGACGTGGTCTTGCTGGAGCGCGATGAGCTGACATCTGGGTCCACCTGGCACGCGGCGGCAAATATCCACGGGCTGCATGACAACAACAACATCACCCGCATCCAGAATTACACGATGGATCTGTACAACGGGCTGGAAGCCGAGACGGGCCAGTCTTGCGGCGTCTTTCAGCCCGGATCACTCTATTTGGCGCAGACCGAAGCGCGAGAGCATCAACTGCGTCTTCAGGCGGCGAAGGCGAAGTATTACGGCCTGAACTTCTTCGAAGTGGACCGCGACGAGGCCGAACGCCTGCACCCTTTGGTCGACTACGACGGCATCCGCTGCATCATGTATGAACCCTCCGGCGGCAATGTGGATCCATCTGGTGTCACCAATGCCTACGCGTCCGGCGCGCGGCAAAACGGGGCGGAAATCTACAGGTTCACTCCTGTGACAGCCACGGTTCAACAATCAGATGGCACTTGGGTTGTGAGGACCCCCAAAGGCGACATCGTCACCCCGGTTGTGGTCAACGCAGCCGGATTGTGGGGCCGGGAAGTCGCTGCGATGGCCGGAATTGACCTGCCGCTGCAACCAACAGAGCACCAGTATTTCGTGACCGAGACCATCAGCGAGATTGCGGCCATGGACCGCCGATTGCCCTCTGTTGCGGACCGGGACGGTGAATATTACCTGCGCCAGGAGGGAAGCGGGCTGCTTGTCGGCGCCTACGAAAAGGACGTGCGGTTCTGGGCCGAGGACGGAACCCCGCAAGGCTTCGGCCACGAGCTGTTTGCCGACGATCTGGAACGGATCGAGCCCAACATGATGCGCGCCATTGACCGGGTGCCCGTTGTGGGCAGCGCGGGGATCAAGCGCGTTATCAACGGCCCTATGATCTGGTCGCCTGACAGCAACGCGCTTTTTGGGCCTGTGCCGGAACTGAAAGGCTATTTCTGCTGCAACGGCATCATCCCGGGGTTTTCCCAATCCGGTGGATTGGGCTCTCTGACGGCCGAATGGATTGTCACGGGCGAGCCGCATCTGGACATGTTCCCATGGGACATGGCGCGGTTCGGGGCCTGGGCGGACAAGAAATTCACCAAGGCCAAAGTTGGCGACCAATATGCCAACCGGTTCTCGATCCATTTTCCAAACGAAGAACGTAGCGCCGGGCGTCCGGCGCGGGTGCGACCCATCTATGAGATGCAGCAAAAGATGGGGGCTGTGTTTGGCCTGAATTATGGATGGGAGCATCCGCTGTGGTTTGCGGACACCCCCGGCACCGTCGACACCAACGGCTTCACCCGGCAAAACTGGTTTGAACCGGTGGGGGCCGAATGTCGTATGCTGCGCGACAGGGCCGGCATTATCGACATTTCAAATTTCGCCAAATACAGCGTGCGCGGGGCAGGGGCGGCAGACTGGCTGAATGCCATCTTTGCCAACACCATGCCCCAAGCGGTTGGCCGATCCTGCCTGACGCCGCTGATCGGCGTGCGCGGCGGCATCGCCGGGGATTTTACGGTCACCAAGCTGGATGACGAGGATTTCCTGATTATCGGCTCGGGCATGGCGGAACGCTACCACCTGCGCTTTTTCAACGCTGTGGACCGGCCCGACAGCGTCGCGTTCGAAAGCAAGACCGAAGCCATGTGCGGCTTCAATGTTGCAGGCCCCGACAGCCGCGCATTATTGGAACGGCTGACCAATGCAGATCTAAGCACGGACGCGTTCCCCTTCATGCGGTCGCAAAAGATCACGCTGGCCGGTGTCGACCTGGTGGCATTGCGGGTGTCCTTTACCGGCGATCTGGGATGGGAGCTTCATTGCAAAACCGGCGACCAGCAGCGCCTTTACGCGACCTTGCTTGACGCGGGCAAGGAATTTGGCGCAGGCCCTGTCGGGTCGCGTGCCTTGATGTCTTTGAGGGTCGAAAAAGGCTATGGATCATGGAGCCGGGAATACTCGCCTGAATATTGGCCGCAGGAGGTCGGGTTGGACAGACTTATCAAGCCGGAGAAAGACTTCCTGAACAAGGCCGCCTATGTCGCGCTGAAGGACAACGCCCCGCGCGAACTCCTGTCCATCATTGAGGTGCTGGACGTGGACCAATCCGATGCCACTGGCGGAGAGCCGATCTTCTTACCAGACGGCACCCCGGTGGGCCGCGTGAGTTCCGGCACCTACGGCTACACTGTTGGCAAATCGCTTGCCCTAGGTTTCCTGAAAGGGGTTGCGCCCGGCGCAGAGGTCGATGTCATGATCCTTGGCCGCCCGCATCGCGGGGTGGTTCTGGCGGAGCCGCCTTTCGACCCCAAGGGCGAAAAGCTGCGCGCCTAGATCAGGTAAAGCGCCAGCAGCGCGACAACCGCTGGCACGGTTTGCACATACAAGATGCGGCGCGATGCGGTCGCGGCGCCACATGCGCCCGCCACGGCCACACAAAGCAGGAAGAAGGTGGCGACATGCACTTTCCAGTCCGGGTTGCCAATCAGCAGTGACCAAATCAGCCCTGCCGCCAGAAAACCGTTATAGAGACCTTGGTTCGCAGCCATCGCCTTGGTCGGCTCAAACAGGTCTTTCGGGAAATTGGTGAAGACTTTGGGGCCGCGCGATGTCCACGCAAACATCTCGAACCACAGTATGTAGAGGTGCAGCAAAGCGATGAGCGCGACAAGGATGATGGCAGTCAGTGACATGAAGGCCTCCGTTTGATTGCGGCTATCAACGCAGAGGCTGGATCAAATTTCAAGCTGATCGAAAATTTCGGCAATCCGTTTTTGTTTGGTAGCGGGGGCCTTGGCCTTTTCGACAGCATAGCAATAGCCACGCCGCTTGCCGGGCGACCAAGCGTCCCATGCGTCACGCGCCTCGGGCGCTTCGCGCAATGCGTCTTGTAGTTCAGGCGGTTCCGTCACGGCGTCCTGATCGGCAATCCCGAATGCCACGTGTATGGAGTCATCAATGCGCAAACTGGCGGCTTTTTGAATGTCTTTGGGGATCATCAGCCAGCGGGGCCCGTCCTTTTGCGGCTGCCACGCCCCCTCGAAGTCATAGCCTGCCATCTCGCCCTTGACCCTTAGCCGGGGATAGGCATCGAACGGCAGCGCTGCCTCAATTTCCGCAGGTAGATTGATGCAGACGTAATGATAGGAGCCGAAATCACGGGTCGTGACCTCAGTATCAAACTCATATGGATAAAATTCCATCACCGTTCAGGGATGAGGCCCCTTGGGCTGAACCTCAGGACCAGAAGCAGCACCAGCCCCATGGTCAGCAACCGCATATGCGCCGCCGAGTCGAGAAGGTGTTCCTTCAACGCGGACCCATCTGCCATGCCCGCCGTGATGACGTTCATCAGGAATAGCCCCATAGGTTCGACCTGCACCCACAAGAACCAGATGAGGAAGCCGCCCAAGACGGCTCCAAAATTATTGCCGGACCCGCCAACAATGACCATGACCCAGATCAGAAAGGTATAGCGCAACGGCTGATAAGTGCCCGGCGTCAATTGGCCATCCAGCGTGGTCATCATTGCGCCGGCCATGCCGCAAACGGCAGAGCCCAGAATGAAGACCTGCAAATGGCGGCGCGTGACGTCTTTGCCCATCGCCTCGGCCGCAACCTCGTTGTCACGGATTGCACGCAGCATCCGCCCCCATGGCGAATTCCATGCAGTTTGCGCCAGCCACAGCAAAATAAGCAGCACCACGGTGAACAGAAGCGCGTACATGCCTTTGACATAAAGCGTTGAGGCCATCGTCGCATCCATACCAAAGCCCGCCGCGCTTTCGACGAAAGATGGGCTGTTTTGCAGATCAATCTCTTTGGGCACCACAAAGGGGCGGTCCAACCCAACGACGTTCTTTACGCCGCGCGCCAGCCAGTCCTCGTTCTTGAGGGTGATAATGATAATTTCGGCAATGCCAAGCGTCGCAATCGCCAGATAGTCGGACCGCAGCCCCAACGCAGTCTTGCCAATGATCCAAGCGGCCCCGGCGGCAAGCAGCCCGCCAACCGGCCAAGAAATCATGATGGGGAGGTTCAGACCTCCAAGGTAGCCGGTTGCTGCCGGGTCCACAGCTTCGATGGCCGCAACGCCGGCGTCAAACACGTACCGGAAGATAAAAAAGCCCAGCGCCAGCACCCCAAACATCGCGAAGCCGCGAGCGCGCCCGGGCTTCATCCGCGACCACATAAGAATGGCACCGACCATTGTCGCGGCACCTAAAATCAGCCCAAGAATGACGCGCAGACCACCCGCTGCCCAAGCCTCGCCTGTGGGCGGTGTCGAAACCAAAACGGCGGCCAAACCACCCAAGGCCACGAACCCCATGACACCCACATTGAACAGCCCAGCATAGCCCCACTGGATATTGACGCCCAGCGCCATTATGGCCGAAATCAGTCCCATATTCACGATCAGCAGGGCCGAGTTCCAAGACTGAAAGAAGCCTGTGCCAATGATGAGGCCCGCAACAATTGCAAACAGGATAACGTCGCGCATCTTCATACCGATTGCCCCTTGAACAAACCTGTGGGTTTAAAAAGCAGCACGATGATGAGGATCACGAAGGACACCGCCAGCTTGTAATCTGTGCTCAGAAGCTGCGCCAACCCGTCCGGCGCGATGCTTTCCGGCAGCGCGTAATTGGCCACTTTCTTCCACGCATAGGTCACCGTCACTTCCGAGAACGCGATCAGGAACCCGCCTGCGATGGCTCCCAACGGGTTGCCAAGGCCGCCCACAATGGCGGCGGCGAAGATCGGCAACAGTAGTTGGAAATAGGTGAACGGTTTGAAGGATTTGTCGAGCCCGTAAAGCGTGCCTGCAATTGTCGCCAGCGCGGCCACAATCAGCCACGTGTACATCACGACCCGCTCGGGGTTGATGCCTGACAGCAAGGCCAGATCCTCGTTATCGGAAAACGCCCGCATTGATTTGCCGGTGCGGGTTTTGTTGAGAAACCAGAACAAAACGGCGACCACGATGATCGCGGTGATAACGGTGATGCCTTGCGTTGACTTGATGGCGAGGCCTTCCTTCAGGCCCGTCATTGCCTTGAAGTCCCGCGCCGAAATAATGAACCTCTCTCCATCGGCAAAGCGCTGGTCGCCCGGCCCAATGATGAAGCGTGTCAGCCCGTTCATGATGAACATCACGCCCAGCGACACCATCACCAGCACCACCGGTTTAACCCGCGTTTTGCGGTAGAAACTGTAGACCACCTTATCGGTGCTCAGCAGCACCAGCCCCGTCAGTACGATGCCGAACGGCAGGGCCAAAAGGGCGGTCGGCAGCGGCCCGAAGCTGATCCCGAGGCTTTGAAACCACCATGTGATGAGGATCACGAACATCGTGCCTATGGCCATCGTGTCGCCATGGGCAAAGTTGGAAAATCGTAAGATGCCGTAGATCAGCGTGACCCCCAACGCGCCAAGCGCCAATTGCGCGCCATAGGCGATGCCGGGGATGAGTACAAAATTGGCAAGCGCCACGATTGCATTGAGGAAATCCATGACGTCTATCCACCCAAAAACGATTTGCGGACTTCGGGGTCATTCAGCAATGCCTGCCCGGTATCCGTGAAGCGGTTGCGACCTTGCACCAGCACATAGCCCTTATCCGCAATTTCCAGCGCTTGCCGCGCATTCTGTTCAACCATCAAGATTGAAATGCCGGTCCGCGCCACTTCGATGATCCGGTCGAACAGTTCGTCCATCACGATGGGGGAGACGCCTGCGGTCGGCTCATCCAGCATCAGCACTTTTGGTTGCGTCATTAACGCACGTCCCACCGCGACCTGCTGGCGTTGTCCGCCAGAGAGCTCTCCGGCTGCTTGTCCGCGCTTTTCGCGCAGGATCGGGAAAAGGTCGAACACTTGTTCAATGGTCTTCTGAATGTCGTCGCGGCGCAGGAAGGCGCCCATCTCGAGGTTCTCTTCCACTGTCATCGTGGTGAAGATGTTGGAGGTCTGCGGCACGAAAGCCATCCCCTTAGCGACCCGCGCCTGAGGGGTCAGCTTGGTGATGTCCTCGCCATTCAACCGTACAGCGCCTTGGCGCACGTCCAGCATCCCGAAAACGGCTTTCATCGCCGTGGACTTACCCGCGCCGTTGGGCCCCACGATTACGGCGATCTCGCCCTCATTCACGGCGATTGTGCAGTCGTGCAGGATGTCCGGCCCGGACCCGTAGCCCCCGGACATGGTATCACCGATCAAGAATGGCTCGCTCATTGGGCAATCCTCGTATTCGCCATGGTTTTTTTGTGAAACGCTCTCAGCTTTTCTGTGATGCGGCGGTCCGCGTCGGAAAAGGACTGGATGGCAAGAACCGTGTTATCGTTGGTAATATAGGCATCAACCACATAATTGGTCCCGAGACCTTCCGACAGGCCGACAATGCGAAACTCTGCCTGTACCCCTGGCCATGCCCCCATGGTCGCCTCCCGGAACCGCACGTCGCTGATCTTGGCATCGACCCAAAGCTTTTGCGTCGCGTTCCGAATAACCACATTGGTTAAGGCCTCGGCATCAACGCCGCGTGCCGCGTCGCCGCTAAGCTTGACCGGAATGACAGTGGCTGACGCGCCGTATTTCCAATCATCAGTGTCCAAGGCCAGATGCACCGCGTTTGGAAAGGCGGTCGACATGGCCGCGCCGTTGGCGATGTTTTCGCCATCGGTGCAAAATGTGACGTTGGGCATCACTTTTGTACAGGTCTCCTGACCAAATGCGGGCAAGGTTGCCGCCATGAAGGCTGCGACTGATAACGCGCCCTTCATGCCTCTGCCTTCGCCTTGTTCTTCAGGCCGGTGCCCAGATAGGCCTCGATCACCTGCTCGTTGGCTTTGATTTCGTCCAACGTGCCTTCTGCCAGCACCTTGCCTTCGGCCATACAAATGACCGGGTCGCAAAGGCGGCCAATGAAATCCATGTCATGTTCGATAACGCAGAACGTATAGCCACGTTCCTTGTTCAGCCTTAGGATAGCGTCGCCGATCGTATTGAGAAGGGTGCGGTTCACGCCCGCGCCAACCTCGTCCAGAAAGACGATCTTGGCGTCCACCATCATGGTGCGCCCCAGCTCCAACAGCTTCTTCTGCCCGCCGGAAATGTTGCCGGCCCGCTCGTCGCTGATGTGGTCAATCGTCAGAAATTCAAGCACCTCGTCGGCTTTGGCGGCCAGCGCGCGTTCTTCGTCGGCGATGCGTTTGCGGCCAAACCAAGTGTTCCACAATTTCTCGCCCGATTGCCCGCCCGGCACCATCATCAAATTCTCGCGCAGCGTCATCGTGGTGAACTCGTGGGCGATCTGGAACGTGCGCAGCAGACCTTTGCCGAACAGTTCATGCGGCGGCAGACCGGTAATGTCCTCGCCATCCATCGTCACACGGCCGGATGTTGGTTTAAGAACCCCCGCTACCGCGTTGAAAAGTGTTGTTTTTCCAGCCCCGTTTGGCCCGATGAGCCCCGTGATAGAGCCCGTTTCGATACGGAGCGTCGCCCCGTCCACGGCATGAAACCCGCCGAAATGCTTGTGCAGATCGTGTACTTCGATCATCTCGCATTGTCCCCTTGCAAAACAGCCCGAAGCAAGAACTTCGGGCTGTTTCAATACGTTATCAGATGATTTTAGCGGTACTTGGCAGTTTTCTCTTCGCCGCCTTCGTACGTCACTTCACGGTAGTTGCCAGCAGACTCGCCGCCACCGATCAGCTCAACAGCCGAGGCGCCGACATAGTCCACGTCTTCACCCGCTTTGATGAGCTCAAGCGCTTTGCCCAACTCGCCCGGGAAGATCTCGGTGCCCGGTGCATTGGCCACATCCATGATCTTGTCTTTGTAGTCGCCCGGCTCCATGGACCCTGCGGCTTGCATGGCCAGCATAATCAGCGCGGCAGCGTCATAGCTTTCCGGCGAGAAAGGCGATGTTGCGTCAAACGCGTCGCCTGCCATTTCAGCATATTTCGCAGCACCGGGGCTGTCTGTGCCAGGGTGCTGGCCGGACGAGCCGTCGATTTCCGAGCCAAAGTTCTCTACCAATTTGGCGGAGATCATGCCGTCAGGGAAGTGGAACGTGTCAAACGCACCTGCGTCCAATGCCGCACGCACGATGCCGGAACCGCCTTGGTCCACATAGCCCGCAACAACCAGACGGTCGCCGCCAGCCGCAGCCAGCGCGCCGATTTCAGCCGAATAGTCGGCTTTGCCGTCTTCATGCGCTGCGTTAATGGTCACTTCGCCGCCAGCTGCTTCAAAGGAAGCCTGGAACGCGTCAGCAAGACCCTTGCCATAGTCGTTGTTGGTGTATGTCAGCGCAACCGATTTGATGCCCTGATCCATCAGCACTTCGGTCATCACCACGCCTTGACGCGCATCAGATGGTGCTGTGCGGAAGAACAGGCCGTCATCTTCAGCGGTCGACAGACCGGGCGACGTGGCGGAAGGCGAGACCATGACAACACCATTGGCCAAGGCCACGTTGGCCAAGATCGCGCCAGTGACGCCGGAACAATCGGCACCCATGATGCCTTTGACGCCGTCCGACGTGATTAAACGCTCAGCAGCAGCCGTTGCCGCCGCGGCGTCGATGCATGTCGAATCCGCACGGACCGAGGTCACTTTTGCGCCGTCCAACAGCATGCCGCTGTCGGTGACTTCTTTCATCGCCAGCTCGGCGCCGTCAGCCATCATCGGGGTGATGGATTCAATCGGGCCTGTGAAGCCAAGGATAACGCCGATTTTGATTTCTGCAGCATGACCGTCCGCGAACGCGCCGCCTGCCATCATCGCCGTTGCGGTTGTCGCAAGTAGCAGCTTTTTCATAGTGTTCTCTCCCAGTTAGACCATTTTTGGTTCTTAGTGCGCCAAACCCTAAGCGGAACCTGCGACCTTGAAAAGCCCAACCTTGAGGCAGTTCTTGGTGAAATTCACTGTTCACATCGCGGTGACAGTGCTGGCGAGACGGGGCGTTCCCACTATGTTTGAACCAATCAGCGTGAAAGGACCGATACATGCGTCGCCAAACCTTGCCAGTCATACTTGCCGTAACGTTACCTTTTGCAGCCCATGCCTTCGAAAGCTCACAGGGTGATTTGACGGTCACGCGGATGGCTACAAATTTGGACCAACCATGGGCTATTGGCCATGTGCCGGGTGGCGGCGTTCTTATCACGGAACGCAGCGGCACACTGGTGCATCTGCGCCCCGATGGCTCCAAGATTGACGTGCAAGGCGTGCCGGCGGTCGTCGATGAAGGGCAGGGCGGTCTGCTTGACGTGATGATCCCCCGCGACTTCGCCCAGTCAAGGGAGGTCTTTCTCAGCTACGCGGCGCGGCATGACGGAATGGTTGGCACCGCGCTGGGGAAGGGTCGGCTCAGCGAGGACGGCACACGCCTTGAGGGGTTCCAACGCATCTGGCAAATGGTGAAACCGACAAACTCTGGCAGGCATTTCGGATCTCGCATCGTCGAGGCACGCGACGGGACGGTGTTTTTGACCATTGGCGACCGCGGCGACCGCCCCTCAGCGCAGGATCTGCGCAACCATAATGGGTCCGTCGTGCGCTTAAGCCGCTCGGGCGAAATCCCCGCCGATAACCCCTTCATCGGACGCGAGGGCATCGCGCCGGAAACCTATTCCTACGGCCATCGCAATCCACAAGGCGCAGCGCTTGATCTCCAGGGAAATCTTTGGGTGGCGGAACATGGTGCCAAGGGCGGCGACGAGGTGAACCGCATCCAATCTGGCGCGAATTATGGCTGGCCAGTGATAAGCTATGGCGTCCACTATTCAGGCGAAAAGATCGGGGAAGGGACATCTAAGGCCGGGATGCAGCAGCCGGAACATTATTGGGACCCGTCCATAGCGCCATCGGGCATGATGGTCTATTCCGGCAAGCTTTGGCCGGACTGGAAGGGCAATATCTTTGTGGGGTCTTTGAAATTCGACTATATTTCCCGCCTGTCGGGCAGTGCACTCAAAGAGGTCGAGCAGTTGCAAGACACAACCACAGGCCGGGTCCGCGATGTGGTCGAAGGGCCAGACGGGGCGATCTGGTTTCTGTCCATCAACAAGGGCGCGCTCTACAAATTAACCCCCAATTAAGGTTAACGCGCGGGCCCAAAAGTGACGCGCTCCGTCCCCGTTTCATCTTGGCAAAAATACCTAATCGCCAAGTCGCCCTACACAAGCGACGGCAGCCATAACACAATGCCCGGAAAGGCCACCAACAGCGCAATGGTGATCCCGTCGGCAATGAAGAACGGTGTCACGCCCTTGAACACGTCCTGAACAGTCAAATCGTCACGCACGCCCGCAACCACAAAGCAGTTCAATCCGATAGGGGGCGTAATCAAACAAAACTCCGCCATCTTCACCACCAATATCCCGAACCAGATCGCGCACATCGTGCCGGACATCCCGAAGGCGCTGTCAGCGGCCGCGACTGTCTCGCCGCCATTTAGCGCCATCACCGCCGGGTAGACGACCGGCAATGTCAGCAACAACATCCCAATGGCGTCCATGAACATCCCCAGCACGGCATAGGCCAGCAAGATGCAGATCAGGATCAGCATGGGCGACATCTCAAGCGACGTGATCCACGTCGAAAACGCGTCTGGCAATTCGGCGAACCCAAGAAAGCGCACATAGATCAACACGCCCCAAATGATCGAAAAGATCATCACGGTCAGTTTGGCCGTCTCCAAAAGCGCCTCTTTCAGCTTGGCCCAACGCATGCCCTTGTAAAGGGCCATCAGGAACACGATGAACGCGCCCACGGCGCCGCCCTCAGTGGGCGTTCCCCAAGCGTCGCCAAACGGGTTGTAGACGAAGAAAATGATAATCACGACGACAGCAACGATTGGCAGGGCAGGCGGAAGGGACTCGAAGCGCTCTTTCCAGGTGAAACCGCTCACGGGCGGGCCTACGGATTTGAATATCACCGCAATCCCGATAATCAGCCCCGCATAAACAATGGCCGAGAACGCACCCGGAATAAACCCGGCCAGCAACAGCTTGCCCACATCCTGTTCCACGATAATCGCGTAGATCACCAAAATTGCGGAGGGCGGGATCAGTGACGCCAATGTCCCGCCAGCCGCAACGACACCCGCTGCGAATTGCTTATTATACCCAACTTTCAACATCTCAGGGATGGCGATGCGGGCAAACACCGCCGCCGTCGCAACAGATGCGCCGGATACGGCCGCAAAGCCGGCCGTTGCAAAGACCGTGGACACGGCCAACCCGCCCGGCACCCATGCAAACCAGCGTTTGCAGGCCTCGAACAGGGCGGTGGTCAGCTTGGCGTGATAGGCCAGATAACCGATCATGATGAAGACGGGGATCAGGCTCAGCACATGTGCTGACACTTTCGAATGCGGCGTCAGCCCAGCGATCTTCACGCTGATCTCCACGGCCTTCCAGAACCGCTCGGGGTCGTAGTCAAACCCGTTCCACCGCAGCCAGACCAACCCGACAAAGCCAGCCAATCCGGCGGCAAATGCCACGCGCATACCCAAGATGACAAAAACCAGCATCCCGCCGGAAACCCATAGACCTATCTCAATTGGTTCCATCAGTCGGACCCTTCCAAGGCTTCAGCCTCAAGCATCGCTTGTTCGGCAACGCTCAAGGTCAGCGGGACGGCGACGGGGTTCTCTAACCCCAAAACCAATGCGCGCCCGTACCCCCAAACCTGCAAGAGGAGCCGCGCCAACAGCACCCCAAAGGCCAGCGGCACGATCAATTTACTGGGCCAGATCGGGATGCCAACGTCGATGGAGCTGTCTCTGCTCCAAAGCGGCTTGCCCATGTCAAAAGACCGGTCAAAATGCGCCCAACCGCCCCAGATAAGTGCGACAATCAGCAAGATAATCAGCAGCACCGACACCAGCTCAAAAAACCACAGCACGCGGCCCTTCAGGGCCGATACCAACATATCCATGCGAATGTGGCTGCCGTCTCGCTGCACATAGGACACGCCCATGATCGCGATGATCGGCATCGCTGCCTCGATATAGTCGACATACCCCATCATCGGCGAGGCGAAGAATTTGCGCCCCGTCACGGAATAAGCCGCCAGGAACATAAGGGAGAACACCGCCAACCCAGAGATCAACGCCATGACGCGTTCCAGCGGCAGCAAGAGGCGGTCAAGCCGCGAGAGTAGGCTGGAATCTTCCAGCACAGCGTTAGAGCCGGCCATAGCGGTAGTCCCCCGAAAAAGAGAGGGCCGCCCGATCTAACGGGCGGCCCTTGTAAGGCTTAGCTGCCTTTTGCTTCGGCCAATGTGCTGACCACCAGGTCATACAGTTCTTGGCCCGGCAGCCCTTGGGCTTCCATGTCGGCGATCCAGGCGTCACGTGCAGGCGCTGCGGCCTTGGCGCGGAACTCTTCGATCACGGCCGAGTCGATCTCGACCTTGGCCACGCCTTTTTCCTCAAGCACGCTGTCCCATTTCTGCAGCAGCTCGCCGTAGTTGGACAGGTAGTGCTCCAGCGCCTCGGGGATTGAGCTGTCCAGCGCTTCGCGCTCCGCATCGCTCAATGCTTCATAGGCGTCGATATTGGCCACAACGGGGCAGTTCACGGTGCCGGGGTTCAGGTTAGCGGTCCACCAGTCAGCTTGGTTGATCGTGCCAAAGGACAGATGCGCGTGCTGCGCAAACGCCACGGTGTCCACAACGCCGGATTCCATTGCTTGGTAGGCTTCGGTCGCGGTCACAGATGTCGGCACGGCGCCCACAGCTTCAAAGGCTTTGCCCAAACCACCGGTTGCGCGCACGCGCATGCCTTCCATTTTGGCCAGCGTGTCACGCGGATCGCCAGTGCCTACCAGATTGTATTGCGGCATAGGCGAGGTCATCAGCAGTTTCGCGTTCCACTGCGCCATTTCCTCAGTCGCAGCAGGGTGGGCGTAAACGGCCGAAGACACGGCAACTTCCTGCTCCAGATTTTCGACCCCAAGAAATGGCAGCTCCAGCACGGTCACAACCCGGTTCTTGTCGCGGTGGTAGCCCGCGCAGAACTGCGCCATCTCAAACGCGCCAATAGAGATACCATCAAGGTTCTCACGGTTCTTCGACAGCCCGCCATACGAGATGTTCATGGTGAACTCGCCGCCCGTCTTCTCAGACACCAGCTCGGCCAGTTTCTCAACATGCTCGGTAAAGGCACGGCGTTTGCCCCATACGGAGACGTTCCATTCGGTCGCAGCAGCCTCAGCCACAATCGTAGCGCTCAGCGCCACACCGCAAGCGGTGGTCATTAATTTCTTCATCGGAGTCCTCCCAGACATGCGCCAGGTCGCAGGCGCTTCATGGGCGAAGTTTTCCCCCAGCAGCGACATAGCGCAACAGGGCAAAAATGTTTTTTTGCTGAATTTGGCTAAGTCATTGAAATGTATAGTGCCAAGCCCGCAAGCGAGACGCCTTGCCAATTGCGATGTGCGTAAATTCGCACAAGCCCGGCCGTTGTCTTGGCCTGCAACCCGTGCCAACCTCATCTGAAATGCTCTGATCGAAAGCCTGCCCCCATGTCTTTGGAAGTCCACCAATTCGCCTATAACTCCGACAATTACGGCCAGCTGGTGCATGACCCGGCATCCGGTCGCACCATCTGCATTGACGCCGGCGATGCGGATGAAGCGCATGCCGCCGCCGCAAAAACGGGCTGGGCCATCACCGACATCTGGATCACCCATCACCATTGGGACCACACTGATGGTTTGGCCCAGCTCAAGCAGTCAACCGGGGCAAAAGTCGTGGGCCCAGAGGGCATCACCGGTGTTGATGAGGTCTTGCAAGGTGGCGACAGCTTCGATTTCGAAGGCCACGGGGTCACCGTGCTGCACACGCCCGGCCACACGCTGGATATGCTGAACTACCATATCCCCTCTGCCAAATTGCTTTTTCCGGGCGATACTTTGTTCCCGATGGGGTGTGGCCGCCTCTTTGAAGGTGACGGGCCGATGATGTGGTCCTCCTTGCAGAAACTTCTGGTCCTGCCCGATGACACCCGGATTTATTGCGCCCATGAATACACGCTGGCAAATGCCGCTTTCGCGCTCAGCATTGATCCCGAAAACACCGATCTGCAGGCTCAATCGGAACGGGTGCAGATGATGCGCGCGGCGGATGCGCCGACATCGCCAACCTCATTGGCCATGGAGCGCAAAACCAATCCCTTCCTCCGGCCAGATGATCCTGGCATCCGCGCCCAACTGGGCATGCCCGATGACACCGATGCCGCCGTCTTCACTGAAATTCGGGCCAGAAAAGATCGATTCTAATTGCTTGCAAATCGCCAATCGCCGCGATCATACTCCCTCAATCACAAAATCTTGGGAGAACTTCTGATGAAAAGCCTTACCGCTCTTGCGGCTGTATTGATGGCCACGACGACACTGTCGGCCTCTGCTGAAACCATGCGATGGGCACGGTCTGGGGACGCGCTGACCCTTGATCCACATGCACAAAACGAGGGTCCGACCCATACCGTCCGCCACCAAATGTATGAGCCGCTCATCATCCGCGACGTCACCGGCGCGTTCGAGGCAGCACTTGCGACGGACTGGGCACCGAAAGACGGCGATCCGAATGTCTGGGTCTTCAACCTGCGCGAAGGGGTCAAATTCCACGATGGGGCCGACTTCAATGCCGAGGACGTGGTTTTCAGCTTTGAACGCGCCAAGCAGCCCAATTCCGATATGAAGGAACTTATCGGCTCCATCACCGAGGTTCGCGCGACAGGGGACTACCAGGTCGAAATTGTCACCGACGGGCCAAACCCAATCCTGCCATCAAACCTGACCAATCTGTTCATGATGGACAAAGGCTGGTCGGAGGCGAACAACACCGTCAACGTTCAGGATTTTGAGGGGGGCGAGATCACTTACGCCACCACCAATGCCAACGGCACCGGTCCATATGTGCTGACCAGCCGCGAGCCTGACGTGAAAACTGTCATGACCCGCAACGAAGACTATTGGGGCCGTGACCAATTCCCGTTGGAAGTTTCCGAAATCGTCTACACCCCGATCCAGAACGCCGCGACCCGCGTCGCAGCCCTGCTGTCGGGAGAAATTGATTTTCTGCAAGACATGCCGGTGCAAGACCTTGAACAGGTCAACGCGGCCGACGGCATGGTCGTCAAGAAAGCCCCGCAGAACCGGGTGATCTTCTTTGGCATGAACCAGGGCGCAGATGATATCGAGGCCGACAATATCGACGGCAAAAACCCGCTGGCAGATGTGCGGGTGCGCCAAGCGATGTCGAAAGCCATCAACCGTGACGCCATCCAGCAAATCGTGATGCGCGGCCAGTCCGAGCCGGCGGGCATGATTGCCCCTCCATTTGTCAATGGCTGGACGGCAGAGATGGACGCGGAAAGCTCCACCGATATCGAGGCGGCCAAGGCGCTGATGGCGGATGCAGGCTATGCAGACGGGTTTTCCATCCGGCTGGATTGCCCCAATGACCGCTATGTCAACGACGAAGGCATCTGTCAGGCCGCCGTGGGCATGATGGCGCAGATCGGCATCACGGTAAACTTGGACGCCAAGCCAAAGGCGCAGCACTTCCCGCTCATCACGGATGGCAAGACCGATTTCTACATGCTGGGCTGGGGTGTGCCGACATACGACTCGGAATATATCTTCAACTTCCTGACCCACACACGTGGCTCCGACATCGGCACATGGAACGGCACGGGCTTCTCGAATGCGGATTTGGATGCCAAGATCAAATCGCTGGCCTCCAACACTGATCTGGCCGCCCGCGATGCCGACATCGCCGCAATCTGGCGGGTGGTGCAGGATGAGCAGCTCTACATCCCGATCCACCACCAGGTGCTGAACTGGGGTATGGCCGATAAAATGGGCATCGAGGTCGATCCCGAAGACCAACCCAAGGTCAAATACTTCACGCTGAAATAAGGCAAACAAACCCACGCTCTGCCCCATCATTGTTCGGGAAATATCTCGGGGTTTGGGGCAGAGCCCCAATCAGAAATGGAATGCGGCGCAGCCGCCCATTTTGATCACGCATCCAGAAGGAAACACCATGCGCTTTCTCGCCACCACCGCAGCCCTTGCGCTCAGCCTCTCGGCCGCGCAGGCCGCTGAATTCAAATGGGCCGGCACCACTGACCCGCAAACCATGGACCCGCATGCGGTGAACTCCGCACCCGTCCTGGGGTTCCTCAACAATGTCTATGAGGGCCTTGTGCGCCGCGGCAAGGACATGGCCGTTGAGCCTGCACTTGCCACCAGCTGGGAGCCCATCGGCGCGGGCGAGGGCTGGCGCTTTACATTGCGCCAAGGCGTCAAGTTTCATGATGGCGCCGATTTCACGGCCGAGGACGTGATGTTCTCCTACGAGCGGGCATCGTCTGAACAATCAGATACGGCCAGCTGGTTTGCACCGGTCTCCGAGGTGAGGGTGGTGGATGATTTCACAATCGACATCCTGACAAGCGCACCCAACCCGATCTTTCCCGACAGCATCGCCAACTGGATGATAATGGACAGCGGCTGGGCCGCGGCCAACGGGGCCGAGCGGCCTGCCAAGGACGCTGAAAACCACGCCACATTGAATGCAAACGGGACGGCCGCCTTCCAATTGGTTGAACGCCAGCCCGGTCTCAAAACCGTGTTGGAGCCCTTTGACGGCTGGTGGGGGGAGGCAGAACACAATGTTACCCGCGCCGAGTTCACCCCGATCCAAAACCCCGCCACAGCTGTGGCCGCGTTGTTGTCGGGCGATGTCGACATGATTAACCCGGTGCCCATTCAGGATGCCGAACGGATGGCCGCGGCAGGCAATGTCAAAGTCATCAAGGGCATCGAGGCCCGCGTCATCATGCTTGGCTTCCCCCATCAGGCAGACACGCTGAAATACACAGCCGATGCCGGCAAGCCCAATCCGTTCAAGGACGTCAGGGTCCGCGAAGCCGTTGCAAAGGCCGTCAATGTCCCCGCAATCCTGCAAACCATCATGCGTGGCAATGCCGAACCGGCCTCGCAGCTGGTCAGCCCCGCCATGCGCGGATACGCCCGTGATTTGGGGGACCGCCCCGCATTTGACGTCGAAGGCGCCAAGGCGCTTTTGGCTGAGGCGGGCTATGCCGACGGGTTCTCCTTCGGCCTGAAATGCCCCAATGACCGGTATCTCAACGACGAGGCCGTCTGTCAGGCGGTCACCGGCATGCTTGCCCAAATTGGTCTGAAAGCCGAGCTGGACGCCATGCCCGTGCAAAACTACTGGCCCGAGCTGCGCGAGGACAATTACGACATGTACCTTCTGGGCTGGTCGCCGGGCACGTTTGATGCCGAGCATCCGATCCGCTTCCTTGCCTCCACACCCAATGCGGAGAAAAAGCTGGGCTCATGGAACTTCGGCGATTTCTCAAATGCCCGCGTGGACGAGCTGCTGCCGCTGATGCAGTCGGAAGTCGATGACACCAAGCGTCAGGCCTATATTGATGAGGCCACAAAGATCATTCAGGACGAGCATGCCTATGTGCCGATGTATATCCAGCCGCTGGTTTGGGGCACGGGCGCGAATATCGAGCTGACGCAGCGTCCCGATAACTTCTTCATCCTGCGGTGGGTGACAGTGAACTAACGGCGGGAGCGGATCCGGTTTTGCGCCGCCTGTCGGCGTCGCTACGCTGGGGAGGCTCTGCCTCCCCAGACCCCACCGGGATATTTATGAACGAAGGAAGAGCTGGACCTCACCACATCTCTTTGTAGAGCGCGACAATTTCAGCCTCCGTAGGACTGCGGGGGTTGTTTTGCGGGGAGCCGGAGGCCAACGCTTGTCTGGCCATAAGGCGGAGCATCTTTTCATCTGCCATATGGCCAAGCGAGGACGGGGTCGGCACCGCCAGATCGGCGTTGAGACACGTCAGGCCCTCCACCAATTTCGCGCAGGCCAAAGTGTCGCTGTCGGCTTGCGTGGCCAGTTTCATGGCGCGGGCGCAGTCCGCGTAGCGGGCGGGCGCGGCCTGCACCGAGAAGCCCGTCACCGTGGGCAACAGCATCGCATTCGACAAGCCATGCGCCACATGAAAATGCGCACCAATAGGGCGGCTCATGCCATGCACCAGCGCAACGGAGGCATTTGAAAAGGCCATACCCGCCTGAGATGCGGCCAGCATCAACGCCTGCCGCGCGTCACCATCTTCGGGGTCCGCATAGGCGCGGCGCACGTTATGGGCGATCAGCGGCATGGCGGACAGCGCAAAGCCGTCGGTATAGGGGAAGGCGCGGCGCGAGACATAGGCCTCGATCGCGTGGGTTAGGCTGTCAACGGCGGTGTCTGCCGTGATCCGCGCGGGCAGGGTGGTGGTGAAGGTCCAGTCGATCAACGCCGCCGTCGCCACGCAGGCCAGCCCCGACAGGTTGTATTTCTCGGGGCTTTTCGTGTCGGTAATGACGCACCAACGCGTCAGCTCTGACCCCGTGCCGCCTGTCGTCGGGATGCAGATCACCGGCACCCCGCACCGGTCAATCTGCGCGGGCGCCTTGTAGTCGCGCACATGGCCCGGATTTACGGCCATGAAGGACACTGCCTTGGCCGTGTCCATGGGCGAGCCGCCCCCAAAGCCAATGATGCAATCGTAATTGCCGCCCTGAAACGCGGCCAGACCGGCGTCGACGCAGGCATCCGTCGGGTCGGGCATAACCGCGTCAAACACGGCCCAACCCATTCCCGCAGCGTCCAGCACATCCGTGATGCACGCCAGATGCCCGATCTCTACCAGCCCCTTGTCGGTGACGATCAACGGGCGGGACAAACCAAGCTGCGCCAGCACCTGCGCGACCTCCAATGCAGCGCCGCCGCCGATGCGAATGATGCGCGGGCTTTGCACCCGTCCAATTGTGGTCAGTGTCATGTCATGACCGTGAGCCAGCCACGGCCTTCCCGCAAGGTTAAACCGCGCGCCAGGCTTTTACGAACCGCTCCAGCCGGTCATCCGGCCCGCCCCAGACATGGCCGCGCGACATTGGCGACAGGGGGCCAAAATTCATCCAAAGCGGGTAGGGCGGCCCGTCATGACGCGACAGGGGCGCCCGGACGGATTGGCCGAAAACGCCCGTCAATGCGTCCGTGTTGACGTCCACCGTCCCGATGCGGCGTGGGTTGACCGTCGTGAGTGAGGCCTTGTCCCATGACATCCAGCCGCCAACGGGTTGGAATTTCTGCGCTTCCAGATCGCAGTGGCACACCAGACGGGCCCGCAGGCAATCTGCCATCATAGGGCGCTCTGCGCCAAACAGCGCCAAAGGCACCACGAAATAGCGCGCCTCCGTGTCAAAAAATACACGCGCCGTTGCGATGCAGACAAAAGCGTTGCGCCCATCGGCCTTGAACCGCAGCGCGGGCATCGGGAAGGCGTCAGCCTGTTCGGTGTAGCGCGGGTTCCCGGCCATCGTGTCGTAACAAAAAACGTCGCCGGTCTGCATCAGGTAGGGCTCTGGGCGCAGCTTGGGCACTTTGCGCACGCGTTTCGGGGGCGCGGCCCATTTGCTTTTCAGCCGCTTCAGGACACGGGCGCGGTCTCTGAGGTCAGTGTCGTTGAACGCCAAGGCGCTGCGCAGTTGCAGGTCCGCGCCGCTGTCAATCAGGGCCGTTGCGCGCTCCAGGGTCGGGGGGTGTTCCAGACCAAACTGATGCAGCAAATCAGCCAATGCCAACCAGAAGGCCGAGGCCTCCGCGCTTTGAGGGCAGGTCTCCACGCCATAGCGCCGGGCCAACCCGTCAATGGTCTTGTCCAGATCGCTGGAAACGGCCATCCAATCGCCAAAGTCAGCCTTCAGACCAGCCGCATAGTCGTTCTGGTAAAGCCCGTTCCCCCAGTCTGTAAATTGTGCGCCCATGACACGGCTTCCTTACCCTTCAAAGGGCCATCGGCCCCTTTGCTCAGATGCCGTGACGCCTTCGAAATACCTTAGTTTCAACACCGTAATGGCATATTTGGGCGAACGTTGTGAGGTCACGGGTGGAAACAGTGCGTTTCCATGGGGTATACTGAGACCGCCGCGTGCGCTAACCCGCCGAAATTTCTTAATATATCCTGCATAGCGTCTCTTGACGCTCCGCCGCTTCCCCGCGACAGTTGCCCAATGCTCGCCTATATTATCCGCCGCGTATTTCAGTCACTTCTCGTCCTGCTGGTCGTGGGGCTGGTGGCGTTTTCGATGTTTCGCTTCGTGGGTGATCCGATCGACAACATGTTGGGGCAGGAACGCACGCAGGAAGACATCGACCGGCTGCGCGCGACGCTGGGATTGGATCAGCCTTTCCCGGTGCAATACGCAAAATTCATCGTCAGTGCCGCGCAGGGCAATTTCGGGGTCAGCTACCGGCAGGGACGGCCCGTGGCCACGATCATCGCGGAACGCGCGCCCGCCACGTTGGAACTGGCCTTTGTGTCGGGAACATTGGCGCTGGTTTTCGGGATTGGGCTAGGGGTGTTCACCGCGATCCGACGCAATGGCATTGCGTCGAACGTCATCATGTCGACCTCGCTGATTGGGGTGTCGCTGCCGACATTCCTCATCGGGATTTTGCTGATCTACCTGTTTGGGGTCACGCTGAAATGGCTGCCCACTTTTGGGCGCGGGGATGTTGTCGATCTGGGGTGGTGGTCTACCGGTTTTCTGACAGCTTCGGGCCTTAAGGCGCTGATATTGCCGTCAATTACGCTGGGTCTCTATCAGATGACGCTTATCATGCGGCTAGTGCGCTCCGAGATGCTGGAGGTTCTGCGCCAGGATTATATCCGCTTCGCCCGCGCCCGGGGCCTGCGCGAGCGGTCCGTGAACTTCCGCCATGCCCTTAAAAACACGATGGTGCCGGTCATTACGGTGGTTGGGCTGCAGCTTGGCGCCATCATCGCCTTCGCGATCATCACCGAAACTGTCTTTCAGTGGCCCGGCGTGGGGCTGTTGTTCATCAACGCCATCCAGTTCGTCGACATCCCCGTGATGGCGGCCTACCTGATGCTGATCTCGGTCATGTTCGTGGGCATCAACCTGATCGTGGACCTGTTGTATTTCGCCATCGACCCGCGCCTCAGAATTGACGGACGGCACGCATGAGCATGGCCCCTGAACCTTCCCGCCTTGCCAAGATGTGGGACAGCGACTTCGCGTGGCAGTTCCGCACGTCGCCGGTCGCTATCATATCGGCCGCCGTCACGCTCATCTTGGTGCTGTCCGCGGTCTTCGCGCCGCTGATCGCGCCCTACAACCCGTTCGACCCGGGCAGCCTGAACCTGATGAACGGCTTCACGCCGCCCTCGACGCCCAACCAGTTCACGCAGGACCAGTTTCTGCTGGGCACGGACGATCAGGGCAGGGACGTGTTCTCCACCATCCTCTACGGCATGCGCATCTCGCTGTTTGTGGGCTTTTCGGCCGTGGCCTTCGCAATGGTGCTGGGCATCACGCTGGGGCTGGTCGCGGGCTATGTCGGCGGCTGGACCGAGACGTTCATCATGCGCATCGCGGATGTGCAGCTGACCTTCCCCTCCATTCTGGTGGCGATGCTTATCACCGGTGTCGCCAAGGGGTTCACGCCGGTGGAATACCGCGACTCCATGGCCATCATCGTGCTGATTGTGGCCATCGGGCTCAGCGACTGGGTGCAGTTCGCCCGCGTTGTGCGCGGCTCCACGCTGGTGGAGAAGAACAAGGAATATGTGCAGGCCGCCAAGCTGATCGGGCGCAAGCCGTATTTCATCATGCTCAAGCACATCTTGCCCAATGTGCTTAGCCCGGTGCTGGTGATCGCCACGATCTCCCTCGCGCTGGCCATCATCGCGGAGGCCACGCTCAGTTTCCTGGGCGTCGGCGCACCACCCACGCAACCAAGCCTCGGCACGCTGATCCGCATCGGGCAGGGCTACCTCTATTCGGGGGAATGGTGGATCCTGCTCTTCCCCTCCATCACGCTTCTCGCGCTCGCGCTAGCGGTCAACTTGCTGGGCGACTGGCTGCGCGACGCTCTCAATCCCAAACTTCGCTAAAGGACATTTACATGAAACGCTTTATCCCCATTGCCACGGCCCTGATGCTCGCGCTCCCCGCCACAGCGGACGAGGCCACGGATGCCGCAACCGCCTTCATCCAGTCCCCCGTGCAGCAAAAGCTGCTCGACGACATGCTCAGCCCCGAAATGGTGCTGACCCAGATGCAGGCCGTCTCCTCGCAATTGCCAGCTGACAAGGTCGACATCCTCGTCAAAATCGTCACCGAAGAACTCGGCACCATCCGCCCCGAAATGGAAACCGCCATGATCGCCGGCGCGGCGCAGTCCTTCACCATCGAGGAAATCAACGCCCTGACCGAGTTCTACAACTCCCCCGTAGGCGCGTCCGCCATGGGCAAGATGACACCCTACATGCAGCAAACCATGGGCGCTCTGGGCCCGTCGATGCAACAAATGCAGGGCCGCATCGTGCAGCGCGTGCAGACGGAACTGCAGTAATTGACGGCCACACCCTACATGACGGGATCATCGGTCTTCTTTTGGCTGTGCGCAGTGGCAGCGCTGGGCCTTGGGCTCGCGTCGGCGGTCCCGTCGACTTGGCTTGAGACGCACACATCCGATCTCATCCGGGTCGCCGGCACAATTGTCAGCGTCATCGGGGGGGTTGGGTTATGGCTGCTGAAGAAGTCGTCGGATCGCCGCCAAGATGATGAACGCGCGCGGAAACGACGCGAACGCATGCTGGTGGCACTCCGCTCGGAGCTGGCGCTGAACATCGAGGGGCTCGCAAGGTTGTTTGCTCCTGAAACATCGAAGCTGCTACTCGCGGCGGCAAAAAAGAACATGGCCGCTGCATCGAAGGGCGAGCATTCCATGCCGATGGCGGTCACGGTGGATGAAAATACGGTCTTCGATAGCCTGAAAGATGAGGTTTCCAATTTGCCGGACCGCACAATCGGACCGGTCATTCGCTATTACTTCAACGACCGAAATGTGAATGAGACGCTGAGGTCTTTTTCAGAAGGAAAGTTCGAAGGCCTGCCTCCCGCGCGCAAAGAGGCCGCGTTGGCGATCTTCTACTCTTTTGGAACAGATACGCTCGCTAGTGCATTCACTGCCTATGACGAGGTGAACGCCCAACTGTCAGATGATCCGATTGTGTTCAGCTTCGATGAAGAAGACCTGCGCAAAGATCTCTCCGATCACCTGGGCGATGAACCCAAAATGACCCTCAATGCACCTGCTATGCCGGTGCGAGGACTTAAACGATGAGGACGGGACGTAATGTCATTGTCAGAACCACGCGACATCTTGTTGCTGATGCGTTTTATATCGCAAGTCAGGGCCCAAATGTCAATATTGATGGTATGAGGGCGCTATGATCCAACCCGTCCTCTCTGTCCGCGACCTCGTCGTGGAAATCCCGACGCGCCACGGGCTGCTGAAGCCGGTGGACGGCGTCAGCTATGACATAGCACCCGGCGAAATCCTTGGCGTGGTGGGCGAGTCCGGCGCGGGCAAATCCATGACCGGCAACGCGGTCATCGGCCTTCTGGACCGACCCGCGCGGATCGCGGAGGGCGAAATTCACCTCAATGGTGAACGCATCGACAATCTGTCCCTGCGCGAGCTGCGCAAATATCGCGGCAAACAGATCGGCATGGTGTTTCAGGACCCGCTGACCTCGCTCAACCCGCTATTGCCCATTGGCGACCAGCTGACGGAGACGATCCAAGAACATCTCAACGTCTCCAAATCCGAGGCCGAGGGCAGGGCGGTCGCAGCCCTTGAAGAGGTCGGCATTCCCGCAGCCAAGGAACGCATCGGCAGCTACCCACATGAGTTTTCAGGCGGCATGCGCCAGCGCGTCGTCATCGCCTTGGCGCTTTGCGCCGAACCCTCGCTTGTTATCGCAGATGAGCCCACAACCGCGCTGGACGTCTCGGTGCAGGCCCAGATCACCGCGCTTCTCAAACGCCTCTGCCGCGAACGCGGGATGGCCGTGATGCTGGTGACGCATGATATGGGCGTAATTGCTGAGACCGCCGACCGCGTGGCGGTGATGTATGCCGGCAAGCTGGCCGAACTTGGCCCCGTGCGCGATGTCATTGGCAGCCCGCGCCATCCCTATACGGACGGTTTGATGGGCAGCACGCCGCTGGCGTCCAAAGGCAAGGATCGCCTGCACCAGATCCCGGGCAACATGCCCCGCCTTGGCAAACTGCCAAGCGGATGCGCCTTCCACCCGCGTTGCCCCTACACTCAAGGCAAATGCAAGGACGACCCTGGCCCACGTCTCAAGACCACCGATGGCCGCGCCGCATGCTGGTTCCCGCTGGATGGCCCACAGGCCGCAAAAGGGGTCGCCTGATGTGCGCATCAAAACCATATGAAATACACATGAAATACACATTTCGAAAATTGGGGTATTTTGGATGTCGATAATCGTCTCCGTCAAAAATCTAACCCGCAATTTTGACGTCTCCAAACCGTGGTTGAACCGCGTCATCGAGCGCCTCCCCAAACGCAATCTGACAGCCGTTTCGGACGTGTCATTTGAGGTTGAAGAGAACACCGTTTACGCGTTGGTGGGGGAGTCTGGCTCAGGAAAATCTACTATTGGCAAGATGATAGTGGGTCTTCTTAATCCATCCAGCGGCACGGTAGAGATCGAAGGCGTTAACCTCGCGACCGAAACGGATCAAGGCAAAATTGATGTCGTCAGGTCCGATATCCAAATGGTGTTTCAAGACCCTTACGCGTCGCTCAACCCCCGCTGGAAAGTCGGTGACATCATCGCCGAACCCGCTGCCGCTCAAGGCGAATCCACCGATGGGCTGAGCGAAAAACTACTTGAACAAGTCGGCCTAAGCGCCTCTGACGCAAGCAAATTTCCGCACGAGTTCTCTGGCGGACAACGCCAACGCATCTGCGTTGCGCGGGCGCTGGCGTCTGAGCCGAAGCTGATCGTCTGCGACGAACCCACATCCGCTTTGGACGTCTCCGTACAGGCACAGGTGCTGAACCTGATGTCCGACCTTAAGGACGAGTTCGGACTGACTTATTTGTTTATTTCCCATGACTTAACAGTCATTCAGCACATGGCCGACAAGATCGGCGTGCTCTATCTGGGCCGCTTGGTGGAAGAGGCCGCACCGAAAGACCTGTTCGAAAATCCGCAACACCCCTACACCCAAATGCTTTTGGAGGCCGCACCCCGCATGGACGGGTTCGGCCGCGAGATCGATCCGCCCGAAGGTGAAATCCCGGATCCGATCAATCCCCCGACCGGCTGCGCCTTCCACCCCCGCTGCCCCTTGGCAATCGCCAATTGCAGCGCCGAACGGCCGCAGCTAGAGGCCCGTGGAAATGGTCGCGTCGCCTGCTTTAGGGCAGGCGACGTCTAAGAAGCACAAAATACGTTAGGTCTTTGATACCAAAAGTAGAATTGGCTGCAAACCTTAGCGGATTGGCGTCGACGAAATGACCCGCATCGCTTCTTGGCGCAGCGCACTTTCGTTACCCACCAACGCCTGATCGCGACAAATACGGTTGCCAATAGCGTCGGCTGTTTCAGGCGAATACCCAATGGCAATCAAGCTGTCGTAGAATGCAGGCAGCGCCCGATCCCAGTACACTTGCTCCCATGGGCCACGGTAACATGCCACCACAACCTGCTTGGTTGTTTGAACAGTCGCGTGACGATGAGTGTGCGATTCGTGCGCAAAGGCCGGAACGGCCAGCAGCATGCCCGCAACGGCGAGCCCGGTTAGTTTTTTCATAAGAACCCCCAAGAACTTTGATAATCAACCTCCCATATATTGAGGGTTTTTTGGCGTCTTTGCCAGCGCCGAATAGCCATAGAAATCAAATGTATTTGCCCAAAATGGAAACAATAAGGAAGCTTAACGCCGCATTGTTTCCAAGAACAGAAACAGTCAGCAGGGCGGATTATTCAATGGTGCTGGAAAGTTATGGCGGAGAGACAGGGATTCGAACCCTGGGAACCCTCTCGAGCTCAACGGTTTTCGAAACCGTCCCGTTCGACCACTCCGGCACCTCTCCGCACCGCTGATATGTGATCAGGTGCGCGGGGTGTAGCGAAGCGTATGATGTGGCGCAAGACTATTTCTGTGCGTCCCTCTACGCAGTATTTGGAGAAAACATTCCACTATGATTGCCGTACTCCCCGTGCCGACCTATCTTGAAGGCATGGTTTAACAGGAAGGCCTACCCCATGCACCACGCAGCAATCGTCATTTCCGCCACGATCATCGCAGCCGCCCCTGCTGCTGCCGATACCGACGCATTGATTGATCGCTACTACAAAGCCTTGAATATGAACGAGGTTTTCGAGATTTTGCACGATGAAGGCGTCGCCTCGGCCATTGAAATGGCGCAAGAGGACGAGGGGATCAGCCTGTCACCCGCGTGGACATCCCGCGTTGAATCTATTTATGCCATCGACAAAATGGACGCGGCTTTCCGGTCGGGATTGACGCAATCGCGCAGCATCGAAGCCTCTGAAAAGGCCATTGCCTTTTTTGAAGGCGACCTTGGAAGCCGCATCGTCGACATTGAATTGAGCGCGCGCCGGGCGCTGGATGATGACGCCATCGAAGACGCAGCGCGCGAAAAGGCCGAGACCATGCGCGAGGAGGACCCGGACCGGCTTGCGCTCTATAACCAATTCATTGCGGTGAACGATTTGATCGACAGCAATGTAACGGGTGCGTTGAACGCGAATTTGGCCTTTTATCAGGGGTTTGGGTCGAACCCATTGTTTGGCGGAATGGATGAGCGGTCCATGCTTGCGCAGGTCTATGGTCAGGAAACCGAGATCCGCGAAGGCATGGAAGACTGGACCATGAATTTTTCCGTGTTGGCCTATTCCATCCTGACCGATGAAGAGGTGGAACAGTATATTGAGGTCTCAGACACGCAGGCTGGTCGGCTGCTCAATACCGCGCTTTTCGCGGGTTTCGACAAAGTGTTCCAACTGCAAAGCTTCGAGCTGGGCCGCGCAATGGCAGAATTCATGGTAGGCGACGACACTTAGGCGCTTGACTTGGCCATGGGTGTAACGCATATGCGCGTCTCTGGCATCACGCTGGAATTTTGAAACAGACGCCTCAATCTGGAGGCGCGCTGTCCGAGGTAAGGCTAAGGCCTTGAAAACGCCGTGATAAACGGGGCCACAGGACGCGGAAGCAAAAGGGTATGCGATATGTTCGCGGTTCTGAAAACCGGCGGCAAGCAATATAAAGTCGCCTCGGGCGACGTTTTGCGCGTCGAAAAACTGGACGCCGCCGCTGGCGACAAAGTCCAATTCAACGAAATTCTGATGGTTGACGGCGAAGTGGGTGCACCTTTCGTTAAGGATGCAGGCGTTCAAGCCGAAGTCATCGACCAGATCAAAGGCGTAAAGACGATCAACTTCGTGAAACGTCGCCGTAAGCACTCGTCCAAGCGCACCAAGGGTCACCGTCAGCAACTGACGCTCCTGCGCGTGACAGACATCCTTGCCAAGGGCGCCGACAAGTCGGGCGTTAAAGCCGCAATCGGCGGGGCAGGTGTTTCCGTTGCAGCCCTTGACGCAGCAGCCCCGAAGAAAGCCAAGAAGGCCGCAGCCAAACCAGAACCGAAAGCTGAAAAAGCCGCAGCCCCTAAAGCTGAGAAAAAAGAAGCTGCGCCCAAAAAGGCCGCTCCGAAAAAGGCCGCCGCCAAATCTGACGGCGATGACCTGACACAAATCAGCGGCGTTGGTCCGGTTATCGTGAAGAAGCTTCACGCGCTTGGCGTCACCACATTCGCTCAAATCGCGGCATGGTCAAAAGACGATATCGCTGATATGGACGACAAACTGAACTTCAAAGGCCGCATCGACCGTGATGAATGGCTCAAGCAAGCCAAAGAGCTGGCTAAAGGCTAAGGAGAATTACAGATGGCACATAAAAAAGCAGGTGGTTCGTCCCGTAACGGTCGCGACTCCGCAGGTCGCCGCCTTGGCGTCAAAAAGTTCGGCGGCGAAGCCGTGATCCCTGGCAACATCATCGTGCGTCAGCGCGGCACGGTCAAATGGCCGGGCAATGGTGTTGGCATGGGCAAAGACCACACAATCTTCGCAACTGTCGAAGGCCACGTGACCTTCCACAAAGGCCTGAAGGGCCGCATGTTTGTATCGGTCCTGCCAGCAGCAGAGGCCGCTGAGTAAACCGAGCTTCCAAAGCAAATTTTAGGGGATCGGTGACAAGCCGGTCCCCTTTTTCGTTTCCATGAAGGACGCACTGCCATGAGCGTCGCCATTGCCAGTTTCGCGGTCTTTGCCGCCAGTCAGGTCGGGACCCCGGGTCCCGCCAATATGGTGTTGCTGGCCACCGGTGCGCGCTACGGTCTGCGTGCGGCCCTTCCGTTCGTGGCAGGCGTGGCGTTGGGCAAGCAGCTGGTCATCTGGCCCGTGGGCTTTGGCCTGATGCAGCTGGCGGACAGTGCCCCTTGGGTCTTTGGCGCTCTAAAATACATATCAGCGGCCTATATCATCTGGCTGGCGTGGCGTGTCGCCAATATGCGGTTGAATACCAGTGCAGAGGCGAAGGCTCCCGGTTTTATGGCTGGCCTTATCGTGCATCCGCTCAACCCAAAGGCGTGGGCAATGGTGACGTCAGCCTTCACAGCATTTGCGGTGCCCGGCGGTTCGGTTTTTGAAACCACCTTCACGATTGCGGCGGGGTTCTTGGCGGTTCAGGTCATCTTGCATCCGATCTGGACATCCTGGGGCGCATGGATCGCGCAAACGGTCGCTGGCACTGCCAGTGAGCGCTACCTGATGTGGACCCTGGCCGGGCTGACCGTGGCGTCTGTCCTCTTCGTGTTGTTTGGAGGAGCAACAAAATGACCGAAACCAAGATCATCACCCAACCGGTCATCAAGACGGACCGGTTGTCGTTGCGCCCTCTGGCGCCTGCCGATGCAGGTCAGATCGAACTTTATGCGGGCGACAAACGCGTGGCCGAAAACACCACGACCATCCCGCATCCGATCCCGCCCGGGCTGACCAAGGCCTTTATCGAACGCAGCATGGCACCAGATCGCAAGCAAGACGTGTGGGTGATCGACACATCTGACGACGGCTCTGAGGTGCTGGGTGCCATTGGAATGGAGCGTATGGACCGAAATCAATCCGAGATTGGCTATTGGGTGGCGCCTGCGTTGTGGAACAACGGTTTGGCCTCCGCGGCCGTCGAGGCAATCGTCGCGGCCAACCCGCAAGCCTGTCGCACACTGTTTGGGTCCGTCTTTCAAGACAATCCGGCCTCCGCCCGTGTGCTGACCAACGCAGGTTTCAATTATATCGGCGAGGCGGAAAGTTTTTCGGTCGCCCGTGGGGTGACGGTCCCCACTTGGACCTATATCAAGAAACTCGATTAAGCAGGCATGTCTGCCTGTGCTAAGGACACACTATGAAATTTCTCGACCTTGCAAAGGTTTACGTGCGCTCTGGATCGGGTGGCGGCGGGGCGGTCAGCTTCCGGCGGGAGAAATATATTGAATATGGCGGCCCCAATGGTGGCGACGGCGGGGACGGCGGCAACGTCATCGTGGAAACTGTCGAGGGGCTGAATACGCTGATTGATTTCCGTTATCAGCAGCATTTCTTCGCCAAAAGTGGTCAACCCGGCATGGGGCAACAGCGCACTGGCAAAAACGGCGACGACATCTTGTTGCGCGTGCCGGTCGGCACCGAGGTGTTGGACGAGGATGAAGAAACCGTCTTGGCTGATATGACCGAGGTGGGCCAGAAATTTGTCCTGGCCCAAGGCGGCAATGGCGGCTGGGGCAACCTGCATTTCAAATCCTCCACCAACCAAGCGCCGCGCCGCGCCAATCCGGGGCAACCGGGGGTGGAACGCACCATCTGGCTGCGGCTCAAGTTGATTGCGGATGCGGGACTGCTGGGCCTTCCAAACGCAGGCAAATCAACCTTCCTTGCAGCTACGTCAAACGCACGCCCCAAGATCGCGGACTACCCGTTCACAACCATGCACCCCAATCTGGGCGTGGTCGGCGTGGACAATGTTGAATTCGTCGTAGCCGACATCCCCGGCCTCATCGAAGGCGCGTCAGAAGGGAAGGGCATCGGCGACCGCTTCCTTGGCCATGTCGAACGCTGCGCTGTGCTGCTGCACCTGATCGACGGCACGTCCGACGATGTGGCCGCTGACTACAAAACCATCATCACCGAGCTGGAAAACTACGGCGGCGAACTGGCCTTCAAGCCGCGCGTTACAGTCTTAAACAAGGTCGACGCGATTGAGGCCAAGGACGTCAAAAAGAAGGTGAAGGTGCTAGAGAAAGCCTCCGGCGGAGCTGTAATGCCAATGTCCGGCGTGGCGCGCGACGGGGTGCAGAATGTCTTGCGCGCCCTCAGAGCGGAGATCGACGATAACCGTCTGCGCGAAAAGCGCCTCACCGAAGAGCCCGAAGCATGGCGTCCCTAGCAGCCTCCAAACGTCTGGTCATCAAGATCGGGTCGGCCCTGTTGGTCGACCGGGACACCGGCGATCTGCGCCGCGAATGGCTGACGGCTCTTGCGGCGGATGTGGCAAAAGCCAAGGGCAGGGGGCAGGACGTCATCTTGGTGTCTTCGGGCTCCATCGCGCTGGGGCGCAGCGCATTGAACTTGCCTGCAGCGCCTTTGGCTTTGGAACAGTCCCAAGCCGCCGCCGCTGTCGGGCAAATCCGGCTGGCCCGCGCTTATGAGGAGGCATTGGCCCCCCACAACATCACCGCAGCGCAGGTATTGGTCACACTTGAGGACAGCCAGAACCGCCGCCGTTATCTGAACTCTCGCGCCACGCTAGAACAGCTGCTCAGTTTCGGCGTCGTCCCAATCGTTAACGAAAACGACACCATCGCCACAGATGAAATCCGATATGGCGATAATGACCGGCTCGCGGCGCAGGTCGCTGTGACGGTCGGTGCCGATCTCGTTGTGTTGCTGTCCGATGTGGACGGGCTCTATACCGCCAATCCGCATGAGGACGCTGCAGCCGTTCGGTATGACGTCGTCAACGAAATCACCCAAGCGATGGAAGACGCTGCGGGCGATGCAGGTTCGGGTCTGTCCAAAGGTGGCATGAAAACGAAGCTCCTTGCTGCGCGAACGGCGACCGCAGGAGGGGCCGCATTGGTTATCACCCATGGTGCCGCGCTGAACCCGCTGACGGCTCTTGAGGACGGGGCAAACGCCACATGGTTCACCGCACAAGATGATCCCAAAGCCGCACGCAAGCGTTGGATCGCCGCGATGAAACCACAGGGGATTTTGACACTGGACGCGGGCGCTGCCCATGCGCTGTCATTGGGCAAGTCATTGTTGCCAGCTGGCGTTACGGCCATTCACGGGACGTTTGAGCGCGGCGACCCCGTGGCGATACAGGGGGCAGACAACCGCATCATTGCCCATGGTCTGGCGCGCTACAGCGCGTCCGAGGCCGAGCAGATCAAAGGCCAAAAATCTTCCGCGATCGAACCCATCTTGGGCTATCCAGGTCGCGCCGCTCTTGTTCACCGCGATGATATGGTGCTCTAACCTTTCCCATCAATGTTCCAAAATACTCGATCCCACGTTCCAAACCGCCCAAAGGCCCGACATCATGAAAGACCTTGACAACATCCCCGCATTGATGGCCGAGATCGGCGCGCGCGCCAAAGCCGCAGCCGCAAAACTGGCCATCGCATCGGCGGAGCGCAAACATGCCGCGCTGATTGGGGCCGCTGAAGCCGTCTGGAAGAACCGCGCCACCATCATCGACGCAAATGCCAAGGATATGATCTATGGCCGCGACAAAGGGCTGAGCCCAGCGATGATGGACCGGCTGATGTTGGACGAAGACCGCGTCAGGTCAATTGTTGATGGCCTGCGGGCCGTGGCCGAACAAGCAGACCCTGTCGGCGAGGTGATGACAGAATGGGACCGGCCCACTGGTCTCAATATCAGACGTATTCGCACGCCGCTTGGTGTGATCGGGGTCATTTATGAAAGCCGACCCAACGTGACGGCGGATGCGGGGGCGCTTTGTTTGAAATCTGGCAACGCTGTGATCCTGCGCGGCGGCTCTGAAGGGTTCAACAGCTCGCAGTCGATCCATGCGTGTCTGCAACAAGGCCTGAGGGACGCGAACTTACCAGAAGATGCCGTTCAATTGATCCCGACCCGCGACCGCGAGGCGGTCAGCGAAATGCTCAAAGCGACGCAATATATCGACGTGATCGTGCCCCGTGGCGGCAAGGGGCTGGTCGGTCTCGTTCAACGCGAGGCCCGGGTACCCGTCTTTGCGCATCTCGAAGGCATTGTTCACATCTACATCGACAAGGCCGCCGACCCAGAAAAGACGCTGAATGTGGTGATGAATGCCAAGACCCGGCGCACGGGTATCTGCGGCGCTGCGGAGTGTTTGCTCATCCATGAAGATGTGGTCGACACGATCGGGCAGAGCGTCATCCGCGCGCTGCTCGACAAAGGTGTCACCGTCGATGCCGACATGAAGCTCGATTTCATTGATGGCACGGCGAAAGCAACGGATGACAGCTGGGGGCATGAATATCTGGATATGGCGATTGCCGCCAAGACCGTAAGTGGTCTTGATGAGGCGATGGATCACATCCGCACCTACGGATCTAACCATACGGATTGCATCATGACCGAGGACAAAGCCGCAGCTGACCGTTTCACGCATGAGCTGGACAGCGCGATCTTGATGGTCAACGCCTCCACCCAGTTCGCCGATGGTGGGGAGTTCGGCATGGGGGCTGAGATCGGTATTGCCACAGGCAAAATGCACGCTCGCGGCCCCGTGGGCGCGGAGCAGCTGACCAGTTTCAAATATATCGTCACAGGCGACGGGACGATACGCGCATGACCAAAGACATCCCCGACAATCTGATCCGCCGCACAGCCTATCCTGACAGTGTCAGCCGCGCTGTGGTCACGCCGCTGCAACCGTCAGTGGTCTATGCCTCACCAGACCCGGACACGCTCGACAGTCAATATGACGGCACGGCCTTCGGCTATACCTATTCCCGTGAAGGCCATCCCAACGCGACGGTACTGGCCCAGAAATTAGACGCGTTAGAAGGCGTCACCGGCGGCTTCATCACCAACACCGGCATGTCAGCGGTGACGGCTACCATGTTTGGGCTGCTGAAAAACGGCGATCATGTCATTGGCGGCAACCAGCTGTATGGCCGTTCCCTGCGGATGCTCAGCCAAGAATTGCCGCGATATGGGATCTCCCATTCACTGGCTGATCCAACCGACGCCAAGGCCATTGAGGCCGCAATCACTCCCAAGACCAAAATGATCTTGGTCGAGGTCGTCTCAAACCCCACGCTTCGCGTGGCTGATATGGAGGGGATCGCAGCACTTGCGAAGCGTCACAACCTTATCCTTGTTGTCGACAACACCTTCACGACGCCTCGTGCGTATCGGCCGTTCGCGCATGGCGCGGACGTTGTTATCCATTCGATCACCAAGCTGCTGGCCGGCCATTCCGACGTGATGCTTGGATACGTCGCGGCCAAATCAGCGGACCATCGTGCTGCTATCGAAGGCACCATTGTAACCCTCGGACTTACCGGTAGCCCCTATGATTGCTGGATGGCCGAGCGCGGGCTGATGTCGTTCCACCTGCGCTATGACCGCGCCGAAGAAAATGCGGCCGAGCTGGCCGATCATCTGGCCGAACTGGGCGCAAAGAAAGTCCTGTACCCAGGCCGCCCCGATCATCCGGATCACAACCGGGCAGGGGCGCTGCTTGGGCCACGCTTTGGCAACATGGTCAGCTTCGAGATCGACGGCGGGCGCAAAGCGGCCAACACCCTGACCCGCGCCATGCCTGACATGGCCTTTGCACCCACATTGGGTGACATTGGCACAACCGTCAGCCACGCCGCATCCTCGTCGCACCGTGGATTGACCCCAGAGGGTCGCACTGCGCTTGGCATGAGCGAAGGCTTTTTCAGGGTCTCAGTGGGCGTTGAAGACATCGCCTTGCTCAAGGCGGAATTCACCAAGGGGTTTGCCGCGCTGTGAACCACGAGGATGCAAAGTCGATTTTGGCAGGCATCCCAATGCCGGTGATGCTGATCGACGCCGGCTGTCGTATCATCTTGGCCAACCGGCCCTTGGTTGAACTGTTCGGCCATGACCCCAGCGATATGAACGCGGTGACGCTGCTGCGCCAAGCGCCTGTTTTGGCAGCGATGGATGTCGCAATGCGCGACGGGCGCGAGGGTAATGCACGTTTTGTTTTCAATGGCTTATCAGGTGAAGTAAGCTACCAGTTCCGCGCGTCTCCCATGCCCGAAGGTGGGGCAATTCTGAGCTTTGAGGACAAATCGCAAGCGGAGGAATCAGAGATCATCCGCCGCGACTTCGTTGCAAATATCAGTCATGAATTGCGCACGCCGCTGACAGGCCTCACTGGTTTCATTGAAACGCTGCGCACCACAGCGCGCAACGATCCGGACGCCCGTGATCGCTTCCTTGAAATCATGGAGACGGAAGCCCAACGCATGAGCCGCATGGTGTCGGATTTGCTCTCGCTGAGCCGGGTGCAGGGTGATGAACGGGTCCGCCCACGCAATAAGGTCAACATCGCAGGCGTGATCCGGTCGGTCATCGCCACGCTTGAAGGCAAATTGAAAGATAGCAATGTGACCGTGCAAACCAGCGGGCTGCAAGACCGGGCCATTGTGTTGGGCGACCGCGATCAACTGATCCAGCTTTTTTTGAACCTGATTGAAAATGCTATCAAATATGGCGGCAAAGACCGGACCATCCATGTTGACCTGATACGCGTAGACCAGGACCGCGCGTTACGCGCCTCGGCTTTCAGAATCGACATACGCGACGAGGGGGAAGGAATCGATATGTTGCATCTGCCCCGCCTCACAGAACGGTTCTACCGCGTAGATGACCACAGAAGCCGCGAAATGGGTGGCACGGGGCTGGGGTTGGCCATTGTGAAGCATATTGTGAACAGGCACCGTGGACGCCTAAAAATAACGTCTAAACCGGGTGTTGGAAGCTGTTTTTCAACTATAATCCCGACGGGCTGAAAACGCCTCAACCCGCTGTCATAAAACTCTTACAAATCTGTCACAAAACGCCAGCAACAGCGGCGTAGCAAGCCGCTACACAGGGCGCCAAACGGGTGCGCTGGATGACTAATAACTCAAAGGAGTGACGAAATGTCGTTCGTAAAAACCGCTGCCTCCGCTGCTATCCTGATTGCTGCTGCCTCTTCTGTCGCAACTGCCCGCGACCAAATCCGCGTCGTTGGCTCCTCGACCGTTTTTCCATTCTCGACCGCCGTGGCTGAGCAATTTGGCCGGTCTACCGACTTTCAAACGCCCGTGGTTGAATCAACCGGTTCGGGCGGCGGGCTGAAGCTGTTTTGTGCCGGTGTCGGGACCGACAACCCTGACATCACCAACGCGTCCCGCCGCATGAAGGAAAATGAGTTCAAGCTCTGCCAGGACAATGGTGTGACCGACATCACGGAAGCCATCATCGGCTATGACGGCATCGTCGTGGCCAACGCCAAAGGTGGCCCATTGTTTGAATTGACCCGCGAGCAAATCGTAACCGCGCTGGCGGCACAAGGCCCACTGCCAACCACATGGGACGAAGTTGACCCATCGCTGCCCGTCATAAAAATTGAAGTTCTTGGCCCGCCACCATCGTCGGGCACCCGCGACGCGTTTGAAGAGCTGGTCATGCATGAGGGCTGCGAAGGCGCAGGCATCGAATGCGAAGGCATCACCATCCGCGAAGACGGTGCGTTCATCGAAGCAGGTGAGAATGACAACCTGATCGTTTCCAAACTGGAAGCCAACCCAAACGCCTTGGGCGTGTTCGGTTTCTCCTTCCTCGATCAAAACTCTGACGCGCTGCAAGGCGCCACCATCGACGGGGTAGAGCCCGAGTTTGACGCCATCGCAGATGGTGACTACCCGATCTCTCGCTCGCTGTATTTCTACATCAAGAATGCACATGTCGGCGTCATCCCTGGCCTGCAAGAATTTGCGGTCGAATTCATGTCCGAGGACGCGGCGGGCGAGGAAGGCTACCTGATCGACAAAGGCCTGATCCCGCTGCCTGAAGATATGTTCGAGACGATCTCCGGCAACGTTGCGTCGTTGACCAAAATGACCGGCGACGAGTGGAAATAAGTCCGCCGTAACGTACGAAATTTGCGCGAGGCGGTTCTTGCTGCCTCGCGCAACTTCTGCTTAACAGCAGGTAATGAAAAGCGCCTTGGGGGCCCGATGTTCGGTTTAACTTTGATTGCGGTCGCGGCACTTGGGATCGTGTTCTACGCAAGCGCCCGCAGCCGCGCTGTCAGCCTTGCTGGCGACAACCAACAGGCGCTTCATTCCCGTCCAAATTACCATGGCTTTTTGGCTTTCCTTGTTTCGATCTTGGCTGGCGTGGCTGTGTTGGTCGTTGTTTGGACCGCTTGGGGCAGCTTCATCGAAAGCCGGTTCATCGCTCATATCCTGGAAGCCCAGCCAGAGCTAAGCCCGATCGAAGTAGAGTTGGTCTTGAACGATGCCCGCGCCATTGCTGAGGGTGGTATTGCGTCGCGCACGGACGCGTTGCGCACGCAGATCGCCACCGAGATCGGCAGCCAAACCCAGCTGCATCACTACGGCACGATGGCGCTGGCGCTGCTTGCGGCAGCGCTCGGCGGGCTGTGGTGCCTGAAATCCGCCCATCTGGGCTGGCGGGCACGCAATAGGTCCGAAACCGTCGTGCGCCGTTTGTTGCTGCTTATGGCGGCAATTGCCGTTGCCACCACGGCAGGCATCGTGCTGTCGCTGATCTTTGAGACGCTCAATTTCTTCAACAACATCGACTGGCAAATCCACAAGTTCCTGTTTGGCACCACGTGGTCGCCGCTGTCTGGGGTGCAGGCAGGCAAACTGGACCCAGAGAAAGTCGGCGCGATCCCACTCTTTGCCGGGACGCTGTTGATAACCATTATCGCGATGCTGGTCGCAACGCCCATCGGGCTGTTCGCCGCGATCTATCTGTCTGACTTTGCATCGGCGCGGGTACGCGCATGGGCCAAGCCAATGCTCGAAATTCTCGCGGGCATTCCAACCGTCGTCTACGGCTTCTTCGCAGCCATCACGTTGGCCCCGTTTTTGCGAAATTCTGGCGAAGCGGTAGGCCTGTCCATTGCATCGGAATCCGCTCTGGCAGCTGGCATCGTGATGGGGATCATGATTATCCCGTTTATCTCTTCGCTGTCAGATGACGTTATCAACGCAGTGCCGCAATCGCTGCGCGATGGCTCCTACGGGCTGGGCGCGACCAAGGCCGAAACCATTCGCCAAGTCGTGCTTCCTGCGGCGCTTCCAGGCATCGTGTCTGCCGTTTTGCTGGGGATTTCCCGCGCGGTCGGCGAGACTATGATCGTGGTCATGGCCGCTGGGCAGGGGGCCAATCTGACCGCCAACCCGCTGGAGGCCGTCACGACCGTCACCGTGCAGATTGTCATGCTTATCACGGGCGACACCGAGGCGTCGACCGCCGCTGGCCCCGCCTTCACACTCGGCTTCACGCTGTTCCTTATCACCCTTTTGATGAACGTGGTCGCGCAACGCATTGTGCGCAAATACCGCGAAACCTACGAATAGGGGGCTCGGTACAATGGTTGATATGACTGCACTGACGGGAATGCATTCCGGGGAGGCGGCGCGCAAACGCACTTCCAAACGTCGCACTGCCGAGATGCGATTGAAGCTCTACGGCATCCTTGCGATCTCGCTTGCGGGGTTGGCGTTGCTTTCCCTTCTTTGGTCCGTTGTCGGCAAAGCTGCCGGGGCGATGACGGAAACCTACATCACGATGCCGATCACCATCGAAGCATCGGAGGTTGACCCCGATGGAACAAATGATCCCGCGATCATCCGGCGTGGCGACTTCGAGGGGCTGACCAAAGATCTGCTGAAAGAGACGTTCCCGAACGCAAAGGGGCGTCAGACCAGACGGGACTTGTATGATCTGACATCAGTCGGCGCGGCGTTCGAGCTGGCCGATTATGTTGCGGCAAATCCCACACTTGTCGGAGAAACCATTGATTTTCGGTTTCTGGCGTCTGATGTCACCGATCTCTATCTCAAAGGTTCATTCGGCGACCTTGCTCAAAAGGAAACTGACGGCAACCTGACCCTGATGGCGGAGGATGACGCCTATCTGGTCTCCTCCTCCGACGACGACTTTTTGGCGGCGCTGGAGCGGGTTAAGGAAGGCTTGACCGACCAAGCCGATGCGCTGCGGGCGCAAGCCGCGCTGCAAGACAACGGCGTCATCGAATTTACGCGCCGCGCCGAGGCCGCCGAGGATGACGCGACACGTGAAAAGAACCTCAAATTGGCCGAACAGCGCGCGGCGAAACGCGACGGGCTGCTGGCGGATGCCGATGCACTTGATGCCCGCGCCGTTGCCGAGGGCGGAGATGAGGCTTTGGACGAAGACAACCGCAGCGTTTTCATAAACGTGGCTGGCGGCTGGCTCAAAATGACACGGATCACGCCCACGGGCGGCATTGCCGAACCAATCGAGCCTTTAGAAACAGAGGTTGCCGCATCGAACACGTGGGGCCTTTACGTCACCGACCTGCCAGAGGCATCGCGCAAAGTCTCCGACAACCAGATCGTCTGGATCGAGCAACTCAAATCGCGCGGCCAAATCGACACTGTCTTCAACCAACGACTGTTCACAGCAGGCGACAGTCGCGAACCAGAATTGGCCGGTATCCTTGGCGCTGCCGTGGGGTCGTTCTGGACCATGTTGGTGACGTTTCTGCTTGCCTTCCCAATCGGGGTGGCCGCCGCGATCTACCTTGAGGAATTCGCGCCCAAGAACAAAATCACCGACTTCATCGAGGTGAATATCAACAACCTCGCAGCGGTGCCGTCTATCGTCTTCGGCCTGTTGGGCCTGTCGCTGTTTCTAGGTGTCTTCGGGGTACCGCGGTCGGCGCCACTGGCAGGCGGTATCGTGCTGGCGCTTATGACGCTGCCCACAATCATCATCGCATCGCGTGCCGCAATCCGCGCGGTGCCTCCCTCGATCCGGGACGCGGCCGTTGGCCTTGGTGCCAGCCCGCTGCAGGCGAGTTTCCATCATGTCCTGCCGCTGGCGATGCCTGGCATCTTGACGGGCACCATCATCGGCATGGCGCAGGCCTTGGGCGAAACCGCGCCACTTATCATGATCGGCATGGTTGCCTTCATCGTGGACATCCCGCAAGGCATCACTGACAGCGCCAGCGTTTTGCCGGTACAGGTGTTCCGCTGGTCCGACTTCCCCGAACGCGCCTTTGAGGCGCGCACCGCCGCCGCGATTTGTGTGCTACTGCTGTTCCTGGTGGTAATGAACGCAATCGCCGTATTCCTGCGCAAACGCTTCGAGCGGCGCTGGTAGGAGCGAACACTATGTTTGACGACACAAAATCAACGGAGCGCGTAATGGCTGACGACGACATCAAGATAACGGCCAAAGGTGTGGACGTGTTCTACGACAAGACGCATGCCATCAAGAATGTCGATGTCGACATTCAAAACCGCGCCGTAACCGCCTTTATCGGCCCATCTGGCTGCGGCAAGTCCACCTTCCTGCGCTGTCTCAACCGAATGAACGATACGATCGACATTTGCCGCGTAACCGGCGACATTCACCTTGATGGAAATGACATCTACGCCAAAGACGTCGACCCCGTGCAACTGCGGGCCCGCGTGGGCATGGTGTTCCAAAAACCAAACCCGTTTCCAAAGTCGATCTATGACAATGTCGCCTACGGCCCCAAAATTCACGGGCTGGCCAAGAACAAGGCCGAGCTGGATGAGATCGTTGAGAAATCCCTGACCCGCGCGGCGATCTGGAACGAGGTCAAAGACCGTCTTGATGCGCCTGGCACGTCGCTCTCTGGCGGGCAGCAGCAGCGCCTTTGCATTGGTCGCGCCATCGCAACCGCGCCTGAGGTCCTGCTGATGGATGAGCCGTGTTCTGCACTCGACCCCATTGCCACGGCGCAGGTCGAGGAACTGATCGACGAGCTGCGTCAGGATTTTACCGTAGTAATCGTCACGCACTCCATGCAGCAGGCCGCGCGCGTCAGCCAGAAAACTGCCTTTTTCCATCTCGGCGATCTGGTGGAATACGGCGAGACCGACAAAATCTTCACCAATCCAGTCGATCCCCGCACGGAAAGCTACATCACCGGGCGGATCGGGTAGGGGACCTTAGATATGAATGATACAAACCACATCGCCTCCGCCTTTGATCGCGACCTTGATAGTATTCAGGCGCTTATCATGAAGATGGGTGGCTTGGTTGAAACAGCTATCTCCGACGCCTCAAAGGCGCTGGAGCTGCGTGACACCGACATGGCCCAAATCGTGCGCAAGAATGACAAGTTGATTGACGCGCTGGAAGAAGAGGTTGCCACAGAGGTCGCGCGGGTCATCGCCATGCGCTCACCCACAGCGGGCGATTTGCGCACCGTCCTTTCGGTTCTAAAAATTTCAGGCAATTTGGAGCGGGTAGGGGACTACGCCAAGAACCTCGCCAAACGCACCTCCGTTCTGTCCGAGATGCAACCGGTGAACGGCACCGGGGCATCCATTCGTAGGATGGCCAAGCTGGTCTCGGTGATGCTTAAAGACGCGTTAGACGCCTATATTCAGCGTGACGCCGATCTGGCCGCCGATGTCCGCGCCCGCGACACTGAAGTGGATCAGATGTATAACGCGCTGTTCCGCGAGTTTCTGACCCACATGATGGAAGACCCGCGCAATATAACGGCTTGTATGCACCTGCATTTCATCGCCAAGAATATCGAACGCATGGGCGACCATGTGACCTCCATCTCCGAGCAGGTCATTTATCTTGTCACCGGTGAAATCCCCGATGAAGATCGCGACAAGGCTGACCGGACCTCTTACGTAGCTGCCCCAAAGGAAAGTTAGCATGGCTGCAGAGCCCGTTGTTTTGGTCGTGGAAGATGATCCTTCGCAGCGCGAGGTTCTGGCCTATAACATCCGTGCCGAAGGCTACAATGTGGTGACTGCCGCAAATGGCGACGATGCGTTGATCTCGGTCCGCGACGACCAGCCCGATTTGGTGGTGCTGGATTGGATGCTGCCCAATGTGTCCGGCATCGAGGTCTGCAGACAGATCAAAAAGGATGCCATGCTGGCCAAGACGCCCGTCATCATGCTGTCCGCGCGGTCTGAAGAAGATGATCGCGTGCGCGGGCTGGAAACCGGGGCCGACGATTACATCGTCAAACCCTATTCAGTGGCCGAACTGCTGGCGCGCATCCGTACCCAGCTCAGACGCACCAGACCCGCCGCGATGGGGGAGAGGCTGCAATATGGCGACATTGTCATGGATATCGAAGAGCACCGCGTCACACGCAATAACAAGCCCCTGAAACTTGGCCCCACCGAATACCGGTTGCTGTCAACATTCATGGAACGCCCCGGCCGGGTATGGTCGCGCGAACAGCTGCTTGACCGGGTCTGGGGACGAGACATCTATGTCGACACCCGCACTGTGGACGTCCATGTCGGGCGCCTTCGGAAGGTGCTGACAAGCGTAGGCGGCGACGATCCGCTGCGCACCGTGCGTGGGGCAGGGTACGCTTTGGGATAAACCCGAAACCAATGGGTGGCGCCATTTGGTGCGGCTTGTCGAATGTTGCGGTGTTATAGTAGTGTTTAACCAACACAAGTTGTGTTCAGTGTCCTGCAATTGCTTTAGCGAGTTATCTTGAAATGACCTCATGCCGCGAGACTGCGTTCAGGGCGTATTTCCGCAATCATCCGACCGGACGCATCGAAGATCAGCCGTATTTTCCTTGCGAAGAAGACTGCGCAACCCTCGTCGCAACGGAACCTTTCAAGGCGGCGCAGTCAGGCACGTTACATCAGGGCCGGCAACTCTTCAGGGCCATCAGAGAGACGCGGAAGCTGCTGCTGGCGCGCGCGGTCCCGGCGGACCGTATTTACGATGTCTGGTCACTGAGCGCAGCTGTAAAGCGGACAGAAATGGTGCGGCGCTGGGCTGGTTTCGCCGACACACTGGACAACCGGTTTCGGCGTTCCTTCGCGCATGGACAACTTCGTATCTGTGATGACGCGCAACGCAACTTCGAAAGAAATTCAGACCCCAAACCCACGACCGCCGAGGAATTCGAGGCCCTATGGGGCCAACCGCCCTTAATGGAGCCTCACGTAGCTATTGCCCAAATTGCCAAGTTCAACGTCGAAACGAAACTCAATTTACAGCTGCTGATGTGGTTGTTTCAACATCGCAGCGACCGGCAGGACAGTTGGGAAAAGTTTGTGCGTCGTGTCGAACTCGGGAATTTGCGCCGACGCTATCAGTCAGACTGGCTCAGAACCGTTCCAAAGGAACAGCACCCGACAGAGTTAAGGGCCGAAGATGGACCATATTTCGATGATTCAGAGCTTGTCCAAGCATATGAAGACAAGCACCCGGTGTTGATGATCGTCTTGCACACGGCAAAGCTGACGATTGATCGGTATTTGGATCCAAATGTGCCTTCCACCAAAATCACCAATTCCACTGACGGCGTAGCCCCCTCAAAGCCATTGATGAGGAACCTTTCGGTCCGCGATAACTTTGCGCGCGGCTTGCTTGCTTTGATTAAGGATATTCGGGTCAATCCAAAACAAATGATCGGGCTTGCGGCGGATGTACCTGTTGCCAAAGCAGGGGCCCAGGTCCGCGTATTCGATCTTAATCTCCCCATTTCAAATCTGCCCTATCTGGTGGGCCGCAAGACCGGTGCTGCCACATTCTTTTGCCGCGCCGACCCCGACAAACAAGATGGAACGATCCTCTTTGAAAAGGGGCCAGTCGCTACTGACGGGCTGTCCCAGGATGCTTTCAACGCCCAGTTGACCCAGTTCTTGCAACAGATGTTCGAAAAGTCGGTCACCGGCCCGCCGGAATATTTTGGGCTGCGTGGCGGGATCTGGACGCTCATCGCAAAACAGCTTGCCAAGCAGGGGTGAACGCCTCATTTCATAAGGCCTGACAGCACTAAAGAAGGCGCAGAAATGAAAGGCTCCAGACCCCAGCAGGCGGCACTTAGCCGTGATACCGACATGTCAAAGACCGCCGAAACGCGTGCCGTGATCGAAGGCATGGTGGACGGGTTGAACGACCATCGCATTGCCGACATCGGTGACTTCTTCTCGGAAACCTTCCGCTGGATGGGCAATACGGGCTGCGGCTCGAAAGAGGGCCTCCGCGAATTTCAGGACAATTGGCAAAAACCGTTTCAAGCGGCGTTTCATGACAAAACCTGTATCGACGAGGCGCGGCTTTACATGGGCGAATGGGCCGCGGCCTTCGGCCGTCAGGAAGCCACGCATGGTGGTACATTTATGGGCGTTGAGCCCACCGGCAAGCGCATCGAAATCCGCTATATGGATTTCTGGAAAGTCGTTGACGGCAAAATCGTGGACAATTGGGTGATGGTCGATTTCCCACATGTGCTGGCGCAGCTCGGCGTCGATGTTTTCAACGGCGAAGGCTGGGAGGCATTCGACAACGGGACCAAACAACCGCCCAAACCCGCGTAAAGGGCAGGGCGCGCCCTAACCCGTTATGCATGGCCCCATGATGCAGCTGCTTGAGCGACGCGGTGCTTCATGCAAGCATCACGCCTGAAACAAGATCGGACCACGCGACATGCCCAAGCTCAAACTCACCTCCGCTCAAATGGTCGCCGATGCCCGTGCGCGCATCACCGAGGTCGAAACCAAGGATGCCATCGCGATGGTCGATGATCCGGACGTGGTGATCGTGGACATACGCGACATACGTGAACGCCAGCGCGGCCATATCCCCGGCAGCGTGCATTGTCCGCGCGGCATGTTAGAATTTTGGATTGACCCGGACAGTCCGTATTTCAAAGACGTCTTTTCGCAGGACAAGCAGTTCGTCTTTCACTGCGCCTCTGGGTGGCGCTCCGCGCTGTCGGTCGCGACGCTGCAGGACATGGGGTTTGATGCAGCCCATCTTAAAGAAGGTTTCTCTACATGGGAGACACAAGGCGGTCCCGTAGAGGTCCCGAAACCAAAATCCGCCTAAAAGGGCGGCCCGTCCCCGAATGATACTTACTTCCTGTAATCAGTATTATGTAAATATCTGATTGCCACGCAGATACAATAGCTTAGGAAACATAGCTTCCATGGATATGCGCTTTGTGCCGATTGCTGACCACGCCCTTCTGATCGAATTCGACGCCCCCGCGAGCGATACGGTCACTCAAGCGGTCGCGTCTTTGGATCTGGCGCTCGGTAACGCACAGATAGACGGCCTGATCGAAACCGTGCCCGCAATTGTGAACTTGCTCGTCAGCTTCGACCCGTTACGCACAGACCATGACAAAATCACCGCCGCGGCTAAGACCTGTCTGTCCGAGCGCTCCAACGTGACACGGAATTCAACGCAGCACAGCGTTGGTATCTGCTACGACCCTGCCTTCGCGACAGATCTGGCCGCAGTGGCAGCTGCGACTGGTCTAAGCGAGGATGCCGTCATAAATGCGCATCTCGGCGGTGAATACAGCGTGCTGATGTACGGCTTTGCGCCGGGCTACGCATATCTCAGAGGTGTACCAGAGGCCTTGCAAGTGCCACGCAAACCGGCAGCGGTGCGCGACGTGCCTGCCGGCAGCGTTGTCATCGCAGGCCCGCAATGCCTGATAACCACGCTCACCATGCCGACCGGCTGGTCCGTCATAGGGCGTTCACCAGCACAGGTATTGCGCGACGATCCTGACAAGCCGTTCCTCTTTGATACTGCGGACACAGTAAGGTTCACCCGCATGTCGCGCGACGAATTCCACGCACAATCGGCGACACCTAGATGACGCGCGCCACGCTTCATGTTCGTTTCGCGGGCCCCTTGGTCACAGTGCAAGACAATGGCCGCACCGGCCATCTGCGGTACGGCGTGCCTGCATCCGGACCGATGGACAGGCTGGCCATGGCCGCAGCAAATATCGCGCTGGGAAATGCACCCGGGGCAACCACAGTCGAGATTTCGATGGGCGGCGCAGTTCTGGAATGCGGCGAAGGACCGCTCACGGTCGCGATCGCTGGCGGAGGGTTTTCGGTCGATCATGCCGGGGCGATGCTGGCGCCATGGACCGTTACCACGCTGCGCCCCGGTCAGAAGTTAAACATTCGGCCTGGCAGTTGGGGCAGCTGGGCTTACCTTGCCGTGGCAGGAACAATCCAATGTAATCAATGGCTTGTATCCTCTGCAACACATTCTCAGTCTGGATTTGGTGGCGGCGCACTGCACACTGGTGCGCGGCTTGAAATAAGCGACGCAGAAACCCGCGACGCGCGTGAAGGCGACATCGCGCAACCTGATTTCGCGGTGCCCACTGGTCGGTGCCACGTCACACTCGGCCCGCAGGATCATCATTTCAAAGAAGGGGCGACGGACCTCTTTTTTGCGTGCCCTTACACACTCACCGACGCGTATGACCGGATGGGGGTTCGCTTAGACGGGCCCGCCCTGCCCCTTGATGAAGCACTTTCCATTCCGTCAGAACCAATTGTGCGGGGCTCTGTTCAGGTGTCGGGCGATGGGGTTCCCACAGTTCTGCTCGCGGATCATCAAACAACTGGCGGCTATCCGAAAATCGCAACGGTGGTGTCTTGCGATCTCAATGCCGTGGCTCAGATGCGATCCCGCGATACGCTGCGCTTTGTCCAGGTGACACCTCGGCAAGCCATCGACATGGCACGTGACTACGCCGCAAAGGTCAAAACCTATTTGTCCGACATCAGCGCGGCGCGGGGGAATTTGATGCAACGGCTCATGTCTGAGAACCTTATCAGCGGTGTTGTCTATGACGATCCGAAGCGCTCTGACGTCTAGCAGCAGCCGTGCCGCGTAGTCGGCCCGCAGGAGACGCCTTTTGGGGGTATCTCGACCACCCTCAGCATAATGCATACGTTAGCAAAGATTAAAAACTTCGCGTAAGATATTCATGCGGCGTTAAAAAATATCTATCCGCTCAACTGAGTGCGCTAAATTGGTTAACAAAATTGGCTTGGAATTGGTTAACGAAACTTGCAAAAAGCTCGACAAAGTGGTGATGCAGGAGTAGGGTTTTACCTGCCTGAAAACGAAAGCCCCCAATGTCTTCTTTGCTTGTCCTGAACGGACCCAATTTGAATCTGCTTGGCGCACGCCAACCCGAAGTTTACGGGTCGGTCACGCTTGCCGATATCGAAGACATGTGTGTTGCACACGCAAAGACCCTGCAAATTGAACTGAGCTTCCATCAGTCCAACCACGAGGGGGAGCTTGTTGACCTTCTCCATGGCGCCAAAGGCATTCATGACGCGGTGATCCTGAACGCGGGCGCTTACACGCACACCTCAGTGGCGCTGATGGACGCGATCAGCTCGGTTGAATTGCCAGTGATCGAACTCCACCTGTCCAACATCCACGCCCGCGAGGCCTTCCGCCATAAATCCTACATCGCCCCCGTCGCCTTGGGACAAATCTGCGGCTTTGGCGCGCGCGGCTACACGCTGGCCATGGACGCCGCTGTCAGCCATCTGGACCATGGGGCATGACCGACAATTACCTGCATCAAATGACGGATGCCAACACCATTCAGGACGCATGGGAAGTCCATACGGCCAAGATGGACGAGTATGGCTTTGATCGCCTGCTCTATGCCTATACCCGCTATGGCAACACACGCTCTGTTGGGGACCTGCAGGACGCTTTGATCCTGACCAATCATGACCCGGCCTATGTCGAGATATTCCTGGGCAACGGCATGTATGCCAAAAGCCCGATGGTCGATTGGGCTACAGAAAACACGGGCGCGTGCAGCTGGCAATGGGTGCGCGATCAGGTCATGGCCGGCAAGGTCACGCCAGACAATATGGAATTGCTCGCGATCAATCAGCGGATGGATGTGCTCGCCGGCTACACGATCAGCTTTCACGAGGTGTCCCTCAGGGCAAAGGGCGCCATTGCGTTAACCGCAAAGCGCGGCATGGATCAGCCTGAAGTCGACGCCATTTGGGCAGAGCACGGGTCCGACATCGAGCTGTTCAACAAAATTCTACATCTCAAGGTGGTGCAATTGCCCCATACCACGGGCCAGCGGCGTCAGCTGACCGCGCGCCAGCGGGAGGTTTTGGAATGGGTCGCTGACGGCAAAACCATCCAGGACACGGCAACCATCATGGGCCTCAACCCGGCCACCATCGAGAAACACCTACGCCTTGCGCGTGAAGCACTGGACGTAGATACTACCGCGCAAGCCATCTTGAAGGCTGCCTCGCAGAACCAGTTCTTCCTGATCGAGCGGTCATAGCTTCGATTTTTAAGGTTTCGTAACAAAGCGTTAACCGAAAAGGTAAGGTTTCCCTTACTTTGCATTTGCAGCATTACTTGGCATTTTCGCCAAGTTCCGTGAGTGGTGGCTTTTGCCATGGGACTTACATCGGGGGATGAATACCTTGAGTTTACAAGGGATTAGCCTTCGATCCGGTTATCCGGTTCGTCGGCTGTTATGTGTATAGTTCATATAACAGCCGACATCATTTCTTAAGAAGCCCTCTACCCGGCTCCCCAGCACGTATGGGGGCTTTGAAATGGAAAACGGCGTTGAGATGCCCTCTCAACGCCGTTTTTATGTTTTGGGCCCCTCCAAACCAGGCTGGTTCGAAGGGGATCACTGTCGAGGCTTAGCCTTTCAGTGCAGCCGCAACTTCTTCAGCGAAGTTCTCTTCTTTTTTCTCGATGCCTTCGCCAACTTCCAAACGTGTGAAGCCGGTGATTTCAACACCCGCCTCTTTCGCAGCAGCGCCGACCGTCAGGTCAGGGTTCACCACAAAGGATTGGTTCAGCAGCGTAACTTCCGCCATGTATTTCTTCATGCGGCCCACGATCATCTTTTCGATCACAGCGTCCGGCTTGCCGCTTTCGCGGGCAATGTCGATTTGAACCTGCTTCTCTTTTTCGACGATCGCCGGGTCCAGATCATCCTCAGACAAGGACGCAGGGTTCACAGCCGCGACATGCATCGCAACCTGTTTGCCAAAGCCTTCATTGTCGCCCGACAGCGCAACCAGCACGCCGATTTTGCCCATGCCATCTGTCGCCGCATTATGCACGTAGGACACAACGGTGGAGCCTTCCAAACGGGCCATGCGGCGGACCGACATGTTTTCGCCAATGGTGCCAACCTTCTCGGTCACAACGGCCTCAACCGTTTTGCCGCCCATGTCGGCAGCTTTCAGACCGTCCACATCGGACTGGCCCAAAGCAACACCGGCAATGCCAGCCACCATCTCTTGGAATTCGGCGTTCTTGCCGACAAAGTCAGTTTCCGAGTTCACCTCAACAGCAACGCCAACGCCGCCATCGGTTTTCACGGCCACAAGGCCTTCAGCCGCGGTGCGGCCGGATTTCTTGGCAGCTTTTGCCAGACCCTTGGTGCGCAGCCAGTCAACGGCCGCTTCCATGTCGCCATCATTCTCGGTCAACGCCTTCTTGGCGTCCATCATGCCTGCGCCTGTGGAATCGCGCAGTTCTTTCACCATCGCAGCAGTAATCGCCATCTCATGGATCTCCTGTAACTAAAGTGGGAGTGTCCGAAGGCAGGCGCCCTGCCCTCGGATTGTCTAACTTAGGCTTTTGCTTCTGCAGCAGGCGCCTCCGCAGGGGCTTCAGTCGCAACAGCTTCCTCAACCGGGGCTTCCTCAGCCGCGCCCAGATCAACACCAGCCGCGCCCATTTGCGCCTGCATGCCGTCCAAAGCCGCACGGGCCACCAGATCGCAATACAAGGCAATCGCGCGCGATGCGTCGTCATTGCCCGGGATCAAGTAGTCGATGCCGTCTGGCGAGCAGTTGGTGTCAACCACAGCAATAACCGGAATGCCTAGCTTCTTGGCTTCGGCAATGGCCAAGTCTTCTTTGTTGACATCGATGACGAACAGCAGGTCAGGTGTGCCGCCCATCTCGCGGATGCCGCCCAAAGACGCTTGCAGCTTGCCCTGGTCGCGCTCCATGCCCAGACGCTCTTTCTTGGTCAGGCCGGTGAAGCCGCCCTCGAACGCCTCGTCAATTTTCTTCAGACGCGAGATCGAATTCGACACGGTCTTCCAGTTGGTCAGCGTGCCGCCCAGCCAACGGTGGTTCATGTAATACTGCGCACATTTCTCGGCAGCTTCCGCAATCGGGCGCTGCGCCTGACGCTTGGTGCCGACGAACAACACGCGGCCGCCCTTGGCGGTGGTGTCACGCACAACCTGCAATGCTTGGTCCAGCATTGGTACAGTTTGTGTAAGGTCCATGATGTGAATCCCGTTCTTGGAGCCGTAGATATACGGGTCCATACGTGGGTTCCAACGTGCGGTCTGGTGACCAAAGTGAACGCCAGCTTCCAAGAGCTGACGGAGCGAAAATTCTGGCAAAGCCATGTCCGTTTTCCTTTCCGGTTTATGCCTCAGCGGGGTGTGAGAAGCAGATGCTTCAACCGGTGGATGTCATGGGATGTCTCCCCCAATCGACCCGACCCCGCCTGCGAAGTAAGCGCCGTTTAGACCAGTTCCCCCTGCCCCGCAAGCCCTTGTTGCCGCTGGACCCCTGGCGGCGCGCGCTGGGGTAAATTTTGCTTAACGAAGCCACGCTAGAACCCTGCACACGGTTGATCGACCCAGACGAACCAGAGACCTCACCCCCAACGTGATATCAAAGCGCAGGGGTCCAAGGTTTCACCGGTGAAACACAGGAAGAAGCGGCACCAAATGCCGTGAACACAGACAGGTCTCACTCCCTGCCAAGGGTGGGCCCACCTGACGTCGCAACAAGGAAACCTCAACCAACCGGACGCCCTGCAAAGCGCACCGGCTCTCCATCATTGTTCCAAAAATATCCCCGCCGGAGGCAAAAGGCTTTTAAAAAGCCTTCCCAATTTTTCTACGAAAAATTGCTACCCCCGCAAATATCCCAACAGCATCCGCGTCGAGCCGTCCTTGCCGGCATCGCTTTGCTCGCCCGCCAGAATAGGCGACAACGCCGTGGCAAGTTCCTTGCCCAGTTCAACCCCCCATTGGTCATAGGAGTTGATGCCCAGCATCACCCCCTCCACAAACACCCGGTGTTCGTACAAAGCGATGATCTGCCCCAAAACGTAGGGCGCCAGCTTCGGATACACCAACGTGGTCGATGGACGGTTGCCCGAAAACACCCGGTGGCGCGCCTGTCGCTCCAACTCGCTGCCTTCCAATCCTTTCGCAGCCATGATGGCCCTGGCCTCGTCCAGCGAGCGCCCCACCATCAACGCTTCGGATTGCGCCAGGCAATTGGCCACAAGCAATGCATGATGATGTGCCAGCTCCGGTTCATGCCCCTCTTTGGCCACCATAAATTCGCAAGGCACCACACGGGTGCCTTGATGGATCAGCTGGTAAAATGCATGCTGCCCGTTGGTGCCTGGCTCGCCCCAGACCACGGGACCGGATGCCACCTCCAACGAGGACCCATCCATCGCCACCGACTTGCCGTTCGACTCCATTTCCAGCTGCTGCAAATAGGCAGGCAGCCGCGACAACCGGTTGTCATAGGGCAGCACGGCGCGCGTCGCGTGGCCGCATCCCTGGTTGTGCCACACGCCCACCAAGGCCAGCAACACCGGCAGGTTCTCTGAAAAATCGGTTTCCGCGAAATGGCGGTCCATCTCGTGACCGCCTTGCAAGAACGCGTCGAAATTCTCAGGACCCACGGCCAGCATCAGCGACAACCCAATCGGGCCCCACATGGAATAGCGCCCGCCGACCCAATCCTCAAATCCAAAGACGCGCTCTGCCGCGATCCCAAATGCCGATGTCTTTTCCTCGGATGTGGACAGCGCCGCAAATTGCGCAGCGGGGTTGGCAACCTTGGTCTTGATCCATTCGAATGCGGTCGCTGCATTGGTCATGGTCTCGATGGTTGTGAAGGTCTTGGAGGCTACGATCACCAGCGTCGTGGCAGGGTCCAGCGCCGCCATCACCTCGGCAATATCCGCGCCGTCAATGTTGGACACAAAATGGGTGCGTGGCCCGTCGTGATAGGGGGCCAGCGCCAGCACGGCCATGGCCGGACCAAGGTCCGAGCCGCCAATGCCGATATTGATAACATCCGTGATCTTGCCGCCCTGCCCCACAAAGCTGCCGTTGCGCACTGATGTGGCAAACGCGGCCATTCGGGCCCGTGTCTTGTGGACCTCGCCAAATTCGGCTGCACTCAGTTGCACGGGCTTTGCGGATTCCGGTGCCCGCAATGCGGTGTGCAGAACTGCGCGGCCTTCCGTCTCGTTGATGGGGGCACCTGCAAACATTGCCGCCCGCTTTCCAGCCAGATCAACGTCGCGGGCCATATCCAGCAAAAGCCCCAGTGAGCTCTCCGACAATTGGGTCTTGGAATAGTCAAACAACATGTCGCCCATGCTGGCTGAGAATTTTGTTGCCCGGTCATTATCTGCGTCAAACAGTGAGGCAATCGAGGGCCGCGTTGCGGCGGCGCGTGCCAATTCATCCCAGCGTGCTTTTTCCATCATGGTGCCCAATGTACGGTTGCGTTTGACAGGACGGTGTTGATCGGGGCCTGCTCGACGCTCAATCCCTTTGCGCGCTCCAGCGCCTCGCGCTTGGCCTCCCCCGAAATCAGCACATGCGTGCTCATTGCGCCTGACAGGGCCGGCCCCGTAAGCGTCACGCGGGTTTCCTGCCCCTCGGGGTGGATGGCCATGACCGGCGCGGCGGCGCTCAAGGCGGCGGGCAATTCGGCGGCCCCCGGAAATAACGAGGCAGTATGCATATCCGCCCCCATCCCCAACAACAGCACCGAGATTGGAAATTCTGCGTCTAGGTCCTGCGATAGTCCCACCATCGCGTCCTCCGCCGACACGCCGTCGCGGTAGAATGGCACAAACACCGCATCCGCCGCGCGGTCTGTCAGCAGGCGGGACTTGATAAGCCGCGCATTGGAGCGCTGTGATGTTTCATCCACCCAGCGCTCGTCTGTCGGCATGACGTGAACACGCCCCCAATCCAGATCAGCCGCGCATAGCGCGTCGAATACCGGACCCGGCGTGGTGCCGCCCGGCACCGCAAAAGAGGCGTGCTCATGGACCATCAAGCACTCTTTGAGTTCTCCGGCCAAGTTCTGGGCCAGATCAATCATCATCATGTCCTGATCGGGGTATTCGATAAGGTTCATTTGCGTATCTCCCGCCATCTGCGCCCGTCACGGTGCAGCAGCATCAAAGCGTCCTCTGGTCCGGACGAGCCCGGCTCATAGGGCTGTGGTTTATCCCCCCGGGTCTGCCAGCTTTCAATGATGGGGTCGGTCCATTTCCAGGCCGCTTCCACCTCGTCGCCGCGCATGAACAAGGTCTGGTTGCCACGGATGACATCCATAATCAGCCGCTCATAGGCGTCCGGCACGTCTTCGGCATGCGGGCCCAGCGCGTCGGCAAAGGTCATATCAAGCGGCACATCGATCAGGCGCATGCCGCCCGGTCCGGGCTCTTTGATGGTCACCCGCAAATCCATGCCCTCGTCGGGTTGCAAGCGGATGGTCAGCACGTTGGCATGCGACCCGGCATCCTCTTCAAAGATGGAATGCGGGGTCTCTTTGAAATACACAATGATCTCGGACATGCGGGCTTTCAGCCGCTTGCCGGTGCGCAGGTAGAACGGAGTCCCCTTCCAGCGCCAGTTCGAGATGTCGACTTTCATCGCGATAAAACTTTCGGTCTTGCTTTCGGGGTTTTCCGAATGCTCGACATAGCCCGCCTCGTCGCCAGCGGCTGCGTATTGGCCGCGCACAATGTCTTCGCTCTGCACCGGGTCAAGGGCGCGGATCACCTTCAACTTTTCGTCGCGCACCGCGTCAGGGTCAAACTTCGACGGAGGCTCCATCGCCGTCAGACACAAAAGCTGCATCAGGTGGTTTTGCACCATATCCCGCATCGCGCCCGATTTGTCGTAATAAGCCCCGCGCCCGTCGACGCTGACGGTCTCGGACACGGTGATCTGCACATGGTCAATATATTGCGCGTTCCAAAGCGGCTCGAACAGCACGTTGGCAAAGCGCACGGCCATCAGATTTTGGACGGTTTCTTTGCCTAAGTAATGGTCAATGCGGTAAATCTGGCTCTCGTCGAAACTGTCGGCCAAGACCGCGTTCAACGCCTTTGCGGTCTGCAGATCGCGGCCAAAAGGTTTTTCGACGACAATACGCGCATCAGGGCCTGCAATTTTGTGGTCGTGCAAGCGGGTTGCAATGTCACCGAACAGACCCGGACCTACCGAGAAGTAGAAAGCCTGCACAACATCCTTGCGTACCAGCTTGGCCAGTTCCGGCCAGCCTTTTTCGCCGCGTGCATCAATCGGGACAAAATGCAGCCGCTTTAGGAAAGCCGTGATTTTCTTCTTGTCTTGGCGGTCCTTGGACACAAATTCCGCAATCGCGTCACCGATCAGCGTTTGATAAGACGCGTCATCCAAATCGCCACGCGCCGCGCCGATAATGCGTGCGTCCGCTGGCATCTGGCCCGCGCAGAAGCGGCGGTAAAGGCCCGGCAAAATTTTGCGCCGCGCCAAATCGCCGGTGCCACCAAAGATAACCAGATCGAAACTTTCGACCGGAATAACGCGTGAAACCATGTGTCGATGTCCTGTCGTTTTGGCACCTAGTGGCGCTCATGTTAGCGGTAACAGTGGCTCATTAGTCCCGCTTGCGGGGAATGTCTAGCACGCCCAGACATGGCAACAAGGCTTCACAACCTTGTCAGTGTAAAAAGCGCCCACTTTCGTTTCGGCGCGTGACGCACTAACACATGCAAACCGACAAGATGGAGCGTGACTATGAAAGACCAGTTGACCCAAGGCCCAACGGCCAATCTGGGCAAATTTCAAGACAGCTTCGTCACCGCCAAAGGCGAGGCGCGCGCTCAGGTCGCTCTCAGCAACCCAAAGACGCTTTGGTTCAACACCGGCACGCTGTGCAACATCGAATGTGCCAATTGCTACATCCTGTCCTCGCCCACCAATGACGCGCTGGTCTACATCACCGCCGACGAGGTCAGCGACTACCTGGACCAACTTGAGCAGCGCAAATGGGGCGTGTCGGAAATCGCCTTCACCGGCGGCGAACCCTACATGAACCCCGACATGAACACTATGACGCGCCGCGCATTGGAGCGTGGCTACGACGTGCTGATCCTTACCAATGCCATGCGGCCCATGATGCGCAAATCTGTGCGCGAAGGGCTAAGCGCGCTGATCTCGGAATATGGCGACAAGATCACCTTCCGCGTCTCCGTCGATCATTGGTCCGAGACATTGCATGACGAGGAACGCGGCAAGGGCGCGTTTGAGAAGACCATGACCGGCATGCAATGGCTGCGCGACCAAGGCGCAAAGCTGGCCATCGCCGGACGCTCGATGTGGGATGAGACGCAAGACGAGGCTCGCGCGGGCTACGCCAGACTGTTTGACGATCATGGCTTTAAGATCGACGCGCAAAACCCTGCAATGACCGTTATATTTCCTGAAATGGACGAAACGGTCGAGGTGCCCGAAATCACCACGGCCTGTTGGGGCATTCTGGACAAATCCCCTGATGCGATGATGTGCGCTTCGTCGCGCATGGTGGTCAAGCGCCGCGGCGCTGGCAAACCTGCCGTTTTGGCCTGTACGCTTCTGCCCTACTCCGCTGAATTTGAATTGGGCGAAACGCTCGAACAGGCGGAGACCGATGTGCAGCTCAACCACCCGCATTGCGCGAAATTCTGCGTTCTCGGCGGGGCCAGTTGTTCAGGTTAGTTAAATTCTGCCGTTGACGCCCTCACTGCTGAGACTGTTAACTCCCCCTATGTGCTGAGAGGAGTTAGTCAAATGTTCATCCGCCTTCCCATGATCGCAGGCCTTATGTTGGCTGCAAGCAGCGTGACAGCCGCCGCGCAGTCCGTTTCCGCCGCCGTTCCAGACACCATCGTCCTGGCGCTTCAAGACATGGGCTACAAAGCTCAGCTGGACGTTGACAGTGAAGGCGACCCAAAAATCATGTCGGCCACGCAGGGCGTCAATTTCACAATCTTCTTTTATGGATGTGAAGATGACGGCACCAGATGCGAGGACATCATCCTGACCGCTGGATTCGAGATGGACAAAGCCCCGACCATGGAGGCCATGAATTCGTGGAACGCCACCAAGCTGACAGGGGCGGCCTTCGTCGATGACGACGGTGACCCGAATATCGAACATTTCGTGGCCGGCGTGAAAGACATGTCGCGCGATAGCTTCGAGCGGCTGGTGTTCCGCTGGGATCAGGCGATCGAGGAATTTACCGATTTCATCGGCTGGTAAGCGGCCTCACGCCATCAGGCACAGCATCTCGAACATCACCGACGCCCCCAGCCATGACGTGATGCCGCCATTGTCAAAGGGCGGTGACACCTCCACAAGATCGGCTCCGATGAAGTTCAGCCCGTTTGCCGCGCGGATCATCTCAAGCGTCTGAGCCGAGGTCGGCCCACCAATTTCGGGCGTGCCGGTGCCGGGCGCAAAAGCCGGGTCAATGAAGTCGATGTCGAAGCTAAAGTAAGTCGGCACGTCGCCGATGATGGCCTTGGCCCGCTCAACAGTTTTGACCAGCCCCGCCTCAAACGCCTCATGCATCGGGATGATGGTGATCCCGTGCTCGGCCCCGAAGACGCGGTCGCTGTCGTCATACATCGTGCCGCGCATCCCAATCATCACGGAGCGTTCGCAATCTATCAGCCCCTCCTCCACCGCCATGCGGAACGGGTTGCCATGCGTCAGCACCGGGCTGCCGAAATAGGCCGGGAACAGGTCGGTATGGCTGTCATAAAGCAGCAAGGCGGGCTTCGTGCCGCTCTGAGCAATTGCGCGCAGGACAGGCAAGGTACACAAATGGTCCCCCGCGACCCCGAAGGGCCGCGTGCCACGCGCCAGCATATCACCCACAAATTTGGTCATCGCCGCCAGCGAGCTGTCCTGTTCCACCGGATTGATCTGGACATCGCCCAAATCGGCGCAATTCATCCCCTCAAACGGCCGTACATTGGTGACGGCATGTTCCGCTCGGATCATCGTGGATGCATCGCGCAACGCCCGAGGCCCGTGCCGTGCGCCGGGGCGGTTTGACGTGCCCCCGTCCCATGGCATGCCGTAGAAGCCCAGATTGACCTCGCCAAGACGCTCGTGGTCCGGCGGCAGGTATGGCAGCCGCATGAAAGTGGGGACGCCCGCAAAACGCGGAAGGACAGTGCCGGGAACCGGCTGAAAGAAGGAATGGCTCATTCCTGCAGTTCAGCATCCCAGTACAAAAAGTCAATCCAGCTTTCGTGCAAATGGTTCGGCGGAAACTTCCGTCCCATGTTGCGCAGCTGCTCTGACGCGGGCTTGCGTGGCGGTTTGCGCAAGGAAAGCCCAGACTGCTTCAGCAGCTTCGATCCCTTGGACAGGTTGCACTTGGAACAGGCCGCCACCACGTTTTCCCAGCTGGTGATCCCCCCCCGCGCGCGCGGCAGCACGTGGTCAAAGGTCAGGTCCCCGCGCGAGCCGCAATACTGGCAGCAAAACTCGTCGCGCAGGAACAGGTTGAACCGCGTGAACGCCACCTTCTTTTGAGGATGCACATAGTCTTTCAGTACCACGACCGAGGGGATCTTGATCTCCGTCGTGGGGGAACGCACCACATCTTCATATTCGCTGAGAATTGTGACCCGATCCAGAAACGCGGCTTTCACGGCCTCCTGCCATGTCCACAGCGACAAAGGGTAGTAAGACAGCGGGCGGTAATCCGCGTTCAGCACCAGCGCGGGATTGTGTTTCAAATTGCCGGGTTCGCGCACAAAGTCGTGCCGGAATTCTGTCGAGGCTTGGTCTTGCATTGGACGATACGTCTCCTGCTCTGATCTGCCGTCCATGGCACCAGAGCAGGACACCCTGCCCCAGCTTCTTGTTGGACTATATCTCGTGGGTCGGGTCTGACAACCCCCGCTATGTCGCGGCGCTGTCCGGTTGCAAGGGGCCACGCTTTCGCTAGGCTGGCCGGATCAACACGGGGGCCCGCACCATGTCCATCCTCATTATCAAGACCACCCTGCCCCAAGGCGCATTGCATGCGACATACGCAGACCTGCCGGGCCACCACACCGATTGCTACGAAACGGAGGTCGAAGGCGCGGTCACCCTGCCCCAATATGTCGAGGCGTTCTACACAGGCCGCCTTTTCAAATGCGAGCGCGTCATCTTGAAATACACCGGCAAACGCCCCTCCACAGACGCTCAGGCACGCGCCATTGCGCAAGGCGACGCCACCAGCTTTGCGGCATGGGACATGGAGCACCGCACGGACACCCAATTGCTGATGAATGACCTGACGGGATCAACCAAGTCGTGGTTCATGGTCGAACCCCTCGATGGCGACAGCACCCGCCTGCGGTTCGGATCGGTGGTGACGCCGAACCCGGAGACCGGAGAGCTACCCCGCCTCGTCAAACCGCTGATGCGGTTTCATGACCTCTATTCCAAGCTGCTGCTGAAGGGGGCTGTGAGGCGGTTAAAGGTTATGAGCGGGTGATAGACTTTATTGAAAGGCAAGAATTGTTAGGTTCCACAGACTGGGAGCAAGCCGATAGCGGCAGCTTTGCGGGACGAAGCGGTCGTTCGGATCTGGAAAAATCCGCTTCGAAGCGGATTGGGGCAAACGTCTTCGAAGACGTTTTTGAGCACGAATTGCAATTCGTGCGTACAAGGCCGTTCGAACGGCCTTTTCCCGCTACGGCCTCAAAACAGACGTTCCCGCCTTGCCTGTTATATCACCTATCCCAAATCCATATTCAACTGCTTGCCGATAAAGCTGAGCGCCACGCCAAGCCCGTCCGGCGCGATGCCGTGGCCGGTGCCTTTCATAACATGGCCGAACACCTCGAAGCCTGCGTCCTGCAACGCGTCGCCCGCCTCAGGCATGGAAATCGGCGGCACGACCTCGTCCTCGTCGCCATGGACCAGCAGCACGGGCGGCTTGCTGATCGCCTCGTCTTTCAGCAGTTCGGGGCGCAGCAAGCGGCCTGAGATGCCGACGATGCCCGCAACCTCGTCCTCGCGGCGGGGCAGCACGTGCAGGGCCATCATGGTGCCTTGTGAAAAGCCGATGACCACGACCTGTTCGGGCAGCACGTCTTCTTCGGCCATCACCGTATCGAGGTAGGCGTTCAGGTCCTCAACGGCGGCGTTCATGCCGATTTCGGCCTCTTCCTCGGACGAGCCGTCGATCCATGGGATCGGGAACCACTGGAACCCCATCGGGTTGCCAATGCAGCGCTCTGGCGCGTTGGGGGCCACGAAGACCGTATCAGGCAAATGCTCCGATAAAGGGTCCGCCAGACCCAACAAGTCCGCGCCATCCGCGCCGTAGCCGTGCAAAAAAACCACCAGCGAGTCCGTCTCGCCCGATTTGGACGCCTTGCGCCCGCCTTCCAATACGCGTGTCACGTTCCGATCCCCTCACGGCCTTTGATTGTTCTGTAGTAGGTAAAGAGCAGCCGGGCGGCAACCGCCCGCCAAGGCGACCACTGCGCGGCCATCGCGCGCAGGTCCCTTTCCTTGGGACGCTCGTCCAGCTCGAACAGGTGCTGCGCGGCAATTTGCAAAGCCAGATCGCCGGGCGCAAAGACATCTGCGTGGCCCAGCGAGAACATGGCGTAGACCTCGGCTGTCCATTTGCCGATACCCGGAACCGCCGTCAGGGTTTCGATCACTGTGTCGCTGTCGGCGGTTCTTAGCGCCTCGTAGTCAATCCGCGCCCGCGCCAATTCCCCGGCGTAGCGTATCTTTTGCCGCGACAGGCCGCAGGCGCGCAGGTCTTCCTCCCTTGCGCGGGCCACGGCGGTTTCCTCAAGCAAGCCAGCCTCTTGCAGGCGTTTGTTGATTGCCGCGGCGGAGGCCGTGCTGACCTGCTGGCCCATGATGGCGTTCAGCAATTGGCCAAACCCGTCCGGTCGGCGCCGCAGCGGCAATGGCTCAAGCTCTGGCAAAACAGTGGCAAAGCGCGGCTCATGTGCCGCAAGCCAAGCGGCCCCTGCGGCAACATCTGCATCCGTTTCAATGATCCGCAAGATCAGCCACCCAGCGCAAAGCCTCTTCAACTGTCGCGACGCGCGGCGCGTCGGGCTGCGGCGGGCGTCTAAGCATCAAAACCGGCACCCCCAGCTCGACGGCGGCCTCCACCTTGGAATAAGACGCCTGCCCGCCTGCATTTTTGACCACCAGCACATTGACATCGAGCCGCTGAAACAAGGCCTTTTCGTCTGGCGCAGAAAATGGCGGACGCCCAACCAAAAACATCCCGTTCTTGAACGGAAAGTCCCGCTGCGGCGTATCAATTTGGCGGCAAATCAGGTAGCAATCCTCGAGGGACGCAAAATCCAGCAAGGTTTGACGCCCTGTCGCCAAAAATACCCGCGCCTCTGGTGGCAGGAACGCCTGGACCGCCGCCACATCAGGAACTTCATGGATGCCTTTGGCTGGGTCCGCCTGCCATTCCGGGCGCAAAAGCTGCAGATACGCAAGCTGCCGGTCCGCGCAGACCCGCACCGTGCGATGCGAGATGCGGCTTGCGAACGGGTGCGTGGCGTCCAGCACTATGTCGGGGCGGTGCTCGTTCAGCCACGCCTCGAACCCGGCATCGCCGCCAAACCCGCCTATGCGGGTTTCGCAATCCATCCCTTTTGGCGTTCGGGTGGCGCCCGCCAGCGAGGCGATCACGTCGTGGCCAAGCGCGCTTAGGGCCGTTGCAAGTTGGGTCGCCTCCCCTGTGCCTGCAAGCAACAAAATCTTCATTGCCGCCCCTCATGCGCGATGACCCTGCCCGCACGGTCGATGACCACAACATTTGCCTTGATGCCTGAGCCATCCAGCATCCCTTCAACTTGGCCCAGAGCCTCGCGAGCAACAATGTCGGCCAAAGCGAACCCGCCCCGCTCATATGCCTCCAGCGCGGTGTTTGCATCCCTGACATCGGGCAACCCGGCCTCAACCGACCAATCCCCCAAGAGGTCGAAATCCACCTGCGATCGTTTGGAATGCAGGTCCCGCGCGCCTTGGGCCAACTTGGTGATCTTGCCAATGCCGCCGCCTATGGTGATGCGATCAACAGGGTGTTTCTTGAGATACTTGAGCAGCCCGCCTGCAAAATCGCCCATATCCAGCATGGCATGATCCGGCAGATTGAACAGCTTCTGAACGGTGGCCTCGCTGGTTGACCCGGTGCAGCCCGCCACATGGCGCGTATCCGTTGCAATTGCCACGTCAATGCCACGATGGATCGAGGCGATCCACGCCGCACAGGAAAACGGGCGAACGATGCCCGTGGTCCCGAGGATGGAAATGCCGCCCTCGATACCAAGGCGCGGGTTCCAAGTTTTCAACGCCAATGCGGCCCCGTTTTGCACATGAACCGTGATGGTGACATTCGGCTTTTGGCCGTAGAGCGCCGCCATCTCGGCCACGACGCCTTCCATCATGGCGCGCGGAACGGGGTTGATGGAGGGTTCTCCCACCGCGATGGGCAGTCCCGGTTTGGTGACCATGCCCACGCCCTCGCCCGCTTGGAATATGACCCCACGTGGCGACGCGGAAACCGTCGCGCCGATAATCGCGCCATGGGTGACATCAGGGTCGTCGCCCGCGTCTTTTTCGATCTCGACTGTCGCGGACAGTTCGGCGCGGGCCGAACTATGCACGACAAAAACCGGCTGCTCCCCTTTTGGCAAGGTGATCCCGACCGTTGTTGGCGTCTCGCCGCCCCACAACATCTGCAGCGCAGCCTTGGTGGCGGCTGTGGCGCAGGCGCCCGTGGTCCAGCCACGGCGCAATCGGGTTGAGGGGTCCTCGCTCATAAGCGCCGACTATAACGTCGAAATTCGCGCCGCCAATGACGCATTGCAGGTCGCTCTTTCGCTTTGCAGCTGCGGGGTTAGGAGGCATAATAAGGGTCATGACCGACTCGCTGTCCCTTCCCGCCAAAAACTGGCCCACCTTGGAAAAAGGCTGGGTGTGGTTGTGCGGCGCGGGACCGGGCGACCCCGGCCTATTAACCTTGCATGCGCTAAACGCGCTGCGCCAAGCGGATGTGGTGATCTACGACGCTTTGGTGCAAGAGGCGATTTTGGAATGGGCCCCACAGGCCGAGCTGATCTACGCGGGCAAACGCGGCGGCAAACCGTCGGCCAAGCAACGCGACATATCCTTAAGGCTGGTCGATCTGGCCCGCGCCGGAAAACGGGTGTTGCGCCTGAAAGGCGGCGATCCATTTGTGTTTGGACGTGGCGGCGAGGAGGCGCAGACCTTGGTGCAGCACGGGGTTCCTATCCGGATCATCCCCGGCATCTCAGCCGGGATTGGCGGATTGGCCTATGCAGGCATCCCCGTGACCCATCGCGACGTAAACCAGTCGGTGACCTTCGTGACCGGCCATGACCAGTCCGGCAACGTGACGTCTTCTCTGGATTGGCAAGCAATATCAAAGGGATCACAGGTGATCGTGATCTATATGGGGATGAAACACATTGCCCGGATCGCGGCAGCACTGCTGGAGGCTGGCCGCCCCGCCTCTGAACCCATGGCCTTTGTGACCACGGCCACGACCGAGGACCAACAGGTGCTGGAAACCACACTTGGGACCTGTGTCGAGGACGTGGCCGCGTCCGCGCTTGAGCCACCGGCCATCATCTGCGTTGGCCGCTCGGTGCTGATGCGGCAGGTGCTGGATTGGCAAAACATGAGCGCGGGCCACCCGGCACGCGATCTGGACCCTTTGGGACGTGGCCGCCCCGCTGAAAGCGCATGACGAATTTTCTACGAAAATTCTGCGCTGGATTTTTCGTAGAAAAATCGAAATGCCGGGACTGATTATCGCAGCGCCCTCATCGGGCAGCGGCAAGACAACCATCACATTGGGGCTGCTCAGGGCGCTTCGCGACCAGGGCATTGCTGTGCGTGGGGCCAAATCTGGCCCCGACTATATCGACCCCCGCTTTCACGAGGCCGCCTGCGGCCAGCCCTGCCTGAACCTTGACGCCTGGGCCATGTCGGCCGAGCGGATCGAAGAGCTTGCCGCCGGTGAGGATCTGTTGCTTATCGAAGGCGCGATGGGGTTGTACGACGGCGCGCCGCCTGACGGGCGCGGTGCGGTCGCCGATTTGGCCCGCCAATTGGATTTGCCGGTTGTGTTGGTCGTGGACGCGTCGCATATGGCGCAATCCATCGCGCCCCTGGTGGCAGGGTTCGCGTGGCATGATGCACGCGTCAAGATCGCAGGGCTCATTCTGAACAAGGTCCGCAGCGCGCGGCACGAAGCCATGCTTCGCGCGGCTCTGGCCCACATGAAATTGCCGATACTGGGGGCTGTGCACCGCTCCGCCAGCCTCGCGACCCCCTCGCGTCACCTTGGGTTGGTGCAGGCCGGTGAGCGTACCGATCTGGAACACTATCTAGACGAGGCGGCCTCGATTGTCGGAGGGCAGGTTGAGCTGGGGCTGCTGGCCAGCCTTGCCGCGCCACGCCCCGTGCCCGCTGCCGCGCCGCCGATCCCACCTGCGCGGCGTCACATTGCGATCGCCCGGGACATAGCGTTTGGGTTCACCTACCCTCACCAGATCCGTGACATGATCCGCAATGGCGACACTGTGCGGTACTTTTCGCCCCTCGCCAACGATCCCGTCCCACCGGCGGACCTGATTTATCTTCCCGGTGGCTACCCGGAGCTGCATGCTGACACGCTGGCCGCTGCGACCACGTTTCTTGAAAGCATCAAAGACGCCGCACAACATACTGATATATATGGTGAATGCGGTGGATATATGGCGTTGGGGGAAAGCCTGACAGATACGGCAGGCGTAAGCCACAAGATGGCGGGGCTGCTGCCCCTGCAAACCAGTTTTGCCCAAAGAAAGTTGCATCTCGGCTACCGCGTGTTGACCGCGGCCCACGGGCCTATGACGGGCATTTTTAACGGGCACGAGTTTCATTACGCCTCGACCATCAAGGCCGAGGGAACGCCTTTGTTCGACGCGCTAGACGCAGAGGGGAACGCCCTGCCCCCGATGGGTCTGCGCGAGGGGCGCGTGGCAGGCTCATTTGCCCATATCATCGAGCGCGTATTGCCATGACCGCAGTGCAGGCGTAGGTCACATCTTATGACCGATACCAGCCGCGACCACATCACCGACGACGCCCGCGCCAAACGCAATGTCGCGGTGCTGGTTGCCGCCCAAGCCATTCTGGGCGCGCAGATGCCGATGATTTTTGTCACCGGCGGGCTGGCGGGCAACATGTTGTCGACCAACCCCTGTCTGGCGACGCTGCCCATTTCGATGATCGTGTTCGGGTCGATGACCACCGCGCCTTGGATCAGCCCGTTCATGCAAAAGCATGGGCGGCGCAACGGCTTTATCATTGGCGCGTTGGGCGGTGCTGCTGGCGCAGGGCTGGCGGCATACGGGCTGTGGATAGGCTCGTTTATGACCCTGCTGGTGGGCAGCTACCTGACCGGCATTTATATGTCCGCGCAGGGCTTTTACCGCTTTGCTGCCGCCGACATGGCCTCAGACGATTTCCGGCCCAAGGCGATTTCCTACGTCATGGCGGGGGGGCTGCTATCGGCCATCATCGGGCCGCAGCTGAACAAGGGCGTGATGGAGGCCTGGATGGTGCCGTTCTTCGGAACCTACGCCGCCGTTGTCGTGTTGAACCTTGTAGGGCTGTTCCTGTTTTTTGCGCTGGACCTGCCCAAAACCGTCAGCAATGGGGCCACGACCACCGCAACCGCGATGCGCAGCAAGGCGGAGCTGCTGAAGAACCCGCGCATTATCGTCGCGATCATCTGCGCGATGGTGTCTTACTCGCTGATGAACCTCGTCATGACCTCCACCCCTTTGGCCGTGGTGGGCTGCGGGTTCACCAATGACAACGCCAATGACATCGTGTCGGCCCATGTGCTGGCGATGTTCGCGCCGTCGTTTTTCACGGGCCACCTGATCGCGCGTTTCGGGGTCGAGAAAATCATTGGCGCGGGGCTGGTCATTCTGGCCTTTGCCGGCATCGTGGGCCTGTCAGGCGTGGAGCTCCCCAATTTCTACGGCGCCTTGATCCTGCTGGGTCTAGGCTGGAATTTTGGCTTTATCGGCGCCACGACGATGCTGGCCTCTTCGCATGCGCCCAATGAGCGCGGACGCATTCAGGGGTTGAACGACGCGCTGGTCTTTGGCTGCGTAACAGTGGCGTCTCTGGCGTCGGGCGGGTTGATGAACTGCTCGGGCGGCACGCCTGTAGAGGGCTGGAATGCGGTGAATTACGCGATGGGGCCGTTTCTGGCCTTGGCGGGCGGCGCGTTGGTGTGGTTGATCGTGGATCGGCGGCGGGCAGTTTAGGTATCATGTGTTTCGCCGCGCTGGCGCGCGCCGACAGGCTGGGGCTCTGCCCACGTCGCTACGCTCCTCCCCCGGGATATTGCTGGAACAATGATGGGATCAGCGCCACCACCCAAGAAAGGTGAGTTTGAGCAGGCGGTAGCGGCGGGCGAATTCGCTTTGGGTGAAGCCGTTGGTGTAGATGTCTTGTGCGTTGTGGCGGACGGCGGCGAAGGTGGGGCGTGCGTTCCAGCCGGTCATCAGCAGCGGGGTCAGGGACTTGGGCAGGGTTTTGCGCGCGCGGATCGCGTCGGTCATGTTGGAAAAGCCGTGATTGGCGAGCTTGTGGAAGGCTGTGACGCTGTCCTCGAAAAGCGGGTTTTTTCCAGCGGCCTTCAATTTCGCAGTGGCGCGCAGCATCGCGGCGACGCCGTTGGCATAGGCGAATTTGCGGATCGGTTTTTCTTCTGTTTCAGGTGCGATCAGGCGGGCAGCGGTCCAGAGGAGGTTGCCGTAGGTGGTCTCGATATAGGCATCAAAGCTTTCGCGGTTCGGGAAGGCATCGGCGTAGATGTCCCATGCGCGGGCCTCGACCAATTTGTCGAGCACCATCGCCCCCTCGGCATCCAAGATATCGGCCAAGGGCTGGGTGACGAAATGGGCGCGGACAGGCCTGCCCTCGCGAATTTCTGCCAACGCGTCGCGCCACCATTGCAAGCGGATCTCGGCGATCATGGGTTCCTGGGTCACCCATGGGGCGCGGCTGACCTCGATGTTAAACGCGTAGAGGGGCCAGAGGATTTTCTGAGTGTCAATCGGCGCGGTGATTGTGACCGCGTAGCGGTCGGGGTCGGCGGAATGCACCAGATCTGCGCAGGCCTGCAGGCTCACGCTTTTGCGCCCTCTTGGATGAGTTTCCAGTTGATGGCATCCAGCAGCGCCTCGAACGAGGCGTCGACGATGTTGGGGCTGACCCCCACGGTGGACCAGCGGCGGCCGGCGCTGTCGGCGCTATCAATGATAACCCGGGTTACGGCCTCGGTGCCGCCTTGGGTGATGCGGACCTTGAAGTCGACGAGGTGCATGTCTTCGAGGATTTTGCTGTAGGGGCCGAGGTCTTTCGCCAGCGCTTTGGACAGCGCGTTGACGGGGCCACGGTCGGAGCCTTGGGCGTCCATGCTTTCGCTGACCGACAGCATCTTTTCGCCGCCAACTTTGACGACGACCATGGCTTCTGACAAGCTAACCATCTGATTATACTTGTTTTTTCGTCGCTCGATGGTGACCTTGTAGCGCTTGACCTCGAAGAAGTTGGGGATCAGGCCCAGCTCGTCACGGGCGAGGAGCTCGAAGCTGGCTTGCGCGGTATCGTAGCTGTAGCCTTTATCTTCTGCGTCCTTGATGCGGTCGAGGATGCGCGGGAGGGCGGCTTTGTCGATATCTGTCAGGCCCATTTCCGCGAGGCGCTTGCGCAGGTTGGATTGGCCCGCCTGATTTGACATCGGGATGATGCGGGCGTTGCCGACTTTGGCGGGGTCGATATGCTCGTAAGTCGTTGGATCTTTTAGGATTGCTGAGGCATGAAGGCCCGCTTTGTGGGCGAAGGCGGAGGCGCCGACATAAGGCGCGGATCGGTTGGGGACGCGGTTCAGGATGTCGTCCAGCTGGCGCGATGCGAGGCTGAGACGCGGCAGATTGCCTTCTGAGACGCCAGTTTCGAACTTCTCTTTATACTTATCTTTCAACACGATAGTGGGGATAAGTGATGTAAGATTTGCATTGCCGCAACGCTCCCCAAGACCGTTCAGTGTGCCTTGGATTTGGCGGGCGCCTGCGTCGATGGCGGCGAGGGAGCCTGCGACGGCGTTATCGGTGTCGTTATGCGTGTGAATTCCGAGGTTTTTCCCGGGGATGCCAGAGGCGATAACCTGTTGAACTATATGAGATATTTCGGCTGGAAGGGTACCGCCATTGGTGTCGCAAAGGGCGATCCATCTTGTTCCCGCGTCGAAGGCTGCGTGGATGGCTTTCAGCGCATAGTCGGGGTTGGATTTGTAGCCGTCGAAGAAGTGTTCGGCATCGAAGATGGCTTCGCGGCTGTTGGCCGCTAAGTGCTTGAATGATTGAGATATATTCTCAAGATTTTCGTCCAAACTGATGCCCAGCGCGGTTTCCACGTGGAAGTCGTGGGTCTTGCCGACAAGGCAGACGGCGGGGGTGTTGGCGTTGACCACGGCGGCCAGCACGTCGTCATTGTCAGCGGAGCGTCCTGCCCGTTTGGTCATGCCGAAGGCCGTCATTGTTGCTTTGGTATCAATGGGTTGTGCGAAGAATTCGCTGTCGGTTGGGTTCGCGCCGGGCCAGCCACCTTCGATATAATCGATGCCTATTTGGTCCAATAACTCTGCGATCTGGATCTTCTCTGGGGTTGAGAATTGCACACCTTGGGTCTGCTGGCCGTCGCGCAGCGTGGTGTCGAAGAGATAGAGGCGCTCTTTGGTCATGTCAGCGTCCTTTTGTACAAATTGGGGTAGATTTCGCGGGGCAAAAACCCATTTTGTACAAAACTTTTTGGGGTGAATGCTTAACAAAGTGTTGCGTTGGGGCGCGCGTGAGGGGCGCAAGACTGGAGGGATGGCGCGTCACTTTATGCCCTCCAAAAGGTCGGAGAGCGCGTCACCAGAAAACTGCGACGCATCAACCGAATCTTCACCACTCTCGCTCATAGTCCATTTTGACAAATCCAGACCAATTGCGAGGGCCTTATTACGGAGAATATCAGCATCACCATAATCCTTATTTGCGCGTAACGCGGTCCAGTGATCGATGATGGCACCGATATTCTGTCGGTCGGTGTTGGTCAGGCCGTAATCGGCATTTGCCTCTTCGTTCCACACGTCGAGGAAGTCGAATGCCGGATCAATGCCAAGAAAGTCCAGTGATGCGGCGAGCGCATCAAGTGCTTCAGGCGTCCCTAATTTCCACAACTCGTGGAGACGTGAAATGGCCAAGGGTGTGTTTAGATCGTTTGACAGCGCATCAATCACCTTGCGGTCAACCACTCCACCATTGCGTCCCGCAAGAGTGGCCCGCCACCGGTTGAAATGAGCACGTGCCTCGCCTGCCTTGCGTTCCGTCCAGTCCATTGGCTTGCGATAATGGGTGGAGAGCATGACGAAGCGGATGACCTCGCCCGGGACGCCTTGGTCCAACAGGTCGCGGACGGTGAAGAAGTTGCCCAAGGATTTGGACATTTTCTTGCCCTCGACCTGTAGCATCTCGTTATGCATCCAGATGTTTGCGAAACCGTGGCCCGCGCATTTGGATTGGGCGATTTCGTTTTCGTGGTGCGGGAAGGTCAAGTCGTTGCCGCCGCCGTGGATGTCGAAACGCGCGCCCAGCAATTCATAGGCCATGGCGGAGCATTCGATGTGCCAGCCGGGGCGGCCCCTGCCCCAAGGACTGTCCCAACCGGGAGTATCCGCGTCGGAGGGTTTCCACAGGACGAAATCCATGGGGTCCTCTTTGTAAGGCGCGACTTCGACGCGGGCGCCTGCGATCATGTCATCGACGGAGCGACCGGAGAGTTTGCCGTAGTCAGCGTAGGAGCGCACTTTAAAGAGCACGTGGCCCTCGGCGGCATAGGCGTGGCCCTTTTCGATCAGGCCTTCGATCATCTTGACCATATGCGGCACGTAGGCCGTGGCGCGGGGCATCTCGTTTGGCTCTAGCGCGCCGATGGCGGCCATGTCGTCGAGGAACCATTGGGTGGTTTCCTCGGTGATCTCCGAGATTGGGCGGCCTTCTTCGGCGGCGCGGGCGTTGATCTTGTCATCGACATCGGTGAAGTTCCGCACGTACCTCACCGCATCCGCGCCATATTCATGGCGCAGCAGGCGGTAGAGCATGTCAAAGACCACCACGGCGCGGGCGTTGCCGATATGGGCGCGGTCATAGACCGTGGGGCCGCAGACATACATGGAGACCTTGCCGTTCTCGATTGGCTCAAGCGGCTGCTTGGACCGGGTCGCCGTGTTGTAGAGTGTGATTGTCATAGTGGCCTCACGCGCGCAATTGTTGCGGCGGGCTTATCAACTCTATCTCTGTAAGAAAATGGTTAAGACCCGCCTGACGATGTCAGATGGTAATGCAGCAGCAGATAATGATGCAGGTCTTGGTCATGTGCAGACTGTAGCGGCTGGGTGTGATTGAAACAATCACGAAATGCGGTTTGACTTTGCCGCCATGCGCTGGCTCCATCCGCGCAACGGGATGGAGAGGCTTTCATGCAGGCATCGCAGCGGATTTCGGGACTAACGGGCGGCGGCTCGGATGGGTGGGACGTGTTCTACCGCGCGCGGGCCATGGTGGCCGCGGGCGAGGCCGTGACCGAGCTGACCATTGGAGAGCATGACATCCGCACCGACCCGTCAATTCTGGCGGCGATGGACGCATCAGCTGTGGGCGGGCATACGGGCTATGCGATGGTGCCGGGGATCACTGCATTGCGCGACGCGGTTGCGGCGCGCGTGCAAGCCCGCACCGGCATGGCCACGACGCGCGACAACGTGCTGATTACGCCGGGCGGCCAAGCGGCGCTGTTTGCCGCGCATCACGCGACCAATGATGAGGGCGATGTGGCGCTTTATTGCGACCCCTATTACACCACCTACCCCGGCACGTTGCGCGGCGTGGGCGCGGTGCCTCGGGCGATCATGACGACGCCGGAGCAGAATTTCGAGCCGTCATTTACCGACATTGCCAAGCAAGCCCGCGGGGCGCGGTCCTTGCTGGTGAACTCCCCCAACAACCCGACGGGCGTGGTTTATAGCCGCGCGACGGTTGAAGGAATCGCGCGGGCGTGTTGCGAATACGACCTGTGGTGCGTGTCGGACGAGGTCTATGACACGCAGGTGTGGGAGGGCGCGCATGTCTCCCCGCGCGAGATCGAGGGGATGGCGGCGCGCACATTGGTGGTGGGCTCCATGTCCAAAAGCCACGCCATGACGGGCAGCCGCGTGGGCTGGGTCGTGGGGCCTGCGGAGGTGATCGCGCAGATGATTAACCTGGCCACCCACACCACCTATGGCGTGGCCGGATTTGTGCAGGACGCGGCCCTTTTTGCGCTGAACGCGGGACCTGAGCTGGAGGCCAAGGTTGGCGCGCCCTTCCAGCGGCGGCGGGAGCTGGCGCAGGCGCTGATTGCGCAGCAAAACGTAGTCAAGCTGGTGCCCTCGGGCGGGGCGATGTACCTGATGCTGGACATGCGGGCCACGGGGCTGTCGGGCGAAGACTTTGCCAACCGCCTGCTGGACACCCACAAGATTGCGGTGATGCCGGGCGAAAGCTTCGGCGCGGCGGCGACCGGACATGTGCGCGTCGCGATGACGGTGGAGGACCGCGCCTTTGAGGCCGCCCTTGGCACCGTCTTGGATTTTGCAGGAGGCCTGGCGGCATGAGTTTCAGAGAACTTCACACACCCGGCGACCCGTTCATCATGGCCAACGCGTGGGACGCGGGGTCGGCCAAGATGCTGGCGGGGTTGGGCGCGCAGGCCATCGCGACCTCCTCGGCGGCATACGCCTTCACCCTGGGCGTCCCGGATGGCGGACAGGTGTCGATGGACCAGCATTTGGCCCATGCGCAGGATTTGGTGGCCGCCGTCAGCGTGCCGGTGTCGGGAGACATGGAGGACGGGTACGGGCCCGCGCCGGAGGACTGCGCGGAGTGCGTGCGCCTGTCGGCCGAGGTCGGCATGGCGGGCATCTGCATCGAAGACACCATTGGCGCGTCCGAGAAATTCTACGACTTCGAGCTGGCCGTCGAGCGCGTGAAGGCCGCCAGCGCCGCCGCGCGGGCGGTGTCGGGCGACTTTTTCTTCGTTGCGCGGGCCGACGGCGTCATGACCGGTGGCTACGACATTGACGAGGCCATCCGGCGGATCAAGGCCTTTGACGCGGCGGGCGCCGACGGGCTGTACGTGCCGCTGCCCAAGAGCTTTGACGATTTGAAACGGGTTGTTGCCGCCACCAAGAAGCCCGTGAACGTGCTAGCGGCGGGGCTTTATGCCAAGTACAGCCGCGCGGATTATGCGGCGGCGGGGTTGGCGCGTATCTCGCTTGGCTCGGCACTGGCGCGGACCACGCAGCGGGTGATCCATGACGCCGCACTGGCCATGTTTGGCGAGGGCGACCTGAACATGTTAGGCTCCGCTTTGCCCGGCAATGTCGCGGATAGATTATTGGAAAGTTAACGATGCGAATTTTTACCCTTATTTTGAGCCTCACCTTTGTTGTGTCGGCGGCCTTTTCGGCCATGGCGCAGGACCTGCCGGATTACGACAACGTCTTTGTAAACGACTTTGCAGATGTCCTGTCGCCGCAGGCCGAAGCCGAGATCACCCAGATGCTTCAGGACGCGCGGGATGACCGCGATCACGAGATGACCGTGGTCACCATCCAAAGCCGCCATGACCATGGCGCGCATCGCGACATTGCCGCCTTTTCCAAACGGTTGTTCAACAAATGGGGCGTCGGCAACGCGGAGCGCAACGACGGATTGATGCTTGTCGTCGCCGTGCAGGACCGCGACATGCGCATTGCGTTGGGATCGGGCTACCGCGCACGATATGACGGCATCGCCAAGCGCATCATCGACAGCATCATGGTCCCCGAATTCAAGGCCGGACGGATGGAGCAAGGCATCATCAAAGGCACCCGCGCCAGCCTGCAACGGCTGCAAATCGACACAAGACCTGCCAGCACCTTGAGCCTCAAGGAGCGCTTCCAGCTGTGGTCCGAGGACAACCCCGGCGGCGCGGTGCTGGCCTGGGGCGTGGGTCTTTCCGGCCTGTTACTGTCCCCTTTTCTGGCCTTCTTCGGCATTCGCTGGGGCGTGCGCAACGCGCCCAAAAGCTGCCCTGAATGCGGGCGCATCATGGTGCGGCTGGGCGATGTGCAGGAGGACCAATACCTGGATGAAGGACAAATCCTTGAGGAGAAGCTGAAATCAAAAGATTACGGCGTTTGGGTCTGCCAATACGACGATCACATAACGATCAAAGCGTTCCCGAAGATGTTTTCAAAGATTGGAGCCTGCCCCAGCTGCGACTACCACACCTACGACACACGGCGGACGGTGTTGCGCAGCGCCACGACCTCGTCCACGGGATTGGCGCGGCTGAGATCGACCTGCCACCAATGCGGGCATGAGGCGTCACGCGATGTGTCGATACCACGGGTGACGCAAAGCTCCTCGTCGGGTGGGTCCGGCGGGTCCAGCTTTGGCGGCGGCTCCTCAAGCGGCGGCGGCGCGTCGGGCAGCTGGTAGGCAGGGCTTGAGGTGGTGACCGGATTGATACGCAGCGCTTTGTTCATTGTGGCCGCAGTTTTTGCGGCCCCCCTAACGACCCCGGTGGCGGCGCAAGACCTGCCGGAGTACCAAAGCATCTATGTCAACGACTTTGCCGATGTCTTGTCGCAGGAAACGGAGGCCGAGTTATCGGCCATGCTGGCGCAGGCCCGGGCAGACCGTAACCACGAGATGACCGTCGTCACCATCAACAGCCGCGATGAGTATGGATCCTTTCCCGATATTGCGGCTTTTGGCCAAGCCCTGTTCAACGCATGGGGCGTCGGGGACAAGGACAGCAATGACGGGATCATGCTGATCGTTGCCGTTGAGGATCGCGAATTGCGCATCGCTTTGGGCGGCGGCTACGCTGCCCGGTATGACGCGATTGCCGCGCGCATCATTGACCAAGTGATTATTCCGGAATTCGCCGAGGGGCGGCTGGAGCGCGGCCTGTTGCTTGGCACCGATGCCAGCTTGCAGCGTCTGAGGATCGCAGCCACGGCCCCTGCCCCTGTCCCTGTCCCTGTCCCTGTGCCTGACCCCGTCCCTGCACCCGTCCCGCGTGTCGAGACTGTTCACCCCGAAGCTCAGGCCCCTGCGCAGGACTTTATGCGCCCCAATCTGTTTTTTCGCATCCGCGACTGGATATATGAAGCCTTCATCTACAACCCGGTTTTGGCGGCAATCATCGCCACGCTGTGCAGCGTTGCGGGCTTCTTTGGCATAAGGTGGGGCAGCCGCAACCGGCCTCGCAAATGCCCGGAATGCGGCCGCGTCATGCTGCGGCTGGGCGACAAGCAGGAAGACCAATATCTCGACCATGGGCAGCTGGTGGAGGAGAAGATCGACTCGAAAGACTACGGGGTCTGGTTCTGCACCCATGACGAACACGTCACCATTATCGGCTACCCCGCGCTGTTTTCGCGCCACAAGGCCTGCCCCGACTGCGGCTACCACACCTATGAAACGCGCCGTCAGGTCATCCGGGCGGCCACCACCACCGCCCAAGGCACCGCAAAGCTGCATCACACCTGCCGAAACTGCGGCCATAAGGCCACCAGCACCGTGACAATCCCGAGGATCAGCCAATCCAAAACATCGGGCGGCAGGTCGCGGTCATTCTTTTCATCCTCCGGACGACGCCGGTCCGGCTTTGGCGGCGGCAGGTCCAGAGGGGGCGGTGCGTCCGGCAGGTGGTAGCCGCCGAACGCAGGCAGACCGCCTAGAACTTATAGGACACACGCGCCTGCACGGTCGTGGCCTCGACCTCGACGCCGGACCCGTCGAAATTGGAGCCGAAATCGTGGTAGAGCACCTCGCCGCCGACCACCCAATTGTCGGTGAGCAGATAGTCGACCCCCGCGCCGACAATATAGCCGGTGTCTGACAGACCGGCCCCGCCCACCGTCACGTCGCCGTAAGCCGCGCCAAGCGTGCCGTAGTAAAGCACCTGACCGCCATCAAAACCGGCCTTCAGCTTGGCCCGCGCCACGGAGTCCAGCTGGCCCACATTTGCGCCAAGGTCGATATTGGTGACGTCGTAGTCGAGCTCTGCGCCGATCACATAGCTGCCCAGATCCCAGCGGTAGCCCGCATGAACGCCCCCGATGGCCCCATTGCCATCAAGGCCCGCCCCGCTTGTGTCCACGTCGCCCCAGCCGAGCTGGCCCCCCACATAGGCACCGCCCCAATCCGTCCCAAAGGACGGCGCCGCTTGGGAAATGACCTCGGGGGTGTCATCGAAAATGACGGGGTCGGTGTTGCCGGCGAGGGCTGCGCCAGCGCCTAAGGCGCTGAGGACGCTTAGGGCCGCGGATGTTTTCAACAGATGTTTCATCGGAGTTTCCTTTGCTCGTTGTCTCACAAGCCAAGGCATATGCCGCCACCGGACAACGCCGCAGGATTTATCCGCAGCCGCGGGCCAGGCGGCCATCCCCTGCCGGTTTGCGGGCCACCCCATGCGCTGTTGCCCGCCGGTTTTGGCCTCATGCCCGGCCCCGCCCATCACATCCACGCGAGGGGCGGCCTGCCGCGCGAAGATGACGCAAACAGACCGGAGTGCCGCAAATGGGACAGAATGAGGGGCGCGCCCCTGACGATGATTGCCGCAGGGAGAGAGACATGCAGAGACGCCGGTGCAAATCCTTTTTGGTGACGCTGACCATTGGCGCCCGTCGGGGCCGTGCGGCGCGAGGGCGACCCTGAGGGTGCTTCTTTCGACGCCTTCCCCATCCCTTTGCACGAGACCCCCACCATGACTGAACAGATCAGAACCGGCCGCCGCGCCGGTGGCCGCGCCGCCCGCGTTGCCCTGCGCGCAGCCCCGTTGACCCAAGACAAGCGCCCGATCCGCCCCGGCATGTCGGGCGGCACCTACAAACCCCTGAGCGACGCCGACATCGCCCGCATCCACGAGACCGCGTTGCAGGCATTGGAGCAGATCGGGCTGGTGGACGCGCCGCAATCGGGCATCGACATCATGGTCGGTGCGGGTGCTGTGCTGGGCGACGACGGGCGGCTGCGCTTCCCGCGCGCGCTGGTCGAAGACATGCTGGCCGTCGCGGGGCGCGACATCACCTTGCATGGCCGCAACGCCGCGTTTGACATGGAGCTGTCGGGCACCAAAGTGCATTACGGCACCGCCGGGGCCGCCGTGCATATGGTCGACGTGCTGGGCCGCGACTACCGCGAAAGCACGGTGCAGGACCTGTTTGACGCCGCCAAGATTGTGAACGTGCTGGACAATGTGCATTTTCTGCAGCGCCCGATGGTGTGCCGCGACATCGTAGACAATGCGGAGATGGATTTGAACACCGTCTACGCCACCACGCGTGGGACGATGAAACATATCGGCACCTCCTTCACCGAGGCGGCGTTTGTCCCCGACTGCGTCGAGCTGCTGCACATGATCGCAGGCAGCGAAGAGGCGTGGCGGGCGCGGCCCTTCATGTCGAACAGCAACTGCTTTGTGGTCCCGCCGATGAAATTTGCGACCGACGCCTGTTCGGTCATGGAAGTCTGCATCGAGGCGGGCATGCCAGTGTTGCTGTTATCTGCGGGCATGGCGGGCGCGACCGCGCCGTCCACCGTGGCAGGCGCAATTGTGCAGGCGGTGGCCGAATGTCTGGCGGGGATCGTCTATGTCAACGCCATCAAGCCGGGGCATCCGGCGGTGTTTGGCACCTGGCCCTTCGGGTTGGATCTACGCACCGGCGCCATGTCTGTGGGGTCCGGCGAGCAGGCCCTGCTGACCGCGGGCTGCGCGCAGATGCATCAGTTCTACGGGCTGCCCGGCGGCGCGGCCGCCGGGGCCTCGGATTCGAAACTGCCGGATATGCAGGCGGGCTGGGAACAGATGTGTTCCAACGTCATGGCCGGATTGTCGGGGCTGAACATGGTATATGAGGCGGCTGGCATGCATGCCTCGCTGCTGGGGTTTTGCCACGAGTCGCTGATCCTGGGCGACGACCTGATTGGACAAGCGCAGCGCTGCGTGCGCGGCATTGAGGTGACCGACGACACGTTGGGGCTGGAGGTGATGAAAGCCACCTGTCTGGGCACCGATGGATCGGGCAAAGGGCCGGGTCACTATCTGGGCCATGACCAGACGCTGAGCCTGATGGAATCGAATTACGTCTACCCCGCCCTGGGCGACCGGACGTCGCCCAAGGAATGGGCGGAGAAGGACAAGCCGGATCTTTTGGAGAACGCCGTGGCGCGCAAAGACGCCATTCTGGCGGCCCCGTCAGAGGCGGAGTTCGACCCAATGCTGGACGCGGCGATCCGCAAACGGTTCACCATTCATTTGGCGTAGCCGATTTTTCGTCGAAAAATCGTTAGCGAGGCAGCGCAGCTGCCTCGCGCGCCAGAGCTTCAATGCCCGCCCAGTCGCCTGCAGCCATCTTGTCTTTGGGGGCGACCCAGGAGCCACCAGCGCAGACCACGTTGGACAGGCTCAGATAGTCCGTCGCGTTTTCCATCGACACACCGCCCGTGGGGCAGAATTTGACCTGCGGGATCGGCGCACCGATACCTTTGAGGGCGGCTGCGCCGCCTGAGGCTTCGGCCGGGAAGAATTTCAGCATGGAATAGCCACGTTCCAACAGGCGCATGGCCTCGGTGGCAGTTGCGGCGCCCGGAAGCAGCGGCAGGTCTGCATCCTCGCAGGCATCAAGCAAGCGGTCGGTGGCCCCCGGAGAGACGCCGAAAGTGGCCCCTGCATCTTTTGCGGCAATCACATCGGCGGGGGTCATCAAGGTCCCCGCGCCCACGACGCCGCCTTGCACCTTGGCCATTTCGGCGATGGCCTCAAGTGCCGCGGGGGTTCTGAGCGTGACCTCAAGGGCGGGCAAGCCGCCTGCGACCAGCGCTTTGGCCAAGGGCGCCGCATGAGAGATGTCATCGACCACAATGACCGGCACGATGGGCGCGAGTTGGCAGATCTCTAGGGCTTTTTGGCTGGCTTGGAGCGGGGTCATTAGAAGTATGTCCTTGTTTTTGCCGGGCTGTGCCTCCGGCGGGGATATTTTTGGAACAATGATAGGGAGATGTTGCGCGTTAGACCACCACCCCTGCCCCCGTATCTGCGCGGCCGACGGTTTGGCGGAAGGTCTCGAACAGCTCGCGGCCGATGCCGTGGCCATTGTTGCTGAGGTCGGGAGCCGCTGGCGCGCGGGCCTCAATGTCGTCTGCAAGCACTTCGAGCGTGCCATTGACGGCATCGAGCCGGATCATGTCCCCGTCATGGATTTTGGCGATCAGGCCGCCATCAACGGCCTCGGGGCTGACATGGATGGCGGCGGGCACTTTGCCGGATGCGCCAGACATACGGCCATCGGTGACAAGCGCCACGTTGAAGCCGCGATCCTGCAGCACGCTGAGGGTTGGGGTGAGCCCGTGCAATTCGGGCATGCCATTGGCCTTGGGGCCCTGGAAGCGGACCACGATGACGCAATCGCGGTCCAGCTTGTGGGCGCGCCATGCGTCCTTGACGTCCTGCTGGCTGGAAAAGACACGGGCGGGGGCTTCGATGATGTGCCGTTCCGGGTCAACGGCGGAAGTTTTGATCACCGCGCGGCCCAGATTGCCTGACAGCTGCTTGAGGCCGCCATCTTTGCTGAAAGGGTTGGCGGCGGGGCGCAGGATTTTTTCGTTTTCCGATTTGGTCGCACCTTTGCCCCAGCTCAGCGTCTCGCCTTTTAGGTGAGGTTCGGCATGGTAGTCCTTGAGACCATTGCCATAAACCGTTTTTGTATCCGGGTGCAGCAGGCCCGCCGCGAGGAGTTCGCCGATCATGTAGGTCAGCCCGCCGGCGGCGTGGAAATGGTTCACATCGGCCAGCCCGTTGGGATAGACGCGCGCCATCAAAGGCGTGGCGGCGGAGATGTCGGAGAGATCTTCAAGCTCCAGCAGCACGCCTGCGGCGCGCGCCATGGCGATGATGTGGATGACCAGATTGGTCGAGCCACCCGTGGCCATCAGGCCGACCAGGCCGTTGACGAAAGTGCGCTCGTCCAGAATGTCGCAAACGGGCGTGTACTGGTTGCCCAGTTTGGTAATTTCGAGGGCGCGCTTGGTGCCATAGGCGGTCAGCGCGTCGCGCATTTCAGTGCCGGGATTGACGAAAGAGGCGCCGGGAAGGTGCAGCCCCATGAATTCCATCAACATCTGGTTGGAATTGGCGGTGCCGTAGAAGGTGCAGGTGCCGGGGCCGTGGTAAGAGGCCATCTCCGCCTTCATCAGGGTCGCGCGATCCACCTCGCCTTTGGCGAAGGCCTTGCGGACGGAGGTTTTCTCGTCATTCGGGATGCCGGAGGTCATCGGGCCTGCCGGCAGGAAAATACCGGGCAGATAGCCAAAGGTGGCGGCCGCGATCACAAGCCCGGGGACGATCTTGTCACAGACGCCCAGATACACGGCGGCATCAAACGTGTTGTGGCTTAAGGCCACGCCAGCCGACAGCGCGATGACGTCGCGCGAAAACAGGCTGAGCTCCATCCCGACCTGGCCCTGCGTGACGCCGTCGCACATCGCAGGCACCCCGCCCGCGACCTGCGCGGTTGCATTATGTTTGCGCGCTACGTCCTTGATAAAGTTGGGATATGTTTCAAACGGCTGATGCGCGGAGAGCATGTCATTATAGCTGGTGATGATCCCAAGATTTGGAGCCTGCTCAGCCACCAACGCATCCTTGTCACCGGCCATGGCGGCATAGGCATGCGCCTGATTTCCGCATGTCAGATGGCCACGACGCGGGCCTTCCTCGGCGGCCTCGGCCATGCGCGCAAGATACGTGCTGCGGGCTGCACCGGACCGCTTGATGATGCGGTCGGTCACGGCTTCAATGGTCGGGTTCAGTGTCATATCTGCTCTCCTGCTTTGTCGATCATGTAGACCCGTTAGCGCTAACAGTCCAGTGGCATTCTGCGCTATATTTTTGCCCCCTTTCGCGCGACTTCGCGACCGGCACGATGCCCGACGACCATCAAAGCCACGCAGGCTGCTTCTTTTCGAGCACAGGTGATGTGAGGTGCCTATTTACCGACCGTCGATCTGATTTTTTTTCGATCCAGCGCAAGAAGTTACAATGAGCTGGTGCGAAATGAATTGACACAAGCATTAACCTAACGTCAACGTAAGCCTGTCCGGAGGTATTCGGATACGTGGGGGAAGATGTGTGAAATATAATTTGCAGTGCCAATACCTTTGTTAACCAATTGACTTGATTATATTTTATTTCCCCCTTCACATTAAGAAGGGAAGACGACCATGACCATTCTAAAAATGAGCAAACTTTCAATCCTCGGGGCTGCGACGGCAGTTTCGTTGTCTTTTGGGGCCACCAATGCGGCCCAAGCACAAGCTGAGCCGTTGCTGGGCCAAGTGTCCTTGTTCGGGTTCAACTTCTGCCCCCGTGGCTGGGCCCCAGCAAACGGAGCATTGCTGCCGATCAGCGCCAACTCCGCATTGTTCTCGCTACTTGGCACCATTTACGGCGGTGACGGACGGACGACATTTGCCCTGCCTGACCTGCGCGGACGTGCAGCGGTTGGAGCGGGCGCCCGGCCCGGGGGGCAAAGCTATCAGATGGGCCAAAGAGGCGGCACCGAAAACATCGCGCTGTCGAGCGCACAATTGCCGGCACATAACCACATCATGAACGTTGTGACCGATCCGCTGGCCGACCAATGGGGCCCAGGCAACGATTTCCTTGCCAAGAGCGATCAGGCCGCAGGGCAGACGCCGATCTATCATGATGGCCCAGCCACGCCAGGAAAACAGCTGAATTCAGGTGCGATCAGCAGCACAGGTGGCAGCCAGTCCTTCAACATTCAGGACCCTTATCTCACGATGAGCTGGTGCGTCGCGACACAGGGTATTTTCCCATCACGCAATTAAGGCCCACGCAAGGTTGGGGCGCTTAGCGGCGCCCCGACACCTGATTATTCCGGCTTAACGATACAGCAGCGAGGTGCCATTCGCGAAGAGATGCACCTTGGACGGGTCCGCGGTCATATTCATGTGCTGCCCCCGCATCCCGTTATGGATGCCCGCCAGCTTGGCAATGACCGGCTCGTGCCCTTCGGCCGATGGTTTGAAGTAAAACTGTGTCACCTCACCCAGCTTTTCGGAAATTTGCACCTCGCCCTGATAGGCGTAGGTCTTGGCGTCGGTCTGCACCATGTCTTCGGGGCGGATGCCGACATTGACCTTCAGGCCCTTGTCATCCGCGTTGGTGGGGATGTTGGCTTTGATTGCCCCTGCACCTTCGGCCAGCGTGACTTCCGTGACCTTACCGGTCTTGGTGACCTCGCCCGCAAGCAGGTTCATCGCGGGTGAGCCAATGAATTGCGCCACGAACTCGTTTTCCGGGGTCTCGTACAGCTCTAGCGGCGATCCGACCTGCGCGATGCCTTTGTTGGCCAGCACAACAATGCGGGAGGCGAGCGTCATGGCCTCCACCTGATCGTGGGTGACGTAGATCATGGTGGAATTCGGCATGCTTTCTTTCAGCTGCGCGATTTCGATACGGGTTGCGACCCGCAGCGAGGCGTCGAGGTTGGAAAGCGGCTCGTCAAACAGATAGACCTTTGGGTCGCGCACGATGGAGCGCCCAATGGCAACCCGCTGGCGTTGGCCGCCTGACAGCGCCTTGGGCAGACGGTCGAGATATTCGTCGAGCTGCAGCACCTTGGCGGCCCGGTTCACGGCCGCGTCTATTTCGTCGGGCGTTTTCTTGGCGAGTTTCAGCGCGAAGGCCATGTTGTCGCGCACGGTCATATGCGGGTAAAGCGCGTAGGACTGGAACACCATCGCGATGCCGCGCATCGCGGGTGGCACGTCGTTCATCACCTCGCCGTCGATTTGCAGCTCGCCTCCGGTGATCTTCTCAAGCCCCGCGATCATGCGCAAAAGCGTGGACTTGCCGCAGCCCGAGGGACCCACGAAGACGATTAGCTCGCCTGTCTGGATATCAAGGTTGATGTCTTTGAGGACATTGACGGTGCCACCATAGGTCTTTTCGACATTGGTGAGTTTCAGGTCTGCCATGGTTGTTTCTCCCCTTAATTTAAGGATGGGCTCAAAGACAGCGCGAAGCAGGGCTGCCACGGGCCTAGATGTAATTTGCCGTCCGCTGCGGGACCGGTGACGCCAAGCTCGGCGCCAATGGGCTGCCACTCGCCTTCCGGCATATCAATGGTGGACGGCGTGTCGGACATGTTGAAGGCGCAGAATATGGCCTGCTGACCTTCCTTGCGTATGAAGCTGAGCACATCGCCACTGGCCTTCAGATTGCTGTGATCGCCATGGATCAGCGCCGGGTGTGTGCGGCGGAACCCGATGGCGCGGCGGTAATGGTGCAGCTCGGTGGTCGGGTCGGCCTCCTGTGTAGCGACAGATCGGTTCAGATGATCTGCACTGACTGGCAGCCATGGGTGGCCATCGGAGAAGCCGCCGTTCTGATTGGACTGCTCCCACACCATCGGCGTGCGGCAGCCGTCGCGGCCCTTGAATTCGGGCCAAAACTCGATGCCGTAGGGGTCCTGCAGGTCCCCAAAAGCGACGTCCGCTTCGGGCAGGCCCAGTTCCTCGCCTTGGTAAAGGCAGGCGGAGCCTCTGAGCGACATCAACATGGTGATATAAAGCCGCTTGGCGGCGGGTGTCAGGTTCCAGCGGGTGACGTGGCGCTGCACGTCGTGGTTGGAGAACGCCCAGCAGGCCCAGCCTGTGGGCGCGTGTGTGTCGAGGCGCGTCAGAGTGTCGACCACCCTGCTGGCGGTCAGCCGCTCGGCGGAGAGGAACTCGAACGCGTAGCACATGTGGATGCGGTCATCGCCCTCAGTGTATTCGCCAAGAATTTCGAGACCAAGCTGCGCATCGCCGACCTCGCCCACGGCGGCGCGGCCCGGGTATTCATCCAGCAGCGCCCGGAACCGTTTCAGGAAGGCGATGTTTTCGGGCTGGTTCTTGGAATACAGATGTTCCTGGTGGTTGTAGGGATTTACGGAAGGCGCGATGGTTGCGTTCCGGGCCTCGGGCGGCAGTGCCGGATTGTCCCTAAGCGCCTTGTCGGCGAAGTAGAAGTTAACCGTGTCGAGACGGAAACCGTCCACCCCGCGATCAAGCCAGAACCGCGTTGTGTCCAGCAGTACGTCCTGCACCGCCGGCTCGTGAAAATTCAGGTCGGGCTGGGAGGCGAGGAAGTTGTGCAGGTAATACTGCTCCCTACCCCCGTGCCAATGCCATGCCGGGCCGCCGAAGATCGACAGCCAGTTGTTGGGCGGCGTGCCATCGGGCTTGGGGTCGGCCCAGACATACCAGTTGGCCTTGTCGTTGGTTTTGTCCTGCAGAGACTCCTGAAACCACGGGTGCTGGTTTGACGTGTGGCTGAGCACAAGGTCGATCATCACCTTCAGGCCCAGCTGGTGCGCCGTCTCAATCAGCGCATCGAAGTCGGACAGGTGCCCAAACATCGGGTCGACGTCACAATAATCCGACACGTCATAGCCGAAATCCTTCATGGGCGACGTGAAGAACGGGCTGATCCAGATGGCGTCCACCCCCAGCGACTTGATATAGGGCAGCCGCATGGTGATGCCGTTCAGATCGCCGATGCCGTCGCCGTTGCTGTCTTGGTAGGAGCGCGGGTAGATCTGATAGATCACGGCACCTTTCCACCAGCCTTCCATAGACTTGGCCTCAATGGCGAGTGTGGGTGTATGTTGCGTCATGGTGATGACCCTACTTTACGGAGCCGGCCAGCAGGCCGCGCACCAGATAGCGTTGCATGGTGAAGAAGACGATCAGCGGCACCGCGATTGAAATGAAGGCGGCGGCGGCGAGAATGCCCCAATCGCCTCCGCGTGAGCCAAGCAGATCATCGGCAATTTTGACGGTCATCACCCAGCTTTCCGAATTTGACGGCAAGAACACCTTGGCGACCAGCAGGTCGTTCCATGTCCACAGGAACTGGAAGATGGCGAAAGAGGCCAGCGCCGGGAAGCTGAGCGGCAGCACGATCTTGGTGAAGACCTGAAAATCCGTGGCCCCGTCCACCTTGGCGGACTCAATAATGTCGCGTGGCAGCCCGACCATATAATTTCGGAGCAGATAAATGGCGAGCGGCAGCCCGAAACCGGTATGCGCCATCCAGATGCCAAGGAAAGACTGCCCGACCCCCATAGCGTTGTGCAGCTTGAGCATGGGCACGAGCGCCAGTTGCAGCGGCACCACCAAGAGGCCGACCACCATGGCGATGAGCAAGCCCCTGCCCGGGAATTCCATCCATGCCAGCGCATAGGCCGCGAAGGCCGCAATCAGGATCGGGATTATGGTGGCGGGGATCGTCACCGTCAGCGTGTTGATAAACGCGCGGTCCATATTGGCGGAGCCCATAATGGTCTCATAATTGACCATCGAAAACTCGGCCGGCTGCGCGGACGCAAAGTAAACAGTCGGCGCGCGGCTGATCTCGGTCGGGGATGTGTAGACGTAGTCGCCGTTTTCCTGCACGACCAGACTGCGGTCCCTGCTCAGGTCGGCGACCTCGCCCGGTGTGAACGCATCAGGTGCCGCACGACGGCCGCCAAATTTGGAGACGGTGCCGGAGCCTTCGCCAAAGACATTGCCTTCAAGGACATTGACCCCGTCCCGCGAGACCGGCTCGCCCTCGGCCTTGACGGCGAAGTTCTGTTCCACGGGCAGCGCAGACAGCCACCAGCCGGAATTGGTGATCGCGTCGCGGTCGCGGAACGATGACACCAGCAGACCCACGGTCGGGATCAGCCAGATGATGACCAACAAGATGACCGAGATTTGTACGGCCCAGTTGAGCGAGGATTTGGTCCCTGCGATGTTATCCATTACTTCATCTCCGCTCTTGCTTGACGAATGTTCCAGATCATCACCGGCAACACGATAATCATGATGACAAAGGCCACGGCCGTGGCGCGCCCGTCGTCCCTAAACATGTAACTCATCATGTAAGACGGCAGGATTTCGGTGCCGAAATTGCCGCCTGTCATGGTGTAGACGATGTCGAACACCTTGAGCACCAGAATCGTGATCGTGGTCCAGACCACGACGATCGTGCCCATGATTTGCGGGACCTTGATCTTGAAGAAAATCTGGAACGGGTTTGCGCCGTCGATGATTGCCGCCTCGATGGTTTCCTCGGGGATGCCGCGCAAAGCGCCGGACAGGATCACCATGGCAAACCCGGTCTGAATCCAGATCAGGATCACCATCAAAAAGAAGTTGTTCCAGAATTGCAGCTGCAACACATCCAGCGCGTCAGTGGCCCCCATGGCGAAGCGGATCGCGTTTATCAAGCCGATGTCGGGATTGTTGGCATACATGAAGCGCCAGATCAGCGACGCGCCGACGAAGGAAATCGCCATTGGCATGAAGATCAGCGACTTGGCGATATTGCCCCATTTCAGGCGGTCGGTCAGCTGCGCCACCAGCAGGCCAAAGAAGGTCGACGCCGCGGGCACAACGAGCATCCACATGAAGTTGTTGAAGAATGCGGTGCGGAAGGTCGGATCCTGAGCCAGGGCCGAGTAATTTCCCAGCGCGATGAATTCATCGCCGGAGCGGTTGAACAGCGAGCGCCAGAAGGATCCGATGACGGGGTAGACGAGGTAGAGGCCCAGCGCGAACATCGCGGGAAACAGGAACAGCCAAGGGCGCACCATGTTGGCGCGGTTAATGTTGCGGCCCGGGTTCTTGGATTGGGCGGGGAAGATCACCTTGTCGAGGACCATGTTCGAGGCCCAGAAATAACCAATGCAGCCGCCGACGCCGATTACAATCGTCAACATGCCTTGAATGATGGGTGACATGGCTGATCCCTCCCGTGATCAGGTGATGGGGTGACCCCGGCATGCGCTGCCGGGGTCGGTGTTGTGTCGTCGGGGCTGCTTAGTTCAAAGCGTCCCAGCGTTCCTGAATGGCCTTGGCGACATCAGCGGCAGATTTGCCGGTGGTGTAGTCAACCATGCCTGTCCAGAACGCGCCCGCGCCGATCTCGGCTGGCATCAGGTCGGATGCGTCAAAGCGGAACGTTGTGGCGTTCTGCAAGATTGCGCCCTGCGCCCGCAGGCTGTCGTCGATATAGGTTTCCAGGTTCACGCCGCCATGCGCCGTCAGGAAGCCGCCTTGGGCCATCCATGCCTCATGCGCGATGGGCAGCTTCAGGAACTCAAGGAACGCGGTTGTTGCGTCTGATGGCGAGGTGATCGCGAACAATGTCCCTGCCCCCAGCACCGGCTTGCCGAGGTCTTTTTCGGCATAGGCGGGGAAGTAGAAGAAATCCGCGTCTTCGCCGACAACTGTGCCTTCAGGGAAGAAGGCCGGGATGAAGGACGCCTGACGGTGCATGTAGCATTTTGGCGGGATTGCAAACAGGCCGGTTGGGCTGTCACGGAAATCCGTGTTGGCCACTGCGGAGGCGCCGCCATCGACATAGTCGTCATTGCGGGCGAATGCGCCAAACTCTTCGATGGCTGCGATGACTTTGGGGTCATCAAACTTCATCTCGTTGGCGACCCAAGCGTCGTAATCCGCCGGCGAGTTGGTGCGCAGCATCATGTCTTCGACCCAGTCGGTCGCAGGCCAGCCCGTTGCGGCACCGGAACCCAGACCAATGCACCAAGGCGTTTCGCCTGCAGCGACGATCTCGTCGGTCAGCGCCTTGAGGTCTTCCATGGTTTCGGGGATCTCGTAGCCGGCCTCGTCAAAGGCGTCTGGCGAATACCAAACCAGCGATTTCAGGTCGACACGGTAGAACATGCCGAAGGTTTGGTCGTTCCCATCTGCATCGGCATATGTGCCCAGATCAACCCAAGAAGGGCCAGCGGCAAAGTTCGATGCGATCCAGTCATCTGTGCCTTCTGGCAACGGTGTCAGCAGGCCTTGGCTTGCCAGATCGGCTGCAAGGCCGGGCTGTGGGAAGACGGCGAGGTTTGGCGCGGACCCCGCGCGGGTGGAGACCACGATGTCCTGCTCAAAGCTGTCGGAACCGGAATAGTTGACCGCCGCACCCGTGGCTTCGGTGAAATACGCCACAACCGCGTCGAACTTTTCCTTTTCATTGCCGGTCCATGGACCTGTGATTTCGACGGTCTGACCAGCGAAGTCGTTGGCGTCTGCAAATGCAGTGTAGCTATCCCAGCTGAAAGCGCCCTCACCCGGAGCAAATGGCAGATGGCCGTCGGCCAGCGCCGTCGTGCTCATCAGCGCCAAAGCGGCAACGCCAGTAAAGAATTGATTTGTCATGATTTCCTCCCTTTGGTGGTGCGATTTCTTGCACCGTCATGTCATCACCTGCGCCTTGGGGAATCACTTCCAAAGCGCTTTGGATGACGCAAAGGTGACCTAGCGTTCACAATCTGTCAATTGGAAGGTCCCATTTTCTGAGGCTTTATCCAAAAATTTCGGAAAATTTGATTTGGGGCTTTGACCAGTCCCCATTTCCTCTTTACCAATAACGTCCAATCTCAAAGCGCTTTGGGCAGCAGTATCAGATGAACCTTCGTGAACTCTCGCAACAACTGGGCCTGTCCCAAACGACGGTGAGCCGCGCGTTGAACGGATACCCGGAGGTCAATGAGACAACCCGCAAGCGCATTCAGGACTTCGCGGACCACCACAATTATCGCCCCAATCAGAAGGCCAAATCGCTTGCCACCGGCAAGTCCATGCTGATCGGCCATGTGATCCCCTTCTCGACCCAACATGAAATGGTGAATATCGTCTTTAGCGACTTCATCGCAGGCGCCGGTGAGGTCTACTCCACGCATGGGTATGACATGTTGTTGTCGGTCGTGAATGACGACAATGAAATCCGCGCCTATTCCGAATTGGCCCGCAAAGGGTCGGTGGACGGGGTCATCGTACATGGCCCGACGCAGAACGACCCGCGCATCGCGTTGCTGCAAGATCTCAAGATACCATTCTTTGTCCACGGGCGGTCGACAGATGCAACGTCGAGCTACAACCATTTGGATGTAAACAATAAACGCGCCTTTTCCCGCGCCACAGAATTCTTGCTGAATTTGGGTCACAGACGCATCGGGCTTATCAACGGACTTGAGCGGATGGATTTTGCGCAGCGGCGCCGTCACGGCTATGAGGACGCCTTACAGAGCGCGGGGATCATGCCGGACCCCGCAATCATGCGCTCTGCCGAGATGACGGAACCTTTCGGCTACGCCGCAACGAAGGAGCTGTTGGCGGCGGACCATCCACCCACGGCCTTTATCGCCTCGTCCATCGTGCCTGCGCTGGGGGCGCGCCGCGCAATCGAAGAACGCGCGCTAACTGTTGGAAAAGACGTCTCTATTATCTGTTTTGATGACGCCATTTCTTATATGCCCAATGGCGAGGGAGAGCCAATTTTCACGGCGACCCGGTCCTCCGTCCGTGACGCGGGCAGACGGTGCGCTGAATTGCTGATCGGCGTGATCCAAAACCCCGACGCGCCCCCTGTCGCCGAATTGTGGGAGGCCGAACTTGTTGTCGGCCAATCCACCGGCCCTGCCCCGAAGAAAGCCTGAGACGATGGATTTCAAACGATCCGACTTCCCGGAGGGCTTTCTGTTTTCCGCCGCAACCTCGTCCTACCAGATCGAGGGGCACGGGTTTGGCGGCGCGGGTCAGACACATTGGGACACGTTTGCCGCCACCCCCGGCAACGTGGTGCGCGCCGAGCATGGCCAGTTGGCCTGCGACCACTACCACCGCTTTGAAGAAGATCTGGACCTTGCACGAGACATGGGGCTGGACGCCTACCGGTTTTCGACCTCCTGGGCACGGGTGATGCCCGAGGGGCGTGGCCCGGTGAACGCCGAGGGCCTGGATTTCTACGACCGGCTGGTGGACGCCATGCTGGAGCGGGGGCTGAAGCCGCAAGCGACCTTGTATCATTGGGAACTTCCGGTGGCCTTGGCCGATATGGGCGGCTGGCGGAACCCCGATATTTCGCACTGGTTCGCGGATTTTGCGACCGTGGTGATGGAGCGGATCGGGGATAGAGTGTTCTCGGTCGCGCCCATCAACGAGCCGTGGTGCGTGGGCTGGCTGAGCCATTTCGAAGGGCATCACGCCCCGGGATTGCGCGACATCCGCGCGACGGCTCATGCCATGCACCACGTCCTGACGAGCCACGGACGCGCGATACAGGCGATGCGCGCCTTGGGAGTGAAAAACCTCGGGGCCGTGTGCAATTTCGAGTATGCCGCGCCAGCCGACACGACACCTGCCGCCGCCAAAGCCGCGCAGCTTTACGACGGCATCTATAACCGGTTCTTCCTTGGCGGGATTTTCAACGGCGCCTACCCCGACGACGTGATGGAAGGGCTAGCCCCACACATGCCGTCGGGATGGGAAAATGATTTCGAGCTGATTGGCCAGCCGTTGGATTGGGTCGGCTTGAACTATTACACCCGCAAGCTGATTGGCGCGAATGAGGGCCCATGGCCGGGATATGACTACGTCGACGGCCCCTTGCCCAAGACGCAGATGGGGTGGGAAATCTACCCTGACGGCCTGCACCATTTCCTGACTTGGGTGGACCAAACCTACACCAAAGGCCTGCCGCTTTATGTGACGGAAAACGGCATGTCGAATGCCGACCTGATCGGGCGCGACGACGTGGAACGCATTGACTACCTCAACCAGCATATTGCCGCCGCGCAGCGCGCCATTGGGGACGGCGTTCCGCTGGCTGGCTACACGTTCTGGTCCCTTCTCGATAATTATGAATGGTCGCTGGGCTACGAAAAACGCTTCGGTTTGGTGCATGTCGACTTTGAGACGCTTGAGCGCAGGCCCAAAGCATCCTATCACGCCCTTGCCCGCGCCCTGGGACGCTAAGGACCAAACATGAGCAAACGTGCATCCAATACATACACTCTTGTCGCCGATATAGGCGGCACCAACACCCGTGTTGCGTTGGCCGAAGGCACCCGGCTTTTGACCGAGACCGTCCGCAAGTACCACAATGCCGATTACGCAGGTCTTGAGACGGTGTTGCGCGCCTTCATTGCGCAAGAGGACGGCGTCGATTGCAAAGGGGCCTGCGTGGCCCTTGCAGGTCCTGTCAAAAACGGCCGCGGCACGATGACCAATCTTGATTGGGAAATCGACGAGGCCGCTTTGGCGCGCGCCACTCAGGCTGAAGAGGTCGCCTTGCTCAATGATTTGCAGGCGCAAGGCCATGCGATCGGGCATCTGCCCGAGGGCAGCGTGCGCAATCTGATCGCTGGACCCGCCCCTGATGCGGCTGCGGCAAAGCTGGTGATCGGCGTTGGCACGGGGTTCAACATCGCGCCCGTCTATGAGACGCCCGGTGGCAGGTTTGTCCCCGCCGCCGAAGCGGGCCACGCCAATCTTCCCGTGACCTCCGAGGAAGAACTGGCCTTGATCCGGCATTTTCAAACATCGCACGGCTTCCCGGCGGTGGAAGATATGTTGTCAGGGCGCGGATTTGAGCGGGTCTATGCCTGGCTTTCAGATGCCAAGGGCGCCCCATCCGAAAAACGTGCCGCCGACATCATGCAAGGGTTCGAGAACGGGTCCGACCCGGTGGCGCAGGAGGCCGCGCAGATGTTTGTGCGCATGCTGGGCACCGTGGCAGGCAACCTGTCACTGATCCAGCTGCCCTTTGGCGGCGTTTATTTTGCAGGCGGCGTGGCGCGCGCGTTCTCTCCGCATTTTGCGGCACTGGGCTTTCTGGACGCGTTCAGGGACAAGGGGCGGTTTGCCGGTTTCATGCAAAACTTTGCGGTGCATGTGATCGAGGATGACTTTGCCGCCCTAACGGGCTGCGCCACCTATTTGGAAGCGCATTAGCCCAACGCCGTCGCTGGGTCATAGCTGTAAATCCAGTCTTGCCGCGCGTGGATCAGGGTTGGCGCAAGGCGTGACGCCGCCCAAATCGGGGCATATGACGCCACCTGCCGAAGCCCGCCACGTTTGTGAAACAACGCCAGATTGTCGGCGGACCGGCGCTGGATCTTGGTTACGCGATTGATGCGCAGATCGAAATAGCGCTGCAACGCGTCCAGTTTGTCCGCTTCAGCCGACAAACACAGGCCAAGAACCACCGCGTCTTCCAATGCCTGCACCGCGCCCTGCGCCATTGACGGCAACATCGGATGTGCGGCGTCCCCCAGCAAAGCGACCGGACCGTCAGACCAAGTGGCAAGGGCTGGCCGGTCATACAAGGCCCAACGGTTGAGGCGCGTTGCCGCCTGGATCGTTGATGTGACCTGCGGCACCCAGCCTTCAAAGTCGCGCAAAGCTGCCTCGCGGCTGCCGGTGATCGCCCAGCCTTCCTCCTGCCAATCGTCCTGTTCCACGATGCCCACGAAATTGACCATGGTGCCGCCGCGAATGCGGGTGGTCACCGCGTGCTTGCCGGAGCCCGCCCAAACGCAGCCGCTGGGCGGCGGTGCGTCCTCCCCCAACGCGTCAACCGGGACCACGCAGCGCCATGCCACATTGCCCGTGAACCGCGCCCGGTCCGCGCCCGCCAGTTGCGCCCGGATCACCGAATGCAGACCGTCCGCCCCAATAACCAAATTGCCAAAAACCCGCTCCCCGCTTTCCAGATAGACGCTGGCCCCGCCGCGTTCGCGCACGTAGCCCGTAGCCTTTGCATCGGTGCGGATGACCAATCCCGCCTCCTTGCCCAGTTGGGTTGCCAAAGCATCCTGCAAATCAGCGCGGTGGACCTGCAAGAACCGCGCCCCCCACCTGTCGGCGGCAAATCCTTTCATGGGCAGCGCGAAAACTTGGCGTCCGCTGCGCCCCATCGCCATGGTGATGGTCTCAGGCTCAAAGACGGCCAGCTCAAGCGCGTCCATCACCCCTAATGCGCGCAGCGCCTTCACCCCGTTGGGGCTGATCTGCACCCCCGCGCCCACCTCTTCCAGCGCCGGGGCCTGCTCCAGCAGCTCCACCTCCCAGCCCGCGCGGGTCATCGCCAGCCCTGCGGCCAGCCCCCCGATCCCTGCGCCGACGATCACCGCCTTCATGGCAGCCGAATGCCCCCATCCAGACGAATGACCGAGCCATTGAGGTAAGGCGAGGCAATGATGGTGTTCACCATCGCGCCAAATTCCTCTGGGTGGCCAAGCCGTTTGGGGAACAGCGGCTGGGAGGCAAGCGCCTCCTGCGCGGCCTCGGGCAGACCCTCCAGCATCGGGGTCAGAAACAGCCCCGGCGCAATCGCCATCACCCGAATGCCTTGCCCCGCCATATCGCGGGCCATCGGCAGCACCATGCCAGCGATGCCGCCTTTGGAGGCGGCATAGGCCGCTTGCCCTTTCTGGCCCTCAAAAGCCGCAACGGACGCGGTGTGAATAATCACGCCGCGCTGCCCGTCTTTGTCGGCGGCGTTGTCCTGCATCGCCTCAGCCGCCAGCCGCGCCACGTTGAAGCTGCCCACAAGGTTGATGTCGATGGAGCGTTGGAAATCGGCCAGAGGATGCGCGCCCTCGCGCCCCACCGTTTTGCTTGCTATGGCGATGCCCGCGCAATTGACCACCGCCGTGATTGCGCCAAATTCGGTCAGCGCCCAGTCGCGGGCCGTCTGCACCGAGCCTTCATCCGTCACGTCGGTTTGCGCAAATCTGGCAGCGTCGCCCAGATCGCGCGCCAATGCAGCCCCGCGCTCTGCGTCGCGGTCCAACAGCACCGCCCGCCCGCCTGCGCCAATTATCGCACGTGCTGCGGCCGCGCCAAGACCCGATGCTCCGCCGCTGACCAGTGCCACTGTCTGTTCCATGCTCACGCCCCTCTTTTGGATGAAACTAGCAGGTTCCGGGTGGCGCGAAAGGCCCCGCTGGCGCAGTATCGCAAAATCCCGCCAATCGGAGGCCCGCCATGCCCGCCATCCCCGTTCTGCCAAACAAGATCGCGCGTCATCTGTTTTTGGACCGGCACGGGTTGTCGGGCCGCCCCAGCGGGTCGGGCAAGGGCCCTGATCTGGCCCGCCTGATTGATGATCTGGGCTTTGTTCAGGTCGACAGCATCAATACGGTCGCGCGTGCGCATCACATGATCCTGCAGGCCCGCAGGCAAAGCTACCGCCAGCCGTTTCTGGACCCCGTGGTGACGCGGGACCGCATGGCGTTTGAGCATTGGACCCATGACGCGTCGATCATCTCCATGCGGTTTTTCCCCCATTGGCGTCACAAGATGGAGCGCAGCGCGGTCAAGACCCGCGCCAATTTCAAGAATTGGCGCCGTGACGGGTTTGAAGACAAATTCGACGCCGTGCTGCGCCAGATTGCCGATCACGGGCCGTGCTGTTCTGCCGATGTAGGGGCTGGTGAAAAACGCGGCTCTGGCGGGTGGTGGGATTGGCATCCGTCAAAGACCGCGCTCGAATATCTGTGGCGCAAGGGCGATCTGTCGGTCTGTCACCGCAAAGGCTTTCGCAAATATTATGACCTGACCGAAAATGTGATCCCGCCCGAATACCTGAACGCGCGCACTCACATCGAAGACACGGTCGATTGGGCCTGTGCCTCCGCCTTGGACCGGTTGGGCTTTGCAACGGCTACAGAGCTGGCCAATTTCTGGGACCTGACCACCAAGACCGAAGCAAAAGCGTGGTGCAGCGCGGCGCTCAAAAGCGGCGCGATCCAGGAGGTCAATCTTGAAGGCCATGACCATAGCCTAAGGCCCGTCTTTGTCCGCGCCGATACGCTGCAACAGCTCAACCAAACGCCACCTCCAACGTCCCAAATTCGGGTTATGTCGCCTTTCGACCCCGCGTTGCGCGACCGAAAACGCGCCGAACATCTTTTTGGCTTTCATTACCGGATCGAGGTTTTCGTCCCGGAGGCAAAACGGATTTACGGATATTACGTTTTTCCGGTCATGGAGGGCGACCAGCTGATCGGCCGCATTGATATGAAATGCGATCGCGCGTCAGAGACGATGCATATCAAGGCATTCTGGCCCGAACCCGGGGTGAGGACGATCCCTGCCCGGCTCAAGCGTCTTGAAAACGCATTGCAACGCACCGCGCGGCTGGCCAAAAGCAAACACATCACCTTCGCCACAGATTGGCTGCGCGCCTGACCCTATCATTGTTCCAAAAATATCCCGGGGGCGTGGGGGCAGAGCCCCCACAAAACATCATATGCGGCGCAGCCGCTCAATTTTCTAAAACTTGGCGATCAAGTTGATGAACAAGCCCCGGTCGTCAAATGTCAGATCGGTCAGGTCATCCGAGAACTTGCCGAAATTATATCCCACACCGACCTTGTAGTTATTGCCAAAGTGGCGATACGCCGCCGCCAGTAGCCCGTACTCGGTGGTTCCGGCCTGCTCTGCCTTCAAGATCCGCCCCTCAAGCAAGACGTCCCATTTATGGGTGACGTGGTACCGCGCATTTGCGACCACCAGCCAGGCATCGTTGCTTTGGAAGGCAACGCCTGCACTTGGCGAGCTTTCCGAATACCGCAGCCCGACCTTGCCGCCGACGGTCCATTGACGGTCAAGATCATAGGATGCGTCAACCGATAGCACATGGCTTTTCTGGCGCGCGCCTGGGGTGTTGGTTCCATCTACCTCTTGGCCATACAGGTCATGCAGGTAGGTGTATTTCGCCAAAACGTTCAGGCGGTCATTTTCGATGGGCCGATACGCGTAGCCCAGCGAGATTTCGGCGTAGCGCCCATCCGGGATCGACGATCCGTCCGTGTCGGTATAGCTGGCGTCGAAGCTGAAGAGCAGCCGTTGCTCTTCATCAATTTTGTAGCGGACCGTTGCGGAGGCGGCGATGGTGTCGCCGTCGCGCCGGGTGCCAGAAATGATGCCGCGATCGTTGCGGTATTCCAGCCGCGCACGGGCCGACAGCCCCTGCTGATCTTCATAGCTGACGCCGAACGACAATGCTGTTCGGTCAAAATCCCCGGCGGGGTCATCAATCTTGCCGATCTCGGCGGATATGGAATAGCTCAGATATTCACTCCGCGCGTAGTCAACGCCATAGGTTGACGTCAGGGACCGGTGTACCCCGAACAGATCATAGGTGTTTTCTGCGTAAACCTCGACATCGCGGCCCAGCTTGCGGCGGCCACCGGCAATGAATTGTCCGCGATCCTTGCCCGCCAGGGTCACGCCGTTGAAGTCGCGGCGCGGATCGAGCGTGTAGCCGAAATAGGCCGAGGTGTTTTGGTCATTCTCGTAGGAGAACAAGGCAAGCGCACCGACGCCCGTCGATCCGTCAGAAATCTCGCCCTCAAAGGTCCAGTTCTGTGCAAACTGGTATTTGATCCCTGCCCCGACCCGGTTGTTCTTGGTCAGCCCGCCGCTGTGCTCAACGGTGCCTTGTGCAAAAACGTACCATTCCAGCCGTTCGCTTTCGATGGATGTCAGGCGGACGGCTATGTCGGTCCGGCGTCCGGTCTCGTCGGCATCGCCGGGAATGTTCTTGTCGAGATGCTCGATCCCGAAATCCCATATGATGCGGTCTGACATTTTGTAGGTCAGCTCGGCCCCGCCTTCGCGCACGGTCTTGCCCGCGTCATCCGCAAAATCGTCGTAATACAGCCGCCAGCTCAGCCGCTCGCTTGGCTCGAATTCAACCGCCAAACCGTAAAGCCGCTCGTCAGTCGAGGTTTGGTAATCCAGCGTGGAGAAGCCCGCGCTCCGCCGTTCCGCATAAAAGCTCGCGCGCCCGTTGAGGCCGGGCTTGAGGTCGCCAAATTCAAATTGGCCACGGGCCAGATAGGCCTCCCCCGTGCCGCCGACGGCGTTGGTATTGGTAACAATCAGGCCGCCATCAGACGAAAATGATTGGCCAAATCCCGGCCCTTCAGTTCTGGCATATTCGAACTCCAGAAACGTGTTGTCGGTCAGCTCATATCGCAGATCCGCGCCATAGGCTTTTTGATCCGCGATGTCGGTCTGCTCCACCAAACCGGTGACCCCCAACCGCAGGTTGTCTGTGGCCCAAACCTGCGCCCGGCCACCATAGGCATAGCCGTCCACGGTGCCTGCAGTCGGCGTGAATTCGTAGTTCACCGTCAGCAGCACCGTGTTTTCGCCCAGCGGGTCGGTCACAACCGTGCCCCCGCCAACAGCCCCCGTCAAAGGCCGGTTCAGCGTGACCACGCCCTGCAGGTAATTGATGTCATAATCGCGGCCATATACCAGCGTTTGGCGATCAATCACGCGGTTGGTGTCGGGGTCACGTATCTCGACGCTGATGGTTTCCGACCCAATGGACAGGTCCTGACGCTGCAGGAAATAGACCGAGCCGCCAGTGCCGCGAAACACATCGCGCCCCGGCAGGTTGTCGGGCTGCGCGGCATAGACATCAAGCGAGGCGCGCGCCTCGCCCTTTTCCGTTTGCGCCTGGGTGGCGTAATGGCCCTGAAAGCCATAAAGCGTGCGCTCGTTGCGCAGGAACTCGGACCCGGTGATGTTACCTTTGTAGTTGCCCCATTGAAGGAAGTTCCCGTCCTTCTCCGCACGGAAGTAGAATTTCCCAGAGGTCGGCGCGTCTTCGACAATCGTGCTGTCGTCGCCGTAAACCGGATAGGCCTTGTCGCTGTCGAGCCGCAGCAACAAATGGCGCGGGTCCTTCCTGTCGAGATTGCGGAAAATTTCCGACAGCTCGTCCTCGCCGGTGTCGGCGCTTGCCGTGATCTCCCAACCGCCTTTGGTTTTGCCCTTTGTGTAGAAGGCCAGACGGCCTCGATCGTAATACTTCTCAAACGCCCCGCCAGCGGCATTCTTGCCGCCATCCGCACGGTATCCAAAGGTCAGATCGACGGTCGCCACACCAAACCATTCGGAATTGGGGATATTGACCCCGCGCTGCAGATAGACGTCTTCGCCTGCGCCGGAGATACGGACATCCACATCCGCGTCACCCGCGGGCAAAATTCGCTGCACCACAAAGCTGCCATCCGGCGCTGGCGTCAGCGTCTCGCCCAATGTGGTCACCGTCGCGCCCGGGCGCACACCGGTGCCATAGACCGTGACCGCGCCGCCCGACACTGGAATGCGGCTGACCGCAGTGCGATCTGCGCCCTCTTCGTTGGCAGCCAATTCGCCACGATCATCGCGTTGATTTAGGCCCAGATTTTCCGTCTCGTCAAACCGCCCGCGCGCGTCATAGACGCGGTGAATGGCGCCCAGATTGTCCCCCTCAGGCATGACAACGGTGACTGTTCCGTTGGGCTCGACCGGAACCACAGCAACCACCCGAGGGCCGGAGCGCCCCGAATAATCCACGATGCGCACTTCGCCGCGCGTGATATAGGCGGGGTAGTTGGTTTTCGAGCGGAAGGTGATCCGGTCCCCGGGTTTGTATTCGCGGGCGGTGCCGGTGATGGCAAGGTTCAGCGCAGGTTCTGCGCCCAACCCGTCAAATTTGACCTGAACATCCGCCTCGGACAGCGCAATATCGGTCTTGCGGCTCAGATCCTCGACACGCTTGTCGCCCGCGACAGCTTCCCCATCAATGGAAATGAAGAACCCTTCGTCGCCCAACAAGACGGTGTCATTGTCGATTTCGGTATTTGCACCGACATCGACGATCACCACAGTGTCATCATTTGGCAGGTCACACCCGGCGGGCAGCACGCCGCCCTGCAAGGTGCAATCTACATCAAAGCTCTGGCCCATTGCGGGCAGCGTCAAGGCAAGCAAAGAGCTGCTGGCAAGGACGGGGCGGATCAGATTTGGGTTCTTCATTGGTCCGCTCCTTTCACTGCGCGTTTGATGGTGCGTTCGATATTGAGCTTGTACCTGCCGCCTCCGCGCCATCTCTCGCGGATCAGTTGTTCGACGGCTTTCAGCCGCGCCCTTGCAAGTTTGGTGTCGCCGTCCCGCATGATGTAGCTGAGCCGCAGCACCGACGGCGTCACCTTGATCCGGTCAATCAATTGATCGACGCCGCGTACAAGCCCCGCCGCGGGTGTCCCATCGGCGTTGAAGGCTTTGGCGGTCAGATCCACATCCACAACATTTGACAGCGCCGCGCCAAAGTTCAGCTTGGCAAACTTACCTGCCGTGACCCGAATGACCCGTGGGTTTTCGGTTGTTACGCGGTAGCCCGTCGGCAAGGTCCGCGTATCCAGCTTCAGCGAGAAGTTGGACCCGATATCGCTGGGCAGCTCCGCGCAGGGCACGTGGTAGCGGCCATATTCATCCGTGGTAATCAGGTAGCCTTTGACGGTCGCCAAACGCACCCCCGGCAGGCCGGGTTCCCCTTGGTCCTGATACCCGTTCTGGTTACGGTCATCATAGACTTTGCCGATGATGTCGGCGCAATCGAACACATGTTCCGGCTCGATCCTGACAACGGCGGTCGCGGTGTTGGACAACTGGTTGCCCGCCGCATCCGTCATGAAGGCGCGGTTAATCAATTCACCGTAGCTGCCATTGGCGACCACGCGCGCGCTGAGCGTCACATTGACCGTCTGAGAGGGCGCAATCGTCTGGCCGTCCCATGACAATCGCAAGCCTGCGACCGCAGGCTCGATCAATACGCCGTCAACTGCGCCGGTGCCGGGCGTGTACAACATGCCCGCAGGCAACAGATCGACATAGCTGACATTGTTCAGCGTGTTTGACGTGTTGTTGGTGAAGCTCAGCGTGAAATTGACGGTCTCGCCAAAGACCGCGCTGTCGCGATCCGCCTGCTTGGTCGCCAGAATATCAGGGATGCCCTGACAGTTTTCCAGCGGCAGGTTGTTGTTGATAATCAGCGGGTCTCCGGCCTCAAAAGTGAAGGAGGTGTAGAACGTGTTCCCCCCCGCCGAGAAGTCGGACAGCACGTTTGAATTGCCCACTTCCGAGCCGCCAAGCGACGCCGGGTTGGCAGGCAACAGCGTCGTTGCATCCACAAGGCCCGATGTCAGCCGGGTCGTGCTTTGCACGCCCAATGGCGGATAGGTCGCGTTCAGCGTGTAGGTGCCCGGTCGTGTCACGAAGAACGAGAACTGCCCCAGCGCACCGTCCTGAACAATGCGAATGTTGTTGGAGAACCCGACGCCGGTCTGCGTGCCCGCAGGCCCGGTCACCGAGATCGAGCCGCCGGGCAATATCCGCCCGTCATCCTCGCAGTAGAAATAGCCCGTGGGGTCAAAGTCTTCTGCGTCACAAATCCCGTCGCCATCGCGATCATTCTCGCTCAGCGGTGTGCATCCTTCGAACCCGTCAGGCGACCCGTCACCATCGGTGTCCACAATCGGCACGATTGCCGAATTGGACGGCGTCGGCGTCGCCAGCTCCGCAGAGGTCACATTCGCGGTGTTCTCCCCCACAGACGTGCCGGGATCGACCTGAAAGACCACGTCGATTTCGACCGTGCCGCTTTCGCCCGGCGCCAGTGTCGGGTTGCCCGCCAGCGTGTCCGGATCGGTTGCCCCGTCAAATCCTGCATTGACAGAGCCATCCGTAAAGCCAGAGGTCCGCACCGCAATCCCGAAAGGGGCGTCACGCAGCACTGTCGCACTGCCTTCAAAGTCAGACAGGTCGTCGGTGATCTGGTAGCCGGTTTGGGTGATATTGCCGGTGTTGGTCGCGGTGATGGTGAAGGTCACCTGATAGACCGTCGGGAAAAGCACAGTGATCTCGCTCGACACTTTGGTCAGCGTGTTTTCCGGCGCAGGCGCAATGACCGCAAGGGTGGGGTCATCAATGTCGTTGCCGTCAGCAGGGTCGTCGTCACGCGATGTGTCCGAAAGCGTCGCGCCCAGCGGTGTCGTCCCCGTTGCAACGGCGGAGTTCGAGACGCCCCCGGCATCCACATCCGCCAAGACCAAGGTGTAAAGTACCTCGTAAGTGGCGCTCTCACCCACTTCGATCGTGCCTTCCGGCGAGCCGCCCGGAACGGGTTGGAAGGTCACGCTGTCAGGCGTCAGGGCACCGCCGCCGATACGCGACAGGTTGTCTGCAACGCTCACGCCCGTCAGGGTCAAGTTGCCGGTGTTGGCGACGGTAATGTCAAAGGCAATCGTGTCGCCCTCGCGCGCGCCCGGGGTGGTCAATGCCTTGACAACATCAAGCCCCGGGGCCGCCGGGATCACCAGCTCTGTCGGATCGTCGTCATTGTTGCCATCAAACGGGTCGTCATCTGAGGACACGTCTTCGACCGTGTCGCCATTTGGCGCCTCGCCCGTGACGGTGGCCGAGTTGGACAGGCCGCCCGCGTCAATATCGTCCTGGGTCAGCTCATAGGTCAGCGTCCAGACGATTTCCGCGCCAGCAGGCAGGTCGGTCGTGCCCGAGGTGTTCACCGGCGCAGGCACCGGCGTGATGTTGGTTCCATCTGCGCGCGTCAGCGTGTCGGCGATGTCGACATCCGTGATGTCCACATTGCCGGTGTTGCGCGCTGTGATTGACCAGCTGACAAATTCACCTGCCGCGCTGCCCGGGGTGCCGGTGACGGCCTTGACCGTTGTAATCTGCGGCTCTGCGGTGATGTTGAATTCGGTCGGGTCGTCGTCGGAATTGCCGTCGCTGTCGTCGCCGTCATCTGCGGTGTCCTCTTCCGGGTCCGTGCCGGGTGGCCCATCCGCGGTCACAACGGCCACGTTGGAGAACCCGCCTGCATTGACGTCGCTTTGCGTTATTTCATGTTGCGCGGTGAACACCCATGTCTCGTCCACATCCAGCAAGCCGTCCTCATCCAAATCGCCCGAGGTCAAGGCAAACGGGGCGTCCAACGCGGTGGGCGAGCCGTTATTGCGTCTCATCGTGTCGGTGATGTCCGGGAATTGCAGCGTGACGTTGCCGGTGTTCTCGACGCTCAGGAAATAGGTGACGGTTTCGCCAACGGCCTGCCCCGTGGTTGTGGCGATCTTGGTGGCCTCCAGCGCCGGAACCCTGTCGGGCCCGTCCGTGACAACGGTGTCATTGGCATCGGCATCATTGCCCAAAACGTCCGTTGCGGTCACGGTGACGGTGTTTTCCACCTCACCCGCGTCGACCATGGCCTGCGTGACCTCCAGCATGAAGGAGCAGGTGAAATCATCCACGCCCAAAGGTGCCAGCGAAGTGATTTCGCAGGCGGGGCCGGTGTCCAGCACATCATCGACAAGGATCGAGGCCAGCGTGGTTGTACCGGTGTTTTCGATGCGGAAGCTGTAGGTCACAAAGCTGCCAACGGGGCCCAATGTGGACGGGCTTGCGGTCTTTTCGACTGTGACGGCAGGTGCCGCGTCCGGGACATCTGTTTCTTCCGTCGCCGTGATCGGATCATCGGGTCCACCGACCGGGTCCCCTTGCGGGTTTTGGCCCGTGACGCCAGCGGTGTTTGAAATGCCGCCCGCATCAATATCGGCCTGGGTCACGGTGTAGTCTTCGACGCAACGCAGTTCTTCGCCGCGTCCCAGCGTCGCCGCCTCGCAGACCAGATCCGGCAGGCGAGGGTCCGACACCACCACCGTGTTCAGGGTTTGGTTGCCCGTGTTTGTGGCCACCAGCGTGTAGGTCACAGTGCTGTCCACCGGTCCGGCGGGGTTCGGGTTCGACACTTTGGTCAAAGTCATCGCGGGCATCGTGTCCGCATCAACCGTTTCGGTCGTTGGGGCCGAGGTCACCGGCGTCGGGTCGTCAGGATCGCCAAATGTGGTCTGCGCGAAGGCCTCGTTGACCACCTCGCCCGCGTCCAGATCCTCCTGGGTGACCAGATAGGTGAATTCGCAAATAACCGTCTGGCCCGCGCTCAGCGTGTCGTCGCCGTCAGGCAATGGGCAGGCCAGCCCGGTTTCGCCACCATCAAGCTTGTCGTCGAAGATCAAAATGTCGTTGCCGAACGCCTGTGTGCCGTCATTTGTCACCTCGAACGTATAGGTGATCGGGTCGTCAACTTCCGAGAAGCTCGCCCCTGCCTCAGCCGTCTTCACGATGCTGATCGACGGCTCGGCATCATTGGGGATGGTTTCCGACACCAGCGGGCTGGTGGTCGGGCCGCTTGTCGAAGAGGCAAGGTTGGTCACCGTAAACAGCGTCACATCATCGGCTGTCACCTCATAGGTGCCAAGACATGTGATGCTTTCGCCCGGGATCAGGCCACCGGCCGGCAGGTCTTCGCACACGACCGTGTCGATCAGGTTGTCGTCAATCGTGATCTCGTCGGTCAGCGTGGTGTTGCCGTCATTGGTGACTGTGTAGGTGTATTCAACTTCCAGCCCGACATCGAAATTGGCAGGCGGAACATCTTCGGCTTCCTTGACCACAGCCATGGATGGGTTCTGCAACGCCGGAACCGTGATCGTGTCCTCGGGGCTTTGCGTGTCAGTCCCTTCGTCAGAGCCGGTCGCCGCATTGGTCAGCGAGCCCTCGTCAAGGTCATCTTGCTCAACAAAGTAGGACCCCGTGCAAACCAGCTCGCCCATCGGGGCCAACGGCCCGGCCGGACAGGTCACCGCATTTCCTTGCGCTTCGATCAACGCATCGGCGACGGTAAAGGGCCCGTCCAACGTGACGTTGCCCTCGTTGGTGATGGTGAAGTCAAAGAAGATTTCTTGGTTCAAGGTGTCGAAATTGCCCGGCTCGCCAGCGGCCAGCGTTTTGGCAATGGACAAGACCGGGTCCGCCTCGATCACCAGCTCTGTCGGGTCATCCTCGGTGTTGCCGTCGCCATCATCCCCATTATCGGTCACATCGCTGATCGGCGCGCCAAGCGGCGGCTGGCCAACAACGGTGGCGGTGTTCGAGATGCCGCCTGCATCAATGTCTTCCTGCACCAAACGGTAGCTGGCCACATAGGTGGCAGATTCCTGCGGTAACAGCGTGCCCGACGGCGAGCCTTCGCTTGACGACTGGAAACTTGGCCCAGAGTTCAAAGCCAGCGGGGTGTTTGCGGGGTCAGACCGTGTCAGCGTGTCGTCATCGGCATTCACGCCGGTCAAGGTGACGTTGCCGTCATTGGTCACAACAATCCTGAAAGTGACCAACTCGCCGACCGCAACGGTGGTCGAGGTGATGGTTTTCTCGCCCGATATCGCAGGTGCCGCAGGGACCGAGAACACCGTCGGGGCGTCATCGCCACCTGGCAGGCCATTGCCGGATTGATCCTGCGTCGGTGTTCCGTCTGGCCCGGCGCTTTCGGCAAGAATTTGGTTGGCCACACCACCGGCATCAATATCGGCCTGCTCAAGGATGTACGTCGCCTCGTAGGTCCATGTCTCGTCAACGTCCAGCTGGCCCGCAAGCCCGGTATCGACAGTGTCCCAGTCCGGCCCGGTGGTGACGCTCAGGGGCGTCCCATCGGTGCGTGTCAGCGTGTCGGTCAGTTCCGGCGCATCAAGCGTCACATTGCCCGTGTTGGTCACCGTGATGGAGAATGTGACGGTGTCTCCGGCCTCGGAGCCCGTGGAATTGGCGATCAGTTTGACCGCCTCCAACAGCGGAGTGGCCTCTTCGACCGGAACAGAGACGCTGGCCGTTTCGGGGTCGACCTCGGTGCCCGGTGGCCCGGTCGCGCTGACGCCCGCATCATTGGTCAGCGGATTGCCCGCATCCACATCCGCTTGGGTGACACTGTAGCTGGCGGTGAATTCAACCACGTCACCGGGGGCCAGAACGTCCCAGCTGCCATTCGCGCCGCCATCGGTCGAATTGTTTAGCTCGCCTGTATCCGTCACCAGCTGGTCGCCCGCAATGGTCAGCGCGTTGGTGCCGTCTGCGCTGGTCTGCGCGTCGGTCACGGCCACGTCGAACAGACGGGTATTGCCAGTGTTTGTGACGGTGTAGGTGTATTCGATGACATCGCCCTCGGCGGCATCTACCGTGATCGAAGGCGTCTTGAGCAGCGTCATCGACGGCGCGCGCACGGCCTCCACGGTCTCTGTCGCTTCTTCGGGAGTGGTGACTTCGGTGCTTCGCACGGTGGCCACGTTGGTGACAAATCCCGCGTCCACGTTGTCCTGCGTGACGGTGTAGACCGCCGTACATTCCACAAAGTCCAGCGGGGCCAGACCGGATGGCCCGAACGCCGGGCATGTCACGGTGCCGATCTTGTCATCTTCCAGCAGCGGCGGCGCAAACAGCGTCACGTTGCCCGCGTTGCCGACGATATAGGTGTAGGTGATTTCATCACCGACCGCGTTGAATTCGCTGACATCCGCGGTTTTCGACATCGCAAAGGCGGGCTCCGCTTCGGGGCCGACCACGGTGATGGTCACGTCGCCCTCGACCGAGCCGCCCGGGCGCGGCGTTCCGGTGGCTGTGCCCGTGTTGTCGAACGATCCGTCATCAATCTCGTCCTGCGTGACCACGACCGAGAACATGCAGCTGTCAAACGTCTCGCCCGGGGCCAACGTCCCCACATCGCAGGTGGCCGGCGTCGGTGCATTGACGGTAGTGGCCGTGTCGACCACCGAGATGCTGTCCACGGTGACATTGCCGTTATTAGTCACTTCGATGATAAAATTCACAACTTGATCGACGCCGGCATAGGCCGGGTCACCCGACAAAGGCACGGGGTCCACACGTTTGGTGACCGTCAGAACCGGCGCCGGAGGGGCGACCGCCTCAAAGGTGTTTTCATCGCTGGCCGGGACGTTTTGCCCGTCAGGGTCGTTGCCCATGGCGGAGGCAATGTTGACCACCTGCTGGGCGTCAAGATCCACTTGCGTCACTTCGTAATCGCCCACGCAGGTCAAAATCTCGTCGGGCAGCAGCACCACATTGGCCGGTGCCGGCACCTGGGCCCCTGCCCCATCATCCACGGTACAGGTCAGCACCGGGATTTTCGGGTCCGACACCATCACCTGGCGGATGGTCTGGTTACCGGTGTTCTGCGTCACAATCGTGTATTGGATGGTGTCGCCGACCGCTGGGTCTACGTCGCCGCCCGTCACCGATTTGACGACCGTCAGCTCGGGGTCTTCGATGCCGCCAATGGTTGCGGTGTCCGGGGCGGACACAACGGTCACGGGGTTGTCGCTCAACGGCGCAAAGATGGTGTTGGCGGTGGCTTCATTCACCACCTCGCCCGCGTCCAGATCAGCTTGCGTGATGAAGTAGCTGGCCTGGCAGGTTTCGGTCTCTGTCGGGTTGAACGGGTTGGCCGGGGTCGGTGCAAAGCACTCAAATTCCGCGCCGATCTTGTCATCCACGATGTTGACCGGTTCGGTGAAGGTCGCGCCGCCGCCATTGGTGGTGTTGGTCACCGCAAATTCGTAGACGACCTCGTCGCCCACTTCGTCGAAATCCGCGCCGCTGATGACGCTTTTGACAATGTCGAGGGATGGCACCGCATCCGAGGGGACGGTTTCCGCCACTTGCGGGCTGGTGGTCGTGCCATCGGTGGCGGTTGCAAGGTTGGTGACCTCGCCCAATTGGCTGTCGTTGAAGGTCACCCGGTAGGTCGCCGTACACACATATTGCGCGGTCGGGTCAATGCGCAGGGGTTCCAGAATGCCGCCGCCCGCTGGGCATGTGACGGTGGAAATGCGGCTGTCATTCACGGAGATCAACGCGGTGTCGATGCTGGTGTTGCCCGTGTTGGTGATGACGTAGTCATAGGTCAGGTCGTCAAACGGCCCGGGGGGCGGCGTGAACACGAAGCTGCCGCCGGTGTTGGTCTTGACCATCGCAAGCCCCGGCTGCTGCAGGGCCGCCGTGGTAAAGTCGTCGCTGGCGTCCAGCGGCACTTCGGGGCTCGACGCCGTGGCGATATTGGTGATCTGCCCGTCATTGATGTCTTGCTGCTCGGCCGTCCAAACCAGCTCGCAGGTCACGCTGTCGCCCGGGGCGATGGGCAATGGACCGCAGGTGGTGGTGGCCGTAATCTGGTCGTCTGTAACAGTGATGGGCTGGGTCAGGGTGATGTTGCCGGTGTTGGTCACGGTGTATTCAAACGTCACCTCGTCGCCGACATTGGTGTAGGTGGTCGCGGACCCCGCCTTGATGGCTTTGCTCAGCTCGAATTCGGGCGCTTGCGCGGCATTGACAGTTTCGCTGTCGGGGGCCGAGGTGCTGACCGTCAGGGTCGCCCCGCCATTTATCCGTTGCGACACCGACGCCGTGGCCGAGTTGGTTACCGCGTTGTTGTCCAGATCTTCCTGCGTCACGACATAGCTGGCCTCGCAGGTCAGCACATCGCCCGGGGCAAGCCCGCCCGCGGGGATCGCGGGGCAGCTTACCGGCACGTCGACCGCCGGGCTGCGCGACGTCACGCTGTCGCTGATCGTGATTGCGCCCGTCACCGTGATGTTCGAGGTGTTGGTGACGTCATATTCGTAGGTGATGATCTCGCCCACCTCGGCAAAGGTCGCGCCAAAGGTTTCGCGCTTGTCCAGATCAAGGGTCAGGGTCTGCACCGGACCGGTCACGGTCTCGGGGTCGTCATCTGTCACGCCCACGCCGCCCACAAGGCTTTCGCCCGTCACAACGGCGGTGTTGGTGTAACTGCCCGCGTCAACATCGGCTTGGTCAAACGTCTTGGTGAACGCCATCGCCGCGCCGCCTGTACACACGGCCGTGCTGTTCGCGGCAGGCAGTGGCGGCAGGTTGTCCACGAAACAGCGGAAGGTTTCGCCGTCGGCATCTGTGTCGACCAGCTCGATATTGGTCAGGGTCACATTGCCGGTATTGGTCACGGTGAAGGTGAAATCGAAGCTGTCGGTCGCGCTGGTGTAACTCGGCTGTGCGGCAACCTTGTCGACCGAAATCATCGGGTTGGCGGCAGGCCCGTCTGACCGCTCGTCGGCGCTTTCATTGATCGAGGTGCCATCCGCCCCAACGCCTGCAACTGTCGCGGTATTGTCCACAAAACCACGGTCCAGATCGTCCTGGTCCACGGTATATGTCAGCGAGCACACAATCTGGTCAAAGCCGGGCGCAATGTCACCGACCGCACAGGTCTGCGCTGGCGAAAAGACCGATGCGTCTTCCACGTTGACGCCCGTCATGGTGACGTTGCCGGTGTTGCGGACGCGGATGTCGAAGACAATGTCGTCGCCCACATTGGTGTAGCCGCTGCGGGCAACTTTCTCGATTTCCAGCTCTGCTTCGCGAGCCGGTCCCGGTACGGTCACAATCGGGCTTTCGGACGGCGTCGGCAGGGCCGCATTTGCGGCGGCGGCCATGTTGTCGATCTGACCGGCATCAATGTCGGATTGCTGCACCTCATAGGTGAAGCTGCACAGGTCGAAATTCGTCATCGGCGCAATCGTTGGGATCGTGCAGCTATAGGTTGGGTCCAGAATGTCGGTGACCGTCGTGTTCGTCAGCGTCTTGGTGCCGTCATTGAAAACGTCGATTGTGTAGGTGATGATCTCGCCCGCCGCAGCGAAGGCCGCGACATTGGGGGACTTGGTGACAACCAGACTGCTGATGTCGCCCGCCGGATCAAGCGTCGAGGTGTCCGTGGCCACAGGCGGCGTAAATTGCGATCCCTGATCGCTCGCCCCAGTTGCGGTCGCGTTGTTGACAATCGTGCCCGCGTCCACGTCTGCCTGCATGACCGTGTACTGCGCGCTACAGGTGTCGCTGTCGCCCGGAGCCAGATCAGCAATCGGGCAGACAACATTGGCGATTTTGGTGTCGGTGATGCTGATAGACGCAATCGTGACGTTGCCCGTGTTGGTCACCGTGAATGTGTAGTCCAGCACCTCATTGACCGCGAGGAACGTGTCGTCGCCATCTTGGTCCTTTGTGAAGGTGAAATTCAGGTCCTCGGTGATCGGCGTCGTGGCGGTCGCGCTGTCCGACGTGATCGTCTGCGTCACCCCGCCCGAGCTGAAGGGGAAGGATGCGGTCGCCACATTGACCACCTCGCCAGCATCACGCTCTTCTTGCGAGACGCCGGTATAGGTACCCTGGCAGGTATAGGATGCGGTTGGGATCAAAACGAACGGCGGCGGCATCGGGCAGGCAAGGGCCCCGCCCGGCAGCTTGGCATCGTTGATGGTGATCGGCGAAAACGCCTCGACCAGCGTCGCGGTCCCCGTGTTGGTCACGGTGAACTCATAGGTAACAGAGGTATCCGTCGCGCCAATCGGGCTGGTCAACGCCGCCTTGGCAATGGTGACCTCGGGCGTCGCCGCGTTCGAGATCGTGACGCTGCTGGACGGGGACGTCACAGTGCCATCCGTGGCGGTCGCCGTGTTGGTGACAATGCCCGACCCCAGGTCATCTGCGTCGAGGAAATAGCTGGCCGTGCAGCTGTCCGACGCCCCCCGCGCCAGCGGGCCATCAAAACATGCGAAGGTGCCGATCTTGTCGTCGGTGACGGTGATGTTGCCGGTCAATGCCACATTGCCGCTGTTGGTCACGGTGTAGGTGTAGATGACCTCTTCGTTCAGGGTGAAGGCCGGCGGGGTGGCTGGCCCTTCCTTCAACAGCGTCAGGGCGGGTTCCAGCACCGCTGGCACGGTCAGCGTTTCCGTGGTGGAGGTCACCGTGTCGCCACCGGCGAGACCCGCGGTGATGGCCTGCGCTGTCGCCTCGTTGGTCAGCCCGCCTGCGTCCAGGTCTTCCTGCTCGGTGCTGTCGGTGGCGGTACAAGTGATTGAGGTGTCCGGCAAAATCTCCGTCGGCCCGCAGGCCACGGTGACGTTGTCATCCGTCACGCTCGGGGTCTCCAGGGTGACGTTGCCGGTGTTGGTCAGCACATATTCGTAGCTGATCGTCTGGTTGATGTCGTCAAAGCTGGTGGGCGAGCTCGCCGCCAACTGTTTGACCAAACTCAGCCCCGTCGTGCGGGTGGCGGTGACGGTTGCGCTTGCCGTCTGGGTCGGCGCGGCCACGCCGCCCACGGTGATGTCGGCCGTCACGGTGTTGTCCACCTGCCCGTCATTGATGTCGCCCTGCGACACGTCATAGCTGACGGTACAGGTGATCGACGTGTTGGGCGCCACAGGGCCTGCCGGGCAGTTGACGGGGACGCCAAGGCTGTCGGTCACGGTCGGGGCCTGCGGGAAGGTGACGTTGCCCGTGTTGGTGATCTCGACATTGTATTGCAACGTGTCGTTGACGGCGGCGTAGGTTCCGGTCAGGGCGGTCTTGGCCAGCGTGAAGGACGGGGCCGCCGGTTGGCCCGGGATTTGGTCTTCGTCAAATTCGCCCGGTCCGAAACCCGTCGGGTTGGGGCCGCGCGCCGCGGTCGCCCGCCCGCGGCCTGTGTTGACAAGTTCGGTGCCCGAGACCGCAAACGCGTCCACGTCGGATTGCAAAACGGTGTAGTCAACCGAGCAGCTGTCGCTCTCGCCCGGTTCCAGCTCGGGAATGGTGCATGAAAACGACGGGATCAAATCGTCCGTCAGCACCACGTCTGTTAACGTGACGTTGCCGTCATTGGTGGCGGTGATGACGTAGGGCACGGTCGTCCCCGCCGCCCCGAACCCCGGTCCGCCACCGTCCAGCACGGATGTCTTTACGACATTCAGACTTGGGTCGGCGGCTGGCCCGGTGATGATCGCGTCGTCTGACACGGCCCCCAAAACCCCCTCGTCAGGGTCGCCTTCGCCGATCGCCGTGTTGACGACAGAGCCGTTGTCTATGTCGTCCTGCGTGACCGTGTAGGTCACGGTACATGTCGCGGTGTCAGGCCCACGCGCATCGCCAAACGGGCGCGGCTCGATGGTGGTTTTGTCACAGACGATAGGGTTCGCCCCCTCGTCGATCTTGTCATCTTCAACCGAGAGGTTGCGGATGAAGACCGATCCGATATTGGCGATCTGGTAGGTGTATTGAACCGTGTCGTCGACATCAGAATAGGTCAGCGGGTTTGCGGTTTTTTCGATGGTGTAGCCCGGTGCAACGGTCCGGATCTCGTCACGGCTCAGCCGCGGGCCGCGCTGGAAGTCCCAGTAGTTGTCGTTGGGGTCGCGGTCGAACACCTGCGTTGTGGTCGTGCCGGTGTCCAGCAAGCTGTTCAGCAAGGCGGGGTTGGTGGAATCGAACCAGCCCGTATTGAATGTGTTGTTCCCGAACCCGTTCACAAAGCCCTGTGACACGGTCCCGTTGGTGTTTGTGCGCTCCGTCGTGCGCCCAGACCAGTTGCCTACGTCAAAGCCGTTGACGCGCAATGTGATGTCATTTTGGTCAAAGCCGCCGACCTGCGTGTCGCCATCATAGGCCGAGAACCGAATATGGACACGCGCCAGACCGCCGCCAAAATAGTCCCGGCAGCTACTAAACCCGCAATTCAACGTAATCGGATCGTTGACGGTGAAGGGGTTGCCCTCCAACTCGTCCCGGTTGGCGCGGTTGTTGAACCCGACAAACGCGTTTTCAGGGTCCGAGAACTGATAATAGACGTTGCCGTTGATACCCACCATGACGATCGCAACGCCGCCGGCCTCCGGATAGTCTTCCGGCAAGGTGATCGTGGTGCCCGGAACCGTGGTGGTAAACGTGGTCGCCTGCGCCGCAGAGGTAGTCAAACCCAGCCCCGCAGCAAAGCCGACAGCAAGCAAGGACATACAGCCAAAGGCCACGCGGTGAACCGCGTCTATTAACTTGGTCATATAATTCTCGATCCCTCTACGCTCCCAAGTTGGTCTCGGGCAGCTTTGTCGTCTAAATCCGGTTCAGTTACACAGCCAAGACCTTCAAAGAATGACCCTGAAATGGGCCTGGCACGGGCAAACAACTGGCTGGGTCGTCGAATTTTCACAGAAATTACGCCACCACATGTTCCATGTAAATTAAGGAAAACCACCACTTGTAGGGGAATTAACCAGAACTCCCGTCAGTCTGACGGCATTGAACTCGCGGTATAGAACGACAAGTCCTAAAATTTTCTTTATATTGGCTGAGTTGCAAGAGGACCTTGCCATCGTTTTTTGCAGCACGCTAATGAGCTTGCGAGATAGAATAAAAATTTGCTGCGAACCCGTAGTGGTTACTCGATACCTCACACCGGACGCCAAAGGAAAAATTACCCCATGAGTGATGACCGAATCTCTGCGCAATTGCAGTTCTTGATCGAAGCGGATCGGCTGAAATCTGTTCTGCGCGGCACAACCTTATGTGATGCGTCTCGTCGTGAAAATTCTGCTGAACATTCGTGGCACATCGCGCTCTACGCGCTGATCTTGGCGGAACACGCGACCCGCCCCATCGACATAAACCGCGTCATCAAAATGCTGTTGATCCATGACCTTGTCGAAATTGATGCCGGTGACAATCCGATCCACGGCACGCATGACCCGGTTGAGCAGGACCGCATAGAGCGTCTGGCAGCAGATCGCATCTTCGGACTGCTCCCCCCCGACCAGCAAACGACGTTCCGCGCCCTTTGGGATGAATTTGAAGCCGCTGAAACCGACGACGCCGTTTTCGCCAAATCCGTTGACCGGGTGCAGCCCGTCATTTCGAACTTGGAAACCGAGGGCGGCACTTGGCCGGAATACAACGTAACCGCCGAACAGTTGGAAACCCGCGTCGGGGCAAAAGTGGCACGTGGCGCCCCTGCCCTTTGGCAACATCTCAAGACCGCCATCGACGCGTGGTTCGCGGGCCGGACCTGATGACGCGTTAAGGCGGCGTTAGCAAAATGATACACATGAAATACATATAAAATACACATGGTTTCCACATAGCAGGAAACCGGCCCTGTCGCCCGTGTGCCAGCATCCTCAGATCGCCTTCCAAACCTGTCAAACATCAGCTATCACGCGGCTGACGACCACATTTTCAGCGCTCGCGCAGAAGGGAGACCGCCCATGTCCAAGATCAAGGTAGACAACCCCATCGTCGAGCTCGACGGCGACGAAATGACCCGCATCATGTGGGATTTCATCAAGAAAAAACTGATCCTTCCCTACCTCGATGTGGACCTACTCTATTACGATCTTGGCATGGAAGTGCGCGATGAGACGAACGACCAAATCACCATAGATGCTGCTGAAAAGATTAAAGAAATTGGCGTCGGAGTGAAATGCGCAACCATCACTCCCGACGAACAGCGCGTCGAAGAATTTGGCCTCAAAGAGATGTGGCGCAGCCCCAATGGCACCATCCGCAACATCCTTGGCGGCGTCGTGTTCCGGGCGCCGATCATCTGCTCAAACGTACCGCGTTTGGTGCCCGGCTGGACCGACCCGATTGTCATTGGGCGACACGCTTTTGGCGACCAGTACAAAGCCACCGACTTCCTGATGCCCGGCCCCGGAAAGCTGACCATGAAATTCGTGGGCGACGACGGGCAAGTCATTGAAAAAGAAGTGTTTAACGCGCCTGCCGCTGGTGTCGCCATGGGCATGTATAACCTCGACGCCTCCATCGCCGATTTCGCCCGCGCGTCCTTCAACTACGGCTTAAATTTGGGTTGGCCGGTCTATCTTTCGACCAAAAACACCATCCTCAAAGCCTATGACGGCCGCTTCAAAGACCTGTTTCAGGAAATCTACGACGCTGAATTCAAAGAGAAATTCGAAGAAGCCGAGATTTGGTACGAACACCGGTTGATCGACGACATGGTCGCCTCCGCCATGAAATGGTCTGGCAAATTTGTCTGGGCCTGCAAAAACTACGACGGTGACGTGCAATCCGACACCGTCGCGCAAGGCTTTGGATCGCTTGGACTAATGACGTCCCAACTGATGACGCCCGACGGCAAAATCGTCGAAGCCGAAGCCGCCCACGGCACCGTCACCCGCCATTACCGCCAGCACCAGAATGGCGAAGCGACATCAACAAATTCGATCGCCTCCATCTACGCATGGACCGGCGCGCTCAAGCACCGCGCAAAGCTCGACGACAACAAGGAGCTGGCTAAATTTGCGTCGACCCTAGAGCGCGTCGTCGTAGACACGGTCGAAAGCGGGTCCATGACCAAAGATTTGGCGCTCCTCGTTGGCCCCGATCAAAGCTGGCTGACGACCGAAGGGTTCTTGGAAAAAATCGACGAGAACCTAAACAAAGCGATGTAAGTCATTTGAAAGCAACAATAAAAGGCCAACCCATTCGGTTGGCCTTTTTTGTTCCCTCCATACAATACGCAAGATAGGCTGGCCGAAACGGAGCGCCCTATGCCCAAGCATTATCTCTACCTCATCATCGCTGTCATTGCGGAAACCATCGGCACATCGTCCCTGCAGGCCAGCCAGCAATTCACGCGTTTCTGGCCGTCGGTGCTGGTCGTCTTTGCTTACGCAATTTCATTTTATCTGTTGGCGCTGACGCTGAAATACATGCCGGTGGGTATCATGTACGCCATTTGGTCGGGCCTTGGTGTGGTCCTCATTGCCTGCATCGGCTATTTTTACTTCGGCCAAAAGCTCGACGCGCCCGCCTTCATCGGACTGAGCATGATTGTCGCTGGCATCGTCGTGATCCACCTGTTTTCCAAAAGCGCCATCCATTGACCATCGCGGCAATTTTGCTTGCCGCAGGTGCGTCAACACGGATGCAAGGCGCTGACAAGTTGACCATGTCGGTGCGTGGGATGCCTCTTCTCCGCGACCGTGCGCTTATGCTGAAATCCAGCTCGATTGAGAGCTTGGTAGTCGTTTTGCCAGCAGACAGGCCGGACCGCATCGCGGCCCTCAAAGGTATATCATATCAAGGGGTGACAAATGCAGATGCCAAGGATGGCATGGCGTCCTCCATCGTTGCTGGACTCAACGCGATCAGCGAGGACGCTACGGCGACTTTGGTCATGCCCGCTGATATGCCGGACCTTACTGCCGCTGACATCAATGCCCTCCTAGCCGCACACCTCAAAGATCCCACGCGCATTTTGCGCGCGACCGACAACGACGGCACACCCGGAAGCCCTGCGATCTTTCCACGCAGGTTTTTCAACGATCTTCTGGCGTTAAAGGGTGATGAAAGCGGCCGTTCTGTCCTAAAGACGTATCCCGAACAGGTGGATTACGTCGCCCTGCCCGCCTCACATGCGACGTTGGATTTGGACACGGCTGAAGCATGGGCCGCTTGGCGCGCACGATAACGCAATCCGCAAAAAAGGGCCGCCCCAATAAGGAACGGCCCGTACTCGCTAAATAATCTGTCCGGGCGACCCCAGAAGGAGCCGCCCGAATAGCTGCATATTATTTGAACAACATCCGTGCTTCGTGCTTCTTCAGTGTCAGGCGGGCGGAGGCATATGCCTCGCGGCCAGCTTCACCCTGCAACTCTGGGAAGAGTTCAAAGATCTCGTTCCGTTGAGCGTTGCCGATACCTTTCAGCGAGTAATCACCCGGCTGGAAGCTCTCGGTCCAAGCACCGTTCGACAGCACAACCTCGTGGTTGTCGAACATGAAGTGGATGTAGGTCGTGCCCATCGAGTTGATGGTCTGAACACCTTCGCTTGGGTTCACCAGGTGCTTGGCAGATACCAGAACCTCATTCTCCTCGAAGTACAGCGACACGCGGTCGTTGTTGACCAGCATCCGGTGGTTCGGGCTGACCAGCATATCACGCTCTGGCAGGCCGTTCCCAAGGGAACCCTTCTGGATCAGGACAGGCTGCAGATGCGGGTTGGTTTGCAACTCGCGGCCGTCCATGCGCTTGGCGCCGATCCAGCGGATTTCCTGAATGCCGTTGTCACGGGTGATGATCTTGTCGCCGACCTGCAGGTCTTCGACCAACATCTCACCACGTGGCGTGGCAATCGAGGTACCCGGTGTGAAGCACGGTACGATGTTCTCGATTTCAGAGAACTCGAGCGTGCCGATCACATCGCCGCCCACACCGTCGAGGAACTCGACAGTACCGGAGGTTGAGTTGCCATCAGCATCTACAGTCTCGCCAACGATCCGCAACGGGCCGGAACCAGTCAGGTCCAGCGTGTCGTTGTCAACACCGCCGTCGCCACCATCGACCACGTCGCCGATACCTTCGCCAGCCCCAACAAGGAACGTGTCCTCATCGTCGCCACCCGACAGCGTGTCAGAGCCTTCGCCACCAATGATCGTGTCGTTGCCGGTGCCACCTGTGATGGTGTCGTCGTCGATGCCGCCGTCGATGAAGTCATCACCAGCGTCGCCGTTCAGAACGTCGTCGTCATCAGCACCGAAGATGGTGTCGTTGCCGTCGCCGCCATTGACGATGTCCATGCCGTTGTTTGGCACCAGATCGGTGTCATCCGGGATGTCCAGGTTGTCCGGCAGACCCAAGTCGGGGTCGATACCCGCGTAGATTGTATCGTCACCAGCGCCGCCATCGATCACGTCGGAGCCTTCGCCGCCTACGATCCGGTCATTGCCATCGCCACCGTCGATGGTGTCGGCATCAAGCCCACCGTCGATTGTATCGTTGCCGGTGCCGCCGAGGATGGTGTCAGCGTCGTCGCCGGTTGTGATGGTGTCGTCACCAGCACCGCCGTCTACGAAGTCGATGTCATCATTCGGGTTAGGATCGGATGGGAACAGACCTGGGTAACCCAGATCAGGCAACGGTGCATGGCCGGACGTGTTGATGACATCGTTACCATCGCCACCCTCAACCGTGTCGTTGCCGTCATTGGTCTCGATGGTGTCGTTGCCCAGACCACCGATGACCGTGTCATCGCCAGAACCGGTTTGCGCGATGTCGTCACCATCGCCCAGATCAACCACGTCGTCACCGGAGCCGCCCATGACATTGTCATTGCCGTCGCCGCCATCAATGGTGTCGTTGCCAGCGCCGCCCCACAGGACGTCGTCGCCTTCGTTACCTTCGATGATATCGTCACCGTCATTGCCTTGGATGTCGTCATTGCCCAAGCCACCGATCAGCGTGTCGTCGCCGTCGCCACCTTGGATGGTGTCATTACCTTCGCCGCCGTCGACTGTATCATTATCGTTACCAGCGTTGATTGTGTCGTCACCCAATCCACCGTCGATGGTGTCTTCACCTTGGTTGCCGCGGATGTCGTCGTTACCGTCGTTGCCTTCGATGACGTCGTCGCCCTGACCACCAATGATGGTGTCGTCATTGTTGCCGCCCAGGATGGTGTCGTTACCCGTGCCACCGTCCAGCAGATCAGTGCCCGGTCCTCCCAGCAGGAGGTCATCGCCGTCCTCGCCGAACAATTGGTCCGCGCCTTGACCCGCATCAAGCGTGTCGTTGCCGTCGCCACCAGAGATGATGTCGTCGCCTTCGCCGCCGGACAGGTAGTCGTCACCTGCGCCGCCGTTCAGAACGTCGTCGCCATCTTCGCCGTAGACTTCGTCATCGCCGAGGCCTGCATTGACAGTGTCGTTGCCGTCGCCAGCAAGGATGATGTCATCCTCAGGGCCTTCGCCCGGCAGGAACTCGTCGCCACCATCAACCACGTCGCCCTCAGGATCGTCGAGATATGTGCCGGCTTCGATCAGGTCGTCGCCCGCTGTGCCTTCAACGATACCGTCACGGATCAGAACCGTCACAGTCGCAGTGTCGAAGCTGCCATTGCCGTCAGTGACGGTGTATTCGAACGTCACCTCGCCATCGACAGTCCCATCTGGTGTGAAGGTCAGCGTCCCGTCACCATTGTCGGTGACCGTGCCGCCTGCCGCAGGCTGAGTGAAGCTGTCAACCGACAGGTCATCGCCATCCGGGTCGCTGTCATTGGCCAGCACCGAGATCACAACAGGAGATAGGATCGTTGTGTTTTCGCTGTCGTCCTCGGCGACCACATCATCATTCACTGGTGTGACGGTGATGTTGACGGTAGCCGTGTCGGTGCCACCGTTACCGTCAGAGACAGTATAGGTGAACGAGTCCGGACCGTTGTAGCCATCGTCGGGCTCATAGGTGAACGTACCATCGCCATTGTCCGTCAGCGTGCCGTTTTCTGGCTGCGTGAAGCTCTCGATGGTGATCGTGTCGCCGTCCACATCCGTGTCATTGCCCAAAGGCGAGATAACAACGCTGTCGTCCTCGTCCACAACCACGTCGTCATCATTGGCAACCGGATCATCGTTGACCGGAGTGACAGTGATGGTGTGCTCAGCTGTGTCTGTCCCGCCGTTGCCATCGGAGATTTCGTAGCTGATAGTCGCTTCGCCGTTGAAGTTGTCAGCAGGCGTGAAGGTCACGGTGCCGTCGCCATTGTCAACCAGCGTGCCTTGGTCGGCAGGTACGGTTGCGTTGGTGACTGTCAGCGCATCGCCTTCTGGATCGCTGTCATTAGCCAGTAGATCGACGGTGATTGGTGTATCCTCGTCAGTTGTGTCGCTGTCATCCACCGCGTCCGGGCCATCATTGACCGAGTCGACAGTGACAATCGCCTGACCTTCATCAGAGCCACCTTGGCCGTCTTCGACCGTGTAGGTGATGGTCGCCTCGCCGTTGAAGTCTGGCGCAGGTGTGAAGGTTACGGTGCCGTCGCCATTGTCGACCACGGTGCCTTGGTCCGCAGGGACCGAGACCGAGCCGAGTGTCAGCGGATCGCCGTCCACATCTGTGTCGTTGCCGATCAAATCGATGGTGACAGCTGTGTCCTCATCGGTGGTGGCCGCATCATCTACAGCAACCGGATCGTCGTTGATCGGAGCAACAGTCACGATAATCGTGCCTGGTGTCTCGTTCCCATCGGGGTCCGTTGCGACATAGGTGATAGTGTCGGTGCCGTTGAAGTCAGGATCAGGCGTGTACTCGATTGTACCGTCTGGGTTCACCGTCACGGTGCCGTTTTCAGCAACCGGGATGCCTGCGATTGACAATTCATCACCGTCTGGATCGCTGTCGTTGGCCAATGGGTCGATGGTGACAGGCGTGTCCTCATCAGTTTCCGCCAGATCATCAACAGTGACCGGTGCGTCATCAACCGGGTTCACGGTCACGGCGACTTCACCAGTGTCCGTCAGGCCCATGCCATCAGAGATGGTGTAAGTGATGGTCGCGTCACCCTCAAAATCAGGTGCCGGTGTGAAGAGCAGCTCGTTATCGACGATCTCGACAGTCCCTTGGTCTGCCGGAACGGTTGCTGAAATGATGGAGATGTCGTCGCCATCCGGGTCGCTGTCATTGTCCAGCACGTCGATGGTGACCGGGGTGTCCTCATCGGTTTCAGCTGTATCGTCAACCGCGATAGGTGCGTCGTTGACCGCGCCCACATTGACAACGGCTTCGCCGTCATCGGTGCCACCGTTACCGTCGGAGACAGTGTAGGTGATCGTGACTGGGCCGTTGAAGTTCGGCGCTGGTGTGAATGTGACGGTACCGTCGCCATTGTCGACCACAGTGCCTTCAGCAGGATCAACGCTGACCGAGGCGATGGTCAAATCATCGCCATCCACGTCGGTGTCATTGCCAAGCAAATCGACAACAACCGCAACGTCTTCGTCGGTGGTCTCGATGTCGTCCACCGCGACCGGGTCGTCGTTGACTGGATTCACTGTTACGGCAACCTCAGCGGAAGACGTGCCGCCGTTTCCGTCAGTGATCGAATAACTGATGGTCACGTCGCCGTTGAAGTTTTCAGCAGGTGTGAAGACCAACTCGTTGCCAACGATTTCAACAGTGCCTTGGTCCGCCGGAACGGAGGCCGCTGTGATCGTCAGGTCATCGCCATCGGGATCTTCGTCATTGCCAACAACGTCGATGGTGACGGGTGTGTCCTCATCGGTTTCAGCGACATCATCCACGGCCGTTGGGCCGTCATTGACTGCGCCCACATTGACGAGGGCTTGACCCTCATCCGTGCCACCATTGCCGTCGGAAACGGTGTAGGTGATGGTTGCTGGGCCGTTGAAGTTTTCGGCAGGTGTGAAGACCAGCTCGTTGCCAACGATTTCAACAGTACCTTGGTCAGCCGGCACAGTTGCGCCAGTGATGGTCAGGTCATCGCCGTCCACGTCTTCGTCATTGTCCAGAACGTCGATGGTGACCGGTGTGTCCTCATCAGTTTCGGCAATGTCGTCAACCGCAACAGGGCCGTCGTTGACGTTGTTCACCGTGACCGCAACCTCGGCCACATCTGTGCCGCCATTGCCATCGGTGATGGAGTAAGAAATCGTGGCCTCGCCTGTGAAGTTCTCAGCGGGTGTAAACACAAGCTGACCACCAACGATCTCAACGGTGCCTTGATCTGCAGGAACAGAGGCGGCCGTGATTTCAAGTGTGTCGCCATCAACATCCGTGTCGTTGTCCAACACGTTGATAGTGACTGGGGTTTCCTCATCAGTTTCAGCAGTATCGTTGACGGCGTCAGGTGCGTCATTGATCGGGTTCACGGTCACAGCAACTGTCGCTGTGGAGGTATTCCCGGCTTCATCTTCGATCTCGTAGGTGATCGTTGTGTCACCGTTGAAGTTCTCAGCAGGTGTGAAGGTAATTGTCCCGTCGGGGTTAACCGTCACATCCCCATCAGGAGAGGACGCCTCGACGATTGTCAGGTCATCACCCTCAGGGTCTGTGTCGTTGCCCAGCACGTCGATGACAACGCTGTCATCTTCGTCCACTTCGGCGGTGTCATTGTTGGCCGTTGGACCTTGGTTCACACGGTCGCCAATGATTTCTTCGATTTCGGTAAATTCCAGCGAACCAGTGACGTTGCCATCGCTATCGAGGAATTCAACAGTACCCGATGTCGAGTTGCCGTCGGCGTCCACAGTCTCGTTTACAATGCGGAATGGGCCTTCGCCGGACAGGTCCAGAACGTCGTAGTCGTCGCCGCCCGAGCCGCCATCAACGGTGTCACCATCGTTGCCGCCAAGAATAGTGTCACGACCGTCGCCGCCTTTGATTGCATCCGCACCGTCGCCACCGATCAGCGTGTCGTTGCCAGCTTCGCCGAACAACATGTCATCGCCGTCACCGCCGGACAGGGTGTCATCGCCGCCTTGGCCGTGCATCCAGTCATTGCCCGCGCCACCTTCAGCAAAGTCATTGCCAGTGCCCATCCAGATTTCATCGTTGCCGTCGCCGCCGTCAGCAGTGTCGTCGCCAGCACCACCAAGGATAACGTCACGACCAGCACCGCCGTTGAGGGTGTCGTCGCCCGCTTGGCCTTCCAGACGGTCATTACCGCCTTCGCCAAAGATGGTGTCGTTGCCGTCACCACCGCGCAATGTGTCATTGCCGTCTGCGCCAGTATCGACAACCGGCACGTCGTAGAAGACGTCTGTGACGTTGATACCGGAGTTGTTCGGGCCGTTCTGCACGTGAAGGATTTCGATCCGTGCAACCGGGCCAGGGATGTTTACCTCGACCGAGTAGTTCGGGGCGGTATCAGGCGCGTAACCACCATTGCTGTCCGCAGTATCCGCGCCGGACACACCGTCTGTGTTCGACAGCGTCAGCGCGCTGCCAGGGTTGGTCAGGTTTACGGTAATCGCGTTACCATTCGCGTCGTAGGCGCGGACCGTTACACGGCCGTCGCCATCAATGTCATTGATGCGGAACGAAACGTCTTCGACAGGTGCCGAATACTGCAGGCGATACGCCGTATCGTTGCCCTGCCCGTTTGTCACCGAATACAGCGAGCTGTTGTCGTTGATGGTTTCCGAGCCGGAGTCGATGCCAGCAACGTATTGTGTATCGGACTCAAAGGATGTGTCCGCGGATCCTTCCTCGGTCAGAACCGAGAACGTCACATTCACGTTGCCCGTGTCTTGTGTAAAGCCTGTGATGTTGCCTTGGTTGTCGGACCAGTTCAGGCTCTCCCGGACTGTGGAACCGCCGCCTTGGCTGCCATCGTAGTTGCTGTCGCCGAAGATGATGTCATCGCCCGCGCCGCCATCGACAGTGTCGTTGCCGGACCCAGCGAAGACTTCGTCATCGCCAGCGCCAGACGTGATAACGTCATCACCGCCCAACGCATCCACGATATCGTCATCGGCAGCTTCGCCAGGCAGAATCGCGTCGCCGGCATCAATCATGTCACCGTCCGGGTCGCCTTCGTAGCCAGCGTCGATTACATCAGCGCCGTTGTCGCCCGATACCACGCCGTCCAGATCATCCTCTGGGTCGGTTGTGCAGAAGCAAACACCGTCGATAGCACCAGAGCCGTTCAACTGGACTTCCATACGTGCAACGTCGTCCGTGTTGATGTGGACTGTCGCCTGGCCGTTATTGCCTGTGACCGGAATGTGGACCGTTTTAATCAGGTGGCCTTCTTCGTTGTACAAACGAACAGAACCGCCTTCTTCGATGTCAAGAACGCGGAAGTTCAAAACCTCTGTCGGTTCGGCAAAGTCGAATGAGAAGATACCGCCAGATGCGTTGTCATCTGGGTCGTTGCTGTCGCCGTCCTCGGAAAAGATCAAGACGTTGCCCATGTTGTGGGTAGCAAGGTCGCTGTCACCGCCTGTCGGGTTGGACGTGTCGAACACCATGGGTGGGTTGTGAGCGTCCACCGAACCGTCGTGGTTGATAGATGAAATCGTAACGCCGTCCGCGCTGTACTGACCGTTTACGATGTCGCCTCTGTGGAGGTCTTCAAAATCAAGTAATACGTTAGGCATGGTGTTCTCCTTACAGGCTTTCTGTGTCGGGTCGTTGCACATCCGACCCAGAAAGCTTTTTACTAGTGATATGTGCGTTCACGGCAGAGACGTGACCGAACGCCAAAAGACTGCCCAAGGCAGCCATCATCAGCATTGCAGTCATAAAAGTTGCCATTCGTTTGTTTCCTCAACAGGCAATTCATTCATCTCGAACCCGTGCTGAGTGAAAACAGGGGCCAATCGTTGCGGTCGCACGAGAATTTCGCGTTCGCCATGATGAGGGGATCCGGGTCTTTGCCCAGAAGGTTGAGAGCTTGCTCGTGTATCGGCTTGGTCACCCAAACGCACACACTGGCAGTCGCACTAAACCATTTCCCGCATCCGGCAGAGATGCGTAATGTCATGCGGCCGCCCCCGTGGCCTATGTCTTCACCCCCCAGATGGGTGTGAGCCAGATTTAGCCAATGGCACGCTCTAAAAAAAGCGAAAAATGGCCAAAAACGGGCTGTATGTCGCATTCTCAATCATTTTCCCCGTCATTTCTGGGACCGTCAGGACCCATTTTTTGGGCCGGATGCCGGTAGGTTTGCCGAATTTCGGCCAAATTGTGACAAAGATTATCTCCAAGATAATCCTTTCTAAAACTCTAATTTCGTTAACTTTTTTTGAAATTTTTGATAAATTTTCGACAAGGTGGAATGAAAAGCGCATGCCTTTGGACAGATTTGGCCCACCACAAAATTAGTCGCGACAGAGCGTGTTAACCAATGTCAAATCCTTACGCAGCGACTTGATCCAATTCGTGTACAATCGCACAGGTGGCCTTTGATTGTTCTCACAAGGTGCCGTGATGCCTCCGAATCGCAATCTGTGAGTGTTTTCTTAACCTTAGGTAAGCTGACCTGAAATGAACGCCATTGAGCAGAAACTGTGAACAATGAACAAATATTTCAAAGATTGATGCCTGTTTGCGGGCAATGACAATCGAATGCCTCATTTTTTCCACGATCAGGAAAAGGCGCATCAGACCGCACTGCGCAGCCAGGAATTCCGTCACAAATTTTAGGATAAGGTTGGTACCCGAGGCCGGACTTGAACCGGCACGCCTCGCGGCAATGGATTTTGAATCCATCGTGTCTACCATTCCACCACTCGGGCCCCGTTTCGATCATGGCGAGGTAGCCGCCATAAGAGGTAGCGGCGGTGTAGCCAAGCTGGGCGGCGTCGTCAATTCATCCTTTCGCCGAAAACAGGACCTGACTGCTATTTTCTTCACGTGAAAATGAAACCAATGTAGGTGTGCTGCCGTATACAACAGGTAACACGCCAAAGGACCCGATATGCGCCTTCCTTTCCTGACCGTTTTCTCCCTCCTTTTTTCAACCGGCTGGCTTGCAGCGTTTACCTTTCCGTCCATCGACGGTGGACAAATTGATCTGGAAGATTGGAAGGGCCAACCCGTCTTGGTGGTCAACACGGCCTCTCTTTGTGGCTTCACCTACCAATATGACGGCCTGCAGGCCCTTTACGACCAATACCGAGATCAAGGCTTAGTCGTGTTGGCGGTGCCATCAGATGATTTCAATCAGGAACTTGCCACCGGCGACCAGGTGAAATCTTTCTGCGCGATCAATTTCAACCTCAACATTCCGATGACGATGATCGAGAAGGTAAGAGGCGAGGATGCCCACCCGTTCTATCAATGGGTCAAACAAGAAAAAGGGTTCGTGCCGAATTGGAACTTCAACAAGATCCTACTCGACGGCAACGGCGACGTTGTTGACACCTACGGCTCCAACACCAAGCCCCAAAGCGCCGCCATTACGCGAGCTGTCGAGAAGCTACTTGTCAAAAGCTAAAACATCACGCCAACCAGCCACAACGTGATGGCCGGAAAGGCCACAAGGATCACCACCCGCACCAGATCGGAAGCCACGAACGGCAACACGCCACGGTAGGTCTGGGTGATCGGGATGTCTCGCCCCACCTGGTTGATGATGAACAGGTTCATGCCTACTGGCGGCGTGATAAGCCCGACCTCCACAACGATCAAAGTCAGGATACCGAACCAAATGGCGGTTTGCTCCAGTGTCAGACCGAAATCCAGCACCTCAATGATTGGAAAGAAAATCGGGATCGTCAGCAGGATCATCGACAGGCTGTCCATAACGCAGCCAAAAATGAGATAGCAGGCAAGCATCGCAATGAGGATGGTCATGGGCGCATAGCCCTGCACCTGCACCCACTCAGCTAGGGCTTGCGGTGCCTGCGTGAAGGCGAGAAACGAGTTGAACACCTGTGCCCCAAAAATGATGAAGAATATCATCGCGCTGGCCTGCGCCGTCTCAAGCACTGACTCCAGAAAGCCCTGCCAATTCAGGCCGCCCGTCGCCACACCGTAAATCCCCGTTGCTACGGCGCCAACGGCGGCGCCCTCTGTTGGGGTGAACAGCGCTTGGACGCCGGGCTTGAACCAATTCCAATCGGCAGCGATGCCGCCCATCACCAGCGCGAAGATGACGACGACAGGCCAAACCTTGGCCAAATTGCGGAACCGTGCGGCGATGGGTTTTCGCTCGGCGACCGGGCCGGACCCTGGCTTCAGGCGCACATAGATCGCGACGGTCAACATATATCCGGCGGCCGCCAGCAAGCCGGGCAGCAAGGCCGCGATGAACATCTTGACGATATTTTGCTCTGTCAGGATCGCGTAGATTACAAGAATAATCGACGGAGGGATCAAGATGCCCAATGTGCCACCCGCTGCCAGCACACCCGTGCTCAAGGCATCCGAGTAGCCACGCTTGCGCATCTCAGGCAAGGCCACCTGCCCCATGGTCGACGCCGTCGCCAGCGACGAGCCGCAGACCGCACCAAACCCCGCACACGCGCCGACTGCGGCCATGGCCACGCCGCCTTTGCGGTGCCCCAACCAATCGGAAGCGGCGTTGAACAAGGCCGCGCTCATCCCTGACTTGGTGGCGAACTGCCCCATCAGCAAAAACAGCGGCACGATTGTCAGCGAATAGCTTGAAAACGTGTCATAGGTCAGCGTCTTCATCTGGCTAAGCGTGGCGGAGGGCCGCCCCAGAACGATCCATGTCCCGATAAACCCCGTCGCAAACATCGCCGCGCCAATCGGCACGCGCAGAAAAATCGCGACCAACATGACGCCAAAGCCTGACAGAGCAAGATCGAGGCCGCTCATGCTGCGGTTTCCTTGCCGTCAATCACCCAATTCAACGCGCGCCAGACCGTGTACACGCTGACCACAAAGAAAAGGGTGGCCCCGATGGTGGCCAGACCAAATGGAATCCAGACCGGCAATTCCAACTCGTAAGTGGTTTCGGGGAAGAAAGGCTTCGCCCCCATGCCAAACGCGTCGCGAAAGCCGGCCTCTCCGAAGGGGAATTTTTCTCCGAACCCTAGATAAAGCCGCCAAAGGATCAGGCCGGAAATCACCGTTACGGCGAGGTCGCCCAATAATCCCATGAACAGTTTGAAACGCCCACCGACCCGGTCGACCAACACATCCACGGTTACATGCCCGCGGCGCAGCTGACACCACGGCAGAAAGGCGAAAATTGCAATGGCGCAGCCTGCCTCGACCATTTCGAAATCGCCGCGAATTGGCCCAAGGCCTACTGACAGCAGCGCCCGCCCGAGAACAGAAAAGACCGTCACCAAGGCCATGGCCACCAATATGGCCCCACCTGCATAGGCAAGCCAGCGCGCCAGATGTTCCAGAACGCGGCCCACCCGCGCCTCTGCAGATTTTGCAAGTGTCATGTCTGACGGCCCCTCACCTCACACAATGAGCGCAGATGCGTTCAACGCATCAATGTCCATTCCCGCAACCGCTTTATAGTCTTTTGCCATGCGGTCCAACTCAGCTTCCGACATGATTTCGTTAATATGCGCAAAGCCATTCGGTGCGCGGGCGGCCACAATGTCGAGTATCTTGTCCGGCCCGTCGCCCCGGTTTGCCAGAACCAGCGCATTGGTCTTAGGTCGCCGTTCCGTTTCGTATGCCTGCAGCGCGTCTTCGGTCAAGCCATGCTTGATGAAGGACGCCGTCAGATGCCGCGCGTCCAAAATGCATTGCGACGCGCCGTTCGAGCCAATCGGGTACATTGCATGTGCGGCGTCCCCTAACAGCGTCGCCTGTCCGAATGTCCATTGATCCAAGGGATCGCGATCCACCATTGGGTATTCCCAAATGCCTTGGGCGTTTTCAATCACATCTGGGATGTCGAGCCAGTCAAAAGACCAATCCTCGAAGTTTCTGGCAAACTCGGTGCGTTCCCCTTCACGGTTCCAGTCCTGAACACGCCAGTGATAATCAGGCGGCATGGTCATGTCGGCGATCCAGTTGATGATCGCGCGGCCATCGTCAGTCTGCCCAATCGGATAGGCCACGAATTTGAGGTCTCTTCGCCCGGTCATGGTCACGCTGGCACCTGTCAGAAAGGGCGCGCCATGGGTGATGCCGCGCCACATCATCGTGCCGCCCCATTGGGCGGGCCCTTCCTCAGGGTAGAGCTTCGCGCGGCCCGTCGAATTGATACCCTCGGCGATGACCAACACGCTCCCATCCGCTGTCCCTAACCCCAGCCCTGTTTCGCGGTTGCAAAGCGTCGCAGTGATGCCGTCAGCTCCCTCTTGCCAGTCCTGAAGCGCATGACCCGTGTGCAACACCGCGTCGCCGCAGCGCGCGACAAGTGCATCGTATAGCGCCATCTGCAGGCCGCCGCGATGCACGGAAAACTGCGGCCATTTATATCCAGCCAATGTGCCGCGCGGCTCCGACCAGATGCGCTGCCCCTGTGCTGAGAAATAGGCCAACTCCTGCGTGCGCAACCCAATTCGGTCAAGGTCCGGCTCTAGCCCAAGAGCAAACAGCTCGCGCACGGCATGCGGTTGCAGGTTGATCCCGACGCCGAGCGGGCGCAGATCGCGCACGGCCTCGAACAGGCGGAACGGAATGCCTTGTTGATGCAGGCTGAGGGCAAGGGTTAACCCGCCGATACCTGCGCCGGAAATCAGAACGGTCATCCCAACCTCATAAACCAAAAAAGGCCCCGGCACATGTCCGGGGCCTTTGATGACATCTTTCGCAACGCTCAGTTGTCGGCGTATTTGGCAACGAGAGCCTGAGCATCCGCGACCATAGCGGCCCCGTCCAGACCTGCATCAGCCATCTCTGCAATCCAGGCGTCGGTTTGCTTTTCGCCAATAGCGCGCATTTCGGCAACGGCAGCATCGTCAAGCGTTACAATGCTGTTATCGGTTCCGGCGGTGACTTGTTCGCCGACTTCGTCGCCCTCGTCCATTGCGCGCCCCGCAAGACCAGATACCTCCACGCCGGAATTGGCGTCGATCACAGCCTTCAGATCATCGGGCAAACCGTCGTAGACGGCTTTGTTCATGCCCCAAATAAACACGGTATTATAGAGCGCACGATCGCCACCGATCTGCGTATGGCTGTCGGCAAGCTCGTGGACTTTCAGCGGCGGCACAATCTCCCAAGGGATAACCCCACCGTCTACCACGCCCTTTGACAGCGCTTCAGGGAATGCGGGCACGGGAATTCCGACGGGCGTGGCGCCCAAGGCTTCAAGCAGCGCATTGGCTTGGCGGGATGGGCCACGCAGTTTCAGCCCGGCAAAGTCAGCAGGTGACGCGATGGGGTCGCCCTTTGTGTGGACAACGCCCGGGCCGTGCAGGTGCATCGCCATCAAATGAATGTCGCCCATACGGTCGAGCAGGTATTTTTGTGAATAGTCCCACAAGGCCTTGGAAGACGCCTCGGCGCTCATGGATGTCATGAAGGGCAGCTCAAATGCCTCGCTTTCGGGGAAGCGTCCGGGGGTGTAGCCCGGCAGCGCCCAGCCGCAGTCGATCACGCCGTCACGGATTTGGTCGTAAAGCGCGGGCGGTTTGCCCCCCAGCTGCATCGCAGGGTAAAGCTCGACTTTGATACGTCCATCCGAGTCCGCCATCACTTTGTCGGCCCAAGGCTGCATGAACCGGGCGGGCACACTGGCCTTTGGTGACAGGAAATGTTGGCAGCGCAGCGTCACGTCCTGAGCAAATGCAAAGGTGGCCGTCATACCCAGCGCCATTGCGCCAGCGAGGGTCGAAGTTACGAGTGTTTTCATGATGTCCTCCCAGAAACACGTTACATATCGTTGGCAGAAGTAGTGGCAGTCTGTTTTGCAACTATCAACCACGCAGTTTTCTAAAGCTGGCGGGCGCCGAATGTGTCGCAAGCCTGAATAGTCGCGGTCTCATACCCTTTCGCAAACCAGCGCTGCCGCTGCGCCGACGTGCCATGGGTAAAAGTGTGCGGATTGGGGCGGCGGCCTGCGTTGCGCTGCAAGGTATCGTCACCAATCTGCTTGGCCGCGTTGACCGCCTCTTGCAGGTCGCCCTGCTCAAGTGAGGCAAACCGCGCCTGCGCGTATCGCGCCCACAGGCCAGCGAAGCAGTCCGCCTGCAATTCGATGCGAACCGAGATCGCGTTGCTGTCGGCCTGGTTTGATTGTTGGCGGATGCGGTTGGCTTGCATCAAGATGCCCAACTCGTTTTGCACGTGATGTGCGATCTCGTGGGCGACAACATAGGCGGCGGCAAAGTCACCACCTGCCCCCATGCGGCGCTCCAATGTCACAAAGAAATCCGTGTCCAGATAGGCCTTCTTGTCCGCCGGGCAGTAAAACGGCCCCGATGCGCCTGACGCGCCGCCGCAAGGGCTTTGCGTGGCCCCTTTGAACAGCACCAAAGTCGCGGGATTGTAGGGCTCGCCCACCTGATCGCGGAAAATCTCGGCCCATACCTCTTCGGTGTCTGCCAACACAACGGAGACGAATTGGCCCGCATCTCGGTCTGCAGGCGTGATCTCCTGGCTTACGGACTGCTCTTGCTGGGCTCCCAGTCCGTTATCTTGCAACAGCGGCGTCACATCAATGCCAAGGAAGTAGCCAATCACCAGAATGGCGACTAGGCCAAGTCCGCCTACGCCGCCTGCCTTGCCAACCGTTCTCTTGCCGCGTCTGTCTTCGATATTGCGGCTTCCACGCCGTCCCCGCCACTGCATAGAACGCTCCTTTGACTTGACCCCAATGGGGTACCCGTGAGCATATACCCTAAAAAGAAAAAGCAGGCAGGCCAATGATTAAGCGTCTCTATGACTGGACGATGTCGCTATCCGCGCATCCCAATGCGCTGTGGGCGCTTGCTTTCGTCGCGTTCATCGAAAGTTCGGTCTTTCCGATCCCCCCTGATTTGCTGATGATCCCTATGATTATCGCCATGCCGCACCGCGCGTTCTTAATCGCGGGCGTCTGCCTCGCGGCATCGGTTCTTGGAGGGCTGTTGGGCTATGCGATCGGTGCCCTCGCGTTCGATTGGTTGGGCCGACCAATTCTGGAGGCATTGGGCAAAACCGACCGCATCGCCGAATTCAATCAACGTTTCAACGATATGGGGTTCTGGGCGGTCCTTGTGGCGGGCATCACGCCGTTCCCATACAAGGTCATCACGATCATGTCCGGCTGGACGGGCATGCCGCTTATGACATTCATTGTCACCTCGATCATCGCACGCGGCATCCGCTTCTTCATCATCGCGGGCCTGCTATGGAAATTCGGAGAGCCGGTGCGTGACTTCATCGAAAAACGGCTTGGCCTCGTCTTCACATTGTTCGTTGTGGTGCTGTTGGCGGGCTTCTTTGCGGTGAAATACATATGACGACGCATACGCGCCTTGTGCTGATCGCCGCCGCCGGGTCCGCCGCGCTGCTTGGTGGTGCGTTTTTGTTCCAGCTGGCGGGCTATCCGCCCTGCAAAATGTGTATCTGGCAGCGCTGGCCGCATGCAGCCGCCATCTTATTCGCCGCGCTTTGCATTGCATTGCGTATACGCGCCATAGCCTGGCTTGGCGCAGTCGCGGCCCTTCTGACGGCGGCAATTGGCGCATTCCACGCCGGGGTCGAGCAAGGCTGGTGGGAAGGCCCCAGCTCCTGCACATCGGGGCCCATCGGGGACCTAAGCGTTGACGAGCTGCTGGAGAACATCCTGGCCGCACCTGTGGTGCGCTGTGACGACATTGCGTGGCAGTTGGCTGGCATCTCAATGGCGGGTTGGAACGCGATCTTGTCGTTGGTTCTGGCCATCATCTGGATGGCCGCCGCCCGCCGGAACTAATCGGAAAGTTTCCACTTGGACTGGTCCATCGGCACGTAGGCCTCAACCGCCGCGGTCGCAATCACATGGGTTTGGTCGTTGTCCGGGTCATGCACATTCAACCCGCCAAGCGCTCCGGTCACCTCCGCCCTGCCCCTCGGCAGTTCAGCGACAAGTGCCGCAATGTCCAGCTTGTCCGGCTCCTGCACGCCAATCGTCACCTGCACCCGCATTTCCTCGTGAGAGATGCCGAGCGACTTGAACATCACAATCGACGAGTGATGCAGCGCATCTTGAATGGCCCGCTTCGCGGCCTTGGTGTAATCCATGCCGTATAGGTCGTTGCCCATGCCCATCTCTAGGATCAGTCGTTCCTCGTTCATTGGGCCGGCTCCATATCAAAGCTGACGCAGATGGCAGCGTTAGCGATGACTGTGACGCCAGAGCCATCGGGTTTTGGCACATCCAGGCCGCCTTTGACAACGTTGATCTGCGGCTGACCATAGGGGAACACGTCCAGCAGTTTCGAGGTGTCGACGCGGTCAGGCTCCTGAACGCCCACCTCCACATCAATCAGCATCGCCTCCTTTGGGAACCCAAACGCAGGCGCGACACTCACCGAGTTGTGCCAAAGTGCGTCCTTAATCGCGCGCAACGCGGCTTCCGTGTAATCCGTGCGGCGCAGGGATGACCCCATGCCGAACTCGTTCAATATCCGTGTCTTGGCCATTTGCTTCCCTACCTTGTTAAGAGGTGGATATGCCTTGGCCAAACATTAGTAAATACGGGCCCTCGTCGCGGACATGGAATTCGCGCTGGCCGTAGAACCGGTCAAAGGGCGGGTTCACGCGGCCATCTGGCAATTGGTCCAAGGCCGGCTTCAGCTCGGCATAGAGCCCATCAATGTCATCAACATCAAAATAGACCATTTGCATGTCTTCGCGGTCTAACCAGTCGTGAAAATCAGTCCCTTGTAGCAGCCGCACGGCAACGCCGTCGCGGTGCATAAAGGCATAATCCGGGTCTTCTCCTAGAAAGCCCACCTCAAACCCCAACACATCGCGAAAGAATGCCACCTCGGCCTTGAAGTCCTTGGCCATCAAAAACGGGGTTACTTGTGTCATCCGAGCCATTTTAGCCCTCCATTTTCACTCATATTCCGAAACTTGCGCCCTTTGGGTAACAAAAATACAATAAAAAGCCACCTCAAGACAGATTATTCAGCGTTTTGGCTGTTGACCCCCGATTCCACAATGTTAGTGTCTTGCCAATCTCGAAGGAGCCTGATGTGGCGCACGTACTAGTCATTGTAGGATATCAGCGCATGGGTCGATAAGTCGACAACCAGACCGGTAACCATGCGCCCCCGCCAAAAACGGGGGCTTTTTTGTGGGCAAATAGAAACGAAGACGTAAACGGAGAACAGCACGATGACACGCCAAATGACCGGAGCAGAAATGGTCGTTCAAGCCTTGATAGATCAGGGCGTGGACACGATCTTTGGCTATCCCGGTGGTGCTGCGCTACCGATCTATGACGAGTTGTTTCAGCAAGAGAAAATCAAGCACATCCTTGTGCGTCACGAACAAGGCGCGGCCCATGCCGCTGAAGGCTACGCGCGCTCCACAGGCAAGCCGGGTGTTGTGCTTGTAACCTCGGGGCCTGGGGCCACAAATACCGTCACAGGTTTGACGGACGCGTTGTTGGACTCGGTCCCGATCATTGTGCTGTCCGCGCAGGTGCCGACGTTCATGATCGGCACCGACGCCTTCCAAGAGGCAGACACTATCGGCATCACCCGCCCCTGCACGAAACACAATTACCTTGTGAAAGACACTGACAAGTTGGCGGGTGTCCTGCACGAGGCCTTCCACGTCGCAACCAACGGTCGCCCAGGCCCGGTCCTGATCGACATCCCCAAAGACGTGCAATTTGCCAAGGGCAAATATACCGAGAAGAACAAGGCCAGCACGGGGCATTACGCGCCCAAGCTCAAAGGCGACATCGACGCGATCACAGATCTGGTGAAGCTGATGGAAACCGCCAAACGCCCGATCATCTATTCGGGCGGAGGCGTCATTAACTCCGGCGACAGCGCCACTGCGCTGCTGCGCGATCTTGTGAAGGAAACCAACTTTCCGATCACCTCTACTTTGATGGGCCTTGGCGCTTTCCCCGCGTCAGGCGATCAGTGGATGGGCATGCTGGGCATGCACGGCCTGTACGAGGCCAATATGGCCATGCATGGCTGTGACCTGATGATTAACATCGGGGCGCGGTTTGACGACCGGATCACTGGGCGCATTGACGCGTTCTCGCCAAAGTCGAAGAAGGCCCATATTGATATTGATCCGTCCTCGATCAACAAGGTGATCCACGTGGATGTGCCCATCATTGGCGATGTTGCCCATGTGTTGGAGGACATGCTGCGGGTCTGGAAGTCTCGCGGACGCAAGACCAATGCCGACGGGCTCGCAAAATGGTGGTCACAGATTGAGGATTGGCGCGCAGTGCGTTGTCTTTCCTACAAAAATTCCGAAAAAGTTATCAAACCACAATATGCGCTGCAACGCCTTGAGGCCCTGACCAAAGGCCGCAAGGACCGCTATATCACCACGGAAGTTGGCCAGCACCAGATGTGGGCCGCTCAGTATCTGGGCTTCGAGGACCCCAACCGCTGGATGACCTCGGGGGGCCTCGGCACCATGGGCTACGGCTGCCCCGCCTCCATTGGCGTGCAAGTTGCACATCCCGATGCGTTGGTCATCAATGTGGCCGGGGAAGCCTCTTGGCTGATGAACATGCAGGAAATGGGCACGGCGCGGCAATATGATCTGCCGGTGAAACAGTTCATCCTGAACAATGAGCGGCTTGGCATGGTGCGCCAATGGCAAGACCTGCTGCATGGCAACCGCTATTCGCAAAGTTGGTCGGAGGCCTTGCCTGACTTCATGTTGTTGGCACAAGCCTTTGGTGCAAAAGGGATAACCTGTGCGGATCCGTCCGATCTGGACGACGCAATCATGGAGATGCTCAAACATGACGGACCGGTTGTTTTCGACTGTCTCGTCGAGAAGCATGAAAACTGCTATCCGATGATCCCGTCCGGCGCGCCGCATAATGAAATGCTCATGGGCGACGCTGGTGTTGCAGACGCAATCGGCACCACCGGGGCAGTTTTGGTTTAGGTCATGGCACAAAACATCTACTTCTTCGGTCAAAACGGCCTCCCAGACCCGGCAATATGGGAAGCCGCTCTGAGCGACTTGAAAGGCGACTACACTGTAGAGGTAGAGGAACGCGAAGACGCCTCCCCCGTGTACGGCGAGATATTTCTCGGCGGCGAAGATCTGATGCAATTCGAGCTCTACAACCCGTCGCAAACCGCCAAGGGCTTTGACGGCGAGTCAGGGCAGTCCGTGTTCGAACAGGAAATAGAGCTGGCCAAAACCGAGAAATCCGGCGGCTCGCCCGACATAAACGCCGAGCTGGCAAAGACAAATGAACTGGTGGTCCTGGCAATCACGGCCGAGGGCCGCGATGACGATCAGGTCCAACGTGATCTGGAGCCGTTCCTCGATTGGCTCCACGCGACGGCCAAAGGTGTCCATTACGTCGATGGTACAGGATTTTATGACGCAACATCGCGCCTTTAAGAGCAAACAACGAACAACTGAAAGACGGTAATCATGTCCCCGCTGAACATTAAACAAGGCACCTCCCGCAAGTCGGCTTACGATTTGAAGGACCCCAATGCCGATGTGATCGAAACCCATACGCTGGCGGTGATCGTGACCAACGAGGCGGGTGTTCTGGCGCGGGTCATCGGCCTGTTTTCGGGCCGTGGCTACAATATCGACAGCTTGACCGTGGCCGAGATCGACCATGAAGGGCACCGGTCCCGGATCACCGTTGTGACCACGGGCACACCCGAGGTCATTCAGCAGATCAAGGCGCAGCTTGGCCGTATGGTGCCGGTGCATGACGTGCATGATCTGACTGAGGAAGGCCCAAGCGTCGAACGGGAACTCGCGCTGTTCAAGGTGGCTGGCTCCGGTGACAAACGGATCGAAATGCTGCGCTTGGCTGAAATTTTTCGCGCCAACGTGGTCGACAGCACCTTAGAAAGCTTCATCTTCGAGATGACCGGCACATCCGAGAAAATTGATGCTTTTGCCGACCTGATGCACCCGCTTGGGTTGGTCGAGGTTGCGCGGACCGGCGTGGCCGCCTTGGCGCGCGGCACCACGTAAACAGACAGCGACCAGAGCAGGGTTGCCCCGGCTCTGGCCTCGAAGGACGCGTCCTTGTACCCGAACCCATCCTGTCTGGCCCGAAAGCCAAAAGGGGGCGGACACATCCGGGGAGGTCGGACGGTCCAACGGTGCTGCCCGACAGCAAAAGGGGTTTGCCGTCGTCAGGCGCGCCTCAGACCTTTCCCGAGGCAGATCATAGAAGACCCTTGGCGCGCCCTTGGGCTGAAATCTCTTGGGAAGACGTCAGCCATTTGGGAAAGGTTTAGGTCTCGGGGATCAGGCCACCTTCGACCGCGGCGGTCATCTCGGCTTCATCCACAACGCCGTCGCCATTTGCGTCAATTGCGCTGAAACCTTCTTCGGTCAGGGTTGGGTAGACAGCCAACAGTTCGGTAAAGGACGCGACGCCGTCGCCATCGGTGTCAACATCGGCCACAGCCGCGAACACGGCGCCGGACAGAGCAAAAACAGCAGTTGTCGTGATCAGAACCTTTTTCATCTTAGGTCTCCTAGTGTGGTTGTTTAGGGTCACGAGGCCACCTTCGTTGGTGACTTCGAGGCACAACATGTGAGCCCACCCTGCCCCTGTCAGCGTCTTTCGACGGCTATTCCAAAAACCCGCAATCCGTCGCCAATTCGGCAATTCCATCCAAGCGCCGAGCCGCCCAAACCACCTCGATTGCGTGAGGTTTTTCCCCGTCGGCAGAGTTTGACCCATAAAAAATGGGGCAATCGGCGGTTTTCCTGCATCTCCAATCCCGCGCAATTCATTGTAAATCGAGTCGCAGTGAGAAAACCTTTGTCGCGGTGCGACAACTCAAGAACCGTCGAATCGTGACATGATTAATCAGTCGCCGCGATCTCGGAGCTTGCCCATGACCACTGACCTCTCCCGCGCTCAACGCCCTGTGGCGGTCGCAAACGGCCTGCCAAACGCGCATTACATTGATGAGACCGTCTTTGCAGAGGAACGCGACGCGGTGCTTCACGCCACCTGGGCAGGCCTTGCCGTTGGCGCCGACGTTCCAGCGAATGGCGACGCGAAACCCATCGAATTCCTTGGTCTGCCGCTGCTGTTGATCCGCGACAAGGATGGCATAGTCCGCGTCTTTCAGAATACTTGCCGTCATCGCGGCATGATCCTCGTGTCCGAGCCACGCAAGATCGAAGGCGCCATCCGCTGCCCCTATCATTCCTGGTGCTACTCCACCAAAGGCAAGCTGGTCGCCACGCCCCATGTCGGTGGCCCCGGTCAGAACAGCCATGAAGCAATCGACCGCGACACGCTGGGCCTCATCGAAATCCGGTCCTATCTCTGGCGCGACGTGGTCTTCATCAACGTAGACGGACAAGCCGCGCCGTTCGAGGACATGCATGCCGACCTCATCGCCCGCTGGGCCGAATTCGACCAGCCGCTATATCACGGCGGCGCAGACAGTCAGTTCAAGCTGAACGTCGCCACCAACTACAAGCTGGCCGTCGAAAACTACTGCGAAAGCTACCATCTTCCTTGGATCCACCCTGGGCTGAACAGCTATTCCCGCCTCGAAGACCACTACAATATCGAAGAGCCCGACCGATATTCCGGGCAAGGCACATTGGTCTACCGCCAGTTCGAGGGTGAAGGCGGCAAACGCTTCCCCGATTTCGCAGGTCTCAGCGGTAAATGGGACGAAGGCGCGGAATATATCACCCTTTACCCCAACGTGCTGCTGGGCGCTCAACGCGATCACGCCTTTGCCATCGTGTTGGAGCCGAAAGCGGTGAACCAAACGACGGAGCACATTCACCTCTATTACGCCGCCCCCAGGGTCGACGACGCTATGCGCCAGAAAAACACGGCAATGTGGAAGGAGGTGTTCGAAGAAGACATCTTCGTTGTCGAAGGCATGCAAAAAGGCCGTTACGGCCCCGGATTTGACGGCGGCCGCTTTTCGCCAGCCATGGATGGCCCAACACATTGCTTCCACACATGGGTGGCCAACCGCATCAGCGAGCATCGCCAGAAACTGGCCCATGCCGCTGAATGATCTGGATGCAAAGCTCCTGGCGGCTCATGCCGCAAAGGACTGTCCGGCCCTCATCACGCTCTATATCGAGGCCTCAAAAACCGCACTCACTGACGAGGCCAAAGGCTTCTACCTCACTCACGCCTATATCTTCGCACTGGAAGCCGGTGACCCTCGGGCGGTTGAGCTTAAGTCTGGCCTTGTCGCAATGAAACGAGACACTTAGCTATCACTGGTCCAAAAGTACGCGCGCCGGAGGCAAACGATGATTTGAGAACCTTTCCCCAACTTTTCAAAGAAAATTGGGGGGAAAAAAAATCATGCTAAAGGACAAAGAAAAAGGGGCACCCTAAGGTGCCCCGTAAGTTTCGCGGATCAAGCTCATCGTTAGTACCGCCCGGTATCTTAATTGCCTGCGGCCTGATCCTCGTCCAAGGGCGGGCTCACCCGCCCCTGTATCTCGTTGCAAGAATTTTCGATCGAAAATTCTTCGCATAAAACTCTTCGATCGAAGAGTTTTACGACTTAGCTACATCCCGACGTTCCACCACAGGTGTTGCACTTCATACAGGTGCCATTGCGCACCAGCGTGTAGTTGCCGCATTCGCCACAGGCTTCGCCTTCATAGCCTTGCATCTTCGCCTTATCGCGCGCCGACATCGACACCGCACCAGAGGTCACCGCAGCAGAGCTGGTTTGCAAAGGCGCCGTGGTACTGACTTCTGGGACCAAGGTCTGCAATGCCGCTACCGGATCCGTCGATGTGTCCAGCGCCGTCGCGCCCATGCCGCCCTGCAAAACACGTAGCTCGGATGGCACGCGCTTGCGCAGATAACCAGTCGAGCTGATCTGCTTGAGCACTTCCAAGGACTTGGAGGCCGCGGTCTCACCAAGCTCAGCAATGTTGACCTTGCCCTCGTCTTCGCCACGGCCCAGATCGTCGAATGTCTCACCAGTTGGTTTGACATGCGCCAAATCGGTGCGGTCCAGATAGCTGACAGCAAGCTCGCGGAAGATGTAATCCAGTACGGAGGTCGCGTTCTTGATCGAGTCGTTGCCCTGAACCATGCCCGCAGGCTCAAACTTGGTGAATGTGAAGGCGTCCACGAACTCCTCCAACGGCACACCATATTGCAGACCAACCGATACCGCGATTGCGAAGTTGTTCATCATCGCGCGGAAGCCCGCGCCTTCCTTGTGCATGTCGATGAAGATCTCGCCCAGCTGGCCATCTTCGTACTCGCCGGTGCGCAGGTACACTTTATGCCCGCCCACATTGGCTTTCTGTGTGTAGCCCTTCCGGCGATGCGGCATCCGTGTGCGGGCCTGCGCCTTCTCGACTTCGCGGATCACAACCTTCTCGATGATCTTCTCAGCCAGAACTTCGGCCTTCGCCATGGGTGATCCGCTTTCCAGCACTTCAGCCGCGTCGTCATCATCCTCAACCAAGGCGGCGGCTAGTGGCTGCGACAGCTTCGATCCATCACGGTACAAGGCATTCGCCTTCACACCGAGCGACCAGCTCAACTCATACGCCTTCTGGCAGTCCTCGATGGTCGCATCGTTTGGCATGTTGATCGTCTTGGAGATCGCGCCGGAGATGAAGGATTGCGCAGCAGCCATCATATAGATGTGGCTGTCGACGCTCAGGTAGCGTTTGCCGATCTTGCCGCATGGGTTGGCGCAGTCAAAGACAGAGTAATGCTTTTCTTCCAGATGCGGTGCGCCTTCCAGCGTCATGGTCCCGCAGACATGGTCATTGGCAAATGTGATCTGCTCTTTGCTGAACCCCAGATGCGTCAGCATGTCGAAGCCCGGGTCGTTCAACTTTTCAGCTGGGATGCCCAAAGTTCCGGTGCAGAACTCTTCGCCCAAGGTCCATTGGTTGAAGACAAAGCGAATGTCGAAGGCGGACGGCAGCGCCGCTTCGATTTTCGCCAACTCAGCCTCGCCGAACCCGTGCCCAATGAGGGATGTGTGGTTGATCCCCGGCGCGTTGCCCAACGTCGCATGGCCGACAGCGTAGGAGACGATTTCTTCCACCTGGGAGGATGTGTAGCCCAAAGTCTCCAGCGCCGCCGGGACGGAGCGGTTGATGATCTTGAAATAACCGCCCCCTGCCAGCTTCTTGAACTTGACCAAAGCAAAGTCAGGCTCGATCCCTGTTGTGTCGCAATCCATGACCAGACCGATGGTGCCGGTTGGTGCAATGACGGACACTTGTGCGTTGCGGTAGCCGTGCTTCTCGCCCAGCTCCAATGCTTCGTCCCAGGCCGCCATGGACAGCTTGACCAGATCCTGGTCGGGACAGGATGCATGATCCAGCGCCAGCGGGTTGGTTGCCAGCTTTTCATAGCCGTCATCGTTACCGTGCGCTGCGTTGCGGTGGTTGCGAATGACGCGCAACATGTGGTCGGCGTTCTTCTCGTAGCCCGGGAATGGGCCCAGCTCTTTCGAGATTTCGGCGGATGTGGCGTAAGACACGCCGGTCATCAGCGCGGTCAGTGACCCGCACATGGCGCGGCCTTCGGCGCTGTCATAGCCATAGCCCATATTCATCAGCAGCCCGCCAATGTTGGCGTAGCCCAGACCCAAAGTGCGGAAGTCGTAAGACCGTTGCGCAATCGCTGGCGACGGAAACTGCGCCATCATGACAGAAATTTCCAGCGTCACGGTCCAAAGGCGCGTGGCGTGCATGTACAGCTCAGCGTCGAACTTGCCGTCTGTGTAAAAGGTCAGCAGGTTCATCGAGGCCAGGTTACAAGCTGTATCGTCGAGGAACATGTATTCCGAGCATGGGTTAGACCCACGGATCGCGCCGTCTTCGGGGCATGTGTGCCAGTCATTGACGGTGTCGTGGTACTGGATGCCCGGATCGGCACAGGCCCACGCGGCATGGCCCACTTTTTCCCACAGGTCGCGGGCTTTGATGGTCTTGGTTGCGGTTCCGGTGGTGCGCGAAATCAGCTCCCAGTCGCCATCATTCTCGACAGCTTTCAGGAAAGCGTCTGTGACGCGGATCGAGTTGTTCGAGTTTTGACCAGAGACCGAGTTATAAGCTTCGCTGTCCCAATCCGTGTCGTAAGTCGGGAACTCAATCGAGGTGTAGCCCTGCTTTGCATAATCCAGCACGCGCTTGACGTAAGTCTCTGGGATAGCGACTTTTTTGGCCTCGCGAATGGCACCCTTCAGCGTGTCGTTGACTTTGGGGTCAACCGCGTCTTCCAGCTTACCGTCCCAGGCTTTGATCGCCTTGAAGATTTCGTTCAGCTTCTGCTCGTGCATCTTGGAGCCCGCAACGATGGACGCCACCTTCTGCTCTTCCAGCACCTTCCAGTCGATGAACTCTTCGATATCGGGGTGGTCCGCATCCACGATCACCATCTTCGCGGCGCGGCGCGTTGTGCCGCCCGACTTGATGGCGCCAGCAGCGCGGTCACCAATTTTCAGGAAGCCCATGAGGCCAGACGACTTACCGCCACCTGACAAAGGCTCATTCGCGGCCCGCAGCGACGAGAAGTTAGTGCCGGTGCCGGAGCCATATTTGAACAGACGCGCTTCACGGACCCACAGATCCATGATGCCGCCGTCATTCACCAGATCATCGCTGACCGACTGGATAAAGCACGCATGCGGCTGCGGGTGCTCGTAGGAGGACTTCGACTTGGTCAGAACGCCAGTCTCGTGATCGACATAGTGGTGGCCTTGGGCTGGACCGTCGATGCCATACGCCCAGTGAAGGCCGGTGTTAAACCATTGTGGGGAATTCGGAGCGGCCATCTGCTTGGCCAGCATCACGCGCATTTCGTCATAATAGGCTTGAGCGTCGGCCTCGGTGGTGAAGTAGCCACCTTTCCAGCCCCAGTAGCACCACGCGCCGGCCAAGCGGTCAAAGACCTGCTTGGCTGAAGTTTCACCGCCAAAGCGCTGATCTTCGGGCAATTTCTTCAATGCGGATTCGTCTGGAATCGAGCGTTGGAGGAACGCCGGCACGCCCTTTTCTTTCGCTTTTTTCAACCGTGCGGGAACGCCAGCTTTGCGGAAATACTTTTGCGCAATCACGTCAGAGGCAACTTGGCTCCACGTGCTAGGCACTTCAACGTCGTCCAGTTTGAAGACGATGGTGCCGTCAGGGTTGCGGATTTCCGACGCGGTCGTCGTGAATTCCAGCGCCGCATATGCGTCTTTGCCTGCCTGCGTCAGCTTACGGTCAATTTTCATTAGTCTCTGTTCCCTACCTGCGTGGCGTACCGCCCGTGTCTTAAATTCAATGGCCTGCCTCAACGCGGGCCGCGCAATCGTTAGGGATAAGGATACCTGCGGCCTGCATGGTGAATGCAGGCATGGCGTCTGTCCCGACGCTCATATGTTTAGGTTTTTTGTCCCGTCCCTGTCGCCACCGGTAAGCACTACATATGGTGGCCGCTATGTCAGCCCGCACAACCTGAAGGATAAGACCCCATACCGTCAACGGAATTTTTACCATGGTGAGCCGGTTTTTTATGTTGACCTTCGGGCAAGCCCGACGCCCGCAACTCTACCCACAACGCACCCTGCCCGCTGGGCAATCGCGGCCTGTGGAAAAAAACAACGAAAACAGGCCCACTTACCTGTCGCACCTCCAAAACCGCATGAACAGTCCACAGATTCGTTCACAGGTTTTTCCGCTCCCTAGTGGGGCTGAAAGAAAAAGACACCAGATATAGACGGTGTTACATTTCCGTTACCATTTTGGTGCAGACATATGCGTGTCAGGCGCGTTTCAAACCACTCAGTTTAGAAACGGCGGCGCCAATAGAACTAGATATAGTGTTTTGGCAAGAATCAGATCATGCGAACCATTGGCCGACCCACATAGGTCCCTGATCCCGGTTCAGACGCAGCTGAACAATGCCAGAGACAGCACCGTGACTTTCGCGGTTCAACTCCGACAACAAGCTCGGAACTCATGGCGCAAACAGTTTCATCTGCGCTGCTGAAGCCAAGCGGCCAACCCGCCGCGCGTCCGTCATCATTCTATGGGAAGAAATTTACAGATGGTCGGGGCGAGAAGATTCGAACTTCCGACCCCCTGTACCCAAAACAGGTGCGCTACCAGGCTGCGCCACGCCCCGTCCATCTGTGAAGGCGTACCTAACCGCAACTGCTGGCTTTGAAAAGCCTAAATTCACGGGATGACGTGTAGTTTTCGCCTATTGCGCTACGCAAGGCCACGCGGCCACATCTTGTGGCATGAATGGGTGGCGCAGCTGGCTGCCCTCGGTGATCCCCAACCTCGTTGTCATGCCCCCGTTGACCTCAAGAACAGCCAAAAGAGGGTCCGGCCCGCCAGACAATGACGTCTCGTCCAGCGGAACCGCATTCTTGTGAATTTTCACAACAGTGCCGGTGTCGTCGACAAACAGCATGTCGAGCGGGATCAGCGTGTTGCGCATCCAAAAGGCCAGCGGCTGCGGTCGCTCGTAGATGAACAGCATCCCCGACATCGTCGGCATGCTTTCGCGAAACATCAGGCCGCGGGCGCGTTCAGCACCGTCATCGGCGATTTCAACGGCGAACCGGGCGTTGCCCCAATCGCCGCGCAGATCGACTTGCGACGGGGCACACATGGAAAAAGCGCCCGCAGCAGCGGACGCCCACAGCGTTGCTCCCAAGAGAATCGATTTAGTCGTTGCTAAGCGCATAATCCCAAGAGTGTACCTCGGCCGCCATCTGACCGCGATCCCCTTCTACGATGCGCAGGCAAACCGCCTCGCCCGCTTCCAAATCAGCCAATCCGCATTTGCGCAGCACTTCGATATGAAGGAAAATGTCTTGAGCGTCGCCATATGCGTTGGCAAAGCCAAATCCCTTGGCCTTGTCGAACCATTTGACGCGCGACGGCGTCAGCGCGGCATCCGACAGGTCGTCGACGCCCAGCGTAAAACCTTCCATCTGCTCATCGCCCTCTGGCGGCGTGACGGCGATCACTTCGACGGCCTGCAACCCACGCTCGGTGCGCTGAACCTGCAGTTCAACCAGCGATGCATCCGCGATCGAACCTTGCCCAAAGTTGCGCAAGACATTCGCGTGCAAAAGTATGTCGGGACCGCCCGCGTCAGCCACAACAAAGCCAAAGCCTTTTGCGGCATCAAACCATTTTACGTGACCGGACACGACCATTGCTGTGTCCGTCGCTTCAAGTGTCTCTGTCATCCTAGTTGTGTCGAAATGATCGACATCCCCAAGCCTGCCCATGAGCGACCCCGTACTAATAATTATTCATCAGTCGTTAGGGTCTCACGGTTTTAACATTTTGGATAGGTACGTGTTTCCTGTCCTACGATTGACCTGCGCGTAACCCACGCGGGTCGGTGAAATGTCACGGGTTAAGTCGTTCTATCGTCCAGTCTGCGTCTGTCGTGGGCCGGGTCCAGCGGAACCTGTCATGCAAGCGGAACGCGCCGTCAGCCCAGAATTCTATCTCGACGGGCGTAATCCTGAAGCCGCCCCAGAATGGCGGGCGCTCGGGATTCGTCCCCTTGGCTGCCGTCACCTTTGCAACCTTGGCCATCAACGTCGCACGCGACTTCAAAGGTCGTGATTGGTCCGAGGCCCATGCGCCCAAGCGGCTCTTGAGCGAGCGGGAGTTATAGTACGCATCCGCCGCAGGACCGTCTTCGCGGGAGACGATCCCCCGCACACGCACCTGACGTCTCAATGATTTCCAATGCATGACAAATGCCGCCTTACCAGAGGCATCCAGCTCTGATGCCTTCACGCCCTCGTAGTTTGTGTAGAACACAAAAGCGTCGTCCTCGACATCCTTGAGAAGGACCATGCGCACATTCGGCAAACCTTCGCCGTCCACCGAGGCCAGTGCGATTGCATTCGGATCGTTTGGCTCCGATGCCTCCGCCTCAGCCATCCACTGGCGGACCAGCGCGAAAGGGTCGTCGCCCTCAAATATGCCGTCTCTGTCGCTCATTTTTCTTTTGCCTGTTTTTGCTCTCGGGTCGCTACCCTCATGTCAGATGAGATTTCAACCATGACCTTGCGTCTTTTACAGCCCGCTTGAAGCCCAATGTGCTTTGGCCTACACCCAACCTTAAGCTCTAGATAGGACGGGGAACGGGTATGTCTAACGGTTTGATGGCGGGAAAACGCGGCCTGATTATGGGGGTCGCAAATGACAAGTCCATTGCGTGGGGCATAGCCAAAGCATGTGCGGATGCGGGGGCCGAAATCGCCTTTTCGTACCAAGGCGATGCGCTGCTGAAACGTGTGCGCCCGCTGGCCGACAGTATCGGTGCAAAACATGTCCTGCCCTGCGACGTCGGAGACGGCGCGTCCATTGACGCGCTTTTCGACACGCTTAAAGAAGACTGGGGCAGCTTGGATTTCGTGGTGCATGCGATTGGCTTTTCCGACAAAAACGAGTTGCGCGGACGGTACGTAGACACCTCCCCTGACAACTTCCGCATGTCAATGGATATATCTGTGTACTCGTTCACAGCCGTTGCGCAGCGGGCCGAGAAATTGATGATCGACGGTGGCTCGCTTCTGACGCTGACCTATTACGGCGCCGAGAAAGTCATGCCCCACTACAACGTCATGGGCGTGGCCAAGGCGGCGCTTGAAGCTTCGGTGAAATATCTGGCCGAGGATCTTGGCAAGGACGGCATCCGGGTGAACGCCATCTCTGCGGGGACAATCAAGACGCTGGCCGCATCTGGCATTGGCGATTTCCGCTACATCATGAAGTGGAACGAATATAACAGCCCGCTGCGGCGCACTGTGACGCAAGAAGAGGTCGGCAACTCCGCCCTCTACCTGCTGTCCGACCTCAGCTCGGCGGTGACGGGCGAGTGCCTGCATGTCGATGCGGGCTACCACGTGGTTGGCATGAAAGCCGTCGACGCGCCCGATATCGAAAAATCATGACAGCCACAGCGCTTATCACGCTGATTGGTCTGCAGGCCCTTCTTGCCATGAGCCCCGGACCTGCGGCGGTTCTTACGATCAAGACCGCAGCATCCGAGGGCGCGCGGGCCGGACTGCTCTTGTCATTGGGCCTTGCCATCGCCGTGGTGATTTGGGCCGCCGCGGCGCTGGCCGGGCTGTCGCTGCTGTTCGACGTCGCGCCTTATTTGCAAACGTCGCTGAAACTCATCGGCGCGGGCTTTCTGGTCTGGGTCGGCATCTCGCTTTGGCGGGGGGCGGACCAACCGCTCAAGGATGTTGACGCGGCGGCGGGACACAAACCGCTCAAGCTGATCCGGCTTGGCATCTGGACCGATCTGGCCAATCCCAAGGCGCTGGCCTATTTCGCAGCCGTTTTCACAACCATTATGCCGACCGAGTTAAGTGTTGGCTGGACCCTCGCCGTCCTTGCCATAATATTCGGGATCGAATTGGCATGGTACGCGCTGTTGTCCATGGTCTTTTCCCGCAGCGGCCCACGACGCGCATATATCCGTGCCAAGGGGTGGCTTGATCGCCTGTTTGGCGCGCTTGTCGCGCTATTGGGTGTTCGCATCGCCTTGCCCTAAGCTCAGAAGAGGACGTCATGACAGATCGTTTGCCCCACGAAAAAGGCTTCCACATCAGCTGGGATCAAATCCACCGCGACAGCCGTGCACTGGCATGGCGGCTGGACGGCCATGGTCCCGACGAGGGCGCGTGGAAAGCCGTGGTGGCGATCACACGGGGCGGCATGGCCCCTGCCATGATCGCGGCGCGCGAGCTGGACATCCGCACCGTCGACACGATCTCCATCAAATCCTACGACCATCAGGCGCAATCCGAGGCCAAGGTCCTGAAGAAGCCAGATGACGAGATGATGGGCGACGGCACCGGCATTCTCATCATTGATGATCTCGTGGACTCAGGCAAAACGCTGGAAGTGGTCCGCGCACTCTATCCGAACGCCCATTTCGCGACCGTCTACGCCAAACCCAAGGGTCGGCCGCAGGTGGACACCTTCATCACCGAGGTAAGCCAAGACACCTGGATCTTCTTTCCGTGGGATATGGCAATGCAATATGTCAAACCCTACCGTGGCACGGATTGATCCGTCGTCCCTTTTGGATATTTGTGGAACAATGATGGTATGACGCTTCTCAATCCAAACATGGCCGCCACGTTTCCGCCCCCCGTGATGGAGGCGCGGCGCTGGTTGGATGGCGTGTCCTTTTCTGACAACCAGCCGCTGATTAACGTCAGCCAAGCGGCCCCCGTAGACCCACCGCCAGCGTCGATGCGGGAAGCCATGGCCAAGTTTATCCTCGAAGATGACGCGGCGCATCTTTATGGCCCGGTTCTGGGCCTGCCTGATTTGCGCGCAAAAGTGGCGTCTGACTGGACCACGGCATATGGCGGCACTGTCGCGCCGGAAAACGTGGCGATCACATCTGGCTGCAATCAGGCTTTTGCGGCGACCATTGCAACGCTGGCGGCCGAGGGCGACGAGGTCATTCTGCCAACCCCTTGGTATTTCAACCACAAGATGTGGCTCGATATGGGTGGCATCACATCAGTGGCGTTGAAAACTGGCGAAGGTCTGATCCCGTCAGCCGATGACGCGGCAAAGCTGATTACATCAAAGACGCGGGCTATCGTCTTGGTATCTCCGAACAATCCGGGCGGCGTGGAATATCCAAGCGAAACACTTACGGCGTTCCGCGACCTGTGCCGCGCCCATAAGATTGCGCTGATCGTTGACGAGACCTACCGCGATTTCGACAGCCGGTCAGGCGCGCCGCATGGGCTGTTCCAAGACAGCGCTTGGGACGACACGCTGATCCAGCTTTATTCCTTTTCCAAGGCCTATCGCCTGACAGGTCACCGTGTCGGCGCGATGATCGCCAGCCCAAAGCGGCTGTTTGAGGCCGAGAAATTCCTCGACACCGTCGCCATCTGCCCCAACCAGCTTGGCCAACGCGCCGCACTTTGGGGGATGGAGAACCTCGGCCCTTGGCTGGCAGAGCAGCGGCTTGAAATACTGGACCGCTCAAAAGCCATTACGGACGGCTTCCCTGCGCTCGCGGACAAGGGCTGGGCCATCGAAGGCTGCGGCGCATATTTTGCGTGGATGCGGCACCCGTTCGACATGCCATCTGACGCATTGGCGCAAAAGATGGTGCGGGACATTGGCGTGTTGTGCCTGCCCGGCACCATGTTTGTCCCAGAGGGCGACGCCAGCGGCGCACAGGCCCTGCGCATAGCCTTTGCCAATATTGACCGCGCCGGGATAGGCCAGCTTTATGAGCGCCTGACACAGTTGTCAGCCTGACGCCCTCAACACGCGCTTGCCCCCTTCCCCGCAACGGTTTACCAACGCCCAAACCCCTGCAGAAGGCGCGACCGATATGGCCAAGAAATCCGACACTCAAGCCCCCGCAAGCTCTATGCGTCGTGGCAAAACTGGCCGCGTCTTTGTGTGGATCATTCTGGTCCTGCTGATCGCCGGCCTCGCAGGTTTTGGCGCTGGCGGCCTTGGGGGGTCCATCGCCTCCATCGGTAAAGTTGGCGACACGGACATTTCGGTTCAGGACTTCCAGCGCGCGCTGCAGCAGGAAATCTCGTTGGAAACCCGTCGTCGTGGCGCGCCCGTCTCCATCCAGCAGGCCCGCGCCGAAGGCGTCGACCAGCGCGTTCTGGCACGGCTTGCCGCCGTGGCGTCGCTGAGCGAAGAAACCAAACAGCTGGGCCTGTCTGTGGGGGACGCCGAAGTGGCCAACCAATTGCGGGCCGTGCCTGCGTTCCAAGGGCCTGACGGCCTCTTTAACCGGGACAGCTACGAATTTGCCCTGCGCCAGAACGGCACCCGCCCCGGCGATTTCGAAGACGAGCTGCGCCTCACCGCCGCGCGCAACATCTTGCAGCAATCCGTCACCGGCGGGCTGACCACCGGCGACACCTATGCGGCGACATTGTACAACTTCCTTGGCGAACGTCGATCTTTCCGGTGGGCCATTGTGGACGAGGCCCTGTTGGACGGCGAGATGCCCGCCCCCACCGACGCCCAGCTGCAAAGCTTTTACGACGCCAATGGCACACAATTCGAAACCCCCGAGATCCGCAAAGTCACCTATGCGTGGCTGACACCTGATATGATCGTCGACGACATCGTTGTGGATGAAGACGAGCTGCGCGCGCTATATGACAGCCGCGCGGAGCAATATATTCAGCCAGAGCGCCGGTTGGTGGAACGTCTGGGCTTTGCCGATCAGGCCGCTGCAGACGCGGCCAAAGCGCAGCTTGATGCGGGCGAGGTCACGTTCGACCAACTGGTCACCGATCGCGGGCTGACGCTGGAAGATGTCGATCAGGGCGAAGTCGCCCGCGCCGATCTGGACGCCGCCATTGCAGATGCCGTCTTCGCGCTGGAGGAGCCCGGCCTTACCGCGCCGGTGGACACGTCGCTTGGCCCGGTCATCTACCGCGTCAACGCTGTGCTGCAGGCCACTACGGTCACATTTGAGGAGGCACGCCCGGACCTCACAGGCGAATTTACATCCGACCGCGCCGCCCGCGATATTTTGGACCAGACCATCGCGATCGACGACCTGCTGGTCGGCGGAGCCACAATCGAAGAAATCGCCGCCGAAACCGACATGCAGCTTGGCACATTGGACATGGCCCCTGACACGTCGGAGGGGATCGCGGGCTACGACGCGTTCCGCGAAGAAGTGGCGCAGCTGACCACCGCCGACTTCCCGGAGATCCGCGAGCTCAGCGATGGTGGGGCCTTTGCCGTCCGGCTTGACGAGATCGTCGCCCCCGCCTTGCCCCCCCTGTCTGACATCCGCGACGAGGTGGTCGCAGCCTGGACCGCTGACCAGACGGCGCAACGTCTGGCCGCCCTGGGCGTCGACCTGATGGAGCAGGTCAAAGCCGGCACCCGCATGGCGACGCTTGATCTGGCCGCCAAGGCTGAAACCGACGTAAGCCGCACCAACTTCATTGACGAGGCGCCCGTGGGTATGCTCGCAGAGGTCTTCGATCTTGAAGAAAATGGCGTGACCTTTGTGCAAGGGCCAAACGGCCTGTCGGCGCTGGTGGAACTGACAGACATCTCTGCCCCCGACATGACGTCCGAACAGGCGCAAGCGGTGTTGGGCCAACTGAACCAGGTGGCCAGCGAGGGCTTGGCCGCCGATGTGTTCGAGCTGTTCGGCCAAGCCGCGCAGGCCAAACACGGGCTGAGCCTCGACCAGACCGCCGTCAACGCCGTGCTCACCCAAATCAGCGGCTACTGACCTGATATGGCATTGTCTCCGGCATATGATGCTTTTGCGGCAGGCTTTGACGCGGGCGCGAACCAGCTTGTCTACACCCGGCTGGCGGCCGATCTCGACACGCCCGTCTCGCTAATGCTGAAGTTGGCCGACGCGCAGCCTGACAGCTTCATTTTGGAATCTGTGACCGGCGGCGAGGTGCGCGGGCGCTACTCTATCATCGGCATGAAGCCCGATGTGATCTGGCGCTGCCATGGGGACACGTCTGAACTCAACCGCAACGCCCGCTTCGACCGAGACAGGTTTGAACCCTGCGCCGAGGACCCGCTGACCGCCATCCGCTCGCTGATCGCGGAAAGCCGGATCGAGCTGCCGGTCGATCTGCCCGCCGCCTCTGCAGGGCTTTTTGGCTATCTGGGCTATGACATGATCCGGCTGGTCGAACATTTGCCAAACGTCAATACAGACGTTCTGGGTCTGCCCGACGCGGTGTTGATGCGCCCCTCCGTGATTGCGGTCCTGGACGGAGTGAAAGGCGAGGTTATCGTCTGCTCTCCTGCATGGACCGGGTCGGGTCTTTCGGCCAAGGCCGCCTATGCGCAGGCCGCCGAACGGGTGATGGATGCGATCCGCGACCTTGACCGCCCCCCCAGCACCGCGACCCATGATTTGGGCGAGGCCAGCGACGCCGACAACCCGATCTCCAACTTCACCCATGAAGGCTATCTGGCGGCGGTGGAGAAGGCCAAGGACTACATCAAGGCGGGCGACATCTTTCAGGTGGTGCCTTCGCAGCGCTGGACGCAGGACTTCACCCTGCCCTCCTTCTCGCTTTACCGTGCGTTGCGCCGCACCAACCCGTCCCCCTTCATGTTCTACTTCAACATCGAGGGCTTCCAGATCGTCGGCGCGTCACCTGAAATTCTGGTCCGCGTCTTTGGAGACGAGGTCACAATTCGGCCGATCGCAGGCACCCGCAAACGCGGCGCGACGCATGAGGAAGACAAGGCCCTCGAAGAGGACCTGCTGGCCGACAAAAAGGAACTTGCCGAACATCTGATGCTGCTCGATCTGGGCCGCAACGACACAGGCAAGGTCTCCAAAATCGGCACGGTCACCCCGACGGAGAAATTCATCATTGAGCGCTATAGCCATGTGATGCACATCGTCTCCAACGTCACGGGCGAGCTGAGCGATGACCACGACGCACTCTCCGCGCTGTTGTCGGGTCTGCCCGCAGGCACGGTGTCCGGCGCGCCTAAGGTGCGGGCGATGGAAATCATCGACGAGCTGGAGCCCGAAAAACGCGGCGTCTATGGCGGCGGCTGCGGCTATTTCAGCGCAAATGGCGATATGGACATGTGCATTGCGTTACGCACAGCCGTCATCAAGGATCAAAAGCTCTACACCCAAGCCGGCGGCGGCGTGGTCTATGACAGCGACCCTGAGGCCGAATTTGAGGAAACCGTCAATAAGGCAAAAGCGATCCGCATGGCCGCCAAGGAAGCCAGCCGGTTCGAACGCAACGGCAACGCGTAAACGCTTAATTTTCGTTTCGTCCTCGCAAAACAGTCCCCCGGACTGTTTTTGCCACTCGGACTGGCAAAAATACCTAAACGTTGCGCCAACCACGCGCGCAGCGCACGCATGGTTAACCTTCCATTTCAAAAGAGCCTGTAAACCCTTCCTCGGATCCAGCGACGGCCATAAACCGTTGCAAAAGGCAAAGAGGGATTGCGGCAGTTCGCATATGGGCTGCCTTGCGATCACCGGTGACAAGGCAAGGCCGGTCTGGGCGCAAAAGCTCAGGCGGGAACCGCAAAACCCATGATGCCAATCAGGGTGGCGCCACCTTTCTTAACGACAGGACCGAGACACCGTCCCCCGCGCAGCCAACAGGCTGCAGCGGGTGGAGGTGTAAGAATTTTCGATCGAAAATTCTTACGACAAAACTCTTGGACAAGAGTTTTGTCGCGTCACCCCAAATCCTGCAACATCACTTGGCTGACCGGCACAATCGCCAGATCTCCACCCTTTTCATCCAGTGACCATTCCAGCAGCGCCTTCACCGTCTCAGGATAGCTGCGCCCAAGGACCACGACGGACCCGTCCTTGGCCGCTGAAAACGCCGCGCGGCTCAGGTAGCGTTTGATCTTCGGCCCTTCTTCCAATTCGGCGTCCAGAAGCCGAAACACTGTGGCCGCCGCAATGCCTTCGCGCCGCGCCGCTTGTTGGGCGGTGTTCAAGCCACGGTCATAGGTGACAAGCCCGTGGCCCGTGTCGCGGATCGTCCCCAAAACGGGCTGCAGCAAGCTGCGGTTTGACTGGATGCGGCCGTCCAATGGGTCAAGGACCGCTATGGCTTCGGTCAAAACGCCAAAATACCCTTCCAACGCCACAGCCACATCGCCGGGCGCGGCCGACACGGGCAGATCGCCCAACATCGCCAGCACCTCAATGCCCGCGGCGCGGTATTCGGCAGCTACTTGTGCGGCGTCTGGCGTTGCGGGGTCAATCGCGATGGAAAACGGGAAGCCCAGCTTGACCAACTCATCGCGGGCCATGCCGTCCTCGCCGCTGTCGATAAGGATCACTGAAAGCTGCCCGGCGGCGGGCGCGCCCTCATAGCTGGCAGCATAGGCTCTCAGTGCGCCAACTTCCGCTGCATCGACTACAGCGTCTTCAACGGCATCCTTTGCCGGTTCCGCTGCGGGGGCCGTGACAGATGGCAAACGATTGGTCACAACGCCTGCGACCGGATTGTCGATCTTGGGCACGGGCAAAATGATTGGCGTATCAGCTGAGACCGGCGTCGCCTGTGCCGATGACTCCGTGTCGGGCTCAGGTGCGGTCTGGGTTGCATCCGCATCAGGCGTCGCCGCCGCGATCACCCGTATGGCGGGCGCGCCATCGGCGTCTGGGGCGGCATCGACTTGCGGCAAAGACAACCCAGAGCTGCCTGGCGCAGCGCTTGCCGGTGCATCTGCCAGATCGGACACAAGTGGGGCATCCCCGTCCTGGGCAGGCTCCTGCGGTGTCTGCGTTGACGTGGCCAGTTCTTCAGGCGGCGTCGGGGCTTGCGGGGTGGTGACGGCCACTTCTGCCTCGTCCTCACCAAGGGTGGGTGCATCGGCGGGTGTGACCGCCGGGTCAGGGGTTGGAACGGCTGTCCCCGTTGCCACGCTTTCTTCGGCAACGGCCACGGCCTGCGGTGCATCGGTCTGGGCGTCTGGTGCTGGCGCATCGGCGGCCTCAGCACTTTGTTCGCTTTCGGTGCCGTCTTCTTCGACAGCGTCCGGCGTGTCTTGCGTCTGGGGATCACCGTCTGCGTCCACTTCCGCACTGGTTTGCGCTGTCGTGGCATCTGCAGCGGGCGCGGTGCTGGCGGTGTCAGCGGCGCCTGTTTCGTCGACAGGTGTTGCCTGCTCCTCAGGCTCTGCCACGCTCATGCGGTCATCGGACAAGGGCGCGTAAAGCGACAACACGCCCACCACGACCCCACCGGTCGCGGCACCAAAGATCACACCAGAAAGAATACCTCTGCTCACGTCCCGCTCCTTCGCGTCTGCGGCGTCACTGCGCCGCGTCTCTTGCCTCATGCTCTCGCGCTTTTTGTTATGGTGGGCTCAGGGATTGTGACCTTGACCCGGCGCGTTGCTCTGGCCATTTATACCCCCACTGGTAAGGTGCGGGAAGCCCTTTTGAAATAATGGGCCGGAACGCCTGCAAACGTGAGACACCCCATGCTGCTTCTGATCGATAATTACGACAGCTTCACCTACAATCTGGTCCATTATCTGGGCGAGTTGGGGGCCGATGTGGTGGTCCGCCGCAACGATGCGCTGAATGTGCAGGAGGCCATGGCGATGAACCCCGCAGGCATCGTGCTGAGCCCGGGCCCATGCGACCCGTCGCAGGCGGGCATTTGTCTGGCAATGGTCGAGGCCGCCGCCGAGACCAACATGCCGCTGTTCGGGGTCTGTTTGGGCCATCAGGCCATCGGCGAAGCCTTTGGCGGCAACGTTGTGCGCCATTCGGAAATCGTGCATGGCAAAATGGGCCGCATGAAACACACGAACAAAAGCGTTTTCAAGGGCTTGCCGCAAAATTTTGAAGCAACACGCTACCATTCACTGGTGGTGGATCGCGAGACCTTTCCCAGCGCGTTAGAGATCACGGCAGAGCTGGATGATGGCACCATCATGGGGCTGCAACACAAAACCAAGCCGATCCATGGCGTGCAGTTTCACCCCGAAAGCATCGCGTCGGAACATGGCCATGCGCTGCTGAAAAACTTCCTTGATTGCGTAAAGGTGCCGGCATGAGCGACAGTATGAAACCGCTGATTTATGCCGCCTCAGAAGGACCATTGAGCCGGGCGCAGGCCGAGGCCGCGTTTGAGGAGCTGTTCAACGGCACCGCCACCCCCGCCCAGATGGGCGGATTATTGATGGCGTTGCGCGCCCGGGGCGAAAGTGTTTCGGAATATTCCGCCGCAGCCGGCGTCATGCGGGCCAAATGCAACGCCGTAAACGCACCCGAGGGCGCGATGGACATTGTCGGCACGGGTGGCGACGGGATGGGCACGCTGAACATCTCAACCGCGACCGCCTTTGTGACCGCAGGCGCGGGCGTGGTGGTGGCCAAGCACGGCAACCGCAACCTCAGCTCCAAGTCAGGTGCGGCGGACGCGCTGGGCGTCATGGGCATCAACGTGATGGTCGGCGCGGACGTGGTTGAGAAAGCGATCAACGAGGTCGGCATCGGCTTCATGATGGCCCCAATGCACCACCCCGCCATCAAGCACGTCATGCCAGTCCGGCAGGAGTTGGGGTGCAAAACCATCTTCAACATCCTCGGGCCACTGACCAATCCCGCGGGTGTCAAACGGCAGCTAACAGGGGCCTTTGCGCCAGACCTGATCTTCCCGATGGCAGAAACGCTGCAACAGCTCGGGTCGGAAAAGGCCTGGCTTGTCCATGGCTCTGACGGCACGGATGAAATCACCATTTGCGGGCCGACCGCTGTAGCGGCTTTAGAAGAGGGCAAGATCCACTCCCGCGAGATCCATCCCGAGGATGCAGGCCTTGCGCCACGCAAATTTGCAGAAATCCTTGGCGGCACGCCTGAAGAAAATGGCAAAGCCTTTGCCGCCCTGTTGGACGGTGAGCCCAGCGCTTACCGTGATGCTGTTCTGCTCAACACTGCCGCCGCGCTGGTGGTTGCCGACAAGGCGACCGACCTGAAGCAAGGCGTTGAAATGGCCAAAGACAGCATCGACAGCGGTGCGGCGAAAGCGAAGGTCGCAGGCCTTGCCAAACTGACGTCGGAGGCCGCATGAGCACCCCAAACATCCTTGAGAAGATCAAAGCCTACAAACTTGACCACATCGAAGCCTGCAAGGCCGAGCGGCCTTATGAAGACATCGCGGCAGAGGCGCATGACCGCCCCGAGACGCGCGGCTTTTGCGACCGCCTCAAGGCAGCAGCAAATTCCGATTACGGCCTGATTGCAGAGATCAAAAAAGCCAGCCCGTCGAAAGGCCTGATCCGGCCCGATTTTGACGTGCCCGCCTTGGCGCAGGCCTACAAGGATGGCGGCGCGGCCTGCTTGTCGATCCTGACAGATGTTGAGTCCTTCCAAGGCGATGACAGCTACCTGATGGCCGCGCGGGAGGTGGTGGACCTGCCGATCCTGCGCAAGGACTTCATGTATGACCCCTATCAGGTCGCCGAGGCGCGGATGCTGGGGGCGGATTGCATCCTGATTATCATGGCCTCCGTGTCGGATGCGCAAGCGCATGAGTTGGAGGACGCGGCCACTGAATTCGGCCTAGACGTGCTTGTCGAGGTGCATAACCTCGACGAGTTGGAGCGCGGCGTGCGGCTCAAAAGCCCCATGCTTGGGATCAACAACCGCGACCTGAACACGTTCGATGTGACCTTGGACACCACGCGGCAGCTGGCCAAGCAGGTGCCCGCCGACAAGATGATTATTGCCGAAAGCGGGCTGTTTGAGCCGTCTGATTTGGCTGATCTCGCACAATACGGCGCGCGGTCTTTCCTGATTGGCGAAAGCCTGATGCGCCAGGACGATGTGGCAGCGGCAACGCGGCACATCCTCAGCGACAAACCATATAGCAGAGGCATGTAGATGGCGCAGCTCACCCATTTTGACGGCAAGGGCGACGCTCATATGGTGGATGTCTCGGACAAGCAGGTGACCTCGCGGATCGCCGTGGCCACCGGTGCCGTGAAGATGCAAAGCGAAACGCTGTCTCTGGTGACCGACGGGACCGCCCGCAAAGGCGACGTGCTGGGCGTGGCCCGTCTGGCGGGCATCATGGGGGCCAAAAAGGCGTCCGAGCTGATCCCTTTGTGCCACCCGCTGCCGATCACCAAAGTTGCTGTTGAGCTGACACCCGACCCATCCCTGCCCGGCGTGCGGATCGAGGCGACCGTGAAGACCACCGGCCAGACCGGCGTCGAGATGGAGGCGTTAACGGCCGTCTCTACCGCCGCGCTGACCGTATACGACATGCTCAAAGCCGCCGAGAAGACGATGGAGATCACGGACATCAAAGTGACCCTGAAAGACGGCGGCAAATCGGGCCGGTTCGAGGCGTGATCACCGTCAACGACGCGTTGAAGGCACTGTTTGCGCTGGTCTCGCCCCTGCCCTCAGAGATGGTGCCACTGGCGCAGGCCAATGGCCGTGTGCTGGCCGAAGACGTCATAGCCAAACGCGCGCAACCGCCCTTTGCGGCCTCTGCCATGGACGGCTACGCGGTGTCGGGGGGTGTGTCCTCTGGCGACGTTCTGGCCGTCATCGGCGAGGCGGCGGCGGGCCACGGCTTTGACGGCGCGGTGAAGCCCGGCCAAGCCGTGCGCATCTTCACGGGCGCGCCAATGCCAGAAGGCAGCACCCGCGTCATCATCCAGGAAGACGTGACCCGCGACGGCGATGTCATCACGCTGGGCGACACTCTGGACCAAGGCACACATATCCGCCCCGCCGGCGGCGATTTCAACGTGGGCGACGCGCTGCACGGGCCGCGATTGTTAAAACCGTCCGACGTGGCGCTGCTGGCCTCGATGAACTGCGCAGATGTTCCAGTGACCCGAAAGCCCACCATCGCGCTGATCGCCACGGGCGACGAGCTGGTGATGCCGGGTGAAACGCCTGCGCAGGACCAGATCATTGCGTCCAACACCTTCGGGCTGAAAGCCATGTTCGAAGCAGCAGGCGCCATGGTGCGTATGATCCCCATCGCCAAAGACACAGAAAGCTCGCTTGGCATGGCGTTGGAGATGGCGGCGGGCAACGACCTGATCGTCACCATCGGCGGCGCGTCGGTGGGCGATCACGACATCGTCGGCAAGGTGGCGGCAGACAAAGGATTGCAGCGGTCCTTTTACAAAATTGCCATGCGTCCCGGAAAGCCGTTGATGGCAGGTAAGATCGGCGGCTCTGTGTTAATTGGACTGCCCGGTAATCCCGTTTCTTCAATGGTTTGCGGGGAGATATTCATCCTTCCCACTTTGCAAAAGATGTTGGGGTTGGAGGCCAAGCCGCGCGAGCGCCACACAGGCGAATTGATGCAACCCCTGCCCGCCAATGGCCCGCGCGAACACTATATGCGGGCGCGGTATGACCCGTTTTTCAAGCAGGTACAGGCCTTTGAGCGGCAGGACAGTTCATTGCTGACGGTTTTGGCGGAGGCCAACGCGCTTATTGTCCGCCCGCCTCATGACCCTGAACGCCCCGCAGGCGATCGTGTCGAGTATATTGTGACCGACCTGCCCTAGCCGAACCTGTTGACACAAAACAAGAACGTGAGTAGAACACTTGCGAACACTGTGACAATTGCAGACCAATATAACGACGATTGTGTCCAAAGGGAGTCCGAGCAAATGCTGACCAAGAAACAGCTGGACCTGTTGAAATTTATCCATACCCGCGTGCAGAAAGACGGGGTCACCCCCAGCTTTGACGAGATGAAGGACGCGCTTGATTTGCGGTCCAAATCCGGCATTCACCGCCTTATCACCGCATTGGAAGAACGTGGCTTTATTCAACGGCTTGCGCACCGCGCCCGTGCGATCGAGATTGTGAAACTGCCGGATGCCATTGATGGCGGTGTGATCGCGAAATCTTCGGGCTTTAACCCCAAGGTGATCGAAGGCGACAAGGTCGACCCGCCCCGCTCCGCCATGCCGGTCTCGGATATTCATGCGATGGAATTGCCGATTATGGGCCGGATTGCCGCTGGTACGCCGATTGAAGCGATCTCCGAAGTGTCGAGCCATGTCGCCGTGCCTGGCTCCATGCTGTCCGGCAATGGGCACCATTACGCGCTTGAGGTGAAGGGCGACTCGATGATTGACGCCGGCATCAACGATGGCGACGTGGTGGTGATCCGGGAGCAGAACACAGCCGACAATGGTGACATTGTCGTGGCCCTTGTCGAAGACGCAGAGGCGACATTGAAACGCTTCCGCCGCCATGGGTCGTCAATTGCACTTGAGCCTGCAAATGTGAATTACGAAACACGCGTGCTGCCTGACAACATGGTCAAGGTGCAGGGGCGTTTGGTCGGGTTGATCCGGTCCTACTAGACTTGACAGACTGAGAATTTGAAGGCCGTCTGCATGGCGCAGGCGGCCTTTTTTAATGCACCCACAGGCGATCACCGCTGACGGCGCGGCTGGTGAGGATGCGCAGCCCTTCCGGTGTTGATGTGATGGCCAAAGACCCCGACCGGCGCAGAGTTTTGGCCGTGATTGCGGGGCAGTCCGGCTGGTCCTTGACCTTAGGCAGGATCAGCAAATCGGCCCTATCGCAAAGCTGTGACAGATCAGCGGCGCTAAGGTCCTTTTCGGTCAGGAAATGGATTGTCTGACCACCGATGACGACACGTGCTTCCTGTCTGGTCATCTGCCCACGCTGGCTGGCCTGTTCCTGATTGGCCGCATCACCATCGTTTTCAAGCCAAGCGCCCGCAACGAAACCGTCCCCCTTGGGCTTGTTTAGCGCCCTGCCCATCGGCGTCTGCAGGCCGATCAAGGTGCCAGTATCCGCAACCAGCAGCGCCGGGCGTTGGGATTGCGACCACAGCCCCAAGGCCAAGGCCAGCACCGCAACGCCAGAAAGCCTGAGGCGGGATTGCAAAAGGCACAACAATGCACCGCCAAGCCCGAGCAGCGGAAGAACAATTGCGTCGGGCGACGGGATCAGGCGCAAGGCGGTGTCCCAGCTGGCAACGGTCTCGGCGACAAACAATATCCAGCGCAGCCCAAGGCGCATGACCTCTAGCCCCAATTGCTCCAGACCGAGCGGTGCGAGAATCGCGGCCAGAACCGCGCCCGGCATGACGACAAGGCCCATGACAGGGACAGAGGCGAGATTGGCCAATAGCCCCCATTGCGCCATCTGGTTGAAATGAAGCGCGCCGAACGGGGCGGTTGCCACGCCCGCAATGGCCGACGAAATGACCAAAGAGGCCACGTTGCGCACCCATTTTGGCCAGCCCAGCATCAGCTGGCGGTCTCGGATCTCGGCGAAGACGGCGACCAGCGCCGTGGTGGCCGCGAAAGACATCTGGAAGCCGGGACCTGCCAAACTGTCAGGGCTGAGGAGCAGGACAATCAGCGCGGCCACAGCCACGGCCCTGAGCGTCAGCGCACGACGGTCAAGGCAGATCGCGACCAGCATCACCGCCACCATCACGAACGCGCGTTGCGTCGCAACATTGGCACCCGAGATGGCAAGATAGGCAATGGCCACGAAGAAGGCAGCGACAGCGGCGATTTTTTTGGGGTTGGTGCGCATGGCGGTGCTTTGATGCAGCGCAAAGCCAAGGCGGATCATGGCAAAGACGACGCCAGTCAGCAGCCCCATATGGAGGCCGGAAATGGCCAGAAGATGTGCAAGGTTCGACGCGCGCAGCGCGGCCAGCGCGTCTTGGTCGATGGAAGAGCGGTCGCCGGTGAGGATGGCGGTCGCAAAGGCCCCCTCCCGCCCTGGCAGACGGTCGGTTATGGCTTTGGACAACATCATACGCAGTCTGAATATTTGCAAACTTAGGGAGGTCGCATTGGCCGGACTTTGCAAAAGCGCGGGCGTGCGGGTGTAGCCGACGGCGCCAAGCTGCGCGAAAAACGCGTGGCGCTGGAAATCAAACCCACCAGGTTCGACCGGACCGGAGGGCGGCGAAAGATGTCCGGTCATCATCACTCTCTGCCCGGGCCGCGGGTCGAGGTATTTTTGATCTCCATGCAACGACACACGGACCCTTTCGGGCCGTTTCGCGGGGGCAACACGGTCAAGACGCACTTGATCCAGCGTCAGCCGCACCTTGCCCGAGGCCGAACGGTCAATGCCGACCACCCTGCCCTCGATCGGGCCGTAATAGCGATATTCAAGCACAGGCGCCGCCACGTGATGCGCGTGCAGCCCCGCTATCGCGAAGCCCGCGCAGGTGAAACTGATGGCCCATGCAAATGGCAGCACCACGGCGAAATAGCGAAACGCGATTGGCAAAACGACGGCGGCAGTCAAAAGCAGCGGGTAGATGCGCCAGTCCGGCTCCCCTTGCACGGAGAAGTAGCCGCCCACCCCACACGCGAAAAACACCGGGAGCCAGACGAAGAAATGACCACGCGCCAACGCCTGAAGCGCCATGCCACGGGTGGCATGAAAGGTCGGCCTTGCGGCACTTGTTTCCACCATCAGACCAGCCTAAACACGCTCGGAACACTGCTAAGCAGCATGCTTTGTCTTGGTTTCCAAAAGGTTAATCACCCATGTCCGATACGCCCGTTGTCACCCGTTTTGCCCCGTCACCCACGGGTTACTTGCATATCGGCGGGGCGCGCACTGCGTTGTTCAACTGGCTTTATGCGCGGGGTCGTGGCGGCAAATTTCTGCTACGGATCGAAGACACGGACCGCGCCCGTCACACACCGGAGGCGGTGCAGGCCATCACGGACGGGCTGACCTGGCTGGGTTTGGATTGGGACGGCGAGCCTGTATCCCAGTATGAGAGCGCGGACCGGCATGCGGCTGTGGCGCATGAAATGTTGGCCAATGGCGCTGCCTATAAGTGCTTCTCCACGCAGGACGAGATTGCCGCGTTCCGCGAGCAGGCGAAGGAGGCCGGGACCTCAACCCTGTTCCGCTCCCCCTGGCGTGACGTGGCGGAGGCAGATCACCCTGACCTGCCATATGTCGTGCGGCTGAAGGCCCCGAAAGACGGGGCTATTTCTATCGCGGACGCCGTGCAAGGCGAGGTGACATGGAAAGCGGAAACGCTGGATGACATGGTTCTGCTGCGCTCAGATAGCTCGCCGGTGTACATGTTGGCGGTGGTGGTCGACGACTACGATATGGGCGTGACCCATGTGGTGCGCGGCGATGACCATCTGGCCAACGCCGCGCGGCAGTCGATGATCTACACGGCCATGGGTTGGGACCTGCCGACATTTGCGCATATCCCGCTGATCCACGGCCCGGACGGCAAGAAGCTGTCGAAACGCCATGGCGATCTGGGCATCGAGGCCTATCGCGACATGGGCTACACACCCGCTGGTCTGCGCAATTACCTGGCGCGGCTGGGCTGGAGCCACGGCGACGACGAGGTGTTCACCGACGCGCAGGCGCGCGAATGGTTTGACCTGTCAGGTGTGGGCAAAGCCCCCGCCCGACTGGATTTTAAGAAAATGGAGAACATTAACGGTCATCAGATCGCTATGAGCGATGATGACACGCTGATGGCAGATATTGGCGCATTCCGGACGCACACTGATTGTGCGCCGCTTTCGCAGGTGCAGCAAGACGCGTTGAAAATTGCCTTACCTTTGTTGAAGAGCAATGCCAAAACGCTGGGAACCCTTTTGGACAAGGCGCATTTCGCAATTGGCAGTCGCCCATTCACGCCTGATGAGAAGGCAGCGAAACAGCTCGATACGGTATCCCGTGGTATACTGAAAGAATTGACGCCGCAGCTGCAAACTGCTATTTGGTCACGAGAAACGCTTGAAGGCGTGTTGGGCGAATTTGCCGCCAGCAAAGATATGGGATTTGGCAAATTGGCCGGACCCTTGCGGGCAGCACTTTCCGGACGCGCCGCCACTCCCAGTGTCTTCGACATGATGATGCTGATCGGGAAAGAGGAAACCCTCGCCCGACTGGAAGACGCGTCTGCCGAACCCTAATCGGGATCAGCGGGAGAAATCACATCGAGCCTTTGGCGACCGCGCCAGAGGCTCCCAGACACTTAGAAAGGGTGCACCATGGCTGACAAAACCGCGACGCTGACTTTTGGCGACAAATCTATCGAGTTGCCGATCTATTCACCGACTGCCGGTCCTGATGTCATCGACATCTCGAAGCTGTATGGCCAGGGCGATGTGTTCACCTATGACCCCGGCTTCACCTCGACCGCGGCCTGCGACAGCACCATCACGTTCATTGATGGCGACAAGGGCGAGCTGCTGCATCGCGGCTACCCTATCGACCAATTGGCCGACAGTTCTCACTACCTAGAGGTCTGCTACCTGCTGCTGTACGGCGAGCTGCCATCCGCAGCTGAGCTGGAAGATTTTGAAAGCCGTGTGACCAATCACACGATGATCCACGAGCAGATGATGAACCTGTTCCGCGGCTTCCGCCGTGATGCGCATCCAATGGCGATCATGAACGGCGTTGTGGGCGCGATGTCGGCCTTTTACCACGATTCGACCGACATCACCGACCCGTGGCAGCGCGAAGTGGCCTCCATCCGGATGATCGCTAAGATGCCAACGATTGCGGCGGCGGCGTATAAATACACCATCGGCCAGCCGATCGTATATCCGCGCAACGATCTGGATTATGCGTCCAACTTCTTGCGCATGTGCTTCTCGGTGCCTTGCGAAGATTATCAGGTGAACCCGATCCTGAGCCGCGCAATGGACCGGATTTTCACGCTGCATGCCGATCACGAGCAGAACGCATCGACCTCGACCGTGCGTCTGGCGTCGTCCTCTGGTGCAAACCCGTTTGCCTGTATTGCTGCTGGCATCGCATGTCTTTGGGGTCCGGCACATGGCGGCGCGAACCAAGCCTGCCTTGAGATGCTGAAGGAAATCGGCACGGTTGACCGCATTCCTGAATTTATCGCCCGCGCCAAAGACAAGAATGACAGCTACCGCCTGATGGGCTTTGGTCACCGCGTTTACAAAAACTTCGACCCGCGTGCGACCGTGATGAAACAGTCGGCTGACGAAGTGCTGGAACTGCTGGGTGTCGAAGACAACCCGATTTTGCAGGTTGCGATGGAGCTTGAAAAGCAAGCGCTGGCCGACCCGTATTTCGCCGAGAAGAAGCTGTTCCCGAATGTCGACTTCTATTCCGGCATCATTCTGGAAGCGATGGGCTTCCCGACCTCGATGTTCACCCCGATCTTCGCCGTATCGCGGACGGTCGGCTGGATTTCGCAGTGGAAAGAGATGATTGGCGATCCGAAAATGAAGATTGGGCGGCCGCGCCAGTTGTACAAAGGGGCCACCCTGCGCGACTATGTCGACATCGAAAAACGCTAGAGTTTCAGGCCGCCCAACGGGGCGGCCTTTTTCGTTGTGCTTGAGACCAACCGCCTTGTGATCCGCCCTGCCCGCCTTCGTGACGCGAAGGCGCTTTTCGATGTCTATGGCGACGCCGAGACGATGCGCTATTGGTCGAGCCTGCCAGATCAAACGTTGGCCGAAACCAAAGCGCGGGTCGACAGCATGCGGCATGCAACAAGCTACTTCGTATTTGAGCTTGAAGACCGCGCGATCGGCGCGGGCGGCGTTCATCAAGACAACGAGATCGGCTACATCCTGAACCGCACGCACTGGGGAAAAGGCCTGATGCGAGAGGCTTTGGTTGCCCTGATCCCATGGCTGTTCGATCAATTGGCGCTTGCAGAAATCACCGCCGATGTGGACCCGAACAATGCGGCCTCGATCCGGCTTTTGACGTCACTTGGCTTTGTTGAAACCGGGCGCAAGGCCGACACCATCAAGATTGGTGACACATGGTTTGACAGCGTCTATTTCGCGCTCTCACGGCGCGATTTTGTCGCATCCCAATTGCCTACTAAAACGCTTGGGTAACCTTATCTCCACTGTATCCGCAACACAGGAGGACGACCCCCGAGATGAAACACACAACCGACTTCAAGACCGCTGAAGCCGAGTTCCAAACCGTTCACCACACCCCGGTGGACCGCAGCGACCGCATTGCGCTGAAGGTGGTGAAATTCATGCGTGTCTTCGCCGACAAATTCTTCGCCGGACGCTACGGACACCGCGCCGTCGTGCTGGAAACCGTGGCGGCTGTGCCCGGCATGGTTGGCGGGTTGCTTCAACATCTCAAGGCCATCCGGCACATCCGCGACGACCAAGGTTGGATCCGCGAGCTGATTGACGAGGCCGAAAACGAGCGGATGCATTTGATGACTTTCATCCACATCGCCCAGCCCTCACGATTCGAGCGGTTTTTGATTATGGCCACCCAGCTGATCTTTTATAATGCGTATTTCTTCTTGTACCTACTGGCCCCGCGCGTCGCGCACCGGGTTGTGGGCTATCTGGAGGAAGAAGCGGTGATTAGCTACACGCAATATCTTGAACAGATCGACGCAGGCGCGGTTGAAAACGTCCCTGCCCCGCAGATCGCGAAGGACTACTGGAAGCTGCCCGATGACGCGCGGCTGCGCGAGGTGGTGATCGTGATCCGCGCCGACGAGGCGGAGCATCGCGACACCAATCACCATTTTGCCAACAAGATCACCAGCGGCGAGATGAGTTGAGCGATGCACGCGGTGGTTGCCAACCCCACCACCTGCATGATAGGCGGCGTCAGGGCCGACAGGATGCCCAGACGCCGCCAGCCCGGATGGGCCACGCTAAAACCTGTTTTCAACTTCTGACCTGACCAGCCCCAATAGGCGTTCCGGTCGACAAAGGCGGCTCTCGACCAATCTGACGCGCTTTTATCGGAGGTTGACCAGATGTCATCACACCCCATCCCCCTCGTGATCGAGGATGTTTCTCAATTCGCGCGCGCATTGCGCAAACATTGGCCGGACGAGCCACCCGGCCATGCGGCCTTGTTGTCGCTTGTCGCCAAGGCTGCGGGGTACCGCAACCATCAGGCCCTAAAGGCTGAATTTGGCCTGCCCACGCCAGAGGTCCCTTTTAGCGACCTTGAAGAGCGGCGATTACGCGACGCATTGCGCGTGTTCGATTTGGAAGGGCATATGACCCGTTGGCCGTTGAAGACGTCTGTGCAGGGTCTGTGTCTGGCGATCTTCTGGGCATCCCTGCCAGCGCGGCGGGATATGTCGGAGAAAGACGTTAATAACGTTTTGAAATCAGGGGAACGCTTTGGCGATCACGTGCTGCTACGGCGATGCCTGATCGAACACCAGATGGTCACGCGCGAGCGGGATGGGTCAGTGTATCGACGCGTCGAGCGCAAACCAACACCGTTGGAACGGGCGCTGATCCGCGCGATTGCGGAACGCAGACAAGCGGGTTTGCGAGAGCCAGTTGGAGACGGCAGGCCAGAGATGGGGCGCTTCTAGCGCCCCTCGAACCCCGCCGCACGTTTGTCGAGGAAGGCAAGCACGCCCTCGCGGAAATCGTGGGATTTGCCCAACTCGCCTTGGAACTTGGCCTCTAGCATCAGCTGCTTTTCAAGAGTGTTGTCATAGGTCTTTCTCAGCGCCTGTTTGGCGCGTTGGTAGGCGGCTGTTGGGCCGCCTGCCAGATGGGCGGCGCGGTCTTTCCAGACGGTTTCAAACTGATCGTCGGGCACGGCTTCCCAGATCATGCCCCAGTCGGAGGCCTGCTGCGCGGTCACGGGTTCTGCAAAAAGGGCCGTGCCCATGGCTTTGGCGAGGCCGATTTGGCGGGGCAAAAAATAGGTGCCACCGGCATCGGGGATTAACCCAATGCGGGAAAAGGCCTGCAAAAACACGGCACTTTCCTTGGCGATAACAACATCAGCCGCCAAAGCAAGGTTCGCCCCCGCCCCGGCGGCAGCGCCATTGACGGCGGAAATGGTTGGGATTTTGCAATCATAGATCGCCATCAACATCGGGACGTATTCGTCGCGCAACGTGCGTTCCAAGTCGATATTGGCGACCGTGGCGCGATCACCGAGGTCCTGGCCCGAGCAGAACGCACGGCCTTTGCCCGTCAAGACCAAGACGCGCGCCTCTTTCTCCGCGGCTTTGACCGCATGCAGTATTTCGGCCCGCATCTGCGTGTTCAAAGCGTTCATCACGTCGGGGCGCGAGAACTCGATGATGGCGGTGTTGTTGCGGACCGAATATTTGAGGGTATCGTATTGCATGTGGGAGGCCTCTCTCTGCCGTTAGGTCACAAGATAGCGAACTAATCGGTTTAGAAAAGAGGAACCTCCCGTCATTTGTGCGATTTAGCCGCCGCGCGTGGCGCGCCACGCCTCAAGCGCTGCGTTTGTTGTAGGCCGGTTGCGCTTTGGAGCCGCGACCTCAGTGACAGGGGCAGCGCCGCGCACGCGCGGCCTACGGGCGTAGTGCAGTTCCCGTGCTCCGAAGTAGAAACTGACAATTGCGCCCAAAAGCCACCAAAGCGGGTCCGGCACCAAAGCAAGACCCTGCATGCGCGGCGCAAAGCCCGCGGGATCAACCATCGCAAAGATGAACAGACCAATGGTTCCAAGGGCCAGCATAGGGCGCGGCAGACGGTTGAAGCCGTTCATCAGGCTGTCGAACCAGCCTTGGCGGCCAAATTGAAACTCTGTCCCGTGTTGGTTGAGGGCCGCAATATAAGCGTCATGGCCGTTTTGCATGGCTTGGGTGGCGTTTGGGCGGAAGCCGTCGGCCACTTGCCCCACAGCTTGAGTTAGGTCGCGTGCTCCGCCGCCAAGGATGGTTCGGATCAGGCCCATTTTGCAGTCCTTTGGCGGTGTTCGGTCATCGTGTAGTGATATTCGGACGACATGAATTTCTCGGCCCGCGTGATCCAGCCACCTTTGCCACCATTTCTGCGGCGCGCGTATTTGCGAGACGCTGGGCGGCGGTCGCCAATTGCGTAGTAATAGTCCCGGCGCGCGATGGCATAGGCATCAACAAGGTAATCCTGCGCCTCCTCAAAGGCAGCAAAACAAGTGCGCACCGTTTGTGGGCCAATTTTGCCGTCCTTTTTGATGTCGTACCCCATGTCGCTGAGCAGACCTTGCAGGATTTTCACCGCGTTGGAGCCTGCGTTGACATACATATCAAAGACCGAGGCCTGCAGCGGCTCCGGCAACGCGTTGATGCGTGGTTTGCGGTAGTAATGGTCGATAAAGATGTCGCCCGCTTGCACCCGGCTTAGGGCTTTGACGTCTGCCGGTGTGACCTTCCCGTCCTTGTTCAGGTCCAGCCCAAGGCGGCGCATCGTGTGAATAGTGACGCCGTGATTGGTCGCCCCGCCCGGATCATCGGGGTCGTTCACATAGCCGCCCTCGGAACGGAGGATCTCTTCGGTAATTTCCTGGATCGTTTGCATATCGCATTTCCCTTCGGTTTTGAGGGAAGCTGCGCTGAAATGGTTAACGGTTGGAAAGTGGTGCGTTCGGAGCTTTGCCGATTATGCGTCAGGCTCTTGGTAGACGCCTTGCGCCTTCAGCGCGTCGATGACCTCAACCGGCATGTAGGTTTCATCGTGTTTTGCAAATATTGTAGAGGCTTGGAAGACGTTGTTCACGTAATTTCCGGTGGCCACTGTGCCTTGGCCTTCCTCGAACAAATCGGGGCGCGGCTGGTTGCCGATATAGGAGACGGGGATTTCGGCATTGCCGTCTGTGACCGTGAAGGTGAAGGCGAATCCCTCCCCATCGACAATGCTGTCTTCCAAAACCAGCCCGCCGATACGGAAGGTTTCGGTGGCTGCGGGCGGGTTCTCGGCGACCTGCGTGGGCGAGTAGAAGTAGTTGATGCCGTCCTTCAACGCGATCCCAATGACCACGGTGGCGACGGTCAGAGCGACCACCGCCACGGCGATGATTTGAATACGGCGTTGCTTCTTTAGTCCGCGCATGGGGCCTCTATGGGAAGACGGGGGCCAGCATCAGGCCAGCCGTTTCATCAAGACCTAACATCAGATTGGCGTTTTGCAATGCCTGGCCCGATGACCCTTTGGTGAGGTTGTCGAGCGCCGCAATCACGATGGCACGGCCTTCAATGCGGTCGGCAGTGATGCCGATGTGAACAAAGTTCGACCCGCGCACATGGTGGGTGGATGGCGTCTGGCCGAAAGGCAAGACTTCGACGAAGGGCTCATTGGCATAGGCCTTCACCATCGCGCTGTGCATCGCGTTTGCGTCGCCTTTGACATAGCAGGTCGCAAGGATGCCACGGTTCATCGGCGCCAAGTGCGGGGTGAACTGGATTTTTACGTCCCTGCCCGCGATGGCAGAAAATTCCTGGTCGAACTCCCCCAGATGCCTGTGCGTGCCGCCCACGGCATAGCCATTTGTCCCCTCAGACAATTCGGCATGCAGCAGGTTTTCCTTGAGCGAACGCCCCGCACCAGAGACGCCGCAGATCAGGTCCATGATGATGTTATCAAGGTCGATCAGCTTGGCCTCAATGAGCGGCCGTAGCGCGAATTGGCCAGTGGCCGCGTTGCAGCCGGTGCCCGCGACCAGCCGCGCCGATGCGATCTCTGCGCGGTAGAATTCGGTCAAGCCGTAGACAGCTTCGGGTTGGATGTCGGTGGCGGAGTGCTCATTGCCGTACCACTGCGCGTAGGCCTCGGGGTCGCGCAGCCGGAAATCAGCCGACAGGTCCACGATCTTAAGCGTTTTGGGCAGCTTCGAGATCACCTCCTGCGAGGTTTTATGCGGCAGGGCGCAAAAGCACAGGTCGATGCCGGTGAAGTCAATCTCGTCGATTTTCACCAGCTTTGGCAGCGACAGGTGGCGCAGATGCGGGAACACGTCGGCCATGTCCATGCCCGCCTTACGGTCAGCGGACAGGGCCGCAATCTCAATGGACGGGTGGGTGGCGATGAGCCGGACAAGTTCCGCACCCGTGTAGCCGGACGCGCCGAGGATGGCGATTTTATGGGTCATCATGTGACTCCTTGCGAATTTTCAGGTGGTTTAGAAGAAAGATGCGGTCGCGGCAATCAGGCCGCCGTGAAGGTGATCTTTCGTCGCAAGAATTGCGTGGCGCGGTCGGTGACCTGACGCGGGTCGCCGGTGGTCAGGAATTGGGTGTCAGCCCCCTCGCCCAGCATATCGGGATGGCGCTTGAGGTAGTCATCCAAGCTGGCGGACACCAGATTGGCCTGGCTGTAGACTTTGACATCCTCGCCCAGCGCTTCCTGGAACGCCTTTTGCATCAGCGGGTAATGCGTGCAGCCAAGGATTGCCGCCTGCGGATGCGGCATCCGCCGCTTCAGCGCGTCGACATGGGAGCGCACCAGCGCCTCCGCCAGCATCTCGTCGCCGTCCTCCAGCGCATCGACCAAGCCGCCACAGGGCTGCGCTTCGACGTCGACGCCAATAGCGCGGAAGGCCAATTCCCGTTGGAACGCGCGGGACGCCACGGTTGCAGGCGTCGCAAACAGCGCCACATGCTTCACATCGACCTCCCGCGGGGGCGAGTTGTCGCCCCAATTGCGTTCAGTCAAAGCCTCGATCATCGGCACGAAGACGCCAAGCACCCGCTTGTCGCGTGGCACCCAGTTTTCCTGCATCCGACGCAACGCCGCGGCTGACGCCGTGTTGCACGCAAGGATCACCAGATTGCAGCCATGATCGAACATGGATTGCGTGGCCTCGCAGGTCAGCTTGTAGATGTCGTCGGCGGTGCGCACGCCGTAGGGCGTGTTGGCGCTGTCGGCGAAATAGCACACCGGCAGATCAGGCAGATCCTTTGCCACCTGATCGTAGACGGTCAGCCCGCCCAAGCCGCTATCGAATATGCCGACCGCCATGAGCCGCCCTTCTGTGTTTGCTTTCAAATTCGTAGCCATAGGGCACCTGCCCCATCGGCTTTGGAGACAGGTCATAGGTCGACTGCCGCAGGAAATCCATCATTCCTTTGGGATCCTTGGCGTATTTATCGAGATCGACCCGCCGCAAGGGCGCGCCGATGACCACCCGCACCGGCTTGTCGACATGGCGTTTGAACTCGTTGATAAGGAGCCCCAGCCGCAACGTCGGGTGGGCGTGGCTGGCCAGCTGAAACAGCCGGGAGTTCCGCCCGTCAAAGTAGATCGGCACCACCTGCGCATCCGATTTGGCCACCAGTTTCGCGGTGAAGTTGCGCCAGCCGGGATCAAGCGGCCAGCTGAACGGTTTGGCAGAGGTCGACACGGTGCCGCCGGGAAACACCCCGATGGCACCGCCATCCGCAATGTGGCGCAACGCGTCTTTGCGGGTCTGCAAATTTTGCGCCGCGGCCGCCTTTGTGCCCTCAAAACTGACGGGCAGCACAACGCGGTTGATCTCCTCGGCCCGGTTGAAAACCTTGTTGGCAAGGATCCGAAAGTCGCCGCGCACCTGGTTGAGCATATGGCCCAACATCAGCCCATCCAATATGCCGTAAGGGTGGTTGGCGATGGCGATCAACGGGCCATCCGTGGGGATATTGGCGAGGTCCCCGCCCGCCACATCGAGGCTCAGCCCATAGCGTTGCGGCATCACATCCCAGAAGTTTGCGCCCTGTGCGACCTCTTGCTCGTAGCCCTGCGCGCGTTTGATGAGCTTGATGCGGCCAGTTGCGTTCTCCAATGTCCGTATGAAGGCCCGGCCGGCCAATGTCTCGGCTGATTGAGCGTAGCTGATCTCACGTGTGGCGTGACGCATAGGTGGGGAGCCTCCGGCGGGGATATTTGGGAACATGGGAAGTTTGGGCGCAGCTTCAATGCCGAACGTATCAACTTTGTGACGATTGCCGTTTGAGGGTCGCACAATAGAGGCACATCAGCTCCATCGCAACATGCGCGCCCGCAACCGCCGTGGCCATGCCAACATCATAGGGCGGAGAGACTTCGACCACATCGCCGCCAACCATATTGACCCCGTCCAGATCGCGCAGCATGTGCAACGCCTGCGCAGAGCTGAGTCCGCCTGACACCGGCGTGCCTGTGCCGGGCGCAAAGGCCGGGTCGAGGCAGTCAATGTCGAAGGTGATATAGGTCTGGTGATCGCCAAGGATGGACTTGATCTTGGCCACGGTGGCCGCCACCCCTTGCTCATACACCTCGCGCGCGTCAATCACGTTGACGCCCAGATCCTCCTCACAAACGGTGCGGATGCCCACCTGCACCGACCGCTCTGGCACGATCAGACCTTCTTTGACCGCCTTGTAAAACATGGTGCCGTGATCCACCCGCGACATGTCATCATCGGACCACGTGTCGGAATGCGCATCGAATTGCAGCAGGGATAGAGGGCCAAATTTTGCGGCATAGGCGCGCAGGATGGGGAAGCTGATATAGTGATCCCCGCCGAGGCAAAGCGCCCCCGCGCCCGCGTCCAGAATGCCCGTGATGTGGTCGGTCAACGCCTGCGGGAATTTTGGAATATCGGCGTAGTCAAAGGCCAGATCGCCGTAATCGGCCACGCTAAAGTCGGTCAGCGGGTTGATGTCCCACCCATATGGCGGGTCGCAGGGCTGCAATGCCGAGGCTTCGCGGATGGCCCGCGGCCCCATGCGGGTTCCGGGCCGATGCGTCACCGCCTGATCAAAAGGCACGCCGGTGACAGCCAGATCAACGCCCGTCAAATCCTTGGTATAGGTGCGGCGCATGAAGGACAGCGCCCCGCCAAAAGCGTTCTCAAAGGACATGCCTTTATAGCCCTCGCGGGTCAGCGCGTTGTCCACGTCATATGCGGCGTCTTTGAGTGCCATTTCTGTCTTCCTTGCTGGTGGTCTGCGACACCCTGACCTGCGCCCCATTCCAATGCAAGGCTTGCGAAGCCGCGCACAGATAGGCAAAGAGACGTCATGCCTGATACCCGCCTCAAATCAGATTTCATCGATGCGATGAGCACCCTTGTTTCCACCGTCACCATCGTGACGACCGATGGTGTGGCGGGTGCGGCTGGTGCTACAGTATCGGCCATGTCCAGCGTGTCGGCTGATGGGGATACGCCCACACTTCTGGTGTGCCTCCACCACGAAGCCAAGGCCACAGCTGCGATCCTTGAAAATGGCCATTTCTGTGTGAATGCTTTGGGGCAAGGCCAGTCCGACATTGCAAATGTCTTCGCCAGCCGCACGAGCCCAGTGGGTGGTGACAAATTCGACATCGCCGAATTCACCACCCTGAGCACCGGTGCGCCCGCGCTCAAAAGCGCTCTGGCAGCATTTGACTGTATCTTGCAAAGTCACGAACGCATTGGCACGCATCACGTCATGATAGGAGCGGTCAAAGAAGCACGACATTCCCTTGGCGAGCCGCTTTTGTATGGCAATCGCGCCTACCGTGATCTCGCCCCTCCAGCTGGTTAGAAATACTCCGGGGTTTGGGGCAGAGCCCCAACAAAACATCTGGCGCGCGAAGCGCTCATTTTTCCAGCGGTTGCGCCGTTTCGACCAATTTTGCGAAGAAACTTGCGCCAAATGGCGCAGCCTCATCGTTAAAGTCATAGGCGGGATGATGCAGGCCAGCGCCCTCGCCCTGCCCCATGAACAGATAGGCACCGGGCCGCGCCTCTAGCATATAGGCGAAGTCTTCCGCCCCCATTTCAGGCCCGGCGTCGCCGATCACACCGGCCTCACCGGCGATCTCTTGCGCTACTTCAACCGCGAACGCGGCCTTTTCGGCGTTGTTGATTGTCGGCGGATAGCCTTTTTCAAATTCGAATGACACGTCAACCTCATAGGCCTGTGCCACCCCGTCACAAATCGCCTGCATCCGGTCGATGACCATCTTCTGCACGGCCGTGTCAAACGTGCGCACGGTGCCGTTCAGGTAGGCCGTGTCAGGGATCACGTTGTCAATTGTCCCGGTGTGTATCTGGGTGACCGAAACCACCAGATCGTCCAATCCACGCCGGTTGCGAGACACGATTGTCTGAAGCCCGTTGCAAATTGCGACAGCTGCCACGACCGGATCTTTGCATTCATGCGGATAGGCACCATGCCCGCCCTGACCGGTTACATGAATGTGGAATGTATCTGCCGCAGCCATGATTGCGCCCGGCGTTGTGTAAAAGCAGCCAAGCGTATGACCCGGCGCGTTGTGGATGCCATAGACCTGCGCAATGTCGAAGCGCTCCATGATGCCCTCTTCGACCATCACCCCAGCGCCCCCACCGCCTTCTTCGGCTGGTTGAAAGATTAGCGCGACACGGCCTGCGAAATTGCGCGTCTCTGCCAGATACCGCGCAGCGCCCAACAACATTGTCGTATGCCCATCATGCCCGCAGGCATGCATCTTGCCCTCTTCCTTGGAGGCATAGTCCAACCCCGTCGCTTCAAGAATTGGCAATGCGTCCATATCGGCGCGCAGCCCGATGGTCGGACCATCGCCCCGCCCTTCAATGATCGCCACAACGCCGGTGGTGGCAATGCCCTCGTGAATGTCTGTGATCCCGAACTCCTTGAGCCGCTCGACCACAAATGCTGCCGTTTTATGGCATTCGAATTGAAGCTCCGGGTTTTGATGCAACCAGCGGCGCCAGCCTTTCATGTCCTCGGCAAAGTCGGCGATACGGTTGACGGGTGGCATTGAGGGCTCCTTCGTGATGTGGTGTCGACACGTTTGCGCAAACCCGAGGCCTCCGCAATGACCGAGCTGATTTATGACCCAACAAAACCCATGGAGCGTCTGATTGAGATCATGCGCCGCCTGCGTGAGCCCGAAACTGGCTGTCCTTGGGATATCGAACAATCCTTCGCCTCCATCGCCCCCTACACGATCGAGGAGGCCTACGAGGTCGCCGACGCGATCGCGCGCGAGGATATGACCGAATTGGAGGGCGAATTGGGCGATTTGCTGCTGCAGACGGTCTATCATACGCAAATGGGCAGCGAGGCAGGACATTTCGACTTTGCCTCTGTCGCAAATAACATCAGCGACAAGATGCTGGCCCGCCACCCACATGTGTTTGGAGATGAGAGCCGCGACAAATCGGCCGAGCAGCAAACCGCCGATTGGGAAAAAATCAAAGCGGCTGAGCGTGCGGGCAAATCCCAAGGCGGCACCTTGGACGGCGTCGCGATTGGCTTGCCCGCGCTGATGCGGGCCGTGAAACTGCAAAAACGCGCCGCGCGGGTTGGCTTCGATTGGCCCTCAACCGATGAGGTGATCGACAAAATACAGGAAGAGGCCGCCGAATTAACTGAGGCGCGTAACACATTGACACAAAAGGAAGTCGAGGAAGAATTCGGCGACCTTTTATTCGTTGTCGCCAATTTGGGCCGACACTTGAACGTCGATGCAGAGGATGCATTGCGCGCGGCCAACGCCAAATTCACCAGACGCTTTGAAAGAGTGGAAAGCCTGCTGTCAGAGCGCGGCAAGACGCCTGCCCAATCCGACCTCGAAGAAATGGACAGCCTGTGGGATGCGGCCAAGCTAGAGGAAAAAAACAAACCTGATTAATTTATTCAGGTATTGACCAAAGTGTTTTTGTCAGGAATAAAACGACATCAAATCACTTAAGTCAGAGGACATCACATGACTTTGCGCACCGCGCTTTTTGCGACAAGCTGCATGGCAATCGCCGCCCCCGCTATGGCGGAAGAGGTCAACATCTATTCCTATCGTCAGCCTGAACTGATCCAGCCACTGACTGACGCGTTCACCGCCCAGACTGGCATCGACGTAAACGTGGTCTTCCTCAACAAGGGGATGGTGGAGCGGCTGAAAGCCGAAGGCGACCGCTCTCCAGCCGACGTTGTGTTTACCGTCGACATCTCCCGACTGAGCGCTGTTGTCGAGGCAGGACTGACCCAGCCGGTCGAAAGCGAAGCACTGACGGCCAACATTCCCGAAACGTACCGCGACCCGGAAAATCACTGGTTTGGCGTGACCACCCGCGCGCGCATCATTTACGCGTCCAAAGACCGTGTCGCCGATGGCGAGGTCACCACCTACGAAGATCTGGCTGACCCCAAATGGAAGGGCCGCATCTGCACCCGTTCCGGCACCCATGCCTATAACGTGGCGCTGACCTCCGCCGTGATCGAACATGCGGGCGAAGATGGCGCAAAGTCCTGGCTACAAGGCGTCAAAGACAACCTTGCCCGCAAGCCACAAGGCAATGACCGCGCGCAGGTAAAGGCCATCTGGGCTGGCGAATGCGACATATCGGTGGGCAACACCTACTACATGGGCAAAATGCTTGACGACGACGAGCAAAAGGAATGGGCCGACAGCGTGCGCATTGTTTTCCCGACCTTCGCCGATGGTGGCACGCATGTGAACGTCTCGGGCGTCGCCATGACCAAAGCCTCCCCCAACCCCGAAGCGGCAGTCAAATTGATGGAATTCCTTGCCTCCCCTGAGGCGCAGGTCATCTACGCGGAAGCCAATTTCGAATACCCCGTCGCCCCGGGTTCCGAGGCGATTGAACTGGTGAAAGGCTGGGGCACGTTCACCGCCGACGACGTCAATCTGATGACGCTGGCCGGGCATCGCCCAGCCGCATTGCGCATCACAGAAGAAGTGAATTTCGACGAGTAAAGATACTCGGCGTTATTTTGGGGCGCTGGTCTAGCGCCCCTTAAACAACGACCCCATCACACCACGCACCAAGGCGGTCCCTGCCTTGGTGCCGATGGACCGCATCATCGACTTGGCAAAAGCTGTTCCGACGGAATCGCCGCGGCGCGTCGTCTTGCGTTTGGTCGTGGACCGCCCGACACGATTGCCCGTATAGCGACGCCCTGTCTGGTATTCGCGGTCCCGCGCCTCCATCTGCTCTTCTTTGGCTTCCGCCTCTTCCGCCTCTTTGGCGGCCTTGGCTGCGCGTTCCGCAAGCATCTCGAAGGCGCTGTCGCGGTCCAGCACGTCCTCATATTTGCCCGCAACTGGCGAGCTCATCAGCACGGCCTTACGCTCGATCTTAGTGATCGGGCCAAGCTGCGAGGACGGAGGACGTATCAAGGTGCGCTCGGCCACGCCGGGCATCCCCTTCTTGATAAGCAATGACGTCACCGCCTCGCCGACGCCCACCTCTTTGATCGCGTCTTCGATGTCGAACCGCGGATTTTCGCGGTACGTATCCGCCGCAGCCCGCAAGTCTTTTTGGTCCTTGCGGGTAAACGCGCGAAGCGCGTGCTGCACACGGTTGCCGAGCTGGCCAAGGATGTCTTCGGGGACATCAGCCGGATTTTGGGTCACGAAATAGACACCCACCCCTTTTGAGCGGATCAGGCGCGCCACTTGTTCGACCTTGTCGACCAGCGCCTTTGGCGCGCCATCAAACAGCAGGTGCGCCTCGTCAAAGAAGAAGACAAACCGCGGTTTGTCTGGATCGCCAATCTCGGGCAGCGTTTCAAACAGTTCTGCAAGCATCCAAAGCAGGAAGGTTGCATAGAGTTTTGGCGCGTTCATCAATTTGTCGGCTGCCAGAATGTTGATCTGGCCGCGCCCTTCGCTGTCGACATGAAACATGTCTTCAAGCTCCAGCGCCGGTTCACCGAAGAAATCAGCCGCACCCTGATTTTCCAGAACAAGCAGACGGCGCTGGATCGCACCCACCGAATTGGAGGATACAAAGCCATACCGCAGGGCGAGCGTTTTTGCGTTTTCTCCGATCCAGACCAGCAAGGCTTGCAGATCTTTGAGATCAAGCAGCGGCAGGCCCTCTTCGTCAGCCACGCGGAATGCGATGTTCAAAATGCCTTCTTGCGCCTCGCTAAGCTCCAAGAGCTGCGACAACAGCAAAGGCCCCATTTCTGAAACGGTGGTGCGGACGGGGTGGCCCTTTTCTCCGTAGAGGTCCCAGAATGTGACAGGGAAGGCTTGGTAGCTGAAGTCGTCGAACCCTATCTTTGCGGCCCGTTCCATAAATGGCGTGTGCAGCTTGTGATCTGGCGACCCCGAGATCGCGAGGCCTGACAAATCGCCTTTCACATCGGACATAAAGACGGGCACGCCCTGATTGGCAAAATTCTCAGCAAGAATTTGCAACGTTACGGTCTTTCCCGTCCCGGTTGCACCCGCAATCAATCCGTGGCGGTTGGCGTATTTCAGCAAAAGATGCTGCTTTTCGGCGTATTCTTCGCCGCCGCCGCCTACGAATATGTCATTCAGTTCAGCCATGTCGTCCCGCCCTATTCTACTTCTGCGCCCGAACATACATTTTTAACCTCTCTATGCCAGAGTGATCGCGTTGCCGCTGCGCCGCCCTATTCGGCGGCGTGGCGTCACTTCCTCCCTGTCGACTGGCCGTGTCCCTGTGGCACGGCCCTTTTTTTGCGCGGTAGGCGCGCGTGACTTGCGAATATTCTTAGTTGACGCCTGCCAACCTGTGCCGTAGCGTCACGGCAATAAGTCGGCCAGTCCGACGGGGAGAAATAGGAAGAAGGGTCTGGTTTCAGACCCTTTTTTCAATTCTAAGCATCCGTTTCCATTTATGTCAGCCTGCGCGAATTTTTGCCTGCACAAAGGGGATAAGGCCGCTTTTCGGCCCTGACACCGCTTTTCAGCCATGCTAATCAATGCGGGATTAACCTTTGTATGGAAGCAAGATGTCCGATTTTTTCAAATTTCTGACCCTGTGCGCTGTGATGGCACTGGCTGCCCCCGCCGCTGCGCAGACCACCACCGAAACACCAGCCGAAACAACCACCGAGGCTGATGCCCCCGCTGATGGCGACACGCCTCGCACGGATGGGCTGTCAACCGGCCAAGAAGTTGCTGGCCAAGGCGAGCCCTATGTCCGGTCCGAGCATGGCGACTGGGATCTCCGCTGTATCCGCGTCCCCGAGGGACAACAGGAGCCGTGCCAGCTTTACCAGCTGCTTGAAGACCAGAACGGCAATTCCGTCGCCGAGATCAACTTGTTCAATCTGCCCGCTGACGACCAGCTGGCGGCAGGCGCAACCATCGTCACACCGCTTGAAACCTTGCTGACCCAGCAAGTTCAGGTCTCTGTCGATGGCGGTCAGGCCAAGGTGTACCCCTTCACCTTCTGCGCGCAGATCGGCTGCTTCTCACGCGTGGGCTTTACCAATGGCGACATCGCGTCCTTCAAGCGTGGCAACGAAGCGAAGATCGTCGTCGTTCCGGCGCAGGCACCGGACCAGAAGGTTGAGCTGACGGTCTCCTTGACCGGCTTTACCGCTGGATTTGAAGCCGTCACCATCGCGACCAAGCCGGCTGAATAGCCGAACGAATTATAGAGGTTCAGAAGCGCCCCGACCTTTGCGGTACGGGGCGCTTTTTAGTTTGATTTCACGCGAGCGGCACGCCCCCCACGTCGTCCAACGGCTGGCTTTGCCGCCAACCCCTCGCGGAGCACCTTCGTCATCGGGTGATCGGGTTGAGCGCCCGCATATTGCGTCAGCAGCGCATCAATCAGCGTCGGATGATCCGCGCCCAAAGGCACGCTAAGCGCCCAATCGAGGAAGATCGACCGGCACTCGCCCGCAGTGATCCCCTCGATGCGGTAGGCGTCTTGAACCAACCCTTTCGGGTCATACGTTGGTTTTGATCGGGTCATGCGCTCACGTCCTTGGCATCTGTTTGGCCGCTGATACCATCGCCTCCCAAACCGGTCAGCGTCGTTTCGATCAAGGTTTTGGCATGTTTGCGACATTTATCCAGTGTATCCGCCAACGCGACCAGATCCGTTGCCGCCAAGTCGCGCAGCAACATGGCCTGCCCACCCGCGCCCAACAGGTCGGGGTCGAACGTGTCACCAGCTAGCAAGCGTGCGGCTTGGGTCACCCGTCCAAAGCTCTTATGCGTTTTGGCCAGTTTCACGGCCTCCCCATTTTCAATGAAGCCCGCCTTGGCCGCTTGCGTGATTTGGTCTGACGTACCACGCATGGTGACACCTGCGAGCAACGCCAGAGTTTGGACAAAAAGCTCAATGTCCTGCACGCCGCCTGCCCCGTTCTTGACGTCCCATATGCCGCCAATGCGCCCTGCATCAGCCAAGCGCTGGCGCATCTCTTGGGTTTGTGTGGCGGCATCCGCAGCATTGCGGTCTTTGGTCAGCACTTTGATGCGCACGTCCTCGATCGCGGACAGAACAGATGGATCGCCAACCAGCGGGTGCGCGCGGGTCAGTGCCATATGCTCCCACAGCCAAGCCTGTTCATTTTGGTAGCTGTCAAAGGCCTCAAGCGAGGTTGCGACCGGACCGCTTTGGCCTGACGGGCGCAGCCGCATATCCACTTCATAGAGCCGCCCTTCGGCTGTCGGTGCCGACAGCGCCGTGACCAATGCCTGTGTCAGCTTGGCAAAATAGGGCCGCGTGCTCAGAGGGCGCGGCCCGTCTGATGCCTCGATACCCTCCGGATCATAAATGACAATCAAGTCCAGGTCGGATTTTGCCGTCAGCCGCCCCGCGCCGAGCGACCCCATTGCCAAGACGGCGGCCCCTTTTCCGGGCGCCTGACCATGCTTCACTGCAAACTGCCCCTGAACCACGGGAAACAGCGCGCGCAACACGCTTTGCGCGAGGTCGGCATATTGTTTGGCGGCGACCTCGGGAGGGATCAAACCGCGCAATTGATGAACGCCGATGCGGAAATGCCATTCCTTCTGCCAACGTCGCGTCAGATCCAACTGCGCCTCGTAATCAGGCAGGATGGCCAACCGCCGCGCCAGATCTGCGGCCAAGCCATCGACATCCGGCCATTCGCTGAAAAACTCGCCGCCCAACACGGCATCCAACACCTGAGCGTTGCGCGCAAGATGCGTCGCCAGCACATCGGAGGCAGAGCAAATATCAACGATGAGCTGACCCAATTGCGGGTTGGCCTCGAATAGCGAGAACACCTGCACGCCTGCGGGCAACCCTGTCAAAAACTGCTCAAACGCTTGCAAGGCCTCGTCAGGTTTTGCGGCTGCATCTAATTTGCGTTTGATGTCGGGAAACACCCGCGTAAAAATTTCGGCACCACGCGGGCTGCGCAAAGCCGGAAGGCTGCGCCACTTCTCCAAGTAATCGACATCGCCTGCCAACGCTTTCTCGACGGGGTCAGGGGCAAAGAAGTCTTCCGTCAAAGCCGATGTTGCCGTCAGCCGGTCTGTCAACGCGGCTTTCAATTCCGGCAGCGCCATCCCCATGAATGCAGCCAGTCGGTCAAACCCTTCCGCGCTTGTGGGCAGGTCATGGGTCTGGGCGTCTCCGATCATTTGCAGGCGGTGCTCCACCTCGCGATGGGCGCGGTAATTCGTTTGCAGTTGCGCGGCAACATCGCGACTGATCCAGCTGGCATCCCCCAAGCGGTCCAGCCCTTCGACCGTCCCGCGCACCCGAAGATTAGGGTCACGCCCTCCGGCAATGATTTGGCGAGTTTGCGTGAAAAATTCGATCTCGCGAATGCCGCCCTGCCCCAGCTTCATGTTGTGGCCTTCCAGCGCCAGCTTCCGCCCCAGCCCCTTGTGATCACGAATACGCAACCGCATGTCATGGGCATCTTGTATGGCCGCAAAGTCGAGATGTTTGCGCCACACAAATGGCGTCAGCCGCTCCAGAAATCTTTCACCGGCACCAATGTCGCCGGCGCAGGTGCGGGCCTTAATGAAGGCCGCCCGTTCCCAAGTGCGCCCAACGCTTTCGTAATAGCGCTCAGCGGTCTCCATCGCGATGCAGACAGGTGTGACAGACGCATCAGGGCGCAACCTGAGGTCAGTCCGAAACACGTAACCATCAGCCGTGACATCAGACAAAAGCGCCGTCATTTTGCGGGTCACGCGGATAAAAGCCGCCCGCGCGTCGTGGTAATCATCGGGATCAAATCGGGTTTCATCAAACAAGCAAATCAGGTCGATATCGGAGGAATAGTTCAGCTCCCCCGCCCCCATCTTGCCCATCGCCAGCACTGCCATTCCTCCAGCAGTGGCCGCGTCTTCCTCCGTCAGGCCGGGCAGTTTCCCGCGATCTATTTCGGATTTGACCAAAGCCTTAATACCCCGATCCACGCTGGCATCGGCCAAATCGCTTAGCGCGCCAGTGACTTGCTCCAAGGTCCAAACGCCACCCAGATCAGCCAGACCTGCCAATAAAGCCATGCGGCGCTTCGCCTGCCGCAGGTCAGCAGCAAGACTGGCAATTTGCGCAGCTGCGACATCCTTCAAAATATCATCGCGTAAGGCTTCAGCCGATTGATCGCCAAGCATCCGCACCCAGTCTGCTTCACGGTGAATGAGCGATCCCAGATAGGGGCTGCACCCGGCTGTTCCCTTGACCAGGTCGCGGAATTCGGGCGGCATTTCGGCAAAAAGGTCAGCGGCTTCCCGACCTATATCGGGTTGAAACGCATGCGGCGCGCGGGAGATTTGGGCGCTGAAACTCATACTCTTACAAGACGCGGCTGACCGCTTGCGGTCAACCACCGTTTGAGGCTTGATGCTGTCAAACGCCGGAGCATGCCACATGAGCAAAAGTCTGAAACGCGTCAAAGCCGCCCTGGAGGCCGCCGACGTCACCGTCGAAATTATGGAAACCGGAGCGGACACCCGCACCGCGCAACAGGCGGCAGATGTGGCTGGCTGCCATGTCGATCAGATCGCCAAGTCGATCATATTTCATGGAGAAGCCTCAGACCAAGCGATCCTGTTTCTGACCGCCGGGGGCAACCGCGTCTGTGCACAAAAAGCATCTGACGTGGCGGGGGAAACCTTGGGAAAGGCGGATGCCGCATTGATCCGCAGCCAGACGGGCTTTGCAATCGGGGGCGTCTCGCCCATCGGCCATCTAAGCCCGATCCGCGCGTTTCTGGACCCTCGTCTGACAGAATTTGACACGATATGGGCTGCGGCGGGAACACCGCACCACATCTTCCCGATCTCCGCGGACACGCTCATCCGGCTTACCGGCGCACAGACCGCAGATTTTACGGAATGACCGGCTTGGCCAGGTCGTAGACTGACAGCGCGGCCCGCATCCCCGGCGCGTCGCCGCCTTTGCCAAGCAGCTCCATGGTATTGGCGCACGCTGCAAGCTGCCGGTCACGTGCGCCCTGATCGGTCATCAACGAATTGAGGGCGCGTGCAATATCGGGGGCCTTGCAGGCGTCTCCCAAAAACTCTGGAACGGTGCGGGTCTCGGACACGATATTGACCAAGGTGACCGTGTCGATCAGCATCTTCGATGCGATGATCCGCCGCGAAAACCAATTCATATCATAAGCGATGACCATCGGCGTTTCCGCCGCCGCCAGTTCCAACGAGACAGTGCCAGAGGCGGCCAGCGCAACATGCGCGGCCTTAAACGCTGCGCGTTTGGTGATTGCGTATTGCTCGGCGCCAAGGTCGCGCGGGTCCAGCACAATCGGGACGCCCGGCCAGCGCCGTATCAGGTCATGCACGCGACCCGCCACACTGGCGACCGTCGGCACCACGATACGCGCCGAGGGGTTTTGTGAAATGACATCACGCAACGCCTCTCCGAACCGGTCTGTCAGCCGTGCGACTTCCCCCACGCGCGAGCCGGGGAGCGCCAAGATGACGGGGGCGTCCCCTAGCCCGTAGGACCTACGAAAATCCTGCTCTTCGGCGTCGGTTCCAACGGGTTCCGCGACAACCGGGTGCCCGACAAAGTCGCAGGTCATACCGGCAGCTTCCATATAGGGCGGCTCAAACGGGAACAGGGCCAGGACATGGTCTATGACACGCGCCATCTTGGCGGCGCGTTCGGGACGCCACGCCCACACGGTCGGGGCTACATAATGCACGGTCGGAATATCAGACGCCATCTGATGCACCTTGGAGGCGACCCGGAGACAAAAATCGGGGCTGTCGATGGTGACCAGAACATCGGGCTTTGCCAGCACGACATGGTTGGCAACCTCGTCGCGCCGTTTGAACAGATGGCGCAGTTTGGGCAGCACTTCCGCCAGCCCCATCACCGACAGTTCCTCCATTGGGAACAGGCTGTCCAGCCCTTCGGCCTGCATCAACGGGCCACCAACGCCCGCGAACCCGATATCAGGGTTCAATTCCTTCAGCCCCGCCATCAAGGCGGCCCCCAAACGGTCGCCAGAAGGCTCCCCAGCAATCAGATAGATGTTCATTCCATAACCCAGAGGAACAGCCCCTGGCGGTCCGCAATTGCAATGCACTCCTCGGGCTTCAATACCATGACGCGGCCCGCTTCGATGACGATCCCCTCAATGCCTACCTGCGCTGCGCGCAAAACGGTTTTTGGGCCAACGGTTGGCATATCGATGCGAAGGTCCTGACCGGGTTTTGCGGCTTTCACCAAGATGCCGCCTTGTGGGATATGATTACCGCGCGCGCCCTCGACCACCGATCCGAACAGGCTGTTGATGCTATCGGCCTGCGTCGCCTCGCGGTTGGCCAACAAGGATAGCATCATCCAGTCGGTGCCCGGTTGTGCTTCGATGGCCAGCGCCTGACCCTGCGCCACAACGCAGGCCTGCCCAACATCCACTTGCGCCATGGCTCCGATAATCTCAACGCCCCGCGCCGCGTCTTTGCGATGCTGCTCGGAGGGGTCAACGCTCCCCAACACGCCGGGGTCAGGTACCAAGTTTGGACCGATGCGGTCGGCCGCAACGGTCTCTATCCCTGCTTCGTCGAAGAATTGAAGCACCGTGCGCAGGGCGGCATCGTCCCCCTGCTGCAATGCCGCCATCATGCGGGGCACCAGCGGCATGGTGGCGGGGTCTATTTTCGAGGGATCAAGCGGCGGGCGCCCGATACCGCCGGCAAAACAAATCTGAGTCACCCCAAACCCAACAAGGTCGTTGATGAAACTGCCCAAGGTCTCGATGCGGAACCGCATGACGGGGCGGTCGCCGCGATGCTCAGACGGGTAGCCTTCCAGCTCGCAAAGTCGAAACACCGTGCCGTCTGCGTCGAGCCGGTCCATCACCAGTTTCGGCAAATCACCTTCGCCTGCGACGAGCGCCAGCATAACGGGCCTAGCGCGGGGTCAGGAACGACCGGTCGCTCTGCCCCAGAATGAAATCTACCACTTCATGCACATAGACGCTGTCGGTCTCTTCCTTCAGCCGCGCTGCGCGGTCCTGAAATGCCCCATCGCCCTGGCGCAGCATCTGGTAGGCAGCGCGCAGCGCGGTGATGTCGGATCGCGCCACGCCTGCACGCTTGAGGCCCACGTAATTCAGCCCGTCCAGATCGCCCCGCGGGCTTTGCACCAAACCGTAGGGAATGACGTCATTGGTCACCATGGTCACAGCGCCAATGATGGCCCCACGCCCAACGCGCACCCATTGGTGGATGCCCGACAGACCGCCAATGATGACCTTGTCTTCGATATGGCAATGCCCGGCGATGGCACCCTGATTGGCCACAATCACCTCGTTGCCGACAATCGCGTCATGCGCGACATGGGCCCCGGTCATAAACAGGCAGTCGTCACCGACCTTTGTCAGCCCACCGCCACCAGAGGTGCCGGTGTTCATGGTGACGCCTTCGCGGATCCGGTTGCGCGCGCCAATCTCCAGCCGAGTTTCCTCGCCGCTGAATTTCAGGTCCTGTGGGATTTCGCCGATCACGGCAAAGGGGAACACGACCGTGTCCTGCCCAATCGAGGTCTTACCGGTGACCACCACATGGCTTTTCAGCTCGACGCCAGCAGCAAGACTGACCGACGCTCCGACCATACAAAACGGGCCGACCTTGGCAGAGGGGTCAACCTGCGCGCCGTCCTCGATGACGGCTGAGGGGTGGATGTGGTCGCTCATTCCTTGGGCATGTCCATCATGGCGGTGAATTCGGCCTCAGCCGCCATTTCGCCGTCGACATGGGCCACGCCTTTGAATTTCCAGACCTTGCCGCCCGGTTTGCCGCGCGTCACGGATACATCCATGCGCAGCACGTCGCCGGGGATCACCTTGCGGCGGAATTTGCAGCCATCAATAGCCATGAAGTAGACCAGCAATTCCTTGTCGGCCATGTCCATTGTCACGCCAACCATCACCGCCGCCGTCTGTGCCATCGCCTCAATGATCGTCACGCCGGGCATGATTGGGGCGCCGGGAAAATGACCTTGGAAATGTGGCTCGTTAAATGTCACATTCTTTATGCCGGTGGCACTGACGCCATGTTTGATATCGACCACCTTGTCGATCAGCAGAAACGGGTAACGGTGCGGGATAATGCGCTGAATTAGGTGAATGTCGGCGCTGGTTGGCTGGGTCATTGCGGTCTGCTCTTTATTGTTCCGGCGTGCGTTGAGGCGGGTCCCAAATGAGTAGCAGTGGCCCCCTTTCCACACAAGTCACGCGCTGTGTCAGTTCTCGGCCGGCGTTTCGTCTTCAGTTCCGCCGTTCTGCGGCGTGTCGGTTGTTGGATCGGGGCGCGGCTGCGGGGTGGCCGCTGGTTCTGGTGGCAGCGGGGCCGCGCCAAACGCCGCGTTCATGCGCTCGATTGCAATATCAGTCACGTCAATCTGGCGTGAAGACAAAATAACTGCGGATTGGTTCAGAATGGCCAAAGCACCCGTTTCTTCGACCAAAGCGAACAGTTCCGGGTAGGCCAATTCGAAAAACCGGGCGCGTTCCTGATCCGCGACCCGTTGCAATGCGTCACGCTTTTCGGCCTGGGCGCTTCGAATGCCTGTAACCCTCACATCAAAGTCTTCGGCAAGTGCGCGGAAATCTGCTGGGTCCATGTTGACGCGGTCTTTGGTAAGCTGGCTTTCCTCGGCAACCAACGCGGCCTCGATCCGGCGGTTTTCGGCGACAAGTGCCACCGAGTCCGCATCTAGCTCGGCCCGTACCCGCTGCCCAAATGCAGAGGACGCATAGAGCCGTTCCTGATTTAGCGTCAGAATGGGGGCTGGGGACGACGCCTCTTGCGCGAACGCCATGGTGCCGGTCAGCACCATCACGCAAAGCGCAAGCCACCGTATCACGGATCAGAACCGGGTTGAGACGGTCAGATCAAAAGTGCGCTCGTTGTCGAAATCTTCTTTTTGAAGCGCCCTTGAGAAGTTGAAACGAAGCGGCCCAAGCTGCGTGTCCCAGAAAACCGATACACCGATGGTTGCGCGCAAGCTCAAGCTGTCATCGACCTGGTTGCCAGCTGGCGTTCCGTTGGTGTCATCAAGGCCCCACACGGAACCCACGTCAAAGAATGCGCCACCGGAAATGCCATATTCTTCGGGCAAGCCAAGAGGGAATTCTGCCTCAAGCCGTGCCACAGCAAAGTAGTTGCCCCCAAGCGCATCTCGGTTTGTCGATCCCAGATCGCGAGGCCCCAGACCATCCGTGTCAAAGCCACGCAGCTTGCTGTTGCCGATAAAGAACCGTTCAGAGATGCGGCTATTGCCGCTCAGCATTGTCTGCGCACCGAATTCGAACTCCGCACGCAATGTGACCTCTTCGCGCGCAACTTTCGTCTGCGCCGAGGCCAGCCCGGTTGTGCGGATGTATTGTTGACCGCCACCGACGCCTGCAAATTGCTGACCGAAGCGCAGCAATACGCCCGCATTCGGGTTCAAACCCGTCCGCCGCGTGTCGTAGCTATATTCATATCCTAGCGCCGAGGTGTAGCGTGTGCCTTCCTCCCGCGCCAAAATCCGGGAAGTGTTGTTGATGCCCGCGGTGCGTGTACGGTCGACATTCTTGATCGAGTCGCGCGATAAGCGGTAGTTCAGCCGCAACCGCCCGTTTTCAGACACCGGGAATGAGATGCTTGGCTCAAAACCAATGTTTTGCGTGTCGAACAGGGCAAATTCGCCGCTGGTGGTGCGGTAATAAGTGCTGAGACCAAATTGCAGATCGCGCCCCAGAAAGGCCGGCTCAACAAATGTGATCGAAGTGTTTTGCGTGTCGGAGGCGGTGTCGAAGGTAAAACCAAGCGTCTGCCCGCGACCGAGGAAATTTCGCTCTGTGAAGTTCACGTTGAAGCCAACCCCGCCCTCGGAGCCATAGCTGACCCCAAAGCCCAGCGAGCCGGTGGTGGTTTCTTCCAAATCAACGTCAATGATGACCTGATCTGCCGCCGACCCTTCGCGGGTGTTCACATCCGCTGTCGTGAAGTAGTTCAACGCGCGGATGCGTTCGGCCGCGTCGCGAATTTCGCGCGGGTTAAACGGATCGCCCTCGACTGTTCTGAACTGACGCCGCACAACGCGGTCAAGCGTCGTGGCGTTGCCCTCAATATCAATGCGCTCAACAAACACGCGTGGGCCACGGGTGACCACGAATTCGACATCCAAGGTCAGATCGGCATCATTGCGGATAATGCGCGGCTCGACCCGAATGAAGTCCAAACCTTTCTGAATGGCCAGACGTTCCATGCGGGTGATGGTGTTTTCAACGCGGTTGGGCGAGTAGGTCTTGCCCTCTTTGATCTTGTTGACAGCCTGAAACTCGTCGGGGTCAATCTCTTCCAGATCACTGACCGTGGTGATGCGGCCAAATTTGAACTGCTGCCCCTCTTGGACCTTAAAGTTGATGAAAAACGCGTCGCGCTCGCGAGTGAGTTCGGGGGCTGCTGACAACACCTGGAAATCCACATAACCCCGCGACAGGTAGAAGTCGCGTAGCAACTGGCGGTCAAATGCAATGCGGTCCGCAATGAATGTATCGCTGGAAATCACGGTGCGGAACAGGCCTGCCTGCTTGCTTTCAACGACGCGGCGCAGCCGTCGGTCGGAATAGGCGCGGTTGCCCACGAAGCTGATGCGCTCCACCTCGACGACGCGGCCTTCGGTCACTTCGAAAACCAGATCAACGCGGTTGTTGGAGCGCGGAATGATGCGGGGCGTGACCGTCGCGGCAAGGCGGCCGCTTTGGCGGTAGCCTTCAGCAAGGGTTTGGGCATCCGCTTCTGCGGCAGCTGGATTATAGACGCGCCGGGACTGCGATTGCAGCAATGGCAGCAGGTCATCGTCCTTCAGCCGCTGGTTGCCCTCGATGTTCACGCGGTTGATCGTTGGGTATTCTTTGACGGTCACAACCAACCGGTTCCCGGCGGGCACAAGGTCAACGCTTTCGAACAGGCCAGAGCGCTGCAGGCGTTGGAACGCATCATTCAGCTGCGCGGCAGAGACCGGCTGGCCGCGTGGAATGTTGATGAAGCTCAGAACCGTCGCATCCTCGATGCGCTGGTTGCCCACGATCTCGATGGTGGAGATGTTGAAGCTTTGCGCATATGCGGGTTGAACCAGCACGGGGAACGCCCCGCCTGCGACACCGAATGCACTGATGACCGAAAGTAATTTCAGGCTCTTTTTCAACTGCTGCGTCGCTTCTGCGATCTTCATATGCCCACTGCCCCGTCATGACACTTTATATTGTGTGTCACTCGTACCGTGAGTCTAGGCGGTTGTCAAAAGCAAGAACGCCGAAAACGGCCGCCAAGCGGGGCCGTTATGTTACAAGTTTGAAAGACTGTCCGACGAACGGTTCACGCGACCCGCTATAGCGATGCCGCGTAGTTGCCAGCAACCAACGCCAGAGCGATCGCAGACGGCCAAAGAACACGGTCCCAATTCAGGTTCACCAGCAAGCGCAGGCCGCGATAGCTTTGTTCTATATGTTGCATCAGACTTGAGCCCGTATCGGTTTCAGACCTGACCATCATCGCTTCAGAATGTGGCCGAAATCGGGCAACGCCATGGTGGTACGGTGGCAATTGCCCCCTGAATCTGGTCCGCCCAAAGGTGCCTTACGGGCAGAACAGGTCGTTGGTCAGCGCAAAAGCCATCAAAGAGAGCAGCAGCACCAAACCACCCGTCATCATGACGTTCAGGGCTTTGTCGCTTGGCGGACGGCCCGCCACTTTCTCATAGGCATGAAAGACCAAATGGCCGCCATCAAGCACCGGAATGGGGAACAGGTTCAGCAGCCCAACGGCCGTGCTGAGCACTGCGATGAACCAGATGAAGGATTGTGCGCCCTGACTGGCCATGTCTCCCGAGGTTTGCGCAATGCCAATGGGCCCTTGAATGTTGCACGAGCTGATCGCGCCGGTAATCATATGCCAAAGGCCCGACAGGCTGGATGTGCCGACAAACCAGGTCTGCGCGACCCCGCCCTTCAATGCGTGCCAAGCCCCAAGTGTCACGCGAGGCGGGTCAAAGAAGGCACCGCCGGAGAAGCCGATCAACCACCGGGTCTCGAACCCGCCGTCAACCGGCAGGTCGCGTTGGCGTGGGGTCAGCGTCACTTCCAAAGTTTCGCCATCACGCCACACGCCAAGCTGCACCGCGGCCCCTGCCCCGGCCTGGACGGCCTCTTGCACTTGGCTCAAAGCCCAAACTGGCTCGCCATCGACACTGGTGATGACATCACCAACTGCCAACCCGGCGTCAATCGCCGCTGATTGCGGCTGCAACTGGTCCAGGACAGGCGGCATCGGGAACACGCTGTCAAATTTCACAATCGCGCCGTCGCGCTCGACCTGATATGCGACCTCTTCCATCGGTGGCAAGGCGCGTGCAATCTCGTAGAACTGAGCAATGTCATCAACTGGAAGGGCGTTCACAGCCGTGACCAGGTCGCCTTCTTGAAAGGCTTCCTCATTGCCGGGATTGGGCTTCAATTTGCCGATCAGCGCATCATCAGTCGCGGTGCCGGAAAACAGAAAAATGCCCGCAAACACCAGAATGGACAGGGCAAAATTGAAAATCGGCCCCGCCGCAACGGTGGCAGAGCGGCGCCACAGGTCGGCACCGTGCATGGTGCGTTTCAGTTCTGCTTCGGAAAGCGTGCTGATTGTTTCGCCGTCCTTGCCCGACGCGGCATCGGCATCACCCATGAATTTGACGTAGCCACCGAAAGGCAGCGCCGCCAGCTGCCATTTGGTGCCATGCTTGTCGACCCGCGAATACAGCACCGGGCCAAACCCAAGCGAGAACACCTCCGCATGAATGCCACACCATCTGCCAACGATGTAGTGGCCGTATTCGTGGATCGCGACAATGATGGAAAGCGCGAGGACAAAGAACAAGATCACCCAGCCGGTGCCACCAGCCGCAGAGATGAAGCCCGAAATATCCATAAATGCGTTCCTTACCCTGCTGCGATGATGGCTTGCGCCGTCTTACGTGCCAGATGGTCAACGGCCAAGACGGAATCAAGCGTCAATTGCTCAGATGCGGCAATCTCACCCGAAAGTGTCGAGAGCGTGGCATCCACAATATCGGCCATGTGAGTGAACCCGATCTGCCGGGCAATAAACGCGTCTAATGCTGCCTCCTTCGCCGCAGTGAATATCGTGCCGGCCATCCCGCCGGCCTCCATAACTTCACGGGCAAGTCTTAAGGCCGGGTATCTTTCGGGGTCTGCAGGTCGGAAATTTAACGACCCAATTTGTGTCAAATCCAATCTATCGACAGGCAAATGGGTTCGGTCCGGCCAGTGCAGCGCATAGCCAATCGCGTGGCGCATATCGGGCGGCCCTAGATGCGCCATCAGCGCGCCATCGTTGAACCCAACCAGTGCGTGGATCAGGCTTTCGGGGTGGATAACCGTCTCAATCTGATCTGACAGAACGCCAAAAAACTCTTTGGTCTCAATCAACTCCATCGCTTTGTTAAACAACGACGCGCTGTCGATGGTGATCCGCTGGCCCATATCCCAATTGGGGTGGGTGCAGGCATCTTCCAAGGTCGCTTTATGCAGGTCCTTGGCGTCCCAGTCCCGAAACGCCCCGCCCGACGCCGTGATAATGATCCGCTCAACAGCGGTGGTGTCTTCGCCAACCAAGGCCTGAAACACCGCCGAATGCTCGCTGTCGACCGGTAAAACGGTCGCGCCATGCGCTTTCGCTTCGGCCAGCAGCATCGGCCCCGCGGTCACCAAGGACTCCTTGTTGGCAAGCGCCAAGGTCTTGCCCTGCTTGAGCGCCGTCAGCCCGGGCACCAGCCCTGCGGCACCGACTATGGCCGACATCACCCAGTCCGCAGGCCGCTCTGCGGCTTGCGCAATCGCGTCTGGTCCGGCAGCCACATCAACGCCACTGCCCACCAAGGCCGCTTTCAGGTCTGCAAAACACTCCTCAAACGCCGTCACAGCCACGTCAGCCTTCAGCGCAATCGCCTGTTCGGCCAGCCGGGCCACGTTACGCCCCCCCGACAATGCAACCACGTCATATTCGGACGGGTTTCGCGAAATCAGATCAACGGTGTTTTCCCCAATGGACCCGGTCGCGCCAAAAATGGAGACCTTGCGCATCTTAGAAGACGGGTGGGAAGTCGACGATCTGCTCGATCATCAGCAAGAACACCGAGGCCCCAAGCATACCGTCAAACCGGTCAAATACCCCGCCATGGCCGGGGATAAGGTTCGACGAGTCCTTCACGCCCATTTTGCGCTTCATGGCGCTTTCCGCGATGTCGCCCATCTGCGAGGCCATTGAAATTGCAATGGAAATCCCGATAACTTCGACGCCAACGCCCGGAAAACCCAGAAAGAAACAAGCGATCACCCCGGCGCCGATCCAGCCGGCAATGGTGCCAGACCACGTCTTTTTGGGCGACACGCGCGGCCAAAATTTGGGCCCGCCAATGAAGCGCCCTGCAAAGTAGCCCGCGACGTCTGTAATCATGACGACCAAGGCCAGCCACAGCATCCAGGTGAAGCCAAAATCGTTGCGCTGCACCCACAGCCCGTAGGCGGCGATGATGATAAGCGCGGTGAAAATCATGTAAAGCGTGCGGTTGCGCGGCAACAGCGCAATGCCCGCGATGGAGGGCAGCAAAATGAACGGCAGTCCCAGCCCCGGCGGAAGCAACGACACCGCAAGGAACGCGGCAGCGGCCCCTGCCCCCAGCGTCACCGCGCGTTTTGCGCCGCCGCCCAGCATGCCGACAAGCTCCCAGACCAACGCGCCGGTCAGCGCGCAGCACAGCGCCAGAAACGCAGCACCACCAAGCCAAACACACACCAAGCCTATGACAGCAATCACCGCCCCGGACCCCATGCGGACCCATAGGTCGGAAAACTTATCCGCCGTAATGCTCAAGGGTTCAGGCCTTCACCGCGCCAAAGCGGCGATCACGTCCACCAAAGCGGCTGACAACAGATTCGAAGACATCAGGCGTGAAATCTGGCCAATGCGTGTCAATAAACTCGTATTCCGCGTAGGCTGACTGCCACAGCAGGAAATTCGATATTCGGGCCTCGCCCGAGGTGCGGATAACCAGATCGGGATCCGGCAGCATGCAGGTGTCTAGGAAGGAGGACAGAACTTCGGAATTCACCTGCTCAGGCTTCAACCGTTGCTCCGCGATCTCAACCGCCAGACGCTGCGTGGCCCGTGTCACCTCGTCCCGCGCGCCATAGTTCAACGCAATGGTCAAATGGGTGGTGTCGTTGCCCTCGGTCAGCTTCTCAAGATAGTCCATCAGCGCTTGCAGCTTCTTGTCCAGCTTTTCCCGCTCGCCGATGAAACGCACACGGGTGCCAAGGCGGTGCAGGTAATTGGCCTCCCGCTGGATGTAGCGCCGGAACAATGCCATCAGACCTGCAACCTCGGACTGTGTCCGCTTCCAGTTTTCGGTCGAAAACGCGAATATCGTCAGGTACTTAACGCCCAGAGACGGGCATGTTTCAACCGCCTGTCGCACGCGTTTTGCGCCCGCTTGGTGGCCAAACAGCCGCGGCCTGCCGCGCTGCGTGGCCCAACGGCCATTGCCGTCCATGATGATGGCCACATGGTTCGGCCCGTCGGGGTTGATCTCAACTACGCTCATGAAAAATCCTCGCTCTCAACATTATAAAGCCGCCCGTTTTGGGCGGCTCCGTCACGCTTATACTTGCATGATCTCTTCTTGTTTGGTTGCCAGCGCTTCGTCCACCAGCTTGATTTGCGCTTTTATCATTTCTTCGACTTCGTCTTGCCACAGCTTCTCGTCATCTTCCGACATGCCGTCCGCTTTGGCCTTCTTGATCTGATCCATCGCGTCGCGGCGGATGTTGCGGACCGAAATACGCGCGTTTTCGGCATAGGTGCCGGCGACTTTTGTAAGTTCCCGGCGTCGTTCTTCGTTCAATTCGGGGATCGGCAGCATGATAATGGTGCCGTTCAATTGCGGGTTGATGCCCAGCCCACTTTCGCGAATGGCTTTCTCGACCTTCCCCACCAGGCCTTTGTCCCACACGTTGATCGTCACCATGCGCGGTTCGGGGACGTTAACCGTCCCCACTTGGTTGATCGGGGTCATGGAGCCATAGGCGTCCACCATCACCGGTTCCAACATCGAGCCAGAGGCCCGCCCGGTCCGCAGTGACGCAAATTCACTGCGCAATGCGTTCATGCCGCCATCCATACGGCGCTGAATATCGTCGGTGTCTAGGATGAAGTCGTCTGACATAGGTTTTGCCTGTCGTGTTTATTCTTTGTGCAGAGTTTAAAGCATGACTTCGCGCATGGCCAGAACCACTTGCAGCGGCACATAGCCCCCTCAGCCAACAGGTGAATTATCGCCTATTTTTGGCCGTTTATTGAAGTAATTGACTAAAAACAGAGGCAGATCGTACGTCAGATAAACCGTTTCTTGATCCTTTTGCGAAAAATTCCCCCCAAAGCCAGAACCTGCCTTTAGGGAAGCCTCATGCCTACTCAGACCACGGTCAATATGATCTTTCTCGGCACTTTCGCCGATGTGGATACCGACGAATCCAATTCATCCGCCGAAAATGAAGGAAACTTGCTTGGGCAATACGATAACCTTGTCCTGACAAGCATTGTCGAGAATGACCAGAACGACGATGGCGCGATTTCGGATAATGAAACCCAAGCAGCGGCGCCTCCGGAAAATGGCGTCGATTTCTTGTCGTATGACGTGGGCTTCGGCGACGAAAGCTATCAAATCGATTCCACCATGGCATACAACGCCGTCGTCACACTGGGCGATGGGTCCACGCAGGAAGTGCTGGTTGCCGTTCTGCAAACCACCATCGGCGATGTTTTCATCCGTGATGTCGGCAACGGGTTGGACAACCTCAACATTCAAAGCATCCAATTGGTTTCGGTGGTTAATGACACCTTTTCCGGTTCTGTGACCGGCAATAGCATTGAGAATTCGCAAGTGGTCTGCTTTCTGTGCGGCAGCCTGATAAAGACGACAACCGGCTACAAAAAAGTAGAGGCACTGCGCGTCGGCGATATGATCGAGACACGGGACGACGGACCACAGCCAATCAAGTGGATCAGCAGCCAGCCGGTCGGCGACGACCCTCTCAGCCGACCAATTGAGGTTGCCGCCGGCGCGTTAGGCCCGGGCCAGCCGATGCATAAATTGCAGCTTTCCCCCGATCACCGGGTCCTTGTGCGATCAAAGATCGCGCGGCGCATGTTTGGTGAAGACGAGGTGTTGGTACCGATCAAGCGCTTCCTCGGCGCGAAAGGGTTCAGGCGCGCTCAGCGCCCTTCACCAAACAGCGCTTATGTCCATATCCTGTTGCCAAATCACGCCGTGATCGACGCGCAGGGCGCTTGGGTGGAAAGCCTCTTTCCCGGGACGCAAACCCTGACCCGATTGCCGGTCGAGCCGCGCAAAGCACTGCGCGCGGCCTTGGCCGCGCTTGGCCATCCAGCCGCTTTGGGCTATCTGCCCGCGCGCCCGTTTCCGCAAGGACGCATGCAGCGCCGGCTCATTTGGCGTCACAGGCGCAATGACCAGCCCTTTGTCGATGACAACATGCCATCAGTCTCGGACGATGGTGTACGTCCCCTCGCCGGCCAAAATGCCCTTGAACCCACCGGGCTCGTCTAGGGAGAACACAATAATCGGCAGATCATTGTCGCGCGCCAACGCAATGGCGGAGGCGTCCATCACCTTCAGCCGCTTGGCCAGCACATCGTCATAGCTGATTTCGTCATATCGCACCGCGTCCGCGTGCTGGGCGGGATCTTTGTCATAGATGCCGTCCACGCCGTTTTTGCCCATGAAGATCGCCTGACACGACATTTCGTTCGCCCGCAAGGCGCAGGCCGTGTCGGTGGTGAAATAAGGGTTGCCGGTCCCTGCCGCAAAGATGCAGACCCGCTTTTTCTCAAGGTGGCGCACGGCCCGCCTGCGGATATACGGCTCGGCCACCTCGTTCATGGTGATGGCCGAGATCACCCGCGTGTGGATGCCCAGCGCTTCCAGCGCGCCCTGCATCGCCAGCGCGTTCATCACCGTGGCCAGCATTCCCATATAGTCAGCCGTGGTGCGTTCCATCCCTTGCGCAGAGCCCTGAAGCCCGCGGAAAATGTTGCCGCCGCCGATCACCATACAGACCTCGACGCCCATCGCATGCACGGTTTGAATTTCGCGCGCCACGCGCTCGACAGTTGGCGGATGCAGCCCAAAGCCCTGATCCCCCATCAACGCCTCGCCTGACACTTTTAGAAGAACGCGGTTGTACGTGGTCTGGGGGGTGGCGTCGCTCATGGGGTGGCCCTCTCTCATGGCTGCTTGCAAATCTTCGGCAAAATGTCGGAAAACGGGGGCAGTTTCAACGGCGAACCGGCCTTGCCGTGCCGTCAACCTGAAGGTCGCCACGCAACATGCTGGATTTGCTTAGAACAATCGACGCGGACACGCCCGTTCTGATCGCGGGGCCCACAGCGTCCGGCAAGTCTTCGCTGGCGCTTGCCATCGCGGAATCGCAGGGCGGCGTGGTCGTCAACGCTGACGCGTTGCAGGTGTTTGACTGCTGGCAGCTGCTGTCTGCCCGTCCCGACCGCGCCGAAATCGCCCGCGCGCCGCACGCGCTTTACGGCCATGTCCCTTACACGCAGCCCTATTCCACGGGCCATTGGCTGCGCGAGGTCACGCCTCTTCTTAACGGCCCACGCCCGATCATTGTGGGCGGCACGGGCCTGAACTTCACCGCGCTGACGGAGGGGCTTGCCGACATCCCTGCGACCCCCGACCACATCCGTGAACAGGCCAACGCCCTGCCCTTGGGCGAGATGCTCGACGCCCTCGACGCCGAAACCACGAAACGCATCGACACGCTCAACCCCGCACGCATCCGCCGCGCGTGGGAGGTGCTGACCAACACCGGCAAGCAGATCGCCGCGTGGCAGGACGACACCCCGCCGCCAACTCTGGCCCTCGCGGACACAACCGCGATCGTGATGAACAGCCCCAAAGACTGGCTGAACGCGCGGATCACCCGCCGCTTCGACATGATGCTCGACCAAGGCGCGCTGGAAGAGGTCAAAGCGCTGCAACACGACTGGGACCCCGACTGGCCCTCCGCAAAAGCCATCGGCGGACCCGAGCTTATGGCCCATCTAAACGGCGAACTCACGCTTACCGAGGCGCGGGATCGTTCCATTATCGCGTCCCGTCAATATGCTAAACGGCAGCGCACCTGGTTCAAGGCGCGTATGAAAGCGTGGACACAGGTAGATGCAAGCATCCTCACCATTTGACCTTTTGCAACCTTTGACTCGAATCGGCGGGGGTCTTACGCAATGACGTCTGACCTATTCGAACCTAACGAGCTGCCCGCCGATATGCCGACAAAACGCCTGCCCATCGTGGAAACCATTGCGGCTGCCCAGCGCCGCGAGGCTTGGAAGTCCGACACGGCCCGGTCGCTGGACCACCCAATCCTGTTTTGGGTCACCCGTGGGCAAGGCCGGTTCATGGTCGATTGCAGGTTGCGTGGCGTCGGCCCCAACACCGCCGTTTATGTGCCGCGCAACACGCTTTTCAGCTACGAGATGTTCGCCCAGCCGCAAGGCATGGTCATCTCCCTGCCCAACGATGACGATGCCGGGTTCCCCCGCCGCCCGTCGCTGGTGCGCGCCACAACGGTGCAGGCCCAAGGCGAACTTGGTGGCTTGATCGACGCGCTGTCACGAGAGCTTGCCCAGTTGCGCACCGGCCAACGCCGCGCCATTCAAGCCCATGTGATGATGATCGCCGTCTGGCTGGATCGGCTGCTGTCGGAACAGCCGTCCGAAAATCTGGGCAAGTCTGACCGCCTGCTCTCGAAATTCAGCCATGTCGTGTCCATCGGGCATCGCGACGGGAAATCCATCGGCGAGTTTGCCTCTGACCTAAACGTCACGCCGACGCATCTGACACGTCTGACCCAAGGCTCGGTCGGCAAACCGGCCTCTGCGCTGCTGAACGAGCGGGTCATAAACGCCGCCTGCGAGGCGCTTTTGCATACAGATCAGCCTGTCAAAGTGATCTCAGAGAGGCTCGGCTTCTCCTCACCCGCCTATTTCACCCGCGCCTTTCAGGCCCAAACGGGCGAAAACCCCACGACCTTCAGAAAAGCAAGGCGCTAGGTTCGGGCAAGCCAAACCCGCTTCCCTGCCCCTACGTCAACGCGCCTCCACTGTAGCAAATACGTCAGCCGCGTGTCGCAATTAATCCTCCAAATGGCGGTTCCAGCCGTTGACCTCAGCCCCATAACGGGGTGGTATGTTGCCTCATGCTTTATGGGAGAGAAGCTAAAAGCTCACTCAACAGTGACCGCGAAGCGCTGGCCAACCAGCGCCGCAAGGTTACTTTAAAGCGCATAGGTCAATGTCCAACAGGGAGAAAGACATGACGAAATCGACGCTGACGGGGGCACCAATTCACGCCGCCGCACATATGTACAAGAAAGAATTCGAAGCGGGCAAAATGGACCGCCGCGAATTTATGACACGCGCAACAATGCTTGGTGTGACTGCAACGGCAGCCTCTGCAATGATTGGCGCGACACCTGCGCAAGCCGCAGCACATGCCCAGCAAGGCGGAACGCTCCGCATGCAGATGGAAGTCCGCGCGCTCAAGGACCCACGCACCTATGACTGGACACAGATCGCGTTCTTCACCGCCGGCTGGCTCGAATATCTCGTAGAGTACAACTCCGACGGCTCGTTTGAGCCCATGTTGCTCAGCGGCTGGGAAGTGAACGAAGACGCCACCGAATACACGCTGAACGTGCGTCAGGGCGTCAAATGGAACAACGGTGATGACTTCACCGCCGAAGACGTTGCGCGCAACATCACCATGTGGTGCGACAAAGAAGTCGAAGGCAACTCGATGGCCGGCCGTTTCGCCGTCCTTATCGACGCCGACACCAACAAAGCCATCGACGGTGCAATCCAGGTTGTTGACGCCAACACCGTCAAATTGAACCTGCCGGCACCTGACATCACGTTGATCGCTGGCATGTCGGACTACCCGTCCGCAATCGTGCATGCTTCGCACACTGCAGACACAATGTTGTCCAACCCAATCGGGACCGGCGCATACAAACCTGAATCGCTTGAAGTGGGCGTCAAAGGTGTCGTCGTGCGCAACGAGGGCTTCGAATGGTGGGGCTACGCGGAAGGCAAAGGCGCCTATATCGACCGTTTCGAGTTCATCGACTACGGCACCGATCCAGCGGCCTGGGCTGCGGCAGCCGAGGCCGACGAAGTCGACATGACCTATGAAACTGTTGGCGACTTTGTGGACGTGTTTGAGGCCATCGGCTTTGAAACCTCCGCCATCGATTCGGCGGCAACCATCGTCATCCGGCCGAACCAGGAAGCTGCGGATGCGGACGGCAAAAAGCCGTTCGAAGACGTGAAGGTCCGTCAGGCGATTGCCAAAGCGGTCGACGTCAATGTCTGCCTCGAGCTTGGCTATGCCGGTCGCGGCGCACCAGCTGACAACACGCATGTCGGCCCGATGCACCCCGAATATGCTGAGGTTCCGGGCGTGGCGCATGACCCTGCCGGTGCCAAGGCGCTGCTTGAAGAAGCAGGCATGGCCGATTACGAGTTCGAGCTGATCTCCATCGACGATGACTGGCGCAAGAACACAACTGACGCCGTTGGCGCCCAGCTGCGGGATGCGGGCTTCAACATCAAGCGGACCATCATTCCGGGCACCACGTTCTGGAACGACTGGACCAAATATGCGTTCTCGTCGACCAACTGGAACCACCGTCCGCTGGGCACACAGATCCTTGGTCTGGCCTACCGCTCCGGCGAGGCATGGAACGAGGCGGCTTTCTCGAACGCCGACTTCGACGCCAAGCTGGCGCAGGCCAACTCCATTGCGGATGCGGATGCACGCCGCGAGGTGATGAAGGACCTGCAAACCATCATGCGCGACGAAGGCGTGACGCTGCAGCCGTACTGGCGCACGGTGTACCGCTCGATCAAGCCGGGCTTTGTGGGGGCGGACATGCATATCGCCTATCTGCCGCAAATCTACAAAATGGGCATCGCAGCCTAATCAACCCAAAGTCAGGGCCGCGCGGATCACTCCGGGCGGCCCTTTCATCTACCAAGGCTGCCGCGCCCCATGCCGGGGTTCCAAGACGCCACAAGGTGCAAAGCGGTCTAGCTCCGACAGACAACAGGGGACCCAATGGGCCTATTTATCCTGCGCCGCGTTGGCGTGATGCTGCTGACGGCATTCTGCCTGACATTCGTCGTCTTCTTCATGACGAACCTGTATCCCAACCTCGAAAAGCTGGCCAAAACCGAAGGCAACTTCCGCATGTCGGACGAGGCCGTGACCAGCTACCTGACCAAGACCGGTTATCTGGAGCCCTTGCCCGTCAAATACGGCCAATGGCTGGGCGTGTTGCCGGGCTTTGTCCATACCGACGAGGACGGCAAGAGGTCTGGCCAATGCTACGATCAGGCGCAGGTTGTCGGCGGCGGCGCGTTGGATGAAAACCGCGAGGTTGCCCGGTTCTGCGGCGTTATGCAGGGCAATTGGGGCTTCTCCACCGTCTTCAAGGAATCCGTCAACACGATCCTGGCCAAACGCCTTTCCCTGACCGGCAAGCTGGCGCTGGCTGCTTTTGGCGTCATGATCCCGCTGGCGCTGGTGCTTGGCATCCTGGCCGGCATGAGGGAAGGCTCGCGCACCGACCGCAGCCTGTCGACCTTCGCCATCGCCACATCCGCGACGCCCGAATATGTGTCGGGTGTTATTTTCATCGCGGTGCTGGCCTCAGGTGCGGGGTGGAAGATATTCAAAGGCTCCGCCACATCCGCCATGGATGACGCCACGTTCGCCAACTTCACCCTGCCGGTGATGACCATCGCGCTTTATGGCGTGGGCTACATCGCACGGATGACGCGGGCCTCCATGGCCGAGGTCATGACCGCGCAATATATCCGCACGGCGCGGCTGAAAGGCGTCAGCTTCAACAAGATCGTGCTGAAGCACGCGCTCAGGAATGCGCTGATCGCGCCGTTTACGGTCATCATGCTGCAATTCCCGTATCTGCTGACCGGCGTGGTGATTACCGAGACGCTGTTCAACTACAAGGGCTTCGGCTGGGTGCTGGTGCAAGCCGCGTCCAACAATGACATCGACCTGCTGCTCGGGTGTTCCGTGGTGGCCGTGTTCGTGGTGCTGGTGACCCAGCTGATATCAGATATCGGCTACGTCTTCCTCAACCCACGCATCAGAATCTCGTAAGGAGGGCGCAGTTATGGACCCGTTAACCTGGACCGGCTCAATCGGCACCGTCTTGAACCCTATATTCCTGGCCGTGGTCGTTCTTTTTGTGTTTACGCTGATTACACAATTTCTGCTCAGCTTCACAGCACCGCCACCCTCTATCACCGTGAACCCTGACGGCTCTGCGATGTCCACGGGCGGCACGCTCGGCATGATGGGACGGGTGAACAGCTACCTGTTCCTTGGCATCCTTGCCATGATCGGCGTCTACATGTTCTCGGGGCTGGTCACGCCCTACGGGACAGGCGGGATCTTCGGCGAAATAGGCGCGAGGCTCCTGCCCGTCTGGATCGCGCTCATCGTCACCTTCGTTTTGTCGATCACCTTCAAACGCAAGCTGGGCCTCTACGGCAAGCTGTTTGACAGCATGATCGGCATGATCGGCTTCGCCATCGTGATGTTCTGGGTGTTCGTCGCGGTCTTCGTCGCCTTTGATCTAGTGGTCACCCACAATCCATTGGACCAAATCTCGGGCATGAAGAACAAAGTCCCCGGCACCCCGATGAGCTCCGCTGGTGATGAAGGCGCCTACCCCCACTATCTGCTGGGTGGCGACAACCTTGCCCGCGACGTGTTTTCCCGCGTGATGCAGGGCAGCCAAATCGTGCTTATCATCGCACCTGCGGCCACGCTCTTCGCGTTCATGGTCGGCATCACGCTTGGCCTGCCTGCAGGCTATTACGGCGGCAAGTTCGACACCGTGTTGTCGTTCATCGCCAACCTCGTGCTGGCCTTCCCGGTGATCTTGCTGTTCTTCCTGCTGGTAACCCCCGAGATCCGCGCCGCCGGCATCGACTTCGGGTTCTATTACTGGCGGGTGCCGACGATCCTGGCCTCCATCCTGTTCATCTTTCCGCTCGTGTTTTTGGTCCTGCTCTGGAACTCTCGGTTCTTCACACAGCCGTCGAAGAACATTCTCTACATCGGGCTGACGGTGCTGATTGGCGGCTACCTTTATCTGGCGCTGGCATGGGACGCTGACCCGTTCGGGATGATCTCCATCGACCAGAACGTGCTGATCGTCTTCGTGGCCGTCGTCTTCGTGAACTCCCCCACCGTGTTTCGTATCGTGCGCGGCTTGGTGCTCGACATCAAAACCCGCGACTATGTCGCCGCCGGTCAAACCCGTGGCGAGGGCGCGTGGTACATCATGCTGTGGGAAATCCTGCCCAACGCACGTGGCCCGCTGATTGTCGATTTCTGTCTGCGCATCGGCTACACCACGATCTTGATCGGGACGCTTGGGTTCTTCGGCCTCGGCCTCGAATCCGAATCTCCCGACTGGGGCACCACCATCAACGCCGGTCGCAGGCTTCTGGGCATCTACCCGCATCCGGCGATTGCGCCCGCTCTTGCCCTCATGACGCTCGTTCTGGGCCTCAACCTGCTGGCCGACGGCCTTCGGGAAGAAAGTCTTAAGGACTAAAGCCATGCACAAATACGTACGCAATACACATCAAATACACATGAAATACACATTTGGATTTTGTGCCTCTGAGGGAGAAGGTTAATGGCTGACGAGACCTATGACGGCCCCATCCTGGAGATCGACAAACTCTCCATTTCCTTCTTCACCCGCCTGCGTGAAATCCCTGCTGTGATGGACTTTTCGTGCACCGTGCGCCCCGGCGAGGCGATGGGCCTTGTGGGCGAATCCGGCTGCGGAAAAAGCACCGTGGCGCTTGGGGTTATGCAAGATCTCGGCGTCAACGGCCGCATCGTCGGCGGGTCGATAAAGTTCAAAGGCCAAGACCTCGGCGCAATGACCCCGGACGAGCTGCGCAACATCCGCGGTTCCGAAATTGCCATGATTTATCAAGAGCCTATGGCATCCTTGAACCCCGCCATGCGCATCGGAAAACAGCTGATGGAAGTGCCGATGATCCATTTCGGCACGTCTGAAAAAGAGGCCTATAACCGCGCCTTGGAGGTCGTCACCGACGTCAAACTGCCCGACCCCAAACGCATCCTCAACAGCTTCCCCCACCAGCTGTCCGGCGGCCAACAACAGCGCATCGTCATCGCCATGGCCCTGATGTCCAAACCGTCCCTGCTGATCCTCGATGAGCCCACCACCGCATTGGACGTAACGGTCGAGGCGGCGGTTGTCGAACTGGTCAAAGACCTCGGCAAAAAATACGGCACCTCGATGCTGTTCATCTCCCACAATTTGGGATTGGTGTTAGAGACCTGCGACCGCATCTGCGTCATGTATTCCGGCGAAACCGTTGAAACTGGTAAGATTTCTGACGTCTTCGACGAGATGCAGCACCCATACACGCAGGCCCTGTTCCGCTCCATCCCGCTGCCCGGCGCCGACAAAAACGCGCGTCCTTTGATTGCCATTCCGGGCAACTTCCCCCTGCCCCATGAGCGCCCACAGGGCTGTAATTTCGGCCCCCGCTGCGACTATTTTGAAGCTGGCCTCTGCGACCAAACCCAGATCGACATGTACCCCGTCGAAAGTGGCGACCGCCACGAAACGCGCTGCCTGAAATTCAAGGAAATCGACTGGAACGCGCCGATAGATGTCGGGAAACAAACGGAAAAACCCGCCCCCGGTGACGTGGTCCTGAAAATCGACAACCTCAAGAAATACTACGAGGTCGCCGCATCCGCCCTCTTTGGCGGGGCCAACAAAAAGGTGGTCAAGGCCAACGAAACGCTCAGTTTCGAGGCCCGCGAGTCCGAGACCCTCGCCATCGTCGGCGAATCCGGCTGCGGCAAGTCCACTTTCGCCAAGGTTCTCATGGGGTTGGAGACCGCAACGGACGGTCAAATACTTCTTAACAATTCTGAGATACAAGACACTCCGATTGAAGATCGCGACACCAAAACGATCTCCAACGTGCAAATGGTTTTTCAAAACCCGTTCGACACGCTGAACCCGTCCATGACGGTAGGTCGCCAAATCATCCGTGCCCTGGAGATTTTTGGCATCGGTGAAACCGAGCAAGACCGCGAAAACCGGATGCTGGAACTGCTTGATCTGGTGAAATTGCCCCGGGAATTCGCGGGACGCATGCCGCGCCAACTGTCTGGCGGCCAGAAGCAACGCGTCGGCATCGCCCGCGCCTTTGCGGGTGACGCCAAGATTGTGGTGGCAGACGAGCCCGTATCGGCCCTTGATGTGTCCGTTCAGGCCGCAGTTACCGATTTGTTAATGGAGATCCAGCGCGAGAATAAAACGACGCTGCTGTTCATCTCTCACGACTTGAGCATCGTCCGCTATCTATCTGATCGCGTTATGGTAATGTATCTTGGCCACGTGGTCGAACTGGGCACAACCGATCAGGTGTTCCAGCCGCCCTACCACCCCTATACCGAAGCGCTTCTCAGCGCGGTGCCTATCGCGGACACGTCGATTGAGAAGCAGCACATCGTCCTTGAAGGCGACATTCCGTCGGCCATGAACCCGCCACCGGGCTGCCCGTTTCAGACGCGCTGCCGCTGGAAGGATCAGGTCCCCGGCGGGCTTTGCGACAAGGAGGTTCCACCCGTCCGCATCCTCGACGGCAACCATCAGGTCAAATGCCATCTGTCCGATGACATCCTCGCCCGGATGGAACCCGTGATCAAAATCGCCGCGGAATAGCCCAAAACATCAACGCCTTGCGAGCTTTGCCCCCAAGGCGTTGGTTGGCTTCTCAACCAACAGATAAGTCGCGATCGACAGAACGACTGTCAGGCCGTAAACGGCTGAAAACTCAACATATCCCGGCACGTCAACGGGCATGGCAAAGTACCGGATCACCACCGCGTGCCAAAGGTAAATGCTGTAACTGATCGACCCCAGAAACAGCAGCGGCGCCACTGTCAGCACACCGCCGCCCCGCCCACGATGCCCGACAATTATCATCGCGACCGCGATGCCAACCCACGCCCCTGTCATCACCGGTGCAGCCAGTGCGGCAAATGCGAACAACGCAATACCGCCCCAAAACACAGCTGCCGCTCGGCCTTGCATGACCGCCGATGACCTCAGCTTGAATGTCAGCACCCCCAACAGGAAATAGGGTCCGTAAGTTGTTGGGAACCATTCAGAAATCAACGGCGAGCCCAACTGGTTGCCTGCAATGACCGTCGCAAACGCCAGGGCCAAGAGCGCCGCCATAAACGCCAAGGCCGCTCGGGTGCCGACCAGTCGGGAAATGAACCAAGGCAAGAGCACATACCAGAAAACCTCCACGGGAATGGTCCATTCAACACCCACCAATGAATTGGCAATCCGGTAGTCCAGAAAACTCAGGAAACTAAAATGCATCAACAGGTTATATGCGTCGATACCCACGTCGAACCGCACCGACCACCCGGCGGGATTGATGACCTCTGCCCATGTAAGCCCCGCCGCCATACAGATGATGAACACGTACAAAGGCGCAATACGCATCAACCGCCGGATCAGATAGCTTCGGTAGCTATCCGCCCCCAAATAGGTCGCGGCAATAGTGAAGCCGGAGATCACGAAGAACACCTGTACCCCGTAGCGCCCGGCCTCCGTCAGGTTGACACCAATGGCCCCATATTCGCGAAAAAGGGAGGTGTGGAACATAACCACCATGGTCGCCGCAATCGCCCGCAACCCGGTGATGAAATCGGTGTCTCCGTAGCGCCGAATGATGCTCCAATCACCCATGGGCTAAACGCCGTAAAGCGTCCCAAACTTCGTATCCAGATAGTCCAGAAGCGGCCCTTCCGTAGGCTCAAACCCGCAGGCATGGCGGATCGTGTCGCGTGGTTCCCGCAAGCCACCAAATTGTTGAAGCGACTGGCGCAGCCATGTCGTCGCGTCCCCCGTCGCCCCGCGCGCCAATTGTTCGTCGAGCGTGGGCACAGCTTCGCGCAGCGACTGGTACAAACAACCCGCATACACGTTGCCCAATGAATAGGTCGGAAAGTAGCCGAATAACCCAAAGGACCAATGCACATCTTGCAAAACACCGTTCGACGGCTGATCCACCTCAACGCCAAAGTCGGACTTGAAACGCGCGTTCCACGCGTCTTCAAGATCGCCGACTTCCAGCTTTTGCTCGATCAATTGGCGCTCCAGATCAAAGCGCAACATGACGTGGAGGTTGTAGTGCACCTCGTCAGCCTCAGTTCGAATATAGCCTGATCCAACGCGGTTCACGACGGCGTAGAACGTTTCTTCGTCAGCCACACCAAAGTCACCAAACTGGTCGCGCATCTTGCCATAAAGCCAACCGGTAAACGCCCGGGACCTTCCGAGCTGGTTCTCGTAAATCCGCGACTGGCTTTCATGCACACCCATCGACACGCCAGCCCCTAACGGCGTCAACTCATAGTCACGATTGATGCCCTGCTCATAACATGCGTGACCAACCTCGTGGATGGTCGAATAGAAGCAGTTGAACGGGTCGCGTGGAGACGTGCGTGTGGTGATCCGGACATCTGTCCCCGACCCGCTAGAGAACGGGTGCACGGCCTTATCAATGCGACCAATATCCATGTCGTAACCGAAGGTTTGGGCAAGCAGTGTGGACACAGCCATTTGCCCCGCCTCGTCAAATTCGCGATCCAAAGGAGCGGGCGCATCCGCACCAAGAACTTTTTCGCGCAAAGCCACCAAACGGGGGCGCATGCGGTCAAACATCCCCTGCAATTCGGCCCCCGTTATGCCCGGCTCGTAGTCCTCCAGCAAAGCGTCGTACAGATCACCACCCGCAGCCAGACAAGCCGCTTCCTCGCGCTTGAGGCGGATCATCTCTTCAAGGACAGGAGCAAAGGATTTGAAGTCGTTGTCGGCCCTTGCGGCGGCCCACACACCCTGCCCCTTGGACGTGTGTCGCGCGATCGCCGTCGCCAGATCGGCCGGGATCTTTACCGTGCGTTCGTATGACCGTTTGATGTGTCTGACATTCGCCTGTGCGGTCTCATCTGCTGGGTCAATCTTGGCCAACAATTCCCCCGTCAAGGGATTGGTGCGCCGGGCATGCAGCACCTCTTCCAGCGCGGCCATCTCTTCGGCCCGCAAATTGGCAGAGCCCGCAGGCATCATCGTTTCCTGATCCCATCCAGTGCGCCCAGCGACCGAGCCCAGCGCCTGTGTCACACGTTCGTAGGCCATCAAATCGTCATAAGCTGTCATCGTGCTATCCCCTTACGGATTGGGCGGGTGGGTACATGGACAAAAACCGCCCACGCAAGATGAAGCAGATCAGCGCAACCGCCCCCAATTGATGAACAAGCGCCAGATGCACGGGTGCTGCGTAAAGCACCGTTCCGATCCCCAGCACCAGTTGTCCAAACAACATGACCGCAACCCAATCGAAGGCTTGCTTCGTCGCCCGGTTGCCGGAGCTGCGCGACATACGCCAGATCACGAGGCCAAATATGAAAACGATATAGCCGAGCAGCCGGTGGTTAAACTGAACCAGCGCCTCCCCTTCGAAGAAGTTGCGCCACCAAGGCTCCAACTCAAATGCGAGTGTCGGGAAGACATCGCCGCCCATTAAAGGCCAATCCGTGTAAGTGCGACCCGCATCATTGCCGGCAACAAGGGCTCCCAACAGCACTTGCAAATAGCTGGCGTGGAGCAAACCCGTCGACATGCGTTTCAATTTTGTATCCGCATTGCGGCGCGCCTGCATCAGGTCAGCCTCTGGCCGCCCAAGTCGCAACACGTACCAGCAGATGAAGCCAAGGATCACGAAAGCCAATCCAAGATGGATTGCCAGCCTGTAGGGCGCGACGTCCAGCATGTTGCCCTGTAGGCCGGAGGACACCATCCACCAGCCAATGGCCCCCTGCAGCCCTCCCAAGCCGCCTATGAGCAGCAAACGGCCTGTCCAGCCGGTCGGGATCTGGCGACGGATTGCGAAATAGGCAAACCCCAAAGCCCATACCAAACCAATGACGCGACCAAGTTGGCGGTGCCCCCACTCCCACCAATAGATCACTTTGAATTCAGCGAGGCTCATGCCAGCATTTTGTTCGGTGTATTCTGGGATTTGTTTGTACTTCTCAAACTCTTGATCCCACACCTCCGCGCTCATCGGCGGAATTGCCCCGGTGACAGGTTTCCATTCGGTGATCGACAGCCCGCTATCGGTCAGACGAGTCAAACCGCCAACCGCGATCATCAAGACGACCAGCGCAAACAGAACCATCAGCCAAATGCGAATAGGACCCCGCGCCCCGGGACGCTTGGCCCTGTCAATAACGCCAGCCTGCGCAGTCGGTTTTTCAACTGTGTCGACTTCTTCAAAAATGGAACGCTTTTCTGCCATCACAGCCCCTCTCGTTGCAGCACAACCTAGTCCGCACGAGGCGGGGCGGCAACTAGTCGTCGCGCTCTTTCCAACGCACGAATTGCCGCAGGATTCCGTGGAAGATTTGTACATCTTGTGGGGTCAACGGCATTCGGGAAAACATGTTACGCAGGTGCAGTTTCATGCTGTCCGCCTTGGTCGCTGGAAAGAAAAAGCCCGCGATATCCAGCCTGGACACGAAGTGCTCGTAAAGTTTCTGTATCTCTACATGCGACGCCGCTTCAATTTCGTCAGCTACGACAGCTGCGTCATCTGATTGCCTGCGCCACTCATATGCGGTCAACAAAACGCATTGCGCCAAATTCAATGAAGCGAAACCCGGGTTCACAGGCACAGAGATAATGGCATTTGCCTGTGCGACATCGCTGTTTTCCAGCCCTGCACGTTCGGCCCCAAACAGGACGGCGACCTTTTGGCCTTTGCGCACCATTGCGCGCGTCTGCTGCATCGCTTCCTCAGGCGTGACAACGGGTTTGGTCATGTCTCGGCCACGGGCGGTCGTCGCAAAGACATAGTCAAATTCACCAATCGCCTCGGCCGTGGTTGGGTAAACGCTTACGGTATCAAGGACCTTTGCGGCCCCTGATGCCGTGGCCGTAGCAGCTGCATTTGGCCAGCCATCACGCGGAGCAACCAGCCGCATCCGCTCCAACCCGAAGTTCAGCATCCCACGCGCTGCCGCGCCGATGTTTTCACCCATCTGAGGGTTTACCAACACCATAACCGGTTGCGGGCCGCTCCAATCGGGTTGGGCGTCGTGATTTGTGCCAGACATCGCGTATTTCCTTTGGTTTGCACGGGGTTTAAGGACCGACCCCGCCCTTCGCAATGGTCTTGTGAGCATCGCCCCCCGTCGCTATGACGGTGCCAAAGAGAAGGCCCATGCCCATGACCGATGCCCAAGACGCGCCCGACGTCCCCCAAATATACCTCATCACCCCGCCGGAGATCGAGTTGTCGAGCTTTCCAGCAACGCTGGCATCTATTCTTGACGGCGTCGACATCGCCTGTGTGCGCCTTGCATTGTCGGCCTCTGACGAGGATGACGTCAGCCGCGCCGCCGATTTGCTGCGCGAAGACTGCCATGCCCGCGACATCCCACTGATCCTCGACACTCATATACGGTTGATCGAAAAGCTGGGGCTGGACGGCGTTCACCTGACCGATGGTGCCCGCACCGTGCGGTATGCGCGCAAAGAGCTTGGCGCCGATCTGGTTATTGGCGCCTCTTGCGGCGCGACCCGTCATGAAGGAATGAACGCGGGCGAAAGTGGTGCGGATTATGTCGCGCTGGGTCCGCTGACGGATACGGGGCTTGGTGCCGGTGACATTGCCGACTTGGAAGACTTCAAATGGTGGTCCCAGATGATTGAGTTGCCGATCGTGGCAGAAGGCAACATCACCGTGGACGCAGTAGATGCGTTTGCGCCCTACACCGATTTCTTCGCGATTGGCCCAGAGATTTGGAAGTCGGACAACCCGCTTGCCGCGCTCAAGGCTTTGACGGCCCCTCTAGCCTGAGGCCGGACCGAACGGCGGCCTCGCAATCGGCGGCAAGACGTTTGCGGTCAGCATAGTCAGACACTTTCAACGGCTTGTGAAACACCAGCTCAATCCTGCCTTGCCGTTTTGCGGCAAGCGTCTGGATCAAGTGAGGCGCAAAGTCCATGCTCCCCCACCAACCATAGAAGCGCGCGTCCTCTCCATCTGGGGCAACATAGGTCAATGTTGCGGGTTGGATGAACATTGAATCCCGCAAAGCGTCTGTAAAAAACGCCGCGAAAAGCGTTGATTTAAAAGGAAGAACCTGCCGTCCGTCACTGCTGGTCCCTTCAGGGAAAAACAGCAGAGTGTGACCCGCTTTCAGGCGATCCTCGAAAACCTGTTTCTGGTTCGCGGCATCACTTCTGTCTCGCTTGACAAAGACCGTACCTACCGACCGGGCCAACCAGCCAATCCCCGGCCAATTGGCAACTTCTGATTTCGACACAAAATAGATGCGCTGGCATGCGTTCAGGCTAAAAATATCAAGCCATGACGCATGGTTGCACACCACCGCCCCTTTTTCAGTCATTGGGGTCCCATGCACAGTGAACTGGATACCCAGAAACCGAAGCCCGGTCCGGCAAACAAATCGTGTGATGTATGGCGTTATTGGCCTATTGAGCCCAAAGACGGGCCACTCAACCAAACGCACCAACAACAAGACGATCAACCCGCCAAATACCACGATGGCTAGGGGAACTCCGCGCAGCACAGCGCGAAAAGCCCCTGCCGGTCCGATTGGCTTATGATCCGGCTCTTCGGCTTCCTGCCAGGTCACGGACGGGCTCCTTTGGTGTAAATGTCCCGGTGCTTGGCTGACATTGTCGCCGTATCCATCACCAAACAGACATCTACCGTGTTGAAATCATGGTCAATAAATGCGCCATCTCCGACCATTCCTCCCAATCGCAGGTAGGCCTTTATCAGGGCCGGTGTGGCCTTCATCGCCGCTGGCCTGTTGATCTTGTCAGCCGGGATCAAGTCCATCGGCTGATATTTAAGCGACGTTGGGCGCAAATCTTCTGGGGCCAGATGAGCATTGTTCAAATGCGATAGCGCTGGAGCGAGCGCTTCCACATCCGTGCCGTGAAAACTCGCCACGCCGAACAGAACCTCTGTGCCGTGCTTTGCGACATAGTCGGCCAGCCCTTGCCAAAGGTAAAACATCGCGGCACCGCCCCGATGGTCCGCATGCACGCAAGACCGACCCAATTCCAAAAGCGCGCGCCCAGACTGCCTCAGGGCCGTCAGATCATATTCCGCCTCGCTGTAATATCGACCTGCTTCAGCGGCCTGTTCTGGCCGCATTAGTCGGTAGACGCCCTTCACATGATCCAAATCTGCTGGATCCAGCGATGGATCCACAAGGATCAACTGATCGGCGTAGGCATCGAACTCATCGCGCTCCAACCGGTCACCGTGGTCAACGGCTACGCCATCGCCCCCCAGTTCCTCCACAAACACATTGTAGCGCAACCGTTCAGCGCCTCTTATGTCTTGCGCAGTCTTTGCCAATCGGATTTCAAAGGTTTGATCCGCCAGCATCAGTTCGTCCATTCTGCCAAATAGATTTGGCGAAATTCCAAATTGGGTATAGAGCTAAGAAAGTCGATTTTTGATACCCATGCGAATATTGCCACGTCATTCAACCCCATGCTGCAAAAGCAGCATTACTTTAGACCCAATGATTGTAACTTTGCCCTGATGCTCAAAATTAACCGTAATTTTACCGTTGATGTTGGATTGAACTTGTCCAAGGCCCCAATCGGGCGCGTCCGGGTGACGCACGAGCATCCCCGGCTCCAAAAGAGAGTTCAGTTCTTCCATCATGGCACACCCCGTTGGACACGATCCTATGAGCATTGACCTTAGAGACAGCGCATCGCTGCTTGGTTCCCGCATCTGTCATGACCTTATCAGCCCTTTGGGCGCGATCAGCAATGGGTTGGAACTGCTTGCCATGTCCGGCGTGACTGATACGCCAGAGATGAAACTCATCGAGGAAGCCGTGGACGGGGCAAACGCCCGGATCAAACTTTTCCGCGTCGCCTTCGGTGCGTCAAGCGGGTCGCAAATGCTAGCGCGCTCGGAAATGCTCAAGATTTTAGATGGTTGCTATGGTGGCGGGCGTTTGAAGGTACGTTGGTCTCCCCCGTCTGATCCGACGCGGACGGAGGCCAAAATCGCGCTTTTGGCCATTTTATGCGTCGAAACGGTGCTGCCGCAGGGGGGTGAGATTGTCATCAACGCAGAAAGAGGGAATTGGCAATTGCAGGGCTTCGGGCCTGCGGTGCGCTTTGATGCAGAGGTTTGGGGCGCATTGACGCGGCAGGCGGGGCAGGCTTTGCCGTCCAGTCAGGTGCAGTTCACTTTGCTCAGGGAAGCGTTCGAGCGGACGGGTCAGGTGCCGCAGGTTGGGCATTCTGACAGCGCCGTTTCACTGCAATATTAGAGCGGTTTCAGCGCGTCGCGGAAGCGCCGCATATTGGCTTGGTAGCCCAGCGCGGAGTTGATAAGCCCTTGTTTTGCCTCATCATCTAGGTCCCGGACGACTTTGCCGGGGGACCCCAGCACCATCGTGCCGTCGGGGATGACCTTGCCTTCTGTAATGAGCGCCCCTGCCCCGATCAAACAGCCTTTTCCGATGGTCGCATTGTTCAGAACTGTGGCCCCCATCCCGATCAGAGACCCATCCCCAATCGTGCATCCATGCAGCATCGCCTTATGGCCAATTGTGCAATTCTTTCCGATGGTTAGCGGTGATCCAATGTCGGTATGCAGCACGCAGTTTTCTTGAATGTTCGTGCCTTCGCCCACAATGATCGGCTCGTTGTCGCCACGCAGCGTTGCGCCGAACCAGACGGAGGTGGCGTCTTCCAAAATCACCTGCCCGATGACATTGGCGTCGGGAGCGACCCAGAAATCGCCAGATTCCGGGGTTTGGGGTGAGTTTTGTACAAATTGGTACAACATTTTTAGCCCCTCAACCCAAATTGTACATTTAATTCACGCACGATATCGACCAATCCGGCCTGACGTGAGCGCCGCAACCTCTCGGCCGTTAAGATGGCTTTAAGCTTTTCTTCGCTGTCAGAAATTTCATGATTAACGATACAGTAATCATATTCCGCCCAGTGGCTGATCTCGTCGCGGCTTTTGGTCATGCGGTCGGCGATGACCTCGTCGCTGTCCTGACCACGGGTGCGGAGGCGATTCTCCAGCTCGGTGATGGAGGGTGGCAAAATGAAGATCGAGACAATGTCTTTGGCGAGCGCGGACCCGCGAATTTGCTGCCCGCCCTGCCAGTCGATGTCGAAGATCACATCGCGGCCCGCGGATAGCGCGGCCTCGACCGGTTCCAGCGGTGAGCCGTAGAGATTGCCGAACACCTCGGCATGTTCAAGCATCTCGCCGCCGGCCACCATGGATTCGAATTCTGCGCGGGTGCGGAAATAATACTCGCGGCCATCTTCTTCGCCAGCGCGCGGCGCGCGGGTGGTGGCGGAGACCGAGAAGCTAATCGACGGGTCCCACTTCATCAGCAATTTGGAAAGTGTGGATTTGCCCGCACCTGAGGGGGAGGACAAAATGATCGGGATGCCGCGCCGGTTGGCCATGTCTACTCCACGTTCTGGACTTGCTCGCGCATCTGATCGATCAGCGCTTTGAGGTCAAGGCCAACGCGGGTCAGTTCGGTTGAGCCGGATTTGGAGCACAGCGTATTTGCCTCGCGGTTGAATTCCTGCATGAGGAAGTCGAGCTTGCGCCCCACGGCGCCTCCTTCTGCCAACAAGGCGCGGGCCGCGTCGACATGGGCGTTGAGGCGGTCGATCTCTTCGGTGACATCGGCTTTGACGGCGAGCATGGCCAATTCCTGTGCGACGCGGTCGGGATCAGCGCCGTCACTGTTGTCCAGCACGCGGGCAAGATTGTCCCTCAGCGTGGCCGCAACCTGATCTTTTCGGGCCTCGGCAAGCTTTGCTGCCTCTTGGACCAATGTGGTGACTTGGCCAAGCGACGTCTCAAGCACAGCATGCAGCGCCGTGCCTTCGGTCTGGCGCATCTTTATGAAGGCCAGCATGGCGTCAGCTGCGGTTTTCAAAACCTCCGCTTCGGGCGGCAATGCGCCCGCTTCGTCACCGGCGACCATCACACCGCGCAAAGACAGCATGTCGGTCGCGCTGCTGGCGCGCAGTGTGACGCCCAGCTTGGCCGCCTGATCTTCAACGGCCTTTGCGGCCTTGAGATACCCGTCCAGTGCGATCTGGTCGACCTGAGCGCCGCTTGAGCCGCCATCCACCTCGTAGCGCAGGGTCACGTTGATATTGCCCCGGGTCAGGCTTTTTTGAAAAAGCGTTTTGAGTTTCTGGTCAAAGCCCACCATCCGGTCCGGCGCGCGCACTCTGATATCGAGGCCTTTGGCATTCACGCCCCGCATCTCAAGCGTCCAAGCGATACCGGGGGCCGATCCGCTTTCAGACGCGAAGCCGGTCATTGAGTGAACCATGGTTGATTAACCTATTAACAGTTTAGGAACCCGCAACTTAGCTAAAATGTGCCATATTAAGACTACGTTAAGGTTCTGCACTCACGGTTAACAAAACCTGAAGGTTGCAGCAACTGCGACGGGGCCCTCGTGGGGTGGGCCTGATCTGCACAACTTGCAACCTAGAGGGTGCCCTATCATGCCACGGCAACAGCCGCACAGGCCATCACGGCCTGAAAACGTAATTCCATTCGGGACGTATCATACCGCGATGACACAACCTATTTTGGCTCAGATCCGCGACTATTGGGAAGAACTGCGCGCCGGGCGGCTGATGCCGTTGCGGTCCGAAGTGGACCCGCGCGACATGTCTTCCTTTCTGGAAATGTGCTTCGTTCTGGAACGCTCCGCCCTGAGCGACCCGCGCTTTCGACTGGCCGGCATGAGCATCAACGACATGATGGGCATGGAAGTGCGCGGGATGCCCCTGCGGTCGATCATCGTGCCCGACGCGCGCGCCGCGTTTGATATTCAGATTGATGCGGTTTTCGACACGCCGGAGATACAAGAATACAAACTTATATCGGACCCCGGCAGCGCGCCCAGATTGACCGGCAACCTACTGGTCTTGCCGCTCAAGGGCGAAGGCGAAGAAACCAACCGCGCCATTGGCTGCCTTGTGACGGAGGGGGTCATCGGGCCCAAGCCCCGACGCTTCCGCGTCTCGCAATTGCAGCGCACATCGCTGGTATCGGGCCTTGTTGATGTGGATCATGTGTCGGCGGTACCCGTCACGGGGTTCGCCGAAACCCAAACCCCATTTAAGAGCAATGACACCAAAGCCTACCTAAGGGTCGTAAAATAAAGGCCCCCCAACGTGACGTTGGGAGGCCCTTGATTGTCCTGGTATTCAGCTCGCCTAGACCGCAGCGCGCTTTGTTTCGGCGCGTTGCGACAGCTCCTCGGCGACGAGGAAGGCCAGTTCCAAAGACTGCGACGCGTTCAGGCGTGGGTCACAAGCGGTGTGGTACCTATCCGACAGGTCCTCGTCTGTGACTGCACGGACACCGCCGGTGCATTCGGTCACATCCGCGCCGGTCATCTCGAAATGAACGCCGCCCGCGATGGTGCCCTCGGCCTTGTGAACGGCGAAGAATTCCTGAACCTCCCGCAGCACCGAGTCGAACGGACGCGTTTTGTAGCCCGACGACGACTTGATCGTGTTGCCGTGCATCGGGTCGCAGGTCCAAACGACGTTCGCGCCTTCTTCCTGCACGGCCTTGACGAGGCGCGGCAGATGCTCGCCCACGGACCCGGCGCCGAAGCGGTTGATGAGCGTCAGGCGGCCCGGCTCGTTGTCGGGGTTCAGCGTCGCCATCAGCGACTTGAGGTGGCCCGACGTCATGGTGGGGCCGCATTTCAGCCCGATCGGGTTCAGCACGCCCTTGCAGAATTCGACATGCGCCCCGTCAGGCTGACGGGTGCGGTCGCCGATCCAGATCATGTGGCCGGAGCCAGCGAGCCATTTGCCGGAGGTGCTGTCCACGCGGGTCAGCGCTTCCTCATATTCGAGCAGCAGGGCCTCGTGGGAGGTGTAGAAATCGACGGACGCCAGCTCGGCGTTGTTGTCCGATGTCAGGCCGGCGGACGCCATGAAGTCCAGCGCATCCTGGATGCGGTTGGCCATGTCGCGGTATTTGGCGGCCTTGTCGCCTTCGGTGAAGCCCAGCGTCCATGCATGGACCTGATGGATGTCGGCGTAGCCGCCTTTGGAGAAGGCGCGCAGCAGGTTCAAGGTGGCAGCGGCCTGCGTGTAGGCCTGCAGCATCTTGGCGGGATCGGGGATGCGGGCCTCGGGCGTGAAGTCCAGCTCGTTGATGATGTCGCCGCGGTAGCTTGGCAGCTCCACGCCGTCCTTGGTTTCGGTGTCAGCCGACCGCGGCTTGGCGAACTGGCCCGCCATGCGGCCGATTTTGACCACGGGCACCTTGGCGCCATAGGTCAGCACCATCGCCATTTGCAGCATCACCTTGAACGTGTCGCGGATGCCGTCAGCGGAAAAATCAGAGAAGCTTTCGGCACAATCGCCGCCCTGCAACAGGAAGCCCTTGCCCTGGGCCACATCACCAAGTTGTTTTTTCAGCGTGCGCGCCTCGCCTGCAAAGACCAGCGGCGGATATTTGGCAAGCTGGGCCTCTGCTGCGGCGAGTTTCGCTGCGTCAGTATAATCAGGCATCTGGATGCGTGGTTTGTTGCGCCAGTCCGTCTTGGTCCATGTCTGTGCCATGCGTGCTCTCCGTTGCATGTTAGCGGTCTCATAAAGGAATGGCCTGTTTAGAGCGCATTGCGGGGCTTGCCAATGTCGAAAACTCAGATAAGGGTTGGCTACTGTCGCGTGGGGACTTGCGAAGGTCTTGGACAGGACTGTGGATTGGGAGCCGCACATGACGACGTCAAGCGCCAGCACTGGCAGACCGGAGGATGGCACCGTTGCCTCGTCGGGCCGCTACATCTTCGTTTTGATGAACAACTTCACCATGCTGAGCTTTGCCGGAGCCATTGAGGCGCTTCGCATCGCCAACCGGATGGTGCCCAACAGCTATGTCTGGAAGCTGGCCGGTGAAGGTGGCGAGACCGCCGTTTGTTCCGCCGGGATCACCTATGGCCTGGACATGGATCTGACGGAATTGCAGCGCGATGACATTATCATGCTGTGCGGCGGCGTTGATGTGCAGGCCGCAACATCCAAAAAGCTGCTGAACTGGCTTCGGCGCGAGGCCCGGCGTGGGGTCAAGATCGGGGCCCTGTGTACTGCCAGCTACACATTGGCCAGCGCCGGTTTGCTGGACGGCAAGAAAGCCACGATCCATTGGGAAAACCAGGACAGCTTTGCCGAAGAATTCGAGGATGTGGAACTGACCAAGTCGGTCTTTGTCGCCGACGGCAATCGTATGACGACCGCCGGTGGCACCTCGTCGATTGACCTGATGCTCAACATCATTGCCACCGATCTGGGCGAAGAGGTCGCCAATATGGTGGCCGACCAGCAGATATACAGCTCGATTCGCACGGATCAGGACCAGCAGCGCCTGTCGATCCCGACCCGCATCGGCGTGCGCCACCCAAAGCTCAGCCGCGTGATCCAGGAGATGGAAACCAATATCGAGGAGCCGATCAGCCCCTCCCTGCTGGCGAAAGAGGTTGGCATGTCCACCCGCCAGCTGGAGCGACTGTTTCGCCGCTATCTGAACCGCAGCCCAAAGCGCTACTACATGGAAATCCGGCTGCAAAAAGCGCGCAACCTGCTGATGCAGACCGATATGAGCGTCATAAACGTGGCGCTGGCCTGCGGCTTTGCCTCGCCATCGCATTTTTCCAAATGCTACCGTGCACATTATGACACCACACCTTACCGTGAGCGCGGCGCCCATTCCGCAAAGACAGGTGGAATTTAGCGCCTATCCCTGCCAGCATCGTCACAAAGTGTAAGACAAGGACTGGCCCCTATTCGTCTGTTTGGCAAAACATCAGCACAAGACGTGGTACGGGCGGGGCTTGCTGAGATTTCCCCACGGCTTTGGCGCTATTGTTTGGTTCTCGCGCGTCGCCGCGACCTTGCTGATGATTTGGCGCAGGCTGCCTGTTTGCGCGCCTTGGAAAAGGCCGAGCAATTCCAACCCGGAACGCATTTGGACCGCTGGGTGTTCAGAATTGCGCAGCGTATCTGGCTGAATGATCTGCGTGCCAAGGCTGTGAGACAGGGAAGTGGCGTGGTTTCAGTGCATGACACTGACCTGCCAGACGACGTCGGCGCACCGAGACTGACCGCAGAAGCGAATATATTCGTGGGTGAGGTGTTATCTCAGGTAGCGGCCCTTCCAGAGGCGCAGCGGGAAACCGTGATGCTCGTCTATGTGGAAGGGTTCAGCTACAAGGACGCCGCAGAGATTTTGGACATACCAATTGGAACGATCATGAGCCGCCTCGCGGCTGCCCGCAAAAAGTTGGCCGACACATTGGGTTATGACGGCGTGGAGACTGGATAGAATGGCAACACATATCTCTGACGAAGAGCTGACGGCCTACCTGGATGGAGAGGCCGATGCCGCTTTGACAGCGCGGATAGAAGATGGAGGCCCTGAGCTTGCGGCCCGTCTGGACGGGCTTCGGTTTGATGAAAGCCAGTTGCGCGCGCAGGCGGGCGCCATTTTGGCCGACGCATCCAGCTTTGAATTGCCGTCCACGACGCCCGCGCGCGGGTTTGGCGTGATGGGCGCGGCCATGGCCGCCTGTCTGGCCATCGGGCTTGGCCTAGGTTTTGTGATGTCGGGCAAGCCGCACGAAACGTCCGGATGGATGCAATATGTCGCCGTGTACCAAGCCCTGTATGTCGAGGACACTTTGAGCCAGGCCGATGGCGACACATCGCGGATACCGGAATTGTCCGCCGTGCTGGGCCGCGACCTGTCACCGGCCGTTGCGCCCCCCGAACTGACGTTCAAGCGCGGCCAGCAGCTGGGTTTCAATGGAAAGCCGCTTATCCAACTTGCCTACCTGTCGGAAGGCGGCACCCCAATGGCCTTGTGCATCTTCAAGACCACCGGCGACGCGTCATCCATCTCGCAGAGCGTTCTGGAAGGGATGCAAGCCGCCAGTTGGTCTGACGGCAGATTTGCCTACCTGCTGATAGGTGGGGAAGACGCCGATCTGGTGCAGCGCAGCGCCGCCCATTTCCAAACGCAGCTTTAGACCTTTTTGAGGGCCAGCACCGCGTTCAGCCCACCAAAGGCGAAGGCGTTGGACAGCACCACATTGACGTCCGCGTCGCGGGCCTCGTTCGGAACCACGTCGAGGGCGCATTCGGGGTCGGGTTCCTCGTAATTTACCGTGGGGGCGATCACCCCGTCTTTGAGCGCCATGATGCAGGCCAACAGCTCAATCGCGCCCGTCCCGCCGATGACATGGCCGTGCATCGACTTGGTGGACGAGATCATCAGATTGTCGGCATGTGCCCCAAACGCATCTGAGACCGCGGCGCATTCGGTTTTGTCGTTCGCCGCCGTACCCGTGCCGTGGGCGTTGATGTAGCCCACCTCGGACGGGTTGATCCTGGCGTCTTTCATGGCCCCAGAGATGGCGCGGGCCGCGCCCTGGCGGGACGGCATCACAATATCCGAGGCATCTGACGTCATCGCGAAGCCGATGACTTCGGCAAGGATGTCCGCGCCGCGCGCCTTGGCGTGCTCGTATTCCTCCATCACGAAGACCGCCGCGCCCTCGCCCTGCACCATGCCGTTGCGATTGGCGCTGAAGGGCCTGCAGGCGTCCTTGGACATGACGCGCAAGCCCTCCCACGCCTTCACCCCGCCAAAGCAGAGCATGGATTCGGACCCGCCCGTGACCATCACCCGCGCCATACCGGAGCGGATGAAGTTGAACGCCTGCCCCATGGCGTGATTTGAGGACGCGCAGGCGGTGGCGACCGTGAAAGACGGCCCCTTGAGGTTATATTGCATCGACACATGGCTAGCGGCGGCGTTGTTCATCAACTTGGGCACCACGAAGGGGTGGACCCGGTTTTTGCCTTCCTCGTAGACCGCGCGGTAATTTTCGTCCTGCGTGTTCAGCCCGCCGCCAGAGGTACCAAGGATGACCCCCGCATTCGCCGCCAGATCGCCCGTGAAGGTCAGGCCGGACTGGCCGATTGCCTCCCGCGCGGCATGGAGCGTGAACTGGGTGAACCGGTCGTAGAGCGCGATTTCCTGGCGGTTGAATTCCTTTTGCGGGTCGTAGCCGTGCACCTGCCCACCGATGGTGATGGCCAGCCGATCCACGTCGCGGATGTCGAGCTGGCCGATCCCGCATTTGCCTTCTTTGAAGGCGGCAAAGGTGTCAGCTGCGGAAGTGGCGAGCGCGTTGATTGTGCCCTGCCCTGTGATGACCACGCGGTGCATGATCTACGCCTTTTGCTCCGCCACGAGCTTTTCAACGGCCGTGACCACGGCGGCGACGCTGGAGACGTCAAAATCGCTTTCAGAGGGGTCGTTGGCATTGAAGGGCACCGAGATGTCAAAGGCCTCTTCAATGGCGAAGATGCTTTCCACAAGGCCAAGACTGTCGATGCCGAGGTCTTCGAGCGACGCGTCCATTGATATGTCGGATACGTCCAAAACCGCCTGTTCGGCCACGATTTCGATCACTTGGTCCTTTACGCTGGCTGACATGTCATCGGTCCTTGCGTCTCATTATTCTGTGTCGTGCAGCATTTAAGCGGGTTTGGTCGGTTTTACGAGGGCCTATTTTTCCCGCTGCATGGACTTCATAAAGCGCGGCAGGCGACGGGCGGCCTTCTGCATTTCGATATGGGTCTCCATTTTGACCGCAGGATAGCCCAGCAGAACGCGGCCTGCGGGCGCGTTCGTGAAAATCTTGGTCGCCCCGCCCGCAATGACGTCGTCGCCAACAAAGATGTTGTCATTCACCCCGCATTGACCCGCCATGACGACCCGGTTGCCGATACGCGCCGAGCCTGCGATGCCAACTTGGCCGCAGATCAGACAATCCTCGCCAATCTGGACGTTGTGCCCCACATGGACGAGGTTATCGAGCTTGGTCCCGTTGCCGATTGATGTCGCGCGAATGGTCCCCCGGTCGATGGCACTGTTTGCCCCAATTTCTACGTTATCCCCGATAGTTACGGCACCAATTGAATGTATGCGCGTCCAGCTTTGTTGCGCAGCCTCGCCCTGGCTGCCAAGGCTTTTGCGGACGTTTTCGACGCCGGATTTTTCTGGCGTGACGAAAGAGAACCCATCAGAGCCGATCACACAGCCGGGCTGCGCGATGAAATTCGCGCCGATCTTGACGTGATGCCCGATGCGAACGCCTTGTAATATCAATGCGTTATCTCCGATTGTTGACCCTTCCGCGATGCTGGCATGTGACGCAATTCGGGCGTTTGCGCCGATCGTCGCCCGTTTACCAATGACGACAAAGGGACCTATGGCTGCGCCATCGCCAATCCGGGCGGTTTCATGAACGAGGGCGGTCGGGTGGATACCTGCGTCAATGTCAGGACCCGGATCCATCAAAGAGGTCAGCCCGGACATTGCATAGCGCGGTCTTGGCACGAAGATCGCAGATTTCAGCCCCAGCGAAGACCAATCGGCCCCGTCCCACAGGATGGCCGCCTGTGCCGCGCCTTGGGCCAGCCCGGGCGCATATTTCTCGTCCATGGCCAAAGCCAATGCGTCAGAGGTTGCCGTTTGCGGCTCAGAGGCGCTTGAAACCTCAAACGCACCATCCCCTTCGAACCGCGCGCCCAGCGCGGTTGCGATGTCGGAAATCTTGTAACCCATGGCTGGCCTCTTTTGTCAGTCGGCGCGGTGCGCCGCCTGTAAGATTTAGGCCTTCGCGCTGCCCAAGGTAACCCCTGCCTGCTTGAGAGCCGCAAAAATCTGCCCGTCACGACCATATACATCACGGCGGTAATGAGCGCGTCCCTTGGCGTCCACCCATGCGGTGAAATACGCCAGATGGACCGGCATTGGCTGACGCAAATCGACACGGCGCTCCGCTTTGGTGCGCAGGATGCTTTGGAAGTAGCCTTCTGGGTCATTTTCCTGCGCTTTTAGCAGCGCATAGGCGAATTCGAACGGCTTGTGGACCCGAACGCAGCCATGGCTGAACGCACGCACTTCGCGGCCAAACAGCGACTTTGACGGCGTGTCATGGAGATAGATGTTGTACTTGTTGGGGAACATAAACTTCACCAAGCCAAGCGCGTTGCCCTTGGAGGGCGGCTGTTTCATCGAATAGGGGAAGTTCTTTGCCGTATATTGCGAAAAATTGATGCTTGAGCGGCTGACGGACCTGCCCTTGCGGTCAATGATCTGCAACTGACCGGCCGCGCCGCGATTGCGCTTCATCATCGGCAGGTATTCTTTTGTCACGATGGAGCGTGGCACATACCAGCTGGGGTTGATGACCATGAATTCCATTGTGTCGGAGAATTCGGGCGTCTTGCGGTCTTCGGTGCTTTTCCCGATCACAACCCGCGACCGGAAGGTCGATTTGCCTTTTTCCATGATGTGGACGTGGAAGTCCGGCAGGTTGACCCAAACATGGCGTTTTTCGAGAGGCTGCGGCGTCCATCGGTTGCGTTCCAGCCCGACGAGCACTTGGGACAGGCGATCCTGGACGGATTTGTTGACTTCGGAAATTGTCCCGGCACCAGCGACCCCGTCGGGCGCCAGCCCGTGGTTGATCTGAAACTGCTGGACCGCGTTTTGCAGGTTCGTATCGTAGACTTGGCTTGCCGATTTACGCATAAAGCCCATGCGGATCATGCGGTTGCGTAGCTGGACAACGGCCCCGCCGGTCTGGCCAGGTTTGAGCGCCTTGGCCGATACCTTTTCGCCCCAACCGCCTTTGCCGAGCAGTTTTTCAAGGCGCAGCTTCTCCTTTTGGAGGCGCACATATTCAGGCTTGCGGGGATTGAGCTTTTTCATGAAGCCCTGCGGGCTGGATTTGGCAAAAGCGGCCAGCGTCGCCGTGCGGTCATAGCGCGGCACATCCACCACAATAGCGCTATCGACCTTGCGCGGGTCCAACACACCGGAGCGCATCGCATCGGCAAAATCCAGGAAGCGACGCGCCGCTTCGACTTCGACGCGGCCACGATCTGCCGGTGTCTTTGCGGCCTTGAACAGCGATTTCAGCTCGTCGGGATTATATTTTGCGGCTGGCAGGCCATGCGTATCCGCACTTGCCAACGCTTTGAGAAGCGCCCCGCGACGGCGACCGTCGCCGTTGGAGACGAAGATAGGTTTGAAGTCGCGCGCACGATAAAAGGCCGCGATATCGGCATCGCGAGACGCCTCTTCGGCAATGGATTGTTTCAACGCGGTCACCGCCGCGTCGGCACGTCCGACACCAAAACCGGGCAGCGTAAGCGCGGCAACACCCGCGGAAATCATTTTAACAGTTGTGCGTCGGTCAAATTTAACAGTCATAGCGGCCCCAAAAACACCAAGTCGATCATGCAGTACCCCTATATTTTGGGGTGGTTAGGCAGAGTCCATTCACAATAGAGTATCTGCTAACGGTTTTTCCCCCACGTTGCCGCTGGGTCACCATTTTACCACACTCGCTGTAAAGGGGAAAAATGCGCGAAATTTTGCTCATTTCCGACTTTTTAACGCCTTTATCCGAGAGTGTTCTTGGTCAAAGAATCAAGTTGTGCCATAACGATGGCCATCTGGGGATCAAAAATAGGACTGCGTAAGCGGTCTAGGGCTACGGGACAGGCAAACTCATGGGTGAGATTACTTCCGCTAACGTGACGCGTCGCGCTCTGCTTGGTGCATTTGCAGCAACAGCAGTGACAGCGGCTCCAGTGTATTCCAACGCGTTCGGATTTTTGCGTGGCGCGGGCGACGTGCGCCGGATCAAAATGTATTCCGGCCGGACCGGCGAAAACATTGACATGATCTACTGGATCGAAGGCGAGTACATCAAAGAAGCGCTGAAAGAAGTGAACTACTTCATGCGCGACTGGCGCCAGAACAGCGCGACCAACATGGACACCCGCACCATCGACATCATGTCCGCCGCCCACAACCTGATGAAGGTGAACGAGCCCTACATGCTGCTGTCGGGCTACCGGTCCCCGAAAACCAACGCGATGCTGCGGTCCCGGTCCGGCGGCGTTGCGAAGAATTCCCTGCATATGAAGGGTCAGGCGGCTGATTTGCGGCTTAAGTCGCGCTCCGTCGGGCAGATGGCCCGGGCAGCCGCTTCCTGCTCTGCGGGTGGTGTGGGTCGCTATTCCGGGTCCAACTTCGTGCATATGGATTGCGGCGTGGTGCGCAGCTGGGGGCGGTAATCCACCAGCCACCACGACACAATGAAAGCCGCCATTTCGGGCGGCTTTTTCTTTTTCGGGTTGCCGATTGCCGGTGTTGAGTGAACTGTTCCCCGACCACAGCCATCCCAAGGACCCGCCATGACCGACGTCATTCTTACGATCAATGCTGGATCATCGAGCCTCAAATTTGCGCTTCACCCCGTCAGCGACCCGTTGACCCCCGTCCTGCGCGGCAAGGCAACCGGCCTGAAACGTCAGCCGGAGTTCTCGGTCAGCGTTCCGGCGCCCTGCCCCTGGCCCATCCCGGTGTTGGACGCCAGCAGCACGCATGAAGACGTCGCCCGCCTGTTGCTGGACTGGTTGGCAACGCATGCGACCAACTACAACGTCGTCGCGGTCGGTCACCGCGTGGTGCATGGCGGGCAGGCGTTTACGTCTCCGGCGCGGATCACACCGCAGGTTGTGGCGGACCTGACTGACCTGACGTCGCTGGCCCCGTTGCACCAGCCGCATAATCTGGCGCCCGTCAAACTGATCGCAGCACAATTCCCCGCCCTGCCCCAAGTCGCCGTCTTCGACACCAGCTTTCACACGACGCAGGACCCGTTGGCAAAGATTTTCGCGCTGCCGCATGCCCTGTCAGAACAGGGTTTGGTTCGGTACGGCTTCCATGGGCTGTCTTACGAATTCATCGCGTCAACGCTGCCCGAGCATCTTGGCGCTAAAGCAGGTGGTCGGGTGATCGTGGCGCATTTGGGCAATGGGGCCAGCCTTTGTGCCATCAAGGATGGCAAGAGTGTCGCCACGACCATGGGTTTCACGGCGCTGGACGGTCTGGTGATGGGGCGCAGGTCCGGCCGGATTGACCCCGGCGTGATCCTGCATTTGGTCCAGCAACGCGGCATGAGCGTGCCGGACATCGAAAAACTGTTGTACCAGCAATCAGGTCTTTTGGGGGTCTCTGGGATAAGCAACGCGATGCAAGACCTTGAAGCGAGCGACGACCCACGGGCAAAAACCGCGATTGATTTGTTCTGTTACAGAGCCGCGGCAGAAATTGCGGCGCTTATCCCTGCGCTTGGCGGCTTGGATGCGCTGATTTTCACGGCAGGTATCGGAGAAAATTCCGCGCGCACCCGTGCGGGCATCTGCGACCGCCTTGGCTGGCTTGGCATCACGCTTGATCCGGCCGCGAATGAAGGCGCACAGTTGCGCATCAATGCCGTTGACGCACGTTGCGACGTCCTTGTGGTCCCAACAAATGAAGACGCCGTAATCGCCCGCCACACAATCGCGCTGGCGCTTTCAGCGGACGGCCAATAGGACATTCAACATTTTAGGGACCTGGCCCTTTACCTAAAGCCCCTACGCCTTATCGTCCGAGGGTGGGTGTTCTGCGTCGACGGCGTTCAGCGCGATCTATAGTCTAACGACCCATATGCTTTTTCGAGATGTTAGTGAGGTTTTGATGATTGAGATAGATGAAAGAACCAGCGACCAAATTGATCTGCTCGCGCAAGAAGGGAATGTCCTTCTTGATGATGACAATGATCCGGAAGCGGCCATTCAAAAATGGACCCAAGCCTTGGGTCTGCTACCGGCACCCTCTGAGAAGAATTCGGAGGCGTTGTGGCTTTACGCATCCATTGGTGAAGCGTGGCTTCAACTGGGCAATGAGCGAGAAGCCCAATTTGCTTTTGGCAGCGCATATCGAAGCCCGGAGGGCCATATTAACCCCCTTGTTTTGCTACGGCTTGGCGAATTGGGCATGGAAGACAAAGACCCGCTACCAGCCAGCCAGTATCTCTTGCGAGCCTATATGATGGAGGGAAAACAGGTTTTTGAAGGCAGCCCGCAGGCTTTTGAGTTTCTCAAGAAGCACCAGACCATTTGAGACAGCTATAGTGATGGCCATTATGGCCTAGGACGATCCATACCCGCCTAGTCTGCGACTTAATTCGCTTCGACCATGTCCAGATAAGGCCTGTGGACGCCCACAAAATACTCCGCACCGTGCGTTTCATAGACCTGCCGAAACAGCGCCAGCGCCTCTGTCGTTCTGCCACATTCGTGTAAGGCGTGGCCAGCCATCAAATTCGTGTAGGGCGTCTGCCTTTCGACGTCGAAATGGGTCGCATACATGCGCTCAAGCCAAATATCCAAGACGCCGCAGGCCTCGCGTTCCACGATTGTTTCGACCACGCCAGCTGCGATCCGCTGGGGGTAAAAATTCCACTCTGTCTTGGGCTCAGGAATGACGTCCCAAGCCTCATCAGAGATCGCAAGCGACGCCGGAGCATTGCCCGCCCGCCGCAATTCGCCTGATTGACGCATCAAATCATTCAAAACCGCGACAAGCGCTTCGGGCAGCTCTGGTTTGACGTTGTCTTGCATTGGATGGGCCTTCCTCTCAGATCAGTTGTAAACTTTCGCCTACTCGGTTGTTGGGGGCAAGTATCTTGATGGCGTCGCCCCGCCGCGTGCAGAATTTTCGGGGCCGTATTCGAAGCGATAATTGTCCGAGTTGCGCATCCAAGCGTCATTGGTTGGATGCCGTGGGCCAAGGTGACGGCCGGTGTCGTTCCAATAATCCACCGCATCCACGGGATGGTGCCCCATATGCACGTTGGGGCGATCAACGGGACGCCAGATGCCGTCATCTGCGCGAAACACATCTTCGCCCAGTTCGGGGTCGTATCGCAGATTGCCTTCGCGCCGCATCCGTTCACGGACTTCTTGCCCTACCCGAGACCCTTTGCGGGGTGTATATCCAAGATAGCGAACACGGTTCGTCAGCGGGCGTGTCACCCGCGCCGTTTGTTCCGCGGCTTCGGTCGCGACTTCATCGACCTGACGCGCCCCCGCTTCGACGACCTCGCGCGCCGTGGTCCTGGCACCTGCGGAAAGCCCGGCACCAAGGCTCAACGCGCCACTGGCCAGATCGGTCGCATTCTCGACCGTTTGGACGGTTTCCGGGCTTGCGCCCATGAGCCCCGCCACATCGCCAGCCGCCTGAGACATCATAGTCTGCTGAAATTCGCCGGTCCACGCCGTTTGCATGCCCGTCCATGCGTTGTCCCAACCGTTGACCCACAGGAACGCACCCCCCGCCATAGCCCCGATGCCCGGTGCTGTCCCGACGCCGGTCGGGGTAATCACTGCGCCGCCCGTGGCCAGGACCGCCCCACCAACCGCCTCGGCTGCACCGCCAACGGCCTGAATGACCCCGACGCCGCGCGTCAGAACCCGGCCATGATTGCGGTCAAACTCGCCAATGGCCTCTGCGGCCGACGACCCAAGGTCTTTGGCATCGTTCCAGAGCCCGCGAAAGAATCCTTCTTCCTCTTCCGCTGCCTCCGCCTCTGGGGGGGCGGTGTTTTCATTGGCAGGCGCATTCACAACCGTGCTGCCCGTCAAATCTGCGACGCCGATATTGTTGCGGTTGTTCATCCACACCGCGTCTTGGTCGCGGACGACGAACTCCCCTTCCGCGCGCACCGTTGTCGAGTGCTGCAACGTCTCGACAGGGCCCATGATCGTGCCCGACGCGACCCCAAGGGCCACCCCCTGCTCCGCCCCGAATGTCAGCCGTTGCTGGGACGGGAAATTCATCACGTCCTGCCCCGTCGCCCGCACAGATGGCGGGAAGCTCAGCGGCTGCATGGGCCGCGCGAAGGTATCATAGGGGATCGGCGGGGTGGCGCTGCCGCGCGGCGTCAGGGCGACGTCTGGCGTTGTGGAGGTATAGATGGGCAACGGCCCATCGCGGATCAGTTCACGCGGCGTGGCGGTCCATTCCGCATCTGGCGGTGCCTCCGGTTCCTCCAGGGCCGCCGCAAGTTCTGCGTCCTGAAATTCGACGCCGACCATGTCATCTTCATTGGCGTAGTAGACGAAACTGTTATTGGGGCCGGGCCGCATGATGGTGCCTGACGGGTCGAAACCATGCCTGCCAAATGTCCCGATGTTATGGGCAACCTCGTTGATGCGCGGCACCGGCGAGGAGGTCATCGTCACGCGGGCGGGGGAACTATCCTGCGGCATTTTGGCCTGCCGCATTTTGGGGATCGCCAGTCGGGAACAGCGTTTCAAACAACAACTCACCGATGTCAGCCGTCGCGATACCGTCGCGCCATGGGAATGCACTGCGCCAACACAACCGCAACGCGCGCGTCTCCTGTCGCCAATCCAGCTCCACAAAGTCCAAATTCATGGGCTGCCGAACCGTCAAGCCATTGTCATGCGTCACCACCGCCCCGAATGCGAGACTGGGCAGCGAGAAGCTGATCTTATCCGCGTCGTGATCCACCCCCGACAGGGTCACAGTTTCATCGCCGCGTAGAAACGGATGCGCCTGGAGTGCGGGCGGCGCAGCATTGTAGAAGGTCGGGTTGAAATCAGGTGGCAAAAAAGGGTGCTGCGTCTCCAACCACGTTTGGTCGTAGCTGCCCGCGTGTTGCTCGCGGGAGCGCCAGACCGGCGCGACGGGTCCGAGGTTGCGCGGGATCACGGCATCGTCCGGCGTCGTCACCGGCGCATCAGCCCCAACAATCTGAGGAGCGGGGTACCGGTATTTTTGCGATGTTGTGCCCGGAACGATCACACCGGGTCCCACAGGGTTCCAGATGTTTACATCCCCGTATTCGGGCGCCTCTTCCGGCACCAGATATGGGCCACCAGCCGAGAGCCGCCAATCAAGGGGGACCGACGTCACTTCTTGCGCAGGAGTGATCTGCCAAGGGCCGTTCTCTTGTTTTTGCCAGTAGCGCGGCCCATGCACGACCAGATTTTCGCTAAGCGGGCCGATGGTCAGCGACACGGGCCATTGAGCGCTTGGTGCGCCCCTTGGGCTGCGGGCATCACCCAGCACCACAACATCTGTTGCGGGGCGAAATGGGACAAAATCGGACACCTCAAGCAACCTTGCATTTGGCTGCCCCGGATCTGCATAGACGTCTGACAAGCGCATTTCGGGCTGCGATGCCGCCTTCTGGAGAGACCCGTCCGTTTGCACGTGGAACGCCGCAACCGTCGTGACGGTGACCGTCAATTCCTGCCGCGCATTGTATTTTTGAAACGCGGCGCCCGAAAACGGTGTGTGTGTTCTAAGTTTTACCATACCCGCACAATCAGTTCAGATCGACCGTGGAGCCATTGATTTGAACGGGGCCTGTCATCGTCATATTGAGATTGTCCCCAAGCAGCCTGATCGTTCCATCCTTCTTCATAACGAGCTTGGATTTACCGACCTGAATTATCAGCTCTTCGCCGACATCGACGATCTTCTTTTTGCCAACGTAAGTGGTTTCAACCATTCCGACCGTCGTGTTTCGAAACAGGCCGACCTGTTCCGTTTTGACCAGACCGACGGTTTCACTGACGGCTTTCTCCACGATTCGCGATGACACGCCGCTGATGGGCATCACCGAGCTTAGAATGCCGCCAAGCGCGGTTCCTGCAGACGATTGAACGGCACCTGCAAGGGCACGGTTGCTTCCCGCCCCGGAGAAATTGGACATCATGGGCAGCGACGCGATTTCCCCCATCACAGAGGTTTGGGAAAGCCCGCCCACAAAACTGGACACCACAGGGTTTCCAACCTCACTTGCCCCTTCCTGCATCTGGCCTGCTGCCTTGCCGATCAGCCCCGCAAGGGAAGCAATAAGCCCCCCAGCGGAGCTGTTACCAACGGTCTGGTTCATCGAGCCGCCGATGCTCTCTTGATGGTTATTGCCGATTGTAATGCTTTTGTTGCGGCCGACACTCTCGGTTTGGTCGTTGTCCACACGCTTCATGCGGTTGTTCAGCACCTTGAGCGTTTGATCCTTTTGAGCGTGAAGGCTGATGTTTTCCGCCCCTGTTGCGTCCTCGAACGTGAACTCATTGAATCCGGCAGATTGGTGGCTGTCACTTCGGAACACCGACTTCGTTTTATGCGCTGGCAAAGGATAAGGGGGTTGGTTCGCCCCATTATAGACGCAGCCCGTCACGATGGGCTTATCCGGATCGCCCCTGAGATGTTCAACGATCACCTCCATACCGATGCGGGGGATCACCATGCTGCCCCAGCCTTTGCTGGCCCAGTTTTGGCTGACCCGAACCCGCATTGTATGCGCGGAGACATCGTCCCAGTGGAATTTGACGAGGATGCGACCGTGTTCGTCACAGTCGATTTCGCCCTCGCCAACGACGACGGCGGTCTCGGGCCCGTGCACCCGAGGGCCGATCACGCCCCTTTCGGGGCGGTAGGGCGTGTCTTCGGGGGCCAACACGTAATCGCCATCGTAGGGCGTTTCATCGGCCTCGCTGTCGCCAGAGCCGTAGGCCTGCGCACGGAAGCGGTGCGTCGCCTTGAGACACATGAAGGTTTGGCCCGTGGCATTGGGCACATCATCGCCCGTCAGTGTCACGCGCCAACCTGCACCCAAGGAGACCACATCGCCACTTGCCGCATGGCGGGCCGCCTGCCCGCGCAGCGCATCAATCCGCTTACGCACGACACCTGTGCCCTCGCCCTGATTGAGGTAATCCCCCGGCCAATCATAGGTTTCGATGGCGCCGTGTTCATGGGACGCATTGCCGGTTTGAGTGACCTCCTGAGCGGCATTGGGCGTCTTGAAATTATATTCCGTCAGGCGCACGGCCCCGGTCGTGATCCGGTCGCCCGCTGCCCATGCGCGAAAATGCTCTTCCTCATGGCGGTGAAAGCGGTCCACGCCAAAATAAGGCCGCGACCCGCCGGGCACCTGCGGCAACGACGTTGCCTCATCGGTCAGCAAAAGCGTGTGCGATCCGGCCTCATGACGCCAAGACCATGAGATGCCGTGACGTGCCAATTGGCGGCACACAAAATCGGCGTCGGATTCAGTGTATTGAACGGTGTATTCAAGCACCGGGTAAGCGGCAGAAACCTGCACATCGAGATGGGGGTTGCCCATGCCAGCATAGCTGCCAAGCACTTCCTCGACGATCTGGATGACAGTCTTGTTGTGGAAAATCCGCATGTTGCGGCGCAGTCCGGCCACGTGTAGCCAAGGCTTGAGCACAAGATCGTAGCGCCAGCCATTCTCGCCCGCGCCGCGATGCGCAGCCTCGACGACGATCCCGTCAAAGGCGCGTGTTCCGGCGGCATGGTCGATCTCGACTGTGGCATGTGTGCCCAAGAGGCTGTGCAAATCCAAACCGCTATCCGTAGACAGCGCCTCGATGCGCCATTCAAAATCACCAGATAGCTCTTCGGTACCGTCCAATCGGAGCAAAACGAGCGTTTCCAGCCCAAATGCCGTTGTAAGCCGCCCCTGACGATCCGACTGTGAAAATACAGCGTTCATAAAATCCAATCCGTCCAATCAATGAGCGACAAGATACCAGCTATCTATCAGATAAAAAAGGGGACCAGACGGGTTTGAGGGGCTTGTGGTGTTAATGGATGCACCCCTCTCTTTGCTGGCTGGACGGTCTTTGCCTATCCCGTCGCCGCTAAATCCCCATTTTGGGTGCGATCCGCCTTGTAAAGCCCGCAGCGAAGCGCGCAAATCGCAGCCATTTCGCCACGGCGGAGCATCAAGCGGGCTTCAGCGGAAATCTGCTGGCTGCCACGAAACAAGCCTGTCCCGAATGGCCACTGTGTTGAGATGTCTGAGGAGCGCATACTTTGGCGCACCCGAGAGGATTCGAACCTCTGGCCTCTGCCTTCGGAGGGCAGCGCTCTATCCAGCTGAGCTACGGGTGCGTCACCGTTGCTATACGCAAGGCTGCATGGGCTTTCAACGCCGTTTTGCGCGCGAATTCACGACGCCCTTTTGCGAAACCGCAAACTGTGGTATTTGTGGAGCGTCATTTTTGACATTTTTTCAGCACAGCCCGCAATTTTTTCAAGGGCCATTTATTGATTAAGGAGATTAAGCATGGGGCAATTCCATGGACTTTCCCGCTATGACTACCTCGTAAAACAGTGCCTCGACGACAAGGCGTTGATGACCAAACCACCGCTTGCGCAGCATTTCGGCTACCTTTTGGGTCAAGGCAACGAGATCACCGGCAACCTAGAGCCTGCCCATATTGTGGATGCGTTCGATGCGCTGGTCGAATCCATGCGCGTGACCGAGAACGCCGATGGACCCGCCGATGCCGGCATGACCTTTTTCGGCCAGTTCGTGGATCACGATGTGACGTTGGACGCCACAAGCTCGATCGGCAAGAAGATCGACCCGCGCTCCATCCGCAATGTGCGCACGCCGTCTTTGGATCTGGATTGCGTCTATGGCGACGGGCCGGAGGCCAGCCCCCATCTGTATCATCCCGACCATCACGGGTTTTTGCTGTTTGGCCGTGAGGACAGCCATCTTGACCTTGCGCGCAACTGCAAAGGCACGGCACTGATTGGTGACCCCCGCAATGACGAGAACATTCTGGTCAGCCAAATTCAGGGCGCCTTCATCTGCCTGCATAACCTGCTGATGACCCATGTCGAGGAAGGTGGGTCCGCCAAAGACGACGTCCGCGAATGCGGCGTTGCGTCGATACGGCAGGACGTTTGGGGGCATGTGCCGCCCAAATTGGAAGATTTCGAACATGTCCGCCGCTTTGTGCGTTTGCACTACCAATGGCTGGTGCTGCACGCGTTGCTGCCATCCTTCGTTGACCAGTCTTGTATCGACCACGCGTTGGAAGACGCGCATGTCTTTGGCCACAAGGCACCCATTATGCCCGCAGAATTCTCGGGCGCGGCCTATCGCTTTGGACATGCCACGGTGCAGGCGCAATACCATCTGAAAGATGGCGACACGGCCCGCCACCTGTTCGAAATGCTCGGCTTTTCTGCACGGGGCGCGGACCAAGACATCGAGCTGGGCCTGTATTTTGAGACCGGAGATGGGAAGGCGCAAAAAGCGCTGCCCGTTGGCACCAAGATGGCCGAGACGCTTTTTGAGCTGCCCGACAACATTGTTGGCGGCACCGAAATGTGGGGCAACCTGACCATCAGCAAGGAGCGTGCCAAGAAGCTGGCGCTGCGCAACATACTCAGAGACCGGACCGCATTGAAGCTATCGTCAGGCCAGCAGGTCGCAAGGTGGCTTCAGCAACACGCACCGCATCTTGGCATCAAAGAGCACAAGGCGCCAAAAATCCTGAAAGACCACCACATCGACAAGACACCGCTGTGGTTCTACTGCCTTGAAGAAGCAGACAAGACCGGCGGCAAGCTGTCCGGTGTCGGCGGGACCATTGTTGCCTCGACGCTTGTCAGGTTGCTCAAGCTGGACCCGGAAAGCGTGTTGAACACCGAGTTTGCGCCCTGGAAGGGCTTTGGAGGCTCGAATGCGACAATGGGGAAAGTCATGGCTTGGGTAGAGAAGAACCGTGACGACATCGCCCATCGTGCGCATCTGCGCTGCGGCTAGGCACACTATCTGCCACGGGTTTTACGCAAAAAGCTCGTGGCAGAGTTCCAATGCGTCGACCAACACGTCGACCTCGGACTCGGTGTTATACATCGCAAAAGACGCTCGGCAGGTGGCGCTGACGCCAAGATGTTCCATCAATGGCTGGGCACAATGATGCCCTGCCCTAACGGCGACGCCGCGCTTGTCCAACACTGTGGAGATGTCATGCGCGTGGGCCGCCCCTTCCAAGGTGAACGAAAAGATAGCCGCCTTGCCCGCAGATTGCCCCTGCACATTGAGCCAGTTCAGCCCGTCCAGCCGCGTGCGCGCGTAGTCGCGCAGCGACTGCTCATGGGCGGCAATACGGTCCATGCCGATACCCATCATGTAGTCCAGCGCCACGCCCAGCCCGATGGTTTGCACGATGCCGGGGGTCCCGGCCTCGAACATCATGGGCGGATCATTATAGGTAACCGTGTCTTTATGAACTTCGCGGATCATGTCCCCACCGCCCATAAAGGGCTGCATCTCTGCCATGCGGGCAGCCTTGCAATATATCGCGCCAGACCCTGAAGGGCCGTAAAGCTTGTGGCCGGTGATGGCGAAGAAATCGCAATCAAGGTCTTGCACGTCGACCGGCATATGGACCGCGCTTTGGCTGCCATCGACCAACACTGGCACGCCCCTGGAATGCGCGCCCGAGCAGATGGATTTCACGTCGATGACGCTGCCCAACACGTTGGACAGCTGCGTGATTGCAATCAGCTTGGTCTTGTCTGTGATCGCGTCTAGCACCTTTTGCGGGTCCAGATCACCATTGGTGTCGACATCGACCCAGACCAGTTCTACGCCCAACCGTTCACGCAGGAAATGCCACGGCACGATATTGGCGTGATGCTCCATCACCGACAGGATGATCTGGTCGCCGGCTTTCATGCGCGGCATGGCCCAGCCATAGGCCACCATGTTGATGCCCTCCGTCGTGCCGGAGTTGAGCACAATTTCGTCCTCAGATTTGGCGTTGAGGAACTTGGCGATGATGCCACGCACGGCCTCGTATTTCTCGGTGGCGACGTTGGACAGGTAATGCAGCCCGCGATGCACATTGGCGTATTCATGCGAATAGGCGGTGTTGATTGCGTCAATGACGACCTGCGGCTTTTGCGCGGACGCGCCATTGTCGAGATAGACCAAAGGCTTGTTGTTCACCTGCCGCGACAGGATCGGAAAATCAGCACGAACGGCCGCCACATCATAGGAAGCGCTAGGCATTGGGCAGGTCCACCCCGAACAGAATTGCAATGAAAACGAAAATAATGCTCAAGCCAAAGACCACGCCAATCATCGACAAAATGATGGCCACCAGCACCATGCCAAGGTTCTTGAAGCCATGCACCACGGCGACGAAGTTGACAAAAATCCAGACGGACAAAAGCCCGAACGCGAGCCCGAACATTGCTGCGAGAAACGGCGAGATCACGGCGAGCACGATCTGAGCGACCTGCACGACCAACAAGATCGCCTGCAACCAGATGACGATGATGAGGCTATCATCAAAAGCCCCCGTCCCGCCAAAGACCTGCCCGATATAGTGGGTGCAAAACACCATCAAAACCAGCAGCCCCCACATCACCAACGCGAACATCACAGGCGAGGACGCGAATGGCATCAGCTGCTGCGCTTCGGCGGGTGTCGGAACGATGTAGGTCATGATCTGCGCCAAGATGACCGTGAGGGCGACAATCACCACCAGGATCGTCCACAGGACCTCGCGGTTTGGTTTCGCGGCCAAGACCATCTGCGCGCCCTCTTTGGGCGACTGGATCGAGAACTGAACCATTTTCAGCAGGTGGCCAATCATAACGTGGTCTCCTTGGTGCGTTCCAACGCGATCAGGTTATTGACCCAGAAGAACATGAACACCGCAAAGACCAGCATGGAGGCAAATGACAGCCCCGGGCCCGGACCGACAAACCCGGCAACCATCCCCTGGAACAACACCACCGGCGCGGTGCAAAGCAAAGCCCAGAAAAGCGCCAGCCGACCGTCCAGCCACACGCCCTGCCCGCCCAAAGCCTTTGCCGCCAGGTGACCCAGCGCCGCGACCAACATGAACATCAAAGGGGCAAGCAAAACTGTGCCGTAAAACAGCGGCAACGCCAGACTGGCAACCGGTTGTTCAACGCCTTCCAGCGCCGCGAAATGTGACTGGCGAGACAGCTCAGGCAGACGCGCGACGAAAAACAGGATGCAGGCGATGAACAGCCACATCAGACCCAGCGCCTCGTCCGCGCCTTCTGCCCGATGTTTCCGCATCACGTCGCGCGGAGCACGGTAGCTGCGCAATATGGCCGAAACCGTTGACATGCAGCTACGCGCTGCGCCGCGTCAGCCAGCGTTCCAGGCGGGCACGCATGTTGTCGGCAATCTCGTCGGATTCAACCTCGTCCAAGGCTTCCGCAAGGAAGGCCAGCACCAGCAAATCCTGGGCCTGCGCCAGCGGTACACCGCGCGACTGAAGGTAGAACAACGCATCTTCGTCAATCGCACCAGACGTCGAGCCGTGGCTACAAGCCACGTCATCGGCGTAAATCTCCAGCTCTGGCTTCGCCAGAAACTGACTGTCATCATCCAGAAGCAGCGACTGGCTGATCTGATACCCGTCCGTCTTCTGCGCCCCCTCTTTGACGAGGATTTTGCCTTGGAACACGCCCACGGCCCCGTTGCGCAGCACCTTTTTGAAGACCTGCCGGCTTTCGCAATTCAGCGCGTCATGGGTGATGAAGACCGTGTCGTCGTGATGGAACACGCCATCCCCGACGGCAGCCCCTGCGACGGACGCGGTCGCGTCGTCACCTGTCAGCTCGATGATGCATTCATTGCGCGTGAGCACGCCGTTTGCGGTCAATGTGAAGGACTTGAACGTGCTTTCCGTCGCAAGACGCGCGAAAATATGGGTCACGGCGCGGCGTTCATGGTCGTCACCCTGCGCGCGGACATGATGGAACGCGGCGCGGTCGGCCACATCAACTTCCATGACTGTGTTCAAGCGCGCCGCAGCCGGGCCATTTTCGATAATCGTGACGTCTGCGCCTTCCTCAACCTTGATGACGTGATGCAAGATCGCGTCCGAGGTCTCGGACTTATGGTTGTAGATGAAATGAACAGGCTTGCTGGCCGCGCCCGTCGCGCGTATCAAAATACCGTCCGTTGCCATAGCAGTGTTGAGCGCGGCCAGCGGGCGCGCCACCGGCATTTGGCCGTTGCTTTCCAGCGCGCCGTACAGGCTTTGGGCCCAATGAATATCTGCATCCGCCGCATCGGCGAGGCGCGAAATCTCCAGGTTGGCAAGGCCCAGATCATCGGAGGCATCCGCGTCGAATACGCCATCGACAAAGACGACCTTCAACCGGTCCAATTCTTCAAACAGCGGTGGGTCGCCATTGTCATACAAAGCCGCAGGCGCAGGAGCTTCCGCCGCGAGCGACGATGGATCAGTGTATTTCCAGTACTCGTCGCGTTTGGTTGGCAGGCCCATTGCCACGAGCCGGGCAAAAGCATCCGCACGCGCGGGCGCAACCCATCCGTCTGATGCAACATTTAGCGCGGCCAGTCGGTCGTCGCCGCCTTGATTTGGTGCAACTGCCATCAGGCAACCTCTGCCAGCAGATCGGCATAGCCGTTGTTTTCGACTTCCAACGCCAGCTCTGGCCCGCCGGATTTGATGATGCGGCCATTGGCCATAATGTGCACCACATCGGGTTTGATATGGTCCAGAAGCCGTTGATAATGCGTAATAACAAGGAAAGACCGACCTGCGTCACGCAGCGCGTTCACGCCGTGGCTAACCAGCTTCATTGCATCCACATCAAGGCCCGAATCCGTTTCATCCAAGATGCACATCTTGGGTTCCAGCATCGCCATTTGCAGGATTTCGTTGCGCTTCTTCTCGCCGCCAGAGAAGCCCACATTCACGGGGCGCTTGAGCATATCGGCGTCGATTTCGAGGTCTTTGGCCTTGGCGCGGATGACTTTCAGGAATTCACCTGCAGACAGCTCATCCTCGCCACGGGCCTTGCGCTGCGCGTTCACTGCAGTGCGAAGGAACGTCATGTTGCCAACGCCGGGGATTTCAACCGGGTATTGAAAAGCCAGAAACAGGCCAGCCGCCGCGCGTTCTTCAGGCTCCATCTCCAGCAATTCCTCGCCATTCAGCGCAGCCGAGCCACCAGTCACCTCGTAGCCGTCTTTGCCCGACAAAACGTAGGACAGCGTTGACTTGCCAGACCCGTTCGGCCCCATGATCGCATGCACTTCGCCCGCGCAGATGTTTAGGTCCACACCTTTGAGGATTTGCTTATCCTCTTCTTCAAGACCGACCTGCAGATTTTTGATTTCCAACATCTTTTCTGTTCCTTCTGTGCCTTGCGGCAATTCCTTGATGTGAGGCTTAGCCCACAGATCCTTCAAGCGAGATCGCGACCAGCGCCTGCGCCTCCATGGCGAATTCCATCGGCAGGGCTTGCAGCACTTCCTTACAGAAGCCGTTGACGACCAAGGCCACGGCCTCTTCCTCGTCCATGCCACGCTGGCGGCAGTAGAACAGCTGGTCGTCGTCCACTTTGGAGGTTGTTGCCTCATGTTCCACACGCGACGAGTTATTCTTCACCTCAATATAGGGCACCGTGTGCGCCCCGCATTTGTCACCAATAAGTAGCGAGTCGCATTGAGTATAGTTGCGCGAGTCCTTCGCGCGCGGGTGCATCGACACCAGCCCGCGATAGGTGTTTTGCGCCTTGCCCGCGCTGATGCCCTTGGACACGATCCGCGACTTGGTACGCTTGCCCAGATGCACCATTTTGGTGCCCGTGTCGGCCTGCTGCATGTTGTTGGCGATGGCGATGGAATAAAATTCGCCCTGGCTGTCGTCGCCGCGCAGGATGCAGCTTGGGTATTTCCAAGTGACCGCCGACCCGGTTTCGACCTGCGTCCACATCACCTTGGACCGTGCGCCCCGGCAATCGGCGCGTTTGGTGACAAAGTTGTAGATGCCACCCTTGCCGTTCTCGTCACCAGGGTACCAGTTTTGCACAGTGGAGTATTTGATCTCGGCGTCATCCTCCAAGACCAATTCCACGACCGCTGCATGCAGCTGGTTGGTGTCGCGCATCGGGGCCGTGCAGCCTTCGAGGTAGGACACATAAGAGCCCTTGTCGGCGATGATGAGCGTCCGCTCGAACTGACCGGTGTTTTCGGCGTTGATGCGGAAATATGTGGACAGCTCCATCGGGCATTTGGTGTTCGGCGGCACGTAGACAAACGAGCCGTCCGAGAAGACCGCCGAGTTCAACGTCGCAAAGAAGTTGTCAGACTGCGGCACCACCGTGCCGAGGTATTTTTTCACCAGCTCCGGGTGGTCCTGAATGGCCTCAGAGATGGAGCAGAAGATGACGCCGGCCTTCTTCAACTCCTCTTGGAAGGTTGTGCCCACGGACACTGAGTCAAACACCGCATCCACGGCCACTTTGCGCGGCGCTTCGGCGTCCATGTTTTCAGCGCCTTCGACACCCGCAAGGATCATCTGTTCTTTCAGCGGGATGCCCAGCTTTTTATAGGTTTCGAGCAGCTTAGGGTCGACATCATCCAAAGATTTAGGCTTCTCCGCCATGGATTTGGGGGACGCGTAATAATAGATGTCCTGATAGTCGATCTTGGGGTAGTCGACCATCGCCCATTCAGGCTCTTTCATCTGCTTCCAGCGCTCAAAAGCCTGCAGGCGCCACTCAGTCATCCACTCAGGCTCAGCGTTCTTCTCAGAGATCAGGCGCACGATGTCCTCGTTCACGCCGATGGGCGCGTAGTCCATCTCGATCTCGGTTTCCCAACCGTATTTATAGGCTCCGCCAACCTCGCGGACCGCATCCACGGTGTCCTGATCCACGCCGTCTTTGACATCTGTGTCGAGTGACATTGGCTTCTCCTTCTAGGCCGCCTTGGCCCGGTATTTCTTCTCGGCTGCGCACCACGCATCGGCGAAGCGCAAAATCTCTTCCTCGGTCGTCTCGGGCCCCAAGGACACCCGGACGGCGCTGGACGCCGTCACATCGTCAAAGCCCATCGCCTGCAACACGCGGCTGGCCTTGACCTTGCCGCTGGAACAGGCCGAGCCCGCGCTGATCGCAAACCCCGCCAGATCCATCGCCATCACCTGCGTCTCGCCTTTCCAGCCGGGCGTGGCGAAGCACGACGTGTTGGGCAAACGAGCCGCCGACCGCCCTACAAAGATAGTCTGCGGAGCTTCAGCCTCAATGGCCTTTTCTAGAATCTTTCTAAGCTCTGCAACCCGATCCCAGACCCCATCCGCCAAATCGCGGGCCGCGGCCTGCGCCGCCGCGCCAAATCCGGCGATGCCGATCACATTTTCTGTTCCGGACCGGCGGCCCATCTCCTGCCCGCCCCCCTTGATCTGGGTGGTGACATCCAAGCCCTGCCGCAACACCAACGCGCCGGCACCTTTTGGCCCGCCCAGCTTGTGCGCGGAGACCAACGCCATGTCCGCCCCCGACCAGGCAAAACCAACCGGCAGCTTCCCGAAGCCTTGCGTCATGTCGCTCACTGCCAACCCGGCCGGCAAGGTCTGCACGACGCCGGTTTCGCTATTGGCAAGTTGTAGCGCACTTTGAGCCGGGTCCAGCACCGCGACACACCCGTTTGCATCCACAGGCAATGTTTGAGACGTCCACGCCCCGACTGCATCATGCTCTATCCCGCCGCTCGTCAAATCGCGCCCTGCGCAGGCCAAGGCGGCCGCTTCCGTGGCCGAAGACGTAAAAACAATATCCGCACCCGATGCCCCAAAGGCCTCGGAAATCTGGCCGCGCGCCCGCTCGATCAACCCTTTCGCCGCGCGGCCTTCGGCATGCACAGAGGACGGGTTGCCCAAGACATCCATCGCCGCAACCATGGCGTCACGTGCCTGCGCCCGCAGGGGTGTCGTTGCGTTATGATCCAGATAGATGCGGCTCATGTCTTCCCATGTTCAAAAATATCCCGGGGTTTGGGGCAGAGCCCCATAAATGCGGGGGTGTGGGGGCTGGCCCCCACCATCGCGACGCCGAAGGCGGCGCAAAACCTCATCCTTCATCCACCACTTCGAACAGGTTGGGCACGGCGGGACACGGCGTTAACTCGTTGCCCACGACATCGGACAAGCGCGTTTGGTGCAAAAACACGTAGACATGCGCCGACAGCCCTTCCCACAACCTGTTGGTCATGGATTGCGCGCGCGACCCCGATGATGCGCCCGACGCACCGGCGCCAGCATGCATTGCGCTGACCGTTTCATCAACCGCTTCCAAAATCTCCGACACACGGATGGCATCCGCCGATTTCGACAGCTTGTACCCCCCGCCGGGCCCCCGCACGGAATCCACAATACCTGCGCGGCGCAGCTTGACGAAGAGCTGCTCAAGATAGGGCAACGAGATGTCCTGGCGTTTCGAGATTTCGCCCAAGGAGACAAGATCGCTTTCAGATGCCAGCGCAAGATCGGCCAAAGCAACCATCGCGTAGCGCCCTTTGGTACTTAATTTCATGACGCCTCCCCAATTTGCATTCGGCGTTTCCCATTGACGCAAGGCCGCACTGGCCTTAGGTCAGGTGGACCGTCGGCCATGGCCGCACGCCCCAACTTAGAATAATTCTAGGTTACCTGAGTGAAGTCGTCAAGATTGGACTGTTTCAGGTGACGACAAGGACGAAGAGACCAATATGCCCGAAGTGATTTTCCCAGGCCCAGAAGGGCGTCTGGAAGGCCGGTACCACCCCCACAAAGGCATGAAAGACGCGCCGATCGCGATCATCTTGCACCCGCACCCGCAGTTTGGCGGCACGATGAACAACCGCGTCGTCTACAATCTGCACTACACGTTCCACAATATGGGCTTCAACGTCTTGCGTTTCAATTTCCGCGGCGTGGGGCGCAGTCAGGGCGAGTATGACCAAGGCATTGGCGAGCTGTCAGATGCCGCATCCGCGCTCGATTATCTGCAATCCATGAACCAGAACGCCAAACATTGCTGGGTGGCCGGTTTCTCGTTTGGAGCCTGGATCGGCATGCAGCTTTTGATGCGCCGCCCGGAAATCACCGGATTTATCAGCGTGAGCCCACCGGCCAACATGTATGACTTCTCCTTCCTGGCCCCGTGCCCGGCTTCGGGTCTGGTCATCAACGGGTCCGGCGACCGCGTCGCCCCGCCCGCCGACACGGAATCGCTGGTCGGCAAGCTGCATGAGCAGAAGGGCATCACAATCACCCATCAGCAGGTAGACGGTGCCGGTCACTTCTTCGAAGACGACCACATGGACACAATGACCGGCTCGGTCGAAGACTACGTCCGCCGCCGCCTGACAGAAAACACCCGCTAAGATGGGCGTTACGGAAGACATTGCGGACCAATTGGCGCTTGAAACGCTGAAGTTGGAAAAAGAGACGGGCGATGAAGATATCGCCAAGAAGGTTGCTGAAATTCTTGGCGCGTCTTCCCAAACCACCCAAGAGGCGTTCTTGACCTCGATGCGCGTTCGACGCGCCGAAATCCGGGCACGTGACTATTTGGCTGGCAAGGCCAAGCCGAACGGGACCAGCTAGGCATTTCTGCCTCTGGCAAGCAGCGGTTGTAGGCCAAGACCAAGTCGGCCAAAATCAGATATGATATTGGGGCGTGGCCGCCCTACCCCTTTGTTTTGTCCAGAAAGGACCGCGTTATGGCCCGATTGACTGCATGCACATTGATCTCCGTTATTGGGCTGTCGACCTCTCCCGCCTTGGCCGACCTGACCCCGTCTGACGTTTGGGACGGCATCAAGGCGCAAATGTCAGTCTATGGCACGGTCGCGGCCAGCGAGACGAATTCCGGCTCAAGCCTTGCGGTCTCCGACATCGTCATGACGACCGACACGCAGGACATGAAGTCGACGACATCGCTGACAGGGTCCATGGTGTTTCGCGCACTGGGTGACGGGACCGTGGCCATCGACTTCCCCTCTAACATGGCTGCCAATGTTGTGGCCTCTGACAGTGGCGGCGCGCCGATGACGCTAACCGTCAATGTTGCACAAGAAGGCATGCGGGTTGTCGCAAGCGGTGACCCGGGCAACATGACCCACGAATTCTCGGCCCCATCGCTGTCCTATTCTCTGGCGAACCTGATCGTGGACGACCAACCGCTGACGGCCAGCATGGATATTGCGCTGCGCGACACGTCCGGCAGCTGGGTGAGCGAAGGGACATCAACGCGTCGACAAATCGCGAAATATACGGTCGACACGATGACCGTGAAAGGGCTCTTCGCGGAGCCGGGCAAGCCCGACCAGATTGCGGTGGACCTGACAGTCAACTCCATGGAGGTCGCATCCGACAACACCATTCCCGAGGGTTTCAGCGACCTGGAGCCCGACGAGGTGTTTTCAACCGGCTTTGCCGTTGACGCCGATATGAGCTTTGGGCCGGTGGCATACGCCGTTCAGGTCACTGCCGAGGGACAAACGACCCAGATCAACGGCACCATGGCCGATGGCAGCTTTGGCATCGGGATGGATGGCGACAAAATCCGCTACAGCACTGTCAGCAACATGGTCGACATGTCGGGCGCCATATCCGGCCTGCCCTTCCCCCCCGTCGACGTGCATTACGACACATCCAAATTCGACATTCTCATGCCTGTCGGAGAAACACAGACCCCGCAAGACTTTGGCGCAACCGTCGCTTTGCGCGGCTTCACTGTCAGCGATTTTCTTTGGGCCATGGTCGACCCCGCACAACAGCTGCCCCGCGACCCGGCTGACGTCGTTGTCGAAATGGATGGCAAGGCGAACTGGGTGGTCAACATCTTCGACCCGGCGGCGCTGAACGGATCGCAGATCCCGGGCAAGCTGGAAAGCCTCAACCTAAAATCCCTTGAGGTGAACGTAGCTGGCGCGTCATTGACCGGAAGCGGCGGCTTCACCTTCGACAACAATGATCTGCAGACCTTCGGGGGCGTGCCGCGCCCGACCGGCGCGGTTGACCTGGCCATGTCAGGAGGCATCACATTGCTGGATAAACTGACCGCCATGCAGCTGGTTCCACAGCAACAGGCCATGGGCATCAAAATGATGTCCGGGCTGTTCACCAAGCCGGGCCCAACCCCGGACACGCTGACGACCAAGCTGGAAATTGACGCGTCCGGCGGCGTATTTGCGAATGGGCAGCGTATTCAGTAAGGGCTTGACCTTCCAGCCACGGGAACCCTTATGAAGGGGGTCGACTGACAAAGGGCTGGCCCGTTTCATGACCACATTGACCACAACGCTCGCCGTTTCCGGCATGTCCTGCGCCGCTTGCGCGTCCAGGGTTGAACGCACGTTGAATGCCTCCCCCGACGTCATAGAAGCGGTCGTAAACCTTGCAACCGAAAGCGCCACGATCCGCTTCAACGAAGGAACGCAAACCGCAAGCGGGCTGGCCGCGACCGTGACCGCGGCGGGCTACCCCGCAGTTCTGAAGTCATCTTTGTCGCCGGACGATGTTGCCCAACAGCGCGTGGCTGAAACCGACCAATTACGGCGTGATACACTGATTGCGGGTGGGCTAACCCTGCCTGTTTTCGCGATGGAAATGGGCTCCCATTTCATTCCCGGCGTTGCTGGCTTGATAGACACGGTCATTGGGCAGCAAAGCAGCTGGGCACTTCAATTTTTGCTGGTGACGTTGGTTCTGATCTGGCCGGGGCGTCGATTTATGGTGAAGGGCTGGCCTGCCCTGCTGCGAGGTGCGCCCGATATGAACTCTCTAGTCGCGCTGGGGACCGGGGCGGCTTGGATCTATTCCAGCGTGGCTTTGTTTGCGCCAAGCCTGCTGCCTGCAGGGACGGCCGTTGTCTACTTTGAGGCGGCTGCGGTCATTGTCACGCTGATCCTTCTTGGCCGATGGTTTGAGGCGCGCGCCAAAACCCGCACAGGCGCAGCCATTCGGGCCCTGCTGTCGTTGCAACCCAGAACCGCAACAATCAAGCGCAGCGGCGCTTGGGAAGAAATCCCGTCGGAACATCTGGAGGTCGGTGACGTCATAAGGCTCTACCCTGGCGCGCAGTTGCCGACAGACGGCACCGTCCTGTCCGGCGAAAGTTGGGTTGATGAAAGCATGATAACGGGCGAACCAACACCCGTCCTAAAGTCTGGGAACGACCCGCTGACCGGCGGCACCATCAACGGTGCAGGCACCCTGGAATTCCGTGCGACAGCGGTCGGGGATCAAACTGTTTTGGCCAGCATCTTGCGGATGGTGGAACAAGCCCAGGCGGCCAAGCTGCCGATACAAGCTGCCGTCGACAAAGTGATCGCCGTTTTTGTTCCCGTCGTTCTTGCAATAGCGGCGCTGACGGTTCTGCTTTGGCTTGTTGTTGTGCCAAACGCTGCTGCGAGCTTGGCATTGGTCGCGGGTGTATCCGTTCTGATCGTCGCATGTCCCTGCGCCATGGGTTTGGCGACGCCCACTTCGATCATGGTCGCGACAGGCCGCGCCGCAGAGCTTGGGATCCTGTTTCGCAAGGGCGACGTGTTGCAAAGCTTGTCCGGTGCCACAGTTGTTGCGTTCGACAAAACCGGAACCCTGACAGCGGGACAGCCAACGGTGACAGATGTCGTACTGGTCGACGAGACCGCGCGCGGCGATGTCATGCAAAAGGTCGCAGCCGTTGAGGCCCTATCAGAGCATCCCCTTGCCAAAGCAATCGTTAATGACGCGTCGCTCGGTGACATGCGCCGCCCCGAGGTTGAGAATTTCATGTCCCATACCGGGCGGGGCGTCTCCGGGACGGTTGGCGGTTCAGCCGTTGTTATTGGCAACGCCGCCTTGATGGCAGAACATGGGGTCGGAGTTGCGCCGCTTGAGGCACAGGCCGCCGACCTCAGCGGCAACGGCGCGACCCCGGTCTTCGTGGCAATCGAGGGTCGGCTTGTGGCATTGCTGGGCATCTCTGATCGGATCAAGCCTGACAGCCATGACGCGATACAGGCATTGCATGCCATGGGGCTGCGCACAGCGATGTTGACCGGCGACGCCTCAAAAACGGCAAATGTTGTTGGCACCGAGCTTGGGATCACCTCTATCTTTGCTGATCTTTTGCCGGGCGAAAAGGCTGCCGCATTGAAGGAGGTTGCAAGCCCCAGCGATGTGGTTGTGTTTGTGGGCGACGGGATCAACGACGCCCCTGCGCTGTCTTCGGCGGATATTGGAATTGCCGTTGGCACGGGAACCGATGTGGCCATGGAAACGGCCGACATCGTTTTGATGTCTGGGACGCTTTCAAGCGTGGCTCAGGCCATTCGCGTCAGCCGCGCCACAATGCGAAATATCCGCCAAAATCTATTCTGGGCCTTTGCATATAACGTAGCACTTATCCCGGTGGCCGCTGGCATCCTGTACCCAATGAACGGGACGCTTTTGTCACCGATGCTGGCGGCAGCTGCCATGGCCTTGTCGAGCCTGTTTGTCTTGAGCAATGCGTTGCGACTACGAAGCTTGTCAGCGGGAGCGCGCGCATGAATATCGGCCAAGCCTCCGCCAAGACCGGGCTGCCCGCCAAGACAATCCGCTATTATGAAGACATTGCCCTGATCCGCCCGCAGCGCGACGCAAACGGCTACCGCAGTTTCTTGGCAGCCGACATTCACAAGCTGACATTTCTTGCACGCGCCCGAGCCCTTGGATTCACCATTGAAGACTGCCGTGCCTTGCTGGAGCTATGGGAAGATAAAAGCCGCGCCAGCGCCGATGTGAAAAGGATCGCAGGTCAACATTTGGCGTCGATCGAAGACAAAATCTCGGCTCTGAACGCAATGCACGAAACCCTGAGTGGCTTGGTCACATCATGTGCGGGCGACAACCGCCCTGACTGCCCGATTTTGACGGGGCTTGGGGACCCTGAGCAAGCCTGATCCCCACTAGAAATCGACGTCGATTGCCACGCCCTGCGCGACCGCCAGATCTACCACCGAGGACGCAACGGCAAGGTCCTGCAATCCAACCCCTGTTCCGTCAAACAACGTGACTTCCTCGTCGGAGCTGCGTCCGGCAATGGCACCGTTAATCACTGCGCCAAGCTCGGCCACATCTGTTGGCGTGATCGCGCCCGCCGCGATGGCATGCTGGCATTCACCAATGCTGATCGCTTGCGCCACCTCGTCCGTGAAAACGGTCGCGCGCGCGACCAGTGCTGCATCCACCTCCTGCTTGCCCTTCGTATCTGTTCCCATGCAGGCAATATGGGTGCCGCCTTTGACATGGGCGTCCATCAAAGATGGAGAGAATGCCGAGGTGATCGAGATGATGACGTCGGCCTCCTCGCCCAGTTGGTTAAGCTCAACCGCCTCGAACGGCAGACCAAGCTCCTGCGCGAGGTCGGCCAAGCGCGACAACATCTCCGGGTGATAATTCCAGCCTATGACTTTCTCAAAATCACGTTGTTCAACAGCCGCGCGCATCTGGAAAGTGGATTGATGTCCGGCTCCGATCATCCCCAGAACTTTGGCGTTTCGCGGGGCCAAATGCTTGATAGAAACAGACGACGCCGCCGCCGTGCGCAGCGCCGTCAATAGGTTCCCCCCCACCATAGCGGACGCCTTTCCGGTGTCGGGATCAAACAGAAAAATGGTGGACTGGTGATTGATCTCGTTGCGCGTCGCCAAGTTGTTGGGCCAATAGCCACCTGCTTTCAGGCCGAGGGTCATTCCTGATTGGTCAAACCCTCCCTTAAAGCCGTAAAGCGCGTCTTCATGGCCAATGGCTTCTCGGACAACCGGAAAATTATAGGCATCTTTGGCCGCCATTGCCGCAAAGACGCGTTCCACCGCGTCAAAGGCCGCGTCGCGGGTCATCAGATTTGCGATCTCACGTTCTGGGACGATTATCATGATCGAAATCCCTCAATACGCTTTGCCGCGGGCCGACACCGGCCACAGCGTTTCAACTTTTCCGTTCCGAACACCCACATACCAATCGTGGACGTTGCATGTCGGGTCGCAATGGCCGGGCACCAATTTCAGCTTGTCATTCACTTTGAGGGCTCGGTCCTTGTCACGGATCACGCCGTGCTCGTCAGAACATTTGAAGTATTTGACGTCATCACGGCCATGGACCACTGGCAATCCGCTGTCGATGGATTGGGCCTTCAACCCCGCATCGACAACCGCCAGGTCGTCCTTGGCATGCGACATAACGGAGGTCAGGATGAATAGGGCGTTCTCCCATTCGCCTTGGTCGATGCGGTTGCCATTCTTGTCCAGAATGCGCCCATAATCAGCGTCCATGAAGGCGTAGGAGCCACATTGCAACTCGTTGAAAACGCCGGAATTCCCCTCGAAATAGTAGGACCCGGTGCCGCCGCCGCCAACAATGTCGCACTCCAAGCCGACACCTTTAAGCGCCTCAATCGCCTCGGCCACTTGCGCCACGGCCACGTCGATTTTGGCTTTGCGGTCATCGTAGCTGTCCATGTGCTGCATGGCACCCTGATAGGCCTGCAGGCCCGCGAATTTGAGCCCCTCTGAGCCGTCGATCAGGGTGGCGATGTCGACGACTTCCTGGGTGGTGGTCACGCCACAGCGGCCCGCGCCGCAGTCGATCTCAACGACGCATTCGATCTGCGTGCCATGCTTCACAGCCGCCGCAGACAGGTTCGGCACATTGGCGGGGTCGTCCACGCAGCAAATCGCCCGCGTACCCAGCAGCGGCAAACGCGCCAGCCGGTCGATCTTGGTAGGTTGCGTCACTTGGTTGGACACCATGACGTCCTTGATGCCGCCTCGCGCAAAGACCTCGGCCTCCGACACTTTCTGGCAACACACGCCGACCGAGCCGCCCAGTTTTTCCTGCAACAACGCCACATCGACTGACTTGTGCATCTTGCCATGGACCCGGTGGCGCACGCCCATTTCTTTGGCAAAGGTGCCCATCTTCACGATATTGCGCTCCAACGCGTCCAGGTCGAGCACAAGGCACGGGGTTTCTATATCGGCCTCCTCCATGCCGGGGAGTGCTGGCACGTCAAATCCAACCTCAAGGTCGTCATAATTGATTGCGTCTTTCATCGGACTTCTCCTTACGACTGCATCCATGGCAGCTTTGCCAGATCGACGTTTCCGCCGGTGATTATGACGCCCACGCGTTTGCCCGCGAAGACGTCCTTGTTCTTGAGAATTGTTGCGAATGGCACAGCGCAGCTTGGCTCCATCACCAGCTTCATGCGTTGCCAGGTGATTTTCATCGCCTCAATTATCTCGTCTTCTGAGGCGGTTAAAATGTCCGTCACATGGGTCTTCACGAAATGCCAGGTCAGGTCCTTCAAGGGGACCTTCAACCCATCGGCAATCGTAATCGGTGCATCGTCTGCGATGATGTGACCGGCCCTAAAGCTGCGCGCGGCGTCGTCTGCCTGCTCCGGCTCCGAGGCGATGATCTTCACGTCCGGCGCGATATTGGACAGCGTCAGGCAGGTGCCGGAAATCATGCCGCCGCCACCAATGGGTGCCACAACCATGTCCAGCCCGTCGGTTTGTTCCATCAACTCGCGAGAACAGGTGCCCTGCCCTGCGATCACCCGCGCATCGTTATAAGGATGGACAAAATCGCCGCCCGTTCGGGCTTGTACCTGCGCGAACACGTCCTCGCGTGACGATGTGGACGGCTCACATTCGGTGATGATCCCACCATAGCCGCGAACAGCCGCTTTCTTTGCATCGGGGGCTGTGCGGGGCATGACGACATTGCACGGTATCCCGCGTCGGCCAGCGGCATAAGATAACGATAGCGCATGGTTGCCAGAGCTGTGGGTGCAAACGCCTTTGGCGGCCTCTTCATCGGACAGGCCAAAAACCGCGTTGCACGCGCCACGCACTTTGAACGCCCCGGCCTTCTGGAAGTTTTCACATTTGAAAAAAATCTCGCAGCCGGCTTGCTCATTGAGGTAGCTCGACGTCAAAACCGGTGTGCGATGAATGTGGGGTTTGATGCGCTCATGCGCATCTTTCACATCTTGGAAGGTCGGGATGTACGGCTCCGGGTTGTCTTTCATCATGCTGCACCTATGGTGGCCGGCATCGGGCCGTGGCGGTAGACCTCTTGCGCGGCCCCTACTCCCGATCCCAGTTTGATGTCCAAACCAAGATCGACCATGCACATCTCTGCCACCCCAAGCCCCGACAGCATCATCGCGTCCGTCAATGATCCTAAATGGCCGATGCGGAACACTTTGCCGGCGACGTCACCCAGACCCACACCAAAGGCCATGCCGTAGTTCTCCGCTGCATGAGTGACGATGTCTGTGGCATTAAATCCCTCAGGCGTGCAGATCGCCGACACTGTATCGGAGTAAAGGTCAGGCGACACAGCGCACAGATCCAGCCCCCAAGCGGAGACCGCCGCGCGGACGCCGTCCGCGATGCGCGTGTGACGAGCGAAAACGTTTTCCAGCCCCTCTTGGGCGATCATTTCAAGCGACACTTTCAGCCCGTTCATCAACCCAACCGGGGGCGTGTAGGGAAACGCATCGGCCGCATAGCCGTTTGCCATATCCGTGATGGAAAAGAACGTGCGCGGCAAGGTGGCTGTGTCAGATGCCGTCTTCGCTTTGCCGCTAAATCCAACGATCGCAAGGCCAGCAGGCAGCATGAACCCTTTTTGCGAGCCGGTCACCGCAACATCGACGCCCCAGTCATCCATCCGGAAATCCATGGATCCGATGGAACTGACACCATCTACAAACAGCATCGCCGGGTGGCCTGCCGAATTCAGCGCCTTACGCAGCGCTGCGATGTCAGATTTTACGCCCGTCGCTGTCTCGTTATGCGTGGCCAAAACGGCTTTGATCTTATGTCCGGTATCGGCCCTTAGGATGTCTTCAAACTGGTCAGCAGGCAGTCCATGCCCCCACGCCGTTTCTACAATTTTGACGTCAAGCCCGTGGCGTTGGCACATGTCGATCCAGCGGTGACTGAACATGCCGTTGCGTGCAGCCAGAACCCCGTCGCCGGGTGACAACGTGTTGGTCAACGCGGTCTCCCAACCGCCGGTTCCGGTCGATGGGAAAATAAAGACATGCGCCGTTTTAGATTTCAGAACCTTGCGGACACCGGCAATGCAAGGATGAAGAATATCGCCAAACACGGATGAGCGATGGTCGATCGTGGTCATATCGCAGGCTTTGCGCAACGCCTCGGGGATGTTGGTCGGGCCGGGAATAAAAACTGGGTTTTGAAAGCTCATCACTTCCTCCATCTCGCGGGTTCACCCCTTTCTAAGACGCCCTAAATTCTTTCTCAATTTTTTTGAAATTCATGTATTCACCACAAAATTTCCAATAAATCCCTTGTTGTCAGTGGCTTAATTTTTTCATAATGTGAAATTCTATTTCATTAATGAAAAAGTCTATAGCATGCCCGTATCAGACACCCCCACTGTCAGAGAGCGCCGCCAACGTGGCAGGCCCAAGGCGTTCAATGAAAAACCTGACCAAAACACCATCAAATCACTCGACCGTGCGCTTGGCGTTCTTGCTGAAGTTGCGCGCTTGGAAAGCGCGTCGCTCAGCGAGCTGTCTCAAAGTTTAGGCGCGTCCCCCGCAACCGTTTACCGCGTGCTGACCACTCTGGCGCTTCACGACATTGTTGAAAGTGACGAGCAGATGCAGACGTGGCATGTCGGCGCAGGAGCGTTCTTGATCGGCTCTGCCTTTCTACGTCGCACAAGCCTTGTGGAACGCAGCCGCCCCGTTCTGAGGCAGTTGATGAAAACGACAGGTGAGACCGCGAACCTTGGAATCGAAAAAGACGGCTTCGTTCTTTTCGTCAGCCAAGTGGAAACTCACGCCCCGATTAGGGCGTTTTTTCCACCCGGAACGCTGTCACCGCTGCATGCATCCGGCATTGGAAAAGTGCTGCTGGCAGATTTCGCCCCAGACCGGCTGACCAAATTTGCGAAGGCTGGATTGGAAGCCTTCACCGAACATACCAAGGCCGACCTCGCCTCGCTTCAATTGGAAGTCGACAAGATACAGACATGCGGCTTTTCGGTAGACGATCAGGAACGCAACCTCGGCATGCGTTGCATTGCCGCCCCAATTTACGATGCGTTCGGGGAAGTCGTCGCAGGCATTTCCGTCTCTGGCCCGACCAGCCGCGTGTCTTCGGACAAGGTCAAGGAGTTAGCGGCCAATGTCATGCGGGCCGCATCGACGATTTCAAGCACTTTGGGGCACGTAAGAGATGACTAAGATCAGCCGCGCCTGTCACTCAACCGTCAGGGAACGGCGTTGAAGACGAACAAGGCTTCCCCCCCAATTCTATACCCGTCAATAAGCTGCTGCGCCTTGGAGGACGTCAACCAACGCTCCAAAGCCTGTGCCGCGTCAGCTTTCACATGGGGGTGCCGGGCCGCGCTGACAGGTAAGTATGCGTATTGGTTGAAAAGCAGCGGATCGCCCGAAAACAGAAGTTCAAGCTCGCCCTTATTGCCGAAGTTTAACCAACTGGCACGGTCTGACATGATGTAGGCGTTCAGCCCGGACGCAGTATTAAGGCTTGCGCCCATTCCCGCGCCCACGGCTTTGTACCACGCACCAAGCGCGGAGGGATCAATTGCTGCGGCTTGCCAAAGCGACGCCTCTTTCTTGTGAGTGCCGCTTTCATCACCACGGCTGACCAAAAGATGTTCGGCGGCGTGCAGACGTTGAAACGCCTCGATGGCCGTTGTCGCGCTGCTTACATTTGCCGGGTCGTCGCCAGGCCCAACAACGACAAAATCGTTATACATAATCTCGCGGCGATGCGTGCCAAAACCGCTTTCCACGAAAGCCAGCTCCGCAGCTTTGGAATGAACCAAAATGGCGTCCACGTCTCCCGCGCGGCCCAGCTTCAATGCCTGACCGGTGCCCACGACCAACAGCCGCACATCCAACCCGATATCGGCCTTGATCTCAGGCAGCAAAACATCGGAAAGGCCAGAATTGTGAAAGCTCGTGGTGACGGCCATCCTCATGCTGTCGGCAAAAACCTGCGTCGTCATAAGCAAGATGCAGGCAAAAACTACTCGGATCACTCGACAATATCTCCTTCCATGAAGGCTTTCGCCTCGACAGTTTTCGGGGTCGTGAAAAACTCAGATGCGGGTGCGCGTTCATGCACCTGCCCATTCAGCAGAAAGACGATGTCGCTGGCAAGCCGCCGCGCCTGCCCAAGATCATGGGTGGTCATGATAATCCGCGTCCCGTCCCGTTGGGCTGCAAGCAGCAATGTTTCGATCTCGCGCGTTGAACGCCCGTCCAGGTTGGCGCAAGGTTCATCCAGAAACAGAACTTTTGGACTGCGGATCAGGGCGCGTCCAAGTGCCAGTTTCTGGCGCTCGCCACCAGACAGGCGCGGTGCCGGGCGCTCCAGCGCATCGCTGAGCCCGATGCGGCCCGCCCAGTCCAACACGCGTTTTGCGACATCAGCTTTGTCCATGCCCAACAACTGCAACGGATAGGCCAGATTTTGGCCCACGGATCGACGCAGCATGATCGGGCTTTGAAACACATAGGCCTGCGCCTGCCGCGCCTCTTCCGCCGAAACGGACCATTCCGCTGTGCCGTCTGTGACGCGCTCGACGCCGTGCAATATCTTCAGAAATGTCGTCTTCCCCGCGCCATTCGGGCCAAGAACAATACTGAAACCCGCCGCATCAAGATCAATGCTCAGCGGCCCAAGAATGGTTTTGCCGCGGCGACGAACCGTGACATCGCGCAGTGAGACCGACATCGACGGGCTCACCACGTTCCCTCCCGCTCAGTGCGCGATAGTGCGTGGATCGCGAAGTTGACGAGCAGTGCAAGTGCTATCAAAACAAAGCCCAACCCAAGGGCCAAGGCGAAGTCGCCTTTGCCGGTTTCCAGCGCGATGGCCGTGGTCAGAACGCGTGTCGCGTGGTCTATATTGCCGCCGACAATCATGATGGCCCCGACCTCGCCAATGGCCCTCCCAAAGCCTGCCAAAGCCGCCGTTAACAATGTGCGCCTGCCGTCCCAAATGAGCGTGGCAATGCGCTGACGCTTGCTGGTGTTCAACGAGATCAGCAGGTCGTGATATTCCGCCCAAAGCTCGCGCATCGCCTGATGGGTGATCGAGGCGATCAGCGGCGTGATGATGATGACCTGCGCGATAATCATGGCCGTTGGCGTAAACAGCAGCCCCATCACGCCAAATGGCCCCGACCGGGACAGCAACAAATACACGATCAAGCCCACCACGACGGGCGGAAGCCCCATCAACGCGTTCAGGGTTGCAATCGTCGCACGGCGATAGCGGAAGCGACGAATGGCAAGCCATGTGCCAAAGGGTAGCGCAATGGCGGATGCAATCACAAGCGCGGACAGGCTGACCTGCAAGGAGCGCAGCGTGATCTCTACCAAATCGCCATCAAGTGTGACGATCAGTCGGAACGCCGCCAGTATGCCGGCCCAAATCTCATTCATCTTGGTGCGGCCCTGCCCCTTTTCCGCGGGTCAGTTGTCAAGTCGGACTGCAGCGCCAGTGGCACGATCCTGGCTCGAGAAACCGGCCTCACCCAGGATCAGGTTTGACCCGACTGCGATCACGGCGATGGCCACAAAGGCTACAAGCATGGCTTTCATGTCAGTCCTCCCCTTGCACCGTGGCGGTGCGTAGATACTCGATCAGGTCGTCGCGGTCGCTTTGCTTCACGATCCGCTGCATCGGCATTTTCGTCCCCGGAATGTAGTGGTCCGGCCCCTCGTCAAACAAACCATTTATCGTCTCGGGGGACCAGACAATTTCCGACCCTGTCAGAATGTCGGAATAGGCATAATCCGCCACCGTCCCCGCCTTGCGGCCAAAAAGTTGATACAGGCTTGGACCCGCTTTGCGGGCGCTCCCCTCGGTCAGGGTGTGGCAGATCGAGCATTTGCGTTTGAACTGCCGCTCCCCGTTGGGCAGCGTTTTGGGGTCCTCAAGGAAGCTGCGGGGTTCGCCCGTCATGGGCCCGTGTTCATCCATTGTGGCCACCGGCCATGAATACATGATGTCCTCAATCCCGCCTGCATGGATGTTTTGCCCCCCGGGCGAGAAGCTCAGCGCCCAAACAGGGCCACGCTTGGTGGCCCTGAAATCGCGGGTGATGGCACGTTGTTGGGTGTCGATCACCATAATGAACCCCTCCCCGTCGCCCACGGCCAATTGCTTGCCCACACGGTCATAAGCCATGGCAAGGATGGGCCTGCGGCCCAGCGTGAAATCGGCAATAACCTCGCCTGTCTTCAGGCTCAGCATGCGGGTGCCCCCATCGACAGCGCCGTAGGCAAGCCAGCCGTCAGCGTCGTTGACGATCAGCTCGTTCACCCCAAAGCCGTGATTGGCCAGCCGTTGGGTTTCTTGTGCGCTGTCAACATCCCAGACACGGATCGTCCCGTCACTCGCGGCTGAATAGAGCGTTTTGCAATCACCGCTGAAGGCTACGTCATTCACCCCGCTTGTATGCCCCGCAAGGTCGCGCCGTTCTGGCCAGTCGCCCAGCCCTATCAACACGTCTGCGAAGGACGGACCTATATCCCAAAGCGCCACGGTCGCGTCCCAGCTTGAGGTGGCGAACAGGTTGCTGTTCTCTCGGCAAATTTCGATGTCGGTGACCTTGGCCTCATGGCTTCCGACAAGGCGGCCCCCGCCTTGGTCCTCCCAGAGGGCGACGCCAAAATCGTCGCTGCCCGAGATCAAAAGATGGTTGGAATAAAAGGCGACCGTATTGACGGCAGCCGCATGCCCCTCCAGCCAGACGGGCTTGTCTGTTGGCCAAAGACCAACAGAATTGTCGAAACTCGCCGTGGCGATGGTCCCGTTTGAGGCCACTGCAATGTCCATGATCGGACCGCCATGGCCTTTGAGCGTGAAGAACTCCTGCGCGAGTGACGGGCTCGCCATCACGCATGCTATGGCAACCGCCCGCAGCATCTATTCGGCGGGCGTCGCGCTTTCAGAGGGAGTTTTGGCCTTGGCCAGTTCCTCATCCGCCCAGATCGAATGGTGCTCACGCGCCCATTGCTCTTCCACCTCGCCCGACCCCATCGCGTCATACGCGCCTTCCATGCCGACGGTCCCGATGTAGATATGGGCAAAAATAATCGCGATCAGCACGAAGCTGACAATCGAGTGCCACAGCTGCGCATATTGCATTTCCTCATGCGGGGCGAGCGTTTCGCGCAGCTCCCCAAGGCCCAACGCGCCCGAGATGCCAAAGGCGTTCAGCTTGGCAAAAGTGGCGGCGAACATGTTGATCTCGAACGGGAAAAGAAGCGCTAGCCCAGAAACCGAGATGGATGTGCCAAGCACAATCACCGACCAGAAAATCAGCTTTTGGCCCGCGTTGAACTTCTTGGCAGGCGGATGCCCGTCCGAGAAAATGCCGCCCCCCTTGCGCAGCCAGTTGAAATCGGTCCGGTCCGGCAGGTTATGGATCACCCACATCACAAAGATCATCAACAGCCCCAGCATAAAGGCCCATGACACATTGTTATGAACCCACTTTGACCCAACCGCGAGGAAGGCAAACGTCTCATGCCCAAATGCCGGGATCAAAACCTTCCGACCAAAGAGTGACACCAATCCGGTGACCCCCAGCAGGATGAACGACCCCGCCAGCAACCAATGGCCGAAACGTTCAACGGCTTTGAAACGGGTGATTTTGCGGCCGGTCTTCTCGCCATCAATGGTGATGCGCCCCCGGATCATCAGGAAGGCTGCCAGCACGCCAAGCGTGCCGACCAGCAGGTAGCCACCATAGGTGGCCAGCGGCCCCTCGCGGAACTGCAACCATTTCATGCCGCCATCTTGTATCAATGTTGTGGCAGCGGGGCCGTTGTTGGACGCCGTGATATTGGCCGTGCCAAAGCGCAAGGCGCGCCACAGTTCCGGGTCGGACGCGCCGCCCAATGTGCCAAGCTGGCTGGCAATGCCAGCCGCGCTATCGGGATCGCCCGTGGCATTGCGGCGAAACGCGTTGTCGACCTCCTGGCCATTTTGGCGGGCCATAATGTCCTCAAGCGTCTGCGCCCCGCCAGTGCCGCTGCGGTCGGGCGTGTCGCCCTCCTGCGCATGGGCGGTAGAGATGAATGACAGCGTCAGCATCAAAGCGGTCAGGGCGCGCAGCATATCAGGTCCTCGAAACTTGATTTAGGTAAAAAGGGCGACCCACATGGATCGCCCCTTCTGTTCATCTTTTCAGATCGGGCGCATCAGCCGTCCTGGCGACCATAGGCCGATCCCCAGCCCCAAGCGCCGGACCCGAAGCCGCGGGCGACCACACGTTCGCGGTAGATGCCGGAGACGACGTCGCCGTCGCCCGCCAGAAGCGCCTTGGTCGCGCACATCTCGGCGCAGATCGGCAATTTGCCTTCCGCGATCCGGTTGCGCCCGTATTTCTGGAACTCGGCGGTGGAATGGTTTTCCTCCGGGCCACCGGCGCAGAAGGTACATTTGTCCATCTTGCCACGCGACCCAAAATTGGCGGCCTGCGGGAATTGCGGCGCGCCAAACGGGCACGCGTAGAAGCAATACCCACACCCGATGCACAAGTCCTTGGAGTGCAAAACCACCCCTTCTTCGTTCTGGTAGAAGCAGTCTACCGGGCAGACGGCCATGCACGGCGCATCCGAGCAGTGCATGCAGGCCACCGAAATGGACCGCTCCCCCGGCGAGCCGTCATTGATCGTGACGACCTTCCGGCGGTTGATGCCCCACGGGACTTCATGCTCGTTCTTACAGGCTGTGACACAGGCGTTGCATTCAATGCAGCGTTCGGCGTCGACGAGAAACTTTGCTCTTGCCATTTTCTTTCCTCCTTACGCTGTCCAGATTTTGCAGAGAGTGGCTTTCGTCTCCTGCATCTGGGTTACTGAATCGTAGCCATAGGTCTGCGCGGTGTTGGTGCTTTCGCCCAACACATACGGGTCCGCCCCGTCGGGGTATTTGTCCCGCTGGTCCACGCCCTCGAAATGTCCGCCGAAGTGGAAGGGCATGAAGGCCACGCCTTCGCCGACCCGTTCGGTCACCATGGCCATCACTTTGACCTTGCCGCCTTCAGGGCCTTCGACCCAGACCTGCTCGCCGTCCCGAACGCCAAGGTTGTTGGCGTCACGGGTGTTGATCTCGACAAACATGTCTTGTTGCAGCTCGGCAAGCCACGGGTTGGACCGTGTCTCGTCGCCGCCGCCCTCATATTCGACCAAACGACCTGACGTGAGGATCATCGGATAATCCTTTGAAAAGTCGTTCTTTTGGATCGAGGCATACATGGTCGGAAGGCGGTAGAACTTCCGGTCCTCATATGTCGGGTAGTCGGCCACAAGATCGCGGCGGTTGGTGTAAAGCGGCTCGCGGTGGACCGGCACCGGATCGGGGAAGGTCCAGACGACCGCGCGGGCCTTGGCGTTGCCAAATGGCGCACATTCATGCGCAATGGCCACCCGCTGGATGCCGCCCGACAGGTCGGTTTTCCAGTTGGTCTTTGGACCGGCCACAGCGTCAATGGAGGCGCGCTCCTCAGCCGTCAGCTCGCTGTCCCAGCCAAGGTCCATCAGCATCTGCATCGTGAACTCGGGGTATCCGTCCTGAATATCCGAATCCAAGCTGTAGACACCTTCCGCCAGCAAGTTGTCCCCATCGCGTTCCACGCCAAAACGAGCGCGGAAGGTCAGGCCGCCCTCCGAGACACGTTTAGACATGTCATAGAGGTTCGGCGTGCCGGGGTGGTTCATCTCTGGGGTGCCCCAGGATGGCCATGGCAGGCCGTAATAGTCCCCATCCGCAGGTCCGCCCACGGCCTGCAGCGTCGTTCTGTCGAACGTGTGCTGATTGGCCATGTGCTTCTTGATGCGTTCAGGGCTTTGGCCGGTGTAGCCCACCGTCCACATGCCAGCATTGAATTCCCGCGTGACACTTTCGACATTAGGGGTCTCGGCGTCTTCCATCTCAATGTTGCGGAAGAAGCGGTCGGCCCAGCCAAATTTGTTGGCGAACTTGGCCATGATGACCTCGTCCGGCAGGCTTTCAAACAGCGGGTCGACCACTTTGTCGCGCCACTGGATGGACCGGTTTGACGCGGTGACAGAGCCACGCGTTTCGAACTGCGTACAAGCCGGCAGCAGATAAACGCCGTCGGTCCGGTCATGCAGCACCGCCGAAACGGTTGGATATGGGTCCACAACGACCAGCATGTCCAGCTGCTCCATCGCGGTTTTCATCTCCTTCATCCGGGTCTGGGAGTTCGGCGCATGGCCCCAAAGCACCATGGCACGCACCTTGTTGGGGTTGTCCATGTTGTCAGGGTCTTCCAGCACGCCATCAATCCAGCGCGACACCGGGATACCGGTGAGCTGCTGCAAAGACTGGTCTTTGCCTTCCGCGTTCTTGGAGGTCGCAAATTGGCCCTTCAGCCAATCATCGTCTTCCCCCCAGACACGCGCCCAGTGGGCCCATGATCCAGCCGACAGGCCGTAATAGCCCGGCAGCGTATGGGACAGAACGCCAAGGTCGGTGGCACCTTGCACGTTGTCATGGCCACGGAAGATGTTCGTGCCACCCCCGCTTGTGCCCATGTTGCCCAGCGCCAGCTGCAACACGCAGTAAGCGCGTGTGTTGTTGTTGCCGTTGGTGTGCTGGGTGCCGCCCATGCACCAGATCACGGTGCCGGGGCGGTTGTTGGCCATGGTGCGCGCCACGCGCTTGAGCTGGGACCCCGGCGCGCCGGTGACGCGCTCGACTTCCTCAGGGTTCCACTTGGCCACTTCCTCCTGGATCTGGTCCATGCCCCAGACGCGGGTGCGGATGAACTCTTTGTCCTCCCATCCATTGTCGAAGATGTGCCACAGGATGCCCCAAACCAGCGCCACGTCGGTGCCGGGACGGAAGCGGACATACTCATCAGCATGGGCCGCCGTGCGGGTAAACCGGGGGTCGCAAACGATCACCGGCGCGTTGTTCTGTTCCTTGGCGCGTAGCAAATGCAGCAAGGATACGGGATGCGCCTCGGCGGGGTTGCCGCCGATGATGAAGATCGCCTTGGAGTTGTGGATGTCGTTGTAGCTGTTGGTCATGGCGCCGTAGCCCCATGTGTTGGCCACACCCGCAACAGTGGTCGAGTGACAAATCCGCGCCTGGTGGTCAACGTTGTTGGTGCCCCAATAGGCTGCGAATTTGCGGAACAGGTAGGCCTGCTCGTTATTGTGCTTTGCCGAGCCCAGCCAATAGACCGAGTCTGGGCCGCTTTCCTCGCGGATGTTCATCATGCCGTCGCCGATCTCGTCGATCGCCTGCTCCCAGCTGATGCGTTTCCATTCCCCGCCTTCTTTCTTCATCGGGTATTTCAGGCGGCGCTCGCCATGGGCGTGCTCGCGCACCGCAGCACCTTTCGCGCAATGCGCGCCAAGGTTGAACGGGCTGTCCCAGCCGGGTTCCTGCCCCGTCCAGACGCCATTGCTAACCTCGGCCACAACGGTACAGCCGACCGAGCAGTGGGTGCAGACAGATTTGACCAGTTCAACCGCGCCATTGGCTGCGGTTTGCGCTGTGGCTCCGGTGACCGAGCCACCCGTCGCCGAAATGGCCGCAAGGCCACCAATGGCCAAACCGCTGCCACGCAAGAAGCTGCGGCGATCTACAGATTTTTCCGCGATGTCAGACAGGATGCCGGTCCGCTGGGGGCGTCGCGCTACCCCGTTGGTCTTTTTCCTTAGCATTGTAGTTCCTCCCTTGCGTGCTTGGGGCAAACCCCTTGCTAGCTTGGTTTCTCTTTGACCTCTTGGCCGTCGGGCGTCACGCAACCAGTCGCCGTGAGGGTCGTCACTGGCAGCGTCCTAGAAGCGGGCGCTGTCGAGATAGGCGCGGGTATGCGCCGTGTCTTGCATCTTGTCTGACGCCAGATCTGCCGGTCGTGCCTCAGCCGCTGTTGTGCCGGTGGCCAAGGCCACAGCAGCAACCGGCGCGGTCGTGCCAGCCAGCTTCAGAAAATCGCGGCGGCTTGCGCCGTCATCAGATTTCTTGGTCATGGGATGTCTCCCTCCTTGTTGTTGGCGAGCATCCCCGCCGGTTTCATCGCAGGTAGCTAGCCCGCGGTCATTCTGAACGCTTCGCGCTCAATCTCCATAAAGGCCCTGCCTACGCTGCCCAGCGAGGCGTAAAGGACCGAGTTCTTGGCGGCCTCCAGATCGGCATAGAAATGGCCCGCCCAAGGGGCGATATGCTTGTTGAAGAACGTCTTTTGGTCATTGAGCGCTGCGGGCGCGCCGAAGCGGCCCACGATCATGCCGCCCATCATCTCCATCAGGGATGCAATGTTGTCCTCAGGCTCGTAGACATTTTGCGCCCGCGTCATGCCACGCGACGCCATATCGCTGCGCAACGCGGCCAAGGGCTTTTCGTTCAGAAATCCGGTGAGATAGTAGCTGGCGTAAGGCAGAAGCTCGCCACGCCCCAAACCGATGAACAGCGCATTGAACTCGCTTTCAACCTTCTTGGGCTTGGTGGCTTTGGCCACGCGGGACAGCCCGCCAATCGCTGTGCCAAGGTCGCTATCGTCGCCCGACAGACCGGCGCACTGATCGAGTAGTACCTGATCCGGTGGGCCTGACAGCATCAGGCCCAGAAAGTTGTAGAGGTCCGCCCGCAGACGATCCTCTGATGCAACCTTGGTGTCTTCGGCGGCATTCACGCGGCGCTCTCCTCAAGTCTGAACTTCATGCGGCGCGGCGTCGGAGCGGCATAGAGCTCTTCGATCTCTTCCCCGGCCTGCTCAACCTCAACAGCTGCGTCCTCTTCAACAGCGGCAAGAAGCACGTCTTCTTCCTCGATGGGGTCTTCCGTCTCATCCAACGCAGGCTCCGTCGGGTTCTCGCGCTCAGCCGCCTGCCGGGCCATTTCTTCAACATGCTTCAGCATGCCCTTGCCGACCTGATACGCGGTCTGCAAATTCTCAACGACCAGCGCCTTGTCGGTAAAATCCTCACCGTAATCGACCAGCATGTCGACATTGGCCAAAACGGGGTTCGATCGCCACAAGGTGCGCAGCGCCCGGCGGCGGATGCGGTCCGGCACGGCCTGCGCCATGAAGGCTTTGAAGTCGTCGCCCATTTTCAGGGTGTCGGGGTCAGGCAGTTGCAGCTGCGCCAGAATCTCCGCGTCGCTCAACTCTTCCAGCTCAGCCTGTTCCTCGGCCAGCGCCTGCGCTTCAACCTCTGCCTGTTCGGCCTCGGCCTCCGCTTGCACCCGGGCCTTGCGGCGGGACCAGAAATTCTGCGCGCCGCTCAATGCACCGTCTCCTTGGAGGACGGCGCGCGGTAGACGTCAGCAACCTGCCGGATACGGGCATCGCCAATCCCGTCTTCTTTCAGGTCGACGCGGGTGTTTTTGCGTTTGCGTTTCACAAAAACCTCGTCCTCATGATGCCGCTCAATAAAGTCCCTGATCCATGCGATCAGCCCCTCGGGCATCGGCACTTTCTCGACCAGCTCTTCGCCAGTGTCCGCGTAATCCTGCGCCTCATAGGGGGAGGCCGTGACCAAAACGACATCCAGCGGGTTCGCGCTTTCTGCCTCCCGCATGACCACGTAAATCGACGGCACCTTGGCGGACAGTCCGTGCAGATAGGCTTCTGTGTCGGTGCGAAACAGTTCCAGCGGCAGGGTGGCTGCGTGGAATTCTACGGTGTCGCCGTCGTGACGCAGCTCTTTCCAGTCGGCCTCTGGCGCACCGGGTAAAACGGCAACGGCCTTCCAAACATGCTGAACCCAGCGCGTCACACCGGGCAGTCTGCGGATAACAATCCCCAGAGGCATAGAGATGGATTTTTGACCAGATGTCGTCAAAGCGTCCCCACGTATTTAGCGCATGGTCGAAAGCTTGGATGACGCGGGGACAATCTCAAAGCCTTTTTTGGGGCATTCTCGAACACAATTTCTGGCCGCTGCGACGCGGCATGCAATTGTATTTCGTTTCGCCCAACAGAGGCAGGCCGATCAGACAAATTGTATTTTTCAACCGGAAATCTTTGAACATTCTTCGCACTTGCAGCATTTTCTGCCTGCCGCAGAACTTGGCGAATTAAGGTTTACGTCCCGTAAGAATCACGACTAGCCTGTCGAACGCATTTCCGGTTTTCTGTTCTGCTTGAAGGACGCTCCATGACCAAGACACTCATCCTATGCGATTGTTTGGGCAGCCAAACGATAAACGCCGATGCGGTGTCGGAAGGCTGCGGGCTGCCATGCTCAAAGGTCTATTCCAGCCTCTGCATGGACCAGATTGACCAAGCCACAGCAGAAATTGCGAAGGGTGACGTGATTGTGGCGTGCCAACAGGAACGCCAACACTTCGAAGAACTGGCCCAAGAGCTTGATGTTGAAACGCCGGGCTTTGTGGATATTCGCGACCGCGCCGGATGGGGCGAAGGCGACCCTACCGCAAAAATGGCCGCATTAGCGGCAGAGGCCGCTTTGTCCGTGCAGGTCGGAAAGTCTGTGGATGTCGTCTCCGAAGGCACCTGCCTTATCATCGGCGGCGAGCCTGCGCTGCAAGCTGCAGCCGAACTGTGCGACACACTGGCCGTGACAGTATTGCTGTCGCACCCTGATGATGTGCCAACCGATCGCCGCTTTGATTGTGTCGTGGGATCGGTTCGAAACGCCTCCGGCGCGTTAGGCGGGTTCACGGTCAAACTGGACAAGCTGCAACAGGTCGTCACCGGTGGTCGCGGGGCGTTTGCCCTGTCCGACCCCGTCAACGGCGCTGCGTCAGATTGCGATATTATCCTTGATCTGACCGGTGACAAACCGATGTTCCCTGCCCCCGAAAAGCGCGAAGGCTATCTGCGGGCGGACCCCGCCCATGCCCCGTCGGTTGCCAGGGCGGTGCTTGCCGCCTCCCAAATGGTCGGCACTTTTGAAAAGCCGCTTTACGTCCGGATGGAACCAAGCCTCTGCGCCCATAGCCGCGCCGAAAAACCGGCCTGTTCGAATTGTCTCAACGTCTGCCCAACGGGTGCAATCACGTCCGCAGGGGAACATGTCGCGATTGATCCAATGGTGTGCGCGGGCTGCGGGTCGTGTTCGGCGGTATGCCCGTCGGGCGCAATAAGCTACGACGCGCCGCCGGTGGAAACCGTGTTTCGCAGGCTTTCAACACTTGCCTCGACATATCGCAACGCGGGCGGACAGACCCCGCGCCTGCTGGTCCATGACGCAGATTTTGGCGCAGAGGCAATCGCCCTGTCAGCCCGCTTCGGGCGCGGGCTGCCCGCCGACGTCGTGCCCTTGGAAGTAGACGCGCTGTCGGGCTTCGGCCATGCCGAGATGGCCGCCGCACTCGCGTGCGGGTTCAGCCATGTGGACATGCTCGCCTCCCCCAAATCCGACCTCGAGGTCATCGCGGCTCAGGCGGCACTCGCCACAGCGCTGGCAGGGACATCAAACGCCGTAGACGTTTTGCAACCCACTGACCCCGATACGCTGGAAGCCGCCCTATACACAGAGGTGAACGCGCCGATCCACTGCGACCCTATTTTGCCGCTTGGCGCGCGCCGGCAGGTGACGCGACTTGCCACCAAGGCTCTGCAACCGGACGCAGACATTCTCCCCTTACCCGATGGCGCGCCCTATGGCGCGGTGGTGGTGGATACAGACGCCTGCACCTTGTGCCTGTCATGTGTCTCGCTCTGCCCTTCGGGTGCCTTGGGCGACAACCCCGACATGCCGCAACTGCGATTTCAGGAAGATGCCTGCCTGCAATGCGGGCTGTGCACGAATATCTGCCCCGAAAAAGCTATCACCTTGCAGCCGCAGATGGACCTCACGGATGCGGCCTTCACCCAGCGGGTGATACATGAGGAAGAGCCCTTCGCCTGCATCGAATGCGGCTCTCTGTTCGGGGTCAAATCCACCGTGGAACGGATCACCGAAAAGCTTGCGGGCAACCACGCAATGTTTGCCACGTCAGAGGCCGCGAAGATGATCCAGATGTGCGACAATTGCCGGATACAGGCCCAATACCATTCTACCGACAATCCCTTCCAAGGCGGTGAGCGCCCGCGCGTGCGCACCACTGAGGACTACCTGTCAAAGCGGCGGGATCACTGAGTTTGCATTGGTGCCCCAAGATCAGCTGGCGCAATGGACCCGACATAGGCCGTAATCGCCTCAATCTGTTCAAGCGTCACCTCAATGGGCGCAATAGGCGACGGCAGGTGGTCGGCGAATGGTTCGGTCACGTCGGCAACCTGGGTAAAGGCGGGATGCGGTTTGAGCATGAAAAAGGTCTCGAACCGCTCCTGCCAGTCGGGAAAGGTGCGCATCAGCCCAAACGAGGGCGAGGACCCAATCGCGTTCATCTTGTTGCTGTCATTCACCACATGGCATCGCCCGCATTGCTGCAGGCTGACCTTTTCGCCCAAGGCGGCGTCCCCGCTCAGCACAGCGGTCTCTACCTTGGCCCGGACACTCACATCCGCGCTGAACATCGCCTCCCCGTCCGGCGCGAAAGCCTCAATCGTGCGCTTGCCAATATCCGAACTCAGCCAATCGGCAAACGCGTCGGTAAATGGCCCGTCGGTCTTGGCATAGTGCCAGACGGTCTCTCCTTGACGAAACACCGGCGTGCCTTCGGTGCCGAAAGCGGCATCGGCGCTGTTGGCCTGCACCGTGATCCGAATGCCGGTTTTCAGGGAAAACCGCGGCAGCAGGTGTTTCATGAATCCCGTCTCGACCAAGCTGTCAGGGGCTTGCAACGTGAAGCTCTTGTCCTGAGACAGGGCCGGGCTCGCGATCATCGCAGCCATAAAAACAAAGTATTTCAACATTCCATACGCTCCGTTCAGCGCGTCAGGTTGCATGTCAGCCTAGGGGCGCTAGGGTCGGACCGTCAACAAATTCGGTAATCCAAGGGGCCCTGCCATGAGTGAAGACTTCAACATGTCGATGCGCAAATTTCTCAAACAGGTCGGCGTGACCTCGCAGCAGGCCATCGAGGAGGCGATGCGCAACGCAGGCGACACGTCGGGGAAAAACTTTGAGGCCAAGATGGTGCTGACCATCGACGGCATCGCGCTGGAACATGTCGTCACCGGCAAGATAGAAGGCGCCTAAATGGCGCTGTCCCGCGAAGATGTGCTGGCTTGTCTGAAGCAGGTCAAAGCCCCCTCCGGTGTCGATCTGGTGGAGGCCGGGCTGGTGCGCGCGCTCAATGTCGATGGCACGTCGGTGCGCTTTGTCATGGAGGTCGACCTCCCCGACCCGTTCCTGCCAGCCAAGGCTGAGGCCGAGGAAAAGCTGACGGCTTTAGGGGCCAAGTCGGTCTCCATCGTGATGACGGCCCATAGCAAGTCCACCCCACCGCCGGACCTCAAGCCATCGCGGCAGGCGGAACCGGCCGGGCCTGCCAAGATACCGGGCGTCGCGCGCATCATCGCCGTGGCCTCTGGCAAGGGCGGTGTTGGCAAATCTACTGTTGCGGCAAACCTCGCCTGCGCCCTCGCCGCAGAGGGCCGCCGCGTGGGCATGCTGGACGCCGATGTCTACGGGCCGTCGCAGCCCCGCATGCTGGGCGTGTCCGGCAGGCCGCAAAGCCCGGATGGCAAGCTGATCCTGCCGCTGCGCAACTACGGTGTGACCATGATGTCCATCGGGTTGATGACCAACGAGGATCAGGCCGTCGTCTGGCGCGGCCCGATGCTGATGGGCGCGTTGCAGCAAATGCTGACGCAGGTGCAATGGGGCGCGCTGGATGTGCTGATTGTCGATCTTCCGCCCGGCACGGGCGACGTGCAGATGACCCTGGCGCAAAAGGCGCATCTTGATGGGGCTGTGATCGTGTCCACGCCTCAGGACGTGGCCCTTCTTGACGCCCGCAAAGGCATCGACATGTTCAACCAGATGAACACGCCAATCCTTGGTATGATCGAAAACATGAGCACCCATATTTGTTCTCAATGCGGCCATGAGGAGCACATGTTCGGCCATGGCGGTGTAAAGTCGGAGGCCGAGAAACTGGGCGTGCCCTTGCTTGCCGAAATCCCGCTGCATCTCGACATCCGTCTGGCCGCCGATGGTGGCGCGCCGATTGTGGTTTCCAAGCCGGACTCGGCACAGGCGCAAGGCTTTCGCAGCGTGGCCAAAGCGCTGATCGAGGCCGGCAAAGCATGACCGCCCCCAGCTTCCCACCTCTGTTTAGCGGGCTGGCCGTTGAGGGCCAGATCGACCCGTTTGACAAGGCCTGCGTGGAAGCTGCGCGGGGATGCGACGCGGGTCTGGTGGTCTATAACCTTGGCGCAAATACCCTGCAGGCCGCGATCGTATTTGCCCCTGACGTGGTGCTGGCCGATGCGATGGCGATGCTGCCCTTATGCGGGGTCGGGTTCCAAAACGCGCTCGGCGCCCTCGCCCCGCCCGAGGTCGCGGTGCATCTCGACTGGGATGGCGGGCTGCGCATCAATGGCGCATCATGCGGGGCCTTGCAGGTTGCAGCCTCCAGCGCAGATCCTGCAGCGGAACCGGATTGGCTGGTTGTGGGGGTGCATCTGCCGCTTTGGCCCGAAAGCGATGACCCCGGTGAAACCCCCGACCGAACCACGCTTTACGCCGAAGGCTGCGCGGATGTCAGCGCCGACGCGCTTCTGGAATCATGGGTCAAACACACGCTGGTAGGCATCAACACATGGCTGGATGTGGGCGTTGAACCCCTCCACAAAGACTGGCGCAGCCTCGCCCATGGCATTGGCGAAGACATGCAAATGCACGGGCATGCAGGCACTTATCTTGGCGTGGACGCGCAGTTCGGCATGCTGATCCGCGACGCCCAGACCACCCATCTGATCCCGCTTACAACTGTGTTGGAGGACCGCTGACATGATGCTGGCGCGCGCAATCCATTTCGACGAAAGTGATATGAACATCTTCCACTCCCCTGCCCGCACCGGTGAATGGTGCATCTCGGGCGGGTTCGAATTCTCCAATTGGTCCCAGGCCGACCTGACCGGCAAAGCACGACAAGCCTTTGCAAATGGCTGGCTGGGCGTCGAAACATTCGGGCGCGTCTCCGTTGTCGCGGTCACTCAGATCGAGCCTCCCGAATTTGAAGCCCTCAAAACCAGTCTCGCCCAGCATTTCGTGCAGATGTACGGCGCGCCCTCAATCGAGGCCGCCGCGCATGTCGCCGAGGACGAACTGCGCCACATGGCCGAGCTGTGTGACGATCAGGACCCGAACACGGTGCTGACCGTCTCACGAGAATTGACAGAGGCAGGCGTCAAAGAGAGCTTCCGCATGATCGAGCCACGCGATGCGGGCTTGGATCAATTCGCCATCCACGGCTCCCTCGACGAAGAGCCGCACAGCCACTGACACGCCAGCACCGCTCAACAACACTCACAGAAATGGGGGGGGGGTGGCGGACAGACAGGGATTCGAACCCTGGAGACGGTCTCCCGCCTACACACTTTCCAGGCGTGCGCCTTCGACCACTCGGCCACCTGTCCGTAACGCGGGGTTTACCCAAACCTGCCCCGCGATTGCAAGCGCTTTCCGCATGCGCCCTGCAGTCTTCCCATGTTTCCAAATATCCCCGCCGGAGGCAGGCCTGCGGCTGCGACCGGGCGCGTCATCTAAACGGGTCGGCGCCTCTCCTATGTCAGAAAAAACAACGCGCGGTAGCGCCCAATTGGGTCACGCTTCGTCTTTGGATTTCCGCGGGCGCGGCGGCGGCTTGGCCCCCGGCAGCACTTCGGGATTGCGCAGCCAAAGATCGCGTTGCGCAAACGGGATTTCGATCCCTTCCTCGGCAAAGCGTTTGGCGATGGCGTGGTTGATCTCCGATGGGGCCTGCATCACGTAATTCACGTCGCGCAAAATGGCCCGTATCTCGAAATCCAGCGAATCCGCGCCAAAGCGGACGAAAAACACGTTGGGCGGCGGCTTCACGATGACCTGCGGGTGGGCCTCGACAATCTCGCGCAAGATGGCTTCAACCCTGCGCGTGTCGGTGCCGTAGGCCACGCCCACGGGCACAATGATGCGCCCCGTCAGGTTGCCCTTGGTCCAGTTGGTCACCGAGGTCGAGATCAGGTCGGCATTGGGCACGATCACGTCGCGGCGGTCAAAGGTCTCGATCCGGGTGGCGCGCACCGAGATGTCGCGCACCACGCCCATCGTGCCGCCCACCTCGATCCAGTCGCCCTCGCTGATGGGCCGCTCTACCAGCAAGATGATGCCCGACACGAAGTTGGACACAATGGTCTGCAGCCCAAAGCCCACGCCGATCGACAGCGCGCCGGCCACAATCGCAAGCGAGCTCAGGTCGATCCCTGCCCCCGTAATAGCCAGCAGCCCCGCCAGAAAAATCCCGACATAGCCAACGCCCGAGACAATCGCGTTGCGGCCGCCAATATCAATCTTGGTCTTGGGCAGCACTTGCGTCTTCAAGGTGTTTTGCACCAGCCGGGTCAGCATGTAGCCCAGCGCGAAAACGGCGGCAAAGGTCAGGAAATCCGCGGGGGAGATGCGGCTGTCGCCAACCTGAAACCCGGCAGAGATGATCGCCCATGTCTCGCTGATATCTGCCAGCCGCGCGCCCCAGATCAGCGCCAGCAGCGGCGTGGCCAGCACCACCAGCCCGAACCCGATCAGGACAGGGATCAGCGCGTTAACCTTGGTCTCGTCGCCGGCAATCATCGCATAGACGTCGCGCACGAACCGCTGCAGCACCGCCAGCAGCGCAAACAGCGCAAGGGTCAAAACGGACGAAAACACCAGCTGACCGCCGCCCGTCACGTAGCCCGCCGCCGCCAGAAGCGGCCCGACCACGCCAATCACAACAGCGGCGCGTCCCAATGTCTTGGTGACGATGTTGGATCGTGGCGGGGGCACGTCGTCGCCAGCGGGCCCGTCCTCGCTGGGGACGGGGCGCGATCCTTTGATAATGATCTGGCCCAGCCGGAACAGCATAAGCCCTGCCACGGCAATCGCCGGGAAGTGCAAAACCGCCTGCACCGGAATCGTCAGGATGCTTTCCAAAAACAGCAATTCCGACAGTTGCCCAATGCCGATGGAAATCGAAAGTAACAGCGCCAGTATCAGCGCGTAGAATCGTCCTTCCCGCATCGCCGTGTCATCCAGAGGCAGGACTGGGTGCGGTGGGTAGGCCTTCGGGAACACTTGGTTGGACAACCACCGTGCCGCCGCGAGGTTGGTCACCAGTATTGCGGCGATCAGCAAAAGCTGATCCCCCACGGCGGCCGTAAGCTGCGTTGTCTCAATTGCGCTCAGCAGCAGCAAAACGCCCGCGACCGGCAGGATGAACCCAAACAGCGAGCCCAAAAACGTGCCAACCCTGAACCCGGCCCGGCCTTCGGTGCGGGTTGATTTCAATGATTGCAGCGCCCGCTCGATCCAGAAGCCCGACCGGAACACCAGCACAAACCCGATCAGCAGCAATCCGACCGTCAGCAGCATGTCTTCGCGCAACGCAGACTGGCGCGAGGCGTAATTGTTGGCGATCTCTCCTGATGCCGCTTCGCCGACCATGACCACGGCGGTCAAGGCGTCGGGCCAGATGACGGGGTTCAGGGGGGTCGGGTCCAGCCGCAACACGCGCTGCGCCTGACGTTCGCGGACAATCGCGTCGGATTGCGCAATCAAACCGTTGGCCCGCGTATAGGCCTCCTCCGCCTTACGTACGGGCGCAAGCGCCGTCGCCAGTTGGGTTGCCAATGTGCTGCGGCGCTCTGCGACGTCTTCGGGCTCGGTCGCGTCGCCCTCGGGGGCTGCACCAAGCGCGTCGACCTGGCCGCGCAATGTTGCAATCCGCTGCTGGTTGATGCTTTGCGCTGCCAAAAAGCGTTCGCGCCAGTCCGCCAGTTGCAGCCGCAGCTCCTCCAACCCCTCATTCGAGGCCTGCCCGGCATCCAGAACATCTTCGGCCCTTTGCGCCGTGCGCTCCCATTCTTCATAGTCGGGGGCAACAATCTGCGTCACTGGTGCCGGTTCTTCCTGCGCCCATGCCTGTGTGGCAGGGGCAAACCCCAGCACCAGCACCCAAAGGCAAAGAACAGAAAGACAGGTGCGGATCATTCCTCAAACACGCTCGGCAGGTCTTGGGGGGCGGCGTCCAGCCAGTCGGGGAACGGCAGGCCCTTTTCTTTCAGGAAGGCGGGGTTCCACAGCTTGGACTGATACCGCGTGCCGTAATCGCACAGGATCGTCACAATGGTGTGCCCCGGCCCCATGGCCTTGGCCATGCGCACAGCCCCCGCCACGTTCACCCCCGAGGACGCGCCAAGGCACAGCCCTTCGGTCTTCAGCAGGTCAAACACAATCGGCAATGCCTCTTCGTCGGGGATCTGGAAATTGCGGTCAGGGGTCAGGCCTTCCAAATTCTTGGTGATGCGCACCTGCCCGATCCCTTCGGCAATCGAGCCGCCCTCCATCGTTAGCTCACCTTTGGTGTACCAATCGTAAAGCGCCGCCCCCATTGGGTCAGCCAGGCCGATCTTGACGCCTTTGGGCTGCAACGCCATCGCCACGCCTGCCAAGGTCCCGCCTGATCCCACAGCGCAGATGAACCCGTCCACCTTGCCCTCGGTTTGCTCCCAAATTTCAGGGCCAGTGGTCTCGATATGGGCTTGGCGGTTGGCCACGTTGTCGAACTGGTTGGCCCAGATGGCGCCGTTCGGCTCGCTCTGGTTCAGACGCTGCGCCAGCCGTTCGGAATAGCGCACAAAGTTGTTGGGGTTGCGGTAAGGCGCCGCGGGCACCTGCACCAGTTCGGCCCCCGCCAGCCGCAGCATGTCCTTCTTTTCCTGACTCTGCGTCTCGGGGATCACGATCACCGTTTTGAAACCCATCGACGCGCCGACCAGCGCCAAGCCGATGCCCGTGTTGCCCGCCGTGCCTTCCACAATGGTGCCGCCGGGCTGCAACGCCCCGCTTTCCACCGCGTTGCGGATGATCGTCAGCGCGGGGCGGTCTTTGACCGATTGCCCGGGGTTCATGAACTCGCATTTGCCCAAAATCTCGCAGCCCGTGGCGTCCGAGACGGCGTTCAGGCGGATAAGGGGGGTGTTGCCGATCAGGTCCGCAAGGTTGGATTTGGTGGTCATGAAAGGCCCTTCCCATAGGCGAGTGTTGCTAGGGAAAAGGTGTAGGCCTCAGCGGCGGCGAACTCAAGCGCGCAAGCGCTCCCGCAGCCTTGCCAACCACAGCGCCGAGATCACCAGCGGGCCGTTTTCGGCCTCCCCGCTGTCCAGCGCCCCCATCAGCGTGTCGAACGAGACCAGCATGGACCGGATGTCCTCCTCCTCGCTGTCCAGACCGCCTACCCCGTCGCTGCCATCCGGCAGGTCCGCAATGCCAATGTAGGAGGTCAGATATTCCGTGTTCGCGCCCGGCGAGCCGTAATAGCTGGACACCTTGTGCAAGGCTTTCAACGTCAGCCCCGCCTCCTCCATCGCCTCGCGATGTGCGGCCTCTTCCAAGGTCTCGCCGCCGTCTTGGCGGCCGGCAATGGCCTCCAGCGACCACGGGTTCGGGTCGCCGCGCAAATAGGTCGCCGCGCGGAATTGCTCGATCAGCATCACGCGGTCGCGCACCGGGTCGTAGGGCAAAACCGTCACCGCGTCGGCGGTCACAAACACCGCGCGTTCCATGGTTTCGGAATAGCCCCCATCAAAGGTCCGGGCTTTCACGTCGATCTCGTCCAACGCGAAGAAGTGCGAGTATTTCCGTCTTTTATCAACAAGTTCGACGTCGTTCCTCGTGTGGGCTTGTCGCAGGATGGTGGGGCTGCTGGCGGTGCGCGCGTTCAGCCGTTGCTGCGCGCGGGTGCGGATCACGTTCATCCGCGCCGCAATGTCGGCGGGCGCGACCGTGCCAAACCCTTCCATGATCTCTACCGCCGCTTCGCGCATCAGCGCCCCGTGGCGGTCTTGCCAGATGCTCAGGGACCAGTTTCCCGCAGGCGTCCAGCGCCCGTGCTGGGGGGCGTAGACCTGCGCCTGAACCGCGCCGTCCCCTGTCTCCACCGTCACGGGGCAGCGGGCGTAGTCATAAGGTGCCTCGTAATAGTCCAGCCGCGCCAGCTGCGCGTCGGTCAGCCGCAACAGCAGCCCTTCGGCCTCCTTGCGGCTCCGTTCGTTCAGGATCGGGAAAGACTGCCCCTCGGCCCGGGCCACGCGAAATCCCGGCAAGGTGGCGGGCACGGCGTCCACCGCGCCGCCGGCCACAACCTGCAAAAGGTCGGGGTCGCGCAGCGTGCCAAAAACAAAGACCGAGGCCCCTAGCCCCATTTGCGGTGCGCCCATTCGCCGATCAACCCGCTGGAGACCGCGCCAACCACAAGGGCGATGGCAATCGGCGGATGCGCGAACATCGGGGCGTATTCAAGGATGATCTCAAAAATGCCGACGATGGCCTCCATCGGGCCGTCATAGCGAAACTTCATCGACAGCCGGATCATTTCGACAATCGCAAACAGCAGGCAGACGAAAAACATGGCGCACACCATGGCGTAGACGCCGGTGTTGATGGAGTTGGCGTAGCCGCGCCCGATCAGCCTGCCGATCACCCGCCATGCGCAAAGCGCCGACACAAACATCGCCCAGGGCGTGAAGACGGCCACCGGCGTGCCCTCCGGCATCAGGGTCTTGGCTTCGTTGCTGGTGTAGTAGGCGACGATGGCGAAAATCACCGCCGTAATCATGCGTGCTGCTGTGGGCATCTTGCTCGGGCCTCTTATGTGGCCCCGCCTTGATCGGCGTTTATTCGGGCCTTGTTATGGGTCGCGTCATGGTGATCTGCGTCACGTCGCAGTTTCCGCTCCAAAACGTCGCCGCGCAAGAGGTCAGATAAAAATTCCACATGCGTTGAAAACGTGCATCAAACCCCTGTTTGGCCACGTCGTCCCAGCGGTCGTTGAAGGTCTCGTGCCAGCGGCGCAACGTGTCGGAATAGCTTTGCCCGAACTCGATGGACCCTTTGAGGTCCAGACCCGCCTTCGCGATCTGCGCCCGCAGGGCGGACGGGCTGGGCAGCATGCCGCCAGGGAAGATGTATTTCTGAATGAAATCAACGCCCCGCTTGTAGACGTCCCAGCGGCTGTCGGCCACGGTGATGATCTGCAGCGTCGCGTTTTTGCCCGGCTTCAGCCGGTCGCGGACCGCGTCAAAATAGACGGGCCAGTACTTTTCGCCCACCGCCTCAAACATCTCGATCGAGGCGATGCCGTCATAAAGCCCCGTCTCGTCGCGGTAGTCCTGCATCTTGATCTCAACCATGTCGCTGAGGCCCAAACGCTCCATCCGCGCCACGGCGTAGTCATGCTGTTCCTGAGAAATCGTGAGCCCGGTCACCTTGATGCCGCGCTCTTTGGCGGCGTATTCGGCGAAGCCGCCCCAGCCGCAGCCGATCTCCAGGACGTGGTCGCCCGCCTGCGCGCCCATCTCGTCGACCATGCTGGCGTATTTATGCTCCTGCGCCTTTTCCAGGCTCTCCTGCCCGTCATGAAACAGCGCCGAGCTGTAGGTCATGCTGTCATCGAGCCAAAGCGAGTAGAAGTCATTGCCCAAATCGTAATGGTAGCTGATGTTCTTGCGCGCCTGCGCCTTGGAGTTGCGCTGCATCCAGAACCGCATCTTCTCGTAGGCCCGCACCAGCGCCATGCCGGCATAGCCGTCATAAACCTCTTCGTTGTCGGCATGGACCAGATCCATGAAGGCTTGCAGGTCCGGCGTGGTCCACCAGCCGTCCAGATAGGCGTCGCAAAACCCCAGATCGCCCTCGCGGATGATGCGCGCGAACAGGTCGTTATTGTGCACGGTGAATTCTGCCACCGGGCCGGGCTGGGAGCCCTCGGTGCGGAACACACGCCCATCTTCCAGTTTGATGTCCAACCGCCCCCGCTGCATTTTCTGCGCGGTCTGGAACGCCTGCACAAAGTAGCGCGGCAGGTTGTCTTGGCCCTCGGCCGTGGTCAGGACAGTCATGCCCAAGCCCCCCAAATTAGTGAGTTATTGTAAGCAGATACGTGCAAAACGCTCAAGGAGTTTCAAATAAGTTACCGCCAACGTCATGATTGACGTAAGGGAACATGGGTCAGCGGTCCTTATAGGCGGCCAAAGCCCGCTCCCGCCCCTCGCTCAGCCCCACCACCGGTGCGGGGTAGCGATCTTGCAAGGACAGCCCCCAGCTGCGCGGAATGGCGTCGTAATACTCCTCGGCCCGCGCCTCGTGGTTTTTGAACAGCTCACCCAGATACCGCGCGCGGTAGGTGCGGTTTTTGTCGAACTTTTCCGCCTGCGTGTCGGGGTTGAACACACGGAAATAGGGCGACGCATCCGGCCCCGAGCCCGCCGTCCACTGCCACCCCATCGCGTTCGATGCGGGGTCCCAGTCAATCAGGCAGTCGTCAAACCAGGCCTGCCCGACTTTCCAATGCGTCATTAGATGCTTGGTCAGGTAGGACGCCACAATCATGCGGCCCCGGTTGTGCATATAGCCCGTCACATACATCTCTCGCATCGCGGCATCGACCAGCTGCACGCCGGTGCGCCCCTGTTTCCAGGCCTTGATCTCGGCGGCGCGCTCGTCGTCCTTCCAGGGGAAGGCGTCCCATTCCTCTTTCCAGTTCTGATCCACAATACGCGGCGTGTGATAGGCCAGCTGGTAGGCAAATTCGCGCCAGACCAGTTCCTTCAGGAACGTCTCGGCCCCCTCTTTGCCGTCATTCAAGGCCCGCCATCCGGCGTGCCAGCATTTACGCGGCGAAATCTCGCCATAGGTCAGGTTCTCGGACAGCCCCGAGGTCCCCTCCATCGCCATCTCGTCACGCGCGGCTTTGTAGTCGTCGATCTTGTGGCGGATAAACGTGGCCAACCGTTGGGAGGCCGCGTCCTCCCCAACCACCACATATTTGCCCACCACGTCAGCCCCGCGATCCATCGCGGCCCCCATCGCCCAATCGGCCAGATCATCGCTGGCAGGCCAGTCAGAAGGGGCGGTCAACGCATCCACCGCAGGCAGCTCAGCTGCCAGCTCCCTGCCCCGCACCATCTTCCACATCGGCGTGAACACTTTGTAGAAAGTGCCGGTCTTGGTCTCGACGGTCCAGGGCTCAAACAGCAGGTGGCCAGTGAAAGACTTTGCCTCGACATCCATGTCCTTCAACGCCGCCTTCACGGCCGTGTCCCGCGCAATCGCCGCCGGGTCATAGGCGCGCGACCAGTAGACCGCCCCCGCCCCTGTCTCGGCAATCAAAGCCTGCAACACCTCCAGCGCGTCGCCGCGCCGCAGGATCAGTTTCGAGCCGATCCCTTCCAAGACAGCGGCGAAATGCTCAATCGCCAGCCCCTGGCGCCATTTCGGGCATGCGCCGTAGGTCTCAAATACGTCGTCATAGATGAACACGGGGATGACGGGTCGGCCCGATTTGGCGGCCTCGGTCATGGCGGGGTGGTCAGCCAGACGCAGGTCGCGCCGCAGCCACAAAATTACAGGGGTGTCAGTCATACCCCGTGATCTAGCGCGGCGACTGCATGGTCAAGTTCCAAACGTAAAAGGCCCCGCTCTTCAAGCGGGGCCTTTCCGTTTCTTCGTCGAAGAAACGCTTACTCGGCAGGCGTCGCCACGATGTTATCAACTGTGGTCGGGACACCCGCGCGTTCACGGCGTCCGTCGTTCCAGATCGCCTTAATCAGGCCAAAGCACATCAGCACCATCACCACCGAGAACGGCAGCGCGCCGATCACCATCGCGGTCTGAATGGCGCTGGTCCCGCCTGACAGCAGCAGCCCCGCCACAACCAGCCCAAGGGCTGCGCCCCAGAACAGGATATGCGGACGCGCCTTCGGCCCTTCGTCACCCGCCGCGTTGATCGTGTTCACGATCAGCACCGCAGAGTCGGCCGAAGTTACAAGGAACGTCATCAGCAAGACCACGATCATCACCGCCATGGCCCAGGCCAAGGCTTCCGCAATCGGGGCCAGCATGAACTCGGTCATCGCAAAGATCTTGTCGCCGTTGCCAGCGTCCAAAATCAACCCGCCCGCATTGCCGTTCAGCTCCAGATCAATGGCAGTGCCACCGGCCCAGGAGAACCAGACGAAACACATCAGCGACGGCACGATCATCGCCCCCAGCACGAACTCACGGATCGACCGGCCCCGCGAAATGCGTGCGAGGAACAGACCGACGAAAGGCGCGAACGCGATCCACCAGGCCCAGTAGAACACGGGCCACCAGCCCTGCCACTGCGCCAGTTTGAACGCCTCAGACCCTTCAACCCCGTCCGAGACGAACACGTTGAAGCTCAGCGCCGGCAACGCGACCAGGTAGTCAAAGATGCCCACAAAGAACGCCGTGGCCCCGAAGAAGGTCGCCCCGAAGATGATGAAGAAGCCCAGCAGGACAATCGACAGCACCATGTTGATGTTGGACAGCCATTTGATGCCCTTGCCCACGCCCGACAGCGCCGACAGGGTCGACGCCCCCATGATGACCAGAAGCGCCACCACGATACCCACGGTGTTCGCGTTTCCGGCAATGCTCTCGCCCGCGGCGTCAACGGCCTCCGCGCCATAGACAAGCCCGCCAATGCCGATGCGGGTCAGCCCCGCCACGAACTGGTCCACGCCAAAGCCCAATGTCTGCGCCACCCCAAGGATGGTCGCCACAACGGCCACAATGTCGATGATGGTGCCCAAGACGCCCGACAGCGCCTTGCCAAACAGCGGCGTCAGCGAGGACCGGATGGTCAGCGGCAGGCCACGGCGGTAGCTGAAGAACGCCAGCGCCAGCCCCGCAACCGCGTAGCACGCCCATGCGCCCAGCCCCCAATGCAGGAAGGACCAGACATAGGCCTCGCGCACGTTGTTGGCGTCCAGCGCGGTGGTCACGCCCTGAATGACGGCCGGGTTGTTCTTGAAATGCGCCACCGGCTCTGCAACCGCCCAAGTCAGCATGCCCACGCCGATCCCGGCGCCAAACATCATCGAGAACCACGAGAAGTTGGAGAATTCCGGCGTCTCGCCCTCCACCCCAAGGTTCATGCGCCCCGCCGTCGGCCACAGGGCCAGTCCAAGGCAAACGATGATGAAGAAAGCCACCACCCAAATGTACCAGGCCGCGAAATTGGCCAAAATGGTGGTGTTCCAGGCGCCAAGCACCTCGCCCGCCCAGTCCGGCCACACGATGGCCCAAACGACGAGCGCTGCAATAATGATCTTACTCACCACCGTCACATCGACACTGAAGCCCCGATAAAAACCGCTGTCGGCGGTCTTGATCGGCAGCTCCGTTAAAGGAGGTTTTACAGACATATGATGTTCCCTGTTGCTTGACCCCGCCGCTCGTTGATGCCGGCAGGGCCTTCATTATGCGGGGAGGCTGTTGGACGCGGCGTCCACCGAAAACACGGGCTCGACCTCGTATCCTCCCCCTCTGGACAGCAGATCATAACGCGTTACGTTTGATAATAGGGAACTTTTTGACCCATGGTTTCATAAACTGGAAACATTGCATGGTAAAACGCGCGCAACTCAAAAGCCTTGGCGATGTCGACATACGGCTGGTGCGGGTCTTTGTGGCGGTGACGGAATCGGGCGGGCTGGCCGCGGCGGAGCCGGAACTCAATATCGGCCGCTCGACAATTTCCAAGCATATCGCGGATCTTGAGATGCGCATGGGGCTGAAGCTGTGCAACCGGGGGCCGGCCGGGTTTTCGTTGACCGGCGAGGGCGAGCGCGTCTTAGCTTCCGCCCGTATCCTGTTGTCTTCCATTGATAATTTTCAATCTGCCGTTGATAATATCCACACCAATCTCGCAGGCACGCTGCGCCTTGGCTTGTTCGATCAATCCACCACCAACCCCAACGCGCATCTGCACGAGGCCATTCATCACTTCGACAAGATCGCGCCAAATGTATCGCTGGAAATCTCGATTGAGCCACCCAATAACATCGAGGGGCGGGTCATCGACGGCACCATGGATATCGGCATCGTGCCGATCCACCGCCAGTCCACATCGCTCAGCTATGTGGCGCTCTACGAGGAATGGATGACGCTTTATTGCGGCGCGGGCCATGTGCTTTTCGACAGCGCGGAGCGCGAAAAACCCGACCTGACCCTTGCCGAGCATAAATATGCGGGCTTTGGTTTCAACTCTCCAAATATGAAGGCGGGCCAAACTCTTGGCATGCGTCGCGCCGCCCGCGTTCAGGATGAAGAGGCCCTGTCGCTGCTCATCCAGTCCGGCAGCTATCTGGGCTTTCTGGCCGATCACGTGGCGGAGACCTTCCTATCAAAAGGCAAAGTCCGACCCGTTGCACCGGATCAAACCAAATACGTCTCCACCTTCGCCGCCATCAGCCGCAAACAGCCCAAGCCTGACCGCAAGACCCAGACCTTCCTGACCTGCCTGCGCGACGCTCACAGCGCCTGACGCCGCCCCACACCTTCCGCCACCCGCACCGCCATCCCCGCCCCATCACTACTCCGATCCCTGCCCTATCCGCATCCCCATCATTGTTCCAAAAATATCCCGGGGGAGGAGCGCAGCGACGGGGGCGGAGCCCCCAAAATAAAGAAAATCTCGGGCAGAGCCCCCAAATGAAAAGGCTGGGGCAAAGCCCCAGCCCGCGCCGCAGGCGCAAAAACATCGCGCGTGCGCAGCACCCATTCAGATCACGTCACATCAGGCGTTGACGTCCACCACAACGCGCCCTTTGACCTGACCTTTCAAAATGTCACGGCCCAGCCCTGGGAGGTCGCTCAATGTCGCGGGTTGCACCATGGCCTCCAGCTTGTCCATCGGCAGGTCCTTGGCAATGCGCTCCCAGGCGCGCAGGCGGTTGTCATAGGGCTGCATCACTGAATCGATGCCCAGCAGGTTCACGCCGCGCAGCAGGAACGGGATCACGGTGGCAGGCAGGCCCGCGCCGCCCGCAAGCCCCACTGCCGAGACGGACGCCCCGTATTTCATCTGGCCCAGCACCCGCGCCAGCATCTCGCCGCCCACGGCGTCGACGCAGCCCGCCCATGTTTCGGCCTCCAAAGGCCGCTTGGTGGTCTCGTTCAGCTCTTCGCGGGCCACGATCTGTGTCGCGCCCAAGGACTTAAGGTAATCCGCCGTTTCCGGTCGTCCGGTGACGCCCGCGACCTCATGGCCCAACGCCGCCAGCAGCGCCACCGCCACCGATCCAACGCCGCCCGCGGCGCCCGTGACCAGAACCGGCCCGTTGCCCGCTGTCAGCCCGTGGTCTTCCAGGGCCATCACCGCCAGCATCGAGGTGAAACCAGCCGTGCCAACCGCCATCGCCTGACGCGCATCCAGACCAGACGGCAGCGGCACCAGCCAGTCGGCCTTCACGCGCGCCTTCTGGGCATAGCCGCCCCAATGCGCCTCGCCCACGCGCCAGCCGGTCAGCACAACCTTGTCGCCCACCTTGTAGCGCTCATCCGAGGACGCCTCGACGGTGCCCGCAAAATCAATGCCCGGCACATGCGGGTAATTGCGCACCAAACCGCCGCCCGGCCCGATGCACAGACCGTCTTTGTAGTTCACGGTCGAATACTCGACGGCCACGGTGACCTCGCCATCTGGAAGCTGGTCTTCGGAAATCTCGGTGACAGAGGCGCTCGTCTTGCCCTCGTCATCCTTGGTCACAAGCAATGCATTGAACATGTCGTCTCTCCTAAGCTGGGCCTGTTACAGCCAAAAATTTTCTTGCACGGTGGCGCGGCGCGGCCCGTCCTGGGTCTCCACCTGCACTTCGGTACCGGCGTCCCAATGGGTCATGCGCACCATGCCAATCGCCACATTGGTCCCGAAATCGGGCGATTTCGCCGCCGAGGTCACCTGCCCGATCACCTTGCCCTTGCTTGTCACCTGCCACAGCCGGTCACAGGGCGGTATCTCGCCGTCAATCGCAATCGCGCGGACCTGTTTCACAGGCCCTTCCTTGGCCACGCGCAGCAGCGCGTCGCGGCCCACGCAGCCAATCGCGGTCTGGGTCGAACAAAATTTGCCCAACCCGCATTCATGCGGGGTGTTGTCGCGGGTCATGTCGTTGCCGTAGCTCAACAATCCGCCCTCGATGCGCTCAATCAGGTTGGGGCAGCCCGCGTAAACGTCCAGGTCGCGGCCCGCCTCCATCAGCGCGTTCCACAAAGGCATGCCGCGCTCGAACCCGTCCACATAGACCTCGAACCCGCCCTGCTTGGAATAGCCCGAGCGGGCCACAAGGAACGCATGGCCCTGAAAGTCGAAATAGCCGTAGCGGAAGAAGCGCAGCTCTTTCACGGCGTCGCCAAAGATGCGCGCCGCCAGCGCCTCGGCCTTGGGGCCTTGGATGGCCAAGGGCGACACGTCGGGCTCCTCGACGATGACATCCAAATAAAGCGCATGCGCCAGACCTTTGACCCACAACAACAAATCGCTATCGGCAATCGACAGCCAGTATCGGTCATCGGCCAGCATCAGGGCCACGGGGTCGTTCAGCATGCCCCCGGTGCCGTCCACCAAGGGCACGTAGTAGCACATGCCCGGCAGCATGCCGCGCAGGTCGCGCGGGGTCAGCATCTGCATCAGGCGCCCCGCGTCGGGGCCGCGCAACTCCACTTGGCGCTCCACCGCCACGTCCCAGACCTGCACCGCCGATTTCAGGTGGTGGTAGTCTTCCTCCACGGATCGGAACACGGTGGGCAGCAGCATCCGGTTGTAGACGGTATAGCTTTTCACCCCGGCGGCTTCGACGCCGTCAGAAAAGGGGGTCCGCCGCACGCGGCGCGAAGGGGCAATCGTGGCCATGGGCTTAATCCGGCATGAAGGGAAGGTCGGTGTCGTCGGGCTTTTGCCCGGCGGCGGTCAGCATGGCGTGCATTTGCCCGCGATGATGGGTCTGGTGGTTGAAGAAATGCACGACGCATGTGGCGACGGGCTTGGTCATCGTCTTGTTCATGGCGCCCGAATGCCAGACCAGCGGGCCCACCAGGTCAAGCTGGCGCAGCTTGTCCGCCCACCGTTCGATGCGCTGGTCGGTGCGCAGCCGGTCGTCCAGCCACAGCTGCTTGTCGTCATGCAGCTCCACGCTTTCGGGGATGCCGGTCTTGGGCCCAAAGCCGCCGTCAAAGCGGCTCATCCACAGCTGGTCGCCCCACATCAGGTGGTTGGCCGTGGCCCAGATCGAGCCAAAGAACGCCCCGCGGTCCTTGCGCAGCGCCTTCATGTCCATGTCTTTGATGCAGGCCGACAGGCTGCGGTTCTGCCACGCGTTGTAGCGGGCCATCAGCTGGCAGTATTGGACGGTAATCATGGGGTTACGGCCCCGACCACGCGATCGGGCAAATTTCTGCCGATTTGCCGCCAAAGTCCCAGACGCGGCCATAGTCGCGGATGCGCGACTTCAGGCCAACGGCGGCAATGATGTCCGGCCCCATCCAGTATTTGGAGTTCGTCACCATCACCGGGTGTTCGTCCGATTTGCCGGCAATCATCTCGATCTCGCCCTGGATCTTGCGCCCAACCGTGATCGACCGCTTCTTGCCCTCGCGGATGATCTCGACGGGCGCGCGCTCCGCGCCGATGATCTCGGACACCAGCATGGTGAACAGCCCGGTGGTGCCGCCCGCCGCGCCCGAGAAGATCTTCAGGATGCCGTTATACGCCTTCTGCGTCGACCGCTCGTCCACATAGGCCGCGACTTTCCAGTCGCCCTCCCCCATGCGGCCCGGGATGTCGACCAGCAGGCCGATGTTGAGCCCCGACAGGTCCTCGCCCTCGAAATGGCCTTCGTCAATGGCAATGGCCATCCAGGCGTGGCAATGCCCTTCCGTGGGGGGATGCGCGCCCAGCGACACCACGCAGGGGCAGAACACGGTGCATGAGCAGTTCAAAAACAGCTCGCCCTTGATTTCCCAGTTGGTCGGCTCCTTGCGCCGCCGCCTCGGGTTCATCCGCGCGTCGATCTTTTGCATCACCTGCAAGCGATCCGATGGTTTGCGTTCCTTCTTGGCCATAATGACCTCCCTTATGCGATTACGCCGTATAGGGCGCATCCTATCCCTGCGAGGATCAGCGCGACCCCCATTGGTTTTGTAACATGATACCCGATCTGGGGCAGCTTTTCGACCACCATAAACAGCGTGGCGAGCCCCATCCACAGCAGGCTCATCACGCCGCCCACAAATCCCAGCGCCATGAAGCCCCAGCAGCAGCCCACGCAGAACGCGCCAAGGCCCAGCCCCATGCGCAGCCCGCCGCCAAATCCGGTCTTCCAGTGGCCCAGAAAATACATGCCCGGCGAATGACAAACCCCATGGCAAATCTCTTTGGCGCGGGTGAATTGGAACAGCCCCACCACGATGAACAGCAGCCCCGCAAACCAAAGCGAGTTCGCAATCCCCAAATCATCAATCAGCCCTGACGCCATCAGCGCAATCTGCGCCACCGCGATCAGCGCGGCAAAGCCCACCCACACCACAAAGTAGCCCAGCAAAACGCCCAGCCACCCTGCCCGCGTGCCGTTGGCGCTTTTCATCAGGTCTTCATAGCTGCGCAGCGTCGGCACCATGGTCGGCAGCATCATCGCCGCCATCATAACGGCCCACATCGGAAACAATGCGCCAAAGGTGGTCATCTGCATCATCGGCGTCTCGCCCGACACAGACACATCGCGCATCCCCATCATGGCATCGGGCCGGCCAATCCAGTCAACGCCCATCATCCGCGCCATCATGAACATCCATGCCCACGCCAGCAAAATCGCGGCGAAGAAGGACAACCACAGGGCTGATCTGGTGATGGCAGACATGCGAGAGCTCCCGACTCAAGGCTTGCAAAATTAAATGTCATACAATTAAATGTCTGACAAATGAAAATTGATCCCAACTCCTCAAAAGACCTCTCCGCTCAAATCGCGCAGGCGATCAAGGAAGCCATCATCTCCGGCCAATTGCCCGTGGACGAGCGCCTGCCCTCCGAATCCGAACTGTCCGAGCAATTCGACGTCTCCCGCCCCACCGTGCGCGAGGCCCTGAAACGCCTCGCCGCCCAGTCGCTCATTCGTACCCAACGCGGGGCCACGGGCGGGGCCTTCGTGAACCGCCTCTCATTCGAGGACGCCTACGCCCAGCAAATCACCACCTCAACGCTGCTTTTGTCGATGAACGCCGTCAGCTTCGAGACAGCCTGCGAGGCCCGCTACGCCCTAGAACGCGCCTGCGCCCCGCTCTCAGCCCAACGCCGCGAGGCCGACCACCTCGCCACCATGCGCGCCGAAATTCACCGCCAGTCCCAGCCGGGGCTGTCGGATGAGGCCTTCTGCGCCTCCGACGTCGCCTTTCACCGTGCGCTGGTCGATGGCGCAGGCAACCCGGTCCTGAGCTACCAATTGGCGGGCGCGGTCGAGGCCATGCAGCCCTCGATGAACATGATTACCTTCACCGCCCGCTCGCGCAGCGAAATCATCGCGCTCCACACTCGCATCGCCGACGCCATCGAGGCGGGCAACCCCATACAGGCCGACGCCGCCCTGTCCGAGCTGCAAACCTACACCGTCAAACTCGCCGACGACGTGATTGCAAAGCGCGCTGCTGCCAAATAGCCGCTAAATTTACCATCGTATGCGACGGTATACAGTCGACCTTCCCAAAATCATCAGCTAAGAAGCGGCAAATTCAGCCGCAAGGAAATCCTCATGTCCGATATTATCTACACCAAAGTTGACGAAGCCCCCGAACTCGCCTCCGCCTCCTTCCTGCCGATCATCCAGAAATTCGCCGCCGCCGCAGGCGTCTCTGTCGGCACCAAGGACATCAGCCTCGCGGGCCGCATCCTTGCCACCTTCCCCGAGCATCTGACCGAGGCCCAGCGCCAATCCGACGATCTGGCGGCCCTGGGCGAGCTGGTCAAAACGCCCGACGCCAATGTCATCAAGCTGCCCAACATCTCGGCCTCCGTGCCGCAGCTGGTCGCGGCCATCACCGAATTGCAGTCCAAGGGCTACGCGCTGCCCAACTACCCCGACGCGCCCGCCAATGACGACGAAAAAGCCATCCGTGCGCGTTATGACGCCATCAAGGGCTCGGCGGTGAACCCCGTCCTGCGCGAGGGCAATTCCGACCGCCGCGCCGCCAAGGCGGTGAAAAATTTCGCCCAGAAAAACCCGCACCGCATGGGCGACTGGTCCGCCGACAGCAAGACCCAAGTGTCGTCCATGTCCGGCAACGACTTCTTCTCCAACGAGAAATCCGCCACGCTGGAAAACGAGGCCACCGCCAAAATCGTCTTCAAAACCGCCAATGGCGAAACCGTCCTCAAGGACGGCATAACCTACCCCGCGGGCACCGTGGTTGACGCCACCTTCATGAGCGCCGCCGCGCTGCAATCCTTCCTCGCGGACGAGATCGAGAAGACCAAAGCCGCAGGCACGCTGTTCTCCCTGCACATGAAGGCCACCATGATGAAGGTCTCCGACCCGATCATCTTCGGCCACGCGGTCAAAGCCTTCCTCGCCCCGGTGTTTGAAAAGCATGGCCCCGCGATGGAGGCGCTCGGCGTGAACCCCAATTCCGGCTTGGGTGACCTGCTGGCCCGCGTCGAAGGCAGTGACGCCATCATGGCCGATATTGATGCCTGCATGGCCTCGCGCCCGCCCATGTACATGGTTGACAGCGACAAGGGCATCACCAACCTGCACGTGTCGTCCGACGTCATCATCGACGCCTCCATGCCCGCGCTGATCCGCGCTGGCGGCAAAGGCTGGGGCCCCGACGGCAAGGAGGCCGACAGCAACTGCGTCATCCCCGACAATTCCTACGCGCCCATCTATGACGAGACGATCAAGTTCTTCAAAGCCAATGGCAAGCTTGACCCCGCCACCGCAGGCACCGTGCAAAACATCGGGCTGATGGCGCAAAAGGCGGAGGAATACGGCTCCCACCCCACCACGTTCGAGCTCCCCGAGGCCGGCACTGTGCAAATGATCCTCGGCGACGGCACCGTCCTGCACGAGCACGCTGTTGAGGCCGGCGACATCTGGCGCTCCGCCTCCACCCGCAAGGCCCCGATTGAGGATTGGGTGAAGCTCGCCATCTCCCGCCAGAAGGCCGAGAACTGCCGCGCCATCTTCTGGCTAGATGCAAACCGCGCCCATGACGCGGAGCTGCTGAAATACGTCAAACCCATCCTCGCCGCCCAGGGCCTCACAGACACGTTCGAGATCATGGCCCCCCGCGAAGCCACCCGCGCCTCGCTGGAAACCATCACCAAGGGCGACAACACCATCGCCATCTCCGGCAACGTGCTGCGCGACTACCTGACCGACCTGTTCCCGATCTTGGAGCTGGCGACCTCGGCCAAGATGCTCTCCATCGTGAAGCTGATGAATGGCGGCGGCCTGTTTGAAACCGGCGCGGGCGGCTCTGCGCCGAAGCACGTGCAGCAGCTGAACGAGGAAAACCACCTGCGCTGGGACAGCCTTGGCGAGTTCTGCGCGTTGGGCGAAAGCCTCACCTTCCTGGCCGACAGCAAGAACAACGAAAAGGCCCGCGTGCTGGGCGAGGCCGTGGACGCCGCCACCCAAGGCATCCTCGACAATTCCCGCTCCCCGTCGCGCAAGGTCGGCGAACCCGACAACCGCGACAGCCACTACTGGTTCGCCCGCTACTGGGCCGAGGCCCTTGCGGCGCAATCCACAGACGCCGACATGGCTGCGCATTTCGCCCCCATCGCCAAGGCGCTGGCAGATGGCGAGGCGGCAATCCTGTCGGAACTCGCCGCCGTGCAAGGCCCGGCCGCGGATCTGGGCGGCTACTACCGCACCGACGCGGACAAAACCGCCAGCGTGATGCGCCCGTCAGCCACGCTGAACGCGATCATCGGCTAAACCAAGTCAGGCTGCCGGCCTTCGGGCCGGCGCCACCCCCGCTATCACGAAGACGCGCAGCGGCTTTTGGCGTCCGAATAGGCGGACAAAAACCCGGTTCCGGAAAAACTCAGCACGGTGTCGTTGACGTTGAGCCGGACTTGGTTGCCCTCGGCAAGCGCAATTTGTACCGGTCGATCATCCGCTGGGTCGGCAACCCATGCCGTATCGTCTTGGAAAAACACGCCGTAGGTATCAATCGGTGTCTGCAAATACGCCGTCAACGGCAGCGGGTCATCCACCGCCCTAAAGTCAAACGTCAATTGGTCCACGCCTACAATGAACAACGCGGTTGCGCCTGAGAATTTTTTCCCGGTCCTCCTTTCACGTGCATAGGTGCCAATCCAGCATAGTTTCTTACCTTGTTGACTGGCCTCAAAAACGCCCCAATCGCCAAAGGCCGTCTGCCTTGCGATAGGCTGTTCTCCTACAGGCTCGGCAGGTATCTCTGGCAGGGCTTCCGGCGGCAAGGGGCATAAGCCAAAATAGCAGGGCCGCTCGCAGGCATCGGTGCAGGCCTCAGGGCGTGCTTGAGCGACAGCGCTCGTCGACCCAATAACCACGCCCAAAAACGCGAGGCTGATGGCAATGCCAGTTTTTAACAGGGCGGTCATTGGGTAAGCGGTCATAACGTTTCTTCTGCAATATAGCGGCTGGCGTGTGTGAACGCGGTGGGAAAGGTGATGCCGGATGAGGTCTGGGCAAGGTTGAACCCTGCATTGATGGCTTTGCGGCGCATCTCGATCGTGCCGTGGGAACCGGGGCGGTTTGGGTCTTGCGATCCCATCCCCATCCAAATGGACCCCGCCGCTGCAAGGCTAACGCCGGGGTTCTTTTGGGTGTATTTCGCCATGAAGTAGCCCGACAGATAATCCGCGTGCAGCTCACCTGCGTATCTCGGCGCTCGTCGAAACAGGTCTTTCACTTCATCTGCCCGCTTGAAGGCCGCAATATGGGCGAACTCATGCGCGCATATGGCCAATATACCGGCATCTCCCCCTTCAACATCCAGGGATTTGGTCAACAAATTGGTCCCGAACAAGACGGTGCCATCGCTCTTCTCGTCAAGCTTTGCACGTGTCGCACGCGCGTCCCCCCCTTCCGCATCTGCGAAGAAATAGAACGCCGGGTAGACGCCAAAGTCATGGGCCAATTCGACCAGCACAAAGCCTAGGGTTTGGTCCAGAACCTCGATGCCAGAGGTGCTGCGCAGCCTTTCCTTAATCAAGTCCAAAGACATCAGTCGGCGCGCCGTGTCCAAACCTTCCAGTGCTGTTGCGTTTATTCCGCACCCCAGATCGAACAACTCCTCGGTTGCGTTTCCCGCAAATGGGACCGCCAGCCCCGCGCAACAACAGCCAAGACCCAACAGATGGTCACGGCGGGAAATATCTGATGGCATAGCGGCTCCGTTTGGCTGACGTCAAAGCAGCCAATGAGACGGCTCTGTTAGGTAACAATTGCAAACACGTCCGGGCGCGCGTAGCTTCAAAACATCAGCAATTAATCAATTTTTATCAATGTTCAGAAAATCACCCCGTTTTGCAAGTTCCATCGCCTTGGCCGCGCTGCTTTTGTGGGCCTCCCCTCCATCAGCGACTGCGGATATCGTCGAAGACATCCTGAGCCACGCCCGCAGCTATGCATCATCCGAAGGGGTGACCCTCAGCGACGAGGCCGAACAGGTCATCATCGAAGGTATTGAAAGCGCCCGATTGGAAATCTCCTTGGATGTCGAGCTTGAGGCTCAGGCAAAATCATCGGTCGAGCTGTTGATTGATGAGCTTGCAACACGATCCGTTAACGCGACAGGTGCTGAAGCAAGCCGCCTCTCGCTGGTATTGGCCTTGCAAAGCCTCTGCCCCATCTGGCCCCTTTGCGAATAGAGAAACGATATGGACGCCGTAGACCTAGCCGTCGAGACAACCAAGCAGTTGATTACATTGTCCAGCGCGATTCTAGCATTGGCATTTGCCTTCTTGAAGGACCACACGCCGGACACTCTCGCCAAAAGACGCGCTCTCAACAGCGCGGTAGCGGCTCATTTTTTGGCGATTGTCGCGGGGATCTGGACCCTTATGTCAGTCACGGGAAGTGCTGCCACCGCAACCGTCGCGCAGCCCATCGACATTTTCAAGTTGGCGGTGACGCTGCCCTCTACTTTGCAAATCTTGCTCTTCGTGATCGGGATGATGATGATGCTGGTGGCGTTCATGATGCAAAATGCGACAGCGCCCAAAGATTGATAAACTCTAAATTTTTTCCGCGTGACATCGGCCGCAAAAATTGAGGCCACCTTAACCTTTGCAGCCCGCTTGCCGGCCTTTCTTTTGTACAAAACGGGTTTTGGGCCTCGGGAAAGGTCCCCATTTTGTACAAAACTCTCTCCAAAACCCCGATTGCAACCGCAGGGCGGTGCCCCTATATCTAAGAGGTCCTTCGGGACTATGGACATAAACGCGCTCGTAATAAGCGGATCGGACCCGGGGGCGGTACCCGGCGACTCCACCAAATTTCTCTTTCGTTTGAAGAGCTTGGGGTCGAAATAGGATCGACGAACGTCTAAAGGGGTTAGCTTTGTCTCGGTGAGATACCACCGTTATCGGTTCATTTAAGCTAGTTGCAAACGACAACAAAGCTCCAATGGCGATGGCTGCGTAAGCAGTCGGAACTATTGAAATCTTAAGCCCTGTGGCCTAGCCGCTGCAGGCGGGGTTTGCAGGTACCTGGCAACAGAAACCTGCGCTAATCCAACCTCTTACAGGCGAAACCTCATGCAGATTTTTTGCGTGGAGTTGACTATTGTTGGCCGCAGACCCCTGTGGATATTAACCACTTCTTTGACACGAACGCCGCGCGACACAGCGATGCAATTCAACCCTGGTTACCCGATCTTTACTGTTCGTATGCGACGCTCCCCTCCTGACGCGTTTCAAGGGCAAGCCAATGACAAACGAAGACTTTTTGCGCAACTGGCTGCAAACGGTATGGATCGAACACAACTTCCAAGCCGGCGAAGCCGCCTTCAGCGAAGCAACAGAGATGTCCTCCGTCGCCGGCGACCTGAAGATGCGGCCAAACGACTATGAAACCATGGTCAGTTCGCTTTGTTACAACTTCAAGCCCAGTCATTTCACGCTGGACAACATTATCAGCGTGGGGCCCGAAATCTCTGGTTTGCTGACGGTTCATGGCAAGCGCTTGGACACGGGCGCGGACACCTGCCTCATGGTCCAAATCTATCGCAAGATCGAGCATGGCAAGTTCGTGGGCTCCTGCTCCAGCGCCGATTATATAGGGTTTTACAGGTCTTTAGGCCAATTGCCCGAGGATACGATCCACACGCTTATGATGGGCGGGCAGTTGCGTGAAGACATCAATTAGAACGTAAAAGCCTTTGTGAATGCCGCAGATCCCGTCCCAGTGAACCGCACAATCCGTGAGCCCTCCACCCTGCTGCCCCAGCCTTCGGCGTAGACATGATCGAGAATGGCCCGCCCCACACGACCCGCCAAGTGGGACCGGCGCTCTGACCAATCAAGACACTCCCTGCACATGGGCGCCCGGCTTTTAGTGTCGATCTGTATGCCCAACGCATCCAGCCGGTCCTGCCCTTTGGGTGTCAGGATGATGCCCGCATCATCAATCTGCAAAGCCCCTCCGGCTTTGAGCCGGTCAAACAGCGCCACCCCCATGTCACCGGCAAGATGGTTGTAGCAGACCCGCGCCAACCGCAATTCATGGTCGCGCGGTCCTGTTCGCGTTCGCAGCTGACCCTTTTTGGCCGCCAACCCCATCAACGCCTCCAACACCCCCGCAACATCCGCGTCCGCGATCTGGAAGTAGTGATGACGCCCCTGTTTGTTGCGGATAACCAGCCCGCCCTCTTCCAGCCTTGACAGATGACCTGAGGCGGTTTGCGTCTGTATCCCGGCCTCGGACGCCAATTCACCGGCGGTCAGGGCTTTCCCGCTCATCAAAGCGGCCAACATGTTTGCGCGCCCGGGGTCACCGATCAGGGCTGCTATCTGTGCAATATCTGGTCCGTCTTTCATGTCGGATGCTCCGCATAGTTTGGGTTTGGCCGAACTATGCACGACATCGCGGCCCCAAACAATCCCGCATAGTTCGGTCTAGACCGAACCATTCACAACAGCATTCGCGTTAAGAAACAGGCCGCATCGAGAAAGGAAACCAAAATGCTGACTTGCTTCATCCAATACCAAATCGACCCCACAAAACGCGCTCTGTTTGAGCAGTACGCCCGCAACTGGGGACAGGCCATTCCACGCAATGGCGCAGATTTGATAGGCTACTATGCCCCTCATGAAGGGTCATCGACACTTGCATATGGCGTCTACAACATCCCCTCCCTCGCAGCATACGAGACCTACCGCGCCCGACTGGCAGAGGACCCGCTAGGCCAAGAAAACTACGCATTTGCCATGAAAGAGAAGTTCATCTTGCGCGAGGACCGTACATTTCTGAAACTCTGTTCAACACCACATGGAGACGCCCAATGATCGCCGTTATGTTTGAAGTAGAGCCCGCTGATGGACGCCGCGAAAGCTATTTGGAAATGGCCGCCAAGATGCGGCCCCTGCTGGACGATGTCGACGGGTTTATCTCGGTTGAACGGTTTCAGTCGATCACTAACCCCGGCAAAATGCTGTCCATGTCTTTTTTCCGGGACGAAGAGGCATTGGCCAACTGGCGCACATTGGCGGAGCACCGCGCGGCACAAAAAGCGGGCCGTGGCGGCATGTTCGCAGGCTACCGCCTACGTATCGGGTCAGTCATCCGCGACTACGAAAAAGACGCGCGTCGCGACCAAGCGCCTGATGACAGCAACATCGCGCATGGCTGCCCTGTCAAAGGGCACACTTGACCTCGGATCGCCTTCCGGCCAAGTTTGGCACATGGGGTGGCGCGAATACCCCGTGAGGCGACAGCCCAAGTTTCGCATCCCAACTTAGCAACTACGGGGTGCAGCTATGCCTTCTTTCAACGAGATTTCCGCCACCAACCTTATGCGCCTGATCGGAACGCCCGACGCACCTGACATTCTTGATGTCTGTATCGACCCCGATTTCGACGACGACCCGCGCCTGATCCCAACGGCGCGACGCTGCCCACATGACCAGATCGAAGCGCTGGTGCCGGAGCTCACGGGGCGGCGCGTTGTCGTGGTCTGCCAAAAGGGCAAAAAGCTGAGCCAAGGGGTCGCCGCAATGTTGCGTGCACATGGCATCAAGGCGGAACTCCTTGAGGGCGGCAATTTCGGATGGCGAGACGCGGGGTTGCCGTTGATCCCCGCCGCGTCCATGCCTCGCCCGCTGAGGGGCGCTGTTTGGGTGACCCGTCATAGACCCAAGATCGACCGCATCGCCTGCCCTTGGCTGATCCGGCGCTTTGTTGATCCGGCTGCGACATTTCTGTTTGTCGCCCCCGCCGATGTTGAGCTGGTCGCCGAGAAATTCAATGGCACGCCTTTCGACATCGAAGGCGTGCATTGGTCCCACCAAGGGGAGCGCTGCACGTTCGATATGATGATCGACGCGTTCAAGCTCGACATCCCTGCGCTTCATACGCTGGCGACTGTTGTGCGGGCAGCGGATACCAACCGGCATGATCTGGCGCCGGAGGCCGCGGGCTTGCTTGCCGTCTCGGTGGGTCTCAGCCGCGCCTACAGGGACGACATTGCGCAGCTTGAGGCCGGAATGACAGTCTATGATGCGCTGTATCGCTGGGCCCGCGATGGCCAAGGCGAAACGCATGACTGGCCAACCAACACGAAGCCACGCGCATGACAACCGCCGAAATGTTGCGGGTATTCGGGCGCATCGGGGTCCTGTCTTTCGGCGGCCCCGCCGCACAAATTGCGCTTATGCACAAAGAGCTGGTCGAGACCCGGCCCTGGCTGACAGAACAACAATTTCTCAGGGCGTTGAGCTTTTGCATGCTGCTTCCCGGCCCCGAGGCCATGCAACTTGCGACCTATGCCGGCTGGCGGGTGAATGGCGTCTTTGGCGGGTTGATCGCCGGGCTGCTCTTTGTGCTTCCGGGCGCGTTGGTCATTCTTGCGCTGGCCTTGGGATATGCCATCTACGGCGATCTGAGCTGGGTTCAGGCGCTGTTTCTTGGCGTCAAATCCGTGGTGGTCATCATCGTGATCGAGGCGCTGCTAAAAATCTCCAAACGCGCGCTGAAACGGCCTGCCCACTGGGCTATTGCCGGTGTCGCCTTTCTTGCAATTTACGTGCTGTCGGTGCCCTTCCCGGTCATCATTGTGCTGGCCGGAGCCATCGGTGCAGTCCTGTCAAGCGACGTGCCGCCCGAAAAGGCAGCCCCCGTCCCTTTCGGCCAGACGCTCAAGACCGCCATCATTTGGGCCGCAATCTGGCTTGCCCCTCTGGCTGCGATCTATGCCGTCGAGCCGGATTTTCTGGGTCCGCTGGGCGCTTTTTTCTCCAAGCTGGCGCTGGTGACCTTTGGCGGGGCTTACGCCGTGTTGGCCTACATGACCCAAGCGGTGGTGGGCGATCTGGGTTGGCTGAGCACGCCCGAGATGATGGACGCGCTGGGGCTGGCCGAAACAACGCCGGGGCCACTGATCCTTGTCACCGAATTCGTTGGAGTGCTGGCGGGCTACCGCGAAGGCGGGATTGCTCTGGCCCTCATGGCCGGGGTCGTGACGCTTTGGGTGACGTTTGCGCCGTGCTTTTTGTGGATCTTTGCCGGTGCCCCATATATCGACTGGCTGGCGAGCCGCCCCCGGCTGGCCGCAGCCCTCAGCGCCATTACAGCCGCAGTGGTTGGGGTTATCCTCAACCTCACGCTTTGGTTCGCGTTGCACCTGTTCTTTTCAACGCTTGGTACACTCCGCCTTGGCTTTGGCGAGCTGGTCGTCCCGGACCCTACCAGCGTGCAATGGGTGCCGGTGGCGTTGGCGTGTCTTGCGGGCTACCTGCTACTTGTGCGTCACATGAACCTGATCGCGGTGCTGGCCATTGGCGCTTTTGCGGGGTTTGCGGTCAGTATCATCTGATCGCCCCTTTCGCTCGGATACGAATCCCTTATGCTGATTCCCAATCACCTAGGGATCCGCGCCAATGCCCGACACCATCGACTACGGCAAAAAGATGCACCACGCGATGCGCGGGCTGATCTCTGACGTGTTGCAGGACGTGGCCGACCATGGGTTGCCGGGCGAGCATCACTTCTTCATCACATTCGACACCCAGCACCCGGACGTGGTCATGGCCGACTGGCTGTTTGACCGCTACCCCGAGGAAATGACCATCGTCATCCAACATTGGTACGACGCGCTGTTTGTGGGGGAAGACGGGTTCCAGATCACGCTGAATTTTGGCGACAACCCGGAACCCATGAGCATCCCCTACGACGCGCTGCGGACCTTCGTAGACCCATCGGTTGAATTCGGCCTGCGCTTTGAAAGCCACGAGGGCGAGCTGCACGAAGTGGTGGAACTGCCCGATTTTGATGACAAGCCAGATGAGCCTGCCGCCGAAAAAGAGGTGGAAATGCCACTCGAGCCTGAAGATGACGGCGGCCTTGAGAAAAAAGCTGACGTGGTCAGCCTGGACGCCTTCCGCAAACAATAGGCCGGATCGGTTGCGATCCATGGTGGCGCGTTTGCGCCGGTTCCGGCGTAGCAGCGCTCCGCTGTAACCTGAGGCTCTCACGTCAGCCTCAGGAGAGCCCACATGAACCGCCGAGACCTTTTACTTAGCACCGCCGTCGCCACTGCAATGACCCTTGCCGCACCGCTGCCTCTTTCAGCCGCCCCGGCGGACTTTCCCTACAATATGAAAACCATGTCCATCCTTGGAAATGACATGGCCTATGTCGATAGCGGCATGGGGCGCCCTGTGGTGTTCCTGCATGGCAACCCAACCTCGTCTTACCTGTGGCGCAACATCTTGCCGTATGTCGCCGACACCCACCGCATCATCGCGCCCGACCTGATTGGCATGGGCCAAAGCAGCAAGCCTGACATCGCCTATAAATATGCCGATCACGCCGCGCATCTGCATGGGCTGCTGGACGCGCTAGAACTGCAGGACGCCGTGCTTGTCATCCATGACTGGGGGTCCGCCCTTGGCCTTGATTGGGCGCATCAAAATCCTGACCGCGTCAGCGCCGTGGCCTTCATGGAGGCGGTATTGCCCCCCGTCATGCCCGCCGCTAGCTACGAGGCATTCGGCGAGTTTGGCGAGCTGTTCAAAGCATGGCAGACGCCCGGCGTCGGCGAAAAGATGATTTTGGACGATGACATGTTCCTGCAGGTCATCCTGCGTCAAGTCGGCGTCAAGACCCCGTTAAGCGAGGACGTCATGGCCAATTACACGGCTCCTTATCCAACACCCGAAAGCCGCGCGCCCTTGTTGGCATGGCCGCGCGAGGTGCCGTTTGCAGGCCAGCCGGCCAATGTAGCCAAGATCATCAACGATTACTCGGACTGGTTCCTGGCCTCCGACATGCCCAAGCTGATGTTCACCGTGGCCCCCGGGGCGTTGATCCCGCCGCAGGCGGCGGAGTGGCTGATATCCAGACTGTCGAACCTCCAGGCGGTGCATCTGGGCGAAGGCACGCATTACATTCAGGAAGACTACCCCACTGAAATTGGCGCGGCGCTGGCGGAATGGCTCAAATCTGTCTGATAGCGTAAACATCAGGCTGGGCGGGGCCGCATGATTGTCATCGCGCGCCCTGCCCCGTATAGAAATCCTCGACCCTAATTTCGAGGATTTCCCATGACCGACACCCGCACTGAAACCGACAGCTTTGGCCCACTGGAAGTCCCATCCGACAAATACTGGGGCGCGCAGACGCAACGCTCGATCATGAACTTCCCCATTGGCTGGGAACGCCAGCCCGTCGCAATCATCCGCGCATTGGGCGTCATCAAGAAGGCTGCAGCCACCGTGAACCTGGAATTCGGCGATCTGGACGCGGACCTTGCGCCGCATATCCAAGCCGCCGCCCAAGAGGTCATCGACGGCAAGTTCGACGACAACTTCCCGCTGGTGGTCTGGCAAACCGGCTCCGGCACGCAAAGCAACATGAACTCGAACGAGGTGATCTCGAACCGTGCGATTGAGATGATGGGCGGTGTCATGGGGTCGAAAACGCCAGTCCACCCCAACGATCACTGCAACATGGGGCAATCGTCCAACGACACCTTCCCCACCGCCATGCATGTTGGCATCGCCATGGTCGCCCGCGACACGCTGCTGCCAGGCCTGCGCAAACTGCACGCCGCATTGGTGGCCAAATCCGAAGAATTCAAAGACATCATCAAGATCGGCCGCACCCACACCCAGGACGCGACACCCCTGACCCTTGGTCAGGAATTTGGCGGCTACGCGCATCAGATGGCCAAGGCCATCGAACGGGTGGAATCCTGTCTGCCCGACATCTATGAACTGGCCCAAGGCGGCACCGCCGTCGGCACCGGCCTGAACACGCGCAAAGGTTTCGCCGAAAAGGTCGCCGCTGAGATTGCGTCGATCACCGGCCTGCCCTTCGTCACAGCCCCCAACAAGTTCGAGGCGCTCGCTGCCCATGACGCGATGGTCATGTTCTCAGGCGCGTTGAAAACCGCCGCGGCCTCGATGTTCAAGATTGCCAATGACATGCGTCTGCTTGGCTCCGGCCCCCGCTCCGGCCTTGGCGAATTGATCCTGCCTGAAAACGAGCCCGGCTCGTCCATCATGCCCGGCAAGGTGAACCCCACGCAGGCAGAGGCGCTCACCATGGTCTGTGCCCATGTCATGGGCAATGATGCCGCCGTGGGCTTTGCGGGCTCCCAAGGCCATTTCGAGCTGAACGTCTACAACCCTATGATGAGCTACAATGTCATCCAGTCCATGCAGCTGTTGGGCGACGCGGCGGGCAGCTTCACCGACAACATGGTCGCGGGCACGCAGGCCAATATCGACCGCATCGACAAGTTGATGAAAGAGTCGCTGATGCTGGTGACAGCACTTGCCCCCACAATCGGTTACGACAACGCCACAAAGGTCGCCAAGACCGCGCATAAGAACGGCACCACCCTCAAAGAAGAAGCCATTGCGCTGGGGCTGGTCGACGCAGAAACCTTCGACCGCGTGGTCCAACCCAAAGACATGATCGGCCCTAAGTGAAGCCGGTCAGTCTGAACAAGTTCAGAAAAGCAAAGGCGCGGGCTGACAAGAAGGCCCGCGCCAACGAAAACGCCATTACATTTGGGCGCAGCACCTCACAAAAGAACGCGCTCGAATTGGAGCGTGAGCGGGCTATGTCAAAGCTCGACGGGCACGAAATCCGCGATGACGATGATTAACGCGATTGCATGTCGATCAACGACAAACAACTATTTCAGATTTAAGGGTTAATTTTTCTCAATTTTTCCCCGGGCCACGCGACACCCAACCCATGTAAGAAAATCTCAGGTGGGGGGTGTCTTAACTGACTGGCCCTGTTTGCGAACAAAATTTAACAACGACACGGCTATATGACACAACGACCAAAAAAACGCTCTCTCACCCTTAAGGGCCACCGGACAAGTGTTTCTTTAGAGGATCCGTTCTGGGTAGAGTTCCGGCGGCTTGCAGCAGAACAATCCCGTCCAATCAATGATTTGGCGTCCGAGATTGATAGCAATCGAGGCGACGATATCGGGCTCGCCTCGGCCATTCGCCTCTATATCTTACGAAACCTGACGCACCCCAACGGCTGAGTGCCAAATGCGGCGGACGATCATCCAAATACCGCTCAACCAAGCCGCGATCCCCAGCGCCGTGAACAATGACATCACCACCGATGTCACCAATGTGCGCCTGAACAAAACGTCCACAGCAATCGCGTCTGCGCCGCCCAGCTGTTTGACCAAGACCGGCTGGTCTACTTCAAACGAATACCGGCTGAGCCTGCCCGTGGGTTCCATCACCCGGATGGCCCCGTTCCTGTCACGAAACACCACTTTGGGCACTTGTAGGTCTGCCTTCGCCTCTGGCGGGCGATAAGACCGCACCTCAACCACCACGCCGGGCAGCGTTGCCCCTTGCGAGGTCAATCTCCAAAACAGTCGGTCCGCATTGCCAAACCCCACAAATACCACACCCGCAGCCAGCAAGAGCGCGATAGCCCCCCATGACGGCCGATCGTTCAGCTTAAAGATACGGGCCATAACCTTCATCCCTCACCGCCGCGACACGTTCAAGGTGATGCCGTCTTTGGCCCGCACCGTCAGATGCGCCACGGGAACCGGCGTTTTGCCATCGACCAAGTCAAACCGGAACGCCCGCAGCAGCATCGACAACAGCAAAGGCCCTTCAAACATGGCGAACCCCGCGCCGGGGCAGACACGTGCGCCGCTGGAAAAGGGGATATAGGCGTCACGCTGGCAGGTTTTGCCATTCTCGGTGGCCCACCGTGTCGGATCAAAGCCATCCGGATTGTCCCACAACCGCTCTTGGCGGTGCAAATGCCAGGGCGAGATCACCACCATCCCACCTTCTTTGATGTCCCGGTCGCGAAAGTTTTCGGGGCATGTTGTCTCTCGCACCATCATCGGGACGGGCGGGTACAGGCGAAGCGCTTCGCGGAACACGTCTCTGCTGAGGCGCAGTTTGGACAAGACGCCGACGTCAGGTCCCTGTTCCAAAACCGAGGCCTCCGCCGCCAGTTTGTCCTGCCATTCCGGGTGCATCGCGATCAGGTACAAGGTCCACGCCAAGGCGGACGCGCTAGTCTCATGGCCTGCCAAGAAGAAGATCGCGACCTGATCCACCATCTCTTCGGTGGTGAAGGCTAGGCCCGTTTCGGGGTCCTTGGTGGTCATGATCTTCGTCGCCAGATCATCAGGCGCGGTCCCTGCCTTAATCGCGTCTATCCGCTGCGTCGTCAGCTTTGTTATCAAGGCGCGAATGGATTTGGCTGTTTTCTTGGTCTCTTTCCTGAAAAAGCGCGGCACCCAGCGGGGCACCGACACAAACGCGGCCAGGTTCAACAAAGGTTGAGAGCGTTGGTATTCCCGAAACTCGGTGAACACCTGCCCCGCAATCTCATCCTCAATCGGGATCGAAAAAAGCGTGCGAAAAATGACGTCTGCGGCGGCAAAGCTGGTCTCTTGTTCGATCTCCGTCTCGCCTTCGCCAAGGCGGGCCACAGCCGCCTCTCCGGCCGCCCACATCGCAGGGAACGCGTCACGCAACCGCCCCCCTTCAAAGGCCGGATCAATGATCCGGCGCTGGCGTTTCCACGTCTCTCCGTTGGTGACAAAGACGGAATTACCCAGCAAAGGCCGCAGCCCCTCGCTGATGCGGTCCGATTTCGGGAAATCGCCGGGGCGTTCGTTCAGCACAGTGCGCACCAGATCTGGCTGGTTAATCATGTAGCTGCGGAAAAATGGGGTGCGAAATTCGGCCATCCACGCGCGGTACAGCTTGGCCGGTTGGGCTGACAAAATATCCTGCCGGAACAAGCGCATGTAGCGCAGGAAGGAGACCCTTTCGGGTCGGGACGCAGGCTTGGGTGGCAACATGTCAGGCGGCCATGGACGTGTGGCTGGACACGGCAATATCAATGCGCGACCGCGATTGTGGGCGGTCGGCGTAGCGGTCCTCCAGCGTCACGGGTCCTGCGGTGATTTGAAAGTAATCATAGTCCTTGGGGCGGTCGAACGCGCAAAGATACTGGAAATGCAGCCGGAAAAACTTCCAGCGCAGTTCTTTCCATCTCTCGGGGCTGAGCGTCTGGGTGAATGCCGCCGAAAAGACCAATGGCCATTTCTTGCCCTCAGGCTCGACGCCGCTGACGGCCACGGGGTCACACAGCGCAAAGGCGCAGCCATCGCCCGGCGCTGTGACGTCGATCCACGTAATTTCATCCCGCGCCGACAGGTAGTTCAGGTCGCGCCGCAGCCGGTCGGCTTTGGGCAGAAAAGACACCATCGGCACCACCTGCCCCAAAGACAAAAAGGCCAGCTTGGGGCCGTCAGGCTTGACCCGCCCGCTCCGTATCAAATCGGCCAAAATCGACACCGCCAGATGCGCGCCCGAGGAATGCCCCACCACCAAGACTTCCTCGGTGTTGTCTTGCAATGCCTCCGCAATCGTCTCGGTGAACTCAGCGATACGGGTCTCAAGGGCGGGTGGGTTCGCTCCCCCCCATTGCGCCGAAAACGCGTAGTCATGCATCAGGTAATAGGCGTAGATCTTGCCGTCCTTCTTCTTGAACCAGCGCAGCAAGGCCACGAACACCGACGCGCCAAACGCGCCGCCCAACCCGGCGTTCAGCCAAGCCAGAGACGGCAGCAACATGCCCAAACCGCCCGCCAAGGCCCTGCCCAGCAACATGCCCACACCCAAGGCCATCAAAAGCTGCAGCAGCAGCATGCCAATCGGGTAAAGCGCCGCAATCACCGGCCCCTTGCGCAGCATCATCAGCCGCCGCAATGCGCCGGAGCCGATATAGGTCCACGCCGTGCGCACCAGCTGCAGATAGGTGCGCGGGATGTCGGTGACCATGCTGCCGCGCACGATGTCGGACCAGACCAGCACTTCAATCTGCGCGTTGGTCGTCGCGCCGTCCACCTCGCCAGCGACGTTCCAGCCATAGGGGCCGGGCGTCGTTTTTGGCTTCAAATTCAGTCGGTAGCCGCTGATTTCGGCCTGCGCTGCGCCTTCCTTGCGGTACAGCTCGCGGTAGCGGCGGGGATGAATCGGATCATAGCCCGGGATGTAGAACACCCGGCGCTTGCGTACCCCAACTCTTTCCTGCTCACTCGCCATGGGGCGAACCTAACGCCCGACTCTGGCAAAAGTAAGGAGATTTGCCGCATCGACATCGCACCCTGCGGCAAATACATCATCCCTATGGACCACACCGCTGAACTTGATGCCACTGGGCTGCTGTGCCCCCTACCCGTGCTAAAGGCGCGCAAACGGTTGCAGCCGCTTGCGTCGGGCGAAGTTCTGAAGGTCTTGGCAGATGATCCGGCAGCGATCATCGACGTGCCGCATTTCTGCGCCGAGGCGGGCCACGCCCTGATCGCACAATCTGAGGACGCCGGGGTACAGACCTACCTGATCCGCAAGGGCTGACTATTCCGCCGCCTGTTTGGCAGGCTCCGCGTTCAACATCGCCAGCAATTCTTCACGCCGCTTCGATGCGGCTCGCTCATTTGCTTCCTTCACGGGGCCGAACCCTCTGATCTGCAACGGTAATTCCGCAAGTGCCACGGCAGCATCCATGTTTGACGCATCTGCGATCCGCACCAAATCACCCTCATATTGCTTAATCAAAGCACGTTCCATCTTGCGCTCGGCGGTGTAGCCGAACACATCCAACGGCGTGCCGCGCAACCGCTTCATCTTCGACAACGCCTTGAAAGCCCGCCCCATCCACGCGCCAAATTCCTTCTTCACTGGACGCCCGTTGGCCCCCGTCTTCGACAGCAAAGGCGGGGCAAGGGCATAGGTTAGCTTCAAATCCCCGTCAAAAGCCTCCCGTGCCTTGGCCTCGGTTTCCAAATGCAGCCGCGCGACCTCGTATTCATCCTTATAGGCCAAGGCCTTATGGTATCCCTTCGCCACGGCTTCCTTCAGCCGCAGGTCTTCAAACTTGTCCACCGCCTTGCGGTAGCGCTTGGCAAGCCGCTTGCTTTGATAGGCCACCAAATGATCCGCGCGGAAGTTAATCTTGTCGTCCAGAGTCTTAGGCAGTGACACCACAGTATCCGTCAGATATTTCGCCGCGTCTTCGGGGTGCAGCACCGCCCAGCGGCCCAATTCAAACGCGCGCAGATTGCGGTCTGGCGCGGCCCCGTTCAGCTCAATGGCTTTGACAATGGCTGCGTGGCTGATCGGGATCAAGCCGCGCTGCCAGGCCGCACCAAAGATCATGATGTTGGAGAAAATCGAGTCCCCCATCAGCGCTTTCGCCAGATCGGACGCGTCAAAAAAGTCCAATCTGTCCCGCAGCTTAGCCTCCAAGGACAGTCTCAACCTATCAGTAGGTAGGGAGAATTCCGTGTCCCGGGTGAAATCGCCTGTGATGATCTCATGGGCGTTCACGACCGCGCCAGAGGTGCCCGGCTTCATCAGCCCCAGCGTCTTGGCCCCGGCGCTGACAACCAGATCGCCGCCGATCAAGGCGTCCGCCTCTCCCGTGGCCACGCGAATGGCTGAAATGTCTTCCGGCTTGTTTGCCAACCGGCAATGGATATGCACCGCGCCGCCCTTTTGGGCGAGGCCCGCCATCTCCATCATGCCCGCGCCCTTGCCGTCCAGATGCGCCGCCATCGCCAGCACCGCGCCAATGGTCACAACGCCCGTGCCGCCGACGCCCGTGATAACCACGTTGTGCGTGCCATCAATGACCGGCAAATCAGGGTCCGGCATATCCGGCAGGTCAAATGAGACCGCCGCCTTCTTCTTGATCTGCGCACCTTCGATGGTCACGAATGACGGACAGAACCCGTTCACGCAGCTGAAATCCTTGTTGCACGACGATTGGTCAATCGCGCGTTTGCGGCCCAGTTCCGTCTCTACCGGCACGATTGAAACGCAGTTAGATTGCACCCCACAATCGCCGCAGCCCTCGCAGACATCCGTGTTGATAAACACCCGCTTGTCAGGGTCTGGGAACAGCCCACGTTTGCGACGGCGACGTTTTTCAGCAGCACAGGTCTGCACATATACAATGGCCGTCACGCCTTTGGTTTTACTCAACCTTTCCTGAACCGCTGGCAGTTCTGCCCGCTCATGCAGCGCCAGCCCAGAAGGGAAAGCCGCCCGATCAACATCTTCCTTTTCGTCGTAGACGACCACAACCTCGCCCACGCCCATCGCCACCAGCTCGCGGGCGATCTGGGGCGCGTCCAAGCCGCCCTCATTGCCCTGCCCGCCGGTCATCGCAACGGCGTCATTGTAGAGCACCTTGTAGGTGATATTCGTCCCCGCAGCGACCGCTGCGCGGATCGCCAGATTGCCCGAATGGTTATAGGTCCCGTCGCCTATGTTCTGGAACACGTGGTCGCGCGTGGAAAACGGCGCTTCGCCAATCCAATTCGCCCCTTCGCCGCCCATCTGGGTTGAGCCTACGGTGTCACGGTCCATCCATTGCACCATGTAATGGCAGCCAATCCCCGCATAGGCGCGGCTGCCCTCAGGGACTTTGGTCGAAGAATTATGCGGGCAGCCCGAGCAGAAATAAGGCAGCCGCGCCGCGATGTCTTGGGCGTTGTCGGACCGCTTCGCCTCTGCCAGCATCGCCAATCCGGCTTCGATGCGGTCGGTGCGGCGGCCCTCCTCGATCAAAATAACGCCAAGTTTCTCTGCAATATCAATAGGGTCCAGCGCGTAGCGCGTCGGGAACAGCTCTTGTTGGCGGCCATGCTCCCACGTATCGCCCTTGTGCCAGCCATACACACGTCGCCCGCCACGGTCGTCAAAGATCGCCTCCTTGACCTGCACTTCGATCAGCTTGCGCTTTTCCTCGACCACGATAATCAGGTCCAATCCAGTGGCCCAGTCATGGAACGTGTCGACATCCAGCGGCCAAACCTGTCCCACCTTGTAGGTGGTCAGCCCAAGGCGTTCCGCCTCCGCCTCGTCAATGCCCAGCAGGGACAGGGCATGTTGCAGGTCCAGCCAGTTCTTGCCAGCGGCGACAAACCCGATCTTGGCACCGGGTTTTCCCCATACCCGCTTGTCCATTTTGTTTGCCTTTGCAAAGGCTTCCGCCGCGAACCTCTTGTGGTCGATCATCCGCGTTTCTTGCTCCACCGGCGTGTCAACCAGCCGGATGTTCAGCCCGCCTTCGGGCATTGCAAACTCTGGCAAAACAAACGACATGCGGTCATGCGATCCGTCCACAACAGACGTCGCCTCCACCGTGTCTTTCATGGTTTTCAAGCCGACCCAGACGCCCGCAAACCGCGACAGCGCCCAGCCGTATAGCCCGTAATCCAATATCTCCTGCACGCCCGCTGGCGACACGATTGGCATATAGGCATCGACCATGGCCCAGTCCGACTGGTGCAAGGTGGTGGAACTTTCGCCAGTATGGTCGTCCCCCATCGCCATCAGCACGCCGCCATTGGGCGAGGACCCCGCCATGTTGGCATGGCGCATCACATCGCCCGACCGGTCCACGCCCGGCCCTTTGCCGTACCACAGCCCGAAAACGCCGTCATACCGCCCCTCGCCACGCAGTTCCGCCTGCTGCGCGCCCCACAAAGCGGTCGCGGCCAAATCCTCGTTCAGTCCCGGCTGAAAGGTCACGTCTGCTGCGCTTAGCAGCTTTTGAGCCTTCGACATCTGCATATCCACCGCCCCCAAGGGCGATCCGCGGTAACCTGTCACCAAACCTGCGGTGTTCAACCCCGCCGCGCGGTCCCGCGCCTTCTGCATCAGTACCAGCCGCACCAGCGCCTGCGTGCCGTTCAACAAAACGGGCGACATTTCCAAGTCGAAGCGGTCATTTAACGAGATGTCTTGCAGCGTCATCCAAAGCCCTCCCAGGCGATACAGCAACTTAGCACGGATATTAGGTCATAGTAGCTGACCTACAAAGCGATTTTTTGTGATAATTCACTTGTTTCCGTGCTGCAGTGCGGCGCATTAAGAAATAGCATAGGCTAGCGGTAACAATTGAAACAGAAGAAGCATTATGGACTGGGATAAACTTAGAATATTTCACGCCGTCGCCGATGCCGGGTCGCTGACCCATGCTGGTGACACGTTGCATTTGTCCCAATCCGCGGTGTCTCGCCAGATCCGCGCGCTTGAGGAATCGCTCAACACCATTTTGTTCCATCGCCATGCGCGCGGGCTGATTCTCACCGAACAGGGCGAGCTGCTCTTTGATGCGACCCGCTCCATGTCCAAGCGGCTCGAGGCCGCCTCCGCCCGTATTCGCGACAGCGAAGAAGAGGTTTTCGGCGAGCTGCGCGTCACCACCACCATCGGGTTCGGTTCGCTGTGGATGGCCCCGCGCCTGTCCAAGCTCTATGACGACTACCCCGACCTCAATATCGACCTTATGCTCGATGAACGTGTGTTGGACCTGCCGATGCGCGAGGCGGATGTCGCCATTCGCATGAAAGAACCAAGTCAGGCCGATCTGGTGCGCAAGAAGCTGATGTCGGTCAAGATGCAGCTCTTTGCAAATCCCGATTATCTGGAAAAGCGCGGCCGACCTGAAACCATGGAAGATTTGCAACAGCACCGGCTGATTTGTCAAAACACGAAGTCCGAGCAGGTCAGCGCCGGGGCAACTTTGGTGCGGGAGCTGCTAAGCTACGATCTGCCCAACCTGCTGACCGTCAACAACTACTTTGGCTGCTTGCAGGCCGTGCATCATGGGCTTGGTATCGGGGTTTTGCCTGATTACGTCGCAATTGATGACCCCAGGCTTGTCCGGGTGCTTCCCGATGTAGAGTCGAACGATGTTCCGGTTTTTCTGGCCTACCCAGAGGAACTCCGTCATTCGAAGCGCATCTCGGCATTCCGCGACTTTGTTGTCGGCGAAATCAACTTGCAGCGAAAAAAGGCACAAGCCCTATAGTCTGCTGCATTTTCTGGCAGCCATGCAGCAACTGCATATCGGGTATGACCCTTTTTTGGGCAAAAAAACTTGAACCGCACAGGGCACAGACATATTTCCCTTCTCGAAGGCAGCAGATGCTCCCTTCACCTCCCTGTTGGACTTCGGCCGAGCTTAATGCTCGGCCTTTTTTTTGGGCAATTGGGTTTGACACGCCCAATATGCTGCGCGCCCTTAACGCCTCGTTAATTCTATTGGCGAATTTGAGGCGTCGCCTCCCACACCGCGTGGCTTCATCCCGTCGGCAGCCGCAAAGTGGTCCGAAATTTAGCAACAACTTCCAAAGCTTACGGAACACGTTGGGGATGATTAAGACTTTAGGTTTTCGGCGTCGAAATCTGCACAATCGAGCCACACATAAAGGTGACCTTTGTGGCGAGAAGGCCAAAAGCCCACGTTCGGTTGGCTGGCTGATAAACCCGAAGGAGACCAAAAATGACACAGGCATCCACGACCCGATACTCTAAGACAGCCCCCGTTAAGATTTTATGTGCAATCGGCGCGCTGACCTTTGCAACGCCGACCCTTGCCGGCGGACACGGTCAAGGACTTGGCGGCGTATCTGATGCGATCGGCGGTGCCGTTGGCGGCGGCGGTGGTGGCGGCGGCATCAGTGCAAACGTCGGCATTGGCGGTGGTGGTGGCGTCGACGTAAATGTCGGCATTGGCGGCGGGTCCGGCAGCGGAACAGGTGGCGGGACCACCGGCGAAATTGACGTAGCCATCGGCGGTGGCTCACCCGGCGGCGCAGTTGGTGACCCAATTGGCACCGCTGATACGGTTGCAGGGACCGTAACCAGCAAAACGGAAGATGCAGCAAAACGCGCGAAAGCCGGCGTTGTCAGGCTCGCAGATTTGGTCGGTTACCGTGTGGTAGACAATCGGGGGCAGCAACTGGGGTTGATCCAAAACGTCAACCAAGGGTCAGGCGGGATGTATGCCATCCAAGTGGCGCTTGTATCCAGCATGCCGCGAGATCAGGCGGTGCTGCGGTTCAACAACCTCAGAGTGTCCTCAGACGAGGTGCGCGTGCCGATCAGCAAACGCGCGTTGCGCAACTCCTTGCAATAAGACCTCAGCTATTCCATACGGCCCCGCCCCTTTTTCTGGGGCGGGACCCCCTTCCCCCTTCGGCTCGCCTGTCATAAGAGAGGCACAAGGCAAGATATCCGAGGGGAAGACGTCACATGCAGGACCCTGCAATCACTCAAGACCTGATCGCATCGCACGGGCTTAGCCCCGACGAATATGAACGCCTGCTGGACATTATTGGACGCGAACCAAGCTTTACCGAGCTGGGCATTTTTTCGGCCATGTGGAACGAGCATTGTTCCTACAAATCTTCGAAAAAATGGTTGCGGACCTTGCCGACCGAAGGCCCCCAGGTCATCTGCGGCCCCGGTGAGAATGCGGGCATCGTCGATATTGGCGACGGGCAAGCCGTGGTCTTCAAGATGGAAAGCCACAACCACCCCTCTTATATCGAGCCCTACCAAGGGGCCGCTACCGGCGTCGGCGGCATCCTGCGCGACGTCTTCACAATGGGCGCACGCCCCATTGCGACGATGAATTCGCTCTCCTTCGGCTCCCCCGATCACCACAAAACCCGTCAGTTGGTCTCCGGTGTGGTTGCGGGTGTAGGCGGCTACGGCAATTGTTTCGGCGTGCCCACCGTAGGCGGCGAAGTCCGCTTCCACCCCGCTTATAACGGCAACTGCCTCGTGAACGCGTTCGCTGCAGGCATCGCGGACACTGACAAAATCTTCTACTCCGCCGCTTCCGGCGTCGGCATGCCCGTCGTCTACCTTGGCGCGAAAACCGGTCGCGACGGCGTCGGCGGGGCCACAATGGCCTCCGCCGAATTTGACGACACAATTGAGGAAAAGCGCCCCACCGTCCAAGTCGGCGATCCGTTCACCGAAAAGCGCCTGATGGAGGCCACGCTGGAACTGATGCAAACTGGCGCGGTCATCTCGATCCAGGATATGGGGGCCGCAGGCCTGACCTGTTCTGCCGTGGAAATGGGCGATAAAGGCGGGCTTGGCGTCAAGCTGAAACTTGAAGACGTGCCCCAGCGCGAAGAGAACATGAGCGCCTATGAGATGATGCTCAGCGAGTCGCAGGAACGCATGCTTATGGTCCTCAAACCCGAGCTTGAGGCCGAGGCCCGCGCCGTGTTCGTCAAATGGGACCTCGACTTCGCCATCGTTGGTGAGACCATCGAAGAGGACCGCTTCCTGATCCTGCACGACGGCGAGGTCATGGCCGATTTGCCGCTGTCAAAGCTGGCCTCCTCCGCCCCCGAATACGACCGCCCATGGGTGGAAACCCCCAAAGCGGCCCCGCTCAAAGACAAAATCGAGATCGCCCCGATCGACGGCCTGAAAGCCCTGATCTCATCGCCTAACTACGCCCGCAAGCAATGGGTCTGGGAACAATATGACAGCCAGGTCATGGCCGACACCGTGGCCGCCCCCGGCGCAGGCTCCGGTATTGTCCGCGTGCACGGCACCGATAAAGCGTTGGCCTTCACATCCGATGTCACGCCGCGCTACGTCAAAGCCAACCCGTTCGAAGGCGGCAAGCAGGCCGTGGCCGAAGCCTACCGGAACCTGACTGCATCGGGCGCGACCCCCTTGGCCACGACCGACAACATGAATTTCGGCAACCCCGAAAAGCCCGAGATCATGGGCCAGTTCGTCGGTGCCATCAAAGGCATAGGCGAGGCCGTCGCAGCGCTGGACATGCCCATCGTGTCCGGCAACGTGTCGCTCTACAACGAGACCGACGGAACCGGCATCTTGCCCACCCCCACCATCGGCGCGGTCGGCCTGATCGACCATGTCGACCAGATCATCGCAGGCAAGGTGCAAGACGGCTATGTCGCGCTGCTCTTGGGCGACGAAGGCAGCCATCTGGGCCAGTCCGCCCTGCTGGCTGAGGCCTTCAACCGCGAGGACGGCGACGCGCCTTCGATCGATCTGGACGCCGAAAAATGGAACGGCGACTTCATCCGCAAGCACCGTAACCTGATCGACGTCTGCACCGACATCGCTGATGGCGGGCTCGCGCTTGCCGCGTTCGAACTCGCAGATGCCGCAGGCGTCGGCGTAACTCTCAACGTGGGCGACACGCCTGCGCTGTTCGGCGAAGATCAGGCCCGCTACCTCATTGCCTGCACGCCCGCCAACGCCAAAGCGTTGCTGCAAGCTGCCGACGGCATGGCGCTGCTGACCGAGGTCGGCACCTTCACCGGCGACGCGATCCGGCTCGGCGAGACCTCCGCCCCGCTTGCGACCCTGTCCCAAATCTTCCACACAAGCTTTGAGGCCGCGGTCGGCTAAACACTTGTCACCGCCCCCGCCGCTTCCTACGTTAAGACCAAAGAAGGACGTTTCCCCATGGCCATCACCGCGCAAGATGTTGAAGATCTGATCCGCGCCAGCTTCCCCGACGCGACAATCACAGTCGAGGGCGCCGATGGCGTGCATTTCCAAGGCATGGTCATCGACGAAAGCTTTCGCGGCAAGAACCGCTTGGCCCAACAACGCGCGGTCATGGCCGCGATCAAAGACAAAGTGGACAGCGGCGAAATTCACGCACTGGGCCTGACAACCAAAGTACCGGAGTAGATCAAAATGACCGACGCAAACGCGCAAATCCAAGAGACCGTCAGCGGCAACGACGTGGTGCTGTTCATGAAGGGCACCTCGCAGATGCCGCAATGCGGCTTCTCGTCCAAGGTAGCGGGCGTGCTGAACTACATGGGCGTGGCCTATAAGGACGTGAACGTGCTGGAAGATGACGGCGTGCGTCAGGGGATTAAAGAATTCTCCGACTGGCCGACCATCCCGCAGCTTTACGTCAAAGGCGAGTTCGTCGGCGGCTGCGACATCATCACCGAGATGACCTTGTCAGGCGAGTTGGACACGTTGCTGGAAGAAAATGGAGTGTCTTTTGACAAAGACGCCGCCAACACGATCAGAGAGCACAACAGCTGACAGGGGCTAAGGGCTTTCGAAAGCCCTTAAAAGCTCTTGCAAGAGCTTTTCCCCCGCACAAAAAAAGGCCCGCTCCAATGAGCGGGCCTTTCTGCTTCCACTTCAAATACTTCAGGACAGAAGTTCACGCACCTTCTGCGCCGTGTCCTTTGCCGTAATCCCGAAATCTTCATACAGCTCATTTGCTGGCGCGGACGCGCCAAACCCGTGCATGCCGACAAAGCCCGCCTTCTCGCGCCGGCCCCGCTCACCAAACAGCCAGCGGTCCCAGCCGAAGCGGATCGCGGCTTCAATGGCAACGCGCACCGGACCCGCAGGCAAGACCTTGCGGCGGTACTTCTCGTCCTGCTCTTCGAACAGTTCCCAGCAGGGCATGGACACGACGCGGGTGCCGATCCCGTCGGCTTCCAACAGCGCTTTGGCCTCCATCGCAATCGATACCTCGGAACCGGTCGCCATAAGGATGGCTTGGCGCTTGTTCTCGGCCTCGGCCAGAATATACGCCCCGCGTGAGGTCTCGTTGCGCATCGTATGTGTCGTGCGCACCGTGGGCAGCCCCTGGCGCGACAGCGCCAGCACCGACGGGGTCTTGTCAGAGGTCAGTGCGACCTCCCAAGCCTCTGCCGTTTCCACCGCGTCCGCCGGGCGGAACACGTTCACATTCGGCGTCGCGCGCAGCATCGCCAGATGCTCTACCGGCTGGTGGGTTGGCCCGTCTTCGCCCAGGCCGATGCTGTCATGTGTCATCACATAGGTCACCGGGATGCCCATCAGCGCCGACAGCCGCATCGCGCCGCGTGCGTAGTCGGTAAAGCACATGAACGTGCCACCGTAAGGCTTGGTGCCGCCATGCAGGGCCATGCCGTTCATCGCGGCGGCCATGCCGTGCTCGCGCACGCCGTAATACATGTAGCGGCCTTTGCGGTTGGATGGATCAAACACGCCCATATCCGCCGTCAACGTGTTGTTGGACCCGGTCAGGTCAGCCGAGCCGCCAAAGGTTTCCGGCATGATCGGGTTGATGACCTCCAGCGCCATTTCCGACGCTTTGCGGGTCGCCACTTTGGGTGCGCTTTCGCTGATCTGCTTTTTCAGGGCCTTGATGGTGGCCGACAGCTTGCGCGGGGCCTCGCCCGATTGTTGACGCGCGAACCGCGACTGCTTGCCGGCTGGCATCTCTTCCAGACGGGCGTCCCATGCGTCGCGATCGGCGGCGCCGCGCGACCCGATGGCTTCCCATGCAGCTTTGATGTCGGCGGGGATCACAAACGGCCCATGGTCCCAGCCATATACTTTGCGGGTGTCCGCAATCAACTCGTCCGAGGTCAGCGCCCCGTGGCCTTTGGATGTGTCCTGCGCAGATGAGCCCAGCGCGATATGCGTCTTACACGCAATCATCGACGGCTTCTTGGTTTTCTTGGCCTTCTCGATGGCCGCGTCAATCGCCTCCGGGTCGTGGCCGTCAATTTCCTGCACGTGCCAGCCGGATGCTTTAAACCGCATCGCCTGGTTGGTTTTGTCCGACAGCTCGACCGTGCCGTCGATGGTGATGTTGTTGTTGTCCCAGAACACGATCAGCTTGCCCAGCTCATGCTTGCCCGCAAGGCCGATGGCCTCTTGGCTGACGCCTTCCATCAGGCAGCCGTCGCCCGCGATGCAGTAAGTGTAGTGGTCGACCATCTTGCGCCCGAAGGAAGCGCGCTGCACTTCCTCGGCCAATGCGAAGCCCACGGAATTCGCAATCCCCTGCCCCAAAGGCCCGGTGGTGGTTTCAATCCCAGTGGCATGCCCGTATTCGGGGTGACCGGCGGTGATCGCACCCAGTTGGCGGAAGTTCTTCACCTGCTCCAGTGTCATATCCGCGTAGCCCGTCAGGTGTAGCAGCGCATAAAGCAGCATCGAGCCGTGACCCGCCGACAGGATGAACCGGTCACGGTCAGGCCAGTTCGGCGCGGAGGCGTCAAATTTCAGGTGCTTCTCAAAGAGCACTGTGGCCACGTCGGCCATGCCCATTGGCATACCGGAATGGCCCGAATTGGCGGCGGCAACCGCATCCAATGTCAGCACGCGGATTGCGCAGGCTTTGTTCCAGTGGTCGGGATGTTTCTCACGAAGGCTGGCAATATCCACGGTAAAATCCTCTTTTGGGGGCGTGTAATGGTTTAGGGCGGTGATATCAGCCCAGTGGCGGAGTTCAAGCGTTTCAAGCCATCTGCGCGCCCAAGGTCTTTGAAATCGGCCACGAATTCCGTAGTCTGTTGGCTAATACGGCCCTGACAGGATGGCGCGCGATTCGACGCCTTTTGAAACAGGGCCCTGAACAGGACGAATTGGGGGGCAGCATATGTCAGACATCGAACAGCTTGAAAGCCGCATCACGGCGGCTTTGGACCGCATCGCATGGTCGGTTGAAAACGCGCCAGCGGCGGCGGCGCCCGCCCCCGCGCCGATGCAGGCGGCACCGGATGCCGATCTGGTGGAAGAGCTGGAAATTGAGCGCGCAACAAATGAACGGCTTGTCGCGTCGCGCGAAAAACATGTCGCGCGGATCGAGCGGCTTGAAACCAAGGTCCTGCGCCTGACGGACCGTCTGGAGCAGCTGGGCGCGGAGAACAAGCGACTGCACAGCGTGATCGCCGAGATGAGCGACAACAACAGCGCTTTGCGGTCGGCCAATGCCAGCCACCAAGATGGCAGCGGCACCGCCGCCGCCAGTATTGAGGCTGAGCTGGAGCATCTGAAGACCACGCGGGCCAATGATCTGGCCGAGCTGGACGACATCATGGCGGAACTCGCCCCCAACCTGAAGGAGGCGTGATCCATGCCAGAGGTAAACATCGACATCGGTGGCCGGACGTTTCAGGTGGCCTGCCAGACCGGCGAGGAACATTTTCTGCAGTCCGCAGCCAAGCTGTTGGACAACGAGGCCAGCGTGCTGGCCGAGCAGATCGGGCGCATGCCCGAGACGCGGATGCTGTTGATGGCGGGGCTGATGCTGGCGGATAAGACCGCCGGGCTGGAGGAGGAACTCCGCGCGACGGAGGCGCGGATTGAGGCGCAGGCCAAGGAGCTGACCGCGCTGAAATCGGCGGCCCCGGAGCGGGTCGAGGTCGCGGTCATCCCTCCCCAGATCACCGACAGCATGGCGGAGATCGCGGCGCGGGCGGAGGCCTTGGCAGACAGCATCGAGGCCAAAGCCGGCTGATGCGACGCATGCGTCGTTTCTTGTAAGGCGTTGATAAACAACGGTTTAAAAGAAAATTTTAACCACTTATTAACCCGCTCTCGCCGCATGTGAGGGCGGGTTTTTTCGTGTTCGCGGCGCAAGATTTAGCGATTTGTTGAAACTTCCAGCTCTAAAGCTACGTGACTAACCCAATTGCTGGCCTTGAGCCGCTTCATAACAGGATGCTCCCGCGCAGCTTGCACGGGGCCTCGTCTTGCCTGTCAAAGGAATATCAAATGACCTCCCCCAACCGCCGCCTCTTTTTGCTGGGCGCTGCTGCGGCCGCCATCACTCCGGTTGCGGCAATGTCAGCGTCCGGCACGTTCGAAATCACCCGGACAAAGGCCCAGTGGCGCGCCATGCTGACGGAGGCGGAATTCCTTATCATGCGCGAGGACGCGACGGAGAAAGCCTTCATCAGCCCGCTGCACGACAATGCCAAGCCGGGCCGCTACCTGTGTCGCGGCTGCGAGCTGCCGCTGTATTCTTCAAGAACCAAGTTCGACAGTGGCACGGGCTGGCCCAGCTTTGCATCGCCCCTGAAAAATGCCATCGGGACAAGGCCCGACAACACGCTCTTTATCAAACGGACAGAGGTGCATTGCCGCCGATGCGGTAGCCATATGGGCCACATCTTTGACGATGGCCCCTGGCCCACATACAAGCGCCATTGTCTGAACGGGACGGCCCTGATTTTCGCCCCTGCGTGACACGCAGCCCCAGCCCTGACGTTTTCGTGAACGTTCAAATGCAACTTCCGTGAAACTCATCCATAGAAGGTCACGTGATTAACCATATAGCCGGTCAAGGATCGGCATCAGTTAGAAAGGTCTCCCATTATGAAACTATCAGCACTCTTAACCGCGTCTGCCACTGCAATTGTCCTCGCAACATCCGCCTTTGCGCAGAACAACCCAATCGTTGGCGGCGCGCCAATGCTTCCAAGCAAGACCATTGTCGGCAATGCCGTCAATTCCGCCGACCACACAACCTTGGTCGCCGCCGTAGAGGCCGCAGGCCTGACCGAGACGCTCAAGCAGCCCGGGCCATTTACCGTGTTTGCCCCAACCAATGCGGGCTTCGATGCCCTGCCAGCTGGCACTGTCGAAACTTTGCTGAAACCCGAAAACAAGGCGCTGTTGGCAAAGGTCCTGACCGCGCATGTCATCGCAGGCAAAATCACGCTGGATAGTCTGGCCAGCAAAGCCCGTGGCAGCGCCGATGGCTTCTATCATTTCAACGCTCTGTCGGGCGACGCGCTGTCCGCGCAGGTGCGTGGCAGTCAGATTTACATCTATGATGAAAACGGGTCGGCATCGCGGATCACCATCGCCAATGTTGAGCAGCTCAACGGCATGATCCATGTCGTGGACAAGGTGCTTGTGCCAAAATAAGCGCGCGGCGCTTGCGGGGGTCTTCGCCCCTTGATTGACAAAACCGACTCACCCGCTGTTTTTCCAGGCAGCGGGTGCCTCGTTGATAAGTTAACGCTAACACTAAATGTGGTGTTTTCATTTTGCCGCATATTTGCGCATGTTAACGCTAACGTTTTGTCGTAACACAGAAAATCCGGGTTCTCGGGCACGATATACACCTGTATACGGTGGTACATGGTGTTTGAGGAGATCGCGCGATGACAACCACGGTTGCAATTAACGGGTTTGGCCGCATTGGCCGCTGTACCTTGGCGCATATCGCGCAAAGCGGACGCAACGACGTACAAGTCGTCGCCATCAACGCAACCGGCCCGATCGAGACAAACGCACATCTGCTTAAATACGACTCTGTCCATGGCCGTTTCCCCGGCGAGGTCCGCGTCGAAGGCGACACGATAGATCTGGGCCGCGGCCCGATGAAGGTCTTTTCCACCTACAACCCAGACGAGCTGGACTGGTCCGGCATCGACGTGGTGATGGAGTGTACCGGCAAGTTCAATTCCAAGGAAAAGGCGGGCGTGCATCTGGAGCGCGGCGCGAAACGCGTGTTGATTTCTGCCCCCGGCAAGAATGTCGACAAGACCATCGTCTACGGCGTCAACCACCGCGACCTGCTGCCCGAACACGGCGTGGTGTCAAACGGGTCGTGTACCACCAACTGCCTCGCCCCCCTTGCCAAAGTGCTCAACGACGCCATCGGCATCGAGCGCGGCATCATGACCACCATCCATTCCTACACCGGCGACCAGCCGACGCTGGACCGCCGCCATGACGACCTGTACCGCGCCCGCGCGGCGGCCATGGCGATGATCCCGACCTCTACCGGGGCGGCCAAAGCGCTGGGCGAAGTGCTGCCGGAATTGTCGGGCAAGCTTGACGGCACCGCGATGCGGGTGCCCACCCCGAACGTATCGGCGGTCGATCTGACCTTTGAGGCCGGCAAGGACGTCACCGTCGAGGATGTCAACGCCATCGTGCGCGAAGCGGCGGCGGGCCATATGGGCGCCGTGCTGAGCTACGACCCGGAACCAAAAGTGTCGATTGACTTTAATCACACGAATTATTCATCAATTTTCGCGCCAGATCAGACCAAGGTTGTCGGGGGCCGGACCGTTCGGGTATTGGCTTGGTACGACAATGAATGGGGCTTCTCCTGCCGCATGGCCGACGTGGCCGCCGCGATGGGACGCCTCTAACGCTGCAGCGAAAGGCCCCGCCCCTGCCATGACCAACAAAATCGCGATTGTTTTGGGGCTTTTGATAATTGGGCTTCTGTGCCTCGACTGGTTCGTGTTCGGCTGGGACCTGCATGTCTTTCTGGGCCGCAAGCTGGGCGAACTTATCGAATACCTGGCGTTCTGGCGGTAAAGCGCGGCCGCTACCTGTCCTGCGTCCGGCATCGCGAATAGGCGCAATCCGTTTTGTACAACTTGGGTTTTAGCCCCTGAAAAACTGCCCCAATTTGTACAAAACGGATCATACGCGCCTCCCAAATCTTGCCTTGGTTTCAATTGGATTAACTTCAACTTTTGACCCGCAACAGTTGACCTTCCGGTTGAAATGCCTTTGTTAGCGGTAACGGCGGGGTTTTGGTCCCGCGCAACCAAGATAGGAGACCTCCCCTCATGTCCGTAAAAGTCGCCATCAACGGGTTTGGCCGCATTGGCCGCAACGTCCTGCGGGGCATCATTGAGTCCGGCCGCACCGACATAGACGTGATTGCAATCAACGACTTAGGACCGGTGGAGACCAACGCCCACCTGCTGCAATACGACACCGTCCACGGACGTTTCCCGCATGAGGTTGTGGTCAAAGGCGACACCATCGACGTGGGCCGGGGGCCGATGAAAGTCACCGCCATCCGCAACCCCGCCGACCTGCCATGGTCGGATGTGGATGTGGTCATGGAATGCACCGGCATCTTCACCTCCAAAGAGGCCTGCCAAGCGCATCTGGAAAACGGCTCGTCGCGCGTTCTGATTTCTGCGCCGGGCAAAAATGCGGACAAGACGATTGTTTTCGGGGTCAACGAAGGCACGTTGACGGCGGAGGATCTGGTCGTCTCCAACGCGTCTTGCACCACCAACTGCCTGGCCCCGATTGCCAAGGTTTTGAATGACGGGATTGGGATCAACAAAGGCTTCATGACCACCGTGCACAGCTATACCGGCGACCAGCCGACGCTGGATACCATGCACAAAGACCTCTACCGCGCCCGCGCAGCGGCCTTGTCGATGATCCCGACCTCGACCGGGGCGGCCAAGGCCGTGGGTCTGGTGATGCCGGAGCTTGATGGCAAGCTGGACGGCGTGGCGATCCGGGTGCCAACCCCCAATGTCAGCTGCGTGGACCTGACCTTTGAGGCGTCGCGCGACACCACTACGCAGGAGGTCGACGCGCTGATGAAGGCCGCTGCCGAAAGCGGGCCTTTGAAGGGGGTGCTGGCTTACTCTGACAAGCCGCTGGTGTCGTCTGACTTCAACCATGACCCGGCCTCGTCCAGCTACGCGTCCGAGCAGACCAAGGTTCTGGGCGGCAATATGGTGCGGGTTCTCAGCTGGTATGACAATGAATGGGGCTTCTCCTGCCGGATGGCGGATACGGCTGTGGCGATGGGCAAGCTGATTTAGGCCTCCCCCCTTTTCCGACGCACGCGTCGCATGTAAGATTAGTCAGCAACCTCAAGGGGTTGCTGATTTTCGTTAACCACTTGTTTACCTGAGGAAATCCCGCGATATGGCTTGGAAAACGCTCGACGATATGAATCTGGACGGCAAGACGGTGCTGATCCGTGTGGACATCAACGTGCCCGTGGAAGACGGGCAAGTGACCGACGACACGCGGATTGAGCGGATTGTGCCCACGGTCCACGAGGTGCTGGAGCGCGGCGGCAAGGCCGTGCTGATGGCGCATTTCGGGCGGCCAAAGGGGCAAGTGGTGCCGGAGATGTCGCTGAGGCAGATCGTGCCCGCGGTGGAAAAATGTCTGGCCCGCACGGTGCATTTCATTGACGGCAATTACGGCGCGCAGGTGGGTGAGTTGGAGCCGGGCGGCGTGGCGCTGCTGGAGAACCTGCGGTTCAATCCGGGCGAAGAGAAGAATGACGAAGGCTTCGCGGGGCGGCTGGCCTCGCTGGGCGATGTCTATGTGAATGACGCGTTCTCGGCGGCGCATCGCGCGCATGCCTCCACAGAGGCCATTGCGCGGCTGCTGCCGTCTTGCGCGGGGCGGCTGATGCAGGCGGAACTAAGCGCTTTGGAAAGCGCTTTGGGCGCTCCGAAACGGCCGGTGGTGGCGGTTGTGGGGGGGGCGAAGGTCTCTACCAAGTTGGAACTGCTGGCAAATCTGGTCGAAAAAACCGATCACTTGGTGATCGGCGGGGGCATGGCCAACACCTTTTTGGCCGCGCAAGGCATTGATGTGGGTAAGTCGCTGGCCGAACACGATATGACTGGCACGGCGTCCGAGATCATCGAGAAGGCGGCCAAAGTGAATTGCGTAATTCACTTGCCCGTCGATGTTGTCGTGGCGCGGGAGTTCAAGGCGGGGGCGGACAGTGAAACTGTGCCGGCTAACGCCTGCCCTGCGGATGCGATGATCCTGGATGCGGGATCCAAAACCGTCGACGCGCTGGAAGCGGTGTTTGACGCATGTCAAACCCTGATCTGGAACGGCCCGCTGGGCGCGTTCGAAATTCCGCCCTTTGACATGGCCACCAACGCCGCTGCCGCCAAGGCGGCGGCGCAGACCAAGGCGGGCAAGCTGATCTCGGTCGCGGGGGGCGGCGACACGGTCGCTGCCCTAAACGTGAGTGGTGCGGCGGATGATTTCACGTATATTTCCACCGCAGGCGGCGCTTTCCTTGAATGGATGGAGGGCAAAACCCTGCCGGGAGTTGCTGCACTGGACACCTAAAAGGAGCACATCATGGGCTATGCGTTGATCACCGGAGCCTCGGAAGGCATCGGCAAGGAGCTGGCCCGTTGTGCGGCCCGTGACGGCTATGACCTGATCCTTGCGGCGCGGTCCAAAGACAAGCTGGACGCCGTGGGGGCGGCGCTGAGCGCCGAGTTTGGCGTGGCCTCCGTCACCATTGTTGCGGACCTCAGCACGCCGGATGCGGCTGCAAACTTGTGGGAGGCCGCCACCGGGATCGGCGAAATTGAAGTGCTGGTCAACAATGCGGGCCTTGGGGCCAACGGGCCGTTTGCGCAGACTGACTGGCAGCGCGAGCTGGACACGATCAACGTCAACATGGTGGCGCTGACCGACCTGATGAAACGCGCCGTGCAAGACATGCTTGCGCGTGGTCAGGGCAAGATCATGAATGTGGCCTCCACCGCCGGGTTCCTGCCGGGGCCGAAAATGGCAGTGTATCATGCCTCCAAAGCCTATGTGCTTTTCCTCAGCGAGGCCGTCGCGGAAGAACTTTCCGGCTCCCGCGTTCTGGTATCGGCGCTTTGCCCCGGGGCCACCAAGACGGACTTCTTTGAAGGCGCTGACATGAAGAATGTGCGGCTGACCAATATGGGGCTGATGGCCAGCGCCGAGGACGTGGCCGTTGCCGGTTGGCGGGCGATGAAGGCCGGCCAGCACGTCAAAGTGCCCGGCGCGATGAACAAGATCTTCGCCTTCCTGCCCCGGCTGCTGCCGCGCCGTGTCATCGCCTGGACCACCAAGCAGTTTTACGCCCGCAAAGATTAAATGGCGCATGTTAGCGCCACCATGTTTGCATAGCCCCGACCCCTGCCCTAGGAATGCGGCAACCATCATTTACTGGGGTGACACCATGCCGAACCAAGCGCAAATCGACCAAATCCTGAAAGGTGCGGGTTTCATAGCCGCGTTGGATCAATCCGGTGGGTCCACCCCGAAAGCGCTGCGGCTTTACGGCATTGAGGAAGACGCCTACGCCTCGGAAGACGAGATGTATGACATGATCCACGCCATGCGCGCCCGCATCGCGCAAGCGCCGGAGTTCACCGGCGACAAGGTCATCGGCGCCATCCTGTTTGAAAAGACCATGGACCGCGAGATGGGCGGCAAACCGTCGGGCCACTACCTGTGGGAAGACAGCCGCGTGGTGCCGTTTTTGAAGGTCGACAAGGGCCTGCAAGACGCCGCCGACGGCGTGCAGCTGATGAAGCCCATCGACGGTCTGGACGCTTTGTTGAAACGCGCCGTATCAGCCGAGATGTTTGGCACCAAGATGCGGTCCGTCATTGGCGAAGCGTCAAAATCCGGCATCGCCGCCAACGTGGCGCAGCAGTTCGAGATTGGCCGCGAGATCCTGTCGCATGGTTTGGTGCCGATTTTGGAGCCGGAGATCACCATCTCGATGGACAACAAGGCAGACGCCGAAGCCATGCTGCTGGACGCCATCGGCGCGCAGCTGGACACCCTGAAGCCCGGCGAAGACATCATGCTGAAGCTGACCCTGCCCGAGACCGCCAACATCTACAAACCGCTGGTCGACCATGACCGCGTGATGCGCGTCGTGGCCCTGTCTGGCGGGTATGACCGGGCGGAGGCCAACGCCCGTCTGGCGCAGAATGCGGGCGTGATTGCCAGCTTCTCCCGCGCGTTGACCGAAGGGCTGACCGCGCAGCAGGACGACGCCGCCTTCCGCGCCACGCTGGCCGACACCATCGACAGCATTTACCGCGCCTCGATTGCAGGGTAGCGGCGCGGCGGCGTTGTTATTCTGACTCTTTTTGTTGTTTGCGGAATTTAGGGGATTCACAAAGCGAATCACCTGATTTATGGTCTTTCGGAAGCCGCCGGACACAAGGTGGCATGACGGGGCTGAACCACGCGCATGACGACCAACCGCAAATCCCCAGGACTGACCACGCTGCTGATTTGCAGCGTGCTGTTCTGCATGGGCGCGTATTTCACCTTTGCCGCCGTTCAGGGCGACTACGGCATCTTCCGCCGCGTCCAGGTTGAAGCCGAAACCGCACAGCTGCGCGCCGAACTGGACGCGCTGGAACTGCAAGTGGCCGAGATGCGCAACAAGACGCGCCGCCTGTCGGACGGCTACCTGGACCTTGACCTGCTGGACATGCAGGCCCGCGACGTGCTGGGCCTGATGCGCGCCGACGAAATCATCATCCGCTAAACGCCACCGTTGAAACGGCGCCCGCGCCAGCTATGCTTTGGCCGCATGACCGTCCTGAAAAAATCTGGACGTGCAATCTGGAAACTGGTCTGATACGACATAGTTTAACGTTAAACTACTTTTCATATCTGGGAGGATGACGCCCCGTGGCCGCCAAAAAACCCGCTAAGAAAGCGCCTGCAAAGAAAGCGAACGTCTCTAAGGACGAGCTTTTGCAATATTACAAAGACATGCTGCTGATACGCCGCTTCGAAGAGAAAGCGGGCCAGCTATACGGCATGGGGCTGATCGGGGGCTTTTGCCACCTTTATATTGGACAGGAAGCCGTGGTTGTGGGCCTAGAGGCCGCCGCCAAAGAGGGCGACAAACGCATCACATCCTATCGCGACCACGGGCATATGCTGGCCTGCGGCATGGACCCCAAAGGTGTCATGGCCGAACTGACGGGCCGCGAGGGCGGGTATTCCAAGGGCAAAGGCGGCTCGATGCACATGTTCTCGAAAGAGAAGCATTTCTACGGGGGCCATGGCATTGTGGCGGCTCAGGTGCCGTTGGGCGCGGGGTTGGCGTTTTCCGACAAATACAAAGGCAATGACAACGTGACCTTCACCTATTTCGGCGATGGTGCGGCGAACCAAGGTCAGGTCTACGAATCCTACAACATGGCGGAACTGTGGGACCTGCCCGTGGTCTTCGTGATCGAAAACAACCAATACGCGATGGGCACATCGACCCAGCGCTCGACCAAGTCGCCCTCCTATTGGGAACGCGGTGCCGCCTATGGCATCGAGGGCGAAGAAGTGGACGGCATGGACGTGCTGGCCGTGAAAGAGGCCGGCGAGAAAGCCGTGGCCCACTGCCGCGCGGGCAAAGGCCCCTACATTCTGGAAATCAAAACCTACCGCTACCGCGGGCATTCCATGTCCGATCCGGCCAAATACCGGACGCGCGAGGAAGTGCAGAAGATGCGCGACGAGCGCGACGCGATTGAGCAGGTCCGCGATATGCTGCTGACAGGCAAACATGCCTCCGAGGACGACCTGAAAGCCATCGACAAAGAGATCAAATCGGTGGTGAATGAGGCCGCCGAGTTCTCCAAAGAAAGCCCGGAGCCCAGCTTGGACGAGCTTTACACAGACATCTACATGGAAGCGGAGGCGTAAGACATGGCGACCGAAATCCTAATGCCCGCCCTCTCCCCCACCATGGAAGAAGGCACCTTGGCCAAATGGCTTGTCAAAGAGGGCGACACCGTGTCCTCGGGCGACATTCTGGCCGAGATCGAGACCGACAAAGCCACGATGGAATTTGAAGCCGTCGACGAAGGCATCGTTGGCAAAATTCTGGTGGCCGAGGGCACCGAAGGCGTCAAAGTGAACACCGCCATTGCGGTGATGATCGAAGAAGGCGAAAGCGCGGACGATGTGGCGGAGGCCAAACCGGCGGACGCGCAAGCGGCCCCTGACGAGCCTGCCGCCGCCGCCCCTGCCGCACCTGTTGCCGTCGTGACCCCTACGGAGATGGACATCCCCGAAGGCACCGAGATGAAGCCAACAACCGTCCGCGAAGCCTTGCGCGACGCGATGGCCGAGGAAATGCGGTCCAACGAGAACGTGTTCCTGATGGGCGAGGAAGTTGCCGAATATCAGGGCGCCTACAAGATCAGCCAAGGCCTGCTGGACGAGTTCGGCGCCAAACGCGTGATCGACACCCCTATCACCGAGCATGGGTTTGCCGGGATCGGTGTTGGCGCTGCCTTTGGCGGGCTGAACCCGATTGTCGAGTTCATGACCTTCAACTTTGCCATGCAGGCGATTGACCACATCATCAACTCTGCCGCGAAGACATTGTATATGTCGGGTGGCCAGATGGGCGCGCCGATTGTGTTCCGCGGCCCCAACGGCGCGGCGGCCCGTGTGGGTGCCCAGCACTCCCATGACTACGCGTCCTGGTATTCCCAGGTTCCGGGCCTGAAAGTGGTGATGCCCTATTCCGCCGCCGACGCCAAAGGCCTGCTGAAAACCGCGATCCGCGACCCGAACCCGGTGATCTTCCTTGAGAATGAAATTCTCTACGGTCAAAGCTTCGACGTGCCGGTGATGGACGACTACACCGTGCCATTTGGCAAGGCGAAGATCTGGCGCGAAGGCACAGACGTGACCATCGTCAGCTTCGGCATCGGGATGAAATACGCGTTGGAAGCGGCAGACGAGCTGGCCAAAGACGGCATCTCAGCGGAGGTGATTGACCTGCGGACATTGCGCCCGCTGGACCTGCCAACCGTCATAGAAAGCGTAAAGAAAACAAACCGTTGCGTGACTGTAGAGGAAGGCTTCCCGGTCTGCTCCATCGGCAGCTACCTGAGCGCGCAGATCATGACGGAGGCATTCGACTACCTGGACGCCCCCGTGCTGAACTGCACCGGCAAGGACGTCCCCATGCCTTACGCCGCCAACCTTGAAAAGCTTGCGCTGACCACGACCAAAGAAGTCATGGACGCCGTCAAAGCCGTCACCTACCGCTAAGGAGAGCCGGATATGCCTATTGAATTACTCATGCCCGCGCTGTCCCCCACGATGGAGGAAGGCACCTTGGCCAAATGGCTGGTCAAGGAAGGCGACACTGTCGCATCCGGCGACGTCATGGCCGAGATCGAGACCGACAAAGCCACCATGGAATTTGAAGCCGTGGACGAAGGCGTGATCGGGAAAATTCTGGTCGAGGAAGGCACCGAGGGCGTGAAAGTGAACACGCCGATTGCGGTGATTTTGGAAGACGGGGAAAGTGCGGACGACATTGGGGCGGCCTCGAGCGCGCCTGCTGCGGCTCCGGCGAAGGAAGAGCCTGCTGCTGAAGCGCCGAAAGCGGAGGCTGCTCCGGCGAGTGCCCCTGCGTCTGCCCCCGCGACTGCCTCTGGCAAGGACGGGGACCGCGTGTTCGCATCGCCTTTGGCCCGACGCATCGCCAAGGACAAGGGCTTGGATCTGTCGCAGATCAAAGGCTCCGGCCCGAAAGGCCGGATCGTCAAAGCGGATGTCATGGACGCCAAACCGGGCGCGGCCCCTGCCCCTGCGGCATCCGCGCCTGCAGCGGCGGCACCTGCTGCCATGGCCGCTGGCCCCGCAACGGACGTGGTCCTGAAAACCTACGCCGACCGCGAATTCGAAGAGGTTGCGTTGGACGGCATGCGGAAAACCATTGCCGCCCGCCTGACCGAAGCCAAGCAATCCGTGCCGCATTTCTACCTGCGCCGCGACATTGAATTGGACGCTTTGCTGAAGTTCCGCAGCCAGCTGAACAAGTCGCTGGAGCCGCGTGGGGTGAAACTGTCGGTGAACGACTTTATCATCAAAGCCTGCGCGCTTGCATTGCAGCAAGTGCCCGACGCCAACGCCGTTTGGGCCGGTGACCGGATGCTGTCATTGAAGCCGTCGGATGTGGCCGTGGCCGTGGCCATCGAAGGCGGGCTGTTCACGCCGGTGCTGAAAGACGCGGAGATGAAGTCCCTGTCGGCCCTGTCAGCAGAGATGAAGGATTTGGCCAGCCGCGCCCGCGACCGCAAGCTGGCGCCGCATGAGTACCAAGGCGGCAGCTTCGCGATTTCCAACCTCGGGATGTTCGGCATCGACAATTTCGACGCCATCATCAACCCGCCGCATGCCGCCATCTTGGCGGTCGGCGCGGGGACGAAAAAGCCGGTTGTTGGAGAGGACGGCGAGGTGAAAGTGGCGACCGTGATGTCGACCACGCTGAGCGTCGATCACCGTGTGATTGACGGCGCGCTTGGGGCCAACCTGCTGAACGCCATCAAGGACAACCTTGAAAACCCGGTGATGATGCTGGCGTAGCAGCATTCAATCAGACAACAAAAAACGGCCGCTGCGGGATGCAGCGGCCGTTTTCAGTTGTAGAATTCGAACATTTTGTCAGATTTTGCCCTTAAGCAACTGATCCATTGTGATGGATGGCTGCGCGCAGCCCGCCTCGCCCACAATCCTTGCTGGCACACCCGCCACCGTCTTCATGGGCGGCACCTCTTCCAGCACCACCGACCCAGCCGCCACGCGCGAGCAATGACCCACGGTGATGTTGCCAAGGACATGAGCGCCAGCGCCGATCAGCACACCATTTTCGATCTTGGGATGCCGGTCGTCATCCTCTTTGCCGGTTCCGCCCAGGGTCACCGAATGCAGCATCGACACGTTGTCACCAACGACCGCCGTCTCACCGATCACGATGGAATGAGCGTGATCAATCATGATGCCCCGGCCAATTTTGGCGGCGGGGTGCGCGTCGAAGCCAAATACCTCACTCACCCGCATCTGGAAGAAATAGGCGAGATCCTTGCGCCCCTGCTCCCAAAGCCAATGCCCAACACGGTAGGCTTGAATGGCCTGAAACCCCTTGAAGTACAACAATGGCTGCAAAAACCTGTGGCAAGCTGGGTCGCGCTCAAACACCGCAACAATATCGGCGCGCGCGGCATCGCCCAATGCTGGCTCGGCACTGTACGCCTCATCAGCAATTTCACGCAGGATTTGCTCGGACATCTCAGCAGAGGCCAACTTCAACGACATCCGAAACGAAAGCGCATCTTCCAATGTGCGATGATGCAACACGGCACCATGGATCATGCCACCAAGGAGCGGTTCCCCAGCGATAGCATCGCGCGCTTCATCCGAAATACGCTGCCAAACCGGATCGATTTCAGTAAGATTTGGACGTGAATGCGCCATCTCTAGCTCCTGTTTTCTACCTCGTTCTTATACCAGATGGTGTTTCTTCGCCAACATGAAAGCGCCAGCGCTTATAATCCAGTATGACGGCGCTGGCCTTACTGCCTGCTAAGCGCCTCCCGGCAAATCAAACTGCAGCAGATGCACAGCCAGTCGGACCGTACCACCCCCAAAGTCACCGCCATTTGCCGAAAGCTTAAGCTGTGTGGGGCTGTAATACGTAATCGGGTGGCCCGTTATTCCGCGCAACCACGATCCTTGGCCCAGACCAATGCCCGATCCATACCGGGTCTCGGCACCTTCAACTCCCAATGACCAATCGCTCAATCCTCCTGTGAACGCAGACAGGACCCGACCGGTTATCGCCAAAACACTGGTGTTGGCGGGGATCAGGAAGCCTGACAATTCGACCGAACCTCCCCCAGATAAGACCAAATCTGTCTCAACGATTTCAGCGCGCATTGCTGCTTTGCTGCCCGACATCGCAAGTAGGTTTTCTACCCAATTGACACCATCGAAGGTGAGGCGCGTGGCTTCGTCCTCAATCCAGAGCTGCCACCCACCCAGCGGTTCGAAAAACTGCCACCCCCCATTCAGGTAGGACGCAATTTGGCCATCTTGACCGTCCCACGCGTTCACAGCACCGAAAGGCACTAAATAGCTTTCCCCTTCAATGACAACCAAAGGTGGCGTTCCTAATGTTCGGCTTTCAACATTCATCTGCACCGCAACATCTAAGCGCGCCAATGCTTCGTTTACGGTGACGTGTTTTTGTGCCTGTGCAGGTGCAATGAAAGGCAGCTTCAGTTTTGTTGTTTCAGACATTTATTTCTTTCCTTGCAAAGGGCCCGGGCCCAAAACTCTGTGAAATTTGCGCGACCTGTACTTCAAATGAAGCGACCGCCCCATCATTCGCCGCAGCGGAGGCTGAGTATTCCCATGATGGCGTGCCCAGAACAGTTTCGCGCAGCACGACATCGTCTTTGACGATGCGCACCAGATAGCTTTCGGTTTCCTCACCCAATGGCACGTCAACCGAGGCCCAACTGTCGCCGTCTATCCGAGTTCGACGGGTCCAGCTTATGCTGTAGCCACCGTCGGTTTGCACAACACGCAAGTGGACCGGCGAATAGGGCCTTAGGCCGACCCCAACAAACGCCTCGACGTAATGTCGGTATGACGGGTCGTCCAATGGCCGCAGCGCGGGGCCAATGCGGTAATGTCGGGCAAGGTCACGTTGAGACAATTCCAACCCAATCTGCCGCGGCCCGCCATCCAATAGGACGAAGCGGCTGCCGACTGGCCAAACCTCTGGCGTCAATGCATCCGATCCCGCCTGCCCTCGCAGAAAGCCCGACAATTCGTAGGTGTTGGGTGCCACCAGTTCGGCATTCGCAAACTGGATCACTTCCCAAAGGTCCGACGACCCATCACCAATGGCCGCGACATTCGCCCCATTCAGAACGCGTTCGGGGGCTTGAGAACTCAACTCACCACGCATCAGCTGCACCCGCAATGTCGGGCCGTTCGACCAAATACCCGATTTGGCCCAGAAAAAAGTGTTCAAAGTGGTTCCAGCAGTTGAAGGCGTATCAACCAATAAATTGAGGCCGTAATCTGCATCGTCCGACGCGCTATAGATCGCCGCCGAGCCCGGCCAAGGGGATGCTGAAACGGCCACATAGGGCGCATGTGGCACCTCATCGCCTTTCAACAGCGGTAAATCCAAGAACTGCGCGGACACTGGTATAGGGACCGCGAACGAACGATGTTCCGGCAAAGTCGCCGCCGCTGTACTCGGTTGGTAAATTTGGTCTTCAATGCGCGTCGCTTCAAGCAAACGGGTACCGCTATCCTCGATCCGGTCAACTCGGTAGTCGGTCGTGACGTGGGTCTCGTTGGTCAGTTGAATGATGCTCCCCGCGCGTATGTCGCTGCGGGACGGTGGAACGGCCAAACGCACTGTTTCTCGCGCCACTCGGGCCTCCGCCAACCATCGCTCAGCGATGGCTTGAGCTTCGGCATTGTTCAAAGACAAAGGCAGATCATTCGTCGTTGTAAGCGGAGACGCGTCGTCTGGAAACCTGACTGAAGCGACATGGCTCTCAAACGCAGCCTCCCCTGACGCGTATCCAACGCGGACTTCACCAACTACCTCTGCCTCGGGCGCGCGAGTGGCTTCCATTACAGGCTCGTCGCCTTGAAGCCGCACCAAGTCGTGGTCTCCGATAGTTATCGGCTCGGTCTGGCCGCGTAGGCGGAACGCGACAGTGCCGCCATCCTCAATCGCGTCAAACCCGTAAGCGACCATGAGCGTCTGAATGGAGGCCCTGGCACTTTCGATATCACCGACACTGAAACCGCGAACAATACCGTGTAGCTCGCCGACATCGTAGCTATGCAGGCCCGACATTTCGCACAGTTCTGCCACCACGGAAGCAAGCGTTTGCACAGCACTTCGACCGGTCAGCCAGTGGCCGGTCAGATGATTTTCCCCGTCGCTCCAGACCCCGGTATTGTTAGGAAAGTCGGGCCAAGGCCGTGCGTCCCATGCCCAAATATGCGCTTTGGACATGTCCACCATCGGACCGCCATACACCTCGGAAATGGGGTTGTGGTCAGGGTCAGCGAAATGCTGATCGTAAGCACGCAAGAACTGCAGCTGCACGTAGTCATCCCGCTGACCAGTCGAATAATGCGGCAAGCCGCTCTCGCTCGATTTGCTGTCTAGAAACTTGTTTGGCTGGTTCGGACCTTTGTCAATTGCGGCGCAGCCCAGTTCGGTAAACCAGATAGGCTTGCTGCCTGGCACCCACGGCGATGAATTGCCGGCGCGAACCCCGTCAACGCGGTCATGATGGGCGTTGCGCCACCACCCTTGCAGATCCTTGTAGCGATATACCCAGTCCTCGCCATGCGCACCGTCAGAAATATCGATCCGCAATTGCAGCGCGCGCTCCTCCGCACTTGCGTAGTACCAATCAAAGCCTTCGCCGCCGGCCACGTTCCCAATCAGGTATTCAAGGTTGTAAATACTTCCAAAGGCGGCGTCGGAATGTGCGTCACTGTCGCGCCAATCAGAGATTGGCATGTAGTTGTCAATTCCGATGAAGTCGATCGCCGTATCCGCCCAAAGCGGGTCAAGATGAAACCGTATATCGCCAGAGCCGTCTTGTGGGTGATAGCCGAAATATTCGGACCAATCGGCGGCGTAACCGATCTTTGCCTCCGGCAAAATTGCTTTAACCTCCGCTGCCAGAACCTGCAGTGCCGCCACAGCAGGAAATCCCCCGGCTCCGTCGCGGATCTGCGTCAGCGCGCGCATCTCAGACCCAATGCAAAAGCTCGATACTCCTCCAGCCGCTGCACAAAGATGCGCATAGTGCAAAATGAAGCGACGATATGAAAACTCTGCTGGCCCGCTGTAGGAAACACTTTTCCCGACGATCTCGAAGTCAGACGCCGCCGCTGTTCCGAAAAACGCCGCGACCTCCGCCGTCGCCGCGGCGGTGTGATCTGTTGACCCGACTATCCCCGGCGCGCGTTCGCTTGTGATCCGGCCTCGCCACGGCAATGCGGGTTGTCCTACACCACCGTTCCATGGATCAGGAAGGGTATTCCCCTCCAGCACATCCATCAACAAAAACGGATAGAACATGACCTCTTGGTCTGCGTCTTTGAGGGCCGCAATGGCCTCCACAACCGATGCGTCTGCGGGCGTCCCGCCATAAATCGGACGGCCATCACGCTTTGCAACAATTTCGGCCTCATCCCGGCTCAACCCGCCGACCGTCCAAGGGTGTCGCTCTAACCCAAAGCCACCAGATGCCCAGCCATTTTCGTCTTCCTCGCCGTTGAAAATGGGAAGTGAGCCAAACCCAAGTGTTTGGTTCGTTGACTGGTCCGTTTCGACTTTTGGAACGCATCTGCAATGCCCTGCTCTCAGGTCGTCGCCAAACCAGCTGACAACCAGTGAGGTCGACTTGCATTTGGGCAACTCACCCGTCAGCGCATCAAGCGAGGCAAGCAGGTCAACCGCTCCCCCCTCAGAATTGATATTCGCCGCCGTGCTCGCGCCCGACGCATCGCTTCGATACACGGGCGTGGTTGCCAATGCGTATTCACCACTGCCGGGAAGCAAGGCGACGCCCTGAACAACATCCGCAATCGAAGACGGCTCATCAAGACCGGTCGGCTGAGCCGGTCGAACGACTTCAAACGTGAATTGCGGAACCCGGTTCCCAAACGGCTCCAATGCAAGGTTCTCAAAAACCACATAGGCAAGGCCACGGTAGGCCGGGACGTGATCTTCCCCTTCAATCGCGGTCATCACAGGATCAGGCAATTGATCTTCAGAGCCGCGATAGACCTGCATATTCAGATCATCGCGATTGACGATGAGCCCGTCGGCCCAAATGCGGCCAACCCGCGAAATCTCTCCCTCGCATAGCGCGATGGCAACACTGATCGAGTAAGAGTACGACTTGGTTGTCGGGCCCTTCGGGGCCCCTTTGCCACCGCTTTCGTGCGTGGTTGTGGTTTCCTTATAATTCGACGTCCAGATGACGTTGCCCGGCACTCTGACACGCCCGAAGACACGTGGAACCGCCACACCTTCGCTGGCTCCCATAATGCGCATGCGGTCCAGCTTGCCGGTCTCTACAACTTGGCTGCCAGACCCCATCAGGCTTTGGTCAATCGCGCGCCCAATTGTTGCGCCGATTGCGCGCCCAATCACGACAGAGCTCAGCCCCAATGCGCCGCCGCCCAAAGCGCCGCCAATCGCGGCACCGGCCGCTGAAAGAAGTATGGTTGCCATCAGGCACCTCGCTCAATGATGTAAAATGACGCCGGCGAAGGCGTTAGGTGGGAAACGAAAACCGCGCCACTACGCGGCGCGCCCACGGCTCCGAGAAGGGCGACACGGTCACCCCCTGCCCGCTATAAGCATGTACAAATGCGGGGTCCGCGCCGACCGACACTTGAACTCCCAGGTGTTTGGCAACTGAACCGCGCCGCATTCGAAACAGCAGCACGTCGCCAAAGCGCGGCTCGGAAACGGGCCGCGAAATCAGATGTCGTTGTGCGGCCCATAACAGGTCCTCGCGGCCCTGAGGTTCCGACCAATCCGCGCTATATGCTGGCACGGCTTCCGGTTCTTCGCCGTAAACATTGCGCCAAACGCCGCGCAGCAGCCCCAGGCAATCCGTTCCTGCGCCTTTGCAGGACGCTTGATGGCGGTATGGCGTTCCAACCCAGCTCAAGGCCTCCATGACAATTTGCTCTGCCCCGCTCATTGGTATCTGCTCCCGCCATCATTGCGACCAGAGGCCGTGGGGTAGCCGACCAGCCAGTCCTCACCCGGAATATGAGGGAAGCCCCTGAAGTTCATGAAGTTTGCGAATTTCAACCGGCACGATTCCCGCCGTTTATCGCAGCCGGCCTCAAGCAGAACCGCGTCTCCTGGTTCAACATTGGCCCGCAATTGCTCCCACAGCTCTATGACACGGACGTCGCCGTCCAACCGGTCCGATTTGACAACCGCCACCAGCCCCTCAGCTGCGCCGCTCATCATCTGCACGCGCCCTCGTTCAAACCACCGGTCGTCAAAGCCTGCAAAGGCGTCAAAGCGCAACACACGGTTGTTCTCCACCACGTCAACGCTCACCTCCGTGCGGTACCCAGCGCCGCCAAGATCGACGCGGCACCGTTCGTCACCAAGCACAGCCGAACAGCCCCTTTCAAAAACCCGCCCAACAGGTTGGTTCAATGCCTCGCTCAGGCCCCGCAACTCGGCGTGAAACGCACCGTCGGCGCGCTTCAATTCACCGATCGAGCCGCAAAACCGCAGCTCCCGCGCCGCCACATCCTGCCAATTCACAAGCCAGGCCTTCACTGAAGCGCCGTCAAACCGCCCCGCTGTGATGTCGGCTTCCGTGACCGCCGCATCCGATAACGCACCAACGGCTTCGGTGTTGTCGACCGCCAGCCCGGTTACATGCTCCAGGGTGCGGGCCGTCATGCCGCTATCCGCTTTGAAGGTGATCCCGTCGAACTGCAGCGCCCGGTCATGGTCGGTGAAGCCAAACACGCGCCCGTCTCTGCGCGTCACAGCCCAGCACCGGCAAACATGTGTCAGCTTGCTTTGTAGGTGATCCAGAAGCGCGCTCATATCCGCACCTCGATCACGGGCACATCCGGCACTTCTCCGGCTTGGAACGAGGCAACGCTGGTCTGGATCGCATCTGTTGCAAACCGCACCGGAACGTCAAATTCGTAGCCCGCTGTGATCTCAACGCCTTCGTCCAGCGGATGGTTGAACGTCACGACACCGCTATTGAGGTCAACATCCCAGTCAATGCCTTCATGCACCTGTAATCCGTCAAATCCCAGCTTGATCGTGCCTGCCACCAGTTTGGTCAAAGGCCGCTCGTATTTTGCGCCGCCGGACGCGTAGGTCTTAGTAAGCTGAACCCTGTCCGAGACCCCGTCACCGGTGCCGACAATCTGGTCCTCAAAGCCAACCTCTTTGGAGGCCGAACACGACCGGTAATCCGACCAGTCCTTCCACCGAAACCCGTACATCTGACCCTGCCGCGCTTCAAAAAATGCAATCATAAGTTCAACGTCGTCCAGTGATCTCAGGCCGACGCCCGCATCATATCTGCGCCGCGAATGCGCCCAGGGGGTGTTGCGCTCTTCAAAGCCGTTGGCCAGCGTGACCACCTCTGTGCGCCGCTCAGGGCCGCCAAGCGAGCCAAAAGACAGCGATGCGGGGAACCGCACCTCATGAAATTGCATCATCAATTCTCCCGGGTTTTCAGCGGTTGCGCTGTCCGCGCGCCATCGCGCGGTTCATTTGTGCCGCAATCTGGCTTTGTGATTTTTGGAAGCCCGCAACATCTGGCGTCGTGATATTCATCACCACCTGCACAGGCCTGCCGCCACCGGCCGAGGCCACACCAAGGCGCCCGTCAGCCCCACGGGTCAGCGGCATAATCGCCTCTGGCCCTGCTTCGCCCATCAATCCCATGCCGCCTCGCATTGGGAAATTTGTCGGCCCAGAGACGACGCCGCCCTTGGCAAAAGGCATCACACGGCCCTGACTAAAGCTGCCGCCCTTCTCAAACGGCAAGACACCCGACACGATGGAGTTGACGCCGCTCGCGATCACCGAGCCCAAGCCGTTCTGCACGGGCCGCATCGCCGCATTATAGGCAGCATTAATCATGCTTGATGCCACCGTCTTCAGCGCGTCCGACAATTTCATCCCGTCAAACGCCAGCCCGTCAAAGGCCTTGCGCAACCCGCCACCAATCGAAAGCGACAAGGACGCGACCTCTTTCGAGGTATAGAGCATCGTCTGCCGCATCCCCGCCAGTTCGGCCTCGAAGCTGCTGACAACCCCTTCGGCCCCACCGATGGAACTCTCCAGCCCCTCGATCCGTCCTTCCAGCGCATCTAAGCCGTCGAATACGTCACTCACCCTGTGCCCTCCCATATTTTGCGTCCATTTCCAGCAGCCGCGCCCGCGTCAATGGCGCCTCTGCGCCGTCCACGCCCAGCACGATGCTCAACTCGTATGGCGTCAGCGCCCAGACCTGCGCCGGGCGCAGCCCAGCGCCTTGTACGCCCGCTTTCAGCAAGGCCGCCCAGTCAAAACCGGTCAATCCGCACCGCCCGCAAAGGCTCGCGCCAGCAATTGCGCGGCGGCCTTGGTGGCCCCCAGCAGCCCGCCCTCAATCTCGACCGATAGCAGGTCGGACGACCGGCCCTGCCAGCCGCCGCCGCGCAATCCGGCGACGACCAGTCCCAAAACATCGCGGGTGGAAAACTGACCTGCTTCAAATCGCTCAATCAACTGCAATACAGTCTCGTCATCCAATGCCGCCTCAAATTCCGCCAAGGCCCCAAGTGTCAGCTTCAAGTCATGCTCGACACCATCCAAAACCAGCGAAACTTCGCCCGCCCAAGGGTTCCCCATCATCCGGCATCCGGCACAAAGGAAATCGCGCCCGCCGAAGACAGCGACATCTCGTAGGTCGCCTCGCCCTCCAACGATCCGGCATATTCGATCGAGGTGATTTGAAATTTGCCTTCAACGATCCCAAAATCCGGCACGATTACCTGAAATTCCGGCATCTCTCCGTCAAAGAAAATCTGCCGCGCCCGCTCATCCGTGCCTTCATCCCGAAACACGCCGGACCCGGAAATTGAGGCCGATTTCACGCCCGCGCCCCCCAGCAGCTCGCGCCACCCGCCAGCACTCTCAAGGGACGTCACATCCACTTGCTCCGCATTGAACGAGATCCGCGTGGCCCGCAGCCCCGCAATCGTCTCAAACTGCCCGTCGCCGGTCAGGTCCACCTTCAACAACAGGTCTTTGCCGCGTTGAACTGCCATGCCGCATCTCCACTAAATTTGTATGAATTCCATTAAGGTTAACGCGCCCCGCCTCAGCAGGCCGTCATCTTCCCATGTTCAAAAATATCCTCGCCGAAGGCCTTAAATCTCTTTTGCGATCCCTCAGCCGTCTTGCACCCGCGCCCGGAAAATCAGGTCAATGCGGCGCACCCGCCCGTTTTCAACGCGCGCGGCCTTGGCTTTGTAAAAGCGCAAAGACACCAATCGCCCGCGCGACAGCGCCAGCTCGGCATCGACCAAGGCGTCAGACACGGCTGCCGCAATCTGCTTTGCGGCAAAGAACCCGTCGCCCTCGGTCACGACCGCCACATCAAACTCGTGCAACGCGCCGCCACCCGACCCGTCTGAGCGGTTGCGCACACGTTCCGCCCCCAAAGAGACGTAGGCGCTGGGCAATGCGCCCGTAGGGTCTGCATCAAAAACGGCGCCGCCAATCAATCCGTCCAGCACCGGGTCGGTGGACAACGCGCCAAAGACCGCCGCCTGCAAGGCGGCTGACATTGCGTAGCTCATCCAGATACCTCCTCGGTGCAATGGCAGGTCAGATACCGCCGGTCCACGTCGTCATCGGCAACGGCCAAAATCCGAAACACCCGCGCGCCATCGCGAAAGCGTTGGTCCGGTCGTGGCCGAGATTGGGCGCCAAAAGGCGCGGCGCGCACTGTGACCTGGTAAGGCACGGCGGACACGGTCAGTGTCCCGCCAATCCGCTCTCTGCCGCTGCCCGCACGTAGCCATGCCCAGACGCTCCCCAGGGGGACCCAGGCCTCAGCGAACCCGCCTGCGCCATCGGCCACGCGTGACGCCTCTTCCAGCACCAGGCGCCTGTTCAAGGTGACGGCATTCATGCCCCGCCTCCGAAGATGCGAATGTTGCGATGGGCATCCAGCAGGGCCATCACCCCGAATGGCATCAGCCCGCTCGCCCCGGACGCGTCGCGCCGGTTCTCGTAGTAATGCGCGGCCAACAGGAACACCGCCTCCCGCAAGTCAGGCGGCACATCCAACCAGGCCGGGCCAAAGCCCGCATCAAAGGTGACGCGCGCGGCACCTCCTGTCGGCACGCTCGGCAGGCATGTCCCTGATGCCACCAGCCGTGGCCGGTGCGTGTCGCGTTCCAATGTATAGGCGTCGGCGTCAACACTGCTCTGCGTCCCCGCGCGGTCAACCAGACTTACCGCCAGAATGGCAGAGACAGGGGCAACCGGCAGTGGTTGCGCCGCGGCCGCGGCCCACTCTGTCACTTCCCAAACAACTTGGCGGCGCAGCAACATTTTGCCAATGCGCGCCTCCACTGCGGCGATTGCGGCGCGGATGTAGCTTTCCAGCACCTCATCTTGCAGCGCGTCGTCGTCAAATCCGGTTCCCAGTCGAAGATGCGCCTTAAACGCCTCCATCGGCAGGTCGGACAAATCAACGGATGTCAGTTCCACCAGCACCATTACGCACCTCCAGGGGTCGTCAAAATTTCATGGGTCAAAAAGCGGCCCCGCCCGCAAACCACCAAACGGGCGGGGCCTGATCTCAGTCGCTAAAACGCCTAGCTGGCCGAGAATTTCAGCAGCTTGATCGCCGCAAAGTCGCTGACGTCACCGCCAACGCGCTTGGTTGCGTAAAACAGCACATGCGGCTTGGCCGAAAACGGGTCACGCAGGATGCGCAGGTCGGGGCGCTCTGCCACGGTGTAGCCGGCGCGGAAGTCGCCAAAGGCAATCGCAAAGGCGTCTTCGTCAATGTCTGGCATGTCCTCCGCCAAGAGCACGGGGTAGCCCATCAAGCGCGATGGCTCGCCTGCCGCCAGCCCGTCCGACCACAGGAAGCGCCCGTCGGCGTCTTTCATCTTGCGCACGGCGCCAGCGGTCTTTGAATTCATCACAAAGGATGCGTTCGCACGGTATTTCGCCCCCAGCGAGTAAACCAGGGTCACAACCGAATCCGCGGCCTCGCCAGTCGCAAAATCGCCGCTTGATCCGGTCGGCACATAGCCCAGGTTGCCCCAGGTCCAGCCGGTATTGAGAACGGTGCTATGCGTCAAAAACCCCTTGGGCTTGTCCACGCCGTCGCCCGAGATAAACGCGGCCGCCTCCGAGGTCGCAAACTTGTCTGCGATCCGTGTGGCCAGCCAGCCCTCCACGTCAAAGGCGCTGTCATCAAGCAGCCGCTGGGAGGCTTTCGGCAAGGCCGACAGCTCGTGCAGCGGGATCTGGATGCGTTCAATCTGCGGCGTATCCGTCTCGGTTTGGGTCCCCGTCTCGGACGCCCATCCGGCCCCCATCTCGGTATGGTCGACCAGCACCTCGAAAGAGGTCGCCTCCACATTCACCACATTGGCAACAGCCCGCAGCGATGCCGTTGATTTCAGCACGCCACGAATGGTGTCCGAGGTTTGCGGGTCCACAAGATACCCGCCATCGGCGGCGATTGACGAGGACAGCGCCTTGCCTTCCAGCTCCAACCCACGCAGCGCGTCGTCGTCGCCGGACCGCAGATAGGCGTTAAACGCCTTTTGATGCGGCACTTCGGCCTCTACGGCCGTCGAAAGCGCCGGGCGGGCGCGGGAGATTGTCTTGCGATCCAGATGGGTCATTCGGTCTTCCTGTTGTTGCAGTCGGGATTTGATGTCGGCCTGAAAGGCGCTGAAATCGGTGAGAAATCCGGTCATCTCGGTTGCCAAATCGGCGTTTGGGTGTTGGGCGATGGGCAAAGCCTCTCCGCCCCGAGACTTGGTCTCAGGTGTCGTCATGAAGTCGTCCTTCGGTTCAATGTGTTAAGAAATGTCGCCCGCGCTACGCCGCAAGCGTCCGGCGAAGGGTCCGCAAAACCCCCGCCAAATTATGCGCTAGTTCAGGGTCGGCATCCTCTGCCTTGGCCCCGATGCGCGCCTCAGGAAGCATCGGGAAGGTCACAAGCGACACTTCCCACAGCTCCAGTTCCGCCAATTGGCGGCGGCCCTTTGCGTCGCGGTCCGCCTTGACGGTGCGGTATCCAATCGACAAGCCGTCAATGGCGCCCGCCTCGATCAGGGCCGCCGCCTCGCGCCCCTTTTGGGTCTCGGTCAGTAGCCGCCCTTTGACAAACAGGCCGCGCTCGTCCTCCAGCACTTCGTCCCAGACGCCAATCGGCTGGCCGGGGTCATGCTGCCACAGCAGCTTCACCCGGGTCCCGGCGGCACGCAGCCGGGTCAGAGAGCTTGCATAAGCCCCCGGCATGACCACATCGCCACCCTGATCGACTTCGCCAAACAGCGAGGCATAGCCCGAGATCGAGGCATCCGCCCCCAACTCGATCTGGTCTGCAATCACGCAATATTTGCGTTCTAATTCGTCCATGCTCATAAGCTCCCGCTTCCCAAAAGTCCTGTGACTGTCTCGCTCAAAACGGCCGCCGTCACGCCAAAGATGGTGAACCAAACGCGCCGTTCCACACGTTCCAATGTCAGCTCAATCTGGCCCAGCCGGTATTCAAGGGCGCGCCAGCGTTCGTCCTGCACCCGCTCATTGGCGTCCACTGTGTCGGCGCGGGCATATTCAAACGGCTCGTATAAGTATCGGGAGCCGCCGGTCTGCGAATGGTTTCGCTCAGATTTGGTTTCGCTCATTGCGCCACCTCACGCGGCAGGCCCAAAAGCACGCGCTTCTCGCCATCGCTCAAAAACTCCGCTGCGGCCACGCGGGACCATTGCGCGTCCCGCTCGACGCTCAACGCGGCAATCTGATCCAGATCCGGCGCCAGCTGAACCGCCTCGCCGGACAGCTCGGACAGCCAATGTGACAGGGCCCCAAGCACTTTGCCCGCCATGGGCAAAACGGTCAGGCGGTAAAAGGCACGGTTGGCCTCCGCGTAGTTGGCGTAGGTGGCGTCGCCCGGGATGCCCACCAGCATCGGCGGCACCCCAAAGGCCTGCGCGATCTCGCGCGCAGCGGCCTCCTTAGTCTTCTGGAACTCCATGTCGGAGGGCGAGAACCCCATGGGTTTCCAGTCCAACCCCCCTTCCAACAACATCGGCCGGCCCGCGTTCCGCGCGCCTTGGTGATGCGCCTCCATCTCGTTTTGCAGGCGCTCATATTGGTCGTTGGTCATTGCCCCCGCCCCGTCCGAGCCCTTGTACACAATCGCCCCCGACGGCCTTGCCGCATTGTCCAGCAACGCCTTCGACCAGCGCGACGCGCTGTTATGCACGTCAATCGCCGAGGCTGCCGCCTGCAAGGGTGACAACCCGTAATGGTCGTCTTGCGGATGAAAGCTGCGCACATGGCAAATCGGTGTCCCGTCCACCATCGAGAAGCGGTGCTTCTTGCCGCCGACCGCGTAGTCATAGGCCACAGGCCAGCCGTCAGATCCCGGCACCAACGCCATCCGGTCCGAGCGCAAGACATGTAGCTCCGACGGCATCCCGTCGCCCACAGCCTCAAAATACCCATTCCCGCTGAGAAGCAGCTGGCCATATAACGCTTCAAACAGCTCTGCCCGTCCCTGCGCCGCATTGGGTCGCGAAATCAGCGACAAGACGGGATGGGTGTCAAACCGCTGCCCCTCGTCTTGCAAAACCAGCGGCAAAGCCGCCGCCGCTTCCGCAACCATCTTGACGGACCGGAACCCCACAGGGTTCCCCGAAAAACCGGCCTTGGTCAAAGACACGGTGTCGCGCGGTGACCACGCGACACGCCCCGACCCATGCCAGGCCATGACAGGCCCGGTGGCCGACGCCTTGACCTCCGCCACCTGCTCCCGCGCGCCCCGCTTCAAAAAGTCAAACACCATGCCCGCCGCTCCAATATCGCCAAAGAAAAAGGCGGCGGCCCCAAAGGCCCCACCTCTCAACATTCCATTAAGGTTAACGCCCCCGCCCTGAATTCAGCGCGCGGCATCGACCATCATTGTTCCAAAAAATATCCGCCCCGCAGGGCCGCTGTCATCCCAGCGTCCGTATCTGTGGACTTGGTGCCTTTGGCGCGTTCAGGATCAGCTCCGTCACGGCCCACACCAATGCATCCACCCGGTCGGGGCTTCCCTTGCCTTCAAACCCCATCGAGGTCATCTGCGCCATCTCATCCTCCAACCGGTGCAGGTCGCCGTAATGTTTGACCCGCCCCTGTTCGTAAAGTGCGGCCACGGGTTCGGCCCGCACCACCTTGCCGCGGGTCGCACGCACGCCCTTGTAGGGCACGTTGCCGTCCAGCTGGCGCAGCACTTGCTCCACCAGGTCGCCGCCTTGGTTCACCTCGGCCACGATCCGATCCGCGCCATGCCGGTCAGCGGCCGCAATGGCCGCGTAGGCCCATTCATTGGAGGACGCGCCGCGCACGGTTGCGTCCTCGATGACCACCGCGTGCCAATCGCGGGTGTCGCCTTTCAGCACGGCCCCCACGACCACGATGCCGCAGGCATCCGCATGTTTGGATTTCGACACGACCGGGTCCACCGCCACAACGATGCGGTCAAATTCCGGCAGCTCGGCAACCCGCGCCGCCTCCAGCATCGCGCCGGTCCACAAGGCCCCGTCAATGTCTTCCAGCAGCTTGCCATCCAGTTCCTGTCGCGCCAAACGCCCGCCATACTGGGCGCGGATGTCTTGCAGAAAATTCTCCGCCAGATAGGCCGCGTTGGCCTCTGTCGGGGCGGAGGTCACCACGGTCGATGACATCTCCAGGATGGTTTTCAAAATCGTCACGTTTTTGGGGGTCGTGGTCACAACCTGCTGCGGGCAGTCGCCCAGCCGCAGCCCGAATTGCAACATGTCCCATGCTTCTTTGGCCTTGGCCCATTTGGCCATCTCATCCAGCCAGGCGGCGTCGAATTGCGGGCCCCGCATCTCTTCTGGGCTCGACGCCGAATGCGCCTCCGCAATCGCGCCGTTGGGCCAAACCAGCCTGCGCTTTCCGGCCTGCCATTCAGGGCGTCGGTCCGGCGGAGAGCAGGCCAGGATGCCGCTGTCGCCAAAGATCATCACGTCCCGGACCTGGTCGAACGTCTCGCCCACTAGGGCCACGCGTGCGGCGCGGCCCGGCTCCATCGGCGTGTCGCCCTCAACCTTTGAGCGCACCCATTCGGCGCCCGCGCGGGTCTTGCCCGCGCCCCGTCCGCCCATGATGACCCAGCTGCGCCAGTCGCCTTCGGGCGGCAGCTGATGCTCCAATGCCCAGAACTCAAACACAAACGGCAATGCTGCCAATGCGTGGTCACTCAGGCTTGCGAGAAAGGCGGTCACTTCCTCTGGCCTCAAGGATGCGAGAGAGCCTGCCATGAATTTCAGATCGGGCGCGTTTGAGGTCGATAGCGTATTTTCCTGCCTTGCCAACGCGCTGTTCAATGGTTTCATGGACCTTGTTCTCCTGATGTACGGTGGCTGTCAAAATCGGCATAAAATGCCTGAGGTTTGCGCTCAGTTCGCGATGCTCCAAGGAGCCCTCTTCGATTTCAATCGCATGCGCCTCAAGCGCGCTGCGGAGTCTGGCCAGAACGAATTCAAAGGAATTCAATGTGCTGTCGATGCGCTGCTTTACGGCGGCGTCCAGCTCGGCCAGATCGGGGGGCAACGCCCCCGAATATAGTTTGCGTTCATTGTGCTGTTCTCCGCCTTCAGATGTCCCATTGGGAACCATCTCCTTCGGGGTTTCGGTCATCCGCGCCTCCAAATATGCTGCGCTGCGATTGTGATGTTGGGCCGCTTGGTCCCGGCCAGTCTACGTCGGCCAAGAAAAAAGCGGCCCCGAACCCCCGTGGTTCGTGCCGCTTGCACATCACAATATATCTGTTTCCAGCCAAGTCAGTGTTTGCTGACCCACCTCGTCCATCTTGTCAAAATGTATGCCATGGACCGTTCGCAGAGTCAAGCCAATTCGACATAAAATCGTTTATTAACAATGCGTTAAAGTTAATGACCGATGCATCACTCGCCAATAACCCCCCGTAACCGCACAGAAAAAGGGTTAACGGCGGGCCGAAAACAGGCCGTGCGCACCCTCAAATGAGTTCAGTTATTGGCGTTGCGTTCGGCTTCGATCTTGCGCCAGGCGGCAACATTGCGGTTGTGTTCGCCAATCGTCTCGGCAAATGCGTGCCCGCCGGTGCCGTCAGCCACAAAGAAAATGTAGGGAGTCGTATCCGGGTTCAACGCCGCCTCAATCGCCAGCTTGCCGGGGTTGGCAATCGGTGTCGGGGGCAAACCGGGTATGACATAGGTGTTATAGGCGGTGCGGCGTTCCAGCTCTGATTGGCGGATGCCACGCCCCAAACCGTTCCCCTCGCCATTGGTGATGCCGTAAATCACTGTGGGGTCCGTCTGCAGCCGCATGCCTTGGTTCAGCCGGTTGGTGAACACGCTGGCCACTTGCCGCCGTTCCTCGGGCTGGCCGGTCTCTTTCTCGACGATGGAGGCCAGGATCAACGCTTCCTCCGCTGACTTCAGCGGCAGGCCTTCGGCGCGGTTCTCCCAGGCATTGGCCAGAATGCGTTCCTGCGCGCTTTCCATACGCGCCAGTATCTCGCCGCGATTGGCCCCGCGGCTCACTTCATAAGTGTCGGGCGCCAAGGACCCTTCCGCCGGCAGCTCCGTAACGTCTCCTTCAAGGAAGTCCGCGCCTTTCAGCCCCTCAACGATCTGCCAGCTGGTCAGACCCTCCGCAATCGACACGCGGTAAACAATCGGCACCTCGGCCGCCACGGCCTCGCTATAGGCCTCCGGCAACGGCTCGCCCGCTTTGAACTGGGCCAGCACAACTTCTTCGCCCGTCCCCGGGGTCCGCTCGCGGAACCGCGTCTCGCCACCTGAGTTGCGGATAAGATAGGTCGCCACAAACCGGAACGTCGACGGCCCGCCAGAGGTCACAATGTCGATGATGTCAACCATCGAGGCCCCGGCAGGGATCTCGTAATTCCCGAATTTCAGCTGTTGTGCGCGGTCCGTGTATTCCGCGCCAATCCGAAAGATCGAGGCATTGGTGATCGCGCCCTGCGCCTCCAGCCGCTCCGAGACAGTGCGCAGTGACGCCCCGCGTGGGACTTCAAAGAACGCCGCCTGCTCCAAAGGCCCTTCGGCCTTATATTGCGACTGGCCCCAGCCGATGATCCCTCCCACTGCAAACAGCAGCAGGATAAACAGCGTCAGGAAGTTAGAGGCGATGGATCTCCACATGGCGCCTTACACCTTCCCCATAATCAGGCAGGCATTGGTGCCGCCAAAGCCAAATGAATTTGACAGAACAACATTAACGTCGCGTTCTACCGCCTTGTTTGCACAAAGGTTCATCTTGGTATCCGCCGCAGGGTTGTCCAGGTTGATCGTCGGCGGGCAAATCTGGTCGCGCATCGCCAGAATGCAGAAAATCGCCTCAATCGCGCCCGCAGCCCCCAGCAAATGCCCGGTCATCGACTTGGTGGACGACATCGCCGTGCCCTCCGCCGCGTCCCCAAGCAGCCGCTCTACTGCGCCCAGCTCAATCGTGTCGGCCATGGTGGATGTGCCATGCGCGTTGACATAGTCAATCTCGCTGACATCAATCCCGGCCCGCTTCACGGCGGCCCTCATGGCGCGCTCGGCGCCCTCATGGTCCTCGGGCGGCGCGGTGATGTGATGCGCGTCGCCTGACAGGCCATATCCCAGCACTTCTGCGTAAATCTTGGCCCCACGCGCCTTTGCATGTTCATATTCTTCCAAAACGACAACGCCAGCGCCCTCGCCCATGACGAACCCGTCACGGTCCGCATCCCAGGGACGCGAGGCGTTCTGCGGGTCATCCGCATGCGCCGTCGAAAGCGCCTTGCACGCGTTGAAGCCTGCAATGCCGATCTCGCAGATCGGGCTTTCCGCGCCGCCTGCAATCATCACATCCGCATCATCAAGCGCAATCAGCCGCGCCGCGTCGCCAATGGCGTGTGCGCCGGTCGAACAGGCCGTCACCACCGCGTGGTTCGGGCCTTTGAAGCCGTAGCGGATGGAGACTTGACCTGAGACCAGGTTCACCAAAGCGCCCGGAATGAAGAACGGCGACACGCGCCGTGGCCCACGTTCCTTAATCAAAACGGCCGTCTCGGCAATCGACTGCAAGCCACCAATGCCCGAGCCGATCATGACGCCCGTGCGTTCCAGTTCACCCAAGTCGTCGGGCTGCCAATCGGCGTCTTCGACCGCCATCTGGGCCGCCGCCATGCCGTACAGGATAAAGTCATCGACCTTGCGCGCGTCTTTCGCGGGCATGAAGTCGTCGGCGTTGAATTCGCCCGGCCCGTCGCCACGTGGCACTTCGCAGGCGTAGCCCGTGCCCAAATGCGAGGCGTCAAATTTCTCGATTGTCCGCGCGCCGGATTTGCCCGCCAACGCGTTTTTCCATGTCTCTTCGACCCCACTGCCAAGTGGTGTCACCATTCCCAGACCTGTTACGACTACCCGACGCATGCCCCGCCCCCTTATTTTCCTAAACGAAGGTTCACTCCGCCTTCTACACGCGCCCTGCGCACATGGAAAGTGGCGCAAGGCAGCTTTCTGCCGATGCTACCCCACTACATGTGGGGGCTGCAAACCCGCAAACCACCACTGCAAAGCTGCAAACGGTCCAAAAGCGCTTGCGCCTCCGCGCGCACAGGCTACTCCTTGGCGGGATAGGCATTCATGGACCCCTTATGACCGATTTTCAGCCAGCCAAAGCAACTGCCCACGCCTATATGACGGCGTTTGATGCCGCCCTACCAACTGGTAGGTTGCAGGCCCTGCAGGCGCATACCACCGCTGACTATCAATGGCGGGGGTTGCATCCGTTTCACGAGCAATCCGGTGCCGAGGCGGTCATTGACACGTTCTGGGGGCCGCTCCTGGCCTCCTTCACGGCCCTTCAACGCCGCGAAACCATCTTTTTCGCCGGGCTCAACGATTGCGACGGGCAGGCCTCCACCTGGACCTGCTCCATGGGTCATTTCAAGGCGCTGTTCGACCATAACTGGCTCAATATCCCCGCCACGGGCAAAACCGTGATGATCCGCTACGCCGAGTTTCACCGGATCGAGGGCGACAAAATCGCCGAAACCGCGCTTTTCATCGACATTCTGGACATCATCCATCAGGCGGGCGTCTGGCCGCTGCCGCCCATGACCGCCGCCGCCTTCGTGCATCCCGGCCCCTTGACCAATGACGGCCAGCAGCTGGGGCAGCAGGACCCTGCCGAAGGTGCCAAGACGCTGAAAACCATCAACGATATGGCCGCCAACATCTCGAACGCCAACGAAATTCTGCAAGGCAAATCCGACGCCAAGCCCCTGACGCCCCACGAAGAATTGGCGCTGACATGGCACGAGGACATGGCGTGGTACGGCCCCGCTGGCATTGGCGCGGTCTTCACCATCGACCGCTATATCGCGCAACATCAACAGCCCTTCCGCCGCCAATTGGCGGACCGGGTGTTCAACGGCCATGTCGCGCGCATGGCCGAGGGCAATTACGGCGGATTTTTCGGCTGGCCCAACCTGACGGTCACCCCAACGGGCGGCTATATGGGGCTGCCCGCGTCGAACAAGCCGTCAGATATGCGCGTGGTGGATGTGTATCGCCGCGACGGCGACAAGCTGGCCGAGAACTGGGTCTTCATCGACATGCTGCACTTCCTGAACCAGCAAGGCTTGGATGTGCTGGCCCGTTTGGCCGAGGTTCCGCGCAGCTAATCGGGCCGGAAACCTAATTTTAAGGGATGCGCCCTACCCTCAGCCCCACGCATCAGTGTGGGAGCCAGTTATGCAGTGCCATTCCAACTATCACCGCGCCAGACTGCCCCTGGCAATTGCCAGCGCCATCGGGGTTGTGTTGATGATCGTCAGCGTCGGGCCTTTGGACGTCGGTGAATTCGAAGATTTCACCTCTGAAAACGCAAAACGCGACGCCTTGTCAGGCATCGCGCAAGTGTCTTGGTGACTCCGCAGGGTCAGGCATCAGCCAATTAGGCTGCGTTGCCGATAAATTTGGTGGCGTCGCCAAATGTCTGAATATTTTCGGCTGCGTCGTCAGGAATTTCGATGCCGAACTCTTCTTCGAACGCCATTACCAGTTCAACCGTGTCCAGGCTGTCTGCGCCCAGATCGTCGATGAAGGAGGCGTTATCGACAACTTTGTCTTCTTCAACGCCCAGGTGCTCTACAACGATCTTTTTAACGCGCTCTGCGATGTCGCTCATGGTGAGTATCCTCGTATTTAGGCGGGTTGCCCCGCTTAGTTGGTGGCCGCTTGGCCTGTAAGTGCCGTCTCTGACGACCACCGAAATCGGAAACAATTGCCCGATTTCAGCAAATCTGGTGCGCCTATAGCATACCAGATGGGGAACGCAAACGGTTCATGCAACCCCCATCAGGTGCCCTTCTATAGCATGGCCATCCCGCCATTCACATGCAATGTGGTCCCCGTAATGTAAGCCGCTGATGGGCTTGCCAAATACACAACACCGCCCGCAATTTCTTCAGGATCGCCCATGCGCCCTGTCGGGATCTGCGTCAAAATTCCGGCTTTTTGGTCATCTGTCAGCTTGTCGGTCATCGCCGTGGCGATGAACCCGGGCGCCACACAGTTGACGGTGATGCCGCGCGACGCGACCTCATAGGCCAGCGATTTGGACATGCCCACCATCCCCGCCTTGGATGCCGCATAATTGCCTTGCCCCGGATTGCCCGTGGCCCCGACCACGCTGGAGATGTTGATGATCCGCCCCCACCGCGCCTTCATCATGCCGCGCAAAACGCCTTTGCACAGCTTGAAGGTCGAGGTCAGGTTGACGTCGATCACGGATTGAAACTCGTCATCCGACATCCGCATGAATAGGTTGTCGCGTGTGATGCCCGCATTGTTGACCAGCACGTCCACCGATCCCATCGCCTCTGCCGCTTGTTTGGGCAGCGCGTCAACGGCCTCGAAATCTGACAGGTTGCAGGGCAAAACATGCGCCCGGTCGCCCAGCTCAGCCGCCAAGGCTTCAAGCGGCTCAACCCGCGTCCCGGACAGCGCCACAGTGGCGCCCGCCGCATGCAGCGCCTTGGCAATGGAGCCGCCGATGCCGCCAGAGGCCCCGGTGATAAGCGCGTTTTTTTTAGTTAAATCAAACATCTCAGTCTCTTTCTTTATGCATTCAGACTTTACCCGTTCCGGCGTTATGCGTTCAGGGCGTCGGCTGCGGCTTTGACATCGTCCGGGCTCAGGACCGCGCGTGTCGCCACCTCTTTGTTGATGCGCCGGATCATACCCGACAGCGCCTTGCCAGCGCCAATTTCCCACATCTCGGTGACCCCGTTGGCCGCCATCCATTCAACCGAGCTCATCCATCGCACCTGCCCTGTGACCTGTTCGACCAGCAAAGTGCGGATGCGGGTTGGGTCGTCGACGGCTTGCGCCACCACATTGGCCACAACCGGCACCGCCGGTGCCGAGATCGAAACATCCTCCAAGGCCTGCGCCATCACGTCGGCGGCAGGCTGCATCAAGGCGCAATGAAACGGCGCGGAAACGGGCAATGGCAAGGCCCGTTTGGCCCCCGCCTCTTTCGCCAGCACGATCGCGCGCTCCACGGCGGCTGTGTCGCCTGACAGCACGTTTTGGGTGGGGTCATTCTGGTTGGCCACTTGGCACACATCGCCCTGCGCGGCCTCGGCCGCGACGGATGTGACGGCGTCAAAGTCCAGCCCCAGCACGGCCGCCATCGCGCCTTGGCCCACCGGCACCGCCGCCTGCATCGCCTCGCCGCGTTTGCGCAGCAAGCGGGCTGTGTCGGCCAGCGAGAACGCCGCCGCCGCGGCCAAAGCAGAGTATTCGCCCAACGAATGCCCCGCCACGAACCCCGCGGCTTCAATGCCGACGCCCTCGTCTTTCAAGGCGGCCATCACCGCCAACGAGGTCGCCATCAACGCAGGCTGCGCGTTCTGGGTCAGCGTCAGCGCGTCCAGATCGTCGCCCCAGATCACGTCGGACAGCTTTTCGCCCAACGCGTCGTCAACCTCGTCAAACACGGCCTTGGCGGACGGGTAGGCCTCCGCCAATGCGCGGCCCATACCCAAGCTCTGCGCCCCTTGTCCCGGAAAAATAAACGCCCGCATATCTTGCCCCTCTCTGGTTGGCTTCCTACCAGACTTAGCGAAAGCGGCTCTTTGCCACAAGCGGGCCGCGCACAGATTCTGTGTGTGGAACTGGGGTTTGAGGCGCGGCACGGATGACCTACGTTGCCGATCAACAGAATTCATCGGAGCAACCAATGCGCGGCAATTCCAATTCAACATATGGCAGCATTACCAAAACGTTGCATTGGTTAATGGCCGCGATGGTGCTGAGCATGATCCCGTTGGGCATAATCGCCAGCGGCATGGCGGATGCCGCTGCGATGAAGCCTGTGTTGTTTTCCATCCACAAGACGCTGGGCGTGACGATCTTCTTTCTGGCGCTTGCACGCATCGCTTGGGCGATCAGTCAGCCAAAACCGGGCGCGTATCATCCCCAGCGCACCGTGACGATGTACCTGGCCGCCGTGGTCCATTGGCTGATGTATGCCTCGCTTGTCGTCGTCCCGCTTTCGGGCTGGGTGCATCACGCCGCCACGTCGGGCTTTGCCGACATCTGGTGGCCCTTCGGGCAAAACCTGCCCTTCGTGCCAGAGGACGAGGGCGTGGCCCATGTCGCCGCCTCCCTGCACATCATCTTTGAGCGCGTGCTGGTGTTCAGCTTTGTCCTGCATTTTCTGGGGGTGTTGTATCACCATTATATCGACAAAGATGACACGCTGCGCCGGATGCTGCCCGGCCGCGCGCAGACGGAGCCGCCCTCGGATCAGCCACGGGTCTCGATGCCTGTTCTCGGCGCAATCGGGGTCTATGCCGGGGCTTTGGCCATTGGGGCCGCACTTGGCATGTTTGCCCAGCCAGAACGGGTCGAGGCCGCGCAACTGGCCCAGACGCAAAGCGAATGGGTGGTCCAGGACGGCACGCTTGGCATCACGGTCCGCCAGCTTGGGTCGGATGTCGAGGGCAGCTTTGCCGATTGGACCGCAGCGATCAACTTTACTGAGACACCTGATGAGACGGGCAAATACGGCGATGTCGAGGTCACAATCGCCGTAGCCTCCCTGACGCTGGGATCTGTGACAGCGCAGGCCATGGGCCCGGACTTCTTTGGCGCCGAGACGCATCAAACCGCAGTGTTCAGGGCCGACATTTTTGCACAGGAGCCCGGATATGTCGCCACAGGCAGCCTGTCCCTCAAAGGCGTCGAAGCCCCGCTATTGCTACCCTTCACGCTTCAGATCGACGGCGACACCGCGACCATGGAAGGCCAAACCAGCGTCAGCCGCAGCGCATACGGGATTGGCATGGGCACGCAGCCCGGCGAAGGCTCGCTGGGCTATGATGTGGCGGTGACCGTCACCCTGACGGCGACCCGCTAGGCCAGCGCTTTCATCCAGCCCAACCCGTCTTCGGTCTTGCCCGACAGCGGCTTGTATTCGGCGCCCAGCGGGGCGGCATAGCCAAGCTCTTTGAGGTAGGCGAAGATATGGGTGTAATTGACCTCACCCAGATCGGGTTCTGCCCGCTCGGGGACGGAGGCGAACTGGATATGCCCGATGATCCCCTGATGATGGGTCAGCCGGCGCGTCAGGTCCCCCTCCATGATTTGCAGGTGGTAGCAGTCAAACATCAGCTTGAGGTTCGCCCTGTCCACCTCCGCAATAATGTCAGCGGCTTGGCTGGAGGAGCTCAGAAAATACCCCGGCGCGTCATGGTGGTTGAGCGGCTCGATCAGAATGGTCCGCTCGCTTGCGTCGCAAGCGTAGCGCAAATTTTCGACGAAAATTTGATGCGCTTCGGGGCCATCGGCGAACCCTGCCATCACATGGATCGCGCGGGCGTCCGTCGCGTCGGCATAGGCAATCGCTTGGTCGATGGAGGCGCGCGCCTCCTCTTCGCGGCCGGGCAAGGCGCACAGGCCGTTTTCGCCCTCTTCCCCCTGGATGGTGTTCACCCCCAAAAGCGGCAGGCCGGTTTCATCCAGCGCCGCTTTCAGCTCCGCTGCAGGCGTCGCGTAGGGCCAATGGGTCTCGACGGCCGCAAAACCAGCCGCCTTGGCCGCCCGAATGGCATCTGGCAGGGACAGTTCTTTCCAAAGAAAGCCAAGATTGGCGGAAAAGTCAGTCATCCCATTCTACTCCGAATTTACGCACAAGCCCTTGGATTTGGGCGTCATTTAAAAGGTTTGGCGTCATGCCACGTGTCATTAGGGCCAATTTGGCGGTCTCTTCCAGCTCTTCCATGGCGTAGCACGCCGCTTCAATGTCCTTGCCCGCCACGACAGGCCCGTGATGGGCCAGCACAACGGCGCTGCGTTTGCCCGCCAGCCCTTTGATTGCGTCGCCCATCGCCGGGTCGCCGGGCATGAAATAGGGCAGCAGCGCCACCTTGCCCAACTTCATCACGCCGTAGGCGGTGATGGCTGGCAGCATGTTGTCGGGGTCGGTGTCCGGCAGCACCGACAGTGCGACGGAATGGCATGAATGCAGATGCACCACCGCGCCCGTCGGGCGGGTGTCGTAAAACGCGGCATGCAGCGCCACCTCTTTGGTCGGCGCGTCGCCGTCCACATGTTGGCCATTGTCGAGCACCGCCAACCGCCCCGGGTCCAGCCTGCCAAAGCAGCTGCCCGTCGGTGTGACCAGTAATCTATCATCAGCTAGGCGGGCCGAGATGTTGCCGGACGACCCACCGGTCAATCCCCTGTCAAACATCGACTTTGCCAGCAGGCAAATGTCGTCGCGCAGCTTGGCCTCGGGGCTCATGACAGCATGTCCAACGCGTCGGCAAAGAAATTTTCGGACCCGAAGTTCCCGGACTTCAATGTCAGCGCGATGGCGTGCCCGTTTGAGCGCGTATACGTCCACGGCACACCCGGCGCGATTTCGCGCCCGATGGACAGCTTGTCCACATTCAGCGCCTTGGTGACCGCACCCGAGGTCTCCCCGCCCGCAACGACAAAGCGGCGGGTGCCGTTGTCGCGCGCCAACTGCGCCAGATCTGCCAAAGCGTCCTCGACCAGCTTGCCGGCGCGGGCGACCCCCAGCGTGTTCTGCGCCGCCCCCACGGATTTCGGGTCAGCCGTGGCGTAGATGATCTTTGGCGCGGCGGCAGGTTTGGAGAGCAGCCAGTTTCTGGCGGCGTCCACGCCGTCCTCGGCCAGTTCCAGCGGGTCCAAGCGGTAGCCGTCGGCCTGCTCAAGATAGGCGGCAACCTGCGCGCGGGTCATGGCAGAACAGCTGCCCGACAGCACCAGCGCGCCCCCCTCAGGGGCTGCGTGTTGCGTCCCCGACGCCCCTGCCCCTAGCACCCCTCGCTCGCGGTAGATTGCGGGCAGCGGCATCGCGACCGCGCTGCCGCCGGTCATCAGGTTCATATCGGCGCAGGCCCGCGCGATGGTGGTCAAATCGCCATCTGACACCGCGTCGACAATCACATGGGCCACACCGTCTTTGTGCAAATCTGCAAATCTGGTTTGCAAAGCTTCCACGCCACGATCCACAACCAGCCGGTTGGCCAGCCCAACGGGCCGCGTGACCTGAGGTGTCAGCAACCGCATCAAATTGCTGTCGCGCATAGGCGTCAGCGGGTGGTCCTTCATGGAGGACTCAGACAAGGGCTGCTCGCCCACAAACAGGTTGCCCATGAAGATGGAGCGGCCATTTTCCGGGAATGCCGGGCAATAGATGGTCTGCGCCGCGCCAAGCTCTGCCATCAACGCCTCGGCCACCGGGCCGATATTGCCCTGTGCGGTGCTGTCGAAGGTGGAACAATATTTCCAGAAGAACCGCTCCGCCCCGGTCCGCTTGAGCCAGGCCAATGCGGCTTTGGTCTCGGCCACGGCCTCGGCAACCGGTTCGGTGCGGCATTTCAGGGCGATGACTTCGAAATCGGCGGTCTCGGCCGGTGGGCCGTCCGGCGTTCCGATGCGCAAGTTGACCGACGCGCCAGAGCGGGCCAGCAGACCCGCAAGATCGGTGGCTCCGGTAAAATCATCGGCAATGCAGCCCAAAACGGTCATCAAATCCCCCCAAAGGCGCCCCCGCGCCCTATAATGCATACGTCAATCGCAAGAAGCCGCAGAAGCCTCGATGCGTCAACCGCTTATAACAAAGAAAAAACCCGCCGCAGCAACGCTGTGACGGGTTTTCAGGGATTATCAGGAAGCTGTGCCTATTCGGCCTTTTGCGCCTCGACCGAGATCATGATCTGCACCTCGTCGCTGACCGCCGGGGCGAAGGCACCCAGCCCGAAATCAGAGCGCAGCACCGATGTTGTCGCGTCAAAACCCAACCACGGTTTGCCTGCCAACGGGTTGTCGCCCGCTTTGTTCAGTTTTGCGGCCAAAACAACCGGCATGGTGGTGCCTTGAATGGTCAGGTCGCCGGTGATGTTGGCCGTGTCCTCGCCGGTGAGTTCGATGGCGGTCGATGCGAATGTCACCATGTCGCCATCCTGCGCGTTCAGGAAGTCGGGGCTGAAGAAATGGCCTTCGCGGGCCTCCCAGCCGGTGAACATGGACTTAACGGGGATCGCGACGTTGACGGACGATGCGTCCGGCGCGTCGGCGTCGAACATGATCTCGCCTTCAAAGCCGGAGAACATGCCATAGGTGGTCGAAAAGCCTAAGTGGTTGTAAGTAAATACAACTTGGCTATGGCTGGCATCAAGCGTGTATTTTTCGGCATCCGCGAAAGCGGCTGTGGTGGACATCGCAAAAGCGGCGGCGAGAGCGAGATATTTCATGTGAATGGACCTTTTCGGGGTTAACTATTGCCTACCTTATCCACCGGTCTTGCGAGGCGTGGCAATTCGCAGCCGTTCAACAGATTGTGTGCGCGCACGCGGATCACGGCAAACGGCCTGTATTTAAGGCTTGATCGTGGCCCCATGGCCTGTAAAAGGGCGCATCCTCCGCGATACTTTTTCAATTGCGGTGCCCCTCGTGACCGGGGCGCGGAGGGGTCGATCCCGGTCTTTGAAGCACGCACGTAAAAACTGGAGTACGCACATGCCTTTGTATGAGCACGTGTTTATCTCGCGCCAAGACCTGTCCAACGCGCAAGCGGAAGGTCTGATCGAACATTTCGGCGCCGTCCTTGCGGACAATGGCGGCAAGATGGTCGAGCACGAGTATTGGGGCCTCAAAACGATGGCCTACAAGATCAACAAGAACCGCAAAGGCCACTACGCCTATGTCCGTTCCGACGCACCGGCGCCTGCCGTGCAGGAAATGGAACGCCTGATGCGCCTGCATGACGATGTCATGCGTGTTCTGACCATCAAGGTCGACGAGCACGAAGAAGGCCCCTCGGTTCAGATGCAGAAGCGCGACGAGCGTGAACGCCGTCCCCGCACGTAACATTCGACTTTAAGAACAGGAGATAAATCATGGCTGCAAAACCATTTTTCCGCCGTCGTAAGTCGGATCCGTTTGAGGGCGATAACGCTCCCAAGATCGACTACAAAGACACACGTACCCTGCAACGCTACATCTCTGAGCGTGGCAAGATCGTGCCCTCCCGCATCACCGCTGTGGGCGCCAAAAACCAACGTGCGCTGGCCCGTGCCATCAAACGTGCGCGTTTCTTGGCCCTGCTGCCATACGCAGTGAAATAAGGGGCAAGCACATGCAAGTTATCCTTATGGAACGCGTCGCAAAGCTTGGCCAAATGGGCGATGTTGTGGATGTGAAGCCCGGCTTCGCGCGCAACTACCTGCTGCCCCAAGGCAAAGCGATGAACGCAACTGACGCCAACAAAGCTCAGTTCGACGCGCAAAAAGCACAGCTGGAAGCACGCAACCTGGAAACTAAGAAAGAAGCCGAAGCATTGGCTGACAAACTTGGCGGCCAGCAGTTCGTTATCATTCGTCAGGCCTCCGATTCGGGCTCGCTCTACGGCTCCGTCACCACACGTGACGCCGCTGAAGCTGCGACCGCCGAAGGCTTCTCGATTGATCGCGGCCAAGTGGCTTTGGAACGTCCGATCAAAGATCTGGGCCTGCATGACGTGATCGCGTCGCTGCACCCCGAAGTTGACGCGACCTTCACGCTGAACGTAGCACGGTCGGTCGAAGAAGCTGAATTGCAAGCGTCCGGCAAATCGATCCAGGAATTGGCTGCTGAAGAAGAAGCCGAAGCCGAATTCGAAATTGCCGAGTTGTTCGATGATATCGGCGCTGCCGCATCCGAGGACGACGCGATTGCAGAGGCCGTTGCCGAAGACGCCCCTGCGGAAGAAGAAGCCTCTGACGAGGACTAAACCTCCCGCACTTTTGAAATTAAGAAGGCCGCTCCGCATCGGGGCGGCCTTTTTCGTGCCCTGCGCCCTGCCCCACGCTTAGGCACAAAAAACCCCGCTTGGATCAAGCAGGGTTTCGACGTCCTTGGGTTTTTGGCTGCGGCCTAGGCTAGGCCATGCCCACTTCGCGGCGCAAACGGCGCAAGAGCGGCTCCAACTCAGCGACGTCGCCGCTGACCATTGGCAGAACCTGGGTTTGACGCCATGTGATGTCGATCCGGCCCATATTCCAGTTCATGGAGCTTGCGCGCATGTCCAGAGACGGCAGGTTGTCGATCAGGTTGATTTTGACGACTTCCTCAAAGCGGATCGTTTCGCGTTTGCGTTCCTGCCCGCGCAGGTTGCGTTTGATAAGATGGAAGCAGCGGCCCCGTTGGTCGACCTGCAATTCTTGCGGGCGGCGCAGCAGGGTCATCATCCAAAACAGGCCAGACGCCATTAGATACAGCGCGATGGGCGTCAGCAGCCAGGCACCAGTGGCATCGGCAGAGACGATAGAGCCGCCCTTGAACAGCAGATAAAGCCCGGTCGCGGACAATGCGGTCGATAAGATTATGCGGCTGATGCGGGCTTTCAGGCCGGCAGCGGCGTCCGACGCACGGACCCGGTACCCGGTGCGGGTGGTCTTTTCATCAAGCGAAAGCGAAATCGGGGCTTCCTCAACGGTGCCCTCGAAAGTTGTGTCAAATCCGTAATCAGCAAGTGCCATGCGACCGTCCCTAAACGCTATGTTGTTAAGGACAGGTTGACGCTCAATTGGGGCAAAACTTCAGCACTGTTCGGCCCATTTAGGGGCGTCTTCAAGATGGCCCGGCACGAAAAAAGGCCAACCCCCAAGGATTGGCCTTTCTGATTTTCGGCGATGTGAGCGCGCTTTATGCGGCGTCGTCATCCAATGCTTCGACAGCTTTTTCAAGGTCGGCTTTCTTGACCTTCTTGTCTTTGATGTCGGCCAGCTCAAACACGTAATCCACGACCTTGTCTTCAAAGATCGGGGCGCGCATTTGCTGCTGCATCTGGGCGTTTTTCTGAACGAATTCAAAGAATTCGCGCTCTTGGCCGCGGTACTGACGCGCTTGGTTCATGATGGCTTGCGTCATCTCGGCGTCGGTCACTTCGATCTCGTTTTTCTGACCAAGCTCGGCCAGCAACAGGCCCAAACGCACCCGGCGCTCCGCCAGTGCTTTGTGCTCGTCGGTGGTCTCGATCTCGGGATGGTCGTGGCCCTGAACCTCAGGATTGTCTTCGTGCCACAGCTGGTGCGCAATCTGGCCCGCTTCCGCGTCAACAAGCGACGGAGGCAATTCAAATTTTACCAACTTATCCAGCTCGTCGAGCAGTTTGCGCTTCATCACCGCGCGCGAGGCGCCGACATATTCGGCTTCCAGACGCTCTTCGACCTGCGCGGTCAGCGCTTTGAGGTCTTCGGCGCCGAACTGTTTGGCCAGCTCGTCGTTCAGCTCGGCGGCTTTGGGCTCTTTGACGGCTTTGATTTTGCATTCAAAGATCGCGGCTTTGCCGGCCAGATGCTCGGCTTGGTATTCGGCGGGGAAGTCGACCTTAACTTCTACGTCGTCGCCCGCTTTCGCGCCAACAAGCTGCTCTTCAAAGCCCGGAATGAAGGAGTTCGAGCCCAGCACCAGCGGGTAATCTTCCGCAGCGCCACCTTCAAAGGCCTCGCCGTCCACTTTGCCAAGGAAGTCGATAACCACTTGGTCACCGTCTTTGGATTTGGAGCCCTTCTTGCGGTCCTCAAAGTTCTGCGCGGTCTCGGCAAGGTTGCTCAGTGCCTCGTCCACGTCTTTCTTCTCGGCTTTGACGACCATGCGCTCCAGCTTGATCTTCTTCATGTCCACGTCGGGAATTTCCGGCAGCGTTTCGTAGGACACGTTCACTTTGACGTCGTCGCCGGGCTTCCAGTCCTCGCCTTCCATCTTCATTTCGGGCTGCATCGCAGGGCGGTCGCCGCTTTTCTCGAAATGCTCGGACATCGCGCCGTCGATGGTTTCCTGCAGGGCTTCGCCCATCACGCGGTCGCCAAAGTTTTTCTTCAGCAGCGCCATCGGGACTTTGCCTTTGCGGAAGCCCTTCATTTCGACGTCGGGCTGCGCTTCAAGCAGCTTTTCGTTGACCTTGGCATCCAGGTCTGCTGCCGGGATGTCGATGGTGTAGCCGCGCTTGAGGCCTTCGTTCAGAGTCTCGGTGACCGCCATGTGTGTCCGTCCTTATATATAGTCATGGTGCGGGTGAAGGGACTTGAACCCCCACGCCTTGCGGCGCCAGAACCTAAATCTGGTGCGTCTACCAATTCCGCCACACCCGCAAAAACTTTCACAGCCGCAAGAAGACCTGCGGCTGAGTTGGCGTGTCATTAGCAAAGGTGCCTGAGGGATGCGAGCCAAAAATGGTCTAAAAAGGGACTGTATTTGTGCCCTCGGTCCGGTTTGGCCCTGAAATGATCCTGACATTGCCCGCATTGGGGCACAGGTCTGCCCGATTTGCGCCCCAATTGGCGGCGATCAATCCTTATCGAAACATTAAACCGGAGAAAGCCAATGTCTGCCAACATGCTTGAAACTCACGGTGGGGGAAACGAAATGACCAACGCTGCACCAATCACTGGCCTGCTGGGCAACTGCAACGTTTTGACGATGAGCGGCTACAAGCCAATCGCTGAGCTGGAAGCCGGCGAGCGCATCATCACCCGCAACGGGCTGCGCGTTTTGCGCGAACTGTCCGTCACCACTCACACATTCCGCGCCATCACCGTCGGCAAGGGCACATTGGGCTTTTCGCGCCCAACCTCCGAAATGAAGATGGCCCCGGATCAGGAAGTCATGGTCCGCGACTGGCGCGCCGAGGTCCTATTTGGCCGCGACGCGGTTATCATTCCAATCGCACGCATGGTCGACGGCAAATACATCTCTGAAGAAGAGAACGTGTCCGATCACTCCGTTTTCGAGCTGCGCTTCGACGGCGAGGAAGTCTTCTACGCCGATGGCGTTGAGATCATTTCCAAGCTGACCGCTGCGTCGGTTGACGCTCTGGACTTCGCAGAGGCGGCCTAAAGCCCCAACTCACGGAAGACCTGCGGCAGCAGGTCAGGCAAGTCGCCCGCAATAAGCCCCGGCCCTTTGGCGCCCGCGGCAAGCACATGCAGCACCGCGCCAATTCGCGCCGCCTCGCCAGGCTCTATCCCCCGAGCCATGACGCCTGCAATCAGGCCCGCCAACACATCCCCCGCCCCCGCTGTCGCCAGCCAGGGGGCGGTTTTCGTTTTGGAGCTGTCAATCGTCGCGGGCTGAACGCCCGGTGCCGCAATCACCGTCTGCGCGCCTTTCAGCAAGACCACGCATCCCACGTCCTCCGCCGCCGCCTGCGCCGCTTTGGCTTTGTCATCCACCGCAATCTCGGGAAACAGCCGCGCAAACTCGCCCATGTGCGGGGTCAGCACGCAGCTGCCATGCAGATCGCGGCGCAAAATCGGATCCTGCGCAATCAGCGTCAGCGCATCCGCGTCCAGCACGCAAGCCCGTTTACTTTGCAGCGCGTGCATCACCAAATCGCCCCCGTGCCGGTCCACCCGCAGCCCCGGCCCGGTGCACAGCGCGTTGATCCGCGCATCCGCCTCCAACATCGCTGACAGCGCCGCGCCCGTCTCGATCTGCGCCAGCATGACTTCGGTGCAATGCGCCGCCAGCTCCGGCAACGTCCGCTCCGTCGCGCCCATGGTGACCAGCCCCGCGCCGACCCGCAGCGCAGAGATCGCCGCAAGCCGCGCAGCACCCGTTTGGTGGCGCGGGCCGGAGAGGACCAGTAGATGCCCGTGGTCATATTTATGCTGGTGAGAGCGCTTGCAGAGCACGTCCACTTGCGCGGCAGAGAGCTTAGACTGGGTCATAGACCAATATCCTTCACAACGATCTTGCCGCAGAAGTCAGGTCCATCGCCCTTTTTGTGACCTGGCTTTAGGGCATGAAAGGTGATGGTGAGATGGACTTCGGGGGCAAACCATTCTGGCTCATGGCCAACCAACACTCCAGTATCGGCATCCAGACCACTTGGAATGTCGACTGCGAGGTACCTCGTGAACCCGTCCCAATCAAATTCTGAACTCCAATCGTCCAGAATATCGGTCAGAATGTGGGGCAAACTGCGGGACAAACCGATTCCGAAAAGAGCGTCAATCATTACGTCTGGCTTTAGCTCACGGCACTTCTCAAAGTAGCGATTGAGGCACTCAAAGAATTCTTCTGATAGAGAGTGAATCTCACCCAAAGCGGTCCAACGCTGCGCGTTGGTGCGTGCGTCGACAGGGAGCTTCTCTATGGCACCAAAAAGGAAAACCTCGACGTGCCAACCCCGTTCTCTGAGTAAACGTGCGATGACAAACCCATCGCCTCCGTTGTTTCCCGGACCGCAAAGGACAAAGGCAGTCCGCCCGCCTTCTGAATACTCCGGCCATTCCTCAAAGATCGCCTCGACAACGCCAGCGCCTGCGCGTTCCATCAGCTCCAACCCCGTCACGGCACCGCTTTCAATCGCGCGCCGCTCAAGGTCGCGCATCTCCTGGCTGGTGATGGTTTTGGCTTCCGTCATTGACCTCGGATTCCTTTTAGATGCATTTACAGGCTACGTGCTTAAATTTTAGGCAAACAGGGTTTCAAACCAAGCCCTGACCGTTTCCTGCCCCAGCTTGGCAATTGTAGCTGGGAAAGAGAAGTGGTCTCACCCCATAGGAACGCAATCGGGAGTCGTCCGGACATGAAAAAGATCGAAGCCATCATCAAGCCCTTCAAGCTCGATGAAGTTAAGGAAGCCCTGCAGGAGCTGGGTGTTCAAGGCCTCAGCGTCACCGAGGTCAAAGGGTTTGGCCGGCAGAAAGGCCATACCGAGCTGTACCGCGGTGCGGAATATGTCGTGGACTTCCTGCCCAAGGTAAAAATCGAAGTTGTTTTGGCCGACGATCTGGTCGACGGCGCGATCGAGGCGATCATTGCCGCCGCCAAAACAGATAAGATCGGCGACGGCAAAATCTTCGTCTCCACCATCGAACAAGCCATTCGCATCCGCACCGGTGAAGCCGGTGAGGACGCATTGTAATCCACCCCACCAGTTAACAGAGAGGATCAGGTCAACATGAGCGCCAAGGATATGCTTAAGACCATGAAGGACGAAAACGTCGAGTACGTGGACATCCGTTTCACCGACCCACGCGGCAAGCTGCAGCACGTCACCGTAATGGCGGACCAAGTCGACGAAGACTTCCTTGAAGAAGGCTTCATGTTTGACGGCTCCTCCATCGCGGGTTGGAAATCCATCGACGAATCCGACATGAAGTTGATGCCGGACCCCTCCTCGGCCTATGTGGACCCGTTCTACGCTGAGAAGACGCTCTGCGTTCACTGCACCGTGGTTGAGCCCGACACCGGCGAATCTTATGACCGCGACCCACGCGGCACCGCAGAACGCGCTGAAGCCTACCTGAAATCCACCGGTATCGGCGATGTGTCCTACTTTGGCCCAGAGGCCGAGTTCTTCCTCTTCGACGACGTGCGCTTCTCTGTCGAGATGAACAAAGTGTCCTACGAGGTCGACGCACAAGACGCGTCCTGGAACACCGACGCCGAATACGAAATGGGCAACATGGGCCACCGTCCGGGCATCAAGGGCGGCTACTTCCCTGTGAACCCAACGGACGCGGCACAAGACCTGCGTTCCGAAATGCTGTCCACGATGAAAAACATCGGCATGAAGGTCGACAAGCACCACCACGAGGTGGCGTCTTGCCAGCACGAGCTGGGTCTGATCTTCGGCTCCCTGACCCATCAGGCGGACGAGCTGCAAAAGTACAAATACGTGATCCACAACGTGGCGCACGCTTACGGCAAATCGGCCACCTTCATGCCTAAGCCAATCGCGGGCGACAACGGCACCGGCATGCACGTCAACATGTCTATCTTCAAAGACGGCAAGCCGCTCTTTGCTGGCGACAAATACGCCGATCTGAGCCAAGAAGCGCTGTACTTCATCGGCGGCATCCTGAAGCACGCCAAGGCGCTGAACGCGATCACCAACCCGTCCACCAACAGCTACAAGCGCCTGATCCCCGGCTTTGAGGCTCCGGTGCTGCGCGCCTACTCGGCCCGTAACCGTTCGGGTTGTGTGCGTATTCCATGGGCCGAAAACCCCAAGGCCAAGCGCGTCGAGGCTCGTTTCCCCGACCCGGCTGCCAACCCATACCTCTGCTTCGCGGCCCTGCTGATGGCTGGCCTCGACGGCATCAAGAACAAGATCGACCCGGGTCCGTCTTCCGACAAAGACCTCTACGACCTGCCCCCAGAAGAGCTGGCAGAGATCCCAACGGTCTGCGGCAGCTTGCGCGAAGCGCTGGAAGCTCTGGAAGCCGATCACGAGTTCCTGACCGCCGGCGACGTCTTCACCAAGTCGCAGCTGGAAGGCTACATGGATCTGAAGTGGGAAGAGGTCTACGCCTACGAGCACACACCGCACCCAATGGAATACAAGATGTATTACAGCTGCTAAGCGGTTCTTATACTTACGGAAAAAGGCGCTCCTCGGGGCGCCTTTTTGCTGTTTGGCGACCCGCAATGCGCAGCTGAGACCAGCCTAGTCCGCCCCGGCGTCGCCCTGCGTCGTGGTCCCCTCTGCGCCCTCCGGGCTTGCCGCCACATCCGCCACCGGGTCCGGCTCCTGCACCTGTGCGGCGGGCAATGCCGCAGCTGGCGCAGCCTCGACTGCCGGGGGCTCGGGGCGGCTATAGGCCAGCTTGCCCAATCGCACCGCCCGCATCCCGTTGAGCTGCCCCAAGCGGCCTTTCGCAAACAAATTGCCGCTGGGGTCAAACAGCTCCACCCTGCTGATCTCGGCTTTCGGCATGGCCAAAACGGACCCGACCTTCAGCGACATCAGCTGTTTCGCGGTCGCAACGCAGCCCTCCATCCGCGCCTCCAACTCGATTTCGCAGTCCTGCAAAATCGCCACCATGTCGGGGTTCACGCGCCGTTTTGCTGATTTGGGCGGTGTGTCGGGGGGGGATGGGATCCACAGCTCGAACCCGCCTGTCTTGACGCCCGGCCCCATATCAAGGCTGACCGACAGGATGTCGTACAGCCCTTCCCCCAGCGCCAGTCGCAGGGCCGCGCGGTCTTGCTGGGCCGATTTGGCGCTCAACCCCGCCAATGGGCCGGGGGCCTGCGCGCCAATGGCCGCAAGCGCGGCCTCCACGAACCCTTCGCTCAGCCCTGCGTCGATTGACGTCACCGGGCGGTCCAGCCGTTTGATCGGCAAAATGCGCCCCAACAGCTGCTGTTCGATCAGCCCGTCAATCAGCGGGCCGTCCAGCACAAACAGGGCGGATTTGCCGCCCGCCGCATCCAGCAGGAACGGCAGCGCGATTTGCGGCATCTCGTCAAGGGCTGCGGGGGCCAGCGCCTGCCGGCCGTCAAAGCCGGTCGGGTCTACGTCCAGGGCAAAGCTGGTCTTGCACATGTTGCGCAGCACCCGGTCCGCGTCGCGCTGCCACCACGCCAGACACGGGCCGACCACGGGCGGGCGCGGTCGCATTTTCTTGCGGAGAATATCGCCGGTGCTGCTCAAGGCCAAAGGTCATCACTTGATTAGTATTGGCGTCAGTCTTCGCGAAATTGGTTTATATTTGGTTAGGCTGCCTCCGCCACGCGGCGGCGCGGCAGGCTGACGCGAAATGCGGCGCCGCCCTGACCCGGCAGATAGGATACGGTGCCGCCAAGCCGCGCCATCACTTCGCGGCAAATGGCCAGCCCCAGCCCCGCGCTCCCGGCTGAGGAATGGTCGCTAAGCCGCGCAAATTTCTCGAAAATAATGGATTGCTGGCTTTGCGGGATGCCCGATCCGTTATCGACAAAATCAATGTCGACCTGGCCCTGCTTTTCGGACACCGAAATGTCCAGGGTCGGGGCCTGCGCGTCGCAGTATTTCTGCGCGTTCGAGATCAGGTTGATGAAGACTTGGCTCAGCCGGTCGGTGTCGGTGCGCAGCTCAATCTGCTCGTCCGCCGGGTTTCGGCGCACTGTCATCGCTCCTTTTGAAGCGCCCGCCGAGGACACCGCGCGGTCCAGCACATCGTGCAAAGACGCCGTTTGGTCATTCATCGCCGCCTGCCCGCTTTCCAAAAAGCTGAGGTCCAGCAGGTCGTCCAAAAGCCGCGTCAGGCGGATGCTTTCGTCATGAATGATCTTGGAATAGCGCTTGCGGTCAGGGGCTTTCATCCCGCCTTCCATCAGAAATTCCGAGAAAGAGCGGATCGACGTCATCGGGGTGCGCAGCTCGTGGCTGACCTGGCTCAGAAAGGCGTCCTTTTGGACCGACAGCGCTGTCAGCTTGTCATTGGCGTCGCGCAATTGGCGCGCTGTTTGTTCCAGCTCGCGGGATTTGTCCTCCAGCTGGCTGGAATATTCCAGCATCTGCGCCGATTCGTCGGCCACGGCCAAAAGGTCCTGCACCGACACGGCAGCATTGCCGTCAATCTGGCGCACCATGGCATGCGCGGTCGCAGCCCCAACAGAGCCCGCCAGTTCGCGCTCAAGGGTCGAGACGAATTCCGGCGTCGGATCAGGCAGATAGCCCAGCTTACCCTGATCCTTGGCCGATTGCTGGAACAGGGTCTGCGCCTCTCTTGCCCCCAACAGGCGCTGCGCCATAACCAGCAGGTCCTCGGTCTCCGCAACGCCGCCCACATAGCCCGCCCCGCTTTCACCGCGCGAGAACACGTTGACGAAAGCCGCGCCCTGCAGCCGCTCGATGGGGCTGGGAAAAGTCACCAGCGAAACCGCAAGGAAAGCCACAGAATTCAACGCCATGGACCAAAAGATCGAATGGACCAGCGGGTCCAGCCCAACAAGGCCAAACAGCGCCTGCGGGCGCAGCCACGACATCGCAAAAAGCCCGTTTTGCATCAGACTGTCGGGCAACAGGCCAATGGCGGGCACAAACAGGGTGTAGCCCCAGATCACAAAGCCCACGATCAGCCCCGCCAAGGCGCCCCGCCGCGTGGCCCCGCGCCAGTAGATGCCGCCAAGCAGCGCTGGCACAATCTGCGCGACCCCGGCAAAGCTGACCAGCCCGATGGACGACAACGCCGCCGTCCCGCCGGTGACGCGGAAATAGGCGTAGCCCAATGCCAGCACCGCACCGATGGAAATCCGCCGCGACAATATCATGACGTTGCGCACATCGCCCGACACGGTGGCTTTGGGGCCCTGCATCGACAGCCACAGCGGCAGCACGATGTGGTTCGAGACCATGGTGCTCAGCGCAATTGCGGCCACGATCACCATCGAGGTGGCCGATGAAAAGCCGCCCAGAAAGGCCAGCATCGCCAGTAATTCCTGATCCAGCGCCAAGGGCAGCGTCAGCACGAACAGGTCGGGGTTCGCCCCCTCGGGCAGCACCGCAAGCCCCACAACGGCGATGGGCAGCACGAACAGGCTCATCAGCATCAGGTATAGCGGGAAGGCCCAGCTGGCGACCGTCAGGTGCCGCTCGTCCTCGTTTTCGACCACCATCACTTGAAACATGCGCGGCAGGCAGATGATGGCGGCGGCCGACAGGAAGGTCATGCCCACCCAGCGGCCCGCGTCGGGTCGCCATTCGGCCACGGGGCTGGCCTCGATGATCTGCAGCGTGTCCGACAACCCGCCCGAGACGCCCCAAACCACGAAGATGCCCACCGCCAGCAGCGCCACCAGCTTAACGATGGCCTCCACCGCGATGGCGGTGACCACGCCGTGATGGCGCTCGTTGGCGTCCAGATTGCGGGTGCCAAAAAGGATCGTAAACACCGCCAGCCCGGCCGCGACCCAAAGCGCCGTTGAATTGAGGTCCGCCAGATTTCCGCCCGCCTCCGAGGGAACAAAGGCCGCAAAGCTCAGCGTAACCGACTGAAGTTGCAGCGCAATATAGGGCGTCGTGCCGGTGACCGCGAGGCAGGTGACCAGCACGGCCAAGGCCGTGGATTTGCCGTAGCGCGACGAAATGAGGTCGGCGATGGATGTGATCCGTTCGGCCCGGCCAATGCGCACCAGCTTGCGCAGCAGCACCCAGAAGCCCAGAAACACCAGCGTCGGGCCAAGGTAGATCGTCAGATATTCCAGCCCCGACCGCGCGGCGTTGCCCACCGCGCCGTAAAAGGTCCAGGCCGTACAATAGACGCTCAGCGACAGCGTGTAGGTCAGCGGCGAGCGCAGCCATTTGGTGCGGCCCTTCTTGGCGCTTCTATCGGCGTAAAAGGCCACCGCAAACAGGGCGGCCACGTAGACCAAAGCGACGGTGACAAGGATGTTGAAGGTCACCACGGGTCAGCCCTCTTCCCCGCGCGACAGCGCCCGCGTCAACGTCGCACATAGCAGGATCAGGACCATCCAGCAGAAAAAGAAATAAACCAGCCGCGTGGCCGTTGACCCGGCCCCCGTCCCAAGGATCAGGGCGGGCGTCAGGAACAAGCCGGCCCCCAGCGTCGGCAGCAGCTTGATCGCGTCAATCAAGCGGCGACGGCGATAAACGCTCTGCTCAAGGAATTTTGAGGGGCGCGGCGTTGGTTTGGTCTCGGGCGCCTCGCTCATGACCCGCTGGGGGGTCGCCCCTCGGCAAGGTCGCGCACGGTCTGCAGCATCTCGGCGTTGGAGAAGGGTTTGGTCATGAAGCCGCTGACGCCGTAGCTTTCGGCCAGTTCGCGGTCCTTGGTCTGGCCCCGCGCCGTCAGCATCAGCACCGGCAGGTCGGCCGGTGCCGCGCCTTGGCGCAGTTCGCGCAATATGTCGAAGCCGCTGCGGCCGGGCAGCATGACATCCAGCACAACGACATCGGGGTTGGCGGCGGCGACGGCTTCGACAGCGCCCACGCCCTCCGTGTGCAGCCGCACGGTCCAGCCGTCGCGCTCTAGCAAGAAACTGATCGCCTCAATGATGTTGGGCTCGTCCTCAATCAGAAGAACTGAATTTCCCATGTTGCCTCTCCTCCCCAAGAGTGGCCCCCAGACGTCGCGGGGGCCGGCAATCCACAGGCCGCAGTAAGGCCCAGAAACGCCGCGCTGTCAAAAACCTTAGCCCTTTTGCGACAAGATAGACGGCTCCCGCCGCGCAGCACAGTTGCGGCGGGGGCAAACGCGGCAGGTGGACCCCACCAAAACCGGCTCCTCAGCTGGCGCGTCGGCTGCGACCAGCAACATGGCCGCGCGGATGACGGGCACCGCATCAAAGCTGGACTGCCCAACGGGGGAGGCAATGGAGAACGCCGTAAAATAGGACCCCTCGCTGCTTTGGATCAGCTGCCGCATCGGCATGCCGGGGCTGCGCAGCGCCGCAAAAAGCGGCCAAAGCGGGCACGCGGCCCCGAACCGGGGCAGCGAGAAGCCGGATGGCGGTTTGCGCAGCAAAATCGCCCCCGCCGCGTCGCAGGTCACAAGCCCGATTTCGGGCCGGTCGGGGTGGCGGGGCAGCGTGGCCATGCGGCGGAACACGGTGTGCATGTCGACGCCGTGGCGCGCCGCCAGGGCGGCGGGGTCGTATCCCAGCGCGCTGGCAGAGCGCGTAAACGGCTCCAGCGGCAACGCCTTGGCGTCCTCGGCGTATAGCGACAGCACAATCCGCGCCATCCGGCGCGCCGAGCGGCTTTTGAACTCAGCCGCCGCGTCCAGAAGCCCGTCAATCGCGCCCTCCCCGTGCTGCTCGATCTCGTCGATATGAAATCCGCGCAGCTCGAAGAAGGCCGCAACCGCTTCCAGCGGGGTGGTGAAGCCCGTGTCGTCGCGGGTCAGCCGGTCAAAATGCGCGGCCATCGCGGCAGAGGTGTCCGCCAGCCTGCGGCTTTCCGTGTCGATATTGGCGTGAAACCGCGCCCGCCAGTCGGCGTCGATATTGGGCGTTTCAACCAGAATGGAGGATGTCGACCGGATCGCGGCCACCGCGCCCAGCACGTCATGCATCTTTTCAGACAGCACCGGGTCATGGGTCAGCCGGTCGTTCAGGCCCCGCAATGTCTGCTCCAAGCCCTCGATCCGGTCGCCTTGTTCGACCAGCTTGGCGGCCCAGCCGGGGAAGCGGGCAACAAACTCTTCGGCGCGGTCGGCCTCCACGTGGGTGTCTGCGCCCTGCTCCGCCACGGCCTCCAGCGCCTCTAATGTGGCGGTGTCGGCGCCTTGGCTCAGGGTGGTGGCGTCGGTCTGCAGGCTGGCTGCGATCTGCACCAGCAGTTTGCCACCGATTCTGCGCCGGTTGTGCTCGATCAGGTTCAGATAGCTGGCCGAAATCCCCGCTTGCGCCGCCAAATCGGCCTGTTTGAGGCCCATGGCAAGCCTGCGGTCGCGGATTCGGCTGCCGGTCAAAACGGTGCGTGGCACGTTGATTCCTCACGTTAATTTGCGGGTTCGCCGCGCCGCTAAGAAAATAACTTTACAGTTTCTGCGCGCGCAAAGTCCATAACTTTACAGAAAAATTAATACAACCCAGCGTCTTATTGCGTGTTTTGACAAAAAGCCGCGATATTGCGCCTATCTCGGAAAACCGAGGCGGAGGCGCCCTGAGGAGGAGCGCCCCCAAAACCACCTAGGGAGGATTTTAATGTCCAAATCTAACTTCACTCGCCGTGGGCTGCTGAAGACATCCGCCGTTGCTGGCGGCGCTGCTCTTGCTGCACCACGTTTCTTTAGCCCGTCCTGGGCCGATGGCCACGCTGGCTACCTGAACGCGCCACAAGGTGACACCGTCACTTTGGGCTTCAACGTGCCACAGTCCGGCCCCTACGCTGACGAAGGTGCAGACGAGCTGCGTGCATATGAGCTTGCTGTTGAGCACCTGAACGGTGGCGGCGACGGCGGCATGATGAACACCTTCTCGTCGAAAGAGCTGAAGGGCAACGGCATCCTCGGCAAAAAAGTCGAGTACGTCACAGGCGATACGCAGACCAAGCCGGATGCTGCTCGTGCATCCGCGAAGTCGATGATCGAAAAAGACGGCGCAATCATGATTACCGGCGGCTCGTCGTCGGGTGTGGCTGTGGCTGTGCAGGCGCTTTGCCAAGAAGCTGGCATCATCTTCATGGCGGGTCTGACCCACTCCAACGACACAACGGGTAAAGATAAGAAAGCCAATGGCTTCCGTCACTTCTTTAACTCCTACATGTCTGGTGCGGCGCTGGCGCCGATCTTGGGCGCCAACTACGGCACAGACCGTAAAGCCTACCACCTGACCGCCGACTACAACTGGGGTTACACCACAGAAGAAGCGGTTCGGACCTCCACCGAGGCCATGGGTTGGGAAACTGTTGCGGCTGTTAAGACACCGCTGGCACAGACCGACTTCAAAGACTACGTGGCCCCCGTGCTGCAGTCCGGTGCTGACGTTCTGGTTCTGAACCACTACGGCGGCAACATGGTGAACTCGCTGACATCAGCGGTTCAGTTCGGTCTGCGTGAAGCGCAAGCCAACGGCCAGGACTTCCAGATCGTTGTTCCTCTGTACTCCCGCCTGATGGCGAAAGGTGCAGGCGAAAACGTTAAGGGCATCTTCGGTTCCACCAACTGGCACTGGTCGCTGACAGACGAAGGCTCCAAAGCATTCGTCAAGTCGTTCGGCGAAAAATACGGCTTCCCACCGTCGCAGGCGGCGCACACATGCTACGTGCAAACGCTGCTTTATGCGGATGCTGCTGAGCGTGCTGGCACGTTCAACCCATGTGGCATTGGCGAAGCTCTGGAAGGCTTCGAGTTCGACGGCATGGGCAACGGCCCAACGCTGTACCGCGCCGAAGACCACCAGTGCTTCAAAGACGTGCTGGTTGTGAAGGGTAAAGAGAACCCAACCTCCGAGTTCGACCTTCTCGAAATCGTGGAAGTCACGCCTGCGGCGCAGGTCACTTACGATGCCTCCATCTTTGGCGGCGAGCTGGGTACATGTAACCCGGGCGCGTAAACGCACCACTCACGGCGTGCGGCCCCCCTTTCGGGCGGGGCCGCACACACTCACTTTAACTTCATCTGAACCACGCGGCACTTGAGCCCCTTCAGGGGGACAGACGCGTCACATCTTTGGGGTCGGCAAGATGGAAGCAATTGTTCTTCAACTTCTCAGTGGACTAGACGGGGGCTCCGCTTATGCGTTGATCGCCCTTGGCCTGACGCTGATCTTCGGCACGCTCGGCGTGGTCAACTTCGCGCATGGCGCGCTGTTCATGATCGGCAGCTTTTGCACGGTCGTGCTGCAACGTATCCTGTCGTCCAGCTACACAATCATCGACGAAAGCCAAAAGGACTTTCTGGGCAACCCCCTCAAGGTGCAGGTCCCCTACATGCAGGACTGGTTTGGCGAGGCCGCCTCGGCCTCGATCATCGACTGGTCGGTGCCCCTTGCCATCATCTTCGCGATCCCAGTCATGCTGGTCATCGGCATCGTCATGGAGCGCGGCCTGATCAAGCATTTTTACAAACGCCCCCATGCCGACCAAATTCTGGTGACCTTCGGGCTGGCCATCGTGCTGCAAGAGATCATCAAGTATTTCTTCGGCGCCAACCCGATCCCGGCCCCGGCACCTGACGCCTTCAAAGGCAGCTTCGACTTCGGCCAGCTCTTGGGCTTTGAGGCCAACCGCATCATCTACCCCTACTGGCGTCTGGTCTATTTTGGCTTTGCAGCACTCATCATCACCGGCGTCTTCGCCTTCCTGCAATTCACCACTTTCGGCATGGTGGTCCGCGCCGGCATGGCCGACCGCGAAACCGTGGGGCTGTTGGGCATCGACATCGACAAGCGCTTCACCATGATGTTCGGTCTGGCCGCCGTCGTGGCGGGCCTTGCAGGCGTCATGTACACGCCCATCAACTCGCCCAATTACCACATGGGCATGGACTTCCTCGTGATCTCCTTCGTGGTGGTGGTTGTGGGCGGCATGGGGTCGCTGCCCGGAGCGGTGCTCGCAGGCTTCGTCCTTGGCATCCTGCAAAGCTTCGCCTCCATGCGCGAAGTCATCGAGTTCCTGCCCGGCATCAACCAGGTCGTCATCTATCTGGCGGCAATCGTAATTCTACTAACCCGTCCTCGCGGCCTTCTGGGCAAGCGCGGCGTGATGGAGGACTGATCCATGTTTGGCCTTACCGCAAAGAACACACGGCTTCTTTTCCTCGTCATCTTTCTGGTCGCCTTCGCGCCCTTCTTGATGAACCCGTTTCCCGCAGACAGCGCCATGGCGCAGTTCAACGCGGGCTACCCGGACCTGATGCAACGCTTCGTCATCTTCGGCATCTTCGCCATCGGGTTTAACATCCTGTTCGGCCTCACCGGCTATCTCAGCTTCGGCCACGCGGCCTTTCTGGGGGTGGGCTCCTACGCAGGGGTCTGGATGTTCAAGCTTCTGGGCATGAACGTCATCCCGGCCATCGCGGCCTCCGTGCTGGTGGCGGGGCTGTTGTCGGTGGTGATCGGCTATATCTGCCTGCGCCGGTCGGGCATCTACTTCTCCATCCTGACGCTGGCCTTCGCGCAGATGATGTTCGCGCTGGCGGCCTCCGTGTTGACGCCCATCACGGGCGGCGAAACCGGCCTGACCCTGTCGCTCAGCGATCCGCGCATCCTTGGCGCGGCTGCCGTGGACGGCAACATCCCGGTCCCCAGCTTCTTCGGGCTGGAAATGCGCAGCACCTATGAGCTGGCCGTGGGAGGCTGGTCCTTCAGCTTCAACACGGGCTACTATTTCTGCGCCATCATCATGGTGCTGGCCTTCTACGCGTCGATCCGCATCTTCCAGTCGCCCTTCGGGCTGATGCTGCGGGCGATCAAAACCAACCAGACCCGGCTGAACTACACCGGGCTGAACTCGCGCCCCTACACGCTGGCGGCCTTCGTGATCTCTGGCATGTATGCCGGTCTGGCCGGCGGTCTGATGGTTGCAATGGACCCACTGGCAGGTGCGGAACGGATGTTTTGGACGGCCTCTGGCGAGGTGGTGATCATGACCATCCTTGGCGGTGCTGGCACGATGATCGGTCCTGTGCTTGGCGCAGGCGCGATCAAGTACATGGAAAACATTGTCTCCAAGATCAACAAGGCCGTTCTCGAGCAGTGGTTTGCCTTCATGCCGGACGGCATGGAAAAGGCCTTTGTAACGGTTTTCGACATGTTCACGGGCAAAGGTTGGCACCTGACGCTGGGCGTGGTGTTCATGCTGGTCATCATCTTCCTGCCCGGCGGGCTGGTCGAGGGCGGGCAGCGCATCAAGGGGCTGTTCTCCCGCAAGAAGGCGCAGGACACCCCGTCCGACGCCGCGAAAACACCCGCTGAATAAGGAGCAATAGACATGGCAATCCTAGAGATCAAAAATGTCGGCAAGCGCTTCGGCGGGTTGCAGGCGCTGGGCGATGTGAACCTGTCGGTCGCGGAAAATACGGTCCACGCGATCATCGGGCCGAACGGGGCGGGCAAGTCCACGCTGCTGAACTGCCTTGTGGGCAAGCTGATCCCGGACACCGGGTCGGTCACGTTTCAGGGGCAGTCGCTGCTGGGGCGCAAGCCGCATGAGATCAACCAGATGGGCGTCTCCCGGGTGTTCCAGACGCCGGAAATTTTCGCGGATCTGACGGTGATGGAAAACATCATGATCCCCTGCTTCGCCCATCGCGACGGGTCGTTCAAAATGAACGCTTTCGCCGCCGTGCGCGGCCAGGGCGACATCAAGGATCAGGCCGAAGCCATCCTCGACGACGTCAACATGCTCGAAAAACGCGACATGCATGCGGCGTCGCTGTCACGCGGCGACAAGCGCCGCCTGGAGATGGCAATGTGTCTGGTGCAAGAGCCAAAGCTCTTGCTGCTGGATGAGCCAACGGCCGGCATGGCGCGCGCGGATACCAACAACACGATCGACCTGCTCAAGGAGATCAAGGAGAAGCGCGACATCACCATGGCGATCATCGAGCATGACATGCATGTGGTCTTCTCCATGGCGGAACGCATCACCGTGTTGGCGCAAGGCACCCCGCTGGTGGAAGACACGCCAGACAATATCAAGGGCCACCCGAAGGTACGCGAAGCGTATCTCGGCGAAGCGCAGGTTTAACCCGTAATTCTTTTCGATCGAAAAGAATTGGACACAAGAATTTTCGATCGAAAATTCTTGCTGCTGAAGGAAAGACAATGACCGTCAAACCCGACTTCAACAAAAACGCGAATAACGCGGCGACCCACCCCGCCTTTCTCAGCCTGTGGGATGTGGAGGCCTATTACGGCGAAAGCTTCATCGTTCAAGGCATCAGCTTCAACGTGCATGAGGGCGAGATCCTCGCCCTTCTGGGCCGCAACGGCGCGGGCAAAACCTCCACCTTGCGCGCCATTGCCCGCATGGATGACCCGCAGGTCAACAAGGGCGAGATCTGGCTGGACCACGAACCGCTGCACAAAATGAAATCCTGGCAGGCCGCCCAATCCGGCATCGCGCTGGTGCCCGAAGACCGCCGCATCATCCAGGGCCTGACCGTCGAAGAGAACCTTAAACTGGCCCAAATTGCGCCGCCCATCGGCTGGTCGCTGGAACGTGTCTACGAGCTGTTCCCCCGCCTTAAGGAACGCCGCAAGCAAGACGGCTCCACCCTGTCCGGCGGCGAGCAGCAGATGCTCGCCATCGCGCGCGCGTTGTGCCGCGATATCAAAGTGCTGCTGCTCGATGAACCCTATGAGGGCCTCGCCCCCGTCATTGTTCAGGAAATTGCCAAGACCCTTGGCATCATCCGCGACCAGGGCATCACCACGATCATCGTCGAACAAAACGCGGTCGCCGCCCTCAAGCTGGCCGACCGCGCGGTGATCCTCGACACCGGCTCCGTCGTCTATGACGGCTCCGCCCAAGAGGTGCTGGACGACGAGAAGCTGCGCGCCGAATATCTGGCGATCTAAGCACCACGCATGTCATCCCCGCGCCAGCGGGGACCCCGACATTTCAAGAACAGACCTTAGGGGGCACCCAATGACCGATAAAACCTACGCACCTTCAACGGAATTTGCGGCGCGCGCGCATGCCGACAAGGCAACCTATGACAAGATGTATGCCGACAGCATCGCCGACCCGGACGCGTTCTGGGGCGCGCATGGCAAGCGCATCGACTGGATGACGCCTTACACCAAAGTGCGCAACGCCACGTTTGAGCACGGCAAGGTCGACATCAACTGGTACGAGGACGGCACGCTCAACGTCGCCGCCAACTGCATTGACCGCCATCTGGCGGAGCGCGGCACCCAGACCGCCATCATCTGGGAGCCCGACAGCCCCGGCGACGAGGCCCAGCACATCACCTACCAGCAGCTGCACGCGCATGTGTGCAAGATGGCCAATGTGCTCAAGGAGATGGGCGTCGCCAAAGGCGACCGCGTCGTGATCTACATGCCGATGATCCCGCAGGCCGCCTACGCGATGCTGGCCTGCGCGCGCATCGGGGCCATCCATTCCATCGTTTTCGCGGGCTTCTCCGCCGACGCGCTGGCCGCACGGGTCAACGGGTCCGAGGCCAAGGTTGTCATCACCGCGGACGAGGCCCCGCGCGGCGGCAAGAACACCCCGCTCAAGGTCAATTGCGACAAGGCGTTCGAGGGCGTGAACCACGACGCCAAGATGCTGGTCGTCAAACGCACCGGCGGCGACGTCGCCTGGACCGATGGCCGCGACCACTGGCTGCACGAGATGGAGGCCAACGTCTCCAACGACTGCCCGCCTGAGGAAATGGCCGCCGAGGACCCGCTGTTCATCCTCTACACGTCCGGCTCCACCGGCATGCCCAAAGGCGTGGTCCACACCACCGGCGGCTACATCGTCTACGCGTCGATGACGCATCAATACACGTTCGACTACCATGACGGCGACATCTTCTGGTGCACGGCGGATGTCGGCTGGGTCACCGGCCACAGCTATATCGTCTACGGGCCCCTGGCCAACGGAGCCACCACCGTGATGTTCGAGGGCGTGCCCACCTACCCCGATGCGGGCAGGTTCTGGGCCGTCTGCGAAAAGCACAAGGTGAACCAATTCTATACAGCCCCCACCGCCATCCGCGCGCTGATGGGTCAGGGCAACCAATTCGTCGAGCCCTACGACCTCTCCTCCCTCAAGCTCTTGGGCACCGTGGGCGAGCCGATCAACCCCGAGGCGTGGAACTGGTACAATGACGTCGTCGGCAAGGGCAATTGCCCCATCGTCGACACGTGGTGGCAAACGGAAACCGGCGGCCATTTGCTGACGCCGCTGCCCGGCGCCACCACCACCAAGCCCGGCTCCGCCACCACGCCGTTCTTCGGCATCGAGCCGGTGATCCTTGAGCCCACAACCGGCGAGGAAATCCACGACACCGCCGCCGAGGGCGTGCTGTGTATCAAGGCCAGCTGGCCCGCCCAGATGCGCACGGTTTTTGGCGACCATGACCGCTTCATGAAAACCTATTTCGACGATTACAAAGGCTATTACTTCACCGGCGACGGCTGCAAACGCGACGCGGATGGCTATTACTGGATCACGGGCCGGGTCGATGACGTCATCAACGTGTCCGGCCACCGGATGGGCACGGCGGAGGTCGAATCCTCGCTGGTGGCGCACCCCAAGGTCTCCGAATCCGCGGTGGTCGGCTACCCGCATGACATCAAGGGTCAGGGCATCTACGCCTATGTCACTTTGATGGGCGGCGAGGAGCCGTCCGAGGAGCTGCGCAAAGAACTTGAGGTCTGGGTCCGCAAAGACATCGGCCCCATCGCCAAGCCGGACCTGATCCAATGGGCCCCCGGCCTGCCGAAAACCCGCTCCGGCAAGATCATGCGCCGCATCCTGCGCAAAATCGCCGAGGATGATTTCGGGGCGCTGGGCGACACGTCGACGCTGGCGGATCCGTCCGTGGTCGATGAGCTGATCGAAAACCGGATGAACCGCGGCTAGGCACGCGAACAAATCACCTAAAAACGGCGGTACATCAGGTGCCGCCGTTTACGTTTCAGCAATATCCCTGTCCGCTATGATGAGGCTTGTGGGGGCTTCCAGTCGAAAGGAAGCTGAAAATGCTGACAAACCAAATCATCGGCGCGGGTCAGAACGTCGCCAGCCACACGCCCCGCCCCGTGGCGCAGCCGGACGCGCTGGCCCCTGCGACGCCTGCGCCCGACCAGACCCGGCCAACCGATCAAATGACGCCCAACGCGGTGCTCCCGCAGGCCGATGTCACAAGGGTCAACGGGCCAGACCGCGCGGTGCTCTCTGATCCCAAGAAGGTCGACCTCAAAGTCGCGGTCCCTGACACGATCCCCGATGCGGAGCCGCAAAGCATCTACAACGCCAACACCGCAGAGCCGCCGCCAAATCAGCCGGAATAGGCGCGCGGCCCATAGATGAATGCTCGCTTTTCTCTAGGTCAAGCATGGCCTATAACCGTCTGCAATGACAGATCCGGCTAGCCGGACACGGATGGGTAGGAGTATTCCCTGATGGCCAAGACGCCACATGACAGCGACGTCGCCTTCATTAAGGCACTTGCAGAGCTTTTGAATGAAAACGAGCTGACCGAATTGCGCGTCAAACGCGAATACGCGTCTGATGACAGCCTTGATGTACGGGTCTCCAAAGGCGGACAGGCCGTGCAAATGGTGGCCGCGCCCGCCGCAGCGGCCCCTGCCCCGGCGGCAGCAGCACCGGCGGCGGCAACAGCCGCGCCAGCAGCAAGCACCGATGACCCCGCTCAGCATCCGGGCGCCGTCACCTCGCCCATGGTCGGCACCTGCTATCTGCAGGCCGAACCCGGCACCCCCGCTTTCGTCACCCAAGGGGACAAGGTCACCGAAGGCCAAACCATCATCATCATCGAAGCGATGAAGACGATGAACCAAATCCCCGCGCCAAAATCCGGCACAGTCAAACGCATCTTGGTCGAAGACGGCTCGCCGGTTGAATTCGGCGCACCTCTGATGATTATCGAATAGCGCCCATGTTCAACAAAATCCTGATCGCCAACCGGGGCGAGATCGCCCTTCGCGTCATCCGCGCCGCGCGTGAAATGGGCATTGGCTCTGTCGCTGTGCATTCCACCGCAGATGCGGACGCCATGCATGTGCGTATGGCCGATGAAGCCATCTGCATCGGCCCCGCTCCCGGCACGCAAAGCTATCTCAATGTTGCGGCCATCATCTCGGCGGCCGAAATTACCGGCGCGGAAGCCATCCATCCCGGTTACGGCTTCCTGTCGGAAAACGCGAATTTCGTGCAAGCCCTGCAGGACCACGGCATCACCTTTATCGGCCCGACAGCCGAACATATCCGCGTCATGGGCGACAAGATCACCGCCAAGGACACGATGAAAAAGCTGGGCGTACCTTGCGTTCCGGGCTCCGACGGCGGCGTGCCTGATCTCGAAACCGCCTATCAAGTTGGCGACGACATCGGCTACCCCGTCATCATCAAGGCCACGGCTGGCGGCGGCGGCAAAGGCATGAAGCTCGCCAATTCCCGCGACGAGATGGAAAACGCCTTCCGCACCGCGCGCTCCGAGGGAAAATCCAACTTCGGCAATGACGAGGTCTATATCGAGAAATATCTCGGTCGCCCGCGTCACATCGAAATTCAGGTCTTTGGCGATGGCAACGGCCGCGCCGTGCATCTGGGCGAACGCGACTGCTCCTTGCAGCGCCGCCACCAGAAAGTGTTCGAAGAAGCCCCCGGCCCCGCCATTGACGAAGCCACCCGCGCCAAGATCGGCAAGGTCTGCGCCGACGCGGTCGCCACGATTGACTATGCCGGTGCCGGCACCGTCGAATTCCTTTATGAGGACGGCGAGTTTTATTTCATCGAAATGAACACGCGGTTGCAGGTGGAACACCCCGTGACTGAGGCCATCTTCGGGGTCGATCTGGTCCGCGAGCAGATCAATGTCGCCGCCGGTCTGGGCATGTCATTTGAACAAGATGACCTCAAGATCAACGGCCACGCCATCGAGGTCCGCATCAACGCCGAGAAGGTGCCGGAATTTACACCCTGCCCTGGCAAGATCACGCAATACCACGCTCCCGGCGGGCTGGGTGTCCGAATGGACAGCGCACTTTATGACGGCTACTCGATCCCGCCCTATTACGACAGTCTGATCGGCAAGCTGATCGTTCACGCCCCCGACCGCCCCGCGGCTTTGGCGCGGCTGAAACGTGCGTTGGGCGAATTGATCGTCGATGGCATCCACACCACGACGCCGCTGTTCCACGCGCTGCTCGAAGAAGACGCGGTGTTGACGGGTGACTACAACATCCACTGGCTGGAAAAATGGCTGGAGGCCAATACTTAAAAATTGGTAAGGATTTTGACGCCGGAATTTTGTACAAATTGGGTTACGGCCTAAGAAATTTTACCCCAAAATGTACAAAACTCTGTCCAAAGCCACGATTCTGAACGCCTATGCACGTGGCATCTTCCCGATGTCCGAGGCCCGCGATGATGACCAGATTTTCTGGGTCGACCCCGAACAACGCGGGGTCATCCCGTTAGATGGTTTCCGTATCTCTCGGTCTTTGCGCAAAACCATTTTGCGCGACCCCTATGACATCCGCATAGACACCGATTTTGTGGGTGTCATCGAGGGCTGCGCCGACCGCGAAGAGACCTGGATCAACGACGAAATTTTTAGCATTTACATGGGGTTACACAGCGAAGGCCACGCCCATTCCGTCGAGGTTTGGGACAATGATGCACTTGTCGGCGGCGTCTATGGGGTGACGCTCAGGGGCGCATTTTTTGGGGAAAGCATGTTCTCCCGCCGCCGCGACGCGTCCAAAATTGCGCTGGCCTATCTGGTCTCGCGGCTGAATGCGGGCGGCTTTCAATTGTTCGACACGCAATTCATCACACCCCACCTAAGCTCTTTAGGCGCAATAGAAATTTCGCGTTCTAGTTACCACCAAGCCCTTCAGGCCGCATTATCGGTCGAGGCGAACTTTCTCCGGCAACCACTGACGGTGTCCGGTCATCAAGTTTGCAGCGGATAACCCACACATCATAGCGCGGATGATCCAGCGCACTCAGCGCCGGGCTCGACGCCACCATCCACCCATCAAAAACGGGCTTTTCAACGCCGCGATCCATGATGGTCAAATGCACATATGCGTCGCCAGAGGGGTTGTTACTGGGGTAACGGCAATCGTGCATCGTGATGCTTAATGCCCCAAATTCAACGGGTTGCAGGTTGGTTGATTGCAAGTCAACACTTTGGCCCGACAGCTTGTCGAGGCCCCGCAGCTGCGCTGCAGCCGCGCTTGATGCGCGCGCCCGCGTCTGCGTGGTGATGTCGGGCGCATTGCCAAGCCTGATCGTGGTATTGTCCCCCTCGATCGTGCTTTGCGCAAAAACCGGCAGCGCCAGACAGACGCCAAGTACAGCCATCACCCCCCTCATTCGTCGCCGCTTCCCGAAACGAATTTCAACAGCAACGTTATAAGGCTCACAGAACTTTGCGTGTCTTCGATCTCCCCGTCGGGATCAACATTGAATGGCGACCCTCCCGGGATGATTTCCACAAATGTCCCGCCAAGCAGCCCTTCGGATGAAATAGCTATCGCGCTATCATCTGGTATCTCGATGCCCTGCTGCATCGTAAATGTAGTGTCCGCGCGAAACGTTTCCGCATTCAGTTTAAGCCCCGTCACAGTGCCCACTTTGACACCGGCAAGCCGTACTTCGGTGCCGATGGACACGCCTTCCACCGACCGAAAACTGGCATTCAGATTATAGCTGTCGGGCGACGTCGCAGCAAAGCCGGTAAGGCCAGCCGCGTAAAACAGAAAGCCCGCGGCCACAGCCAACACGCCGGTGCCAACCAGAACTTCGGTGGTATTTTCTGCCATGTGCCTCGCCCCCGCTACGGCAACTATTCGGGCGACCACGCCTCGTAGTCGCGCTTCTCATTGCCGCCGGACTTGCGGATTGATCCGGATGGCGCATAGGCCATCACAGTCCCAGTCAGGTTTTCCTGATGCGGCTTTTCCCAGGCCTTGTGGTCAAGCGGTGCATCGGTTGGCGGTTCTTTGTAGGTATGATGCAGCCACCCGTGCCAGTCAGGCGAGACCCGCGATGCTTCCGCCTCGCCGTTGAAAATAACCCACCGGCGCTTGCCGTCCCGGGTTTCATAAAAGACATTCCCTTCAGCATCTTCGCCTACTTTGACGCCTTTGCGCCAAGTAAAGAATTGCGTGTTCAGCGTTTGCCCATCCCACCACGTTGCCGCGCGCAGGATCGAGTTGAAAATGCCCATCAGGTGCCTCCGAATGCGTTGGCATAGATATGGCCTATGGGCGCGGCGACGTCCAGTGGCAAGCCGCGCGAAAGCGGCGGGGATTAGCTGCCGATATAGGCCGTAACTTCGATCTCGATGCGGTATTTTGGGTCAATCAGGCCGCATTCGATCATCGTTGCAGCCGGTGGGTTATCGCCAAAGGCCGCGCGCAACGCAGGCCAGCACTCTTCAAACTCAGAGGCAGCGGGCAGCATGTAACTCACCCGCACCACGTTCTTAAAGCCCGCTCCGGCCTCACTCAGCACATTTTCAATGATCGCCAATGCGCTTGCGCATTGCGCGGCGGCGCCCTTCGGTGGCTCGCCATCCGCCTGCGGTGCCGCGACGGTTCCTGCTACATGCACCCAGTCGCCTGCAACAACGGCCCTGCAATAGCCGATCTTCGGCTCGAACGCCCCGCCCGAATGTATGCGCTTGATGCTCATGTCATATCTCCCTAATCGCCATATCTGATACGTGCCGCAATTCCCTGAGGTTTGGAATAGAGGAAAACCGTTTCTCCAATCCCCGGCGTTAGGACGAAGGACCCCTTCGCGCTTATCGCCGCCCTGACCTGGCCTGCCGTGTCACGGGACCAGTAGGACAGGCATGCGTCAAACGTCAAAGCGGCACGTTCCGATTGAGCGGGCATCGGCGTCGGTTGCCACTGCGGCCCGCCATATTGAAGATGCCAAGCCCTATTCTTTGACGAGCTGGCACTGTCAGGCGGCGCAGCCGGCGCATCTTGGGGCAGCTCGACGATGGCATAGGTGCAATCAATCCAATCGGCCATGAGCCCGTGGTGCCGTCTGCTTTCCAAGGTCGGAGCATTTGGGAAATGCGGGGCAAAAACTTCGCTGGCATAGCGTGGATTGACCAGCAAAATGTTGCGGGCCTGCCACCCCATATAGACCACCATGCTCAACGCCATCAGCCCACAAAGAAAAAGGCCAGCCACATAGGCCGACCTTTTCAGAAATGTAAGCATTGCTCAGAAGACCTAGCTGGCTTCGGCTTCAGCTTCTTTTTTCTTTTCGCCGTAGATCACTAGCGGCTTCGCCTCGCGGCCGACCGCTTCTTCGTTCACCACGACCTCGTCCACGCCTTCCAGGCCCGGAAGATCAAACATTGTGTCCAACAGGATGTCTTCGAGAATGGACCGCAGACCACGAGCACCGGTTTTGCGTTCGATCGCGCGCTTGGAAATCGCGTTAAGCGCGTCATCGGTGAAATTCAGTTTGGCGTCTTCCAGATCAAACAGGCGCTGATATTGCTTGACCAAAGCGTTTTTGGGCTGGGTCAGAATGATCTTCAAAGCATCTTCGTCCAGATCTTCGAGGGTCGCGATGACTGGCAGACGACCTACGAATTCCGGGATCAAACCGAATTTGAGCAAATCTTCTGGCTCAAGCTCTTGGAAGAACTCGCCAACGCCTTTGTTTTCTTCGTCGCGCACATCTGCGCCAAAGCCCATCGCCGAGCCTTTGCCGCGTTGCGCGATGATCTTTTCAAGGCCCGCGAATGCGCCGCCGCAGATGAACAGGATGTTCGTCGTATCCACTTGCAGGAATTCCTGTTGCGGATGCTTGCGCCCTCCTTGCGGCGGGACCGACGCGACAGTGCCTTCCATGATCTTCAACAAGGCCTGCTGCACACCTTCGCCCGACACGTCGCGGGTGATGGATGGGTTGTCAGACTTGCGGGTGATCTTGTCGACCTCGTCAATATACACGATCCCGCGCTGCGCACGTTCGACGTTGTATTCCGACGCCTGAAGCAATTTCAGGATAATGTTTTCGACATCTTCTCCGACATATCCGGCCTCTGTCAGCGTGGTCGCATCGGCCATCGTGAACGGCACGTCTAGGATGCGCGCCAATGTTTGGGCCAGCAACGTCTTGCCGCAACCAGTGGGGCCAATCAGCAGAATGTTGGATTTCGCCAATTCGATGTCGCCGGACTTCGCTGCATGGTTGAGACGCTTGTAGTGGTTATGAACCGCCACCGACAGCACACGTTTCGCGTGGCCTTGGCCAATCACGTAATCATCAAGCACGTCGCAGATTTCTTGTGGCGTTGGCACGCCATCCGAAGATTTCAAACCGGCGGTTTTCGTTTCTTCGCGGATGATGTCCATGCACAGTTCAACACATTCGTCGCAGATGAAAACCGTGGGACCCGCAATCAACTTGCGCACCTCATGCTGGGACTTGCCGCAGAACGAGCAGTAGAGGGTGTTTTTGCTGTCACCAGAATTATTCGCCATCACACCACCTCATTTGGGGTATCGCCAGTATTTGCACGCAAATTGATGCGCCCGCTTCTTTGTTGGTGTTCAAACTAGGCCAGCCGCAACGGAGGCACAATCCGAAAAACAACCCATCGGGCGGTGCAGAGTCTTTCCCGCAACGCCCGATGGAAACAATATGTCTTTTAGCCGAAAACTTATGACTTATCCTCATCATTCGAACGGCTTGTGACGATCTCGTCAATATGGCCCCATTCAAGCGCTTCTTCGGGGGACATGAAGTTGTCCCGCTCAAGCGCCTTTTCGACCGCTTTGACGGTTTGGCCGGTATGTTTCGAATAAATCTCGTTCAGCTTGCCCTTGAGTTTGCGGGTCTCTTCGGCGTGGATCATAATGTCAGTTGCCTGACCTTGGTATCCGCCAGAAGGTTGATGCACCATGATACGGCTGTTGGGCAGCGCGAAGCGCATGCCAGCTTCACCTGCGCATGCCAGCAACGACCCCATCGACGCCGCCTGCCCCACGATCAGCGTGGAGACCTTTGGCCGGATGTATTGCATGGTGTCGTAAATCGACAGGCCTGCGGTCACCACGCCACCTGGCGAGTTGATGTACATCGAGATGTCTTTGGTTGGGTTCTCTGCCTCAAGGTGCAGCAACTGCGCGACGATCAGTTGGCTCATCCCGTCATGCACCGGGCCGTTCAGGAAAATAATGCGTTCTTTAAGAAGACGCGAAAAGATGTCGTAGGCGCGTTCGCCGCGGCTGGTCTGTTCGACCACCATCGGGACGAGGTTCATGTAGGTTTCAACTGGATCGGTCATAGCCTGCCTGTTCTGTCTGCATTTCGGATGCGGTTGAGGCGCGTAATACGCCCTAATTATGAAGACGACGTTAGTAGCGGAAGAATCTGGCCGCAAGGGCCGGATGACGGCTTGTGCCGCGCCGTTCATGGCCTTGAAGTGGGTCGCCTCCCAGCTACCGTCAAGTCTCCAAACCCAAAGAGATGCCAACCGCCATGTTCACGCCCACCCGCACCGCCGCCCTAGAGGCGCTTGACCGTTTTGCCCCCACGGCCGGGATGGCCTATGCGCAGGGCCGCAATTTCGATCTGCCAAAGACCGGAACGCCCGCCGTATCCCTGCTTTCGCCCTACATCCGACACCGGCTGATTACGGAAAAAGAGGTTCTCAACGCGGTCTTGCAGCACCACAGCCCCAAAGACGCCAGCAAGTTCATTCAAGAGGTGTTCTGGCGGACCTATTGGAAAGGTTGGCTGGAACTGCGCCCGCAGGTCTGGCGTGACTATCAGGAGGCGCTTCAAGCTGGCATCAACCGCCTGCAAACTGAAAGTGGGTTGCGCGCTGAATTTGACGCGGCATGCTTGGGCGACACTAATATCGAGTGCTTTAATTATTGGGCCCAAACACTTGTTAAAGATGGATATATTCACAACCATGCACGAATGTGGTTTGCCTCAATATGGGTGTTCACCTTGCGCCTCCCATGGGCGCTGGGGGCGGATTTCTTCATGCGCCATTTGCTTGACGGCGACCCGGCCTCAAACACACTGAGCTGGCGATGGGTCGCGGGCATGCAGACCAAGGGCAAAACCTACTTGGCAACGCCGGACAATATCGAAACCTTCACAAAAGGACGCTTCAAGCCGCGGGCGGATAGCCTGGCGGTACGGGCCGACGCGCTGCCGTCGGCTGACCACCCAACCCCGTCGCAGCTGCCCTTTCCAACCACGCCAAATGCTGAGTTACGGACCGGGGTATTGTTTCATGAGGATGATGTGCACGCCGACCATCTTGCCCCAGTGCCTGATGGCCAAACGCCAAGTTGCTCTGTGTCCTTCGCGGCGGACCGCTCTCCGCTTGAGGTTTCAACGCCTGTCTTGACCTTTGCCGAAACGGCGGTCCGCACTGCAGCGCCGGTTGGGGCGACACATGCAGGCAACATTTCAGACGTCATTGACTGGGCCCGCGCAAATGATCTGCGCCAAATTATCACGGCTTACGCCCCCGTCGGCCCCGTTGCGAACGGCCTCGACAAAATTGAACACGCGCTGAAAGACGACGGTATTGCGGTCATCCGTAAAATGCGGGCCTTTGATCGCCTTTGCTGGCCACACGCCACCAAAGGGTTCTTCAAGTTCAAAGAAAATATCCCCGATTTCATCAACAAAATCTGAGTCTTGAGGGCCTTTCCTCTTGCCCAATGAGTGATGCTGGCTAGACTGGCGACATGCGCATGAATACGTCCATCCTCGCCTTGTTGATCGCCACCTCGCAGGCTGCCGCTGACCCCTTGCCGGAGCCGGTGACCGACGCCGATTACGCGCCCGTTGACCTTGATGAGGCCAAGCTGGGGCAGTTGCTGTTTTACGATCCAATCCTGTCGGGAAACAAAAACATATCTTGCGCCACCTGCCACCACCCCAAATTCGCGACGGGTGACGGAGTTTCTTTGTCGTTGGGCGAAGGCGGCGTCGGACTTGGTCCTGCCCGCCGCCCGGACCCTGAAAATATGCCAGAGGACCGCATACCCCGTCACGCGCAGGCCCTCTTCAATCTTGGCGCGTATGAATTTACGCGCCTGTTCCATGACGGTCGCATCGAAGTCGATCCAAGCAAGCCCGGCGGGCTGCGTACCCCCATGGACGAGGACATGACCCAAGGGTTTGCTTCGATCCTATCGGCTCAGACCATGTTTCCCGTGCTCAGCGCCGACGAGATGGCTGGCCATTACGGTGAGAATGACGTCTCCAAAGCCGTCCGGTCTGGTCGCATAACAGGCGATGGTGGGGCGTGGGACATCATCTCGAAACGCGTGGCTTCGATTAACGAATATCAGAACCAATTCAACGCAGTATATGCGGAGGTTGAGGCAGGACGACCCGTTGCATTTACGGATATCTCGAATGCAATCGCAGCCTTTATTGAATTTGAATGGCGCTCCGATGACAGCCCCTTTGATGCCTATCTGCGTGGCGGATCGTTAAGCAGCGGAGCAACGGCCGGGCTGGAGCTTTTTTATGGCGACGCAAAATGCAGCACATGCCATTCCGGCCCGTTCCAGACGGATCACGGTTTTCATGCAATGGGCACACCGCAATTCGGGCCGGGCAAAGCCGCCTCCTTCGAAGATCACGCGCGCGATACTGGCCGTATGCGTGTCACTGGCAACCCCGACGACGCCTATAAATTCCGAACACCGTCCCTGAGAAATGTCGCCGAAACAGCGCCCTATGGGCATACCGGAGCATATTCGAACCTCGGAGACTTCATTCGTTCACATGTCGATCCGATTTTCGCCTTGGCCAATTACGACCGCACCCAACCGATTTTGCCGGAACTGGAAGCCGAGGATTGGTGGGTGATGGACCGTCCCGCAGAGGTCTCCGCTATCCGTGACAGCGCCCGGATTTTCACAAGTCACCTGAACGATATTGAAGTTGCGCAGATTGTGGCCTTCCTGAACACGCTCACAGGCCCCGCCGCGACTGAGGGACGATTGGGCATTCCAGAACAAGTTCCAAGTGGCTTGAAGATCGACAGGTAAATCGCTGTCAGTTCGAAACAATTATCGCTTGATTGGCTTCATAGTCACGCCATTTGGTGGTCTTGCCGCCCGGCCAAATGACTCTGACCTCTGCTGTGTCTGCTGCACCTAATCCAAAATGCAAAGGACCGGCCTGTCCGCCTGCGTGCCCTCCGCCGATTGTGACTTCCTGGGTTTGAACCCCTGTTGGGGTTTTGACCTCAACCCATGCGCCGACGGCACGGGTATTTGGTGCGGTTTGGCGCAAATCAACGCTGAGCCACCCGCCGGCGCCTAACGTCTTGTTCTGATACAGTTCCGCCGGAGCACGTCGATTTACCACAACGAGGTCAAGCAACCCATCGCGGTTCAGGTCTGACAAAGCCGCGCCGCGCGACCTGACCAGACTGGCGATCCCTGCGACATCGCCCGCCTCCGAAAAGGTTCCATCCTCGGATTGAAGAAGCAGGTTGTTGGGATCCTTGGTGGCCATACCCGGCATCTGATCGACATTGCCTTTGGCAATGAACAAATCAGAGCGGGTGTCGTTGTTCACATCGCCAAACTGCGCGTGCCAACCGGTTGAGGGGCGACCATCATCGCCCACATATGGCCGATGCGCGTAGCTGCCAATGGTAAATGGCGCGGCGCTGTAACCCTGTTCATTGGCTATTTGCATGAGCTGATCGCCCATAGATGTCAGGACCACCTCTGGTCGTCCATCTCCGGTCAGGTCCCGGGACGCAATGCCCATGCCCCATATGCTGAAGGGCTTCCACCCTTCCCCGTCCATCAATGTCAAATCCGGCATGGCCCACATCTGTTCGGACCCGCCGGACACGTAATAATGCCGGTCGTTGGAGACCCTGAGGTCTTGGACCCCGTCGCGGTTCCAATCCGAAAACAACATCGACAGCGCGCAAAAACCTGGCTCCAGCACTGTTTTGACATAGGCGGACCCGTCATGGCGGTACAACGCGTTCGTGTCGCAGGCCTCGAACGGGCCGTCGGGGTTGTCGCGATCTACGTAATTGCCAAAGGCCAGCGTCGGCCACTGCTGACCTGCCTCCCATGTGGCTGAAAAGGCTGTCGTCCAACGGTCACCGCCATCCAGGCCCCATTCCAGATTAGCAGGGCTCAGCCCACAAGCGCCGTCGTTTCGAAGGACCAGATTTTGACCGACGCGGAGAACCATAAGGTCCAAGGCGCCGTCGCTGTCCATATCAATTGGGTAAGCGCCGGTCACGTCGGTAATGGGCGCAATCTCCAGCGCTTCAAAGTCGACATCTGCGCCGTCCGCTTGCGCGGCGTTCAGCATCATGGCTGCTGGTGCCTCACCACCGGCCAAGAACATGTCATCAAACCCGTCACCATTGCAGTCGAACACCGCAACTCCGCCTCCCACGAAGTGCTCCCATCCGCCGGAATAGACATGTTCGACCGGCAGTTGGCGTGGCTCAAAAGCGGGCTGCGCAAAAGCCAGGCTCGGCACCAGACAAAACGCAAGATACCTCATGCCTCTGCCCACGCATCGCCAAACATCTCGTCCGTCGTGGCTGACAAGGCCAGCGCGGCTGCGCCCCGCGCCCAAACGAAGCCGCCCCAGACATTGATGTCGATCTCCGGCCCCGGGCGGCCTTTGTCCAAGGTCAGCGCTTCCATCTCGGCCAACACTTCCTCTGCATATAGGTAGTCGTATCGCATCCGTTCGCCGGACAAGATGATAAGGCTCGGGTCAAAAAGGTGCACCACGTTGCTCAATGCCGCCGCGAGATAGCGCCCGGCACGGCGGAAAATGGTGCGTGCACGCTCGTTGCCTGCCTTGGCCTGATCGTAAAGTGTTTCGAGCATGATCTGAACTGGTCCGAATGGCTCACTTTTCATATCCAATGCGATCCGGGCCTCACGCACCAAGGCATAATCGGCAACGTAGGCCTCAAGGCACCCACGATTGCCACATCGGCAAAGCGCGCCATCCAATTGCACTTTGGTATGCCCAAGCTCTAACCCAAGGCCGCCAGAGCCGCGATACAGGCGGTTGTCCAGCACAAGCCCCATCCCGACGCCGTATTCAATCGTCACGACCGCGAAAGACTGCTTTCCCCGCCCCGCCCCGAACCACAATTCGGCCAGGGTCAACATATTTGCGTCGTTGTCGATAAAGACGGGTAGTTCCATGCGGTCCGCCAGCAGGTCCCGCAGCGCGACGTTACGGTCCCTCAACAGCGGAGACCATGGCACCAGTCCGGCCTCATGATCGACCATGCCCGCCAACCCGACGCCAACTGCCGAAATTTGCGACCGCTCCATCTTGGCCTTGCTCAAAAGCGCCGCCAAAATGCCGGCTGCCTCGTCCAGCAATCCGTCTGTTTCATGCTTTTGTGCGACGGCAGGAAGATCAAGTTCGGCCATTGGCATACCAGCGAAATCAACAATGACAGCTGAATGGCTAAAATCGCCCAGCTTTACACCCACCACATATCCAGCACTTGGCGATACCCCCAATGCAACCGGGGGCCTGCCACGAGTGCTGGCCTCATGTGACGTTTCAACTTCGACGACCAAACCATGTGCAATCAGCTCTGATGTCAGCTGCGTGACCGACCCCGGCGAGACGCCGAGATCTTTAGCCACGTCAATGCGTGGCGTGTTCCCTGCCGCCCGCACACGTTCGAAGATTTGCTGGCGCAACGGCTTCTGCGCCCCACCGCCTGACGGCAGAATCGGGCCGCACCCGGGCGGCGTATCGCCTTGCTGCGTCACAGCATCTATGCTGCGTTGCAGCTTTTCTTTCACGTCCAAAACTATATATCCGCCAATTCGCCTGCCTTACACACAAAAACCGCAAATTATCAGCGTGTTTCGGTCCAACAAGGCTGCTTTTCGTCCGCAATGCTGCGCGATTTTGGTGCGTCGGTCAAATTAATTTTGACAGCTGAATTAATTCTGTCATGTTGTCCCTGTCACGATTCGACTCGTGGCGGCTGGGCATGTGCAGGAGGCACCCCGGCAAGAAACTTTGGGAGGATATTCATGCGTAAGGCATTGACCGTAGCCGCGATTGCATTCGCCGGCTTCACAACAACAGCAGCGCTGGCCGACGGCCACGCGAAAACCATCGGCGTCAGCTGGTCCAACTTTCAAGAAGAGCGTTGGAAAACAGACGAAGCCGCCATCAAGGCCGCTTTGGACGCCGCTGGCGCAAACTACATTTCCGCTGATGCGCAGTCCTCTGCGTCCAAGCAGCTGACAGACATCGAAGCTCTGATCGCTCAAGGCGCGGACGCGCTGATCATTCTGGCGCAAGACAAAGACGCTATCGGCCCAGCACTGGACATCGCGGAAGCTGAAGGCATCCCAATGATCGGTTATGACCGCCTGATCGAAGACCAGCGTACATTCTATCTGACATTCGACAACAAAGGCGTGGGCCGCATCATTGCGGAAACCGTTTTTGCTGAGGTGCCAAAGGGTAACTACGCACTCATCAAAGGTGACAAGGGCGATCCAAACGCGGGCTTCCTGCTGGAAGGCATGATGGAAGTCATTCAGCCAGCCATTGATAGCGGCGACATCACAATCGTGGGTGAAGCGTTCACCGACGGCTGGAAGCCGGACAATGCCCAGAAAAACATGGAACAGATCCTGACCGCCAACAACAACAACGTTGACGCGGTTCTGTCCCAGAATGACGGGATGGCAGGCGGCTCCATCGCTGCTCTGGAAGCTCAGGGTCTAAACATCCCAATCGGCGGCCAAGACGGTGACCACGCGGCGCTGAACCGCGTTGCACGTGGCACACAGACTGTGTCTGTTTGGAAAAACAGCATCGATCTGGGTACAGCTGCGGGCGAAATCGCCGTTGCATTGGCCAATGGCACAGCCATGGACGCCATTGAAGGCGCAGGCAAGTTCTCGGGCGGCGCAAAAGGCGTTGAGATGAACGCGATCCTGCTGGACCCAACGCCAATCACACAAGCCAACATCTCGGCTGTGATCGACGCGGGCCACATCGCCAAGGACAAAGTCTGCGAAGGCGCGGCTGACGGCGTAGACGGCTGCTAAGCGTTCACTGACACTTTGGCCCCGGCGAATTCTTTTTGCCGGGGCCACCCCCTACCCCCCCTTTACTCATTTTCGTCGCGACACAGCCCCGCCCAGTACCGGAGCTGGCTCATTGCGCACATACCGACCGAGGCCACACCCATGACCGACACCCCTGACACCAGCGACCAAAAGTCGGAAAGCGCGCTGTCGCGCTTCTTCCGCGAGACTGAGGTCGACACCCGCCTGCTCGGCATGTTGGCAGCCCTCGCCCTTATCTGGGTCGGCTTTCACTTCTACGGCCAGTTCGTCAACGGCTTCGGCGCGTTTCTAACGCCGCGCAACCTGTGGAACCTGTCGGTTCAAACATCCTCCATTGGCATCATGGCAACTGGCATGGTGCTGGTCATCGTCACCCGCCATATCGACCTGTCCGTCGGCTCAATGCTTGGCTTTATCGCCATCGTCATGGGCGCGCTTCAGGTCAATATTCTGCCGCAATATCTCGGCCTCGGCCACCCGATGATCTGGATCATCGCAATCCTGGCAGGCCTAGTGCTCGGCACCCTGCTGGGCGGGTTTCAGGGCTACATGATCGCCTACGGCACGATCCCGGCCTTCATCGTCACCCTTGGCGGTTTGCTGGTGTGGCGCGGCGTTGGCTTTCTGGTCGCGCGGGGTGAGACCATCTCTCCGGTGGACGCGACCTTCAAACTGTTGGGCGGCGGACCCTACGGGGCCATCGGCAACACCGGCAGCTGGATCGTCTGCGCGCTGGCCTGCGCCGCCGTGCTGGGCCTCATCGTTATGGGCCGCCGCAAGCGCAAGCATTTTGATCTGCACCAGCGCCCCGCCTGGGCCGAGGTCTTCATGGCCATCATCGGCTGCGGCGCGGTGATTGGCGCAACCCTGCTGGTCAACGCCTACCCGTGGCCCAAAGGCATCGTGAAACGCTACGTCGAAGCAAATGGCATCGACACGCCGGTTGAAGATATTTTCATCTCCCATGGCTACGCCATCCCCGTTCTGATCCTGATCGGCGTGGCCATCGTGATGACCATCATCATGTCGCGCACCCGCTTTGGTCGCTACGTCTACGCCATTGGTGGCAACCCGGAGGCGGCAGAACTTGCAGGCATCAACACTCGCTGGATGACGGTCAAAATCTTCGCCCTGATGGGCTTTCTGACCGGCCTCTCCTCGGTGGTGGCCTCCGCGCGCCTCGGCTCCGCCACGGCTGCACTCGGCACCCTTGATGAGCTGTATGTTATTGCCGCAGCCGTGATCGGCGGCACGTCTCTGGCAGGCGGCATCGGCACAATCTACGGCGCGGTGCTTGGCGCGCTGGTGATGCAGAGCTTGCAAACAGGTATGGTCCTGATCGGCTTTGACGCCGCAATCCAACAAGTTGTGGTCGGCTCCGTTCTCGTTCTCGCCGTCTTCCTCGACATTCTTTACCGGAGGAACTCGAAATGAGTGATACCCCCCTCGTCCAGCTCAAAGACATCTCGATCTCCTTCGGCGGTATCCGCGCGGTGGATCATGTCAGCCTTGATCTTTACCCCGGCGAAGTCCTCGGGCTTCTGGGCCACAATGGCGCCGGCAAATCCACGCTGATCAAAATACTGTCCGGCGCCTACCAAAAGGATGGCGGCGAGATCTGGATCAACGGCAACAAGGCGGAGATCACCTCCCCCCGCGACGCCCGCGACCACAATATCGAGACGATCTACCAGACGCTGGCTCTGGCCGACAATCTCGACGCCGCGTCTAACCTGTTTCTGGGCCGCGAACTCACCTCGCCTTTCGGCTTTGTGGACGACGCGAAAATGGCCGCGGAAACCGCCAAGATCATGGCCCGCCTGAACCCCAACTTCAAAAAGCTGAAGGAACCGGTCAGCGCGCTGTCGGGTGGCCAACGCCAATCCGTGGCCATCGCGCGCGCCGTCTATTTTAACGCCAAAATTCTCATCATGGACGAGCCAACTGCGGCACTGGGCGTGCATGAAACCAAGATGGTGGCCGACCTCATTCAGGAACTCAAAGCGCAGGGCCTTGGCATCTTCCTGATCTCGCACGACACCCGCGAAATGCTGGAACTTTGCGACCGCGTCTCGGTTATGAAAAACGGCGCTCTCGTCGGCACCGAACGCGTCGAGGACGTTACAGAAGACGACATCTTGTCGATGATTATCCTCGGCAAGAATCCAAAACGCGACGCCGCATGACCTCTTCCCATGTTCATAAATATCCCGGGGGTTTGGGGGCAGAGCCCCCATTAAATAAAGCTGCGCCGCAGGCTCATTTGGATCAGAGCAATGTATCTCGGACTTGATCTTGGCACATCGTCGATCAAAGCGCTTCTCATGGATGCCGACCAACAGGTCGTCGCGGAGGCCCGCGCCTCATTGACGGTCTCGCGTCTGCATGCGGGCTGGTCCGAGCAGGCCCCAGCCGATTGGCTGGCCGCAACCAATGAGGCAATGGCGGATCTTGCCGCGCAAACCGATCTGTCCGGCATTCAGGCCATTGGCCTCTCGGGCCATATGCACGGCGCAACATTAATCGACAAAGCCGGCGACGTCTTGCGCCCCTGCATCTTGTGGAATGACACGCGCAGCCACGCAGAGGCGGCCGCAATGGACGCAGACCCGCAGTTTCGCGCGATCTCCGGCAATATCGTCTTTCCGGGCTTTACCGCGCCCAAAATTGCCTGGGTCAAGAACAATGAGCCAGACATCTTCGCCAAAGTTGCAAAAATCTTGCTGCCCAAAGACTACCTGCGTCTTTGGCTCACCGGCGAGGCCGTTTCCGAGATGTCAGACGCGGCAGGCACAGCTTGGTTCGACGTCGGCAATCGCGACTGGTCCGAGGACTTGCTCGCCGCAACTGATCTCTCACGCGATCAGATGCCGTCCCTTGTCGAAGGGGCCGCCATCTCTGGGCAGCTGCGCCCGGAACTTGCCGCCAAATGGGGGCTGACACCAAATATCCCCATCGCAGGCGGCGGAGGGGACAATGCAGCAACGGCTGTCGGCTGCGGTGTCACAAAACCCGGCCAGGCCTTCTTGTCGCTAGGCACCTCCGGGGTGCTCTTTGCAGCAACGCCCAGCTATGCCCCAGATGCGGCAAGCGCCATTCACACCTTTTGCCACGCGCTGCCAGAGACATGGCATCAGATGGGCGTGATCCTGTCGGCAGCTGATAGCTTGGAATGGTACGCCCGCCTCACCAGATCAAACGCCGCTGAATTGACCAGCGCTTTGAGCGAGATTAAGGCCCCAGGCCGAGCCTGCTTTCTGCCCTATCTGGGCGGAGAACGTACACCCCATAACGATGCACAGGTCCGCGGCGCCTTGATCGGCCTCGAACACGGAACCGATGTCAATGCAGGCACCCGCGCCGTCCTTGAAGGGGTCGCGTTCGCTTTGAAGGATTCCGCAGATGCGCTAGCAGGCACTGGCACACACATCGACAGTCTCATCGCTGTCGGCGGCGGCTCCGCCTCGACGGTCTGGTTGCAAATCATGGCCACGACGCTTGGCCTGCCTATCCAAATCCCGATCTCCGGAGATTTCGGCGCGGCCTATGGCGCGGCGCGCCTCGGCATGATGGCCCAAACCGGCGACACGCGTCTCGCCACACCGCCAAAAATCGCCGCGACAATCGACCCCGAGACAACGCTGCAAGATGCCTTTGGCGCAGCCCACCAGCGGTACAAACAGACCTATCAAGCCCTCAGGAGCCTTTCATGACCGACTTTTTCCAAGGCATCGCCAAAGCCACATATGAGGGGCCCGACAGCACCAACCCGATGGCGTTTCGCCATTACAACCCGGACGAAATGGTCATGGGCAAACGCATGGAAGACCACCTGCGCTTCGCCTGCGCGTGGTGGCACTCTTTCGCGTGGCCCGGCGGCGACCCATTTGGCGGTCAGACCTTTGAGCGCCCTTGGTTTGGCGACACGATGGAGCTGGCCAAACTCAAAGCCGATGTGGCGTTTGAGATGTTCGACATCCTCGGGGTCCCCTATTATTGCTTTCATGACGCCGACATGCGTCCCGAGGGCAAAAGTTTTGCGGAGAACACCCGCAACCTTGAAGAAATGGTGGACTATCTCGCTGACAAGATGGCTGCGGGCGGCCCAAAGCTTTTGTGGGGCACCGCAAACCTCTTCTCGCATCGCCGCTTCATGGCGGGGGCAGCCACCAACCCCGACCCAGACGTCTTCGCCTTCTCGGCGGCCACGGTCAAAACCTGCATCGACGCCACGCATAAGTTGGGCGGTGAAAACTACGTGCTCTGGGGCGGGCGTGAGGGCTACGAGACGCTTCTCAACACTGACCTCAAACGCGAACGCGAACAGGCAGGGCGTTTCTTGCAAATGGTCGTCGATTACAAGCACAAGATCGGCTTCAAAGGCGCGATCTTGATCGAGCCCAAACCGCAAGAGCCCACCAAGCATCAATACGACTACGACGTCGCCACGGTTTACGGCTTCCTCAAACAGTTCGGCCTTGAAAACGAGGTTCAGATGAACATCGAACAAGGCCACGCAATCCTCGCAGGGCACAGCTTCGAACATGAGCTGGCCATGGCCGCCTCTCTCGGCATTTTCGGGTCCATCGACATGAACCGCAACGACTACCAGTCTGGCTGGGACACGGACCAATTCCCCAACAACACGCCCGAGGCCGCACTGGCCTATTACGAGGTCCTCAAGGCAGGCGGTTTCACCACCGGCGGGACCAATTTCGACGCCAAGCTGCGCCGCCAATCGCTGGACCCCCAAGACCTGATTGCCGCCCATATCGGCGGCATGGACATCTGCGCACGCGGCCTGAAGGCCGCCGCAGCGATGCTGGAAGACGGTCAACTCGAAGCACAACGCGCTGCGCGCTACGCCGGCTGGGACAGCACTGACCTACTGGAAGGTAGTCTCGACAGCATCGCCGCGCATGTGGCCGACAACGACATCAACCCTACCCCGCGGTCCGGCCAGCAGGAAATTCTCGAAAATCTGGTCAACCGCTTCGTCTAGGCCCGATCTCACCAGTAGGCCCCGCCTCACCAGCTTTGGGTATTCCCGCCGCTCACCGTCTTTGACATAAGGTCTCCCAACACTGGGAGGCCCATATGCCTGACACAATCAAAGATCTGCGGGCAGAGGCTCTGCGCCTTTTCCACATCGCGATTGAGGCCGCCGACCCGGCCAAGGCCCTGAAAGCGCGGGTCACCGCCCCTTTCCGGGCACCCGAAGGGGGCCGCCTTATCCTGATTGCCGTCGGCAAGGCCGCCTGCCCCATGATGGAGCAAGCGCTGGACCTGACCGAAGGGCCCAGCACCGCACTGGTTGTCACCAATTATGAAAACGCCTGCGACATCGCGGGCGCGACCGTCATGCCTGCAGGCCACCCGGTGCCGGACGAGAATGGACTAAAAGGCGGGCAAGCTGTCGCCGACCTCTTAAAGCAGGCAACCGCCAGCGACCGCATCATCGCGTTGATCTCTGGCGGCGGGTCTGCGCTGCTGCCCCTGCCCGTTGACGGCGTGTCTCTTGCCGACAAAGCCAGGACATCCGAGCTCCTGCTCGGCGCTGGTTTCGACATCACGCAGATGAACCTTGTGCGCCAACATCTCAGCCAATTGAAAGGCGGCGGCATGGCCCGCCTTGCAGCGCCCGCAAAAATCGAGGCCTACATCCTGTCCGACGTCGTTGGTGACGATTTGCGTGTCATCGCCAGTGGGCCGACCGTTGCGCCGATCGGCACAAAAGCGGATGCCCGCGCGCTGCTCGCCCCGATCTGGACCGAGCTTCCGCCGTCTGTCCAATCGCATCTGGCGCTGGACGACACGAAGCTGGCTTCTGTTCTGGCGGACAACCACCTCATTTGCTCCAATCGAAAAAGTCTGGAGGCCATGCAGGCCGCCCGCCCATCCGCGCGCATCATCGACGACCGGCTTGAAGGCAATGTTGCCGACGTGGCCCCGCGCCTTGCCCGGATTGCAAAAGACACCAACGGCCCCGCCACGCTTCTCTTTGGGGGGGAGACAACCGTCACTCTCACTGGCACCGGCAAAGGCGGTCGCAATCAGGACCTCGCCCTGCGCATGGCGTTGGCGGGCATCGAAGGCGACTGGGTGTTTCTGTCGGGTGGCACCGATGGTCGCGACGGGCCAACGGATGCAGCGGGCGGCATGGTGGATGCAACAAGTCAAAGCCGCATGACCAATCCACAAGCGCTGCTCGACAATAACGACGCTTATGCCGCGCTCAAATCCTCTGGTGATCTGGTCATAACGGGTGGCACGGGCACAAATGTCGCCGACGTGCAAATCCTGCTCAAACGGTAGGACGGCAAGGTCCCTTTCCTTCGTTCATAAATATCCCGGGGGTTTGGGGGCAGAGCCCCCAAGCATCGCGACGCGTGGCACACGCGGCGCAAACCCTATCTCTCCCGCAGCGCCTCGCGGGATTTGTAAAGTGGTTTGGTCAAATACTGCAAAACGGTCTTTTCGCCGGTGTGCAATTCCACCGAGGCCTGCATCCCCGGACGCAACGCCACATCGCGCTGCCGGGCGGTCATCGCCTCTGTATCCAGCTTCAGGGTTACTTTGTAATGCGGGTCGCCATCCGCCACGCGCTCGTCTTTGAACGTATCTGCCGAGATGACGGTGACCTGCCCCGAAAGGGAGCCGTAGATGGTGTAGTCGTAGGCCGACAGCTTGACCGTGGCCGCTTGACCCGGACGAATAGAGCCGATGTCTTGCGGCTTTACCTTGGCTTCGACAAACAGCTCCTCATCCAGCGGAATGATCTGAAAGATTTCCTCGCCGGGACGCACAACGCCGCCAATGGTCGACACGGATACGTTGTTGACGATCCCCGCCATCGGCGAGCGGATCACGGTCCGTGCCAGTTGGTCGTTGGAAATCTTCAGGTTTTGGCGCAAAGTTGCCAGCTCTTTGAGAGTGTCGGAATATTCGCCGGCGCGGTCCAGCTCAGCCTTGGTGACGATGTCATTGTATTTTGCCTCTGCGTCGCCATGCGTTTTGCGGGCGCGGGTCACCTCAATCAACGACACGATGTCTTCGTCAAGCAGCCTCTCCAGCAAGGCCAGTTCTTTGGCGGCCTGGCTCAGGACTTTGCGGGCACCCGCGGTGCGGCTTTCGAAATCGGACTGCCGGGCATTCAACAGCGCCAATTCCGAGGACACCATTTCGGGCTGCCGTGCGGCCAGATGCTGTGGCACGGTGAAATCGAAACGGCCCTCTAATTCGGCTTCCAGTCGGATCTGGCGGACTTCCAAAGTATCAATCTGATCCTGCAAATCATCCACTGTGGTCGCAAATTGTGTGCCATGGAGGCGGGCCAGAATGTCGCCGGGCTTTACAGTATCGCCCTCGCTCACCAGCATTTCCGACAGGATACCGCCCTCAAGGTTCTGAATAATCTGCGGGCGGGAAGAAGACACCATCTCCCCGTCGCCGCGCACGATCTCGTCAAGCGATGCATAGGCAGCCCAGACGACGAACAGTAACACTGCGAGGATAACCATGCGTATCGTCCAGCTTGGCCCACGCATCTGCGCATCAAATTTTGCGTCAATGACGGCCATCTACGCGCCCTCCAATTCCGGCGTGCGCGCGGCACGGGCGGTTTTCATATGGTCGAGAACCTGATCGCGAGGACCGTCCACAACCATTTTGCCGTTTTGCAGGATCAGCACGCGTTCGGTCAGCGACAGAATTGGCATGCGGTGCGTGGCAATCACCGCCGTCCGCCCTTTCAGCCATGTCTCAAGCCGCGACACCAAAGTGCTTTCCAGCGTTTGGTCCAAAGCGGCTGTTGGCTCATCCAGCAGCACAACCCGCGGGTCCGCCAGCCACAGCCGCGCCCAACCGATGGATTGGCGCTGGCCGATGGACAGGCCCGCTCCGCCGTCATGGACCGGCAGGTCCAGACCTTTGGGATGTTCCTGCACAAACGATCCAAGACCCGCAAAGAACAGCGCATCCATAAGGCGCGTATCGTCCCGCTCCAGCTGGCTGAGGTTCAAATTGTCCCGCAAAGTCCCTTGGAACAGGCGCACGTCCTGCGCCAGATACCCAATGCCCCGCCGCAAGTCGCGATTGTGCAGTTGGCCAAGGTCCACCCCGTCAATGGTGATATGACCGGCATCGGGTGCGCTGAGCCCGGACAGCATCTTCAGCAATGTCGATTTACCAGACCCGTTCGCGCCCAGAACCGCCACATGCTGCCCCGCTTCGATTGCGACGGATGCAACATCCAAAACTGGCGCGCTGTCTTCGTCGTAGCGGTGCATGACGCCGCGCAGCTCGTAGCGGCCTTCTAGTTTTTCGCGGCGCATATAGGTGCGCGCGCTGTCATGGTCCTGCTCGGCCACGGCCACGGTTTCCAGCCCGTTCAACGCGGTCTTCACGTTAGACCAGCGCGCCATGGTGCCGGCAAGCTGCGTCAGCGGTGCCAGCGTGCGCGATGTCAGAATGCCCACCGCAATAATCGAGCCGACGGTGAATTCCCCTGCAAAAACCAGGAAGGTGCCGACGACAACTGCGGTGACATAGGTCGCCTGTTGGATACCTTGCGACCAGAATGTCAGCGATGCGGACAGTTTGCGCTGCTCAGAGGACTTTACCGCAGACAAGGTAGTCAGCTCGTCCCAAAGGCGCGCAAAGCGGTCCTCGCCCCGATTGGCTTTGACCGTGTCGGCCTCATAGATCGCTTCCTGTAGCAACCGGCTGGCGCGGACCGATGCGCCTTGGGTTTCCTCAGTCAAACGGGTCATCTTCTTTTGCAAGAAGAACCCTGGCAGCACCATCAAGATGCCGCCAAGCACCAGAACCCAAACCAGATTGCCCGCGATGGAGCCCACCAGCAGCAGGAATACAAAGATAAACGGCACATCCGTCAGCGAGCCAATGGTCGAGGCCGTGAAAAACTCACGGACCGATGAGAACTCGCGCATGGCCGAGAACGTGCCAGACGGGGTCATGCCCTGTTGCCCGCCGCGCATGCCCAACAAGCGTGACATCAGCGTCTTTTGAACAGCCAACTCCACTTGCCGACCCGCGCCGTCCATCAGGCGGGAACGGGCAATCTTGATGGCCGCTTCCATCGCCAATGCGCCGAAAGCGCCGATCGCCAAAACCCACAGCGTCGCGTGCGATTGATGCGGGATCACCCGGTCATAGACCTGCAGCGAAAACAGCGCCACAGCGACAGCCAGAACGTTTGCAACGAAGGAGCCCAAGGCAATCTCGACCAGATAGCGACGGTATTTGGTGAACTCGCCCCAGAACCAATGCTGTTTGAAATTGGCGATTTGGTGACGCTCTTCCACCTGTTCGATGGTCGTTGCCGCGCTCAGGACCAACGGCGTCGCGACTTTTGCGAACTCCGCGATGTCGACCTCTGTGCGCTTGTCGGGTGTCGTTGCGTCCAGCAACGTCAGCGCGGAGCCATCCTGCGACAAAACCAGCACCATCTGCCCGGTGCTCATCTCGACCATGGCGGGCCACAATTTCGGGCCAAGTTTGGACTTGGAGACGTTGGTGGTCAGGCCAAGCGACTTCAACGCCTTGGCCAACACATCGGTGGTCAACTCGTTGGACCCTGCTCCGGTTTCGCCTGCGGCATCCAAAATATCGGCGGCCAACAGGTCGACACCCAATAATGCCGCATAGGTTGCCGCCAATTCAGCGCGGGCGCGCTGACGGTTGGTTTTGGCAGGGCGCTGCCCATCATGCTCTACCTCTGCAGACGTCGCAACTGTTGCCTGAACCGGAGCCGGATGTTGCGCGCACGCCACCTGCTTGGGTGCAGGCGACGGCATCGCAATCACGGGGGTCGTTGGTTTGGGCTTTTCGGTATTTGCGGCCTTTGGGGTGGCGGACGGGGTGATCTCAAAGCCAGGCTTTGGGTCCGTCAGCTTGGGCGGCTCAAACCGAATAACCGGAACTTTCTTGGCGGCATCTGGCTTTGCAGAGGTCGCGTTATTCTCGGGCATATGGGGGGAGGCAGAGGCTTTCGCCCGCGCCATGTCAAAGGCGACAACTGGCGCGCTCATATATCTGCTCCATCCACCAGCACACCCAATGTGTCGGCAATCTTCAATTTAACAATCGCGGCTTGGTAGATGTAGCTGATCTGCTCTCGCTCAACCCGCACCTTGGTCTCGTAAACGCTGACCACATCCATCACGGGACGCACGCCAGCTTTGTATTGGCGGTTGAACAGGTCCAGATTGGCATCCGCCTGCGCAACAAGGCTGGCCGAGGCCGCCTGTTTCTGCTGTAGCGCGATCAATTGCTGCTCCAGACGCCGCAGCACGCGAGCGCTGTCTTCATCGGCTTGGTCCACTTGGCGGCTGGCGGCTTCACGCGCGGCTTCAATTGCCTTCAGGCTCGCGCCGGTGCCAAACCCCAATGGATTTTCGGTGCCAACATTGATCCCCGCAGAGGAGCCGTCACCTGTCACCGAGCCCTGCGCCGAAACAGTCGGCAGAAAGCCTGACCGGTCAATTGTCGCCTGCGCGACAGCGCGTTCGCGTTCCGCTTCAGCTTTGAGAACTGCCAGTGGTTTGGCCGTGGCCGAAGGCTTTCGTGTCGAAGCAAGCCCGCGCACATCGCCCAACGGCTTGAGTGACATGGCGTTCAGCTCAGCAACCGCAGTTGCCGCAGCATTGGCGTCGGCTGTTTGATTGGTACGGATCTCTGTCAGCTTCGCCTGCGTGACCTGCAGGTCGGCGCGATCTGAAATGCCGCCTTCAACACGCCGCTGCATGATGTAGGCAAACTGCTCCATTTTCTCCAGCACATCGTCGCTGGCGCGGACCTTCGCACGCGATTCCTCGGCGGAGATGTACAATTCCAGCGCGGTCAGAACGCGGGTATTTGTGTCTTGGGCCAGTGCGACGGCGGCGACCTCTACGTCTGCTTTTGCGAAGGCACGTTCTGCTTTCTTGCGGCCATTGCTGAACAGAACCTGGTCAATCAGGATACCCGCCACAACATCGCCCAGCGAGGTCAGCGACAGGTTCGGTCCAATTGTCGGCAGCCAGTTCTTGGACGCTGCCTGCGCCCGCAGCTTTGCGCTGCGCAACTCAGCCTCGGCAGCTCGTGAGTTCGCTGCCAGCACTGCGCCTGCGACCTTAGAATAAGCGTTGCCTGATCCCAGAACTGACTGGCGGTCCAGCAGCCCGTCAATGACAACCGATGTGGCGTTGTCGCCTGTTCCACCAGCACCACCAGCCAAGGCCGGTTGCGCGGTGGCTCCATCCGTTGTCGCTTGTTTGTCGGGTGAAATCGCCGAGAACGCGTTGCGCGTCGTCTCGCCGATGCCGGACCCCATGCAGCCCGAAAGCAAAGCCGTAAGACCGACTCCGAGCATTAGTTTTGTTGTTAACCGCCCCGTATTCACACCACTTACCCAGATTTTTCTGTTGTTTTTTGTTGGTGGTTCGCCCGCCAAATCAGTGACTTGGCGGGCGGTCGTGTTGTTTAGATAATTGGGTTCACCGTGATCTCGCTGTCGATAATCAGGCTGCCTTCACCAAGGCTGTAGACGTTGTACACTTGGCTGCCGATCACTTCGGTCTCGCCCGTGAACACAGCGCCGTTGGCGTTGACGACATCGTCAGTCCCGCCATGCACGATCAGCGCATCGGTGGAGCCGGACATTGCCAGCAAATCGGCCTCAGTCAGCGTCAGCACGCTGTCATCCGCGATCGACAGGTCGATGGCGCCGATCTCAAACCCGTTCAACGCGTTCGACGAGATGTCGATGTTGTTGTCGAGGCTGTTATCTTCCAGCACCAGCAATGTGTCGTTCGAGTTGCCAACATCATCAGTCGCTTGAATGACAAGGCTGGACCCGTTGGGAACCGGGTTGGCGAATTCGAAGTTCAACCGACCGCCGCCGAAGCTCGACGTCTCAGACTGATAGTTGACGTTCGAAACATTGCCGCTTTCGCTTATCATCGAAATGCCGGTGATGTCGTCTGTCAGCTCGGTCGAGATGCCCTGAAGACCGTCATTTGACCCGTTGGTGGTCGCGACATAGCGGATCACAATCGGCGCCTCTGGCACCTCGGTGTCTACATGCACTGGCGTCGTGACGCTATCAGTGTTGTCGTTGCGATCAATGGTGGTCACCGTCAGCGTGGTGTCATAGTCGCCCGGCGGAATGTCGCCCGGCGCGAAGGTGATCGACCAGTTGCCTGCCGCATCAACAACCGCGGCCTGCGGAGCACCGCTGCCAAAGGCAACTGTGACGCTCTGCGCGCCCCGCTCGGTGGTGCCGGTCAGGGTGAAGCCGGTTCCGGCCTCTTCCGCGTTGATGACGCTATCGCCTGTTGCCGGAGACACGCCAAGGTTGCGCACGATGGTGTCGACCTCGATGGAGCCCGACGCCGTCGCGGTATTGCCGGCGGCATCCGTGTAAGACGCGGTGATTGGCAATGTCGTCTCTACCCCCATCGGAATGTCCGAGGAGGAGAAGTTCGCCGACCATGTGCCGCTTGCATTGGCCTGAACCGTCCGGGTGCTGCCCGCAAAATTCACGGTTACAACCGCGTTCGGATCGGTAGTACCGCTCAGGATGACGCCGTCACGAGCCTCCGCGATATTGATGACGTTGCCGTCGTCAACCGAACCCGGATCAATCGCCACATTCGCAACCGTGTCCACCTCGAAGGAAGAGGTGTCCGTTGCGGTATTTCCAGCCGCATCAGTGGCTTGCGCGGAGACGTTCACGCCGTATTCACCATCCGGCAGGCTGCCGGATGCGAAGTTGGCAACCCACTGGCCAGAGCCGTTGGCCACTACGGTTGTGGTTCCAAGGAACGCACCGCTGTCAGAGCGCAACGTCACTTCAATGGAAGCGCCCGGCTGTGTTGTGCCGTTCAGCTGAACCGCACCGCCAGCCTCAGCGTCATTGTAGATGCCGTCGCTGCCTGCGTTGTTACCGGTGATCTCAACCGTGGTGAAGGTGTCGATTTCCATGTTCTGGGTCGAGGTCGCCACGTTGCCGACCGCGTCAGTGATCCGCACGGTGACCGGAACAGTTGTTTCGCCCTCGGGGATGTCCCCTGCTGCGAAGTTAACCGACCATGTGCCGTCTGATCCGACCGTTGTGGTCGCCCTGCCGCCACCCGGAACACGCACGATGATCGCGCCGCCCGGCTCGCCGGTGCCCGACATGGTGACGCCGTCGCCGCGCTCAACACCGTTGATGACCGCGCCGGTGTTCACAAGCGCGCCGTCAATCTCGGCCAGCTCAACATTGGTCAGCGTGTCAATCGGCAGCGTGGCAGATGTTGAGGCGGAGTTGCCCGCCGCATCTGTGGCCACTGCCGTGATGCTCGCATCATATTCGCCGCCCGGGAACGTCCCCACAGGGTAGCTGACTTGCCACTGGCCAGATGCGTTTGCTGTCGTCGTCTGGGTGCCCAGCACGTTGCCGGCCCCATCCGTAACGGTCACAACAACCGAAGCCCCTGCCTGAGCAGAGCCGGTGATCGCCGTGGCCGACATGTTTTCGTCAGCATTCACGATGCCATCAGCACCAGACGAGTTGCCGGTGATCGCCACATTGGTGATCGTATCGACAACCATGGTTTGCATTGTGGTGGCGGAGTTCCCGGCAAGATCAATTGCGGTAACCGTGACGCCGGCCTCATATTCGCCAGGCTCAATTTGACCCGTTGCAAATTCGATGGACCACGTGCCGTCTTCGCCAACAGTCGTGGTGGCCGTTGGCCCGCCCGCAACTTCAACAGTGATAGACGCGCCCGCTTCACCCGTGCCGCTCATGGTCACGCCGTCGGCATGACCTTCGGCATTGATGACCGTGTTGCTGGACGCAACCGCGCCGTCAATCTCGCTCAGATCAACAACGGTGATTGTATCAACGCTGATTGCTTCGGTGATTGTGGTGCTGTTGCCCGCATCGTCGGTCGCGGTGACCGTGAAGTCCATTTCATATTCGCCGCCGACAACATCCTCGGGATCGAACACGACCTCCCAATTGCCACCTTCGTCAACGACAGTTTCCAAAACCGCGTCACCCACAGTGACGACAATCGCAGCACCCGGCTCGCCGGTACCGGCCAATTCCACGCCATCTTCGTGATCTTCGCCATTAAACTGGTGACCAACTGCAATCGTGCCTTCAGTGACCGCAACATCGGGCGCAGTCGTGTCAGGGGTCGGACCACCGCCGCCGCCTTCACCACCGCCGCCAATCAGGCCGACACCGCCGATAACCGCCGCGCCCGCCAGCAGGCCGGACCCGCCAAGACCACCAAGACCCGCAAGGATCGGGGCCGCCAACATGGTTGGCTGCTCGTTCACAACGCCCTCAGCAATGATGGTGTTAACGTCTGGTCCATCCGTGAAGAACAAGGCGTCATCCGGGCTCCACTTACCAAAGGCCTGCGCCTCTTGATAAACGGCGTCGATGCCGCCCGCATGCTCGGACAGGGCAACTTCGGTCAGTTGACCGTCGGCCGAGATATACAGCTCGTTGTTGCCCTCGAAAAATTCGTTCAGGCGCAATGTGCGCCCATCCGCCAGCGCAACCACAAGCGTGTTGCCCTCGCGTGTATAGCCAACCGCCTGATACCGACGAATGTTGAGCGAGATATCTTCGCCCACACCAACGTTGATTACAGATTGGCCATCAATGTCTTGAAATACCCCGCGGCGGATGTTGCCATCCTGACCACGGACTACGAATTCAATCGCATCCATTATTACTACTCCGCCTCGTGTGACCGCGCATTTTTGCACGTGTCTTATTATGATTGACGCTACCGTAACCTAACGTGAGGTCACATTCCAAGCAAAAAATGGCCGATCTTGTGGCTGTGGTACGGGGAAAACACATCAGATGACGTCACACACTACCCCAGTACCGCAAGGGGCGGATAAATTGTTACTTTTCGTGAATACGCGGCGCTCTTAGCTCAATTTCATCGTCAACCCGGCGGGGTCATCTGTCCCCAAAACGCGGAAACATGACGCCTCCCCCGTCATAGAAGGCGTCAAACTATGCGACAATCCTGGCGGCACGGCGCAGGTATCGCCGGGGTTCAAAACGGTTTCACCCTCAGGCCAGGTCAGTTTCCAATGCCCACGCATGGGCATCAGAACCTCATTCGTGTCCACACTATAAAGACTGCCGTCCAAAGATCCGCGCGAGAGCAGCTGAACATCGAAACCCGGCTTGTCGCGTAACATCGCATTGGGCCCGATCACTTTGGCGGGCTGGCGATCAGACAAAGCCATCATATCATAATAGCGCGCAACATAATGGGGCACGACATCCAGCGTGGTCGGTTCGGGGTAGCCTTTCAATTCGGCGTCGGTCAGCAGAGGCATCGGATTTACGCCCTCAGGCAACGCAGCCCCTCGCTTAGTGTCGTATAGTTTGCCGTTCTCGCCCAAGACCAGACCGTGGTCCTGTGCATCCTCAATGACCTGAGGCGCCCAGATCACGCCGCCGCCCGCGTCGTCACCACCAAGGATCGCCATTATCATCCCGTAATCCGTGCCGATATTTTCGAAGCCCCGGAAAATGCCCGTCGGAATGTTGATAATGTCGCCCTCTTCCAGGACGACCTCTCCCGCGTCGCCCCACCGCCCCCAAAAGAACCGCCACCGGCCCTTTAGCACAAAGAACACTTCAGCCGTGCGGTGCGAATGCAGGGAGTTGCGGCATTTGGGCGGCTGTCCCGCAGCGCCAATGTTGAAGCCGATCTTGTCGGCAATATGCACATGCTGGTCCGGGCTCTCCGAGACGCCCCCGCCGATAATGGTGAAGTTTTCTTTCTGATCGCTGCCCGGCGTATGCGCGTCGATAAAGGCCGTTTTGCAGGGGATCAGATCGCCATAACGGACAATGCGGGCGTTCATTTCGGCAGGCGTCATTGGGGCATATCCTTCGGAAGATCAGCAGTCGTCCTGCACCCTACTCCCACAGAATACGTATTCAAGCCCTAGATTTGGCGGACAAGCACCAAATCATCGCCCACAACGCGGTCCTGATAGAAGCCGTTCGCTTCCCAAAACCGCAGCGCATCGGGGTTTCGCCCAAACACCGACAGCCGCAACGTCTGCGCGCCAGAGGCCTTGGCAAGATTAATCACCTCAGACACCACACGTGCGCCAATCCCCGCGCCGCGCTCATTCTCCGTCACCACCAGCAGCCCGATATACCATTCCGTCTGCGTCTCGTAGCCCGGCGACATGCCCAACAGCCCGATCAGGCTGCCGTCAGGCCGCTCAATGCCTAGCATCAAGATGTCATCCTTGGTGCGCTCCGGCGGGATGTCGTTGAAAAAGCCTGTGACCCACAACGCGTCCGGCTCGCGGCCCGCTTCCATCATCACATAGTCGCGGCATCTTTGCGCGCAGTCCAACACGCGCGCGCCGTCTACCTGCTCGTTCAGAAGCGCCAATTGCCAATCATCTGCCACTGTTTAAGTCCTGTTATCAGCCGGTTGCATCCGGCACTTCATTTAATTCGGGCAGTTGCGGCACCGCCTCGATCAGCGTTTGTGTATAGGGATGGCGTGGGTTTTCAAAGACCGTTTGCGTGGGGCCTTCCTCCACGATCTTGCCGTCTTTCATCACCAACACCCGGTCGGTGATCGACCGGACGACTGATAGGTCATGGCTGATAAACAGATAGGTCAGCCCAAAACGTGTCGACAAGTCCGCCAGCAGGTCCAAAATTTGCGCCCTGATCGACACATCCAAGGCCGAGACTGCCTCATCCAGAATAATCAATTCCGGCTTGATAATCAGCGCCCGGGCAATCGCAATGCGTTGCCGCTGTCCACCTGAAAATTCGTGGATATATTTATGCTTATCGCCCGCAGCTAATCCCACAGAGGTCAGCGCCTCGTCAATCTCCGCCTCCGTCGCGCGGCGCCCGTACAAAAAGAACGGCTCCCCCACCAGACGCGCCACTTTGTGCCGCGGGTTGAACGAGCCATAGGGGTCCTGAAACACCACCTGCATCTGCCGTCGAACCGCCATAGCGCTGCCGGCCGTCACCGGCACACCGTTCAACGCGATCTCCCCGCCTTGCAGCTTTTCCAGCCCCAGAATGGCGCGTGTCAGCGTTGATTTCCCGCAGCCGCTTTCGCCGACCAGCCCTAGGCTTTCGCCTTTCTTAATCTCGAAGCTTACCCCGTCGACGGCGCGCATCGCTCTCGCTGGACCGAACAATGACCGTCGCGACAACGGATACGTCCGCACAACGTCCGCGACCTGCAACAAAGGCGCTTCCTCCTTGGGCACCTCCCGCTCCGGCTGATGCGACGACGCGGCAAACAGCGCCTTGGTGTAGGGATGCGTCATGTCACGGTGCAACGTGGCCCCCGCGCCCTGCTCCATCACCGCGCCGTCTTTCATGATGGTGATGCGGTCTGCCAGCCCCGTCACAACGGCCAAATCATGGGTGATGAACATCACCCCCATGCCGTCTTCGTCCACTAGCTTGCGGATTAGGTCCAGAATTTCGGCCTGCGTGGTCACGTCCAACGCCGTGGTCGGCTCGTCCGCGATCAGCAGCTTGGGGCGCAGGGCAATCGCCATGGCGATCACCACCCGCTGCCGCTGCCCGCCGGACAATTCATGTGGGAAGCGTGTCATGGGGAACTTGTCTGCGGGCAATTCGCACCGCTCCAACGCCGCTTGCGCGCGGGTCAAAGCCTCGGCCTTTGACACTTTCTCATGGATCAGGATCGTCTCCGCCACCTGATCGCCGATGGTCATCACCGGGTTCAACGCCGTCATCGGCTCTTGGAACACCATCCCCACCGCGTCGCCGCGCAAGCCGCAAAGCTGCACCTCCGAGGCCTCCAGCATCGACACCCCGTCCAGCACCACCTCGCCTTCACACACCGCGCCGTCTGGCAGCAACTGCATCACCGAGAACGCCGTCATCGACTTGCCCGACCCGCTTTCACCAATCACGCCGTGGATTTCGCCCGCCGCAATATCTAGCGACACATCCTTCAGAATGGGCGTGCCATGGATTTGCAAACCCAGTTTGCGAATTTGCAAAAGGCTCATCGCGCCACCTTGCGCAGTTTGGGGTCAATCAGGTCCCGCAACCCGTCGCCCGCCAAGTTCAGCCCCAGCACCGTCAGCAAGATCGCAAAGCCCGGGAACAGCGTGATATGCGGCGCCAGCATGAACAACGTCTGGCTCTCCGCCAACATCCGCCCCCAGCTGGGCGTCGGCGGCTGCGCGCCAAGGCCCACATAGGACAGCGCGGCTTCGGCCAGAATGCCCAGCGAGAACTGGATGGTCCCCTGCACGATCAGCAGGTTCAGCACGTTGGGCAGGATATGTTCGACCGAGATGCGCGCGCCGCCTTTGCCCGCCACGCGAGCCGCCAGGATATAATCCCGCGTCCATAGCGACAACGCCGCCCCGCGGGTGACGCGGGCAAAAACGGGGATGTTAAAGATGCCAATTGCGATGATCGCGTTGACCGCCGATGGCCCCCACACAGCCGTTATCATGATGGCGATCAGCAGCGACGGGAAGGCGAAGATCAAATCATTGGATCGCATAATCAGCTCGTCCAGGATGCTGCCCCGCCACGCGGCAGCCGTTAACCCTAACGGCACGCCCAGCCCCATCCCGATGCCCACCGCCACCAGCGCCACAGCAATCGAGGTGCGCGCGCCGACCATAATCATCGACAGAATGTCCCGCCCCAGCTGATCCGTCCCGAACCAATGCGCGGCGCTGGGCGATTTCAGCTTGTTAGCGATGTTTAATGCCGCGTCATCATAGGGCGTCCAGACGAATGACACCAAGGCCGCCAGCACAAAAATGGCAGTAATACCAATGCCTAAGACAAGGTTCCTCATGTCCGGCCCCGCAGTCTTGGATCCACCCAGACATAGGCCAAATCGACCAGAAAGTTCACGACGATCACGGCAAAGACCAGCAGCATCACCACGCTTTCCACCACAATCAGGTCGCGTTGCGAGATCGCCTGAAACACCAGCCGTCCCAGCCCGGGCAGGAAAAACACGTTCTCAATGATGATCGCGCCCGCTAGCAGAAATGAGAATTGCAGCCCTATGATGGTTAACACCGGGATCAGCGCATTGCGCAGCGCATGGCGGCGCAATGCCTGTCCCTTGGTCAGCCCCTTGGCTCGTGATGTGCGGATGTAATCCTCCGACAACGTATCCAATAGCGACGACCGCATCACCCGCGCTAGGATCGACGCTTGCGGCAAAGCCAATGAGATCGCGGGCAAGGTCAGCGCTTTCATCGCCCCCCAAAACCCCTCGTCCCAGCCGGGGAAACCGCCCGCCGAAAACCAGCGCAAATTGATCGCAAAGATCAGCACCATTATCATCGCGAACCAGAAATTCGGCACCGCCACGCCCAGTTGCGTGCCGCCCATCACCGACATATCCGCCCATGACCCGCGCCGCGTGGCCGCCAGAATGCCCACCGGAAACGCGATCAAGATGGTCAGGGACAGCGCGTATAGTGCTAAGGGTAGTGAGATCACCAACCGCTCCGCCACAATCTCCGACACCGGCGAGCGGTAGGTGTAGGACGTCCCCAGATCGCCCGTCAGCATGCCCCCGACCCAGCCCAGATACCGGTCCCAGCGCGACACGTTCAGGCCTAACTCTTCACGCAAGGCCGCCAACGTCTCGGGCTGCGCATTGATCCCCAGCATGAAGGAGGCCGGGTCCCCCGGCACAACCTCCAACGTGAAGAAAATGACAAGGCTCGCCACGATCAATGAAATCACCAGCGAGCCCAGCCGCATTAACGCGTAGCGCAGCATTTCAAGATTTCCGAAAGGCGCTTATTCCGCCCAGCTCACAGCCGTCAAATCCACAGCTTGCGTCGGCGCATCAGCCCAGATGCCTTGCAAATCCGACCGCACTACCGAGGTCAGCGCCAATTGGAAAAGATACGCGTTTACATAGTCTTCCGAGATGATCTTCTGCGCTTCCTGCATCATCTCCGTGCGTTTGGCGGGGTCGTTCTCCACATCCAGATCGGCAATCAGCTTTTGGAAATCCGCGTTGTCATATTGGAAATAGTATTCAGGCCGCGCGTAGATGCCGATATCCATCGGCTCTGTATGGGACACGATTGTTAACCCAAAATCATAGCCCTTGAACGCCTGCTCCAACCACTGCGCCCATTCCAGATTGCTGATCTCGGTCTCAATGCCCACCTCCCGCAGTTGCGCCGCGATGATCTCTCCCCCGCGCCGCGCGTAGGATGGCGGCGGCAGCTTCAACGTGGTTGAGAACCCTTCTGCAAAGCCAGCCTCCGCCAGCAGCGCCTTGGCCTTCTCGGGGTCATACTCAGAATTCCCCGTCAGATCGACATAGGCCGGATTATGCGGCGCAAAATGCGACCCGATCGGTGTGCCATAGCCAAACATCGCCCCGTCAATAATCGCCGCGCGGTCAATCGCGTGGCTGACCGCTTGGCGCACCTGCTTGTTGTCAAAGGGCGGCAGCTTGTTGTTCATCGCCATGATCGTCTCGCCCTCGGTGTTCCCGGCCAAAACGGTGAAACGCGGGTCCGCCTCGAACTGCACTAGATTTTCCGGCGCGGGGTAGCTGTAGAACGCGTCGATATCCTCTGCCATCATCGCCGCAAACGCCGCTGTCGGGTCTGAAATGAACTTGAACGTGGCCCCGTCCAGCTTGGCGGCCTCCCCCCAATAGGCGTCATTGCGCACCAGCGTGATGCTGTCGCCCTGCTTCCAGTCGTCAAACTTGAACGCGCCAGTTCCTACAGGGTTGTTCTTGATGTCCCCGATGCTCTCGGGCGCCACGATCACCGCGTCGCCCCATGCCATGTTGAACAGGAAATTGCCCTGCGGCTTGGTCAACGTCACCGCCACCGTCGTGTCGTCCACCGCCGCAACACTTGCGATATTGGCAAACAGCGCCTTTTGAGCGTTCACGCTGTCCTCCGCCCGCGCGCGGTCCAGCGAGAAGACCACATCGCCCGCATCCAGCGCGCTGCCATCATGGAAGGTCACGCCGCTGCGCAGGGTGAATGTGTAGGTCAGCCCGTCGTCAGAAATCTCCCAGCTTTCCGCCAGCCCCGGGTTCACCGACCCGTCTAAGCCAAAGCGCGTAAGCCCTTCAAAAACATTGGAATATAGCACTTGGTCAATCGCACCTGCGGCGGCAGACGTGGGGTCCAGATGCGGCGGCTCCAGCTGCAAGCCCACGGTCACATCCCGCGCGGCGGCCCCAAAGCTAAGCATAATCGCGGCGCTCGCAACGGTTCCAAAAATCAGACGGTTCATCAAAACATCCCCCAAAGTCAGTGCACGAAGCCCCGTGCGGTCACCGCCAAGCTTGAAACGGAAACGCTGCGCAATCAAGCGTGTAACGCTGGCCACCGCCCGCACTTGTTGTTAACTGAGCCGCAAATTTGGCCCCAAAGGACAGCACGAATGAGCGCCACCGCCCGCAAATCCGCCCCCATGCCGCAAGACATCATTGCCCGCAAAGGTGGCACCCCACTGGTCAGCCTGACCGCCTACACCACCCCCATGGCCCAGCTGATGGACGGCATCTGCGACTTCGTTCTGGTAGGTGACAGCGTCGGCATGGTGCTGCACGGGCTGCCGTCGACATTGGGCGTCACGATGGAGATGATGATTCTGCATGGCCAAGCCGTTCGGCGCGGGCTGACCACCACCATGATGGTCATCGACATGCCCTTCGGCAGCTACGAGGAAAGCCCCCAGCAGGCCTTCGCCAACGCGGCCCGCCTGATGGCGGAAACCGACGCCGGCGCGGTGAAGCTCGAAGGCGGCACCGAAATGGCACCAACGATCAAATTTCTCACCTCCCGCGGCATCCCTGTCATGGCCCATATCGGCCTGACGCCCCAGTCGATCAACACACTGGGTGGCTACAAAGTCCAAGGGCGCGGAGCCGCAGGCGATCAATTGATCGAGGACGCGCAGGCCGTCACCGATGCGGGCGCATTCGCGGTGGTCCTCGAAAAGGTCCCCGAAACGCTGGCAAACACCGTCACCGACGCCGTAGCCATCCCCACCATCGGCATCGGCGCATCCGCAGGATGCGACGGCCAAATCCTGGTGGTCGACGATATGCTGGGCCTCTTCACCGCCTTCAAAGCCAAATTCGTCAAACGCTACGCCCATCTCGGCGACGACGCCAAGGCCGCCATCCAAGCCTATGCAGACGAGGTGCACGCCCGCAGCTTCCCCGGCGCCGAGCATGTCTTCGCCGACGAGGCCCCGAGGAAAGCCACCAAATGACGCCCCCTATCATCCGGTCCCTGACAGACCTGCGCGACCAAGTCACCACATGGAAACGCGCAGGCGAAACCGTGGGCGTCGTGCCCACAATGGGCGCACTGCATCAAGGCCATCTCAGCCTCGTGCGCGCCGCCGAGCAAGATTGCGATCGCGTCATCGTCACCATCTTCGTCAACCCCAAGCAGTTCAACTCCCCCGAGGATTATGAGGCCTACCCTCGGACCGAGGAAGACGACGCGCGCAAGCTTTCCAGCTTCCGGGTTGACGCAGTTTACGTCCCTGATGGCCCGCAAATGTACCCAGACGGCTTTGCCACCAATATCTCGGTGGCTGGCATCACGGATGGCCTTTGCGGCGCGCACCGCCCCGGCCATTTCGACGGCGTTGCCACGGTGGTCACCAAGCTCTTCACTCAAACCATGGCCGACAGTGCCTATTTCGGCGAAAAAGACTACCAGCAGTTGCAAGTGGTCACGCGGCTGGCCAAGGACCTCGATCTGCCAATCGAAGTCGTCGGCTGTCCCACCATTCGCGAGGAAGACGGGCTTGCCATGTCCTCGCGCAACCTGCTCCTGTCAGACCGCGCCCGCATCTGGGCGCCCGAGCTGAACCGCGCAATGCAAGACATGGCCGAAGGCCTGCTCAAGGGCGAGGATTTCAACACACTCAAAGCTCAAGCCACCGCCCGCATCGCCGCAGCCAACTTTACGGAGGTCGAATATCTCGAACTCCGCGCCGCCGACACGCTGGAATTGATGACCCAAGCCGACCGCCCCGCCCGCCTTCTGGCCGCTGCATGGCTGGCAGGCGTCCGATTGATCGACAATATCGCGGTGGGCTAGAGACAGACAGACTTTCCAAGAAAGCCTGCCTCCGCTACGCTCCGCTCAACGCATATCATTACTGTCACCACGGAGGCTGCCGCCGATGAAACACGTTCCAAAACCCACCACCGACGACGCGCTGATCCAGGAGTTCCTCAACAAGGGCGGCGAGGTCAAAATCGGCAAAACCAAACCCCTCAAACCAGAGCTTGGCCTCAGCAACAACGTCTGGAACGCCAAGCTGACCAAAGAAGAAAAAGCCGCCCGCGACAAGAAATAACCCGCCCTAAAGGCTTCTTTCTGCTAAAAATATGCTGGGGATTTGCCCCGCGTGGCGAAGGGGCAAAGCCCCTTCAAGAACGCAAAAATACCACGTGCCGAAGGCTCATTCCGGTAACAGCAGATCCATCAGGCAATGCCCCATCACCTTGGCGCTGTCGACCATGTCATCAACGCCAACATATTCGTCGGGCTTATGCGCCAGCTCCAACAGCCCCGGCCCGTAGGCGATGCAGTTCTTTAGCCGCCCAATCCGGTCGATATGCTTTTGGTCATAGGTCCCGGGGCTGACCACATATTCCGGGGCCTTGCCCAACACATCCCCAATCGCCGCCGCCACGCTGGTTACCACGGGCGCGGATTTTTCCGTCATCGTGGGTGACACGGACCACATCTCATTCAGGTCGTAGCTGAAATTGGGCCGCTCGGCGCGCAGCTTTTCCAGCACACCCACAACCTCGCCGCGCACCTCCTCTTCGCTTTCCTCAATCAAATACCGCCGGTCAATAATCATCCGCGCGCGGTCGGGCACGCAGGCAGAGGGCAGCCCGGTAAAATCCGGCTCCGGTTCCGCCTGTCCCCCGTGAAAGGAGTTGATGTTCATCGTTGATTGCTTCGCCCCTTCGGGAACCACCGGCATGTCTGTCCGCTTAGAGGCCAGCAACGGATACAGGCTCTCCTCCATCTCCGCCAACACCGCCCCCATATGGCGCACCGCGCAATCGCCCAAGAAAGGCATGGAGCCATGCGCAATCTCGCCATGCGTCTCGATCTCCGCCCACCACACGCCGCGATGGCCCAGACAGATGCGGTCCTTTTGTAGCGGCTCGGGGATAATCACGTGGTCCACATGTTTGTAATGCCCCTGCTCCGCCAGATAGGCGACGCCACCATAGCCGCCGGTTTCCTCGTCGGCCGTCCCCGAAATCTCAATCGCGCCATGAAACGCAGGGAATTCCTCAATGAAGGCTTCCGCCGCAATGATGGACGCCGCCAGCCCGCCTTTCATATCGCAGGTCCCGCGCCCGTATATCTTGCCGTCGATCAGCTCCGCACCAAAGGGATCAGTCGTCCAGCCTTGGCCCACCTCCACCACATCCGTGTGCGAATTGAAATGCACGCAATCGCCCGAAGCGGCGCCATCACGGCGCGCCACGATGTTCCAGCGCGGATATTTTTTTGAATCCCCCGGCGTGCCCTCGGCGCGGACCAGCTGCACCTCAAAGCCTGACCTGCCAAGCCGTTCCGCCAGATAGCCGCAAATCTCGCGGTAATTCTCCCCTGGCGGGTTCAGCGTCGGGATGCGCACCAGATCTTGCGTCAGCGCAATCAGGTCGTCGCGCTTGCCCTCGATGCGGGTCGCGAGCTTGGCAAAATCATCGGGGGATACGGGCATGAGGCAAGGGTCCTTTGGTCTGCCAAACGCTACCGCGCACGCCTCCTTGCAACAATAGACAGCGGTCACAATCCGTTTGCCAATAAAAAATCTACCAAGTAGTAGGTAAATAAAACTAGGAGGATGCCCAATGGATTTGAACGCTGATTTCAGCCAACGCGTGCTGGTGCATGGCGACGAGGTCGAGTGGCGCGCCTCCCCCATGCCCGGCGTGGACCGCCGGATGCTTGACCGCATCGGCGGCGAGGTCGCGCGCGCCACCACCATCGTGCGCTACGCCCCCAACTCGAAATTCTCGGCCCATACGCATACGGGCGGGGAAGAATTCATCGTGCTGGAGGGGGTGTTTCAGGACGAGCATGGCGATTATCCAACCGGCACCTATGTGCGCAACCCGCCGACAACATCCCACACCCCCGGCTCGGACGAGGGCTGCACCATCTTCGTCAAGCTGTGGCAGTTCGACATGGACGACCGCACTCAGTTCCGCAAAGACATGGCGGCAGAGGCGGTTGATGGCCGTGCGGTGCTGCACCGCGACGATCACGAAACGGTCACCTACCATGTGGTAGGCCCGAACGAGACCCTGACCGACGCCCTTGATGGCGGCGGCGAGCTGTTGGTCCTGTCGGGAACACTGACCGAAGGCCAGGACACCCTGCGCAAGGACAGCTGGCTGCGCCTGCCCGAAGGTGCGGCGCTGAACGCCCGGGCCGGAAACGAGGGCGCGACGGTCTGGATGAAGACAGGCCACCTGCCCCACGCCAAAGCCCCGCAGGTCTAAATGAGCGATGTCTTGATCGTCGGCGGCGGGCTGGCGGGCCTTGCCTTGGCCGACCACCTCCACCGCGCGGGCGTCACCTACCAACTGGTAGAATCGCGCAGCCGCCTTGGCGGACGCATCAAAGCCGTGCAGTCCGGCGGCAAGGCGTTCGATCTTGGCCCGTCATGGTTCTGGCCCGGCCAGCCGCGCATGGACGCGCTCACCAAGCGGCTGAAGCTGGAGGTCTTCGAACAGTATTCCGACGGCGCAGTTTGCATGGAGGACGCGAACGGACAGGTGCAACGCGGCATGGCGTTCAACGCCATGCAAGGCTCCTACCGGGTCGAGGGCGGCATGGCCGCGATCATCCACGCGCTGGCCAACACGCTGCCTGCGGACACGGTGCGGCTGAACGCGCGGGTCAGCCAAGTTGCTCATGGTGCGGTCACGCTGGGCAGTGGTGAGACGCTGACAGCCAAAACCATCGTGCTCGCCCTGCCCCCACGGGTAGCGGCGGGGCTGACATTCACCCCCGGCTTGGAAGTGGCTCAGATGCAGGCCTTGCAGACCGTGCCGACTTGGATGGGCGGGCAAGCCAAGTTCGTGGCGACTTACGAAACCGCCTTCTGGCGCGATGCCGGTCTGTCAGGCGATTTGATGAGCAGGCACGGCCCGATGGCGGAGGTTCACGACGCCTCCCCCGCATCGGGTGGGCCATACGGGTTGTTCGGCTTCATCGGCATCCCTGCCGCCCACAGGCGCGACCAGCAGGAGGCGTTGCAACAGGCCTGCCTTGCCCAACTCGCCCGCGCCTTTGGGTCTCAGGCGCAAGACCCACTGACCACCACATTGCAGGAGTGGGCCTTTCAGCCGGACACTGCCTCTGAGCTAGATCACCCGCCCTTGGGGCATCATCCGGCCTACGGGCTTGCGCCTGCGCTGACAAACCTTTGGGACGGGCAGCTCAAGCTGGGCTCCACCGAAGTGGCACCAGAGTTTGGCGGCTTCCTAGAGGGCGCCTTAGCCGTTGCAGAGCGTATCGCGGCGGAGGTAATCTAGGGCGCATGACCAAAGCCGCCCGCACCAAAGCCGCCCTTCTTGAGGCCGCCGAACAGGCTGCCCGCGCGCGCGGGCATGACGGGTTCAGCTATGCCGATCTCAGCGCGCGCGTTGGCATTCAGAAGGCCTCCATCCACTACCACTTCAAGTCGAAAGACATGCTGCTTACCGCTTTGATGCGCAGCTACCGCGAGCGGATCGAGGCGGAATATAAGCGCTTTGATGCCGCCCCCACCGGTGGGGCGCGGCTGAGCCAGTTTTTGGACATGCACCGTGACGCGTTGAATGGCGCCGAGACGGTTTGTCTCTGCGTGTCGCTGGCAATGGGCCGCGACGGGCTGGCGAAGGAGACAAGACGCGAGATTCAGATCTTTCGCGACCTGACGCTGAGCTGGCTGCGAGGCGTGTTCGAGCTGGGCGCACGGGACGGCACAATCGGCGGGATCACTGATCTGGGCGTTGAGGGCCCCGCCGCGCTGGCCATTGCGGAGGGCGCGCAAGTCAGCGCCCGCGCAGAGGGGGACATGGCGCGATTTGAAGCGGCCACCGCCAGTTTGCGAAAACGTATCAAACCGCTCTAGTACATCAGCTTTTCCCGCACTAGATTGACCGGATGGACCACCGGCTGCCGCCCCAACCTGTCACCGACCTCATTGTTTGCCCGCATTGTGATGCGGCCTACAGGCTGCAGCGGCCTACGCATGGGGAACGGGCCGTTTGCGTGCGGTGCCACACGGTGCTGATCTCGCCCCGCGCTAAGGCGGGCTTGCAGATTATTGCAGTCTCGATTGCCATTGTGGTGCTGGTCATTGCGGCGACCGTGTTTCCGTTTCTGACGATCAAAGCCGCAGGCAACACCAACTCTGTCTCCATTCTGGATGCGGCCCTTGCCTTCAGCGACGGCCCGCTGATTGCGTTGGCCCTGTCCACGGCGGCGCTAATCATCTTTATCCCGCTGCTGCGGGTTTTGCTGGCGCTTTATGTGCTGATCCCGGTGGTCCTGGATCGCATGCCCGCCAAAGGCGCGCGGCAAGCCTTCCGGCTGGCGGAGGCCCTGCGCCCTTGGTCCATGGCCGAGATTTTCGCCATCGGCTGCGCCGTGGCTCTTATCAAGCTCACCGATCTGGCGGATGTTACCTTCGGGCCTGCGTTTTGGATTTTTGCCATTCTTGTGGTGCTGGTGGTGGCCCAAGACCGGTTCATGTGCCGATGGACCGTTTGGAAATCACTGGACGGGTTGCGCAAATGAGCGTGGCGCAGGACATCCCCCATGTCACCACCGCCCGCGAGATGGGCGTCGTTGGGTGCCTGCGCTGCACGCAGGTGTGGCCAGTGGGCACGGAGACGTGCGGGCGCTGTGGCAAGGCCCTGGTGTCGCGCGACCGCAAAAGCCTGCAGCGGGTCTGGGCTTGGTGGATCGTGGGCTTCCTGTGCTACATCCCCGCCAACATGTACCCGATGCTGCAAACCCGCACCCTGTTTCAGGTGCAGCAAGACACCATCGTGGGCGGCGCGATCGAGCTGATGACCCATGACGCGGTGGGGATTGCGCTGATAATCCTCTTTGCGTCGGTGGTGATCCCATTGGGCAAGTTCTTCGCCGTGGCCTATCTGGCCATCAGCGTGAAGCGGCGCAACAGCGCGTCGTTCCAGCAGCGCCAGATGCTGTACGAGGTCGTCGAATATATCGGGCGGTGGTCGATGATCGACATCTTTGTGGTTGCGATCATGTCGTCGCTCGTGCAACTCAACACACTCGCGTCCATCAATCCCGGACCTGCCAGTCTGTTCTTTGCCCTTTCAGTGATTTTCACCATGCTGTCGGCGCAAAGCTTCGACTCGCGCATGATTTGGGATGTGCAATCGGACGCGGCGGGGGAAGACTGACAATGGCCAAGACGCCGACAGAGGTGAAGATCGAACCGGCAAGCGCAGGGCGCGGGCTGGGGCGGATCTCCTTTGTCTGGCTGATCCCTTTGGCGGCCCTTGCCATCGCGCTTGGCGTGGCGTGGCAAAGCTACAACGACCGCGGCCCCGTCATTACCATCGAATTTGAAAACGGCGCGGGCATCAAAAAGGACGAAACCGCACTGAAGTATCGCGACATTACCGTGGGCGTGGTTGAGGACGTCAGCTTCTCCGAGGGGCTGGACACCGTGATCGCCGAGGTGCGGATCGACAAGAAGGTTGCCCCTTACGTCGATCGCAGCTCGACCTTCTGGGTGGTGCGGCCAGAATTGTCCGCACGTGGCGTCAGCGGGCTGGACACGGTTCTGAGCGGTGTCTTCATCGAGGGCGCCTGGGACAACAAGATCGGCGAGGCCACGACCGAATTTCGTGGCTTGGAAGACGCGCCGCTTTTCCGGCCCAGCCGCCCCGGGCTTGAGATCGCCCTGCGCGCAACGGCCAACGGGCAGCTGACAGAAAATGCGCCCATCTTCTTTCGCGGCATCGAGGTCGGCCGCGTCGGCAAGGCGCGTATCTCTCCCCGGACAAATTTCGCAATTGCCGAAGCCATCATTTACGAACCCCATGGCCGCCTGATTACCCCCACCACCCGGTTCTGGGACACGTCGGGGTTCAGCGTCTCGATCGGCGCATCCGGGGCGGAAATCGACTTCACCTCTTTGGCGACGCTGATCTCGGGCGGCATTTCCTTTGACACATTCGTGTCGGGCGGGGAGCGCGTGGCCGATGGTGAGCTGTTTGTCATCAATGTCGACGAGGAAAGCGCGCGCAACTCCGTGTTCAACGCCTCCGAGGTCGAAACGCTGCTGGTCAATGCGATCTTTGACGACAACGTCTCGGGCTTGTCGGTCGGCGCAGCGGTGGAACTGAGCGGCCTGAAAATCGGCGAGGTGCAAAGCGTCTCGGGCATCATCGACCGCGCCCAGTTTGGCGACGGGCGGGTGCGGCTGATCGCAACCCTCGCCATCCAGCCATCCCGGCTGGGCCTGGAAACCGAGCCGTCGCCAAGTGCGGCGCTCAACTTTCTGGCCGGTCGCATACGCGAAGGGTTCCGGGCGCGTCTGGCCTCGGCCAGCCTGTTGACGGGCGGCCTGAAGGTGGAATTCCTGCAAACCGACGTCGCCCCGCCGGACTCGATATTCGACATGACTGTCGACATCCCGCAATTGCCAACCACCAAGGGCCAGATCACCGATACGACCGGTACGGTTGAAGGGGTTATCACGCGGATCAACAACTTGCCGATTGAGGAGCTGATGACCTCCGCCATTGACCTGATGAGCTCGGCCACCGCCTTTGTGTCCAACGAAGACCTGCAAGGCGCGCCCGGCGAGGTTGTGGGGCTGCTCAGTGACGTGCGCGGGCTTGTAGGCTCTGACGAGGTGAAGAACGTTCCGGTCTTGCTGAACGCAACACTTGAGCGGATCGAAGGGCTGGTGGCCCAGCTTGAGCAGGAACAGCTTGTGATGCGTCTTGGCAAGGCGGTCGACGCCGCCGCCAATGCAGCGGACGGGGTGGACACGGCGATCATCGGCTTGCCGGCATTGCTGAGTTCCGTCACCGCGCTGGCAGACAAAGCCACCGCCCTGCCCGCCGAAGACATGCTGGCCGAGATCACCCGCGTTGCGGCCAGCGCCGACAAATTGCTCAAATCAGAAAGCACACAGGCCCTGCCCGCCGATCTGAGCAAGGCACTTGGCGAGGTAGAGGCCACATTGCTGGCGCTGCGCGAAAATGGCGGCGTCTTGGACAACGCCAACAAATTGCTGACCAGCATCGACGAAGAACAACTGGTCCAACGCCTGCGTGATGTGGTCGACGAGGCCGCAATTGCCGCGCGCGGCGTTAACAGTGCTGTCGAAGGGGTCCCGGAACTGCTGGCCTCCTTCCAGGCGGTTGCGGACAAAGCGGAGGCGCTGCCGGTTGACGCATTGGTCCAGGAACTAACCGAACTGGCCGCGACGGCTGACACCGTTATTGGAACCGATGCGTTCAAGGCCTTGCCCGCCGACCTGAGCAAAGCCCTGATAGAGGTCGAGGCGATCCTCAAGGCCATCCGCGAGGGCGGCGTGATCGAGAATGCAAACAGAACGCTGGCCTCGGCCAGCTCCGCCGCTGATGCCGTGGCTTTGGCCGCCGATGACCTGCCCGCCCTGATGAACCGCATGTCTGCGGTCCTGAACCAGGCCAGCCGCACGATCCAGGGCTTTGACAAGGGCGACCAGTTGACCCGCGACGTCGAGAATGCGTTGCGTGACATCCAAAGAGCCGCCAAGGCGCTTGCGTCTTTGGCCAACACGATCGAGCGCAATCCCAGCTCGCTGATTAGAGGACGCTGACCGCATGACCAAGACACCGCTCGTGATTGCCACGTTGATCGCACTTGCCGCCTGCGGCAGCGATGCCGACCGCTACGCCGTGACGCCGCCCGCGGTGACCGAGAGCATCCGCATCGGGTTCGGGTCGGTCGAAATTCGCGACATCTCCTTGCCCAGCTATGCGGCCGCCGACGAAATCCACCAGCAGGTGGAGGGCGGCATCCTGAAATCATCCACCTCGGTTCTGTGGGCCGACGCGCCGGAACGCGCCATTGCTTTGGACCTGAGCCGCAATCTGGCGAAAATGAGCGGTGCGCGCATCGCGTCGGAGCCATGGCCGTTTGAGAGCTTCCCTGACGCGCGCCTTGAAATACGGTTCGAAGAGCTGCTGGCAAGTGCTGACGGCGTGTTCCGTGCCTCGGGTCAGTATTTCGTGGCCGTGGAAGAAGGGCGCGAACGCTCCGGCCTGTTTGATCTGGCCGTGCCCTTCGCGTTGGAGGGTGGCCCCGCCGCCATTGCGACAGCCAGAGGACAGATCATTCTGGACTTGGCGGAATTCGTCGCACGTAACGGCCTGAAATAAGCGGATAGTCGCCCCAAAAGTGAAAAACCCATCTACTGTAATGCAGTAGACGGGCTTTTCGGGGAGAATTATGGCCAACGACACCGGGGATTAAATTGCTAGGTGCTAAAAACTCGTACCGAGGTACTGGGTAAAAAAGTGTCGCTGGCCTTACCAACCGTAATTGCTGATGAACCTAACTTGGGCCATCGGTGTGAATGCAGCGTGAATTTACCTTGGGTAAAGCGTTAAAAATTCGTAAAGGATCGCTTTTTTTTGACTATTTTGTCAAAAATTTGGCGAAAACGTTAAATCAAGCCGGATGCGGTGACCTGAAGGAGGCCTGTGGCCCTCAATGAGGTAACTGGATACGAATCGCTCGCCATCAGTTTGAGCGAAAAGTCTGGCTCCAACTCTCTGAGCTTTTCCAATGAGCGGGCTGTAGCGGCCTCGTCGCCCTTCTCGAAATACAGCGCCGACATGAACCGCAAGGCAGGCCGGTAGTCCGGCGAATAGCCATGCGCGGTCGCGGCATAGCGCAGCGCCTCGTCCAACCTGTTGGCCCGCACAGCCGAGACCGAGGACCGCATCAACCACGTCGCAGGGCTGATGGCCGTGATCGGGCTGGTTTGGGCAAACTCGGCTTCTTTGAAGGCGCGTTCATGATCGCCGACCCCCGTCAAACCATATGACAGGCTATAGCGGCTCAGCGGGTTGGCGCTGTTGGCGTTGATGGCCTGATGGGCCAGATCAAATGCCAGTTCATATTGTTCGGTGCGCGACGCAATGATTGAGCCCACAGCCAGCACAACGGAGTTTTGCGGCTCCAATTCGAACGCCTCGCGGCAAAAATGCTGGGCCTCACGCAGCAGTTCTTCCCCGTCGTCCGACAGGCGCTCCACAAAGATCGTGTTGCGCACAAACGCCCGCAGCGCCAGCCGTGTGGCGCGGCTGCGCGCGTCACTTTCCGCCCCAAGGGAGCGATCCGCCCGAAACAGGCGCTCCGGCGTGAAGGCAAAGATGTCGCGCAGCGAGATGCAATGCGCCCCGTCCCCGCTTTCGTCAGGGATGCCGAACTCGTAGTTCAGCAGCGCAAGGGTCAGCTCCCCCGCCAAACGCTGTAGCTGGGCGCTGGTGTCGGACACGCTGATATCAATGGTCCGGCTCCAAATCTGGCGGCCCGATGCCATGTGGCTGACGCCCACCTGCAGGGTCATCAAATCACCGATGCTGCTTGCGGAGCAGAAAATCTTCAACGCCGTCGGGTAGTCGCCAACAAACTGCGCCTCGTCAAACACCAGCGCGGACAGGAATTCGGCAGCTTGTGTGGTGCCGCTGCGCAGAACGCGTTCGCAGGCCGCATCCAGATCCAGATGCCCCGAATTGGCTTTGCTGATGACAAATATCGGGGCGTTGGACTGGGTGCCCGCCGTATCGAGCGAGCGCGGTAGTTCCGCAACCTTCTTGCGGGCATGGTGATGCTGACGGTAGTCGCGCAGCCAATCTTCGAATTCGGCGTCCTTGATATCCAGGTCTTCGGCGAACTCGCAGCTTATCATGCGCCCGTCTTCGTCGAAGGCCTCCAGCGACACGGCAATTTGGTCGGGGTCCAGCCCCACCCAGCCCGATCCGGACTGAAGCGCGTCTCGGTGCGGTCCCAGATGCCGCCTGATTTCCGACAAGGCCTGCCGCAGGCTGGCCGCGCCATGGGCGGGTTCCGTGGTGCTCCACAGTTTGTCTTGCAGGCGCACCCGGCTGGAGCGCATTTGGCGGCAGGTGCCCAGATAGGCCAGAATGCCTCTGGCTTTCATACCCGCCGGGGTCAAATTCATCCCCCTCGGCCCGGTCAAATTCACCGGCCCGGCAAGGTCGAGTATGATCTTTTGACCCTCGCTCACCTACGCACCTTCGCCAATTTTGACACAACGTCACTCGGCAATTTTTGCCAAAATCACGTAAATGTCTTGAAATAAAGAAATAACAACCGGAGTATCAAGCGTAGCAACACCGTTGCAATTTTGAAAGTGTAATTGATTTTTGGGGGACGAAGATGTCTTTTTTCAACGCGGACAATGCGGATAATGCCGACAACGCGGATAATGCAGACAACGCGGATAACGCAGACAATGCTGATAACGCGGATAATGCGGACAATGCTGATGGGACCCGGCACGCAGGCTCCCGCGCATCTACGCTTTTGTCGACGGCCCTGTCGCGCGCACGTGACAGCATCATCGGCATGGAAGCCATCGAGGGCAAAATTGGCGAGGTTCCGAATCTCAGCAAACAAGAACGGTTCGCGCGGCTGACCTCTGGTCACCGCCGCTCGGTGATGGCCTCCGAATTGCTCAACGACCTGCGGTTCACCACGGGGCGGGAAGGCAAGAACACCACCCCGCACACATCGACCCTGTATTGCGCCACCCAATGCGAAAAGGACGGCAACAATCTGACGGTAAACTATGCCCGGCTTGTCGGGTTGCACCGCCCAAGCAACGAGGATTTCGTGCGCGATCTGGCGATGATCGCAAATTACGCGGAATTGCGCGGGGAGCGCCTGCCGGAGGTCCACACACAGCTGAATGACGTTTTGTCCTTTTTCGGGTCTATCAGCTACATGCACCCAAAACGCGCGGGCGCGACGTTGGATCTGCTGCGCACGGGGCTCTATCTTGCGTCGACCGTGGCAATGGAGATGAAGCTGACCCTTGGCTGCCCGCGCCCCGCGGCGCTGTCGGACAAATTGCAGCCGATGATCCAGACACCCGATCACGGCGCGTTCCCAAGTGGCCACGCCACGCAGGCATTCGTCACCGCGACATTGCTGAGCGAGCTGGAATGTGGCGACACGCCGCTCAAGGCCATCAACGCGGACAGCCAGTATTTCCGAATGGCGGCCCGCATTGCGGCCAATCGCACGGTGGCTGGCGTCCATTACACCGCTGACAGCGCGGCAGGCGCGGTTCTGGGTATCACGTTGGGCCAATACCTGGCCGCGCGGGCCCGCAAGGGCGACCAAAACGTCACGCCGCGCAGCTTTGGCGGCGAGAAATACAACGACAATGGGGCGCCACGTGATTTCCACTTTGGCGAGGTCGCCAAGTTGATGAGCGGTGACGACCCAAGCGTCGAGGTGATCGACCCCGTCAAGGTCCGCCCTGCCCCGATCCTGCGCGCGATCTGGACCGGCGCAACAAAAGAGCAGGCCCTGAAATGGAGCTGATCTGGGAAGACCCCACTGCGGAGAAAGCAGATGGGTTTGACAACACGTCAAACCCTTACGCCCATTATTGGCTAGAGGAACACACAGACGGGCAAGGCCCGGCATGTGTGCAGGTTGCCTCATGCAAGCCGTTGAACGTGGCCGATCTGGTTGATCGGGCCTTCAAAAGATGAGCGCTGCAACAGTGGCAGGTGTGTTTGGCGAGTTGCTGGACCACCTGGACGGGATCGCGGCCAGCGATACGCTGAACCGTGCGCCCAAAGCCTATGACACCGCATCAGAAAGCACGTCGCAAGGCGCGTTCCTGAGCGCCGGTGCCATTCCCAAGGACCTGAAGAAAGCGGTGGTCATCGGCGTCATTGATGACGCCATGCCTTTCGCCCATCAGCGGCTCACCGTCGGGGGCAAAGACGCCCGCGTTGCCTCTATCTGGATGCAGGGGTCGGCGCATGAGCCCAATCCCGTTGGCAAAGTCGGCATGGACCTGCCTTTCGGGGCGGAACTGCGCGGCGGGCGCATAAGTTCCATGCTGAAAGACCTGCGCAGCGGGGCTTTGCCGGATGAGGGCAGCCTCTACCGCGCAGCCGGAGCCGTGGATTACAGCCGTGGCACCATCCAAAGCGGCGGCTTCTTCGGCAATCACGGCGCGGCGGTGGTCGATCTGGCTGCGGGTTTCGCGTCTGACGATGCTGATGCGTGCAACTTCCCGGTGATGGCAGTCAGCCTGCCGCCGGAGATCACCCGCGACACGTTGGGCACCTTCTCGCCCCTGTATGTGATCCTCGGGGTGCTGCATCTGGTGCATCGCACAAGGCGGCTGTGCCGCTGGATCGAGACAAAGAAAAAGCTGACGGCGGGCTCGGTCAAGCTGCCATTGGTGGTCAATCTCAGCTACGGGCTGAGCGCAGGCCCCAAGGATGGTCACGGGCTGGTGGAGGCGTTTATGGACGCCGTCTCCTCCGAGACCGGCACCGATATTGGTCCGGTGACCTTTGTGCTGCCCATGGGCAACCAAAGGCTGGGGCAGCTGCATGGCGTGCTGGACCCAAAAACGGACGCGACCTTGGGCTGGGCGTTGCAACCTGACGACCCGACCCCCAGCTTCCTTGAAATCTGGGGGCCGGAACTGCCGGCAAAGCCAGACAAATGCATGCAGCTGGTCCTGCGTCCTGACGGGGCGGCGCGTCCGGAACGCACCTCTCTTGCCGATTACGGCAGCTATCAGTCGCTTGACGGCGACGGGGTCGAAATGGCGCGTGCCTATTTGCAATGGCACCCACGTGGGACAAAAGGCGGCGGACGCGAGTTGATAACCGTCGCCGTGCCCCCAACCCGGCCCGCAACGGCCGCCGGCCACTCGATACGGGCGGGAACATGGCAGGTCTCGGTGGACACGGAGGACCGCGGCCTGGTCGACATCTATGTCCAGCGTGACGATGCCATCCGCGGGTTCCGCGGCGGCGGGCGGCAATCGCGACTGACCGACGGCCTCTATCAAGGGCGCGACGAAACCGGACGTGCAATCCTTTATGACCCGCCGGGGCAGCACACCGGAGTGGTCCGGGACGGGGCGATCAACGCCTTCGCCAATGGCACGACCCAGATCAGGGTCGGGGGCGGCTATGCCAGCCCGACCCATCCCGGGCCGATTGCCGACCCGAACCTTGGCCCCGCGCCCTATTGCAGCTTGGGATTTGCCAGCAAAGGTCCGAACGTGGAGGGCGACAAAGTGGCCCCGGCAGAGCGCAGCCGCGTGCTGCGCGGCATCATCACAATGGGAGCCATGTCCGGCAGCCGTCAGGCTGTGGCTGGCACATCCATGGCGGCGCCGCAGATCACCCGCGACCTTGCGATGAAGCTTTACAACGGGACGGTACCGCGCAGCAGCTTTGCGGCGCTGCGCAAGAAGTACTAGCCCATGCCCCTTCGCATCGCTGATGCGGGGGGGACCTGTTGCACGAACCGCCCCTGCCCCGCACGGCGCGTTCACATGTCGCTAACCGCGCTGCTTTAAACCCCGTTGTCGGATCCGGCGACATCTGACACATGTCGCGACAAGACATAATGGGATTGCGGCAGTGCGTTCAGGGCTGCCTTGCGATAACCGGTGACAAGGCAAGGCCGGTCTGGGGCAAACCTCAGGCGGGAACCGCGACCCCCGTGATGTCGATCAGGGTGGCGCCACCTTTCTCACTCACACTGACCGAGTTTGGCCGTCCCCCGCGCATCCCATTGGGTGCAGCGGGTGGACGCGCGCGCTCAGCCACGCTGCGCGCGGAACCACCGCACGATCTTGGCGCGGTCCTCTTCGGGCAGGTCGGTGATGTTGGCTGGCGGCATGGCGTGGCTGACGCCCGCCTGCAGATAAATCTCGCGCGCCGCGCGGGCCACATCGCCCTTGGTTTCCAGAAACACCCCCTTGGGGGCCCAGCGGATGCCATCCCAAACCGGCTCACGGGCATGGCACATAGAACAGCGGCCAAGCACGATGTCATGCACCTCGTCAAAGCCCGCGACGCTGGTAATGCGCTGTTCGTAGGCGGTCAGGGGCGCGGCCTGAGCCCTGTCGTAATCTTCCTGCCAGGTGTTGGCCGTCGAGAGCCACGCGATCAGGATGAACAAGATCACCGTCACCGCCCATGTCCAGTGCGGCCCCTTGCCGGTGGAATGCATGGTGTTGAAGTAATGCCGGATGGTGACGCCCGTCAGAAAGATCAGCGCGGCAATGATCCACGCATACTCCGTGCCAAAAGACAGCGGGTAGTGGTTGGACAGCATCAGGAAGATCACCGGCAGCGTCAGGTAGTTGTTGTGGGTGCTGCGCAGCTTGGCAATCTTGCCGTATTTGGCGTCAGGCGCGCGCCCGGCCTTCAGGTCCGCCACGACAATGCGCTGGTTGGGCATGATGATGAAAAACACGTTGGCCGTCATGATGGTGGCGGTGAAGGCGCCCAGATGCAGCAGCGCCGCCCGGCCCGTGAAAATCTCGTTATACCCCCATGACATGATCGTCAAAATGACGAACAGCAACACCATCAGGAAGGTCGGGTGCTCGCCCAGTTTCGACTTGCACAGCAGGTCGTAGGCGATCCAGCCGATCGTCAGCGATCCGGCGGAAATGGCAATCGCCTGCCACACCGCAAGGTCCGTCTTGGCCGGGTCGATCAGGAACAATTCCGCCCCTGCCCAATAGACGATCATCAGCAGCGCGGCCCCCGACACCCAGGTCATGTAGCTTTGCCATTTGTGCCAGATCAGGTGCTCGGGCATGTTGTCCGGGGCCACCAGATATTTCTGGATGTGGTAAAAGCCGCCGCCATGGACCTGCCATTCCTCGCCCGATACGCCGTCCGGCATGGCTGGCGCCTTTTTCAACCCCAGGTCCAGCGCGATGAAGAAAAACGACGCGCCAATCCACGCCATGGCGGTGATGACATGCAGCCAACGGACCGCAAAGGACAGCCAGTCCCACATGATTGCCAGATCATACATATGCGCGTCCCCTTTTCGGCCTATGACGCAGACTACCCAAAACTCAATTCTTCTGCTATATTTGCTATTCGCCAAACAGTATCAAATGAAACCGAAAAATGTCCTATTTTGACAACATCCGCACATTCGTCCGTATCTACGAGCTGGGGTCCATGTCGGCGGCCGCCCGCGACCAGCGGATTTCCCCTGCGGTGGCCTCGTCACGGGTGTCGCAGCTGGAAAGCCATCTGGGCGTGCGGCTGTTCCAACGCACCACCCGCAGCCTGACCGCCACCGAGCAGGGCCGCATTTTCTACGAAGGGGCCTGTGGCGTCCTAGAAGCCGTCGAGGCCGCCGAGGCAGATATCAGCGATGTGACTGAAAACCCGCGCGGCGTGATCCATATCGCGGCCCCTCTGGGCATCGGCAGACGCCTGATCGCGCCGCATGTGCCCGCCTTTGCACGACAATACCCTTTGGTGGATGTGCGGCTGCGGCTCAGCGACCGCAAACTGGACCTGACCGCTGAAGGCCTTGATATTGCGTTCTTTCTGGGCCGCCCCGCAGATAGCACATTGCGCATTCGCAAGATCGCGGACTGCGCACGCGTGCTCTGCGCCAGCCCCGCCTATATCAGCGCGCATGGCCACCCCAAATCAGGCGGCGAAATCGAACGCGGCAAACATAATTGCCTCAACCTGCGGTTCCCGGGCGCGACAGAGTTTCAATGGGAGCTGCAAACCAAACAGGGCCCGCAAAAATTCGATGTGCGCGGCAGGTTTGAAAGCGATGATGGCGACGTGCTGACCGACTGGGCGCTGAAAGGGGCAGGCATCGCCCTGAAGCCCATGTTTGAGGTGTCCCACCATCTGCGCAGTGGCGCGTTGGTGCATGTGGTTGAGGAAACGCCGCCACTCGATGTCCAAATGGCCTGCCTCTACACGCATCGTCGCCATCAAGACCCCAAAACCCGACTTTTCATGGAATTCATGATCGAGCGCATGCAAGACGCCTTGGCCGACACATCGGTCGAAACGTAAGAGCCGCCCCCCATCATTGTTCCAAAAATATCCCCGCCGGAGGCAATTTTCTTCGTCGAAGAAAATTCAAATTCCTTTCTTCAAGGAATTTGCGCGCCCTAACTGCCACGATAGGTCGAATACCCAAACGGCGACAGCAGCAACGGCACATGGTAATGCGCAGCCTCTGACATGCCAAAGCGCAGCGGTATCGCATCCAGAAAGCGTGGCTCCTCAGGGGCCACGCCCGAGCGTGTCAGATAGTCGCCGCAGTGAAACACCAGCTCGTAAGTGCCCGTCTCAAACGCATCAGTTGGCAAGATGTGTTCGTCGGTGCGCCCGTCCGCGTTCGTCACAACCTCGCGCAGCAAGTTGCTTGTGCCACCTTTGAGGCGAAAAAGCTCGATCCGCAGCCCCTCGGCAGGGCATCCGCGCGCTGTGTCCAACACATGAGTCGTCAGATATCCCGCCATACTATGCTCCCTTTTTGCTCAACGAGCACAATGCGCAAGCGCTGGCCGATGCAAAAGTTAAGAATATCCAACAGTCCTTTTGGTATTTATTGAAAGTCCGGCGCGATCTTTCAGTTTAACAAGACAACACGTTTAGGACCTGCACCCTGCCATGATGCATACGATCGCCACTCGCCCGCTGACCCAAACCGCTTTTGCGGCGTTTGGAGACGTGTTGGAGGCCGCAGGAGAGCCCGACAAGATCATCAACCAGGGCTTGTGTGGCCGCCATCATGACATCGCAACGCTGGAATTCGGCACTGGCGCGGCGGGGATCAGCATATTCGATGCTCAGGCCCGCGATCTGCCCTACAGTCTCGACATGATGGAACGCCACCCCGATGGCTCGCAGGCTTTTGTGCCGATGCATCAAAACCCCTATCTCGTTGTGGTCGCCACCGATACGGGCGGCGCCCCCGACAGACCCGTCGCGTTTCTGGCCCATCCGGGCCAGGGCGTGAATTACCACCGGAACACGTGGCATGGGGTGCTGGCCCCGCTGCATGCGCCGGGCTTGTTTGCGGTCGTCGACAGGATCGGCGCTGGCAAAAATCTTGAAGAGCATTGGTTTGATCGCCCATGGGTGGTCGAGCTGGGGACATAACGACGCCGCTCAGCGGCGCAAAGGGACTGTGTAAAGGGAGAATATACACATGGCTGACACCTCAATCGGGACACCGGAGCAACTCCGCGACCCAAATTACACGCCGCCACTGGCGAAAGCGATCCCGCTGGGGATCCAACACGTGCTGGCAATGTTCGTGTCGAACGTCACACCCGCGATCATCATCGCGGGCGTCGCGGGCTTCGGCTTCGGGGCAGAGAACGCAGATATTCCGACCCTGATCTACCTAATCCAAATGGCGATGCTGTTTGCCGGTATCGCCACGCTGATCCAAACCATCGGCATAGGCCCCGTGGGGGCCAAGCTGCCCATCGTGCAAGGCACCAGCTTTGCGTTTCTGCCTGTGATGATCCCAGCCATGATCGGCGCGGGCACGGCGGGCCTCGCGGGATTGATGACCGGCGTGGTCATCGGCGGGTTGTTTCACGCGTTCCTTGGCCTTTTCGTGGGCAAAATCCGCTTCGCCTTGCCGCCATTGGTCACCGGCCTGATCGTGCTGTTGATCGGGCTACTGCTGGTAAAGGTCGGCATTGAATACGCTGCTGGCGGCGCGGGTGATTTCAACCGCTCCAAGCCTACATGGGGCGGCGCGTCGAACTGGTTTCAGGCGGGCGTGGTGATTTTCGTCACCCTTGGGCTGAAGTTCTTCACGCGCGGATTGCTGTCGGTGGCCGCCGTTCTGCTGGGGCTGATCGCAGGTTACATCGTGGCCTATATCATGGGCGATGTCAGCCTTGCTGGCGTGGGCCGGTCCGGCTGGTTCCAGCTGCCCTCCCCGTTCAAATTCGGCTTTGAGCTGAACTGGGCGATCATCATCGGCATGTGCCTCATGGCCTTTATTTCGGCCATTGAAACTGTTGGCGACGTATCGGGCATCACCAAGGGCGGCGCGGGCCGTGAGGCGACCGATGCAGAGGTTACGGGCGCGACCTATGCGGATGGTCTGGGCTCGGCAATTGCGGGTGTGTTCGGCTCACTGCCAAACACATCGTTCAGCCAAAACGTGGGCCTGATCGCCATGACCGGCGTGATGAGCCGCCATGTGGTGACCATCGGCGCGATCTTCCTGATCGTCTGCGGGCTGATCCCAAAAGTGGGCGCGGTCATCAACTCGGTGCCGATCCAAGTGCTGGGTGGCGGCGTGATTGTGATGTTCGGCATGGTCGCTGCGGCGGGTGCGTCGATGCTGTCTGACGTGCATTGGAACAGCCGCAACATGGTGATCTTCGCGGTTGCCTTGTCGGTGGGCCTTGGCCTGCAACAGGTGCCGGATGCCATGGCATTCCTGGGCGACACGCCCCGCATTTTGTTGACCACTGGCCTGCTGCCAGCGGCGTTCATTGCGATCATCTTGAACCTGGTGCTGCCACAGGAGCTGTCCCCTGAATCGACCGAGGAAGTCTCGGGCGGCATGTCGGGCCATGGCAAGGGGTCGCTGCCCAAGGGCAAGTAACCCTGTCGCGGCTTTGGCGACCTGAAGAAAAAAGGCGCCCCCTGTTGGGGCGCCTTTTGTTTTGTCACGCGCGTGTCGCGGCAGGCTTAAAGAGCTTGGTCGTCCGCCCCGAAGAAATGCAGGTTTTCGGGCGAGAAGGCCAACCCAACGCCCTGCCCCTCAATATCGGCGGAGGCCCCGGGGACCCGGACCGTCAAAATCCCAAGCGGCCCACAATCAACATAGTGGAAATAGTCGGACCCAAGGTATTCGCTGACTTGCACCGTGCCGTTGCATTGCCCCTCGCCCTTGGCCACCACCGAGATGTGCTCGGGCCGTATGCCAAGCTGCACCGCATCGCGGCGGGCCGTTGATCCAAGCGCGCCTCTGCCGCCCTCGGCCAGCACGTAAGCCTCCCCGTCGGTTCGGCACGGCATCAGGTTCATTTTCGGGCTGCCGATGAATTGGGCCACAAAGACGTTGTCGGGACCTTCATACAATTCGCGCGGGGTGCCCACCTGCATAATCAACCCGTCTTTGAGCACCACAATGCGGTCGGCCAGCGTCATCGCCTCGACCTGATCGTGGGTCACATAGACCATGGTGCTTTCCAGCGTCTTGTGCAGCCGCGCGATCTCGAACCGCATGTCGACCCGCAGAGACGCATCAAGGTTGGACAGCGGCTCGTCAAACAGAAAGCCCTTGGGCTTGCGCACGATGGCACGGCCAATGGCCACGCGCTGGCGCTGCCCTCCGGACAGGTCCTTGGGGCGGCGGTCCATGTAGTCGTCGAGCTTCAGGATGTCAGCGGCACGTTGCACTTTCTCAGCGATCTCGGCCTTCGGCGCGCCTGCGGTTTTCAAGGCGAAGCCCATATTTTCCTCAACGCTGAGATGCGGGTAAAGCGCGTAGGATTGAAACACCATCGACAGCTCACGTTCCGACGGGACCTTGTGGGTCACGTCTTCACCGTCGAGCATGATTTGCCCGCGCGAGGTTTCCTCAAGGCCGGAAATCATCCGCAGCAAGGTGGATTTGCCACATCCCGACGGCCCGACAAAGATGATGAGCTCCCCGTCAAGAATGTCGAGATCAACCCCCTTGATGACCTGCACATCGCCAAACCATTTTTCGACCGATTTAAGGCTGATGGAACCCATGTCGTTGATCCTTTTGGCGGGCCCTAGGCCACGCCTTCCAATTTTGTTTCATGCTGCCAGGACAGCCAAACGGCGGCGGTCCACGAGAAGTTTGAGCCGACGCAACCTTCGCCGGTCAGCGGGTTGAAGCATTCCCAGAAGCCTGACCTCTCGATGGCCCGGCACAGGTCGTCGCGTATCTTCATAGCCAACGCGTCATGGCCCTGTTCGGCCAGCCCAAGCGACGTCATGTAATTCATCTGGGGCCAGACCGGCCCGCACCAATAGCGCTGCGCCTCGAACCCTTCCGCGTCTGGGTCCCAGCTAGGCAGCATAAAATCGACCTTGGCCGCGATGCGGTTGAGGTTGTCCAGCACCCGCGCCCGCTGCTCAGCCGTGCCGCTATCGGCGTAAAAGCACAATGCGCTGCAATTTGTGAATCCGGTCGAGAACGCACCGGTGCGAATTTCACGCGCGGTGAAGGCACCAAGCGCTTCGCTCCACAAATAATCGGTCGCGGCCTCGCCTTTGGCGATCCATGCCTCGATCTGGGTGAGCGTCTCGACGGGCTTGCCTAGGTCTCGGGCTATCGCCAGCAGATCCTTGTCAGCCCGCAGCAGGATAAAATGGATGTTGGGGTCGGCCATCAGGAACGGGCCTTCATCGGTCAGGCGGCGCTGGTCCCAGCCGACGCTGTCGCCGAACTGCACGATGGTCAGGTATTTGTCATATTGCTCCTGGCTGGGGCGGTATTGCGGATTGACGTGCTTGTTGTCCATCCGCGTGTAAGGGGCCAGATCAGCGGCTACATCCATCAGGTCCAGCCCGATATTCCAGTCCGGGCAATTATCGCGCCCAGTTTCCCACGGATGCACGGTGGCCACGATGCCATTTGATGTCCGCGCGTCGTGGAACCATTTGTGGAAGGCAAAAAGCCGGTCGAAGACCTCGTGGCGGCGGGCCGCGTTGCGGGTGCCGCCCGCATCGGTCAGCTGGCGCACAACGGTGGTCAGAACCGGAGGCTGCGACACGCCTGTTGACGGGATCGGACCCAGCGTCTTGCCCCAACGTGACGGCCCCGGAAAGTAGCTGGGATCGTCGCTACGGAAGATGATGCTGGGGATCATGCCGTCGGGCCACTGGCCCTCCAGCAACGACATGATCTCGGTCCAAGCGCGGTCCATGTCATAGGTTGCGATGCCCAGCGCGATAAAGGCGCTGTCCCAGTTCCATTGGTAAGGGTACAGCCCCGCCGTCGGGATGGTGAAGCCGCCGCGATCGTTTCTTGCCAGCGTGTCGATGGCAGTTTGGGTCAGGGACATGCGTTATCCTTTCACACTTCCGGCCGTCAGCCCCGCAACAAGGAAGCGTTCGAACCAGAGGAACAGGGCGAGGACGGGCACCGTCGCGATGACGGCTCCGGCCATGAGATGTTGGCGGGGGACCTCCGACGAGTTCAGCTCGGCGATGCCGCGCGACAGGGTGTAGAGGTCGACATTGTCGAGGAACATGAAGGCGAAAAGGAACTCGTTCCATGCGATCATGAAGACGTAAAGCGCAACCGAGGCAAGCGCAGGCAGCGCCAGCGGCAAGGTAATTTTGCGGATCACGTTCAGGCGGATCAGCCCGTCCATCAGGCCGGCCTCCTCCAGCTCGGCAGGGATGCCACGGAAGTAGCCTTGCAGCATATACAGCGCCACGGGGATGGTGGTGGCCGGATAGACCAGCATCAGCCCCCACAGCGTGTTGCGCATGCCAAGCTGGCTGAAGATAGCGTAAAGCGGGATCACCAGCACGATCATCGGCACCATGTAGATCAGCAGGATCGACCGGCTCAGGAAGTTCTGGCCCGGGAATTTCAGCCGCGCCACCGCGTAGGCCCCGGGGACCGCGAAAAACAGCGTGATGGCGACGGTGGCGACAGAGACCAGGGCAGAGTTCAGCAGGTAGCTGCCGAAATGGTACTGGGTGAACAGCTCGATATAGCTGCGAAACAGCGCCTCCGCCCCTTGGGCGAAGTTGATGGAAAAGTCGAGCGGGTTGGACAGCAGCAGCTGCTGGTTTTTCAGGCTCATCATCACCATGACAAAGAACGGCAGCGCCACGGCGATGGTGAAGACCACCAGCCCGAAGCCCTTCAGGAAGCGCAGGCACAGCACCTCGACATTGTAGCGGCGTTCCTTGCCGGGGCCCAGATGCTTGGCGGTGAGGGTGACGGATTGCACCGCGAAGACCGCGATCAGGATGGTGAAGATCAGCTGCCCGAAGGAATACGTGCCCAGCGGCAAGCCAAGGGGCGTGGCACCAGACGCAAGTGTGAGGGTCAGCACAAAGGCGAAGGCTGCAAAAGCCACCATGGCGGGGGTGCGCTTGGCGGGTTGCAGTCCGGTGAGCACCGCCGCCGAAACAAGGCCCGCGATGGCACCGGCGGTGACCTGCGGCTGGAACGGTTGGCCCGAGACAAACAGCGCCAGCAGCGTGATGAGGATAGTCGAGATCGCCCCCCAGAGCGCGCCGAACACAAGGCAGAGGTAGAAGATGTTTCCAAAGCGGCTCATGCGTCATCCTCCGGCGAGAACTTGAAGAAGATCACCGAGAACATCAGCAGGATCACGAACACCACAACCGCGACCGCTGCCCCCGCCCCGAGGTTGGAGATGGCGAAGGCCTGCTCGTAGACATTGACCGTCAGCGTGCGGGTGCCCGCCGCCCCGCCGGTCAGCAGGAAGATGTCGTCAAACTTGTTAAAGGTCCAGATGAAGCGCAGCAGGAACAGCACCGCCATGATGCCCATCAGCTGCGGCAAAGAGATGAAGCGGAATTGCTGGATCGGGGTGGCCCCGTCGATCTCGGCAGCCTCGTAGATGTCGGTGGACATGGACTGCATCCGCGCCAGAATGAACAGCATCGCCAGCGGGAAGTAGCGCCAGATTTCGAAGATGATGACCACCGTCAGCGCCACGGGGAAGTTGAAGGTCAGGCCCAGAAAGCTGATCTCTGCCACGCGTTGACCAAGAAAACTGATTGGCCCTTCAATGACCCCAAGCTGGATCAGCAGCGCATTCAGCGTGCCGCCCGGACCGGGGTCCAAAAGCAGCACCCAAGCGAGCGCCACAGCAATGACCGGAGCCACATAGGGCGACAGGAACAGCCCGCGCAGAACGGCGCGACCGCGGAAAGCCATGTTCATCAGCTGCGCCGCAAAAAGCCCCATAACGAGCGCGCCAACAGTGCCCGCGATGGTGTAATACATCGACGCCCACAGCACCGTCCAGAAATCCGAGGCGTTGAAGACCTTGCGAAAATTGTCGAGCGTGAAGTCGTTATTGGTCAGGATGTTTTCGGGGACGTAGTCGAAGACGGGTTTGGTGTCTTTGACGTTGGGCGGATCGCTAAGGAAGTCAGCCGTGGCCGCCACGCGCACAAGGATGTCCTCGCGCTGGCCTGCTTCATAGTCGCCAAGGTCGCAGCGCAGGTTTTCGCCCTCGATGGTGCAGCGCTCATCCACGGCGACCACCCTCAGCGTGGCAGGCAAAGTGTCGGTCATGACCACATCGGCAATCGCGCTTTTGCGCGAGGAGTTGCGCGCGCGGTACCGGATGTCGGCCTCGTCGCCGACGGCGTCGAGATCCCCCATCAAGCGTTCGTTAATCAAGATCGAAGGCGCGCGCAGGTCGCCCAATGTGACCGGCTTGAAGCTGATCCAGACATTGGCCACCAGCGGAAAGAGGACGACCGACAAAACAATCAAAAACGTGGGCAACAACAGCAGATAGGCGAAGCGCATCTCGCGCTTGGCCAATGGTCCCAATCCCTTGGGCGGCTGTGGTTTGCGTTGATCTGTCATGACCTGCGTCCAAATGATGGACGGCGCAAGGAGACCCCCGCGCCGCCCAATTTGATCTTAGAGGCCGAGCGCTTTGTGCTCTGCGACGATCTTGTCGGCGGCTTCCTGCACGGACAGGTCCCCATCGGTCATCTGACGGATGACCTGAGACATGATCTGGCTGTTGACGATCTTGGACGCGGTGGCCAGTTGGCCATCGGCCACGCCCCAGCGGTCGCCCACGGACAGACCGGCGACGATGTCGTCAATCACTTGCTGCGGGTAGATGTCGGCCAAAGGCGCCTTACGATCCACGCCAACGTCCAGTCCGGCCCAGGTTGCTTCGTAAGACGTGTCACCTGCGGCGTTGCCACGGCGGACGGGGAACTTGCCTTCAGGCGCCTGAGACAACCACTTCCCATACCCTTCGGAGACCACATATTTCACAAAGTCCTGCGCCACTTCCGTGTTCGCATCAGCAGTGATGCCGAGGTAACGCACGTCGGCGTAGGCCGCCCCGTCCGCATTGCCGGGGCCCGCGATGACTGTCGAGAAACCGGTCGCTTGGGCCAGCTCCTTGGTGGTTGGGTCATCGGAGATGGTAACAGGCGCGCTGTCACGCAGGCCGCCCAGCTCGTCCAGAATGGAGGGCGACCAGATCACCATGGCAGCTTTGCCGTCAAGATACAGCTCGCGCGATTGCGACCAGTACAGATCACCCTCTGGCGAGTTTTCGACCATCTTTTTGTAAAGCTCCAGCAGCTGCACAAGGTTGGTGGTGTCCTCGTTGATGGAGCCGTCGGCGTTGATAGGCGAGTAGCCCGTTGCCAGCGACAGATGCTCGATCAGCTGCATCATGTAGCCTTCGTCGATCTTGGTCGCGGCCACGAAGCCGTACATCTCCGGCGGGTTGTGCAGCGCGTCCATTGCGGCGGACATGGCTTCAAATGTTGTCGGAGCCGCAAGGCCTTTTTCCGAGAACAGATCGGAGCGATAGACAACCAGCTGTGTCCAACCATCGGTTGGCACGGAGACGATCTCGCCGTCAGACATCGCCATCCGGACCGGGCCGGACGCGAATGTGTCAGTGCCAAGGTCTTCGACCACCTCGGTCGCCGCGGCAGTGTCCAGAAGACCCGCTTCGGCATAGGGCAGCAGGTGCTGCACGGTATGGTTCAACACGTCCGGCAGATCGCCCGCCGCAAAGGCCGCAGTGGCGCGGGTCTGAATGTCGGATTCCTCAACCGGGATGATCTCGACTTTGTGGCCTGTCGCGGCTTCAAAGCCTGCTGCCATTTCTTCTTGAACGGCCATGCGCTCGGGCTGCACTTCCATTGTCCAGAAGCGGATTGTGTCAGCATTTGCCGCCGTCACCAGGGCCGTTGAGACCAGCAATCCGGCCATAAAGGTTGTTGTGCGTTTCATTGAAGTTCCTCCCTTTCAGAAACGATGGATCCGGCCTCGGCAAGGTGCAGAGGTCCGTCTGTTTTGCGCCGCAACAAATACGCGCGTTGCAATTCTTGATGTTTGGTGGGGTCGTCCCCGTCGATGATCGACAGCAGCATGTCGCCCAGCCGGCGCCCCGCATGCGCCTGCGGCTGCGCCATCGTGGACAAAGGCGGGTTGGCATGGGTGCCAAATTTCAAACCGTCATACCCAATGACCGAGATGTCCTGTCCCGGCACCATGCCGCGTTCGCGGATCGCGGCCAGCGCCCCAAGCGCCATCGTGTCCGACACGCAGACAATGGCCGTTGGCGGTTTCGGCAGATCAAGGAGCATGTTGGTCGCGATCTCGCCGCCCTCGTCACTGAAATCAGCGATCTGTGTGTATTCGCGGGTCAGCGTCAGCCCGTTGCCGAGCATTGCGCGCTCGTAGCCGTTCAACCGGTCCTGCGCGAACTGGTACTGCAGCGGCGCACCGACAAAGGCGATGTCGCCGTGCCCGAGCCCCACCAAGTGGTTGACCGCCTCGACGAAGGCCGCATCACCATCAACGTCGTACCATGCGTAATCATCGCTGGACGCGGTGCGGCCATGCACCACAAAGGGGCATTTCAGATCCTGAATAAGCCGGATGCGGGGGTCGTTTTTCAACGGGCGGGAAATGACCAGCCCTCCGACCCGGCCCGAGCGCACCAACCGGTCAATCTGGGCCAGCTCTTCTTTCGAGGACTCGGCATGGCTGACCAGCAAGTCCCAGTTTCTTTTGCTCAGCGCCTCGCCCAGCCCCTGCAGCAGTTGCGCCACGAACGGCTGGGCGATCGAGCTGCTGTAGCGGGGCATCAGGTAGCAAACCGTTTCTGGTGCGCCGAGCGACAGACGGCGGGCCGTCTGGTTGGGGCGATACCCCATTTCATCGGCGGCGCGTTTGACGCGATCACGGGTGACGGGACTGATGTCTTTGTAACCGTTCAGCGCACGACTGACCGTCCCAACGGTCAGGCCGAGACGCGCGGCAAGCACTTTCAGGCTGACTGGTTTTGCAGACATCGATTCCCCCTTCCTTCCGAAACGCTAACCGAAACCGGTTTCGGAGCGCAACGGATTTATGACCGGATGCGCCGTTTGAGCAAGCAACCGCGATGCGGTGCCGGATAAGCGCAGCTATGTCAGGCGTGCTGCGTAGTCGCTGACCAACAGATGGGTGGGGGCCACATCCTCATCAATTTGGGAGAATCTGCCGATGGGAGATCGGAAGATATTATCCGTCTCATCATCGTTGACGGTGGAGACTTCACCGATAAGGACGTCGCCGCCCTCCCCCCAGAACGCGTGCCAGTCACCGGGCATCAAGGTCAGGCTTTCGCCCGGCGCAAATTGGAGTTTCTCGCCGGCCGCGAAGGGCCGCTCGATCCCGTCGCACATCACCATGCCGCCCTTGTCCTCGGCAAAATTGCCGTCATCATCCGAGCCGAAAAGCTCTACCACCATCGTGGCCCCGCCCCGGTTGATGATGTCCTCGGCCTTGATGACATGTGTGTGCATAGGCGACAGCTGGTCTTGCTTGGAGATGAGCAGCTTTTCGGCGTAACACATCCCGCCGCCGCGTTGCAGATCGGCCAACCGACCATTGCGCAAGGTGAACAGGAACAGCCCCATCTTGTCGAAATCCCCGTCTCCGTAATCAGTGACGTCCCAGCCGCACCGCGCGTCAATCAGCGCCCGCGCCGAGGCCGCCTTGGCCGCGAATTCGTCAGGCGTCCAATACGCAAATGGCGGCAAGGTGAAGCCATAACGGCGGATCATGTCATCCGCCTCGGCCATGATGTCGTTGATGCGGGAACGTTTCATGCGGTGTCTCCGTTGACTTTAGGACGCGCTCCTAGCAGCCCCTGCCCCGGCGCGTCGACCAAAAACCGCGCCCGAGGTCAGCCCGGAGCCGCCAGGGTAGCCGTTGAAGAAGACCCCGCCCACCATTTCGCCGCAGGCGTAGAGCCCCGCAATAGGCTGCCCCGAAGCGGCCATGACCGCGCCAGTATCATCAACCTTCAGGCCGCCATATGTGAACGTGATGCCGCCTGTCACGGGGTAGGCTCGAAACGGGCCCTGATCGAAGCTCTGCGCCCAGTTGGTTTTGTTAAGCGCCAGCCCGTTGGTGCTTTTGCCATCCAACACCGTGGGATCGAAATCCGTGTCCGCATCGACCGCGTCGTTGAACGCGGTCAGCGTCCGCAACGCGGCGGCCTGGTCGACGCCGTCAAGCAGTTCAACAAGGCCTTCTAACGTATCTGCTTCGACGAAATGCGCGTCGTGAAAATAATACTCCCCATACAGCAGGTCCGCGACTTTTGCGTCGAAGATTTGCCACGCGAAATGGTCGGGTTGCTCCATAATCGCCGCGCCAAATTGCGCATAGGTGTAGTTGCGAAAGTTGATGCCCTCATCAACAAAACGATCCCCATTGGCGTTCAGCATGACCCCCAGAAAATAACAGATTTTGCGGTAGTTTTTGCGCTCGCCCGGCGGAATGTCGAGATTGCCGTAATTGGCCATATGCAAATCCATTGGCGTCGCATGGCAGCCACCGAAGTAGCCGTATTCCTGCGCGCCAAGCGCCTGGGCCATTTCCAAACCATCGCCCGTATTATGCGGCGTTCCGCGCACCTTGGCCTTGTCCCAATCCGCGCCGATATGTTTTTGACGCAGCTTGTCATTGGCCTCGAACCCGCCGCAGGCGAGAATGACCGCATCGGCCGGAATCGTCTCGTTTGTGCTTGTCTTCACGCCGCTGACCGTGCCGCCATCGGCGGTCAGTTCGGTCACCGCCACCCCGTATCTGATCCGGCCGCCCAGACGCTTGAATGCGGCAAGTTCTTGGTCAAAGAGGCCGACGCCCTCGTTCTCGGCGGCCAGGGTCAGCCCGCCCCAGAACACGTGCCGCCCGTCCTTTTCAAAACTCTGGCGGCTGAAGATGGGTTCGAATTTCACGTCATGCGAACCCAGCCAGTTCATCGCGGCATAGCTTTCGGATATCAACGTTTCCTGCTCGATACTGAGGGGGCGACCATCGTTGAAGCCCAGCAAGTCATCCGCAAATTTTTCCTTGGTGTAGCCGCCAAAATCCGTGACCTTCAAGCGCGGGTCATGCGGGTCCTTGAGCAAGGGGATGAGGTCCTCGCCCGTGTTGTAGGCAAACCGCATCGCGCCGGCGGTGTATTTCGTGTTGCCACCTGCCAACGGCTCCTCGGCCTTTTCGAGCATCAGCACATTGGCCCCCGCCTCAAGCGCGGCAATCCCCGCGCAAAGCGCCGCATTGCCGGACCCAGCGATCACGATTGATGTCATGTTTTACGTCCAAATCTCAGGGTTAATCATGTGGATCGGCTGGCCCGCCGCGTAGGCGTTGATCTGGTCAAAAATGTCGGAGAACTGCAGATCAAACTCGTCCTCCGTCACATAGCCGATATGGGGTGTGGCCAACACATTGGGATGGGTCAGCAGCGGGTGAACCGTGTCTGTCACCGGCTCTTTGTCGAACACGTCGACCGCCGCATAGATACGGTCTTGGGCGATTTCGGCCTCTAACGCGCCCTGCTCCACCAGGCCGGATCGTGACGTGTTGACGAACAATGCGCGCGGCTGCATGGCCGCGAGGTCGGTCGCGGTGATGATCCCGCGTGTGGCGGGCTTCAGGCGGACATGCAGGCTGACCACGTCAGAGGTCGCAAAAAATGCCTCCCTTGACGCGGCAACCTTTTCGCCCGCCGCCGCTGCGCGTGCGCGGCCTTCATCTGAAGACCACCATTGCACCTTCATGCCGATGGCCTTGGCGTAGCCTGCAACCGCCTGCGCGATCCGCCCATAGCCATAAAGCCCCAGCGTCCGGCCACGGAGCGTGCGCCCTACTCCGGACTGCCAGCCGCCAGCCTTGATCGAGGTAGATTGCTGCGGAATTTGCCGGAAACTTGCGAGAATAAGCGCCAGCGTATGCTCAGCCGCCGCATAGGACGGCGTATCTGAATGCATGTTGGAACACAGCAGCACATTGTTGGCGGTGCAGGCGTCCACATCAATATGCGGATAGACGCTACGCTGGGAGACCAGTTTGAGCATTGGCGTTTTCGACAACAGCTCTGCCCCGATTTTGGTGCGTTCGCGGAAGAGGACCAGCGCCTCGGCCTCCTGCACCCGTTCGGCCAATGCGGTCGGGTCGGGCTGGTGATCCGTCCAGACCGTGACATCATGCGCCTCCAGCTTTTCGAAGCATGGCAGCCCGCGCAACGTGTCGAACCAGTCATCGAGAATGTGAACTCTCATCGGCTTTCAACCTCCGCATGAGGCGTTGGGCTACGCGGCGTTGGAACAAAAACAACCTCATCAAGCGACCGGATAGCAGCAAGCACCTTCTGGCGTTCCGCCAGCAGATGGTTGAACTGCGCATCGCAACCCGCGATCGGGGCGGGATAATTGCTAATCTCGTCGGTGAGGGTCTGCCGCGCGACAGCCAGCTTGGCACGGGCAGCAAGGATGGACTGCTGGAACGTCTCGGTCATGTGTCGCCTCCGTCTGCTTTTTCCCTTCAATGTATACTGTGGTATACAAATTGCGATCAAGGTCAATCCCCTCGCCAAACAGCCCCTGAAACAAAGACGTCCCCGGCAGCAAGTTTGCGCGCAGTGCGCACCAGGCCTGCGGAATTGACTTTGAACCCATCAGATGTGTTTTCGAAATCCACAACGACCTCGATTGTGCCGGAGGCATGTTCCAACACCAACCGCGCCGGGCTTTCATTCGGGATCGCAACATCGGCAACCGTGCCGGGGGTCAGCACGCAGGATGCAAGACACTGCGCGCCCGTGACCGCCATTGTCGGATGGCAGCTCCATGGCATGAAATACCGCGTGGCCACCGTGCCGCCTTGCTGCGGCGGCGCGACGAGCCCGAATTTCGGGGTGACCGATTTGGAGACGTCGCCCATCCCCATCAGCAGCCCCGCCTTCAACCGGATCGCTTCCATCCGCGCGAAAAAGTCAGAATTGGCGTCCAACTCGGCGGCGCTTTCATAGCCGGTCAGCCCAAAGTCAGCCGCTTTCGCAATCACCATTGGCATGGCGACATCCATGCAAGTGACCGCCACCCCATCAATGACGTCGATCAAATTACCGGTTGGCAAGAATGCCCCCGTAACGCCACCGACCGTTTCCATGAATTGTAGATCCACCGGCGCAGATGTGTCGGGCACACCGTCAATCTGCGCGTCCCCGTCATAGCTGACCACACCGCCCGGCGTTTGCACGAGGGCGGCGACCTTTGCCCCCGTGTTGACGGCCCGAATGTTGACAGGCGTCTCCCCGTCGCGGGCCTCGACCAGCCCCATCTCGATGGCGGCGGGGCCGACGCCCGACAGGATGTTGCCGCAGGTCGGTTTGAAATCGACCAGGCGGTCCACGACGCTGACCTGCGCAAAGAAGTAATCCACGTCCGCCCATGCGTCCTCCGACTTGGACAGCATCGCGACCTTGGTGGTGACGGCCGCCCCGCCCCCGATCCCGTCAATGTTGAGCGGATGGCCGGAGCCCAGGATGGCGATCAGCACATCTGCCAGCGTATCAAGATCTTCGGGCAGATCAGCGCGGTTCATATATGGCCCACGCGACGTCCCCCCGCGCATGAACAAAAACGGGATTGCTGTCTGGCTCATGTGAACGGCCATGGCAGGTCTGCATATTCCTGCAACAAGCCCGGCGGGAAGTCGCGGTTCAGCAGCCACGCCATGCCCATCATGAAGGCGAGACCCGCCACAGTATAGGCCGCGGCAAACAGAGTGCTAACGCCCGCGCGGAACCGCATGAACGAAAAGAGGAATATCGCTAGGGCCAATATAAAGCCCAGCAGCGATGTCAGGATCAACAACCCCGCGAACCACGCCAGCGTCGGCCAAAGGCCGTGCGTGGCGTCCGCGTCTTCGCCATTACGTTCGCGATCCGCAAAAATCGTGTCCGTTTCGGGCTTGAGCATCATGCGGACAATCAAGATCGCACAGCCGACCAGACAGACCCCAGCCACAAACATCGGGAAGGTGCGGTCACGGCTATACTCAGGAATGGCGGAGGCGTCGTAGAACGCGTAGGCAATGTAGCCCGTCACCGCCAGCATGAAGACAAACGGGGCGCGTTTGCTGCCAGATTGCACGTCGCCTTCGGCCAATATCGTCTTGGCCTGCCGCAGCCCCACCACGACCGAGACCACCGTGATAATCAGCAAGATGATAACGATTGGCGAAAAGATGTAGTCGATGCCTTCCTCAAACCCTTTGCGGAACCGCGACTGCGCAATTTGCAGCGCTTGGTTTGCATAGGTCTCCGCCGGATTGGACAGCACGAAGCCGATCAGGAACGCCGGGCGCGACCAATCAAAACGACGCATCATGATGCCAAGAAACCCGATGCCGATCAGGGCCGCCAGATCCATCAGGTTCTGGCCGGACTGGAACGCCGCGAAGCTTATAATCATGAACAGGAACGGCGCCAGCAGCGCGAAACGGATCGTGGTCAGCTTGGCGATGCCGCCCGAGGCCGCGATGCAAATGACCGTGCCCACCACATTGGCCAGGGCCAGCAGCCAGACGATGGAATAGGTGATGTCGAGATTGTTTTTCAGCATGGCCGGGCCGACCTCGATCTGGCCGGAGCCCAGCAAAGCAATCGCACCAATAAAAATGGCCATCGACCCGGAACCAGGAATGCCAAACAGCAGCGTGGGCACCAGCCCCCCGCCCTCCTTGGCGTTGTTCGAGCTTTCCGGCCCGATCACGCCGCGCACCTCGCCAGAGCCGAATTGCGACTTGTCCTTGGTGGTCTGCACCGCGTGGCCATAGGCGATCCAGTCGACAACCGATCCGCCCAGCCCCGGGATCACACCGACCACCACACCGATTATGGAGCAGCGCACGGAGAGCCAGATATTGGCGAACCAATCCTTGACGCCCTCCAACCAGCCGCCGCCCAATTGCGGTTCCTGGCTGATGGCGCGGTCCTGCCGCAGCAAAGAGATGATTTCCGGGATGGCAAAGATACCCAAGCCCACGATGACCAGTTTCAACCCATCCGTTAAGTAGGGGTAGTCGTAGGACGACATTCGCAGATCACCCGAGGAGGCCCCCTCCCCGATGGTGCCAATCAGCATGCCAAGGCCTGCGGCAACAATGCCCTTGATCGCGACTCGGCCCGCCAAAATGCCAACCATCGACAGCCCGAAGATCGTAATCATCAGCAATTCCGGCGTGCGGAACTCCAGCACAATGGGGCGCGCGATCAGAATGAAAACCGTTAGAAATGCCGCGCCGACAAGGCCGCCAAAAAGCGACGACGCAAACGCCGCCGACAGCGCGCGCGCGGCTTGGCCGCGCTTGGCCATGGGGAAGCCATCCAGCACCGTGGCCTGGCTGGCCGAGGACCCTGGGATCCCCATCAAAACAGATGCAAACGTGTCAGAGGTTGGCACCACGGCCACCATGCCGACCATCAGGGCCAACCCCAAAATGGGGTCCATCCCGAACATGAATGGCAAAAGAAGCGATAGGCCCGCGATGCCGCCAAGGCCCGGGAAAACCCCAATGCACAGCCCCATAACGACGCCCAGCACCAGATAGCCAAGAACGATGGGTTGCAGGATCAGCCCCCACGCATCACCCAAGGCAGGCAGCGCTTCCATGATGACTTCCATGAAGCCCTCCCCCCATTTGCATTGCTTAGGAAGACGCCCCGGCCATTCGGGCCGGGACGCCTGCTAAGCAATGCCTAGTTCAGCGAAACGCCGTATTTCTCCTGCAGCCAGTTGACCACAAAGGCTTTGGCCTCTGGTGTCACTGTGGTGCCGCTGGCCAACGCGGTTTGAGCCGCCTCGCCGGTCATCTGTGGGTATTTGCCCAGACGTTTGCCGGAAATCTCGGCAAAATCAGCGCGGGCTTTGACGGCCTCGAACGCGGCGGTGTAGGTCACCTTGGCGTCTTCAGACGCGCCTGCGGGCAAGAACACCATTTTCTGCGCAGGGAAACCCGCGATGAAGAAGGCTTTCCATGCATCCCACTGCTCGCCGGATGTCTCGCAGCCTTCGGTGGCGTCACAGACTTCCTTGAAGGTTGGGATGTCAGGGAAGGTCGGGTCACGCACAATGTTGCCCGCGTCGTCCAACGCGCCCCATGTCATCATCGGCACGGCGGTCCCGGCCTCAACCAGCGGGGTCACGCCCGACAGGTAGGAGGATGAGGTTTGATAGTCGATATTCGCCTCGCCGCGCTCAAACATCAGACGGCCGTCGCCGCGGCCCTTGATGCCCATGACGCTCTCGACGTTCAGGCCCAGCATTTCCCATGCCAGTGTTGGCACAAGGTCCAGACGGGTCGCGCCTTGGTTGCCGTAGATGAAATCTTCGCCCTGCAAGCCGGACGCGTCCATGCCGTCCATTTTTGCGGCCAGCTCTGGCGGCAGATAGGCGACGCCACCCGTGCCCGAGGCCAGAACCACGTTCCAGTCGGCGTAGTTGTACTTGACCCGTGGGTCACCCAGCAGGAACGGGAATTGCGTGGAGCCAGAGGACCCGAAGATCAACGTCCCATCGTCATATTGCTGCTCTTGGAAGAAGTTTGCGCCTTTGGTGGAGCCCGCGCCCGGCATGAATTTCACAACGACCGTTGGCTGACCTGGCAGTGCCTCAGACAGCAATGGAGCGTAGAAGTTGGCCCATTTGGCCGAGCCACCAGTTTCCGAGAACGGGATGATCCATTCGACAGTTTTGCCAGCAAGATCAATGCCGTGGCCGCCCGCTTGAGCTTGTAGTGAGAATGATGCGGCGGCAGCAGCGACGAGGCTGAAGGCCACGCGACGCGTGGTTTTGAAAGTGGACATATATTCCTCCCTAGGATGCGGCGCCTTCTCCCCGAAGGCCCCAAAAACGTAAATCACATGAGGGTGTCCGCCCCCTGTTGATGTCTGCAACGTGACCTGCGAACCTTGCATGAAACTTTCGGACCACAAGAAAATGCGGATCACACTGGTTGAAGACAATGTCGGCTTGGCCAAGGGCATCGCCTACCGGCTGCAGGACGCAGGCCATGCGGTGGACATGTTGCATGACGGCCAGCAGGCACAGGATTTCCTGCGCTCTGACACTTCCGACCTGATTATCCTCGACATCAACCTGCCCGGAATGGACGGACTGACCCTGCTCAAGACCCTGCGCACTAACGGCGACACACGTCCGGTCATTTTGTTGACCGCCCGCGCCGAAACCCAAGACCGCGTCATCGGGCTGGACGCCGGGGCGGATGACTACCTTATCAAGCCATTTGAGATGGAGGAGCTGGAAGCACGTGTCCGCGCCATGAGCCGCCGACGCGCCGCGCCAGCCCGGCACATCACAACAATCGGCGCCTTGAGCTTTGACGCCGCATCCCGACAACTTTTTGTGGGTCAGGACCAGCTGGACCTGCCACGCCGGGAACTGTCCATGTTCGAGTGCCTGCTGTCAGCAAATGGCCGTCTTGTGTCCAAAGAAAGCCTGCTGGATTACGCCTATGGTGTAGGCGCGGACGTGGAACAAAAAGTGGTCGAGGTCTATCTGTCGCGTCTGAGGTCTCGCCTAAAACCCCATGGAATCGTTATAAAATCACAGCGAGGCCTTGGTTACCTGATGCGCGTTGAGACCGACACATGAGGGCGCAATCGCTCCGCACCCGGTTGATCGTGATTATCCTGACGCCGTTGCTGCTGATCTCGGTGGTGGCGGCCGCCTGGCAGTTTCGCAACGCCACGAACCGCGCCGAAGACATCTTTGATCGCGGGTTATTGTCAGCCGCGCTCGCTATCTCGCGCGACGTTGCCGTATCAGACGGCGACGCGTTGGGGCCGACCACACGCAGTCTGCTAAGCGACACGTCCGGCGGTGAAGTGTTTTACCACGTCTACGCCCCAGACGGGGTGTTCGTGACTGGCTACGCGACACCCCCAATCGCGCCCCCTGACGCGCCGGACAGCGATCTGCCGTTCTATTATGACGCCGTTTATCAGGACAAGGATGTGCGGGTTCTCAGGTTCAAGGACGTCACAACTGTGGATGGGGTGTCGGGGTCCTTCACCATCACCGCATGGCAGGACGTGCAGGTCCGCAGCAGCTTTGTGCGGGAGGTCGCGACACGTTCTGTCGGGGTGATTGGGCTGATGGTGGCCTCGGTCGCATTGATCGTTTGGTTTGGCGTGGGCGTCGGGCTGCGCCCCCTTTTGGACCTGCAAGGGGCCATTGCCAAACGCAGCCCCAACGAGCTGGAGCCGATACGGCGCGATGTCCCTGTCGAGACGCAGGGCATCGTTTCCACCTTGAACACGCTGCTGGAACGCGTGTCGCGACGGATCAGCTCCAAGGATGAGTTTATTTCCAACGCGGCGCACCAGTTGCGCAACCCGATTGCAGGCGTGCAGGCCCTCGCCGAGGCGGTGCAAAACGCCCCCTCCCCTGAGGCCGCAAAGACAAGAAGTGCCGAGTTGGTTGCCGCTGCGCGCGACGCCACCCACCTGACCAACCAACTGCTGTCCTTTGAGCGGGCCAGAGGGTCCGACGCGGCCATGAACGGGCAGCAGCTGGACCTCGTAGAGCTCGTCAGGGCGGTGATCGAACGCTTTGCTGGACAAAATTCGCGGCCTGAAATTGCCGTCACCTTTGCCAGCGATGTTGCCCATTGCCCCATCTGGGGGGACGCCTTGATGTTGCAGGAGGCCCTGCTGAACATTTTGACGAATGCGGTGGTGCATGGTGGGCCGACTTTGTCGGCCATCACCGTCACTTTGAAGCGCAACGCGCAGCAAGCTTCGCTGCGACTAGAGGATGATGGGGTCGGCATTGATCCGCAAGCACATGTTCTGGCGCTTGGGCGGTTCAGCCAAGCCAATGCCGGGCCCGGCAGCGGGCTGGGACTGCCAATCGCGGCGCGCGTGATGGAAACGCATGACGGGCATCTGACCATTGAAGACGCCGCTATAGGCGCATGTATCGCGATTTCCCTGCCGGTTTACGATGCCGAGACGCGCAACGGTTAGCGCGCATCCGCAGTCATTCGCACCTCAGTCACATTGCTGACCGGGACGGTGCCGAGTTGCGGCCAAGTCAGAAACAGGATCGCTGGATTTACAATGGCGTGCTCTTTGATGGTCTGCACCAGTGTCGCGGCGTCGCAGCGCGCGATCACCTCGTCGCTTTGCTGCGCCTTTGAAACGATGGCGATAGAGACTTGGTCCTGCAGATTTTCTTGGAAAAGCATTTTGGCTATCTGCGGTGCTGTCCCCACCCCCATATAAACGGCCACGCGGGTGCCGGGGCGCAAAAGCCGCACCCAATCGGGCCTTTTGCCGGCCTCTTGGGATTGACCCGTTGCAAGGACCAGTGTGTCGCAAGTTCCGCGTTCCGTCAGAAACCCACCCAACGCCGCAGAGGCGGCGCTTGCGGCAGTGACACCGGGGACGATTTCGCACTCAAGGCCTGCGGCCTGAAGCGCGGCGGCCTCTTCCGCGCCACGTGCAAAAACGCCGGGATCCCCACATTTCAAGCGTACAACCCGCTTTCCCTGACGTGCGGCCGCAACCAAGGTGCCTGTGATCTTGTCCTGCGGCCAATCATGACAACCGGGTTTCTTGCCAACATAGACCCGTTCCGCATCGCGACGTGCCAGTTCAAGAATGCCGGGATCGACCAAGCGGTCGTAATAGATCACATCTGCCTCCTGAAGACGCTGGACGCCCCGCAGCGTGATGAGGTCCTTGCACCCCGGCCCCGCCCCAACAAGGGCAACCGACCCTTTGGCGTCGCCACCGAAATTTGCCGTTTTGATTGCCCGCTTTATCATCTGGGCGGCCTCTCGTTCTGCCCCGCGCGCATGCGCACGGCGCGGAGCGCCAGCAAAGACCCAGCGCCACAGATCACGCCGGTCGCGCGGCCCAAGACGGGCGCTTGCGCTATCGCGCAGCCGCCCCGCCAATGCCGCAAGATCGCCCAGCCGCGGCTCCAGAAGCTCTTCGAGCTTTGTTTTGATCTGGCGTGCCAGCACTGGCGCAGTCCCCTCCGTGCCGATAGCCACGACAACCGGCGAGCGGTCCACAATCGACGGGGTCAGGGCATCGCAAAGATGTGGTTGGTCGACGACGTTGACCGTCGCACCTGCTGCCTTTGCCAGCATCTGCAAACACGCATCCGTCGCGGGGCAACCGGATGCGACAAAAACCAACGCGACGCCCTCGAAGTCAGACGGGCCAATTGGCCCCGCGCGCCAATGAATGCCGCCACGCCGCTGCAGTTCTGCCAATTCGGGGTCCAGTGCGGGTGCGAGGACCGTTATCTCCGCCTCGGTCTTGAGGATCAGCCTGCATTTTTGCGCCGCCTGCTCACCACCACCGACAACGATGACACGGCGTCCTTGCATTTGCAAAAACATGGGGAACGTCTTCATGCTGATTTCCTGTTTTGAGGCTGGCGGTCCTGCCAAAGCTCGCCTGCCATGATCGTGGCCTGAGGAACGGATTTTGCGGCCCCAACAGTCCAAAGCGCCAACGCCGCAGTGCCGATCACCGTGGCCTGCGCAAACGGGTCAACCTGTGACCCGTACCATAACGCGCCCAGATCCACCGGTTGATTTGGGTCATGCAACCGCCGGGTTTCGTTGAGCATCGCAGGCAATTGCTCGTTCAGCTCGGTGTTGCCGCGTAGGCCAAAAAGGGGTGTTGCCTTTGCCGGGTGGCGTTCAAACTCGCCGCCGCCCCCTTTGATGACTGTTATGGTTTGGTCACCCAGCAGGCGCGCCGCGCGGGTCTGCAACCCGCGATAGGACGGATGGAAAACGCCTTGTACGGAGGCCTGCGCCCCCGCCGGGTTCCACATACGCAAGATGGTGTTCATGCAGCTGCGCAATCCCAACACGTCTCTGAGTTTGAGCAAATCAAAAGCAACTGGGCTCAGGCTTTCCAACGCCAGGTAGGACAGCCCGCCCCCTTCCAAGCCCAAATGATGCAGCGCCTTGCGGGGATCGGCTGTGGTGCGTTGATGCGCGTTCCAGCCATGCAGCACGACCCGGTAGCCCGCCTGCGCCACCAGTTTTGCCGAGAGCAAGAACAATGGCGCGCCACGTGTCCGACCCGCGCCGTAGCACGGCCAGTCCAGATCGGCAGGCGCAAGGTTCACACGAAGCGCGCGCAATGCGCAGGTGAAGCCCGCAATTTCAGCGTCGGTTTCGCCGCGCAGGCGCAGAACCATCAGCAGCGCACCGATCGCCTCAGGGTCTGCTTTGCCCGACAGGATCAGGCCCATCGCCTCGGTCGCTTCGGGTTTGGTCAAGCTCCGTGCGCGGCCTTTGCCGCGGGCGACGATACGGATATAGGGCGCAAGTGTCATTCCGCGGCCAATGGCATCTGCGCTTGCGCAATGACGCTTGCAAGCTCCGGTTTGCAGGAGCCGCAATTGGTTCCTGCACCGGTGGCCTGTCCCAGCGCCTCGACGCTGTCCACACCTGCGGCGACCGCCAAGCGCAGCGTATTGATCCCGACATTCAGGCAGGCGCAGACCGTGACGCCGGGGTCGGGCTGGTCCGCACCACCGCGCCCCGCCAATGCTTCGAGCGCCGGGCGGGAGGTGCCGATCAACGACACCGCATGCGTGCGCGCCAAAGACACTGGCGCGCCGCTGCAAAAGAACAGCGCGGTCAGGCGGCAGCCGTCATGGAATGCGATCCGCGTCAGTCCGCCGCTTTCGTCACGCACCACGGAGGCCACATCATCACCCACCTGCGTCAGGTGACGGGCAAGGTCTTCGACATCTGATGGCTGGCTGAGCCCGGCAAATTCCCCCTGCCAGCCAGTCAGTGATTTTGTGACGGCGGCGTAGTCTGCCGATGGCACGATCTCGTGCAGCGAGGCGGCGAAGCCGTACCAATTGGCGTTCCACTTGGACACCGAAACCCGATTGCGTTTCAAGGCTGGCTGCCCTGACACCGGGTCAACATTCGGCGCGGTCAGCACGTTTACCCGACCGCTGCTGGATTGACGCCGCGTCCAATGCATCGGAGCGAACAGCTGCCCCAGTGCCGTGCGTTCTGTCACCAACGCCCGCACCACAGAGCGGCCATGTGCATTTTCCAACTGCACCAAATCACCCGCCGCCAAGGACAGGTCGGCGGCATCTTGGGGATGAATTTCGACATAAGGCTCCGCCAAATGCGCACCAAGCCGGGGCGCCTTTCCGCTGCGCGTCATCGTGTGCCACTGGTCGCGATTGCGACCCGTATTGAGAGAAAACCCAGTCTCATTTTTCGTCGCGGGGGCGCTGACGGGGATCATGCGGGCCTTGCCGTCGGGATGATAGAACCCTCCGTCTGCGAAGAACCGCTTTCCGTTTTGGGGCCATTGCGTGGGGATCATCTTTGCATAATCGGCGTCTGCGAAGACGCTAAGATCAAGATCGCGCCCAAAGCTTTGGGTCGCCGCTGACAGGCCCAGATATTCAGAAAACACGTCAGCGGGGGACGCAAAATCAAAGGCATGCCCCCACCCCATCCGAGCGGCCACATCGCAGATTATTCGCCAGTCGGCACGGGCCTGGCCGGGGCTGGGCAAAAAAGCGCGTTGGCGCGAGATACGGCGTTCCGAATTGGTGACGGTGCCATCCTTTTCGCCCCATCCTGTTGCGGGCAGCAGGACGTCGGCAAGGTCTCCTGTGTCGGTGCGCTCCATTATGTCGGACACTGCCACGAAAGGCACATTGGCAATCGCGTCGCACACGGCGTTTGCGTCAGGCATGCTGACCGCCGGATTGGTCGACATCACCCAAAGCGCCTTGATCTGGCCTGCCGCGCAGGCCTGAAACAGGTCAACAGCCTTCAGCCCCGGCTGCGTGCAAATGGTGGGGCTGTTCCAGAAGCTCTGCACCGCCGCACGGTGGTCTTGGTTTTCAATATCGAGGTGATTGGCAAGCATGTTTGCCAAGCCGCCAACTTCGCGCCCCCCCATCGCATTGGGCTGGCCAGTGACCGAAAACGGCCCGCATCCGGGCCTGCCAATGCGCCCGGTCGCCAGATGGCAATTCAGGATCGCGTTCACCTTGTCAGTGCCGCTGGATGATTGGTTTACGCCTTGCGAATAGACTGTGACGACCTTTTCGGTCGCAGCCCAAAGCGTGTAGAATTCCTTCAATTCGGCAGGGCTGAGACCGCTTTCATTGGGGTCGTCCAGCCGGGCCTGCGTCACCGCTGGCAAGGTGCCGGACACGTGGTCTTGGAGGTAGCTCAAATCCAGCCCGCCATTGTCCGCAAGATGGGCCAGCAATCCATTGAAAAGCGCCACATCCCCGTCTGGCGCAATCGAGAGGTGCAAATCGGCCAGTGCTGTCGTGGCTGTCTTGCGTGGATCGACATTGACCACCCGCATTGTCGGTCGTGCGGCCTTTGCCGCCACGATGCGTTGATGCAGGACCGGATGACACCATGCGAGGTTGGACCCCACCAATACGATCAGGTCCGCCTCTTCCAAATCAGCGTAGCTGCCCGGCACCGTATCGCTGCCAAAGGCGCGTTTGTGACCAGCAACCGAAGAGGCCATGCACAGCCGCGAATTGGTGTCGATATTGGCGGACCCGATATAGCCCTTCATCAGCTTATTTGCGACGTAGTAATCCTCGGTCAGCAACTGGCCCGACACGTAAAACGCAACGCTGTCAGGCCCATAGTCGCGGATGGCGGCGCTGAACCGCGCGGCCATCAGGTCAAGCGTTTCATGCCAACCCGCGTCGCGCCCGCCGATCCGGGGGCGCAACAGCCGCCCCGAAAGATCAATGGTTTCCCCCAAGGCCGCGCCCTTCGAGCAAAGCCGCCCAAAATTGGCGGGGTGGTCAGGGTCGCCCTTGATCGTGCCATCAGCGCTGGCAAGGACGCCGCACCCGACGCCGCAATAGGGACAGGTCGTCTTGGTCAGGCTCATGCAACGGCCCGTCGGGCAAGGAACCCTGCATCCACATAGATGCGCCCGCCATCAACTTTCGCCGGGTAGGTTGCCACCTGCCCTTCATCGGCCCCCTGTACGGCGCCGGTTTCAAGCGAGATCACCCAGTTATGGAGCGGGCATGTCACGGCATTGCCGTGCACTATGCCCTCGGCGAGTGGCCCGTTTCGGTGGGGGCATGCATTGTCCAGCGCAAAGACCGCGTCAGAGGCCGTGCGGAAGACCGCCACACACCCTCGGCTGGTTTTTATGACCCGCGCTCCGCGCTTCGGGATGGCGTCGAGGGACGCAATGTCGATCCAGTCGCTCATTCGGCGGCCTCCAGTGACAGGTCTGACAGGGGTTGGTAGCTGCCGGCAGCCCTTTCGACATGCTGCGCCCATGGGTCCTTGCGATAGATGTCTTGGGATGTTTCAAACCGGGCAACCAATGCAGCCCGTTGGTTAGGGTCCGCGATCTGATCGTGTATCCAATCCAGACCGACCTTCGCCATCCACTTGTAAATGCGATCAAGATATCTGGCATTTTCTCGGTACACCTGCGTTACGGCCTTTATCACATCGATGACCTCCTCCTCGGTCGCGACCTGACACAAAAATTCTGTCTCGCGCACGTCCATGCCCGCCGCGCCGCCTATGCTGATTTGGTAGCCGCTGTCGACGCAGACTACCCCGATGTCTTTGCATGTCGCCTCCGCGCAATTGCGCGGGCAGCCAGAGACCCCAAGTTTCAGCTTATGCGGCGTCCAAGACCCCCACAGGGTCTTTTCCAGCTTGATACCCAACCCGGTACTGTCTTGCGTGCCGAACCGGCAATGATCGGTCCCGACGCAGGTTTTGACGGTGCGCAGCCCTTTGGAATATGCGTGGCCCGAGACCATGCCCGCTTTGTTCAGGTCATCCCAAATGGCTGGCAGGTCCTCGCCCCTCACGCCCAATAGATCAATCCGCTGGCCGCCGGTCACCTTTACGGTCGGCACTGAAAATTTGTCAGCGGCATCTGCGATTGCGCGCAGCTCGGATGGGGTCGTGATCCCGCCCCACATGCGCGGCACGACCGAGAAGGTTCCGTCCTTCTGGATGTTGGCGTGCTTGCGCTCGTTGATGAACCGCGACTGCGGGTCGTCCTGGTATTCCAGCGGCCAATCCGCCAGCAGGTAGAAATTCAAGGCGGGGCGGCAGATATGGCAGCCATCGGCCGTTTTCCATGCGCATTCCTGCCAAACCGCAGGCATAGAGGTCAGCTTTTGACTTTTGATAATGCGCCGCACGTCTTCATGCGTCATCTCGGTGCAGCCGCAGATGCTTTGGGCAGTTGGCATGACGAATGCGTCGCCCAATGTGACGGCGAGAACCTGTTCGACCAAACCGGTACAGGTGCCACAGGACCCCGAGGCTTTGGTGGTTGCCTTGACCGCGGCAAGATCCGTGGCCCCAGCTGTGATGGCGTCTTCAATCTGTCCTTTGCAAATGCCGTTGCAGCCGCAAATTTCCGCGTCACGCGGTAAGGCTGCAACGGCTAAGAGCGGGTCCGAGGCACCCCCTCCCTGATAGGCAGGCCCAAAGATCAGGGTATCACGCATCTCTGATATGTCCGTTTTGTCGCGGATCAGCCCGAAGAACCAGTTGCTGTCGGCGGTGTCGCCATACATCACAGCACCAACCAGCACGTTGTTCTCCAAAACCAGTCGCCGGTAGACGCCTCTGGCCGGGTCGCGAAACACGATGTCTTCGCGGTCCTCGCTTTCGGCGAAATCGCCCGCGCTGAACAGATCGCAGCCTGTGACTTTCAGTTTGGTGGACAGCTCCTTCTGTATGAAGCGGGCCTCTTCGCCCATTAGGGTTTTGGCGACAATTTTGGCTTGGTCATATAGCGGCGCCACCAGCCCAAATATTGCGCCGTCATGTTCCACACATTCGCCAACCGCCAAGATGTTTGGGTCTGATGTCGTCATCTGGTCATCGACATGGATGCCTTTGCCAACGGCCAGCCCGGCCTCCTGCGCAAGCGCGACGTTGGGGCGGATGCCAACGGCCATGACCAGCAGATCGCAGGGCAATTCCGTTCCGTCATCCAGCATCAACGCTTTGACATGGCCATTCTCGCCAATGATTTCCTTGGAGTTGGCGGAGCATTTTACCGTGATGCCTTTGTCCAGCAGCGCCTTACGGAGCAGATAACCCGCCGCTTCATCAAGCTGGCGCTCCATCAGGTGACCCATGATATGCACCACGGTCACGTCCACGCCCCGCGCGGCCATTCCCGCGGCGGCCTCTAACCCCAGCAATCCCCCGCCAATCACGACAACTTTGTTGTCGGGGCCAAGCGACATCATCCGTTCCGTATCTTCCAGGTCGCGGTAGGCAATCACGCCGTCCAGATCGTGACCAGGCAACGGGATGATGAAGGGATTGGAACCAGTTCCAAAGAGCAGCTTGTCATAGCTCAGAACGTCGCCATTCTCGGCGGTGACGGTCATCGCGTCGCGGTCAATGGCGACGACTTTCTCGCCAAACCGGCAGGTCACGCCATTTGCCTCGTACCACTGGGCTGAATGGATCACGATGTCTTCATAGGACTTGTCGCCTGCCAAAACGGGCGAGAGCATGATGCGGTCGTAATTGCCGCGCGGCTCGGCATTGAAGAGGGTAACGTCATAGTCGCCGCCAGCCTCCAACAGATGTTCCAAAGCACGGCCTGTGGCCATGCCTGCGCCGATGATAATTAAGGTCTGGGTCATTATTCCGCCGCCACTGCAGGTTTCGGGTTAGCGTTCGATTTTGGGGATGCTCCGTGCTCGTATTCCTCAAGAAAATTAAGCACTTCCGCGCGGTAGTTGTAGTAGTCTGGATGCTCCAAAAGCGCCTTGCGTGTGCGTGGTCGCGGCAGGTCGACATCGGTGATTTTCCCGATGGTCGCTTGCGGGCCGTTGGTCATCATCACCACGCGGTCGGCCAGCAAAATGGCCTCATCCACATCATGTGTCACGCAGATGGCGGTGACTTTGGTACGGGACCAAACCTCCATCAGCACCTCTTGCAACTCCCAACGGGTCAGGCTGTCAAGCATGCCGAAGGGTTCGTCCAGCAGCAGCAATTTTGGACTCAGCGCAAAGGCCCGTGCGATGCCGACGCGTTGTTTCATGCCGTTCGATAAGGACGAGGCCTGCTTGTCCATGCTGTCGGCCAAGCCGACCCGTTCGAGGTAGTATTCGATGACGTCTTGCCGCTCGGATTGGCTGGCATTGGGGTAGACCTTGTCCACGCCGATTGCGACGTTTTCCTTGGCGGTCAGCCACGGGAACAGGTTGGGCGATTGGAACACCACCGCACGCTCTGGGTCGGCGCCTTCGACGTTCCAGCCATCCAGCCTGATCGCCCCTTTTGAAATCGGGTTCAGCCCTGCTGCCATCGTCAAGACCGTGGACTTGCCGCAGCCGGAATGGCCGATCAGTGAGATGAATTCGCCTTTGTTGATCTTGAGGTCGAAATCCTCGACCACGGTCAAGGGACCCTTTGGTGTTGGGTATATCTTGTGGAGCTTGGAAAACGCCAGGAAACGCTCTTCGATCCCGCCTTCTTGCGCCTTTTTGACGGCGGCTGGAACGCCATGGATTGGGGTCACTTCGGGCAGAGCGCGGGTCTCTTCGACCTTGGCGGCGATACCGACATCCATCAGGTAATTGGTCACCTGCACTCGCAACGCCTTGAAGGTTGCGTCATCGTTCATGGCGGCGCGGTCGCGGGGGCGTGGGATGGTCACTTGCACCGGCTCGCCTAGGGTTCCGTTGGGGTTCAGCGGGATGATGCGGTCGGCCAGCAAAATGGCCTCGTCCACGTCGTTGGTGATCAAAATGCAGGTTTTCTTGTCCTGCTCCCAGATATCGAGGATTTCGTCTGCCAAATTGGCCCGGGTGAGCGCGTCGAGCGCGGACAGAGGCTCGTCCAGCAGCAGCATTTCGGGGTTCATCGCCAGTGCGCGGGCGACGGAGACGCGTTGGCGCATGCCGCCGGACAGTTCGGCGGGGCGGCGGGACATGGCGTGGCTGAGGCCGACCATTCCGACGTAATGGTCGATCTTATCTTCGCGGTCGGTTTTGGACAGTTTCGGGAAGACCGCGTCGACCGCCAATCCGACATTCCCGCCGACGGTGAGCCACGGCATGAGCGAATAGCTTTGGAACACCAAACCTCGTTCTGGGCCGGGGCCTTTGATCGCCTCGCCCTTGAAAAGGACGCTGCCAGTGTCGGGTGTTTCAAGGCCCGCAATCAGGTTCATCAGCGTCGATTTGCCAGTGCCGGAGAACCCCAAGATGGCGACGAATTCGCCTTCCTTGACGTCAAGATCGACGTTTTTTAAGACCTCTGCACGGTTCAGGCCAGTGCCGAAGCCTTTGGAAACATTCTGAAAACTGAGGATGCTCATGTCAGCGGTTCTCCGAAAAGGTGAACATGGATTGCAGGGCGTACATGACGCGGTCCAGCAAGAAACCAATGATGCCGATGGTGAAGACGGCGACCATGATTTTGGCCAGGGATTGGGAAGATCCGTTTTGGAATTCGTCCCAGACGAATTTGCCGAGGCCGGGGTTTTGGGCGAGCATTTCGGCGGCGATGAGGACCATCCAGCCGACCCCCAGAGACAGCCGGAGCCCGGTGAAGATCAGGGGCAAGGCGGAGGGCAGAACCAGCTTGGTGATCTTGGAATAGGTGCTCATCTTCAGGACCTTGGAGACGCTGACCAAATCCTTGTCGATGGAGGACACGCCGAGGGCTGTGTTGATAAGCGTTGGCCAGAGCGAGCAGAGCGTGACCGTGATCGCCGACACTAGGAATGACTTGGAGAACAACCCGTCATTGGTGGCATAGAGCGCTGACACGATCATGGTGACGATGGGCAGCCATGCCAGCGGGCTGACGGGTTTGAAAATCTGGATCAACGGATTGATGGCGGCGTTGGCGGTGGCCGACAGCCCGGCCAGAATGCCCAGCGGAATGGCGATCAAAGAGGCTATCAGGAACCCGAAAAACACCGTTTTGATAGAGGTCCATATCTGGGCGTAATATGTTGGTTTTCCTGTATAAACCCGCTCTTTCACCTTGTCAGCCTGGCCATCTGCGACCAGCTTGGCGTTGCGCACATCCTGGCGTTCATAAAAGGCCACTTCCTTAGCGCGTTCGCGGGTGGCGTCGGCGTTCAGGTTGACGGCTTGTTCCCAAACCTGGGCAGGTCCGGGGATCGCGCCGAGCGATGTTTGCACCTTTGGGGCGAGGGTTCCCCATGCGACGAGGAAGATGGCGATGGCCAGCAATGGCACGCCGAGCAGACGCCAGATTTCGGACAGTTGAGCGCGGGGATTGTCGCCTGCGGCGGCTTTCAGAATGGGCGTCATCCATGCCAATCCGAAGACCTGAAACCACGCGTCAGCCTTGTTGATGCGGGTGAAACGACGAGCGCGGCGGGCCTCTGCGTCGAGCTGGGATGGGTCTATCGCTGTCATGTGTTCGCCTCGGGGTTTGGTGGGTGTTTTTGGGGCCTCAAACGGCCCAAAATCCAAATGTGTATTTCATGTGTATTGCGTGTGTATTTCATGCGCATGATGTTGCGCCGCGCCCGCACACAACGGGCGCGGCAATCGCTTAGCCTTGGACCTCGGATCCGACGACGATCTGCTCGCCCTTCAACCCGATAGGCAGGCTGTTGAGATAGGCGTTGGGCGTTTTGCCGTCATAGGCGATGCCGTCGATAATATCCTCGGCGGGCGTTGGGGCTTTGAAGCCGTCGCTGTCCCACGGAAAGTCGACCTCGTTCGCCATGCCCTCATCGACCAACATGCGCGCGGCTTGCAGATAGATGTCGGGGCGGTAGACGGATTTGGCGGTTTCGATGAACCATTCGTCAGATTTGGGTTCCGCGATCTGGCCCCAGCGGCGCATCTGGCTGAGATACCAGATGGCGTCCGAATAGAACGGATAGGTCGCGTTGTAGCGGAAGAACACGTTGAAGTCCGGCGCAGGGCGCACGTCGCCTTTTTCGAACTCAAAGAACCCGGTCATCGAGTTGGCGATGACTTCCGCATCCGCGCCCACATATTCGGAGCGTGAGAGGATCTCGACCGCCTCTTCGCGGTTGGCGTTGTCGTTTTCATCCAGCCAGATCGCGGCGCGGATCAGCGCTTTGGTCAGGGCAATGGTGGTGTTTGGGTTTTCCTCGGCGAATTCCTTGGTGATGCCGAAGACTTTCTCGGGGTTGTTCTTCCACATGTCGTAATCGGTGATAACCGGCACGCCGATGCCTTTGAACACGGCCTGCTGGTTCCATGGCTCGCCCACGGCGTAGCCGTAGATGGTGCCAGCCTCCATCGTCGCGGGCATTTGCGGCGGCGGGGTCACGGAAAGCAGCACATCGGCACCGATCTGGCCGGAAATGTCGTCAGGTGAATAATAGCCCGGCTGCAGGCCGCCAGCGGCCAGCCAGTAGCGCAATTCGTAATTGTGGGTGGAGACGGGGAAGACCATGCCCATGTTGAACGGCAGGCCTTGGTCCTTGTAATCCTCAACCACCGGAGCCAAGGCCGCGGCGCTGATCGGGTGTTGCGGGCGGCCATCTTCCATCAGCGGGACGTTAGGCTTCATCTCGGCCCAGATTTCGTTAGAGACGGTGATGCCGTTGCCGTTCAGATCCATCGAGAAAGGCGTGATGATATGGGCCTCAGTGCCATATCCGATGGTGGCCGCGAGCGGCTGGCCTGCCAGCATATGCGCGCCATCTAGCTGGCCGTCGATCACACCGTCCAGCAGCACCTTCCAGTTGGCTTGCGCCTCTAACGTGACGAACAGGCCTTCTTCTTCGAAATAGCCGTTCTCGTAGGCGACGGCCAGCGGGGCCATGTCGGTGAGTTTGATGAAGCCGAATGTCAGCTCGTCTTTTTCCAGCTCAAGCGTCTGCGCCATGAGCGGGCTGGCGCATAAGACGGTGGAGGCAAGTATCCATTTCAATCTGGTCATGTCTTCGATCCCTTTGGAAACGCAAAAAGCCGCCCGACTGACACATGCGGGAGGGGGTGCATGCGCAATCGAGCGGCTTTGCTCGTAAATTCTGTGGCGGACGACATTGTCAGCCGAGAGGCATCTTTGCCTTGAGATGCAAGGTGTCCGCCGTTGCCCTGAGCCGCAAGACCGAAATCGTGCATGCGCAGCAATTTATCGCCGCGATGCAGCGCAATGCCTGCTATTTAGGCACCCTACCCTCGCAAAAGTCGAATACCGCGCCATCAAAAAATTGGTCGGGTCCCAGAATCATCTGCCCCTTGGTGGACGCCACGGCCGTGGGGACATGCAATGCCCCCTCTGTCTTGTAGGACGCCCCCGGCAAATCCGCCCCGATGGGCGTCAGCGCGGCGCGGTACACATCACTGCGGAAAGACGCCCCCGCCGTTTCATATGCAACGTCGCGGTCAAGACCGTGCCAATGCGCCAACCTGTCGGCAATCCATGCCGCCTGACTGCGCCACGGGAAATTGGCGGCACCTTTGTGAAATTCCAAGAAACCGCCTACCCGCTTGGGCGGAAGATCAAGCCCGGTGACCAAACGGTGGGTCAGCGCCGGATCAATCGCATGATCGGGCAGATCCAGATGCTGGCTGCGGGCCAGAATGTCGACGGCCAGCGGAATGTTGTCGGGCTGGTCCAGCCATTTGGCCGCCTTGTAAATCGCGCGGACCATGGCATAGCAGATATGGGCGTTCCGGCTGACCCAGTCATGGCGCGCGCCCAACACCTTTTCGGGCGCGAATTGCCAGATGCGCGCGCCGGGAAGGATCAGCGACGCATTGCTATGGCCGACCGCGACAGACCCCCAGGGCTCCCCCACGCAGAACATGTCCAGCGCACCTGTGCGCATGGCCTCGGCCATCTGCGGCGGCGGGACCGTCACAATGTCGAGCGTGCTGGCGTCGTAGCCATGGGCCTGCTGCAACCAGAGTTCCAGCAACATGCGGTGCATCGAGAACGGGAATGGCACCCCGATGCGCAACCGCCCGCCCGACGCCTCCATCAGGGCCGCCGAGGTCGCTTGGGGATCATCAAAGGCGTTGGTCCAGCCCGTGGCCTCCATCCTGGCATTGAGATCGGCGGACACGCCGACCACCGTGCCGTTGACCGACAAGACCATCAGCGCATCAATGCGCGACGCCACCCCGCCCAGCCGCAGCGACATGGCGACCGGCATTGGCGAGAGCATATGAGCGAAGTCGATATGGCCGAAGGCCAGCCGGTCGCGCAAAGCCGACCATGACGGCTGCTTCATCAGCGTCAGCTCCAGCCCTTCCTGCGCGGCGAAGCTGAGTTCCTTGGCGATAATGAGGGGGGCGCAATCCACGAGGGGCAGATAGCCGCAATTGACCGACGCCCGCGTCATTGCAGCAGGTCGGCGGCGGTCACCAGCGCCGTTGCCACGTCGATCACCTTGCGCCCCTGATCCATGGCGGTTTTGCGCAGCAGGGTATAGGCCTCGTCCTCGGATATTTTGCGCGCACGCATCAACAGCCCCTTGGCGCGGTCGATGGTTTTTCTGTCGGACAGCGCCTGCTTGGCGGCGTCGAGTTCCGACTGCATCTTCGCGACCATCTTGAACCGGGCAATGGCGGTTTCCAGCACGGGTTTGATGCGGTTTTTCTGCAGCCCGTCTACAACATAGGCGCTGAGCCCGGCCGAGATCGCTGCCTGCGTCATGCCCTCGTCGGTGCGATCAACGAACATGGCCACCGGCCTGCCGCGCGCGTTTGACACGAGGCCAAGATGCTCAAGCGTGTCGCGGTCCGGGTTGGCCAGATCAATGAGGATTATGTCGGGGTCTTGCTGCCCGAGGGTGCGTTCCAGCGCCTCAGCGGAGGCAATCACGGTGACATCCGTCCAGCCACCATCGACCAGCGCGTCGATGATTTCGCGCGCCTTGCTTTGGTCATGCTCGACCACCAAAATTCTAAGATCACTTTGCACGCTGACTGGGTACGGGCATTCGCGGGGCGGCTACCAGCGGCGGCGGGCCGCCACGCCATATTAGCGCCGGCATGGCTGAGAAGTTTGCACTCCCTCAGCCGCTTGCCGCGAAAATGGGCGCTATGCGAACGCGGCTATGGCTGATCGACGCCTGTCGGATCAGGTGATGACGTCGGGCGTGGTCCGACCAATGGTGGCCTGCATCTTTGAGATGGCAAAGGCCGCGTCGCGCACATTTTGCAATGCGGTCTGCGGATCGGTGTGGATCTCCCCTCCGGCGCCCGAATACTGCTCCAGATAAAGGCGCAAGGTTGCACCTTGCGTGCCGGTCCCGGACAAGCGGAATACGGCGCGACCGCCACCTTCAAACCCGATGCGCACGCCCTGGTTTTTGCTGACCGATCCATCGACGGGATCGTCATAGGAAAACTCGTCAGCCGTTGCGACGCTCAGACCTGCATGCGTTTGGCCCGCGAGGCTGGACAGGCTGGCCCGCAGCCCCTGCATCAATTCATTGGCCTGGTTGATCGCCACATCCTCGAAATCAAAGCGGGAGTAATAGTCGCGCCCATAGGTCTGCCAATGGTCCGTGACGATCTGTGCGACCGATTGTTTGCGCACCGCAAGGATGTTGAGCCATAGAAGCACCGCCCACAGCCCGTCCTTTTCCCGCACGTGATTGGACCCGGTGCCGGCGCTTTCCTCGCCGCAGATGGTGACCTTGCCCGCGTCCAACAGGTTGCCAAAGAACTTCCAGCCGGTTGGCGTCTCGTAGGAGCCGATCCCCAACTTTTCCGCGACGCGGTCGCTGGCCGCGCTGGTCGGCATGGACCGCGCGATGCCGGCAAGCCCGCCTTTATAGGCCGGGGCCAGATGGGCGTTTGCAGCGAGGATTGCGAGGCTGTCTGACGGCGTGACATAGACCCCGCGACCCACAATCATATTGCGGTCCCCATCGCCATCAGAGGCGGCACCGATGTCGGGGGCCGCATCCGACATCATCAAATCCATCAAAGGCTTTGCCCAGATCGGGTTGGGATCGGGGTGGCCCTTGCCAAAATCTTCAAGCGGCTTGCCGTTGACGACGGTGCCGTCAGGCGCGCCAAGCGCGTTTTCCAATATGGCCGTCGCATAGGGGCCCGTGACGGCGTGCATGGCGTCAAAGCGCATGGTGAACCCGCCTGCAAACAACGCGCGGATCGCCGCGAAATCAAACAGGGTCTCCATAAGGGCCTGATAGCTTTCAACCGGATCGACGACCGTGATTTTCATCTCGCCAAGCTGCACGGTGCCCGTGGCGTTCAGGTCAATGTCCGACGCTGGGACCGTTTTGAAGCCAGTGATGGTTTTGGTGGCCTCAAAAATCTTGGCCGTCAGCTGTTCCGGCGCGGGGCCGCCGTTTTGGCCGTTGAATTTGACCCCGAAATCTTCGTCAATGCCGCCCGGGTTGTGGCTGGCGGACAGGATGAAGCCGCCATCCGCCTTGTTGAGCCGGATCAGATGCGAGGCCGCGGGCGTAGACAGGATGCCGCCCTGCCCCACGATCACTTCGACGACGCCATTGCCAGCAGCCATTTTCAGAATGGTCTGGATCGCATCGCGGTTGAAGAACCGACCATCACCACCGACGATCAGCCGTTTGCCAGCGCCACCGCCGATCGCGTCAAACGTCGCCTGAATGAAGTTTTCAAGATATGTCGGCTCCATGAACACGCGGGTCTTTTTGCGCAGGCCGGATGTGCCGGGCATTTGTCCCTCGATTGGGGTCGTCTGGATAAGCTCAATCGTCATCGTTGGGTCCTTTCTTCAAGCCGTCCCTGCCCGCGTCACGCATGATCTTGGCGGTGTCCCCAAGCGAGGGATGATCTGGCAGATCCTCCAGCGCCACAGTGTATTTGCGCCGCCAGTTGGGGTGTTGGTCAATGGTGCCCGGCAGGTTCTGCGCCTCCGCCGTGCCTTCGATGTCGTCGAGTTGTACCGCAACCAGCGTCGCATCGGAATAGGCCAGCCGGGCGTGGACATTGGTGGAAAACTCGCCCGAGCCCTTGAACGCGGCAACCTCGTCCCCCCGTTGGCGGCGCATGTCCTTGGCCGATGGCGCATCAACCCAGCGCAGTTTTTCCCACCAGTCAATGTCCCGGCCGGTCTCGTAGCCTTTGACCGTTGGCGTATCATGGGTGGCAAAACAGGACAGGATTTGCGCCGGTATGTCGCTTGGATCGCGAAACGCCCCGGTGTGGTCTTTTTCATATTGCAGCACCGAGTAGCCGTAAAAGCCGTGCCCGCGCATCGTGTCGCGGAACCCGTCGGGGACCAGCCCCAAATCCTCGCCCACAACGGCGCAGCTGTGCTGGCTGGCCTCGATCTTGATGATGGCCAGCAGGCTTTCGAACGGTTGCCTGATATAGGCGCCGGGGCTGCCATCGTCAGGCAGCCAGAAGCTGCGGTTCAGGCCCAGCACATGATCTATTCGAATGATGCCCGCATGGCGGATCATTTGCCCGATGATCCGGCGCAGCGGGCGGTAGCGCTGCGCCTTGAGCTTGCGCGGCGAGAACGCGGTCAGGTTCCAGTTTTGACCCTCGGGGCTAAGATGGTCCGGCGGCGCCCCGATAGAGACGCCGGTGGCCACCGCCTCCTGCTCGCACCACGCCTCTGCCCCGTCGCGGCGCGACCCCACGGCCAGATCGAGATACAGGCCCAACGCCATGCCCGACGCCTTGGCGCGTGACTGGGCGCGGGTCAGCTGCACCGTCGCAACCCATTGCATCCACATGTGAAATTCGATGCGGGCAGCACTTGGCGTGGCGGTCTTTTGAGGCCAGTCGCGCCAATCGGCGCCGTGCTGCTCGCTGAGGGTCTCAAAACGGGCGAATGTTTCCAACTGCTGTGCGGCGTCGGCCCTGAACGCGGCAAACTGCGCTTTGGCAACTTTGGTGGCAGATGTTTGAAACTGTTTGAACGCGTCTTCAAGGGCCGCGCTATGCGCTGCCTTGTGATCTGCGTAAAGCACGTTATCGGCGTCGCGGGATTTGGCAAAATCCTCCTTAGCAGTGCCGGGCTTCATCCCGGGAATGTGGTCCAGCGCGATATAGGCCGTGTTCAGAAATCCGCGATGGGAGGGCGAATAGGGGCTGATCGCGGTCTCGTCGCAATAGCCCATATTGTGCAGCGGATTGATGCCCACGAAACCAGCGCCATGCCCGGCCGCGGCCTCAGCCACGCGGGCCAGATCCTCGAAATCGCCAAGCCCCGCATTGCGCGAAGACTGCACGCCATAAAGCGCGAGGTTCAGCCCCCAAAGCTTTGATACGCCTGACAAATCGTCAACACTGCGCAACCGTTTGGGGGCCGCCAACACGGTGACCTCCTCTGTGCGGCCAGAGGCGCTGGCGCTCAGCGCATAGACGCCAGAGGCCAGCGGCGGCAGGGTGATTTGATCGGCGGGGTCGCCCGACGCCACGACGTCGCTGGCCCCGTCAAGGCGCAGCTGCCACGCGGCACCCAGCCCGAATTCCTGCACTGCCTCGGCCCCGCTTTCGACGATGATCTCGAAGGGGAACCATCGGTCCTCTTGTTCGTGCCGCAGCTCGGCCAGCGCCGTTTGAATGGTTTTGGGGCTGGACACGTCGATGCCTTCGGCGGCCAGCATCGCCTTTTGCGTTTGCGGCGAGGTGACCCGCTTGACCCCGTGCAAGTCGTGATAGGCGGGCAATATGCCGGACAGCTCCGCAAGTTTTGCCAGATCGGTGTCGGTGCTCACCCTGCCACCTCCCCGAATTTGAGGACGAAGGCCACCACCGATTGCGGGGCCACGACGGTCTTGCCCTGTTCCATCCGCGAAAACCCGTCTTGCGTGGTTTTGTCCGTGTCGATGCCCCTGATCCACCCTTGGCCGTCGGGCGTTTTCGGCAGGCTGACCTGACCCGGCTTGTCGCTGCGATTAAACACGATGAACACCACATCCCCATCAGGCGCATAGGCGGGCGCGTCACCCGCGCAGCGCAGGGTCAGACACAGGTTGGCAAGACCGGGGTCGCGCCATTCCAGCGGCTCCCCGTCGAAGTCGCTCCAATAGACATCCGAGTGCCCGTCTTTGGGGCGGGTCACACCGTGCAAAAAGCGCGTCTGCCGCACACAGATATGGTCTTGCCGGAAGGCAGACAGGCTGGCGACAAAGGATTGCAGCGCCGTATCCGCTGTGTCCCAATTGAGCCAGCCAATATCATTGTCCTGACAATAGGCGTTGTTGTTACCTTGCTGCGAGTTGGCAAATTCGTCACCCGCCAACAGCATCGGGGTGCCTTGGGACAAAAACAGCGTGGCCAGCATGTTGCGTTGGCGGCGTGCCCGAATTTGACGGATCGCGGGGTCATCTGTTTGCCCCTCTACCCCGGCATTGTCGCTGAAATTTGAATGATGCCCGTCGCGGTTGTTTTCGGTGTTGGCCTCGTTGTGCCGTTTGGAATAGCGCGTGGTGTCGGCAAGGGTGAAGCCGTCATGGGACGCGACGAAGTTGATCGAGGCAGAGCTCCGCCGCCCGCGACGGTCAAACTTGTCAGCCGAGCCGAGCAGCCGCGCGCCCAGTTCTTGCGCGCTATGGGCGTCGCCGCGCCAATAGCGCCGCACGGTGTCGCGGTAGCTGTCGTTCCATTCAGAGAATTCATGCGGAAACTCGCCAAGGCGGTAGCCGCCGGGGCCGATGTCCCATGGTTCTGCAATCATACGCACCTGCGACAGGACCGGGTCCTGACGCAAAGCGTCGAAGAAGCCGCCATTTGGGTCAAACCCATGATCTTCGCGGCCCAACGTGGTGGCCAGATCAAAGCGGAACCCGTCAATACCCATGCATTCCACCCAGAACCGCAAGCTGTCCAGCACCATGCGCAATACATAGGGGTGCGATACGTTCAACGTGTTGCCGCAGCCTGTATCGTTGACGTAATAGCGAGACTGCCCTGCGATCAACCGATAGTAAGAGGCATTGTCGAGCCCGCGGAAGCTGAGAGTGGGGCCACGCTGATCCCCTTCGGCCGTGTGGTTGTAAACCACGTCCAGTATCACCTCGATGCCTGCCTCATGGAACCGTGAAACCATGTCGCGGAAGCCCTGCAAGCCGCCCGGACCGAAATAGCGCGGCTCCAATGCGAAGAACCCGATAGAATTATAGCCCCAGTAGTTGCGCAGCCCGCGATCCACCAAAAACTTGTCATCGACAAAGCTGTGAACCGGCAGCAGCTCGACCGCTTGCACACCAATCGAGGTCAGATGTGCCAGCATCGCGTCCGAGGCCAGCCCCTCGTAATTGCCGCGCAGCTGCTCAGGGACGGCCATATTGGCCATGGTTGCGCCCTTCGGGTGCGCCTCGTAGATGAGGTCGCGATTTTGCGCATTATGCGTTCCTGCGGGCAGCCCCTCAAACAGGGCCGGGTCCGATACCACGGATTTGGGCACATAGGGCGCGCTGTCTGTCGTATCAAAAGACAGATCCTGGGCGGACGACGCGCCGTCATAGCCCAGAATGGCGGGGTCATTGACCCAGTCACCGCTTATTTCACGCGTGTAGGGATCAAGCAGCAGCTTGTTAGGGTTGAACCGATGCCCATGCTCTGGGGCATAAGGCCCATGCGCGCGGTAGCCATACAACGTGCCGACGGGCAGATCCTTGATATAGCCGTGCCAGACCGGGCCGGTTTGTTCCGGCAGGGCGATACGCGCAAATTCCCGGGGGCCATCCGCGCTGAACAGGCACAGCTCTATCTTTCTGGCATTTTCCGAGAAAACCGCAAAATTTACACCAGAGCCATCGTGATGTGCGCCCAGCCTGTTTGGGCTGCCGCCAGACATTTCAATGCTTTGCATGTGACCCGATTAACCTTTTTGTACGGCTTGGTAGACGTCGAGATACGCCTTCGCAGACACATCCCACCCGACGGGATGGCGCATGGCGCGGCGCATCATGGCGGCCCATAATTTTGGCTGCGCATGGACCGCGCAGGCCCGCGAAATCGCGTTGCCCAGCATCGTGGCGTTGATTGGCGCGAATTGGAACCCGGTGGCGCAGTCGGCCGCAAGGGCCGCATCATTTGCGTCAATGACCGTGTCTGCCAGCCCACCGGTGCGCGCCACCACCGGCAAGGTGCCATAGCGCAGCCCGTAAAGCTGGGTCAGGCCGCATGGCTCGAACCGTGACGGGATCAGAATTGCGTCGCTGCCGGCTTGCATCAGGTGCGACAGGTCCTCGTCATATCCGATGATGGTCCCGACCGCGCCCGCATATTGCGTCGACGCTTTTACATATGCGCGTTCAAGGTCTCGGTCGCCCGAGCCCAGCACCGCCAGTTTGCCACCTTGGCCGACCAGCGCGGGCAGGCAGTCCAGCAGCAGATCCAGCCCTTTTTGGGACGTCATCCGGCTGATAACGCAGAACAAGGGCCCCTCGCCCGGCGTCAGGCCGAACCGCCCCTCGATCTCGCTGCGATTGCGCGCTTTGCCCTTCGGGCTGCGGGCCGAATACGGGGCCACCAGCGCCGGGTCGGTTTCGGGGTCCCAGACGTCCAGATCAATGCCGTTGAGGATGCCATGCAGGTCCGCCTGACGTTCCCGCAGCAGCCCGTCCAGCCCCATTCCGAACTCGGGCAGCATCAGCTCTGCCGCATAGGTCGGGCTGACCGTTGTGATCTTTTGCGACAACGCGAGCGCCGCCTTCAGAAAGCTGACCTTTCCATAGTATTCAACACCTTGGGTGGTGAATTGGTCGGCGTTCAGACGCAGCGCCGACAGGCGCGTGGCGTCGAACACGCCCTGGAATGCAATGTTGTGAATAGTCGTGACAACCGGCGGCACCGGGCCGTCATGTTGCGCAAGGTAGGCGGGCACAAGCCCCGCCTGCCAGTCATGTGCGTTGATAACGTCGGGCGTCCAGCCGCCCAGCAGCCCAAGCCCAATTTGCGCACCGGCATAAGACAGGGCGGCGAAGCGCAGATCATTGTCGGGCCAGTCCTGCCCGTCTGGTCCAAGATAGATGTTACCGACCCGATCAAACAGGTGCGGCGCATCCAGCAACACCAGCTCCAGCCCCTCTGCCTTGGCAGAAACGAGGCGCGCTGGGCCGCCAAACAGGTCGTCGAAGCCCATCACCTCTTTGCCGGAGCCCAAGACGGAGGCCAATTCCGGGTAGGACGGAATAAGCACCCGCACGCTGACGCCAAGTGCGGCAAGCGCCTTGGGGACCGCGCCGATAACGTCGGCCAGCCCGCCCGTTTTGACAAAGGGCGTGCATTCAGAGGCCACGAACAGAAGGTTCATGTTAGCTATCCAGCGCGTCGATCATGGGTTGGGTTATCAAGCAGATGCCGCTGTCTGTGCGCCGGAACCGCTCCTTGTCGTCCTTGACGTTTTCGCCTACGACCAGCCCTTCGGGGATAACCACGCCCCGGTCCAGCACCACATTGGTCAGCCGCGCCTTGCGGTTGATTTCGGCATAGGGCATCGCGACCACGCCTTCGAGCTGCGAGTAAGAGTGCGTCCGCACCCCCGTGAACAGGAAGCACCGGTCCAGCGTCGAGCCTGACACGATGCAGCCCCCCGACACCATCGACGACACCGCATGACCGCGGCGGCCCTTTTCGTTGTGGATGAATTTTGCCGGTGCGGTCAGCTCCGAATACGTCCAGATCGGCCAGGAATTGTCGTAAAGGTCCAGCTCAGGATTGAAATCCGTCAGGTCGACATTGGCCTGCCAGAACGCATCCACTGTCCCCACATCGCGCCAATAGGGCTTTTCCTCCAGCCCCGACCGCACGCAGGAGCGGCTGAACGGATGCGCAATCGCTGTGCCTGCCTTGACGATGTCGGGGATGATGTCACCACCGAAATCATGGCTGGAATTGGGATCTTTGGCGTCCTCTTGAAGCAGGTTGCACAGGTATTCGGTTTCAAAAACGTAAATCCCCATGCTCGCCAACGCCATGTCGGGATGGCCCGGCATCGCTGGCGGATCGGCGGGCTTTTCGACGAAATCGAGGATGCGGTCGGTGTCATCGACCTTCATGACGCCAAAGCCTTTGGCCTCCATACGCGGGACCTCGATGCAGCCGACGGTGACATCCGCGCCGCTTTCGACATGGTGCTTGACCATGAGCGAGTAGTCTTGCTTGTAGATGTGGTCACCCGCCAGAATAATGATGTATTTCGGGCCATAGCCGCGGATGATGCCAATGTTTTGGGTAACGGCATCGGCCGTGCCCTTGTACCAGTTCTCGTTATCGAGCTGCTGCGAGGCGGGCAGGATGTCGAGGCTTTCATTGCGTTCCGCGCGAAAGAAGCTCCAACCACGTTGCAGGTGGCGGATCAGCGAATGGGCCTTGTATTGCGTGGCCACCCCGATGCGGCGGATGCCGGAATTCACGGCGTTGGATAGGGCAAAGTCGATAATCCTGCTTTTGCCGCCGAAATACATCGCTGGCTTGGCGCGAAGATCCGTCAGCTCGTAAAGCCTGCTGCCGCGCCCCCCCGCCAGCACGAATGCCATGGTTTGCTGCGCGAGCCGTGTTGATTCAGTGTCCATATCTTTTCCTCCCAATTCCGTCATCTTGTGGTGGGTCAGCTCCCCCCGTCCAATTCAAAAAACAGCGTGCTCAGTGGCGGTATCGTCATCAGCAGGGAATGTGCCCTGCCCGACGCCGCGACCTGCTCGCTGTCGAGATGCCCCATATTTCCACGGTCCATCCCGCCATAGCGTTTCGCATCGGTGTTGAGCTTTTCGACCCAACGCCCGGCCTGCGGCACGCCAATGCGCCGCGCCGATCTTTCCACAGGGGTAAAGTTGCTGACCACCAGAACCGGCGCCGCCCCTTCTTTGCCCTTGCGCAGCCACGCAAAAATCGATTCCTCCGCCGCGCCGTCCTCGATCCATTCAAACCCTTCGGGCTTGCAATCAAGCTGGTGCAACGCGGGCGTCGCCCCAAACAATTTGTTCAAATCGCGCACAAGGTTTTGCACGCCACCATGCTGCGGGTGATCGGTCAGGTGCCAATCCAGGCTGGCGTTGTGGTTCCACTCGACGCCTTGCGCAAACTCGCAGCCCATAAACAGCAGCTTCTTGCCAGGATGGCCCCACATGAAGCCGTAGTAGGCCCGAAGGTTGGCGAATTTCTCGTCACCCGAGCCAGGCATCTTGTCGATCATCGAGCCTTTGCCATGCACCACTTCGTCATGGCTGATCGGCAGCACGAAGTTCTCGGAGAACGCGTAGTGGATGCCAAAAGTCATCTTGTGGTGATGGTATTTGCGGTGGATCGGGTCCTCTTCGATGTAGGACAGAGTGTCATTCATCCAGCCCATGTTCCACTTGAACCCGAAGCCCAGCCCGCTGTGATCGACGGGCGCGCTGACGCCCGGAAAGGCGGTGGATTCCTCGGCAATGGTCACGATACCCGGCATTTCGCCGTAAGCGACGGTGTTGGTGCGGCGCAGGAAGTCGATCGCCTCCAGATTTTCGCGGCCACCGTCCTTGTTGGGGATCCATTCGCCGTCTTTGCGCGAGTAGTCGCGGTACAGCATCGACGCCACCGCATCGACGCGCAGCCCGTCAATATGATGCTCGCGCAACCAATAGAGCGCGTTGGCCACCAGGTAATTCGACACTTCGGAGCGGCCGTAATTGTAGACCAGCGTGTTCCAGTCGGGGTGAAACCCTTCCTTGCGGTCCGCGTGCTCGTAAAGTGGGGTGCCATCAAATTGGCCCAGCCCATGCTGATCCTCGGGGAAATGGCCGGGCACCCAGTCAAGGATCAGACCAATATCGGCGGCGTGGCAGGCTTCTACAAAGGCGCGGAATTCCTTCAGCGTGCCGTGGCGGATGGTCGGCGCATACAGGCCAACGGGCTGATACCCCCACGAGCCATCAAAGGGAAATTCCGACACCGGCATCAGCTCGATATGGGTGAAGCCCATGTCTTTGGCGTAGCTGACCAATTGTTCGGCATGTTCAAGGTAGGACAGCGGGCGGTTGCCTTCTTCCGGCACGCGCCGCCACGAGCCCAGATGCACCTCGTAGACGGAGATCGGTTTATCAATGCGATGCAGCGCCTCGCGCTTGTTCATCCATTTTTTGTCGGACCATTTATGGCCGCCCAGATCGCGCACCACAGAGGCGGTTTTTGGCGGGTGTTCCGCGCCAAACCCGAACGGGTCGGCCTTTTGGGGCAGCAGGTTGCCGGACTGGCCAATCAATTCGTATTTATAGGCCTCGCCCTCGCCAAGGCCCGGCATGAACACTTCCCAAACCCCGGTTGCGCCGCGCTGGCGCATTGGGTTGCGGCGTCCGTCCCAGCCGTTGAAGTCGCCAACCACCGACACGCGCTGCGCGTTCGGGGCCCAGACCGCAAAATGCGTGCCGGCCACAGCTTCATGCGTCATCACATGCGCACCCAGAACCTTCCACAGGTCAAGATGGGCGCCCTCGGCGATCAGATGCTCGTCCAACTCACCAAGCACAGGGCCGAACCGATAAGGATCGTCGGCCTCCCAGACATGCGTGTCCTTGGTGATGCGCAATCGATACGCAAACGGCTTTTTGCGACGGGCAGCTATGCCCGCAAACAAGCCATTGCCGACATGGTCCAACGACAAGACCTTCCGACCGGTTTTGGCGTCCAACACCTCGACGGCATCTGCGTCCGGGTAAAACGACCGCACACAAAGCTGCCCATCAACGACGTGCTGGCCCAAGACCGAAAAGGGATCAGAGTGCCTGCCGGACGTGATCCGCCCCGCATCTTCGTCGTGTATCACGTTGGTCATCCCTTCCCTTGGTCCGTCAAGACCGCTTAGCTCACCGAACTGGCTCCCCAGATTTCGTCAGCATAGCTGCGGATTGTTCTGTCTGATGAAAACCACCCCATGCCCGCCGTGTTTGCCGCTGCCATTCGGGTCCAGCGACTAACGTCTTGATATACTGCATCAACTTCACGCTGTTTTGCAAAGTATTCGTCAAAATCGCAGCTGACTAAGAAATAGTCATGCTCGTAGAGGTTGTGCAAAATGTCCGAATATCGGTAGTGGTCGCCGTTCGAAAACACGCCGCCGGCAATCTGGCCAAGCACCCGCGACAGCCGTGGGCTGGCCTCGATCGCACGTCTGGAATAGCCGTGCTCGCCCCGTTTGGCGTCGGCCTCGGCGGCGGTCAGTCCGAACAGGAAGAAATTGTCAGCGCCCACATGCTCGCGAATTTCGACATTTGCCCCGTCTAGCGTGCCGATGGTCGGGCTGCCATTGAGCGAAAGCTTCATGTTTCCGGTGCCCGACGCCTCTTTGCCTGCGGTCGAGATTTGCTCGGACAGGTCGGAGGCGGGGATCAGTATCTCGGCCATAGAGACGTTGTAGTTCTCAGGGTAGACCACCTGCAGATAGTCCCGCGTAACGGGGTCGGTGTTGATGGTCGCGGCAACGTCATTAATCAGCCGGATGATGGATTTGGCCAGTTGGTAGCCCGGCGCCGCCTTGCCGCCAAAGATTTTGACGCGCGGCGTCCAGTCGCCATTGGGGTTGTCACGAATATCGTTCCAAAGCGCGATGGTCTCCAAGATATTCATGTGCTGGCGCTTGTATTCGTGGATGCGCTTGATCTGGATGTCGAACATCGCAGAGGTGTCCAGCGACACGCCGTTGCGTTCTTTCAGCCAAGCCGCGAGCCGATCCTTGTTGGCCGTTTTGGCGTTGCGGAATGCCTGCTGGAACGCGGCATCATCCAAATGGGCGTTCAGGTCCTGCAACCTGTCCAGATCCACCTGCCAGCCGGTGCCGATAGTGTCGTTTATCAGGTCGCGCAGCGGCGGGTTGCATGAATAGAGCCAGCGGCGCGGCGTGATGCCGTTGGTTTGGTTGAGGATGCGTTTCGGGTACGCTTTGTTCAGATCGGCAAAGACGGTCTCCTTCACCAGATCGGAATGCAACGCCGACACGCCGTTGACGCTGTGGGCCATCACAAAAGCCAGTTCGCCCATTTTGACGTTGCCATGCTCGATGATCCGCACATCGGACCCGGTCGCCTGCACATGGCGTTCCTGAATCAATTCGATGATACGATGGTGGCGCGGCAAAATGCGGGCGAACAAATCCTCGGGCCACCGCTCCAAAGCCTCGGGCAGCAGGGTGTGGTTGGTGTAGCCAAGGCATTTGCGCGCCATGTCGATGGCCGCGTCGATGTCAAAGCCGTGCTTGTCGGCCAGCAGCCGGACCAGCTCGGGGCCAGCAATCGCGGGGTGGGTGTCGTTGAGCTGAATGGCCACGTGGTCGTGCAGCTCTTCGATCTTGTGGCCCTCGGACAGGAACCTGCGCAGCAGGTCCTTCAGGGACGCGGAGGTGAAGAAGTATTCCTGCTTCAGCCGTAGCTCTTTGCCGCCTTGGGTGGTGTCATCCGGGTAGAGAACGCGGGAGATGGTGCGCGCCAGACGCTCCGGCGCGTTGGCCCCCACGTAATCGCCACGGTTGAAACTTTCGAGGTCGAACAACTTCACCGGCTTGGCCGCCCAAAGCCGCAAGGTGTTCACCCATTGCCCTTTCCAGCCGACAACCGGCGTGTCGTAGGCAGATGCCAACACGGTCTCGGACGGATGCCAATGTGCTTTGCCCCCCTCCTCGCTGACATAGCCGCCAAAGTGGATGTTGTAGGCAACCTCCGGGCGCTCAAATTCCCAGGCATGGCGTTGGGCAAGCCAGCCCTCAGCAGACTCGGTCTGCTGGCCATCCTGAAAATGTTGCTCGAACAGGCCGTGCTCGTAGCGAATGCCGTAGCCATAAGCCGGAATTTTCAAAGTCGCCAAGCTGTCCATGAAACAGGCAGCCAACCGGCCCAGCCCGCCATTGCCCAAAGCGGCGTCAGGCTCGTCAGCCACCACCAGGCTGTAGTCCTGCCCCAGCGCCTTCATCGCCTCAATCGCGACGCCCTCAATATCGAGGTTGATGGTCACATCCTCAATCAGGCGGCCAATCAGAAACTCCATGGACAGGTAGTAGACCCGCTTATGCTTGCCCTCATATGTCTTCCGGGTAGAGTTGAACCAAGGCTCAACCACTTTGTCCCGCAACGCCAGCGACAGCGACATGCGCCAATCATAAAGGCTCGCATGTTCGGGGTCCTTGCCGATGGACAGTTTAAGGTGCCGCGCGATCTCTTTGCTCAGGCTTTCCGCCGTCACAAAATTATGGTCCTGAGAAGTCATGTCTTCATTCATCCGTTTAGACCAATGGCCTGTTTTGAGTTCTGTGGCGGCCACTGTGTCAGACCGCCATGCGCTTTACCAACCCTAGCCGATGACGATATGGCGTCATGACGTAAGGTCAAGAAATTGGGGGGCCTTATTTCGATGCGGCCTTCGCCTTGGTGGCGGGTTTGGCTTTCGGTTTGGCGGCCCGCTTTGCCGGTGCTTTTGCAGCTTTGGCCTTCTTGGCCACTGGCTTTGCCGCCTTGGCTTTTGCGACCGGTTTTGTCAGCGCATCCACCGCGCGCAGCCAATGATCTTGGTCGCGCCCCTCGGGCTGGCCCTCGTTTAACCAGAACAAATAAGCCGCTTCGCGAATCTGTCCGTCGGTGATGTTCTTGTTTGCCATGGGTTTATCCTTTCTTAGCTAATGTCGTCATCACAGGCATACATGATAGCGCTAACAGTTACAGTAAATGCTGCATCTGCACAATATGCGGCACTGCGGCATTTCTGCCGAATATCACGGGGTCGACTAAACACAAACGGGACGCATTCCAATCAATCCGTCTGCTTCTGAAGTGCAATTTGGTGACCCATTTACACTCACTTTAGAATAATTCTAATTTGCCCTTGGCAAATCCCTCTCGCCGCTTATGTTTGCTTTTGAGACCCGCAGGACGCATGGCAGTCTGCGCGGGCCAAACCCACAACAGCAGGGATCAGGTATGACACAGACCGCACATACTCTTTCGAAAGACGCCTCTACGGCAATTGTTGAGGCCCTCAACCAATCCATCGCTGAAACCGTCGTCACAACGATGTTGGCGCAGAATTTCCACTGGAACGTGACAGGTATGGCCTTTGCGCCGCTGCACGACCTGTTTCAGACCATCTACGAGGACCATTTCGCCGCCCAAGATGACTTGGCTGAGCGCATAAAGGCGCTGGATGGTCACGCCGAGGGCAGTTTAGCCAGCATGCTGCAAAAATCGAGCGTTGTCGAACATCCTGGTCGGGCCTCCGCAAAGGAGATGCTTGAAGCAATGCTAAAAGCCCAAGAAACGCTGGCCTCAACCCTCGCGGCCTGCGGTGAAACCGCCGCCGAACATGGCGACACGCTGACCGAAGACCTGTGCATCGCACGCGGCCAGCAGCATGAAAAATTTGCTTGGTTCCTGCGGGCCCACCTGCGCTGACGGATCGTTTAACATCTGCCCTTGGCCTGCAACACAACGTCTTGCAGGCCGAGATCATCACCCAGACCGGGGCGCAGGCCCTCGTGCCAAATTTTGAAAACCTGCCCTGACATGAGGTGGCGGAGGAGGTGGGATTCGAACCCACGGTAGACTTTCACCTACGTCGGTTTTCAAGACCGGTGCATTCAACCACTCTGCCACTCCTCCGACCAGCGCGGTCTAGCGCCCGCTTCGCGATTCTGGAAGCCTGAAAGCGCCGATCACGATCGGGCTATGAACGGGCCAAAATTTGCCGAACAGCCCCAGCTGGGCTTTGCAAAACAACCGCGATTCCGTAAGGTGCCATCAAGACAAGGGCCTCAAGGCCCGAAGGGTACGGGCGAACCGCCGAAAATAGCGGGACAAGATGCGTTAAGAACGCACGGTAAGAGGGGCGAATTAAATGACAAATGCAGGTCACAAGCTGTATGCGGGGCGCACCGCGTTGCTGCTGTCTGCGGCGCTGGTTCTGGCAGGCTGCGAAGACGGCCAAGGCCCGAATTTTGACTTTCTGAAAAAGAAGCCAGCCGCCGAGACGGCCTCGGTCGCCGCATCCGGCGCTGCCGGAACCGCCGGAGAGCGTGATGTTGAGGCCCCTGAAATTTTCTCCGTCAATGAGAACGCGCTGTGGGATGGCCGCCCATCGCTTGGCGGCGTGTGGATTGCCTATCCCGGCGTGAAGGACCCCGAGCGGGTCATCATCCGCAACGAAGCAAACGGCAAATTTGTGATTGGTGCACTGTTCCGGCGCGAACGCGACAATCCCGGTCCAAAGCTGCAGGTCAGCTCGGATGCGGCTGGCGAGTTGGGCATGCTGGCCGGAGCCCCGGTTAAGGTCAGCGTTGTGGCACTGCGCAAGGAAGCGATCTCTGTTGAGCCCGACGTGCCATTGCCCGCGCCGGGCGACGCGATTGACAGCACCTTGCCGCCCGCCACCGAGATCGAGGCAAGCACGCTTGACCCTGTGGGGGCTGCAGCCGCAGCCATCGACCGCGCGGATGGCAGCACAACCGCCGCCGCTGCGACGCCAGCGCCAAAACCGGCCGCCGCCCCGAAACCGGCGGCTGCGCCCAAGCCGCAACAAGCATCCAGCCTGACCAAGCCGTTCATCCAGATCGGCATCTTCTCGGTCAAGTCCAACGCCGACAACACCGCCACTGCGCTTCGCGGCACCGGCGTGTTGCCAATCGTCAAAGAGCAATCGAGCCAAGGCAAGAAATTCTACCGCGTGTTGGTGGGGCCGGCAGGCACCAGTTCCGAGCGCGCGACCTTGCTCAAGAAGGTCAAAGGCCTTGGCTTTAACGACGCCTATTTCGTGACCAATTAACGCTTCAAGGAGCTTCCGACCTGTGATCCGCGCTGCCACGTATATCATCGCCCTCCTGTTCGCCCTGCCCCTTTGGGCGTTCGAGACCCCCGCCAAATCGGCCATCGTCTTTGATGTGAACACCGACCAGACCCTGATGGAAAAGAACGCCGATATGGCGTTGCCACCAGCGTCCATGTCCAAGCTGATGACCTTGAACATGGTCTTTGAGGCCTTGGATGACGGGCGGCTGAGCCTGGACGAGGCCGTGCCGGTCTCGGCCCATTCGGCGGCCTATGGCGGCTCAACAATGTTTCTGGAAACCAAGGACCGCCCCACGGTTGAACAATTGATCCGAGGCGTGATCGTCTTGTCGGGCAATGACGCAAGCTCTGCTTTGGCGGAGCGGTTGTCGCCGGACGGCTCCGAGGCCGGGTTTGCACGGTTCATGACCCAGCGCGCGCAGGAATTGGGCATGACCAACTCTAGCTTCGCCAATTCAAACGGCTGGCCCGCCGCGGGCCACCGCATGTCGATGCGCGATCTGGCGACGCTGGCCAAACGGCTGGTGACCAGGTTCCCCCAATACTACGGCTACTTTGCCGAACGCGAATTCCAATACGAGGACAGCCCCGTTTCAAACCGGTTTAACCGCAACCCGCTGTTGAAGCTGAATATCGGTGCGGATGGCTTGAAGACCGGCCACACCCAAGAAGCCGGCTACGGGCTTGTGGGCTCCGCAATTCAAAACGGGCGGCGCATCATTTTCGTCTTCTCCGGCCTGACCAGCGAGGCGCAGCGCGCCCAGGAAGCCGAACGCATGACCAACTGGGCGTTCAACCAATTCGCCGAAAAGCAGCTGTTCGAGAAGGGCGTGCCGTTGACCACCGCCGAGGTCTGGATGGGCGAGGCCGCCAATGTCGGCATGGCCACCACCCAAGACGTCAAGGCGCTGATCCCAGTGTTGGGCCGCGACGGGGTGCAGGCCAAGATCACCTATCGTGGCCCGTTGGAGGCCCCGATTGAGGCGGGCGACCAAGTGGCCGACCTGATCGTCACCGTGCCCGGCTTCAACGATGTGGTGCATCCCCTAGTGGCGACCGAAACCGTCCCGAAGGGCGGCTTTGTGGTCCGCGTGCGCACCGCCGCAACAGTGCTTTATCGCCAGCTGACGGGCCGGTTGCAGACCCAAGCCGGCACGCTGCGCTAGGTGTTCATCACATTTGAAGGGATCGACGGGTCAGGCAAATCCACCCAGTCGCGGCTGCTCGCCGGAAAGCTGGAGGCCGCGGGCCACAGCGTCGTGCTAACCCGCGAACCCGGCGGATCGCCGGGGGCCGAGGACATCCGCCGCTTGCTGGTCGAAGGGGAGCCGGACCGCTGGTCGGCAGAGACCGAAATTCTGCTGTTCACCGCCGCGCGGCGCGACCATCTGGAACGCCGCATCGCGCCCGCATTGAAAGAGGGCAAAGTGGTTGTCTGCGACCGGTTTGCCGACAGCACCCGCGTTTACCAAGGGGCCACGCGCGGCGAAAACCGCGCGATGGTCGACAGCCTGCATGCGCAGATGATCGGCACGGAACCGGACCTGACGCTTATCATCGACATGGACCCTGACACCGCGTTGGAACGCGGCCTCGCCCGCGACAGCGGGGAGGACCGTTTCGAAGAGTTTGGCGCGGATTTCCAACACAAACTGCGCGCGGGCTTTCTGGCCTTGGCCGAAGAATACCCGGACCGCTGCGTCGTGATCGACGGGCAGCGCGGCGCGGATGAAGTGGGTGCGCTGGTCTTGCAGGTTGTGCTAGACCGCCTTGCATGAGCGACTTCGACGACATCCCGAACCCCGACCAGATCGACGGAGCCCCGCATCCGCGCGAGACCGCGCGACTGATCGGCCAAGCCCCCGCCGAGGCCGCGTTTCTGGACGCGTTCAACGACGACAGGTTGCACCATGCGTGGCTTATCACGGGACCCAAAGGCGTCGGCAAAGCCACGCTGGCGTGGCGCTTGGCCAAGTTCCTGATCGCGACGCCCAAGGATGATGGCGGCATGTTTGCCGCCCCTGCCCCGGATACGCTGGACATCCCCGAAAACCACCCCGTGACCTCACGCATCGCGGCCCTGTCAGAGCCGGGATTGTTCCTGCTCCGGCGTGCTTGGGACGAAAAAGCCAAGAAGCTGAAAACGGTCATCACCGTGGATGAGGTGCGCAAGCTCAAGGGCTTCTTTTCCATGTCCAACCCCGATGGCGGCAAGCGCGTGGTCATCGTGGATGCGGCGGACGAGATGAATGTCTCTGCCGCCAACGCGCTGCTGAAAGTCCTTGAAGAACCGCCCGCCGATTGCATCTTGCTGCTGGTCTCGCATCAGCCGTCCCGCCTGCTGCCCACCATCCGGTCGCGCTGCCGCGAATTGCGCTGCCAGACCCTGAACGCAGACGATATGGCAACCGCCCTGAACGCCGCTGGCGCGGATGCGGACCAACACGCGGTCGCCTTGTCGGAACTCTCAGGCGGCTCCGTTGGTGAAGCGCTCAGGCTGCTGAACCTCGATGGTCTGACCCTCTATAAAGAGCTGATTTCGGTGATCGACACCTTCCCCCGCCTCGACCGCTCCCGCGCCATTGCGCTGGGCGAAAAGGCCGCGGCCCGCAATGTCGAGGGACGTCTCGATCTGATGCTACGCCTTTTTGATGTGGCGCTGTCGCGCCTGTCGCGCGCGGGGCTTGGCATGGTCGAAAACCAAGCCGCGTCGGGCGAGTTGCTGACCCTTGCGCGGCTTTCTCCGAACGAAGACGCGGCGCGCAGATGGGCCACGCTCAGCGCCTCCAGCTCAGCGCGCGCGCGGCATGGGCAGGCGGTGAACCTTGACCCATCCTCGTTGATCCTTGATATGGTTCTGACGATGAATGAAGTGGCGGGCAAAACCGCAGCGTAAGAGGCGGGAATGACCCCAGAAATTACCGACAGCCATTGCCATCTCGACTTCCCCGATTTCGACGAGGACCGGGACGGCATCATCGCCCGCGCCCATGAGGCGGGCGTCACTCGCATGGTCACCATCTGCACCAAGCTGCGCTTAGAGCCGCAGGTCCGCGCCATTGCGGAAAGCTATGACAGCGTCTTCTACGCCGCCGGCACCCACCCGATGAGCGCCGCCGACGAGCCACTGGCAAGCGTGGACGAGCTGGTCAAACTGGCCGCGCACCCGAAATTCGTAGGCATTGGCGAGACGGGGCTGGACTACCACTACACTGCCGACAGCAAAGACATTCAGCAGCAAAGTCTGCGCGTGCATATCGAGGCCGCGCGGCAAACCGGCCTGCCGCTGATTATCCACGCCCGCGCGGCGGATGACGACATGGCGCGGATATTGAGCGAGGAACACGCCAAAGGTGCCTATAGCTGTGTCATGCACTGCTTTTCCTCCTCCGCCGAACTGGGCCGCGCGGCGCTTGATCTGGGGTTCTACCTGTCCATGTCCGGTATCTCCGCCTTCCCCAAGTCACAAGACTTGCGCGACATCTTCGCCGCCGCCCCGGTGGACCGCATTTTAGTGGAAACCGACGCGCCCTACCTTGCGCCGCCCCCCTTTCGCGGCAAGCGTAACGAACCCGCTTACACCGCCCACACCGCCAAAGTCGGCGCTGAAGTCTTCAACATGGACTACGCAGATTTCGCCGCCCAGACGCAGGCAAATTTCAACCGCCTGTTCTCCAAAGCGGCATGAGCAGACGCTTCACCATATTGGGCTGCGGCTCGTCCGGTGGGGTGCCCCGCCTTGGCGGGCATTGGGGCGATTGCGACCCCAAGAACCCCAAAAACCGCCGCCGCCGCTGTTCGCTGCTGGTGGAACAGGACGGCCCCGATGGCACCACAACGGTGCTGATCGACAGCTCGCCCGACCTGCGCGAACAGCTGCTCTCAACTGGCGTCGGGCGGCTTGACGGCGTGATCTACACCCACCCCCACGCGGACCACGTGCATGGAATTGATGATCTGCGCATGGTGGTTTTCAACATGCGCGAGCGGGTGAAGGTCTGGGCGGATAGTGAGACCTCTGACGCATTGCTCAAACGCTTCGGCTACGTGTTCGAGACGCCACCGGGGTCCGGCTACCCGCCGATCCTTGAGTTGAACACGATCGACGGCGACACCACAATCACCGGCCCCGGCGGCCCGATCACCTTCACGCCGTTCGAGGTGCAGCACGGCACCATCCGGTCGTTGGGCTTCCGCATTGATGACGTGGCCTACCTGCCCGACGTGTCGGATTTGGACACAGGCCGCAAGGCCATGCACGGGCTGGATGTGCTGATTATCGACGCGCTGCGCCGCACCCCTCATCCCAGCCATTCGCATCTGGACAACACGTTGGACTGGATTGCGGATCTGGAGCCGAAACAGGCCGTCCTGACCAACATGCATATTGATCTGGACTACGAGACGGTGAAGGCCGAGACCCCCGACCACGTCACCCCCGCCTATGACGGGATGGTCATCGAGATCTCCACCGCGTGAGCGTCCTTTTGGAGATCATCCTGCCGGTGTTCTTGGTCATCGCTGGCGGCTATCTCGCGGTGAAATACAAGGCCTTCCCGACCACCGGCGTCGATGGGTTGATGAAATTCACCCAGCAATTCGCCATCCCCTGCCTGCTGTTCAAGGCCATCGCGGGGTTGGAGCTGGGCGCCTATTTCGAACCTAGGCTGCTATCCTCCTACTACGTGCCGACGGTGCTGATGTTCTTCCTTGGCATGGCCGGGTCGCGGCTGATTTTCAAACGCCCGTTGGAGGACAGCGTGGCCATCGGGTTCTGCTGCATGTTTGCCAACTCGGTGCTGCTGGGCCTGCCCATCACGGAGCGCGCCTACGGCAAGGAGGCGTTGGACCCCAACTATGCGCTGATCGCGTTGAACGCGCCGATTTGCTACGGGCTGGGCATATTGGTGATGGAGACCGTAAAACACCGCGGCGAGGCGCCACTGGCCACCATCAAGGCCGTCATCAACGCCATCTTCCACAACGTGCTGATCCTCGCAATCGCGGCGGGCTTTGTGGTGAATATCTTTGACCTGACGATCCCCAAAGTCGCCGACGACGCGCTGGGGCTGATGATCCGTGCCGCCCTTCCGGCGGCGATCTTCGCGCTGGGCGGCATGCTGGCGCAATATAAATTCGAGGGGGACCTGGGCCCCGTCATCATGATCTGCCTGTTGGCGCTGCTGCTGCGCCCCGCCCTGTCCTATAGCTTCTCGGACCAGCTGAGCCTGAGCACCGAAGCGATGCGGTCCTCTGTCCTGACCGCCTCCATGGCGCCGGGCGTGAACGCCTATATCTTCGCAAGCATGTACGGGGTGGCGATGCGGGTCGCGGCATCTGCCGTGTTGGCGGCCACCGCACTCTCGGTGTTGACGATCACGGGCTGGCTATTGGTTCTGCCCTAAAGGGCCAGCAAGACCTCGGCCTCATGGGGTTGAAGCCCGTGATAAACGGCCTTTGGCCGCCCCGCATTTTTGTCAGAGATCGTGTCCAACGAGGCACCGCATTCGGTGGGGACGCGTTCGGCAAAGATCACCTCGGGCATATCGAGCCAAAGTTGGTGGTAGGTCACCTGCATGGGGTCCTCACGCTGCACAGTATCGTGGTTGACGAAAGCGGCTGCGGGGACAAACACTTCTTGCTCTCCAAACAGCAGGTCGGACTGCCAGCCCGCAAAGCGGATGCGGTGGTCCGGGGCCACGATCAGGTCATGTTCATTGTTGAGCACGCCCGCGCGAAACCGAATGGGGGCGGTGTGGGTGTCCGTGACCACTTTGGTCTTGCGGGTCACGCGCACCGGCTGCGCGCCGTGATCGAGGGTTTCGACCAAGTCGCCGGCAACAAGGTCCTGCACCAAAAGATCGCCCCTGGGGGTTAGGATCAATGTTCCTGCGGTAAAACTTCCAAACTCTGACACGGCTCTAAAATCCAGCTTTGGCCCCCACCTTGAGACAATATGTCATCTGAAAAAGGGGCGGTAACGTGGCGCTGGGAGGTAAAATGGTAAACACGCTGTTTACCAATCGGAGACATTAGCCGGGCGAGATGCCCCGCAGCCGCTCGGACCGGCGGCGCAGGATTTCCACGGTGGTCAGAAGCAGGATCGAGATAATGACCAGAATGGTCGCCACCGACAGGATTGCGGGGCTGATCTGCTCGCGGATGCCGTTCCACATCTGGCGGGGAATGGTTTGCTGGTCATGCGCGGCCACAAACAGTACCACCACCACCTCGTCAAAGCTGGTCACGAAAGCAAACAATGCGCCGGAGATAACGCCCGGCAGGATCAGCGGCATGGTGATTTTGAAGAAGGTAGTGGTCGGGTTGGCCCCAAGGTTCGCCGCCGCGCGGGTTAGCGAGTGGTCAAAGCCCACCAGCGTGGCCGTCACCGTGATGATGACAAACGGAATGCCCAGCGTGGCATGGGCCATGATGATGCCGGGGTAGCTGTTGGCCAGTCCCGTGGCCGAGTAGAAAAAGAACAGCCCCGTCGCGGTGATGATGATCGGCACGATCATCGGCGAGATCAAAATGGCCATGATCGAGCGGCGATAAGGCATTTCCGGGCGCGACAGGCCAAGCGCTGCAACCGTGCCCAGCACGGTGGCCAGCAAGGTCGAAAAGAAGCCGATGATGACCGAGTTCTTGGCCGCGTTGATCCAAGCCGAGTTGGCCCAGGCATCCGCCCACCAACTGCCATCGCGTGCGACGTCGGGCTCGTTCATGCCAAAGGTCAACAGCAAGTCATACCACCGCGCCGAGTAGCCCGTGGGGTCCAGCTTCAACATCTTCTCGGTGAAGGTGAAATAGGGCTCCGCGTTGAACGACAGGGGGATCACGATCAGGATCGGGGCGATCAGGAACAAAAAGATCAGGCCGCAGATGACCAGATAGGCATAATGCCAGACGCGTTCCAATGTGTCTGCATGCGATGGTAGGGCCATTAGACGGTGCCTCCGGCAGATGTCGGATTTGAGTATTTTTGCCAAAACGAAACGGGCTGGGCTTTGCTTTGGGAAGGGCGCGTTAACCTTAACATGGGGTTATCCTAGCTTCAGGTTGTCGATGCCCACGAGCCGGTCGTAGAGCCAATACAATATGAGCACCCCGAAGAGCAGGATCGAGGCAAGCGCTGCGGCAAGGCTCCAGTTCAGGGATTTCTGCATGTGGAACGCGATCAGGTTCGAGATCAGCTGCCCATCCGCCCCGCCAACCAAGGCGGGCGTGATGTAGTAGCCAACGGCCAGAATGAAGACCAGCAACGCCCCTGCCCCGATGCCCGGCACCGTTTGCGGGAAATAGATGCGGCGGAACGCGGTCCAGCTTGTTGCCCCCAGCGACCGCGCGGCGCGCACATAGCTTGGGTTGATCGGGCGCATCACGGAATACAGAGGCAGCACCATGAAAGGCAGCAGGATATGCACCATCGCCACAATCGTGCCGGTCTGGTTATACATCATCTGGATGCGGTTCTCGTCGGCCAGAACACCTGTGCCCACCAGCGCGTCGTTGACCACGCCCTGACTTTGCAGCAGCACCATCCAACTGGTCGTTCGCACCAGCAGCGAGGTCCAGAACGGCAGCAGCACAAAGATCATCAGCAGGTTTGAGTAGCGCAGCGGCAGCGTCGCCAGCAGATGCGCGATCGGGTAGGCCAGCACAAAGCAGACAAAGGTGATGAGCAGCGACAAAAACAACGTGCGCTGGAACAGCTTCACATAGACCTGCCGTTTCGGGTCGACCTGCGTCACGCTGCCGTCAATCCCGACGGTGCGGTCCAGGGCCGCGTAATAGAAGCTCAGCGTATAGGCCGAGGACGCGCCGCGCATGGCTGACCACATTTCGGGGTCGGCCCAGTCCTCGTCGAGATCCAGCATCGCCTCCTTGAAGGGGGGCTCCAGCCTTTCCGCCCGCCGCGCGGCCTTGGTGAACATTGACCGCGACCCGGAGCGTTCATAGTTGATCCGCGTGCCAACAGAGCCCGGGGCCTTGAGTTCGCGCAGCAGAACAAGGTCGCCGACCAACGCCGCGTAAGCCGCCTCGTCCGGCTCAGTGCCGCGCGGGTTGTCATCAAACCAGCCGCGCAGCCCCACCATAATCGGCGTCTGCACCTTGGTGCTCAAATCCGTGTGGGTGGTGAAGCCGGGGTTATGAACGGAGCGGTACAAAAGCTGCCCGATGGGGGCCACGAATGTGAACAAGACGAACAAAAACAGCGGCGCCACCAGAAAGAAGGCCCGCCGCCGGGCTTTGGATTGCGCCGCGTTCAATGCGGCTTTCAACGGCTTGCCGTCGGCGGTGGTCAGGGTGCCGGAGGCCCCTTCAGCGCCTTGCGGGCCGGTATATGTCGCGTCAGCCATCAGGTCCCCTCGACGACAACGATGTCGCTTTCAGAATTGGCCATGCGGATCTTGGCCGCTGCCAGATAGTCCTCGGAATTGTAGCAATCCAGCGCCGCTTGGTAGCTGGGGAATTCCACCACGACGTGGCGGTCTTTCTGCGGGGCCTCAGGCGCCTGGGAGGTGCCGCCGCGCACCAGGAAGGTGCCGCCGAACCGCTCGACAATGGGCGTATCAAGACGCACATATTCCGCGTAATTGTCCGGGTCGGTCACGGTGACATGCACCATCCAGTAGCCTTTGGGCATCTTTTGTTTTCCTTACGGCAGCGGGGCAAGTATTGCCCGCATCTGGGCCGCGTCGGCGGCTGACAAATGCGGCAACATGACCCGCGTCGTGTAATTTCCATGTAGTTTTCCGTCGCTGCCCCAGTAGGACCAGTCCGACAGGCTGCTTTCGGTGAACTCCACCTTTTGGTCGATCTTGTAGGGCACGTTGACCGGGTTGTTCAGCAACCGGCCTTCCATGTTCTTGCCAGACCGCGCCAGCAGCGAGACCCAGATATGTTCGTTCCCGCCCCCCTCAACCGGAAAGGCCACCTTTACGGTGAACTCCCCCGAGGACAGCTTGCCCTGCGCCTGCCGATAAAAATGCGGCAGGGTCCGGTGGGCGTTCTTGATGGCGGCAGACATTTGCGGGTCGGTTTCTTCAAACCCGATAATCGGGTCGCCCGCCAGCACGGGCTGCGTCACGGACGCGGACAGGCCAAGGGCCAAAGCAAATGTGATTGCGCGGATCATCGTGGCACACCCCCGTGGTCGTCCATCAGAATAGGTAGAAATGCGGCGCCCTCCTCCCAAAGGGCGCCGCGGGTGGTCAGCTTATTGAGCCAACCAAGCGTTGAAACGCTCATTCAACTCGGCGTCCCGGTCGACCCAGAACTCGAAGTTGTTGACCAGGGCGTTGCCCAGGTTGGCTTCAGCCGTTGGCATGTGAGGTGCCATGTCGGTTTCGCCGTCCGAGTATTTGCCGACAAGCGCGCCGGAGGATTTACGGGCTGGGCCGTAGGAAATCCAGGACGCTTGATCTGCAAGACGCTGTGTGTCTGTCGAGAAGGAGATGAACTCCAACGCGGCTTCCTTGTTTGGTGCGCCTTTCGGGATCACGAACAGGTCGAAGTCCAGAATCTGGCCGTCCCACACAACTTCCAAAGGCTGGTTTTCAGCAATCGCGGCGTTGAAGATACGGCCGTTATACGCGGTCGACATCACAACTTCGCCGTCAGCCAGCAGCTGTGGAGGCTGCGCGCCAGCTTCCCACCAGACGATCTCGTCCTTGATGGTGTCGAGCTTGGCGAATGCGCGGTCCACGCCTTCATCCGTTTCAAGGATGTCATAGACGTCAGCAGCCGCAACGCCGTCCGCCATCAATGCCATTTCCAATGTCGCTTTGGCCGACTTGCGCAGGCCGCGCTTGCCGGGGAAATCAGCAAGGTTGAAGAAGTCGTCGATGCTGTCAGGCGCGGTTGGGTTGTTGTCTTTGTTATAGGCAAAAACGGTGGACCAAACGATGTTCGCCACGGCGCAATCTTGCAGCGCGCCTTCGATGAAGTCGTCAGCGGCAGGGGTGCCGTCTGGTGCTGCTGGCAGCGCGGATGTGTCGATCTCTTCCAGCAGGCCTTCGTCGCACAGACGCACGGCGTCAGAGAATTCAACGTCAGCCACGTCAACGGTCACGTTGCCCGCTTCCACTTGCGCTTTGATCGGTGTCGCAGGGTTGTCGCTATCGACCGAGTTGACCGCAATGCCGGTCTCAGCGGTGAACGGCTTGTGATACGCTTCCACTTGGGACTTGGTGTACGCACCGCCCCAGCTCATTACGGTGACTTCTTTGGCGTGGCCGTCTGCAAAACCTGCAGTGCCCAGCGCTGTCAAAGCGGTTGTCAAAGTAAGTAGTTTTTTCATTTTAGTAGTCTCCCAGTTGGTAAGTCATGCCGCGCACCATAGCGCAGCGGTCGTTCATTTTCTGTCAGAGGGCATCCAATGCACGGGCGTCTTCCGCCGCCCACGAAATCTTGGTGGTTTCCCCAATAGACAGGTGTTCGTGGCCTGCCGAGTTCGGCACCTTGACCACAAATTCATCATTTCCATGCACATCCAGGCGGCAGCGGATGTGGTCGCCCAGATAGATTAGCTCTTTGACATGGGCGTCCGTGACGTTGGCGCCCTTGCCCCCGATATTCACCCGCTCAGGCCGGATCGAGATCAACGTGTCGCTGCCTGCTGGGCCGCAATTGACGGCCAGCGCCTTGGTGGTCTTGCCATTGGCCAGCTCCACCGTCGCAATGTCGCGCGCCACCGATTTCACTTTGCCCGACAACTTGTTGTTTTCGCCGATAAACTGCGCCACGAAGCTGTTGTCAGGGCGTTCATACAAGTCCGCTGGCGGGGCCAGTTGCTGGATGCGGCCATCTTCAAAAACGGCGACGCGGTCCGACATGGTCAGCGCCTCGGTCTGGTCGTGGGTCACGTAAACCACGGTCACGCCCAGCTGGTGCGAGATGTTGGTGATCTCAAACTGCATCTGCTCGCGCAGCTGCTTGTCCAAGGCGCCCAAAGGCTCGTCCATCAGCACCAGTTCAGGCTCGAATACCAGCGCCCGGGCCAAGGCCACGCGTTGCTGCTGGCCGCCGGACAGTTGCGCGGGGCGGCGGGCGGCGAAATCGCCAAGCTCAACCATTTCCAACGCGCGTTTCACTTTTTGCTCGCGCTCACTTTTGCTGAGCCCCCGGACTTCCAGTGGGAAGGCAAGGTTTTCGCCCACCGTCATATGCGGGAACAGCGCGTAGTTTTGGAACACCATGCCGATGCCGCGCTTATGGGGCGGGATGTTGTTGATCTCGCGCCCGTCGAGACGAATTTCGCCATGCGTTGCGGTCTCGAACCCGGCTAGCATCATCAGGCAAGTCGTCTTGCCGGACCCCGATGGGCCCAACATGGTCAGAAACTCGCCCTTGGGCATTGCAAGGTTGAGGTCTTTGACGACAAGCGTCTCACCATCATAGCTTTTTTGCACGCGGTCAAACGCCACGAAGGCGTCTGTCATATCAGTGTCCAGCAAGTTGGACTCTCCCCAGGTTGTGTGGCCGCCCTGTTTGGTCGGGCTGGTCCGTCCGTGACTAAAGCGTGAATTGTCATACGTTTCAACCAAGTTCTGTCTCATTTATTGGAACCCGCCGGAATTCGCGGGTTTGATCTTATTTGCGACGCTTTGGTGTTCGTTTTGCCCGTCAGGGCGGCAATTTTGGGGTTTTCATCTGCCACGCCCTGCCCCAATTCTGGGACCATGGATCACAAAACTGCCCTTGCACGCATCCCCGCCGATGTCGCCGCGACGCTCAACACACGACAGAATCGTGCCGGTCTGTTCCACCTTGCGGGCCATATGGCGATGATTTGCGTCACCGGCATCTGGATCGGCCTCAAGGCCCCGCTTTGGCCGTTGGTCTTGCCTGTTCACGGCATCCTGCTGACCTTCCTGTTCACGCTGGAACACGAAACCACGCACCAAACGCCCTTTGCCAGCGCCAAGTTGTGCGACTGGGTCGGTCGCCTTTGCGGGGTGGTGTTGCTGCTGCCGTTCGAGTGGTTTCGCTACTTCCATCTTGCCCATCATCGCCACACCAACGACCCCGAAAAGGACCCCGAGCTGCTGTCAGGGGGCAAACCGGACACGTGGCGCGCTTATCTGTTGAATGTGTCGGGCTTTGGGTACTGGACCAAGCTGCCGCGCCAGCTTTGGGTCAATGCGACGGGGCAAGCCTGCGCCCCCTACATTCCAGACCGCGCAAAGCCACGGCTGCAACGGGAGGCTCGCGTGATGCTAGGCCTCTATGCGCTGGCCGCCCTCAGCCTGTTGGTGACGCCCCTGCTCTTTTGGATCTGGGTGCTGCCGATGCTGTTGGGCCAGCCGTTCCTGCGCCTCTACCTGCTCGCCGAACACAGCCGCTGCGCCTTTGTCGCCAATATGTTGGAAAACACCCGCACAACCTACACCAACCGCTTTCTCCGCTTCATCGCGTGGAACATGCCCTTCCACGCGGAACACCATGCGGCCCCGCAGGTGCCCTTTCACCAACTGCCCGCGCTCAACGCGCATCTGCGCGACGTGCTTGCGCAAACGGCCGACGGCTACGCCGCCTATACCAGGGACAGCCTTTCGCAATTGGGAGCAAAAACCTGACTTCACATTGAAAAACAAACCTCTACAACCGTTTCTTGGGGTATTTAGAGGGAGACAAGTCAATGATCGCGTATTTTGTGCTGGCGGGCCAATCCAACTTGGATGAGTGGTTCACCGTGAATGACGGTGCCGCGCTGGAGGCGTTTCGCACAGAATTTCTGGCCCGCAACCCGCAATACACGGATGTGCAGTTCTACGACGCCGCGCGGGGCGGCTCGGCCATTCTCAGCGGGTCGGCGTCAGAATATGCCGATGTCCGTGCTCCCGATGACCCCGAGCTTAACGCGCGGATCGCTGCCAATTTTTGGTATGACGAGGACACCGGCACCGCAGGCCCAAATCTGGACCTTTTCGCGGCGCGTATCGCGGCGGAGGTCGCCAATGGCACCCAGTTTCTTGGCGTCATCTGGGCGCAGGGCGAGGCCGACACCACCTATGTCGGCGCAAACGGGGCAGAGGATTACGCAGCGGGCCTGCACTTCGTGCTGGACGCGCTGGCGCAGGCCAGCGGCGCGCCCGCCGTCTATATTCAGGCCTTGGGCGACCGCACCTTCTATTCCGAAACGCTGCATGGCGGAACCGCCGCCATTCGCGCAGCGCAAGAAGCCATTGCCGACGCGTCTGACGCCATCACGCTGGCAACGACCATCTTTGACCTGCCCTTGCGCGACTCGGTGCATCTGACTGACGAGGGGTACGAGATCGCGGCCATTCGCATGGCCATCGCGATTTCAACGGGCGAAACCTCGCCCGCCGTGGGCAATGCAATATTGTTGGACGACACCACTTTGCTGATCCAGATGGACCTCGCCCCCGACCAAACCATCGACAGTGCATTCGATCTGGGCGGTTTTACCCTGACCGACAACGGCGTTGAGGTCGCAATCCTCTCCGCCACTATGACCCCCGAGGGGCAACTGCGCATCGTGACCGCCTCGCCCGTCAGCAACCCGACGCTCTCCTACGGTGCGGTCGAAGACAGCGCTGACATGCAGCCTGGCGATTTCATCTTTGCCACCGGCCCCGCAGCCACCGTGCCGATCCTGCCTTTCATCGTGACGATCGAGGACACGCGTTTGGGCATCACGGAACAAGGCGCGGGGCTACGCATTGACGGCAGTCGCCTCAGCGAGACCATCGAAGGCCAGTCCGGCGACGACTGGATTTACGGCAATGGCGGCCATGACATCATCATCGGCGGCGGTGGCACCGACCGGATGTGGGGCGGCGCCAATGAGGATACGTTCGTCATGGGCACCGATGGCAGCGTAGACGTGGTTTACGACTTCAACACCACCGAGGACGCCGTTGGTTTGCAAGGATATTCCCAGGCTGAAATCACCATCACCGCCTATAATGGCACCGACCTTGATATTCGCACATCCGATGGCCAGCGCATCGTGTTGCGCAACGTGGACATCTCTGAGGCCGACGCGGTCCTGTTCCATATGCTTGGCACCGATGGCGACAACGTCCTGACCGGCTGGGACGGGGCGGATCGCATCTTCGGCTATGGCGGCGCGGACGTGATTGACAGCGGCACGGGCTACGACCGGATCTGGACCGGCGCCGGCGCGGACAGCGTGGCCTTCGGCACAGGCTATGACACCAACATTGTCTACGATTTCGACCTGTCTGAGGACAGCATCACCTTGGTCGGCATTGATGTGTCGGAGCTTGAGTTCAGCCAATATAATGGCGTCGATCTTGAGATGCGCACGGCGGATGGGGACCGGCTTATCTTGCGCAATGTCGATCTTGCAGATGCGGGGGACGTCACCTTCAACGTCTCTGCCCCGGCGGTAACCCTTGTCGAAGGCACCGATGGCAGCGACACGCTGCGCGGCACCGCGGCCGATGAGCAGTTCGAGGCAGGCGCCGGCACTGACCGCCTTTACGGCGGCGCGGGCGCGGATGTATTCGCGTTTCGCGAAGGGTCGGGCCTCAACGTTGTGTATGATTTCGAGGACGGCGTTGACCGTATCCTGATTGCGGGGGATTTCGACGACATCACCATCCAGACCTATGGCAGCACAGATGCCGAGGTCAGGCTGGGCAATGGCGATCGGCTCGTGTTGCGCAATGTGGATGTCGCGGATTTGACCGAGGCCGATTTCGTGTTCGAAGCCCCGGAAGTCTTTGCATAAGGCGGCTCCGGTGTGGCCGGCATGGGGATGGGGTGAAATGCTGAAAGCCGACTTGATCCAGAGAGAGATGGTGCGGTCGGAGCACGACAAAAGCGGACCTCATGCAAACTCAAGACCTCCAACCCCTCCTCACACAACCTCAATCATCGACTTTATTTTATTGACGATGAATGAAGCATATTGCATCACGAACCCTCACTGTTCGTTTCCGTAAATCATGCCTACCAAGCAAAAAAGCGGACCAAAAGCGGACCTGAGTGGACCTCGAAAATGCAGGATTTAGCAAGAAATGCCGACCACAATCACCGCCTTGAACATCAAGAACGCACCCGCCGGAAACCACAAAGTCGAAACTGGACTGCGGTATAAATCAAATGGCGACGGGACTGGAAGCTGGCAGTGTCGCTACAAGATTGAGGGACGAGACCGCGCACTAAGCCTTGGAACTTTCCCTGAGGTTACTTTGAAGGAGGCACGCGAGCGCAATGCAGACCATCGTGCGGAATTGCGGCGCGGCAACGACCCAAAGACGGTCATCTTGGAGAGCCTAAAAGGCTCCGCCGAGAAGTCGATCACCATCAAGGAGCTGGCCGTACTCGCCTTTGAAGACCATCGACGCAGCCTCAAAAACGGCGGTGCCCCTGGTCGCTGGTGGTCCACAATTGAAAACCACGTCGTTCCAATGTTTGGCAACATGCGTGCATCTGAAATCACAGGCCGTGTGATAGCCGACAAACTGCGCCCCAAATGGAACACCATGTTCCCGACGATGGATAAGGTGATGGATCGCTTGAATGTCATCCTAAAATGGGCCGCAGCCGCAGACTACGAAGTCGATGCGCTAGCCCCTGCCCGCGCAAAGACAATTCTGGGCAAATCACTGCACAAGGTAGTGAACGTGAAGGCAATGGACCACGATGCAGTTCCCGCGTTCTATCAAAGCCTTGATCGTACCGTGTCAGACTTAGGTTTGCGGTTCTACATCGTGACGATGCCACGGGCCAGCAATGCGGCTGAGGCGCGATGGGAGCAGATTGAGGGCGATCTATGGCATATTCCCGCTGAGGAAATGAAAAACGGCCAACCGCATGATGTGCCGCTCACTCCAGAAGCTATTGCGATACTGGACGAAGCTGCAAAGCACTACGACAAGCGCGAGGGCTACATCTTCAAAAACGATGCCGCGTGGAAGTCTGGCCACATCAGCATGAACAATTGGACGCAGCGGATGCGCCGCGCCAAGATTGACGCGACCGCGCACGGGATGCGGACCGCCTTCAAGATGTGGGCCACCATCAACAACGTCGCCTCTGACACACTCGTAGAGGAGGCCCTGCATCACAGCGTTCGCAGCAAGGTCGAGCTGGCCTACATGCGCGGCCACACTGCCGAACTTCGGCGTCCACTAATGGAAAAATGGGCTGCATTTCTGTTGGGGATGGAAGCTGAAATCGTATATCTGGACACCGCACGTTAGGGGTTTTCTTCACGATTTATTACGGCGAAAACAACCTCACACAACAGCGCACATCCTCGCATAGTGAGAAAAACTAGGGCATTTTCAGCCGAAATTCACTGTGATCCATGCTTCCTCAACACAACTTGAGGAGCATGTTTGATGACCATCCGTTACCTGACCAAAGAAGACATGTGCGCAAAGCTGAAAATTGCTCGCGCCACACTTGACCGCTACGTCCAGCTCGGGCGTGTGCCGCAACCCTTCAAGCTGGGCGCACGTCCGATGTGGGTTGAGGACGAGGTAGACCTGTTTATCCTCGAATTGCGCCGCGAAGAAGCCACCACCCTGCCCGCTGAGTAAGCCCTGTTGTGGCTGAAAAGAAAAAGCTGCCCTATATGCGCTTTCACATCTCAGATTATCTTGCCGATACGGGCCATCTGTCCACCGTCCAGCACGGCGCTTATCTGCGTCTTCTGCTGTTGATGTGGGACACACGCGGCTCAATTCCTGCCGATGCCGACTGGATACGGCACCGGCTGCGTATCACGGTTGCAGAGTACAATCGGCACTACGTTCCGGTGCTCGATGAGTTCTGCAAACGCAGCCGCAATCGGTGGACCCAAAAGCGTTTAGCTCGTGAGTATCGGGAAACGTCCGACTTTTACGCGAAACAACGCCGGAATGGTCGCAAGGCTCACTCGCATAAGTACCTGAAAGAAGGCGAAAACACAGTCGGCGGTGGGCATCCCTTAAAAGAAGAACAAAACAAAACAAATAAAAAGAAAACAAAACAAACGCATCCCGCTTCGCCGAGCGACCTTTGGGCCAGATTGGGATCAAAACTCCCCAGCACGTCGCCCGACCCACAATCCGTAAATGGCCATGCAGAGAAAGATGCGCCCGATGATTAATGACACTCCCCAGCTATCAGCCGCCGCCGCCCTGTTGCTTCTCCGTGGGCGCGAGGCAGTCTGTTTACGTGATACCGCCAAGGAGCTGGCGGCGATGCAACGTCAGCTCACCGGTGACCGCCTCAACATTGAAGTGATCCGGCATGACCTGCGCTCGCTTGCCAAGGAGATGGCCGCGAATGGCTTTCGGCTCTACGTCACAGATGCACCGGACCTGACCGACGATATTGGCTTGGTACTGGCATGACCGAGCTTGCAACGCCCTTTGAGCGCCGCTGCGCCCTTGTCTCTGGTCTGGAGGCGGCTGCGGAGATTGTCGCGCTGGAATATGTGGCACGGCTCGAAGGCCATAGCGTCGAGCACATCATGGCCATTCAGGAACGCAAGCGGCGCTTCCTTGAAATGGCCGACCGCTTCTCCGACCGCTTCCCCGAACTCCAGCACTTGCGGGTCTAAGGGGCAGCTATGGCAAAGACACCCACATCATGGCGCAAGCGCAAACGCTCCAGCATCTACGGCACCAGCGTTTGGAAGAAGCTCCGCGCAGCTAAGCTGGGTCGCGACCCTGTTTGCCAGATATGTGAGCGCCGTAACCGCGCAGTCATTGCGACTACCGTGGACCACATCACGCCTCTGTCGAAGGGGGGCGCACCGTATCCGCCCCTAGACCAGCTATTCAGCCTCTGCACGCGCTGTCACCAGCTCAAGACGGCACGAGACCACCCCCGCCATAGCACAGACACCAAAGCAGCGTTTGCAGGGTCAGACATTCACGGCAACCCGCTCGACCCGTTCCACGAATGGAACGCCTAGCCAGTTATCAACGCCACCACGCCAAAGAGCGCACCAGCAACAAAGAGGAGATCACCAATGTCCATTCATCCGCCCTAAGCCACATCAAGCAGGCACGTCAACACATTGTTTTATCGTGCTTTTGCAAAGGGAGGGGGCCTTTCATCACTGGCTTTTCCCGCCCTGTCGAGCGCGTGGACCACTGCGCAAATACCTAGTTAATGCTGCATTCAAGTTTGAACGTTGCAGACTCTTTCAAACGGAGCCAAGTCTCCATCGCTTCTGCACGATCTTCGGATTGCATGATCTTGATGGCGGTGGAAATCGACCAACTGTCATCCACTACAGATGCAAATATCGTAGAGGAGCTGCGTTGTTGGACATCCAATACCGCCTCTTCTTTCAGCTCGTCGCGAAAGGATATACGCCGGAAAACTTTGTCTTCTAAAATGATGTACCTGAATTGGGTGCCTCTAAGCACTTCTCGGTCTTCATCCTCAATCCCTTCACCGATGACGGTAAACTCGGTGGATTCACAACTCAGGTCATCGAAAGCATGCGCAGTCATGGTCGAACACATCATTACGGTCAATGTAGCGGCGGCAGTTCTCATGATCCTAATCCCTTCAAAAACCGTAAATTCCTATAGTTAGAGCCAATCGCACAACAGGAATTCGATCAAGCAAAAAGGAAACCTGAAATGGCGTTACGCGGCTCCGGAGCACTTACAAAGGCAAAGCGGGAGAAACTCGCCGCGCTCTGCCCTGAAAGCTACCCTTGGGAAGCGAGTGGGTTGGACAGGGCCGAGCGCGTTATCGCGTTCTGCGAGTTCCTTCCCATCACGCAAGGCAAACTCGCCGGAACGCAACTTGTCCTTCGCGAATGGCAAAAGGACTTCATTCGCGCCGTCTACGCCGAGGACGACGAGGGTGAGCGCCCAATTCGTACTGCCGTTCTCTCCGTTGGCCGCAAGAACGGCAAAACTCAGCTCGCCGCTGCTCTGGCGCTCTGTCACCTCGCGGGGCCTGAAAGCGAAGCGCGTGGCGAGGTCTACTGCGCAGCGAATGACAAAACGCAGGCGGGTAAGCTCTATTTGGAGATGCGTGCGATTGTTCGAGCCTGCCCTTGGCTCGAATGCCGCGTGAACACGACCGACTTTCGCAAGCAAATGGAAGTCCTCGACGGGGACGGCGATGGGTCAATCTTTGCCGCGCTGTCGAGCGATGCTGCTACCAAGCACGGGCTGTCACCCTCGTTTGTCGTCTATGATGAACTTGGCCAAACCAAAGGGCGCGACCTGTATGAAGCCCTCGATACGGCTATGGGCGCACGGGACAATCCGCTCATGGTGGTCATCTCAACCCAAGCGGCTGACGACCTCGCCCCTATGTCGGAGCTGATTGACTATGGCCAGCGGGTCAATTCTGGCGAAATCACCGATACCAGCTTCCATTGCACGCTCTATGCCGCCGCCGCCGATGCGCAAATCATGGACCGCGAGGCTTGGGCTGCTGCAAATCCGGCCCTTGGCGACTTTCGCAGCCTTTCCGATGTGAAACGCCAAGCAGAGCAGGCTACCCGTATGCCCGCAAAGGAGCACGGCTTTCGCAATCTGATCCTCAATCAGCGCGTTTCTGCACATGTTCGCTTTCTGACCAAATCTGAGTGGGATGCAAACGGCGGCGAGGTCGATCTGGAGGCCATGAAAGGACGCACCTGCTTTGCGGGGCTGGACCTATCCGCAGCGCGTGACCTGACCGCGTTTGTCATGGTGTTTCCCGACGATGCGGGCGGTTTCGACGTGGTGCCGCAGTTTTTCCTCCCTGAGATTGGGCTGCGCGACCGTGCAGAGGCCGACCGCGTACCCTATGATGTTTGGGCGCGGCAAAAGCATCTCACGGCCATTCCCGGCGCGGTGGTCGATCCCTCATATGTCTGCCAAGCGATTGCCGATGCTGCCTCGCGCTATGACCTCCGCCTCATGGCTTACGACCGCTGGCGCATCAATCTGCTGAAACTCGAATTTGAAAAAATGGGGGTCGAAATCCCAATGGCTGAGCATGGGCAAGGCTTTCGCGACATGAGTGTGGCGGTTGACAAGCTGGAGCGCCTTGTTGTCGAAGGCAAGCTGCGTCATGGGGACAATCCCATTCTGAGCATGTGCGCGGCAAACAGCATCATTACCAGCGATCCGGCGGGCAACCGCAAGCTCGACAAGGCCCGCTCAAACGGTCGAATTGATGGTCTGGTGGCACTCGCAATGGCTCTGGCCGTCGCGGATAAAGACGAAGGCCCCGCGCCAATTCCTCGTTTGGCTTACATTAGCTAACAGCATAAAACATCTATATACATCAATGCATTAAGGTATTTTTTTGATGTAATTTTTGGCGTTAGAACGCTATTTTCGGTGTAACCGCACTGAGGAAAAGCCATGCCAAATCTGAAAGGTCTTTGTGAAGCCGTCGCACCTCGCTTTGGGGTGAGTGATGGGAGCGCATATCGTTTCCTGCGGGCTTGCGTTGAAAGCGACCTATGCCTCCCGCTGGAGGCTGGACCCAAGGGCCGCGATGCTGATCTGGACGACATGGCCTCGCTGCTTGTGGGGCTGTCCGCCAGCGGGCCGCATCAATTCAAACTGGACGCAATCACCCGTTCCAAGTTGATGACCCCAATCGGGGCATCTGGCAAAAGCCCTTTCTCCATGCTGGACGCCGTGGCGCAACAAGACAGTTTCTTTGCGGCCATTTCTGTCCTGCCGCTCGCTGCCCGCTTGGTCATCGACGCCTCAACAGCCGAAAACCTGCCCGACCTCTCCCCGACCGACGAAGCGACCCTGCGCCAGTCTTGTGAGGATGGTTTCGGCCTTCACCGCATAACCGTGCGCATCTGGCACAACCGCGCTGCCGTCGTTTTGACCGAAAACGGGAAAGACATCTGGTTTTGCCGCTTTGCCGTCACAAGCGAGGCCGCGATCCTTGCGACCCGCATTCCGCAGGGCGTGGACCTGCACACAATGGCTGAGTTTGGCCTTCCAACCCTCTTGGACGCCTTTCACGCCTATGACCCGCGCAACCTCTCTGCGCCTCAACCAAAGAAGGAAATTGCCTGATGGGCATTCACGAAACGACCGAAAAGCGGACTGCCCTGCTTGCTGACATGCAAGGCATTCTGGACGCAGCCGAAACCGAGAAACGCGACCTCTCTGCTGATGAGAAGGCCCGCTTTGACAAGCTCGACGGCGAAATGAAATCGGTTGATGAGCGCCGCGCCCGCGAGGAGCGGATGTGCGAATACGACCGCCGCACTGAGGAAGCCGAACACGTCGCCGGTGAACGCCGCGACCAACCCGATTTGATGGGTTACTCGGTCGCAAAGGCGATCATGGAAGGCTCTGAGAAGCGCATGACAGGGCTGGAGGCAGAGTGGCACCAGCACCTCGAAGAACAGCGCGGCAAGGCACAAGGCGTTATGGTTCCGACTGAAATTCTGCTGGGCGGCGAAACCCGCGCACTCAAAACCACAACACCCGGCGCAAATCCCGGCGGCAATATGGTCGCGACCGACTTGGCTGCAATGACCGACCGCCGCCGCCCTGCGCTGCGTGTTCAACAGCTAGGCGCGACTGTTCTGCGCAATTTGACTGGCGATCTGGACCTCCCGCGCCTTGCCAACTCTGGCACCGCGCACTGGATCAAAGAACACACCGACACAATCCGCAGCGATGCAGGCTTCTCCAAAAAGAGCGCGAAGCCCAAAACCGTCTCCGCCGAGTATGAGCTGTCCCGCCGCATGATGATCCAGTCTCAGCAAGCACTTGAGCCGATCCTGACACGCGATTTGTCCTTCCTGCTGGCCCAAGCGCTCGACGCCGCTGCAATCAAGGGAGGCGGTACTGACGAGCCTGTGGGCTTGCTTTCTGATCCCGCGATCACCGCCACTCCGCCGTCCGGCAACGATCTGGGCGAGGATACGTCTTTGCTCATGCAAGCGCTTGAGATTGACGATGTGTTTGATGAGGCCGCTTTCCTGACCAATCCAAAAGTTGCGCATGAAAGCCGCACAAGCCGCGACACCACGGGCCAACCTTTGCCGACAGGGTGGATGTGGCATGGCCGTCCATTCGCGCTTTCCACGCAAGTCACCGACACTGGCACCGCTGGCGAATATCCAATCATGTACGGCGCATGGTCAAATATGTACCTCGCGTTTTGGTCTGGCGTGGACATTCTGGCGAACCCGTATCACGCGGACGTTTCCTCAAAAGGCGGCTTGCTGCTGCACGCCTTCCTCGACGCGGACGTGGTGGTGCGGCACCCAGAGGCGTTTGCCTACATGAACCGCGCCCTCTAAGCGCATGGAAACTCGCTCCATTCCCAACGCGGTCGAAATCCGCGCCAAGGGTCGCAAGCTGGAAGGCTACGCGGCCCTTTATGGCGTGGAGGCACGTATCGAGCCGCAATTGATGGAGCGTATCGCAGAGGGGGCATTCAGCTCCTCTCTGTCCTCCGGTCGAGATGTTCTGGCGCTCGCTGACCATGACGCAAAGCAAGTGCTGGGCCGCACCCGTTCCGGCACGCTGCGTCTCTCAGAGGATAGCCAAGGGCTGGCGTTCTCATTGGACGTGCCAAACACTCGTGTAGGCCGCGATCTTTTGGAGTTGTCGGAACGTGGCGACCTCGGTGGAATGTCTTTTGGCTTTACGATGGTGGATGAGCGGTGGATGGATGACGTGCGCGAGGTGCGCGACGTGATCCTCCACGAAATCAGCGTGGTTTCCTCTTTTCCGGCATATCAAGGCACCTCTGTTTCGGCGCGGGCCGCGTTTGACATGGCGGAGCGTCGGATGCGCCTTTGGGGGTATCGCTGATGGGCTTGATTGACCGCTTTCTAGGCCGCGAGGAGCGCCGCGCCTCCATCAAATCAAGTGACCCGTATCTCTCGCAGTGGTTCGGGATGCGCGGTGGACTGCAAAGTCATGTGGACGTATCCCGCGCCTCTGGCCTTGCCGTCGCACATGCCTGTATCGGACTTATCTCCCAAAACCTCGCTGCCATGCCGCTCCACCTATATCGCCGCACCGAAAATGAAGGGCGGGCGAAAGCGGTTGAGCACCCTGTCTATGGCCTGTTGCACGACATGGCCGACCCGACAATGACCGCGTTTGAAGCGCGGGAATTGATGATTGCGACCCTTCTGACCACGGGCAACGCTTATGCGAAGCTGACGTGGAACGGGCGCGGACAGGTGGTCGCGATTACACCACTGCCTCAACTCGCGGTGTCGGTCGAGCAGCTTTACTCCGGCGAGCTTCGCTACCGCGTCACACACCCGAACAAGGGCGTGCGCGTCTACCTGTCCGACGAAATTTTGCATCTGCGCTATCGCTTGGACGCGGAGGGCGTAATGGGCCTGTCTCCGCTCGCTTTGGCGCGTGAGACCTTCAACCTCGGTCTGGAACAGCAAACACAGGCCCACAAACAAGCTCGCCACGCATTCCGCTCTGAGGGCGTAATGTCCTTTCCGCATTCAATGAGCGACGAAGCCTATGACCGCACCCAAGCGCAGGCGCGGCAGATTGTGGACCCATCACAAGGCAGCTCGCCTGGTATCTTCATTCTGGATGGTGGGGCTGAGTACAAGCCAATGACGTTCTCGCCCAAGGATGGCGAGTTTCTGGAAAGCCGCAAGCTGACCAACCTCGACGTTTGCCGCGTGTTCAACGTGCCGCCGACCGCCGTAGGCATTGTCGATCAGGCCACGTATTCGAACGTAGACGGCGAAAGCCGCGCTCTAGTGTCTCGTTGCCTTGCTCCGATGGCCCGCCGCCTTGAGGCCGCCATGAGCGCCGCTCTGCTAACCGCCACGGCCCGCCGCACATACTTTGTAGAGCATGACCTGTCTGGCCTTCTCAGAGGCGATATTCAGGCCCGCTACGAGGCTTACGCAATCGGGCGCACGAATGGCTGGCTTTCGGCCAATGAAATTCGCGGCTGGGAGAACATGAGCCAGATTGACGGCGGCGACGATTACATGACGCCAATGAATATGAATGTGGGGGGCGACGATGCAGCCCAAGTGGAATGAGGCCCGCAACCAATGGGAAGGCGGGGAAAACAACGCTCCGTTGCTGACATTCAACACCTACGCCGATTTGCCTGATCCGACGACTGTGGAGAGTGGGACAGAGGCCACTGTGCTTTCCGATCCATCTGACGCTTTGAACGGTCAGCATATCGCGCTTGGCGGCGCGTTGGGCGAGATGGCGTTGTATTGGCGGGCAGGATAGCGCTACTAGCGCTGGCTTCGTTGCCGAGCCGATAGGACATAATTTTCGCAGATCGCAAATACGAGGTCTTCATGCTCCAGCTTTGCCAATTGGTCGAAGTGCGGGTGATCTTTTATCAAGTGGAGTAGTCGATTCCTCGGTAAGTTGATGTGATTTTCGACAAAAAATTCAAAAAGCTCAAATTCGTCGTTAGCCCTTCCGCCGCTTTCTCTCTCACCGAAATATGACTTACCGTATTTTTTGTATGCTGCTATCTCGGTAGAGGTTATCGGCGTCTTCGCTAAGACATTGCGTCCACTCCTAGTCGCAATAACAACAGTTGCCGAACCTTCGTCCTCATGCACAATTATTGATTTTAGCACTCCAACCGTTCCGTTGCCTTCTGTTTCTTCAAAGAAGTACTCCCCTCCAACGAAAAACCTGCCGCTCTTCTGACTAAGCCCATCCTCGCCCGCAGGAAGACCATCTAGTGTTTCTGGGAATGTCGGATAGCCTTTCATTGCTTCCATCAAGTTGAAAGCATCTCGGTGTTTGCGTTTACTCCGATAACTCGCAGTCAATCCAACATACCCGACCTTTGCAAAGTCATCGATACCAAGCCCGAAGGCCAACGCAGCCTTTCCTACCAAGGTATCATCAAGCGCTCTATGGTATGGAAAATTAGTCACGAAAACATACGCTTGATCACCATCGGGTACGTCAGCCTCACGGCGAGCCAGTTTGTCATACGCTTTTGGAGACCAAGACGGCTCTCTATTTTCTTTCTCTGGTGGAGCGTTTACATCCGCGAAAATCATTCTCTTGTCAGGTGCCGGTTTCTTCAGTGCTTCCTTAATGTGCTTCGTTAACTGCGACGTTGGGTCAGAGCCTTTGGCACTGTCTGCTTTGGTCTTTCCTAGCACCCCTTCAACGCCGCGTATCTTTGCTTCAATCCAATATTTTTCTCCAGTTACCAATGATCGCGCTGAGAACTCACAATGCTTCTCATCAGAGTTTGTCTCATCTTCGATCTCAAGTTCGAAACCTGCACGGATCAGACAATTTGCAACGATCAGCTCATAGTAAGCACCTTGAAACTGCGCGGGAACCTTCAGTCTTCTGATCAACAAGGACTGAAGCTCAGCGTTATGCTTCAGTAGGTACAAGTTGTACGCCAAGCCAAGATAGCAAATTACAGCGCCGGTCATTTCCGTGGAGTATACCTTGCCCGCATCTAGGTTCCGTTTGTTTTGAAGGTCGATGACACGTCGAAACCAAACAAACATAGGGTGCAAGTCTGGCTCATCCCGATTTGCCTCAACTTTACACCAGTCGTGCCCAAAGACATGCCCTATGTAGTCAAACAGGAAGTCAGGGAAAGTTCTCCACCTTTTCGAGAAGTAAATTGTATTGCCCGCGGCGACAAACTGGTGGTCATCCATCTTTGCACTTACGATTGGGCGGCCTAACCCTTGCTGCATCTTTCGGATTTTCTCATCATTTTCAGCTTTTCTGATGGCAAGATCAAATGCTTCCGAGTGCGACGGTGGATTGTCCAATTCAGTTGTCGGCTGGAGGTAATGACAAAACTTGAACTTGACGCCGCTACCACACCAACACGGCTTGTTCCGCTTGAACCGTCCCACTCGCTAGAGCCTCTTCAATTATGACTACTAATGCTCATTGCATGTACGAAGCATCATGCGACCTTACGCTACGTCATCGCAACCAATCGCGCAGCGAATTCAAAAGCGGACCTAGAGCGGACTTCAAAGCCAAAGCGGCCAGTAAGTCATTGATTTTTTTGATGTGATGGTGCGGTCGGAGGGACTCGAACCCTCACTCTTGTTACAGAACAGCGACCTCAACGCTGCGCGTCTACCAATTCCGCCACGACCGCAAGTCTAGGCTCTGCGGCGGTTTAGCCGAGGCCCCCGCCCTTGTGAAGGGCAAAAACAGCGAGAACAGACTTTCCCCAATGCTCCGCGCCCAAATCCCTATCGGGGATGAGCGCCCCGCCGCGCCCAATCTTCTTTGCGCAACAAAAAAGGCCGGGCGCAGCGCTGCACCCGGCCTTTCAATGCGTGACGCGAAGCTGACTATTGCTGGATGCTAAAGGTCGGCAAAGCCGCCCCTGCAGGCTGCACAACAGGCTGGGTCACAGCCTGCGATTGCGTCGCACCCGAGAAGACCGCCTTACGCAGCAAGGCGCTGCGCTGCGGGTCGCCGGGGTTGAAGACCGGAGTCGCCCCCTGCTCTACGGCTTGCAGGCCCATCTCGTACCATGCGGTCGACAGGTCGGCCCGCTTGTTGACGCCAAAACCCTGCGCCAGATGGTGACCCATCAATTCGCCGTATACTGGCTGACCCAACGCGCTGAGCAGCAAGGCGGACCCAATGGCCACGTCCATATTGTCCGTGCGGTAGCCAACCGACAGGCAGATTTTCGCAGTGCCAGCCAACTGGTCCGGGGCCATGCCGGAATTCAGCACAAAACCAGCGACCTCGGACGACACTTGGCTTGCCGGTTTTTGCGACAGCGATGCGACATGCGGCGCCAAGGCCGGGCCAAAGCCGCCACATTGCGCTTCAATCTGCTGCGGGGTGAAGCCCTGTACCGAGGCCACGAGTTTCTCGCCCTCTGCAATCGCGTAGGTGCGTGCCAGGCAGAACTGCTCGTTCAATGCGAAGGATGCGTCGACCAGATTGGCCTCCGTCGTGAAGCCGCCATTGCCGGTGGTAATCAGCGACACCTGATTGCAGTGGGACGCCAGCGAAACGGCCTCGGTCGTTGCCGCACCAAGGAAGTTCGGCAAAGCCACGCCGCCCGCGGCGGGGGCCACGGCAGTTGGGGCAGCCGCTGGGGCCGCCACGGTGAATGTCGGGGTGCCGGCAGCAACGGGCGCAACCTGCGGCTGCAAGACCTGAGGCTGCAAGACCTGCGGCTGGACAGCCACGACCGTGCTTGTTGCAGGGGCTTGGAACGCCGCCGCTGGCGCGGTTGCGGTGACGACACCGGCCGCCTGATCGCGGTAGACGTTGAGCAGCCCGCGTGGCCCGATCGGGTTGGCCGCAATCTGTTGCGTGGTCACGGCCCCGCCCGCGATGGCGCGGTTGTAGGATTGCAGCAGGAAGTCTTTTTCATAGGTGGTCAGCTGGCCGGTCGCCGGGTAGCCCAGATGCGCCTGATAGCTCGACACGGCCGCGCGGGTTTTCTTGCCGAACACGCCGTCAGGCGAACCCGAGGGGAAGCCGAAATAGTTCAGCGACGTTTGCACTTCGCGGTTCTCGGCCCGCTGCGCGGTGGAAATCCGTGGTTTGGCAACCCGCGTGGAGCGGGTGGTGCGGGTTGTCCGGCGCACCGTGCGCTTGGGTTTGTTGGCGTTGCGCACCACGGCGCTGCCGATCACACCGGCCACAATGCCTGCCGCGAAGTCGCGCGAGTCGGCTTTGGCGGGGGTAATGGCAGGGACCGCCATCACGGCGGTCGCGGCACAAGCCATTGTAAACTGTCTCAAAAACATGCAATTCCTCCGAAGGATAAAATACCAATTACCCCAGCGTAACATGGGGTATCCGCGCAGGGGAATGAAAAAATGCCCGAATGGATCACATCTGCCGGGTTGACCGACTACGACGCTGCCGTGACCTGGATGGAAGACCGCGCCAACGCCATTGCGCGCGGCGAAGCGGCGGAGGCGATCTGGCTGGTCGAGCACCCGCCCCTCTACACCGCAGGAACCTCGGCCAAGGCGCAGGATCTGACCGACCCCGACCGCTTTCCGGTGCACCAGACGCGGCGTGGCGGGCAATATACCTACCATGGGCCGGGGCAGCGGGTGGCCTATGTGCTGCTGGATTTGAACAAGCGCGGCAAGGACGTGCGCAAGTTTGTGCAAAATCTGGAGGGCTGGGTCATCGACACCCTGGCCGAATTCAACGTCACTGGTGAAATCCGCGAGGGCCGCGTCGGCGTCTGGGTCCCCCGCCCCGAAAAAGCGCCGCTGGCGAATGGCACCCCGCGCGAGGACAAGGTGGCCGCCATCGGGGTCCGTTTGCGAAAATGGGTCAGCTTTCACGGGCTGTCGATCAATGTGGAGCCCGATCTCGACCATTTCTCGGGCATTGTGCCTTGCGGTATCTCGGATCAGGGAGTGACGTCTTTGGTGGATCTGGGCCTGCCGGTGACGCTGGGCGATGTGGATGACGCGTTGCGCCGCACGTTCAGCCGCCACTTTCCGGCCCCGGCTGGCGAAACCCAACCGCTGGATTGACAACGTAAAAAGGGCGGCCCCTCTCCCAAAAGGCCGCCCCTCTCACTGCTCGGGGGGTTGGACCCCTATTGAGCGGTGATGACTGTCATGACCAATTTGCCATCGGGCTTGATCGGTCCGTCTTCCTTCGCACCCAACGTGTATTCAAAAATGCCGGTCTGCGTGCCGCCTGCTTCGGCATGCACCATCAACATCAGCATTTCGCCGGGTTTGACCTCTTCCGTCAGGATTGCGGCCACGTCAGATGTCTCGCCAGCGCGGATCGGGGCATAGGCCACGACCGGGCCGGGCTTCATGTCGGCATCCGTGCGGTGCACGACCATCCAGCCATTTTCGCCGGCGACGATCTTGTCGGCGCTGACCATGCCGTTTGCGACCGATTGGTCGGCGGCCATCACCATAGGGGTGGCGTGCCCGTCGGCATAAGCGGCGGTTGCGGCAAGGCCAAAGGCTGCGGCGATCATCAAAGTTTTCATTATGTAGTACTCCAGCTGTTAACGCCGCGTTTTGCGGCCATTGGTAGAGAAACGGACGGGTGGTGCGAAAAGTTTCACGCGGCCTGTCTTTTTCCCAAATCAGGGTCAAAATCGCCCGGCTCGTGGTCGGCATTGGCTGCGCGGAACCCTTTTGCGGGGATGCCGTTAAGCACAAGCCTGAGAACGCGGGATGTGCGGGGGGATGGGGGGGACGTATTTTTCATATCGGCTACCGTTTAGGGGAGATCGGTTAATGAAAGGTGGGCGAGACCAAACCCAATTCCCGGGCGAAGAGCGCTTCCATTTCGGTGCGCGTCAAACGAGGGGGTGTCTTGGCTGCGGTGGGTTCAAAAACCTGCTGAGAGATAAGGGGCGTGGCAATGCGGGTCAGAAACTGTGTCATTCTATGTCTCCATCGTTTTGGTCAGCCCCTTGTTGACACTCACGGCGGCTCGGCATGGAAAGTTTCAAACCTCCCAAATTTTTGCGAAGAAAATTGACTTATGGTTATTTTGCGGCAGGTTAGGCAGACCAAACACCTCTCCCAGCGTGCGGCGCATCCGCCTCGTGCGCAAAGACAACAAGGATACGCTGGCTCAGGCCTGCCCGGTAAGGCGTACGTAATAATTGGAGCGTGACGGCAATGACGACGATTGCGGACATCGACAAGATGATTTCTCGGGTCGCTTTGGGCGACCGGTCGGCTTTTTCTGACCTTTATGACGCGACAAGTGCGAAACTTTTCGGGGTGGCGCTGCGTGTGTTGAACAATACCGCTAGCGCAGAGGACGTTTTGCAAGAGACGTATATGAAAATCTGGCGCTACGCGGACCGATACGCAAGCAATGGGATGAGCCCGATGACATGGCTAATCACAATTGCGCGGAACACGGCAATCGACCGTCTCCGCGCCACCAAGCAGACCGACGACATCGCTGATGTCGAGGACCGAATGGCTGCATCTGGCCCAACGCCGGAGCAATCTGCCATCGCGGGCTCAGAGGCCGCACGTATCGTTGGTTGTCTGGACGAGTTGCCGGATGATCGCAGGGCCGCCGTGCGCGGCGCCTATCTGGAAGGGGATAGCTACGCCGATCTTGCGGCGAAATTTGACGTACCGCTGAATACGATGCGCACCTGGTTGCGCCGCTCGTTGATTGCGTTGCGGGAGTGCATGACCCAATGAGCGAAGCCCTGACCCCAGAGGAAGAAAATCGCGTCCTCGCCGCCGAATACACGCTGCGGCTGATGACGTCCGAAGAAGAACGCGCCTTCGAGCTGCGTCTGGCCGAAGACCGCGCGCTTGAGCGCGACGTGGCCGACTGGGTCGCGCATTTTGCCGATCTTGCGGATGAATACATGCCGGTGGTGCCGCCCAAGGCCCTCAAGGCGCGGCTGACGACCGATTTGTTCGGCGCGACGGACAAATCCACATCGCTTTGGTCCCGGTTGGGGCTATGGCAGGGCTTTTCACTTGCGGCCACCGCGGCCGCAGCCGTGATGGCGGTGATGCTCATCACGCAGCCTGCTCCGCAAGTGCCAACCTCCGGCCCGCTTTTTGTCAGCGAGATTGCCGCCGAGGATGACAGCCTGCGCGTGCTGGCCGTCTATGACGGCGCAACAGGCGGGTTGCGTCTGACCGCAACCGCTGGTCAGGCCGAAACCGGCCGCGACTTCGAACTTTGGGCCATTGTCGGCGACAATCCCCCGCGTTCCCTAGGCGTTCTGACCGATGACGGCACCGGCAACATCCTTTTGCCCGACGACCTGCAAGGCGCCGTTGGCGGCATGGTGCTGGCGATCTCGGACGAGCCCGATGGCGGCTCAACCACTGGCGCGCCAACAGGCGCGGTTCTGGCGGTGGGTCAGGTCACAGACCTATAACAGGCCTTTGGCCTGCTAGTCGGCGCGCAAAATCTTTGCGCGTCGCGCAAACGATTTGAACCGCGCGCCAAGACTCGCAGTGTCAGCGGGCGGCGCTTGCGTCTTGGGCTTGGGCTTGCGCGCCAATTGCGCCAATTCATGAACCAGCAGCGCCTCCATCATGGCGGTGACATCCGCCCCCGCCGGACAGCGCACCTGATGCGCCTCCAGCGCCTCGGCAATGGCATCGCGGTTCGCATCCGCGATGCCCAGCAGGTCGGCCTCGGTCTCCACCATCCTCCCTGCCGCGCCGCTTTGGGGCGGGTCGCGCCGAAACTTGGGCAGCCGCTTTTCCATCCAGTCGCAATCTTCCAGATCAAGATGCGCCGCGCAGACATCTGGCGAAAACCGGAATCTGTCAGCCGCGTCGTAAGGGAAGCGCTGTTGCAATGTCTCGGCCGCCCGCATGCGGGCTTTGGTCAATTTATGCGCCGGGGCCTGCGCCTTGAACGTCTGGTTCGCGGCATAGAGCGCGGCAGCCGGGACCAACGACATGGATTGATTGGATCGGCATTCGGTGTAATCCTCCTCGCCCAGCCCCACCCAGCCTGCGAAGTCGCGGACAATGGAGGCGCCGCCTTGGGTGGCATGTTCAAAGGACCGGTAATGCACGCAGTCGCGCCCGAGGATGTTTTCGAATTTGGCAAAACGGTCGCAGTAATTCGGCTGCGGCGGCACAAATCGCGACAAGCCGCTTTTGAGGCGTTGTTGGAACGCCGACGACATGAAATCGACGGGGTCGCGCACATAGGCCAGCACAACAAGCCGCTGCGCCTTCTCGCTCAACATGTCATGCATCTTGCGCACAAAGCGCGGCTCCAGAACGCACAGCGTTTCAGCGGATATGATGAGGTCGGGCTGTGGCGTGTTGAGCTCGGTCTCCAGCTGGTCTTGCAATTTGGCCAGCTTTTCCATCGGCCATTTGGCGGACGCGCCCACCTCCTTGCGGTGCAGCAGCCCCTCCAACCGCTCGCCAAACAGGTTCATCATCGCGGCGGAATGGTTGTTGTCGAAAAAATCCGCATAGCGGATTGTGGGGGTCTGCACGCCGGCAAGGCTGTCCTGGATTGAGGACGACCCAGTCTTGTGCATACCAATATGCAAGAAAATGCGGCGTTTTGGTTTTTGGGTCTGCACAGCCTGTTTTCCGGCCCTGTTGATGTGTCCGTTTGGTCTGGCGCAGTTAACACTCAAGGCCCCGCCGCGCCAAGCCCCGCCATCCCGGCGGCCTTCAACTCAGGGTGGTCGCACCCCGAAATCCAGCCCTGGATTCCAAATCAAATGCCGCGCGGCACAGCTAATGGCCACCGTTTCTCAAAATCGCAGCCAAATCCCGGCACCCGCGACATTTTTTCCTCCCCTGCGACCGGTTGGAACATTGCCCTGCCCGCCCCAACCCACTAAACCGTTGCGCAACGGGCGGGGTGAGTCTGCCCCGCACTATGTCGAGAAATACTACATAAGAAATGGGAGACACCCATGGCCGACGCAGCCATCGAGGGACACGATCACGACGAACGGGGCTTCTTTACCCGTTGGTTTATGTCCACAAACCACAAAGACATCGGTATTTTGTACCTCTTCACCGCCGCGCTGATGGGCTTCATCTCCGTGGCGTTCACCGTCTACATGCGGTTGGAGCTGATGGAGCCCGGTGTGCAATACATGTGCCTGGAAGGCGCACGTTTCGTGGCCCAGGACGTCCAGAGCTGTACGCCTAACGGCCATCTCTGGAACGTTTTGATCACCGGCCACGGCATCTTGATGATGTTCCTGGTGGTTATTCCGGCCCTGTTTGGCGGCTTCGGCAACTACTTCATGCCGCTGCAAATCGGCGCGCCGGATATGGCGTTCCCGCGCATGAACAACCTGTCCTACTGGATGTATGTGGCCGCCTGTGCGCTGGCTGTGTGCTCCCTGCTGGTGCCGGGTGGCAACGACCAGGCGGGCTCCGGCATCGGCTGGGTGCTCTACGCGCCGCTGTCGACCACGGAGCAAGGCATGTCGACCGACTTCGCGATCTTCGCGGTGCATATGTCGGGCGCGTCGTCGATCCTGGGTGCGATCAACATGATTACCACCTTCCTGAACATGCGGACGCCGGGCATGACGTTGCACAAGGTGCCGCTGTTCAGCTGGTCGATCTTCGTGACCGCGTGGCTGATCCTGCTGTCCCTGCCGGTTCTGGCGGGCGCCATCACCATGCTGCTGACCGATCGTAACTTCGGCACAACCTTCTTCGACGCCGCCGGCGGCGGTGACCCGATCCTGTACCAGCACTTGCTGTGGTTCTTCGGGCATCCGGAGGTGTACATCGTGGTCGTGCCGGGCTTCGGCATCATCTCCCATGTTATCGCAACCTTCTCGCGCAAGCCGATCTTCGGCTACCTGCCGATGGTCTATGCGATGGTGGCCATTGGGGCGCTGGGCTTCGTGGTCTGGGCGCACCACATGTACACGGTGGGCATGTCGCTGACGCAGCAGTCCTACTTCATGCTGGCCACGATGGTGATCGCGGTGCCGACAGGCATCAAGATCTTCTCCTGGATCGCAACCATGTGGGGCGGCTCGATCGAGTTCAAAACCCCCATGCTCTGGGCCTTCGGCTTCCTGTTCCTGTTCACCGCGGGCGGGGTCACCGGCATCGTGCTGTCGCAGGCTGGCATCGACCGCGCCTATCACGACACTTACTACGTGGTGGCTCACTTCCACTACGTGATGAGCTTGGGCGCTGTGTTTGCCATCTTCGCGGGTATCTACTTCTACCTGCCGAAAATGTCGGGCCGCATGTATCCTGAATGGGCGGGCAAGCTGCACTTCTGGGCCATGTTCATCGGCGCCAACATCACCTTCTTCCCGCAGCACTTCCTCGGGAGACAGGGGATGCCACGCCGCTACATCGACTACCCGGAGGCCTTCGCCTATTGGAACTACGTCTCCTCATGGGGCGCGTTCCTCAGCTTCGCGTCGTTCCTCTTCTTCATCGGCGTCATGGTCTACACATTGGGCTGGGGCCGCCGCGTGACGGAAGCCAACCCGTGGAACGAATATGCCGACACGCTGGAATGGACGCTGCCCTCCCCGCCACCGGAGCACACGTTCGAAATCCTGCCAAAGCAGGAAGACTGGGACAAAGGGCACCACTAAGTGCCGATCCAGCACATAGACCTAAACGGAAGGGCCTCGGATTATCCCGAGGCCCTTTCTACTTACGACGCCAAAACACCTGTTTGGCGCGTGCTCCTTTACCCGCACCGGTCTCTACCCGCCACCGGCTTCGTCTGGGTCATCGCCATCCTGACGGCGGGGCTGTCGGTGCCGCTGTTCGGGGTCTTCGGCACGGCCGTGCTCTGGGGGGTGCTGCCCTTCCTGCTCATCACCATCGCGGGCACGTGGCATCTGCTGATGCGCAGCTACCGCGACGGCCAAATCGTGGAAGAACTTTCGCTGTGGGACGATCACATTGCGCTGGTCCATGTCGACCCCAAGGGCCGCCGCAAAGACTGGGAGGCCAATCCCTATTGGGTGCAGGTCAACGAACGCGACGAGCCGGTGAAACATTACCTCACTCTCAAAGGTGGCCCGCGCGAGGTCGAACTTGGCGCGTTCCTCTCCGCCGATGAACGCCTGAGCCTCAAACACCAGCTAGAAGACGAGCTGCGCAGCCTCGCCGCCTAACGCAACGCCCCCCATCCACTCGCCTCCCCCCAAACACTCGCCCCGCCCCAACCACTCGCCCCGCCCCATCATTGTTCCAAAAATATCCCGGGGGTTTGGGGGCAGAGCCCCCATTGTAACGGGGTTTGGGGGCAGAGCCCCCATACAAGCGCCGCAGGCGCAAAAACATCATGTGCGGCTGTTGCCGCTCAATCAGATCACCGTTCGCACCGTTAACCAATTCCCACAAACCACGCGTTATACCCACGCTCGTTCGAACCTTCGGCGTCTCTCAAAACGTCGTCGTATCCAAACGTGGTTTCTTGGGACCGCGCCCATATCGAAAGTGCCAAACCAAATCTACCGGCAAACTCCGATATGTCCGCGCGCTTCTCTGAGATCACCGGTGATTTCAGGCGATGGGGCCGAAAGCCCCAAAGCAAGGCGTGGACCACATCCTGGCGGCGCCGCCTTCACTTACCTCATCGTCGAGACGGCCATCCACCCCGCGGGCAAAAGCCCGCCGCGGGGTCAACATGCGTGGCCTAGCCCAGCCGGGCCTTGACCATCGGCCCGACGGCACCAAAATCCATCTGGCCGGTGTATTTGCCCTTCAAAATGCCCATGACGCGGCCCATGTCGCGGATGCTTTCGGCCCCCGTCTCGGCAATCGCGGCGTCCACGGCGGCCTCGGAGGCCTCGGCGCTCAGCTGCGCGGGCAGGAAATCGTTAATCACCTTGATCTCGGATTGCTCGCGTTCCGCCAGCTCCAGTCGTCCGCCTTCCTCATAGGCTTTGGTGCTTTCCTGCCGCTGCTTTACCATTTTGCCCAGAATGGCCAAGATCTCGTCATCCGAGACCTCGCGCCCCTCAGCGCGTAAATCAATGTCGCGGTCCTTGATGGCGGCGTTGATAAGCCGCAGCGTGCCAAGACGCGCGGCGTCCTTGGCTTTCATTGCTTCTTTCAAAGCATCAGTGATCTCGGTGCGTTTGTCTTTCGACATTGAGGTGCCTCACAGCAGTTTCGGAACGCAGCTAACTAGCACAGCTGGCCAATATCACAAGACGTGATAACCCCATGCGCGCAAAGCGCGAAAACAACCCCTAGTGGCGGTTGACCCCACCTGCCCCACTCCTTAGGTTCCGAAAAATTTTGCCTATAGCTCAGAAAAGGGAATCGCTCATGTCCCCCAAACCCACCGCTTGCCTTGTCTTGGCCGATGGAACGGTCTTCTACGGTATGGGCTTCGGCGCCACCGGGCGCACCGTGGCCGAACTGTGTTTCAACACCGCGATGACCGGCTATCAGGAAATCATGACCGACCCCAGCTATGCGGGCCAGATCGTGACATTTACCTTCCCCCATATCGGCAATACCGGCGTCAACGCCGAAGATGACGAGACCGCGGACCCCGTCTCGGAGGGCATGGTTGTCAAATGGGACCCGACCGCGTCGTCCAGCTGGCGCGCAACAGAAGAACTTGGCGCGTGGCTTGCCAAGCGCGGGCGCATCGCAATGGGCGGCGTTGATACGCGGCGGCTGACGCGGGCGATCCGCGCCCAAGGCGCGCCGCATGTCGCGATGGAGCATAACCCAGACGGCGTTTTCGATCTCGAAGCGTTGGTCAAAGAGGCGCGCGCGTTCAAGGGCCTCGAAGGGCTCGACCTCGCCAAAGACGTCACCTGCGCGCAATCCTACCAATGGGATGAGACCCGTTGGGCATGGCCCGACGGCTTCGGCAAACGCTCGGAAAAAGGCCACAAGGTTGTGGCCGTGGATTACGGTGCCAAACGCAACATCCTGCGCTGTCTGGCCTCGGCCGGGTGTGACGTCACCGTGCTGCCCGCCTCGGCCAGCGCCGAGGACATTCTGGCCCACAAGCCCGACGGCGTGTTCCTCTCCAACGGCCCCGGCGATCCGGCGGCCACGGGCGCCTATGCGGTGCCCGCCATCAAGGGCGTGCTGGATGCCGACATTCCCGTCTTTGGCATCTGCCTGGGTCACCAAATGCTAGCGCTGGCGTTAGGGGCCAAGACCATCAAGATGAACCACGGCCATCACGGCGCGAACCATCCGGTGAAGGACTACACCACCGGCAAGGTGGAAATCACCTCGATGAACCACGGGTTTACGGTCGACACCCAAACCCTGCCCAAAGGCGTCAGCGAAACCCATGTGTCGCTGTTTGACGGCTCGAATTGCGGCATCTGCGTGGATGGCAAGCCGGTCTTCTCGGTGCAATACCACCCCGAGGCGTCGCCCGGTCCGCAAGACAGCTACTACCTGTTTGAGCGCTTCGCGCAGGCCATGGCGGACCGGGCGCTGGCAAATGCCTGAGCATTAACGCGCATTTAACCATGTCGGGTCCAAACATGCCCCGACATGAACGCGCTCAATTTCCAGTTCCGGCAACGCCGCACCCCTGCCCTGCCCGACACGCCGCGTCGCGCGGGAAAGCTGCGCTTGGGCGACATCCTGATCCGCGACGGGGCGCTGCACCCCGACCAGATTGCCGACAGTCTGGCGCTGCAGTCGCGCCAGGACGCGCCCCTGGGCGACATCATCGCGCATCGCGGACTGCTGAGCCGCAACGCCATCACCCGTGCGCTGGCGCGGATGCATAATACAAGCACTGTTGACCTTGATACCAACCCGCCCGACCCGCGGCTGGCTCGGATGCTCCCAGCGGGAACCTGCCTTCGCCACAACCTGATCCCGTGGCGCAAGGCGGGCGCGGCCACCATCATCGCTTGCACCCATCTGGGCGTCGTCGCCCAGCTGCGCAGGCAGATCAGGGGCGAGCAGGACCAATGGCGCTACGTTGTCGCCGACAAGGACGCCCTGCACAGGGCGTTGCATCGCAGCATCGGCACCGATCTTGCCGCCGCTTCCGAGACGCGCACGGCCATAGCCGACAGCTGCCGCAATTGGTCAAGCGGGCGCATGACCTGCGCGCTGGTGGCCGCAGCCATATGCGCCATCGCGCTGGCGGTTTGGGCGCCCGCCCTGCTGGCGGGGGCGGTGTTCTGGGTGGCCGTCATGACGCTTGTCATCAACACGGCCCTCAAGGCCGCCTGCGTCCTGATTGCGCTGCGCGGGGGGGCTGGCCGCAGCCGGTCGCCCTTTCAGCATGCGCCGCGTCCGCCGCCCGGAAAGCTGCCCAAAATATCCATTCTCGTGCCCCTGTTCAAGGAAGCCAGCGTCGCCGCCAAGCTGGTCAAGCGGCTGGAAAATATCGACTATCCCCCCGCCCTGCTGGAGATCTGCCTGGTGGTGGAGGCCGACGACGCCATCACCCGCCAGGCCGTGCGCGACGCAACTTTGCCTTACGGCATGAAGGTCGTCACGGTGCCCAACGGCTCGGTCAAAACCAAGCCGCGGGCGATGAATTACGCGCTGGATTTTACCTCAGGCTCCATCATCGGGGTCTATGACGCCGAGGACGCGCCGGACCGCGACCAGCTCACCCGCGTGGCGGCCAAGTTCCGGCGGGCCGATGCAAAACTGGCCTGCGTGCAGGGCATCTTGAGCTTCTACAACCCGCGCGCCGGATGGCTGGCGCGGTGCTTCTCCTTTGAATATGCGGGCTGGTTTCGGGTCATGCTGCCCGGCCTGCAGCGGCTGGGCTTCGCCATTCCGTTGGGCGGCACCACCTTGTTTTTCCGCCGCGATGCGCTGATCGAGCTGGGCGCATGGGACGCCCACAACGTCACCGAGGACGCTGATCTGGGCATGCGGCTGGCGCGGCACGGGTATCGCTGCGAAATGCTTGATACCGTCACCGGCGAGGAGGCCAACAACCGCTTCTGGCCATGGGTCAAGCAGCGGTCGCGCTGGCTGAAAGGCTATGCCATGACCTATTGCGTGCATATGCGGAACCCCCTGATCTTATGGCAGGAACTTGGCGCATGGAAGTTTTTGGGCTTCCAAATTCTGTTTCTCGGAACACTTCTGGCGTTCTGCCTTGCCCCGGTCTTGTGGTGGACATTTGCCTATTTCATCAGCGGCGGATCGGTGCCGCCTGTGGTGGGCTTGACCGAGACCCACATGTACCAATTGTCGATGCTGTTCATGTCCTGCGAGGCCGTGACCCTGGCCCTGTTCTTCATCGCCGGACGCAAACTGGACCACCGCCCGGCGCTGGCATGGATCGTCACCCTGCCCGCCTATTTCATGCTGGGCACATTGGCCGCTTATAAGGGCATGGCCGAAATGATGTGGAAGCCGTTTTACTGGGACAAAACCGAACATGGGGTCAGCCCTGCGGAGGTTGCCTCAGACGTCGCCGGCGGCGTCAATCTTGAGGCGGACCTCGTAGGCGATGGACAGGTGGTCACGCAGCGCCTTGGAGGCCGCGGCGGCGTCTCGCGCCTCGACGGCCTGCACGATGGCCAGATGCTCGTCCAGCGCCACGGCGCCACGCCCGTCCACGGCCAGCGACGTGGTCGCCAGCAAGGCCATTGACCGGTACACAAGGTCCAGCTGCTGGACCAGATAGCGGTTATGCGACGCCCGGTGCAGCTGGCGGTGAAAGCGGCGGTTCGACTGGCTCAGCTCTGTCGGTTTGTCCAACAGCTCGCGGTCCTGTTCGACCATGTCATACAGCACCTTGATCTCTTCGGGGGCCGCATGCTGCGCGGCCAACTCTGCCGCCAGCCCTTCCAATGCACCCCGCACGGTGTATAGCTCGGCCATCTGGTCATGATCGAGCGAGGCCACAATCAGCGACCGCCCGTCGCGGGCAAGCAAAGACTGGGTCTCAAGCCGTTGCAAAGCCTCGCGAATTGGGGTGCGTGACCCGCCGAACCGATTGGCCAATTCGCTTTCCACCAGGCGGTCGCCGGGCTTGTAGACGCCCACATCAATCGCATGCAGGATCGCCTTGTAGGTCGTGCTTTCCACCGGTTTGGCCATGTCAGTCCTGTCTCCGCCCTGTGTTGTCAGAAAAGCTAGACACTTGCCGCCCAGCACACAAGCATTTCCCGCTTTCCGCAACGCACCCAAAGGGTTAGCGTCCGCGACATGGAAGCCAGTTTCGACCATGTCCGCACTTGGGTCTTCGACCTCGACAACACGCTGTACCCGCCCCATATGCGGCTGTTCGACCAGATCGAGGCGCGGATGGTGGCCTATGTCATGCGCATTTTGAATGTGGACCGCGCCGAAGCTGACCGGCTGCGCCGCGACTATTGGCACCTGCATGGCACGACGCTGGCGGGCCTTATGGCCGAGCATGACATCGCGCCGGAGCCGTTTATGGTCGATGTCCACGACATTGATTTCACCGTGCTTGACGCCGACCCCGTGCTGCGCGGCCAGATCGCGCGGCTTCCCGGGCGCAAAATTGTCTATACCAACGGCTCCGCGCCCTATGCCGAGAATGTGTTGCACGCCAGAGGGTTATCCGGCATTTTTGATGCAATATACGGCGTGGAACACGCGCTTTACCGCCCCAAGCCGGAAGCAGCCGCCTTTGAGCGGGTGTTTGGTCTGGACGGGCTGGACGGCGCAACATCCGCGATGTTTGAAGACGAGGGGCGCAACCTTGAAGTGCCCCACGCGATGGGTTTGCGCACCGTGCATGTGGCCCCCGAGCCCGCGCCGATGCCCTATATCCATCACCACACCGCCGACCTTAGCGGCTTTCTGGCGCAGGTGGTTGATTGAGCCTTGGATCGCGGGCGGGACGGCTTAGGTTCAGGGCATGCGTGACAAGACCCAAATACTGATCTCTGGTGGTGGCGTGGCTGGCCTGACGGCGGCCTGCCTGTTTGGCACAAGTGGCTTTGACGTCCTTTGCGTGGACCCCGCCCCGCCAATCACCGAACGCGACCTGGAGGGCGCGGATTTGCGGTCCACCGCGTTTTTGCAACCCTCCGTGCATGTGTTGGAGCGCGCAGGCGTCTGGCACCAGCTGAGCGGCTATGCAACGGCGCTGCAGACGATGCAGATTGTGGATGCGGGCGAGGACGGCCAGCCGCGCAATGCGCGGGCCTTTGACGCCTCCGACATTTCCGAGCTGCCTTTTGGCTGGAACCTGCCCAACTGGCTGATCCGGCGCGAGCTTGTGAAGCGGCTTGAGACGCTGGACAACGTGGATTTCCGCCCCGGCGTTGCGACCGACCGGATGCTGGCGAGATCGACCGGCGCGAAGGTCTGGCTGAGCGATAGCGCTCAGGTGCAGGCCGATCTGGTGATCGCCGCCGACGGGCGCGGCTCGCCGCTGCGGCAGGCCGCCGGCATTGACGTGAGGACCAAACGCTACGGGCAGAAGGCCATGGCCTTCGCCGTGACGCACCCGATCCCGCATGACAATGTCTCGACCGAGATCCACCGCACCGGCGGGCCGTTCACGCTTGTACCGCTGCCCGATTACGACGGTTTGCCCAGCTCCGCCGTGGTTTGGATGGAGGACGGGCCCAAGGCGCAGGACCTGTTTGCCCTGGACGACGCCCGTTTCAACGCCGCGATGTCGGAACGGTCTTGCCATATGTTCGGGCCGCTGACGCTGGCCTCAAAGCGGTCGATCTGGCCGATTATCAGCCAGGTTGCGCAGCGCTTTTCGGACCGCCGTTTGGCCCTGGTGGCCGAGGCCGCGCATGTTGTGCCGCCGATTGGCGCGCAAGGGTTGAACATGAGCTTGGCCGATCTGCAGTCATTGCTGGAGCTGTCGCAACAGCACCCGCTGGGCAGCGACGCCATGCTGGACGCTTATGACAAAGACCGCCGCCGCAACGTGGCGCTGCGGGTGGCAGGGATTGATCTGCTGAACCGCACCTCGCAATCAGAGGCCAACTGGCTGCGCGAATTTCGCAGTTGGGGCATTGGCGTCATTCATGACGCCAAGCCGGTGCGCACCACGCTGATGAATATGGGACTGGGGTTGAAGTAAGCGCTACAGCAAAAATTTTCGATCGAAAATTTTTACCACCGCCCTCAAAGAACCTTATCCGCCGTGTCCTTGAACCGCGCCAAGGTGCCATCCACGTCATAGAGCTTGTCGACCCCGAACAATCCAATGCGGAACGTGCGGTAGTCGTCGGGCTCGTCGCATTGCAGCGGCACGCCTGCAGCGATTTGCATGCCCTCGCCCGCGAATTTGGACCCGTTCTGGATCGCGGGGTCATTGGTGTAGCTGACCACAACGCCCGGCGCCCCGAACCCGTCTGCGGCGACCGACACGATGCCCTTGGATTTCATGTAATCCCGCACGCCATTGCCCAGTTTCCACTGCGCCTCGCGCAGGCGCTCAAACCCGTAATCGCGCGTCTCGATCATCGTGTCACGGAAGGCTCTCAGCCCATCTGTGGGCATCGTGGCGTGGTAGGCATGTCCGCCGCCCTCGTAGATTTCCATGATGTCGAGCCACTTTTTCAGGTCAACCGCGAAGCTGTCGGATGTCGTCTCGTTGATGCGCTCGCGGGCCAGCGCAGACATGCACACGATCCCAGCGCAGGGCGTGGCGGACCAGCCCTTTTGCGGGGCGGAGATCAGCACGTCAACGCCGGTGGCCTTCATGTCGACCCACGCGCAGCCAGATGCGATGCAATCCAGCACCATCAGCGCGCCGACGCCATGGGCGGCTGCGGCCATTTGGGTGATGTAGTCATCTGGCAGGATCACGCCCGCAGAGGTTTCGACATGCGGGGCAAAGACCACATCGGGCTTTTCCTCGGCAATGCGGGCCACCACGTCCTCAATCGGCGCGGGGTGGAACGGCGAGCGGGTGTCGTTGCCCGTTTGGCGGGCCTTCATCACAACGGCTTCAGACGTCAGGCCGCCTAATTCAAAGATTTGCGACCAGCGGTAGGAGAACCAGCCATTGCGCACGACCAGCGCCTTTTTGTTGCGGGCAAACTGGCGGGCCACGGCCTCCATCGCGAAGGTACCGCCGCCCGGGACCAGCGCCACGGATTGCGCGTTGTAGACGTCTTTCAACATGCCCGAGATGTCGGTCATCACGCCCTGAAACGCCTTCGACATGGAGTTAAGCGAGCGGTCGGTAAAGACCACGCTGAATTCTTCCAGACCGGTTGGGTCCACGGTGTCGAGCAATGCCATTTTGAAGTCCTCCAATCCTATGCCAACTAGATATGGGCGTGCGCTGGGGAAGGCAAAGCCTATCTCGGTATACAATTGCTCAACACAACTGCCATAGGCCAATATCGGAGACAGCTGTTTCCGATAATATAGGCGGGGCAGAAAATGTTTCATTGAAACATAGCTGGCATGCTAGTTTCTCCGGATTGGCAAAATCACAAGCTCTGGGGAGGGTATAATGAAACAATTTCTACTGGCAGTCGCCTCTGCCGCAGTGGTAGCGCTGCCTTTCGACGCTGCATTCGCAACGGGCGGCGGCGAGGAAGTGCTTCCATGTAATGCCGTTCAATCGACATTTGGTGGCAATGGCGGGCGCGCCTTCGGAAAGCAACCTGTTGACGCGCTGATAATGCGGAGCGGAACATATGTTGATGCCCTTATCGTTAACGGTCGTCAACATGGTGGCAATGGTGGCGCCCTTGGCAACCCACTGCAATTTGGCCCCAATGAATATATCGACACCGTCGTGATCCGGCACGGGCTCTATATTGACCGGCTGGAGTTTCGGACAAACACGCGGCAAGTCGTTGCAGGTGGCGGCCAAGGGGGCAAGCGCAGCGTTCTTTCTAACATTCGACTGCTTGAAATTGGCGGGAGATCAGGCGACTTTCTGGATCAAATTACGATCGTCTATTGCTAAAATTATAAGTAGTTCCCCTGCCGCTGCGGAATGACTTGAAGCGGCTTGCCTGCGTCACAATCCCAGCGGTCCAGCAAGGCGCTCCTCGCTGAGCAAAACGTTGGCCTCGACATTGCCCACACCCGGCAAGGTCATGATGCGGCGGCGGAGCACCCGCTCGAAATCGCTAAGGTCACGGGCGACGACCCGCAGGCGGTAGTCGTAAAGGCCCAGCACATGCTGCACGGTTTGCACCTCGGGGATGGCGGTGACGGCGCGTTCAAAATCCTCAAGCGACACGCGGCCTTTGGTGGCCAGTTTCACGCCAAGGAACACGGTCACGCCGAAGCCCAGCTTCTCGGCGTCCAAATCGACCCGCCTGCCCGTCAGGATGCCGTCTTCTTGCAAACGCCTTATGCGCCGCCACGTGGCAGGCTGGCTGAGGCCGAGGGTTTTGCCCACAGCTCCTGCGCTTTGGGTGGCGTCTTGGGCGAGCAATTTCAGGATCGCATGGTCCGTCTGGTCAAGCGGCGTCATATCGGCAGGGTCTCGGACGATTTGATGGTGGCGACATGCATCAAGGCCTCCAGCTCCGCGATATGAGGCAGCGTCAGGATGTGGTTGCGGTAGAGCGTCTGGTAATGCGCCATGTCGCGGGCCACGACGGACAGGCGCACATCGACCACGCCGAGGAAGGTCTGGATGGCGATCACCTCGGGGATTTTGCGGGCTGCGGCTTGGAAGTCGTCAAAAGCGTTGACCTGCGTTTTGTCGAGGGTGAAGCGCAGCGAGACCTCTACGGCGTAGCCCAACGCCGCCCAGTCGATGGTGGCGTGCTGGCCTTTCAGCACGCCTTGCCGCATCAGCTTGTCCAGACGGCGGGAGACTGTGGCGGGTTGCAGGGCGCAGCGTTCGGCCAGCTCGGACATGGGGGCGAGAGGATCGGCCTGGAGGTGGCGCAGGAGGCGTCTGTCAATGTCATCAAGCATGAAATCCATATAAGTCTTTTATTCTGCGAATAAAAGGTTCGATTATTCATCGAATAATCGTCTGATTGATATGTTATCCCGATCAATTGAACGTAAATTGCCCCTCAAGATTTCAACCCAACGAGAGGAGCGCCTGATATGCGCGTTTACTATGATCGCGATTGCGATGTTAACCTTATCAAAGACAAAAAAGTAGCGATCCTGGGCTATGGCAGCCAAGGTCACGCGCATGCGCTGAATCTGCGCGACTCGGGCGCCAAGAACTTGGTCGTGGCGCTGCGTGACGGCTCTGCTTCCATCGCGAAAGCCGAAGGCGAAGGCCTGAAGACCATGGGTATCGCGGAAGCCGCCGCCTGGGCCGACGTCATCATGTTCACCATGCCCGACGAATTGCAGGCCGAGACCTACAAGAAATATGTGCATGACAACATCCGCGAAGGGGCTGCGATTGCCTTTGCCCACGGGTTGAACGTGCATTTTGGCCTGATTGAGCCAAAAGAAGGCATCGACGTCATCATGATGGCGCCAAAAGGCCCCGGCCACACTGTGCGCGGCGAATTCACCAAAGGCGGCGGCGTGCCCTGCCTGGTGGCTGTCGACAAAGACGCATCGGGCAAAGCGCTGGAGATCGGTCTGTCCTATTGTTCCGCCATTGGCGGCGGCCGCTCGGGCATCATCGAGACCAACTTCCGCGAAGAATGCGAAACCGACCTGTTCGGCGAGCAGGCTGTTTTGTGTGGCGGCCTGGTCGAGCTGATCCGCATGGGCTTTGAAACTCTGGTTGAGGCGGGCTACGCCCCCGAGATGGCCTATTTCGAATGCCTGCACGAAGTGAAGCTGATCGTGGACCTGATCTATGAAGGCGGCATCGCCAACATGGATTATTCCATCTCGAACACTGCGGAGTACGGCCAATACGTCACCGGCCCGCGCATTTTGCCATATGACGAGACCAAGGCACGCATGAAAGCCGTTCTGGAAGACATCCAGCAGGGCAAGTTTGTGCGTGACTTCATGCTTGAAAACGCCGTTGGCCAGCCGACCATCAAAGCGTCGCGTCGCGCCAATGACGAGCACATGATCGAAGAAACCGGCGCAAAACTGCGCGGCATGATGCCGTGGATTTCCGCCGGCAAGATGGTCGACAAAACCAAGAACTAAGAGGCGCGGCCTTTTGGCCCCGTCTTACACGGAAGCGGCCGCGCGGTTTGGGAGGACCGCGCGGCCGTTTCTCATTTCTGGAATTGGACTGCTGGATGCCTGACGCCGCAAAACCCGGACTGACCAACTGGCTGACCCTGTGTCTGCTGGGCCTCATTTGGGGCGCGTCCTTCATGTCTATTGCCGTGGCGCTGGACGGCGCGGGCCCGCTGAGCATCGCCGCGATCCGCCTGATAATTGCCGCCGTGACCCTGCTGGGCGTGGCCTTTGCGATGGGGCTGCGGCTGCCGGCCTTGTCGCACCGCACCCTGTGGCTGTGCATCGTCGGCATGGGCCTGTTCACCAACGCGGTGCCCTTCACCTTGCTGAGCCTTGCCATTCAAAACGTGCCATCGGCCTTTGCCGGTTTGGCCATGGCCGCCGTGCCTTTGCTGGTGTTGCCATTGGCGCATATCCTGGTGCCCGGCGAGCGGATGAGCGGGATCAAGACCGCGGGCTTCTCCCTTGGTTTTATTGGGGTTCTGGTGCTGATCGGGGTGAGCGACCTGTTCACGGGTGACGGGGCTGTCTGGTCGCGGCTGGCCTGCATCGGGGCCGCGTTTTGCTACGCGATCGGGTCGATCATCACGCGGATTGCGCCGCCCGTGCATCCGTTGGTGTTTTCCTCTGGCGGGCTGCTGGTTGGGGCCACGCTGATGCTGCCCGTGGCGCTTTACATGGAAGGCCTGCCGGGCGCGATGTCGGCGTCGGTCTGGACCGCGCTGGTCTATCTGGGGCTGGGCCCGACCGCGCTGGCGACGATCTTGCTGGTGCGGGTGATCCAGTCGGCGGGGCCAAGCTTCATGAGCCTCGTGAATTATCAGGTGCCAGTGTGGTCGGTCATCTTTGGCGTCGTTTTCCTGGGCGAGATGCTGCCCGGAAATTTTGTGTTCGCGCTGGCGCTGATCCTTGGGGGGCTGGCCATCAGCCAGTCGGGCCAGAAGCGGCTGGGCCGCTACCCCTCCGCGTGAACAATTCGGGCCGCGCCGGAACCATGCGCATCTTCTCTCGCGCCTTGCGCGCGAAGCCGCTAAGCCTAGGCGCATGAGCAACACCCCCTCCCCTGACAATCCCGGACTGACCAACTGGCTTTTGATTGCCAGCCTTGGCGTGATCTGGGGCGCGGCTTTCATGATGGTCCGCCTTGCGCTGGACGGGTTCGCGCCCGCGACGGTCGCGGCGGGCCGCGTTTTGCTGGGCGGGCTGATCCTTTTGGCCGTAGGAACCGCAATGGGGCAAGGGCCGCGCAGCTTGCCATCGGCCCGGGCCTGGGTGTTTGCCATCGTGATTGGCGCAGGCGCGGTTGCCTTGCCGATTGGCATGCTGAGCTGGGGCCAGCAGCATGTGCCATCCGCCTTTGCAGGCGTTGCCATGGGCGTGGTTCCGCTGCTGGTGTTGCCGCTGGCCGCCCTCTTTTCCAAAGAAGAAGGCATCGGCCCAAGGCGCGTGATCGGCATGATACTGGGGTTCATCGGGCTGGCGATACTGCTGGGGCCAGAGGCGCTGAACCCATCCGGCGCGCCCCTAGAGACGTGGGGCCGGATCGCCTGCATGAGCGCGGCTGCGTGCTACGCCTGCGGCTCGATCATCACGCGGCGCGCGCCCAAGATGCCGCCGCTTGCCTTTGCGACCGTGTCGCTGCTGACGGCTGCCGCGATCCTTGCCCCCATGGCGCTGGTCAAGGAGGGCATGCCCGCCGCGTTTCCGACCGGCCCGACCGCCGCCTTGATCTGCGCGGCCTTGCTGCCCACCGCGTTGGCTGCCGTGATCCGGGTGCGGGTCATCACCACCGCCGGCAGCGTGTTCATGTCGCTGACCAGCTATCAGGTCCCCGTTTGGTCCGTCATTTTCGGCGTCACCTTGATGGGAGAAAGCCTGCCGCCCCAGCTGTTTGTCGCCTTGGCCTTGATCCTGCTGGGCATTGGCATCAGCCAATCGCGTGCGCTGAAGGCGTTGTTTGTGCGCTGAAAGTGCTGCTATGCTTGGCAAAACACTGGGGAGACGATCCATGCAAAGACGCGCGTTTATAGCCTTGGGCGCCGCAGCGCTGGCTTTTGGGTTTCTGCCGCAAGGCGGGTTTGCCCAGAATGCGGGCAACAAGCTGCTGGAAAACGAGAACTTTCTGAAAGACCCCAAACGGCTGCGCCTGTCTGAGGGTGGCGCACGCGTGGGGATAGATCATGTTGTGTTGATGCTGGCGGGCAGCACCTACCTTGTCGACATGCGCCAGCCCGCCGCCGAGAAGAACGAGGCCAAGCTGGATCTGTCCAGCCTTGGCGGGCTGTCCTCGGCGCCGATTGCGAAACAAATCAAGCGTGGTAGGGCTGTGGGCGACATTTACCTGATGGGCAAAACGCTTGTGATCCCGCTGGCCGAGGCCGCAGATTTCCCCGACCCAAACCGCGCGATCATTCCGTTGCCGCATCAAAACGCCAAGACGTCGCTGCGCCCGGCGGGATCGTTTCGCAAAGCCACCTTGAAGGGCGCGCCCTCCTTGGCTGCGGTTCAAAGCCAAGGCCGCAAGGTGGGCACCGCGATATTGGTGAAGGACGGCCTTGCCCTGGCAATGCCCGGCGCGGGGACCTAGACCTAAACCGCCGCCTCGACCGCGGCGACGACAGAGGCCACGGAGGCATTGAGCTGCCCCTCGTCCTCGCATTCGGCCATGACACGGATCAGCGGCTCGGTTCCCGATTTGCGGATCAGAAGCCGACCGTTGGTGGCAAGATCCGCCTCTGCCTGCGCGATGGCGGCCTGCACGCTGGCCTCGTTGAGCGGCTGCTTGCCCGCGCCGAAGCGCACATTTTCCAACTTTTGCGGGACGGGCTGGAACTGGCGGACCAGCGCAGAGGCGGGCTGGCCGGTTTGCACCATCGCCGCCAGGAATTGCAGCCCCGCCAGCAGCCCGTCGCCGGTGGTGGAATGATCGGTCATGACGATATGGCCGGACTGCTCACCGCCAAGATTGTAGCCCTTTTCGCGCATCGCGGCGACAACGTAGCGGTCGCCGACATTGGTGCGTTCCAGTCGCAGGCCTTGGGATTGCATATGCCGTTCCAGCCCAAGGTTGGACATGACCGTCGCCACAAGCGCCCCGCCCGCAAGCAAGCCCGCCTCGTTCCAGCGGGTCGCCAGCAGCGCCATCAGCTGATCGCCATCCGCTACGGCACCGGTTTCGTCCAAGACCATGACCCGGTCCGCATCGCCATCAAGGCAGATGCCAACATGCGCCTGATGCGCCACGACCGTTTCAGCGGCCAGCCGCGTGCTGGTGGAGCCGCATCCCTCGTTGATGTTGAAGCCATTCGGAGAGACCCCGACAGGGATCACCTCTGCGCCCAATTCCCACAGCACCTCGGGCGCCGCCTTATAGGCCGCCCCGTTGGCGCAATCGACCACCACTTTCAGCCCGTCTAGGCGCAGACCGGATGGAAACGTGGCCTTGGCCCGTTCCACATAGCGACCGAGCGCATCGTCGATCCGCTTGGCGCGGCCAATGTTTTGGGGTTGGGCGGGGTGGATGTCGCCTTCGAGCAGGGCCTCGATCTCGTATTCCGCCGTATCGGACAGCTTGAACCCGTCGGGGCCGAAGAACTTGATGCCATTGTCGTAATGCGGGTTGTGGCTGGCAGAAATCATGACGCCCAGATCCGCCCGCATTGACCGTGTCAGCAGCCCAACAGCGGGGGTGGGCATGGGGCCCAGTAGAAACACGTTCATGCCCGTCGAGGTCAGCCCGGCCGTCAGCGCATTTTCCAGCATGTAGCCTGACAGGCGCGTGTCCTTGCCGATCACCACCCGGTGCTCGTTGCCGTCCTGGCGGAAATAGCGGCCTGCGGCGGCCCCCAGCTTCAGCGCCATCTCGGCGGTCATGGGGAAGGTGTTCGCCCGACCGCGAACGCCATCGGTGCCGAAAAACTTGCGTGCCATGTGTCAGTCCTGCTTGTTGTCGTTGACGGCATGCCAAAGGGCGAAGGCCTGCGCGTGCTCCTCTATATCATGTGCCCGGATGATCTGAACACCCTGCATGAGCCCCTGCAGCGCAATTGCGACGGAACCTGGTGCACGTTTGTCAGCCTGCGGCTGACTGCCGATGGAGCCGATGAAGCGCTTGCGCGACACGCCCAGCAGGATCGGGCAGCCAAGCCCGTGAAACAAGGACAGCCCCCGGATGAGCGCGAGGTTGTGGGCTGGCGTTTTGCCAAAGCCGATCCCGGGGTCCACGATGATGTTTTGCGGCTCTATGCCCGCCTGCTTCGCCTCGACCACGCGCGCCGCGAGGTAGTCGTAGACGTCCAGCAGCACATCGTCGTAGCTGGGGTTTTCCTGCATGGTTTTGGGATCGCCCTGCGCATGCATCAGGCAAATCGGCGCGCCAGACCTTGCCGCCGCGTCAGCCATTTGCGCGTCAAAACTGAGCGCCGAGACATCATTGAGCAGCGACGCGCCGGCCTGCACCGCCGCCCGCGCCACCTGCGCCTTGCGCGTGTCGATGGAGACGGGTGTGTCGATGCGGGCCGCTTTGAGCGCCGCTATCACAGGGGCGGTGCGGGCGATTTCTTCGTCGACCGGCACGAAGGCCGCGCCGGGGCGCGTGGACTCGCCGCCAATATCAAGGATATGCGCGCCTTCCTCCACCATACGCCGAGCGTGGACGACGGCGGCCTCGGTGGTGGTGAAGCGCCCGCCATCCGAAAAACTGTCTGGCGTGGTGTTGAGCACCCCCATCAGTTTGGGCGCGGACATGCCCAACCCCGCCACATCGGCGCGCGGGGCAGTGAGCGCGGACAGATCGTCAGACGCCATGTCTACGACATCGACCAGCCGCGACGGCTGCCCGCGGGTCAAAGCCTCGACCTGCGAAAACCAGACAATAGGGTTGCCAGCCAAGGGCAACGCGCCCTCGGGGCGCGCCGCATCGGTTTGTGCGATAGGGCGGAAATAGGTGGTCATGCGCGTCAGACTAGCAGCGCCGCCCCTGACAACAAGGTCGCCACCGCAATCGGCGTGCCGGGGGCCTTGAGCCCGTGGCCCAACGCGATGGTCTTGGCGGCGTCAAATTCCTGCGCGAACCACCCGGTCAATGCTGCCGCGTCCATAGTGCTAAGATCAGGGCCGTCGGTTGCGTCGAGCACAATTTTTGACGGCGCCCAGACGCTGATCTGGCCGTTTTTCATGGCCCAATCCAGCTCGGTCCTGGTCGCCACCACGACGCAGCGCTTGTCGCGCCCAGCCAGCACCCACGCGTTTTGTTCGATGGCCAGCAGGTCGATGCGGCGTTGCGCAGCGGGGTGCGCGGCTTGGGGGGCGTCCGTGTCGCCCGCGCCGACGCACAGGATCAAGGGGACGCCTTCGGCTTCGAGCCGATCCAGGACGGAGGTCAAATCATCGCCCGTGCACACGTCATTGCCCAGAAAAGCCACCAGCGGGTGGACCGCATCCTCAGCGGCTGCAGGTTTGACCATGTCGCGGTCGCGCACGATTTCGACGCCCAACGCGCCGGGGCCACGATCCAGCTTTTCGATGCGCACAAAAACGCGGGCGGCGCGCGGGTCAATCAAGATGACCTCTGCCACGCGTTCGGCCAGCGTTTCGAGCAGGTTGAGCCGTTCCGCGCTGAGTTCGCGGTCGATGGCCTCGGTGATAGTATCATAGCTCATGATCCGGTCGACATCGTCGTCCAGCCCGTCGGGCAACCGCACCTCGACCACGATGTTGAAACAGATGCGCTGGGTTGTGCCGCGTTCCGCCTGAAACGCCCCGATCTCGACCTCGCGGATATGGTCGCGCAAGGAGATGCGGTCGCGCGGCTCGTCGGCCATGGCCTCAGAACGCTCGGACGGATGGGCAAAGGCCAGTCTGATTTCGGATGTCATGTGGCGCGCCTCGAAGGTGTCAGTGGTCGCGCTTCTTTAGCAAGACGGCCCGCGCCTGTCGTGGGGAAAACCCGGACTGTAAGGGGCGAAAACCGACCTTACGCAGGTTTGTAGAACAGATGGACGCCCATTTTTGCGGTGCGGCGGAACTTGCGTGCCCAAGACGGGTTCACCGCCGTAGTGTGGTAATAGGTGGCCCCGCCCGCAAGCTTGCGCGGCGCACCGTCGAGCATCATGCGCGCAATTTTGGCGACGCGGGCATAGGCTGATGGCTCGTTGATGGTCTCGGGGTTGCCGTCGCAGGTATAGGTAAACTGGCACGCGTATTTGCGGCCGGTGCCCTGTTTGATGACGCCGCAAACCGTGTTGGGAAAGCGCGAGGAGGCCACGCGGTTCAGGATCACTTCGGCCACGGCAATCTGGCCTTTCAACGTTTCGCCACGGGCTTCGAAATAGAGGGCCTCCGCCAAACATTTGAAATGCGCGTCACCCGTGGCTTTGGGGCGCGCGTTGAGTTCCGCGAGCGAAAAGGTCAGCGCCCCAGAGCCCTGAGGTTCGGCGCCCGGCAAAGGTGTTGCAATTTTTGCGACGCGGTCCGCGCGCAGCCGCGCCTTGCCCGCCTTGTCGGCTTTGATGAGCTTCAGAAAGGCTGGGCTGATGACCGTGTCTTGCACGGCCTCAATCGCGGGCGAGCCAGAGGTTGAGCCAACGCCTTTCAGGGAATGATCCGCCTGTGCCAGCACGGGCAGCATGCACAAGGCCGCGCCGCCAAGGGTCGCAATAACAGAGGTCTTGATACTCATCACACCGTGTCCGATCTCGTCACATCGCGGGTTTTTGTCTTTGGCCCCGTGATGCCGCATCCCCCCATGGGCGCGGTTTACGTCTCATTAAGGTCTGGGGGGATATAGAGGGCGGTTATCCACACGTCTACCCAACGGGCCAAAACGCCGCAGCCAGATGGGGTCAGATCACAACATGTTGTAGCGTCCCGCTATTCGGGGACAAATGGCTCGTCTTCCGGATACATAAATTCGGCATCAGGCGCCTTTGGATCGCGAATCGCCAGATGCGCGGCCGCGAGACGCGCAATAGGCACACGGTAAGGCGAGCAGGACACGTAGTTCAGCCCCAGATCGCGGCAAAACGCGATGCTTTCAGGATCACCACCATGCTCGCCGCAGACCGACAGCGTCACTTTGGAGCGCACCTGACGCCCCCGCTCCGCGGCCAGTTGCAACAGCTCGCCCACACCATCCGTGTCCAGCTTGTGGAACGGATCTTCCGGGAAGACCCCCTTTTGCACATAGTTCGACATGAACCGCCCCGCGTCGTCGCGCGACAGCCCATAGGTCATCTGGGTCAGGTCATTCGTCCCGAAGCTCAGGAACCCTGCATGGGTCGCGATGTCGCCTGCGCGCAGCGCGGCGCGGGGTGTTTCGACCATAACGCCGAGTTTGTATTCTAGGGTCTCGCCGGTCTTGGTCATGATGTCGGCGGCAACCGCATCAATCCGGGATTTGACCAGCTCGACCTCGCGCTTGGCCGACACCAGCGGGATCATAATTTCGGGGACAACCTTGGGATTGTCTTTGGTACGCGCCTGCAACGCCGCCTCGAAAATGGCGCGGGCCTGCATGTCGTATATCTCGGGCACGGTGATGCCCAAACGCACCCCGCGCATGCCCAGCATTGGGTTAAATTCTTTAAGCCCATCAATGCGTTGCTGGACTTCTTTCGCGCTGAGACCCATGGCCTCGGCCATCTCCTTGATGCCTTGACGGCTGGAGGGCAGAAATTCGTGCAAGGGCGGATCGAACAGGCGCAGGCAGACCGGACGGTCCTTCATGATGGTGAACAGTTCCGCAAAGTCGTCGCGCTGCATCGGCAGCAAACGCGCAAGCGCCGCCGTGCGGTCAGAGCCTTCCTCGGCGAAGATGGCTTCGCGCAGCACCGTCAGGCGGTCCTCGGCGAAAAACATGTGTTCCGTGCGGGTGAGACCGATGCCTTCGGCCTCGAACTTGCGGGCAACGGCGGCCTCTGCCGGGGTGTCCGCATTGGCGCGCACCCCGATGTCGCGGAATTCGTCAGCCCATGTCAGCAACCGCTCAAACGGGCCGCCAATGCCGGCCTCGACCAGCTTAACCTGCCCCGCCAAGGCCTGCCCTGTGGTGCCGTCCAGCGTGATAATATCGCCCTCATTGAAGGCGCGATTGTCCTTTGTTGTCAGTGTCCTGCACTTGGAATCTATGTCCAGATCAGAGGCCCCGGCCACGCATGGCAACCCCAGCCCGCGGGCAATCACAGCGGCATGGCTGGTCTGGCCGCCACGTTCGGTCAGGATGCCGCGCGCGGCATGCATGCCGCGAATATCCTCAGGCGAGGTTTCGCGGCGTACCAAGATGCAGGCCTCGCCCTGCGCTGCGGCGGCTTGGGCGGCCATGGCGTCAAAGACCAGCTTGCCCGTGGCCGCGCCGGGGCTGGCCGCGATGCCTTGCGAGATCACGTCCCGTTTGGCGGCTTGGTGCACCTGCTGGTGCAAAAGATCCGAGACGGCCTTGGGTTCAATGCGCAGCACCGCGTCGGCTTGGCTGATGATGTCGTCATCGGCCAGCGCCACCGCCGTGGCCACGGACGCCCGCGACGTGCGGGGCGCCACCACGGCGTCGAGGATGTTCAGCTTGCCACCCTCAAGGGTGAATTCAATCTGCATTTCCTCGCGCAAACCGGTACGAGCAACGTCGCCCAATCGCTTGAGTTCGTTGTAAATTTCGGGCTGGCTGTCCTGCAGGCTTTCACCACGCGGATCGGATGTCAGATACATCGCCCGCCCCTCATCGCCAGACAGCGCGTCGCGGCCTTGGGACTGGCGCAGGTAGCGGCCCATATGCTTGGGCTGGCCGTCTTCGGGGTTGACGAATTGGATGACGCCGGAGCCGCTTTCGCCTTTGCCCATGCCGAAGGCCATGCGTTGCACCACAAGGCCAAGGCCTGCGTCTTCGGGCGCGCCTTTGGACATGCGCAGCAGCCGCGCGGTGGTGCCTTCCCATGCGCGGGCCATGGATTTGAGGACCTCGAACAGCTGCACTTCGATGGATTGGGGGAACTCCTCCTCCATCTCGTGCTCATAGGCCTCGTAGGCTTTTTCTACTGTTAAATCAGGGACATCGAACATGTCCTCGTCCAGACGGGAGACCTCGATCGCGTAGGATTGGATGAATTTCAGATGCAATTTACGGGCGGCATCGGCGCCCAGGCGGGACGCGAAGAAGGCTTCGTTGGCGCGATTCATGCCGATATTGAGGACGGTAGAAGGCCCGCCCCATTCGGGTTTTTCCGTTGAGGCACGGACACTTAGCACGGGCCAGCTGCCGAAATGGTCCAGAAGCTGGCTTAGATCGGGGCGCTGGCCGGAGGCGATTTTGCGCACCAAGGGGATGGACAATGCGACGGTGTCGGGGACCGGCATGTCCAATCTTATCAATCTTTGCAGGCACTTAGCACGTGTTCCGTGCAGGCGGCGGCTGATGCCGGCCGTCTGGGTAATGCGTTCGAAATTGATCGAGTCGAGCATCACGCGCGTCCTTATACTGCGGCGCAGCATAGACCCATAAATGTGTCAATCAACCGTTACATTGCGGAAATTGAGAGTGTGTGTCCCATTCCGCCGCGCCCGTTTTGGACGGAGTTTTGTACAAATTGGGGATGTTTTTGAGAGGCTCAAACCCGTTTTGTACAAAAGTTTTGTGTTGCGACTGCGTTAACGACGCCGTTCGGCGCGTGATCTTTGGCTCCCCGCTTGCGCGGGGATGACATGCATAAAGGTGAAGGCGGGGTTAACCCCGCCCTACCCCTCCAGCTTCGTCAGATCCGCCACGCCACCGCAGATGACGCGGATGCGGTTGAGCAGGCACAGCCGGTTGCGGCGGACGATCTGGCTGTCGGCGTTGATTTTGACGGCCTCGAAAAAGGCGTCAATCGGCGCGCGCAGCTCGGCCATGGCGGCCATGGCGGTGGCGAAATCCTCCGCCTCCATCGCGGGGGTGATTTTCGCCTCCGCCGTGTCGAGGGCTGTGAAGAGGGTCTTTTCTTCGTCGGTTTCGGCCAGTTCGACCTTGGGGTCGAGCTCGTAGCTGACGCCATCTTTGTCTTCCTCTTTGGAGAGGATGTTGTTGGCGCGTTTGAAGCCTTGGATCAGGTTCGCGCCGTCCTCGGTTTTCAGCGTTTCCGACAGGGCCTCCGCGCGTTTGACCAAGAGGGTGAGGTCGTCGTTGCCTTCCATCGCGATGCAGGCGTCGATGACGTCATGGCGGATGCCTTTATCCTTTAGAAAGACTTTGAGTCTATCGTGGAAGAAAGAAAGGAGGTCAGATGAAACACTCGAATCCATGACCTTTTCGAAAAACTGAATGACGGCCTTGTCGCTGGGAACTGTGAGAGCAGTGCGGAATTCACCTTGGATAAGGCGTTCTACTTCCTCTTTTTCCACAGATAAGATCGCAGCCGCGTCTGCGATATTTTGCGATTGCCTAATGTTATCTTCTTTTAGGCGGCTCATCATATTTTCCGTGAAACCAACCAAAGCGAGATTTTTAATTGGAAATCGAACCGAATTTTCAACAATCAGCCTAATGCAACCCAACGTCGCGCGACGTAGGGCGAATGGGTCCTTGCTCCCGGTTGGCTTTTCATCGATCCACCAGAATCCTGTCAGCGTGTCGATCTTGTCGGCAAGCGAGACAGCAACCGATACGGGTGTGGTTGGCACATCATCAGAGGGGCCGAGTGGAGAGTAATGTTCCTCGGCGGCGTTGGCGACCTCGGCGGGTAAACCAGCGGCTTCCGCATAGTAGCGGCCCATGAGGCCTTGGAGTTCGGGGAACTCGTAGATCATCTCGGAGCTGAGGTCGGCTTTGGCGACCTCGGCAGCTTGTCTGGCGAGCTTGGGATTAGCGTCGACAAAGGGCGCGATTTCTTCGGCCAAGGCTGCGATGCGGTCGATGCGCTCCTTCTGGCTGCCCAGCTTGTTGTGGAAAGTGACATTGTCCAGCGCATCCAACCATGGCTGCATTTTCTCGCCTTTGGCGATGCGCAGGTCGTTTTCCCAGAAGAATTTGGCGTCGGACAGCCGCGCAAACAGCACCTTTTGGTTGCCCGCCAGAATGGTCGCGCCGTTGTCTTCGGTCTCGACATTGGCGACGGTGACGAATTTCTCGATCCGGCCCGTCTTGGGATTGCGGACGGAGAAGAATTTTTGGTGCTCTTTCATCGAGGTTTGCAGGACCTCGGGCGGCAGGCCCAGAAACGTCTCGTCGATATCGCCCATCAACACGACAGGCCATTCGACAAGGCCCGCGACCTCGGCCAAAAGGCCTTTGTCTTCGACGATTTCCAAGCCCTGCGCGAAGGCTTGGGACGTGGCGTCGGCCCAGATGTGGTCGGCGCGCTCAGCTGCGTCCAACACGACCTTGGCGCGTTTGAGTTTGGTAGAATAATCCTCGAACGAGGTGACGGCGAAATCCTGCGGGGCCAGGAACCGGTGGCCTTCGGTGCGGTCGGCGGAGGCGATGCCGTCCACGTCGAGGGGCACGATTTCAGCGCCCGCCTCGTCGGTCAGGATGCACAGGATGCGGTGCAGCGGGCGGACCCATTTCAGGGAGCCGGAGCCCCATTTCATGGATTTGGGCCATGGGAAATTGCGGATTGCGTTTTCCAGCACCTCGGCCACGATATCGGCGGCCGGGCGGCCCGGCTTTTCGATGATGGCGAAGAAGACTTCGCCTTTTTTGCCGAGGTCGCGCCGCTCCAACTGGTCTTGTGAAAGACCTGTGGAGCGTAAAAAGCCTTCCAAGGCTTTTGCTGGTGCGTCCGTCCTTGGGCCTTTGCGCTCTTCGCGGACGGCTTTGGAGTCTGCCGTCAGGTCCTCGACCGTCAGCGCCAAGCGGCGCGGCGTGGAGAAGGCGCCTGCGGAGGCATAGGTGAGGCCCGCCTCGACCAGCCCGTCGGTGACCAGCTTTTTCAGGTCGGCGGCGGCGCGGGCCTGCATACGGGCGGGGATTTCTTCGGAGAAGAGTTCGATCAGCAGATCAGGCATATCAGTTGCTTTCTTGCGCGCTTGGCGCGGGGAGGTCTGGGCATTCGGGTCCGGTGGGCGTGCCGTCATAGCGTTTGCGGCCACAATCGTTGAGCTGGTGCCACACGAAGCCGCGCCCATCCTCGTGGATGGCGACGATACGGTCGACGCCGTACTCATAATTTTCTTCGCCCAGAAACGCGAGGGCAGCGCCCGTCTCCAACGCCTCGCCGATTTCTGTGGCGTCGAAGCAATCGAACCAATCGGGCGCCACCAAGGGGATCGCGCCGTCCACCATCTCGTAGGTTTCGCTAAGCAGGGAATGCGACATGGGCGTGGTGAAGCAGGCGCGGTAGCGGATCGGCGACGACGTTGCGTCGATGGAGGTCACATCATCGGCGATGATCTCCTCGACCGCCCCCGTGGAGACGGAGACGAGTGCCACTTTGTCCCCCGTGCGGGGCTCCTCGTAGAAGTGGTAGACCTGCAGGTAGTAAAGCGAGATGGCTGTGATGATGGCGACCATGAGAAGTCCGATCCCTACAATTTTTCCGCTCATGCCGCTTCCGGCGTGAAGCCGCCCGCCTCACTTGCCACGAAGGCGTCAGCGCAGGCCTTGGACAGCGCGCGGACGCGGCCGATATAGGCCTGACGCTCGGTGACGGAGATGACGCCGCGGGCGTCGAGCAGGTTGAACAGGTGGCTGGCCTTGATGGCCTGATCGTAGGCGGGATGCGCCATGACGATGCGTTTGCCGGTTTTGGGGTCGTCGTAAGGTGCTGCGAGGATGCGTTGGCATTCGGCTTCGGCATCCTTGAAGTGCTGCAGCAGCGTGTCGGTGTCGGCCACGTCGAAATTCCAGCGGGAATATTCCTCCTCCGTCTGGCGGAACACGTCGCCATAGGTCAGCGCGATGGGCGCCGTTGGATCGTTATAGGGCATGTCCATCACATGATCGACGCCGAGGATATACATGGCGAGGCGCTCCAACCCATAGGTCAGCTCCCCGCTGACCGGCTTGCAGTCATGGCCGCCGACCTGCTGGAAATACGTGAATTGGGAGACCTCCATCCCGTCGCACCAGACCTCCCAGCCAAGCCCCCACGCGCCGAGCGTCGGGGACTCCCAGTCGTCCTCCACAAAGCGGATGTCGTGCACGGTGAAATCGATGCCGATTGCCTTGAGCGAGCCCAGATACAGGTCCTGCATCTGCGGCGGCGAAGGTTTGATGAGCACCTGATATTGGTAATAGTGCTGCAACCGGTTCGGGTTCTCGCCATAGCGCCCGTCGGTGGGCCGGCGCGACGGCTGCACATAGGCGGCGGCCCATGCATTGGACCCCAGCGAGCGCAGGGTTGTGGCGGGGTGGAACGTGCCCGCGCCGACCTCCATGTCATAGGGCTGCATCACCGCGCAGCCCTGTGCCGCCCAGTAGCTTTGCAAGCGCAGGATGATCTCCTGAAAAGAGGTCGGTGTGGTGGTGTCGGCCATGACGGGTCGCCCTTCAATACGTTGGGGCTTCAATAGGCAATGGGATGGGGGCGGTCAACGCGGCAACATGTGCGAAAATCTGCCTATTTCTGGGGTGCGCTTGCCCGTGCAGATGTTAACTTGGCGCTCAAGATTCGCGGCCAGCTGCCTGCGCGCGCGGAGATCACAGGGATTTGGGTATGTTTCGAGCAATTTTAGCGTCTGTATTTCTATGCGCATCCGTCGTCGCCTCGTGGGCGCAGCAGACCTGGGTGCAGGTCGAGGCGCACCCCGCGTTGCGCACCGCCGAGGACCGCGCGCGGTCCTATAGCGGCGCGTTCTCGGACGTCGTGGGCTACCGCCTGCCGGGCGGCTGGTACGCCCTGGCGCTTGGCCCCTACCCCACACCGAACGAGGCGCGGGCCCGCCTGCTGGAGCTGCGGCGCGGCGGGATCATTCCGCGCGACAGCTATATCTCGGACGGGGCGACGTATCGCCAGCAGTTCTGGCCCGTGGGGGCCGCCATTGGGTCTGTGACGCCCGAGACACCCGCGCCGACGCCGCAAGAGCCAGCAGCGCAGGGGTCGACCACTCAGGACCCTGTGGCGGAGGCCGAACCGGCTGAACCAGTGGAATTGGACGAGACACCGCGCGAGGCGCGCGCATCGGAGCGCCTTCTGGATCGTGGGCAGCGCGAGGCGCTGCAGGTCGCGTTGAAATGGTTCGGGTTTTACACCTCCTCTATTGACGGCGCGTTCGGGCGCGGCACCCGGGCGTCCATGGGGCGCTGGCAGGAAAGCAAGGGGTTTGACGTCACCGGCATCCTGACCACAAAGCAGCGCGACGTGCTGCTGCAAGATTACGAAACCGCGCTGGCCGTTTTGGGCCTTGGCGTTGTCGACGAGCAGAAGGCCGGTATCCAAATCACCATGCCCTCCGGGCTGGTGGAATTTGCGGGCTACGACTACCCGTTCGTGCGCTACACCGAAAAGGATGGCAGCGGCGTGCAGGTGCTGCTGATTAGCCAGCCCGGCGACGACGGCACGCTAGGGGGCCTGTATGAGATCATGCAGACGCTGGAGATTGTGCCGCTGGACGGCGAGCGCCGCAAACGGCGCTCCGACTTCACCCTGCGCGGCGTCAGCGACACCGTGCAAAGCTACACCTTTGCCAAGCTGGCGGGCGGCTACGTCAAAGGGTTCACCCTGGTCTACCCGCCCGAAAAAGCCGCCGACATGGAGCGGGTCATCAAGATCATGCAAGACAGCTTTGTCACCGGCGAAGGGCATCTTGAGCCGGAGGACAGCAACGAGGCCGGCCAGTCCGTGGACCTTCTGGCGGGGCTGGAGCTGCGCAAGCCGAAGCTGTCGCGGTCGGGCTTCTACGTCGACGGGCGCGGCCGCGTCGTGACCGTCGCCGACGCCGTGCAGAGCTGCGAGCGCATCACCTTGGACGACACGTTTGAAGCCGATCTGAGCGTCAGCGCCGACGGGTTGGCGCTGCTGACCCCGAAAGACAGCCTTGTGCCGCTGAATTACGCCCGCTTTGCCACCAGCGCCGGCCGGCTGCGGTCCCCGGTTGCCGTGTCCGGCTATTCCTATGAGGGCGCGTTGAGCGCGCCGACGGTGACCTACGGCACGTTGGAGGACATCCGTGGATTGAGCGGGGACGACCGCATCCAGCGTTTGGATGTCAGCACGCTGGATGGCGACATTGGCGGGCCGGTTCTGGACACGTCCGGCGCGGTGACGGGGATCTTGCAGGCCGGCGAGGCCGGCGGGCGGACCCTGCCGGACGGCACCATGTTTGCGACCAAGGCCGCCGAAGTGGCGCGATTCCTGTCCGAGAATGGCGTCAGCGCGGCTGCCGCCGACGAGGGCGCGGCGCTGGGGGCCGAAGCGCTGCTGGTGGCCGCGTCGGATATGACGGTGTTGGTGAGCTGCTGGTAGGTCAAGCAGCGCAGCAGCCCACGGGGCTGGCCTTGGTCCGGGGCGGCAAAGCGAATTGGAATTCGCTTTTGGAAAACGTCTTTGAAGACGTTTTAAGCCGCTTCGAAGCGGCTTGCCCGCCCTTTGAATATCGGTGACTGCTTCCAATGCAGATACAAGGCTTTGGCCTCGTCCTGAGCAAACTATGCCGTGATCTGCGGCGTGGTATGGATGATGGTGGGGCGGTCGGCCTTTAGGGCGGTCTGGATCGCCTCTTTGAAACGTTCGATCGTTTGCGGGGCCGCGGCATGCGCCCCGAAGGCGTCGGCCAGCTTCGGGAAGTTGGGGTTTTGCTGGGTGACCGCGTTGGGGGCGATCTGGGCGCGGACCATAGAGTCCTCGATCTCCTTCAGCTTGCCATTGTCCCACAGAATGATGGGCAGCGGGAGCTGTAGCTCGACCGCGGTGGCCAGTTCGGCCATGGTGTATTGAAACCCGTAATCGCCAATGATGCAGATGGTGGGCAGGTTTGGCCGTGCGATGGCCCCGCCGATGGCGGCCGGCAACGCATAACCCAGCGTGCCGAAACCGTAAGGGTGGTGCCAATGGCCGGGGCGGTCCATGGGGGTGACCTCCTTGGCGACATAGGCGAATTGGGTCATGTCGGAATAATACATCGTGTCGGCCGGGGCCGCACTTTTCAACGCGTCGCATAGCGGCACGATGCCGGGCCGTTCGGCGTCGGTTTGGGCCCGCCAGCGGGCTTTGGCCTGGGCGACCTCGGCCGCCATCCATTCGGTTTGGTGCGGTTTGGCGGGGAAGGCGTGGATCAGGCCTGCGGCGTCGGCGTGGATCAAAATGTCGGCGCGTTGAAGGTCGCTTAAGACTTCTGCGTCAATATCGATTCTGACGAGACCAGAACGGTGACCCAGATGATCCCTCCACAAATCGACCTCGCTGAGCGTGGTTCCGACCGCCACCACCAAATCGGCCTGCCCGATGATGTCAGCGCTTTCCGGACGCGCCAGAAACGCCCCGAAATGCAGCGCGTCATCCGCGGGGATGACGCCCCGCCCGGCATAGGTGACGAAGGACGCGGCGCCCGTGCGGGCGAAGGCTTCCAGCCAATCGGCGCGCTGATCGGGGCGCATCTGATCGCGCTGGGACGCGGCGATGCCGCCGCCGAAAATGAACAACGGCTTGCGTGCCTTGAACAGCCGGTCAGCAAGCTGTCCCCACGCTGCCGCTTCACCCTGCAAGGGTGACGGCGTTGCGGATGTTTTGGCAGGTGCTGGATCTGCGCTGGCTTCAAGCTGCGCTATGGGCACTTGGATGTGTTTGGGGCGCGGCCTGTCGGTCTGAAACTCAGTTAATGCGCGGTCGACCAATTGATACGCGGCCTCCGCCGTTTGCGCGGTATGAGACCAGTCGCACACGGTCCCCGCCGCGATTTCCTGGTCTTTCATCTGGTGCAGCTGGCCCTGCTTTGCCGCCGTTTCATCCAAGCAGCTGGAGAGCACCAGCATGGAGACCGAGTCCGAATAGCCCTGCCCCATCGGCGTCATGATGTTGCACAGGCCCGGCCCGGTGATGACGTAGCACACGCCCGGTTTGCCGGTGGCCCGCGCATATCCGTCGGCCATGAACCCCGCGCCTTGTTCGTGACGGGCGAGGACATGGGTAAGGCCCGCCTCCTCGATGCCGCGATACATTTCCTGGTTATGCACGCCGGGGATGCCGAAGACATGGGTGACCCCGCGATCCTTGAGCATGTGTGAGAGTTGCGCGCCCAACGGGCGGGATTGGGGCCGGGTTCGGGCGCGAGGGTGCTGGCCGGAACCAGCGGGATCGGTAGTGCGGGTCATGGAGGATCACTTCTGTCGTGTCGTGCTTTGTGGACGATGAACACTCGACATGCGGGACAGTTCAAGGTGTTTCGCTCTGGTTTGGTCATTTCGTAGGCGACATGTTCAATGACGCTTGGATTTGCCTTGCGCGGACCAGTGAGCCATTTGTTGGGCAGGCGGTGCCATAGCACTTGGGTGCTGGCAACGGCACCGCGACCAATGTTGCGCTATTGCGCTGGGGCAAGATGCCGGTCCGGGACCCAGCCTTGGCGACCATCTTCGGCCAGGCACCACATCCAGCCATGCGTTGCCTGGGATACACTAAGCCTGTCGCCACACCGGCAGGTTAGTTCCAGAGCGGAGTAATCCCAAAGCGCGATTGTTTGACAGGGCTTTTCGCGGTGCCGATCAGCGGTTGGGACGAGGGCGTCGGGGACCCAGCCCTCTAGACCCGCGTCATTTATGGCCCAGAGCCACAGATGGCCGTCCCAAATTTCAGTGCGCCCGGTGAGTTGCAGAGGTTCGGCGGCCTTGCAGGTGATCGGGTTAGGATAGGTCATGGTCCAATCTTTGACGACCTCGTAGGGCGCCGGCCCGCTCATGGTTTCCAGAAATTTACGGTGAAAAGCACGTAGACGGCGAGCAGCTCTAGCCGTCCGATCAGCATGCCTGCGCATAGCAGCCATTTGGCGATTGGGTTGAGGGTCGAGAAATTGCCCGTCGGCCCGATGATGTCGCCAAGGCCCGGGCCGATATTGGCAAGCGCCGCGGACGCGCCGGAGACGGAGGTGATGAAATCAAGACCCGTCATGCCAAGCAAAACGGACAAGCCCCCAAGCGACACAATGAACAGCACCAAAAATGTCATCACCGAGGACAGCACGTCGTCAGGCACCGAGCGGCCCTGATAGCGCGGCTGAAAAATGCCGTGCGGCGTGTGGATGCGGCGAATTTGGGCCTTGATCGAGGCAAAGAGCAGCTGAAACCGGAACACCTTGATGGAACAGGATGTGGACCCCGCGCAGCCGCCGATCAGCCCCATCAGGAAGAACATGGCTACCGCAAACGACCCCCAGAGCGGGTAATTGGAGGACGCGTAGCCGGTGCCCGTCAGGATCGAGACCGAGTTGAAGAGGGCCTTGCGGAAGGCGACCTCGCCGGTTTGAAAGCCGGTGGCGACCTGCCATATCACCAGCGTCAACACCACAACGGCCGCGATGATAAAGAAGGTGCGTATCTGGGTGTCCCTGAACAGCGGCACCGCCGTGCCCGCCACCAACTGCACGTAGCGCACAAAGGGCAGTGCGGCGAGCATCATGAAGAGGGCTCCGACATATTCCGCCGCCGGGGGATAGGCCCCGAAAGACAAGTCGGAATTGGCGAAACCGCCCGTCGCAATCGTGGTCATGGCGTGGGTGACCGCATCCAGCGTGTCCATGCCAGCCGCCAGATACGCTAGCCCGCAGGCCAGCGTCAGCCCCAGATAGATAACCGAGATATTGCGGGCGATCTCGCCCGCGCGGGGGAGGATTTTGCCAAATGTATCGAAGCCTTCGGACCGGAAGATCTGCATCCCCCCGACCCGCAGCTCGGGCAGAAACACCATGGCCACCACGATGATCCCGACCCCCCCGAACCATTGCATCAGCCCGCGCCACAGCTTCAGCCCGTCGGGCAGCGCGTCGATGCCGGTCAGAATTGTGGAGCCGGTGGTGGTCAGGCCGGACATGGCCTCGAAAAACGCATCCGTGAACCCCGACTGCGTGGCCCCGATATAGAAGGGGATCGCCCCGAAAATGGGCAGCGTCAGCCAGACCCCCGTGGTCAGCAAAAACGTCTGCTGGATCGACAGCCCCTGCCCCATCCCGTTGGACGTCGCCAGCGCCAGCAGCGCCCCGGTGATTGTCGTGATGATGCCGGCCTGCGCAAAGACCCACCAATGCCCGTTCTCAGCGGCCATATCGACCACCATCGGCACCAGCATCGACACGCCGAGACAGGCCACCAACAGGCCGATGACATAGCCCACAGGGCGCAGATCAAACATGGGGCAAGGGTTGGCGCGTGGCGGCGCGGCTGTCAACGCCGCCGCCTTGCCGCGCCGGCTGAATTTCCGCGATTGTTTCCAATTCAGGCCTAATTTTCGTCAAATAAGCGCGGGAGACTGCGCGCACTTGTTCAGGAGGCAGTGACGATGAGCAGCTGCGAATACGTGGCATCACCCGATTTTCAGGCGCGCCTGGCGCGCATCAACGCAGGCGAGGGGCACACAGCCGAAGGCCTGATTGCCCCGGAGCGGCGCGTCGTCAAAGACGTCAAGCTGACCGGCGGGCTGCTGGAAAACGCCGTGTACCCCCTGAGCATCGCAGGCGCGTTCGTGCTTGGGCTGCTGGCGGTGTTCTTCAGCCGCTTTGCCCGCATCCACCTGCTGGGAACCCCGCCCCCCGAGGCCGACATCATGCTGTCGCTGGTGGCAGATGGCGGCATGGCGCTGGCGATTGGCTTTTTCTTCAAACAGCTGTTCAAGATGAAAGGCGCCGAATGGATCAGCGCGCAGACCATGGGGGTCACCGTCATGGTGGCCAGCATGCACAACCTGATCCACCTGCAGCCGGGCCTGTTTGCCAAGATTTTCACCCCCGACTACGTGGAGTTCATCCTCGGCTATACCGAGTTCCGCACATTGATGGCGGCAGGCCACGTCATCCCGTTCTAAGGCCACCCGCGCGGCCGACCTGCATGTTTCATTGGCTTTTCGGCCAATTGGCAAGCGGTCCCGCCTTGCCTAACCATTGAGGTGTCCAACTCGGAGCCTCAGCCATGACCGACATGATCGGCGTCGAAACCCTGTCGCTGCTGCAGGCCGTTATCAACATGGCCATCGCGATGATGCTGGGCGCGCTGATCGGGTCCGAACGGCAGATGCGGCAGCGCATGGCCGGGCTGCGCACCAACGCGCTGGTCGCCCTTGGGGCGGCCGGGTTTGTCACCTTTGCGGCGCTGTTTCCCGACGACATCAACCCCACCCGCGTGGCCGCGCAGATCGTGTCGGGCATCGGCTTTCTGGGGGCCGGCATCATTTTCCGCGACGGGTTCAACGTGCATGGGCTGAACACGGCGGCGACGCTGTGGTGCTCGGCCGCGGTGGGGATGATGGCAGGCGCGGGCCACCTGCACTACGCCGCCGCCATGACCGGGCTGATCGTGTTCATCAATTTGGCGTTGCGGCCCATTGTCATTTTGCTCAACCGGTTTTCACCGAGGACCAAGGCCAAGGACCGCCTGTTCCAGATGCGGCTGCGCTGCGCGCGCAGCGACGAGCGGGAAATGCGCGCATTTCTGGTGCGCAATCTGGCGGTGAACAACCTGTATCTGCATGAAACGGAAGTGTCCGGCGACGACATGACGTGCGAGATCATTGCCCATATCCACGGTGAAGGCGCGACGGAGCGCAATATTGAACGCTCCATCAGCCAGATCGCCATGGAGCCGCGCATCACCCGCACATTTTGGTGCGAGGTGGACGACATTTCAGCGTAAGCGCGCGCCGCCTCACGGCATCTTGACCTCTGCGCCGCGCGGGCGTATTCCAACCATCGTGGCGATTTGTTACCGGATTGCGGGCCACGTTAAACATGCCGCTAAAGAGGATGGAACGCAGCGTTTGACGCATGAGCCTCCCCCTTTTCCCGGTGGAGGCTTTTTTGTTTCGAGGGGCTTTGGCCCCCGATGAAGGATAAAACGATGACTGACTGGTCCCCCCGTACCAAGGCCGTGCATGCCGGCACAAGACGCTCGCAATATGGCGAGGTGTCCGAGGCGATATTCATGACCCAAGGGTTTGTTTACGACACCGCCGAGCAGGCGGAAGCGCGGTTCATTGAAAGCGGCGAGGACGAATATATCTACGCCCGCTACGGCAACCCGACGGTGCGGATGTTTGAGGACCGCATTGCCGCGTTGGAGGGAACACAGGACGCCTTTGCAACGGCCTCGGGCATGGCTGCGGTGAACGGGGCGTTGTCGTCCATGCTGGCGGCGGGGGACCATGTTGTGTCCTCGCGGGCGCTGTTTGGGTCGTGTCTGTACATTCTGGAGGACGTGCTGGCGCGTTACGGGGTCAAGGTCACCTTTGTGGACGGCACCGACCTGGACGCGTGGCGCGACGCCGTGCGCGACGACACCAAGGCGGTGTTTCTGGAAACCGTGGCCAACCCGACGCTGGAGGTCATCGACCTGAAGGCCGTGGCCGAGATTGCCCATGCCAAGGGCGCGTCGGTCATCGTGGACAACGTCTTTGCCACCCCGGTTTTTGGGCATGCCGTGCGCGACGGGGCGGATGTGGTGGTCTATTCGGCCACCAAACATATCGACGGGCAAGGCCGCTGCCTGGGCGGGGTGATCTGCGGGACGAAAGAGTTTGTGCGCAAGGTGGCGGAGCCGTATCTGAAACATACCGGCGGGGCGCTGTCGCCGTTCAACGCCTGGGTGATGCTGAAGGGTCTGGAGACCGTGCATCTGCGCTGCGCAGCGCAAGCCGAGACGGCGTTGACGGTGGCGAGAGCGTTGGAGGGGCATCCGAAATTGGTGAATGTGGCCTACCCGCATTTGCCCTCGCATCCGCAATACGCGGCCGCCAAGCGGCAGATGGATCAGGGCGGCACGGTGATCGCGTTGGACATCAAGGGCGGCAAGGAGGAGGCGTTCCGCTTCCTCAACGCGCTGAAAATTGTGACCATTTCCAACAACCTGGGCGACAGCAAGTCGCTGGTGACCCATCCCGCCACCACCACGCATCAGCGGCTGAGCGACAACCAGCGCAAATCGCTGGGCATCTCGGACGGGCTGGTGCGCATGTCCATAGGGCTGGAAGATACAAATGACGTTTTGGCCGATATAAAAGGCGCTTTGGATATGATCTGATGCGCGGATAACGCCGTATAAACACAAATTGATTTGGAAAACGGGTGTCGAGGCCCCATGTTTCTAAGTGCGCGAACCAAAGGGGGGACTTCTATGAACGTCCACACGCCGGAAATTGACCGCTTGCCCACACGGGAAGAAGCAGAAGCCGCCTTGAAATTGCTCCGCCTCTGGGCGGAGAAGTCGTCTGACATTGAAGTCGCCGATCTGGACCCACTGGTGGGCCGATTGGTGCCGGGGCAGGAATTGCCCAACTACCCCGCCCTTGCGCGGGCCTATCCCGAAGAATTCGAGGTCGATGACGCCTATAAGGCGTCGATGCCGGATTTGCAGAACGGGCCGTCCTCGCTGATCCGCGGGGCCAAGCAGCATATCGAACATGTGGGGATCTCCAACTTTCGCCTGCCCATTCAGTTCCAGACCCGCGACAACGGCCCCTTGCGGTTGGAGACCTCGGTGACCGGCACGGTATCGCTGGAGGCCGAGAAGAAGGGCATCAACATGTCGCGCATCATGCGCAGCTTCTACCGCGAGGCGGATGAGACGTTTTCCTTCGAGGTAATTGAGCGGACATTGGACGCCTACAAGACCGATTTGGAAAGCTTTGACGCCCGCATCCAGATGCGGTTCTCATTTCCCATGAAGGTCGAAAGCCTGCGCTCCGGGCTTGAGGGGTACCAGTATTACGACATCGCGTTGGAAGTGGTCGACGCCGGCGGCGTGCGCAAAAAGTTCATGCATTTGGACTATGTGTATTCGTCGACCTGCCCGTGTTCCCTGGAACTCAGCGAGCATGCGCGGCAGTTCCGCGGGCAGCTGGCGACGCCGCATTCGCAGCGGTCGGTCGCCCGCGTCTCGGTCGAGATCATGTGCGACAAAAACTGCCTGTGGTTTGAGGATTTGATCGACCATTGCCGCGCGGCGGTGCCGACGGAGACCCAAGTGATGGTGAAGCGCGAGGACGAGCAGGCCTTTGCCGAGCTGAACGCGGCCAACCCGATCTTTGTAGAAGACGCGGCGCGGTCATTTTGCGAGCAATTGCAGTCCGACGACCGGATTGGCGACTTCCGCGTGATCGCGTCCCATCAGGAGAGCCTGCACAGCCACGACGCTGTGTCAGTGCTGACCGAGGGGGACACCTTTGCCGCAGAAAGCATTGACCCGAAACTGTTTTCGACCCTGTTCCACGTGGGCTAGCGACGCTTTTTTGAGTATTTGAACCAAAACGAAGCCGCTAACATGGTTTCGTTTTGGCAAAAATACTCAGACCCCGTCTTCCTCCTGCTCGTCGGCGTATTTCTGGAAGAGCCAGCTTTGGCTCATGAAAAACACGAAAAGTGCCGCCGGGAAGCCGAAGGTCTCGATCTTCACCCAAGCATCCGTGGACATCGTGCGCCAGACGAATTCATTGGCAATGGCCAAAGCCGCAAAGGCGGCGGTCAGGCGTTTGGTAAAGATCATCCAGCCCTCGTTGGTGAGCGGCAGGAAGTCGTCCATCACATATTCCAGCCATGACCGTTTCAGCAGCAGCCCGATGCCCAGCACCGTGGCGAAGAAGCCATACACGATGGTGGTTTTGATCTTGAAGAACTTCTCGTCGTTGAACCATACTGTGAGGCCCCCGAAGAAGATAACCATAAAGGCAGTCATCACCTGCATGCGGCTGATTTTGCCGGTGAGCTTCCACAAGATCGCGATGGAGGCCAGAAGCAACGGCACAAAGGCGGCTGTGACCACGATGAAGCCGTCATACTCGGTGCCACCGATCGTGTAGGTTTCGTCCTTCAGCCGCGTATAGGCCACGAAGAACAGCAGCACCGGGCCGAGGTCGAGGGCCAGCTTCAGCCCCTGGGATATTTTCTTTTCTGCCATGTCTGCCTTCAATTCTTTTTAGCCTGCAAATTCGACAATCACCGCGCCGAGCGCGATCAAAGCCATGAGCGTCAGCCGTCTGGGACCGACCTTTTCGCCTAAGATAAGCCATCCGATCAGCGCTGCAAACACCACAGATGTTTCGCGCAGCACGGCCGCCTCGCCCACCTTGTCCAAACGCGTGGCCAGCATGATCGCCCCGAAGGAGAAGAAGGCCACAAAAGCGCCCGTGACCCCGCGCACCATGAGGGGGCCGAGCGCGGGGCGGTTGGGGTTTTTCGCCCAAAGGTAGCCCGCGACCGGCGGCATGAAGAACAGCCCGTCGATGAAGAAGAACCACGCAAGGAAGGTGAACGGGTCCGCCGTGGCGCGGATGCCGTAGGCGTCATAGGTGGTGTAGAGCGCCACGAAAAGCCCCGTCAGCACCGCCAGCCACAGCGCCGGCACCATCGTGTCACGATCCAGCGTGATGGTGCGCAGATTGTAGATCGCAAGGCCGTAGATGCCCGCCAGCAGCAGCGCCACGCCGCCGATCTGGCCCCATGTGAAGGTCTCCCCAAAAATGAGATACGCCCCGATCACCGCAAAAAGCGGCCCCGTGCCGCGCACCACGGGGTAGACTACCGTATAGGCCCCCTTGGTGTAGGTATAGGCCTGCAGGCATTTGTAGATGACGTGGATCACGTAGATCACGGCGAAGATCGGCCACATATGCGGCTCGGGCCAGGGGACGACGAAGAGCGCGAAGGGGGCGGCGATCAGGCCGTAGCTGAGATCAATGGCCCCGCGGCTGAGCCACGGGTCATGCTTGCCTTTTTGCAGGGCCCCAAAAATGGCGTGCAGCACGGCGGCCATGATCGCGAGGCCGAGGGCGAGATTGTGCCCGGCCTCGGTGCCTTCGAGGGATGTGAGCCATGCGCTCATTTAAAGCGCGCCCGTCTGTGTGGCACGCTCCGGAATTAGGTATTTGGACCGAGATGAAACCTGCACGGGGGCGCGTTAACCTTAATATGGGGTTACTCAGTTGTGGCACCGGTGAGGGCTTGGGCGAATTCTTCGGGGTCAAACGGCGCGAGGTCGTCGATTTGCTCGCCCACCCCGATGGCATGAATGGGCAGCCCGAACTTGTCGGCGAGCGCCACCAGAACCCCGCCCTTGGCGGTGCCGTCGAGCTTGGTCATCACGAGGCCGGACACATCGGAGATGTTTTGAAACACATTGACCTGATTGAGCGCGTTTTGCCCCGTTGTCGCGTCGAGCACCAGCAGGGTGTTGTGGGGCGCGGTCTCGTCCTTTTTGCGGATGACGCGGACGATTTTGGCGAGTTCTTCCATCAAATCAGCGCGGTTTTGCAGCCGGCCTGCCGTGTCGATCATCAAAAGGTCGGCGCCGTCGGCCTCCGCCTTGGTCATGGCGTCATAGGCGAGGCTGGCGGGGTCGGACCCCTCGGGCGCGGTGAGCACCGGCACCCCTGCCCTGTCGCCCCAGACCTGCAGCTGTTCCACTGCGGCGGCGCGGAACGTGTCGCCCGCGGCGATGACCACCTTTTTGCCGGCCTGGCTGAATTGCAGCGCCAGCTTGCCGATGGTGGTTGTTTTGCCTGACCCGTTCACGCCCACGACCAGCACCACCTGCGGGCGTTTTGGGTAAAGCGGCATGGGCTTGGCGACGGGTTCCATGATGGCCGCGATTTCGCGGGCCAGCAGGCCCTTGATTTCCTGAGTAGACAGCTTCTTGCCAAAGCGGCCTTCGGCCATGTTGGCGGTGACGCGCAGCGCTGTTTCGACGCCCATGTCGGAGGCGATGAGCAGCTCTTCGAGCGCCTCCAACATGTCATCATCCAGCTCCCGGCGGATGACGGTTTTGACCCCCTTGCGGCCCATGAGCCTGCCAAACAGGCCGGGCTTCTTGGCGGGTTCTTCCGGCGTGTCGGGGGATTGCAACAGGGCCGCTGCATCAGGCGCATCTAGGGCAGCTGCGACATTGGCCTTGGCTTCTTTGAGGGCCTCGGCCTCTTCTGCTGCTTGCTGCTCGGCCAGCCGGGCTTCCTCGGCAAGGCGGGCGGCTTCTGCCTCGGCCCGGGCGGCGTCTTCGGCGGCTTCCTGTTCTGCGCGTTCTTTCGCGGCGGCCTCCTCAGCCTGACGCGCGGCGTCGCGTTCTGCCGCTTGGCGGGCTTCTTCGGCAAGGCGTTCGGCCTCAGCCGCGGCCCGCGCCCTTTCAGCGTCGCGGGCGGATTGTTCTTCGGCAATCCGCGCCTCTTCGGCCTCGCGCGCCTGACGGGCGGCGTCCTCGGCGGCTTTGGCCTCGGCGGCAAGGCGTGCTTGTTCGGCGTTTTGGGCTTCTTTTGCGCGGTGTTCCGCGTCGGCGGCAGCTTGACGCGCCTGTTCTTCGCGTTGGGCGGCGTCGGCGAGACGTTGCGCTTCGGCTTCCTGCGCCAATCGGGCGTCTTCCGCCTCTTGCGCGCGGCGGGCTTCCAGAGCTTCTGCCTCGGCTGCGAGACGCGCCTGTTCGGCTTCGGCAGCGGCCTTTGCTTCCTGCGCGGCGCGTTCGGCTTCCTCAGCCAGGCGGGCCTCTTCAGCCGCGCGCGCCTCGTCCGCGAGGCGGGTTTCTTCGGCCAGCCGTGCGGCTTCAGCGGCGTGGGCTTCTTCGGCTTGTTTGGCTTCGAGGGCTAGTCTCGCCTCTTCAGCGGCCTGGGCTTCGGCGGCTTGAGCTTCAGCAGCTTGAGCTTCGGCGGCAAGGCGCGCCGCTTCGGCTTGGCGGGCCTCTTCGGCGTCTTGCGCGGCTGTGTCGATGTCGGGCGTGTCGGTTGCGGCGTCGAGCTCTTCTTCGACGCCACCATCGGCGACGATGGCATCCAGCCCCTCATCCAGCTTGGAGGAGGATTTGAACAGCTTGTTTTTCAGCTTTTTGAAGAAGGACATGGGCACCCGTTTGTCTTGCGTCACTTCCACCTAATACGCGCAGGGGGCGGTGAAAAGGTGCAGTTGACAGTTTGCGCCCGCGTGCCCAAGCGTGGGGGCTGTGAGATATTTGGTTTTCTTGAGCGTTGCGTTGCTTTGGGCGCTACCGGCGCAGGCGGAGGCGCAGCGGATCGACGCGCCGGGGCGGCTGTGCAGCGACGGCAGTTTCGGGCATGTGCAGTGCATCCGCGCGGCGCATTTCGTTTTTGACACCTGTCAGGCGGTGGAGGGCGCGGCGCGGCGGCATTTTATTGACCCGGGCTTTTTCGCGCGGCTGATCTGGCAGGAAAGCCGGTTTGACCCCAACGCGGTCAGCCCCGCCAACGCGCGCGGGATTGCGCAATTCATCGACAGCACCGCCAAGCTGCGGGGGCTGCGCGACAGCTACAACCCGGCGGAAAGTCTTGAAAGATCAGCGCAGTATCTGTCATTCCTCAACCAGGAATTTGGTAATCTGGGCATGGCCGCCGTGGCTTATAATGGCGGCGAGGCGCGGGCGACGGGGTTTCTGGCGGGCAACGGGCGGCTGGCGGGCGAGACGATTGACTACGTGCAGATCATCACCGGGCTGACAGCCGAGACATGGCGGGACGCGCCGCCGGATACGCATGACTTCCGGCTGGCCAAGGATAAGGCCTTCATGCCCGCCTGCATTGATCTGGCGCGCAACCGGCGGCTGTCGGACTTCCCCGCCCCGGTGTCGCGCTTTGCGCCGTGGGGCGTGCAGGTGGGGTTTGGCAAGACCAAGGCGCAATCGCAGGCCTCTTTTGAGCGCAACAGCGCCTCCTGCCGCCCGCTTGTGGGCGCCGAGACACTGGAATTTGTGCCGGTGAAGAACCGCGTGTCGGGCCAGCGCGGGTTTTTGATGGCGCGGATCGGGCGCAGTACCAAGCCAGAGGCGGTGGAGCTTTGCCGCCAGATGCGGCGGCAAAACTGCGTGTGCCGGGTGTATCGGAACCCCTAGACTTCGTCCGCGAAGTGCTTCATCACCATGCGGATCGGGTTGGGCGCGGCCTGCCCCAAACCGCAGATGGAGGCGTCGGCCATGGCCGTGCAGACCTCTTCCAGCAGCGGCTGGTCCCATGCGTCGGCCTGCATCAGCTTGACCGCCTTTTCGCAGCCCACACGGCAGGGCGTGCATTGCCCGCAGCTTTCATCCTCGAAAAAGCGCAGCATGTTGAGGGCGGCAGCTTTGGCGCTGTCCTTGTCGGACAGGACCACCACGGCAGCCGACCCGATGAAAGTGCCCAGCGGCTGCAGCGTGTCAAAGTCGAGCGGTACATCGTTGATTGTGCTGGGCAAAATGCCCGAGGACGGGCCGCCCGGCTGGTAGGCCTTGAAGCTGTGGCCCTCGGCTATCCCGCCGCAGGCCGCGATGATGTCGGTGATGGTGGAGCCCGCGGGCAGCAGATGCACGCCCGGATTTTTCACCCGGCCCGAGACCGAATAGCTCCGCAGGCCCGTGCGGCCGTTCTTCTGGGTCGCGTTGAGCACCTCCGGCCCCTCGCGGCAGATGCGGGCGATCCAGTGCAGGGTTTCGACATTGTGGACCAGCGTAGGGCGGTCGAAAATGCCAACCTGCGCCACATAGGGCGGGCGGTGACGCGGGATGCCGCGCTTGCCCTCGATGCTTTCGATCATCGCGGATTCCTCGCCGCAGATATAGGCGCCCGCGCCGCGGCGCAGGTCGATATAGCCCTTTGCGACCAGCCCCGCATCCTCCAAAGCTTTGATTTCGCGGGCCAGAATGTGCAGCACCGCGGGGTATTCGTCGCGCATGTAGATGAAGCAGGTGTCGGCCTCCACCGCCCAGGCGGCGATCAGCATGCCCTCTAGGAACAGATGCGGCGTGCGCTCAAGGTAGCAGCGGTCCTTGAAGGTGCCGGGCTCGCCCTCGTCGCCATTGACGGCCAGATAGCGGGGGCCCGCATTGCCGCGCACAAAGCCCCATTTGGTGCCGGACGGGAAGCCCGCACCGCCAAGGCCGCGCAGGCCGCTTTCCTTGATGCGGGCCTGCACCTCTTCCCAGTTGCCATTGGCGCGCAGGTCTTTCAAGGCGGCGTAGCCGCCGTCTGAGCTATAGGCGCTAAAGTCCTGATAATCCGGGATAGTTGGGTGGGTGTGGCCAGCGGCGATGGCGTCTTTCACCTTCTCGACCGTGGCGTGGTCGATATGGGCGTGGCCCAATTCCAGCGTTGGCGCGGTGTCGCAACGCCCCATGCAGGGCGCGCGCAAAACGCGGACCTCGTCCGCGTTCAAACCGCTTTCCAAAGCGGTTTTTAGCTGCTGCGCCCCGGCCAGCTCGCATGACAGCGAGTCGCACACCCGGATGGTCAGCGCGGGCGGCTTGGCCTCGCCTTCCTTGACCACGTCGAAATGGGCGTAGAAGCTGGCGACCTCGTAAACCTCGGCCTGGCTCATGCGCATTTCTTCGGCCAAGGCGCGCAGATGGGCGGCCGACAGGCAGCCATATTCATCCTGGATCAGGTGCAGATGTTCGATTAGCAGGTCGCGGCGGCGGGGCAAATCGCCCAGCAGCGCCTTGACCTCGTCCCATGCCGTGTCGTCCAGCTGACGGCCCTTGGGATGCGCACGGCCCTTGCCTTTGCCCGATTTCCACACGCCTTTTTTGTCATCGAGTTTGTTGTCGAGCGCCATTGGCCGCACCTCTCCCATGGGTTTGGCGTAAATTAGCCACGCGGCGCACAATCTGACCACGGCAAAAGCGACCTAAAACGCGAGGATCGCGCATATTTTTCCGCCCCCCCACCATCATTTTGGCACATTTCTTTGGTTTAGCTGGGGCGGAGTTTAACGATCAAATGGGTGGGCCCTGTTGTGCCACGTTCCTTTCTAGCCTTCGCTTTGGCCACGATCCTGCCGCTGCCGTTCCTGTTGGCGGGCGCGCTGTTTGGCGGGTTGGCCTCGTGGCTGGCCCTTGCCTATATGACGATTGGTATCGCCGCCGTGGACGCGGTGATGCCCGCCATGGCCTATGACGGAGAAGCCGCCGAAGAGGATGAGGCCGACCTGTTGGCGCAGCTTCTGGCCGGCGTTCACGCCCTGCTTTTGCTTGTCACCATCTGGTCGCTGGCGGGCGGCGGGCCCGGGCTGTTCAGCCTGTCGGGCATCGCGCAGCTGCTGGCCTCGGCGCTGTTTTTCGGGCAGGTCAGCCTGTCCAACGCGCATGGGCTGATCCACCGGCCCTCCAAACCGTTGCAATTGATTGGCCGCGCCGTCTACGCGTCCTTGCTGATGGGCCACCTTCCCGCCGCGCATCTGGGCGTTCACCATGCCCTTTTGGCCACGCCCGACGATCCCGGCACCGCAGAGGCGGGTGAAAGTTTCTACACCTTCGCGCCGCGCGCCTGGATTGGCGCTTTCACATCCGGGTTCGAGGCGGAAAGAAAACGCCTCAACCGCGCCGGATTGCCCCGCTGGCACTGGTCCAATGCCTATGTGCAGGGCATCATGGGCGGCTTGCTCATGCTGATTGTGTCGCTGGTCCTTGGCGGCATCGCCGGGGTGCTTGTGTTTGTGTTGCTTGCGGGTCTGGTACAGGCCATTTCCGCCCTGACCGACTATGTGCGGCATTACGGCCTGCAGCGCGCCCAAAGCAGCGACGGCGGCTACGCGCCGATCAACCAAACGCATTCGTGGAATGCGCAGCATTGGCTTTCATCCCTTTGGATGCTGAACGCGACGCGGACATCAGACCATGCCATGCACCCGTCACGCGTCTTCACCCAACGCGCATTGCCGGAACGGGGCACCGCCCCCAGCCTGCCCTACTCCCTGCCCGTGATGACCGCCCTAGCCTTGCATCCGGCGAGTTTTCACAAGGTGATGCAGCCCCATGTCGAGGCCTGGCGCAGCGTCTGATTGACGCCTTCCCATCCGCGCGCTGATTTGAGATGCTGAGCCCATGTCCATAGCCTTCGCCTTGCGCCCCGCCTTGCTGTTTTTGTCGCTGAACCTGTCCGGCCTGCCTGCCGCTGCTCAGGAAAGTGGCAAGACCTCCCCCCAGTCAGAAGACATCATGTCCGCCAGCGAGTTCGAGAGCTTCGTGTCGGGCACCACCTTGTATTTCAACCGAGGCGGGCAGCCCTACGGGGCTGAGCAATACCGCGAAGACCGCCGCGTCATCTGGACCTTCCTTGACGGACGCTGCGAGCGCGGGGCGTGGTACAATGAAGGCGACACGATTTGCTTTGTCTACGAGACCCAAAGTGCCGCGCAATGCTGGAACTTCTTGGAAGCAGGCGGCGACAAACGCGCCCGCGTCATCGGGGCGGACCCGGCCGATGATTTATATGTGGTGGGTCAGGACGACAAAGAGCTTAGCTGCCCGGGACCGGGTGTTGGCGTCAGTTACACACTTGCCGATTGAGTATTTTTGCCAAAACGAAACCTGTCAGTCGTCAAAGAGCGACGTTTGCTCTGGCGGCTTGGCTTTTGGCTTTGCGGGTTTTGGCGGGGGGGCTGAGAGGGCCATTTTGCCGTCTTTGAACTGAATATCGGTAGGCGGGTTGGCCTTGGCATCTTTTTTGCTGGTGACGACCTGATCGCCAGACCAAACCACCGCATAGCCACGATCCAGCGTGGCCTGATAGCCCAGCGTTTCGCGCAGGCGGTCGAGGCGGGACAGCTTTTGGTGCGATGCATCAATCTGACGGGCCGAGACATTTGACGCATTTTGCGTGGCGCGGGTGAGCCTGTCGCGCTGGGCCGCAAGCGCGCGGGTGATCGGCGCTTTGTCGAGGCGGATTTTGGACAGCTCGCCCCGTGCTCGATCCGCACGGCGTTGCAAAGCAGAGCCGAGCCGGTCCGAGGCCCGGTCGAGCCGCGCCTGCATGCGGTCGGTTTTTTGGGTCAGGATGGTTTTGCGCAAGGGGGCGGCGCGACGTTCGAAGGCGACGCGTTTGACTTGGGTGGCGCTGCGCAGCGCATTGGGCAGGCGCGTAGAGACATTGTCGAGCCGTTGGCCCGCGCGGGCGGTAATCTCGTCAAGGCGCGGCAGCGCACGGGCCAGATCGCGCAGGCGTTCGCCGCGACGGGCGATTTGGGTGCTCATCGCGCGGGTGAGGCGGCTGTCGAAACTGTCGAGCGCAGCCATCAGATCGAGGCGCACCGGCACCGCCATTTCAGCCGCCGCCGTGGGCGTGGGCGCGCGCCTGTCGGAGACGAAGTCGATCAGCGTGGTGTCGGTTTCATGGCCCACGGCCGAGATCAGCGGGATGTCTGAGGCGGCTGCGGCGCGGGCCACGATTTCCTCGTTGAAGCCCCACAGGTCCTCGATCGAGCCGCCACCCCGCGCGACGATAATCAAATCTGGGCGTGGCAGCGCTCCGCCGGGGGTCAGCGCATTGAAGCCCTTGATGGCGGCCGTGACCTGAGGGGCGCAGGCCTCCCCCTGCACGGCGACCGGCCAGATCAGCACCTTGCGCGGGAAGCGGTCGCGCAGACGGTGCAGGATGTCACGGATCACCGCACCCTGCGGCGACGTCACAACGCCAATGATTTCAGGCAGATAGGGGATCGGCTTTTTGCGGCCCTCGTCAAACAGCCCCTCGGCCTGCATCGCCTTTTTGCGCTTTTCCAGCAGCGCCATCAACGCGCCTTCGCCTGCGACCTCGATGGTGTCGACATTGATGTTGTAGCGCGACTGGCCGCCGAAGGAGGACACTTTGCCAGTGACGATGACCTCCAGACCTTCCTCGGGCAATTGGCCGAGGCCCGCGACCTGCCCCTTCCACGTGTTGCAGGAAATGACGTTCCGGTCATCCTTGAGGTCGTAATACATGTGGCCGGAGCCCGCCTTCATGACGCGGCCTATTTCGCCGCGCACGCGGACACGACCGAACGCGCCTTCCAACGTCTTCTTCACCGCGCCGGAGATTTCCGAGACCGTGAATTCCGGGGCGTTTGGGCTGGCGGGGTCGTCGTCGAGAAGGTCCATGCGCGTCGCTCTTGTGGTGGCGTTTGGCAGAGCTTAGAACGTGCGCAAACCAAGGGGAAGCAGCGATGAACATTCTTATTCTGGGCTCGGGCGGGCGCGAACATGCATTGGCATGGGCGGTGAAGCAGAACCCCAAATGCGACCGGCTGATCGTGGCCCCGGGCAATGCGGGCATCGCCTCTGTCGCTGAATGCGCGGCGCTTGATGTTATGGATGGCGGCGCGGTGTGCGAGTTTGCGGCATCGCAGTCGATTGACTTCGTCATCATCGGGCCAGAGGCACCACTGGCCGCAGGCGTGGCAGACCGGCTGCGGGATGCGGGGATCTTGTGCTTTGGGCCCTCGGCGGCGGCGGCGCAATTGGAGGCCTCCAAGGCGTTCACCAAGGAAATATGTGACGCATCGGGCGCCCCCACGGCCGGGTATGCCCGGTTCACCGATGCGACCGAGGCCAAGGCCTATATCAAGGCCGAAGGCGCCCCGATTGTCATCAAGGCGGACGGGCTGGCCGCAGGCAAGGGCGTGGTCGTGGCGATGGAGCTGCAAGAGGCGTTGGACGCTGTCGACGATATGCTGGGCGGCGCGTTCGGCGAGGCGGGCGCGGAAGTGGTGATCGAGGAGTTCATGGAGGGCGAAGAGGCATCCTTCTTTATCCTGTCGGACGGCACCAACATCCTGCCCGTGGGCACCGCGCAGGACCACAAACGCGCCTATGACGGCGATGAGGGGCCAAATACCGGCGGCATGGGGGCCTATTCCCCCGCCCCCGTGATGACGGAGGCGGTGACCGAAAAGGCCCTGCGCGAGATTGTGCAGCCGACCGTGGACGAGATGGCCAAGCGCGGGATGCCCTATCAAGGCGTGCTTTACGCGGGCTTCATGATTAAGGACGGCCAGCCGCGGCTGGTGGAATATAACGTGCGTTTTGGCGACCCCGAATGCCAGGTGCTGATGATGCGGCTGGGCGCGCAGGCGCTGGACGTCATGCTGGCCTGCGCCGAGGGGCGACTGGATCAGGCGCAGGTCAATTGGGCGGACGACCACGCCATCACTGTGGTGATGGCAGCGCAGGGCTATCCCGGCAGCTACGAGAAGGGATCACGCATTGGCGGGCTGGACCATTTGCCCGAGGACAGCAAAAACATGGTGTTTCATGCCGGCACATCGCTTCAGGACGATCATGTCGTGGCCACCGGCGGGCGCGTGCTGAACGTCACCGCCCGCGGTGACAGCCTGGCCGAGGCCCGCGACCGCGCTTATGCAATGGTTGATGGCATTGACTGGCCCGAAGGGTTCAACCGCACGGACATCGGTTGGCGGGCGTTGCCATAAGGTGCGCCTGACGGCGCGCATTATGCCCCTCGCTGACGCTCGGGAGTGTTTGGGGGCGTTGCCCCCTCGCCGCTGACGCGTCTCCCCCCAGCATATTTTTTGGCAAAAAGAAGCTATTTGCAGGCCAGCGCCGCGTTCAGCCCCGCCCGAGAGCTGTCATTGCCGATGGCCCGCGTTGTCAACTGACCCGCCGTCAATGTGGTGGCCATCACTTTGGCCCAATTGGCGGAGGCCGTAATCATCTCGGGCCCGTCGCCGCAATCGCGCAGGCCGCCGCCGATATCAGGCTCGCCGATCCCGTGATTGGTCAGGCCTGACAGATCCGCCACATGTTCAAGCTGGCCTTGGCGAAATCGCCAGACCCGCAGCGTCTTTGCCAGATGCGGACGATCAATATAGGCGATTTCAACAAATCCGTCACCGTCCAGATCAGCCACCCCAATGGGCGCCAGCCAGCGATTGGTGCGGCCAATATAGGGGGTGGCGGCGATCTTGCCGGTCTCGTCATAAAGCGCCAGCTGCGCGCCCTTTGCCACGTCAGTTTCAACCACCACGACCTCAGGCGCACCATCGCCGTCCACGTCGCTCAGACGGGGGGCCGTATCTTCGAACACATGATCGAGAGGCAGCCGGATGGAATAGGTTTTCCGCGTCTGAACGGTTTTGCGCAGCGCCCCGTCACCGGCACCGTCCGTCACAATTGTCAGGCTGCCCCATTCAATGGCATCGCCAAGAATGCCATGCTGGTAGCGCGATGTCGGGTCATCATAGGCCGCCGACAAAATCGTCTCCGCCTGCGCCGCGCCCGCCAGAAGGCAGGCGCAGCAAAGGGTGCGGATCAAATCTGCTTCTCGGGCATTTGCACCACAAGGCCGTCCAACGCGTCGGTGACCTTCAGCTGGCAGGTCAGGCGGGACTTGGTGGCATCAGGCTCGTAGGCGAAATCCAGCATGTCTTCTTCCATCGCCTCCTTGGCGGGCAGCTTCTCGACCCAGGCCCCGTCCACATAGACGTGGCAGGTGGAACAGGCGCACGCGCCGCCGCAATCGGCCTCGATGCCCGGAATGTTGTTGTCGCGCGCGCCTTCCATGACCGTCAGCCCGTTGGCCACGTCCACAACATGCTCTTTTCCGCCATGCTCGATATAGGTGATTTTCGCCATTTCAGTGTCGTCCCTGTCAATACTGTTCCCCCTTGGATTTAGGGCAGATGGCGCGGCATTGCCAGCCCTTTGGCGTGGGGTGCTGCGGCGCGAATGCCGCACATTTATGTGCGGGCCCGCCGATGGGCTTTGTCGGGCGGCCCGGCAGTGCTAAAATGCACCGAGATGACCGGCGCCAAGACCGGCAAATTGAGAGCAGTATGACACGCATCCCCTCCCTTGCGCCCGCGTTCGCGGTGCTTTTGACAGGCTGCCAGCCCGGCACCTTGCCTGACGTGACGCGCCTGATCGAGCCATCTGTGATTGAAGCCTCCGACATGACCCCGCCAAGCTCGGAACCCGGCGTGTGCTGGGGCCATGAGCCCGGCCCTCAGGTGACCGAAATTGTGAGCCAGACGGTGATGGTGGAAGAGGCCAAATACGACGCCAATGGCAAAGAGATCTCGCCTGCCATTTTCCGCAAGGTGGCCGCCCCCAAAGTCATCAATGACGGCAATGGCCGCTGGTTCGAGCGGGTTTGCGACGCGCAGGCCACGCCAGACCTGGTGATGACCTTGCAGCGGGCCCTGGCGGCACGGGGGCATTACCGCGGGGCCGATAGCGGTGTTCTGGACGCCCCCACGCGCCGTGCCGTGCGGATGTATCAACGCGAACAGGGTCTTGATAGCGGCATTCTAAGCCTGTCGGCGGCCCAGCAGCTTGGCCTGATTGCTGTCGAGCTGACCCCAGAGGTTGTTGACGAAGGCTAGGCTTGCCGCCGCCCCGTCCCATTGCTTTTCACCTCGGGCGCATGTGATCCGCCTCGCCTGCAAGCCCCATCATTGTTCCAAAAATATCCCGGGGGAGGAGCGCAGCGACGGGGGCAGAGCCCCCCAAAGGAAAGGGCGCCCCAAAGGGCGCCCCGGTGTCATCATATCCAGAAAGATTACTCGTCCAGCGACAGCGCCAGGAAGCGCGGATCGCCTTGGCGGCGGATCAGCATCAGGAACGACTTGCGCCCTGCATCCTTTGCCTCGGAAATGCGGTCTTCCAGATCGGTCAGGTTCTCGACCTTCTGCTGGCCCGCCTCTACGATCAGGTCGCCGGCGCGCAGGCCCTTCTCAAAGGCGTCACTGTCCTCGGCGACCTCCTTGACCACCAGACCGGTTGTGTCCTCGTCCAGACCAAGCTGCTCGCGCAGCTCGGTGTTCAGGACGGCGACACCCATGCCAAGAATGGTCTTCTCTTCGGGTTCGGCCTTGTCGATGGCCACCGGAATGGCCGTCGCTTCCGCTTCCTCGCGGCGACCAAGGGTCACGGCCAGCGTCACCTCTTCACCCTCGCGGATCACGTCCACATCGACGGCTTTGCCCACCGGGCTGGAGCCCACGATGCGCACCAATTCACGGGTGTTGTCCACGTCGTTTCCGTCGAAGGTCATGATGACGTCGCCCGCCTTGATGCCAGCATCCTTGCCCGGCCCGTCAGGGACGTCGGTGACCAGGGCCCCCTTGGCAGAGGCCAGGTCCATGGCTTCAGCGACATCTTCCGACACGTCCTGAATACGCACGCCCAGCCAGCCGCGGCGGGTCTCGCCGAATTCCTGCAACTGGTCGACCACCTTGGTCACCACATTGGACGCCATCGAAAAGCCAATGCCGATGGAGCCGCCGGTGGGCGACAGGATCGCGGTGTTCACGCCGACCACTTCGCCCTCGACATTGAACAGCGGGCCACCAGAGTTGCCCTTGTTGATGGCCGCATCGGTTTGGATGAAGTCGTCATAGGCGCCCGACAATTCGCGTTCGCGCGCCGACACAATACCAGCAGAGACCGAAAAGCCCTGCCCCAGCGGGTTGCCCACGGCCAGCACCCAGTCGCCCACGCGCATCACATCGCTGTCGCCAAAGGGCACGAAAGGCAGCGGCTCGTCACTGTCGACCTTCAAAAGCGCAATGTCGGTTTTTGGATCGGTGCCGATCAGCTCGGCCACCAGTTTGTCGCCGGAGAAAAATTCGACCTCGATCTCGTCGGCCTTATCAATTACGTGGTTGTTGGTGACGATGTAGCCATCGGCCGAAATCACGAAGCCCGACCCGAGGGCAGAGGATTGACGCGGGCGTTGGCCGCGGTTCTGGCGGTCAAGAAAATCCTTGAAGAAGTCTTCCAGGGGCGAGCCTTCCGGCACCACGGGCGCTGGCCCCTGGTTCACGCCAGCGACCTTGGTCGACGTGGTGATGTTGACGACGGACGGGCTGACCTGTTCGGCCAGATCCGCGAAGCTGTTGGGCAGCTCCGCCTTGGCGGCAATGGTCTGCGCCATAACAAGGGCGAGCCCAACGGCCAGCACTTGCAATGCACGCACTGGCCGCGCCTGTTTGAGTGTTTGGGGAATAACGTGAGCGTTCAAAGCGAACTCCTCCGGGTTGTGGTTTCCAGTTTGTGGGCAGGCGCACGCATGATGTGCGCCCACGCTCGATACATCCAAAGTGGGCCATTTCGCGCAGATTGCAACGGCCCTGCCCCTTGGTGGTTGTCAACAGGACGTGAGTGGCCTGTAACACCTTGGTCTCCAATATAGCCCTGTTCCGCAATTCCTCAAAGCACCGAACAGTGATCTACCCATTGACCCGCGCCGCCTTGAACCTGGCATCGGCCTCGGGGCTGCCATCGTGGAAGCTGCCGAACCACTTGTCCAGCGGCACCGCACTTTCGCCAAAATTCACGGTGTGGAAGCGGTGGTGCAGGTAATGCATCAGCTTTTCCTTCTTCACGGCGGTCTCGTCGCCAAAGACCAGCTCGTCAAAGCCCGAATGGCTGACCCCGGGGCCAAGCGCGGTGGTGACCCCGTTAAACATCATGTGCAGCGGGTGCGACGGCACGATCAGGTGGATCAGCAGGCAGCTGAAATACAGCACATGCTCCACCGGATGCATCGCCATGCCGGACCACGGGCCGACATTGACGTTCTTGTGGTGCAGGTAATGCACCGTGCGGTAGAGCGGCGGCCAATGGATCAGCCGGTGGATCCAGTAGAAATGGAAGTTGCGCCAGAACGGCATCAGCAGCATCCACGCCACGAACCAGACCGGGTTTTGCGCCAGACCGCTGAACGGCAAGGCGTTGTTGGCATAGCCCCACCACAGCCCGACCTCAAACAAGGTCCAGATCAGCACGCCGATGTTGGACCAGAAGACGTTGTCATAGGTCTGGTTGTTGAAGGTGAACCGCTTGTCGCGCGCGGCGGGCCAGTTGCCGTTATATTTGCCGCGCCGCCCCTGCTTGCGCCACCGGTAGAGCCAAAGATGCAGGCCCCCGGTGAACAGCCCCACCATCACGACGTTGCGGGCCAAAATCTCCAAGGCCCAGCCCAGCTGCAGCGTTTGCATCCGCGCCATATCCGGGGTGAAAAACAGGTAGGCCGCCACGGTGATGGCCATATAGAGCCCGTACCAGGGGAACAGGAATCCCGGGATGCCAAAGAACCACTTTGCCACGGTCTTTGGCGTGGTCGGCCAGTCCAGCAGCGGCATGAAGCGCACAGGCTTGGCAGGGCGCCACTCCCCGCGCCGGTCGCGGCGTTGCCCGTGCTCGTCAATATGGGTGGTCTCTTGGGTCATCAGCCAAACTAAACGCCCCTGCCCCGCCTACCGTCAAGTCACCAATTATTAAGGTTAACGCGCCCGCCCCTCCCTTGAGGCACCACGCCCTGTTTCCATTTGGTTAAAAATACTCACATCGGGCGGCCCGCTCAGCCGCCAAACGCGCCTTTGGCAAGCCACACCAGCAACACGCCTCCGGCCACGCAGGCCAATCCCAGCATCCGCCGCGTCTCGTGCGGGATGTCTGACAACGCCTTTATCAGCTCTTCCAAACGCGAAGGGGCCAGTGCAAACACCAGCCCCTCGACGACCATCACCAATCCGATGGCTAATGCGATATGCGCGATCATTGCTGCGCAGCGGCACCCTGATCGGAGCGCAGGTAATCAAAGAACGGGTCGTTCGGGTTGATTACGAAGGACGAGTTGTTGCCCCCCAAGCCACGCTCATAGGCATCCAGCGAGCGGCGGAATTCAAAGAATTCCTGATCCGCGCCATAGGCCTCGCCAAAGATGCGGTTCCGCTCGGCGTCGGCCTCACCACGGGTGATGTCGGCCACCTTTTGGGCCTCGGAGACCAGCTCGACCACGGTCCGGTCGGCTTGCGCCCGCACACGTTGGGCGGCTTCTTCACCACGCGCAATCTCGTCCGCCGCTTCCCGCTCACGCTCAGCGCGCATCCGGTTAAACGTGGCGTCCAGGTTCTGCTCAGGCAGGTCGGTGCGCTTCAAACGCACGTCCACCACTTCCAGGCCCAGCGGCAAAGCGCGCTGCCGGGCTTGCGCGGTGATCTGCGCGATCAACGCGCCGCGATCAGCCGACAGGATAGTGTTCGATGTCACACCCTCAGAACCAAGAACCTGACGGATCACCGGGTTCAGGATGCCGGACAGGCGCGATTCAGCGGTCGCAAGACCACCCACACCCACGGCCTGACGGAACTGCACCACGTCCGAGATGCGGTAGCGCGCAAACGCGTCCACAACCAAACGACGGTCATCGGATGGGGTCACCTCGGTCTCGGGCGTATCCAGCGCGAGAATGCGGTCGTCGTAGCGGACCACTTCCTGAATGAATGGGATTTTGAAGGCCAGACCGGGGTCTTCCTTCGTCTTCACGATCTGACCAAACTGCAGCACCAGCGCCTTCTGGCGTTCATCCACGATAAACACCGACGACAGGATCACCAGCAAAACGCCAAACAGAACAACAAGTCCTAAAATACCACGTGTCATCAGTTTGTCCCCCCTGCGGTGGTTGCGGGCTTACGAAGCTCGTTCAAAGGCAGATACGGCACGATGCCCGACCCCCCTTCGCCTGAACTGTCGAGAATGATCTTGTCGGTGGAGCCATAAACCCGCTCAACCGTTTCCAGCCACAAACGCTTGCGCGTCACCTCGGGGGCTTTCTGGTATTCTTCCAAAACGGCCGTGAAGCGCGACGCTTCACCTTCGGCTTGGTTCACCTGCTGGGCGCGGTAGGCTTCCGCCTGCTCCAGCAATTGCGCCGAGTCACCACGCGCTTTCGCCAATTGGCGGTTTGCGTAGGCATCGGCCTGCCGCTGCAACGTGTCACGCTGCTGCTCGGCCGCCTGCACTTCGCGGAAGGCGTCGATCACCTCACGCGGCGGGTCGGCCTTGTCGAGGTTGAGACGCACAATGTTCACACCTGAATCGTATTGGTCCAGCGTCAGCTGGATCAGCTCGCGCACCTCGTCGGCAATCAACTGACGGTTGCGGTTGAGGATCGGGGCCAGTTCAGAGCGCGCGATCACTTCGCGCATCGCTGATTCAGAGACCGACCGGATCGTGTCCTGAGGCTCGGCCAGGTTGAAAAGGTATTTCGCCGGATCGTTGATGTTCCAAACAACCTGAAAATCAATGTCCACGATGTTTTCGTCTGTGGTCAGCATCAGACCGCCATCGCCGCGCGAGCCGACACCGATGTCTTCGGTCTGCTCTCGTGTCACCGGCAGCACTTCCGCTGTGACCACGGGCCATGGCGCAAAGTTTAGGCCGGGATTGCCGGTGGAGGAGTATTCGCCAAGGAACAATTCAACGGACTGCTCTTCCGGCGCAACGGTGTAGAAGGACGCAAAGACCCACAAAACGCCGGCGCCAAGGGCCGCAAGACCGATGGTCCCTTTGCCGATACCGCCGCCGCCGCCACCTTGACCGGTGCCGTTGGGGCGATTGCCGCCGCCGCGACCGCCCATCAGGACGCGCAGCTGCTCTTGGCCTTTTTTCATCAGTTCGTCGATCTCCGGGATTTGTGGAGCACCGCCATTGCCGCCCTGTTGGCCGCGGCCCGGGTCCCGGTCGCCGCCTGGGCGCTTGTCTTTGTCATCCCCGTTGCCGCCGCTTCCGCCGCCGCCCCAAGGTCCGCCATTGTTACCGGCCATTAAAGCTCCATCCCTTTTTCAAAGATCTCATGTTTCATGTTGCCCTGTAGTTGGGCGTTTTTTCGCGGAAATCAAGCCGAACGCATCGGCGTTTTCATCGTTACCAGTTCTTCTGACATGGTCGGGTGCACAGCGCAAACCTGATCGAATTGTGCTTTGGTGGCGCCCATCTTGACCGCGATGCCCGCCAGCTGGATCATTTCGCCCGCCGCCGGTGCGACGATATGGCAGCCCAGCACCACATCCGTTTCCTTGGACACGACCAGTTTCATCAACACCCGGTCCTCGCGGTCGATAAAGGCCTGCTGCATGGGGCGGAACGAGGTGCAGTAAACGTCCACCGGTTCCTGGTCGCGGGCTTCCTCCTCTGTCAGGCCAACCGTTCCCAGCTCTGGCTGGGTGAAGACGGCCGATGGGATCAGCGCGTGGTCGACCTTGGTCGGGTTGCCCTTGAAGACGGTTTCGACAAAGGCCATGCCTTCGCGGATCGCGACAGGCGTCAGGTTCACGCGGTTGGTCACGTCGCCAATCGCGTAGATCGAGGGCTGCGCCGTCTGGCTATAGTCGTCCACAACGATCTCGCCGCGACGGCCAATGTCAATATTGGCGTTTTCCAAACCAAGATCGGTCGTGTTCGGATTGCGACCGGTGGCAAACATCACCTGGTCAAACACCTCGGTGGTGCCGTTGGAGGCCTTGACCCAAATCGGGCCACCCTTGCCTGCAGAATAAGTGTGACGCATCGCGGCCTCGTCTTGCGCGCTGAGCCCCATCACAGCATCCGATCCCGTCACGGTCGAGGCCGTGTCGTCCACATCAGCCTGCCTGCGCATCTCGACAATGTTGGTGCCCAGATGCAGCTTCACGCCCTTCTTGGCCATCATTTCGGCCACCAGCCCACGCGCCTCGTCGTCGAAGCCGCGCAAAACCTGCGCGCCTCGGTAATACTGCGTCACGTCGACGCCCATGCCGTTCAGGATGCAGGCAAATTCACAGGCGATGAAGCCGCCGCCCACGATCAGGATGCGTTTTGGCAGCTCGGCCAAGTGGAAAATGTCGTCCGAGGTGATGCCCAGATGGTCGTTGTCCATGCCCGGCAGCGCCGGGTGACCGCCCGTTGCAATCAGAATGTGTTTGGCGGTCACGTCCTCGCCGGTGCTCAGGCTCACCGTGTGTGGGTCCTTGATTTTGGCGCGCGCGTCGTAGGTTTGAACCCCCGAGTTGTCCAGCAGGTTGCGGTACACGCTTTCCAGCCGGTCCAGCTCGCTGTTCAGTTTGGCCTGAAAGCTGGGCCAGTCAAAGCCACCCGCGTGTACGGTCCAGCCGTACTCCATCGCCTCGGCCATCGCCTCGCGGTAGCTCGACGCAAACACCATCAGCTTTTTGGGCACGCAGCCCCGGATAACGCAAGTGCCGCCCATGCGGTCGTCCTCGGCCAAGCCGACTTTGGCGCCCTCTGCCGCGGCAACACGCGCCGCGCGCACCCCGCCTGAGCCCCCGCCAATGACAAACAGGTCGTAATCAAAGTCGCTCATCGGTCTTCTCCGTAGTTAGTCTCTTGCGCCGCAGCAGGACGGCTTTGTCTGCGATATAGCGACCGACAACAACCGTGATCGCGACGATAACGCAGAAATGAATGATCCCAAGCGCCAGCTCGGCAACGAAGGGCAGGTCAGATGCGCCGTAGCCGGGGAACAGGTGGAGCGGGGCAAACATCACCAAAAACGCCACCGGTACCGCCACCAGGACAAAGATCACGTTATGTATGCGCAGCTCGTCCGCTCCGTACCCGTCTTGCGTGGCGGCCATTTTCATCAGATCAGTCTGCAATGTCGACAAACAGGTTGTCGTTTTCCAATACGTCGATCTGTTCATGCTCGACGGTGCCGTTGTTGATGTCGCGCACTTCCACCGAGCCGTCGCCGTTGCCAATCACAACCACGTCGCAAATGTCGATGAACAGCCCGTTCTCGACCACGCCGGGGATCTGGTTCACCACCAGTGACAATTGCCGCGCGTTGCCGATGCGGCGCAGATGCAGGTCCAGAATGAAGTTGCCCTCGTCGGTGACAAACGGCGTGTCGTTGTTCATGCGCAGCGAAGACGACCGCCCCAGCACGTCCAAATTCACCAGCGTCTCCTCGACCAGCGCCTTGGTGGTCTGCCAGCCAAAGGGGATCACCTCGATGGGCATCGGAAATGCACCCAGCGTGTCGACCTGCTTGGAGAGGTCGGCAATCACGATCATCTGGTCGCTCGCCGTGGCCACGATCTTTTCCTGCAGCAGCGCCCCGCCCCCGCCCTTGATGAGGTTGAGGTTGGCGTCATACTCGTCCGCGCCGTCAATGGTCAGGTCCAGCCACTTGGCCTCGTCCAGCGACACGATCGGCACGCCCACCTGCGCGGCCAGCTCGGCGGTGCGCCGCGATGTGGCCACGCCGGTCACGTTCAACCCGTCGTCGCGCACCAGCTCGCCCAGGCATTTGACCATCCAGGCGGCGGTTGATCCGGTGCCCAGCCCGACCTTCATGCCGTCCTCCACATAATCCACGGCGCGTTTGGCGGCGACGTATTTGGCTTTGTCGATGGGGGACAGGTTGGAAGTCATGGCGGTCTCTCCGTTAGCAGCGCGTTATCTATACGGCGTTTGGGTGCGGGGTGCGAGCGCGAAAACCGATCACTCGGGAATTGCGCACAGCTGGTTCAGCACGGCCTCCAGTTGGTCGAGCGGCAAAATGACAAGCATGTCTGGCGCGTCGAATGTCAGCCGCACCGGGCCGGTTACTGTGTTCGACGTGCCCACCATTCCCGATGGCGACAGGCAGAGCCCGTCAATTGGATAGTGCAGCCCCGTGCTGGTGCCGCGCACCTCCCCCATAGGAAAGAGGGACAAACGCGTGCCAACGGGCAAATCCAACGCCAGCAATTGCGGAGCGGCGAAACATATATCTTCGTCCGACAACATGAAGACTGTCTTACCGGCGAATTGCACCAAGGTCGTGCAAGCGGCCAATTGGTGGTCCAGCCTGCCGCCCGAGAAGCCCACAGCAAGGATCGCGGGCGCATCGACGGATCGCAGGCATTTGGCAAAATCGGTGCTGTCTTGCTCCGCGATATAGTGCAGACGATTTTCATCAATTTGCGCGCGCCCCGCATCCGAGATCGAATCCAAATCCCCGATCACAGCGTCCGGCATGTGCCCCGCCTCCAATGCGGCGTCCGCACCACCGTCCGCGCAGACAAGAATCGGGGCCAATGTAAGCGCTTGATTCACATGGCTAAAATGTGTCGGACCCCCACCCAAAAGTGTCAGAAATGTGTGGGTTTGAACAATGATCTCGGACATGACAGGATTAATGGCGAAAGTGGAAACAATGGGCAATGTTTCTTGCAGCTAATCCACCCGAATATTCAGTTTTTGTTTGGGAATAGGAAATATTCTGCAGTAAATTCGATGCGTGGGTTGGGGAGAAAGCGAGTACACCGTGGTTGGTGATAATAAAATTTTGACGGTTTCTTACGGGACCTTCTCTTGTACCCTTGAAGGGTTTGACGAGCCGTTTTCGACGATGAAAGCGATCTCAGAATATTTCCGCGATCTGGCAGAACGCGACAGGTTCTTTGGCGCCGAGCCTCCGCAACCTGACGCAGAATATCTGCACAGGATTGCCGAGCAGACAATCAAGTCCCGCGTCGAAGCAGAGGTCTCGGACAATTCCCTGATCCTGCGCCAGGAGCAAGACACCGCAAAAGCGGCACCAGCCGTGGCGGCGCCCGTCGCAGCCCCTGCTCCGACGCCGGAGCCCGCCCCTGCCCCATCGCTGGCAGCCGTCTCAGAGCCCGAAACAGCCGCCTTCGTGCAGCCGGTCATCGCAGACCGCGCTGGTTTTGGTGAAGGCGACACAATCGCAGAGAAATTGCAGCGCATCCGCGCTGTCGTATCCCGCGAGAATGCGGCCCCTGTCGAAGACACGTCTTTCTACAATGAGGACGAGCATGCTGACGACTTCACAACAACCGAGCCGGTAGAACCGCCAGCCTCCTTTGTTGCAGACGACACGTTTGAGGATGAAGCGGATGCCGACACGGCGGATGCCAACATTCTTGGCAGCATCATGGCTGACATGAAGGATGACGCTGCTGAAGAAACACCGGTTGATGAGCCTGTCGCCGATACGGCGGATGCGGAAGCCGACGCCGTTGCGGACCACACTGAAGCCGAAGCTGAGGCCGAGGTTGAAGCTGTTGCAGCCGACGTTGAAGAAGACGCCCCTGTTGCAGAGGTGGAAACAGACGTCAAAGCTGTTCTGGACGACACTGCCCCAGAGGTTGAGGCCGAAGGTGAAGCCGTCGCAGAAGACGCCATCGACGACGCTGCAGCCAAGCAAGCAAACGCGTCCGAGACCGAAGCTGCCGACACGGCAGACGCGGATGCCGAGGCAACTGCCGAGCCAGAGGCCGCCGAAGCTGCCGCTGACGAGGTTGCTGCTAACGAGGTTGCTGCCGATGAGGACAGCGCAGAGCCGGCCGACCTGGCCGCGCCAGTTGTCAAACCACGCCGTCGGATCATCGTTCAAAAGATCTCTCGTGCAGATGTTGAAGCGGCCCAGGCGGGCGGCGAAACAGACGCTCAAGAAGAACCATCCGCAGAATTAGACGCCGAAGCCGAGGCTGCCTTGATGGCGGAACTGGCCGATGTCGAAGCCGAGATGGAGCTTGATGACGGTGACGCCCCATCGACCGCAGACACTGCCGACGCCGAGATGGAAGCACGCGCGCTTGCCTCCGCTCAAGCGGCCCAAGCCAAGGCCGACGCCGAGGCGGACGCCCGCAAACAGGCAGACGCCGATGCGGCAGCAGCCCAGGCCGCTGCAGCAAAAGCAGAAGCCGAGGCAAAGGCAGCGGAAGAAGCTGACGCGCTGGCCAAAGTGATGGCCGAAGCCGCCGAAGTTGAGGCCGAAACCAAATCGGAAGCCGAAGAAGTGGCTGAGGACGCCGCAGCAACGGGCGACGAAGCTGAGGCCCAAACCGACGCCCCTGAGACGGAGGAGAACCGCGCCGCGCGCCTCGCCCGCCGGTCTTTGATGGTCGAAGACGAGGATGAAGCGCTCAACCGCTTGATGGATGCCACCAGCACCCGCCTGTCCGATGACGACGAAGGGGCGGTCCGCCGCGCCTCCATCGCGCATCTCAAGGCCGCTGTTGCCGCCACCAAGGCCGATGACAGCATCGCCAAGGCCGCCGCCGACGAGGAAGAGCGCGAGCTTGACCAATATCGCGACGATCTGGCCCGCGTTGTCCGTCCCGGCCGTGCCCGCCCCCGTGCTGATGGTGCCGCGACCTCGCGTCCTGCGCCGCTGGTGCTGGTCAGCGAGCAGCGCATCGACACACCCGCGCCGTCGCAAGCCGACGCCGCCATCGACGTGCGCCCCCGCCGGATCACGTCAGGCAATCTGGCGCTGGCCGAGGAGCTGGAGGAAGAGGTCGACGAAAACCTTTTCGAGGACGCCAATGTTGAAAGCTTCAGCACCTACGCTGAACGCCACGACGCATTGGAGCTTCCTGATCTCCTGGAAGCGGCGGCCGCACATTACGCCTTCGTGGAAGGTGCGGAGGAATTCACCCGCCCGATGCTGATGCGCAAAATTGCGTCGCTGACCACAGGTGAAGCGCCGTCACGAGAAGCAGGTCTGCGCAGCTTCGGCTCGCTCCTGCGTGAAGGCCGCGTTGTCAAAAGTGGCAACGGCAAATTCGTGTTGTCGGGCAAGTCCCGCTTCACACCCGAGGCTCGCGAAGCCGGGGAGTAATCCCCGCCTTCATAAGGCACCAACCACAGGACGGGGTACGCGCAAGCGTGCCCCGTTTTGCGTTTGCGACATGATCTGCGCCCGCGCAGGTCGCATTCACAGTTGCACGCGCCCGCAATCCGGCCCAGCCTGACCGCATCAGCCGCCACCACGAGGGCCCTGCACATGCACACCCATTCTCTGTCCGCTGACGGACAGGTCCTGACGCTCACCGCCCCCGACGGGGCGACCAGCCGCTTCCACGCGATCTGGCTGCGCGACAATGCCTGGGACGCCACCACCCGCGCGCCCGGTAATGGCCAACGGCTGATTGCGCTGCGCGACATCCCCGCCGATCTGAGCATTGCAAAAGCCGATATGGGCGACGCGCTAGACCTGGAATTTTCAACGGGCGAGCGGATCGGCTACGACCCCGCATGGCTTATGCGCCACAGCTATGACACCGCAGCCAAGCCCGCGCCGGGTCACCTCGGCGCAGGCCAGACCACATGGGACGCCGCCCTCATGGACGCGCTCCCGACCGCCGATTTCAAGGCGGTGCACTCTCACAGCACGACCCTGCGCGACTGGCTGGCGGCGGTGCGCCGCTTCGGCTTTGCCAAACTCACCGGCGGCCCGCCCGAGCCGGAGGCGTTGTTGCAGGTCGCAGCCCTGTTCGGCTACATTCGGGAGACAAATTACGGCAGATATTTCGAGGTCCGCACCGAGGTGAACCCGACCAATCTGGCCTATACCGGCCTCGGCCTGCAGGCCCATACCGACAACCCCTACCGCGACCCGGTGCCCACCCTGCAAATCCTCTATTGCCTCGAAAACTCGGCCACCGGCGGGGAAAACATGGTGGTGGACGGCTTCAAGGCCGCCCAAAAACTGCGTGACGAGGACCCCCATGCCTTCAAGCTGCTCAGCTCCCATTGTGCGAGTTTCGAATATGCAGGCGAGGCCGGCGTCCGCCTGACCGCGCGCCGCCCGATGATCGAATTGGCCGCCGACGGCGCGTTGCAGGCGATCCGCTTCAACAACCGCTCCGCCGCCGCGATCACCGATGTGCCCTTCGACGACATGGCGGGCTACTACGCCGCCTACCGCCGCTTTGGCGACATCATCGACGACCCCGCTATGGAGGTCACATTCAAGCTGCAGCCCGGCGAAAGTTTCATCGTTGACAACACCCGCGTCCTGCATGCGCGCAAAGGCTATTCCGGCGCAGGACATCGCTGGCTACAGGGCTGCTACGCCGACAAGGACGGGCTGCTCTCAACGCTCGCAGCCCTCGAACATGGCGCGGCGGCGCAATGAAAGACCTGACCCGCACCACCATCGTGCCCTTCCTCGCAGACATCTTCGAGCGCCGCGGCGGCGAGGAATATCTGGGCGAGCCTGTCACCATGGCCGAACATATGCTGCAAGGCGCATATTTTGCGCAAGAGGCCCGCGAAAGCGAGACGCTGATCGTGGCCACGCTCTTGCATGACATTGGGCATTTCACCTCTGAATTCGGCATGTTTTCAATGGACGACACCCATGACCGCATGCATGAAGAAGCCGGTGCTCGGGTGTTGGAAGATTTCTTCCCGAAACTCGTCACCGATTGCGTGCGCTACCACGTCGCCGCGAAACGCTACCTCTGCGCGACACGGCCTGCCTATTTCGATGCTCTCTCAGCGGCCTCGGTCCATTCGCTCAACCTGCAAGGCGGGCCGATGACCCCTGAGGACCTTGCCGAGATGGAAAAGAACCCAAATCTCAAGGACATCGTGCAGGTGCGGCTCTATGATGACCAGGGCAAGGTCGCGGGGCTGCAAACCCCGCCCTTCGCGCATTTCGCGCCAATGATGCAACGGGTGGTGAACGACCATCTTGGGCACGCCACCTGACGGCGTCTTTCTGCCGGAAATATGCTCAGGGATTTGCCCGCGCGGCGAAGGGGGGAACCCCCTTCAAGAGCGCAAAAAATCAGGCGCGTCGAAGACGCACATTCACGTCAAACCGCCGCTCATTTAAACCGCCGCTCATTCTGCATCCGCGTCTGGTTCGGCCTGCCCGATGCCCTTGAACAGGAACTTGAACGGCAGCGCCCACAAGATGCCCAAACCCAGATAAATGCCCAGCTCCAGCAGGAATGACGGGCGGGGCAACAGCCCCACTAATGTCACCGCAACCACGATATAAAGCGGCAGGCCGATGACCAATAGCAGCAGCGACCAGCGTTTGCGGGCTTTGTAGCTTAGGGCCATGGGGCGCGTCTCCTCAATCAGCGAAAGGGTCGGTGACCAGAATGGTGTCTTCCCGTTCCGGCGAGGTGGACAATAGCGCGACCGGGCAGTCGATCAACTCTTCCACGCGGCGCACGTATTTGATTGCCTCCGCAGGCAGGTCCGCCCAGCTGCGCGCCCCTTCAGTGCTTTGAGACCAACCTGGCATGGTTTCCCAGATCGGGGTGCAGCGCGCCTGGTGATCGGCTGCCGTCGGCAGGTAATCAATGCGCTCGCCGTCCAACTCGTAAGCCACGCAGATCTTGAGTTCTTCGAACCCGTCCAAAACGTCCAGCTTGGTAAACGCGATACCCGACACGCCCGATGTCGCACATGTCTGGCGCACCAGAACCGCGTCAAACCACCCGCAGCGCCGCTGGCGGCCGGTGACAGTGCCAAACTCATGGCCCCGCTCGCCTAGTCTTTGGCCATGCTCGTCATTCAACTCCGCCGTGAATGGCCCTTCTCCGACGCGGGTCGTGTAGGCTTTCACGATCCCCAAAACAAAATCAATCGCCCCGGGCCCCATGCCTGACCCAGTCGCCGCTTGCCCCGCAATGACGTTGGAGGAGGTCACAAACGGGTATGTCCCGAAATCAATGTCCAGCAACGCGCCCTGCGCGCCCTCAAACAGGATGCGCTTGCCTGCCTTGCGTTTGTCGGCCAGCACTTTCCAGACCGGCTGCGCAAATTTCAGCACGGATGGCGCGATCTCAAGCAGGGTCTCGATCAGCGCCTCGCGGTCTACTTCCTCCAGCCCCATGCCGCGGCGCAGGGTGTCGTGATGCTGCAGCAGACGGTCCACACGGGTCTCCAAGGTCGCACGATCCGCCAAATCCGCCACGCGGATGGCGCGGCGGCCCACTTTGTCCTCATAAGCCGGCCCGATGCCACGCCCGGTGGTGCCAATTTTGGCCACGCGGTTCGAGGACGCCCCCTCCCGCGCGCGGTCCAATTCGCCATGCACCGGCAGGATCAGCGGCGTGTTTTCGGCAATCATCAGGTTGTCTGGCGAGATGTCCACGCCCTGGCCCTGCAGCTTGGCGATCTCTTCCTTCAGGTGCCAGGGGTCCAGCACCACTCCGTTGCCGATCACGCTCAGCTTGCCGCCGCGCACAATGCCCGAGGGCAGCAGCGACAGCTTGTAGACCTTGGCGTCAATGACCAGCGTGTGGCCCGCATTGTGGCCGCCTTGGAACCGCACGATGGTGTCGGCGCGTTCCGATAGCCAGTCCACGATCTTGCCCTTGCCCTCGTCGCCCCATTGCGCGCCGACAACTACCACATTGGCCATGCTCTTCCCTCATGTGTTGGATCAAACCCGCGCCCGTATAGCGGGGCCGTCCCCAAGGGGAAACCGCAAAATCGTCCACCCGCCACAGACGCGCTTTGCGCACGCCACGGGTTGCGCCTTTCGCGATGCGCGACTACATACCCACTAACACGAACCCTGAGAGCCGCACATCCATGGAAAACATCGTCCTCACCATCCACCTGATTATCGCGCTTTGCCTGATCGGGATCGTGCTGATCCAACGCTCCGAGGGCGGTGGTCTGGGCATCGGTGGCGGTGGTGGCGGCGGCGCGATGTCGGGCCGCCCGGGCGTCACCGCATTGGGCAAACTGACATGGGTCTTCGGCATCGGCTTCGTCATCACATCCATCACGCTGACCGTGCTGGCGGCGCAAAATGCGGGCGGCGGCATCGACCTTGATCTGCTGCCACCGCCGGCGGCGGATGCACCGGCGTCGGGCGATGTGTTGCTGCCCCCCACGGCGGGCGACGCGCCGCTGACCCCGCCACGGGTCGACGAATAAGCTACCATTTATGGGGGTTTGGCCAACAATCCCCACATTATCTGGCGTGCCCCGTTGCGGGACGGGCGCGAATCCTCTATGACTTAAATCCCGTGAGTAAGGGCATTTTGCGGCCCTGAAGCACCAGATAATTCGGACCACGGGGACCCTGCACACATGGCGCGATTCATTTTTATTACCGGCGGCGTTGTGTCTTCTTTGGGCAAGGGGCTGGCCTCCGCCGCGCTTGGCGCGTTGCTGCAGGCACGTGGCTATTCCGTCCGGCTGCGCAAGCTTGATCCCTATCTCAACGTCGATCCCGGCACGATGTCGCCCTTCGAGCATGGCGAGGTGTTCGTCACCGATGACGGGGCCGAAACCGACCTCGATCTGGGTCATTACGAACGCTTCACCGGCGTGGCGGCGCGCAACAGCGATTCCATCTCGTCGGGCCGCGTCTATTCAACCGTGCTGGAAAAGGAACGTCGCGGCGACTATTTGGGCAAAACCATTCAGGTCATCCCGCATGTGACCAATGAAATCAAAGACTTCATCGACATAGGCGAAGACGAGGTCGACTTCATGCTTTGTGAAATCGGCGGCACCGTCGGCGACATCGAGGGCCTGCCCTTCTTTGAAGCCATCCGCCAGTTCAGCCATGAACGCCCTCGCGGCGAATGTTTGTTCATGCACCTGACCCTGCTGCCCTACCTGTCGGCGTCGGGCGAGCTGAAAACCAAACCGACCCAGCACTCCGTCAAGGAATTGCAATCTATCGGCATCGCGCCCGACATTCTGGTCTGCCGCTCGGAACACGAAATCCCCGAGAAAGAGCGCGAAAAACTCGCCCTCTTCTGCAATGTGCGCAAAGAAAGCGTCATCGCCGCCTACGACCTGAAATCCATCTACGAGGCACCGCTGGCCTACCACGAACAGGGCCTTGACCAGGCCGTGCTGGACGCCTTTGGCATTTCCCCCGCGCCCAAGCCGAAACTCGACGTCTGGAAAGACGTCAAAGACCGCGTCAACAACCCCGAAGGCGAGGTCAAAATCGCCATCGTCGGCAAATACACGCAGCTGGAAGACGCCTATAAATCCATCAACGAGGCATTGACCCATGGCGGCATGAAAAACCGCGTCAAAGTGCGGATCGAATGGGTGGATGCCGAAATTTTCGACAAGGAAGACGCGGCCCCCCATCTCGAAGGCTTCCACGCCATTTTGGTCCCGGGCGGCTTTGGCGAACGTGGCACCGAGGGCAAAATCAAAGCCGCAAAATTCGCGCGCGAGAAGAAAATTCCCTATCTGGGCATCTGCCTTGGCATGCAAATGGCCGTCGTTGAAGCCGCCCGAAACTTGGCCGGAATGGAGAACGCAGGCTCCGAAGAATTCGACCATGAGGCAGGCAAGAAACGTTTCGAACCAGTGGTTTACCACCTCAAGGAATGGGTGCAGGGCAACCACAAAGTCAAACGCAAAGAAGGCGACGACAAGGGCGGCACCATGCGTCTGGGCGCCTATAACGCGACGCTAAGCGAAGGCTCCAAAGTGGCAGAGGTTTACGGCTCAACCACCATCGAAGAACGCCACCGCCACCGCTACGAGGTCGACATCAAATACCGCGAAGAGCTGGAAAAACAGGGCCTGATCTTCTCCGGCATGTCGCCCGACGGCAAATTGCCCGAAATCGTCGAAGTCAAAGACCACCCGTGGTTTATCGGCGTGCAATTTCACCCGGAATTGAAATCCAAACCCTTCGCCCCCCACCCTCTTTTCGCTGACTTCGTGCGGGCGGCCAAAGAGGTCTCCCGACTGGTCTGATGACCGATCACGCCCCCTTTGAAATCTTCCTCACCGGCACGCCGGGCCTCGAAGATATGCTGCTGGCCGAGGTTCAGGAAAAGGGCTTCAAAAATGCCCAAGCCATTCGTGGCGGCGTCACCATCCAAGGCCATTGGCCCGACGTCTGGCGCGCCAATCTCGACCTGCGCGGGGCCACCCGCGTGCTGGCCCGCGTCGGCACCTTCATGGCCTTCCATCTGGCGCAGCTCGACAAGCGGTCGCGCAAATTTCCATGGGGCGATATTTTGCGCCCTGACCTGCCGGTAAAGGTCGAGGTCACGACGAAAGCCTCCAAAATCTACCACGCGGGCGCCGCCATCCAACGTATTGAAACGGCTCTAAAAGACAACCATGGGATGACGGTCTCCCCTGAGGCGGAGATCGTCCTGAAGGTCCGCATCGACGACAACCGCGTCACCATCAGCGTCGATACGACGGGCGAAAGCCTGCACAAGCGGGGCCATAAGCTGGGCATCGGCAAGGCCCCCATGCGCGAAACGCTGGCCTCTCTGATGCTGCGCCACTGCGGCTATAACGGCTCGGAAACGGTCGTTGACCCGATGTGCGGATCGGGCACATTCCTGATCGAAGCCGCTGAAATCGCTGTGGATTTGCAGCCCGGTCGGTCGCGTGGCTTTGCGTTTGAACAGCTGGCAAGTTTTGACCAAGCGGCGTTTGAGGCGCTCAAGCGCGGCGCCCCCAAAGCCACAGACCTGAAATTCTATGGCTCGGACCGCGACGCGGGCGCGATCAAGATGAGCCGCGACAATGCGGACCGCGCAGGCGTGGGGCCTCTAATTGACTTCCAAACCCACGGCGCGGGCGAGCTGCAACCGCCCGAAGGTCCTCCCGGTCTGGTCATGGTCAACCCGCCCTATGGCGGACGCATCGGCAACAAGAAATTGCTCTACCCGCTTTACGGCACGCTTGGCGAAACGCTGAAAACCCGCTTTCGCGGGTGGCGCGTTGGGCTGGTCACCTCAGAGCCTCCGCTGGCTAAAGCCACCGGCCTGCCGTTCAAACCTCAATGCGCCCCGATCCCACATGGGGGCTTGAAAGTCTGGCTATTCAGCACAAATAAGCTGGGTTAACATATGCCTAACGGCGCGATGAGTTTCGTTATAAATCAATAGCTTACAGAAAACGACGCATGCGTCGCAACCGGGAGAACGCCTCAATGCCCAAAGCCTACTGGATCGCTCACGTAGACGTCACCGACCCCGCAGCCTACGAGAGCTACCGCACGGCGAACGCCGAGGCCTTCGCCAAATACGGGGCCAAATTCCTCGTCCGTGGCGGCGATCAGACGGTCCGCGAAGGCGCGCAGCGCTCCCGCTCCGTGGTGATCGAATTCAAGGACCTCGCCACCGCCAACGCCTGCTACGACAGCCCCGAATACCAGCACGCCAAGTCCCTGCGCGCGCCCGCCTCCACGGGCGATCTGGTCATCATCGAAGGATACGACGCCTAATGTTTGCTGCCCTCCTGAAATCCCTCACCGCCGAGACCCCCGACCAATTAGAGGCCACAGACGCCCGCCTCGCCTTCGCGGCCCTACTGGTCCGCGTGGCCCGCACAGACGGGCATTATGACGCCTCGGAGGCGAAAAGGATCAACCACATCCTCGCCCGCCACTACGCGCTGTCTGACCTGGCGGCCCTGAGCCTGCGCTCCGAGGCGGAGGTGCTGGAGACCGAAGCCCCCGACACGGTGCGCTTCACCCGCGCGATCAAGGACCACACGGCCCACGAGGACCGCACACGGGTGATCGAGGACATCTGGGAGCTGGCGCTGGCCGACGGGTCGCGCTCCGATGACGAGGACAGCCTGATCCGCATGGTGGCCCCCCTGCTGGGCATCAACGACCGCGACAGCGCCCTAGCGCGTCAGAGGGTCATTGAGCGGCTCAACGGGTGATTGCCAGCCTGCCGATGTATGATCGGCCTGAGACGCGGGCCGCTTGGGATGCGATGTGGTCTGATACCGTCAAAGAGTATCGCCTCTGGCGCACCACCATTGGGCAGGATTTGCCCGACATTCCGGACGCTTTGACATGGGATGCGGGTGACGCGAGCCATTGGACCCGGGATGATCTGGTCCTGTCTCAAACCTGCTCTTTGCCGTACCGGACGCGGCTGCATGGAAAGGTGACCTATCTGGGCACATTCGACTTTGCACTGCCGGGTTGTCCGCCGGGGTATTACAACTCAATCCTGCTGATGCGCGAGGACGATCCGCGCCGCGAACCACAGAATTGGTCAGACCTTACAATGGCTTACAATGCACCGGACAGCCAATCAGGGTGGGCGGCGCCGTATTTTCACTTGCATCAAATGGGCTTAAGTTTCGGCAAAGGGACTGAGACAGGTGCGCATTATTCATCCGCCAAGGCAGTCGCCGAAGGGCGGGCGGACATAGCGGCGATTGATGCACAAACGTATCGGTTGCTGCGCCGATATGAGCCCTTCATGGATCATCTGATCGAAGTCGGTCACACCGAGCCAACGCCCGGCCTGCCGCTGATTACCAGACGCGGATGGGATGCGAACGAATTCTGGGGATCGCTTAATCAGGCCATATTCAGCACACCATCGAACAACAAAAATCATCTTGACCTCAAAGGGTTAGCGACAATCCATGTCGAGCGTTACACCGAGTTGCCGGTGCCACCCGACCCTAAAACTGTCTTTGGGTGATGCCCTAAGGTCAAGCGACCACAACCCATTGCAAATCCCTGAAAAATGGGGATTACTCCGGCATCGGGGATCAACAAAAGCTGCCAATACGTGACAACGACCGAGCCGCCAGTCATTGAGATCAAGAACCTGCACAAAGCTTATGGCGAGTTGGAGGTTTTGAAAGGCGTCGGGATCACGGCCCGTGCGGGGCAGGTTATCTCGCTGATTGGATCGTCGGGATCGGGCAAGTCCACGCTGCTGCGCTGTGCCAATTTGTTGGAAGACAGCCAGCAAGGCGAGGTCTTGTTTTGCGGCGAACCGGTCACGTGGCGTGGCGAAGGCCACAACCGAAAACCCGCTGATAACAAACAGATAATCCGTATTCGTACGAACCTGTCCATGGTGTTCCAACAGTTCAATCTGTGGGCGCATATGAGCATTTTGCAAAACGTGATGGAGGCCCCTGTCACGGTGCTGGGCGAGGACGCGCAGGCCGTTGAAAAACGCGCCCGCGACCTGCTGGTGAAGGTTGGGATCGGTGACAAATGTGACGTCTATCCGGCGCAATTGTCGGGGGGGCAGCAGCAACGCGCGGCGATTGCGCGGGCGCTGTGCATGCAGCCCAAGGCGCTGCTGTTTGACGAACCGACTTCCGCGCTGGACCCGGAGTTGGAGCAGGAAGTCGTCAAAGTTATCAAAGACTTGGCCAAAGAAGGCCGCACGATGATTATCGTGACCCATGACATGCGCCTGGCGGCTGACGTCAGCGACCATGTTGTGTTCCTACATCAAGGCCTGATTGAAGAAGAAGGCCCCCCTGATGCTGTTTTCGGATCTCCGAAAACGGACCGGCTGCAACAGTTTCTAAGCGCGACTGTTCCGGCGTAACCTATTGAAAGCGCTACACTAGTTGGGAGACTACCGAGATGAAAAAACTGATCCTTGCGACCACCGCACTGGCCTTTTCGGCCGGGTTCGCACTGGCCGATGGCCACGCCACAACTGTCCGCATGGGCACCGAGGGGGCTTACCCTCCCTACAACTTCATCAACGATGCTGGCGAAGTTGACGGGTTTGAGCGCGAGCTTGGCGACGAGCTGTGTGCGCGGGCCGAGCTGACCTGCGAGTGGGTGACCAACGAGTGGGATTCGATCATTCCGAACCTTGTGTCGGGCAACTATGACGTCATCATCGCGGGCATGTCGATCACTGACGAACGCGACGAAGTCATTGATTTTACACAAAATTACACGCAGCCTGACCCATCTGCCTATCTGGCATTGTCGGCTGACGCGGATGTTGCGGGCGGCGTTGTTGCGGCACAGACCAACACCATTCAGGCGTCGTTCATCGCGTCCTCGGGTGCCACATTGGTCGAGTTCGCGACCCCTGAGGAAACCGTAACTGCCGTGAAGAATGGCGAAGCGGATGCGGTGCTGGCTGACAAGTCCTATCTGGCCCCGATTGCAGAGGCCGACGGCGACGTGCAACTGCTTGAACAAGAAGAATTAATTGGCGGCGGCGTTGGCATGGGCATCCGTGAAAGCGACGGCGAATTGAAAGACAAATTCGACGCGGCAATCACTTCCATGAAGGAAGATGGCTCGTTGAACGCGCTGATCGCGAAATGGGAAGTCGGCGCACAGTTCTAAGAACTGGCGTTTGGAATTGGGACAGGGCCGTGCGTTGCGCGGCCCTTTTTCGTGACGTGCTCAAATTTACCCGCCGGTAAGAATTTCGCGGTGTGTACGAGATTTTGTACAATTTGGGGCAAAACTTAGAGGCGCAAAACCCAAATTGTACAAAACATAAATGCACAAATTTGGGAGTTTTAGGCAAAGCCCACGGCACCAACGCACCCTTATGTCAGGCGGTTCCGGCGTTAACCGAAACGACATAGTTCGGCGCTGGCCGAACTATGAAACGCATTGGCGGACCCGGCTCCTACCCTCGGATCAGGGTCTGAGACTTGGCGGCGCTCTCCGTTTTGTGATCGCAGGTGATTAGACCCGTTCGGGTCCGCTTCCTAGCGTTCCGCCACTGCTCAATTCAGGGAGAGAGACATACCATGCCAAAAATAACGAAACTGACCGCTCTTGCAGCGTCCTTCGCCGTCGCGACTTTGGGAGCAACCGTCGCGGGCAACGCGCAATCTGCAACGGACGTGGAAAAGATGTCCTTCTTCATCTCCAGCGTTGGCTCCCCCAATGGGGGGAACTTTGGCGGGCTGGAAGGCGCTGATGCGCATTGCACCTCGTTGGCGGAGGCTGCGGGGTCTTCCAAGGAATGGGCCGCCTATCTGAGCACCAGCATGGTGATTGACCGCAGCAGCGGGTCACCCAAGGTAACCGACGGTATCAGCGCCCGGGACCGGATTGGGTCCGGGCCGTGGTACAACGCGAAGGGCGTGATGATCGCCAAGGACGTCGACGACCTGCATAGCGACGCGGTCAATATCAGCCTCGCCACCGGGCTGGACGAGAATGGCAACGAGGTCAACGGGCGCGGCGCCAACCCGAACAAGCACGACATTCTGACGGGATCAGATTCCAACGGGCATTTCTCGACCGCGGGCGGCGACACGACCTGCAGCAACTGGACCAGCGGCGACGAGGGGTCGGCGATTGTGGGCCACCATGACCGCGTCGGGCTGAACCGGTCGCGCAACATGATTTCGTGGAATTCGGCGCATGGTTCTGCCGGGTGCAGCGCGGATGCGTTCCCACGGACTGGCGGCGCCGGGTTGCTATACTGCTTCGCGAAAAATTAAGGGCTGCGCCCACTACAGGCCGGTCTTGAACCGATCGGGCCTGTAGGGGGCGAGCCGTTTGGCGGTCTCGTTCGTGGGGCCTTGCATCACTTCCGTTGAAATCAGTTGCCCCATCAGCGCGCCGAGCGTGATGCCGGAATGCATGGTGGCGGTGTAGAGCCCGTCCATCGCGTGGCCCGCGACGGGTTTGCCGTCTTGCGGCACGGGGCGGTGGGCGACGTTGGCGTGGCTCCATGTGAGCGGCAGGTCGGGCAACAGGGCCTGCAGTCGGGCGAGTGCGGCGTCGGCCTCTTGTTGGGGGTCGCCCAGCGTCTCGGCCTCGTCGCGCTGATGGGCGATGGCCGCAGGCATCATAAGGGAGCCGTCGGGGAGCTGGCGCAGCTCCCCTATTTCGGTAACGAGGATGTGGCTGAGCGCCTTTGGCACGGGGGCCGTGCGCAGCATCAAGGCGGGGCGGGTGAGCATGGGCAGTGGCAGGTCGAGGGTGGCCATCAGATGCTCGGTGGCGGTGCCTGCGGCGAGGACGGTTTGGTCGGCGTGCATGGTGCCATGCGGCGTGCGGACGCCGGTGACGCGGCTGCCTTGCGTCTCGAACCCGGTGATGGCGACGCCGCTGAGGACGCGCGCGCCAAGCGACGTGGCGGCGTCGAGCAGCTTGGCTGCGAGCGGGCCGGACTCGGCGGCGGCCTCCTGTTGGAACATCAGGCATTGTTCGGGCGGGTTGGCCACGTGGGGTTCCAGCCTGGCGAAGGTTGCCGCGTCGATTTCGGTGGCCGCGTAGCCGAGGTCTTTGAGCGCGTCGCGTTGTTGGTCAAAGGCGGCGCCCTTGTTTTCAAAGCACAGGCAGCCGCACCAGCTGACCGGCAGCTCCAGCTCCCGCGCGAGATCGCGGTAGGCTTTGATGCTGTCGGCGCGCAGGTGGAAGTGGTCCTTGTCGAGGAAGAAAGAGGCGTTGATCCACCCGAACGACGCCTGCGTGGCATTTGCCCCGCCCGCATCAATGAGTGTGACCCGCGCCCCGGCCTTGGCCAGCTGGTAGGCCGTGCTGGCCCCGATGATGCCCGCGCCCACAACCACGATGTTTTGCGACATGACCGCCCCCCGTTCCCTTGCGGCACTGTCGGCGCGGCGGGCGTTGTTTTCAAGCCGATAGATTGACTTGCGCGGCGGCTTCCGACAGGACTGAGACCAAGAGGGATAACGCGCCACATGTTCAGCTACTGCACCGACCCCGACACCCTGTCCGGCCTGCGCTGGCTGTCTTGCTACCTGACCACCGCCAAACATGCGGGGTTTTACTGGTCGTTCCTGACGGTTCTGACGCTGTTGGCCATCACCGCCCCCACCGCGCTGGCGTTCGGGTTTGGCGGGGCCTCCGCCGCGCGGTCGCAGTTTGCGCCGCTGCGCTGGTTTGGCAAAAGCTACATCGCCATTGTGCGCGGGGTGCCCGACATTGCGTTCTTCCTGTTCTTCGTCATCGCGCTGGACCAGGCCTTTGAGTGGATCCGCCACCAGTGGAAATGCCCCGACTGGCCTGACGCGATCCGCCAAGGCAACGACTTTGTCGTGTGCGCCGCCGCCAAGCTGCCCCTGGGCACCGCCGAGCAATGGGTGCATGAGGTGTACGGCTTTTTCACCGCCGTTTTGACCTTTGCCATCGTCTTTGGGGCCTTCTCGGCCAATGTTTTATACGGGGCCATGCGGGCCGTGCCCAAGGGGCAACTGGAGACCGCCGAGGCCTACGGCATGACCCGCCGCCAGACCTTCTGGCGCGTGCTGGTCCCGCAGATGTGGGTCTACGCCCTGCCGGGGCTGAGCAACCTGTGGATGGTGCTTATCAAGGCCACGCCGTTGCTGTTTTTGCTGGGCGTCGAAGACATCGTGTATTGGGCCCGCGAGCTGGGCGGCTCAAAAACCCCGCGCTTCACCGACTACCCGCATGGCGACTGGCGGCTGTGGTACTTCCTTGTGTTGCTGGTGTTTTATTTGTGCTTCACCAAGCTGTCCGAGGTGGTGCTGGAACGCGTGATGAAGAAACTGACCCGTGGGCAGGCCACTTTGGGGGGAACCACGTGACCTGTTGGGAAATAGTTCAGGCCTACGCGTTTAGGTCCCTTGGCTTTGGCGAGCGCATCCTGCCCAAGGACGATTTCGGGCTCTGCACCCAGTTCACCCTGATAGGGTCGGGCATGTTGTGGAACATCTATTTCGGAGTGATCGCGCTGGTTGCCGGGTTTTTTCTGGCCAACGCCATCGCGGTGATGAAGGCGCAGCCCAGCGCCTGGCTGCGCAAACCGGCGGAATGGTTCATCCTGATCTTCCGCGGCTCGCCGCTGTTTATCCAGTTCTTCCTCGCCTATTTCCTGTTTCAGGAGTTGAAGCAATCAACGGGGTCGGTGTCCTGGCTGACCTCCGCCTGGGCGGGCGCCCTGGTGGTGCTGTTTCTCAACACCGCCGCCTATTCGGCGGAGATTTTCTACGGCGCCTTGCGGTCGGTCCCACGTGGCGAGGTTGAGGCCGCCGACGCCTACGGCATGTCCGGCTGGTCGCGGTTCCGACGCATCATCTGGCCGACCACGCTCAGGCTGGCCTGGCCCGCCTACACCAACGAGGCCATCTTCCTGTTCCACGCCACCACGCTGGTGTTTTTCTCGGGCTTCCCGGCCTTCCAGCAAAAGGGCGACGCGCTGTATTACGCGTCCTACTTTGCGGACAAGACCTTCAACCCGTTCATCCCCTACCCGATCGTGGCGTTCTACTTCATCGTGCTGACCCTTGCGGTCATCGGCGTCTTCGGGCTGGCCAACCGGCATCTGAACCGCCACCTGCCGCAGGACCGCCGGCCCAGGCTGAAATACCGCCCACAGATCATCAGGTAACAGATATGCAAAACTGGCTTCGCGACCACCCAGAGGTGCGCAACATCCGCGCCGCCGTGGCCGACCTGAACGGCCAGGCACGTGGCAAACGCATGCCCGCCCGCTTTGCCCCGAAAGTGCTGGAAGACGGCACCCGCATGCCGTTCTCGGTCCTGAATGTCGACATATGGGGCGACGACATCGAAGACAGCCCGCTGGTCTTTGCCGCGGGCGACCCTGACGGGGTGCTGCGCCCCACCGAGCGCGGGTTCGTGCCGATGCCGTGGCTGGCCTCCCCCGCCGCGCTGCTGCCGATGTGGATGTTTTTGGAAGACGGCACCCCCTTTGCAGGCGACCCGCGCCATGCCTTGAAGGCGGTGCTGGACCGCTATGACGCCCGCGGCTGGCGGCCGGTGGTGGCGACCGAGCTGGAATTCTACCTGATTGACGACGCGGGCGACACGCTGCAGCCGCCGCCCTCGCCGCGCTCCGGCAAACGCCGGCTTGGCGGGGAAGTGCTGTCGCTGCGCTCGCTTGACGCCTTCGACGCCTTCTTCACCGAGCTTTACGACGCCTGCGAGGCGATGGACATCCCCGCCGAGACCGCCATTTCCGAGGCCGGGATGGGCCAATACGAGATCAACCTCGTCCACACCGACGACGCCCTGAAGGCCGCCGACGACGCGTGGCTGTTCAAGCAGCTGACGCGCGGGCTGGCCCGCAAGCACGGCTTCGCCGCCAGCTTCATGGCCAAACCCTACGCCGAACATTCGGGCACGGGGATGCACACCCATTTCTCGGTGGTGGACCGGGACGGCACCAACATTTTCGACGATGGCGGGCCGGATGGCACCGACCTGCTGAAGCAGGCCATTGCGGGCTGTCTGGCGGCGATGCCCGCCTCGGCGCTGATCTTTGCGCCCCATGGCAACAGCTATGACCGCTTCACCCCGGAGGCCCACGCCCCCACGGGCATCTGCTGGGCCTATGAAAACCGCACCGCCGCCGTCCGCGTGCCGGGCGGCAGCCACAAGGCCCGCCGGATCGAACACCGCGTGGCGGGGGGCGACATCAACCCCTACCTGATGCTCTCGGTGGTGCTGGGCGCGGCCATCACCGGCATCGACGACCAGATGCAGGCCCCCGCCCCGATCACCGGGTCCGCCTATGACACCAAGCTCGACCAGCTGCCCACCACATGGGGCGACGCCATCGCCGCGTTCGAGGCCAGCCCGCTGATCCCGCGCATCCTGCCCAAGCAGCTGGCGCGCAACTTCGTCATGACCAAAAAGCAGGAAGCCCAATACTACGCAGAGCTGACCGAGGAGGAACGCATCGACCTCTATCTCGACACGGTGTGACATCTTCACCTGATATTAAGGTTAACGCGCGCCGCCTGCAGACAGACGTCCCCCCACTTCCCATGTTCAAAAATATCCGCCCCGCAGGGTCCCACCTTCCCAAGCGGCGCGCCCTCAGATAGCCTGTGCCAAACACCACCCAAGAGGCCCCCATGAAAATCGGCATTCTCGAATGCGGCCACACCATGCCCGAGGTTGAGGCCAAGCATGGCACCTTCCCGACCATGTTCGCGCGCCTTCTGAGACACGGCAACTTCACCTTCGCCAGCTACGACGTTGAATTCATGGAATTCCCAGACAGCGTGGAAGACTGCGACGGCTGGCTTTTGACCGGCTCCAAACATGGGGCCTATGAGGACCACGCCTTCATCCCCCCCTTGGAGGACTTCATCCGCGCGGCCTACGCCAAGGGGGTGCCGATGGTGGGCATCTGCTTTGGCCACCAGATCATCGCGCAAGCCCTGGGCGGCCATGTGGAGAAATTCAAAGACGGCTGGGCGCTGGGTCTGAGCGAATACCAGTTTGAGGGCCTCGGCACGTTGAAGCTGAACGCCTGGCATCAGGATCAGGTGACCCGTCGCCCCGAAGGCGCGACCCCGATTGCGTCCAACGCGTTTTGCGAAAACGCGGCGCTGGTCTATGGCAAGAAGGCCCTGACCCTCCAGCCGCATCCCGAGTTTGGCGGGGAGATCATCGCCGACTATGCCCGCATCCGGCGCGGCACCGGCACCTACCCCGACGCGATGATGGACGCGGCCCATGCCCGTGCAGCCCTGCCCGACAACAATGACGACGCGGCGCGCCAAATCGCCGAGTTTTTCACCCAACCCCGAGACGAGGTGGCCCATGCCCGCCAAGCCTGAACCCAACTGGCAAGACGCCCTGCCCGCCGCCGCCAAGGCCTATATCGAAGGGCGCCGTCTTGATGAGGTCGAATGCGTCATCGCCGACCTGCCCGGCATTGCCCGCGGCAAGGCCATGCCCGCGTCGAAATTCGCCAAGCAAAGCCAGTTCTTCCTGCCCAACTCGATCTATTTCCAGACCATCACCGGCGGCTGGGGGGAAGCGGCGGGCGAAGAAGGGTTCACCGAACCCGACATGGTGCTGAAACCCGACATGGACACCACCACGGCCGCCCCCTGGACCGGCGACTGGACCCTGCAGGTGATCCATGACGCGTATAACCATGACGGCAGCCCCGTGCCGTTTTCCCCGCGCAACGTGCTGAAACGCGTGGTGGACATGTACCGCAAGGAAGGCTGGGAGCCGGTTGTGGCCCCCGAGATGGAATTCTTTCTGGTGGCCCGCAACGTCAACCCTGCCGAGGCGATCAAGCCGATGATGGGCCGCTCCGGCCGGCCGGCCGCCGCGCGGCAGGCCTATTCCATGTCCGCCGTCGACGAGTTCGGGCCCGTGATTGACGACATTTACGACTTCGCCGAAATGCAGGGGTTTGAAATCGACGGCATCACCCAAGAAGGCGGCGCGGGCCAGCTGGAAATCAACCTGCAACACGGCGACCCGGTCAAGCTGGCGGACGAGATTTTCTACTTCAAACGCCTGATCCGCGAAGCCGCCCTGCGCCACGACTGCTTTGCCACCTTCATGGCCAAACCCATCGAGGGCGAGCCGGGCAGCGCCATGCATATCCACCATTCCGTGGTGGACCGCCAAACCGGCAAGAACATCTTCTCCGGGCCGCGCGGGGCCGAAACCGACGCCTTCATGCATTTCATTGGCGGGCTGCAGACGCATCTGCCCTCGGTGATTGCGCTGATGGCCCCCTACGTGAACAGCTACCGGCGCTACGTGAAGGACCATGCCGCCCCCATCAACCTTGAATGGGGCCGGGACAACCGCACCACCGGCATCAGAATTCCGGTTTCAGAGCCTGCCGCCCGGCGCGTCGAAAACCGGCTGGCGGGCATGGATTGCAACCCCTATCTGGCCATCGCCGGGTCACTGGCCTGCGGCTATCTGGGGCTGAAACAGGGCTGCAAACCCGACAAAATTTTCAAGGGCGACGCCTATGACGGCGACGCCGACATCCCGCGCGACCTGTTCTCGGCACTGAATTTGCTGACGGAAAACAAGGCCATGGCCAAGATACTGCATCCTGACTTTGTCCGCGTTTTCTCTATCGTGAAGGCGGCGGAATATGACGAATTCCTGCAAGTCATCAGCCCGTGGGAGCGGGAACATTTGCTGCTGAACGTCTAGGCCGCGCCTGATTTCGCGCAAATTTGAGCGTCATCAAAACGTCACTATGGGTTTGGGCAAAGATGTGTTACCGATTTTCCGAAATGACATTTTCGAATTAAGGAAACATCATGCGCGATTTTCAAAGCCCCGCCCCCGACCTCCATCAGGCCGAACCCATCCCCGCAGCCGCGCGCGACGCGATCGAGGCGCTGCTGCGCTCGGGTGACTTGTTCCGCTACACCGCGCCGGAAAACTCCCCCGTCGCGCTGCTGGAACGCGACTTCGCCGCGATGATGGGCGCCAAATTCGCGCTGGCCGTGTCATCCTGCTCGGCGGCGCTGTTTTTGTCCTTGAAGGCATTGGGCCTGCCCAAAGGCGCAAAGGTGCTGGTCCCCGCCTTCACCTTCGCCGCCGTCCCCTCGGCCGTGGTCCATGCCGAGATGCAGCCGGTGCTGGTCGAGGTGGGGCCGAGCTACCGCATCGACCTGCGCGACTTTGAGGCCAAACTTGCGGATGCGGACGCCGTGCTAGTGAGCCATATGCGCGGACATACCTCCGACATGGACGCCATATTGGCGTTGGCCGAGGCGCATAACCTGCCCGTTATCGAGGACGCGGCGCATTCCCTGGGCACGCTTTGGCGGGGCCGGAAAATCGGCACGCTGGGGCATGTCGGCTGCTTCTCCTTCCAGTCCTACAAGATGATAAACGCGGGCGAAGGCGGCATATTAATCACCGACGACCCCGAACTGGTGGCCAAGGCCGTCATCATGTCGGGCGCCTATGAGCACAACTGGAAAAAGCATGACATTGTGGGCGAGACAGCCGCCAAATGGCAAAACCGGCTGCCCCTTTACAACCTGCGCATGCAAAACCTCAGCGCCTGCGTGATCCGGCCCCAATTGGCCGAGCTGCCCCGCCGCGTCAATGACGGCTTGGCAAACCACGACTATGTCGCCGCGCAACTGCAAGAGAGCGGGTATTTCGACGTCCCCGCCCCATTGGCGCAAGAAACCCGCGCACCGGATTCCATTCAATTCAATCTGTTAGATTTCACCGAGGCGGAGGCCCGCGCCTTTGTGATGTTTGCCAAGGAAAACGGCGCGTCGGCGCAAATTTTCGGGCTGAGCGAAGACAATGCGCGGGCATTTTGGAACTGGCAATTTATCGAAGGTGGCACACCCGATCTGCCAAAAACCCGCGCAATGCTGGCCAAAGCGTGCGACGTCCGCTTGCCTGTGTCCCTGACTGGGGCCGCATTGGAGTATGTCTCCAGCGCCTTGATAGATGCCGCACGGATGGTGAAGGGCTAGAGGTTTCTTTCTGCCAAAAATATGCAAATGCGACGGTCGTCCTGTCATACGCCGGTCTCTACAGAGCGGGCGTAAGAATTTTCGATCGAAAATTCTTACAATAAAACTCTTCGACGAAGAGTTTTGCCGCAGCGTTTAACGCATGACCTTCATCTGATCGCCGAGCCAAGGCATGCGGCCCTGGCAGAACTCCACGATTTCTTCCGCAATCAGCGGGCGCAACGTGTCAGCCAATATGCCGGGCATGTTCTGCGCATCATCGCGCCGCGCAATCAGCGAGATCTGGCGCGACAAAGGTGCAAATGGCAGCGCAAAGGTTTCGACCCGGTCCATGAACCGTTTGGCCCGCATCACGCCCAAAGGCGTGAGGATCGTCCACCCCTCGCCCCGCGCAACCATGGCCATAATGGAATGGTAGCTGTCCAATTCAAACCGGTGCGACAGCACCAGATTGTGCCGCGTCAGATGCGCCGCGATCTGGCGGCCCATGACGTGGCGGGAGGTGTATTGAATAAGCGGCGTGGTGCGCAGCAGGTTCAGCATTTTGGCTTCGTCGCGGATCATGCGTTTGGGGGCAACCACAATGTAGGGGTCCTCCAGCAGCGGATGCACTTCCAGACCTGAGGACAAATCAGGCGGCTCGGCGGTGACCGTCAGGTCCAGCCCGCGTGTTTCCAGCTTGTCCAGCAGCCGGTGGCTGGCGCCTGTTTCCAGCAGGAACCGCGCTTTGGGCATGGTTTCCGACAGCTTCATCAACAACGCAGGCGTTACGTCCGCGTCGAAATCCTCGATCATCCCCAGACGCAGCCGCACGCGGCTGGACATGTCGCGCACGGTCAGCTCGGCTGTGGCCTGGGCGGCCTCGTTCAGGATGGCCTGCGCGCGTTTGAGAAACATCTCGCCGGCAGCCGTCAGCGGCATGGGCCGCTCGCCGCGTTCCAAGAGCCGGGCGCCAAGCGCCGTTTCAAGGTTCGACAGCTGCTGCGACACGGCAGAGTTGGACGCGCCGAGGCGGCGCGCGGCAGCGGAGATCGAGGCTTCTTCCGCGGCGGCCACGAATATTTCGACCTGCCAGAGGGTGATTTTACCAGGGGTGTCAACCATGAGCGCATTCTCCTTGCGGAACCGATTGCCCCGCGTTGAAACTCCCTCTAGCGTAATTTTGGACCATCAGGGAGACCCCAAATGCGTGACGACAGCCCAAACTCGTGGGAGGCGCGTGCCGACGCCCATTCCTTCTATGGATTTACCGACCTGCCGACGATCAACGACCGTGGTGCCGTGATCCTGACCCATGGGCATGGGCCTTATGTGACGGATGTGCATGGGCGCGATTATCTGGACGCCAATTCAGGGCTTTGGAATATGGTGGCAGGCTTTGACCACCCGGGGTTGGCGGAGGCCGCAAAGGCGCAATATGATCGCTTCCCCGGCTATCACGCGTTTTTCGGGCGGATGAGCGACCAGACGGTGATGCTGTCCGAGAAGCTGATCGAGGTTTCACCTTACGCGCGCGGCAAGGTGTTTTACACCAACTCCGGATCCGAGGCGAATGACACGATGGTCAAGATGCTGTGGTTCCTGGCAGGCAGCGAGGGCCAGCCGCAGCGGCGCAAGATCATCACCCGCAAAAACGCCTATCACGGGGTGACCGCCGTGTCGGCCTCGATGACGGGCAAGCCCTATAACGAGGTGTTCGGGCTGCCGCTGGACGGGTTTATCCACCTGACCTGCCCGCATTACTGGCGCGAGGGGCGCGACGGCGAAAGCGAGGCGCAGTTTACCGCGCGCATGGCGCAGGAACTGGAAGACGTGATCGCCCGCGAAGGCGCCGACACGATCGCGGGCTTCTTTGCGGAACCGGTGATGGGCGCAGGCGGGGTGATCCCGCCGTCGGAGGGATATTTCCCCGCAATGCAGGCCGTATTGAAGAAACACGGCATCCCGCTGATTTCGGACGAGGTTATCTGCGGGTTTGGCCGCACCGGCGAGACATGGGGCTGCGAGGCCTATGATTTCATGCCGGATGCGATCATTTCATCGAAGAACCTGACGGCGGGCTACTTCCCGATGGGCGCGGTGATTTTGGGGCCCGAACTGACCGACAAACTGCAGGCCGCATCTGACGCGATCGAGGAATTTCCGCATGGCTACACCGCCTCGGGCCACCCCGTGGGCTGCGCCGTGGCGTTGAAAGCAATCGACGTCATCCTGAACGAAGGGCTGATCGACAACGTCCGCGCCCTGACCCCGAAATTCGAGGCCGGATTGGCCTATCTGGCCGAGAACCCCAATATCGGCGAGGCGCGCGGCAAAGGACTGATGGGCGCGGTTGAAGCGGTGCGCGACAAGGCCTCGAAAACCCCCTTTGAGGGGCATCTCAGCGTGTCGGAACGCATTGCCAACACCTGCACCGACCATGGGCTGATTTGCCGCCCGCTGGGTCAGGCCGTGGTGTTGTGCCCTGCGTTTATCATGACTGAGGGCCAGATGGACGAGATGTTCAACAAGCTGGAAAGCGCCCTGAAACAGGTGTTTGCAGAGGTTGCATGACGCTTTAACGCGATCTTAGCATCCGCGCGTCACAATGGGGACAGTTTGCCCCCTACACAGGCCCGCCGATGCTGCTCGACTTTGCTTTCTTAGGAAATACCGTGGTGTTGCTGCTGATGGCATCGGTCCAGTTTGGCTGGCTGGAAGACCTGTTTGAGGAGGAGGTTGAGGACGCCCCCGACACACCTTTGGGGCTGCCGGAGGACCGTTTTGTTGACCCGCTTTATGATGCAGCGCTTTATGCTGGGGTCACGGATGGCAGCCCCGCCGATGACAGCATCCTTGGGCACGATCCTGGGCCAGACGGGGCGCTGGGTCAGGCGTATTTCCTTGGTGCGGGCAACGATTTTCTGGACGCCACGGGAGGCGCGGATTACGCGCAAGGCGGATCCGGGGCCGACCGATTGCTGATGCGCGATGGCGATGATCTGGTGCTTGGCGGCAGCGGCGATGACGCGCTGTTTGGCGGGCCGGGCGACGACCGCCTTTATGGCGGGCCAGATAATGACAATTTGGACGGCAGCACCGGCGCGGACGCGCTTTTTGGCAATGATGGGGACGATGTTTTGTCCGGCGGCCGCGACGACGATGTTCTGAGCGGCGGAGCCGGGAACGACGTGCTTTCGGGTGACCGGTTTGATGGGTCCGGCGGGATCGAGCGTGGCATTGACCATCTGGATGGCGGCGACGGGGATGACGTGTTGTGGCTGTTTGGCAATGACTCTGGGACCGGCGGGGATGGCGCGGACCAGTTCCGGGTGATGGACGCCAATGACGAGGAGACTTTGGTGACGATCACCGATTTCGAAGCGGCGGCGGACCAGATCGAAGTGGTGTATTCGGAACAAGACGGCCTCCCTGCCCCCGAAGTGACGATCAGCACCGACCCCGACACCAATGACGCATCCATCCTGCTGGATGGGGCGCCGGTGGTTCGTTTGCCGGGGGGAACGGACTTGGTGGCGGAGGATGTTTTGCTGACGGCGGCGTAGATCAGGCCGTGGCCGTGATCCAGATGGCCGCGAAGAAGCAGGCCGAGGCCACCACGACAAAGCCATGCCAGATGGCATTGGCGAATTTGAGGCTCTCCCAATGGAAGAAAATCACGCCGCTGGAATAAAGCAGACCGCCTACCACTGCGGACCAGCCTGCGGCCGGTGAGGTCTGAAAGACCGACCAAATGAGGAAGACGCTGATCCAGCCGAGGCCGAGATAGAGACCCGCATTCAACTTGCCGGGCGTGCGCCACATGAACAGCTTCATGGCGGCGCCGATCAGGGCCAGCGTCCAGACCACGGCGAGGATCACATAGCCGAAGGCGGTTCCGATCGAGATCACGAGTGGTGTGTAAGTCCCCGCGATCTTGAGGAAAATCGTGGCGTGATCCGCGCGACGCAGGGTTGGGCGCAGCCGTTCCCACGGGGTCATATGGTAGCAAAACGACACGCTGAGCATGGCGACGAGGCCGACCCAATAGATGGTCAGCCCGGTCATCGTGCCCGCGCCCACCATGTCGACATGAAAGACCATGAAGACCGCAATCGCTGCCAGCGCAGAGCCGATGCCGGCAAGATGCACGGCCCCATCGGCCAGCTTTTCAGACAGGGCGTAGGCGGGGTAAGCGTCGGGATCGGGCTTGGTCATGGCCCGACGCTGCAGCGATTTACCTACGATTTCAAACAGAACGCCACGGAAACCGCGAATAGTAACGCGGGTTTGACGGAAGGCGCAGCAATCGCGGGGCCTCGTTCAGATTGTGCGTCGCCTACGATCCTGGTTCAGTTCCAACGCAACGGTGCGGGCAGTTGTGCGGAAGAAAAATCAACTCTTAGCACCCTGCGTCCGGATTGGTCCTTGGCAGGTTTGGACGCATGTAACGTCAGCATCTTCAAAACCAGTATGTTTCCTCTGTTGGCCTTGCAGACCTCCGTCGGATAACGCGCCGCAGCCGTTTCAGCTTGAGCTGATGGGATTATGCCGCCTGCATGGCTTCCCACCGCAATCTCCATTGCCCCGTTCGTTTCGTCGCTGTCATCCAAGTGAATCCGAACAAAGAGCATTTGATCCAGAATGAATGCGGGTGGTTCGCAATGCCAGAAACCTGACTTACGGGTCCAATTGCGGAAGCCGTCGCTTTCAGTCTTTTCACGCACACTGATGACCCGATCTTGATGCCACGCGACACCCCAATTTGCCTTGTCAGATTTGTTGAATGAGACTGTGCGGACCGGCACCGCATTTGGGTCGAGCTGCCGTATCGCGGCCATCGTGGAGCTGTTTTCTGACAACGCGATATCCAACGCGGGCGATGAATTCATTCTTTGTCCGGCTTTCGCGGTGACTGCCGTGGCAGTGTCGAACAGCGCAAGGTCGGCTTGGGAGACGGCGTCTCTGAGCCAAACGCGGCCATAGGTTTCGAAGTCTTTCTTTAGGGTCTGCTGGGCTGCCATCTTCTTACGCATTTCTACTGCTCAAGGGTGCCGCCGCAGCCCGCGTAGCGAAGCTATGCGCTTCGCGCTCACTTCGACAATCTGCGGCCTGCTTTCAATGTGCAGACGCGTCAGACGATCGCCCTATTTGGTCATTTTTTTCAACGCGTCCTGCATCTCGGCCAGCTGCTTCTTGATGGTGTCCAGCTCGGAGCTGTCTTCGGCTTTGGCCGGCTCTTCTTTGCCTTCGGCCTCCGGGGCGGAGGTTCCGGTCCAACCGCCCATCATGGATTTCATGAAGGCCTCTTGCTGGGCCTTGATCTGGTCAAATCCGGGCAAGGTGGTCATTGGGTTGGACATCGTTTCCATGACCTTGGACTGCCCGTCGCGCAGCATATCGAAGCTGGCGGACAGGAAGTCGGGGACCATGGTTTGCGCGCCCTCGGCGTAGCTGCGCACCAGATCGGTCAGCACATTGGTCGGCAGCACGTTGTCGCCACGGCTTTCGCGCTCCGCAATGATTTGCAGCAGATATTGACGGGTCAGGTCATCGCCGCTTTTGAGATCGACGATCTGCACGTCGCGGCCTTCCCGGATGAAGCCAGAAATATCGTCAAGCGTGACGTAGTCGCTGGTTTCGGTGTTATACAGCCTGCGGCTTGCATAGCGCTTAATCAACAACGGTTTGCCTTCGGAATGTGCCACGCAATCTCTCCCCATATTGCAGTGCAGAAAACGCTAGCGCAGGTGCAGCAGAAAAGAAAGAGGGACGTTGGGGCGTTGTATTCGAGGGCCTCACGGCATTGCGAGATGCAGATTGCGGGCGGGCGTGCCAAGCTGCGCGAAAATCAGCCAACGGAGCCCTGATATGCGCAGCCTGTTTATTGCCCTTGCGACCCTCCCCAGCCTTGCCATGGCGCAAGCCCCATGCGGGCGCGACGCGGCGTGCGAAATTGAGGGCGGTTCGTATCATATGATGGCCCCGCCGGATTGGGACGGGGCCACGCCCCTGCCCGCCCTGGTCTTCTTTCATGGGCATAATTCGCGGGGGGCCACTGTGTTTCGGTCCGGCGGGTTGAAGGCGGATTTTGTGGAGCAAGGGTATTTGCTGATCGCACCGAACGGCCAAGTGGTGTCGCCGTCGGGGACGCGGGCCTGGCCTGCGCGGCCGGGCTATGACGGGCGCGACGACGTGGCGTTCACCTTGGCGGTGCTGGAAGACGCGGGCACCAAGATGCCCATTGATATGGACCGCGTTTACGCGTCGGGCTTTTCGGCGGGCGGGTCGATGGCGTGGATGATGGGGTGTTACGCGGCTGAGAATTTTGGCGCGGTAGTGAGCGTGTCGGGCGCATTGCGCCGCCCGATCCCAGAGGCCGCCTGCCCCGGCGGGCCGTTCAACCTGTTACAGGTGCATGGGTTTGCCGACGGCCAAGTGCCCTTTGAGGGGCGCGCCATTCGGGACTGGCATCAGGGCGATCTGTTCGAGGCGTTGGGATTGCTGCGCAAGACCAATGCCTGCCGGTCGAACCCGGACGAGATCACCATCGGTGAGCAATTTCGGTGTCGCGAATGGTCAGCGAGCTGCGAGGATGGGGCGATCACGTTTTGCGAACATGATGGCGGCCACGGGTTGCCGCGCGGCTGGACCGCGATGGCGCGGGAATGGATAGAGGCGCAATAAGAAAAGGCGCACCCCGCGAGGGATGCGCCTTCGTATACTTACGGCTCGTCTAGGGAGGATCAGAACCGCAGTAAAACGTTCGCCTTAGGCTGCTTTTGCAGCTTTCTTGGCTTGTGCTGTCAGATCGTCAGTTGCTTTTTTGACGGCGGCAGTTGCTTCTTCAGAAGCGTCTTTGCCAGCGGCCATCATCAGCTCAACAGTTTCCATTTGAACTTTTTTCGCAACTTCAGCGAAAGCGGCCATGTGCTCAGCGGAAGATTCGGCTTGAGCGGAAGCGAAGTCGGTGACCGCTTTTGTGTAATCAGCAGGCTCGGCTTGGGCTTTGGTCACGCCGGACATTTTGGTCAGCGTTTCTTTGGTCCATTTCGAGGACAGTTCTGTCGATGTTGCAGCGGCGTCCAGTGCAACTTTGGCGAATTTTTCGCCGAAGGCTGCGGAGTTTTTGACGGCTTCGTTGTAAGCGGTCATGTCCACTGGGAATGCTGCTGTCATGTCTGCGAATACTTTTGTGAAGTCTGTGGTCTTAGCCATTGTAGTCATCTCCTAACTGAGGGACCTGTTCAGCGGCCCCGGATTTGTTTGCGTCTGCAGAATATATACATGCCGCACCGCAGCATTTCAAGTATTTATTCTGCAGTGCAGCAAAAGATTTTCAGTTAGGTATTTTTGTTATTATTCAGCGGCTTGCTTTGGCAGAACGTAGGTTCCGGGCGCTTTTTCCAGGACAGGATGCGATTTTATTCCGGGCTTTCGGGCCTTAATTTCAGCGCCAGACCGCGACTCGAGCCATTTTTCCCAGCGCGGCCACCAAGAGCCCTCGTTGAATGCGGCGGCCTCCATCCATGCGTCCGTATCACCTGACACATCGGGGTTGGTGTAGTGGCCGTATTTCTTCTTGGAGGGCGGGTTGATGATGCCCGCGACGTGGCCCGACTGGGACACGATGAAGGTTTTGTCCTCGGACCCCATCTGTTTGACCCCGTTGAAGCTGCCCTTCCACGCCGCGATGTGGTCGGTTTCACAGGCAATGGCGCAAAGCGGCGTCTGCACAGTGTCGAGGCTGACGGTTTCGCCGAGGATCTCCATCGTGCCTTTGGCGAATTGGTTGCCCTGACAAAGCTGGCGCAGATAATCGACCACGAAGCGGCCCGCGAGATTTGTGCTGTCACCGTTCCAATAGAGCAGATCGAAGGCCGGAGGGGCCTCCCCCATCATGTAGTTGCGGATGGCGGGCGCGTAGATCAGGTCATTTGCGCGCAAATAAGAGAAGGTGCGCGACATGAAGTAGGAGTGCAGGTAGCCGCGTTCGGCCACCTGACGCTCGATTCCGTCGACGAAATCATCGTCGAGGAAGACGGACATCTCGCCCGCGTCCTCGAAATCGGTGAGCGTGGTGAAGAGCGTCGCGGATTTGACCGACGTGTCGCCGCGTTTTTCCATAAGCGACAGCACCATCGAGAGCGTCGTGCCCGCGATGCAGTAGCCCACGGCGTTGACCTGTTCCTGCTTGGTGATCTTTTTGACCTCGTTGATCGCGGTCAGGTAGCCGTCATCGACATAATCGTCGATGCCCACGTCGCGGTAGGTCTCGTCTGGGTTAACCCATGAGACGATGAACAGCGTGTAGCCCTGATCGACGATCCACTTGATAAGCGAATTGGCGGGCTTGAGGTCCATGATGTAGAATTTGTTGATCCATGGGGGGAAGATGATGAGCGGCGTTTCCTTCACCTTATCCGTGGTCGGCTTGTACTGGATCAGCTCGAACATGCGGTTGCGATAGACGACGGAGCCTTCGGTGGCGGCGATGTTTTCGCCGACCTTGAAGGCCTTTTCATCCGCGAGGCTGACCAGCAGGTCGCCCTCATTATGTTCGATGTCGTGGACCAGATTTTCGAGACCGCGCACAAGGCTTTCGCCGTCCGTTTCGACCGCTTTGGTCAACGCGTCGGGGTTTGTGGCCAGAAAATTCGTCGGCGACAGCATGTCGGTGATCTGGCGGGCGAAGAAGGACACGCGGGATTTGTCCGCGCCTTCCAGTTGCGGCAGGTCGTCCATGGCTTGGGTGATCGCCTCGGAGGAGTGCAGATATTGCTGTTTGATGAAGTTGAAATAGGGGTTGGTGTCCCACAGCTCGTTCTTGAAACGCGCGTCAGAGGGGCCTTTGTCCTCGGGCGGGGCCAGCTTGCCATTGGCCAGCTGTTGCTGCGCCTCGGCATAATGTTTCAGCGACTTGCCCCAGTACCCGACCTGCTGTTCGATCATCTTGGCCGGATTGCTCATCATTTCGGCCATATAGGCGGCGGCAGCCTTGACATAAAGGTCCTGCCCGGGCCCTTGCAGCCCCGGATCGGCCTGCTTTTTCTGCCCCATCGCAGAAACCATTCTTTTAGTTAATTCGTCTATACGGGCCATATTCGCGTTGAGGCGTTCTAGCCGCTCTGCAGAAAGTTTCTCGTCCGTTTGGTCAGTTTCGGTTGTCATCGAAAGTGTTCCACCATATCTTGATGCTGCAGATGCATAATAACGTGTGAGCCCTGATAGCGTTACGTCGCCGTCACGAAAAGCCGAGTTAGCACATAGCGGGTATGTTACCCGCGAAAGGAGCCCACTGTGAAGTACATGGTAACATATGACCTGATGGAATCGATGAGATTGACCAATCAGTGGCTCGGAGCAACCGCGCAAGCCATCGGCGCCCACCCCGCCGTGGCCATGACCCCCAACCCGATGTTCAAGATGCTGGACGCCTGGGGCCAAGTGACCGAACGCAGCTTCGCACGCATGGTTGCCAAGCCGGATTGGAACATCCCGTCCGTAGTGGGCGAAGATGGCCGCGACCACCTGATTGACGTCGAAACCGTTATCAAACGCCCGTTTGGCGACCTGATCCGTTTCAACGTCACCGACCGCCCGCTGAAACCGCGCAAAGTGCTGCTGGTGGCGCCCATGTCGGGCCATTACGCGACCCTGCTGCGGTCCACCGTCATGTCGCTGCTGCCGGACGCGGAGGTGTATATCACCGACTGGCACAATGCCCGCGACATTCCGGTGTCCGAGGGCAAGTTCGATATTGAAGACTACACGCTGTATCTGGTTGATTTCATGCGTGAAATGGGACCCGACACGCATGTGATTGCGGTCTGCCAGCCCGCCCCGTTGGCGCTGGCGGCAACCGCCTATCTGGCCGAGGAAGACCCCAAGGCGCAGCCTGCGACCCTGACCCTGATTGGCGGCCCGATTGACCCTGATGCCGCGGCCACCGACGTCACCGATTTTGGCCGCCGCGTGACCATGGGACAGCTGGAAGAAATGGCCATTCAACGGGTGGGCTTCAAATATAGCGGCGTGGGGCGGATGGTGTATCCGGGCCTGCTGCAGCTGCAGTCTTTCATGTCGATGAATTCCGAGACCCATGGCCGCGCCTTCTTCGAGCAGATCATGAAAGTGTCAAAAGGTGAGGCTGGCGACCATGACCGGCACAACAAGTTTTACGACGAATATCTGGCCGTGATGGACATGACAGCGGAATTCTACCTGTCCACGGTGGAGCGCATCTTCAAGAACGGCGAGATCGCCAAGAATGAGTTCGTCGTGAACGGGAAACCCGTCGATATTGGCAAGATCACATCCGTTGCGGTGAAAACGGTCGAAGGCTCGAATGACGATATTTCCGCGCCGGGCCAATGCGTTGCGGCTTTGGACATGCTGACCGGCCTGCCCGATGACAAGAAAGCCAGCCATCTGGAAGACGGCGCCGGGCATTACGGGATTTTCGCGGGCAAAAGCTGGCGCAACAACATCCGGCCGCTGGTTCTGGACTTCATTGACGCCAATTCCGGCATCAAATCGAAGCCGCGCAAGCGCAGCAAAAACACCGCGAGTGTCACACCGATCAAAACGGGTCGCGTGGCGATCTAGCTCCGCGCTTATCTGGCGAGCCACTCCCGCAGCGCCTGCGTAGTGGCATCGGGCTGTTCCAGCGTCGGCAGATGGCCCGCGTCAGGGATAACCGACAGAGTTGCCGTCTGGATCAATTCGGCCATGAATTCATGACGTTTGACCGGGCACAGCGCATCATATTCACCGCATAGAACCAAGGTTGGCAACGTGAGTTTGACCAAGGTGCTTTGCTGATCGAGCCTGCGTTGCAATGCGCGCGATTGCCGGACAAAGACGCCCTCCCCCTGATCCATGGCCATGGCCATGACCAGTTCAAGCACCTCGTCGCACTGCGGCCCGTCTGCAAGATAGTTGGGCTTCATTTCGTCGCGCATCACATCAGGCAGCAGCCCGGCCATGACGCGGGCGATTTGCGGCTCGCGATTGGCGGCGATGATGGGGGTTTCTTTCAGCGGGTTTGTGTCCATCAACGCAAGCCGCGTGACCCGTGAGGGCGCAATGCGGACGATCTCCATCGCGATGATGCCGCCAAGCGACAGCCCGGCCAAAGCAAACTGGTTGGGCGCGCCATTGAGCACATCGACCGCAATTTTCTCGACGCGGTCATGCTGGCCGATGGGCGGCAGGTGGATCGCCCGCTCCGACCCGAACGCCATGATCTGCGGCCCGAACAGGCGGGCGTCGCACATCATGCCGGGCAGCAGGACCAGCGGCTCATTCATGCGTTTTGGTTCGCAATTTGGGTGCCTTCAACCAGCGATTTCAATTTTGCATAGGCGATGTCGGGATCGACCGCCCCAAAACCAGCAAATGTTCCAAAACCACAATCAGAGCCGGCAATCACCCGATCCGTGCCCATGAAAGGTACGAAACGGTCAAGCCGCTGCGCCACCACTTCGGGGTGCTCAACGAAGTTTGTGGTCGTATCGACCACGCCGGGGACCAAAATTTTGTCCTCGGGGATCTCGGAGGCGCGGTCGCGGAACACGGTCCATTCATGGGCATGGCGGGGATTGGATGTCTCGAACAACAGCTGCGAGGCGTCCACGCTCATCAGCGTGCCAAAGACCTTGGCCATGTCGATGTCGCAAACATGCGGCCCCTCGTAATTGCCCCAGCAGATGTGGACGCGCACGCGGGTTGGGTCGATGCCTTTGAGCGCGTGGTTCAGGGCCTCGACATGGGTGGCGGCGATCTTGAGGAACTCATCGTCGCTCAGATCTTGGAACAGCATGTGGCGCGACAAGGCGAGGTCCGGGCAGTCGAGCTGCAGGTAAAGCCCCGCGTCCACGATGGTGCGGTATTCCTCGGCCATCGCATCGGCCAATGCCGCCAGATAGTCCTCCCGCGTGGCGTAGAAGTCGTTTTGCAAAAACAGCGAGATCACGCCGGGGGACGCCGCATTCATGAAGCCTTCGGCGATGCCGTTGGCGGCCATGCCCGCTTTGAGGTTGGCGATGTCGGATTGCAGGTCGTCCTGGCCTTTGGATTTGACCTCGCCGGTACACATGGGCCGCGCGTATTGCGGCGTGCCGCCGTCATCCGCGAGGCGTTTGAGAAAGGACGGGAACAGCTTCAGATCGCCCGGCGCGTTGCGCGGGCTGTCGCCGGAGAAGCCGGTGTAGCGGTCTTTGACGTAAGTGGCGTAGCTGATCTTGGAGGTCTCGCCATCGCTGACGATGCCCACGCCCACCTCGGCCTGCTTTTTGACCGTGTCGGCACAGGCCTTGGTCATCACCGCGTCAAACGCTGCTTGGTCATAGGGGTCGCCGTTTTCGCGGGCAAAGATCATGTCCACGACCTTTTGGGTGCGTGGCAGGCTGCCGGTGTGGGTGGTCTTGATGGTCATGCATGTCCCCTTGCTTGGGGTAGTTTCATCACGAAATGGTGTGCGGGAAAAGCCTTAACCCGCAGTCCAGCCCCCATCGACGAGGATTGAGGTGCCGGTTACCAGACTGGACGCATCGGACGCCAGATAGGTGACCGCGCCCATGATGTCCTCGACCTCGCCGACGCGGGGCAGCTTGATCTTTTCGTCGATCCATGCCCGTTTCGCGGGGTCGGCAAAGGTGGCGGCGGTCAGGGGCGTGAGGATGAAGGTGGGACAGATGGAATTGACGCGGATATTGTCGGGGCCGAACTCGATGGCCATGGCCTTGTTGATCCCCTCGATCGCGTGTTTGGTGCCGCAATAGACGGCGCGGTCCTGGCCGCCCACATGGCCCATCTGGCTGGAGATCTGGATGATCGACCCGCTGCCCTGCCCCTTCATGGAAATCGCGGCCTGCTGGGCCAAAAAATACGCGGCTTTGACGTTGATATTCATCACCGCATCATAGTCGGCGGGGTCGGTATCCGTGGCCTTGGAGTGGCGGGCGAGGCCCGCGGAATTGCACAGGATGTCGAACGGGCCGTGATCGGCGAAGACCGCCTTGACGGCGTCAAGATCGGTTACGTCCAGCCCCACGCCTGTGGCCGACATGCCCGCGCCTGTCATCTCGTGGACGGCGGCATCAATGGCCGGAACGCCGCGCGCGGCGATGACAACATGTGCGCCCGCTTCGGCCAAAGCAACCGCGCAGCCAAGGCCAATGCCGCGAGAGCCGCCGGCGACCAATGCACGCTTGCCATCCAAGCGGAATGAAGGGGTTTTGGGCAATGTCATTTAGCTCTCTCCTGTCCACGGATCAGGGATAGCGGGTTGCGCGACGCCTTTGAAGGGCGGAAAATCGGCGTAGCGCTTCTGGCGGTTTGTCAGGGTTTCTACGGGCTCCGCGCCCGCTGCCAGCAGCTTGCCACGCGGCGCGATATAGCTGGAGATGGTGCGGCGCGGCTGCGGTTCCCATGTCAGGTTGAAGGCGGCGAGTTTGGGGAAATACCATTGTTCCGAATAGGGGAGATGATCGTGAATCCAATAGGCCAGATCGCGCCAGTCGCGCCCCTGCGCATATTGATCGGCGAACCATGGAATGACGATTGTCGCGCCGCCGATGCGCCAGTCGCCCTGCCCCCGATCCCAGATGTGGCACTCGCCGGGATAGTCGTTGCGGGCGCAGTTCAGTTTGTTCTCATTGCCATAGGAGTTGAGCGGCGGGGACCGGTAACCTGAACGCACCGTGACGCAGCCGAAGGTTTCGTGCAGCGGGTCCAGCAGGCTCGTGCAGAAGGCGCGGCCGACCTCGATGGCGAGGTCGGGGTTTTCGGGGATGTTGGCGCGTTCGTGGAAGTTGGAGATTTCGGAGTAGAGAAACTCCCGCATGAAGAAGTATTTCGACAAACGCACACGGCCCAGCGTTTCAAGCGACCACATGGAGGCGGGTTTACGCATACACTCTCCAATTGGTCAAAAATACTCCCGCCGGAGGCATGATTTTTCGTCGAAAAATCGGATCACCCATAGCCGTTCCAACGGAACGCGCCGTCATCGTGCAGCGGTGAAAACGGGTTGTGGGCGACCTCCCAGATATGGCCGTCAATGTCTTGGAAATAGCCGTGGTGCCCGCCCCAGAACACGTCTTGCGCGGGCTTCAAGACCTTGCCGCCTGCCGGTTCAACAAGCGAGAGAAGCTGGGCGACATGTTCCTTTTCGCGGACATTGTGGCCGAGGGACATAGCGGCACGACCCGAAAGAGTGCCGGGTTCAAGGCCCAGTTCTTCCTCCAAGCCGGACTGCGGATAGAGGCCCAGGGTTTGGCCGATCAGGTCAAACGCGACCACCCCGTCCTGACTTTCAACGCGTGTCCAGCCGATGCCTTCATAGAAAGCGGCGGATGTTTCCATGTCCGCCACGCCGAGGGTGATGAGGCTGACGCGTTGTTCGAAAGTCATGGAAGCTCCTTGATCCAAGTGGTTATGATTGCTGTGGTTTCTTCGTTTTGAGACGGGCTGAGGATGTCGCCCGCAATCACGTGGTTAAACGGGTCGTCGCCCTCGCCCATGACGCGCGGCTCCAGCGTGACTGGCCCGCCCCATTTGGTCGAAATCGCGCGGGTGGTTTCTGCGTCCACCACAGCGTCATCATCCGAGAAGATGAACAAGCCCGGCATCGTGACGCCTGAATAATCAGCGTCGCGGGCGTGTTTCACGATGGCCGCCATGGGGATCAGCGCGGTGGTTGGGTAGATCGTGGTCCAGTACTTCTGGTGGTCGTCATTCATTGGCGCGAAGCTGCGTTCGGCGCCTGCGACCAGCGTGCTGATGGTACGGGCCAAGGGCCATTCCAGAATGGTCGCGGTCGGGTTTTTGATGCGGAAGTTGGGGGAGATGAAGACGATGCCTTTGACGGCCTCGGCCAGCGCGGGGTCAGTGGCGGCGATGGCTGCGATGGTGCCGCCCGTGGAGGTGGTAATGACGACAACCTCTTTGCCGATGCGGCGGCCGATTGCCAGCGCCTCGGCGGCGTCCTCCATCCAGTCGCCGGCGACGGGTTCGGCCATCGCAAGGCCGCCGCGGCCATGCCCCTTTAAGCGGCCAAAGAACAGGTTTGCGCCCAGCGACTTGGCGACATCATCGGGGACGGGGCGGATTTCCTGGGAGGTGGCGGAATAGCCGTGGATGTTGACGATGGCGATGTCAGTCTGCGCGCCGGGCTCCCCCGCCCAGATGATGCGCTTTTCGACGCCTTCGGTGATGTCGTCAAAACGGCCTTCTTCCTTGGCCAGATAGACGTCCAGATTTTCGGGAAGGATGCGCGGGTCAAAGGCGATTTCCGTATCAACGGGCTCGCGCGGCCACAAAAGCCAAACCGCCACGATTGCGATGATGAAGCCCAGCAGGACCCGGCCCAGCAATTTGCCAAATTTCCTCATCCCGTCACCTCGATCACGTTGCGGATTGCGTCTTCCACTAATTTGAGCGCCACCGGATCAGAAAAACGGTGGTCCCCGCCCTTGAGCACAACCAGCCGCATATCCTCACCATCCGCATGGCCAATGAGCCGCAACGCGACGCTCATGTCCACATCTGCATCGTCGGTGCCTTGCAACATCCTGACAGGGAATGGCAGTTGAAGTGGGTCGCGCAGCACCAACTGGGTGCGCCCATCCTCGATAAGCTTTTTGGTGATGATGTAAGGATCACCGTAATCCGATGGCAAAGCCACCTGCCCCGCATCCAGTTCCGCCTTTTGCGCATCGGTGAAGCCGCCCCACATGCTGTCTTCGGTAAAATCCGGCGCTGCGGCGATTGTCACAAGGCCCGCGATCTTTTCGGGAATGCGTTTGGCCATGAGCAGGGAAATCCAGCCGCCCATCGACGACCCGACCAGGATTTGCGGCCCGTCGGTGAGTTCCATGATGGCGGCCTCGGCATCCTCGGCCCAGTCGCCAATGCATCCGTCGGTGAATTCCTCGGAAGATTGGCCATGCCCGGAATAGTCGAATCGCAGGAACGCGCGGCCCTGCGCTTTGGCCCAATCCTGCAAATGGATGGCTTTTGTGCCCTCCATGTCGGATTTGAAACCGCCCAAGAAAACCAGCCCGGGGCCGTGCCCGTCTTGGCGGTGATAGGCGAGCGTGCGGCCCGCTTTTGTCTGCAAATACTGGGGCATAGGGCGTTCTCCGGCTGTCTTGTCGCTACGCTACGCGAGGGCCTGCGCAAAGGGAACAACAACGTGGCGTCGGCACTTCTTATAGGTGACCATCTTGTCACGTGACTACTTTGTCACTTATAAGTGACTCCCATGGACGTGATTTTCAAAGCCCTCAACGACGCCGCCCGGCGCGAGATACTGGACAGCCTTCGGCAGAAGGACGGCCAGAGCCTCAGCGATCTGGAAGCCCAGTTCGACATGACCCGCTTCGGCGTGATGAAGCATTTGGCGGTGTTGGAGGAGGCGAAGCTGATTACGACCAAGAAAGTGGGGCGTTTCAAACATCATTACCTCAACGCCCTGCCCCTGCAGGAGGTCATTGACCGCTGGATTGAGCCGCTGCTGGCCAAGCCCGTGGCCCAGGGCGTCCTGAATTTGAAGCAACGGCTAGAAGGAGCTGCCAACATGACCGACACACCCGATTTCCGCATGGAAACCTATATTCGCTGCACCCAGGATGCCCTGTGGGACGCGCTGACGGACCCCGAGCTGGAAGCGCAATACCACTTTGCCTGCGACAAGATCACGAAAGACGGCAACACCCTCACCTACCACACGCCCGACGGCGGGGTGATGCTCGTCTGCACAGAGACGCATCAAGAGCCCAAGACACTGATTTCATCGACGTTCGAGCCGAAATGGGAAGGGCCTGATATGGTCAAATCCCGCTTTGACTACCTGATTGAGCCGCAAGGTGCGTTCTGCAAATTTGCGGTCGAGCATTACGACATCCCTGCCGGGCAGGACGGCGTGGCCGATGGCTGGCAGCGCATGGCGGCGGGTTTGAAGACCTTCCTTGAAACCGGCGAGACCGCGAAATTTGGGTATGGGGGCTGACATGGACTTCCCGACAGAACTGGGCATCCTGACATGTCTGACCATCCTCGCCGCGTCGCTTTGGATCCCGTACATTGTGGGGGTCAACACCGCGCCGGAGGGGTCCATCCCCGCCGACGCGCCGGACGGCTTTCATCGCCCGCCCGACCCCGCGTTCCAACGGCCTTGGGTGCATCGCGCCTACCGCGCGCATCTGAACCTGCTTGAACAGTTTCTGCCCTTTGCCGTGATCGTGTTCCTGCTGGACCGCGTGGGCGGGTTCAACGCGGTCACCTACTGGACCTGCATCGCGTTTTTCTGGCTGCGCGTGGCGCATGCAGTGGGCTACACGACCGGGCTGACCAAATTCCCTGCCCGCCCGATCATCTTCACATTGGGTTGGGTCTGCATTCTGGTGCTTGCAAGCCAGGTGTTCATGGGACGGCTCGCCAGCTGAAACGAAAAGCGGCGGCCTGTCTGAGGGCCGCCGCTAAACATCTGATCCGTTGGCTACGGGGGACTTTACCCGCCGATATAGGCTTGCGCCTTGGGGCGGTAGAAATTCTTTTGATTGTGCAGACGACCCAGCAGATCATGTGTGCCGCGAAGCGTCTCGCATGGCTTGCCGTTGACGTTGGCGGACAGCTGCCGCTGCTTTTCGCGCAACGCGTTTTCGATCAGGTCCAGATCATCCGGGGTGAGGTCGAAGGTCTTGTTGTATGCTGGCATATGTCCCTCCAAGTCGTGGTGTCAAAAGTTTCCTATAGGCGTCATTCTTGTCTCATAATCTCTAAACCACAGCATGTTTATGTCGTAAATAGCTAATTTTTTGTCGCATTCAGAGCATACAATTGCATACCGAAATCAGTCCCTTGACTGCCATGGGCGGACGTTTCACTAAGCCCCTGAAAATAACCCGCAAACGGGCGTTTAGTAGGCGCCAAACCGACGAGGAGCCCTTTGATGGCCCAGATTTCCCTTACCTTCCCCGATGGCAATGCGCGCGACTTTGACGCAGGTGTCACCCCTGCCGAGGTGGCCGCATCCATTGCGTCATCCCTCGCCAAGAAAGCGATTTCCGCCACAGTTGACGGCCAGCACCACGACCTGCAATGGCCGATTGAGGCCTCCGCGTCGATTGCGATCAACACCATGAAGGACGAGGCCCCCGCCCTTGAGCTGATCCGCCACGATCTGGCGCATATCATGGCGCGCGCTGTGCAGGCGATTTGGCCTGATGTGAAAGTGACCATCGGGCCGGTGATCGAAAACGGCTGGTATTATGACTTTGACCGCACGGAGCCTTTCACGCCCGAAGACCTGGGCGCGATTGAAAAGAAGATGAAAGAAATCATCAACTTGCGCGACCCCGTGCGGACCGAAATCTGGGACCGCGCCCGCGCCGTCAAGTTTTATGAAGACAATGGCGAGCCCTATAAGGTCGAGCTGATTGACAGCATCCCGGGCGATGAGCCTTTGCGCATGTATTGGCATGGCGATTGGCAGGACCTGTGCCGCGGGCCGCACCTGCAACATACGGGCCAGGTCCCAGCCGATGCGTTCAAACTGATGAGCGTGGCGGGGGCCTATTGGCGCGGGGATTCAGATCGCGCCATGCTACAGCGCATTTACGGCGTGGCCTTTCAGAACAAGGAAAAGCTGAAAGAATACATGCACTTCCTTGAAGAGGCCGAGAAGCGCGACCACCGCAAACTGGGACGCGAAATGGACCTGTATCACATGCAGGAGGAAGCTCCGGGACAGGTGTTCTGGCACCCGAACGGCTGGACGATCTACACCGAATTGCAGGATTTCATGCGCCGGCGTCAGCGGGCCGGCGGCTATGTCGAGGTGAACACTCCGCAGGTCGTGGACCGTCGGCTGTGGGAGGCCTCGGGCCACTGGGAAAAGTACCAGGAGAACATGTTTATCGTCGAAGTCGACGAGGACCATGCCCGCGAGAAAGCGGTTAACGCGCTGAAGCCGATGAACTGTCCCTGCCACGTGCAGGTTTATAACCAGGGGCTCAAATCCTACCGTGATTTGCCCCTGCGTATGGCGGAGTTCGGGTCCTGCGCGCGGTACGAACCATCGGGTGCTTTGCATGGCATAATGCGGGTGCGCGGCTTCACCCAGGATGACGGGCATATCTTCTGCCGCGAAGATCAGATTGAGTCGGAAACCGCTGTTTACATTGAGTTTTTGTCGTCAGTCTACCGCGACCTGGGGTTCGAAAACTTCCGTGTAAAGTTCTCTGACAGGCCTGATGTCCGGTCCGGCTCTGACGAGGTCTGGGACAAGGCCGAGGCGGCGCTGTTGTCGGCGACGCGGGCGGCGGGGATTGAGCCGGAGATGAACCCTGGCGAGGGGGCGTTTTACGGCCCGAAGCTGGAATTTGTGTTAACAGACGCCATTGGGCGGGACTGGCAGTGCGGCACCCATCAGGTGGATTTCGTGCTGCCGGAACGCCTGGACGCGACCTATGTGGGCGAGGATAACGCCAAACACAGGCCGGTGATGTTGCATCGGGCGACGTTGGGATCGTTTGAGCGGTTTATCGGGATTTTGATCGAGGAACACGCGGGCAAGTTGCCGATGTGGCTGGCGCCACGGCAGGTTGTGGTGGCGTCGATCGTGTCGGATGCGGATGGCTATGTGAAGGACGCTGTGGCGGCTTTGAAGGCCGCTGGCATCCGCGCGGAGGCCGATATTCGCAACGAAAAGATCAACTACAAGGTGCGCGAACATTCCGTCGGAAAGGTCCCTGTCATTCTTGCCGTGGGCAAGAAAGAGGTTGAGGATCAAACGGTTACGGTGCGCCGCCTTGGCGAGAAACAGACCAAGGTGGAAGGCCTGAGCGACGTGATTGCGGCTTTGGCCACTGAGGTGACCCCGCCCGATCTGCGTTGACTAGAGAAGGGCGTCTTGCACGTCCTTCTTCCAGCCAAGATAGAGTTTGTCGGCCTCGATGACGGGGCGTTTCATCAATGTGGGATGCTCTGCCAGCAAGTCCAAAGGCGGACGCGCGCGGTCGGCATCTGTTAACGAACGCCACGTGGTCGAACGGGTGTTTAATATTTCAGCAGCAAATGAATCGTGAAATTCTGCCAGCTTTTCGGGGGCCAATGGCGTTTCGCGCACATCAACGAAGGTCACGTCTTTGCCCGCAGCTTGCAGGGATTTCAATGCCTTACGGCAGGTGTCGCAGGCTTTGATGCCGTATAATTTCACGAAAAAAGCTCCTAATTTCCCTTGCGTCAACTTCGGCGGGTTTTTGCCTATGAAGTCTCAATAATGCGTTGTCGTTGAAATTTTACATTAACGGCCTAACTCTGCAACTGTGACGCAGACTTTACGTAATGGCCTTCTTCTCCCATGCAGATGCCTCAAGTAAGACTGGCAAGGCACCACACCGCCGGATGTTCTGGGCGGGATTAGAAGGAGAACGGAAATGGCCACTGGCACCGTAAAATGGTTCAACACCACCAAAGGCTTCGGCTTTATTGCACCAGATGATGGGGGCAAGGACGTGTTCGTACATATATCTGCCGTTGAGCGCGCCGGGATGACCGGGCTGCGCGACGACCAGAAAATCCAGTACGAAATGATCGAAGGCCGCGACGGACGTGCGTCCGCTGGCGATCTGGTCGCGCTGGACTAAGCGATATCAGCACTGCTGAGATTTGGGACGGCCTGCTTTTGCGGGCCGTTTTTTTGTCTGTGTAAAGCGTGTGTATTTCATGTGTCTTTCATACAGATTTGAAATGCGCACCGACATCGCTGTCCGTTAAGACCGAGCTAACGCGGGGCGGCAAAAGTTAACTTCATAGATTTGTAAGGAATTGGGCGACGTGGGCCGGTTTTTTTGGTTTTGTACGGAGTTTTGTACAAATTGGGGATGATTTTGAGAGGGGCGAACCCGTTTTGTACAAAACTTTAATGTATGCGTTGAGAGGTTGGCGGCGTTTTGGAAACGGTGAGGCCGTCGAAATCGATCCGGTGGACCGATTTCGGCCGAACGGGAATTGTATCGGTCTTGGACAGGCGGAGCACTGGGAAGATATTTTGATCTGTGGGGAATGGTGGGTGAACCACGCGCCAGAGGCGCGGAACCACCCACCCTACGGCGCTGGGAGATCGTCCGGGGGATGTTGCGGAAGGTGGGCAAATTTGCCCACCCTACGGCTTGCCACAGTCAAAGGCTCATTCTTATGTCACGAATAGACTGCCCTTCCCGAAGAGACATGGTCTCATTAAACAATTGCGTACATATCTCAATGTAGACATCGCGGTCGATGACGCTGAGGTTTTCAATCGTGTCTTTCCCAGCAAGGAATAGAGGTACATTGTAACCGACGCAGGATGTTGGATTGAGTTCTTCATCAGTGGATGTTCTCCATTCGTTGAAGAAGTTCTCGGCCAGCGCGTCGTTGGTATATTGAACCAACTCGACGTTGTGAAATTCTTCAATTCCAACGGGAATTCTGAATATCTCACCCACTCCAGGTTCAAGAAGCAGCGTTTCAGGCAAGGCGGTCTGATTTTCATGGCTCGTTGTGGCAAAGTACCGTCCGGACCAATCACACCCGAATACGGCGACTTTTGTAGCTGTTCTAGGAAACATTTTTTCAATTGCAGCCGTAGCGTCTTTCACCCCATCTGGAGTGAATACTTGATAAAGCCCAGCATTAAATGACATTCCTCCTAACTCGGCTATGCACGTCCGAAACGCTTCATCGATTGCCGGAAAGTCAGGAAGGGACGCTGGCAGCACTTCTTTCTGATTGTTCAAATGAACAGAGAACTTTTCTCGGAATTGAACAAAACTTGTCATTGTTGAGAAACCGCCTCCTACAAACAGGTTATTCCATAGGATACCGCCGCAATTCAGACAAAACAATCCATCTGGCCATGCTAACGAGCGCCCGTTTTGAACTTGAAACGCTCCACTGGAGCCTTTCATCCCGCCTTAGGCGGGATCGCTCAAAACCCCCTCAAACTCCCGCCATTCGCCTTTCGACATGCCAGATGTCTCCTGCGTGACGGTCTCGCCGGCGAGCATGCGGCGGAGGCAGTCTAGGGCTTTGCCGGAGAGTTGGGCGCCTCCCAAGCGGTAGTCCTCGAAGGCGGAATAGGCGGCGGGGACCCAGTCTTTGACCACGTCACAAATTGCGTCGGCGTAAACCCTTATTTCATATTGTGCGTGTTTATCTGCGCGCAGACGCAGGAAGTGGAAGAGGTTGTGGAGGTCCACCTTCCAGTACCATTGCGTGTAGATATTTGCGGGCAGGTTCATGCGGGCCAGTTCGCGGGCGAGGCCTTGCTGGCCGTCATCTGAGATCATTTCCTCGTAATGGTCATAGGCGCGGGTGGCGTCGTCTTGGAGGTAGCGCAGGACCTTTTGGGCCTCGTCGCCTGAGAGCGCTTCGCCGCGGCCCTGGTTGTTGACCACGGATTGGGCGGCGAGGTCTTCGGGGGCCGGAATGTAGAACTCGCGATCGAGGATGGAGTAGCGGGCGGAGTATTCGTTGACGTTGGCGGTGCGGTGCCGGATCCATTGGCGGGCCACGAAGACGGGCAGTTTGACGTGCAGCTTGATCTCGCACATCTCGAACGGGGTGGAGTGCCAGTGGCGCATCAGGTAGCGGATCAGCCCCTCGTCGTTTTGCACGGATTTGGTGCCCTTGCCGTAGCTGACGCGGGCGGCCTGACAGATGGCGGCATCGTCGCCCATATAGTCGATGACCCGGATGAAGCCGTGATCGAGCACGGGGTGCGCCGTGTAGAGGTGGTTTTCCATGCCCTGCACCGTGGCGCGGGCCGTGGTGGCGGTTTGCGCGCGCTGGGCGTCGATTTCTTGCTGCTGGTCGGCGGAGATGGGCATTGCGGGGCCTCTTGCTTGGTGAATCATGCGGCTGCTGAGGCCACATTTAGACGGGATATGGGGCCGCATATCAAGATAATGTGTCACCTTATCCCCAAGAGATTGATTTGGCTGCGCAAAGCGCGGCCCGGCGGGAGGCGACCTATCCGCAACATGGCAAAATTAGCGGCGGTTTGGCCCCGGTCCGCCGTTGACTTTACCGTGAGCGGCGGGGAATTTGCCCCCAAACGGGGCAGCAGAGATTTCATCATGTACGCACGCATATTCGGCACTCTTTCGATCATCGCACTGGCCGCCTGCGGCGGCGGCGGGTCCAACCCAGTCACCGGCGCGTCCGACGACGGCGTGGTTAACGCCGACCCGGGCACCATCCCCGACCCCAACAACCAATCGACCAACACCAGCTTCATCTTTGACCAGGCGCGGCAGCTGACGGCCAACCAGTTCACCTACCAGCCGGGGGCAACCCCGGCCGACGACACCATCGTCGTCAACAACCTGCCATTTGACAATGTCAGCGCCGAGGACGGGACCTACACCCCCCGCGCCCTGGATGTGCTGCTGCCGAACGGACAGGTGTTTGACAACGCGGGCGCCGGGGCGGACCTGAGCTATCTGGCCGTGGTGCAGGTTTCGGGCACCACCGGCGCATTGATCGGCGTCGTGGGCACGGATGGCTACGCCAGCTTCGGCTATGGCGGCGCATTTGCCAGCCGCGACAGCGGCGGGCTGCCACCCGACACGTCAATCGCATATCGCTACACCGGCACCTATAACGGCGTGCGCGTCATCCGCCAGGTCGGCGAAGGCGCGATTGCAGACAACAACACCATCCAGCTGACCACCGGCAACGCCACCATTCTGGTCGACCTGCGCGACCTTGACGTGGGCGGCGCGGTTGTGGGCAGCATCACCGGGCGACGCCTGTATGACGCGGACGGCAACGACCTTGGCGCCCTGTCCGGCATCGGGCTGGCCGAAAACATCACCGCGCCAAGCATTCTGACCGCCGACAATTCCATCGCGGAGAGCGGCGCGCAGACCAATAACGGCGACGGCACCGTCGCGCAGACGGGCACCTATAGCGGGCTGTTCTCCGGCCCCAATGGCGAAGAAATTGTGGGCCTGCTGGTCATCGAGGGCGACCTTCCCGACAGCGACCCGAACTTTGACCCAGTGGACGGCAACGCCGCCGTCACGGGCCGCGAAGTCGGAGGTTTCATAGCCTCAAGGTGACCAAAACAAGACAGCGCGGGCTGGGGCGCGTTACATCTGTCTTACTTGCATCTGCGCTGTGCCTGACCGTTCTGACGCCCCCATCGGCGCAGACGCTCAACATTGACGCCGCGCGCACACTGGCCTTCCAGCTGGTGTCGGAGGGGAAGTTCGACTCCGCCGCGGCCCTTGCCCAGACCTTGCTGGAGCGCGACCCCGAAGACCAATCCGCCCTGCTGGCCCTGGCCCAGGCCGAACGCGGCGCGGGCCGCACCAAGACCGCCATCAAAGCGGCCAAGGCCGCGTGGCGGGCGTCTGACACGGATGCAGAGCGCTATGCCTCGGCGACGGTTGCCGCGCAGAGCTATTCCACCGACAAACGCCCCCTGCTGGCCCAGCTTTGGCTGCGCCGCGCCGCGCAGGCCGCGCCCGACGCGGAGCTGCGCCAATCGGCAGAACGCAACTTCAAATTCGTGCGCGACCGCAACCCGTTGACCGTGAACCTGCGGTTCTCGGTGGCGCCGTCCAACAACATCAACAACGGGTCGAGCTCGTTGTTTTCGACCATCAACGGGCTGGCTTTTGAGCTGACGGGTGAAAACCGCGCCTTGTCGGGCATGTCCTACCGCTTTGGCGTGAGCGCGGATTACCGGTTCGCCCTGTCCGAGCGGCAAACCCTGACATTCGGGATCAGCGCCGACAGCAACCAGTATTCCCTGTCCTCGCAAGCCAGGGCGCAGGCCCCCAGCCTGCGGGCCTCGGATTTGGAATTTAACGAGATCAAACTGTCCGCCCGCACGCGGCTGCTGGACGCAGACGGCAAAGGCTCCATCGGCGGCGGCATCACGCTGGGGCAGAACTGGTACGGCGGCAACCCGCTGACCCGCTTTGTGCGGGTGGACGCGAACCGGCAGTTTGCGATCAGTGACAAAGCACAGGCCGGCTTTGGCATCTCCGGCACCCGCAACTGGCGACAGGACAACGCGCTGCGCAACTCGACCGTGTGGGCGGTCAATGCCAATTACGCGCAGGCTTTGGGCAATGGCGACGTGGTCACACTGCGTGGATCGCTAACAGATGTTGTCTCGGCCGCCGCGTCGACCGCCCATGATTCCGTGGGCGTGACAGTGGGTTACCGATTTGCAAAGCCGGTCTTTGCCAATACCAGCCTGGAGCTGTCGCTGGGCGCCAAGCGCAGCAGCTACGACCGACCGATCCTGCTGGGCCCCGAGCCACGGGCCGACACCAAGCTGAGCGCATCCGCGACGCTGGTTCTCAAGGACCTCGACTATTTCGGCTTCTCCCCCACCGCGACGCTGAGCGGGTCGCGCACCAAATCCAACATCTCCGCCTATGAAAGCAAAAATCTGGGCGTCAGCTTCGGGCTGCGGTCGTCGTTCTAATTGGCGTTGCACAAGGGCTGCGCTCGCGCCAATGTGCAGGCCATGGCAGACTGGGGCACACGCGCATTAGAGACACGGATTGGTGAGCCGCTGCGCGGCCTGCTGCCCGGCTGGCTGTCGGAAACCATCATGTTTTTCGCCAAACAGGCCTGGGCCGCGCTGTTTGGGCTGCTGATCCTGGCCGCGATTGTCGTCTCGAAGGCGGTGTGGCAGCCCGACTGGGCGCTGACCCGCTATGACGGGCTGGTGATTTTTGCGGTGCTGACGCAGGTCTTCATGATCGCGACCAAGCTGGAAAGCTGGGAAGAGGCCCGCGTCATCCTGATTTTCCACGTCACCGGCACGGTGATGGAGTGGTTCAAGGTCTCCCAGGGCAGCTGGTCCTACCCGGAGGCGGGCTATTTGATGATCTACGGCGTGCCGCTGTTTTCGGGGTTCATGTATGCCTCGGTCGGGTCCTACGTGGCCCGGGCCACGCGGATTTTCGACATGAAGTTTGCCCCCTACCCGCCCTTGTGGATCACCTTTGTCTTTGGCGCGTTGTGCTACGTCAACTTTTTCGCGCATCACTTCACCGTCGACATCCGGGTGGCGCTGTTCATCGGCTCGGTGCTGCTGTTCGGGCGCACCCGGGTGTGGTTTTTCGCCGGCAAAACGGCGCGCTGGCTGCCGCTGCCGGTGGCCGCTTTGGGCTGCGCCTTCGTGCTATGGGTGGCGGAATATATCGGGTCCACCCTGACGGCCACGTGGTTATACGCAGGCCAACAGCAGTGGCAGACCGTGAACTGGGCCAAGATGGGGTCGTGGTACCTGCTGCAATTCGTAGCCTTCACCACGGTGACGCTGGTCAGCCGGTCGGCGCTGATCCACCACAAGATCACCCCCGCCGAGCGGGACGACTTTTTGGGCCGCGACGCTGGCGAGGACGGCGGCGGGCGCTAGGTAGCGATGGAGCTACAAGAAAGGAAGAGCCATGAAGGTAGAGTATTTGCACACGATGGTGCGGGTGAAGGATCTGGACGCCTCGATCGCGTTTTACAAGATGTTGGGGCTGGTGGAACGCCGCCGCATGGAGCATGAAGGCGGGCGGTTCACGCTGGTGTTTTTGTGCCCGCCCGACCAGGCCGACGGCCGCGCCGATGTGGAGCTGACCTACAACTGGGACGGCGACGACGGGCTGCCCAGCGACGGGCGGCATTTTGGGCATTTGGCCTACCGCGTCGAAAACATCTACGAGATGTGCCAACAGCTTATGGACGCGGGCGTGGTGATTAACCGCCCGCCGCGCGACGGGCATATGGCCTTTGTGCGCAGCCCCGACAACGTGTCGGTCGAGCTTTTGCAGATGGGCGACAGCCTGCCCGAGCAGGAGCCTTGGGCCTCGATGGAGAACACCGGGCATTGGTAAGGGCCGCGCTGCTTGCGCTGTGCCTTTTGACGGGTGCGGCGCAGGCACAATGCCGGCTGGCGCTGGCTTTGGGGATGGATGTCTCGGGCTCGGTGGACGCGGTGGAGTACCGGCTGCAGCTGGACGGGCTGGCCAACGCCTTGATGAACCCGCAGGTGCAGGCGCAGCTGCTGCTGACGCCTGACGCCCCGGTCTGGGTCGCGGCTTTTGAGTGGGCCGGGCGGGACAACCAACGGCTGCTGGTGGATTGGGTGGCGCTGGACAGCGCAGGGGCCATCGGGCGTGTGGCCGCCACGTTGCGGGCCACACAGCGGCGGGGCGGCATCAACTCGACCGGCATCGGCGGCGCGATGATGTTTGCGGAGCGGCTGTTTGAGCAGCGCCCCGGCTGCTGGCGCTACACATTGGACATATCTGGCGACGGCACCAACAATGACGGCCCCGCGCCGGAGGAGATCCGCAAGCGGCTGGTGGGCCGCGACATCAACGGGCTGGTGATCGCGCTGGACCTGACGGTGGGCCGCGACGAGCGGCAGATGGATCTGATGGAGCTGTCCGCGTATTACCGCAAACGCATCATCCAGGGACCGGACGCCTTCATCGAGATCGCGCTGGGCTTCGCTGATTTTGAACGCGCCATGACCAAGAAGCTGCTGCGTGAAACACAGAACCTGATGGTGGGCGGGCTGCGTTAAGCCCTTTAGAGACTTGGTAGCCTGCTGAATGGCCGCTTTGAGCCATTAGCGGGAAAAGGCCGTTCGAACGGCCTTGTGCGCACGAATTGCAATTCGTGCTCAAAAACGTCTTCGAAGACGTTTGCCCCAATCCGCTTCGAAGCGGATTTTTCCCGATCCGAACGACCGTTTCGTCCGCATAGCGGACTTCCATTCCTGACGCGGCCTAGGGCGGTGATGAGGTCGCTTTACGGCGGACTCGCGGCTTGGCCTTGGGCTTACACCGGCAGCAGCGCGGCGCCGATGCGGCGGCCCTCGCTGAGCAGCACGTTGTAGGTGCGGCAGGCGGCGGGGGTGGCCATCATCTCGATGCCGATGCCGGCGGCCTCTAGGACGTCGCGCGTGGAGGCGGGGATATGGGCGATCTCGGCGCCGGTTCCGACAAACAGCACATCAATCTTGCCCGCATTGGCGATGATGGCGGCGGTGTCGTCATATCCGCCCCATGGCAGCACCTCGTCGGGGAGCATCAGCATTGCGCCTTGATGCACCTCACCTGCCACCCGAAACCCGCCATCGCCATAGCTGTCGATGGGTTTGGCAACGTCATAGTCGATCTCTGTCAGCTTCATCGTGTCAGTCCCAAACTGGCAGCCCGGTGAGCGCGGATAGGGCGATGATCGCATAGGCCGCCACCCGGTAGGCTTTTTCGTATTCGGGTTTGAAGATAGCGGCCCCCACCATATTTGCCAGCAGATATGGCACCGCCACGATCAACCCCATGACAACAGGCGTCAGCGTGATGAAGCCCGTCACCGCAAATAGCAGCAGCATGAGCGCATCGGCGCAGATGAGATAGAGCATCAGGTTCGCCCGAATGACCGCCGCCGAATGGGTGGAGGCCATGTACAACATGATGACGGGCGGCCCGGCGAGGCCGGACGCCCCGCCCAGAACGCCGCCCAGCCCGCCGGTTCCGTAGATCAGCGGCTTTGTCAGCGTGCCGCGATAGCGCAGCCCCATGATAAGCGCCACCAAAAGGACCAGCGCGATGATCGAGACGGCGTAGCGGAAGACCTCGGGCGCCATGAGGGTGAGCAGCCAAACCCCGATCGGCATGCCAACCAACAGCCCAGCCGTCAGGCGCAGCACGTCCTTCGGGTGCCCGTCCTTCAGCGCCCTTGGGACCGTGGGCAGCGGCCCGATCACATCCATCACAACCATAATGCTGAGCGCCCAAAAGGGAGACACGACCTGACTGGCCAATGGCAAGAACACCATTGCCGTGCCAAACCCCGCAAAGCCCCTTACGAGCCCCGCCAAGGTTGCGGCGAATGCGACCCAGGCAAGCTCTGGCGTGAGTATCGTTTCCCAACCCATATGCGAGGTCTAGCAGCGCGGATCATGCTCCGCTTGTGGAAAGTGGAATGTTACAGCGGATCACACAAACGCACACAACAACATCACGGGTGGTTTTATTGTGCGTGAACGCAACCGCGGCTAGCGTAGTGTCAACTTAAACCAAACGGCATCCCAGCCCCGACTTCAAAAGGACTTTGACCATGATTAAACTTCTCTCCTCCGCCGCCCTTGGCCTCTCCGTCCTCGTTGCTTTGACAACAGCACCGATCCACGCCACCGAAAACATCAGCGCATTCGGGGTCACCGTAGCACCGGCAAACGCCACCAAAAGCAGCCTTGAGCATGTTATGAAACGGGTCAACGCCAGCGAGCGCCGGGAGCGGCTTGGCTACAACGTGCAACCGCACGACTTTTCAATGACCCACCGCATCCCGCAGCCAAGCCCCACCTCTGGCCAGACGATTTACAAGGCGGGTCAGTTCCTGTTCCAGCGCTAACCGAGCCCAGCGGCAACGTCAGGCGTCGACGTTGCCGAACTGGTTGCCCGCATTTGCATCCGGCTTGGACCAGTCGCGTTTGACACCAAGATAGAGCAGGATCGCGGAGGCCACGAAGACCGACGAATAGGTCCCCACGATCACGCCCCAGATCATCGCAAAGACAAAGCCCCGGATCACATCCCCGCCCAAGATATAGAGCGAGATCAGCGCCAGAAGCGTGGTGACCGAGGTCATCACCGTGCGCGACAGCGTCTCGTTGATGGAGATGTTCAGGACGTCCTTGAGGTCCTTCTTATTGTATTTGCGCAGGTTCTCTCGGACTCGGTCGAAGACCACCACGGTGTCATTGAGCGAGTAGCCGACGATGGTCAACAGCGCCGCGATGATGGCGAGGTCGAATTTGATCTGCAGCTCAGAGAAGACCCCGAGCGTCAGCACCACGTCGTGGACCAGTGCCGCCACCGCGCCCAGCGCGAACTGCCATTCGAACCTGAGCCAGATATAGAAAAGCACCGCCAAAATGGCGAGCACCACGGCGATGGCGGCCGTCTGGATCAGCTCGCCCGAGACTTTTGGACCCACGGATTCCACTGATGGGAAAGGGAAGGTCATGCCGGGATCGAGGGCGCGCATGGCGTCCTCGACTGCCTGCACGGTTGCGCCTTTGACGGCTTCGTCGCCCTCCTGCGCCTCGATGCGGATCATGGCCACGTTTTTGTCGGCCGGAAAGGTCGGGTCGAACACCTCGGTGATGGAGATGTCACCAAGGCCCGCAGGCTCAAGCGCGGCGCGCATCGCGGCCACATCGACGGGCGTGGTGCTTTCGGTGCGGATGGTCGTCCCGCCCCGGAAGTCGATGCCGTAGTTCAGGCCCTGATACATGAAGGACGCAAAGCCCACGATAATCAGCAGGACCGACAGGCCCAGCGTATACTTCGCCCGGGAGAAGAAATCCCAGCTGGTTTTCTGGGGGACAAGTTTCAATCGCATGGCTTATACCTCGATCGTCTTGGGACGTTTGCGCTCGTACCATGTGATGATGATGACGCGGGTCACGTAGATGGCGGTGAAGACCGATGTCAGGATGCCGAAGCCCAGCGTGATTGCGAAGCCGCGCACCGGGCCGGAGCCCATGGCAAACAGGATGACGGCTGTGATGAAGGTGGTGATGTTGGCGTCCAAGATGGCGGACAGCGCTTTTTCGTAGCCCAGCTCGATCGCGCGGGCTGGGCCTTTGGAGGTTTTCAGCTCTTCGCGGATACGTTCAAAGATCAGCACGTTGGCGTCAACCGCCATACCGATGGTCAGCACGATGCCCGCGATGCCGGGCAATGTCAGCGTGGCCCCGATCAGCGACAGCAGCCCGAAGATCATGCCGACGTTCAGGATCAGCGCGATATTGGCGAAGATGCCGAAAGTGCCGTAGCTGAGGAACATGAAGACCAGCACCATGACGAAGGCCACGATGCAGGCGATTTTGCCTGCGTCGATGCTGTCTTGGCCAAGCTCCGGGCCGATGGTGCGTTCCTCCAGGAAGGTCATCTCGGCCGGCAAGGCCCCTGCCCTGAGCAGCACGGCAAGGTTGGTGGATTCCTCGACCGTGAAGTTGCCGGAGATTTGGCCGGAGCCGCCGGTGATGGCTTCGCGGATGACGGGGGCGGAGATCACTTTCTCATCTAGAACTATAGCGAAAGGAGAGCCGACATTCTCGGCCGTGTAGATGCCGAATTTACGGGCTCCGCCGGGGTTGAACCGGAAGGTGACGGCTGGCGTGCCGTTCTGGTCAAAGGCAGGCTGGCTGTCGGCGAGTTCTTCGCCCGTGACCACCGGGGATTGTTCGAGAATGTAGAAGCTGCCTGCGTCTTGGGGGTCAATGGACGGGTAGATGATGTTGCGTGGACCGGGATTTTCATTTGCGTTGGTGGTCCGAGACACCACGGGGTGGAACGTCAGCTTCGCCGTGGTGCCAATCAGCGTCTTGAGTTCCTGCGCAGAACCGATGCCCGGCACCTGAATCAGAATGCGGCGTTCGCCTTGGCGCTGAATGGTGGGTTCGCGGGTCCCAACCTCATCCACACGGCGGCGGATGATTTCAAGGGACTGCTGAATGGTGCGGTCATTCGTTGCGATGCGCTCCGCCTCGGACAGCTCAACGATGATGGTGTTGCCCTCGGCGCGGGCTTCGATGTCGTTTGAGCCGACGCCGGTCAGCGACACCACCGGCGTGGCCACGGAGCGGACAAGCGTAAGCGCTTGCTGGATGCCTTCGGGGTCGGACACGGTGACGCGCAACTCGCCTTGCGGGGCGTTCTGGCGGCGGATTGTGCCGATTGAATCGCGTTCCGTGCGCAGGATGTCGCGGATTTCCAGCCAGTAGCCGTCCATACGGTCGTCATAGACGTCTTCGACCTTAACCTCGGCCAGCAGATGCGCCCCGCCGCGCAGATCAAGGCCGAGATTGACCAAGGAAGACGGCAGGAATTCGGGCCAACCTGCGCGGTTGGCCTCCAGTTCTTGCGGTGTCAGCTGCGATGTCTCTGCGTTGGGCGAGATGCCCGTTTCCAGAAACGCCAGCGCGTCATTGTGCTTTTCGACCGTGGTGTAAAAGCCGTTGGGCATGGCCAACAGGATGCCTACGGCGACGGTCAGCCAAATGACGACCTTCTGGAACAGCGACATTTGCAGCATGTTATTTCGCCGGTTCGGTTTTGTTCATCACCTGCGCGATGGTGCCTTTGATAATGCGAACCTTGACGCCCGACGCGATCTCGACCTCAACCTCGTTGGAGCCTTCGGCCATCACTTTGGACACTTTGGCCACGATGCCGCCTTGGGTCACGATCTGGTCGCCCTTGCGCACGGCCTCGACCATGGCGGCGTGTTCCTTGACCTTCTTTTGCTGCGGACGGATCAGCAGGAAATACATGATCGCGAAGATCAGGATGAGGGGAACGAAGCTGGTGAAGGCGCCTCCGGCACCTCCGGCGGCTTGGGCGTAAGCTGGCGAGACGAACATCAGCGGTCCTTTTTGGTTTTGCGGGCCTCTGGTGGGCCAGTTTCGAGTTGCCGCGCACCCTATCTGCGGGGGGGTACGGGCGCAACGGGTTAACTGCCCTGTCGGGGCCTGAATTACGAGGTAGGAAGTGAGTGGAGAAAATGGAAGCGTCTGCGACCAACTAGATGGTCAGGCGCACCAAGGGACGGTGAACATATCGCCGTCCGTCTTGCCCAGTTTTTTACGGCGAATTGCCCGGCAGTCCATCGTGAAATCTTCATAGACCCGCACGATGACCAGCACGCCCCAATTGCCCGCCTTTTTGACCTGAACGGAGTGATCGTTCTTGAACGGTGATATGGTTTTGACCTCGACAAAATCCTTCCCCAATCGACCGTCAGACCCTTCTTTGCAGGCGTCATTATGGAGCTGCACCCCCAGCTTGGCCACCGCGAACAATTCGCCCAACGCGCCATAGACCGGCAATTCCCGGCCGTGCTGGAGCTTGAGGGCCTTTGCTGCCGAGACCAGATCACGCACAATCCGCGCCGCTTGCAGCCGCGTATGCGCGTCAGCCTCGTAATGGGTATTTGGTGTGCGAGTGTCGGGCACCTGCGGCTTTTCCGATTGCCCAAATTGTGCGGTGATCTCTGCGTTTGTGTCTAACATGTTATATTCTCTAAATGGCTTTGATCCGATTGAGCCGCCCAAAGGCGGCAACAGTTTGGCAATTGTTGGGTTCTACAAAGCCTATTGTGATCTGCCTTTGATCTGGCCTTTCAGGGCATTTTCCAATAAGCGACGGCCACGTATCGGAGCCATCGGCTCCTCCAATCGAAAAGGAACCAGACACATGCATGACATTCGCATGATCCGCGAGACCCCTGAGGTCTTTGACGCTGCCATGAAGCTGCGGAAGTCTGACGTGTCCTCCACGGACGTGCTGTTGATTGATGAAAAACGTAGAATGGCAATTCAAGCGGCTGAGGACGCAAAAGCAGAGCAAAACAGGGCCTCCAAAGAAGTAGGCGCGGCCAAAGCTCGTGGCGACGATGAAGAATTCGAAAGGCTGCGCCGATTGGTCTCTCAGCAGAAAGAAGAGGGAGCAAGGCTGCTGGAGTATGCGAAGAAGCAAGATGGCGAGCTCAATGACCTGCTGATGGGCCTGCCCAACATTCCATACGCTGACGTGCCCGAGGGCGCGGATGAAGAGGACAACGTCGAAATCAACCGCTGGGGCACCCCGCGGCGGTTCCCGTTTGAACCCAAAGAACATTACCAGCTGCCCTCGGTGCAGGCGGGGATGGATTTTGAGACCGCCGCCAAGCTGAGCGGCGCGCGGTTTGTGCTGTTATCGGGCGCGGTTGCCCGCATCCACCGGGCCTTGGCGCAATTCATGATGAACACCCATGTCGACGAGAACGGGCTGACCGAGGCCTGGACGCCGGTCTTGGTCAATGACGCGTCTATGTATGGCACCAACCAGCTGCCGAAATTTGCCGAGGACAGCTACCAGACCACCGAAGGCATGTGGCTGATCCCAACCTCAGAAGTGACGCTGACCAACATCGTGCGCGATGTGGTGGTGGAGGAAAGCTATTTGCCGCGGCGCTACACCGCCCATTCGCAGTGTTTCCGCTCGGAAGCGGGCTCGGCCGGGCGTGACACGGCGGGCATGCTGCGCCAGCACCAGTTTGAAAAGGTCGAGATGGTGTCGATCACCCATCCGGATCATTCCGAGGACGAGCACAAACGCATGACCCGCTGCGCCGAGAAGATTTTGGAGGAGCTGCTGCTGCCCTACCGCACGGTCACCCTGTGCCACGGCGATCTGGGCTTTGGCGCGCGGCGCACCCATGACATTGAAGTCTGGCTGCCCGGTCAGGGCAAGTATCGCGAGATTTCTTCCGTCTCGACCTGCGGCGACTTTCAGGCGCGGCGGATGAATGCGCGGTTCAAGCCCGAAGGCGGCGGCAAGCCGGAGTTCGTGCATACGCTGAACGGGTCCGGGCTGGCCGTGGGGCGGGCCTTGATTGCGGTGCTGGAAAACGGCCAGATGCCGGATGGATCGGTGGAACTGCCGGTGGCGTTGCAGCCCTATCTGGGCGGCAAATCCACGCTGGACCCGTTCGGGACGCTTATTTGACTTGCGCCGCGCGTTTGCGCGTCGCCAAGCGGGGGCTCTGCCCCCGCACCCCCGAGGTATTTTTGCCAAGATGAAACCAAATGCAGACAACTGGAGTTGGACGGCATGACTTTGAAATCCATCCTTGTTTTGCTGGCGACTTTGGCCTTTGCCGTGTCGCCGTTTTTGAACCCCGAATTTGGCGGGTTTGACCCCGATCGCTACCCGATCCCGCAAAATGACCCGCCGGTGCAGCCCGCGGGCTGGGCGTTTTCGATCTGGGGGGTGATTTATACATGGTTGACGGTCTCCGCCCTGATGGGGGTTTGGAGATACCGCGAGGATGCCGGTTGGGATGCGGCGCGGATCCCGTTGCTGGTCAGCTTGGGCGTGGGCATGTTCTGGCTGCCGGTGGCCCTGGTCTCGCCCGTTTGGGCGACGGTGATGATTGTCATCATGCTGGTGGGCGCGGTGATGGCGTGTGACGCGGCGCGCAAGGCGGCGCCGGGTTGGGCGCTGGCCTTGCCGCTCGGCCTTTACGCGGGCTGGCTGACGGCGGCGACATTCGTGTCCTTCGGGCTGCTGGGCGCGGGCTACGGCTGGGTCATGGGCGAGACCGGCTGGGCCTGGGCCATGGTTGTTCTGGCGGCGCTGTCGGCGCTGTCCTACCAGATGACCCTGCGCGGGGTGTGGACCTACGGCGTGGCCGTGGCCTGGGGGCTGGTGGGCATCATGGCGCAGAACATTGGGCAGAACACAGAGCAGAACATCGGGCTGGCCGTGGCCGCAGGTGTTGCCGCTTTGCTTATGCTGGGCCTCGCCGCCGCCCAATTGCGGGCCAAGACGTAAGGGTGCGCTTTACCGCCCCGCCCTGCTGCTCTAGGTCTGGAAGGGACAACAGGGGCGGCTGACATGCGCATTCTCATCACCAATGACGACGGCATCAACGCGCCGGGGCTGAAGATCATCCACGCGATTGCCACGCAGGTTGCAGGCGACGGCGGCGAGGTCTGGACCGTGGCGCCCGCCTTCGAGAAGTCCGGCGTGGCGCATTGCATCAACTACGCCCACCCCACGATGATTGCGCAGATGGGCGACCGCGTTTTTGCCGCCGAAGGCGCGCCTGCCGATTGCGTGCTGGCGGGGCTGCATGACGTGATGGCCGATGCGCCGCCGGACCTGATCCTGTCCGGCGTCAACAAGGGCAACAATTCCGCCGAGAACACCGTCTATTCCGGCACCATTGGCGCCTGCATGGAGGCGGCGCTGCAAGGCGTCAAATCCATCGCGATGTCGCAATATTTTGGCCCGGCCAATGCGAGGCTGGCCAACCCGTTCGAGGCCTCTGCCGCGCATGGCGCCGAGGTGGTGCGCCAGCTGGTCGAACACGGGCATTGGGGCGGCGACAGCCACGCGCTGGGGTATCACACGTTCTACAACGTCAACTTCCCGCCGGTCACAGCGGCGGATGTCAAGGGCACCAAAGTGGTGGCCCAAGGCCGCAGGCCGTCAGGGGGCTTTGGCATCGAGCCGCATTTGCCGCCCAACGGGCGCAAATACCTGTGGATACAAGGCAACCCGCAGAATGTAGACTCGGGCCCTGATACGGACGGCACCGTCAATTTGGATGGCTGGGTGTCGGTCACGCCCATGCGCTGCGACCTGACCGCGCATGACCAGCTTGCCGACCTGAAGGCCGCCCTTGCATGAGTGAGGCCGCGACATCGGATGCGGAACGCAAGATGCAGTTTCTTTACGCGCTGAGGTCCAAGGGCGTGATGGACAGCCGCGTGCTGACCGCAATGGAAAAGGTGGACCGCGGGGCCTTTGTGACGGGCCATTTTGCCGACCGCGCCTATGACGACATGCCGCTGCCGATTGCCTGCGGGCAAACGATCAGCCAACCCTCGGTGGTGGGGCTGATGACGCAGGCGCTGAATGTGCAGCCGCGAGACAAGGTCCTGGAAGTCGGCACCGGCTCAGGCTACCAAGCGGCGGTTCTGGGGCATCTGGCCCGCAGGGTCTATACCGTTGACCGTCACGCGGCGCTGACCCGCCCGGTGCGCAAGATGTTTGCCGATTGGGATGTGACCAACATCACGGTGGTCACGGGCGATGGCAGCTTTGGGCTGCCCGAGCAGGCCCCGTTTGACCGCATCATCGTGACTGCGGCGGCCGAAGATCCGCCCGGTCCGCTGTTGGCACAGCTGCGGATGGGGGGTATCATGGTTGTACCGGTCGGCCAATCCGACGCAGTTCAGAGCCTCATCAAGGTCACACGCCTTGAGCAAGGCTTTGATTATGAAGAGCTTTTGCCGGTACGCTTTGTCCCTTTGCTTGAGGGGCTGGGACAGGACTAAAACAACCAAAGGCCCAAGCATATGGGTCGGGTATTGAGGGTGAGTAAGATGCGGAACAGGCGTTTCAGCAAGATTTTGCCAATGGTGGCCTTGGGTTTCGGGCTGTCTGCCTGCGAGCAGGTGGGCGACACCTTCGCCAATCTGGACCTTGATTTGCGCAACACGGTGGGCGGGCTTGATACCTCGAACGCGGCGCGGCAGGCGACGTTGGACCGGCCCCGCCCGGACAGCCGTGGCGTTATTTCATACCCCAATTACCAAGTGGCGGTTGCCAAGCGTGGCGACAACGTGGCCTCCATCGCGGCGCGGGTCGGCGGCAATGCCAGCGAAATTGCCAAGCTGAACGGCCTGAACGCCGACGATGTGTTGAACCGCGGCGAAATCGTCGCCCTGCCTCGTTCCGTGCCCGCGCCTGCGGTCTTGGGTGAACCCGCGCCGCTGGACATCACCGACATTGCGACATCTGCCATCGACCGCGCCCCATCGGGCGGCGGGATCGCCACCGCGACCCCATCGAAACGCATCGACGGCCCCGAACCCATTCGCCATCAGGTAGAGCGCGGCGAAACCGCCTATTCCATCGCGCGGCTGTACAACGTGTCCGTGCGTGCGCTTGCCGACTGGAACGGGCTTGGCCCGGACCTTGAGGTGCGCGAGGATCAATACCTGTTGGTCCCGGTTGTGGACCAAAGTGCCACCCCCACCCCCACGGCAGTTGTGTCGCCGGGTGCGGGGACCGCGACCCCTACGCCGCCCTCCGCCTCGAAACCCTTGCCCGAGCCGATCAAAGCCGTGGAAAAGCCCGCGACGCCCGATACCGGCGGAACTCCGGCGGTGACCACGACAGCCGCACCAGCGGCAGCCGCCCCCAAGGTCAGCTTCATCCAACCGGCCTCCGGCAAAATTCTGCGCCCCTACCGCAAGGGCAGAAACGAGGGCATTGATATTGAGGCCGCCGCCGGTGCGCCGGTCAAGGCGGCAGCGGACGGCACCGTTGCGGCCATCACGCGTGACACCGATCAGGTGCCCATTTTGGTCGTGCGCCACACCGGCAACGTGTTGACGGTCTATGCCAACATCACGGGCATTACGGTGAAGAAGGGCGACAAGGTTTCCAAAGGGCAATCCATCGCCAAAGTCGGCCCCGGCAGCCCGCCATTTGTCCATTTTGAGGTCCGCGAGGGCTTTGAAAGCGTCAATCCGGCGAAATATTTGAATTAAATCAACCGGTTTGATTGTTTCCATCTGCGCACCAATTGGGGCGCGGATGCCTCAATTTGTCACAAAAACTGTCCAATTCCGGCATAGCGACGCCTTTCCCTAACGTCATCTTCTGCGGTGTTACGTGTTGAAAGGCTACGACTATGGCCATCTTTTATGGCTACACCGCTATTTTCGGAACGCAATCGACGGCCAACGGGTCGCCGATTGACTACGCTTTCGCGCCGCCCAATGGCGGGACGTGGTCGTGGACGGGTGTCACCACCAGCTTTGCGGTTCAGGAAAATGACGGCGCGACCGTGTTCAACGGCGACGGCGATGTCAACGAAGAGGTCGACGTAAACGAGCGTATCGGCGGCGCGTGGGAGCAGACGGTCGACATTGACGGCACCGCGCAGCAGGTCATTTGGGACTACACGTTTGAAATAACCGCCGCCGACGGCACCGTTTACCGGGTCGCGGTCATTGACGTCGACCTGAATAATGACAACGACCTCAACGACACTGTGGGCGGCGACGACGAGGACGGCTTTTACCTTATTTTCCCCGACGGGGTGCCGCCTGCGGGCGTGGATTACACCATCGGCTCGATCGTGGCGAATGGCGACAACACCCCGCATACCGACCTTGGGGGCACCGTGGTGTGCTTTGCCTCCGGCACATTGATCGACACGCCGGACGGGCCCGTGCAGGTGAAACATCTGGCCCCCGGCGACGTCGTTCTGACGCGCGACGACGGCCCGCAAGAGCTGATCTGGACCGGCGCCCGGCGCGTTGACGCCGTGGGCGACATGGCCCCGATTGTGATTACCGAGGGCAGCTTTGGGAACACGCGCGAATTGGTCGTCTCCCCCCAGCACCGCATTCTGGTGACCGGCTGGCAGGCCGAACTGCATTTCGGCGCGCAGGAGGTTTTGGTGAAGGCCAAAGACCTAGTGAACGGCGACACCGTGTACCGCCGCGAGGGCGGCAAGATCACCTACCACCACATTCTGTGCGAGGCCCACCAAGTGGTCCGCGCAGAAGGCGCGTGGGCCGAAAGCTTCCACCCCGGCCCGCAGGCCCTGCCCTCGCTGAACCGTGGCCCGCGCGACGAATTGCTGAAACTGTTTCCTGATTTGCGCTGGGCCGAGGCCCCCGTGATCGACGCCGCCCATATGAGCTTGAAAAGCTATGAGGCCGCGTTGCTACACTAAAGTGCGACGCCCTTGCGGCCCGCCAGATCAGTGAAATACTGCCACGCCACGCGGCCCGACCGCGACCCACGGGTCTGCTGCCATTCGATGGCCTCCGCCCGGAGCGTGTCGTCGTCGATCTTGACCCCATGCGCGTCGCAATAGCCCCGGATCATCGCCAGATACTGGTCCTGATCGCAGGGGTGGAAGCCCAGCCACAGCCCGAACCGGTCGGACAGGGACACCTTTTCCTCCACCGCCTCGGACGGATTGATGGCGGAGCCGCGCTCGTTTTCGATCATGTCGCGGGGCATCAGGTGGCGGCGGTTGGACGTGGCATAGAGGATCACGTTTTCGGGCCGGCCCTCGATGCCGCCATCCAGCACCGCCTTGAGCGATTTGTAATGCTCGTCATCATGGCTGAAGCTCAGATCATCGCAGAACAGGATGAACCGCAGGTCGGGGGCGTCGCGCAGCAGCGTCAGCAGCCGCCCGACGGATGGCAGGTCCTCGCGTTGCAGCTCGATCAGCTTGAGGCCGGTTGTCTCGCTCAGCGCGCCATGGATGGCCTTGACCAGCGACGATTTCCCCATGCCGCGCGACCCCCAAAGAAGCGCGTTATTGGCGGCAAAGCCGTCGGCGAATTGCTGTGTATTGGCCAGCAGCGTGTCGCGCGCGCGGTCGATGCCGATGAGCAGGTCCAGTTCCACCCGTTTGACATCCGGCACAGGCTGCAGCCGGTCCGGCTCCACATGCCACAGAAAGGCCGAGGCGGAGGCAAAGTCAGGGGCCGCGCTGGCGGGCGGCGACACCCGTTCCAGCGCGTCGGCGATGCGGTTCAGCGCGTCGTCGGTCAAGGACCGCGATCCTCGAAATGCACCTCGTCCTCGTCTTCATCCTCGTCCCACAGACCTTCCTCGCGCAGCTTTTCTTCGCGCTTTTTCTCAACGCGGGCGACAAGGAAGATGGAGACCTCGTAGAGGCCGTAAACCACTGTAAAGAGGATGATTTGGGTAATCACATCTGGCGGCGTCACAAGTGCCGCCAGCACCAAAATGCCCACCATCGCGTATTTGCGCACGGCCTTCAGGCCCTCGGATGACACCAGCCCCGCCTTGCCCATCAGGGTCAACAGCACCGGCAGCTGGAAACACAGGCCAAAGGCCACGATGAATTTCATGGTCAGCGACAGGTATTCCTCGGCAGAGCCCTGGAACAGCACCGAGATCGGGGCTTCCTCGCCCGCCGCGACATCGCCGGTTGGAGTGATCTGCTGGAAGCCGAGGAAGAAGTCGAAGGCAAGCGGGGTGACCACGTAGAAGGCGAAGGCCGCGCCCAGAAAGAACATGGCCGGAGAGGCCAGCAGGAACGGCAGGAACGCGTTCTTTTCCGTCCTGTACAGCCCCGGCGCCACAAAACGCCACATCTGGTAGGCGATGTAGGGGAAGGACAACATCAGCCCGCCCAGAAGCGAGATGCGGATGGCGACGAAAAAGCCTTCCTGCGCCTTGATGAAGATCAGCCCGCATTCCTGCCCGATCGCCTCAAGCGAGGTACAGATGGGGCCGGTCAGGAAGTTGAAGATCGGGTTCCAGACCGTGAAGCAGATCATCATGCCGACGATGAAGGCCAGCACCGACCGGATCAGCCGGGTGCGCAGCTCGGTCAGGTGCTCGATCAACGGGGCGGAGCTGTCTTCCATATCCGTGTCGCTCATCAGGTCGCCTTCTTCGCAGCAGGTTTACGCGCAGCCGGCTTTTTGGCTGCGGGTTTGGCCGCGGCCGTTTTGGCCTTTGGCTTTGCCGCCGGTTTCGCTTTGGGCTTGGCGGCCGGTTTGGCTGCGGGCTTGGCCTTGGCTTTTGGGGCGGGCTTTGCAGCCGCCTCCGCCTCGGCGGCGGCTTTGGCGCGTTTGGCGTCTTCAACCTTGGCGGTCGCGGCCTGGATTTTCTGTGCCGCCGCCGCGCGATCCTTGGCCAGAGCCTGGGTCGAGGACCCTTCCTCGTATGCGTCAGGGTCGATGGTCTTGGTCACGGCATCCTTGGCGGCTTTGGTGGCCGCCTTGACCGGATTGGTCGCCGCCTTCAACGTCTTGGTCACATCAGATACGCCGGCGTCATCGGCCGCCGCTTCCATCGCGGTCGAGAACTCCCGCGCCATGCGTTTTGCCTTGCCGGTGAATTGCCCGATTGTGCGGAACATGCCCGGCAGGTCCTTGGGGCCGACGAAAATCAGCGCCACCAGCCCGATGACCAGCAATTCCATGCCACCTAATCCGCCCATATCAGACGCTCCCGCTCAGACGATCAGGCTTTGTCTTTTTCTTTTTCGTCTTCGGGGGTGACGTCCTTGGCGGCGGTCGCCTCGTCCAGCTCTTTGCCGCTGTCATCGACGCCCTTCTTGAAGGCGGTGATGCCTTTGCCGACTTCGCCCATAAGCGAGGACACTTTGCCCCGGCCAAACAGAACCAAAACGACGACGGCGATGAGGATCAGGCCCATTGGTCCGATATTGTTAAACATGTGTGTGCTCCCTTGCGGTGCCGCAGATCCGCGCGGCGTTCCTTGTGTCTGTCTGACATGTAAGCGGTCGCGGCCCGTTGGAAAAGCGGCAAAAGCGGGGAATTTCGCGCCTTGGGCCATGTTTCTGGATGCAATCCTACCCATTTTGCATTTGCAGCAATCCTCCTGACAGGTTTATGTCAGTTGTGGGGCCAGCTAGGCCCCTGCCGACGCAGAATCATGAAAGCCGCCCCTTTGACGCGCACCGACCGCCTGTTCGACCTGATCTTGATCCTGCGCGACGGGCGGCTGCACCGCGCCGAGGATCTGGCCCGCGCGATGGATGTCTCGGTGCGCACGATCTACCGCGACATGGACACGCTGGCCCTTTCAGGGGTGCCCGTCGCGGGCGAGCGGGGCCTGGGCTACATGATGACCGCCCCCATCACCTTGCCGCCGCTGAACCTGACATTGACCGAGCTTGAGGCGCTGCATCTTGGCATGGCGGTGGTCGGCGAGGCCGCCGATGACGAGCTGAAACGCGCGGCCAAGACCTTGTCGGCCAAAATAGACGCGGTGCTGCCCGAGGACCGCTCCACACCGCCCTCGGGCTGGGGGTTTGCGGTCTACCCGTTTCAGGACGCGGCGGCGGGCTTTCGGTTCATGCCACAAATCCGCAAGGCCATCCGGTCGCGCCAGAAGCTGGAAATCACCTATGCGGATGAGCAGGGCGCGCGCACCGACCGGGTGATCCGCCCGCTGCAAATGGAATATTGGGGCCGGGTCTGGACCACGTCATGCTGGTGCGAGCTGCGGCATGAGTTTCGGGTGTTCCGCATCGACCGCATCCGGTCGCTCAAGGTGATGGCAGAGCTGTTTGTGGAGGAGCAGGGCAAGTCCCTTGCCGATTATATGGCGTTGAGCCATGCGCAAGGCGCGCCCAACCCCAGAACGGCGTAGCGCGGTGCCACTGGTAGAAATAATAAGGCGCGGTAGCGCACAATTGGGTCAGGCGCGGCTGTAGGAGGACAACATCCGGTAATCCTTGCGCGGGCCAACCACGCGCCAAATGGCCTGCCAGTCCGGCCAGCGCGTGAAGTCGTAGCTGACGTGGTACAGGTCCGGGTCGCAATGATGGTTGGCGTCCGGCATCAGCCGGTCGCCCTCGATCATATGGAACGCCCGCCCGTCTTCAAATTGCACCGCGACCCCGTCAGGCGCTGGCAGCCAAATGTAGCGCCGGGTCGCGGCCATTGGCGGCTGGCCGCCATAGCTCAGCTCCCCCTCTTCGACGTAATCCAGCCCCCCCGCGTGGCGCGGCAAAAACTGCGCCTGCCCCGTCAGGCGGCCCTCCGCCCCCGTCAACCGGTCCTCAATCACCCGCGACAAAGCCCAGGCGCCTTCAAAGTCTGATAAGTCCGGCATGCGTGCCATAGGCACTTACTCCACGATTGAGCCTTCGGTCATGGCCCCAGTTTGCGATACAAATCTTAACCTGCCGTCACCGGAATGGCGTTCCAGCGCGAAACATGTCCACCCGTCTTGCGGCGGCCACTGGCTACAATAGGCATCAGCCCGCACGGCCCAGTTGCCCCAGGAGGGCATTCCATTATCGTACAATGTTTTGCCCGACGGGTAAAAGACCTGGCGGGCAATGTCATATTGCAGGGTCGTGCCATTCAGCGCCGCCTGCAGCTCGGCGCCGTTCAGCGCCACCCAGTCTTTGCCCCGGTCTTTGCTCCAGTCATTGACCCGGTCTTCGGCCCAGACAGGCCCCGTCAGCACGGCCAAAACCGCCGCCATGCGCGCTATCATGTCTGTCTCCCTTGTGGCCCGTTGGGCGGCAGTTTATGACGCCTCCAACTGCCACACAAATCACGAAAGATCACACGCATGATCCCTAGATATTCTCGTCCCGACATGGTCGCCATCTGGTCGCCCGAGACCAAATTCCGCATCTGGTTCGAGATCGAGGCCCATGCCTGCGATGCCATGGCGGATCTGGGCGTCATCCCCCGCGAAAACGCGGACGCGGTGTGGAAAGCCAAGGACGTCGAGTTCGACGTCGCCCGCATCGACGAGATCGAGGCCGTCACCAAGCATGACGTGATCGCCTTCCTGACCCATCTGGCCGAACATGTGGGCAGCGACGAGGCGCGCTTCGTGCACCAGGGCATGACCTCCTCGGATGTGCTCGACACCTGTTTCAACGTGCAGCTTGTCCGCGCCGCCGACATCTTGATTGCAGATGTCGAAGGTCTGCTGGCCGCCCTGAAAAAACGCGCGATGGAACATAAAGACACGCTGCGCGTCGGCCGCTCGCACGGCATTCATGCCGAACCCACCACTATGGGGCTGACCTTCGCGCGCTTTTACGCCGAAATGGACCGCAACCTGACGCGCCTGCGCACCGCGCGGGACGAGATTTCCACAGGCGCCATCTCGGGGGCCATCGGCACATTCGCCAATGTCGACCCCGCGGTCGAGGAACATGTCTGCGAGAAACTCGGCCTTTCCCCCGAACCGATCTCCACCCAGGTCATCCCCCGCGACCGCCACGCGGCCTTTTTCGCGACTTTGGGCGTGGTCGCCAGTTCGATCGAAAACATCTCCACGGAAATCCGCCACATGCAGCGCACCGAGGTGCTGGAGGGCGCGGAGTTTTTCTCGATGGGCCAAAAAGGCTCGTCGGCCATGCCGCATAAGAAAAACCCGATTCTGACCGAAAACCTCACGGGCCTCGCCCGCGTGGTCCGCATGGCCGTGGTCCCTGCCATGGAAAACGTGGCCCTGTGGCATGAGCGCGACATCAGTCATTCATCGGTCGAACGCAATATCGGCCCGGACACCACCATCACGCTCGATTTCGCGTTGGCTCGCCTGACCTCCGTGATCGACAAAATGCTGATCTTCCCTGACAACATGCTCGACAATATGAATAAATTCCCCGGGCTGGTGATGAGCCAACGGGTGCTTCTGGCCCTCACCCAGGCAGGCGTATCACGCGAAGACGCCTATGCCATGGTGCAGCGCAACGCGCTGAAAGTCTGGGAATTCCGCACTGATTTCCGCGAGGAACTCTTGGCCGACGAGGAAGTCTGCAAAGCCCTCTCCGTGGACGAAATCAACGAAAAATTCGACATGGGCTACCACACCAAACATGTCGACACGATCTTCAAACGGGTCTTCGGCTAACCCCGTATTAAGGTTAACGCGCCCCGCCCAGAAACGGGGCGCGCCCTCCCCATTCCATTTGGTTAAAAATACTCAAACGCCACCCCTGCCAAAATCGTGAGTTTGCCAAACCGGGTGCCCGTGCTATCTTTCTCTTCGTAACAACAGGAGAGCCAAGAATATGAACACCAAGATCATTCTCGCAGCCCTCGCGCTGACCCTCGCCCCCTCGGTCGCATCGGCCATGGGCTGCAACGGCGGCGATCACAAACAAGCGGCCAGCTGCCAGGCAGGGTCCTCATGGGACGCTGACACAGGCACATGCGTGACCGACGCCACCGGTTGATAGCGCGGCACAGCACACAGTTTTATCGGGGCGATGCATCTCACATGCGTCGCCCCGATGCGTTTCAAACCTCACACCGCAGGATCAACCATATGCGCCTTGCCCCCCTCCTTGCTGCCGCGCTGCTGGTGCCCGCTATGGCCGTCGCGGTCGGGTCCGATGACGACACACCGCCCAAAACCACCAAAACGACGACCGAGTGCAAATCCGGTCAGGTCTACGACGAAAAGACCGCCAGCTGTGTCGACAAGTCCTCGTCCCTGATCGATGACGACATCCGCTATGCAGCGGTGCGCGAACTGGCCTATGCGGGGCTCTATGATCGCGCCTCCGGCGTGCTGGGCGTCATGGCCCCCACCGACAGCCGCGTGCTGACCTATCGCGGCTTCATCGCCCGCAAAACCGGCAACCCAGACGCCGCGATGACCTTCTACACCGCAGCCATCAAGGCCGACCCCGACAACAGCCTCGCGCGCTCTTATATGGGGCAAGGCATGGTCGAGGCAGGGGATGACGCGGGCGCCAAGTTGCAATTGGCCGAAATTCGCAGCCGCGGCGGGCGCAACACCTGGGCCGAGTTCGCACTGAAAACCGCCATCACATCCGGCGTCGGCTCCTCCTATTGATCCGCAAATTGTCATAAAATGAAGGGCATCCGCCACAGGCTTGCCGCATTTCTCTAACGATCCGTTTACCCCTCGCGCGCCATAAAACAAGGGCGAGTGGAAGGGGTCCAAGGCAGATGACACATACAATGGTGCGGCAAGGCGGGGCTTCGGTGCCCGCACCGGCGGACGGCGTGGCGGCAGCCCTGCCCGGCCCGCAAAAAGCTGCCATCATCATCCAGATGATCCTGTCCGAGGGTGGCAGCCTGCCGCTGTCCAGCCTCAGCGCGCGTGGCCAGGCCCGCCTGATGCAGGACTTTGTCGAAATCGGCCGCGTGGACCGTGCGACGCTCAACGTTGTCGTCGCCGATCTGGAACGCGACCTGTCGATGGTTGGCCTCAGCTTCCCGCGCTCCGTCGCCGACGCGCTTGGCACGTTGGAGGCGCATCTCAATCCCGACGTGGTCACCAATTTGCGCAATCAGTTGGGCCTGGGCGCGCCCCCTGCCCCGTGGGGGCGTATCGTCAGCCTGTCAATCGACCAGTTGGTCGCAATTGTCCCGAATGAGGACCCCAAAATCGCCGCGATCCTGCTGTCGAAACTGGACCCTGAAAAGGCGTCGGAGCTTTTGGAAACATTGCCCCCGGAACAAGCCACTCAGGTGGCGCTGGCGATGCAGGACACTGCAACGGTCAGCCCCGAACTTGTCACCCGCATCGGCACGATGCTGGCCGCAGCCCTGCCATCTGAAAGGCCCAAGGCCTTTGCCGACGCACCTGCATTGCGTGTTGCCAATCTGCTCAACGCGGCCTCACCCGACAAACGCGACAGCGTGTTGGATGACCTGACCAAAGAGGACCCGGATTTTGCGGCCCTTGTGCGTGGCCTGATCTTCACCTTCGCGGATATTGCCACCCGTATCGCGCCACCCGATGTCGCCAAAATCACCCGCGACGTGCCGCAAGAAGACTTGGTGGCAGCCCTCGCATACGCCATCACCGTTGAGGCGGAGGCGACGGAGTTTCTGCTGGCCAACATGTCCCAACGCATGGCCGGTGCCCTGCGCGAAGAAATGGAAGAACTGGGCGATGTGCCAAAGAAGGCAGGCGAAGCCGCGATGGGCCTTGTCACAAGCGCCATCCGCAAATTGTCAGACGCGGGCGAGGTCACCATTCTGGCTGCGAAAAGCGACGACGCGCCTGCCCAATAACCCCGTTCTCATACGCCATTCATAAAAAAGGGCAGAGCCTGCGCTCCGCCCTTTCCAATTTAGTTCAATGGCTTAGTCGATCAATGCGCGATAGCGCCATCGCCGGACCCGGATTTGGCAGCCAGTGCGGCGGCGGCGGCTTCTTCTGCCACCTCGTCCCACTCAATTGCCTCCGGCTCCGAAATCAACGCGTGTTTCAGCACGTCCGACACGTGGGTGACGGGGATGATTTTCAGCCCTTCCTTCACGTTGTCAGGGATGTCGGCCAAGTCTTTTTCGTTGTCCTGCGGGATCAGCACCGTCTTGATGCCGCCACGCAAAGCCGCGAGCAGTTTTTCCTTGAGGCCCCCGATTGGCATCGCGTTGCCGCGCAGGGACACCTCGCCTGTCATGGCAATATCCTTGCGCACCGGAATGCGCGTCAGCACCGACACGATCGAGGTCACCATCGCCAAGCCGGCAGACGGACCATCTTTGGGCGTCGCGCCATCAGGCACGTGCACATGGATATCCATTTTGTCGAACGCGGGCGGCTTCACCCCGATCTGGGGCGAGATTGACCGCACATAGGAAGAGGCCGCATCAATCGACTCCTTCATCACGTCACCCAGCTTACCAGTGGTCTTCATCCGACCCTTGCCCGGCAGGCGCAGCGCCTCAATCGACAGCAGCTCGCCGCCAACGGAGGTATAGGCCAACCCGGTGACAACACCGATCTGGTCTTCCTTCTCGGCCAACCCGTAGCGGTACTTTTTGACGCCAAGGAAGTCGTCCAGATTGTCCGGCGTGACGGTAACGGTTTCGACCTCTTTGCGCACGATCTTGGTCACGGCCTTACGGGCCAGTTTGCCAATCTCGCGCTCAAGGTTCCGCACGCCCGCTTCGCGGGTGTAGACGCGGATCATTTCCATCAGCGCCTCGTCGGTCAGCTCGAACTCGCCCTTTTTCAGGCCGTGGTTTTTGACCTGCTTGTCGATCAAATGCTGCTTGGCAATCTCGGACTTCTCGTCCTCGGTGTAGCCCGCCAGCGGTATGATCTCCATACGGTCGAGCAAAGGCCCGGGCATGTTGTAGGAGTTCGCAGTGGTCAAAAACATCACGTCCGAGAGGTCGTATTCGACCTCCAGATAGTGGTCGCTAAAGGTCGAGTTTTGTTCAGGATCAAGCACTTCCAACATCGCCGATGCCGGATCGCCACGGAAATCCTGCCCCATCTTGTCAATCTCATCGAGCAAGATAAGCGGGTTTGTGGTCTTGGCCTTTTTCAGCGCCTGAATGATCTTGCCCGGCATCGACCCGATATAGGTCCGGCGGTGACCACGGATTTCCGACTCGTCGCGCACGCCCCCAAGGGAGATACGGATGAACTCGCGCCCAGTGGCCTTCGCCACCGATTTACCCAGCGAGGTTTTGCCCACGCCAGGAGGGCCAACCAAACACATGATCGGGCCTTTCAGCTTCTTGGACCGCTGCTGCACGGCCAGATATTCAACGATGCGTTCCTTAACCTTTTCAAGACCATAGTGGTCATTGTCCAACACGGCCTGCGCCTTGGCGAGGTCCTTCTTCACTCGGCTCCGCACACCCCATGGGATGCCCAAAATCCAGTCTAGATAGTTGCGCACAACGGTTGCTTCCGCAGACATTGGCGACATGTTTTTCAGCTTCTTGATTTCGGTGGTGACCTTTTCCAAAGCCTCTTTCGACAGCTTGGTGTCGGCCACTTTCGATTCCAGCTCGGCCACCTCGTTCTGGCCTTCTTCGCCGTCGCCCAGCTCCTTCTGAATGGCCTTCATCTGCTCATTCAAATAGTATTCGCGCTGGGTGCGCTCCATCTGCGTCTTCACGCGGGACTTGATCTTTTTCTCGACCGTCAGCACCGACATTTCGCCCTGCATCAGGCCATAGACTTTCTCAAGCCGCTCGGCGACGGACAGCGTTTCCAGCAGGTCCTGCTTTTGGTCAATCTCCACGCCCAGATGCCCGCCAACCAGGTCGGCCAGACGGTCCGGCTCGTTGGTGTCGGCCACGGAAGACAGCGCGTCTTCGGGGATGTTCTTTTTGACCTTGGCGTAGCGTTCGAACTCTTCGCCCACGGACTTAATCAGCGCGGCCAAAGTGGTTTCGTCGCCCAGCGTTTCTTTCAGCTCAATCGCGGAGGCTTCAAAGAAGTCGGGGTTGTCGACGAAGTTCAAAATCTGCACACGTGCGCGGCCCTCGACCAGCACCTTCACGGTGCCGTCGGGCAGCTTCAACAGCTGCAGGACGTTGGCCAAAACGCCAACCTCATAGATGCCGTCGGCGGTTGGGTCGTCGATGGAGGGGTCAATCTGCGACGATAGCAAAATCTGCTTGTCGTCCTTCATCACTTCTTCCAATGCGCGCACCGACTTTTCACGGCCCACAAACAGGGGCACGATCATATGCGGGAACACGACGATGTCGCGCAGCGGCAGCACTGGGTAGGAGGCGTTCATTTGCCCAAGCTCGGATGTGTCAGTCATTACTTTTCCTTTTTGGCAAGATCGCCACGGCCAAGATAGGCCTCCGGTCCCGCTATGCGGCAACGCCCGGGCGATCCCCGATGTATCCAGTTTCAACTGGTTTGAAAGAAAATGGGGCCTGTTCCCGACTCTTTCAACCGGTCAGGGTGTTGCGCGCAGTTTGACTTGCGCAACGGCGAACCACAAGACCAACTCGGCCCGCGCGGGCACCTAGATCGCCACAATTAGCGGATAAATGTCACGTTTCGCCCCCGCTGCCGCCCAGATGATGCCCGAAATGACGTGCACGTTAACCGTCAATAACCAGTAATACGAGCACCTCACATGTTTTACGTCATCTTGCGCCACTACCGACGCCTTGGAATATTCTCGACCGGCATGGCGGCCTTTTGCCTGTCGTTGGTCGCCCATTCCGGTGCTGGCATGTCGTCGCTGCAGCACCTGATTTTCTTCGCCTTGTCGCTGGTGGCGTTCGGGTTTGTGGCGTTGGGGCTCTACAAGGTGCAGCCCGGCCAGCGCGGCGTTCTTGAAATTGCGGGCTTTTCGGCCATCCTAAGCACGCTGCTCCTGATGTACCTGCCTTTAATGGGGGTCATCAACCTGGTGATTGGCATCGCCATTTTCTTCGGGGTGCTGACCAGCACCTGGTTCTTCCTGCATTCCGCCGTGTCTCGCAAAATCGGGGCGCGGACATCATGGCGCGCCCGCCATTCATGCGACATTGCTTACCCGGCCAAGCTGATCTGGAAACATGTGGTTCCCGGCGAATCCGCCCCCGAGGACCACTGCACCGGCATGGTCGAGCGCTACAAAGAGGACCTCGAGGACGAAGACACGCTGTCGATCACCTTCAAGGGCCGCCGCGCGGGCCGCGCACAATATGACATCACCTTCCTCGAAAAGGAGGCCCCGAATTTTTGTCGCTTCTATTTCGAGGGGAACGAGGCCGACGGCACATTGGTGGACGGCATCTTTTCGCTGTCAATCGACGTGATCGACCGCGGCCACAGCACCATCATCGCCAACGAGGAACGCTCCGGCCTGTCCCTTGGCGCCTTGATTGAGCGCTGGTTTGATGATGCGCTGGGCTTTCAAAATGATCGCCTGATTGACCTGTTGGACGCCCGTTACGGCCCCGGCGCGGGTGTGACGAAACCATTGTCTCAAAAGGCCGCCTGATGGGATCGTTTCTGCGCTCCATCTATTCGCAACGGCGTCGGCTGTTGGTGGCGGTGTTTTCGCTGCTGTTCATCACGATGATCTACGAGCGCGACGTTCCCATCTTCGATGGTGCGCCGATCTGGTTGGTCCTGGCCACGTTGGTCATGTTCTCTTTGGCCTGCCTTGTGCTTATGGTCGCGGGCATGTTCATCCTCCCCTCGATGCGGGCTTTGCTGGAACTTTGGGCCATCACCTTGCTGGTCCCCGCGGCCCTTGGGGCGCTCTTTCCAGCGGCGGCCACAGCGATCACGGGGACAGGCTTTGCCGGGCTGATCTGGTTTGCCTTTTTCCTGACGACCTATTTTGCGCTCTATGGCACGCTGGGTGACGGGTTGCCGTGCTGGTTCTCCTATCGCGGCAAGGCCAGCTTCAAGACCAGCGCCAAGCCGCAACAGATCATCGACGCGATCGTGCCCTCGCCCGACCCCAATTCCTACTACACAGGTTCGCTGGAATATGTCGGGCCAGACCCGCATGACGAGGACAGCTTCAACGTCCGCTACGCACGTGGCGACGGCCTGTATGAGTTGCAGCGCATCACCTATCTGGAGACCGAGGCGCCACACCATCAACGCTATTACTTCATTGGCGATGTCAGCGCCCGCAATGCCGATTTCACCGAAGGGGTGATGGACGTGAAAATCACCGCGCTCAAAGACGGCCGCAGCCGTGTTGATGTGACAGAGGAACACCCCAACGCGCGCCTGCGCTCGGCGCTCTGGATGTGGTTCAACGACGAGGTGCGCGAGACCGCCAACAGCGTCAAAGCGCAGCTGGAGGGCAAACCGGACCTGTCTTTCACAGGCAGGTACTGGCGCAAAGTTGCCAAGCTCAGCTGAGTAGGCTCAGGCAAGGCGTGAAGCAGCCAAGTTCTTGCCCAATCCCCTGCCAACCATTAGCGTTACGAGCCTCAGACGGGGGAAAAATTGATGTTTAGAATGCTGCTGCTCAGCGTAGCGACAATGGGCCCTATGGTGACTTTGGCCAACGCAAAGGATGTTGAGCTGTCCCAGAGGCTGAATGAAGCAGGGATGGCGGCCATCGTCGAATGCGACAGTGGCACATGTGTAGGCGCTGTCCTGCTAAACGTGGCAGCTCAGTTGGAAGATCGACCAGACTATGAAAAAATACGGAAAGCTTTGTTAGAAGTAGCGCGAAAAGTGGCCAAATGCGAAGCAGTTTGCCCTGACAGGCCGCTTTTGAAGTACCGGAAGGCCAGCGCGAAGCACTTCAACCTTTATAACGGGCATCAGCAGCCCGAGTTAGCGGCGCTGGCGCCGCTCTTTTATTTTCCACGCCACCCGATAGTGTCTAAGGCCGTACACCGCCAAAACAGTCCAGGCGGCACAAGCGGTGGCGGGGGGATTCGTGGGTAATCCTCCCAACGTCCGCCCTAAATCGTCCCCTAGAATCTTAGCCACAAGGTCAACGGAACACCCCCTTGCGGCCGAAACCACAGTCATCACCATCACCTACACCCTCTCCGAGGCCCAATTCATGCATGCCGCCCGCGTGCTCTGGTCCTATCGCGGCATCGGCGATCGCGGCAATCTGCTGCTCGCCATTTTTGCGGCTGCGGTGGGGCCTGTTCTGTTGGTCTATGGCTTTGGCACGGGCTGGCTGTTCATCGCCGCGGCTGTGCTTTTTGTCGTGTTGACGGCGTTTCGGAACCTGATCTGGCGCAGCGCCTACCGCAAAATGGTGAAATATACCGGCCCCATCACAGCGACATTGAGCAAGGACACCGTTGAAACCCGCTCGGCGGAGGGCCAGTCCAAACTGCCATGGTCCGCCTTCAATCGCTATGCCGAAACGCCCGATTTTGTGTTCCTGTTCATCGGCTGGCGCGGCCTGTCGATCATCCCCAGATCGGCCTTTGCGTCAGAGGAAGACGGGGAGCAGGCCCGCCTCTTCTACACCCAGCTGCCCCGCAAGAAGATGCGCTGGACCTGAACGCGCACGGGATGGCGGGATGGCGGGCGGGGCGACTTGAACGCAGTGAAAGAGCGGCGCACCGCAATCCGCTACAAAGGCTCAATATCGCCCTGCGCCCGCAGCGCATGAAAATCGGCCACAAATCCCGCCAGCTGACCCGCCGCAATCGCGCCGCGCAGACCCGCCATAAGCTCTTGGTAATAATGCAGATTGTGCCACGTCACCAGCATGGACGAAATCATCTCCTGGCTGCGAAACACATGGCTTAAATAGGCCCGTGAAAACTGGGTGCAGCACGGGCAGGTGCAGTCCTCATCCAGCGGTCTGGGGTCGTCAATGTGGCGCGCGTTCTTCACATTCACCACGCCGCGCCGTGTAAACGCCTGCCCCGTGCGCCCCGATCGCGACGGCAACACGCAGTCAAACATATCAATCCCACGCTCCACAGCGCCGACAATGTCGTCCGGCTTGCCGACGCCCATCAGGTAACGCGGCTTGTCGCGGGGCAGCTGACCCGGCGCGTAGTCCAACACGCCAAACATGGCCTCCTGCCCCTCTCCCACGGCCAGACCGCCCACAGCATATCCCTCAAAGCCAATGCCGCGCAGCGCCTCGGCGCTTTCAGCCCTCATATCTTGCTCAAGCCCGCCCTGCTGAATGCCAAACAGCGCATGGCCGGGGCGGTCGCCAAAGGCGTCGCGCGACCGCTGCGCCCAGCGCATCGACAATGCCATGCTCCCATGGATGCGCGCGCGGTCGGCGGGCAGTGCCGGGCATTCGTCGAAACACATCACAATGTCGCTGCCCAACAGCCGCTGGATCTCCATCGAGCGTTCCGGCGTCAGCTCATGTTTGGACCCGTCAATATGGGATTTGAACGTCACGCCCGTCTCGGACATCTTGCGCAGCTCGGCCAGGCTCATCACCTGAAACCCGCCGCTGTCGGTCAAAATCGGGCGGTCCCAGTTCATGAACTTGTGCAGCCCGCCAAGGCGGTCAATCCGCTCCGCCGTGGGCCGCAGCATCAGGTGATAGGTGTTGCCCAGCAAAATGTCGGCGCCCGTCGCACGCACGCTCTCAGGCATCATCGCCTTCACGGTGGCCGCCGTGCCCACGGGCATGAAGGCGGGCGTGCGAATTTCGCCGCGCGGGGTGTCGATCTGGCCGGTGCGGGCCTTGCCATCTGTGGCATGGACCTTAAAAGTGAAGTTTTTACTCATATCAGCCGTTTAGGGCCAAACCCATTCCCAGTGCAACCAAAGGCACCGCTTCATGAACGCCAAGACGATCAAACTGGGATGGGAGGAGTGGCTGTCGCTGCCCGACCTCAAGCTGCCCGCCATCAAGGCCAAGATCGACACGGGCGCGCGCACATCCGCGCTGCATGCCACCCGCATCGAGCCGTTCGGGTCGGACAAAAAGCCAAAGGTGCGGTTCACTGTCCACCCCATCCCCGGCAATTACGATTTGGCCATAGCCTGCACCGCCCCCGTCAAGGACCGGCGCGAGGTCACGTCGTCCAACGGCGAGACCGAGCTGCGCTTCGTCATCGAAACCCACCTGCAATTCGGCACTCAACGCTGGCCCATCGAGGTGACGCTTACCGACCGCGACGGCATGGCCTATCACATGCTGCTGGGGCGCATGGCGCTGGTCGACCGCTGCGTCGTCGTGCCGGGCGAAAGCCATCAGCAGCCCGAGCTCACCTACGACGCCTATGCCCCCAAAACCCCGAAATCGGCGTCGCCCACGCCGCTGAGAATCGCGCTCTTGACGGCCAAGCCCAACACCCCCTCCGCGCACACACTGATTGATGAGGCGGAGCTGCGCGGCCATAAGATCGAACCCCTTGATCCCGCGTCGGTGACGATCATCACCTCCACAACCGACCCGCAGGTCCATGTGGCCGGTCGCACCCTGCCCCATTTTGACGCGGTTATCCCACGCATGCCGGTCACCAGCTACAATGCGGCCCTTCTGCGCCAGTTCGAGCTGCTGGGCAGCTATACCGTCAATGCCCCTGACGGGCTGACGGCCGCGCATGACCCGTTGCGCGTGCAGCAGACGCTGGCTCGCAACCACATCGCTATTGCCGAGCGCACCTTTCCCGCGATCAACCCGCATGATCTGCCCCATGATGCGATCGAGGTGCTGGTCATCGGCAAAAAGCTGACCGTCACCACCCGCAGCGGAAAGCGCGCCCTCAAACTCACCAAAGAGGAACGCAAGACCGCCCTGCGCGCGGCCCGTGTCTTCAAGCTCGATTTTGCGGAACTTTCGCTGCGCCGCACCGATGACGGGCTTCAGGTGCTGACGCTCACCTCGCGCCCCAACCTGCACCGGGTCGAGGCGATGACCGGCAAAAACCCGACCGGCGCGCTGTTTGACCTGATCGAAAAGAAGTCCCGCCCAAGGCCCAAGTCGCGCCGTAAAAAACCTTAGCCCGCCACCATATTTGCAGGCGGTCTCCGGCCCGTGCGCGACCGCATCAACAAGAACACCATCAACGCGATGTTGAGCAGGTTCCACCCGATGCCGTTGATGAAGGCCAGCACGTAGGACCCAGTGACGTCGTAAATCCAACCCGACATCCAGCCGCCAATCGCCATGCCCAAAATGGTGGTCATCATCACAAACCCCACCTTGCTGCCAGCCTCTTTGGCGGGCAGGTACTCGCGCACGATGACGGCGTAGGCAGGCACGATGCCGCCCTGCGCCAGACCAAACAGCGCCGAGACCAGATACAGCGACACCAGCCCGTCAAAGGGCAAAAACAGCGCCAAGCCCACCATCTGCAAAACCGATCCCGCAAGCAGGGTCAACACGCCGCCCAACCGGTCCGACATAAGCCCCGAGATGATGCGCGACACGACACCTCCCAGCAGCATCAGCGACAACATTTCGGCCCCCACGGCAGGCCCGTAACCAAGGTCCACGCAATAGGCCACGATATGCACCTGCGGCATCGACATCGCCACGCAGCACCCGATCCCGGCAAGCCCCAGCAGCCAGACCAGTGTGTTCGACCCAAACGGGACAGAGCGGCGCTTCAGCGCGGCCGCCGCCTCTGCCGTGGCCTCCGCGCCATCCGGCAAGGCGCGGCGCAGCAGCACCGCAAGCGGCACCATGGTCACCAGGCTGACCACCCCGATGATGATATAGGCGGTGCGCCAGCCCTGATCTTCCAGAATGCCCGCCAACACCAGCGGCCAAATGGCGCCCGACAGGTAGTTGCCCGAGGCCGCAATCGCGACCGCAATCCCGCGCCTTTTGAAAAACCAATGCGAAATGTCGGCAATCAAAGGCCCAAAACACACCGCCGAGCCAAGCCCGATCAGAAACTGCACCACCGACAGCACCCATATCGACCCGCTGACCGCCGCCAGTCCAAAGCCCAGCGTCAAAATCAACGTGGCCACGATCACCGACGCCATCGCCCCGAACCGGTCCACCGCGCGGCCCAGCACCATGTTGCCAATCGCAAAGCCGATCATCGTCAGGGTGTAGGGCAGCGACGCATCGGCGCGGTCGACGCCAAACTCGGCCTGCACCGCGGGCATAATCACAATGATCGCCCACATGCCAACATTGCCAATCACGGCAATCGCCAGCGTGATGCCAAGCCGCGTCCACGAATACCGGCTGTCAAGAATGTCCACGTCGCTCATATCGGCGACGCTAGGAGGGCGCGGCGCGCATGTATACCCGCGAAATTCTGCGTTTTCGCATGCGCATGAAATACATACGAAATACACATGAAATACACATTTGGAAATTTCAGCGGTTTTGCCCCACTGGACGCTGGCCTCCGCAATCCCTACATTAAGACTCAACAATCCTCTTTTGGACGCATCCCATGAACGAACAATCCACGCCTATGGAAGGCGCCCCGCTGATTAAGCCGTCCTCGACGGATCACCCCCTGCACGAGAATATCGTGGAGGCGTGCCGCTCCGTCTATGACCCCGAAATTCCGGTCAATATCTTTGACCTTGGCCTGATCTATACCATTGAAATCAATGAAGAAAGTGATGTCAGTATTCTGATGTCGCTTACCGCTCCGGGGTGTCCTGTTGCAGGCGAAATGCCGGGCTGGGTGGCCGAAGCGGTTGAGCCTTTGGCAGGTGTAAAAACCGTCGATGTACAGCTGGTTTGGGAACCGCCATGGGGCATGGAAATGATGTCTGACGAAGCCAAGCTGGAATTGGGGTTCATGTAATGTTTATTCCGGGCAAACAAGCCGTCTCCATCACCGACCGCGCCGCCGCGCAGATCGCCAAGCTCATGGCCAAAGAAGGCCATAAGGCTCTGAAAGTAGGCGTAAAAAAAGGTGGCTGCGCCGGCATGGAATACACCATGGAATATGTCGACGAGCTGGGCCCGCATGACGAAGCCGTCGAAGTGAACGGCGCAAAAGTGGTCATCGCGCCCATGGCGCAGATGTTTCTGTTCGGCACCGAAATTGACTACGAAACCAGCCTGTTAGAGAGCGGTTTTAAGTTCAACAACCCCAACGTCTCCGAGGCCTGCGGCTGCGGCGAAAGCATCAAATTCGACGACGCGCTTTTCGCCAAGCCGTGAGCCTCTCGGACGCGCAGATCACATTCGCAAAAGACCTGTTCGACGGCGTCGGCCCGCTGACCCACCGCAAGATGATGGGCGGGCTATGTCTTTATTCTGATGGGATAATTTTTGCGCTGATCCATTCGGACGGCAAAATTTACCTCAAGGCCCAAGGCGGTTTTATCAAAGAAATCGAAGCCCTCGGCGGCGAACGCTGGACCTACCAACGCGACGGCAAAAAGCCCGTCGGCATGCCGTATTGGACATTGCCCGACAGGTTTCACGACAGCCCCGAAGACGCGTCAGACCTCGCCCGCGTGGCGCTTAGCTACCTTTAAGATGCACATAGGTCTCGTTGAACCGCTTGGTCAGATGGTCGCCCGCAAGGATCGTCTCTCCTGATCCCAAAGGTGCGACATTCACATCGTAATTCGGGTTGAAAAACAGGGGGATAGACAGCCGTTCCGCGTCTCCGCCCACAACCCGATGCGGCGTCGCGCGCACGGCTTTGTTGGTCCACATCTCAATCATTTCGCCGAAATTTATGACGAATTCCCCGGGTGGCGCCGATACCGGGATCCACCCCCCGCCCCGCTTGCGCACCTCCAGCCCCGGCGATCCATCCGTCGCCAGCAGCGTCAGGCAGCCGTAATCAGTATGCGTGGCTATCCCAAAATCCTTCTCCCCCGCCCATTTCGGCCGCTCGGGATAATAATTCCCCCGCAACAACGCCATCGGCGCGCTAAAAGCATCTGCAAAGAAGCTCGGATCCCCTCCGACGGCACCAATAATATCGCCCAGAAGCGACTTCGCCACGACCAAGGATTTGGCGTAATATTCCGAAATTCTGCGCTGAAACGCAGGATTGCCCGCCGGCCACTGGTTGGATGCGTAAAACTTCAGGTTTTGGCTCCCTAGGTGGTGCCCTTCGGGCAGCTCATATCCGCAGTCAAACACTTGTTTATAATCAGGATTTGCGTCCGGATCGACCTGTTCGGACCCTTGCGCCCCCCAGCCACGGTTGGACTTGGTGCGGTCCATGTTCACCGCTTGTTTCAGATGCTCCGGCAGCTTGAAAAACCCGCGATAGGCGTCCAACGCGGCCTCCACCTCCGCCGGGGTCAGGGCGGTGTTGTAGACCGTCAAAAACCCAATCTCATGCGCGCCCTCGCGCGTGGCCGCAATCGCGTCCGCGTCACCCGCCGCCAGCGCCTGCGCATCAATTCTGGGGATCATCTCAAACTCCAAAGTCTCAGTTCTCTCTTGCCCTCCCCTCTACCCTTTGCGACCCTAAAGGCCAACCAGAGGGATCAGACACATGCGCAGAAAACTCGCCGCCGGCAATTGGAAGATGAACGGAACGTCCGAAAGCCTCAAGGAACTCAATGCCTTGCGCGACGCGCATCCTGACCCGAAGGTCGATATCCTGATCTGCCCGCCTGCGACGCTTATCACCTCGGCCGTGGTCACGGTCGCGGACCACCCCCTCCAGATCGGCGGCCAAGACAACCACCGCGCCGAAAACGGCGCTCATACAGGCGACATATCCGCCTCCATGCTGAAAGATGCCGGTGCGTCTTATGTGCTGTCCGGCCACTCCGAGCGGCGCACGGATCATGCGGAGATCGACGAACAGATCCGCCGCAAAACCAAAACGGCCCATGCCGCGGGCCTCACCGTCGTGGTCTGCATCGGCGAGACGCTGGAAGAACGCGAGGCCGCCAACACGCTCGACATCATCGCAGGCCAGCTCGCAGGCTCCCTGCCCGATGTGCTGACGGCCGAGAACACCGTCATCGCCTATGAACCCGTCTGGGCCATCGGCACTGGCAAGGTCCCCACCACCAACCAAATCGGCGAGGTGCATGACTTCATCCGAACCAAGCTCGAACAGCGCTTCGGCGCGGGCGTCGGCAAGTCCATCCGCATCCTCTATGGCGGTTCGGTCAAAGCCTCCAACGCCGATGAAATTTTCGCCGTTTCCAATGTCGACGGTGCGCTGGTCGGCGGCGCGTCACTGAAAGCCAGCGATTTCTCCCCTATCATCACGGCGCTTGAAAACGCCTGACCCTATCATTGTTCCAAAAATATCCCGGGGGTTTGGGGGCAGAGCCCCCAAGCGTCGCGACGCAGCGCAGCTGCGGCGCAAAACCTTCAATAAAACAGGTTCAGCGCGGTCAGCGAAACGATCAGGAACAGCACCGTCATCAAGCTGCCCGCCTTCACAAAATCTGACACACGGTAGCCCGCAGGCCCCATAATCAACGCGTTGACCTGATGGGTCGGGATCAAAAAGCTGTTCGATGTGGCAATCGCCACAGTCAGTGCAAACATCCCCGGATTTCCGCCCGCAGCCACCGCGATCGACACTGCCAAGGGTACCAGCAAAACCGTGGCGCCGACATTGGACATCACCAGCGTAAACCCCGTCGCCAGCACCGCCAGCCCGGCCTGCAAGGCCCATAGGGGCCAGCCATCCAGCAGCACCAGGATCTGTTGCGCAATCCATGCCGCAGTTCCGGTGTCCTGCACCGCTTGCCCAAGCGGAATGAGGCTGGCCAACAAGAACACCGTCTGCCAGCTGACCGCACCATAAGCCTCGTCCACGGTCAAAACCTTGGACAAGATCATGCCCACGGCACCCACCAACAGACATAGCGACAAACGCACATCGGTAAACAGGATCAAGATCAACGCCAAAGCAAAGAAGCCAAGCGCCCAGTTCACTTTCTGCGGCCGCAGGTCTTCGCGCGGGAAATCTGTCGTCACGATCACGAAGTCGCGGTCAGGCAGCAGCCGCGCCAGCGCGTCCCAAGGCGTGTGTACTGCCAAAGTATCGCCCGAGCGCAGAACCTGATCGCCCAGACGGCACGCCGCATGTTCATCGGTCTCCACAAGGCTCAGAACCTCCTCGCCTCGGTGGATGGCAAGCAGCGAGAACCCATAGGTTTGCCGGATCCGCAGCTCCTTTGGCTCCTTGCCAATCAAGCTGGAGGTCGGCGGGATCACGATCTCCGCCACACCGGCGCTGGTAGCCGCAAAATCCTCGACAAACCGCTCCGGCGAGGGCGCGACCGTCAAGCCATATGTATCGGCAAATTCATCGACGACCCGCCGCAGCCCAAGAACCGCCAAGCGGCAGGGGGTCTCGATCTGAGTGTCGACCATTGGGGCCACCACCTTCTTGCCCCGGTAGTCGGTGCCGATGATGTAGAGGTGATGCGCGTCCATAATGTCGCTCAAGGTCTGGCCCACAAGGATATTGCCCTCAGGCACCAGCACCTCAAAAATATCCGCGTTCAACCCATAGGTCTGGCGCATATAGGCCTGCATCGACTGACCAGAGGTCGCGTCATCCTTGTCGCTCCGGGCGGGCAAAACCCACCGGCCCAGCACCACGAAATACAAGATGCCCGTCACGATCAGCATCGCCCCCACAGGCGTCACCGAGAATAGCCCGAACGGTTCGATCTGCTGATCGGCAGGCAAGCCCCCATTGGCCGTCAGGATCAAGTCATTGAGCAGGATCAGCGGCGACGAGCCCACCATCGTCATGGTCCCGCCAAGGATCGCGCAGAACCCCATGGGCATCAGCAGCCGCGACAGGGGCAACCCCGTCCGCGCCGAGATGCGAGAAACGACAGGCAGGAACAAGGCCGCGGCGCCGACATTCTGCATGAAGGAAGAAATCACCGCGACGGTGCCCGAGACAATCGGGATAATCCGCCCCTCCGTGGTGCCGCCCTTGCGCAGGATCAAACCCGCGACCTTCGACATCAGCCCGGTTTTGTCCAAGCCCATTCCAATTATCATGACCGCGATGATCGAGATAACGGCGTTTGAGGCAAACCCATCAAAGAGGTGATTGACATCGGCCAGATTGCCGAGGCCCGGCAGATAGCTCAGCGCGCCAAGCAAGACCATCACCAGCATGGCGGCCAGATCAATGCGGATAATTTCCGAGACAAACAGCCCGACGGTGAAGGCCAGCAGGCCCAGCACAACACCCATTTCGAAGGTTAAACTAATCGGGTCCAAAACGCCTCCAACCCCGCCAGACTAGCGGGGTCAGAGAAAACTTCCAGTCCCAAAAACAGGCGCCGAAGGTCTCATTTTATGATGATTTCTGGCCCCATAAAGTAATTGGGAAGCACCGTCGAAATCCACGGCACGTAGGTGATGATTATCAGGAAGATGAACAGCACGCCGGTGAAAGGCAGCGCCGCTTTCACGACCGACATCATCGGCATGTTGGCCACGCCCGAGGTCACAAACAGGTTCAGCCCAACCGGCGGGGTAATCATCCCGATCTCCATGTTGACCACCATGATGATGCCCAGATGGATTGGATCGATGCCCAGCTCAATGGCAATCGGGAACACCAACGGTGCCACGATCACCAGCAGGCCGGATGGCTCCATGAACTGCCCGCCGATCAGCAAGATCACGTTCACCATGATAAGGAACATCACCGGCCCAAGGCCCGCGTCCAGCATGGCCCCTGCGATCTTTTGCGGGATCTGCTCATCCGTCAGCACGTGTTTCAGGATCAGCGCATTGGCGATCACAAACAGCAGCGTGATCGTCAGCTTTCCCGCCTCAAACAGCGTCTTGCGGGTGTCCTCGTGAAACAAGGCCGTCACCGCAGTCCAAGGCCGGGCGAGGAAGCTTTTATCGGGCTCCCCCTCCGGCGTCGCCAGCGGCCCCATGTCTTTGTAGACATAGGTCGCAATCAGGTAGGCATAGACCGCCGACACGGCCGCGGCCTCAGTCGGGGTAAAGATGCCCCCGTAGATACCACCCAGGATGATGACGATCAGGAACAGCCCCCAAGCGGCAGCCCGTGCCGAGGCAAATACCTCGCCCCAGCCCTGCCAATCGCCCTTCGGCAAGTCCCGCATCACGGCGAAAATGTAGATGGCAATCATCAGCATGGTGCCCGCCATAAGGCCCGGGATGACGCCCGCAAGAAACATCCGGCCGACGGACACTTCGACTGTAGACGCGTAGACCACCATCACGATGGAAGGGGGGATCAGAATGCCAAGCGTACCCGCGTTGGCGATAACGCCTGCCGCAAATTCCTTGGTGTAGCCGACCTTCATCATACCCGCGATCACGATGGACCCGATGGCCACAACCGTCGCAGGCGATGATCCGGACAGGGCAGCGAACATCATACAGGCAAACACGCCCGCAATCGCCAAGCCGCCGCGCAAATGGCCAACGCAGGCGATGGAGAAGCGGATGATCCGCATCGCCACGCCGCCAGTGGTCATAAAGGCCGAGGCCAGAATAAAGAACGGGATGGCCATCAAGGTGAAATGGCCTTCAAAGGCTTGGAACAAGGTCGCCGCAACGGATGCAAGCGACGAGTCCGAGAACCACAGCAGGAACAGAACGGATGACAGGCCAAGCGAGATTGCGATCGGAACCCCGATCATCAAGAAGCCGATGACCAGCCCGAATAAGAGAACGATTTCCATGTCTTACTGCTCCCCGTCGAGACGCACGTTTTCAACGTCTTCTTCTACTTCATGGCTGACAATCAGCCGGTCAGATGACCCAATCCAAATTGCATATGCCGCCTGTAAGTAGCGGTAGAGCAGCAGCGCCATCGAAATGGGCAGCACCACGTATGGCACCAGACGCGGGATCTTTTCGTATTCGTCACCGTCGTTGAACACGGCCTCCATGAAGCCCGCCCAGGCGGGCAACGGGATGTCGTTGACCTCGTACCAGCCTTGGCCACGGTATTTTTCAACGAAACCTGTGGGGAACCAGCGCCCCTCGGTTGGGGGCAGGTTGGCGAAGATGGACCAGTAATCCCACGCACCTTTAAGCAGCAGGAAGGAGAAGACGATACAACAGCTGACCGAGATCAGGCCCAGAACGCGGCGCACCGGCTCGGAGAAGATGTTTATCAGCACGTCCACACCCAGATGGGCGTTCTTCTTGACCGCGTAGGACGCGCCCAAAAGGACAAGCCATGCAAAGCAGTAAAGCGTGGTTTCCAATGCCCAAAGTATGTTGGAATTGAACCCGTAACGCGCGACGACGTTGGCAAAGGCCACGACGGTCATGAGCCCCAGCAAAAGCGCGATCAGGTTCTCCTCGATCTTGTCGACGAAATCCGACATGTGCCCCTCCCCGATTGAATTTTGGCAAGAAAAACGCGGCCCAAGACGGTGCCCGGGCCGCGTTTATGTCAGTGCAGTCTCACTTAGCCCGCGGCGTTCAAAGCCTGCGCTGCGTCAATGTTCTCCTGACCTACGTCGTCTTGGAACTGCGACCAAACGGGCTTCATCGCGTCAACCCATTCCTGACGCTGCTCGGCCGTCAGCTGGCGCACGGTGCCGCCAGCCTCAATGATTGCGGCTTTGGCTTGTTCGTTGACCTCAAATGCTGCCGCGTTACGCGAAACAGTCACTTCTTCAAGGATCGTCAGGAACTGGTCCCGCACGTCCGCGTCGAGGCTATCGAGGAAGTCCACCGAGGCCACAACAAGGTAGTCGATGATGCCGTGGTTGGTCTCGGTCACGCCGTCTTGGACTTCAAAGAACTTGCGGCCAAAGATGTTGGACCATGTGTTCTCTTGGCCCTGTACAACACCTTGTTGCAACGCGCCGTAGACTTCGGAGAACGCCATTTTCTGCGGATTCGCACCCAGCGCTTCCATTTGCGCGACCAGCACGTCGGATGGCTGCACACGGAATTTCAGGCCCTCAGCGTCGGTTGGTGAGATCAGCGGCACGGAGGCCGAGAATTGCTTCATGCCGTTATGCCAGAATTGCAGGCCTTGGATGCCGCGCTTCTGCATCGAGTCCTTCAGCGCCTGACCCTGTGGGCCGTTCTGAAACGCGTCAACGGTTTCGATATCCTTGAACATGAAGGGCAGATCGAAGAGGCGGAACTGCTTGGTGAATTTCTCGAACAGCGACAGCGACGGAGCCGCCAGCTGGATGTCGCCTTGCAGCATCGCTTCTAGCACCTTTTCGTCGGTGTAGAGCGTGGAGTTCGGGAACACCTCAATGCAGGCTTTGCCGTTCATCTCTTCGTTAACACGGGCGGCCAATTCAGTGGCGGCGATACCTTTGGGGTGTTTGTCGGTGTTGGTCACGTGGCTGAATTTCATCACCACTTCGCCCTCGTCGCAGGCGGCATAAGCGGCGGATGCCGATACGGCCAGACCCAAAGCAATTGCGGATGTTGTCAGAAATTTCATGATGCTCCTCCCAGATGCATTAATAATTGAAGGCCAGATTCTGCCTTGGATGGAGCAGACCATTGCAACAAACCGACCTCAAGCAAATCTTTCTGCGCCAGCGGCGGAGGCCATTTTTTGTATTGGAAACAGGGCTTATGGCCCGCTTCCTCTTTATCTGCGATTCACGCAAATGCCCCAATGGGCGGAAAACCGCACACCACTTGGCCCTAACCGGGCTTGGAGGCCCCCTGCCCGATTGCCCGCGTGGCGATCACCACACCGAGCACCACCAACACCACCGCGATCCAGTTGAAGCCCAACGCGTTGTCAGCGCCTATGCCGCTCATCGCCATCATCACCAGCCCGCCACAGGTCACCAACGCGCCGCAAATGGCCTGCGCGGGTCCCGGAGGGGCGGTACCTTTCGCGCGGCTGCCTGCCTCGAACCCAATGAAGATCAACACCAGCGGGATCAGTGCCACGACAAAAAGCAGCACCCACAAAGGCCGCCATGCCCACCAGACGCCCGTACCTGGTTCCATCTCCAGCCCAAAGCCGCCTAACGCGTAGGCGATGCCAACCACCGCCACCATCGCCGTAATGTGCCACAGGTAGATCGACATAATCATCTGGTTCAGCACGATGACCCAAGCCCAGGGTCGCGTGTTTTGAAGCCACTTGGAAATCGGCGCAGTCAGCAAAATGATCGCCCCGATCTGCACGCATCCCACCGCCATCATCGCGGTGGTTGGCGGGCGGGTGTTCGACATCTCCGCCCCCGGCACGCTGACCATAGCCACGGGGAAGCCGAATTGTACAATCAGCACGTAAAGCCACGCCGTACCCAAAGCAATAAGCGCCAAGGCCCATGTCTGGGGCCGCTCCGCCCCGCGCCACCAATAACCAAACTGGTGTACCCCGACCCAGACAAACCCGTAATTCGCCCAGCGCAGCCAGCCTTGGTCAAACCCAAACGCAATCGCGTCCACAGCAATCGCGCCCAATGCCAGAACGGCCACCGACCAGATCCCAAGTCGGTCCCATGCCCGCATGGTCAGGGGCACCACGACTGTAATCATGATGTAAACCGCCAGAAACCAAACCGGCACCAGCGCCGCCTGCGAGGTCGCCGCAATCAGCTCGTTTGACACCCCCATGGCCGAGGCGACAAAGGCCGCCACGGCCCAAAGCAGCACCAGCGGCACAGTCGGTTTCAGCAGTCGCGCCAGACGCCCCGCCGCCCAAACCCGCGCCTTTTCAGGGTCCTTACGGGCCGAGGCCCATGACAGGCTGTTGGCAAAGCCTCCCACGAAGAAAAACACCGGCATCACCTGAAACAGCCATGTCGCGTAATGGGTCCAGCGTTGTTCGGTCAGCAGGATGGTGACCTCCATCTCGCCGCCGCGCATCACGGGGGCGACCAGCAGCCAATGGCCCAGAATGACAAAGCCGATCGCCACCGCGCGGTAGAAATCCACCGCCCTGTTGCGCTTTTCGGGGGTGTTTTCCGCAGCCCAATAGGCGCGCGCCAGCATGCCTTTCGGCATGGCCTCAGGTGTGCCGGTCGTCATACAAAACTGCTCCTCTGCCTCTCACGGGCGGCCGCGTTCAAGCGCGACGTTGAGCGGAGCCTAGCAACAAACCACGCAACTACCTAGCCTCTAACGATAGTCCTCGGGCCGGATGTTGTGCCGAGACAACTTGTCGTAAAACGTCTTGCGCGGCAGCTGCAGCGCTTTGGCGGTTTCGGTGGCGTGGCCCTGATGGGCCTTCAGCGCCTCGATAATGAGCGAGCGTTCAACCCGCGCCATGCGCTCTGACAGGTTCAGCGTCTCGTCCTCGTCAATCTCGGGCATCCCCATCGCAAACCGCATCGCTGCGTTCATCAACGCGCGCGCGTTGCCATCCCAGCGATGTGCCATCAGGCGCGCCATCTGGTCGGGGGATATGTCGGGCACCGGCAAAGCCGCCTGCTCGCAGGCAATTGCCAGGTAATGCCGGAACAGCACCGGGATGTCGTCGGTGCGTTCCCGCAATGCCGGGATGCGCACGCTCATCGCCGCCAGCTTCAGCCGCAGGTCGGCCATGAAACGCCCCTCGCCGACCGCGTCCTTCAGGCTTTGGTAGGACGCCGCCAAAATGCGCGCGCCCTGCCCGCCTTCCAGATGCTCCAGCAGTGCAAATTGGGTCACCTCCGGCAGGTTCGCCACCTCGTCCAGAAAAAGGCTGCCTTCGACGGCGGCGGTCAAGGCCTCCGCCAGCCCTTCCGGCGTCAACGCGACCGAGGGCCGCTTCACAAACCCATGTTTCGACCGCTCCGACAATAAATGGATGACTTCCGCCACTTTTGGCGTCCCGGTCCCGGGCTCGCCTGTAATCAGCACTTCCGTCCCGGCTTTGGCCACCGCGCGCACGCGGGCGCGCAACTGGTCCGACAGGGTCGATACGCCAAACAGCATCCGCGACGCCGCGTCTCCGGATTCCGCTGCAATCTGGTGTTTTCTGGAGGCCAATACGCTGCGCCGCGCCGTCAGGGCGCGGTCCACAACCTCAAGAAATTGCTTGGGCGCGCAGGGCTTTTCCAAAAAATCAAACGCCCCCGCCGACATGCCTTTGACAGCCATCGGGATGTCGCCCTCGCCGGTGAGCAGGATCACCGGCAGCTCGGGGTCCACCCCGCGCGTGTAGTCCAACAGGTGAAATCCGTCCCGCCCCGGCATGCGGATGTCGGTGACAATGACCCCGTCAAAGCTGCGGCTAATCATGTCTTTGGCGACGATGAAGGACCCGGCCAGATGTGGGTGCAAATCGGCCAGCTCCAGGGTTTGCCCCAGCGCCTCGCGCACCGGCGCGTCGTCATCCACCAACAGTACTTTATGGGTCATGCCGCGTCTTTCATCGCTGCTGCGGGGGTCAGCTGAACCGTCACGACCGCCCCGCCGTCAGGGTGATTGCGGCCCCGTATCTCGCCGCCAAAGCTTTGCACAATGCCGTAGGAAATCGACAGGCCAAGCCCCATGCCTTCGGATTTGCCCACCTCTTTGGTGGTGTAGAACGGATCAAAAATCTTTTCCGGGTCGCTCAACCCCGGCCCATTGTCGCGGACCGATACGTCAACGGTCTCGCCCGCCACGACCGAGATCGCCAGCGTCTTGCCCTCGCGCCCCTCCATCGCGTCAAGCGCGTTGGACACAAGGTTCACCAGCACCTGCTGCAACCGCACCTCGCCGCCATGCACGTAAACCGGCCCGTCGGGCAGGTCCAGGCTGACCGCCACGTGTTCTTCGCGCAGGCGCGTCCCGGCCAGATCAATCACCGCGTCAATCACATGGCCCAGCTCAACCCGCCCCAAAGGCTCGGTTTCCTGTCGCGCGAACGCGCGCAGGTTCTTGATGATCCGCCCCATCCGCCGTGCAAGATCGCTGATGCGGCCCAGATTTTCGCCGGCCACGTCCTCTTTGCCGCGCCGCAAAAGCTCTTCCGCGTTTTCCGCGTAGGACCGGATCGCCATCAGCGGCTGGTTCAGCTCGTGGCTGATCCCCGCAGACATCTGGCCCAGCGCGCTCAGTTTGCCCGCCTGCACCAGGTCCTGCTGCGCCTGTTGCAGCGCCGCCGTGCGTTCGGCCACCCGCGCTTCCAGCCGCGCGTTGGCTTGCGCCTCGACGGACAGGCGCTGCAGGAAGCCGCGCCTGCGCTCTGCGAAAAACAGCATAAACGCCCCGAAAATCAGGCCAATGGCGCCCGCAACCAAGGCCTGAAACAGGGCCAGTTGCTCCGCCTCGCTCGTGTCCACCAACACCTCGCCGACCATGTTCATCAGCGGCAACGACTGCGTCACATGCAAAGACCGCGACGGCAAATAGACCGAGGCCTCCTGTTGCCAAACCTCAAACCCGCCGCGATTGCCGATGTCGAACTCATAAAACGTGCGCAGTTCGCTCGGATCGTAATCGCCCGGAAAAGACCGTCGCGAGGCCAAATCTTCCAACGGCACGCGGCTGCGATACAGCATCTCCGCGCGGTTGGAGATGAAGACCACTCCCGCCTCATCCGTGAAGAACACCACCTGCGGCGCGGCGCGCCAGCTGGACTCGATTTGCTCCAGATCAACCGACACCGCAACCGCGCCCACCGGCTTGCGGTCCATGCCAAAGACCGGCGCAGCAAAGGTAAAGGCCCGCTGCCGCTCGTCGCCAAACTGCCAATGCATTGACCCCAAAGCCGCTTGCGTGGCGCGTTTGAAATAGGCGGTGTCGCTCAGGTTGCGCGGCTCGGGGTTGGAGAAGCCGTGCGACTGCGCCACCACCGCGCCGTCGCGGTTCAACAGCAAAATCTCCAGCGAGCCGGTCATGTCGGCCACACCCAGCATCATGCGCTGCACGTCCTGCGTGTCGCCGCTGCCGCCGGTTACCAGCGGCACAAGGCTGGGATGGCCTGCCAGCAGCACGGCCAGCTCGCGGTAACTTTGCAGCTCACTGACCAACCGGTCAGAGGCCAGCCGCAAATCGCTATGCCCACGCTCGACCAATTGCCCCAGCGCCGCGCCCAGCGCGATCCACCACACCGACACGCCAATCGCCAGGACGGCGGCAAGGTAGGCTAGGATTGCAATCAGGCGGGGGCGCATCAGACCAACTCTCGACAATTCGGCCCCTAGCATAGGCAATGCGCGCTTGCCTTGACCATCCCCATTTCCGATACCAACGCCCATGGACCGCGTGACCCAATCCCCGACCGACGACGCTTTCGTGCAAAACCCCTACCCATTCTATGACCGTATCCGGCCTCTCGGGCCTTTGGTCTGGTGGGAGGATTACGATATGCCCGCCGCCGCCAGCCATGCCACGGTATCAGCGCTGCTCAGGGACAAGCGCTTTGGCCGCGAAAACCCGCTGGGGCTCAGCTACCCCGACCACCTCGCGCCCTTCTATGCGGTGGAGGCCCATTCCATGCTGGAACTGGAGCCACCCCGCCACACCCGCCTGCGCGGCCTCGTCTTGCGCGCGTTCACCTCAAGACGCATCGCGGCGCTGGAACCTGAAATAGCCCAGCTCTGCCACGACCTGATCGACGCCTTCCCGCAAGGCCCGTTCGACCTGCTCGACCACTACGCCCAAAAGCTGCCCGTCATCATCATCGCCCGCCTGCTTGGCGTCCCCGAAGCCATGGCCCCGCAGCTGCTGGCATGGTCCAACGCCATGGTGGGCATGTACCATGCCGCCCGCACCCGCGCGGGCGAGGACGCGGCCGTCAAGGCCACGCAGGACTTCACCGCGTTCCTGACGGGCTACATCGAAAAGCGCCGCGCCGACCCGCGCGACGATCTGATAACCAGCCTCATCGCAGCGGAAGAAGACGGCGAAAAGCTCTCCACCTCAGAGCTCATCACCACGTGCATCCTGCTGCTCAATGCGGGCCACGAGGCGACGGTTCACACGCTGGGCAATGCCGTCCACACCTGCCTCGCGCAGGGCATCACGCCGACAAACACCCAAAGCTTCACCGAGGAAGCCCTCCGCCACGACCCGCCCCTGCACATGTTCACCCGCTTCGCGATGCAGGACGTCACAGCCTTCGGCCACAGCTTCAAAAAAGGCGACCGGGTCGCGCTGCTCCTCGCCGCCGCCAATCGCGACCCAAGCGTCTATGAGGCCCCACAAACCTTTGACCCGCTCCGAAAGGCCAAGCCCCATGCCAGCTTCGGCGGCGGCATCCATTTCTGCGTCGGCGCGCCCCTGGCCCGCATGGAAATCGCGCAGGCCATGCCGATCCTCTTCACCCGCTGCCCGGCCCTAAAGCTGGCAGACCCGCCCAGATACGCCAATGTCTACCATTTCCACGGTCTCGAACGCCTGATGGTGACGCGCTGACGCTTCCCCATCATTGTTCTAAAAATATCCAAAATCCTGACGCCTAAAGCCCGCTCAGGCGGCAAAAACGAAGCACCGGTCCCGCCGCATGGTCAGCCACAGCACGGTGCCCTCTTTGGGCAAAAACACGGCGGGCACGGTCGCCGTCAGCACCGATCCGTCAAAGGCCATTTCAAACTCCACAAGGCTTTCGCGCCCCATGAACCGCGCCCGTTTCACGACGCCCTTGGCGGGCACCCCTTCTTGCGGGGTCGGGTTCGGCCCTTTGCCCTGGCGGTCAAAGTCGATGCGCAGATGCTGGGGGCGGATGATGATCTCGACCGCCTGCCCGTCTGCCAGCCCCGGCGTCAGGAACTGGCCAAACGGCGTCTGCGTCAACGCCCCGTTGGAGACGCCACGGATCACGTTGATATCGCTGAAAAAGCCCGCCGCCGCCTTGTCCACGGGGGCGTTGTAGATGTTGTAGGGGTTGCCCATCTGCACGATGCGCCCGTCGCGCATCAGCGCGATCTCGTCGGCCATCCGCATCGCCTCGTCCGGCTCATGGGTGACCAGCAAAACGGCGGTGCCTTCCTCTTTCAGGACGCTCAATGTCTCGTCCCGGATGCCGTCGCGCAGGCGGTTGTCCAGCCCCGAAAACGGCTCGTCCATCAGCATTATTTTGGGCCGTGGCGCAATCGCGCGGGCCAGGGCCACGCGTTGCTGTTCCCCGCCCGACAGCTGGTGCGGGTAGACATCGGCAAACCCTTCCATCCCGACGCGGGCCAGCAGCGCCATCACCCGCGCGCGGGTCTCGGCCTTGCCGGCCTTGATGCCGAACGCCACGTTCTGCGCCACGCTCAGATGCGGGAACAGGGCAAAATCCTGAAACATCAGCCCGATGGGCCGGTCCTCGGGCAGGACACGGTGGTCGTCGCTGCAAATCAGCTCACCGTCGACCCAAAGCTCGCCCGCGCTTTGCCGCTCGACACCCGCGATCATCCGCAAGGTGGTGGACTTTCCACACCCGGACGGGCCCAGCAGGCAGGTCACCTGGCCGGGGGCCACGCTGAAGGACAAGTCCTCCACCACGCGGACGCCGTCATAGGATTTGGTGATGTTTTTGAGTTCCAGCCTTGGTGTCACGCGCGCCCAGCCCCTTAACCCGATCAAAACAATCGGAAATACGAGGCGTCAGATAGCACCCGCGATCCAACCCGGCAACCCTTAGCTCTTTCGGCTGCCGCTCAGCACGGCCAGAAAGCCCACCGCCAAAACGCCCACACAAATCGCCAGCAGCTGTTCGTATTTATGCGCGTCCGGCAGCACCGCCGCCACGCGGTCCCAGCCGCGGGCAAAGTACAAAAATGCGCCCACAATCGCGGCCAGAAAGGCCACCAGATAGGACCAGACCGCGACCTGTCGGCCAAGCACGAACACGGCAATCATGACAGGCGTCAAAAACATCGACGCGGTGCCGCTGACGGCAACGGCGTCGAACAAGGTGGCGTTGCCCCACAGCGTCAAACCGCCGCCAAGGGCCATGAAGACCCCCATCACGCAGCGCCCGCCCGTCAGGGTGCGCGCGGCCCATCCCAGCTCCTCGACCACCAGACGCGCGGCCGAGCTGAGTGCTGAATCCAGCGTCGAAAGGGCCGACACCAGCAGCGATACCATCAGCAATATGAAGACCCAGGACGGGAACATCGCCGACCAAGTGCCCAGCAATTGGCCCTCATAGTCCGCTCCCATGATGGCCGCCTGAATGCCGAAAAAGCCGAAGGCGATGATGCAAAGGGTGGACAGCCAAAATGCGTGGATAAACGACCAATGCGTGGTGCGCTCATCTGCCACAAACCCGCGATCCATCATCACCGGGTCATGCGCGGGGTAGGAAAAGACCTGCAGCAATGCCACGGCCAGCAGCACCCAGCCAGGCCGCGTGCCGCTGACCCCGTCCGAGGTCACAACCGCGCTGACTGAAAACTCGGGCATGGTCAAAAGGAACCCGAATGCGATCCCAAAGATCACAAGGAAAACAACCATTTGCACCACGTCGGTGCGCAATGCCGCCGACAAGCCACCCCATGCGGAATAGGCAAGTCCCAGCACCGCGACGACGACAATCGCAGCCGTCCCGGCCCCCGCCACCTCGGGCATGACGGCGGAGAAAATCAACCCCACCACCAACAGGTTGGCGAACACCTCCGACAGCAGCCGCAAGGCAATCACCACGTTGTAGCAGCCGGGTCCGGCGGCGCCAAACACCGCCCCCAGCCAGTCCTGCACAGACGAGGCGTCGCGCAGCCGCAACTGCCCCACGATGTAGCCGCCCGTCAGAAAGGACAGGTAATAAGCGGCGTAGGCCAAGGTGCCGGGGAAGCCGTAATAGTACCCCAAAATGGCCGCGTTCATCAAAGAGCGCGCAAATATCCAGGTGGTCACCTGGCTTAGAACCAACACCACCAGCCCCGGCGCGCGGCCGCTTATTTGCCCACCAAAAAAGCCCTCGAAATCGACCCGACGCGGGGCAACGAGAAACGATACGAAGATAACGGCGGCAAAAATGCCGGTGATGGCGAGGCTGGTCATGGGGAATAGGGTCCGAGGTGAGGGGTGTTGCGGATGGTTAGCCCAGTTTGGCCGGGCGCTGCGACGTCAAATTGCGGGCTAACGCAGATGTGAAGCGGCGGCGCGCGCCCTTTCGGGCGCGGCAAAATTTTTCGATCGAAAAATTTTACGCGTCGATCAGATCGTGGCGTTGGTGGCACCCCCATCCAGCAGAATATTCTGCCCCACGATAAACCCGGCATGCTGCGAGCACAGGAAGGCGCAGGCCGCCCCAAATTCAGACCGCGTTCCGTAGCGCCGTGCCGGGATCGTGGCCTCGCGCTGCGCGCGCGCCTCATCCATTGAAATCCCCTGCGCTTGCGACACGCCTGTATCCAATGACACCGCCCGGTCCGTCGCGTGTATACCGGGCATCAGGTTGTTGATCGTCACACCCGAGGGCGCAACCTGCCGCGCGGTGCCTGCGACATAGCCGGTCAGACCGGTCCGTGCCGCATTGGACAACCCCAAAGCCGGGATTGGCGCTTTGACCGATTGTGAGGTGATGTTGACCACCCTCCCCCAGCCGCGCTCCATCATCCCGGGCAAAAGCGTCTTCATCAATGTGATCGGGGTCAGCATGTTGGCGTCCAGCGCGGCGATAAAGTCGTCGCGGTCCCAGTCCGACCAAAGCCCGGGTGGGGGCCCGCCCGCATTGGTCACCAAAATATCCAGCTGCCCCGCCGCGTCCAAAACCTGGGCACGCCCGGCATCGGTGGTGATGTCGGCGGCAACCCCGGTCACAGACACGTTGTACCGAGACCGGATGCTGTCCATCGCGGCCTCCAACGAGGCCTCCGTGCGTCCGTTCATCACCAGATCCACACCGGCCTCCGCCAGGGCCTCGGCGCAGCCAAGCCCCAACCCTTTGCTCGATGCTGCAACCAAGGCGCGTTTTCCAGTGATGCCCAAATCCATGACGTTCTCCCAAATCTGCAATGTCCCCGCCTGATTAGCACCTCAATCCAATCCGCCAACAGCAGATTGTGCGATTCGCCGATTCGGAGACAATTCCGGGGACAAAACCGTCCCTTTGTGCATAGCCACGCGCAAAACCCGCCTATTGCACCGGGTTTGTTTCCAATGACGCGCCGTAAGGCGTCACAATTAAGTAAAATGATCGTAAAAAGTTGCGTTTTCAAAGCGGACTCCCCACATAAGAGAGGTCTGACGCGGTGGGGTGCAGCCAGAGACGGCGCTTGGGGGAGTGACGTCTCGGACTTGGCAAGCAGCCGACGGCTTCGTGTTTTTTTGGGGTGAGCTGCCGCGCATGAACCATCAATCGCCATCCGACTTCCGCGCCACGCACGCCTTTTCCGTGTTCGAGGCCGCGCAGTTCCGCGTCACCAATGGGGTGAATTACGGCGATCCGGTTGGCGACATGGACTGCCTTTGCCTCGGTGACATCTACGCGCTGAAACGCACCGCCCAAATCATCACACTTGATCTGCAAGACAAGTCGGCCCAGATGCTTGGGGCGCAGCCGCTGTTTCAGGTTACCGCAAATTCCGCCATCGAAATCTCTGGCACCACAGCCCATATCGCGGCGCGGCTGACCTTCATGACCCAGATCGGTGCGTCGGTGGATGCGCTGGTCATTGCATGTGACGCCCCCGTCGCGCGGTTCTACTTCTACCCGCTCGGGCCCATCGAGGCCGGCACCGAATACACCCTGATCGCCGCCGAGGAGGCGCCCCGCGACATCCCGCTGGCCGATCTGACCGGCATGTCCTTTGGCCGCGGCACCCGCATCACCATGTCCAACGGATCGCAACGCGCCGTCGAAGACCTGCAGGTGGGCGAGCGCGTCCTGACCCGCGACAACGGCATGCAGCCCATCCGCTGGATCGGCAAACGCACCGTGCAGGCCGTGGGCGAGTTCGCCCCCGTCGTCATCACCGAGGGCGTTTTGGGCAACGCCGAAAGCGTTACCGTCAGCCAGACCCACCGCATGCTGATCTCAGACTGGCGTGCCGAGGTCATGGTCGGCTCCCGCGACGTGCTGATCCAGGCGGCTGACCTGGTGAATGACGACACCATCTTCATCCGCAAGGGCGGCTTCGTCGAATATACCCAGCTGGTCTTTGACCAACACCAGATCCTCTACGCCGAGGGCGTGCCCACCGAGAGCCTGCACATGTCGCAGCAAATCCTGTCGGGCCTGCCCGAGGACGCGGCATCGGAAGTGTTGGCGCTCTTCCCAGACCTGCAAGCGTCCGAGCCCAAATTCAGCCGCACGCCCTTGGACAGCCGCGACGCCACCAACCTTTTGAAGCAGACGGGGCGCTTCTGACCTCTGTCGGAATTTGAGTATTTTTGCCAAAACGAAGCCCGTCGCCAAAGCCTGTGATTGCGCAAGCTCGTGGCCCCCTCTATATCCCAGCCCATGTTAGATCGCGCTTCAAACCAGCCCGTCCTGCCGCCTGAAATTGCGCGGCGCCGGACCTTTGCCATCATCTCGCACCCGGATGCGGGCAAAACGACCCTGACGGAGAAGTTCCTGCTTTATGGCGGCGCGATCCAAATGGCGGGGCAGGTACGCGCCAAAGGCGAGGCGCGGCGCACGCGGTCGGATTTCATGCAGATGGAGAAGGACCGCGGTATCTCCGTCTCTGCCTCCGCCATGTCGTTCGATTATGACACGTATCGCTTCAATCTGGTGGACACGCCCGGCCACTCCGACTTCTCGGAAGATACGTATCGCACGCTGACGGCGGTGGACGCGGCTGTCATGGTCATTGACGGGGCCAAAGGCGTGGAGAGCCAGACCCAGAAACTGTTCGAGGTCTGCCGGTTGCGCGACCTGCCCATCTTGACCTTCTGCAACAAAATGGACCGCGAAAGCCGCGACACGTTCGAGATTATTGACGAAATTCAGGAAAACCTTGCGATTGACGTGACCCCTGCATCTTGGCCCATCGGGGTCGGCCGCGACTTCATGGGCTGCTACGACTTGCTGCGCGACCGGCTTGAGCTGATGGACCGCGCTGATCGCAACAAGGTCGCACAAAGCATTGAAATCAAAGGGCTTGATGACCCCAAGCTGGCCGAACACGTGCCCGCAGCCCTGTTGGACAAATTCCTCGAAGAGATCGAGATGGCCAAGGAGCTGCTGCCCGAGTTGGACCACCAAGCCCTGCTGGACGGCACCATGACGCCGATTTGGTTCGGCTCCGCCATCAACAGCTTCGGCGTGCAGGAACTGATGCAGGGCATCGCGGATTTCGGCCCGCAGCCGCAGCCGCAAAAGGCCGAACCCCGCCAGATCGCACCCGACGAGAAAAAAGTCGCAGGCTTCGTGTTCAAAGTGCAGGCCAATATGGACCCCAAGCACCGTGACCGGGTGGCGTTTGTGCGGCTGGCCTCGGGCCATTTCAAACGCGGCATGAAGCTGACCCATGTGCGTGAGAAAAAGCCAATGGCGATTTCGAACCCGGTGCTGTTCCTCGCCTCCGACCGCGAATTGGCAGAAGAAGCCTGGGCCGGCGACATCATGGGCATCCCTAACCACGGGCAATTGCGCATCGGCGACACGTTGACCGAGGGCGAGATGCTGCGCGTCGCGGGCATTCCGTCCTTTGCGCCGGAGCTTTTGCAATCCTGCCGCGCAGGCGACCCGATGAAGGCCAAGCACCTAGAAAAGGCGCTGATGCAATTTGCCGAGGAAGGTGCCGCCAAAATCTTCAAACCCGCCTTCGGCTCAGGTTTCATCGTGGGCGTTGTGGGCGCGTTGCAATTCGAGGTGCTGGCCTCGCGGATCGAACTGGAATACGGACTGCCCGTCCGGTTTGAGGCGTCGCAGTTCACCTCTGCGCGGTGGGTGAACGGGGACAAAGCCGCCGTCGACAAATTCATTGCCGCAAACCAACAGCATATCAGCCACGACAATGACGGCGACGTGGTCTTCCTGACCCGCATGCAATGGGACATCGACCGCGTGGTGCGCGACTACCCCGACGTGACCTTGTCAAATACCAAAGAGATGATGGTCTAGCTCACCACCTGCGCACGCGCATTTGAAAACAGTTACACTCAACATCCACTAACCTTGCGGATATGGACAATGTCATCGCCCTCCTTGGCCGCAGCATCGCGGCCTATCTGGAACGCCCTTCGGGCGACTATATGCCTTTTTCGGTCACCGATCAGCGCATGCTTTGCTCGACTTTGCAGCCTGGGGACGTGTTGCTCGTCGAAGGCAATTCCCGCGCGTCCAAGGCGATCAAATATCTGACCAACTCCACATGGTCCCACGCGGCGTTGTTCGTGGGGGAACACCAAGACGGCTCCCTGATCGAGGCCGACCTGCAAAAGGGCGTCATCCACGTGCCGCTGACCAAATACGACAATTTCAACACCCGCATCTGCCGCCCCGTTGGCCTGAGCCAAAAAGACATGCAGGGGGTAATTGAGCATATGAAACAAAGCCTTGGCCGGGTGTATGATCTCAAAAACATTGTCGATCTGGCCCGCTACCTGCTGCCGCAGCCGCCCGTGCCGCGCCGCTTCCGCCGCCGGATGCTGGCGCTGGGGTCAGGCGATCCGACCCGCGCGATCTGCTCCAGCCTCATCGCCGAGGCGTTCCAGAAGGTCGCCTACCCGATCCTGCCCACGGTGGAGACGAACATCGACCCGGATCAGGCCGACGAGATTCTGCATATCCGCCACCATTCGCTGTTTACGCCCCGCGATTTCGACCTGTCGCCCTATTTCAAGGTGGTCAAACCCACCATTGAGCGCGGCTTCGACCACAACAATCTGACATGGAACCACCTATCGTCGCCAAACAGTGGCTAATCCGCCGATAAAGCGCGCCATCCCCCCACATTCATTGACGTCATGCCACATCTGCACTACATGCAGCCTAGCTCGCGGAAAACGTTCGCGGCACGACGCAGGGACGCGTTGGAACCTGCGTCCCAAATCACTGCAGACACACTGCAACCATTTGGAAACCTATGACTAAATTTACTGACCTGAAGCTGCACACCAAAGTGCTGAAAGCCATCGCGGATGTGGGCTACGAAACCCCCACCCCCATTCAGGCCGGCGCAATCCCGCCCGCCCTTGAGGGCCGCGACGTGCTTGGCATCGCCCAAACCGGCACCGGCAAAACCGCCAGCTTCACGCTGCCGATGATAACGCTCCTGAACCGTGGCCGCGCCCGCGCGCGCATGCCGCGTTCGCTGGTCCTCGCCCCCACCCGCGAGCTGGCCGCGCAAGTGGCCGAAAACTTCGACCTCTACGCCAAATACACCAAGCTGACCAAGGCGCTGCTGATCGGCGGCGTGTCCTTCAAGGAGCAAGATGCGCTGATCGACCGTGGCGTCGACGTGCTGATCGCCACCCCGGGCCGGCTGCTGGACCATTTCGAGCGCGGCAAGCTGATCCTCAGCGACGTCAAGGTCATGGTCGTCGACGAGGCCGATCGCATGCTCGACATGGGCTTCATCCCCGACATCGAGCGCATCTTCCAGATGACGCCCTTCACCCGGCAAACGCTGTTCTTCTCGGCCACCATGGCGCCCGAGATCGAGCGGATCACCAACACTTTCCTGTCCAACCCCGAGCGGATCGAGGTAGCGCGTCAAGCCACAACGTCGGAAACCATCACCCAGGCGGTGTATGAGCTGCCCTCCGCAGGCCGTGACACGTCCAAAAAGAAACGCGACTTCCTGCGCCAGCTTATTGACCAGGAAGGCGAAAAGGTCACCAACGGCATCATCTTTTGCAACCGCAAGGTCGATGTCGATGTGGTGGCGAAAAGCCTGAAGAAATACGGCCACGACGCCGAGCCGATCCACGGCGATCTGGACCAATCCTACCGCACCCGCACGCTGGATGGGTTCCGCAACGGCGATATCCGCTTCCTCGTGGCCTCTGATGTGGCGGCGCGCGGGCTCGACATTCCAAATGTCTCCCATGTCTTCAACTTCGACGTGCCGGGCCATGCGGAGGACTACGTGCACCGCATCGGTCGTACGGGTCGCGCGGGCCGGTCGGGCTCTGCCATGATGATCTCGACGCCCAAGGATGAAAAGCTGCTCGCGGCCATTGAAAGCCTGATTGAAAGCACCATCCCGCGCGGCGAGACGGGCCTCGTGAAGCCCTCAAAGGCCGAACCCGAGAAGGTCGAGGCCAAGGAAGACAAGCCAACCAAATCGCGCTCCCGCTCACGGTCGAAACCGAAAGAGGCCGAGCCGAAAGAGGCCAAGCAAGAGGCCCCGATCGAAACAAAGGACGCAGCGCCAGAGCCGAAACAGGACGCCAAGCCGGCCCCGAAACGCGAAGAAAAGCGGGACGACAAGTCGCGCGAGGAAAAGCGGGCGCGCGGCGGTCGCGGTCGTGGCAGGAACGAAGATCGTGGCCCCAAGGTCGTGGGCTTGGGCGACCATATGCCCGACTTCATCGCCCAAAGCTTTGAAGAACGGCGCACGGACTAACCAACTTATCCCGGCGCAACGCGCGCCGGGGAATGACCTCGCTGACGCCAAATTCTGGCCCTCTATGACAGGCCAAGGGATGGGCGCACTCTGAATAACTCCGACATATTGGTCGCCGATAGGATGAGCTTCGATGCCAACGGCAAAGCGATCAGCCTCATGGTCGATGACACAGGCAGCAAGGTCGATAAATTCCAAGCCGGCAACGGCATGGGCTTCGCGCTTTATGTCGATGGCGGCACGGCGGCAGATAAAGGCTTCCCGGCCGATACCACGATCACCGGCCTGACCTGCACCACCTACAAATAACGCGACAGCGACGCGCACCCCGTCCCAAAAGCTCCACTCTCAGCACATAACCCGCGCCAGCGGCACCGAAATGCGTTCCCGCCCGCCACACCCAGTGCCGGAGGCACCAAGTCACATCAAAGCGCCCGCGCCGCTAGCGACTGGTCTTTCCCCTGCCCCCAACTCACATCCCCAAAGGCAGGGCGGACAAATAAACATGTGTCGGGCGTAACCCACTCAATCAGGTCACGTCCCCATCTTGGCCGCGATGCATGATGAGCCGCACGCCACGCTGCCACGTGACATAGGCCCAAAGCCATTGCAGCACCACGAACAGCCGGTTCTTGAACCCGATCAAGAAATACACATGCGCAACGCCCCATAGCAGCCAGCCGACGAAACCCGTCACTTTCAACCCGAAGATATCCGCGACGGCGCGGTTGCGGCCAATCGTGGCCAGCGCGCCTGCATCGGCGTAGCGGAAGGGCTTTGCAAAGCCCTTTCCCCGCGCCTCTGCGTCCAGTCGCCGCCCCACATAAATGCCCATCTGCTTGGCCACTGGCGCAATCCCCGGCAGCGCCTCCCCCTCCGGCGCGAAGCGCGCGGTGTCGCCAACCACATAGACGTCGTCAAAGCCATTGGGCCGCAATGTCTCGTCCACCTCGACATGGCCTGCGCGGCCCGCTTCAAGCCCAAGCCAACCGGCGGCAGGCGAGGCCTGCACGCCAGCGGCCCAAACACAGGTCCGCGCATCAATCACGCCCTGAGAGGTCTCGACATGCGCGTCCGAGATGCCGGTCACCATGGTCTCCACCCGCACCTCAACTCCCAGATCGCCCAGATCAGACGCCGCCCGCTCAGAGAGTTTCTCCGCAAAAGACGGCAGAACCCGTGGCCCACCTTCCAGCAGGATCACGCGATTGTCTTTCGGATCGATCCGCCGGAAATCCCGCATGACCGAGGCCGCCAATTCACCAATCGCCCCCGCCATTTCCACGCCGGTCGGCCCCGCCCCAATGACGACAAAGCTCTGATAGGCTTTCGCCGCCTCCGGGTCGGTCTCCGCCAGCAGCTCCGCCTTCTCGAACGCGTTCAAGACCTGCTCGCGCAGCGCCAAAGCGTCCTGCAAGGTCTTCAGACCCGGTGCATGGTCTGCCCAAGCATCATTGCCAAAATAGCTATGCCGCGCGCCGGTCGCGAGGATCAGCGCGTCATAGCCGATCCGCTGCCCGCTTGCACACAGCACCGCCTTTGCGGCACGGTCCACACCTTGCACGCGGTCCATGACAACCCTCACATTGCCCTGCTTGCGCAGCACGTGGCGAATGGGTGTCGCTATCTCCGCAGGGGTCAGCGAGGCCGTTGCCACCTGATACAAAAGCGGCTGGAACAGATGGTGGTTTTGTTGGTCAATCAGTGTGATCTCGACGGGCGATTTTGCCAGCGCCTTGGCGGCAGACAGGCCCCCAAATCCGGCGCCCACGATCACAACATGCTTTAGCGGATGAGGCATAACACGCCCTCCATTTATGCAAATGTTACGGGCCTTACTGACCCACCTTTACATAAACGCCGCAGCGCAGAATTCACCCCCAAAGGGGTGAATTTCCAGATTAATATGTGGTTAACGGCGCAAAGGAAGTCTTTTGGTTACAAGACCTTACCAATTCCGACGCATGCGTCGCGCACTCAGGCCGTCAGCCTTGAGATCAAAACCACCACCTCAGGCTTCTTACCGATTTCCTTGGAACAGGTGTTGCGCACGATCCGCTTGATCTGATCCTCCAGCTTGCCGTCATCGGCCACGGTCTTGCTGTCGGCGCGGCCCAGAAACTGCCCGATCTCTTCTTCCAAAATGTCGGCCACCGGCGCGCGGCTCTGCCCGGTCTCGGGCAGGCCCCGCATCTCCGCCCAGGCATCGGTCAAGGGCTCGTCCTCCTCGTCGATCAGGATGCCGATCACGACCTGCCCGTTCAAAGCCATCCGGATGCGGTCGCGCACCACCCCGTCCAACGCGCCCACCTGAATAGAGCCGTCCAGATACAGCCGCCCGGTCTCGACGAACTCAACCACCTCAGGCCGGTTCCCCGACAGCGACACCATGGTTCCGTTGGGTGCTATGACCGAGGCAATCCCCGCAGCCTCCCCCAGCTTGGCATGCTCGCGCAGCATCCGGTGCTCGCCATGCATCGGCACCAATATCTGCGGCTTGGTCAGCTCATGCATCCGCTGCAGGTCGGGCCGGTTGGCATGGCCCGACACGTGAATGGCCGCCATCTTGTCGTCGATAACATCCACGTCCTTCTCGGACAGCCCGTTTGTGATCCGGCTAACAGACACCTCGTTGCCCGGAATGGTCTTGGACGAGAAAACAAACGTGTCCCCCGCCTTCAGCTCGATCCCCAGATATTTGCCCCGCGCCAGCTGCGCCGAGGCCGCGCGGCGCTCGCCCTGAGACCCCGTCGCCAGCAACATCAAATGGTCCCGCGGAATGTCGCGCGCTTCCTCAGGCGAGATCGTCGCCGGGAAATCCTTGATAAGCCCGGTCTCCACGCCGGCCCCAATCATCTTCTTCATCGCGCGGCCCAGCAGGCAGACCGACCGCCCCGCCGCTACGCCCGCATCCGCCAGCGTCTTCACCCGCGCAATGTTGGACGCAAAGGTCGTGGCCACAACCATGCCCGAGGCCTCCCGCACCACGCGCTCGATCTCCGGGCCCACGGTCGCCTCAGACCTGCCCGCCTCCGGCGAGAACACGTTGGTGCTGTCGCAGACCAACGCCTTCACCGGCCCCAGCGTGCCCCAGGCCTCAATATCAAACGGCTCACCCAATCCGGGCGTCTCGTCGATCTTGAAGTCACCGGTATGCACCACCCGCCCCTCGGGCGTGTCGATAATCAGCGCCGACGATTCAGGAATAGAATGCGAGATCGGCATGAAGCCCACCTGGAACGGCCCCGCCTCTACCATCTCCGGCATGGCGCCCACGGTGATGATCTCGGAGCCGTCATAGCCATGCTCCTCCATCTTCAGCCGGCCGATATGTGCCGTGAACTTGCGCGCATAAATCGGTGCCTGCAGGCGAGAGAACAGATGCCCCACGGCCCCCACATGATCCTCATGCGCATGAGTGATGAAAATCGCGTCCAGGCGGTCCACCCGCTCGGCAATCCACTCCACATCCGGGAAGATCAGATCCACCCCCGGGGTGCCGTCCATATCGGGGAAGGTCACCCCCATATCCACGAGGATGTACCGCTCCTTGCCGGGGCGGCCATAGCCGTAGACATACATGTTCATACCAACTTCGCCTGCCCCGCCGAGGGGAAGGTAGATCAGCCTATCAGCCGCCATTAGTCGTTCTTTCTGTTGTAGGAATGGATGACCACCAGCCCGTGCATGGTCAGGTCATCATTGAATTCGTCGAAAAGCTGTTCAGATTGCTGGAACAACGGCGCCAACCCGCCTGTAGAAATCACCTTCATCGGCCTGCCATGCTCCGCCTCTATGCGGGCGCAAATTTCCTTAATCAGCCCGATATAGCCCCAGAACACGCCCGACTGCATACATGCAACCGTATTCGTGCCAATCACCGCCTGCGGCTTGCTTATATCGACATGCGGCAAGGCGGCGGCGGCGTTGTGCAGCGCCTCAAGCGACAGATTGACGCCCGGCGCGATGACCCCGCCAATATAAGCCCCATCCTGATCCACCACGTCAAATGTCGTGGCGGTCCCAAAATCCACAACAATCAGGTCGCCGCCATAAATGTCGAAACCGGCGACTGTGTTGACCAACCGGTCTGGGCCCACTTGCGTGCCTTCGTCCACGCGCACATCGACGGGCAACAGGCAGCCTTCTTTGCCCACCACAATGGGCCGAGTGTTGTAATAGCGATCCGCAAAGACCCGCAGGTTAAACACGACGCGCGGCACGGTGGAGGAGACGATGACCTCGTCGATCTCCACATCCACCTTCTGAAATGCCATGAGCGATGACAGCCAGACATAGTACTGGTCCGCCGTGCGCTGCCACTCGGTCGAGGTGCGGCCCGAGAAGATAAACGTCTCTCCGTCCCAAATCGAGAACACTGTGTTGGTGTTCCCACAATCAATCGCCAGCAGCATGCACGCGGCCCTTCCCTCAAAACTCTACTGACCTCTACACGGCCCCACGCGGGGGGTCAAAACCATCATTGTTCCAAAAATATCCCCGCCGGAGGCTCCGCCCGTTGCCATATGCGCAAACCACCGAACACCCGGGTAACATCTTATGAACCCGGCTCCCGTAAACCCGTCCCCGGATATCCAACGACACATAGTGACATCGCGCCTTCGGCCCAAGAACCCGAGGGAAACGCCGTCACCGGTGACTAAAGAATGGCTGCGGGGATAACAAAAGCCCCGCTTCGCATGTCACGCCCTACCAAAGGGCGGGCCCGCCTATTCCAAACCATAGGGTGCCGTGCTTGCACGCACCCCCACCCCTTCAAGAGAAATAGACATCAGCCGCCGGTATCGCCTGCGCGCCTTTCGGCGTGCGCAGGATCAGGTTGCCATGCGCGTCGATGCTTTCAAACGTGCCGGTGATCTCCTCGCGCGAGGTCCGCGCGGTGATGACCTCTCCCAGCCGTGCTGCACGCGCCAGCCATTCATCGCGGATGCGGGCAAAGCCCAATTCCGCAAAAATCGCCTCCTGCGTCGCAAAATTGGCGGCCAGTGAATTCAGGAAGGTCTCCGGGTCCACCAGCTCGCCGATCTCGGCCAAAGCAACCGGCGGAAACGCCGCGTCGCGCACACCTTCGGGCACGGATTTCAGATTGACGCCGACCCCGACTGCCAGCCAGTCCACGCCCTGCGCGGACCCTGTGCTTTCCAGCAAAATGCCTGCGACCTTGCCGCCGGTCAGCAACACGTCATTGGGCCATTTCAAACCCAGATGCGTGCGGTCCACGTATAGCGCCAAGGTTTCAAACAACGCATTCGCCGCGAAGAACGACCGGAACGCCGCCTCCGCCACCGGCCCGCCGGGGCGCATCAGCAGGGTTGCGGCCAGATTGCCTTCGGGGTGTTTCCACTCCCGCCCCTGCCGTCCACGGGCGGTGGTCTGGGTCTTTGCCAAAATCCAAGTGGGCCGCTTTAGATCCGGCGCAATCCGCGCCGCCTCCGCCATGGTGCTGTCGACCTCGTCCAGAATGATCCGGTCATAGCCCTCGGGCCAGACCAATGATGCTGGCCTAATTGACAAGCGCTTGCGCGGCGGCCAGTGCCGGAGCCTCGATGCCGAACAGGTTCACGACCCCCAACACCATGATCGCCGCACAGCCCATCAGCAGTGCCCAGCCGACCATCGGCATGGAGCCGTCCAGCGCGTCGCGCTCTTCGCCGAAATACATGTAGTAAATGATGCGCAGGTAGTAGAACGCGCCAATCACCGAGGCCACAACCCCCGCAACCGCCAGCCACGCCATGCCGCCATCAACAGCCGCCTGCAGCACGTAGTATTTGCCAAAGAAGCCCAGCATCGGCGGGATGCCCGCAAGACTGAACATCAGCACCAGCATCGCCAACGCGCGGCCCGGGTGGTGCTTGGAATAGTTTTGCAGCGCGTCAATATCGGTGACCGCATGGCCGTCTTTTTCCATCGACAGGATGAAGGCAAACGTGCCGATATTCATCACCACGTAGATCGCCATATAGACCAGCATCGCCTGCACGCCCTCGGCGGTGCCAGCGGCCAGCCCCATCAGTGCAAATCCCATATGGGCGATGGACGAATAGGCCATCAGCCGCTTGATGTCGCGCTGCCCAATGGCCGCGACCGCACCCAAAAACATCGACACCACAGACAGGAACGCCACGATCTGGGTCCAATCCGAGACCGCCCCGCCAAACGCGTCATGCACCACGCGGGCAAACAGCCCCATCGCGGCAACCTTAGGGGCCGTCGCGAAGAACGCGGTGATCGGCGTGGGCGAGCCTTCGTAGACGTCCGGCGTCCACATGTGGAACGGCGCGGCAGAGACTTTGAATGCCATACCCGCGACCACGAAGACCAGACCAAACAACAGCCCAAGACCAACGCCGCCTTCAGCAGCAGCAGTAATGCCGCTGAACAAAGTGGTTCCTGCATAGCCGTAAACCAGCGACGCGCCGTAAAGCAGCATGCCCGACGACAACGCGCCCAGCACGAAATACTTTAGACCGGCCTCGGTGGATTTCACGCTATCGCGGCGCAACGCGGCGACCACATAAAGCGAAAGCGATTGCAGCTCCAGCCCCATATACAAGGCCATTAAGTCGCCAGCCGAGACCATCATCATCATGCCCACAACGGACAAAGCCACCAGCAACGGGTACTCGAACCGCAGCAGGCCGTGGCGCGCCATGAAGTCTTGGCTCAGCACCAAGATAGCCGCCGCAGACAACAGAATGGTGACCTTAGCAAAGCGCGAGAACGCGTCGTCGATGAACGCACCGCCGAATGCTTCCTGTACCCCGCCGCCGCCAAATCCGATGACACCCGCCAACACCACGAACAATCCAGCCGTGACCCACAGGATCAGCGGCGCGGTCTTGTCCTTGCCAGTGTAGACGCCCGCCAAAAGCGCGATCATGGCATAAACCGCAAGGATCACCTCGGGCAGAACAGCGTTGAGATCAGCTTGGATCATGGGTCAGTCTCTCAGTTTCCAGCCACAGAGGTGGCAAGGCCGCTATCAAGCAGCGCAGTGTCATAATTGGTAATCAATGCGCCCACCGAGGGGCCGATGATGTCAGTGACCAGCGACGGATAGACGCCCAGCAGGATCGTCATCACCACCAACGGCGCAAAAATCGCCCGCTCGCGGCCGGTCATGTCGGTGATCGACTTCAGGCTCTCTTTGATGAGGTCGCCCATCACCACGCGGCGATACAGCCACAGCGCATAGGCCGCCGACAGGATCACACCGGTTGTCGCGATCATCGCGACCCATGTGTTCACCTGGAAGACGCCCATCAGCACCAGGAATTCCCCGATGAAGCCCGAGGTCCCCGGCAAGCCCACATTGGCCATGGTGAACAGCATGAAGATCAGCGCGTAGGCCGGCATCTTGTTCACCAGCCCGCCGTAAGCATCAATCTCGCGGGTGTGCATCCGGTCGTAGATCACGCCCACGCACAGGAACAACGCGCCCGAGATGAAGCCGTGCGAAATCATCTGGAAGATCGCCCCGTCAATGCCTTGCTGGTTCACCGCAAAGATGCCCATCGTGACGTAACCCATATGGGCCACCGATGAATATGCGATCAGCTTTTTCATGTCGGATTGCGCCAATGCCACAAGCGAGGTGTAGACAATCGCAATCGCCGAAATCCACAGCACGAAACTGCCCAGCACTTCTGACCCCACAGGGAACATCGGCAGCGAGAAGCGCAGGAAGCCGTAGCCGCCCATTTTCAACAAGATCGCCGCCAGCACGACGGAACCCGCCGTCGGCGCTTGCACGTGCGCATCCGGCAGCCATGTATGAACAGGCCACATCGGCATCTTCACCGCGAAGCTCGCGAAGAAGGCCAGCCACATCAGCGTTTGCATGCCACCGACCACTTGGATACCCAGCAGCTCGAAATTCTCGGATGCGAAGTTATGCGTCAGCAATGACGGAATATCCGTCGTGCCCGCGTCCACATACATGCCGATCATTGCGATCAGCATCAGTACCGATCCGAGCAACGTGTAGAGGAAAAATTTGAACGACGCGTAAATCCGGTTCGCCCCGCCCCAGATGCCGATAATCAGGAACATCGGGATCAGCCCTGCCTCAAAGAACAGGTAGAACAGGATCAGGTCCAGCGCGCAGAACACGCCGATCATCAGCGTCTCCAGCAACAGAAACGCGATCATGTAGTCCTTCACGCGGTGTTTGACATCCCAGCAGGACGCGATCACCAGCGGCATCAGGAACGTCGTTAGCAGCACAAACAGGATCGAGATCCCGTCCACGCCCATCTTGTATTGGAAACCCAGGATCCACTCGCGCTCCTCCACGAACTGGAAGCCCGTGTTGGCGGGGTCAAAGCCGGTATAGAGGAAGATCGACACCAGGAAGGTCGCCGTCGTCGCGATCAGCGCCAGCCATTTGGCGTTGCGCTGCGCGGCCTCGTCATCGCCGCGCAGGAACAGGGCCAGAATGACCGCGCCCAAAAGCGGGATGAAGGTGATGATCGACAGAAGTGAGTTCAACATTATTCCGCTCCCCCGCCTGATATGGCGAAGTATGTAATCAAGACGACAACCCCGATGACCATCGCGAAGGCGTAGTGGAACATGAAGCCCGACTGCGCGCGGCCAGCCAGCCGTGTGAAGAATGGGATGATGCCCATGGCGATGCCGTTCAAAGTGCCGTCAATGACATTGCCGTCACCGCGTTTCCACAAGAAATCGCCCAACCATTTCGCGGGCCGCACGAAGAGGAAATCGTAGACCTCGTCGAAATACCATTTGTTCAGCAGGAAGTTGTAAAGCGGTCGCTGGTTTGCGGCCAACCGGCCCGGCAAACTTGGGTTCTTGATGTAGAACAGCCACGCCGTGAAGAAGCCCAGCAGCATCACCACAAAGGGCGAGACCTTCACCCATTTCGGGACGTAATGCGCGTCATGCAGCACGTGGTTGTCCGGCCCATGGAAGATCGCGCCTTGGCCCGGCACTTGCGCGGGTCCGTGTTCTGTGTCGTCCTTGGCCTCATCCGTCGCCGCGTAGGCGGGCCTCACCATCTCGACAATCGCGTGTTTCTCGGCGGAGATGCCGAAGAACTTGTCGACGCTCTCGTCCGAGCCGAAGAACGGCTTGTAGAACACCATGCCCGAGAAGATCGCGCCAATCGCCAGCACGCCCAAAGGCACCAGCATCGTGTTGGGGCTTTCATGCGCGTGGTCATGCGTGTGCTTGTCGCCGCGTGGCTCCCCGTAGAAGGTCATGAACATCAAACGCCATGAATAGAACGATGTGAACAGCGCCGCGATCACCAGCATCCAGAAGGCGTAGCCCATGGGCGTGGCCGCATAGGCGCTCTCGATGATGGCGTCCTTGGACACGAAGCCCGCAAAGCCAATAGGGAAGCCCACGTAAAGCAGCGGGATACCAACGCCGGTGATGGCCAGCGTGCCGATCATCATCGCCCAGAAGGTCTTGGGTATCTTGTGGCGCAAACCACCATAGTTGCGCATGTCCTGCTCGTGGTGCATCGCGTGGATCACAGAACCCGCGCCCAAGAACAACATCGCCTTGAAGAACGCGTGTGTCAGCAGGTGGAACATCGCGACCGAGTAGACACCGACGCCCGCCGCCACAAACATGTAGCCCAGCTGAGAGCAGGTCGAATAGGCGATGACGCGCTTGATGTCGTTCTGCACCAAGCCGACCGTCGCCGCGAAGAACGCGGTGGTCGCGCCAAGGACCACGATGAAGGTCTGCGCCGACGGCGCGAATTCGATCAGCGGCGACATGCGGCAGACAAGGAAGACGCCTGCGGTCACCATGGTTGCAGCGTGGATCAGCGCCGACACGGGTGTCGGGCCTTCCATCGCGTCGGGCAGCCAGGTGTGCAGGATCAACTGCGCCGACTTGCCCATGGCGCCGATGAACAGCAGGAAGGCCAACAGGTTGGCCGCGTCCCACTCAGCCCACAAGAACTGGATTGACTGGCCTGCCACATCCGTCGGGATGGCCTCGAAAATCTCGGTGAAGTTGATGCTGTCGGTCATCAGGAACAGCCCGAAGATGCCCAGCGCAAAGCCAAAGTCACCCACACGGTTGACCACAAACGCCTTGATCGCGGCCGCATTGGCCGACGGCTTTTTGTAGTAGAAGCCAATCAGCAGGTATGAGGCCACGCCCACGCCCTCCCAGCCAAAGAACATCTGAACAAGGTTGTCAGCAGTGACCAGCATCAGCATGGCAAAGGTAAAGAACGACAGATAGGCAAAGAAGCGCGGCTTGTAGCTGACCCCTTCGGCAAAATGGTCGTCATGCGCCATGTAGCCAAAGGAATAGAGGTGCACGAGCGAGGACACGGTGGTGATGACAATCAGCATGATTGCCGTCAAACGGTCCATCCGAATGGCCCATGACGTGTCCAAGCTGCCGGACTGAATCCAGCGCAAAATCTCGATGCTTTCCGTGGTGCCGTCAAAGGTCAGGAACACGATCCAGCTGAGGATCGCCGACAGGAACAGGCCCGCCGTGGCCACAACGCAAGCCGCCTGCTCGCCGATGAACTTCCACCCGAAGCCGCAGATCAGCGCGCAAATCAGAGGGGCGAAAAGGATGATGGTTTCCATTGTGACTTAGCCCTTCATCACGTTGACGTCTTCCACGGCAATGGTGCCGCGGTTGCGGAAGAAGCAGACCAGAATGGCCAGCCCGATGGCGGCCTCTGCCGCCGCGACCGTCAGCACGAACAAGGTAAACACCTGCCCCGCGAGGTCATTGAGGAAGCTGGAGAACGCCACGAAATTGATATTCACCGCCAACAGCATCAGCTCTATCGACATCAAGATGACAATGACGTTCTTGCGGTTCACGAAGATGCCGAAAATGCCAATGACGAACAAAGCCGCCGCGACCGTGAGGTAGTGTTCAAGTCCGATCATTGTGTGGCCTCATATGGTTCTTTGTCACCAAGTAGATCAGGATAGTACTCGGCACATCCGCGCGTTTGATAGCGGAAGTTGCTGTCCTTAACGGGGTAGCCGCTAGTCTCTAAAAAACTGGCGATATCTGAAAAACTATGTGACTTTTTTTCTTCGGCAAAGCGCTGGAAATTTGCTTCGATCACATCGACGTCAGTCTCCGTCCATCCTCGTTTGCCTTCCACAAAGGCGGTCCGGACAAATCTACCAGAATTGCACGACTCAATTTGAACAATAAAATCCGGCAATTCGCCGCCGTCATAGGTCGTCCGAACAATTCCATTGCCCAAGTCCTGAGCAGAGTATGCTTTCGGATCACATATCGGGTTTTGCATGCCTCTTTGACATGTCTGCACCCGCGAGTTTGCAGCCGCGCTAGAAGCAAGAAGTGTCCCCAAAACGACAACACTGAGATGACCACGCATCATCACAGCCCCTGCCCCGGTTTGACGTTTTTCAGCTCCATCTGCTCTGCCGGGTCGCGGTAGATCTGGCTGAGGATGTTCTGGCGTTTGACGTCCTCGCGGTGACGCAGTGTCAGGACGATCGCGCCGATCATGGCGACCAGCAGGATCAAGCCGGCGGCTTGGAACAGGTAGATGTACTTCGTGTAGATCAACAGGCCCAAGGCCGCCGTGTTCTGTGTCTCTTCAAGGGCGGGTGTTACAGCGTCGCGCAAATCTGCGGCGTTTTCAGCGCCCTGCCAGACGCCAAAGACCAGCGCCAGTTCCATCAACAAAATAACGCCGATCAGCCCTGCGAGCGGCACAAATTTGGCCAGCTCCCCGCGCAATTCGGCAAAGTCCACGTCCAGCATCATGACGACGAACAGGAACAGCACCGCGACCGCGCCCACATAGACGATAATCATCAGCATGGCGACGAATTCCGCGCCCAGCAGCACGAATAGGCCCGCCGAGGACAGGAAGGCCAAGATCAGCCACAGCACCGAGTGCACAGGGTTTCGAGACACCACCACGAACAACCCGGCGGTGACCACCGTGATCGCGAATAGGTAGAATGCAAAATCTGCAAATCCCATCAGTCTTCCTTCTCTCCGTCCAGCACCTCTGTCGCCAGCTCCATCGCCTTTGACATTGCAGGTACGCCGCCAAACATCGCGGCCTGCGCGATGGTTTCGGCTATTTCTTGTTTCGTGGCACCAACTTCCACCAGATGGCGCACGGTCAGTCTGATCTGCGCCTCGCCCTGCGCGCCTTGGATGGTCAGGCCGGATAATGTCAACAGCAGCCGTGTCTTGGCGTCCAACCCTTCCGGGCTGACGCCCTTGCCCATGAACTGCTCCATCATCTCGGCGGACATGGTGGGCATCATGTTTTCAAAGCCTTTTGGCGTAAACGCCTCCAAAGCGGGGTTCATGGTTTTCGCCATGTCCTGCCCCATCTTCATCATGGCTTCAAAAGGGTTGGTTGGATCGCTCATGACGCCCCCTCCGCCTCAAAGACCTCAATGGCCGCGTTCATGGCGTTAATCATCGCTGGAAAGCCGCCATAAAGGGTCATCTGAAAAATGATCTCGCAAATCTCTTCCCGAGTGGCCCCAACGGCGCGGGCAGACCCGATATTCACCTTCAACTGCGGACGTGTTTGGGACCCAAGCGCGGTCAAGGCCGCAATCGTCGCCAATAGCCGCGTCTTTTCATCTACTGTGCCACGCGCATAGAATTTGCCATAGGCAACATCGACCACTGTCTCGGCCAAGCCGGGCACCAACGCATCATAGCGGGCGCGCAATGCGTCCTCCATTCCGGGGTTCACCTTCTCAGACAGCGCTTTGCCGATGTCATATGTGGTCTCGGCACTCATCGGTACGGTGCATCCATTTCCAGGTTGCGGGCAATCTCGGCTTCCCAACGGTCGCCATTCGCCAGCAGTTTGTCCTTGTCGTAGAACAGCTCCTCGCGGGTTTCCGTGGCGAATTCGAAATTCGGGCCTTCGACAATCGCATCCACCGGGCAGGCTTCCTGGCAGAAGCCGCAATAGATGCATTTGGTCATGTCGATGTCATAGCGCGTGGTGCGGCGCGAGCCGTCGTCGCGGGGTTCGGCGTCAATGGTGATCGCTTGCGCGGGGCACACGGCCTCGCACAGCTTGCAGGCAATGCAACGCTCTTCCCCATTGGGATAGCGGCGCAAAGCATGCTCACCACGAAAGCGCGGGGACAATGGCCCCTTCTCATGCGGGTAGTTCACCGTAGCCTTGGGCGCGAAGAAGTATTTCATGCCCAGCCCGAACCCTTTGAAGAAATCAAAGAGCAGGAAGTACTTGGCCTTGCGGGCGAGAGACGTTGCCATGCGGTTAACCTCCTACGGCCCAGCGGGCATATGCACCGCCAAAGGCCCCGTATTGAGCGAAGAATGCCACGATCACGACCCATGCCAGCGACAGCGGCAGGAACACTTTCCAGCCCAAGCGCATCAGTTGGTCGTAGCGGTAGCGCGGCACGATGGCTTTCACCATCGCGAACAAGAAGAAGAACACGGCCATCTTGCCGACCATCCACAGCGCGCCATCAGCGACGCCCGGAATGGGCGACAGCCAGCCGCCAAAGAACAGCAGCGTCATCAAAGCGCACATCAGGAAGATGGCGATGTATTCGCCGGCCATGAACAGCAGGAACGGGGTCGAGGAGTATTCCACCTGGTAGCCCGCAACCAGTTCCGACTCAGCTTCCGGCAGGTCGAACGGTGGGCGATTGGTTTCCGCCAGGGCCGAGATGAAGAACAGGAACACCATCGGGAAATGCGGCAGCCAGTACCAGTTGAACAGACCCAGATTGCCATCCTGCGCGCGCACAATGTCGCCAAAGTTCAACGATCCGGTGGTGATGATGACGCCGATGATAATCAGGCCAATAGAGACCTCGTAGGAGATCATCTGCGCCGCAGAGCGCAGCGAGCCAAGGAACGGATATTTGGAGTTCGACGCCCAGCCGCCCATGATGACGCCGTAGACCTCAAGCGAGCCGATGGCAAAGACATACAGGATCGCCACGTTCAGATCGGCCAGCACCCAGGTGTCGTTAAACGGGATCACAGCCCATGAAATAAGGGCCAACACGAAGGCCAGCATGGGCGCGAGCATGAACACCGTCTTGTCGGCGCCCGCCGGAATGACGATTTCCTTAACCACATATTTCAGCGCGTCGGCCACCGTTTGCAGCAGGCCCCATGCGCCAACCACATTCGGGCCACGGCGCATTTGCACGGCGGCCCAGATTTTGCGGTCGCCGTAGACGAGGAACAGCAGCGAGACCATCACAAAGCCGATCACCGCAAGGCATTGCGCCACGATAATCAGGGCAATTCCGGCCGGGGTTGTTAAGAATTCAGCCATGCGTCCTCACACTGTCGGTATGCCGTTTTCGGCACATTCTTCGACGACCACTTCGGCGTCGATGGTTTGTAGTCCCTCGGGCAAAGCAGCCGAGATGGTGTAAACCGCATCCGCCGCCCAAACGCCACCCCGTTCCTGCACATTTGTCCGCACATGGCGGGCAAATCCGAAGCCCCGGATCAGCGCGTATTGCGCGGCGGCGCATTTGCCGTAATCCGCGACATCCGCGTTGGTGCGTGCGCCCTTCATGCGCACCAGAAAGCTGACGATCTCATTGTCTAACTTACGGGTCTCAACACCTTGATATTCCGGCGCAAAATAGTCTTGCGCCGGGTCGACCTCTTCGCACGCGGCTAGGCTGGCCAAGGCCAGTCCCGTTACCGTGATATGAAAAGGGGTCATCATTTACTCAGCCGCAATCTTTTCACCGGCCCGCGCTTTGGCATTGGCGGACAGTTCCGCCATCAGCTCGGACGCGCGTGCAATCGGGTTGGACAGATAAAAGTCGGTGACCGCGTTGCGGAACGCCGCCTTGCCCAGCTTCTTGGGCTTGAGCACGGTCATTTCGTTTTCCGGTACCGCGTCGATCATTGCCAGATGCGGGGTGGCCTCGATCATCTGGGTGCGAAGGGCCGCCATGCTGTCGAATGGCAGGGTCTGGCCCAATTCGGCGCTCAATGCCCGCAGGATCGCCCAGTTTTCCTTCGCCTCGCCCGGTGCAAAGCCCGCGCGCAGAGCCAACTGAGGCCGCCCCTCGGTGTTCACGAACACACCGTTTTCTTCCGTATAAGCCGCCGCTGGCAAGATGATGTCCGCGCGGTGCGCGCCGCGATCGCCGTGCGAGCCTTGGTAAATCACAAACGGCCCAGCGGCCACATCGACCTCGTCTGCACCCATGTTGTAGATCACGTCCGCACCCTCAATGGCCGCTTTCATGCCACCATCGGTCACCGCGCCCACATCCATCGCGCCCACGCGGCCAGCGGCAGAATGCAAGATCATCAGTTTGGAGTCTGAGGCCTCGCACATCGCCATTGCGGCGGCCAGAACAGCCTCCCCGTCGGCTTCCTGCAACGCGCCTTGGCCGACGATCACGATGGACGGGTTGTCCACGATTTTCTTGGCAGGCTTGGTGTTCAGGATCGTCTCCACCGCGGCGCGGTCCGTGCCTTTGTGGTTGTATTCATATGTCAGATCAACGGCTTGTCCGATCAGGTCAACATCGCAACCCGTGGTCCAGGCCTTGCGGATACGCGCGTTCAGCACGGGCGCTTCAATTGCCGGGTTGGCGCCAATAATCATCACATATTTCGCCGCATAAATGTCTTCGATGCTGGCGGTCCCGACATAGCCACCGCGATTGCCCGCAGGCAGCATGGCGCCATCGGTGCGGCATTCGACATTGCCGCCCATGCCTTCAATCATGGTTTTCAAAGCGTAAGCCGCCTCGGTCGAGGCCAGATCGCCGACCAGACCGGCCACTTTCTTGCCCTTCATCGCGGCAGCGGCGGCGGACAATGCTTCAGGCCAAGTGGCCTTCCGCAGCTTGCCGTTTTCGCGCACATAGGGCGTGTCCAGCCGCTGGCGGCGCAGCCCGTCCCAGACGAAACGTGTTTTGTCGGAAATCCATTCCTCGTTCACGCCGTCATGGTTGCGCGGCAGGAAGCGCATCACTTCGCGGCCCTTGGTGTCCACGCGGATGTTCGACCCGAGCGCATCCATCACGTCGATGGATTCGGTTTTGGTCAGTTCCCAAGGCCGCGCGGTAAACGCGTATGGCTTGGAGACCAGCGCACCCACGGGGCACAGGTCAATGATGTTGCCCTGCAAGTTCGAATCCAGCGTCTCGCCCAGATAGGAGGTGATCTCAGCATCCTCGCCACGGCCGGTCTGGCCCATCTGCGTAATACCCGCGACCTCGGACGTGAAGCGCACGCAGCGCGTGCAGGAAATGCAGCGCGTCATGTGGGTCTCGACCAGCGGCCCCAAATCCAGATCGGTCGAGGCGCGCTTGGGTTCGCGGAACCGCGAGAAATCGACGCCGTAGGCCATTGCCTGATCCTGCAGATCGCATTCGCCGCCCTGATCGCAGATCGGGCAGTCCAGCGGGTGGTTAATCAGCAGAAATTCCATCACGCCCTCGCGGGCTTTCTTGACCATGGGCGAGTTGGTCTTCACCACAGGCGGCGCACCTTCCGGCCCGGGCCGCAAGTCTTTGACCTGCATCGCACACGACGCCGCCGGTTTTGGCGGGCCGCCCACCACTTCGACCAGACACATACGGCAGTTGCCCGCGATGGTCAGACGCTCGTGATAACAGAACCGAGGCACCTCGATCCCAGCCTCTTCGCAGGCCTGGATCAGGGTCATGGCCGGATCGACCTCAACCTCTTTGTCGTCGATGATGATTTTGCGTAGGTCGCTCATGCGTTACTCCGCTGCAACTTGGCATCCATGCGTTTTCCACATGTTTGCGTTTTTCAGATATTTCCAGCCAAAAGCGGCTTCACTATCGCCGTTTTGTTCTAGCATTTCGAGCCGCTCAAGCGCTTCCTCGATGGTCGGCTGATGGCCGATGGGCACCCACCACATGACAAAATGCATCTTGGGCGCAACCTCAAACCATTCGGCGCGGCGTTCGTAAAATTGTTTGTGGACGGTGCCCCAAACGAAGGTCTCCAGCGATGCAGCGTCTTCCCAAACACTGAGATTGGCCACTGCCAATGGGTCGCCGCCAACGCAATTTTCGGTGTTGCCGGTGCCCGGCTCGCCCGAGCCTTCCATCATCCACACAAAGCCCGGCATGCGCTTGCCCAGACCGTTGATACGGTCAAGGTTGTCCATGAATTCCTGAACACGCGCATCGCCCACGGGGGCCACGAAACGGCCCACATTCAGCTCTGCAAGGTGATATCCGGCGGGCTGCATCATAGCGCGGTGCATTCCCCGCTAAAGATCAGCTTGTCGCCGTCTTGGGTGAAGGCCCAATCCTTGGACACTGGGCTGATGGACCATTTCGCGTCAGAGCCGCCAAAGGTCAGAAGGCAGTATTTGGTGGCCTCGAAACGCACACTTTCGCGCACCTGCGCCACGCCCGCGCCTTTGTTGACGACAGACACCGTGAAACCGCGGTCCTCACCCTTTTTGAGCTTGGCTTTGAACGGCAAGACGTTCTCGGTCTCGGCCCGTTTCGAGCTGTTGCCGATGCCAAGCCTCCCGCAAGAGGCGACGGCAACCGCGAGCGTTAAGATCAAGACCGCCCGCAACATCATGATTTCAACCGCGAGCCGTCGATGACTTCGTCACTGGTCAACACGCCCACGCAGAACACGTTGACCGTCAGCAGGCCGTCCGCGCGTTTGCGGGTGTCGGGGATCGCTTTTTCGCCGTCTTGGCAGGCGATTTCCATGGCGCGCAGAACCGCGCGGTTTTCGTCCTCCGCCGGGATCGCGCCGCCGTCTTTGTAGCGCATGGTGATCCGCGCCGTATCAGCCGCGCGCACCGCTTGGGTGATCTCGATCGGGGGGCCTTTCGGGGCCTCTGGCTTGGAGGTTTGAAAATCTGCCGGATCACATGCCGCCAGGGCCAACAAGGCCGTCGCTGATAAAAGAACTCTCATAGTCTATTCCGCCGCAATAGATGCAGCGCCCCCCCGTTTGTGCTTTATGCGGTCTTCAATCTCATCACGGAAATTGCGGATCAGGCCCTGAATGGGCCATGCAGCCGCGTCACCAAGGGCACAGATCGTGTGGCCCTCAACCTGTTTCGTGACGTCCAGCAGCATGTCGATTTCCTCGACCTCCGCATCGCCCTTCACCAGACGGTCCATCACCCGCATCATCCAGCCGGTGCCTTCGCGGCACGGCGTACATTGCCCGCAGCTTTCGTGCTTGTAGAAGGCCGACAGCCGCCAGATGGCTTTGATGATGTCGGTATCCTGGTCCATCACGATGACAGCCGCCGTTCCCAGCGAGGACCCTTTTTCCTTCAGCGCGTCGAAATCCATAATGGCGTCGCGCATGTTCTCGCCACGCACCATCGGCACCGACGACCCACCTGGGATCACCGCTTTGAGGTTGTCCCAGCCGCCACGAATGCCGCCACAATGCTTGTCGATCAGCTCTTCAAACGAGATCGACATCGTCTCTTCAACCACGCAGGGATTGTTCACATGGCCCGAGATCGCGAACAGCTTGGTGCCCGCGTTGTTTGGGCGGCCGAAGCTTGCAAACCAGTCGCCGCCACGGCGCAAAATGGTCGGCACCACCGCGATGGATTCCACGTTGTTCACCGTCGTCGGGCAGCCATAAAGACCCGCCCCCGCCGGAAACGGCGGCTTCATGCGCGGCATGCCTTTTTTGCCCTCAAGGCTTTCCAGCAGCGCGGTTTCCTCGCCGCAAATGTAAGCCCCTGCCCCGTGGTGCAGGTAGATGTCGAAATCCCAGCCGGATTTGGCGGCGTTCGGGCCAACGAGGCCTGCCTCGTAACATTCGTCGATGGCGGCTTGCAGCGCCTCTTTCTCGCGGATGTATTCGCCGCGGATGTAGATGTAGCAGGCATTGGCATTCATCGCGAAAGACGCAATCAGGCAGCCCTCGATCAGCGTATGCGGGTCGTGGCGCATGATCTCGCGGTCTTTGCAGGTACCGGGCTCGGACTCGTCAGCGTTGACCACCAGATAGGCCGGGCGCCCGTCGCTTTCCTTGGGCATGAACGACCATTTCAGACCGGTCGGGAAGCCCGCCCCGCCCCGACCGCGCAGGCCGGAGGCCTTCATCTCGTCGATGATCTTGTCGCGCCCACGCTTGATGATCTTCGCGGTGTCATCCCAATGGCCGCGCGCCTTCGCGCCCTTCAAGCTGCGGTCATGCATCCCGTAGAGGTTGGTAAAGATCCGGTCTTTATCTGCGAGCATCGCGTCGTTTCCTCAAGTTATTGGCGTTCACGCCAAAGCATATAAATCTGGAACATGACCCAGATGAAAGCCGCGGCGATCGCGATTTCCAGCAGGCCCATGATCTGATTGGACCACCCGAAGGTTGCCCCCGCAAACTCCACGCCGATGAAGACGAAGACGGCCCCGATCAGGATCAGCGCCAATTTGCGGCCTTTGGCGGCGCGGGCGGCGTCTTCGCCCGCATCGCCACTCATTTAGTCGCGGCGGAGTGCATTAATACACACCGCCCTTTTTGACCTTTTTGGAGAACTCGGTCGCGCCCCCCTTGGCAAGCGTCTTGGATTGTTTGATCCATTCGTCACGCTCGATACGGCCTTTGAACTTCAGCTGGCTATCGACCCATTCCACTTCCTTTTTGCGCCATCCCGCAATCTGGTCGAAGTGGTAGAACCCCAGCTCGTTCAGCTTGGTTTCCAGCCCCGGGCCCACGCCCTTGATTTGCTTGAGATCGTCCGCGCCACCGGCGCGTGCTTTCTTCAGCTGTTCGGGCTTGCCGTCCGCAGCCACCGGCTTGCGCGCAGCTTTTGTCGCCGCTTTGGCGGGAACTTTGCTGGCGGGCTTGGCTGCGGCCTTGGCTTGCGCCGGTGCAGGAGCGGGCGTCGCTTGCGTCGCGCCTTTAGGTGCTGCCTTTTTTGCCGCTGCTTTTGCCTTGGCTCCAGCAGGCTTCGCGGCTGGCTTTGCCGCAGGCTTCGCTGCTGGTTTGGCTGCTGGCTTCTTGGCCGCAGGCTTTTTCGCAGCCGCCGGTGCGTTTGCGGCCGGGGCAGATGTTGTTGCTGAGCCGCTCATCAAGGATGCGGGGGCCGTGGTTGCGCCATCCGAACCGGACGCAGTGGCACCTGCAGCACTTGCACCCCCAGCCGAAGAGGCAGCAGCTGTCGCCGCCGCGCCGCCTGCAACTGCAGCACCAGCCGCGCCAGCAGCCATATTGCCAGCGCCCGAACCGGTCGGTTTGCCAGTGTCGCCATCAATATGAATGTTGTCGCCTGTGCAGAAGGCCCAGCTGAAAAACAGCCCGCCAATGACAAAGGCCAGACCGGCCAACATGACGGCGGGCAAGAAGCTCCACTCGCCAACGACCATCAACAATCCAAGGACGATAACGCCCAAGACCGCCGCGATAACCCAGCACATGGTATGGCAAGAGCTACGTGATCCGTTCTGATTCATTTCAATTCTCCCTGTCCGCTATTTTCTAGCATTAGTAGACGCCGCCCTTTTTGACGCGGCTTGAAAACTCAGTGCTGCCCCCTTTGGCGAGGGTCTTGGCCTGAGCCACCCAGTTATCGCGCGACACGCGACCTTTGAATCCTTCGAGGTTGTCGTCGACCCAGGCAACTTCGGCTTTGCGCCAGCCGGCGACCTGATCGAAATGATAGACCCCCAGTTTGTTGAGCAGCTTTTCCATTGCCGGGCCGACGCCCTTAATCATTTTCAGATCATCCGCCCCGCCAGCACGTGCTTTTTTCAGCATCTCGGGCTTGCCATCCTTGGCCACGGGCTTCTTGGCTGGCTTGGCCGCAGCCGGTTTGCTCGCCGCTTTCGCGACAGAGCCGGTCTTGGGCCTTCCCGCCTTCTTGGCGTCCATCTCTGCTTTGGTCAAAGGCACATTGCGCGCCTCAGCCTTGGCTTTCTTGACGGCGGGCTTTGCGGCAGGTTTCGCAGCGGGCTTGGCCTTGCCGCCCAGTGTCGGCGCACCATGCCCCCATGGGGCCAACAGGGGCACTTCGGTGCCATCAATGCGCTTTACCGTGTCGCCAATATCGGCGGCCAGCTGCACGGATGCGTTGTATTGCGTCTTGCCGCTGTCGTATTCTGTCAATGATGTCAGACCCTTGAGCGGTTCCGCAGCATAGCGGCCGTTCTGCGGGCCGGGGGTCGGCACATCGCCCTTTTCAAGCATGTCGATCAGCTCGCCCACCCGCTTGGCGGTCAGGTCTTCGTAATAATCCTTGCCGATTTGGGCCATTGGCGCGTTCGCGCAGGCGCCCAAACATTCGACCTCTTCCCAGCTGAACTTGCCATCAGCCGACACTTGATGCGGCTTCGGCGCGATCTTGCGCTTGCAGACCTCGACCAGATCTTCCGCACCGCAAATCATGCAGGAGGTGGTGCCGCAAATCTGGATATGCGCGACCGAGCCTACGGGCTTGAGCTGGAACATGAAGTAGAACGAGGCCACTTCCAACGCGCGGATATAGGCCATGTCCAGCATTTCGGCGATGCCTTCAATGGCGGGGCGGGTCAGCCAGCCCTCTTGCTCCTGCGCGCGCCAAAGCAACGGAATAATGGCCGAGGCCTGTCGGCCCTCGGGGTATTTGGTGATCTGAGCCTCCGCCCATGCCTGATTGGCAGGGGTGAAGGCAAAACTGTCAGGTTGCTCTTTATGGAGGCGGCGTAGCATTTAGTTTTCAAGCTCCTCGACAGGAATACAGGCGTAGCCAACTTGCTCGCCGCCCAAATCCCCGGTGTTTTTGTAGTTTTCAAACGCGGCTGCGCCGACGTCGATATGGCAGATGAAGGACCCAAGGTTCTCACCTTCAAGGATCACCACATTCTCGCGGACCTGCACATAGCCCAGCGTGTCAGTAATCAGCTCCGACAGGCTCGGCTGGTGGCCATCGGCAAAAGCGGGGGCTGCTGCGATAAGTGCGGCGGCGGCAAGTACGCTGCCGCGCATTCCCAGAAACGATCCAAAGTTGGTCATGACGTCATCCTTTCACGTTGTGAGCGGGCGGCGGCGCGACGCGCTTCTGCCCGTTGCGCGATCTCTGCGTCGCGATCCGCTTTGCATTTATCCTTGATGGCATCAACCAGCGCGGCCACGCGGCGGTCCGTGCCTTCAGCCCGCTCAGCGCGTTCCAGCGCCGCGTCCATTGCGTCGCCCGGTCCCCCGCCTTCGTTGCGCAACGCCGTGGCGATGCCGCGCAAGCCGTCCACTTGGGCGCGGCCAACGTCTGCCAAATCTTCTTCGCTGCCCAACACAGTGCCTTTGGGCTGCTCTTCAAGCGCCTCTGCGCCGAACATGTCGGCCAGTATGCGCATGTCCTTGCGAATGCGGACCTTGCCCTGCGCCACCAGGTCTTCCGACAGCGAAAACTTGGTCTTGCCCAGAGGCGCCAGCCGCGCCAGCAACATATGCTGCACGATGGCCGCGCCTTGGTAATTTTGTTTGTGCTGCCCGTGCCGCGTGTAAAGCAGGACCGCGCCCATCGCCTCCAACGAGATTGACTCATTGGTCCGCAAGACCTGCGACGCGTCAATCGCGACACCGCACCAACGCGCGAAATCAATGACGACGTCACCGTCTTCCAAAGCCGCCGGAGAGAACAGGCGGAATTCGCAGGCGTCCTCGCCAAACACGTCCCTCATGCTGGCGATTTTCTCTTTGTAGCGGATGCGCGGCGGGAATTGCGCGTTCTGGCCGACCTTCATGCGTTGCTGCAAGGTCGACGTCATCAAACCGGCAGGCGGGCGGATGTAGGACATGACGCGGAACCGATCCGCATGTGGGTGCAGATGCTCCGCAAATGCGCGCGCCGAGCTGGTGTTGCGCTTCTTTGAAATCGCCTCTGCCGAGACAATCATGCGGGGTTTGCGTGACGCCGCAATGCCTTCGTCCAGCTTGGCCACGAAGGTCGCGCGTTTACGCTCGCGTGCCTCAGGCGGCTGCAGGCGGTAGGGATGGTTTTCGGCCAAATGATCGTAATTGCCGAAGGCAAATTCGAACGGCCCGGAATGGTTGGCAACGCCCCAGTCCAGATAGTCATGCTCCGCCATATCCAGTTGCGACAACGTCGCCTGAATGGAGCTGGACCCGGTCTTGTGAAAGCCCGTGTGGATGATGAATTCTCTTTTCATCCCGCAACCCGCTGATGGGGTGGTGTTATGATGGCCGCGGCCATGCTCACCGGTCAATCTCTCCGAACACGACGTCCATGGTGCCGATAATGGCAGCGACATCGGCCAGTTGGTGGCCTTTGCACATGTAGTCCATCGCCTGCAGATGCAGGAAGCCGGGCGCCTTCATCTTGGCGCGATACGGCTTGTTGGTGCCGTCGGCCACAAGATAAACGCCAAACTCGCCTTTGGGCGCTTCGACCGCCGCGTAGACTTCGCCGGCGGGCACGTGGAACCCCTCGGTATACAATTTGAAATGATGGATCAGCGCTTCCATCGACTTCTTCATCTCGCCGCGCGGCGGTGGGGTCATCTTGCCCCGCGCCATGACGTCGCCTTTGCCTTCGGGCGCGCGCAGTTTCTCAATCGCCTGACGGATGATCGAGATCGACTGGCGCATCTCCTCCATCCGGCACAGGTAGCGGTCATAGCAGTCGCCGTTCTTGCCCACAGGAATGTCAAACTCGAACTCATTGTAGCATTCATAAGGCTGCGCGCGGCGCAGGTCCCAAGCCAGCCCCGACCCGCGCACCATGACGCCGGTGAAGCCGTAATCCAGAATGTCCTGCTCCGAGATAATGCCAATGTCGGCGTTGCGCTGCTTGAAGATGCGGTTGTCGGTCAGCAGGCCGTCAATGTCGCTGAGCGTGTTCAGGAAGCCGCCGGTCCATTCCTCAATGTCGTCGATCAGGTCCTCTGGCAGGTCCTGATGCACCCCGCCGGGGCGGAAATAGGCCGCATGAAGCCGCGCGCCGCAGGCGCGTTCATAGAAGACCATCAGCTTTTCGCGTTCCTCAAAGCCCCAGAGCGGCGGGGTCAGTGCGCCCACGTCCAAGGCCTGCGTGGTGACGTTCAGCAGGTGGTTCAGGATGCGGCCAATCTCGGAATAAAGGACGCGGATCAAAGAGGCGCGGCGGGGGATTTCGGTCCCCGTGAGCTTTTCGATCGCCAGACACCAGGCGTGTTCCTGGTTCATGGGCGAGACGTAATCCAGCCGGTCAAAATACGGCAGGTTCTGCAGATAGGTGCGGCTTTCCATCAGCTTTTCGGTGCCACGGTGCAGCAGGCCGATATGCGGATCACAACGCTCCACAATCTCGCCGTCCAGCTCCAGCACCAGACGCAACACGCCGTGGGCAGCAGGGTGCTGTGGCCCGAAGTTGATGTTGAAGTTGCGGATCTTCTGCTCGCCCGTCAGAGCGTCATTGAATTTCGAGCCGTCCATCAGGAATTCACCTCGTTCGGTTGAGTATGCTCGGATGTGGCAAACGCCCAGAGCAGAATGTAGGAGCCAAGATAGGGGATCAGGCCGAATATCAGCACCCAAGCCGGATAGCCGTGCCGTTTCTGCACAACCCGCGCGGGCAAAAGCATCAGCAGGGTGAACACGACGAACGCAAATCCGAAGCCCAGCTTGCCAAACAGATCAAGAGACATGAAGGCTTCCATTAGGCTGCTCCCATCTTTGCCTGCCACGCGTCGGGCAGGTCGTTGAATCGTTCCGCCACGCCCGCATATTGCGGGGCCAGCTTGGCCCGAAGCGCGTCGCGCAAATCAGGGGCCAATGTCATTGATGCGCCTTGATGCACCTTGTTGCCGAAATCGCCCGCCACATCACGGATACCCAGAAACGCGCAGAGGCGCGTGATGGTGTCGTTGGAAAACAGGCGCTCGTAGAATTCCACAAACACGTCCTTGGCAGGGATCGCCGCAGTCAGGCGTTTCAAAACGCCGACATAATCAGAGCGTGCCGCCACGGCTTGGCTGCCACCCTTGAGATAGTTTTGCGCAATCTCGTCGGCGTAGCCCGCCGCGTCGCCGCCCTTGCGGTCGGCCTTCATCGACGCCTCCATCCGGATGTTGGACCAAAGCCGCGCCAGCGGGTCGCGCATCAGGAAAACAAACTTGGTCACCGGAGCGACCTGCGCCATGCGGCGCAGCATGTCGGTGGAGACCATGGAATAAGACGGCGTGATGTCGGCGAACAGCTTCGCATCGACTGCCGTGTCACGGACGAAATCGCGGTAGCTCCAGTCATTCTCCGCCTCATCCTGCAGCAGCTGGATGTAACGCTGGAACGCCACCGCACGCGGCGCGTGCGGGTTCAGCTTGTCGGCGCGGGCCTGGTATTGGGCCACTAGATCGCGCTTGAAGAAGCCTTCGGCGCGGTCGAAATAATGCAGTTCCTTTGGGATCGGCATGGCGCAGTCAGGATGCGCGTCCAGATACCGATAAAGCCAGCTGGTGCCGGCTTTGGTCGCGCCCACCCCGTACATCACGGTTGGCATGTCTGAGGGGCCTTGCGGCATCAGGCTTTGCCTTCCTCTGTTTTCTCGTCGCCCGGCAGCACGTATTGCGCGCCTTCCCAAGGCGACATGAAATCGAACTGGCGGTATTCCTGCACAAGCGTCACCGGCTCGTAGACCACGCGCTTTTGTTCTTCGTCGTAGCGCAGTTCCACATAACCCGTGGTCGGGAAGTCCTTGCGCAACGGGTGCCCGCGGAAACCGTAATCCGTCAGGATGCGGCGCAGGTCCGGGTGGCCGGAGAACAGGATGCCGAACATGTCGAAAATCTCGCGCTCGAACCAGTTGGCGGCGGGGTAGATGTCGACCAGCGAGGCCACGGTTTCCTCTTCGCGGATCGCGACTTTGATGCGGATACGGTGGTTCTGGTACATCGACAGGAAATGGTAGACCACGTCGAACCGCGCATCGCGGGTCGGGTAGTCCACGGCCGTCATGTCGATCATGGTGGAGAACCGGCAGGTCGCATCGGTCTTCAGAAACTCCGAGAACGACACCAGCGAGGCCGGGGCCACATTGACGGTCAGCTCGTCATTGGCGACGGACCACTCCAACACGCAGTCGGGGCGTTTCGTTTCGATATACGTGGCCAGCTCGGTGAGGGCTTCGGTCATTGCTTCACTTCCGCATTTTCGGGATTGGCGAATTCCCAAGTTACATCGCTGCCAGAAAACTCATCTGCCCTGCTAGCCAAAGCAGCTTCGAGCGCTGAAATCCGACCAACTTCCGGTTCCATGGTTTGGCACAGCAGAACTTCACACTGCGCCTCATCTCCGCTCGTACACAATACAAACAAATCATCCTTTAAGCTGTGAAGTTCTCGTGTCGCTACGACAATTGGTCGAACAGCTTCACGAAAATCAGCGGCTCTTTGTTGACTGGCGAACTCCACCCGAAATTCAAAATCGACGGCTCTATCCAAAGCGACCCCATCGCTCGCGAAGCGTTGCAGTATCGCAGAGTTTTCCGCGATTAAAGCACGAGACGGCTGTACTGCAGCAGCGTCTGTCATCGAGTAATCGTCCCGGTCCGGCGGATTTTACGTTGCAGCTGCAAGATGCCGTAAAGCAACGCTTCGGCGGTCGGCGGGCAGCCCGGCACATAGAGGTCCACCGGCACAATGCGGTCGCAGCCGCGCACCACGGAATAGCTGTAGTGGTAGTAGCCGCCGCCATTAGCGCAGGACCCCATGGAGATCACGTAGCGTGGTTCCGGCATCTGGTCGTAGACCTTGCGCAACGCAGGCGCCATTTTGTTGGTCAGCGTGCCAGCAACAATCATCAGGTCCGACTGACGGGGGGAGGCGCGCGGCGCAGTGCCAAACCGTTCCATGTCGTAGCGCGGCATGGCAGTGTGCATCATCTCAACCGCGCAGCAGGCCAGCCCGAAGGTCATCCAGTGCAACGACCCGGTGCGCGCCCAATTGATGATGTCCTCGGTCGAGGTGACAAGGAAGCCCTTGTCCTGCAGTTCCGCGTTCAGCTCTTGGGTTGCAACGTCCTTGTCCCACCCAGCCGTGTTTGCGCCAGCCATCACTCCCATTCGAGAGCTCCTTTTTTCCACTCATAAGCGAAGCCGATTGTCAGCACGCCCAAGAAAACCATCATCGACCAGAAGCCCAGCAACCCCACATCCTTGAAGGCCACGGCCCATGGGAACAGGAAGGCGACTTCGAGGTCGAAAATGATGAAGAGAATTGAGACGAGGTAGAAGCGCACGTCAAACTTCATCCGCGCATCGTCAAATGCGTTGAAACCGCATTCATAGGCAGACACTTTTTCGGGGTCGGGATTCCGTACCGCCAGCACCACGGCGGCAAGGATCAGGATCAGACCCAAACCAATCGCAATCGCCAGTAAAATAAGGATGGGTAAGTATTCGCGTAGCAGCTCGTCCACGGGTGTCTCCTTGGTGTTCCTGCCCCTCGACGGACAGGGCCTTTGCGGCTTGGGGTGATCTTTACGCGTGCGCGTCCAGAGGGTCAATGCGACGGAAGCGCCAATTCGCACCGCAATCGTGCCAAAAAACCGACGTATTCAGTCGGCAAGGTCCACCAAAATTTCATTTGAGGTCATTATGTAGCCGCAACAACACCACAGCACCCTAGCCAACGGCATTACCGTTCTTTCCGACAGCGCACCGCATTTCCAAAGCGTGGCGATAGCCATCGCTGTCGATATCGGGTCAGCCTACGAGTCGGAGGACCAGGCAGGTATCTCGCATATTCTCGAACACATGGCGTTCAGAGGCACCGAAAAACGCTCCGGCGATGAGCTTCAACAGGCATTTGGCCTATCTGGTGGCTACCTAAATGCCGTCACCGACGAGGACTCCACCGTGTATCAGGGCATGGTTTTGCATCAGGACGTGGACCATGCTGTCGCGCTGATGTGCGAGATGGTCAGCCAACCTCGGCTGAACGCCGAGGATTTGGAGCTGGAAAAGAAAATTGTTGAGCGTGAAAGCTGCCGGGGATGTCCTAACTGCACTTTGCGCGAAACCATGTATGATCAGGCTTTTCCGGAGCACCCTTTAAGCCAGCCCATCATCGGATTCGAAGATACGGTTGCAAGTCTCTCGATTGACGATCTGCGGGCGCATCATCGCACCAATTATGTCGGCGAGAACATCACCGTTTCGGTCTGCGGAAATGTCGATCACACGAAACTTGTGGCCATTGTTGATCGCGAACTAGGGCACCTGCCAATGGGCCAGCCAAGCGTGCTCGCCCCGCTCAACTACGCCGCTGGCGAATTGCATATCGGCCATAGCGGAGACGAAGGCACGCTGAGGCTCATTTTCCCGATGCACGCGTTCACCACGCGCGACAAGTTGGTGGCCGAGCTTTATTACGACATCATTGGCGGGCACGGCTATTCGCTGTTCATGAACACGCTGCGGGAAGACCGCGGGCTGGTCTATGACGCGTGGTCGGAATGCTACACCGTTGTAGGGCAAAGCCTGGTGGCGTTTGAGGCGACTGGGGAAGCCCGCAACATGCCGGAGATTACGGATCTGATGATCTCAACCCTGTGCGATTTCGCGAAGCACCCGACAGCGCAAGAACTGGACCGCGCCAAGCAGCGCCAATTCGCAGCCATGCATATGAGCCTCGATCGTCCGACCTCTCGCGTCGACCACATGCGGTACGATTTGGCGGAAACCGGTGCGCTGCAAAATTTTCAAGAGATCAGCGACACCTACCAATCCGTCACTTTGGAGGACCTGTCCCGTGTCGCACAGATGTTGCTGTCCCAACCTGTCACGATTGTGTCTGCCGGACCGACACGGGGGAAGCCGAAGTTCCAGCGCATCCGGGCAGCGCTTCGGGGCGAGGAAACAGGTGGTGCCTTGCAAGGGCTTCTCGGTCCATTGAAACGCGCCAGCTGACGCCGCTTGCGATTTCGTAGATTTCAAGCAACCCTGCCCGGCATGACCAGTGCCATTGGCGCCCCCCAAGGTGCCCACCTCATTTCAACAGAGCGCGCCGTGGCGCAGGCTGAGACGGACACGTCGAAGGGGCTCATTGTCTGGGTGCCCGTGAAATCGCTTTGGTACTTTTTTCATCTGTTGGGCGCGGTTTTGGCCATCGTGTTTTTCTTGGACTGGAGCGCGGTGTTGGTGTTTCTGGCCTTATCTGCGGTGACCCTGTGCGCGGGCCATTCGGTGGGTATGCACCGGCTGTTGATCCATCGCAGCTTCGCCGCGCCTTTGTGGCTGGAGCGGCTCCTGGTCTGGCTCGGCACTCTGGTTGGCATGGCCGGACCTTTCGGCATGATCCGCGCTCATGACATCCGCGACTGGCATCAGCGCCAGACCTATTGCCCGCCCCACCCAAGCCACGGCGCGGGGTTTTGGCGCGACGCATGGTGGCAGTTGCATTGCGAATACCGGCTGGACGCGCCGCCCGTCTTCACGATCGAGCAGCCCACGGCCTCCGACCCGTTCTACTGCTTTGTGGAACGGACGTGGCTCGCGCAACAGCTGCCGCTCGCCCTGATCCTTTTCGCAACCGGTGGCTGGGCATGGGTGCTGTGGGGCGTCTGCATGCGCGTCTTCGTGTCGCTGACCGGCCATTGGATGGTCGGCCACTATGCGCACCGGCAAGGCCATCAGGGCTGGCGCATCGCGGGACTGCCGGTGCAGGGCTACAACCTGCCGGGGCTTGGCCTGCTGAGCTTTGGCGAGAACTGGCACGGCAACCACCACGCCTTTCCGCATTCCGCTCAATTAGGGGTCGAGTGCGGGCAACTGGACCCAGGCTTTTGGTTCATCCGTGCGTTGGAGGCCATCGGGCTCGCATGGGACATCAAGACCCCAACCAGCGAGGCTCCGCGCGAGGGGCTGGAACGTATTACAGCAGGTACCGCATGACCTTCCCTGACCCCACCAAACGCAACCCCGTCACCTTTCCCGATGGTGCCACCTACCCCGGCACCGTCTTTCTGGCAGAGGCGCTGGACCACGCCAACATCCATGTCGGCGCGTTCACCTACTATTCGGACAACACCCTGACCGGGGACACAGACATTGCCGCCCGCCTTGCGCCCTACACCTTCCCCGGCGTGCCGGAGCATATCCATATCGGTAAGTTCTGCCAGATCGCCGAGGGCGTTCAGATCATCACCGAAAGCGCCAATCATGACATGTCGGGGCTGACGACCTACCCGTTTGCAATCTTCGATCCCGAACAGATCGGCCGCTACCGCAGGACGCTCAGACGGGGCGCGGACGTGGTGATCGGCCATGATGTCTGGATCGGGCGAGAGGCGATGGTGATGCCGTCTGCCAAGATTGGCAATGGCGTTATTGTCGCGTCGCGTGCCGTGGTCTCAGGTGACATTCCCGACTACGCGGTGGTAGCTGGCAACCCCGCACAAGTGGTCAAAATGCGCTTCGACGAGGCCACCCGCGCCCGCCTGCTGAAGCTCAATTGGTGGGATTGGCCAGCAGAGAAGATCGAAGCCGCCCTGCCCGCGCTGCAAGCCTGCGACCTCGATGCGTTGGAGGCACTTTAGTCGTTCGGGTGTCTCGGCCCCATGACGAAGCCAACGAAGATTAGAATCAACAGCAGCGCCCATGCAAATATGCCGGCGAATGTGAATGTCGCCTCCAAGGGATGGTTATACGCGCCCTCGGTGCCGTAGGACTCGAAACAGGAGGGCGACGTGATGAAGGACAGCGCCAGCGTCAAGGCTTTCCAAAGGATGAACGCCGCCAGGACCGGCTTTGCAGGCAGGCGCGACGGCGCGTATCTGAGCGCCAAACCAAGCAAAACACCGACGGAGACCAACGACCCCGCCCACGTCCATTTGGCCAGCCTTCGCACGGCTTCGTAATCTGACCACGGGATGTCCGGCGCGCAGTTTTCGCTGCCCTTGATCTCGATCCCCAGAAAATACAGCGGCATGTAGAACGCGGCCAACAGCATGCCCACCCACGTCACCCGCATCCAAAGCGGCGAGCTGATGCTCACCGCGCCAGTTCCTTGATCGAGCGTTTGAGATATTTCGCAGCCCTCGGCGGAAGATGCGCAAGCGCCTGTTCCGGCCCCATCCCCTGCCGCGCCAGAAACACCGCCAGCGCATGGGCGCGAGATGGCTGGCGCATATAGCCTTGCCAGCCCGCCTGCTCCGCGCCTGCCAGCTCGATCACCCCAAGACCTGCCGTGATGACATGCAGGTCTGTGGCGAGTTCCTCCGCCTCCGCACCGCCGGGCCAATCGCCGGTAGAACGCGCCAACCGTTGGTGCATCAGTTCGTGCGCGAGCATGGAGATCAGCGTCATCGGCTGCGCAATCAACGCGGGGTCGTAGCGGATATGGCCCCCCATCGCGTTGCCCTGCCACGTGCCCGCCACTGCGCCAAGGCTTTGATAGCTATGGCGTAATTCGGGCGACACGTTGTCAATCGGGGCCAAGGTGACCTTCAAGCTTTGCAGGCCCAAAATGTCTTTGAGGTTGTCCACCAGCCCCGCGACAACGGTGTCGGGGTCGCCCTTTCGGGCAGTGAAGAAGTCCTTCGTTGGCAGCACCAAAGGCGTTGCGGGCGTCATGATCTTATTCATGGCGGCCCAGTCGAAATTGTCCTCGATCCAGTCCTGTACGTCGTCAGAGACGTCGTATCGCCCGAACCAGCCCAAGGGCTAGCCCAGCTGCGCCAATAACGCCGGAGACGGGTTGCCCGTGGCCTCCAATCCGACGCTGCGCTGGTAGGCCGCCACGGCGGCCTTGGATTTCGGCCCCAGCACCCCGTCGGCCCCGCCAGTGTCAAACCCTTTGGCGGTCAGCCGCGTTTGCAGCAGTTTGCGCTGGTCAATCGTCAGCCCATATTTGTCCGGCCCGAACGGGGTCTTCAACGGCCCGCCGCCCGCCAGACGGTCAGCCAGATGGCCCACCCCCAGCGCGTAATTGTCGGAATTGTTGTAGCGCTTGATGGCGCGGAAGTTCTGGCCGACGGAGAACCGTGGCCCGCCCGGGTCAGGCTGCAAGCCGCCCGATGTGACTTCCCTGCCCCATGGCTGGCTGCGCTGCCAGCCCGACCGCGACAGATAGGCCGCTGTTGAGGCCAGCGCGTCGGAGGGGTCCTCCGACCAGATGTCGCGCCGCCCGTCGCCGGTGAAATCCACCGCAAATAGTTGATAGGACGTGGGAATAAACTGCGTGTGCCCCATCGCGCCAGCCCAGGACCCCACCAGCTTGTCAGGCGTGGTGTCGCCGGTTTGCAGGATCTTCAGCGCCGCCATCAGCTGCTTTTCAAAGAACGCCCCGCGCCGCCCCTCGAAGGCCAGCGTCGAGGTGGCGGACACCACAGGGATGGTGCCCCGCCGCGTGCCGAAATTGCTCTCAACGCCCCAGATCGCGCAGACCACATTGGCCGGAACGCCGTATTTGGCCTCGATCGCGTTCAGCCTTGAGCGTTGGCGCGCGAAGGCCACGCGGCCTTGGGAGATCTTGTCGTCATTGGCGACAATGGCGAGGTAGTCCTCGAAACTGCGTTTGAATTCCGTCTGGTTGCGGTCGCGTTCGATCACGCCGGGCAGGAAGCCCGCGCCCTGGAAGGCACGGTTCAAGACGCTTTGCGAAATACCTGCTGACACGGCACGGGTTTTGAAGGCCGCGACCCACGCGCTCCAACCCGCGTTGGGGACGATCCGCGCGGCGGGGTCGGCAACTGCTGACACTGTCGCGGCGCTTGCGGGGCCGGTCCCAAGCCTGCTGGACCCGCAGGCCTGCAGCGTAGCTGCTCCGGATAGAAGAAGAAAGTTACGTCGGTTCAATGCCTGCGCGATCATGGGTTTGCCCCTTTTTATGTGCCTCTAGCTCGTCTCCGCCCAGTTTGGTTTTCGCTTACTTAGAAACGCGTCCACGCCTTCGGCGGCTTCGTCATTGTCCCAGCGCGCGACCAGCGCGTCAATGCTCAGCTTGACGTCGGCAGGACCCGGCGCACCGCCCAGCTTGAGTGCCAGCGCCTTGGCCTCCGCCACCGCGCCAGGCGCGCAGGACAGGTAGGGTTTGATTTCGGCGTCCACCGCGGCGTCCAGATCTTGCGAGATTGTCGCAATCAGCCCCAAAGACCGCGCTTCCTCCGCCCCGAACGGGCGGCTCGACATGAACACGCGGCGGGCATGCCCCTCGCCCATGCGGGCGATGACATATGGCCCGATGGTGGCGGGCAGCAGGCCCAGCTTGGTTTCCGTCAGGCCAAATTTCGCATCCGGCGCGCAGAGGGCCACATCGCAGACCGACGCAAGGCCGACGCCACCGCCAAAAGCCGCACCTTCGATGCGGGCAATCAGCGGTTTGGGCAGCGTGTTCAACGCGCCCAGCATTGCGGCCAGTTTGCCTGCCTCCCGCGCCCGAGTCGCGCCATCCGCGTTGATCTGCGCCTTCATCCAGTTCAGGTCTCCGCCCGCGCAGAAACTGCCTTGTGCGCCCTGCAGAACCACCGCCCGCACTGTGTCATCCGCGCTGAGACGGTCGGCCGCTTGGTGAAGTTCGCCGATCATCTGCCCGGACATCGCGTTGCGCTTCTCTGGCCGGTTCAAAGTCAGCGTCGCCACGCCACGCGCATCGGCCTCCAGCAGCAAGGTCTCAAACATCACGCATCTCCTGTGCCATGCGGGCGGCCTGCCCGATCACATCCAAATCCAACCCGGTGTCATACCCGCCAGCGGCCAAATGCGCCGCCACCGCTTCCGTTGCGACATTGCCCGACGCGCCCGGCGCATATGGGCAGCCGCCAAGCCCCCCAACGGCTGCGTCAAACACGCGGATGCCGCGTGCCAAAGAGGCGTCGACATTGTCCAAGGCCCTGCCGCCAGTGTTGTGGAAATGTCCGGCCAGCTTCTCTGCTGGAAGCTCCTGCAGCACCGCATCCAGCATCGCGCTCACCGTCTCTGGCGTGGCTTTGCCAATCGTGTCGCCTAGCGACACCTCGTAACAGCCCATGTCGCGCAAGGCCGCCACGACCCGCGCCACATCACCCGGCTCCGTCGGTCCGTCATAGGGGCAATCCGTGACGCATGACACATAGCCCCGCACGGGGATGTCGTCAGTCAAAGCGGCCTCGGCCACGGGTTTGAACCGCGCCAACGCATCGTCAATCGTGGCATTGAGGTTGGCCTTGGAAAACCCCTCCGACGCGCTGCCAAAAATCGCAATCTCGTCGGCCTTCGCAGCCTTTGCGCCCTCATAGCCCCGCATATTTGGCGTCAACGCGGCATAGGACACGCCTTGCGCCCGCTGGATTTCCGCCAGCACATCCGTGCTATCGGCCATCTGAGGCACCCATTTTGGGGAAACAAAGCTCGCCACCTCGATCCGCCTGAACCCGGCGGTCGAGAGCATATCAACAAGCGCCACCTTCGCCTTCGTCGCGATCAGCGCCTTTTCGTTCTGCAACCCATCGCGCGGGCCGACTTCAAATATCTCGACAGGTCCGCTCATTCGGGCACCGGATAGAAGTCCTGCGCGTAGAGCCGGGCACCCTCTGGAGGCAGGGACGCCTGAAACGCAGGCCGCTCTCGCAAAAGCCCGTACCATTCGGCCAATCGCGGATAGGCGTGCGGCTTGACGTAATGGCTGCCGGAATAGACCGCGTAGCCGCAGGACACATCCACCGCCGAAAACCCGCTATCCAGCAGATACTTGCGTCCATGAAGCCGCTGATCCAACGCGCCGTAGCACTTGCCAAGCCGCGCGGCCTCCAGCTTCATCACGATCGGGGAACGCATCGTGTCGTCATATAACGCGATATGTTGCTGGGTCAGCGCCGCGACATGCTGGGTCACCGTTTCTGCAAAATGAAGCCAGACCAGCCACTCCGCCCGATCGGCGTCGCCCGCCACGCGGCCCATCCCGCTTTCGGGATAGAGGTCACACAAATACTCGGTGATTGCCCCGCTTTCAAAAAGGACCTTCCCGTCGATCTCCAGCGCGGGCACACGGCCCGCCGGGTTGAGCGCAAGATATTCCTGCGAGCGCAGGTTCTTCCCAAACGCATGCACGACTGTTTCGAAATCAACGCCCAGCTCATGCAGCAGCCACAGGCTGCGCATTGACCGCGCCTGATGCACATGGTGCAGCCGGATCACGTGTCCGGCTCCAACGCAATCATCACATCACCTGCGGCGATTTGGGACCCTTCGCTGACCTGCACCGCGGCCACAACCCCGGCGCGGGACGCGCGCAAGACATGTTCCATCTTCATCGCCTCCAGAACGGCCAGCTTGTCGCCCTCGGCGACCTCTTGGCCGACCGCCACAAACACGGACTTCACCAGGCCCGGCATCGGCGCAAGTGTCGCGTCGCCGCCCAAGTTGGAACTTGCCCGGTCCAAAGGGTCCACAAGACCAAAGCGGTAGCTATTGCCCCAAAAGACCGTCACACCAGCTTTGCCACATGTGGTTTTCGCCGCCACTTTTGCGCCATCAACGGACCAGCCCTCGCCAATCCGTGCCACATGGACGCGGGCCTTGTCGAGCGACACCCGAAACGTTTCGCCCCCCAAAGTTGCGACACGGGCGGATATGTCTTCCTCCCCCCAGCGCATCAAAACCGTCTGCTCCAACGGGTCCCACAGCGCGAACCCGTCCAGCGTGGCCCCATGGGCCGCCACCGCCGCAATTGCGCGGCACCGTATGCACGGCTCTGCCACATGCGTGAGTATCTCCAAGTCTCGTTCGATCAGCCCGGTATCAACATCACCAGCCGCAAAACCCCGATGCTGCGCCAAGGCTTTGAGGAACGCGATATTGGTCACCGTCCCCGCGATCTGAGTGTCGCCCAAAGCGCGATCCAGCTTGGCCAATGCCTCCGCCCGGTCCGCACCATGCACAGTCATCTTCGCGATCATCGGGTCATAAAACGGGCTTATCACATCGCCCTGCCGGACGCCTGTATCAACACGGGCATCGGCAAATTCCAAATGCTCCAGCGTCCCTGTTGCAGGCAAAAAACCCGCCGGCACATCTTCTGCATAGATCCGCGCCTCAAAGGCGTGGCCTTCGATGTACAAGGCATCCTGCGCCATCGGCAATGCCTCGCCAGAGGCCACGCGCAACTGCCACTCAACAAGGTCAACGCCGGTGATTGCCTCAGTGACGGGATGCTCCACCTGCAGCCGCGTGTTCATCTCCATGAACCAAAACTTGTCGGGCAACAGCCCGTCAGAGGCATCCACGATGAACTCCACCGTCCCCGCACCTGCATAGCCAACGGCCTGTGCGGCACGCACTGCAGCCTGCCCCATCGCCGCCCGCATTTCAGGCGTCATGTCGGGCGCCGGGGCCTCCTCGATCACCTTCTGATGACGCCGCTGCAGCGAGCAGTCGCGCTCAAACAGATGCACCGCTGTCTTGCCGTCACCAAACACCTGCACCTCGATATGGCGCGGCTTGGGGACGTATTTCTCAATCAGGACCACGTCATTGCCAAAGGCTTTCAGAGCCTCCGACTTGGCGGCCTCCAAGGCATCCGCAAACGCGTCTGCGTGGTCAACCCGCCGCATGCCCTTTCCGCCGCCGCCGGCCACTGCCTTAATCAAAACGGGATAGCCAATGGCATCGGCCTCAGCCGCCAGATTGTCCTGCGCCGCACCATGATAGCCCGGAACAACAGGAACGCCTGCATCCTGCATCAGCGCCTTGGCCGCGTCCTTCAGGCCCATCGCGCGGATGGCCTTGGCCGACGGACCGATGAACACCAGCCCCGCGTTTTCAACAGCGTCCACGAAATCCGGGTTCTCTGACAAAAAGCCGTAGCCCGGATGTATGGCCTGCGCGCCCGTTGCCATGGCGGCCTCAATGACCGTGTCCATGCGCAAATAGCTTTCGGCGGGCGTCTGCCCGCCAAGTGACACCGCCTCATCCGCCATTTCAACATGGCGCGCCAAGGCGTCAACGTCGGAATGAACGGCGACCGTTCGGACCCCCAGCAGGCGGCAGGTGTCGATGATGCGGCAGGCAATCTCGCCGCGATTGGCAATCAGGATTTTGTTAAACATCAACGCCCTCCAGCTTCTTTTTGCCAAAAATATGCCCGCCGGAGGCACGAGAGGCTGCGCCAGCCTCTGCGATTGTCGGGGCTCGATGCCCCGTAAGATCGCACCCCATCACATGCGGAACACGCCAAAACGTGTCTCTTCTATCGGGGCGCAGAGTGCGGCCGTCAGGGACAGGGCCAAAACATCCCGGGCCTTTCGCGGGTCGACCACCCCGTCATCCCACAGCCGTGCGGAGGCATAAAGCGGGTGCGATTGCTCTTCAAATTGGTCGATAACCGGTTGTTTAAATTCATTTTCTTCTGCCTCGGACCAGGTCTCGCCCTTGCGCTCCAACCCGTCGCGTTTGACGGTGGCAAGCACGCCCGCGGCTTGCGGGCCACCCATCACGGAGATGCGGGACCCGGGCCAGGACCACATGAAGCGGGGCTGGTAGGCGCGGCCTGCCATGCCGTAATTGCCGGCCCCGAACGAGCCGCCCACGATCATGGTCACTTTGGGCACCGAGGTGGTCGCAACGGCGGTCACCATCTTGGCCCCGTGCCGCGCGATGCCTTCGTTTTCATACTGGCGGCCGACCATGAAGCCTGTGATATTTTGCAAGAAAACCAATGGGATGCGGCGCTGCGAGCATAACTCGACAAAATGCGCGCCTTTCTGCGCGGCCTCGGAAAACAGCACGCCATTATTGGCCACGATGCCCACCTGCATCCCGCAAATGGCGGCAAATCCGGTCACGAGGGTCTCGCCAAACCGGGCTTTGAACTCGTCAAAGCGCGAGCCGTCCACAAGGCGCATGATGACTTCGCGGATGTCGTAAGGGGTTGTTAAGGATGCGGGCACGACGCCCAGCAATTCGTCCGGATCGTAGGCGGGCGGGTCTAAATTGTACAAATTGGGGATGTTTTCAGACCCTTCAAACCCATTTTGTACAGAATTCTTGACGCTCTGCATGGCGCGCCGCGCCAGTGCCAAGGCATGGGCGTCGTCCTCGGCCAGATAATCCGCGACCCCCGACAATCGGGTGTGCACGTCGCCCCCGCCCAGATCCTCGGCAGAGACGACCTCGCCGGTGGCGGCTTTGACCAGAGGCGGGCCTGCCAGAAAAATCGTGCCCTGCTCTTTGACGATGATGGTGACGTCCGACATGGCCGGAACATAGGCGCCGCCCGCGGTGCACGACCCCATGACCACGGCAATTTGCGCGATGCCCTTGGCCGACATACGAGCCTGATTGTAGAAGATGCGCCCGAAATGGTCGCGGTCGGGGAAGACCTCGTCCTGGTTGGGCAGGTTGGCCCCGCCGCTATCGACCAGATAGATGCAGGGCAGATGGTTTTCTTCGGCAATCTCCTGCGCCCTTAAATGTTTCTTCACGGTCATGGGGTAGTAAGTGCCACCCTTCACCGTCGCGTCGTTGCAGACCACCATCACCATCTTGCCGGAGACATAGCCAACACCCGCAATCACCCCCGCGCAAGGCGCGGCATCTTCATACATCCCATGCGCGGCCGTCGCGCCGACCTCCAGAAACGGACTGCCGGGGTCCAGCAGGTTGGCAACGCGGTCACGTGGCAGCATTTTGCCGCGAGATACGTGGCGGTCGCGCGACCGCTCGCCACCGCCCAAAGCGGCCTGCGTGGCGGCCTGTTGCACCACGTCTAACGCGGCGAGATTGGCGGCCTCGTTGGTGCGGAAATCCTCGGAGTTCGGCGATATGGCTGATGTGAGTTTCATAGGATGGAGGCCAGTTTCATTGGGTTTCCCGAGTTCATTGATTTTCCCGAGAGCGACTGAACAGAACCAGCTCGGCAAACCCTGCTTGCGCGGCGGTAAACTCGCAAATTCTTCTGACAGAAGACAAATCGCTGACAGTGGCGGTGGCGCGATACTTGCAGTTGCGGGCTGAGACCTCGATATCGCGCAAGACTTGATCCACCCATACACGGTCCGTGCCAGTGTAGGTTTCACTAAAATCCGCGACCGCCGCCTCCAACGCAACAGCAGCTGGTCGCCAGCAGTTGAGCATGTCTGTTCCCACGCACACATGGTGGTCGCGCAAACACACCTTCACCGCGTTCCCGTCGATGCGGTCGTTGGGCAATATCTCAAGCGCGCTTAGACAGACCCGTTGCGCTTCGATGTTTGCCAACATCACACTGGCCTGATCCGCCGCAGCAGACCCAGACGCCATAATGACACAGCAGGAGATAAGCAGGGGGCGCAACGTTACTCCTTAATTTCACAATAATCAGCGGTAGAGCGGCCTTCGAGGCAGGCGGCGAACTCGTCTGCAAGCCCCGCGAATTCACTGATTTCGCAGCCCAGACGGGCGCTTTCGGCCCCGGTGGGCTTGGCGATGGCGACCTCGTTGCATTTCTGCACGACGAATTTGCTCCAGAGGTCCATCAGATCGCTGATTTGCGACTGCCCTGTGAGGGTGACGGCGTCCATCACCTCGACCTGCAGCGTTTGCACTGTCTCGGACCACTCGCCACGCACACCGTTCAGGCACGCGACATGGCCGTCGGTGCCCGGCGTTTGCGCAGCACATGGCTCGAACATCAGGTTCACGCATTGCCGCCAGGTGGTGCCTTGTTCAATCTGCTCAAGGCAGCCCAGCACAAGGACCTTGTCCTCGGCGATGAGTGGCTCAGCAGCCTGCGCGAGGGCGGTGAATGTCAGGGCGCTCAGCGCCGCGATCAGGGTGGGTTTCAGCATCTTGTGTCCTTGCATGTCAGGCCTTGTCGCGTCCGGCGACGGGGTCCTGCGTGGCCCAGTCACCGGGCCCGTGTTTGACGATCAGGCGGCCCAGCGGGTCCACGTGAAATTCATAATGTCGCGCCGCATCAAAGCGGTCGGGGCCGCAAATGACAACCATGCGGGTGGCCGTATTTTGCCCCGGTTTGGCGCGGCAGTCGGTCAGTTTTGCGCCTTGGGGCGCTGCGGCCAGATATTGAGACGCGTAGGTCTCGATGATTTGGGTTTCCGTGATCTTCAGGCTGGCCCGTTGGTATTGCGCGGCAGCCAGCAGCGCGAAGAGCGCGAGCAGCGTGATGACCGCGTAGTGGAGGGGGCGGAGGCGGGTCACCATTCTGGGTAGTCCGGAATAGAAGGTCGTTCCTCTTTGCTCAGAGGTCCGTACTTCGTCTCATAAATCTCAGCAACCGCGTGGTAATATCGTGCCATGACAAGCGGCATTTCGATTTTGAACTCAAACGCCTTTGCAAAGCTCTGGCTCGCGTCCCAAAGGTCAATGTACATTTGGGCGAGGCAATCGGGCTCTAAAAATGGAGACCGTCCTTTATACAACACCTCTTTAAGGTCGCTTTTGTGAGCTAGTTTGTTCCGCGTCCCATTGATCGACCACGCAAATTCAAGAGCGGCCCACGTGGGATCCCTTAAGCCCGCTTCCAACAGGCTCAACACACCACCCATCGACAGCTTGGAGACTGATCTATTGAGTTTTGCGGCTTTCGTATCCCGATCAGACTTATCGGCAAACGAGATAGTGCTCCGCAAAGAATGGTAAAGAAAGCGCTTAAGCTCAAATTCAGTGGTAAAATGAATATCCAAGATTGATGAGCGGATCTTATGTTCGTCATCAGTTCGGTCAGACACGAGTTCGGCTATGTTCTCGGTCACATTGTCAGCGGACAGCCCCAGCAGATCTAGGTATTGAGAGCTTCGATCCCCGGCCTTCACCCCATCGCCCCCACCAATTCGCGACCCACCAGCATGCGGCGGATCTCGGACGTGCCTGCGCCGATCTCCATCAGCTTGGCGTCGCGGAACAGGCGTGCGACGGGGGCGTCGTTCAGAAAGCCCGCGCCGCCCATGGCTTGCACGGCCTGGTGGGCCTGGGTCATGGCCTGCTCGGACGCATAAAGGCAGCAGGCGGCGGCATCCTGACGGGTGACGGTGCCTGCGTCGCAGGCCTTGGCGACCTCGTAGACATAGGCGCGCGCGGTGTTCATGGCGGTGTACATGTCGGCGATTTTGCCCTGCATCAACTGGAAACTGCCGATGGGCTGGCCGAACTGGCGGCGCTCCGCCATGTAGGGCATGATCGCGTCCATGCAGGCGGCCATGATGCCGGTGCCGATGCCTGCCAGCACCACGCGCTCATAGTCGAGGCCGGACATCAGGACGCGAGTGCCGCGGCCCTCCTCGCCGAGGATGTTTTCGAAGGGGATTTCGACATCCTCGAAGATGAGCTCGGCGGTGTTGGAGCCGCGCATGCCCAGCTTGTCGAAATGCGGCGAGGTGGAGAAGCCTGCCATGGATTTTTCAACCAGAAACGCGGTGATCCCCTTGCTGCCCGCATCGGGGTCGGTCTTGGCGTAGACCACGAGGGTGGCGGCGTCGGGGCCGTTGGTGATCCAGTATTTGGTGCCGTTCAGCCGGAAATGGTCGTTGCGCTTTTCGGCCCGCAGCTTCATCGACACGACGTCGGAGCCTGCGCCTGCCTCGGACATGGCCAGCGCGCCGACATGTTCGCCCGAGATCAGCTTGGGCAGGTAATGCTGTTTCTGCGCCTCGGTGCCGTTCAGCTTGATCTGGTTGACGCAGAGGTTGGAATGCGCCCCGTAGCTGAGCGACACGGAGGCGGAGGCGCGGGCGATTTCTTCGACGGCGATGACATGGGCGAGGTAGGACATGCCCGCGCCGCCATATTGCTCGTCAACCGTGATGCCCAAAAGGCCAAGCTCGCCCATCTCGGTCCACAGCTCCGGGGGGAACGCGTTGGTTTTGTCGATCTCGGCGGCCATGGGGGCCACGCGGTCCTGCGCCCAGCGGTGCACCATGTCGCGCAACGCGTTGACGTCTTCGCCCAGATCAAACGTCATTGAGGCTGTGAACATGGCGGTTGGCTCCGGCTGTGTTTTGAGTTAATTGAACATACGTTCATATAACATACGAATCCCCCATCGGGTCAATCGTAATGTCAGTTTATCGACCGGCATGGCCCCTGTTCAGGCAAAAAAGGCGTTAACCAGTTAACCAATTCAATGAAATCATTTTCAAGAAATCGAAAAGGTTAATTTTTCAACCTTTTCAAAGACATTGCCGGATGGGCCAACAAAATAAGCCTTCCGCGCACGTCACCTGTGCGGATGCGCCCAATAGCAAGGCGTCTTCCGCTAGAATATGACCAAAATAAGGCGCGCCCCTGTGCCCACTAAACCCCGTAACCTTAACAATTTCTTAGTTTTTTCTTGCCTGCAGATGCCAACTGCCCCATTTTTGACACATTAACACCTGGGACGACGAAACGATCATGATATACCTTGCCTTTTACCGGGGTGAGGGCCGGTTTTTGAGCGACACTCTGGTGCAGCGCGTCACGCGCTCGGAGTTTTCGCATTGTGAATTATTTTTGAGTGACCTGCCGCCCCTTCCCGGAGAAACCCATCGCTGCATCTCGGCCGCCGGAAAATACGGCGGCGTCTACATGCGTGACATCACCTTCCGCGAAGGCGCTTACGAGTTCGTGCCCGTGCCCTGGGCGCCCGCCGACACGTTCGAACGCGCGCAGCGCCTGATTGGCCAAGGCTACGACTATTGGGGGCTGCTGATGACGCAGTTCATCAATTTGCGCCGCCACACGGCGGACCGTTGGTTCTGCTCCAAGCTATGCGCCCGCGCCATGGGGTTGGCCGACGCGCATACCTATGCGCCGGGCGATTTGAAGCGGGTGATCGAAGAGCACAACCGCACCTATCTTGCCGCCCAACAGGTCAGCCACGGGCGCAAGGCGCTGGCGCGGCCCCGCACGATCTTCAGCGGCACCCCGGTCTTTCCGGGCTCGGGCACCTTCGCTGGCGGCCTGACCGCCGCCCGCAACGGCGCCGCGGCGGTTCTGTCACATCTTGCAGCCGGTCCCGCAGACGGGGTGCGCGCAAGCGCGCCCACGCGCATGGCGACGCGGTCGCGGGGGCTGGCCCCGCCCGCGCAGCGGTCGTCGCGGATTGGCACAGGCAATGTGGTGGCGTTTCCGGAGCGCATCGCCAGATAAGGGCGGGCGGCAAAATTTTTCGATCGAAAAATTTTACTCCACAGCCACTGTTTGCGACAGGGTCAGGGCTTCGTCCGTGATGATACGGGCGATGGTTTTGCAATCGTGCTCGCTGAAGGTCAGCGGCAGGCGCATGTCGATGAGACCCGCAAGAATGCGGTCGGTTTCCGGCAGCGCCTGCTTTTGCGCATACCGCCAGCTGTCATAGCGGGAGGTGAAGGCTTTGGGTTCGGCTGCGCCGAACCATTTCAGCTCGACCCCCCTGCCCGCGCAGCCTTGCACGAAGCCCTCGATCTGGGCGGGCGCATAGCCCGGCAGACGGAACTGGATGGACGATCCCACAAAGCGCCCCTCGGGCGCGCGGTCGATCACGTGCAGGCCAGGGCAGTTGCGCAGGCCGTCCTCGACGGCTTTGTAGCGGGCATTCCATTTGTCGACCTGCGCATCAAGCGTGGTCAGCTGCGGGCGCAGGATGGCGGCGCGCAGATTGTCCATCCGGCCCGAGATGTTGGGCGTGTCGTATTTCACCCGCTCAAACACCGCCGCAGGCGGGCTTGCGGCGTGGCGCTCATACAGCATGTAGCTGCCGGAGAGCATTATGGCGCGGGCCATGACCGCGTCATCGTCAGAGACCAAAAACCCGCCCTCGCCGGAATTGATGTGTTTGTAGGTCTGGCACGAATAGCAGCCAACCACGCCGTGCCGCCCCGAATGGGTGCCGCGCCATGACGCGCCCATGGTGTGGGCGCAGTCCTCGATCACCTGCACCCCTGCCGCGTCGCAGATCGCCATCAGCGCATCCATATCCACAAGATGCCCGCGCATATGGCTGAGCAGCAGGGTTTTGGCGCCGGAGGTTGCGATTTTGGCCTGCAAGTCTTGCAGGTCGATGGTCAGGCTGTCGGTGACCTCCACAAAGACCGGTTCGGCGCCAAGCGAGGCAATGGCGCCCGGCACCGGAGCCAGCGTGAAGCCGTTTGACAGCACCTTGTCGCCCGCCTTGACGCCAACCGCGCGCATGGCGCAGCCCATCGCGTAGCCGCCAGAGGCCACGGCGAGCGCGTATTTTGCCCCCGTTAGCGCAGCGAATTCCTGCTCCAGCAGCGCGGTTTCGCCCAGCTCGCCTTCGGCGACGTTGTAGCGGTGCAGGCGGCCATGGTGCAGCACGTCCATTGCAGCCTTGATCCCCGCATCGGGGATCGGCTCTTGCTGGGTGAAGGATCCGGTGAACTTTTCTTGCATGGCGCGCGTCCTTTTGTTGGGCGCAATGGTGGGGCCGCCGCGCGCGGGCGTCAACGCGCGGCGACGCCGCAAAGCGCCCTTTTTGGCCGCCCAACACGCGGCATTTCGGAAATGTGAAACCCCAGCCCCGCCACGGGCGCCCGAATTTTCGTCGAAAATTCGTATTGCGCCAGACATGTGTGGGGGCGCTTCAGCCGATCAGCTTGGCCACGGCGGCGTCCAGCTCGTCGAAATGGTCGATTGTGTCGTCGGGGAACAGCTCTTTGACCGATTGCCCCGCCGGGCTGAAGGTGACGAGGATGCTTTTGGCATCCGCCGCCGTCGAGGTCTTGCGGTCGGTGGCCGTGTCCCCGATCAGCACCGATTGCTCCACGTCGCCCCCCGCCAGCTTGACCGCCAGAATATACGGCTCGGGGTTCGGCTTGCTGACGGGCAGCGTTTTGGCGCCGACCACCGCGTCGAACACGTCGTAAAACGCCATCTCTTTCAGCAGCTTTTCGGCCAGCGCGATCGGCTTGTTGGTGCAAATGGCCACCTTGTAGCCCGCCAGCTTCAGCCGCGTGACCACCGCCCGCGCGCCATCGTAGAGCGTGGTTTTGTCGTTGATTTGCGCGTCATAGGCCTGCAGCAAAACCGGGTAGCCCGCGTCGATGTCGTCTTGCGTGACCGCGAGCCCCAGCCGCTCGTAGCCCAGCGTCAGCATGGCCCGCCCGCCGCGCAGCGCCGTGCCCGCGTCGCGGGGATGCTCCAGAACGTCGCCATGCCCCGCCGCCCGGAAGACGGCGTTTGCCGCATCCAACAGATCGCCGCTGGTATCGGCCAACGTGCCGTCCAAATCGAAAACTACGGTGCGCATGTGCCCTGCCTCTTGGTCGCCCGCTTGTAATGCGGCGTAACGTGTTTTGAGGGCCGCGCCCTTGCGTTGCCCTGCGGTGAAGGTAGAACGAGCACAAAGACAAGGAAAGCAACAATGCAAACCGCACTCGTCATTCTGGCCGCAGGCATGGGCAGCAGAATGAAATCCTCCAAACCCAAAGTGCTGCACGACGTGGCGGGCCTGCCCTTGATCGGGCATGCAATGAAATCCGGCGCGGCGCTGGCGCCCGCGCGGACCGTCGTGGTGACGGGCCATGGGGCGGAGGCGGTCGAGGCGGTCGTTGCCCGACTGGACCCCGACGCGGTCTGCGTGCGCCAGACGGAACAGCTGGGCACGGGCCACGCGGTGGACCAGGCGCGCGACGCCCTGGCGGGCTTTGAGGGGCAAGTGATCGTTTTATACGGCGACACGCCGTTTATCTCGGCGGGGACATTGCAGCAGATGAGCGACAGCGACGCGGATGTCACCGTGCTGGGCTTTGAGGCCGCGGATCCTGCCAAATACGGGCGGCTGGTGGTTGAGGGCGACGCACTGGCGCGGATTGTGGAGGCGAAGGATGCCTCCCCCGCGGAGCTGAGCATCACACTGTGCAATTCCGGCGTCATATCAGCCGATTGCGCGACGTTGTTTGACCTGATTTCCGGCGTTGGCAACGACAATGCCAGCGGCGAATACTACCTGACGGACGTTGTTGAGCGGGCGACCTCGAAGGGGCTGCGCGCGTCGGTTGTGACCTGCGCCGAGGAAGAGACGATGGGCATCAATTCCCGCGTGCAACTGGCCGAGGCCGAGGCCGTCTTTCAACAAGCGGCGCGGCTGGAGGCTATGACAAATGGCGTGACCCTTGCGGAGCCCGCAAGCGTCTATTTCAGCCATGACACGGCGCTTGCGCCGGATGTTTGGGTCGGCCCGTCGGTGGTGTTTGGCGCGGGCGTCACGGTGGAAACAGGTGCCGAAATTCGGGCGTTTTGCCATCTGGAAGGTTGCCATGTCGGGCCTGATACGCGGGTCGGGCCGTTTGCGCGGTTGCGCCCAGGCGCCGATTTGGCGGCCTCCGCACGGGTCGGCAACTTCGTGGAAATCAAGAATGCCACCATCGCGACAGGCGCGAAGGTGAACCACCTGTCCTATGTCGGCGACGCCGCCGTGGGCGAGGCCGCAAATATCGGCGCGGGCACCATCACCTGCAACTATGACGGGGTGATGAAGCATCGCACCGAGATCGGCGCGCGCGCCTTTGTCGGGTCCAACACCTTGCTGGTTGCCCCGGTCAAAATGGGCTGCGAAAGCATGACCGCGTCCGGCACCGTGGTGACCAAGGACGTGCCAGACGGCGCGATGGCGATTGGCCGCGCCGAGACCATTCACAAACCCGGATTCGCCCGCAAGCTGATGCAGATTTTGCGCGCCCGTAAGATGAAGAGAGACAGCTAAATGTGTGGGATTGTTGGAGTTCTTGGAAAGCATGAGGTCGCCCCCTTGTTGGTGGAGTCTCTCAAGCGTTTGGAATATCGCGGCTATGACAGCGCGGGCATTGCGACCGTGAATGACGGCGTGCTGGACCGCCGCCGCGCGGTGGGCAAGCTGGTCAACCTGTCCGACCTGTTGGTGCATGAGCCACTGGCGGGCAAGTCGGGCATCGGGCACACGCGCTGGGCCACGCATGGCGCGCCGAACACCGCCAACGCGCATCCGCATCAATCCGGCTCTGTGGCCGTTGTCCACAACGGAATTATCGAAAATTTCAAGGAGTTACGGGACGAACTTTCCACCAAAGGTCTGCAGTTCGAAACCGACACCGACACCGAAACAGTCGCGATGCTGGCCCGCCATTTCCTTGACGAGGGCGCCACCCCGCAAGAGGCGACCGAGAAAACCATTGCCCGCCTTGAGGGCGCATTTGCCCTGTGCTTCCTGTTCAAAGGCGAGGATGATTTGATGATCGCCGCCCGCAAGGGCTCGCCGCTGGCCATCGGGCATGGCGACGGGGAAATGTTCGTGGGCTCGGATGCCATCGCGCTGGCCCCGATGACCGACCGCATCACCTATCTGGAGGAAGGCGACCGCGCCGTCCTGACCCGTACCAGCGTCGACATTTTCGACGCCGCAAGCCGCCGCGCCAACCGCAAGGTCAAGAAGATCAAGCTGGAGGCCTCGCAGGTCGAAAAGGGCGGGCATAAGCATTTCATGTCAAAGGAAATTGCGGAGCAGCCCGTGGTTCTGGCCGACGCCATCGCCGCCTATGCGGGCAAGTCGGGCGGCACGATCACCCTGCCCGGCGGCGAGATAGATTTCACCGCCTGCGACCGCATCACCATGGTGGCCTGCGGCACCGCCTTCATCGCCTGCCAGGTCGCCAAATACTGGTTCGAGCAATTGGCCGGGCTGCCGGTTGAGGTCGATATTGCCTCGGAATACCGCTACCGCCAGCCGCCGATTTCGGACAAGTCATTCGCGCTGTTTGTGTCCCAGTCGGGCGAAACGGCGGATACGCTGGCCGCCCTGCGCTACGCCTCCGAGCGCGCGGCAAAGGTTCTGTCGGTGGTCAACGTGCCGGAAAGTTCGATTGCGCGCGAAAGCGATTTGGCCCTGCCAATTCTGGCCGGCACCGAGATCGGCGTGGCCTCGACCAAAGCCTTCACATGCCAGCTTACCGTCTTGGTTTTATTGGCTTTGGAAGCGGCGCGGCAACGCGGCACGATCAGCGCGGCGGATCTGACCGAGAAGCTGGACGCCCTGCGCAACATGCCCGGCCTTATCAATCAGGCCCTCGCGATCGAACCGAAAATCCGCAGCGCCGCGCGCAAAATCGCGGCCTCGACCGACGCCATCTATCTGGGCCGCGGCCCGATGTACCCGATGGCATTGGAAGGTGCATTAAAACTAAAAGAAATCAGCTATATACACGCCGAAGGTTATGCATCGGGTGAACTGAAACACGGACCCATCGCCCTGATCGACAAAAAGATGCCAGTGGTGGTTCTGGCCCCCATGGACGCCTTGTTCGACAAGACAATTTCGAACATGCAGGAGGTCATGGCCCGCGAAGGCAAAGTGGTGCTGGTGACGGATGTTGAGGGGGCCAGACAGGCCTCGGACGGGGTATGGCAAACGCTTGTGATGCCGACCTGCGAGCCGTTCCTTGCGCCCATTCTATACGCCGTCCCCGCGCAGCTTTTGAGCTACCACGCAGCAGTCGCCAAAGGCACCGACGTGGACCAACCGCGCAACCTTGCCAAATCCGTCACGGTGGAATGACCCCCGCCGACGCCATCGCGCAGCTAGAGGCGTTGGGCAACCCGACCAAGGCCGCCGAAATGGCGGCTTATCACAAAGCATCAAGGACTTATCTGGGGGTGGCCAACCCCCAGCTGGACGGGCTGGCCAAAAGCTGGCGGCCCTTGATGGATGTCGAGGACCGGGTGCGGCTTGCCAGCGCCCTTTGGACCACGGACGGCCACGAGGCGCGCGTTCTGGCGGCCAAGCTGCTGACGCAGGCGCGGCTGCGCCCCAGCGACCAATCGGCCTGGGATTTGATTATGTCATGGGCCCCCGATTTTGACGCATGGGCCATTGCAGACCACGCCTGCATGGCGGGGCAGAAACGGCTCGTTTGGCAGCCCGCCCGACTTGACGAAATCGAACATTGGCACCGATCTGACCATATGTGGATCCGCCGGGCGGCGCTGGTTGTGACTTTGCCCTGGACCAAGCAGAACCATCCCAAGCCCGCTGATCTGGAGACCCGCGACCGGGTGCTGGGTTGGGCGGCCAGTTTGGTAGAGGACCATGAGTGGTTCATCCAGAAGGCCGTGGCATGGTGGCTGCGCGAGCTGTCCAAGCATGACCCCGACAGAACCCGAGCGTTTCTGGGGGCTTACGGCGACAAGCTGAAGCCGTTTGCGGCCAAAGAGGCGGCACGCAAGCTAGTTTGAATAGACCTTCAACGTCGCCAGATCGGTCAGCGAAATATCAAGCGCACGCATCGCCGACAGCGAAATCTGGCTGCCGCCCGTATCGGGCCCATCCAGCGGCAGCAGCGTCACCTGCGCAACGGCCCCGCCCTCGCGTTCGATGCGGCCTTCGCGTTCCTCCGACACCAGGGGCGTCTTCAGCCAGAACCCCGGCTTGGTCGGATCCCCCAGCGACGCGACCGTTTCCCCCAGCAACCCGCTGGCGGGCGCGCTGACATTGGTGGCGGCCGCTTTTTCGGCCTCGGTTGTGGTGTCCAGGGTTTCGGCATTGGCGCCGCCTGCCCCGACCTCGACCACTTCGGTCTCGCCTGCGATTGCGCCACCGGTTGCGTCAAGCGGCGCATCAGCGGCCACGTCTTCGACGATCACTGGCGCTGGCGTCTCGGACTGGTCGAACGGGTTCTGGAACCCGCCTTCGCAGGCGATCAAAAAGGTGCAAGCTACAAGCGGGGCCACGGGGCGCATCAAGGTCATCATGGGCGAACCGTAGGCCCAAATCACGACCGCTTCAACGTATCATCTGGCGCTTGTGGCGGGGCTTTGCCACCGCTAGGGTCTGGGCATGACCGCCCCCTTAATCGACCCGTTCCAACGCGCCATCACCTATCTGCGCCTGTCCGTCACGGACCGGTGCGATTTCCGCTGCGTCTACTGCATGTCGGAAAACATGACATTCCTGCCGAAAAAAGAGCTGCTGTCTCTGGAGGAGCTGGACCGCTTGTGTTCCAGCTTTATCCGGCTGGGCGTTGAAAAGCTACGCATCACCGGGGGCGAGCCATTGGTGCGGCGCGGCATCATGACCTTCTTTGACGGCATGAAGCGGCATCTGGACAGCGGCGATTTGAAAGAGCTGACGCTGACGACCAACGGGTCGCAGCTGGAGCGGTTTGCCGATGACCTATACGCCGCGGGCGTGCGGCGGGTGAATATCTCGCTGGATACGCTGGACGAGGCGAAATTCGCCGAAATCACCCGCTGGGGCCGCCTCGCGCAGGTTCTGCGCGGCGTTGACGCGGCGCTGAAGGCCGGGCTGAAGGTGAAGATCAACGTCGTGGCCCTGAAAGACTTCAACGAGGACGAGCTGTTTTTCATCGCCGCGTGGTGCGCCGAATTGGGGATGGATCTGACCTTCATCGAAGTCATGCCGATGGGCGACATCGGCAACGAAAACCGCATTGGCCAATACTGGTCGCTGAAAGACCTGCGCACCAAGCTGGATGAAGAATTCACTTTGACCGACCTGCCTGACCGCACCGGCGGGCCTGCGCGTTACATGCGGCTGGAAGAAACCGGGCAGCGGGTTGGGCTTATCACCCCGCTGACACACAACTTCTGCGAAAGCTGCAACCGGGTGCGGGTGACCTGCACCGGTGAGATTTACACCTGCCTTGGGCAGGAAGGGAAATCCGACCTACGGGCGCCTTTGCGGTCGTCCGAGGCGGATGCCCCCCTGGAAGAGGCCATTCGCGCGGCCATCGGGCTGAAACCCAAAGGCCATGATTTCGACTATTCCCGTCAGGAACTGGGCGGCCAAATGACCCGTCATATGAGCCATACAGGCGGCTAACCGCTTCTTTTTGCTACAAATATGCTGAGGGAGTTTGCCCGCGTGGCTGAGGGAGCAAAGCTCCCTCAAAGAACGCAAAACATCAAACGCGCGGGACGCGCCCAATTGGATCAAACGGCCAGCCGTTCTTCGACAATGCCTGCCCACCACGAACAGCCTGCGGGGATGGTTTCGTCGTTGAAGTTGTATTCGGGGTGATGGACCGGGGCGGTGTCGCCATTGCCGACCAATATGTAGGCGCCAGGGCGTTCTTCGAGCATGAAGGCGAAATCTTCGCCGCCCATCACCAACGGCGCGTCCTCGCAATTTCCGGACACTTTGGCCGCGACGGAGGCCGCAAATTCCGTTTGTTCCTCGTGGTTTACCATGACGGGGTAGCCGTTCATGTAATTGATATCCATCGTCCCGCCGAAGGTCGCCGCGACGCCTTGCGCGATCTCGGGCAGGCGTTTGGCGGCCAGCGCGCGCATTTCGGGCGACATGGTGCGGATGGTGCCTTTGACGGTGACCGTCTCGGGGATGACGTTGAAGGCTTTGCTTTCGGTCTCGAAGGAGGTGACGGAAACCACCATCTGCTGCACCGGATCGGCGTTGCGCGACACAAGCGTCTGCAAAGCGATCACCAGATGCGACGCCATCACGGTTGTATCGACCGTTTCCTGCGGCTTGGCGGCGTGGCCGCCTTTGCCTATCACCTTGATTTCAAACGTATCTGTGGCCGCAAAGAACGCGCCGGGGCGGATGGCGAAGGAGCCTACGGGTTTGCCGGGCCAGTTGTGCATGCCGTAGACCTCGTCAATGCCGAAACGGTCCATCATGCCGTCGTCACACATCTCCTTGCCGCCGCCGCCGCCTTCTTCGGCGGGTTGGAAGATGACCACCACGGTGCCGTCAAAATTGCGGGTCTCGGCCAGATATTTGGCAGCGCCCAAAAGCATCGCGGTGTGGCCGTCATGGCCGCAGGCATGCATGGCCCCATCGGTCTTGGAGGCGTAGTCCAGCCCCGTCGCCTCAAAGATCGGAAGCGCGTCCATATCGGCACGTAAGGCGATGGTTTTGCCCGATTTATTTGACTTGCCTTTGATGACGCCCACCACGCCCGTGCGGCCAATGCCGGTGGCGATGTCGTCGCAGCCGAATTCCTTCAGCTTGTCGGCCACAAGGGCCGATGTGCGGTGCGTCTCGAACAGAATCTCCGGATTTTCGTGGATATCACGCCGCCAGGCGGTGATCTCTGGCAGCATCTCGGAAAAGCGGTTTTTGACGGGCATGGAGGCGGTCCTTTCGAGGAAAATCTCAAATATGTATTTGATGTGTATTTCATGCGGTTTTCATGCGCATGAGGGTCTCACTGTAAATTGGGTCAGTTGGCCAGATGGTCAACCAGCTTGGCGATAAACTGCTCGCCTTGTTTGAATTGGTCGATGGAAATGAATTCGTTGGGTTGGTGCGCCTGCGCGATGTCGCCGGGGCCGCAGATGATGGCGCTGTAGTCTTTTTCCTGAAACTGGCCGGCCTCGGTGCCGTAGCTGACGACGTGATTGCCGTTGTCGCCCGTGAGTTGGCGCACGAGGCGTTCGGCCTCGCCGTCTTCTTCGGGCTTGAGGCCCGGGACGTGGAAGCGCTGCGCGACCTCGATGCGGGTTTCGGGGACGATTGCCTGCATCTGCGCCTCGACCTCCGCGATTTTGGCCATGAGGCGGTCGCGGTACTCCGCAATGTCGTCGCTGGGCACGAGGCGGAAATCAATGCTGAAGACGCAATCCTTGGCGGTGATATTATGCGCGGTGCCGCCCGCAATCATGCCGGTGTGGCAAGTGGTGAAGGGCGGTTCGAACTGCGCGGCGACCTCGGACGGGGTGCGGGCGCGTATCTCGTCATTCAGATCGTTGGCCCACCCGATCAGCCGCGCGCCTTCCATGATTGCGTTGACGCCGGTGTGCATCAGGGAGGAATGCACCTCGAACCCGTGAATGTGGATGCCCCAGCCGTAGCCGCCCTTGTGGCCGGAGACGGTTTTCATCATCGACGGCTCGCCGATGATGGCGGCGGATGCGGGCGGCATATGCTTGCGCATCTCGGCGATCATGAAGGGGGCCCCGACGCAGCCGACTTCCTCGTCATAGCTGAGCGCGATCTGGATCGGGCGTTTGATGCCGCGGTCCAAGGCCAGCGGCACGGCGGCGAGCGCCAGCGCGTCGAAGCCTTTCATATCGCACGTGCCGCGCCCGTAGAGCTTGTCGCCCACCTGCGTGACTGTGAAGGGATCGGTGTCCCAGGCCTGCCCCTCAACGGGCACCACATCGGTATGGCCCGACAGGATGACCCCGCCCGCGACCTCTGGCCCGACATTGGCATAAAGATTGGCCTTGGTGCGGTCGTCATTATAGACGCGGGTGGCCTTGACGCCGTGGCCGTCGAGATAGTCCTCCACCCAATCAATCAGATCGAGGTTCGACACCTTGCTGACCGTCGGGAATGACACCAGCTTGTCCATCAATGCGCGTGCGTCCACGAGAAACCTCCGAGGGGCGGGAAAGAATGATATGGCCTGACCGTGGGCCTGCGCCCCGCAAAGGTCAAGCCACGCGGTATCTGCGTAAGAAACAGGCATATGCCGCAACCTGACGCAAGGTATGGGAAAAATGCGTTGCCAGATGATTTTAGAGTGTTAACGTCAGGGCTTACGAACGGCACCTGGCGCGATGAAACGACGCCATATATCAGGGCCAGCAAGGGGAATTACATGCCAGACGGGGCGCTGCCAGTCCTTGACGTCAAAGACCTGAAGACCGTGTTCAAAACCCGTGGGGGTGAGGTTCACGCCGTCAATTCTGTCAGCTTTGACGTGAAACCGGGCGAATTGCTGGGCGTTGTGGGCGAGTCCGGCTCCGGCAAATCGGTGACCATGATGTCGCTGATCGGGCTGCTGCCCTCGCCCCCCGCCGACGTGCGACACGGCGAGGTTCTGTTTGACGGCCAAGACCTGCTGAAAATCCCCTACAATGATTTGCGCCATGTCCGCGGCGGCAAGATCGGGTTTGTGTTTCAGGACCCGATGACCTCGCTGAACCCGGTGTTCAATGTCGGCTCCCAGATCATGGAGCCGTTGCGGATACATATGGGAATGAAGAAGACCGCCGCGCGGGCGCGGGCGGTTGAACTACTGGAACTGGTCGGCATCCCCGACGCCGCGCGGCGTCTTAAGGACTTCCCACACCAGTTTTCCGGCGGCATGCGGCAGCGGGTGATGATCGCGATTGCGCTGGCCTGCGACCCCAAAGTGCTGATTGCCGACGAGCCGACCACCGCGCTGGACGTGACCATTCAGGCGCAGATCATCGAGCTGGTCAAAGACCTGCGCGAAAAGCTGGGCATGGCGATCATCTGGATCACCCATGACCTTGGCGTGATTGCGGGCATCGCGGACCGCGTGATGGTGATGTATGGCGGCCAAGTGGTCGAACAGGCCCCGGTGCGGGAGCTGTTTGGCAACCCGCAGCACCCCTACACGCGGGCCTTGCTTGAAACGATTCCATCGGTGCGCGGGACACGGGCCGAGAAGCTGAACGTGATCGAGGGCCAGCCGCCGATTTTGGCGGGCGCGCCCGCCGCCTGCCCGTTCCGCGACCGCTGCCCGCACCGCTTTGAGCGCTGCGACGTTGAGAACCCTTTGCGACGCCCCGTGGGGCCGTCGCATGACGCCGCCTGCCACCATGATTTCGGGGGCGCCTGATGCTGGATGACCCGTTGAAGCCCTTGGTGCAGGTCGACAACCTGAAGATGCATTTCCCGATCTATGGCGGGCTGCTGCGCCGCCGGGTTGGGGAGGTGAAGGCGGTGGACGGGATCTCGTTCGAGATCAAGGAGGGCGAAACCCTTGGTTTGGTTGGGGAATCCGGCTGCGGCAAATCCACCGTGGGCCGCGCGCTGCTGCGCTTGTACGAGCTGACCGACGGCACCGTTAAGATTGACGACTACGACATTGCGCATGCCAGCCCAGAGAAGCTGCGCAAGATGCGGCCGACGATGCAGATGATCTTTCAGGACCCGCAGGCGTCGCTGAACCCGCGCATGACCGTGGGCGAGATCATTGCCGAGCCGCTGCGCGAACACCTCAAGATGACCAAGCTGGAACGCGAGGACCGCGTGGGCGACCTGATGGACCAGGTGGGGCTGAACCGCGACTTTGCGAAACGGTACAGCCACGAATTTTCCGGCGGGCAGCGCCAGCGCATCGGGATTGCGCGGGCCCTGGCGTTGAGCCCCAAATTCATCGTGTGCGACGAGCCGATTGCCGCTTTGGACGTGTCGATCCAAGCGCAGGTGGTGAACCTGCTGGAAGAGCTGCAGGAAACGATGGGGCTGACCTATCTGTTTATCAGCCACGACCTGTCCATGGTGCGCCACATCGCCGACCGCGTGGCGGTGATGTATCTGGGCCGCATTGTGGAGCTGGCCCCGCGCGACGACATCTATTCCGAGCCGCTGCACCCCTACACCAAGGCGCTGCTCTCGGCGGTGCCGGAGCCGGACCCGAGCATCGAATCCAAGGTCGAGCGGGTGATTTTGACGGGCGACGTGCCGTCGCCCTCGAACCCGCCGCGAGGCTGCAACTTTTGCACCCGCTGCCCAGCGGTCATGGACATTTGCAAACGCGAAGAGCCCACATTCCGGGAGGTCCTGCCGGGCCGCTTCGTGTCTTGCCACCACTATAATGACGTAGACGAGATCGCCGTTAAGGCGACAGCCGAGGACTTATGAGCATCCAAACTGGGAGACTACCAATGACTTTAAGAGCAACATTATTGGGCGCTGCGGCGATGATGGCGGCTTCGCCGCTATTTGCCGACGGCCATGAAGGCGAGCGGGGCCGCGACGGCCAGCTCAACATCATTTACTGGCAAGCGCCATCGACGCTGAACCCGTATCTGTCGGGCGGCACGAAAGAGGTGGAAAGCGCCTCGTTGGTGCTGGAATCGCTGGGCCGGTTCTCGAACACGGGTGAGCTGCTGCCTTGGCTGGCCGCCGAAATCCCCACGGTCGACAATGGCGGCGTGGCCGAGGACCTGACTTCGATCACCTGGAAGCTGAAAGAGGGCGTCAAGTGGTCCGACGGCACCGACCTGACAGCCAGCGACGCGGTGTTCACCTGGAAATACTGCACCGACCCGAATGGCGGCTGCGCACAGGCCAGCTACTTTGACGGCGTAGAAAGCGTCGAGGCCGTGGACGATCTGACCATCAAGATCACCTTCAACGCGCCCAAGCCGTTCCCGTATACCGCCCTTGTTGGTGGCGAAAGCCCGATCCTGCAAGAGGCGCAGTTCAAGGACTGCCTTGGCGCGAACGCCCCAACCTGCACCGACGCCAACTTTGGCCCCATCGGCACCGGCCCGTTCAAAGTCACCGAATTCAAAGCCAATGACGTGATCCAGTTCGAAGCCAACGACATGTTCCGCGAAGAGGGCAAGCCCGCCTTCTCAAGCGTGAACTTCAAAGGCGGCGGCGACGCTGCGGCTGCGGCGCGTTCGGTTTTGGAAACAGGCGAATTTGACTACGCGTGGAACCTGCAGATCGACCCAACCGTATTGGCCGAGATGGAAAGCAAGGGCCTTGGCTCCGTCAAGACCGCGTTTGGCACATCCGTTGAGCGTCTGCACATCAACCAGTCGAACCCCGACCCGGCCCTGGGCGACGAGCGTGCGACGCTGAAGCACCCTCACCCATTCCTGACCGACAAGCGCATCGGCCAAGCCATGTCGATGGCGATTGACCGTTCCCTGATCGTTGACATCGGCTACGGCGCCGGTGGTCAGGTCACCTGCAACGTGCTGCCGGCGCCTGAGGTGTACGCCTCGACCGCCAATGACAGCTGCAAAACCCAAGACATCGCCGGCGCCAACGCGCTGCTGGATGAGGCGGGCATCGTCGACACCAATGGCGACGGCGTGCGCGAGCTGGACGGCAACGAGCTGAGCGTGACCTACCAGACCTCGACCAACGCGGTCCGTCAGGACACCCAGGCGCTTATCAAGCAGTGGTGGTCCGAGATCGGCATCAACGCCGAGCTGCGCAACATCGACGCGTCGGTGTTCTTTGGCGGCGACCCGGCCAGCCCGGACACGTTCCAGAAGTTCTTTGCCGACGTGGAGATGTACACCAACAACTTCGCAGGCGTGGACCCGGAAGCCTATATGGCCAACTGGCGCTGCAACGAGATCCCAAGCCCCGAGACACAGTGGCAGGGGTCCAACATGCAGCGGTTCTGTGACCCGGCATATGACGCATTGGTCGACAAGCTGGCGCAAACCGCTGGCATCGAGGCCCGCGCGGCGATTGTGAAAGAGATGAACGACATGCTGATGGCCAGCTACTCGATCATCCCGCTGGTTCACCGTGGCGGCGTGTCGGCCCATGCCAACACTCTGGGCGGCGTCTTGATCTCTGACTGGGATTCCGAGCTGTGGAACATCAAGGACTGGTACCGCGTACCGGAATAAACGTGGCGGTGCGTGAAATCACGCACCCTACGGCCTAAACCATCGGTAAGGCGGGGGTTTTCCCCGCCCTACTCCCTCCATTCGTAAAGACCTGAACCGAGGCGTCGCCCCATGCTGACATACACGATCCGCCGGCTGATCCTGACGATCCCGACGCTTCTGTTCATTTCTTTCGTGATCTTTCTGATCGTGAAGCTGTCGCCGTCCGACCCGACGTCGAACCTTCCTTTGACCATCCCCCCCGAGGTCCGCGAAAAAATCCGCGAGAGCCTTGGGGTCAACAAGCCGCTGCTGTTCCAGTATTTCCTCTGGCTCAAGCAGTTTTTCTGGCTGGAACCGCGCATCTACCTAGAGACCGCCTTTGGCTGGGACCTTGGCACCGCAGGCGAGGTGCGGCTGATTTCCTACCAGACCCGCTCGCCGGTGATGGATTTGATCTGGCAGCGCATGCCGCAAACGCTGTGGGTGGTCGGCACTGCCTATGTGGTGGGCATCCTGATCGCGGTGCCCATCGGCATCTATTCCGCCTACAAGCAATACTCGATCTTCGATCAGGCCGGCACATTCGTGTCGATGGTGGGTTTCTCGGTGCCGCCGTTTTTCTCTGGGGTTTTGGTGATCGTGATCTTCTCGGTGATGATCCCCAATGACAGCTTCTGGTGGCTGCCCTCCATCTACGACACCACCCATCAGGTCACCGATTGGGAGAGCTTCAAATTCCAGTTCCGCCAGATGATTATGCCGGTGATGGTGCTGGCGTTGCAGATCACGGCGCAAATTTCGCGCTTCGCGCGGGCGTCCATGCTGGACAACCTCAATCAGGATTACGTGCGCACCGCGCGGGCCAAGGGCGTGCGCGAACGCGGCGTGGTGATGGTGCATGTGCTGCGCAACTCCATGATCCCGGTGGTGACGGTTATTGCGCTGGGCATCCCCGGCATCTTTGGCGGCGCCATCATCACCGAGCAGGTGTTCAAGGTGAACGGGCTGGGGCAGCTGCTGATTATCGCCATCCAGGGCGGCGACGTGCCGACGGTGCAGACGCTGACCTTCATCTTTGCGATCCTGATCGTGCTGTTCAACCTCATCGCAGACGTCTTGTACGGGCTGCTGGACCCGAGGATCCGATATGACTGATACGCCCGTGGAAACCCGCAAAGCCGCCCGCAGCCAGTGGTGGGACGTCTGGGACCAGTTCAAGTCGCACAAGGGGGCGATGCTGGGGGCCATCTTCTTTGTCATCATCTTGTTTGGCGTGCTGATCGGCCCGCTGCTGTGGCCCTATGACGCCACCACCATCGACATCCGGTCGCGCAACCAGGGCCCCAGCTGGGGGCACCCGATGGGCACCGACCAGCTGGGCCGCGACACGTTTGCGCGGGTGATGATCGGCGGGCGGGTGTCACTGGCCGTGGGGCTGACGGCGATGTTCATCGCGCTAGTGCTGGGCACGTTTATTGGGGTGCTGGCGGGCTATTTCAAACGGCTGGACGGCATCTTGATGCGCACCACCGACCTGTTTCTGGCGCTGCCGCTGCTGCCGCTTTTGCTGGTTGTCATCATGCTGTTTCGCGAGACCCTGTCGGCGCGGTTCGGCCCCGAGGGCGGCATCTTCATCTTGATGGTGTCGGCCATCGGCATCACCTCGTGGATGCAGACCGCGCGCATTGTGCGCGGCGACGTGCTGTCGTTGAAGGAGCGGGAATTTGTGCTGGCCGCGCGGTCCATCGGCACGCCGAACCGGCGCATGATTACCCGCCATGTGCTGCCCAATGTGCTGTCGCCGATCATGGTGTCGGCCACGCTGGGGATTGCCACGGCGATCATCACGGAAAGCTCGCTCAGCTTCCTTGGCCTTGGCTTCCCGCCCGATTTCCCGACCTGGGGACGGCTGCTGCGCGACGGCACCGACTTCCTGCAGCAATATCCCGAACGCGCCATCTGGCCCGGGCTGATGATCTCGCTGACGGTGCTGGGGGTCAACTATATGGGGGACGGGCTGCGCGACGCGCTCGACCCACGTATCCGCGGCCGCTAACCCCATATTAAGGTTAACGCGCGCCCTGCCCTTCCCATGTTAAAAAATATCCCCGCCGGAGGCTCCGACGGGGACAATCTACTCAGTCATTCATCCGTAGAGCGCTTAGCCGCGCATCTTCTTCATGACCATGCCGACGACCATCTGCACCACCATGCCAGCGACGCCGCCGCCAACCAGATTGCCCGCCATGGCCCCGATATCCATGCCCGCGCCCGCGTCACCCGCTGCGCCGCCCAACAGGCCGCCCAGCAACTGACCGCCCACAACGCCGCCCGCGCCGCCTGCGATAAGGTTGCCAATGCCGCCCATGCTTGAGCCTTCATTGACCTTGCCGCCCGCCGTGCCGCCAATAGCGCCGCCGATGACCTGTGCCAGAATGTTTTCCATGATGTCGTCTCCGTCCCTTATTTAGATGCCCACCTTTTGCGGCGGTATCGCCCAGATGTTGGGCCCTGAGGACAGTCCCACTCAGCATCTATGTTGGAAAGGGGAAATACCCCCATTCGCTCCCCCATAGGCGCAATCGGGGTGCCCGACAGGGCCTACTGGGTGATGCTGTGCTTCACCATGCCCGCGATCATTTGCGCAAACAGGCCCGACATGCCGCTGGCCAGCAGATGCGTCACAATAACCACGACGCCGGCCCCAAAGGCCACGTCGCCCGTCACCGCGCCAAGCAGCCCGCCAAACAGATTGCCGCCCGCAGCCCCGCCAACAGCTCCTGCCAGCACATTGCCGACATGCCCCATATGGGATGTCGCGTTCAGTTTGCCGCCTGCAGAGCCGCCAAGAACGCCACCAAAGACATGTATCAAAACAGTTTCCATCGTCACTCTCCCCATCACGCAACCGGGGGCATGCAGCTGCCGCCCCAGTCTAATGCAGGTCTGTAACGTAAAGATGACGCGGCGGGATAAAACGGGGAAACTAAGGCGCTAAATCCCCATATGCCCGGCTATTTCTCCATTTGGTCGCGGATGCGGCGCACCAGCCACCAGACGCCCAGGATCACCAGCGGCGTCAGCAAAGCGGTCAGCACCAGCTTGGACAGACCGGCCACCTCGCCCAGCGGCTCGGCCATGTAGAGCACCAGATTGACGGCGTAATAGCTGATGGCCACCACCGACAGCCCCTCGACCGTCTTTTGTAGCCGCAGCTGCAAATCCGCGCGTTTGTCCATGCTTTCCAGCAGCGTCTGGTTCTGCGCCGAGCGTTCAACATCGACCCGCGTCCTGAGCAGGTCACTGGCGCGCGAGGCCCGCGCCGACATGGCCGCAATGCGCCGTTCCGTGGCTTTCACCGTGCGCATGGCCGGATCAAAGCGGCGCATCATGAACTCGCCAAAGGTCTGCAGTCCGCGAAACCGTTTCTCGCGCAGCACGTCGATGCGCTGGTTCACCAGCGTCTCGTAGGCGCCCGTGGCCGCGAAGCGGTATGACGCCTTGGCCGCCAGCGCCTCCAATTCCGAGGAGACCTGCAACAGGCTGTCCAACGTGTCATCGGCAGGCGTCGTGCCGCCGGCCATCTGGCCGGTCATCTGCCCCATAATATGGGTCAGCGTCTCGTCTATGCCGGTCAAGGTGCCCCCCATCGACCGCACCCGGCTCAGCCCCAGCATCGACATGGATTTGTACGTTTCAATCTCGCACAAGCGCTGCACCACGCGGCCAAGGCGGCGCGGCCCGCACTCCGCCCCCACAAAGACGGCAAAGCGCATATGGCCGTTTTCGTCGATGCGAAAATCGCCCGCGACCGTGACGCTGTCATCCAGCACCCGCGAGCAGGCCAGGCTTTCAGGCACAAACCAGTCGCCCAACGTGTCAAACACCGCGTCATCGCCGGGATGGGGCATCACCCGCACCAAGGCGGAGGTCATGCGCACCCCGGGCGCGTCGGCCAGCCAATCCTCCGGGAATGCCGCGAAGGTCGACCCGTCAAACGCCCGCTCCGCCACCCCTTCGCCAAACAAGGTGTAGGTCACAAATTCGGTGTGGCTTTCCCATTTCAGCTCGAACCGGCCCAGCTTGCCAAACCAATGCGTCGCACCCGGCTGCGGATGCGCCGCGCCGTAGCGGTCCAGCAGCGCCAGCAAATGCGCGCGATCCGCGTCGCGGTCACGCGACGACGCATCAACCTCTTGTTTAATCGCCAAAAAAGCGGCGTGACAGGGAGCCTTGAGGGAGGGGAACGGCCGCGCATGCAATTCATTGGACAGCGCATAGCGCAGCGGGTGATCTTCAATCGGTGGCATCGTTATGCTTTCGTTACCTTAGGGGCAACCTAGTTGATGCCCACCAGTTGTAAAGAAAAATATAATAATTTCCGAGTGTTAGAGGTGTGCAATTGTATACCTAAACGGGGCGCGCAGCTAGCTGGCCGGATCACGCGGGATCAACACCCGCCGAATGTCGTTGTAGACAAACGCGACGGCCTCAACCGCGACCTCGCCTGTCCTGTCATCCCAGCGCCCTAAGGTCCATTTCAGAGGCGAGGCTCTTGAAATGGTCCACTGCATGGTCGGGGCCTGAGCCATGTCCATCAACGAAACTGTCAGGTCTTTGGGGCTGAACTGTCCCGACTGGCCCTCCAAAGTGTCACGGAGCCACGCCACCAATGGCCCCGAGCGGGTCAGCACGCCGCGCTTCATAATCAGGGTCGGACCCCTCCCCGGTTTGGGCAGTCGGTGCTTGAAGCGGTTCTCGCTCCCCTCTTGAGCCTCCACAGCCTCAATGTCAGCGCGCAGCCCGGACACGTCGGAGAAACTGCCCTGCATGCCGTCTTCTCCCGCGATCGAAAGCGTGAAGCGAAAGCCCGCTGCAATACCCTGAATATCTGTCATAGCGGGGTCTCTCTTCCTTCGTTCAAAAATATCCCGGGGAGGTTTGGAGGGGCAGCGCCCCTCCATCACCGCGACGCGCGACAGCGCGGCGCAAATCGTATCACGCCTCGCCTTGCAGCTTGTCCTGCGTCTGGGTGTCAAAATCTGCTGCGTCATGGCGCTCGTGCAGCTGCCCCTCAAGCGGGCCGAAGGATTTGTTCACCATGGCCCCGCGTTTATAGGCGGGGCGGCCGCTGATGTGTTCGTACCAGCGGAACACATTCTTGTAGATGCCCACATCCAGAAACTCGCCCGCATTGTAGCTTTCGCCCGCAACCGTGCGCCCGTACCACGGGCAGGTCGCCATGTCGGCGATGGTATAAGTATCGCCGGCAAGAAACTCATTCTCCGCCAAATGGCGGTCCAGCACGTCAAGCTGGCGCTTGGCCTCCATCGTGAAGCGGTCAATCGGGTATTCCATCTTGTAGGGCGCATAGGCGTAGAAATGGCCAAACCCGCCGCCGAGGTAAGGGGCCGAGCCCTGCAGCCAGAACAGCCAGTTCATCGTCTCGGTCCGCGCGGCATGGTCCTCTGGCAGGAACGCCCCAAATTTTTCGGCCAGATAGAACAGGATCGACCCGCTTTCGAACACGCGGGTGTTGGTGGTGGTGTCCAGCATCGCGGGGATCTTGGAGTTGGGATTGATGTCGACAAAGCCCGACCCGAACTGATCTCCTTCGGTGATGCGGATAAGCCATGCGTCATATTCGGCCCCGCTATGGCCTGCGGCCAGCAGCTCCTCAAGCATGACCGTGACTTTGACGCCGTTGGGCGTGGCCAACGAATATAGCTGCAAAGGATGCTTGCCGACGGGCAGCTCCTTGTCATGGGTGGCGCCTGCGATGGGGCGGTTCAGCTTGGCCCATTCGCCGCCGTTTTCGGCCTCCCATTTCCAGACCTTGGGAGGGGTGTATTCGTCTTTCATGGCGCGTTCTCCTTTGGGATTTGGCTGTAGCAAACCTTTTTCCCGCGCTGCCCGCAAGGCAGGGTGCCCCTGCCTCAGCGCACACTGGGCAGATGAAGGGGGAAAGGCGTTTCAAAACGCCTTGCGCCGCGGCCCGAAGGCCGCGGCGCGCAAAGCCGCTTGCAAGCGGCTTCCTAGTCGATCTTCGGCAGCAATGTGTCCAACGACGCCTTCGCGTCGCCATAGAACATCCGCGTGTTGTCCTTGAAAAACAGCGGGTTCTCGATGCCGGAATAACCGGTGCCCTGCCCCCGCTTGGAGACAAACACCTGCTTGGCCTTCCAGCATTCCAGAACCGGCATGCCCGCAATGGGCGAGTTCGGGTCATCCTGCGCCGCAGGGTTCACGATGTCGTTCGAGCCAATGACAATCGCGACGTCCGTGTCGGGGAAGTCCTCGTTGATCTCGTCCATCTCCATGACGATGTCGTAAGGCACCTTGGCCTCCGCCAAGAGCACGTTCATGTGGCCCGGCAACCGCCCCGCGACGGGGTGGATGGCAAAGCGCACGTTCTTGCCTTTGGCGCGCAGCTTGCGGACCAGCTCGGCCACGTTCTGCTGCGCCTGCGCCACGGCCATGCCGTAGCCCGGGATGATGATGACGCTATCGGCCTCGTTCAGGGCCGTCGCCACGCCGTCGGCGTCGATGGCAACCTGTTCGCCCTCCACGGCCATCTGCTCGCCCGCCGGGCCGCCGAAGCCGCCCAGAATGACGGACACAAAGGACCGGTTCATCGCCTTACACATGATGTAGGACAGGATCGCCCCCGACGAGCCGACCAACGCACCGACCACGATCAGCAGATCGTTGCCCAGCGAGAAGCCGATCGCCGCCGCCGCCCAACCCGAATACGAGTTCAGCATGGACACCACCACCGGCATATCCGCGCCGCCGATGCCCATGATGAGGTGGTAGCCGATGAACAGCGCCGCCAATGTCATCAGAAACAGCGGGAAGAAGCCGCCGGTGTTGAAATACCAGATCAGGCACAGAAGCGACAAAGCCGCAGCGCCCGCGTTCAGCATATGGCCGCCCGGCAGCTTTTCAGCCGAAGAACTCACCTTGCCCGCCAGTTTGCCATAGGCAATCACCGAGCCGGTGAAGGTCACTGCCCCGATGAAAATGCCGAGGAACAGCTCAACCCGCAGGATCGAGATCTCGACACCGGACTTCTTGGCCAGCAGGGCCGCGAAAGTGCCAAGGTCCTTGGTCTCGTCGCCTGACAGGCCCAAAACGCGGTTCAGTTCAAAATGCGCGATGAAGCCCACAAAGACAGCCGCGAGGCCCACGAGGGAGTGCATCGCCGCCACCAGTTCGGGCATCTGGGTCATCTGCACCCGCGTTGCCAACTGGTAGCCGATCATGCCGCCAAGGCCGATCAGCACGACCGAGAACAGCCAATAGCCCGAGCCCGGCCCGATCAGGGTCGCGGCCACTGCCAGCGCCATGCCGACAATGCCGTACCACACCGCACGTTTGGCGCTTTCCTGCCCCGACAAGCCGCCAAGCGACAGGATGAAGAGGACCGCTGCGACCACATAAGCCGCTGTTGTAAATCCGAATTCCATGATCCCTACCCCTTACGACTTCTGGAACATGGCGAGCATGCGCCGTGTCACGAGAAAGCCACCGAAAATGTTGATGCCGGTCATAAAGACCGACGCCGCCGCGAGCAGGACCACAAGGAATGACCCCGACCCGATCTGGGTCAACGCGCCCAAGATGATGATCGACGAAATCGCGTTGGTCACCGCCATCAAAGGCGTGTGCAGCGAGTGGGCCACGTTCCAAATGACCTGGAATCCCACAAAGACCGCCAGCACGAAGACGATGAAATGCTGCATGAAGCTGGCCGGGGCCACGAGGCCCACAGCCAAGAGCAGCGCCGCGCCTGCGGCGATCAGCGTGACTTGAGTTTTGGTCTCTTGCTTGAAGGCCGCGGCCTCGGCCGCGCGCTTTTCGTCCGCCGTCAGCTCTTTGGGCTTTTCCTTCTTGGGCGCTGCGGCAATCGCCGCCACTTTGGGCGGCGGGGGTGGCCATGTGACCTTTTTGTCGTGGGTTACAGTCGCGCCGCGAATGACGTCATCTTCCATGTCATGCACGATGACGCCGTCTTTTTCGGGCGTCAGGTCTGCAATCATGTGGCGGATGTTGTTGGCGTAAAGCGAAGATGCCTGCGCGCCCATCCGGCTTGGGAAGTCGGTGTAGCCGATGATGGTGACGCCGTTGTCGGTGACGATTTTCTCGTCCATGATGGTCAGCTTGCAGTTGCCGCCCTTCTCTGCGGCGAGGTCCACGATGACCGATCCGGGTTTCATGGCCTTGACCATATCCTCGGTCCACAGCTCGGGCGCCTCGCGGTTGGGGATCAGCGCCGTGGTGATGACGATGTCGACCTCAGGGGCCAGCTCACGGAACTTGGCGAGTTGCGCCTCGCGGAATTCAGGGCTTGAGACCGCCGCGTAGCCGCCGGAGGCGGAGCCGTCGGCCTGCTCTTCCTCGAAGTCGAGGAAGACGAATTCAGCGCCCATCGATTCGACCTGCTCCGCCACTTCGGGGCGCACATCGAACGCGTAGGTGATGGCACCCAGCGACGTCGCGGTGCCGATGGCAGCAAGGCCCGCAACGCCCGCGCCTACGACAAGCACCTTGGCTGGCGGCACTTTACCGGCGGCTGTCACCTGACCGGTGAAAAAGCGGCCAAAATTGTTACCGGCTTCAATGACCGCGCGGTAGCCCGCAATATTGGCCATGGAGGACAGCGCGTCCATTTTTTGGGCGCGGCTGATGCGTGGCACCATTTCCATCGCAATCACGGTCGCGCCAGCATCAGCGGCGGCCTTCATGCCTTTTTCATTGGCGGCGGGATTAAAGAAGGAGATCAGGGTCTGTCCCGCTGCCAGCTTCTTTTGCTCCGTGGTGGTGGGCTGGCGGACTTTGACAACAATGTCCGCGGCCTTCCACAGCGCGGCGGCAGATTTCACCACCTCAACGCCCGCGTCCTTATAGGCTTTGTCAGAGAATCCGGCGGCAGCGCCCGCCTTGGATTCGATCACGCATTCATGGCCCAGCTTTTGCAGCAATACCGCGCTTTCAGGGGTCATCGCGACCCTGTTTTCACCGGCAAATGTCTCTTTGGGTGCCCCGATTTTCATGTGGCCCTCCTTTTGTGGCTCAAATGAAATGTAACTCGCAGAACCTTGTTCCTATCGCCGCCTATCGGAAACGTAAAGTGGCCGCATTAAGAGAGTAACAAAATGTCGCAACATTACCGCTGGATGCAATATTATGACTTGCTGGATTTGACGGTGGGACCGGGTAATCTGGCCCAAACAAGGGGGGTCATCATGCACCTATCGGGCAAACACGCATTCATCACCGGGGGCGGCACCGGCATTGGATTGGCCATCGCACAGGCGCTGGCCGCGCAGGGGGCGGCGGTCACCATCACGGGGCGACGCATCGAGGTGTTAGAGGACGCGGCCGCGTCCTTCGGCGGCCTGCCTCTTGCGCTGGACGTGACGGATGCCGACGCCACACACTCGGTGGTCGAGGCCGCCGTGGCACGAAACGGGCCGGTGCAGATTTGCGTACCAAATGCGGGGATTGCGGAGGGGAAATCCATCTCGAAGATGGATTTGGCGTTCTGGCGGCGGACGATGGCAACCAATCTGGATGGTGCAATGTTGACAATCCAGGCCTGCCTGCCCTCGATGCTGAGCACCGATTGGGGCCGGGTGATTGCCGTGGCCTCGATCGCGGGGGTGCGGGGCCTGCGCGGCGCGCCGGCCTATTCGGCCTCCAAACACGGGTTGATCGGGCTTATCCGGGGGCTGTCGGAGGATTACATGGGCGGGCCGTACACATTCAACGCGCTGTGCCCGGGCTATGTCGACACGCCGATTGTCACCCGCAACACCGACGACATCGCCGCGCGCGCCGGAATTTCCAAGGAGGACGCCTTGGGCACAATGGTGCGCTCCAACCGCCACAAGCGGTTGATCGAAGCCGCCGAGATTGGCGCGGCCGCCGCGTGGCTTTGCGGCGCAGGCTCGGGCAGCGTCAACGGGCAAACCATCGAAATTGCGGGCGGTCAGGTGTGATCTGATGGCGATCCGACGCTTTGAGCCAGAGGATGCAAGTGCCACATATCAGGTCTTCTTTGACGCCGTGCGCGAGGGGGCCAAAGCCCGCTACACCGCAGCGCAGCGCGCAGCCTGGGCCCCGCATGACAGCCTGCCCGATGGCTGGGCGGAGAAGCTGGGCCATGCGACGACCTTTGTGGCCGAGCTGGACCGCCGGGTCCTGGGCTTCATGTCCGTGCTGGACTGGGCGCAGATCGACATGGCCTATGTCGCCCCCGACCAGATGGGCAAAGGCACGGCGTTGGAGCTATATGACGCCATAGAAGCGCATATCAGGCGGCAGGGGCTTATCAAGATGACGGTCGAGGCCAGCCATTTGGCCAAGCCGTTCTTCGAACGGCAGGGCTGGCAGGTTGAGGCGGCACAGGTCGTGCAGCGAGACGGTGTTGATATTCCGAATTTTCGGATGTTTAAGACCCTGTGATTTTTGGCGGTGGAAATTTCTTAGACTAAGAAATTTGAAGAATTTTCGGCGAAAATTCTTACGCCTCCGGCGGGCATATTTTGGGCAGAAAGAAACCTAGGCTGTGAACCGGTCTGTGAGCTGTTTGACCCGTGTGCCGTAGTCGTGGGCACTTTGCAGATCGCCCTCTGGCAGGCCCTCGCGCCCTGTGATCGCCATCACACCGCCATTGCCGCCTGTCCAATTGGTGGCCGTCTGAGGGGTGGCGCGACTGGGGGGCGAGCTTTGGCCCAACGACACCCAAATCATCCCATGCTGGTTGGCCAAGGTGATGAAATAAGACAGGCATTCGCCCTTATCGCCATTGGTGGAGCTTGACGTTGTGAACCCGCCCGCCAGCTTGTCTTGCCAATCACGATTATACCACCGGTCCCCGGTGGCATCGGCGAAGCGTTTGAACTGCCAGGCCGGGCCGCCCATATAGGTGGGGCTGCCAAACAGGATTGTATCGGCATCGTCCAAGGCGCCCCACATTTTGCGTTTGACCTCGCCATCATGCGGGATAGTCCAGATGCGCGCGCCACAGGCTTGCGCGATAGTTTCGGCCAATCTGGTGGTGTTGCCGGTGCCGGAATAGCTGACGATTTCGATATTGGGCATATGCGTCCCCTTTGCCCCCACACAACAGCCGCCACGTGCCGGTTTCAAGCTGAATTGAGTGCGGGCCTCGCACGGCCCACCGCGTGCCGCAAGGGCGCTTGAGTTGATTTCCACCGTGACGCGCCGCAGGATGGTGGCATTCAACAAATGGGAGTTTTCAATATGTGTGATGTCTGTGTGATGAATTCCGTTAAAGAAAAGATGCTGTCGCGCCGGTCCTTCTTCAAAGGGGCGGCCCTGACCGGAGCCGCCGCCGTCGCGGGGGCCATCACCGCGCCGCCCGCATTGGCGGCCGGCCATGCCACCGTTGAGGACATGACGCATTCGCTGAGCGCCGCGTTCCCGACATGGGGCGGGGAGCCGGGCATCGCGATGACCCAGCAGTTCGAATTCTCCAAAGACGGGTTCAACCTGTTCAACCTGTCGATTGACGAGCACACCGGCACCCATATCGACGCGCCGCTGCATTTCTCCGCTGACGGGCTGTCGGTGGACGAGATCGAGGTATCGAACCTTGTGGCCCCGCTTTGCGTGATCGACATTGCCGCCCGCGCCGAGGGCGACGCGGACACGCAAGTGACGCCTGACGACATTCAGGCCTGGATCGACGCCCATGGCGACATCCCCGCACATGCCTGCGTGGCCATGCATTCCGGCTGGGGATCCAAGACGGGAAGCGACGCGTTTCGCGGCTTTGACGGGCAGGCGCAGCACTACCCGGGCTTCCATATTGAGGCCACGCAGATGTTGCTGGAGACGCAGGCGGGCTCGATTGCGGTCGACACGCTGTCGCTCGACCATGGGCCGTCGCCGGATTTTGCGACCCATTACGCGTGGCTGCCAGCAGGCCGGTTCGGCATCGAGAACCTCGCCAATCTCGACCGCGTCCCTGTCGCTGGCGCCACGCTCATCATTGGCGCGCCCAAACATGCCGGCGGCACCGGCGGACCCGCCCGCATCTTCGCGATGGTTTAACGCTGGTGGTAGGTGAGCGCCGCGCAAATGACATGGGTGGTGGCGCGGGCGTCGCCCCCAGCACCAAGGCGCGATTGCCGGAGAATTCAGCGACCCCGCCAAACGTCTCGCGGGCAGTTTCGATGATTGACGTCTGGCAATGCACGAAAACGGCGGCCTTCCCGCCCAAGAGGCCCAGCCGGATCGTGGTGCCGGATGTCTTCGGCGGCACAACAGACGGCTGCCCCCATTTCAGCGTGTCTTCTAACGGGCCAATGCCCAGCCTTGCGGCCTCGGCATGGATCAGCGCGTGGGCCTCCATAAGTTTGGCCGCCTCGGAGGCTGGCATATCGGCAAAAGCCGCGGCAACGGGATCAGGGGTTGGGGTCATATCAAGCATCATGCGCTCCTAAGCTGGGACATGCCAAGCCTAGCGCGGGTGCCCTTCACAAATCTTGTTGAGTTAGCCGTCCGCCACGCCCGCCTCGGCAAAGGTCGCCATGCCCGAATGGCAGGCCACCGCGCCCTTCAGGACGCCAATGGCCAAGGCGCCGCCCGAACCTTCCCCAAGGCGCAGCCCAAGGGCGAGGAGCGGCTCTTTGCCCAGCGCCTTGAGCATCTTGTCATGCGCGCCCTCGGCCGACAGATGCCCTGCGACAGTGTGATCCAACGCGCCGTCTTGCGCCTTTGCCAGCACCGCCGCCGCTGCCGTGCAGATGAAGCCGTCCAGAATCACCGGGATGTCATGCTGGCGCGCGGCCGCAATCGCACCGGCCATTGCCGCCAATTCGCGGCCACCAAGGCAGCGCAGCGCCTGCAACGGGTCCGCCGTGTCATGAAGCGCCAGGCCGTCGGCCACCACGCGGGTCTTGATGGCGAGGCCCGCGTCGTCCACGCCCGTGCCTCGCCCGGTCCAGTCGCTGGCCTCCCCGCCAAACAGCGCGCAGGCAATGGCCGCCGCCGAAGTGGTGTTGCCGATGCCCATCTCGCCCGTGACCAGCAGATCGGCCTTCGGGTTCACCGCATCCCAGCCGGTGCGCAGCGCGATCACGCAGTCGGTCTCCGACATGGCGGGTTCTGCCGTGAAGTCCCTGGTGGGGCGGTCCAGCTCCAGCGCATGGACATCCATTGTCGCGCCAAACGCCTTGGACAGCTGGTTGATCGCCGCCCCGCCATGCTCAAAGTTGATGACCATTTGCGCCGTGACCTCGGACGGGAAGGCCGACACGCCCTGCGCCGTGACCCCGTGGTTGCCCGCAAAGATAATCACCTGCGGGGCCTCGACCGAGGGGCGCGGGTCGGCGCGCCATGACGCGTACCAGATCGCCAGATCTTCGAGACGGCCCAACGCGCCCGGCGGCTTGGTCAACTGCCCGTTGCGGTCCTGCGCCCCTTTGAGCGCCCGGCTGTCGGGCCCGGTCTGCGCGGCAAGAACCGATTGAAATTCAGCGAGGGTCGAGAACGGAGCGGTCATCAGAGGCCACCTGTTTGAGATTGTATTCACGGCCCTTCTAGCCTTAGCGTGGCCCGACCTAAAGACCCTGCACGCCCCGGAGTGGCCTAAAACCGACATGCCCCTGCCCTCGCCCCAAATTCTGTGGAACGACCTTAAGATGGCGCTGAGCCTTTTGACCCGGTTGCCGGTGCCGCAGGCCGATTGGTCAGACGCCGACCGCTCTGCTGCGCAGGCCGCATGGGCCTACCCGGTTGCAGGGCTTGTGGTCGCCGTTTTGGCCAGCGTTCTGGCGATGAGTGCGCTGTGGCTGGGCATCCCCGCCCCGGTCGCGGCGCTGATCTTGCTGGCCAGCTTGGTGATGAGCACCGGCGCGATGCACGAGGACGGTTTGGCCGATTGCGCCGACGGGTTCTGGGGCGGCTGGGACAAGCCCCGCCGGTTGGAGATCATGAAGGACAGCGCCATCGGCACCTATGGCGTGCTGGCGCTGATCCTTGTCACAGGGGTTCGTTGGACGCTTTACACGTCGCTTATCGCGAATGGCGCGGTCTGGGCGCTGCTGTTGGCCCCAATCGTGTCGCGGGCCGCAATGGTGCATGTGATGCATGCGCTGCCGCATGCGCGCGAGGGTGGGCTGTCCAGCAAGACGGGGCGGCCAAGCCGCGACGTGATGCTGGCGGCCCTTGCCATTGCGGCCGTCGCCGCGTTGCTGTTTTCCGGCCTTGCCGCATTGTGGGTTGCCGCGGCTGCGGGTCTTGCCAGCCTCGCGGTCCGCTCTATCGCACGCTCCAAAATCGAAGGCCAAACCGGTGACGTGCTGGGGGCCACTCAGCAAATGACCGAAGCGGCGGTCTTGGTCGCCTTGGTCGCCTCCTGAAACGCAAAACGCCGCCCCCGAAGGCGCGGCGTTTGCAAAGGTTTTGTGGGCGTTAAGCCGCGCTGCGGCTGATTAACACGTCGTCGATTTCCTTCATCGCGGACGGCTCGTCATTGCCTTGCACCACCGCGATTTCGCGGGTCAGACGCTCCAACGCGGCCTCATACAGCTGACGCTCGGAATAGCTTTGCTCGCGCTGGTCGCCATGGCGGTGCAGGTCGCGCACCACCTCGGCAATCGCAATCAAATCGCCCGAGTTGATCTTTTGCTCATATTCCTGCGCCCGGCGCGACCACATCGCGCGTTTGACGCGGGCCTTGCCCTTCAGCGTTTTGAACGCTTGGCCCACCAGATCTGGCGAGGACAAGGGCCGCATGCCCACTTCCAACGCTTTATGCGTCGGCACGCGCAGGGTCATCTTGTCCTTCTCGAAGGAAACGACGAACAGTTCCAGCTCGATGCCGGCCACTTCCTGCGTCTCGATGCTGACCACCTTGCCAACGCCATGCGCGGGGTAGACCACAAATTCGTTTGGGCTGAAGTCTTGCTTCTTCTTGCTCATATGTACTCACTTTCACAGCGAAACGGACAGGGCCGGTGGAGAGCCCCCCGGTCACATCCGATATCATTTTCATATGGTTAAGCGCCGGTTTCTCCCCGCTCCGTAAGGCGGCCACACGCTGTCATCCTTGGCGTACACATAGCACAAAAACGCCCCCCCTTAAAGTGGGGCGCGGCTCATACCACGTTGAATATGGGCCGTTGGGGCCGGAAAGGGGGCGAATCAGCCGCCTTCGCCCGCATTTTCCGAGAACAGCTCCATCTTGCCCTCTTTGCCGTCCATCTCGTCAGCGGTGGGCAGCGGGTCCTTCTTGGTGATGATAACCGGCCATTTCTCGGAGTATTTGCGGTTGAATTCCACCCATTTGTCCATGTCCGGCTCCGTGTCGGGGCGGATGGCGTCGGCGGGGCATTCCGGCTCGCAGACGCCGCAATCAATGCACTCATCAGGGTGGATCACCAGCATGTTCTCGCCCTCGTAGAAGCAATCCACGGGGCAGACTTCTACGCAGTCGGTGTATTTGCAGGCGATGCAGGCGTCATTGACGATATAGGTCATGGCTGTTGTCCGAAAATGGCTGTTGGCATTGTGGTAATCCCCAATCGGGGATCATTCAAGCGGGGGCTTGCGCGAAAGGTCCAGGGTGCGGCGATCTTTCTTGGTCGGGCGACCTTTTCCCCACGGCGTGACGGTGCGCGGAACCTTTTCCTCGAACACGGTCTTGTCGTGGTACAACGCCTGCGCCTCGGGCGCGGGGCCGCGCCGCGTCCCGCAAGCGGCCACGACCACCACGCGGGTTTGGCTGCCTTGCGGAAAGGTTATTCCGTCGCCTTCCCCCACCTGAAACGCCGGCTTGGCGATCTTTGTGGCGTTTACCCTGACGTTGCCAGCCTTCACGACCGATGCGGCCAATGTGCGCGTCTTGAAGAACCGCGCCTGCCACAGCCATTTGTCCAACCGAATGGTCTCGCGCGCCGCGTCCCCCATCATTGTTCCAAAAATATCCTGAGGGGGATGCCCGCGTGGCGGGGGAGCAAAGCTCCCCCAAGAACGCAAAACATCATGCGCGCGAAGCGCCCATTTGGATCACGCCGGGTCAGTCTTTCTTCAGCCCCATCAGGGCTGCCGCAAACGGGTTGTCGGGATCAATCGCCTTCTCCTTCTTCGGAGGACGGGCCTTAAAGCTCTGCGCTTTGGTATCGCGCGGTGCCCCTTTGCCCTTTGGCTTGCCCCGCTGCGGCTTGCCGCCATCTTTGCGCGGCGGGCGCTGCGGTTTTGCGCCGCGATTGCCGCCCCATTTGAAGGTGTAGAACACTTCCATTTCCGGCGGCGTCTCGGCGCTCGCTTCTTCAGCCGGAGCCTCAGTGGCGTCGCCTTCAGGTTTGGCCTCCTCAGCGGGCTTCTCCACAACCGCCTTCACCTTCACGCGCTCGCCTTTTTCGGCCTTGTAGCCCAGACCGCCCATCAGATCGGCGAATTGCTCCAGCGTCATGCCGGTGATCGACAGCATGTCGGGCTTGGCTTCAAACCCGCCGCGCGAATCCTCGGAGCGCAGCTGGTCGGCAAGCCGTTCCAGCATGTCGATGCGGATCGCGCGTTCGCCGGCAAGGCGGTAGCCGGCGTTCGTGTAGTAGCCCTCGGGCGCGTCCTTGACCGCTGGCACGGTGACCAGACCGGGGGGCGGCGCTTCGGGGAATTCGCTCAAGCCCTGCTGCAAGGACCACAACACCAGACGCAAGCGCGTCGGCGCGGGTTTCAACAGGAGCGGCATGAAGATGGTGAATTGACCAAACCGGATGCCGTGCTTGCGCAGCACGCCGCGTGCGTCCTGGTCCAAGGCTTTGACGTCATTGGCAACGGCGTCGCGGGGCAACACGCCCAAGGCTTCCGACATTCGAAACGCGAATCCTTTGGCCAGACCGGTCAGCGTCTCGTCGCCGGACATGGCGATCATCGGCTCGAAAGCTGCCGCAATTTTGCGGTCGATGAAATGTTGCAACCGGCGTTTGACCTTTTCGGCCACGTCGGCACCGGCTTCGTCATCCACAAAAGGCTCAACCGTTGGCTTCAACGGATCGTCGCCCTTGGCCAGCTTGCCCACCGCCATGTCGCCCCACATCAAGCCGCCTTGTTCGGTGAAATCCATCTCGGTGTCCGGCGCGTTGTAGAACTTGTCTGCCCGCAGGTTGAAATGGGGGGCCAACGCCGCCACAGCCGCCTGTTTCAAGGTCTTCGCCTCGTCCGAGGAGCTGGTATCCGCCTGCTTAAAACGGAACCCGTCCAGCTTGCCGATCAGCTCGCCTTCAACAGTTACTTCACCGGTCTCATTCACGTCAGCCACAAGGCTCTCCTTCTGTTTCAACCGCCGCAACAACACCGATGTGCGCCGGTCGACAAATCTTTGGGTCAGCGCGCCATGCAGCGCATCTGACAAGCGGTCTTCTACCGCACGGGTTTCGCCGCGCCAATGGCTTTCGTCAACAACCCAGCCCTTGCGCTGGGTTACGTAGGTCCATGTGCGGATATAGGCCAGCCGTTTGGACAGCGTATCAATGTCGCCGTCATGGCGGTCAATCCGTGCGATTTGTCGCGCCATGTAGTCGTTTGGCACCTGGCCATTGTCATGCAGGTAGCCGTAGATCACCTCCAACATGCCCGCATGTTCGCCGCTGGAAATGCCACGGAAATCAGGGATACGGCAGACGTCCCACAGCAGTTTGACATCCTGCGGCGTTGAGGTCCGCGCGGTGACATCCGTCATCTGAGACAGCGCCTTGAGCGCGGTCAGGTCATCCGCGTCCCGCGCCCGAGACAGCCATTCGTCATCGGTGCGCATCTCCAGCGAGCGGATCAGCCGATCAATCGAGCCATATTCCAAACGGTCATTGCGCCATTGCAGCTTGGTCACGGGCCGGAACTTCGATTCAGTGATCGCCGTGACCACCTGGTCATCCAGTGGCCGCGCCTCGCCGGTGACGCCGAACGTGCCGGGCTGCATGTAGCGCCCTGCCCGGCCCGCGATCTGCGCCAGCTCGTTGGGCTGCAAAGGCCGCATCCGGCGGCCGTCGAACTTGGTCAGCGACGACAAGGCCACGTGGTCAATATCAAGGTTCAGCCCCATGCCGATGGCATCGGTGGCCACCAGATAATCCACGTCGCCGTTTTGATACATCTCAACCTGCGCATTGCGCGTACGCGGGCTCAGCGCCCCCATCACCACCGCGCAGCCGCCCTTTTGGCGGCGGATAAGTTCCGCAATCGCATAGACGTTTTCGACGGAGAACCCCACAATGGCAGACCGCGCCTTCAGCCGGCTGACCTTTTTGGAGCCGGTATAGCTGAGTTCCGAGAACCGTTCCCGTTTCAAAAACTGCGCCTTGGGCTCCATCGCGGCGATGGCGGAACGCATGGTGTCCGCGCCCATAAAAAGCGTCTCAAGATGGCCGCGGGTATGCAGCAGGCGCTGGGTGAAGACGTGGCCGCGTTCGGGGTCGGCGCAGAGCTGGATCTCGTCGATGCCCACAAAATCCGCGCCCATGCCGTCGGGCATGGCCTCGACGGTGCAGACCCAATAGGCGGCGCGGTCGGGCACGATACGCTCCTCGCCCGTCACCAAAGCCACGACGGACGGGCCGCGCAAGGCAACAATGCGGTCATAGACCTCGCGGGCCAACAGGCGCAGCGGCAGACCGATCACACCGGTGCGGTGGGACAGCATGCGTTCAATTGCGTAATGGGTTTTGCCGGTGTTGGTCGGCCCTAAGACCGCCGTTACCCGTGCGTTGCCAGTCATAACAGGGGCAGGCTTCGCTGGTTGGGGCCGAAACCGGCGTTACAAATCTTGGCCGGACACCTGTTGTCCCAGCCGCTCTACCGCCTCTTTTAGGCCGGGGCGGTGGGGATGTATAGCGTAAGCGGCCTCGTAGGCGGTCAGCGCGTTTTTGGCGTCGTCCATCTCTTCCAGCATGCGGCCCAAGCCCTGCATCGCGCCAAAATGGCGGGGGTTCAAAACCAACGTGCGTTGGATATCGGCAATGGACAGCCCGTATTGCCCTGCCCCGAAATAGGCGGTCGCCCGCATGTTCCAGCCTTCGGCAAACTCCGGCGCATGATCGGTCAGCGCGGTGAAATGGTCGATGGCTTCGCTGAAATTGCGGTTGCTCATCGCGCGACGCCCGCGATTGAGTAGCAGGTTCATCGCCTTGGAGCCGCTGTCGGACCATTCGCGCCAAATGGCGCGTTCGATGCTTTCCCAATTGTCCTGTTCAGGCTGTGCGAGGCTGTCGAACAGCTTGTTCAGCTCCACCTCATCGGCGGCGGCGGGCGCAGAAAGCGGCATCGCAAGAAAAAATGCCGCAACGACAGTGTTGAGGATATGTGCTGAAATCTTCATAACGGGGTTGAGTTTAGCGGGCTTGGGCAAAAAATCGAGTGCCAAGACCTCACAATTTTAGGAGAGACCGAAAATGAGCGACGTAATCACCAAAGCGGTAGAAGCCCTGAGCGCCAAACTGGAGGGCGGCTTTGACGGCTCGGTCAAGTTCGACATTGCAGGCGAAGGCGCGATCATGGTCGACAGCGCCGGCGTCCGTGCGGGCGACGAGGACGCGGAATGCACCATGTCCGCCGATGCCGAGACATTCGAAGCCATTTTGGGCGGCGACCTGAACCCGACGGCCGCCTTTATGTCGGGCAAATTGTCGGTGGACGGCGACATGGGCCAAGCCATGAAATTGGGTGCCGTTCTGTCGTGACACCGGTTCCAGCGCCTTTGCACAACGACGTGGCCCACGGCCCCGACGGTGGCTCCGCCTATTGGTTGACCTGCGACGACGGGGTGCGCATCCGCGCCGCGGTGTGGGGCGTTGACGCGGCCAAAAAGGGAACGGTTTTGCTGTTCCCGGGCCGCACAGAATATATCGAGAAATACGGCCATGCGGCAGGGGAATTCGCCGCGCGCGGCTATGCCTGCTTGGTGGTGGATTGGCGTGGCCAGGGGCTGGCGGACCGGTTGCTGGACGACCGCGCGCTGGGACATGTGGGGTCCTTCAAGCATTACCAATTGGATGTGGCGGCAGTGCTGGCACTGGTCGAAGAGCTGGCCTTGCCCAAACCGCTGTCATTGCTCGCCCATTCGATGGGCGGCTGCATTGGATTGCGGGCGTTGATTGAGGGCCTGCCGGTGACCTCTGCTGTGTTCACCGGACCTATGTGGGGCATTGCCGCGCCGATCCCAAAGCGGACGATGGGCTGGGTCGCCTCGACCCTGGCGCATAATTTTGGGCTGGGCCATGTCATCACACCGGGGACGGTGCCGGAGACCTACGTGCTGGCCAACCCGTTTGACGACAACATGCTGACCACCGACCCCAGAATGTTCGACTACATGAAGGATCAGGTGACAACCTACCCCGACCTGGCCATAGGCGGGCCGAGCCTGACCTGGCTGAACGAGGCCTTGCGCGAATGTCGCGCGCTGCGGGCGCATCCGACGCCTGACGTGCCGACGCGGACCTATGTGGGCACCAACGAGCGAATTGTGGATGTGCCAAACATCCATGACCGCATGAGCCGTTGGCCAAATGGCGAGCTGATTGTCATTGAGGGCGGCGAACACGAAATCACCATGGAATGCGAGGCGACCCGCGCCCGCGTCTTTGACGAGGCCTGCGCGCTTTATGCGGCGCATGCCGGCTGATCTTCGGGCGCAAAATTTTTAGGATAAAAATTTTACTGCAAGAGTTTTGCAAAACTCTTGCGCCGGACGGGGTTTCCCCGCCGGCTTGTCAGCCATGCTCATCAGGGGATCGTAGGAAGCGGGCCCGCCAAAAGTATCGTGGCCGCGAGACGGGGCTTTACCCCCGCACCTGTCAGTCTTCACCGGTGAAGCAAGGTGGGCGCCAAAGTCCGCCGGAACTGCCACGTCCCGACCAGCGCCCTCATGCCACATCTTTGCCATTGGATATCCGAGAACAGGTTCTAGCGACCAGAATTTAACGAAACGTAGCCCGACCGTTCGGTGCTTCGCCGTTCCGGCTACACCAGCACCCCGCTTTCCAGCCTGACCGTGCGGTCCATGCGGGCGGCGAGGTCCATGTTATGCGTGGCGATCAAAGCCGCGAGGCCGGTTTCGCGGGCGAGTTTTATCAACGCCTCGAACACCTGATCCGACGTTGCCGGATCAAGGTTGCCGGTGGGCTCATCGGCCAGCATCAGGCCCGGCACATTGGCCAGCGCCCGGCAGAAGGCGACACGTTGCTGTTCGCCGCCGGACAGCTCTCCGGGGCGGTGCCCCGCGCGATGTTCAACGCCGACCTTGCCCAGCAGATCGACTGCGCGGGCCCCGGCGTCCTTGCGCGAAATGCCCGATGCGAGTTGCGGCAGGATGATGTTCTCAGCCGCCGTAAACTCGGGCAGCAGGTGGTGGAACTGGTAGACAAAGCCAATTTGGCTGCGCCGCGCATTGGTGCGCGCCCGGTCAGAGCGGCCGGTAAGATCCTCGCCCGCGATTTGCACTTTTCCGGCGTCAGGCGTGTCCAAGAGGCCCGCGATATGCAGCAGCGTCGATTTGCCCGCGCCGGAGGGCGCGACCAAGGCCACGACCTCGCCCTTTTTGACCTCGATATTGACGCCGCGCAGGACCGCGACCTCGTTGGGCTTGCCTTTGTTGTAGTGGCGTTCGATGCCATGCAGATGGAGGGCCGTGTCACTCATAGCGCAACGCCTCCACCGGGTTCATCCGCGCCGCGCGGCGGGCGGGGAAGATGGTCACCACGAAGCTGAGGAACAGCGACAGCGAGATGGCGGAGAGCACATCGTTCAGCTCCAGCCGTGCCGGCAGTTTCGAAATCATCCGCACCGAGGGGTCCCAGACCCCGCCGCCCGCAATGTAATTCACCACGTTGAAAATCTGGTCGATATAGATGGCGAAGAGGCACCCCAAGATCAGCCCCGCGATGGTGCCGATGACGCCGATGCCCGCGCCGCAGATGAAGAAGACGCGCAGCACCGAGCCTTCTGACAGCCCCATGGTGCGCAGAATGCCGATGTCGCGACCCTTGTTTTTGACCAGCATGATGAGGCCCGAGACGATGTTCATCGACGCAATCAAGACGAGGATGCCAAGGATGAGGAACATCACGTTGTCCTCCATCTCCAGCGCTTGCAGGAAGGCGCCCGAGCTGTCGCGCCATGTCCAAAGCAGGACGTTGTCACCGGCCACTTTCATGATCTCGATCTCGCCTTTGGCGACGTTTTCGGGGTCGTCGAGAATGACCTCGATCTCGTCGGCCAAGCCCTCGCGGTTGAAGTAGTCCTGCGCCTTGGCGAAGGGCATGTAGACCCGCGTCCGGTCGATGTCGTAACGGCCAACCCGGAAGACGTAGACGACCTCGTAGGCGACGACGCGCGGCGATGTGCCAAAGGCAGTTTTGGTGCCATTGGGAGAAATGAGCCTGATCTTGTCGCCCGGGCCTACGCCCAACTCGCGGGCCACGCCTGAGCCGATGGCAATGCCTTCCTCGAACCGCGACCAGTCGCCATAGGCTTCTTCGGGTTCAATCACGCGGCGGATGCCTTCGAAGTCTTCTGCCCGCATGCCGAAAACTTCGACGCCCGCGTTGCGGCCACGGGCTGCGGCAAGGACCTGGCCTTTGACCAAGGGGGCGGCGCGGACCACGCCTTGGGCAGATGAAATGGCTTTGGCGCGCGCGTCATAGTCCGAAATAACCCGCGCGGAGCCTGCGTTTGCGCCTGCGTCATAGACGGTCACATGCGCGTTTGCGCCCAGAATGGTGTCGACAAATTCGTAGCGGAAGCCCGACCGCACGGCCAAGGTGATAATCAACGCGGCCACGGCCAGCGTGATGCCGATGAGCGAAATCCATGTCATGACCGACACGCCGCCCTCGGCGCGTTTGGCGCGGATGTAGCGCCATGCGATCATCCACTCGAACCCCGCGAAGGGGGCGGTTTTGGTGCCCGTGATCTTGGCCACGTTGGTCTCCTGCCTCTGCCTGCACGCAGGTTTGCGCCTTTGTACGCAGGGGGTCAAGTCATGGGGAAACCCACGGAAAAGCCGAAATTAGATTTCGGCATTTTAGATCTTAACCACAATTCGATCATAGCCACCTTGAAAAAGGACCGAGCGACCAAATTTTAAGTTGTATACTAGTATGTTTTTTGAGTGGGGGTTCATAATGATAGCAATATTTTTTTCATCCATCAGGGCAATTGCTATTCTATTCCTGTGCGTCTTGCTTGGTGCTTGCAGTGCCGAACAAACCGACGCCTTGAAGCGGACGGATAGTGGCCGAACAATTGCCGAGGGTGCTCTAATCGGAGCGACAATTGGCGGCCTTGCTGGCGCTGCCACTGGAGACAGCCGAACCGCTGCTGCAGGTGCTGCGATTGGCGGGTTTCTTGGCTCTGCGATCGGGACCGGCGTCGCTATCACCAAAGGCAAATATGTCCAACGCGAAGATCGACTTCAGCGCGAAATTGCCGCGCTACGTCAGAAAAACAGCGCCTTGGCCTCCGAAATTCGAGGAGCGAAACGTGCTTTGGCGCAAGGTCGCGCCTCTGTTTCTCAACTGAAGCGACTTCGAGCAGCAAGGGTGGCAGGCCAACGCCAAGCGCGGAAGACACGCTCTGTGCTCGCAAGATCCCCCAAGCCCACAACCCAAGCGGAACTAAGAAAACGGCAGGAGATCGACCGCGAGTTACAACGTCTTGGCGAAAACTTCGCTGCCGCCTCGTCACTGGAGGATAGATTCAATGTTTAAGCAAAGTGCAATGGGCCTATTCGCCAGTGTTATGCTCACCGCGTGCGGCAGTGTTGATGGGTCCGATCCGCGTACAGGCGGCTTTCTCGGGGGCATCAAGGGCATTCAATCAGGATCATACGACGCACGGATCACTGCTTTGGAAGCCGAGTTAGCGCGCCTCGAGCGCAGGAACGCAACAGACACCGCTGAGCTGCGTCGGATCAATGCAAGAAAGGCCACTATTCAGGCAGAACTAAACCAACTTAGGAGGGACGACCGATGATCCATGGACACAAGATTGATAACCAGATGGACCGTCGCGCCTTCATCATTGGTGGCGGAATGCTGGGCGCTGCGACGGCCATACCTACGGGTGCACAGGCATTCTGGCCCGTTTTAGGATGGGCATTGGCAAACTTGACCATAGGCTTCGGCGTTAGATTGGGCGCGCGACGTTTGGCGCAAACAGCCGTCAACATGGGCGCAACTGGACTGTCGCTATCTGCAAGACAAGCCTTCAATGTCGGGAAGACAAAAATGGCGAAAGGCGGTTTTTCCGACCCGTCGCGTGCCCAAATAACGGTTGCCGCAAATGTTCCATTTTTTCCAATGATAAGCCGAGATGGTCGCAATGCCTGCACTGCCTTTCTTCCGCTTGATGAGAGGGGCGAGAGCAAGTTGGCCGAACCTATCCTCTTGGAAGGACCCACGCTTTGGTCCATGGCGGAAAGGGCTCCATCAGTCATTCAGAAGTTTGGGCAGTCCAACGCAAAAAAAATGCTGTTGCCCCAAAAAGAAGTGATCCCTGATTTGATTGGCAGTTCATCAACCGGCATTAGTGAACGTGCATTCAAGACCGTGCATGGGTACTGCTGGATCGGCATTCATTCCGAGAAGCTGAAAGGGACAAATACGGGCGGTTACCGCCACTCTTGCCGTCTCAATATCTACGACAACAACAAGCGGTTTGTCTTTGGCGAAACCGATCATGTGGACATGCAGGTAAGACGCTCGGGCTAACCAATTGCGGACGGCAAATTGAGGTTGCTGACGAGCGCGGTGGAAATTTGCATAGGTCCGCAGCAGTTTCGAGATAGAGTACCAGTATTAACGATTCGCCATTCGTATCAAAAATTGAGAATCGGAGAGTTTGCCTCGTATATCACCGATTTTTGGGTCAATTCCCTGCGTTCGGCCCAGCATCAGCGCATATACTCGGTGAATTTCACTACGATGTTACGATGGGCCGAAAAATTACACTCGACCGCCTTTGCTGCCCGCCGAACGCGCATCAAAACGCGCAAAATGGCCCATGTTCGACGCAGCACTGCACGGGGCGGTCAGGACAGGAGAGACTATTATTATGTCTACGAAATTAGTGATCGGGCTGGATGGACACAGTTCCGGCGAGCGCGCACTGGACTTCGCAACCACATTGGCCGAGCAAATCGGCAGCTGCGAATTGCTGGTGGTCTATGTGATCGAGTGGTCGCCCTACTCGTTTCAGACGGCGGAAGAAAACGCACAACGCCACAAGCGCCGCGAAGAGGAGATTTCCCTGGCGCGCGAACGGGTGGTTGACCCCGCGGTTGCGAAACTGACCCAAGCGGGCCTGACTGTGACGGGGCATGTGAAACATGGCAACGTCGCCGACACGCTGAACAAGGTGGCCAAGGACAGCGGGGCCGCGCAGATCGTGGTGGCCCGCTCCACCGATCAAAGCCTGTCGAAACGGCTGTTTGGCAGCTCAACCGCGAATCTTGTGATGGAAGCCTCCGTGCCCGTCACGGTCGTGGGTTAAGGGGACATACACATGAAAACCTATATCAAAACCGCCGCTTTGACGGCGATGACGGCTCTGGCGTCACCTGCCTTTGCGCAGGAGGCGATGAGCCTCGACCAGAAAGTGAACGAAGCCTTTGCGGCCGCCACCGGGCCGTTTGTGAACTTCATCTTCATGTCGTTCCCGGGAACCAATTTCCCGTGGATCGTTATGTGGCTGGTGATCGCAGCGACCGTGTTCACGGTCTATTTTGGCGTTGTTCAGTTCCGCTTCTTCGGCCACGCGATTGGGCTGGTGAAGGGCGACTATTCCGACCCAGAGGACGCAGGCGAAGTGAGCCATTTCCAAGCGCTTGCAACGGCCCTGTCGGGCACCGTGGGGCTTGGGAACATCGCAGGCGTGGCCGTTGCCGTTGGCATCGGCGGGCCGGGAGCGACGTTCTGGATGATCCTTGCGGGCCTTTTGGGCATGGCGTCCAAGTTCACCGAATGTACCTTGGGCGTGAAATACCGCAACGAGTACCCCGACGGGACCGTCTCTGGCGGGCCGATGTACTACATCTCGAAGGGCTTCAACGAGCTGGGCCTGCCGGGCGGCAAAATTCTGGCGGTGCTGTTCTCGGTCTTCTGTATCCTGGGCGCCTTGGGCGGGGGCAACATGTTCCAGGCCAACCAAGCGCATGCGCAGATCCAAGGCGTGGTGGGCTTTGAGTTCTCTGGCCTCATCACCGGGTTCATCTTTGCGGCCATCGTGTTTGTGGTGATCGTGGGCGGCGTCAAATCCATCGCCCGCGTGACAGAGAAAATTGTCCCGTTCATGGGCATCCTTTATGTCGGCGCAGCGTTGATTATCCTGATCGTCAACTACGACAAAATCGGCTGGGCCTTTGGCCAGATTTTCGGCGGGGCCTTCACAGGTCTGGGCGTTGCCGGCGGCATGGTCGGCGCGCTGATCCAAGGGTTCAAGCGGGCGGCGTTTTCGAACGAGGCCGGCGTTGGGTCTGCGGCGATTGCGCATTCGGCGGTGAAAACCAAAGAGCCGATCACCGAAGGCTTCGTGTCCCTGCTGGAGCCGCTGATCGACACCGTGGTCATCTGCACGATGACAGCGCTGGTGATCGTGATCTCGCAACAGCTTATCATTGATGAGGCCACCGGCCTGTACGTGCTGAACGAAGCGGGCACCGCGATTGCGACTGTGGACGGCAATTCCGGCGTGGCGCTGACATCGGCGGCTTTTGCCTCCGGGATCAGCTGGTTTCCGTTTGTGCTGGCCATTGCGGTGGTTCTCTTCGCCTTCTCCACCATGATTTCATGGAGCTATTACGGGCTGAAGGCGTGGACCTACCTGTTTGGCGAGGGCAAAACCACGGAGCTGATTTTCAAGCTGATCTTCTGCGTGTTCATCGTGATCGGTGCGGCGGCGTCGCTTGGCCCCGTCATCGACTTCTCGGACGCGGCGATCTTTGCGATGGCTGTGGTCAACATCTTCTGCCTCTACTTCCTGATGAAGCTGGTGAAGACCGAGCTGAACAGCTACGCGGCACGGCTGAAATCGGGTGAGATCAAGAAGTATTCCCACTAATTTTGCCGGATACCAAAAAGAGGCGCGCGCCATCTGGTGCGCGCCTTTTGCATGCGTATAGTGAGACCATGTTTGAGGGTTTCAAGAGTTTCGCGCACGCCATTGGCGACGTCACAATCCATGGCCGCATAGGCGGGTCCGGCCCGCCGCTATTGCTGCTGCATGGCTACCCGCAAACCCATGTGATGTGGCACAAGATTGCGCCTGACCTTGCGAAGCGGTTCACCGTCATTGCCCCCGACCTGCGGGGCTATGGCGCGTCCACCTGCCCGCGCACCCGGCCCGACCACAGCCAGATGAGCAAACGCGAAATGGCCGCCGATATGATCTCGCTGATGAAACATTTCGGGTTCAAGACATTCGACATCCTGTCGCATGACCGCGGAGCCCGCGTCGCGCACCGGCTGGGCATGGACAGCCCCTATGCGGTGCGCAAGCTCATCATTCTGGACATCGCGCCAACGCGGGAGATGTATGCGGGCACCACGCTGGGCTTTGCGCGCACCTACGCGCATTGGTTCTACCTGACCGAACCCTATCCCCTGCCCGAGCGGATGATCGAGGCCGACCCGCGTGACTTCTGGGACAAAAAATGCACCTTTGGCGCAGCGGGCGACGGGCCTTTTGCCCCCGAAGCGCGGGCGGCCTACCACAACGCCTTTTCCAACAAGGCGGTGATCCATGCATCCTGCGAGGACTACCGCGCGGCGGCGACCATCGACATTGAGCATGACGACGCGGATGGCGCGCGCAAGCTGACCTGCCCCACGCATGTCTTGTGGGGGGCAAACGGCGCGATCGAGGCCTATTTCGACTGTCTGGAATTGTGGAAATTACGCGCTGAAACGGTCACCGGCAAATCACTGCCCGGGGCGCATTATCTGGCGGAAGAACTGCCCGACCGCGTGTTGCGGGAGACCTTTGTCTTTTTGGGCGTCGGCGCGATGCAAAGCTAGCCCGCGTCAATCGCCGCCAGAAAACCTGTCATTTCGTGCAGCAATTGTTTCAGATGCTTGCCCGGCAACATGATCCCGTGCCCGCCATCATCAAACACGCGCAGCAGGTGTTTGACGCCGTTACGCTCCAGCGCTTTTGCCAAAATCACGGCCTGTGACACCGGCACCAGATTGTCCTGCTTACCGTGAAAAATGAAAACAGGCGGGTCGCCCCGGCTGACATGGTACACGGGCGACACGGCCTTCAGGGATGCCTCGCCAATATAGGCATCAAGGTCTTTGCGAAGCCTGCGATGTGGGGTTTGCGCCCGCGCCGTTTCGAAATCGCTGATCCCCGCGACCTCGATGATACCGGCGATGCCGGATCTGTCGGCCAACCCCGCCGACAAGGCCAGCGTGGCACCTGCGGAATAGCCCACCAGCACGACTTTGGTCGGCCCCTGCGCCTCCTTGCGCATCCAGTGCACCGCCTCTTTCACATCGGTGAGAGCCGCAGGAAATGCGTGGCCCTGCGAGGTCAAACGGTAGGAAATGGTGCTGCTGCGAAACCCGCCTTGTGCAAATAGCCTGCAGTACCCGCGCATGTCGGCGCGGCTTCCTTGCGAAAAACCACCGCCATGGATGAATACAATCGACACAGTGCGGGCCGGCCCTTTGGGTGTGCAAGCGTCCAGCTTTTGACCGGAACTGCCATATGACACCCCGCGCTGCACAACGGCCTCCCCTGCCGAGCCGACAGACACGGCGCACAGCAAGATAACAAGGGCCAGCGACAGTGTTTGGCAGACAAGAGGGCGGCGCGTTGGCATCGAATTCTCCTTCGATGCCAACGCTAGGCCAGAAAGCCCGTCAAATCCATGCAGACCGCCGCAGATGGGCCCGCCAGTGGCCTTTAGCCGTCCACGTTGAAGATCAGCCGCATCACAACCGGGGTTGTGCGGGTGATGGAGTCGAGCCCTGCCAATTCCATCAATTTGTTGACCCCTTCGGTGATGCCAAGGTCTTCGGTCTCGACAAAGATGATGTCATTCGTGGTGACCATAACCGTGCCTTCTGACAGACGGACGGCGAACATCTCGGCCTCGATCTCTACTTCGGTGCCCGCCAGCGTCAGCACGCCTTCGACCTCAGTGGTGGTCATGCCGCCGACCTCCAGGGCGCTGAGCGCGTCCATGTCGATATTGGCTGCCAGCGTCGCGGTGCCCGCGCCTTTGAAAACATGCTCGATCATCCGTTCGTTGCGGATGTCGATATTGGTTTGCACAGAGGCCAGATCGACCTCGATCAGTGTTGCACCATCTGCACTGACGCCGCCCGAGATCGCGCCGAAGCTATGCGCCTCGCCGGTGGTGTCGCCCTTGATGGAGCCGAATGTCAGCCGGGAATTGTCGCCATCCAGCGTCCAGTTGCTCGCATGGCCGTCAGCAAAAGCCATGGATGTGGTGGTGATGATGGCCGTGGCCAAGGCGAGTGATTTGAGTGAATTGAGCATGTGTTGCCTCCCTGTGATCCCCCGCCCAAACGGGGTGGGGTTGCACAGGTAACCCGCAAGCGGCACGCATTATTCGTTTTGTGTTCGATTTTTTTGTCATCGGCGCGGACATGCCGGTCCGCGGCCGGTACGTGATCGCGCCATTTCGTAATGTGTCATATCGCGATTACACTTGGCGGGCTCAATCTGGAAAAATTTATTTTGGGGGGATTCGTCCATGTCGATCACGCTGAACCGTCGCCACTTTCTGGCCAGCACAGCTGGCTTTATCGCGTTGCATCCATTCTCGGCCAATGCGGCCACCAATCAGGCGCATCTGCGCATCATGGAGACCACCGACCTGCATGTGCATGTGTTCCCCTACGACTATTACGCCGACAAACCGCGCGACACCGTTGGGCTGGCGCGCACCGCGTCGCTGATTAGGGGCATTCGGGACGAGGCCACCAACGCGCTGCTGATCGACAATGGGGACTTCCTGCAAGGCAACCCGATGGGCGACTACATCGCCTATGAGCGCGGCATGAAAGAGGGCGACATGCACCCCGTCATCGCCGCCATGAACACGCTGGGCTTTGACGCCTCCACCCTGGGCAACCACGAGTTCAACTACGGGCTGGAGTTCCTGATGAAGGCGCTGGCAGGCGCGAAGTTCCCGGTGGTCAACGCCAACGTGGTCAAAGAGATGGGCAGCGACCCGACCAAGGACACAACGCTGATCCCGCCTTACGTGATTTTGGACCACAAGGTGACCGACGGGTCCGGCGCTGAGCATGACATCAAGGTCGGCCTCATCGGCTTTGTGCCGCCGCAGGTCATGGGCTGGGACCGCCGCCATCTGGAAGGCAATGTGCAGGCCCGCGACATCATCGAGACCGCGCAGGCCTACCTGCCGCAGATGAAGGAACAAGGCGCCGACATCATCGTGGTGCTGTCGCATTCCGGCATTGGCGCCCCTACGGCTGAGGACGGGATGGAGAACGCCGCCGTGCCGTTGGCAGGCCTTGACGGGGTCGACGCCATCCTGACCGGCCACAGCCATCTGGTCTTCCCCTCGCCCGCTTACGAGAACTTCACCGGCACCGACATTGACGCGGGCACCTTGATGGGCACACCCGCCACGATGGGCGGGTTCTGGGGCAGCCATATGGGGCTGATCGACCTGCTGCTCGAGAAGGACGGCAATGACTGGCGGGTGGTCTCGGCCGAGACCGAGGCGCGACCAATTTCGAAGCGCAACGAGGACCGCTCCACCACCGCGCTGGTCGAAAGCGACGCGGCGGTGCTGGCCTCGGTGCAGGCCGAGCATGACGAAACGCTGGCCTATGTGCGCCGCGCGGTCGGCAAGACGGATGCCCCGCTGCACAGCTATTTTGCTTTGGTGGCCGATGACCCGTCGGTGCAGATCGTGTCGATTGCCCAGCTTTGGTATATCGAGCAGATGATGAAAGGCACCGAGCATGAGGGCCTGCCGATCCTGTCCGCCGCCGCACCCTTCAAGGCCGGAGGCCGGGGCGGGCCGGAGTATTTCACGGATGTGCCCAAAGGCGATGTGGCGATCAAGAACGTCTCGGACCTGTATCTCTATCCCAACACCGCCCGCGCCGTGCGGGTGACGGGCGCGCAGGTGAAGGACTGGCTGGAACGCTCTGCGGGCATGTTCAACCAGGTGGAGGCCGGCGCGCAGGACGTGGTGCTGCTGAACCCCGACTTCCCCAGCTACAATTTCGACGTGATCGACGGGGTCGAATACCAGATCGACCTGTCGCAGCCATCGAAATACGACCCCAAGGGCGAGGTGCTGAACCCTGACGCGTCGCGGATCACGGGGCTGACCTATGACGGCAAACCGCTTGATATGGCGGCGGAATTCATCATCGCCACCAACAATTACCGCGCGGGCGGCGGTGGCAACTTCCCGGGGGCTACGCCTGACACCACCATCTTCGAGGGGCCGGACACCAACCGCGACGTGATCGTGCGCTACATTGTCGAGAAGGGCACCATCAGCCCGCGGGCCGACGCCAACTGGTCCTTCAAGCCGATGGAAGGCACGACAGTGCTGTTTGACACAGGGCCAGCCGCCAAAGCCTATGCTGCGGATGTGCCGGGCGTCGCGATCGAAGAAGCGGGTGACGGTCCAGATGGGTTTGCGCGTTTCCGCATCTCCCTTTGAGGGGTAATTTTCTTCTGCGAAGAAAATTCAAATTCCTTCGGAGAAGGAATTTACTGCTCAACTGCGGTAACGGCCCAAATCATCGGCCAGCGGCGGGCACCCTATCAGTCCGCCGCCGGCGAGCCTGCGTTTGTCATCCCATAGCGCCCAACGTAGCTTTCGTATGCCGCGCTTCATCTCTTTCGACAGGCGATACGTCAGGGGTCCACGCATTTTTGTGGCGTTTATCCGCGCATCGGAAGTGCGTTCGCTTTTGTCGACACTTTGGTCTCGTGCGGCGCGATCTTCTTGCACAAACATCCCCTGCACCGCGACCGCCGGGTCAAGCTGCAGGGGCGCCCAGTCCCGCGTTGGCGTAAAAATGTAGTCGTCGAGATGGTCGCAATACCGAGCAGCCCGCGCCTCCAGCTTGGCCGCCGCATCCCGACTGATGAGATAGGCTGCCGCGCTGCCGATTGTTTGCTCAATCGCGCGCAGGGGCACCCCCCCAATCTCGACAAATGGCCCGAAACGGCGTCGCTGATTTGCCCCGTCCAATTTGATGACGTCAGCGGCCAGTGCTGCCTGCGGGAGCGTGGCAAGCGCCGCCGCAAAGCCCGCGCTCAGGATCGCATCGTCTTCCATCACCACGCCGCAAGGCGCTTCGCCATCGCGGATTGTACGCCACGCGAGGCGATGGCTTTCAAAACACGCAACCTCTGACGCGGTCAGGCTCCACCGTTCCAGCCCACTGGCGGGAGCGTATTCCGGCGGCTGCGGCGCGTCAAAGGCGTCAACGGCGGGCACGCGATGCGCCGTCAGGCCCTGCTGCGCAAACTGGTCCTCCATGAAGGCCCGGCGTTCGGGGACACGATCAAGGTTGATGTAGTAAATCGGGATCATGTGCGGCCCCATGGCAGCAGGCGTTTGAAGAATTTGCGGGTCTTATATTTCGTCCGCGATCTGGCGCGTTGGCTCATAAAGGTCTCGCCCATCTCCTCGGCGATGTGGCTGCGGATCAGCGGGTCAGAGGTCCACGGCTCAAAGGGCACCAATGCGCCCACCGACGGGTCGGGCCGCATGGTGGAGCGCGCCGTTTTATTGAGGGCCGAGGCAAGGAAGGAGAAGCTGGAATTGGCGATGGCAATATGATCGCCCAAACGCAGCGCCGTGAAGTCGTAGAAGAAACCGTGGGGAACCGGCGGCACATTCAGCTGCTCCACCGTCACACGCTGAAATTCGTCAAAATCTGTTCCTGCCGCAGTGGGATCGTCGGTGGCGATGTAGAGCTGCAGATCAGGCTCCGCCTTGCGCAATGTCCGCAACCAGTCGACATACCAGGCGTTGGGCGGCAGGAAAAAGACATCCGTGCCGTAATCGCCCCGACGCAGATGGACCACTGCGACCGGGCCGGGCAATGCGTCAAACCCTGACCGCAGCGCCTGCTCTGCCTTCAGGTAAAGGCCTTTATGGGCGAATTCTGCCTCGATTTCGGCGCGGTAAGGTGCGTAATACCCCATGTTATACTGGAAAAACCCTTGCAAATCCGCATCCCCGATAGGCTTGGACGCGTTTACGATGTCGCACGCGTCCAGCCCGTATTTGGTCTGCTCCACCACCCGCGCAACCTCCGGCAGCGGATCAACGCCGGGACGGACATGGTACATCTCATCGCCCTCCCACGGGAGGTTGGCGAAGTCAAAATTATGCTCGGCAGCGTATGTGCGCAGGAACATGTATTGAAAGGCCTTGTTTGCGAAGCGCCCCATGGAGCCGAGTTTCGAATTGATGATTATCGGTCGGTTTGGCTCAGACATCGTCTAGTCCCTCCACGGCTGCAGCGCCCGGCGCAGGGAACGGCCAAGGCTGTGACGGATCGCCCGCATCAGTTGCTTCGAGCTGCGTGCCTTGGGCGTCCGCGCCAAGGCGATCAGGAATGACACCGGCATGCACCCGCTGCGATACCAGCGGCGCAATTCCTCATCGGAATACCGCGACATATCCACGTAGCCAGCCAAAAAGTCGCGCCAGATGTCAATGAAGTCCTGCTCCAGCTTGAGCTCGTCGGACGACAGGCCGCCAACCCGGAACAAGGACACTGGCGCATCCAACCGCACGCCTTCTATGTCGGCGCTCAGCAATCGCAGGATAAACTCGAAATCTGCGGCCAACGGATAGGTTTGGGTAAAGCCCCCCAACTCCAAAACCACATCGCGCCGCAGCGCCATCGAGTTGGTGCCGAAGGGCACCCGCTGCAAGAACGCCTTGGGGTTCATTTTGGCAGACAGGAAGCGCGAGCCATCCTCGCGTTCGCGCATTGTCGCCCCGTAGACAAAGGGAGGTCTTGCATTGCCGATCTTGGCGCTGATCTGCTCAAGCGTGTCTACGCCGCAAAATAGGTCGTCGGAGTTAAGGATCACGACGTAGTTACCCCGCGCCAAAGCGATTGCCTTATTGATCGCGTCATAAAGCCCGTCATCGGGCTCGCTGACCAGGGTCAGTGGGATGGCCTGCGGCTGGGACGCATATTGCGCCACCGCAGCTTCGATCATCGCGACCGTGCCGTCGTCCGACGCCCCGTCCAGAATGATATGCTCAACGTCGCGAAAGGTCTGGGACTGGACGCAGGCCAACGCGTCCTTGAACAGCTGCTCGCGCCCGGCCTGCAGCAGGTTCCATGTCACCGTGACGATTGAGATGAGGGGCGCGGCAGCGGACATGGCGGTTCTACGATTTGAAAGACGGCTTTGGACCCGGCAGTACTGCATCGGGCCACCGGAAACAAACAGCTTGCCGCATCACCCTGCCAGCAGTCTTTTGACCACGGGGATCAAGGCATCACCCAATGCACGGGTATTGGCCGCGTCAAGATGTATCCCATCCAAAGGAGAGCTTTGCACGACGCTGCCGGCGTCAAACCATGGCACCTCGATCCTGTCGGCGCGTTCTTTGGCCAGTTGGACGTAACGGTGCGATGTTTCGATCAGCTCTGGCGTGACATGCCCGTCGTCGCATGGCACCAAAACCTGCGGGATGACCACCAAGACTTTCGGCGTGGCCGCCTCCGGCACCCGCATCGGGTGGTGGCGGACCAGCTCGACCAGATGCTCCAGCCCGCGCACCGCGCGCGTCAGCGGGTAGCCCCAATAGACGTCATTGGCCCCCAACGACAGGATCACCAGATCCAGCGGCCCATGCGTATGCAGGGCAGAAGGCAGCAACGCGGCCCCGTTCATATTGCCGGGGCTGGCGCGCTGGTCCATCACGGTGGTGCGACCGCGTAGCCCGTCGGTGACAACCTCGACATTATCAAGCCCGGCTTGCAGCACATTTGGCCAACGGTCTTCAAAGCCATGCCGCCCGCCGCCGTCGGGACGAGACCCCCAGGTCAGGCTGTCGCCAAAACACAAAACTGATTTCATCACTGGCCCCCGAACACGGCGTTCGCCAAAGCGCCGTCCAACGCGGACATGGCAGGCCATTCAAGGCAGGCGTCATACGCGGCGGTGACCGCCCAGCCGCCGTTCCATTGCACCGCAAAGCTGCCCACGTTCAACTGCTCGGGGAGGCACAGCGCCCCGAAATGCCAGAAGTTGTGACCGCTGCGAAACTCCCGCCAGACCATGCCCGGCCCATAGCGTGCGCCTCCGCCTATCTCGGCGTTGGGGAACTCCGCAGGCGCGCGACCCACGGGGGTGTCAGGTCCGAAATGGGCCACATGGAAGGTGGCGTAATCCGCCACCGACATGGCCCAGCCTCCATAGGCCGCAAAGGCTCCGGTCCGCACTGAAGGTTGCGCAGTGATGCCAAGCGGGGCCAACACACGCGCCGCGCAAGCTTCATCATAGGGCGCGCCGGTTTGCGCCGCGATCAAGGCCCCCAGCATGTCGTAATTTTCGTTGGTGTAGACATAGGTGCCCGCCTGCCCCTGCGGCCCGGCGGCAAAGCTGTCGCGCGTGGTTCCTACGTGCTCGGGTGTGTCCAGCATGTCAGACATGGCGCCTTGGGTGATGTCGGTGTCATATCCGCTGGAATGGGTCATCAACTGCCCCACAGTGACCTGCGGCCCGTCCCCCATCACATCAACAACCGTGGTCGAGGCGGTCCACGTGCCGTCTTCAATCAGCGACAGCGCGCACATCGCGGTGATCGACTTTGACACGCTGGCCAATTCGACCGGGTCGTCCGCGTCGCGCCCGACACCGACGCGGCGGACCACCTCGCCTTTGTAAGAGATCGCCAATGCGCCGGATTCAATACCGAATTTTTGCATCCAGTCCTGAAACGCCTTCTCCAGCTTTTCAGACGTGTCTTCCGGCTCCGCCGCCCCCAGCGGTAGGGCCAGTGTTAGGGCTGCAAGCAGCGACTTTATGCACAGGCGCATGGCTCTCTCCGTTCAGCTTTTACCGTATATCTCCGCAATCTTGGCGATGGCCACCGCGGGTACCAGCTCCTCGCTCTCGCCCGTTTTGCGGGAGGTCAGCTCCACCACGCCGTTCTTCAACCCACGCGGCCCGACAGTGATCCGCCAAGGCAGCCCGATCAGGTCCATCGTGGCAAACTTGCCACCAGCGCGTTCGTTGCGGTCGTCGTAAAGCGGCTCAAGGCCCATGGCTTCAATCTGCGCATAGAGGCTGTCACAAGCCGCATCCGCCTCGTCGTCGCCCTGTTTGAGGTTGACGATGCCGACATGGAACGGGGTCACGCCTTCGGGCCAGATGATGCCCTTGTCGTCATGGCTGGCTTCAATGATGGCCCCCAAAAGCCGGGACACCCCAATCCCGTGCGACCCCATATGCACCGCCACAGGCTTGCCGTCAGGGCCTTGCACGGTCGCGCCCAGCGCATCCGAGTATTTGGTGCCGAAATAGAAAATCTGGCCCACTTCGATGCCGCGCGCCACGCGGCGGCGCTCCTCGGGCACCTCGTTGAACAACGCCTCGTCATGGGTTTCATCGGTGCGGGCGTATTTGGTGGTGAACTCCTCCATGACGCCGGCGCATTGCGCGTGGTCGTCATAGTCGATCTCGCGGTCGCCAAATGTCAGCTCGGTCACCGCGCTGTCATAGAACACCTCGCTCTCGCCTGTTTCGGCCAGCACCAGAAATTCATGCGTGTCGTCGCCGCCAATCGGCCCGCTATCGGCACGCATCGGGATGGCTTGTAGCCCCATGCGTTCATAGGTGCGCAGGTAGCTCACCAGATGGCGGTTATAGGCGTGCAGCGCGTCTTCCTTGGTCAGGTCAAAATTGTAGCCGTCTTTCATGTAGAATTCGCGGCCCCGCATCACCCCAAAACGGGGACGGCGTTCATCACGAAATTTCCACTGTATCTGGTACATGGTCAGCGGCATGTCTTTGTAGCTGGACACATGCGCGCGGAAGATGTCGGTAATCAGCTCCTCGGCGGTGGGGGTGAACAGCATGTCGCGGTCATGGCGGTCCTTGATGCGCAGCATTTCTTCGCCGTAATCGTCGTAGCGCCCGCTTTCGCGCCACAGATCCGCCGATTGGATGGTGGGCATCAACATGGCGTGGTGGCCCGCGCGCGCCTGTTCCTCATGCACGATGGTCTCGATGTTCTTCAGCACCTTGTAGCCTAATGGCAGCCAGGAATAGATACCCGCCGCGCTTTGCTTAATCATCCCCGCACGCAGCATCAGCCGGTGCGAGACGATCTGCGCCTCGGCAGGCGTTTCTTTGAGGACGGGCAGGAAGTAGCGGGTCATGCGCATGGCGGTCAAACTCTCCGAAAATCAGTTACACAGGGGTTAAGCTATCCCCTATCGCGGCGCAATCACCCATCATTGTTCCTTAAATATCCCGGGGGTGCGGGGGCTGGCCCCCGCGTGGTCGGCGCGTATCGTGCGGCGACATCAGATAGAGCCCGCCTCCACCATGTAATTGCACGCCGAACACATCGCCGCGTCGTCGCTGGCCAGAAACAAAACCATGCGCGCCACATAGACCGGGTCAATCAAATCAGGTAGGCATTGCCGCTGCCGATGCGCCTCCAACGCTTCGGGCGTGGCCCACAGCTGCTTCTGGCGGTCGGTCATGATCCAGCCCGGCACGACTGTGTTGACCCGGATCCGGTGCCCGCCTAGGTCGCGGGCCATGGTCCGCGTCAGCCCATGCACCGCCGCCTTGGCCGTGGCATAGGCCGGAAATCCGCCGCCCGCCTCCCACCAGCTGTTCGATCCCAAATTGATGATCGAGCCGCCGCCTGCCTCGATCATCCCGGGGGCCACGGCTTGAATGGCAAAAAACATATGGCGCAAATTGGTGTCCATCCGCTCGTCCCAATAGTCAGGGGTCACGTCCGCCCAATTGTGCCGGTCGTCCCGCGCGGCGTTATTGGCCAGCACGGTGAAGGGCCCAACGGTGTCTGTAAGAGAGCCAATCGCGGCCTGCGTCGCGGCAATGTCACGCAGATCACACAGTGCAAACTCCGCCCCTGTTTTCGCGGCCACCGCTGCGCTGGTGTCTTCGTCGCGGTCCACAAACGCGACCTTTGCGCCTTGGGCCGCGAAGGCTTCAACGGTTAACGCGCCAATGCCCCCTGCCCCTCCGGTAATCAGAACGGCTTTGTCCTTGAGGCTGGGATAGCTGGCGAAGTCGGGCATGGTGATCTCCAATTTTGGTGGGTTGCGCAGAGCCTAGATCAGCTTGCAGCCCGCCGCTACCATCGTCACACTCCCCTCAGACAAAAGGAGCGGTTATGACTTCGGAAAAAATTGGATTTGTGGGCGTCGGCCTGATGGGCCATGGCATGGCCAGGAATATCATGAAAGCAGGCTACCCGGTTACGGTCATAGCCCATCGCAACCGCACACCCGTCGAAGATCTCGTCTCACGAGGCGCGACAGAGGCCGCCTCCATGGCCGAGATCGCCGCCTGCTCGATCATCCACATCTGCGCGCCGGGCTCGCCTCAGGTCGAAGCTATCGTGGCCGCGCTGATGCCCGACATGGGTCCCGGCACAGTCATCATCGATTGCTCCACATCTGACCCGACCTCTACCATGGCGCTGTCTGAAAAGCTGGACCAAGCGGGCTTTGGCATGGCCGACGCGCCTTTGGGCGGCACGCCCGTGCAGGCCGAGGCAGGCGAGCTGGCCACAATGGTGGGCGCGTCTGATGCAACCTTTGCCCGCGTCGAACCGGTGATCGCGGCATGGGCGGGCACCATCGTCCATATGGGCCCATCTGGCGCTGGCCATAAAATGAAGCTGCTGAACAACTTCCTCGCGATGGGCTATGCCGCGATGTATTCCGAGGCCCTCGCTCTGTCAGAAAAGGTCGGCATCACAACGCAGCAATTTGACAGCGTGATCCGCGGCTCGCGGATGGATTGCGGCTTTTACCAGACCTTTATGGGCTACGCGGTCGAGGGCAACGCCGAGGCGCATAAATTCACGATCACAAACGCGCTGAAAGACATGCGTTATCTCGAGGCCATGGCCGATAGCGTCGCCTTGGCTAATCCAATCGGCAATGCTGTCAAAAACAGTTTTGCACTTGCGCATGCGGCGCAGGGCGACGGTCCCACGGATTACGTCCCCCATCTGGTGGACTACGTTGCCAAACGAAATGGCCTGACGCGCGGCTGATCTCCATTTGGTTGAAAATACTCTGAGGTTTTGCCCGCGTGGCTCAGGAGCAAAGCTCCTGAAAGAACGCAAAAAATCAAAGGCGGGCGAAGCCGCACACTCTAGGTGACGACCACATCCGCCCCAAGCGAGGAGGCCAGCGAGGAGAACCGCGCCTGCGCGACCTCGCCAAACAGGCCCTTGGTTTCGGGATGCAGTTTCAGGGTCAAAACCCGCTTTTTGGGTTGCCATGTCAGCCGCCCCATCAATTCAGGTCGCTCGACTGAAAACATAGCGCCAAACCGCATTGCTTTGCCCAAAATCTCGGCGTCGCGCAGTTGGCGTTCCGAGAGCAGATCAAACAGCTCCTGCAAATGCGTGCCATCGCGGGAATTTTTGTAGCGATGCAGAAGGGCCACTCCCAAAAAGATGCGCCCCTGATGGTCCAGCCCGCCCAAATTGGCACGGGTGGCGTTGTCGAAACAGACCTCGGCGCGGTAATCTGGATGCGCTCGCCAGCTGACGTCATGCAGCAGACAGGCCGCGCGGATAAGGCGGGCGCGGTCATGCTTCACTTTGCCGAAGATCGGCTCGATGAACTTGTGCAATTGCCGCCCAAACCCCGGAATGCGGGCATTCTTGGCCTCGTCCCAGCGGCAGGCCTCAATCAACGGGTCGCGCCGCTTCAACTCAAAGGGCATTTGTTCATACAAAAGCCCTTCGCGGATGCCATAGCTCGACGTCGCCAAAGCCGCCGGTTTGAAGCGCTGGATCAATGATTTCAAAACCTGCGCCGCAATCGGCACCAGCCGCATCCGCGCTTCCGAATTGCCGGTGATAGCGCGCAGCTCGGCCACTGACTTGCCACGTATCCATTTCACCGTGCGCAGCACCGATTTGGGCGTCATGCGGTATTCATGCAGGACCTTTAGCGGGTACCCACGCCGCTCCATGTCCAGCCGCGCCAGGGCCCGCCATGACCCACCTACCAGGTAGATAGTTTTGTAGGCGTTGGGCATGTCCTCGCGCAGCCCGTCCATCGTGTCGTCAATAACCTTCTTGCGGGCGTCATATCCGCCCTTCATCCCCATCAGCTTTAGCGGACCCAATTCAGACGTCACCCGCTTGCCGACGACCCCTTTGCCGATCTCGGCCAATTCCATCGAGGAGCCGCCAATGTCACACATCATGCCTTGTGCTTCGGGCCAGCCCAGAAAGACGCCCTGCGCCGACAGCCGCGCCTCTTCGTTGCCAGAGGCCACCCACAGGTTGATACCGGTCTCGCGCGCCACTTCTTCGCAAAAATCGGGGCCGTCCTCTGCGTCGCGGACCGCCGCGGTGGCCACGGCTGAGATCGGGCTGACATTCATGCCTTTGCACAGCAGCGCAAAGCGCTTCAGCGCCGCAAGCGCCCGTGCGCGGCCTTCGACAGACAACCGCCCTGTCTCGCGCATGTCCGCGCCAAGCCCGGCCATGATCTTTTCGTTGTAAAAGTAGGCAGGAGAGCGCGCCGCCCCATCAAAGACCACCAGCCGGACAGAGTTCGACCCGACATCAATCGTCCCCACCCGGCTGAGTGCTTTGGCCTTGGGGTCATCAAAAAGCGGCCTGCCAAAGGGGCCGTATTCCTCGGTGTCGCCCGACTGGGCCCCGCTTTGATCGCCGTCCATGGCCAAGGTGCTGACCCCCCGAAGTAATCTTGCCGTTACCCTGCACTTAGCAGGTCATCGGGGTCAATCAATCCTTGCTGTGGGTCAGCTCGGGCACATCCGCCGCGCCCGCCGATCCACGCCCGGACAAGGACGGGTTTTCCATAAAGAACCTGTGGCAATTGAACGGGTGATCCTCTTCGCTGAATTCCTGCCGCGCATAGGTTCCGTCGGGTTGCAAAACCCAGCTTTGCGCGGTGTCGGCCAGATTGGCCGCCATGATCTGGCTCATCACCTGCGCCTGCACGGTCTTGTTGGTGATCTGCACCAGCGTTTCCACCCGGCGGTTCAGGTTGCGCCCCATCCAGTCGGCAGAGGACATGTAGACCTTCGCCTTCTTGGACGGCAGCCCACGCCCATTGCCAAAGCACATGATGCGCGAATGTTCCAGAAAGCGGCCCACAATGGACTTAACGCGGATGTTTTCGCTCAAGCCCGCGATGCCGGGCCGCAGCCCGCAAATGCCGCGCACAACAAGGCTGATTTTCACCCCCGCCTGGCTTGCACGGTAGAGCGCGTCAATCACGTCGGGCTCAATCAAAGAGTTCATCTTCGCCCAGATCTCCGCCGGCTTGCCCTCGCCGGCAAACGCAATTTCGGCATCGATATTCTCGATCAGCTGCGATTTCATCGTGATCGGGGCAATCGACAGGTTTTCCAGGCTGTCAGGCTGCGCGTAGCCGCCCACATAGTTGAAGACGCGTGTCGCATCACGCCCCAGCGCCGCGTCGCATGTGAACAGGCTGAGATCGGTGTAAAATTTCGCCGTGATCGGATGGTAATTTCCCGTGCCGAAATGCGTATAGGTCACCAGCTTCTCGCCCTCGCGGCGCACGATGGCGCTGATCTTGGCATGCGTCTTGTAGTTGATGAACCCGTACACCACATGCGCGCCAGCGCGTTCCAGCTTGCGCGACTGACGGATATTGGCGGCCTCGTCAAACCGGGCTTTCAGCTCTACCAGCGCGGTCACGGATTTGCCGTTCTCCGCTGCTTCGCAAAGGGCTTCAACGATGGGGGACTCGTTCGAGGTGCGGTAGAGGGTCTGCTTGATCGCCACCACATCCGGGTCGCGCGCCGCCTGCGCCAGAAAGCGCACAACCATATCGAACGTCTCGTAGGGGTGATGAAGCAACATGTCTTTTTGGCGAATGGCCGAGAACATGTCGCCCTCGTGGTCCTGCACCCGTTCGGGGACGCGCGGGGTGAAATGCGGCCACAGCAGCGTGGGCGGCGCCATATCGACCAGTTCCGAGATATCGCTGAGCCCCAACATGCCAGCAATCTCGATGACGTCGGCCTCGGTCACCTCTAGGGCTTCCATCACCAACGTCCGCAGTTTTGTGGGGGCGTTGACGCTGAGTGTCAGGCGCACGACTTCGCCGCGTCGGCGTCGTTTCAACGCTGTTTCAAATTCGCGGACCAGATCCTCGGCCTCTTCCTCGACCTCCAAATCGCTGTCGCGCAGCACGCGGAACGTACAATGGCCGCTTGCCTTGTAGCCCGGGAAAATGTCGCCAATGCGTTCGATCAGCAGGTCTTCCATGGCAATGACGCGCGTTTGGCCATTGATCTCTGGCAGGGTCACAAACCGTTCAATCTGCTTGGGGATCGGCAGCAGCGCCTGCAAGCTGCGCCCATCCGATTTGCGGCTGAGCTGCAGCGCAAGTGACAGGCCGGTGTCGGGGATAAACGGGAACGGGTGCGCCGGATCAATCGCCAAAGGCGACAAGACGGGGAAGATGTTGGAGATGAAGTAGTCGTCGATATATGTGCGGTCTTGCTTGTTCAAATCGTCGCCCGACAGCAACGAAATCCCCGCGCCATGCATCTCCCGGCGCAGGTCGGACAACACCACGTCCTGACGTTCCATCAGCCCGCGCGCGTTTTCGTCGATCAGGACCAGTTGCTGCGCCGGGGAGCGCCCGTCTGCGGAGGGCATCGTGTTGCCTGCAATCGCCAATTCGCGCAGGCCCGCGACGCGGACCGAATAGAATTCGTCTAGGTTGTTGGCCGAAATCGCCAGAAACCGCACTCTTTCCAGCAACGGCACTTTGGGGTTGGAGGCCTCCTCCAACACCCGCCAATTGAAGGCCAGCCAGCTGAGTTCGCGGTTGAAGAACCGGTCAGGCCCGTCCAGCGCGACCCCGTCCAGACCTTTGGGCGCGGGGAACTCCGCGGTCAGGAAATCTGCGCCCGTCATGAGCAGCGTTTTGATGTCGGAATGTAACGTCACAGTCACTTATGCCAAACATTACAGGGGTTTGTCCAGAAAACAGCCGATGGCTATCCCTGCGGGTCGCGCAAAATTTCGCCTGCCAGCCGTATGCCGATGGGTTTGCCCTCGCTCAAGGCCCGCGCGTCCAGCGCATCCACAAATGCCCGCGCATCCGCAAAGCTGCGCCCGATACGCGGCAGCACATAGTCCAGCAGCCCCGATGGCAGGTTGATCTGGCGGTCGGAAAACATCTTGAGCAGCACAACGCCCAGCAACGCGTCGTCAGGTGCCTCTAATGCCACAAGGGTTGTCCCTTGCAGCCGGCTCATCAGATCGGGCAGCGACACGTCCATCTGCGCCGGTGGGGTGGCGGTGGTCATCAGCAAAGCATGCCCCTCGGCCAGCATCAGGTTGTGCAAATGGAACATCGCGGTCTCGTCATCGCCGCCCATCTGGTCAATGTCTTCGACAACGAGAGGGCCGGACACGTGTTGCACAATATCAAGCGCGCTCAGGCCTTTCGCCGCGATAATCTGTGCGCCCACCTCGCCTGCCCAGACATGGGCAAGATGGGTTTTTCCGGAGGCCGCAGGGCCGCTGAGCACCAGCTTGCCATTGGGCCAGGTGTCGGTGCGTTCCAGCGCCGCGACCGCCAGCTGATTTGCGTCGGAGACAAAGAAATTATCACGCCCGAGCGCCGGTTTGGTGCTCAGGGTGAAGGCCAGCTGTTTTGCCATGTCAGTCGTCCTGATCGAGGCCGCGATACAGCCGGCTGTCCTGGTATTGCTGTGCACCGAAGCGGGTCAGCACGCCCAAAATGGCCGCTACCGGCACCGCCACCAACATGCCCACGAAGCCGAAAATGGTGCCGAAGGCCGACAGGGCGAACAGCAGCCAAACGGGATGCAGCCCAACGCTTTCACCCACCAGTTTGGGGGTCAGGATGTTGCCTTCGAGGAATTGCCCAACGCCGAAAATGATGGCGACGACTACGATCCATTGCGGCTCTGCCCAGAATTGAAAAAGGGCCAGCCCGATGGCCAACGCCCCCCCGACCAATGCGCCCACATAAGGGATAAAGGTGATGAGCCCTGCGATCACCCCGACCACAAGGCCGAATTGCAGCCCCACGATCATAAGGGCCACCGCGTAGAAGGTCCCCAGAATGGCGCAGACCGTCAGTTGGCCGCGCACAAAGCTGGCCAGGGTCTTGTCAATTTCGGTCGCCAGCCTGCGGATCACGGGCGCGTGGTCACGCGGCAGAAGCTGGTCGATGCGGGCAATCATGTTGTCCCAATCAAGCAGCAGGTAGAAGGCCACCACGGGCACAACGACCACAAAAACCACGGCGTTGATAACGCCGACGGCCGAGCTGAAGACCGTTTGCACAAAGGCCGTGCCACGTTCCTGCAAGGTGGTGCCCAGCCCGCCGATGGCTTTGCGCAGCGTCGAGGTTTCATCCAACAGCGTTGGGAACCGCTCCGACAGATAGGTGTAGAGGCTGGTGAAGTATGTCGGGGCCTGCTCCAGCAGCGCCGCTGTTTGCACCGACACTTCACGCACCACAAAAATCATGACCGGCACGATGACCACAATTGCCAATAACGAAATCGTCGCGGTCGCGGTCACGCGGCTGAATTTCAGCCGCTCCAGCCGGTCAGCCACCGGATCCATCATATAGGCAATCGCGCCGCCCACGATGAAGGGCAGCAGCACGTCGCCCAGAAACCACAGCGTCAAGCAGAACACCACCGCGGCGACGCCCCAATATTTTGCCTGATCTTGTACTGGTAGTGCCATGCGCGCCTCGCTTTTAGGATGCTATCTGCCGCACCCGCCCTTTGCGCGCAAGGTTGCACAGAATGACGCAGGTGAAAACCGTTCAGCGAACCAAATCAAGGTAGGTGGACGCGGCCAGGAATACGACCGTTGTATAAAATCCCGCCGCAAAACCGAATGCGCGCAACGGCGGAGAGACATGGTACCCCAGCCAGAACACAATGCGCGACACGGCAAAGAAGAACCCAACTGCATAGATTGTGTCAGCTCCCATGGCCTTCCAAACAAATGGCCACACGCATGCTGCCAAAACCAGCTGCTCCATCGTGTTGGTCAGCACCTTCTGGTCGATATCCGCCCTTGATCCCGGCGCGCAGGCCTGCCCGTCGATGATGGTGTCGTCAAAGAACCGCCGCCGCGCCAGATTGCCGATCATCAACAACATCACCAGCCCGCCCGGCGCCAAGGCGGAGGAGACAGCGCGGAACGGCTCACCCCATTGGATGGGCCGGAACGCCGATCCCGTCCACAAAAGCAGGCCAACAGCCCAGATCAAGCCGGCGGCCATGCCGAGCAATATCTGGGCGCGTTTGCGCATCAGTCGCGGGCTTTGCGGATCAGGTCCAGGATGTCCTTCGCGGCTTCAGGGATGTTCGTCCCGGGTCCAAAGATTGCTTTGACGCCCGCATTGTAGAGAAAGTCATAATCCTGCTGAGGGATGACCCCACCGCAGATGACGATGATCTCGCCCGCATCAGCCTCCTTCAACGCCTGCACCAATTTCGGGGCCAACGTCTTGTGACCCGCGGCCTGAGAACTGATGCCCACGACATGCACGTCATTGTCCACGGCGTCCTGCGCCGCCTCTGCCGGCGTTTGGAACAAGGGTCCCACATCGACATCAAAGCCGATATCCGCAAATGCCGTCGCAATCACCTTTGCCCCACGGTCATGCCCGTCCTGCCCCATTTTCGCCACCAGCATGCGCGGGCGGCGGCCTTCTTCTTCGGCAAAGGTTTCAACGTCCTTTTGAATGGCCGCAAACCCTGCGTCGCCCTCATAAGCCGCGCCGTAAACGCCCGCCAAGGTCTTCACCTCTGCGCGGTGGCGGCCAAAGACTTTCTCCATGCTCATGCTGATTTCCCCCACAGTTGCGCGGGCGCGGGCGGCCTCGACCGCCAAGCCCAACAGGTTTCCAGTGCCATCGCGAGCCCCCTCTTCCAACGCCGCCAGGGCCGCGTCGCAGGCGGCTTGGTCGCGCGTGGCGCGGATTTGCGCCAGCCGCTTGATCTGACTTTCGCGGACCGCCACGTTGTCCACATCGCGGATGTCCAGCGCGTCCTGTTCGTCCAGTTTGAATTTGTTGACGCCTACGATCACCTCTTCGCCGCGATCAACTTGCGCCTGGCGCAAGGCGGCGGCTTCTTCGATCCGCAGCTTCGGCATGCCAGACGCTACGGCCTTGGTCATGCCGCCCATCTCGTCAATTTCTTCGATGATTTTCCACGCCTCATCAGCCAGATCAGCGGTCAATTTCTCGACATAGTAGGAACCCGCCAAGGGATCGACCACCTTCGTCACCTTCGTTTCGTTCTGCAATATCAGCTGCGTGTTGCGTGCGATCCGGGACGAGAATGCGGTCGGCAACGCAATCGCCTCGTCGAAACTGTTGGTGTGCAGCGACTGCGTCCCGCCCAAAACGGCCGACATCGCCTCGTAGGCCGTGCGCACGATGTTGTTGTAGGGGTCTTGCTCCTGCAAAGACACGCCCGAGGTCTGGCAATGGGTCCGCAGCATCTTGCTGCTTTCCTTTTGGGCGCCAAATTCGGTCATCACCTTGTGCCACAGGAACCGCGCGGCGCGCAGCTTGGCGGCCTCCATGAAGAAGTTCATGCCGATCGCAAAAAAGAAGGACAGCCGCCCCGCGAACGCGTCCACGTCCATGCCCTTTTCGATTGCCGCTTTCACATATTCCTTGCCGTCGGCAATGGTAAACGCCAGCTCCTGCACCAGGTTCGCGCCCGCTTCCTGCATGTGGTAGCCGGAGATCGAGATCGAGTTGTATTTCGGCATGTCAGACGCCGTGAAGGCGATAATGTCCGACACGATCCGCATGCTGGGCTCTGGCGGGTAAATGTAGGTGTTGCGCACCATGAATTCTTTCAGAATGTCATTCTGAATGGTTCCTGACAGGACCGCGCGGTCATGGCCCTGCTCTTCGCCTGCCACGATGAAGGACGCCAGCACCGGGATGACCGCGCCGTTCATGGTCATGGAAACCGAAATCTTGTCCAGCGGGATGCCGTCAAAGAGGATCTTCATGTCCTCGACGCTGTCAATGGCCACGCCAGCCTTGCCTACGTCACCCTCCACCCGCTCGTGGTCGCTGTCATACCCTCGATGCGTGGCCAGATCGAACGCGACCGAGACCCCCTGCTGACCCGCATCCAGCGCCTTGCGGTAAAACGCGTTGCTTTCCTCAGCGGTGGAGAAGCCTGCATATTGGCGAATGGTCCAAGGCCGGCCCGTATACATCGTGGCGCGGGGACCGCGTGTGAATGGCCCCTCGCCCGGCATGGATCCCATGTGATCCAGCCCTTCGGCGTCTTCGGCAGTATAGACGGGCTGCACGGGGATGCCTTCCGGGCTGTCCCATGTCAGGTCATCCAATGGTCGGCCGCGCAGTTCTTTCTCAGCCCGTTCGGCCCAGTCTTTGTTCTTCGTCATCGTATCTTCCTCTTGCGTCCTGTGACTTGCCGGATGTGTCCCCGGTCGAGTCGAAATAGGTGGCCAGACCGTCGCTGCCCTGAATGAGCCAGTCGATGTCCGTTGCGTAGTCCTGTCGTAGCTTATGGATTTGGGCGGCGTTGAAAGGTTGGTAGCGCCCGAAGACGTGTTGCAATTCGGCGGCCATCTCGTCGTCGCCACGTTCCCGCGCAATCTGCGCGATCTCTGCGGCGGTCAGGGACGCATTGTTGGCCTTGTCATTCTTGCGCACGCCGCGCGGCAGAAGACGCCCGGTCAACGCCGTCAGCTGCAGGGAGGGCTGGCTGGACCAAGCCTCAAACGGCCACACCGCAATCTCTGCCTCGGGGAAAACCTGCGCAATATCGCTAATCATGTGCCGCCAGCGGCGCGGCTGGGTGGTCAGCCGCTCCAATTGGGCGGTGCTGGGGAAGGCGGCGCCGGATTTGATGCGGAACGCCAAAGCGGAGGCCCAGTAGCTTTCATAGGATCGGATCGCCAGCCCAACGCGCAATTTGTGCCCCCCAAAGGCGGGTGCAAATCTATCCAGCCGCGCCCGCGTCTGGCTGTAAAGCCGCGAGCGGTTGAGGTTATGCGCCATGGTGCCAACCATGTTTTCTTCGCTGATGACCAGCCGATGCATGCCGTTATGGGCCGCGCGGGCAATTTCCAGCGTCAGACGCCCAATCGTGCGCTGCGCCTGCTCGTGGTCGGCAGGCGTCAGCCGGTTGGGGTCGCGCATCATCCCCGCGAAAAGCCCAGAGCGCGTGCGCCCAGGCCCCCAGACGGCCAATCGGTCCCGCGACAGCAGCTTGCGGTTGGAATTCATGAACACCTGCAACGAGGTCGATCCCGTGCGATGTGCTCCAAAATGCAGACAAATTTCCATCGGATCCAAAGCCTCCACCAAAGGTGCCAACGCGGCACCATTCGGGGGCAGGTTGTGAAACAAAACCTTGTTAATCCGGTTAATCACGCGCCTTTGTGCGCCAATACGCATTTTGGTCTTAGAAATGTGCGAAAGCCCCCCTATATAAGGGTCAGGCGGAGGACTTATGAAACGCACTTTAATCTTTGTTTTCGCAGCATTTTCTGCTGTCTTGACGGCGGGCGCAGCGGCGGCCCAGACAGCTGCGGTGGTGGAAGATGATATGGCCCCTAAAGAGGTGGTTGAGTCAAATTTGAACGATTTTCTGTGGGAAAAGCGGCCGATTGTGGTGTTTGCCGATACCGAGCGCGACCCGGCTTTCATCCGCCAGATGGAGCTTCTTGAAGCCCGCTCCGACGTTTTGAAAGAGCGTGACGTGGTCATCCTGACCGACACCGACCCATCCACGTTAACCCCGCTGCGCAAGCAGCTGCGTCCGCGTGGGTTTATGCTGGTGCTGATTGGCAAGGACGGCGGCGTGAAGCTGCGCAAACCCTTCCCGTGGTCCGTGCGGGAGCTGAGCCGCGCCATCGACAAGATGCCGATGCGGCAACAGGAAATCCGCGACCGCAAGGCCGCAGCCTCCAGCACGGATGGGTGAGCGGAACTAACCATGCGCAATGCCACGCGTGAGCAGGCGACCAACGACGAAAACGGCCACTGCGGCAAAAATTGCGGCCTCCGCTGGCGTGGCGATACCAAAAAATATCAAAGACATTAACAGCAAGCTGCTCAGCGCCATGAGGGCCAGACCTCCCAGCCAGTAGCCCGCTTTCATCGCCCGGCCATGCCCCAGCCCAAACGCCAATGCAAAAAGAGCCAGCGCGGCCAGCGGCGGGGCGACCCACAAAAATGCGGTGCCAGCGCCAAGCCGCCCTCCAAAGGCAATATCAGCACCAAGGCGCAGGGCCACATAGTAGCCCAATGCCCCCGCTCCAAACGCGCCGATATATATCAGCCAGCTTTTCACCTATTCGAACTCTAGGATCACGTCATCCACAGCCAGATTGTCGCCGGCGGCGGCGTTGATCTTAGAAACGACACCCTTCTTCTCGGCACGCAAGATGTTTTCCATCTTCATTGCCTCCACGGTGCATAGCGCCTGGCCTTCCTGCACCTCGTCGCCGACGGCGACGTCCAGCTTCACGATCAGGCCGGGCATCGGGCACAAGAGCAGCTTCGACGTGTCCGGCGCCACCTTCTCCGGCATCAGCGCCGCCAGTTCGGCCTGACGCGGGGTGCGCACATGCACGCGCATATCGGCACCGCGGGTGCGTAGCCGGAAACCCGATGTGGCCTTGTCGACCTTCAGCACCAAGGGTTCCCCGTCAATCTCCAACTCCGCGAGGCTGTCGCCCGGCGTCCAATCCGACGTCACGCGGTGCGCCACGCCTTTGGCGGGTCCTTTCTTTTTGTGCTTGATGGTCGAGCCGTCCAGATCGGCCTTCACCTTCACGCGGAAGTCCTGACCTTGCAGCGACACGACCCAGTCCTTGCCGACTTTGCGCTTGTGGTTGTTGAGGCGGCCGGAGATGCGAGCGCGCCTGATTTCGGCCACCCGGTTCATCGCGGCGGCGGCAGATGCCACCCGCGCCAAAGCGTCATCATCCAGCGTAACGCCTTCAAATCCTTCGGGATATTCTTCCTCGATAAAGGCGGTGGTGATGTCGCCCGACACGAATTTCGGATGGTCCATCACAGCAGAACAAAACGGCAGGTTGTGCCCAATGCCTTCCACCTCAAAACTGTCCAATGCCACGCGCATGTTCTCAATCGCCGACGCGCGGTCCGGCCCCCATGTGCAGAGCTTGGCGATCATCGGGTCGTAATACATCGAGATCTCGCCGCCCTCGTAGACGCCCGTGTCGTTGCGCACGACCACGGCCTTCTTGCTGATCTCTTCAGGCGGGCGGTAGCGGGTCAGGCGGCCAATCGACGGCAGGAAGCCGCGATACGGGTCTTCGGCATAAAGGCGGCTTTCCATCGCCCAGCCGTTCAGCTTGATGTCTTTCTGCTTGATCTTCAGCTTCTCACCGTAAGCCACGCGGATCATCTGTTCCACAAGGTCCACGCCCGTAATCAGCTCGGTCACCGGGTGTTCCACCTGCAGGCGGGTGTTCATCTCAAGAAAGTAGAAATTCTTGTCGCCGTCCACGATGAATTCCACGGTCCCGGCGCTGGAATACCCAACGGCGTCGGCCAAGGCGCAGGCCTCTTCGCCCATCGCCTTGCGGGTCTTGGGGTCAAGGAACGGAGATGGCGCTTCCTCGATCACCTTCTGGTTGCGGCGCTGGATGGAACATTCCCGCTCCCCCAGGTAGATCGTGTTGCCCTGCCCGTCTGACAGAACCTGAATTTCGATGTGGCGTGGCTGGGTGACAAATTTCTCGATGAAAATGCGGTCGTCGCCAAAGCTGTTGGCGGCCTCGTTCTTCGATGACTGGAACCCTTCGCGGGCCTCCTCATCATTCCACGCGATCCGCATGCCCTTGCCGCCGCCGCCGGCGCTGGCCTTAATCATCACCGGATAGCCGATCGACGTCGAGATTTTCACCGCTTCTTCGGCGTCTTCGATCAGCCCCATATGGCCCGGCACGGTCGACACTTTGGCCTCCTGCGCAATCTTTTTGGAGGTGATCTTGTCCCCCATCTTCTCAATCGCGCCGACAGGCGGCCCGATGAAGGCCACGCCAGCGGCCTCCAAGGCCTCGGCAAATTTGGAGTTCTCCGACAGGAAGCCATAGCCCGGATGCACGGCCTCGGCCCCGGTTTCCTTGATCGCGGCCATCACCTTGTCGATGACGATATAGGACTGGTTGGCGGGCGGCGGTCCGATATGCACGGCCTCGTCGGCCATGCGCACATGCATCGCGTTGCGGTCTGCGTCGGAATAGATGGCCACCGTCTTGATCCCCATCTTGCGGGCGGTCTTGATGACGCGGCAGGCGATTTCGCCCCGGTTGGCGATCAGGATTTTCTTGAACATGCTTTAGGTCCCCAGTTCACGCGCCAAAGCGCTGGTAGAAATAGAAGAACCGGGGCGCATTGCTGCACCCCGGCTCGTGTAAATAGGCAGCCCAAAGGCCGCGAATGTGGTGGTGTTACTTACAGATGCCCACGTCGTCGCAGAAGACGCCCGCCGCGCCGCCGATGACGCCGCCCGCAACGGCGCTGCCGCCCGTGGCGCTGGCCACGGCTGCGCCGCCTGCGGCACCGACAAGCCCGCGTTCGGCGTCCGAGTCGCAGGCCGCAACGGTGCCCATAAGGCCGGTAAAGCTGAGTATGATGAATGGTTTACGCATGTCTGCTCTCCTCTTGCATTATGCAAAGGAAACCACATGCCCGCCCCGTTGGGTCCGACACGGTTCGGTGAGCGCAAAAACTGGCGGCGCCTTGCCGCAAAGGGGGATGGCCCGTAGGCCAAACCCCGCCATTTGGTCGCTGGGCGTTGGTTACTGGCAGACGCCCACGTCGTCGCAGAACACGCCTGCGGCACCGCCAATAAGTGCGCCGGTAAGCACGTCGCCGTCGATGGCTTTGGCCACGACCGCGCCGCCAGCCGCACCGGCCAACCCGCGTTCCGCGTCGCTGTCACATGCTGCAAGCGTTCCCATAAGGGCAATAAGCCCGACACTGATGATTGTTTTCCGCATTCCTGCTCTCCTCTTCTTGTTTTTTTTGCACGTAAGCACAAACGGTCAGAAAAAGATTCAGGGGAATTGCAAGATATTGAAAACTGGCAGAAATCCGCCACACTCGGTTTTCGCAAAAAAAGAGGTCCGCCCGAAAGGGCAGACCTCTTTAGAGGGGAAGGGTAACGGTTTTGTACACGCAAGCATGTCTCTGTGCTGGAGGGATACACTTGCAAATTCACGATGCGACGGGAAAGCGCCTCCGCAAACCCCGGTGCGAAGCCTGCGGCGTTTTGGGCTGTTTTCTGCCCATGTGACGTTGGGGAAAGCAAAAACACGCCGATCACTCCCCGTAAGTGCCGTCAAAAGCGGCAGGAAAGGCCGCGCGCGCCCGGCGCTCATCAATTTGCAGCAACGCCTCATAGCTCTCGGGATCAAACGGGTCCTCGGCGGGAATCACCTCGCGGCCGAAAAGCCAGCTAAGGCGACCCGCGTCCAAATTGCCCCGCTCGAACGGTTCCTCCCCAAAATGGGTCCACAGCGCCCACATAAACCCCTCATCCGCGCGGCGGTCCGGCGGGCGGCGGTCGGCAAAGCGTTCACGTTCGATCAGCGCTGTGACGCCCTTCTTGTTGGGGCGGCGGATGGTGAATTGGAAATCGGTGCCCGGCAGTCGTCCGGGGAAGCCACGGTGTTTCAGCATGGGGACGCCCTCCGGCCAAACAGGGGCGGCAATTGCAATAGACCCTTACTCAAAAGGCCAATAGCGGTCTGTGGGAATGTCAGGAAAGGCTCAACGCGGAAGCGGAGCAGGTATTGCGGGGCGAACCAAAAAGGCCGCCCCGCAAAGGTATTAGAACTTGTTGAATGTGGGCTCTTCGACCACTGGCTCAACAATAACCACTTCTTCTTCTTGCTGGCCGCCGCATGCTGCGACGATTGCAACGAAGCCGAGGGCAACGATAGCTTTGATGCTCTTGGACATGTCTGTCTCCTATTAAGTTCATACGTCAACGGCCCCGAGTCACCCCAGGGATCATCGACACACGCTGTATGGGTCACAGAAATGCGACCTTGATGCAAGTTATCTGTTTTCGTTGAGAAAAAATACTGGGCAGCGTTGCAGAAAACACGATGTGTCACGTTTGCATCAATTTTGCGCCTATATTGGCCAAAACCAGCAATATATAGGGGTTCTGGCATTATTCCTCCCAGATGCAGGTGTCATCCTGCACGGAAAATGAATCGAAGTATTGCACGACATTCGGCGCAGATTCGCCAAATGCGGTGGGCGCCGAGGCCATAGAGATGATGACCTGCTCCGCATTGGGGGCGGATCGGGCGCGAGTCAGCAGCCCAAAGGTGCCGCACAGATGCGTAAAATCGCCCTCCACCTCGTCAAAACTGAATTCCGTTCCAAGCTGCGCCGAGACGTAGCGCAGCCGCACCGCATTCACGCCCCCGGTCGGCGCGCCCACGGGCTCCAGCCGCGTCTCGTGCAGGCGCACCACAAGGCCAGATGGCAGGGCGATGGTGCCGTCAGCAGCCGTTTCCAGCGCGACGGGTTCGGGCAAAGGTGCCAGCACGACCTCCTCCTCGCAGCCCAAACCTGTGACCGCGCAGACCGTGGCCCATATGCCGAAGGCGGCGATCATCGCATCAGCCACCCTTCTTGACGTTGACGCAGACCAACGCGTCGCGGGACCACAGCACGTCGACCTGTCCAAGTTCGGACAGGGTGCGGGTCTGCTCTTCCTCGCGCGCGGCGCGCAGGTCGATAATCAGCTGGCCGTCGGCGGTCACGCTGTCGCGGAAGTAGTCCATGTAGGTGTTGACCGGATAGTGGAAGCCGCAGGACATGAAGCTGACCGCCAGATCCACGGGCTTCACCTTGCCCAAATCCTGCGTTTTGGGGTTGATAACCGTCACCGCCTTTTTCTTCACCCCGTTGGCCAGCGCGAAGTCTTTGGCCACCCCAAGGTTGGAATAGGCGGACCCGGACATGCGGTAGCCAAAATGGCGGTTCTCGTTTTCCTCGATGTCGATCAGCACAATGTCGCAGCCCAGCTCGCGGGCGGCGAAGACGTCGAAAAAGCCGTAGCCGCAGCCAATGTCGGCAATGCGCTCGGGGTCGATGGCGCGCAGCGTCGGCAGGAGCGCCTGATATTCTTGGTAGATGGCCGCCAAGGTGCGCCGGATCAGCAGCTCTGGCCTTGCCTCCGCGACATCGACCAACGGCTGCGGGTCGCCATCCGACCAGGCGCGGATCAGCTGCCCGCCGCGCTCCACGTCAAAAATGATCTGCGCGCGTTGCAAAATCATGTTCACCACGTCGCCGTTTGAAAACATGGAAATGTCCATGTCCTCCACGGCTTTCATCGCGGCGGCGTCAATCTCGGCCTTGTTCAGGGGGTTGGTTACGCTCATGGTGTGCTCGTCCTCTCAGGCGTTGGCGTTTTGCTTTTGGGGCAAACTACCCGAACCCGTCCCCCATTGTCGCGGGGAGAGTATCGCTCCCGCCCCTCAACGCCGCCCCTGTTGCCCGCATCAAACATCGGTGCCCGCCTGACAGGTGCCGTCTTTCAGCGTGATCGTGCCCGAGCCGTACCCGCGCGAAAACGAGACCAGCCCGGCACCGCTTTTGGTCACCAGCGAAATCTTCATCACCGGGTAATTGGCCGGGTTGATCTTGAGGACATACAGATTGACCTCCTTGTTGATGTTGGCCAGCGTCAGCACGCAAAGCGCCAGCAGGTTGACCTCCTGCGGGTCGCGGCCAAAACTGGACAGCACGTCATAATCCACCTCGATGGACCGGTCGCCGTTGGAATTTTTGTAGGTCAGCCCCGTCTGCTCCATCCCCCACGCATAGATCAGCGCGGCCACATGGTCGTCCACCGAATGGGCGGAGAAAATCTCCTCCCCCGCCTCCAGCCGTTCGAAATAGAACCGCTCAATGCAGGCGCCGTCGCTGATAAGGACGGTGATGTCATGGATCAGGGCCTTCTGCCCGCCCACCACAAGGTTCAGGTCGACATGGTCCATGCCCCGCGGGTCAACACCCTCCGGCACAAACGCCGCCGCCTGCGCCAGCACGGCCTCGCAAAGCGACGCCCACATCGCGCCGTCCATCGGCAACGCGCTCAGGTCGGTGCCCTCGGGGGCCTCCAGATGGGTCCAGATGGCGTAGGTGTTGTGGTCGCCCTCGCCCTCAAAATAGGTGGTCTGCCAGATCTGGCCAAAGGCGGTGACCTCCGGGCCGTCCTGCCCTTTGTCCCACAGCAGACCGCCCTGCCACGCAATCGCCGCCGCCAGCGCCGCCACCACGACCAAGGCCGCCACCAGCGCCAATACGGTTTCCCCCTTATCCCGCGCCATCAGGCCACGCCCCGCGGCTCGGAAAGGTCAGCTTTGCCAATTGCGCTCAACGTCCACTCTCCATTTGGTCAAAAATACTCAAATCCCGCATCCGCAAATCCTGTTGCTGCGGCCCTCATATGAGGCACGCATTTTGCAAACGCCCCTCAAAGCGGGATGTTGTCGTGCTTCTTCCACGGGTTCTTCAGGCTCTTGCCCCGCAAGGACGCAAAGGCGCGCGACACCCGGCGGCGGGTCGAATGGGGCATAATCACCTCGTCGATGAAGCCCTTCTCAGCCGCCACAAACGGGTTGGCAAAGCGGTCCTCGTAATCGGCCACACGGTCTGCAATCTTGTCGGCGTCCCCCAGTTCCGAGCGGTACAGGATCTCTACCGCTCCCTTGGCCCCCATGACGGCAATTTCCGCCGTGGGCCATGCGTAGTTGAAGTCGCCGCGCAGGTGTTTGGACGCCATCACGTCATAGGCGCCGCCGTAAGCTTTGCGGGTAATCACGGTCACCTTCGGCACCGTCGCCTCGCCATAGGCGAACAGCAATTTCGCGCCGTGCTTAATCACCCCGCCATATTCCTGAGACGTCCCCGGCAGGAAGCCCGGCACATCCACCAGCGTCAGGATCGGGATTTCAAACGCGTCGCAGAAGCGCACAAACCGCGCGGCCTTGCGCGAGCTGTCAATGTCCAGACAGCCCGCCAGCACCATCGGCTGGTTGGCCACCACGCCCACGGTTTGGCCCTCAAGGCGCATAAAGCCGGTCAGGATGTTCTTGGCAAAATCTTCCTGTATCTCGAAGAAATCGCCCTCATCCGCCAGCTTGTGGATCAGCTCTTTCATGTCATAGGGCGTGTTGGGGTTGTCGGGGATCAACGTGTCCAACGACGCTTCTTCGCGGGCCACATCGTCAAAGAAGGGCCGCACCGGCGGCTTCTCACGGTTGTGCAGCGGCAGAAAATCAACAAGGCGACGCACTTCGGCCAGCGCCTCCACGTCATTTTCAAACGCGCCATCGGCCACAGATGATTTCTTGGTGTGGGTGGACGCGCCGCCCAGCTCCTCGGCGGTGACGACCTCGTTGGTCACGGTCTTCACCACGTCCGGCCCGGTGACAAACATGTAGGAGGTGTCTTTCACCATAAAGATGAAATCCGTCATCGCCGGTGAATAGACCGCCCCGCCCGCGCACGGGCCCATAATCACTGAAATCTGCGGCACCACGCCAGAGGCCATGATGTTGCGTTGGAACACCTCGGCGTAGCCCGCCAGCGAGGCCACCCCTTCTTGAATCCGCGCCCCGCCGCTGTCGTTGATCCCGATGATCGGCGCGCCGTTTTGCATCGCCATGTCCTGAATCTTGCAAATCTTCTGCGCATGGGTCTCCGACAGCGAGCCGCCAAACACCGTAAAGTCCTGCGAGAAAACATAGACCATGCGTCCGTTGATGGTGCCCCAGCCGGTCACCACGCCGTCGCCCGCTGGCCGTTCCGCTTCCATGCCGAACTCGGTGCAGCGATGCGCCACGAACATGTCGAATTCCTCGAAAGACCCTTCGTCCAGCAGCAGCTCGATCCGTTCGCGCGCGGTCAGCTTGCCTTTGCCATGCTGCGCATCAATCCGGCGCTGGCCGCCGCCCTTGCGGGCCACGTCACGCCTTTGCTCAAGCTCCGAGAGAATGTCTTTCATGTCACCACCCTTGTTCGAATTTGAGGCAACCTACCGTTTTGCTGCAGCGCAACAAAGGGGAAACCAGCAAATTTGCAAAGTTTTCGCGAGGCCGCCGCGTCAAATTGCAAATCTGCAAACTCCGACCGCACATCCCATGTGCAGCGCGGCCCATGGACAATCTGCCAGATCGGCGTAAACCAGACCCATGACGCAAAAGCCGACGGTCAGATTTCTCGACCGCACCACACCGCCGCATATTTTCACATTGGTCCTGCTGGCAGGCGTGTCGGCGATGAGCATGAGCGTCTTCCTGCCCTCGCTTCCGGCCATGGCCAAGGAATTCGACACGTCATACGCCATCATGCAGCTGTCGGTTTCCGCCTACTTGGCCTGCACCGCCTTCGTTCAGCTGTTTGTTGGCCCGATCTCGGACAAATACGGGCGCAGGCCCGTAATCTTGGTGGCGCTGGCAATCTTTGTGCTGGCAACCATCGGCTGCATGCTCTCCACCAGCGCCGAGATGTTCCTCTTTTTCAGGATGATACAGGCCGTTGTCGCTGTCTCCATGGTGCTCAGCCGCGCCATCGTGCGCGATATTGTCCCGCAGGCGGAAAGTGCGGCAATGATTGGTTATGTCACGATGGGCATGTCGCTGGTCCCCATGTTTGCGCCCGCCATTGGCGGCCTGCTGGACGAGGCGTTCGGCTGGCGCTCCACCTTCCTGTTTCTCGGCGCGTTCGGCGCGGGCCTATGGCTCCTGTGCCTGCGCGATCAGGGGGAGACAAACCGCTCCGGCGGCATGAGCTTCAAAGCGCAGCTTGCCGAATACCCCGAGCTTTTCACCTCCCGCCGTTTCTGGGGCTACGCCTTGGCCGCGGCCTTTTCATCCGGCACCTTCTTCGCCTTTCTCGGCGGCGCGCCCTACGTGGCCACAGAGGTCTACAATATGCCCTCCTCCTATGTGGGCATGTTCTTCGGCGTGCCCGCAATTGGCTATTTCGTCGGCAACTACCTGTCGGCCCGCCTGTCGGTGCGGGCGGGCGTCAACCGGATGATTGTCGTGGGCGGCATCATTCTGGCCACCGGAATGGGTCTGTCGCTGGCCATAACGCTCAGCGGGTATGGCAGCGCCGCTTGGTTCTTCGGCTTTTGCACCTTTGTGGGCTTGGGCAACGGGCTGGTCCTGCCAAACGCCACCGCCGGCCTTCTGTCCGTTCGCCCGCATCTGGCGGGGACCGCATCGGGCGTTGGTAGTGCCATCATGATCGGCGGCGGCGCGGCCCTGTCGGCGCTGGCAGGCGCTTTGCTGCAACTGGGCGGCGGCAGCTTGCCGCTGCAATGGATCATGTTGGTCAGCTCACTGATGTGTCTGGTCTCGATCACCTATGTGCTGCGGCGCAACAAGGCGGTTGCGACCGCCTGACGCGAAAATTTGCAACACCAGTTTGCAAAGTGGTAGATGGCGTTTAGCAAACTTGCAAAGTCACTGACCGAAGGCACCATCATGGCATCCCAAAAGCTTTATGCAGGCGTCAAGCTGCGCGCGCTACGCACCAGGCAGGGCCTGACCCAAAAAGCCTTCGCGGCTCAGCTTGGCGTGTCGCTGCCCTACCTCAACCAGATGGAAAACAACCACCGCCCCGTGTCCACCACGGTCGTCTTGTCGATGGCGCAAGAATTCGGCTTCGACATCACCGAGCTGCGCGCAGGCGACGCCGAACGCATGGTCGCCGACATGCGCGAGGCCCTGACGGACCCCGTTTTCGACGGCAACACCCCACCCCTGCCCGACCTGCAACTGGCCGCGTCAAACGCGCCGGGGTTGGCGCATGCCTTCCTGCAACTGCACCGCGCCTACCGGCAAACCCACGAACGCCTCGCCTCCCTCGACGAGGCACTTGGCCGCGAGGGCACCACCCTGCAAGCCAGCCCGTGGGAAGAAGTCCGCGACTTCTTCCATTATTGCGACAACTACATCGACGCCGTCGACCGCGCCGCCGAGCATTTCGCGGCCTCCCTGTCAGGCGACATCCTGCGCGCCGATGGCCTCAAATTCGACCTGCTCTTCGCCGACACGCCACATCTGCGCCGCTTCGACAATCCCAGCCTGACGCTGACCCTGTCGTCGCGCGCCACCGCCCCCACGCAGCGGTTTCAGGTGCTGCATCAGGTCGCGCTGGTCGCCCATGACGACCTGTTGGAGGCCACGCTGGATCTGGCCCGCTTCCAATCGGAAGCCGCTCGTCAAATCGCCAAAATTGGCCTCGCCAATTATTTCGCGGGCGCGGCCCTGCTGCCCTACACCAAGTTCCTCAAAGCCGCTGGCGAAACCCGCCACGACCTGGAACAGCTGGCCGACCGCTTCGGCGCGTCGATTGAGCAAGTCGCCCACCGGCTGTCCACCCTGCAACGCCCCGGCGCCAAGGGCATCCCGTTCTTCTTTGTGCGCGTGGATCAGGCCGGTACCATCACCAAACGTCACTCCGCCACGCGGCTGCAATTCGCCCGCTTCGGCGGGGCCTGCCCGCTTTGGAACGTGCATCAGGCGTTCGAGACACCGGGCCGGTTCCTGCGCCAACTCGCCGAAACCCCCGACGGGGTGCAGTACATCTCCCTCGCCCGCGACGTCTCCAAAGCGGGCGGCAGCTTTTCGGCCCCCACGCGCCGCTACGCGATCGGGCTGGGCTGCGAAATTAGCCATGCGGACGCACTGATCTACGCCGACGATCTATTGCCCGCCAAAGGGCAGGCCTTCGAGCCCATCGGCATTTCATGCCGCATATGCGAACGGGTCAATTGCCACCAACGCTCCGTCCCGCCGCTCGAAAGCAAGCTCAGCGTCGATCACAACCTGCGCGCAACCTTGCCCTATAAGGTCGGGTCGTGAGGCGTATGGTGATGTGGCTCCTTACGCTGGCGGTCCTGTTCTGCGCCGGCCTCGCCGCGCTGTTCCTGCTCGAACGGGCGATGGTCTATCCTTTCGATCCAACCGAAGTCGCACCCGCCGATCTTGGCCTGCAAAACGTGCGGGTCATCCGCTTCACCAAAGGCGGCCGCAATCTGGTGATCTGGAGCACGCCCGCCTCCCCCGGCAAGCCCACGATCTTCTATCTGCACGGCAATGCCGGAAACCTCGCCAACCGCGCAGCACATTTCAGGGAATTCGCGGATATGGGCTACGGCATCGTGGCCCCCGCCTATCGCGGCTCATCCGGAAGCACAGGCTGGCCCCATCAGCGCGCCCTCGTCGCGGACGCGGCCGCCATCTATGCCGATCTGCTCAGCGGCGACCTCACCGGCCACCCCGTCAAGCCCGTGCTCTACGGCGAAAGCCTCGGCACCGCCGTCACCACCCATCTAAACGCGCAGCTCGCACCAGAAAACCACCCCAAAGCCATCGTGCTTGAGGCCCCCCTGACCTCAATCGGCGACGTGGCGCAAAACGTGCGCCCGGGCTTGCGCATCCTCACCAAGATCATGCCAAGCCCGTGGCACAGCGTCCGCAAAGCCACGCAAATCACCGTCCCGCTTTTGGTGATCCATGGCACCGAAGATCCGCTCATCCCGATCGCGCTGGGCCGCGCCGTGTTCGACGCTGCACCCTCAGAGGACAAACATTTCCAGCAATCCGTCGGCGCCGGTCATTCCGACGCCATCAGGGGGGAGGCGCTCACAGCCCTCATCGCCTTCCTAAACCGCGTCTAGCGCCGCGCCTTGCGCCATCCCGCAGCCCGCGCATCCCGCTCCGTTGCAAAACACCGCTCGCCCTTGCGGGTGTTGATCGACACTTTCGCGTAATGCTGCTGGCCGGCCACATGGTAAATCTTCTCCTCCGAATTGGGGGAGATGTTGCCCTTCACCACGCAATTATCAGGCGCGGCGGCGGGTTGGACCTTGGCCGCGCGATGATCCGCCGGAGACCCGAACGTCCCCGCCCATAGCCCGCGATTGTTCAGCGCGGCTTCTTTCTCCAACAAGGCGTAATCGTTGGAGTATCTAAGGTAGGCCCGGGCGTACCCCGCCTGCACCATCATCGCGCCGATGTCGCGGGCATCGTGGTAGCATTTGGCTATGAAACGACCGTAGCGGTCCTTGCCGTCAACCACGTGACACCGCACCGCGTCACCATCAATAAGGTCCACCAGCCAGTCGCGCGCCAATTCCCCGCAGGGCGTGCCCTCACACATCTGATCGCGCTCCGGCGCGTCAATGCCGTGCAGCCTGAAGATACGCGTCTTCGCTACGAGGCGGATCGTGTCGCCGTCAATGACGGTGGCAGGTGCCGCAAAGTTGCGTACCGGCAGTTCGGCCTGCGCCGCGCCGCACATCATTAACCAAATTAAACAAAGCCTTAACATTCCCCAGACATGGCGGCTTTGCGGCCTCCAAACAAGGAAGAATGTTAAAACTTATGAACACAGGGTTAACGCTGCTGCGTCTCCCAATCGGGGTGAAACCACGGCTCCGCATTGTCCTTTGGCAATGGCGCTTTGCCCAGAATATGGTCCGACGCCTTCTCCCCCACCATGATTGAGGGCGCATTCAGGTTGCCATTCGTAATCCGCGGGAAAATCGAGCTATCCGCCAACCGCAACCCATCCACCCCGATGACGCGGCATTCCGGGTCAACGACGGCGCTTGGGTCATCCGCCCGCCCCATCTTGGCCGTTCCACACGGGTGGTACGCGCTCTCGGCATGTTCGCGAATAAAGCCATCCAGCTCGTCATCTGACTGCAGCGCCTCACCCGGCTGAATCTCGTGCTTGGAATACTCCGCAAACGCCTCCTGCCCAAAAATCTCCCGCGTCAGGCGAATACAGGTGCGGAAATCCTCCCAATCCTCTGGATGGGACATGTAGTTGAATTCGATCTTCGGGGCGTCATTGGGGTCGCTGGACCGCAGCGTCACCTGCCCGCGCGACTTGGATCGCATCGGCCCGACATGCGCTTGATACCCATGCCCCTCCGCCGCCGCCTGCCCGTCATAGCGCACTGCTATGGGCAGGAAATGGAACTGGATGTCAGGGTAGCGCACCCCTGCTTTGGACCGAATGAACCCCCCGCTTTCAAACTGGTTCGACGCCCCCAACCCCAGCTTGGCCAGCAGCCACTGCGTGCCCACCCAGCCCTTCATCGGGATGTTCCAGTATTTGTACAGCGTCACGGGCTTGGAGGCCGCCATCTGGATATACAGCTCCAAATGGTCCTGCAGGTTCTGCCCCACTCCCGCACGGTCCGCCACGACGTCAATGCCGTGCTCCGCCAGATGCGCAGCAGGCCCGATGCCCGACAACATCAACAGCTTGGGCGAGTTGATCGAGGAGGCCGACAGGATCACCTCCCGCTCCGCGCGGATCACCTCAACCACGCCGCCGCGCTCCACCTCAACACCCACGGCCCGGCCATCTTCAATGACGACCTTGCGCGCAAAGGCGTTCACCAACTCGCAATTCTCTCGCTTCAAGGCAGGCCGCAAATACGCATTCGCCGAGGACCACCGCCGCCCATGCCGGATCGTGGCGTCAAACGGCCCCACGCCTTCCTGCTGGCGGCCGTTGTAGTCCGGCGTCATCTGGTAGCCCGCCTGCACGCCCGCATCAATAAAGGCCTGCGTCAGCGGGTTCGACCCCGGCCCACGCGACACATGCAGCGGCCCCCTGCGACCTCGCCACGACTTGTCACCGCCCCGCCCGCCGGAGCGCCAGTTTTCCATGCGTTTGTAATAGGGCAGCACATCCGCGTAGGACCACCCATCCGCCCCCTGCTCCGCCCAATGGTCAAAATCGCCCGCATGCCCACGCACGTAAACCATACCGTTGATGCTTGAGGACCCGCCAATCACCTTGCCGCGCGGCGTCACCAACTGCCGCCCGCCCAAATGCGGCTCCGGCTCGGATTTGTAGCCCCAGTCGTAGCGCGCCATATTCATCGGGTAGCTCAACGCGCCGGGCATCTGGATGAACGGCCCCATATCGGTGCCGCCATGCTCGATCACCAGAACGGAATGCCCCGCCTCCGCAAGGCGATAGGCCATGGCGCAGCCCGCCGACCCCGCGCCGACAATCACATATTCCGCCTGCATGTCAGAACGGGGCCTCGACCGGCCCCATGCCCACATAGACGGATTTCACTTGGGAGTAGTGATTGATCGCTTCCTTGGAATTCTCGCGCCCCACGCCGGAGGCTTTGGATCCCCCAAACGGAGCCTCCACCGGTGCCAGATTATAGGTGTTGATATAGCACGTCCCCGCCTCGAACGCCTGCGACACGCGGTGCGCCCGCGTCAGGTCGTTGGTGAACACGCCCGCAGCCAGCCCGAACTCAGTGTCATTGGCCCGCGCGATCACCTCGTCCTCATCCTCAAACTCCAGCACTGCCATCACGGGGCCAAAAATCTCTTGCCGCGCGATCACCATGTCGTCGGTCACATCCGCAAACACCGTGGGCTCGATGAAGAACCCGTCGCGCTGCGCCATCTTGCCGCCGGTGACCAGCTTCGCGCCTTCCGCAATGCCCTTGTCAATGTAGCCCAGCACGATGTTCATCTGGTTGGCCGACACCATCGGCCCGAAATTGGTGGCCTCGTCCATCGGGTCGCCCATCACCGCCTGCTCGGTGCGCTCCTTCAGGCGTTTCAGAAACGCCTTCTTGATGCCCTTCTGGACAAACACCCGGGTCCCGTTGGAACAGACCTGCCCCGAGGAATAGAAATTCCCCAATATGGCCCCCGACACCGCGTCCTCGATATCCGCGTCGTCAAACACGATCATGGGCGACTTGCCCCCCAGCTCCATCGTGACATGTTTCATGCCCTCGGCGGCGGCCGCGTAGACCTTGCGCCCTGTCGGCACCGATCCGGTCAGCGACACCTTGTCCACCCGCGCGTCCGCCACCAAGGCGGCACCCACGTCGCCGTAGCCCTGCACCACGTTGTAGACGCCCGCAGGCAGCCCCGCCTCGTGCAGGATCTCGGCCACTTTCAACGCACAGATCGGCGTGGTTTCCGACGGTTTGAAAATCATCGCGTTGCCGCAGGCCAGCGCGGGCGCCCCCTTCCAGCAGGCAATCTGCGTGGGGTAGTTCCACGCCCCGATGCCGACGCAAACGCCCAGCGGTTCGCGCACGGTGTAAACCCAGTCCTGCCCCAGCTGGATATGTTCGCCCGTCAAGGACCCCGCCAAGCCGCCAAAATACTCCAACGCCTCGCGCCCCGAGGTGGCGTCCACATACAGCGTCTCCGACAGCGGCTTGCCCGTGTCCAGCGTCTCCAGCACCGACAGCTCGTGGTTGCGCTCTTCAATAATCAACGCCGCGCGACGCAGCACGCGCCCCCGCTCCGTCCCCGGCATGGCCGACCAGATTTTCTGGCCCGCCCGCGCCGAGGCCAAGGCCTGTTCCAAAATCGCAGGCGTCGCCGAATGCAGCCGCGCCACAACCTCGCCGGTGGCCGGGTAAATGCATTCGATCTCGCGCCCCTCGACGTCTTCGACATAAGCGCCATTGACGAAATGGCTGGCGGTGGGTTGGGCGCGCATGGGAGATCTCCTGACAAATGACACCGTCCCGTTAGCAGGAAACCCCCAACCCAGCAAGAAAACTTGTACGCTCATACAAGTTTTGCAAAGCTGCGCAAAACCTGCCACAACCCGCCCATGTCCCGCATCCGCGATATAAGAAACGAGGAACTTATCACCGCCGCCATCCGCGCCGTGCACCGCCACGGCTACGCGCAGGTCACGATGAGCGACATCGCCCAGGAAGCCAACGCCTCCGCCGCCTCAATCAACTACTATTTCGGCACCAAGGAAAAACTGATGGAGGCCACCATGCGTCGCCTCCTGCGCCTGCTGAAAACAGCCACGCTGGACCGGCTGCACCCCGCCAAAACTGCGCGCGACCGCCTCACGGCCATTGTCACCGCCAATTTCGACGACCGGCTGTTCACGCCCGCGCAATGCTCGCTTTGGGTGCAGTTCTGGTCCAATGCGCCCTACGCGCCAATCCTGTCGCGGCTGCACCGTATCAACCGCGCCCGCGTGCAAAGCCATCTGCACGCAGAGGTCAAACAGCTCTGCCCACCCCAAAACGCCGCCGCCATCACAACAACGCTGCAGGCCTATATGGACGGCATCTGGCTGGAGGCCGCGCAATCTGAAACCTGCGCCCCCGCCGCGGCCCGCATGGACGCCAAAAAACTGGTCACACGGCTGCTGCCCTGACAGCTTCTTTTTGCCGAAAATATGCTGGGGGTTTTGCCCGTGCGGCTTGGGGGCAAGCCCCCAAAAGAGCACAAAACATCACGCGCGGCGCAGCCGCACATTGACCTCAAATCGTGTCGCGCAACATATCGTAGGACACCATCACCACGTCGCGGTAGGCCGGCCGTGCGCAGAGCCGGTCGTAATAGGCCCGCAGATGCGGGAATGCCCGCCGCTCAATTTCAATGTCGAAATACCGGTACAGCACATGCCCGATGGGCATGTCCGCCAATGTCAGCGCGTCCCCCGCAATGAAGCGCCGCCCGGCCAGAACCCGGTCGGCCACCGCCAGTTCCATTTCAAACCGGTCCACCGCGTCGCGGATCGCGGCCCTGTCCCAGCGCGCCTTCGGCGTGCGCACAACACGCCAGAAAATCGGGCCCGTAAACCGGTTGGCCACGTCCACCTTGGCCCATTCCGCCCATTTGTCGACCTCGGCGCGCGCCGCTGCTGCGCTGGGCCAAAGGTCTTGCCGCCCCGCCACGTCTCCCAGATACCGCAGGATGGCCGCGGATTCGAAAATCACCGGCCCGCCCTCCTGCACCAGCACCGGAATGCGCCCATGCGGGTTCATCGCCAAAAACTCAGGCGTGTCGAGGCCGCCGTACTGCTCGCCGCACTCCACGCGGGTGTAGTCCAAGCCCAGCTCCGCCAGCCCCCACATCACGGCCTGCACATTCGACGAGCTCGCCCGCCCATACAGCGTGAACATCATTCCCCCCTCGGAAACCGCTTGCTCTCTTCCAGCACATTCAAATCCATGTGGTTGCGCATATACCGCTCGGACGCTTTCTGCAGCGGCTGGTAATCCCACGGGTAATACCCGCCCTCGCGCAGCGCTTCATAGACAACCCAGCGCCCGGCCTGCGAATGGCGCACGGCTGCGTCAAAGGCCTCCAGATCCCATCGCGCATCCGCCTTGGCGCAGAGCGAATTATAGGTCCCCGCATGGGCCGCATCCTGCGCCAAATTCACCAGCTCATGCGGGTCGGCCTCCATGTCAAACAGCTGGTCGGGGTCCAACGCGCAGCGGTTGAACTTCCACTTGCCGTAGCGCAGCGACACCAGCGGCGCGTAGCTGGCCTCTGCCGCATATTCCATCGCCACCGGCGTGTCGCGCGCCCCGCCCTGGCCCAAGGGCACAAGGCTTTCGCCATCCGTCCAGTCCATCACCTCAGACATGTCGACGCCCGCCAGATCACATAAGGTCGGGCAGATGTCGATATTGGACACCGGCGTCTCCACCAGCCCCGCCTCCATGGACGGCGCAGCGATCATCATCGGCACGCGGGATGACCCCTCATAAAAGCTCATCTTGAACCACAGACCCCGCTCCCCCAGCATGTCGCCATGGTCTGAGACAAACACGATCACCGCCTCCTGCCGCGTGTCCTGCAGGGTCTGCAAAATCTCCCCGACCTTGTCGTCGAGATAGCTGATATTGGCAAAATACGCCCGCCGCGACCGCTTCACATCCTCCTCGGAGATATTGAAATTGTCCCGGTCATTGGCATCCAGAATGCGCTTGGAATGGGCGTCCTGCTCCTCGTAGGCAATCGGCCCGACCTCCGGCATCAAATGCGCACAGTCCTCATACAGGTCCCAGTATTTCTTCCGCGCCACATAGGGGTCATGCGGGTGGGTGAAGCTGACCGTCAAACACCAGGGCCGCGCATCCGCGCCGCGTGACAGATCGTATAGCTTGCGGGTCGCGTGATAGGCCACCTCGTCATCATATTCCATCTGGTTGGTGATCTCGGCCACGCCCGATCCGGTGACCGAGCCCATATTGTGATACCACCAGTCAATCCGCTCCCCGGGCTTGCGGTAATCCGGCGTCCAGCCGAAATCGGCGGGGTAAATATCTGTGGTCAGCCGTTCCTCGAACCCGTGCAGCTGGTCCGGCCCCACAAAATGCATCTTGCCCGACAGGCAGGTCTGATAGCCCGCGCGGCGCAGGTGATGGGCATAGGTCGGAATGGCGGATGAGAATTCGGCGGCATTGTCATAGCACCCCGTCCGGGACGGCAATTGCCCCGACATGAATGACGCCCGCCCCGGCGCGCATAAGGGCGAGGCCGTGTAGCAGTTCTTGAACCGCGTAGAACGTGCCGCCAGCGTCTTGAGGTTCGGCGCATGCAGCCAGTCCGCAGGCCCGTTGGGAAACAGCGTCCCGTTCAGCTGGTCCACCATGATAATCAAAATGTTGGGGTTGCCCATCGCCGCGCTCCTTGTTGAGACCTGCAATTATCTGCGCCCTGACCCGCGCAGAGGTCAACGCCCATTTGCGACGCTTACACCTTGGTCGCCGACGGCGCAGGCGTAATCGCCTGGCGCTTCAACACATGCTCGCGCCAGGTGATGAAGGTGATCGCCGCAACGATCAAAACGCCGCCCAGCACCACCCAGACGTCAACCTCTTCGCCAAAGGCCAGCCACCCCAGCAGCACCGCCCAAACCAGCTGCAAAAACGTCACCGGCTGCGTCACCGTCAGCGGCGCCGCCGCAAAGGCCAGCGTCATCGTGTAATGCCCCCCCGTCGCCAACGCCGCCAGCACAAACATCCACCCCAGCTGGCTCAGGGTCGGCGTCACCCACACCACCGCCGCCATCGGGGCCAGCCCGATGGTCACCGTCACCGACAGCAGGAACACCACCACCGCCGGCGACACCTCGTCCGCCATCAGCTTGGCGCTCAGATACGACCCCGCAAACAAAACGGCGGTGAACAGCATCGCCACATGCCCCGAGTTCAGCTCCCGGAAGCCCGGCCGCAGGATAATCATCGCCCCCACCAGCGCCGCCACAACCGCCAATATCCGCCGGAACGCCAGCTTCTCCCCCAGAAACAGCGCCGCCGCGATGGTGACGTAGACCGGGTTGAGGTAGTTCATCGCCGTCACCTCCGCGATGGAGATCTGGGTCATCGCATAAAACCACAGCATCACCCCCACCGAATGCACCACGCCCCGAAATGCAGATATCTTCCATATCCGCGGGGTCAGCTTGGCCGCCCGCATCGCCGGGATCATCGGGATCAGGAAGACCAGCCCCAGCAGGTAGCGCAAAAACGCGGCCTCGGCCGCCGGCAGCCCGTCGCCCACATGTTTGACCACCGCGGTGACGGCCACGAAAAGCGCGCCGGTCAAAAGCATCCAAAAGACGCCCAAAACAGGGTTGTGAACACGGGAGGTCATATCCCCCACCAGACAGCCCCCGCCGCAAAGCCGCAAGGGCAATCGGGCTAGTGGCGCAAAATCAGTCCCAGCGCGATGGACCACATGGTGATCCCGATGCAGATGTCCAGCACCCGCCAGGCCGACGGCTTGGCGAAAAACGGCGCCACCAGCCGCGCGCCGTAGCCCAGCAAAAAGAAGAACGACGCCGCCGCCAGTATCGCGCCCGCCCCAAAGGACCCGCGCCCCTCGCCATATTGCGCCGACAGTGCGCCCAGCAGCACAACCGTGTCCAAAATCGCGTGCGGGTTCAGCCAGGTGAAGGCCAGACAGGCCAGGATGGTCGCCCGCAGGCTGGTCTCCGCGGCCCCGTCGGCCTGCATGCCCGTGCTGCCCCGCCATGCCGACCGGAAACACATCGCGCCGTATACCAGCAAAAACAGCGCCCCGCCCCACAGCATCACGGTCGAGAACCACGGGGCCAGCTCGGTCAACCGGCCAAAGCCAAACACGCCGATGCTGACCAAGGCCACTTCCGAGAGGCTGCAGGTCAGGCACACGGCAAAGACGTGGCTGCGCCGCAAACCCTGCCGCAACACAAACGCGTTCTGCGCGCCAATCGCTAATATCAGCGAAAACCCAACGGCGTAGCCCGCCAGTAGCGCGCCAACGCTCACAGCTTCATCTTGGCAAAAATACCTGAATCCGGCGGTTGCTTACTCAAGCTGCGCCATGACCTCGTCGGAGGCCTCAAAATTGGCGGTAACACTTTGGATGTCGTCGTCATCTTCCAGCGCGTCCATCAGCTTCATCAGCTTGGTCATGCCGTCCAAATCCAGCTCGGTGGTGGTGGTCGGCTGCCAGATCAGCTTGGTCGATTCCGACTCGCCCAGCGCCTCTTCCAACGCGGTCGAGACGGTGTTCAGGTCGCTATCGGCGCAGATAATCACGTGGCCCTCGTCCGAGCTTTCGCAATCCTCGGCCCCCGCCTCGATGGCGGCCATCATCACGGTGTCCGCGTCGCCCACATCGGCGGGGTACATGACCTGTCCCTTGCGGTCGAACATGAAGCCGACCGAGCCGGTCTCGCCCAGATTTCCGCCATTCTTCGAAAACGTCGAGCGCACGGTCGAGGCCGTCCGGTTCTTGTTATCCGTCATGGTCTCGACAATCACGGCCACGCCGCCGGGCCCGTAGCCCTCGTAGCGGATTTCGTCGTAATTCTCGGCATCCCCGCCTTGCGATTTCTTGATCGCGCGGTCGATCACGTCCTTGGGGACGGACTGGCTTTTGGCCTCTTTCACGGCCAGACGCAGGCGCGGGTTCTTGTCGGGGTCGGGGTCGCCCATCTTGGCGGCCACGGTGATCTCCTTGGCCAGCTTGGAAAACAGCTTGGAGCGCAGCTTGTCCTGACGCCCCTTGCGGTGCTGAATGTTTGCCCATTTCGAATGTCCGGCCATGGGAATGTCCCCTTCGTCTTTCAGGTCTCGTGGTGTCTCAGGTCATATCCAAGCCCGCCTCCGCCCGCAATCCCACATGAACCTTAACGGTACAGCTAAAATTTGAACCGCTTTGTCGTGTTCCGCGCCGCGCCAGCTAACCGAAAATCAACTTCCGGCCCTCATGTCTGTGCGCCACATGCGTTCCTTAGAATGAGGTCTTTATGCTGTTTCGAACTGTCCGGGATTTGGCCAGAACCTGCCTCCGTCTTGGGGTCATCGTCACAACATCGCTCGTTGCGACCTCGCTGATCTCCCCGACCCTGGCAAACGGCTCGCTTTTCACCGCCAAAGGCCGCGACGCCCTGACCAGTCAGCCAGACAGCGCATCAAACCAAAGACGCACCAATGCCAGCCTGTTCAAAGCTGCGGGCGCGGGGTTTTTTGCGCCAACCAATGCGGGCGCCAACAGATTTGGCGCTTTGGATGGGGCCAAGCAGATGGAACGGCTGCGGCAGTTGATCGAAACCGCGGAATCCCGTCGCCATGGCTATAACGCCGTCCAGCATGCCGCCCGGATCAAGCCCGCCAAAAAGCCAACCCAGATGACCATTGGCGAAATTTATGACTGGATTGACGACACCCCGAAGCAGCACCATGCCATCGGGCGCTATCAATTCATTCCCGACACGCTGCGCAGGCTTGTCAAAAAACGCGGGCTGCGCGCCGACACGCGCTTTTCGCCGCGTATTCAGGACCAGCTTGCCGACATTTTGCTGGTCGAAGCAGGCCTCAACAAGCTCAAACAGGGCGAGATCACTCGCCACGCCTTCATGACCCGGCTTGCCAAAATTTGGGCAGGGTTCCCGACCAAAAGCGGCAAGTCCTATTACGACGGTTACGCCGGAAACAAGGCCAGCATCTCGTGGGAAACCTTTGACGCTGAAATGGCTGCGATCTTCCCCAGCTAGGGCGGGCGTTAACCATTTGCGCCGGCGAGAGAGGCGCATGTCCCGATATGTATGAAATACATATTAAATACACATGATTTACACATTTGCGATTTCGCAGGATTTGGGTGCGACGGCTGCGTTAACTTATCCGCCCCATCACCCCGTTTTCCCCCTTTCCCCGACCCACGATGCAGGGCAGACTCGGGGGCATGACAACAGATCAAATCATCCTCTTCTCGCTCTTTGGCGGCGTCTTCGTCTTTCTGCTCTGGGGCCGCTGGCGCTATGATCTTGTCGCCTTCGCGGCGCTGATGCTGGGCGTGGTTTTGGGGGTGGTCGAGACCAAAAACGCCTTCGCAGGCTTTGGCCATTCCGCCACTCTGGTGGTCGCTTTGGTCCTTGTGGTCTCCGCCGGTTTGGTCCGCTCAGGGGCAGTGTTTTTGATCACCCGCACCTTGGTCGACTCGTCGCGCAGGCTGGGCGCACATATCGCGCTCATGGGGGCCGTTGGCGGCATTTTATCGGCTTTTATGAACAACGTAGCCGCTTTGGCCCTGTTGATGCCCGTTGACATCCAGACCGCCCGCAAGGCCGGTCGCGCGCCCGGATTGTCGCTGATGCCGCTCAGCTTTGCGACCATTCTTGGTGGCATGGTCACGCTCATCGGCACGCCGCCCAACATCATCATCGCCTCCATCCGGCAGGACAATCTGGGCGAGCCGTTCAAGATGTTCGACTTCGCCCCCGTGGGCGCCGTGACGGCGCTGGTGGGCCTGGCTTTCGTGGCCCTGATCGGCTGGCGTTTCATCCCGCAGAAAACCGGCGAGCACCAGTCCGGCGACCCCATGGATGACTACGCCGAATACATCGCCGAACTGGTGGTGCCCGACGGCTCCAAACTCATCGGCAAGCGCCTGCGCGAGCTGAACGAGGACGCCGAAAAAGCCGATGTTGCAATTTTGGGTCTCATCCAAGACAACAAACGCCGCTACGGCTCCGGCCAAAACCGCGTGCTCGCAGCGGGTAACACATTGGTTCTAGAGGCTTCTCCGGATTCACTGGACGAATTCAGGGCCGCGCTTTCCCTACAATTTGCCGACGATAAACGCGAAAAAATCGTCCGCGCAGAGAGCGACGGCCTGACCGTTATCGAGGTCGTCGTCACCGACCAATCCCGCATTTCCGGCAAAACCGCGCAGGCCATCGGCTTGACCTGGCGCCAGCAAGCCGTCCTGATGGGCATCTCCCGCCAGGGCAAGCCGATCAAGGACCACATGCGCAAAACCGTTGTGCAGACGGGTGACATTTTGTTGCTTCTGGTGGCCCCGGACAACGCCAATGATGTGACGGAATGGCTGGGCTGCCTGCCACTTGCAGACCGTGGTCTGGTCGTCACCGACGACAAAAAAGTCTGGTTGGCCATAGGGTTATTCGGGGCGGCGGTCGCCGCGGCGTCGGTTGGGCTGATCTATTTGCCTGTGGCATTGGGCATTGTGGTGGTGGCTTTTGCGCTCACCAAAATCATCCCCATCGCCGAGCTATACGACCACATCAGCTGGCCCGTGGTTGTGTTGCTGGGCTCGATGATCCCATTGGGCCAAGCTCTCGAAGCGTCCGGCGGGACAGAATTGATCGCGGGGTCGTTGGTGTCTTTGACACAAGGCATGCCGGCTTGGGCGATTTTGATCATCCTCATGGTGGTCACGATGAGCCTGTCAGACGTGCTGAACAACACCGCAACCGCCATCGTGGCGGCCCCTATCGGCATCCAGATGGCGCAGTCTTTGGGGGTCAATCCCGACCCGTTTCTGATGGCCGTCGCGGTCGCCGCATCCTGCGCCTTCCTGACGCCGATTGGCCATAAAAACAACACGCTGATCCTTGGGCCGGGCGGCTACAGCTTTGGCGATTACTGGCGCATGGGGTTGCCGTTGGAGATCATCGTCGTTGCCGTCTCGATCCCCGCAATCCTCTTCTTCTGGCCGCTATAAGCTAGAACCCTTCGGCGGATTCAAACCGGTAGGTCTGCCCGGCGGTGTCGGTAATGCGCACAGCCGCGATGGGCCGGAACGGCACCGCGTCCTCAGCCGCCGGCAGGGGCGGTGTGGTCACCTCGTTCAACGCGATTTGCCGCGCCGGTGTTCCCGCCGCTAATGCGACGGAATAGCTGTAAGGGTATGGGCAATCGCTCAGCGCCCCGGTCCAGCCAGCGGCAGAGAAATTGCCTCCGGCATTGCCTAGACACTGCGTCTGGTCTCCCATTTCCACGATCACCCTGTCGCCATCCACAACCACAAAAACGGGCCGCACAAGTCTTTCGGGCAAGGGCTCCGGCAACGTAAACTCAGGCTCCGCCTGCCCCAGGATTCTGCCCAAAGGCCCGTCGCAGCCCTGCACGGCAAGGGCCGCGGTCACGCAGATCAGTGTTTTCGTCCAAGTCATCGTCCTGCCCTCAAAGCGGCCAGATGAATGGGATGACCGCGCTGGCCAGTATACCGATGCTGAGGTTCAAGGGAATCCCCACCTTCATGAAGTCGGTGAACTTGTAGCCGCCGGGCCCGTAGACCAGCATGTTGGTTTGATAGCCGATGGGGGTCGCAAAACTGGCAGAGGCGGCGACCATCACCGCGACCACCAGCGGGCGGGCGTCAAGGCCAACGGCCGCAGCCAAACCAATCGCAATCGGCGTCACGACCACCGCCACCGCATTGTTCGAGACCAGCTCCGTCAAAACGGAGGTCAGCAAATATATGCCCCAGATAATGAAGAATGGCGGCAGGTTCATCATATAGGGGGCCAACGTCTCGACGATCAAAGACACCGCGCCCGAGGCCTGCAATGCCGTGCCAACCGCCAACATGGCAAAGATCAGCGACAGCAGGCGGCCGTCCACGAAAGAAAACGCCTCCTCGGCGTCGATGCATTTGGTGAACAGCACCGCCGCCACGGCGAGGATGGCCAGCAAAAAGATGGGCGCAACACCCGCGCCAGCCAGCCCAACCAGACCAAGCAGCACGAGGATCGCTATTGGCGCGTGCCCCCTTCGGAACGCCCGCGCGGTCGGGTGGGCAACATCCACAAGCCCCATATCTGCCGCCAGCCGCGCTATGTCTTCTGGCGCGCCTTCCAGCAGCAACGTGTCGCCGACACGCACCACCATATCATCCAGCTGCTGCCCGATATTCTGGTCACGGCGGTGCAGCGCCAACGTATAAACCCCGTATCGGCGACGCAGCCGCAACGAGCCAAGCGTGCGCCCGACCATGCCCGCGCCGGGCGTAATCAGCACCTCGACGGTCGAGGTCTCCACCGCGGATAATTGGTCCACACGTTTGAGCTGTTTGTTGGCTTGCAGCGACAACAATTCGGTCATCTCGGTGCGCAGAATAACCCGGTCCCCGACCTGCAAAGTCACCGCCTTCAGGTTGCGCCTCAGCGACAGATCCCCTCGCACCACGTCAATCAGGCGGACGCCGTCGCGCTTGAACAATTGCACGTCCTGCACTTCGCGCCCGATCAGGTTGCTGTCAGGGGGGATCGCGGCCTCGGTGAAGAACTTTTTCTTCGAGCGGTCCGACAGCAGCGACGCCATGCTGGCGCGGTCCGGCAGCAGGCGCGGCCCGATGAAGCGCAGATACAGCATGCCCCAAATCACAAGGATCACGCCCAGCGGGGTGATCTCGAATATGGTGAACGGCTCCATCCCGTTGGCCCGGGCAACCCCGTCTACCAACAGGTTGGTTGACGTCCCAATCAGGGTCAGCGTGCCCCCAAGGATCGCGCCATAGCTCAATGGGATCAACAGCTTGGAGGCAGAAAGCCCCATGGTCTTGGCCAGCTGCACAAAAACCGGGATCATCACCACCACAACGGGTGTGTTCGATACGATGGCCGATGAAATGACCACAAACCCCATCAACGCGGCGATGGCCATGACCGGGTTGGTCGCGGCCTTGCGGTCTGCAATTTGGGTGAACCATTCCAGCGCCCCGGTTCGCACCAATGCGCCCATGACGATGAACATCGCGGCAATGGTCCAAGGCGCCGGGTTGGACAGCACGGACAGCGCCGCCTCGTAGGGCAGCACCCCAGTCACCAGCAGGACCGCGACGCCGCCGATGGCCACCACCTCGGTCGGGTAGGCCTCCCGCATGAACAGGACAAACATCCCCGCCACCACGCAAAGCGCGAGGACGGATTGTGCGGTTTGTGACAGGGAAAACAGGTCCATATCGGGCCTCGTAGAAATCTTGTTGGGGCAGTGTCGCCCATGCCTGCGCGACTGTCCAGCAAACCAGCGCGTTGTCGGTGAAATCCGGTGGAGAAAGCTCAAATTCCCTCACGTAAGGCGCAGGTCTTGGCTAGACCGGCCCCGAGGGCTCAAGACGCCCGCCTTGCCTGACCGTCGCGATGGTCTTGGCCTTGCCGGTCCGGTCATCCGTTTCGACATACAGCCCAGACAAGGTGGCTTCCTCGCCTGCGGGAACGAAACGGCCCTTTATCATGCCGGTCACAAAACGCCGCATCGGCTCGGCTTTTTCCATGCCAATGACGGAATTGTAGTCCCCGCACATGCCGGCATCCGACAAATACCCCGTGCCGCCCGGCAAGATCATCGCGTCAGCAGTTGGAACATGGGTGTGGGTGCCAACGACCATCGACGCCTTGCCGTCGCACCAATGGCCCATCGCCATTTTCTCGGATGTGGCCTCGCAATGCACATCGACGATGCAGGCCTGCACGGCACCGCCAAGGGGGTGGGTTTTCAGAACCTGCTCTATTTGGCCGAACGGGTCCTCGAAGGCTCGCTTCATAAAGACCTGACCAAGCACCTGGGTGACAAGCACCTTGCGACCTCTGGTTGCCTCAAACACCCGTGCTCCAACGCCCGGAGCCCCTTTGGCAAAGTTCAGCGGACGGATGACACGTGGTTCCTGATTGACGAAGGACAACATGTCCTTTTGGTCAAACGCATGATCGCCCAGCGTAATGACGTCGGCCCCGGCATCCAGCAAATCCTTGGCATGGGCGGGCGACAATCCCGCGCCATTTGTCGCGTTCTCGCCATTGACCACGACGAAATCCAGCTTCCACTCCTCGCGCAGTCGCGCAAGATGGGCGGTGACCGCGTTGCGGCCCGAGCGGCCCATAACATCGCCTAGGAACATCAATTTCATGCTGCGTTGCTACGCCTCCAAGCGGGGCGGCGCAATGGGCGTTCCTGTCAGGGCGTCATGACGCCCTGCTCGGTCACGACCATATCAAGCGGCTGGTCGGTATCCTCCAACGGAAGCGTTTCTGCCAGTTGCGCGCTGTAGGCGTAGCCAATTGCGGTGACCGGGCCTTGGGCCCGCAGGCCCTCCAATGTGCGGTCATAAAAACCGCCGCCATAGCCCAGACGCATCGCCTGCGGCGTAAACGCCACCAGCGGCACAATCAGAACCTGCGGGGTCACCCAAACACCTTTGACCGGGACCTGCGCCCCGAACGGGCCGTCCTGCATCATGCAGCCCGGGCTCCACTCGCGGAATTTCAACGCCTGGCCCTCGCCCTGGATCACAGGCACGCCCACCGGCCCGAAAGACGCAAGGGCTGCCATGGCCGGGATCGGGTCGATCTCGGTGCGGATCGGCATGTAGCCCGCAAGGGCTGCGCCTTTAAGCGGGGTCAGTACGGACAACAAATGCGCCGTCGCGCGCGCATCGGCGTCGGCGCTGCGGGCAGCCTTGCGGCGGGCAAAGGCGGCTTTGCGCGCGTCAGCTTTTTGGGAGGCCAAATCGGTCATGGCGCTGTTCTGGCCTGCGGGTTGCGCCTTGGCAAGGGCGCTTGGATGGGCGTAGGTTTGTGGCATGGCACTTTTGGAACTGGACCATCTGGCCGCGTCATGTGTCTCGCTCCCCGAAGGTGGCGAGATGTTAAAGCGCCGCCTTGGCGTTGATACGGTCATACGCGGCGAACATCCCGCGATGGGCACTCACAATTTGCTCTGCGGCATGGGGCCGCTTTACTTCGAGGTGATCGCGATCAACCCCGATGCCAAGGGCCCAGATCGCCCAAGATGGTTCAATCTCAACCGCTTCAGCGGGCCGCCAAGGCTGACCAACTGGATTTTGCGGACAGATGATATGGATGCCGCGCTGGCGGCTTTGCCCGCCGGTTTTGGCACGCCGCTGGCGCTGCAGCGCGGGGACCTGCGCTGGAAGATGGCGGTGCCCGATGACGGGGTGCTGCCATGGGGCGGATGGGCCCCGGCGATCATCGAATGGGGCGGCGACACCCACCCCACGCAGACGCTGCCAGATTGCGGGTTGCGGCTGGCGCGGCTGACGTTGCACCACCCCAACGCCGTCGAAATGGCCGAGGCGCTGGGACCGCTAATGCCCAAAGACACGGCGCAATTCATGCCGTCGGACACGCCCAAAATGGTCGCTCTGTTTGATGGGCCAGACGGCCAAAAGCGGCTGGAATGACCGCTATCAGACCTGCGCAGCCGCGCGATGCGCCCGCCATCGCCGCAATCGTCAACCAGATCATCCGCGACACCACCATCACCTTCAACAGCGTGCCAAAAACGCCGCAAGACATCACCGATGCCCTGATAGAAGCCGACGCCTACCTCGTCGCTGAAACCGGTGGCGATGTTGTGGGCTTTGCCAGCTTCGGCCCCTTCCGCACCGGCATCGGCTACGCGTCGGTGAAGGAGCATTCCATCTGTCTGGCCCCAGAGGCCCGCGCCAGCGGTCTGGGCGCGGCGCTGCTAGGCGCTTTGGAAAACGTGGCCAAAGCGCAGGGCGTGACGCATATGGTGGCCGGTGTCTCCGGCGAGAACCCGGCGGGGCTGAAATTCCATGCCAAACACGGCTACGACACGGTCGGCCAGATGCCGGGTATCGGCCATAAATTCGGCCGCCGGCTTGATCTTGTGCTGATGCAGAAAACTCTCTGACATTCCGGGGCGACTCGGATAGCTTGGGCCCATGTCGATTTGGCAACGCATAGCTGACGCGATCGCGGCCCTCGCCAATGGCGAAGGGCTTGCTGCCGTATTCGACAAGCTGTGGGCCGAACCTGAAAAGACGGTCGCCTTCACAATCGCCGTCATCGCATTGGGGGCCAAGATGGCCAAAGCCGACGGGCAGGTCACCCGCGGCGAGGTGGCCGCCTTCCGCCAGGTTTTCACGATCCCGCCCGAGGACGAAGAAAAAGCGGCCCGCGTGTTCAATCTGGCACGGCAGGACGTGGCGGGGTTTGACAGCTACGCCCGCAAAATCGCCGCCATGTTTGACGACCGCCACGACACGCTGTTCGACCTGATGGAGGGGCTGTTCCACATTGCCGTCGCCGACGATGACTACCACGACGCGGAGGACGAATTTTTGTCCGTCGTGGCGACAATCTTTGGGATGACCGACGCGGAGTTCCGCACCTTGCGGGCGCGGTTTGTGCCCGATGCAGATCATGACCCGTATTTCATTCTCGGGGCCTCCCCGGACATGACCATCCAAGAGGTCAAGCAGCTGTGGCGGCAGCTGGTGCGCGACACCCATCCCGACCGGATGATGGCACGCGGCGTGCCGGAAGAAGCGATCAAGATGGCCGAAAAGCGGCTGATTTTGATTAACAAGGCGTGGGACGACATTTCCCAGAAAGCCGCGTGAGGTTGGTCACCTATAACGTGGAATGGTTTTCCACGCTGTTTGCCGATGACGGCACCCTGATTGACGATGACAGCTGGTCCAGCCGCCGCGATGTCACCAAGGCCCAGCAGACGGCGGCCTTGGGCGCGGTGTTTCAGGCGCTTGATGCCGATGTTATCATGATTATCGAGGCCCCCGACACCAGCCCGAAACGCGACGGAACCGCCGCTTTGGACCATTTCGCGGCCAAGTTCGGGCTGCGCGCCCGCACCTCGCTGATCGGGTTCACCAATGACACGCAGCAAGAAATTGCGCTGCTCTATGACCCCGACATGGTCGAGGTCGCGCATGACCCCAAAGGCCAAAAGGAGGGCGGCAAAGGCACCGCCCCGCGCTTTGACGGGGTGTTCCACATTGATCTCGATGTTGATGACCGCGAAGATCACATCAAATTCTCCAAACCGCCGCTGGAGGTGGCGCTGACCACCAAGGCGGGCCATGCGGTCCGGCTGATCGGGGCGCATCTGAAATCCAAGGCCCCGCATGGCGCGCGCAACGCGGCCGCCGTGATGCGCCTGTCCATCGCCAACAGGCGCAAGCAGCTTGCGCAATGCATCTGGCTGCGTGAACGGGTGGAGGCGCATCTCGCCGCAGATGAAAGCCTGATTGTCATGGGGGATTTCAATGACGGGCCGGGCCTGGACGAATACGAGGAACTCTTCGGCCGCTCCAGCGTCGAAATCGTCATGGGGGTGGGCAAAGACGTTGCAACGCAGATGTATGACCCGCATGCGAACGCGGCCTTGTCGCAGCGCATCGGGGCGCAGGTGTCGACCTCTCGGTTCTACCTGCGCCGCGAGAAACGCTACCTCAACGCGCTGCTCGACTACATCATGGTCTCCCCTGATCTGGCGGCCACGTCACCCAAATGGCGGGTGTGGCATCCGTTCGACGATCCCGCCTGCTGGACCAATAAAGATATGTGCAAGGCGCTCCTGACCGCCTCCGACCATTTTCCGGTGAGCTTGGATATTGACCTGCCAGCCCCTAGGTTGAAGGCATGAAACAGTTTATCGCGACATTGGCCGTCAGCTCTGTGCTCTTTGGGGCCCTGCCCTTCGGGGCATTGGCCCAGGACCCACCCGCATCTGAAACCCCACTGATCGAGGGGCTGGACGAGCTGGCCGAGGGCATGCGCAAATTGCTCGAAGGGTTCACCGATGACATGGCGCCCATGGTCGAAGACATGGCCGAGCAGCTCAAGGGTCTCAACGCCTACCACCCGCCAGAGGTGCTGCCCAATGGCGACATCATCATCCGGCGCAAAACGCCCAAAGACGCCCCCAAAGACGCTCCCGAGAAGCCCAAAGCCGATGACCAGGACGCCATCGACATTTAGCCTCTGCCCAGCGGCGCAGAAATTTTGGCAAAAGCGCAATTAGGTCTTGCAGGTTAGGGGCAGAGTTTATATCTCACGCCTCACCAACGGATGCGGGCGTAGCTCAGGGGTAGAGCATAACCTTGCCAAGGTTAGGGTCGTGAGTTCGAATCTCATCGCCCGCTCCAATGGTCAAACTTCCCAACATTTAGAAGACGCCGCCGCGCTAGAGTGTGCGGTCGATTGCTGTGGCAAGTTTCGACACGATCTCGTCGACATGGTGATCTTCCATGATGAAGGGCGGGGCCAGCAGAATGTGATCCCCGTTTTGGCCGTCAATCGTGCCGCCCATCGGGTAGCAGGCCAGACCGTCCTCAAACGTGGCCTTCTTTAGCGCCTTGTGCAGCGCACGGTCGGGCGAGAACGGCTCCTTCGTTTCGCGGTTTTGCACAAATTCGATGCCCCGAAACAAGCCCCGCCCCCGAATATCGCCGATATTTGGGTGCTGCCCGAACGCCTGCTGCAACGCGTCTTGCAGCTTTTCTCCCATCTCGGCGCTGCGTTTCGCCAAGCCGCCATCCGTCAGCTTGCTCAGCACGGCCAAAGCCGCCGCGCAGGCCGTGGGGTGGCCCACATAAGTGTGCCCATGTTGGAAAAAGCCGCTGCCATCCTCGATTGCGGCGTAAATCTTGGCGCTGCACAGCATGGCTCCGATGGGCTGGTAGCCCGCCCCCAACCCTTTCGCGATTGCAATGATGTCGGGGCTGATGCCGTCCTCTTCGCAGGCAAACAGATGGCCGGTGCGGCCCATGCCGCACATAACCTCGTCGAGGATCAGCAAGACGCCGTATCGGTCGCAAATGTCGCGGACGCGCTTGAAATAGCCCTCAACCGCCGGAACGGCCCCCGCGGTCGCGCCAACAACCGGCTCCGCCACGAAGGCAAAAACGCTGTCCTCGCCAAGACGCTGGATCTCGGCCTCCAACTCGTCAGCCATGCGCAGGCCATACTCCAGCGTGGTTTCGCCGGCCAGCTTGCCGCGATACTCAAAACACGGCGAGATATGCGAGGTCTCGACCATCAGCGGCGCAAACGGGGCGCGGCGCCAGGCATTGCCGCCGGTGGCCAGTGCAAAAAGGGTGTTGCCGTGGTAGCTTTGACGCCGCGCAATCACATGGCGGCGCTGCGGCTGGCCGATCTCCACAAAATACTGTCGGGCCAGTTTCAGGGCGGCTTCCATCGCCTCCGACCCGCCGGACACCAGATAGACGCGGTCTATCCCCTCGGGCGCGTGGGCGATCAGCTTGTCCGACAGCTGCTCCGCCGGGTCCGAGGTGAAAAAGCTGGTATGCGCGAACGCCACCTGGTCCAGCTGCGCCTTGATGGCGTTGGTCACGTCGACGTCCCCATGGCCAAGGCACGACACCGCCGCGCCGCCCGAGCCGTCGAAATATTGCTTCCCCGTCTGGTCGTATAAATACACCCCCTCGCCGCGCGCGATGGTCGGTAAATTGGCTTTGGTATGACGTGGGAAGACGTGAGACATGGCGAAATCCTATCTGGATACCTGCGCCCACTGAAACATACGGTTTGGCTGTTGACTAGGCGTAAGCCAAGTGAAACGCTCTCAAAATCCGACAAATGACTGGGGGAGTCGCTTTTTGCAGCTGGCACATTTGCAGCAGCTATCCGACCATTTCGCCGCGCCCCGCGCGACGTCCCCGAAAAAGCGGACCACCCCAAAACTTGTTTTCTCGCGCGCCAAAACGCGGCGCGCGGCCTATTGCTATCACCAAACATCAACCAAGGGAGACACCTGATGTCCAAGAATTTGAAACTGTCTGTCGCGGCTTTTGCGATGAGCGCCTTGATGGCCCCGGCCGCATTGGCCGAGGAATTCATCACCATCGGCACCGGCGGCGTGACCGGCGTTTATTATCCGACGGGCGGCGCGATCTGCCGTCTGGTCAACAAAGGCCGCAAGGATCACGGCATCCGCTGCTCGGTCGAATCCACGGGCGGCTCGGTCTACAACATCAACACCATCCGCGAGGGCGAGCTGGAATTCGGGGTGGCCCAGTCCGACTGGCAGTACCACGCGTATAACGGCACCTCGAAATTCGAAGATGCGGGCAAGTTCGAAGGCCTGCGCGCCGTATTTTCGGTCCACCCTGAACCCTTCACCGTTGTGGCGCGCGCCGATGCGGGCATCACCACCTTTGACGATCTGAAGGGCAAGCGCGTCAATATCGGCAACCCCGGGTCGGGCCAGCGCGGCACAATGGAGGTGCTGCTGGAAGCCAAAGGCTGGACCACGGACGACTTCGCCTTGGCGACAGAGCTGAAAGCGGCGGAACAGTCGGCGGCGCTGTGTGACAACCAGATTGATGCGATGGTCTACACTGTTGGCCACCCGTCCGGGTCCATTCAGGAAGCCACGACAGCCTGCGACTCGGTGCTGGTCACGGTTGACGGCGACGCGGTAACCGGCCTTGTCGACGACAATTCCTTCTACCGCACGGCCACAATTCCGGGCGGCATGTATCGCGGCAATGACGCCGAAACCGCCACGTTCGGTGTGGGCGCAACCTTCGTCAGCTCGGCGGATGTGTCGGATGATGCGGTCTATGCGGTCGTCTCGTCGGTGTTTGAAAACATCGAAGACTTCAAGAAGCTGCACCCGGCCTTTGCCAACCTTGATCCCAAGGAAATGGCCTCCGCTGGCCTGTCGGCGCCGCTGCACCCCGGTGCAGAGAAGTACTACAAAGAAAAAGGCCTGATCGACTAAGCCTGAAACACTTGCGGAGGGGCGCAACGCCGCCCCTCCCACACGTCAATTCAAGAACAAGCCCGCGCAAATGCGGACCGCCTGACGGGGGACATTATGGCCGATACATCTAAAGAGAACCGCGCGCTCACCGAAGAGGAGCTGCAGGATCTTGTCGCCTCCTCCGATGCAGGTGCTCGCGATCCCGCCGGTGCCGTTGGCACGTTGCTGGCCATTGTCGCCGTCGTCTGGTCGCTGTTTCAGGTCTTGCTGGCCTCGCCGCTGGCAAATTACATTTTGCCCGGCGACATCATCAACAATTCCCGCCAGGTTCACTTGGCATTCGCAGTCTTTTTGGCCTTCATGGCCTACCCCGCGCTGAAATCCAGCCCCCGCCATTACATCCCCTTGCAGGACTGGTTCCTCGGGTTGTTCGGCGTCTTCACTGCCATGTACGGCTTCATTTTCTACCAGAAAATCGTCGATGCGGGCGGGCTGGCCGATGACATGGATAAGTGGTTTGCGCTTGCTGGTCTGTTGATCCTGTTCGAAGGCGCGCGCCGCGCGCTTGGCCCCGCAATGGCGATCATCGCCACGATCTTTTTGGGCTATGTGTTCTTCGGCTCCTCCGAATGGGTCCCCGATGTGATCCGCTGGAAAGGCGCGTCGCTGAAGAAGGCCATGAGCCATATGTGGATCACGTCCGAAGGGGTCTTTGGCATCGCGCTTGGGGTCTCGACCAAATTCGTGTTCCTCTTCGTGCTCTTCGGGGCCTTGCTCGATAAGGCGGGGGCCGGGAATTACTTCATCAAGATGGCCTTCGGTGCGCTTGGCCACCTCAAGGGCGGCCCAGCAAAGGCCGCCGTTGTTGGCTCCGCTGCAACTGGCCTGATCTCTGGCTCCTCCATCGCCAACGTGGTCACCACCGGTACATTCACGATCCCGCTGATGAAGCGCGTGGGCTTCTCCTCCGAGAAAGCCGGCGCGGTCGAGGTGGCCTCGTCGGTCAACGGCCAGATCATGCCGCCTGTTATGGGGGCCGCGGCCTTCTTGATGGTGGAATATGTGGGCATCTCCTATGTCGAGGTCATCACCCACGCGTTCCTGCCCGCCACGATCTCCTACATCGCGCTGGTCTATATCGTTCACCTTGAAGCGGTGAAAAACAACATGCCGACGCTGGGCGACCGCGTCGTGTCCATGGGCAAAACCATCGGCGGCATGGCGGCCTTCTTCGTGGGCTTTGCGGGGCTGTGTTACGGGGTGCAATATCCGGTCCGCTGGATTGCCACTTTGGCGGGCGATGCGTCTGGCATGGTGATGTCGGTGCTGATCTTTGTGGCCTACGCCGCCTTGTTGTGGCTGGCCGCCAGCGTGCCTGACCTTGAGCCTGACGACCCCAATGCCGAAAAGGTCGAGCTGCCCGTCGTGGGCGAGATCTACAAATCCGGTCTCTACTACCTGCTGCCCATCATCGTGTTGGTCTACTTCCTGATGATCGAGCAAAAGTCCCCCGGCCTGTCGGCCTTCTGGGCGACGCTGCTGCTGTTCGTCATCTTGCTGACCCAGCGCCCGCTCAAAGCCATCTTCAGGGGCGAAAGCGACATGGCAAACGCCTTCATCCAAGGGGTGGCGGACCTGATCCAGGGCCTGATCGACGGGGCGCGCAACATGATCGGCATCGGCCTTGCCACGGCCACGGCCGGGGTGATCGTGGGCACCGTGACGTTGACCGGTGTGGGCCAAGTGATGGCCGACCTCGTCGAGTTTCTCTCCGGCGGCAACCTGATCTTGATGCTGGTGATGGTGGGGCTGCTGTCCCTCGTGCTGGGCATGGGACTGCCCACCACCGCCAACTACATCGTGGTGTCGTCCCTGATGGCCGGTGTGGTGGTTGAGCTGGGCGCGCAGTCCGGCCTCATCGTGCCGCTGATCGCGGTGCATCTGTTCGTGTTCTACTTCGGCATCATGGCCGATGTGACGCCGCCGGTGGGGCTTGCCAGCTTCGCCGCCGCCGCCGTGTCTGGCGGGGACGCGATCAAAACCGGCTTCGTGGCGTTCTTCTATAGCCTGCGCACCGTGGCGCTGCCCTTTGTGTTTATCTTCAACACCGACCTGTTGCTGATTGATGTGACGCTGACGCAGGGGATATTGGTGTTCATCACCGCCTCCATCGCGATCCTGATCTTCACGGCGGGCACCATGGGCTGGTTCCTGACCAAAAGCCGCATCTACGAAAGCGTGGCCCTGATCCTGATCGCCTTCGCGCTGTTCCGGCCCGACTTCGTGATGGACCGGGTGCAGCCGCCCTTCGCGCAGGTGGAGCCGTCCGGCTTCACTCAGGCGCTCGGCACGGCGGCGGTGGGCGATGAAATACGCCTGATCGTCTCCGGCCCGGATTTCGATACCGGCGAGATGAAGGAGACCACTTTGGTTCTGCCCGTCACCGAGGGCTCTGCGGATGAACGCCTGACCGCGTCGGGTCTGCTGCTGCTGGACGAGGACGGCGTGGTGAAGATGGACGAGCCGTCCTTCGGCTCCCCCTTCGCCGACAGCCTGTCCAGCTTCGACTTCTACGCCGATGATCCGGTGCAGATCGCGTCGGTGCAGGCCCCCTCCAACCAGATGCCGAAGGAGCTGGTGTTCATTCCGGCGCTGATCCTGTTGGCCTTTGTGGCGTTGCTTCAACGCGCCCGCATGACCCGCCAGGGAGTTCCGGCATGACCCATTCAGTGCTCTGCGCCGTCGATGTCAGCAATGGCAAAGATGATGTCAAAACCATCCAAACGGCGGCCCGCATGGCGGCGGCCGATGGGGCGCAATTGGATGTGATGGCGGTGGTTCCCGATTTTGGCCTCAGCCAGGTCGGCAGCTTCTTCAACGAGGACCACCACGACAAGATGGTGGCGGAGGCCAAGGTCGCGCTCAATGAGTTGGTCACCACCAGTCTGGACGCGGATCAAAACGCCAATGTGCGCCACGTGGTGGCCACGGGCCGCGCCTATGAGGAGGTGCTGCGCCTTGCGGCCAGCACCAATCCGTCACTGATCGTGGTCGGCGCGCGCAAGGCGGATCTGACCGACTATCTGCTGGGGCCGAACGCCGCGCGGATCGTGCGGCACGCAAACTGCTCCGTTTACGTGGTGCGGTGACCCCGCCTGCGGGCGGTCAAGCCGCCAGCAGCGGCGCCATCTGGCCCTTCACCAGCAGTCTCGCCGATTTGCCGTAGCCCGCCGGGTTCAGGCGCAGCTCCGGGAAGATACGGAACAGCTCTTCGCGGGCCTCGGGGTCAAGGGCCGGCAGGCTGTAGGCGCCCGGGTTGTAGCTTTCGGTCGGAACCCCGTTGGCGGATATGATCTGGTGGTCGTCAAACATGATGTGGTGGTAGGTCGCCATCCCCTTGGGCAGTTGCACCACGTCCGATCCGTTCACCATGTGGGCGGCGCTGACCAAAACCTCCGGGGTGCCGAAATACAGCTCCGAGCGGTAGCCCGCCCGCAACATGCGGTGCTGGGGGGAGACCAGCAGGCGCGCGCTGTTGCCAATCGCGCCCGCCTTGAATTCGATCGGGGCCGTTTTGTCGGTGGTTTTGACGGTGCGGCGTCCGGCCCAGCGCACGGGCTGCGGGCCGTTGTCGCGGGTCAGCACTTGATCGCCTGCCCGCAGGCTTTCCACGGGCCTCGGCCCGGTTGGCGTGTCGATCATCGCGCCGGTCACAAAGCAGATGATCGTCTCGATCTCGGCAAAGTTGACGGTGGTCCCGTCCAGAAGCGTCGCGGTGCCGGTCAACCCGCCCGAGTTGTCGTCTTCGTTGGAATAGACGATGGAGCCCAGCACCAGCTGGCCGTTGAAATCAAGCGTGTCGCCAAGGGTTTCGGCGCCTTCGCCGCCCGTCACGGTGATGGTGCCGCCATTCAGCTGCGCGGGGTCAATGGTGAAGGTGTCGTCGCCATCGCCGCCCGTGGCCGTGTCGCTTTGGCCGACAGTGATGGTGTCGTTGCCGGTGCCGCCACTCAGAGTGTCGTCGCCTGCGCCGCCGTCCAGAATGTCGTTGCCGCTGCCGCCGTTCAATGTGTCATTGCCCGCGTCGCCGTTCAGCGTGTCGGCGCCGCCATCGCCGTTCAGCGTGTCGTCGCCGTCGCCGCCGTTCAGGGTGTCGCTGCCGGTGCCGCCGCTGACGGTGTCTTCGCCCTCGCCCGCAAAGACGGTGTCATTGCCGCCGCCTGCGTTGATGACGTCGTCATTTGACGACACCGAGACCGCGTCAAAGTGGATGTCGGAGAAATAGATCGCCTGTTGGGTGGTCCCGCCGTTGTCGTAGACGATCTCAATGCTGGCGACCGGCCCCGGAATTTCGATCAGGGCCGAGCCGCTGGCATCGGATGGCGAGCCATTGGACAGGCCCGCCGTAATGGTGTTGCCGGTGACGGTGTGGTTGCTGCCACCGGTGATAATCACGCCAACTTCATTGCCGTCGGCATCAAAAGCCCTGACGGTGACAATGTCTTGGAAGTTGTTGGTGCCGTCGTTCAGCCCATCAATGTCGCTGATGCGGAACTGGACGTTTTCAACCTCGCCGGTGAACCCCGATCCGGGGTTTGACGAGAAATCAAAGTCGATCGTGGTGTCGTCCGCGCTGCCATTGGACAGGATGTAGCCCGCAGATGTGGTGCTGAACGGCTCTCCCGGCGCGACATAGATGGAATCAGTCGCGCCGCCGCTCAGCTCGGCCGAGAAATTCTCGTTCGTCTGCGCGTCGGTGTAGGTGACATCCACCTGAATGCCGCCGGTGTCCTGGGTGACCCCGGCCCGCAGGTCCTGCTCGTCGGTATAGTCCGACCAGTTGAATTCCGATGCGACGGGCGGCGCGGGCGACGGCGCGTCCTGGCCGTCCACCACGTCATTGCTGGGATCGCCCGTATAGTTGCCGTCTATGACGTCGTTGCCATCGGTGCCGCTGACAACGCCATCAGAATCGGCCGCGTAATCCGCGTAGGAAAAGCTCTCGTCGCCATCATTGATGACGTCGGGGTCGGTGTCATAGGACACCGTCTCGTAAATCCGGCCGGGCACCAGCGGGATCTCGGACAAGGTGTAATACCCTTGGTTGGTGCCGCTGCTGATGCGGAAGGTGATGACCTGAAATTCTTTGCCGGTCACCGTATCAATCAGCGTCCAGGATTCCTCGGCATAGACCTCGGCCGCAGTGGCGGAATTGCCGCCAATGGTTGTGGTCGCGGTCGCCGTCTCGTTATCCGCATCATCGAGCACCAGCTCATTGGTGCCGCCGCCATTGTCGGTGATGACCGCAGAGCCATCCGCTGTCGCAGGCCCACCATAGGTGATTTGCCCACCCACTGTTTGCGAGAAAACCCCAAGCGGATCAAACTCGTAAATATCGACTGTAAATGTAGGCATCTGCTCTTCCAAGTTCCAAGTTTTACCGAAACCGTGCGTTGCGGTTCCGTGTTTTGTCAGGTCCAGCAGCTACAGGCGGATTGGGGCGCATCGTCGTCCCAATCGTGTCGGGGACGTGGCATCTCGTGGCGCAAGTGTGGCGGTGCCGCAGATTTGAGCAAAATTATAGATTTTTCCCGGCAAACTGGGGGGCGATGGCCACATCGCTCGAACTTGTCCCTCTGCCCCCTTGGCCCGTGGCACCGCCCGGCCTATAAGCCCCCAAACCCACCGGAGATCACCATGCGGACCGCAAAAATTACGCGCAAAACGGCTGAGACCGATATTTCTGTCGAGATCAATCTCGACGGCACCGGCTCTTATGACAACCAAACCGGCGTGGGCTTCTTCGACCATATGCTCGACCAGCTGGCCCGCCATGCGCTCATCGACATGACCATCCGCGCCACGGGCGATCTGCATATCGACGACCACCACACGGTCGAGGACACTGGCATCGCGCTCGGTCAGGCGCTGGCACAGGCCGTGGGCGACAAGCGCGGGATCGTGCGCTACGGGGCCTGCCACCTGCCGATGGATGACGCGCAGGTGCGCTGTGCGCTGGACCTGTCCGCGCGCCCGTTTCTGATCTGCAATCTCGACATCCCGACCCAGAAAATCGGCACATTCGACACCGAACTGGTGCGCGAGTTCTTTCAGGCCTTTGCCACCCATGGCGGCATCACGTTGCATATCGACCAGTTGCACGGGTTCAACAGCCACCACATCGTGGAGGCCGCGTTCAAGGCGGTCGCCCGCGCGCTGCGCGATGCGCTGGAAACCGACCCGCGCAAATCAGATGACATCCCGTCCACCAAGGGCAGTCTTTAGATGCTGACGGTTCTGGTCGATTACGATTCCGGGAACCTCCACTCTGCCGAAAAAGCCTTCCAGCGCATGGCGTTGGAGGTGGATGGCGGCGAGGTGCTGGTGACCTCACGCCCCGAAGACGTGGCGCGGGCCGACCGCATCGTGCTGCCCGGCGACGGGGCCTTCCCCGCCTGCCGCAACGCGCTGATGCAGGACCGCGCGGGGCTGTACGAGGCCATCGTCGAGGGCGCAATTGCCCAGGCCAAGCCCTTCATGGGCATCTGCGTCGGCATGCAGATGATGGCCAGCATGGGCCGCGAATATGCCGACACACCCGGCTTTGGCTGGATCGGCGGCGAGATCGTCAAGATCACGCCCAGTGACGCCACCATGAAGGTGCCGCATATGGGCTGGAACGATCTGGTGTTTGAGGGCGCGCATCCCGTGCTGGAGGGGCTGGAAACAGGCCACCACGCCTATTTCGTGCACAGCTACCATTTCAAGGTCGCGGACCCCGCGCAGCGTTTGGCGCATGTGGATTACGGCGGCGACGTCACCGCCATTGTGGCCCGCGACACGATGATCGGCACGCAGTTCCACCCCGAAAAAAGCCAGAGCACTGGGCTCCGGCTGATCTCGAACTTCTTGACTTGGATGCCCTGAGATGCCCCGGGGGGCGCGCGCTTACTTGATGCGGGCCCAGGTCTGCTTGGAACACAGCAACCCGCCGGCCACGCAGCCCGCCAACTTCAACGAGTTGCCGCTCAACGCGATTTTGCCGGTGTAGATTTTGTTGTTGGACGGCCGCCAGACCTTGCCCGCATAGCTGTTGGTGCCGTTGGGCGACATGTTGCGCACAATGTCCTTGCCGATATTGGCCGATTTGTACTCGCCCGACGCGTTGAAGGTGCGCACAATCTTGCCGCAGATCGCGCCGCCGCATTGGTACATGTTCACATGGGCATAGGCCCCGTCATCGGTTTGGGTTTTCCAGGTGCCAAGCACCGGGTCCGCGGCCAAAGCCGAGCCCGCCATCGCCAGCACAAAGCCTGCTGCCAGAGTAAATGTTTTCATGAGTTCCTCCCGTAAACTGTCCCCAGCTTGCAGCGCCCTGCCCCTCACAATCAAGCATGACGTTAGGTCGGAAGGGCTTTGCAAACGCGGCGTCACTATGGGATAGGGGCGTCAAAATTCAGCGCAGGAAGGCCCGCAATATGATCCTCTACCCCGCAATCGACCTCAAAGACGGCAATTGCGTGCGTCTGTACAAAGGCGAGATGGATCAGGCCACGGTGTTCAGCGACAACCCTGCAGCCCAGGCCAAGGCTTTTGAGGACGCGGGCTGCGAATGGCTGCATCTTGTTGATCTCAACGGCGCTTTCGCCGGCGCGCCGGTCAATGGCGCAGCGGTGGAGGCGATCCTCAAGGAAACCAACGTCCCCGCCCAGCTCGGTGGCGGCATCCGCGATATGGCAACCATCGAGGGCTGGCTCACCAAGGGCCTCGCCCGCGTCATACTGGGCACGGTCGCCGTCGAAAACCCCGCCCTCGTGCGCGAGGCGGCAAAGGCCTTCCCCGGGCAGGTCGCCATCGGCCTTGATGCGCGCAATGGCATGGTCGCCACGCGCGGCTGGGCCGAGGAAACCGACATCGAGGTCACGGAGCTGGCCCAACAATTCGAAGACGCGGGCGTCGCCGCGCTGATCTACACCGACATCAATCGCGACGGGGCCATGCAAGGCCCCAATGTGGCCGCCACCGCAGCGCTGGCCCGCGCCGTGTCGATCCCGGTCATTGCCTCAGGCGGCGTCTCCTCGCTCAAGGACCTCGCCGATCTCAAAGCCACGGGCGCGCCGCTCGATGGCGCAATCTCAGGCCGCGCGCTTTATGATGGCGCAATCGACCTCGCAGAGGCGCTGACCCTTTTGAAAGCGTAATCGCTTCGACCTCGCAGAGGCGCTACCCCTCTCGAAAGCGTAGCTGTTTCGTTTTGGCAGAAATACTCTGGTGGGGTGCCCGTGCGGCGGGAGGTGAAACCTCCCAAGAGCACAAATATAATGCGCGGCGCAGCCGCCCAATAAGGTCACCCTATTCAGAGGGTCAATCTACTCAGCAGCCTTCCCCGTCAGCTTGCCCAACGCGCCCGTCATCACTTTCACAAACTCCGCGTCAGCGGGGATATCAAGCCCCTCAAACATCGCGGCAGGGTCGTCATAGGTCAGCTGCGTGTTGCCATCGGCATCCGCATAGACCAGCACTTTCAGCGGCAGATACAGCGCGGACCGGATATCGGCCTGCATGGCGGGCGTGCCAATCTTCGGGTTCCCGAAGATCAAAACCTGTGCCTCGCCCATCTCCAGATCAGCGCCCGCAGCCGCCTTTTGGTGGTCCACCCGCGCCACAACCTTGGCGCCGGCCCCTTCAATCGCTGCCGCCAGCGCATCGACGGTCTCGGTGACGGATTTCGGGGATGCGACGGTGACACGTTCGGCAAAAGCGGGCATGGCGGCTCCAATGGTCAGTACGGCAGAGGCGAGTAAGGCTTTCATCTGGAAAACTCCTGGTGTTGCTATGCGCATAGAACGCCATGTCCACCCGCGAAGTTCCAATCACGTCTCTGGCATCGGCAGGCAATTGCCGTTAAACGACGCCGGTAAGGAGCCTCACCCATGTTGAAAACCCGCATCATCCCCTGTCTCGACGTCAAAGACGGTCGCGTGGTCAAGGGCGTGAATTTTGTGGGGCTGCGGGATGCAGGCGACCCGGTGGAGGCCGCAAAGGCCTATGATGCGGCGGGCGCGGACGAGCTGTGTTTTCTCGACATCAACGCAACGCATGAAAACCGCGGCACCATGTTCGACGTGGTCACCCGCACGGCGGAGGCCTGCTACATCCCGCTCACGGTGGGCGGCGGGGTGCGCACGCATGAAGATGTGCGCAAGCTGCTCCTCGCAGGCGCAGACAAAGTGTCGTTCAATTCCGCCGCCGTCGCCAAGCCGGATGTGGTGCGCGAGGCCGCCGACCGGTTCGGGTCGCAATGCATTGTCGTGGCACTTGATGCGAAAACCGTCAGCCCCGGCAAATGGGAATTGTTCACCGCAGGCGGGCGCAAGCCCACCGGCATCGACGCGGTGGAATTCGCGCAAATGATCGTCGCCAAAGGCGCGGGGGAAATCCTGCTCACCTCAATGGACCGCGACGGGACGCGCGATGGCTATAACCTGCCGCTGACCCGCGCGATTTCGGATGCGGTGTCGGTTCCGGTGATCGCCTCAGGCGGCGTCGGAACGCTCGACCATCTTGTCGAAGGCGTGACCAAAGGCGGGGCCGACGCGGTGCTGGCCGCCTCGATCTTCCACTTTGGCGATTACACCATCGCACAAGCCAAGACCCACATGGCCGATGCAGGCCTCAACATGAGGATCGGACAATGAGCAGCCTCGAGACGCTCGCCGCAACAATTCAGGCCCGCAAATCCGCAAACCCGGACACGTCTTGGACGGCAAAGCTGCTGTCCAAAGGCCCCGAAAAATGCGCCGAGAAATTTGGCGAGGAAGCCATCGAGGCCATCATCGCCGCCGCCAAGGGCGACCGCGAGAACCTGACCGCCGAGGCGGCTGACGTGCTGTTCCACCTGCTCGTGATGTTGGAAGCCAGCGATGTGGCATTGTCGGATGTCATGGCCGAGCTGGACCGCCGCGCCGGCACCTCCGGCATCGCGGAAAAAGCCGCAAGACGTTAAGTTATCGTAAAGTATCGAGGGCTCAAAATTTTGTACAAAATGGGTTTGGGGCCGTTCAGAACGTCCCCAATTTGTACAAAACGCGCTATCGCAGCCACAACTTGTTGCGTTTAAGTTGATTTCTCAGCGCCTGTTCGCGTCTGGGAAGATTGTCGCGGTCAAACAAAGCCCGCGCCTTTTGGCCTTTGCCCTGATAGATCATCCGCCGCAGCGGCTCGTATTGTTTGACGACTTTCTTGATCTTATTGGGGGCGGATACGGTTTCCAGAACGTCGACGACATGATCGCGCTCACGCGCGTAAAGCATTGGAATAACACGGTAATGACAGGTCACCTCGTGATCCATGACATCTGAAACCTCAGGCTGCAGGCCGCCTCCAAAGGAATGGATCACCAAGGGCAGCGCCACCTGATCCAGCCACGGCGTCATGGTCTGGCAGACCAGCTCCTCGGGCGGGTCGTCACGAATGGCCTGCGCATATTCCACAAACCGCGCCCCAAACTCATGCGGGCACCGATGATAGAAAAAGCCCGCATTGAAATAAAGGTAATGTTTCCAATACTCTACGGGCTGCGTCAGGTCGAGACTGCTGTCGAAATCCAGGCCAAATTTGTCGTAAAGCGACTTCCAGATTTGCCCATATCCCGGGCCATACAGCTCTATCGTCGGCCATGTGCCTTCCCGTTTCATCGACGCCGTCGGTCGGTCGAAATCAAACGGCACCTCAGCAAGATCGCCCGTCACAAGCGTGTCCGTGTCAAGGAACACAAACGGCTCCCCCTCCGGCATGGATTGCAGGGCTTCAATCTTGTTTCCATACGGGTATTCGGCCCCGAACACCTTGTTTTCAAATGGAATAATTTCGGCGCCCAGCATCTCAAGACAGTCGCGCACCTCGGGGTTCACCACCGCAGGGTTCTTGTCCCAGCGGTCATTCATCTGCGGCTCGGCCAGCAGCAGCCGGCCTTGAAAATCGGGATTTGTGTGCCGCAATGACGCCGCCAGCAGGATCGCCTCATATTGCAAGCGCCCCGCCTGAACGACGGCCACAATGTTGAACGGCACAGGCTCAGCGGTCGCTGGCTTTTTTGCGGCTTTGGATGTGGATTTTGCTGCCATCTCGGTCACATTTTCTGATTTTTCAACACCATAGGGGCTTTGCCCTCATTCGGAAAGCCAAACCACAAAACAAGGAAAAGACTTCATTTACATGTGCAGCGGGGCCATAGTTCGCCTCATAGCCGAAAGGATCACGACATGCGTTTACTCAGTTCCCTTCTTGCCGCAGCATTTTTTGTCCTGCCCCAAACAGCCGCTTCACAAGACTTCACCACCTCCGCCGGGGTCAAACCCATCCTTGAGCTGATAAAAGCCCAATGGGTGGCCGTCCGCCCCTATGACGGCAAGGATCACCTATATTTTACAACGCTTTTGGTCTATCGGTGCGGCATTCAGCAGATCAGTTTTGCCTATAACGGCGGCCCGTTTCAGCCCCTGCAGCACGAGCCATGCCACTGGGGCGAAAATGATCCGATGGCGCTGAAACTCGAAAGCCACCTGCCCTATGTCGTCGCGCCGCTCGACAGCCTTGAAAACATAGCGGTTCAGCTCAGTTTTGATGACGGCACCGTCATGGTGCAAAGCTATGACCGCGCAAGTATCCAGATCAATTGATCGGACTGCTCTCTAGGGTGTGTGAAGTGGTGGTCGCCCCAGTCTTTATCGAACCGGTCTCTGGTTCAAAACAGCTGTATACAGGGAATTAACAGGGAACTGCTCAGCTTTCGGGCTTTTTGGAACGAAATTACCGCGGTTTAATGTCATTTTTTCAGTCGATTAGCGTCAATTTCCCTGCAAAAAAGAACAGGGAATTTTGTCAAGCCTTACAGGGAAGATTTAGGGACGATCAGGGACATCAATTGTACCGAATAGGCGACTTAAGGATTCCAGCGGTTATATCGATCAAAGGCGTCTTCCACTCCATCCTCGCCGGGCTTTCTTCGCCATCGAACACCAAAAGAGTTATTCCATAGCCATTTTGTTGAAACAGAGACTGCGCTGTCAGTGGAAGCCATTTGTTGTCTGGACATGCTTGTCATTGAGAAAACGAAGAAGCTCGTGAGCGATGGTGAACCTACGACGTCTTGGCTTTGACGCTGCATTAACGACGATCGCGCCATAGCTGCGTTCAGCAGTGGTCAGCAACGCCCCTTCGAAGCTGGTCAAAGGTGCCTCATTAATCTCCACAATATCCAGCTCCAGTGCGATCTTACGGACAGGGACCGCTCCACTTAATGATCCAAGTTGGAGATGGATCCTCTCGGCCAGCTTGCGCGAATTGTAGCCTGCCTCCTCAACCTCCATTCGACTGAGACCCAGAACATCATCAAGAGCACTCAATTCTCGGAGGTCTTTCGTTTGTTGGAGTTGTCGGCCAGCGTCTTCATCATGCTTTTGAGCAGCGCGCGCTCGTCCTCGGTAAACTCGCTGGCTTGCCGAAACATGCCTGCAAGCTCAGGCTCGGCGTCGGACGCGCGGGCGCATTCTAAAAAGCAGCAGCGCCAGATCGCGGACAGCATTGAGACGTTTGGGTTCACAA
>CANLOU010000001.1:505000-1365325 GCA_947492995.1 uncultured Litoreibacter sp. | reverse complement strand
GATGAGCGCGCAGACATCGAAAAGCACATCAGGATGGGGGAGAAGTTGTTGGACAAGTTGGAGAGGGCGGTGCCGGACTAAAGGGCCGATAATGAAAGCCACTGAACTACGCGAAAGCGCGCCTTGAAACCGCGGGCCGTGCCAGATCACAAAACAGATGTTCACAACGCAGTTCGTTAAGGTCTGCTTGGCGGACCAAGCGGACTTGTGCACGTGCGGCTATTGCTCACGTAGCATTTGTTCGTTTCCGCGGCGATGACGGTATGGCGGCGCGGCACTATCCACCAAAGCAGCCTTTCAAACGGGTCAACCGCGCCAGGTATCAAATTGACCTTTCGCAGCGCGGAGCAGAAACTCACATGTCCTGGACAAGCTATGCAATCCATCATCAGTGGCGGAAGGCAGAGGCGGGATATCGCGTAGCCTGATTTGACCTGACACATCCCAAAAGGCGCATACGAGCGGCCTCTCAGTGGTTGAGCGCGGTCCTAGATTGGCTTTTCGAGCCGCATTCACCCCAAAAGAAACGCCAACTGCACGTCGAGCTGGCCCTGTCCCATCTGATGGCCGGACACCGTTGGGACGTCGCATGTTGTCGCGGTTTCACAAAGTCGCGTTGGGATCTCACGGGTAACGACATCACACACCAGCGCCGCAGATTTGATATCTTCTTCGCGAAATGGCAGCGCATCAGCGTGAGACTTCCCCAACGTCGTCGCGTTGATGAAGATGGATGCCTGTTTTGGAACCTCACTGACAGTCACATCAGGCCAAAACTGCGCCAGCAGGTCTTTGACGGCTTGGGCCCGTATGTCATCTGTTTCATCTAAGATTAGCTCGGAAATCCCCCTTTCACACAGCGCATCGACGATGGCGACTCCCGCACCTCCACCGGCCCCAAGGATATGCGCCACGGCGCCTTTGATCGGAATCCCCGTTGCATCAATCGCCGCGCACATCGCCAGACCGTCCGTCGCATCGCCGATCAACCGCCCGTTTTCGCAGCGCACGGTGTTCACGGCACCAAGCCGCGCCGCGCGCGGCGTGCAGTCATCCATCACTGCAAAAGCTGATTGCTTGTGCGGATAGGTAACTGAGCAGCCGACCATGTTTGTGCTCCTGCGCAAAAGATCCCAAAACGTGCTGAGATTTGAGACGGGGATGTCCATCGGCACCATGGCCATGTCTAACCCTGTCTCCTGAAACAACAAGTTGAACGCGGATGGGGAAAACACACCCGATACCGGGCTGCCGATAATCGGGAAAATTTGGGTGGTTCCGGTGATAGGCATCATAGAGTCTTTCAAAAGACATGTTGACTCACTATCGAAAATATTTCCAATAATATCCAACATTTTTTAAAAAGGTGGGTAAATTGCTTTTTGGTGGTCGGAAGTCCGAAGACGATACGGTTGTTGAAATGCTCGCGTCTGCGATCCGGCGTGACATATCTTTCGGGGTGTTGCGCCCTGACCAGAAACTGAAGCTCACCAACCTGCGCCAGTCCTACGGCGGGTCAAACCATTCCATGCGAGAGACGTTGCGGATCCTCACCTCTGAAGGTGTGGTTGAGGCGACCAACCAGCGCGGGTTCCGTGTGACATCGGCGACCGAGGATGATCTGCGCGACATCCTTTTAGTGCGGCTGGAAGTTGAAAAGCTTGGTCTCAAACGTTCGTTGGAGCTGGGGAATGTGGCTTGGGAAAGCCGCGTTGTTGCTGCTTTGCATTCCGTCAGTCGCGCCGATGCCCTTGTGCAGGAAAGACCCGATGATGTGACTGCCCTTGAGTGGGACGAGGCCTGTCGCGATCTTAGTATGGCGCTGATTTCCGCCAGTGGATCGCCGCGTCTGACGGACATGGCCGCGCAGTTCTACGGCCAGTCGCGGCGCTTTCGACTGGCGCTGTTACGCGAGGGGCGCATCGATTTTGCCGCACGGGCGACCCGCCGAACACAGTTGCAAGAAGCCGTAATTGCGCGGGAAGAGATGCTCGCATTGAGCCTTCTAGAAGAAGAAATTGGCGCCGATTTAGGCGCCTGACCATCACGAAAAGATCATTTAGGGAGGAAATAATGGTCACTTTTAACAGACGTCAAACAATGGGATTGATCGGTGCCGCGGCGGCGACAGGCCTTGCGTCACCAGCGATTGCACAGAACAAAAAAATCGTCGTCGGCGCACTGCGCTTCACGTCGCATTCGGCAAGCTTCATCGCCGCTGAACGTGCCTATTTCAAAGACGCGGGCCTTGATGTCGAACTGCGCTTTTTTCAGGCGGCACAGCCGATGGCGGTCGCGATTGCCTCTGGCGATGTCGACTATGCCGTGACTGCCATCTCCGGCGGCTTGATCTCTCTTGCCGACAAGGGCGCGATCAAAGTTATCGGCGGCGCGCTCAGCGAAGAGCCGGGCATTGACGGTCAGAAAATCCTTGCCTCTGATGCAGCGTTTCAGGCGGGCCTGACGTCGCCTGCAGGTCTGGCGGGTAAGAAATTTGGCATCTCAACCGCTGGATCGTCGTTCCATTACATGGGCTCGAAAGTGGCGCAGGTCGAAGGTGTCGAGATGTCCTTCACGCCGCTTCAAAAAGTCGGCGCGATCATTGGTGCACTCAAATCGGGCCAGATTGATGCCTGGTCCATTGTGCCGCACATCGCCAAGCCGTTGGCAGGCTCCGGCGCGGTGCACATCATCGGCAACGTGTCCGACTATCTGCCAAATTATCAGGTTACGACAGTGTTCACGTCTGCGGACAACGCAAACAATGAGCGTCAACAAACATCAGACTTCCTCAAGGCCTTCAGCATGGGTGCGTCTGATTACAACTCCACCATGATCGACAAATCCGGCGGCGAAGACGGCGTGAACGAGATGGTCGATCTGATCCACAAATATGTCTACACGGATCGCGAGCGCGCCAAGGCGGCCCCATCAATCATCAACGGCACCATGCGGATCAACGAAGGTGCGCGCTTAAATGTGGCCTCTGTGCAGGATCAGCTGAGCTGGTTTCAGTCGGAAGGGCTTATCGACGGCGACATCTCCATGGATACGTTCGTTGACACAAGCTACGTCGAAACCTTCGAGGCTTAGGGCAATACCTGTGACTGGCCGCCCAACGCGCGGCCAGTCATTTTACTTCTAGGAATTTCTTCATGGACATTCGGCTTGATGCGATCAGCCATTCCTATGGCGACACTGAGGTCTTGCGTGACATCTCGCTGGACATTCCTAACGGCAAGATCGTTTGTTTGGTTGGGCCGTCAGGTTGTGGCAAATCCACTTTGCTGCGGCTGATTGGCGGGCTTGAACGCGCATCCAAAGGCCGTGTCCTGCAACTTGGCAACCCACCAGAAGGCTGCCTGAACCCACTGACCTACGTGTTTCAGGACTTTGCGCTGCTGCCATGGCGGTCAGTTCAAGGGAATATCTCACTTGTGCTTGAGGATCATGGGATCAACGGCGCGCAGGCCGATGCGATCATTGCAGACGTGCTAGCCCGCACCAAGCTGAGTGACTTCAGCAAAGCCTTGCCGCGTCAATTGTCCGGTGGGATGAAACAAAGGGTCGCCATCGCGCGCGCCCTTGCTGTCAAACCGGCGGTGATGCTGATGGACGAACCCCTGTCCGCGCTTGACAGCCAGACGCGCGAATTGCTGATGGACGATCTGGTCGCGCTCTGGACGCGCCAGTCCTTTACCGCCGCCTATGTGACTCACAATTTGGCCGAGGCCGTGCGGTTGGGTCATCGCATAGTCGTGCTCTCGCGCAGGCCCGGTGAGGTCCACGAGATTGTCGAAATTGACATGCCACTGGCGCAGCGCAGCCATGGAAATGCCAAACTAGAACAGACCCAGAAACACCTTTGGGATATGATGCGTGATGAGGCCAGGGCGGCGGATGAGGAGCTACTAGATGTCTGATGCAACGGCCCCAACCCAGCCGATTGAAGTCCGTTTTCGCGGCGGCGGCTTTGCCCCCAAGGCGCGCCGTTGGGTTGGCCTGTTCGTTTTCGTTCTTCTGATCGGAATTACAGAAATCGGCACCCGGCAAGGATGGATATCGTCCTTGACCCTGCCCAAACCATCTGACGTTTTGGCCACGTTCGGAGAGCTTTGGGAAAGCGGGTTGTTGTTCAAACATCTTCTCCCGTCGCTCAGCCGACTGGCCGTCGGTGCCGCCATCGGGGCCTCAATCGGGATCGCTGTGGGTATCATGATCGGGCTGTTTTCCTATGTCCGCGCGGGCATGGTGCCACTTGTCGCTGCCATCTTCCCGATCCCCAAAATTGCGCTTTTGCCGCTGTTCGTGATCTGGTTCGGGATTGATGAGGCGAGCAAATACGCGCTGATCGCTTTCGGGACCTTTACGCCTACGGTCGTGGCTACCTACGGCGCGGTCGATAACGTGGACCGCTCGCTGATCCGCATGGGTCAAAGCTTTGGGCTGTCTTGGTTGTCCATCGTGCGCAAGATCGTGCTGCCGGGCGCGATGCCGGGCATCCTGTCGGGGCTACGCATTTCGCTCGCCATCGCCATCATCCTGCTGGTTGCCGCCGAGATGCTGGGCGCGGAATACGGCATCGGGGCCTATATCCTTGAAGCCGGATCGCTCTACGATCTTGAGCGTCTGTTTGCGGGCGTCGTCATTCTGTCCCTGCTTGGGGTCATCCTCAGCACGGTCATCGGCTTTATCGAACGCCGTCTGCTAGGCTGGCGCGCGTGAGCCGCAAACCTGAATGCGACTATGACGTCATTGTCGCGGGGGGCAGTGCAGGTGGCGTCGGGGCCGCACTTGAAGGCACGGATGTTTTGCTTGTTGAATGCATTTCTCCCGCAAGGGTCAGGTGGCGACTTGCGGGTATACTCCAAAAACCTCTGGTTTGCGAATGACGAGATACCTGCGCTGATCGCCGATATTAAGGCATCGAACGTTGACGCCGTCATGTTGCAAGAAGTCTCAGATCAGAACCGCGTTGCACTCAAATTAGCCAACGGCAGCTTCGTCCGCATAGCAAACATTCAGCCCCAAGTTCAGCCTTCGCCATCCAAGAGACGTGCTGGAGAGATGCCCAGCGGCTCAGCCAGCTTCGCGAGCACTACGATAGTGGGGTTGCGGACGCCCCGCTCTACGCCGCTCACGTAGGTTCGATACAGGCCGCATTCCAAGGCTAGCGCCTCCTGAGAGAGCCCCGCTTCTTCCCGGTGTTTCTTGAGGTTTCGGCCAACAACCCGCTTGATGGACATTAACTAGCATTGCGGGAAGTGTAGACCTATAATCTACAGACAATGAGTCTCAATTCTTAGGATCATCCATGTTTCGAACGAATAGAATTTTTGCAGTGGTTTTTGCCCTCAGCCTATTTCTCAACATTGCCCTCTCTGGTTTCAGCCTAACCCGGACTTCAGCTGAAGCTCCTCTGAGATGACAAGCTTGCTCCGGAGCACAGTCATGTTGAATCGGCCCGTCAGCATGTCGACGTTGTTTTGCGTAACAGAATTGCTCTCACCGAATAGTTTGGCCACGAGCTGGCAGAGAGTGCTTTTACCTGTTCCTTTGCTTCTCGAGTACAGGAGAGGACTCCACGTGGGCTTGTCCTGCTCGTTCTGAAGACACCAAGCCAGCCAATTGAGGAACATGTCTCGCTCGTCAGATCTCGGGAAGAGGGTCAGGAACAATTGATTGATGATCCCATAGTCCGCCTCGTTTGCTCTGAGGGAACGATACGCCGGTTGCTGCCAACTATTAATCGTCACTGCGCCATCTTCCCAGACGAGTTGTTCGCCATTCCCAGGAATGCAGCTTATGTCGCCCGTCCAGACCGGTATCGATTGATCAGGGTCAGCACTCATCGAAGTGATGGCAAGTTTGAAGACGCCTTTGGCCAAGTCTTGGGTCAGTTTTACCTCGGGGTGGCGGTTGCGAACGCGATTTATGATCATCCGTTCGACGTCGTTTCGACCTAGCGGAACAGTCGGTCTGTTTACATCAAAAAACTTGTTATCTTTGCGCACGAACCACTGCGAAATGCTGCGGCCAAGTAACTTTGTGTTTTTCTCCAGTTTTGGGTCTAATTCATTAGTTTTAGTGGTCATATTTCTCCATCTAATTATGTGCCGATTTCGCGTCATTTCTTGCCCCGCGAAGAACCAAGAGTTGGGGCGAAATTGCATAAGATTCATCGGCTTATTAATTTGCTCTGTTCTTCTTTAGAGCGCCCTGGAAGCCAAGATGGATGATAATTACTTTAAAACAATAGGTTACGTTACTTTCTTCGAGTTTGGCCAAATGAGCTGATTTTCACCGCCCGCAGGGTCAAGTTCCGAGGCCACCAATTGCCCGCTTATCGGTTCATCCACTGCGTCCTCGAGAGGGCCGTTATCGGGGGTGACGAGGTCATGCGCCATCGTTGCCATAATCGCCTGTGCGTGAACCCCGCGCACCTCGAGTTGGGGTCGCGAGCGGATAACAAACGGGACGACTGGGATAACTGGGCGAATGGAGTGGACTTCGACTACCTCTGACCTGCGAACGAGCCTCTCAGAGCACCCCTAGCACCCGTCTGGGGCGGAAAGAGGGGCAAAACTGACGTCCCGCGTCGGGGGTCGGCTATTCGGTCAACGATGTCAGAGGATTGGCTGGGGTGGTAGGAGACCTTGCCCTAGGATGATTTCGTTGGGAAACCCCGTAGAGTACCGAGGACTGGGGCAGAAAGAGGGCCCGAGGGAGTGCTACGGGTGCCTCGAGGGACCGGTTGACGGTCTCCGAAGCTCGTTCAAGGCCGTAGACCTACTTCCCAGCCGCTAACACCGTACACACCTTCCCCGTCACTCCCCGGACCACTCGCGAACGTAGTCACCGGCCCTCTGAACCCACTGGAGCAGGCTCTCTCGGTCGGGGCGGATGGTCTAACCGGGGGACTCCCTACGTATCTCCAAGGCGATCTGATCAGCTTCTGCCATCAAAAGGAATATCTGAGATCTAATCTCAAGGTATCTATCGAGTTTCTCAGGGGACTTTTCTCGCAAGTCATCCATAGTCGTTGGTTTCGCAGAGTTACCGCTCAGGAATGCCGAGAGCCGATTAAATCGTTCGTCTTTGTCAGCTGTGTCGAGTTTATTGAGATACTCATCCCATGGCTTTTGACCTTTGCGCTCGTTGCAATTTCTACAGCAAGGAACGAGATTCCTAATCCGATGGCCATGTCCCGAGAATTCCCCCTTTACTACGCGGTTAAATACGTGATCCCACGTCTCGGCCAGCTTTCCGCAATAAACACAAGTCAGGTCATCGTGAATGCCTTGATCAAGTTCGCTTAGTGCCTCGGTTAACGCCGCAAATGAGTAATCGTCATGGGGAGCGAGCGCCGATGCAAAGGCGTTTGAAAAGGTACTTTTCCGGCTCATGATGGTGCTGGGCTTGAGATATTTTTTTATGCTCGACGCTTTCATGGGGCCCATAGTATCCTTCGTTAAGTTCGTTACTTAGCCAATAAGTAGTGCATTTTGAGTTCTGTGGTCAGTGATCATCAACTCGATCGCGAAGGTAGTTGTCGACACGTTATGGGCTTAGCACGCGTTCTGGATTGGGGCGAAGCCAATCGGGCAGCGCGGCCAAAATTTCCACCCAAGTCCCCAACTTTCCCTCTCAGCCCGAAGCGGACATGTCTATTCAGTGCCTGATGCGGTCAGGAACCTGTTTGTTGGAGCAAAGACGCCTTCCAAACTACTTACGAACTTGCTGTTGCCAATCACCTCGCCAGATTGTCTATTCTACTGGAATTGGTGCAAATTCGGAGGTCTGCGTGGCCGGTGCGACTGTAAACTTGGATGCTCTAATTCCGCGGGAAGACTTTGAGTCAGGCGCAGGCAGTTCTGGCGGGCGTCTTCGTGAGACAATTAGTCTATCGGACTTGGAAGAAACGGGTTTTTTCCAACGGACCCTTCGCAAGCCAGACTTTCAACGAGAAACGACCCATTGGAAGCCTGCCGCGGTGTGCGATCTGGTGCGAGCTTATTTGGACGGACATCTGATCCCAGCCGTTATACTTTGGCAAAGCGGGGAAAACGTGTTTGTCATTGATGGTGCGCACCGCATTAGCGCCCTCATTGCTTGGATACGCGATGACTACGGCGATGGCGCTGCGTCAAATGCAAAACTTGGCCGAAGTCTGACGAACGATCAAAAGAAGGTGGCCGACCGAACCCGTAAACTTATCAAAAAAGATATTGGCAGTTATGCCGAATTCAAAGGCCTTGTTGATCAGGAGATACAAGACCCTCAGAAGAGAAGATGGGTAAACCGTATTGGTACTGGGTCCGTTGAAATCCAATGGGTAACAGCCACTAGCTCGAAGGCCGCTGAGGACTCGTTCTTTAAGATTAACCAAGCAGCTCAACCGATAGACCCAACAGAACGTATGGTTTTGCAAACCAGAACGTCTCCAAACTCTATCGCCGCGCGGTGTATAGCAAGAGGCGGAAAAGGGCATAAGTACTGGGCAGCATTTGAAAGAGACACGCAGGACGAAATCGAATCTCTAGGTGAGCGGATCTATGAAATACTGTACGAACCACCCCATTCCGCGCCAATTACTTCAACGGACCTCCCGATCGCAGGCAGTGGATACAACGCGCTTCCCTTTGTATTCGAGCTGGTAAGTGTATGTAACAACGTGGCTATTCCGTCCGGGCAGAAATCAAAGTCAATCCCGGACGCATTGCCGACAGACACAGATGGCTTGAGTACTTTAAAGTTTCTAACCAGTGTGGCTAAAAAACTTGAGCTATTAACTACGAACACGAGTGGTTCTCTTGGGCTTCACCCACTCGTCTATTGTTATTCCGCTAACGGCACCTTCCAGCCAAACGCCTTTCTGGCGACCATTGATTTTGCCGGTGAACTTGATCGTAAGAAGCAGAAGAAAGAGTTTTCTGCTGTTCGGAAAAGATTTGAAACCTATTTGGTCAAAAACAGGACCTATGTTTCACTTACCATGAGTCGCCTTGGGGCTGGAGCACGAAGCCTCTCTCGAGTTTCTGAACTTTACTGGTCAATTTTTGTCCTAATGAAAGACGGGGTGGAAGACGAAAAAATCCTTGGTCATCTAACTGCTAAAGCTGAATTTGCTCACCTTAAGCAACTGGAGGTGCCGCCTCCGGGGTCCGAGTATGAAACGACTGGAAGGAAGCCCTCGACGTCTTCGAAATCTGCAGCATTCATTCGACTGGCACTTGAGACGCCGACACGATGCGCCATTTGCGGCGCAATTGTTCACGCGAACTCCGTCACTTTCGATCATATAGAAAGAGTACGGGAAGGTGGGGCAAGCAATGCAGATAACTTGCAACCAACCCATCCGTTCTGCAATTCGGGCGTGAAGTCCTAATTTTTGCCCCTACTGACCTTGACGAAACGTCGTCTCCTAGCGGATTTTGGCAATCATTTGATACGACTTATGCAAAGGTGGGCTTTGAGTTATGTGCATGACTTTGCAAAGTCCGCTTTCTGCACATGGCTGACCTCATCGTTAACCCCAGCTACCCCCAAAAAAACCGAGGAACTCCATGCATCTAAAATAGAAGCAACAAGGAGTAACTCATGCCTCGCAAAACACCACACAGCTTTGGTGACCAATTCTTCATCTACATACTCATCATCTTCTTCCTGAGTTGGTTGAGATGACGGACGTAAGAGAAGGCGACACCGTACTGGTGTCCGCCTTTGACGACGTTCCCGAACACCTCTTCCTTGTGCACTCGGTCGAAGAAGACTGTGTGACCGGGATTGCACTATCTGGCCCGCTCGAGGGCTCCTACGGCGAACCCCCGATCGAACTGATCCGGTCGCTCTAACCCCACCCTAAATCTTCATAACTCAAACTGGAGCTCGGCTCCGGAAGGATAACTCATGTCTAATCGTATTCGCTATGCCTACCTAAAGGGCAACACTTGGCTGTACCGCCGTAACTATCCCACTGATGTCGCCCTCGTTCTCGGGGTCACGGCTTACAAACAATCCCTTAAGACCAGTGACGCAAAGACTGCACGCACCCGCGCCTCCGAAGTAAACGCAGTCTTCGAGCGCAACGTAGAACGGGCTCGGAGTGGTCTTGAGGCAGAACTGCTCAATCAACCTTGGGGGAGCTCGTCGAGGGATGCAATTGCTCAGCTACGTGACGCTCTGGAGACCTCTGAGGGCGTAATATTTGCAAGGAAGGCGAAGAAGGCGGCACCAACCGTCTCGGAGCTCAGCAAACTCTACCTCAGGCGACGAGGAGAGCAGTTACGTCCCGGTGGCTACAAGAGCGTTCGCTACTCAGTTGGGCTGTTCAGCAGCAAGGACCCGGACCTTCCCATAGACCGCCTGACCCGTGAGCAGGGCAAAAACTTCCTCTCTCTGATCCCTCGGTTGTCGCGCCTCATCGGGAAGTCGGGCGGAACCTACGGGCGCAGCCTCGACGACTTGCTGACCTTCTCGGAGGATCGGAAGGACTGGATAACACCGAGAACGCAGAGACGCATCTGGTCACAGGTAAACCACTTCATCGACTGGACGGTCTACGAGGGGCACCTTCAACAAAACCCCTTCAAGACCATCCGGTTCGAGCAGAAGGTAAGACCGGCCCCCTATGCAGTTCCCACCGATGAGGAGGTTCGTCGGCTCCTCCGAGACGTGAACACCCCGATCTACGACCTGCTTAAGGTCTGCCTATTGACAGGTATGCGTTCCGGTGAGGCCGCTGGGATGCTGCGGGAAGACCTCGTATCCAAGGGTAACCTCGGCACTTTCGCCCACGTCCGACCAAACCGACTGCGGGAGCTGAAGACCGAAGGAAGCGAGAGACTGGTCCCCCTGCATTCAGAGTTGGAAGCCATCTTCACACGGCTGCCAGCGGCAGGGCCTCTCTTCCCATCTCTCAACGTGAACCTCGTGACCAAGCGGTTCGCAGTTCTCAGAAAGAAACTGGGGTTAGAGCGGGAGGGGTTGGTGTTCCACAGCACCCGCAAGTGGTTCATCACTCAGTGTGAGCGCACAGGTGTTCCGGAGCACTTCACTGCGTCGCTCGTGGGTCACCAATCAGCGCGATCCGAGAACCAATTGACCTACTCGATCTACTCAGCCGGAATATCGGACGAGCAGAAACGAGGTATCATCGATCAGATACGGCTGCCGTGCTGATCCCGGATATCGACGCGTTCGAGGAGCGTGCCGCTATCGCTGAGTTCGAGGGCGGTTTGCGGAGGTCGAGAGCGGAAGACCTGGCGGCAAGGGCACAGGGGTTCAGAGATGCGTCTCACTACTGGCAGTGGTTGGCGGACTACGTGGTGAGTAAGAAGCCACCAACTTAAGATAGTCCTCGGCCGTTCCCATGGGAGCTGCCGGGGGTGCCCACTTTGCTTTTTTTCGAAGGGTTCTTGCCTTGGTCAAGCTAGATACCCTGGAAAAGTCGATCCAGATGTGAAGCGCTTGCCTCACGGGTCATCACTCCGAACCGTGAGAGGTGTGGGAGGCCGATAAGTGTTCCTCGACCAAAGTCACCGCGTCGCGCGGACACAGCACCCCAACCAACAGGATGTCGCTGAAGATCTTTAACTCCCAAGCTCTCGGCAATGACTTGTGTTACGACTGTTCCCATCGAAATCACTACAGATGGGCCCGCTCGGGTCAGGACAGGACCCCATAGCTCCTTACCAAACCGTAACGATCCAGCAGGATCATGAATGCTGGACCAATCGGGTGAACGAAATGGGACTAGGTTTCCGGTCAATACGTTTTCCGGAGCAACGTTCAAGCGATCAAAGAGTGCTAGTACTTGCTGCTGAAGCGGACTTGTTCCCGGTGGTCTTCCTGCCCAACTTTCATGCTGATAGGCTGATCCGGTAGGCATGGCGAACTGAGGGTGCGCCCTGTCAGGTGCATCTCCGCCCGGATTTAGCCCGATGAAAGCTACCCGCGCTCCACTCAGTACCCGTGCAGGGCTGTAGAGGAACCGCCAACCCATGGTGTTGCCGGATGCATCGTAGGCCGCCTCAATCTTAGTTTTAAGTAAAAAGCCTTTAATTCGTTTTTCGTTCATTTCGCATCATAGCATAACACGAGCGGGCCATAAGCGTTTCCCTCGATAACTATCCGATCCTACCTTTCCTTTGAGTCTCCGCCTCTGGTCATTTGCTGCACGCGGTAGGTCGACGTGGGTTTGCTTTGTTGTTGCACCTGTTGAGGGTCTGAATAGTTTAAATTTCAATTGATCGAGAACTCTGCATGTCATAGCGAAGTGTCCTTGTTTGGCTCGCAGGCTTTCGAACATGTCTTTATAGGATATCGACGTGCCCAACGATTGGCCAACCAAGTCATGGTTCCATTGCGGCCTGTATTATACGGCTTTTTCTTGTTTCTTCTTGATCAGACAAGTTAATTACCAGAGCATTACCCAAGATTGACAATTATGAAGGTGATAGTGTGATGTTTCTCCGCCGACACATGGCTGGTTTAATGCTAGGGATTGTGATCCCTTTTCTGGCGAGTTGCTCGGAACCTCGATCAGGGGCTGAGGTGGCTGCAGACACCAGAAATTACTTGTTTTCTATTTACCAGGGTAAGCGACCGATGGTTTTTTATTTTGATGGGCCCAGTGATCACAAGCCGATAATATTTCAGTTCGTCCAGGGTTTGAATGGTACACTTGTATCAAGGAAACATGAGGCTGAGTTTGTCATGAGAATTTGGCCAAGGCTGGGACGCAGGGAGTATACCTCCTATCGTGACCCGCGATGCAAAGCTACAGAGAGCATGAGAATTGATTTAATCGATTCACGTATTTCAGATGGGTCGGAGAACGTTGTTATGTATGGCGGATGGTACTACACCCCGTGCAAAGGCATCCGTCCGGGGAACGTTATGGGAGCTCTTTCTACAATGCGCCCTAACCGCAATTTTTGAGCGCATTTCTGTAGGCCAGTAGTTTGGCGCGTACTGTTTCGCATCCTGCATTACTTGTTGAACACTGCGCGTCAGCTCTCCTCCAAGTATTCAGTTCGTCTTTTGCAGATGAACAAACACCATCATCGATCGCAGTGACTTCTTCTAAGAACTGTTCGAGTTCAGAGTTGGGCCTTAACTGGATACGACCGCTTTGCTGATCGACCCGGGTCACCCCAATTTTCTGACGGTTCGAAGTATAGTGCACTACTGCTCCGCGATCACGACTAATCTTATCGTAGGAAGTCAGTCGTCCATTAGCATCGTAATGGTCCACACGGTTGTTACCCCTTGAGTATGACGACCCAAGTTGTCTGTTGTTGGGCAAATAGTGAATACTCCGACCATTCGGTCTGACGACTGAGTATGTAAGTTGGGCTTTTCCGTTCTCTAAAAAGACTTGGCTTCCACTTGTTCTTACGACGCCGAGTGTCCTACCGCTCGAATTCAAGATAGTAGTTCTTCCGGTGCTAAAGCTAGCAAGCCTAGAAATGTGAACGGAAGAGCCAACACCCCGCGCGGCTATCCCTAAGAGACCAACTCCACGACTTGTAAATGATCTCGCGGCGAACCTAGCAAGACCACCTCGAAAGACAATAGACAGGAGAGGGACACAACCTGTAAGAGTATAAGCTGAAGTTGCGAGCCCTCCGATCATGAAAACACGTCTCTCCATTGCAATTGTCCTTTCGGTAATCAGCCTGATTGTCTTGCAATCATGCGTTGTAAACTCTAGTTCTTCGGATTACGTTCCACCTAGTAAGGATCAGAAAGCCGCAAACCTGATAGCCCAAATTTCTCCTGTGTTTGGGCCACCACCTTGGCAGATTAACTATCGGGGTCCAAGCAGGTATGCCAAATACGCTAATCAATACATCTACGCTTTGGGCAGCCAACTATCGAGCTCACGAGATGCCGACCTGACGCTTGAGCTTTCTACACAAGCTTCAAAAGCACGTTCTTGCGATCGAGGGTTAAGAGTGATGGCGACTTTATCGCTTGCAAACTCTGGCAGTGATCTTCTAGCCGCCAATAGCAACAACTTCTGCCGTGATGACGTTTTGAATGATCCCAATTGGGCAATTTCGTTGGTTTTGTTCGACTTATATTCACGACCTAGCCGAAATCCTTGGATCCAATAGTCTAAGGCCATCGCGAAAGAGAAGAGTAGAGCGCGACTACGGCGAACGGTTGCCGCAGTTCCTGTTCTCGGTATCGCGGCGGCGGGATACTTCGAGGTGTCCCAGTATCAGACTTGGCAGGATGAAAACCCTGACGGCGATCTCGACACCTACCTCAATGGCGTCAAGGCTGACACCCTCGAAGTCTCTGAGCAAGTCCTGGCCGAACTACCGGAGACCATCCGCCCCGACCGAGAGAGCCTGCTCCAGTGGGTTCAGAGGGCCGGTGACTACGTTCGCGAGTGGTCCGGGGAGTGACGGGGAAGGTGTGTACGGTGTTAGCGGCTGGGAAGTAGGTCTACGGCCTTGAACGAGCTTCGGAGACCGTCAACCGGTCCCTCGAGGCACCCGTAGCACTCCCTCGGGCCCTCTTTCTGCCCCAGTCCTCGGTACTCTACGGGGTTTCCCAACGAAATCATCCTAGGGCAAGGTCTCCTACCACCCCAGCCAATCCTCTGACATCGTTGACCGAATAGCCGACCCCCGACGCGGGACGTCAGTTTTGCCCCGAATAATGCCCCTCTAGAACTGCTCCCCCCGCAAGTCACGGGAGGAACGGGTTTGCGTATTTGCGCTCGGTGAAAGCAGGGCCTCAGGCCCGAAGCAGCAGCGGAAAGTCGACCCCATTCGCTTGCAGGTCGTACTCATCTTGCAGGTTCTCCGCATGAGTTCCTTCGACAAGATGCTTGGGGTTGATACACCGCCGGTTGCTGCATCGATGGCGGACAACTCGTCCTGCATGCGGCGTTTTGAAGTTCAAGACATAGTACAAGTAACGATAGCTTCGATCCTGATAGCCAAGGAATCGAACCTTTCGAGGTCCTGAGGTATTAGTAACCAAGCAGCCGTTCTCATCAAGTTTGGCCTTTCTTATCAGTGCCTCCGCAATCGAGAGCGCCGCTTCGAAGTGATTTTCTAGAACGTCCTCGTAGAAGATTTGAGACTCAGTTCTGTATTCGAAGTACTCGACATTGCTCATTCCGAAACCCTCCCGATCTCCGGTAACGAAGCCGGTTCTCGCTCTTGGAACTCAATATCCTCATGGTCAGTCACGACTGCCTCTTCGTAGCCGCCTGGCCCTTTCACCTGTCCTCCAGACACCTGATAATCGGGGTGAACCCAAATAGAACGAGCGTAGTCAACACCACCCCACTTAACGTTCGAGCGGCTCCAACGAAGTTCAGTCATCAGGTGTCGAATTTGGTTTGGGTTGCACTTAAGGCGATCAATACACAACTGAACAAGGTCGGCTTGCGAGATCGCGAATGCGCCTCTTTCCGCAAGCAATTCCTCAAGTTGCTCCAGAATGACCTGTCGGGATGTCCCCTGAATTTGCTTCATGATGGGGGAGTCAAGTTCAGCAACATTCAACGACTTTGCGTTGAACGAATTAGGCAATTTTAGCGACATCAGGGCACGGTAGAGTCTTGCCAAGCTTTCTTCATCGTCCATGTAGGCAACGACTTCGCCGATGAAGCTGCCGAACTCCTTTGCATCCTTGCCAGAAGCATGGCCCGAGTGCTCCATATCGATCACGTAGTAGCGGCGTTCATCTGACTCGATCCACACAGGCAGATGGTTAGAGGTGAAAATGAAGCAACAACACTGCGAGACCCGTTCGATGTCACGTCCCTTTGCCTCTGCCGCAGTTTCCTTCTCGGTCATGTATGTCTTCAACTGGTTTCCCTGAGGAGAGTCCGGGCGAAGTTGAAGTTCCTCACAGATGACCAGCTTGCTCAGGAGGATAGGTAGGTTGAACTTCGCGGTCAGGCTGCTCACGCTATTGAGCGTTATAGAGTTCTTGGTGCCAAAGAGGCGTGACACCAGTTGGCAAAGCGTGCTCTTCCCGGTCCCTTTGGTTCGAGAATATAAGAATGGAGCCCACGTTGGCTTGTCATCCTCATTCTGCAAACACCAAGCAAGCCAATGTGTGAACATCTTCTGATCTTCGGCTCTCGGAATAGCTTTATTTAGCAGAGCCTCGAAGAGTCCTAAGTCGCCTTCAGTCACCTCCTTCTTTCGGTATGGCGGCACTGACCACGAATTCAATGAAACCATTCCATCAGCCCAAACTACAGAGTCTGGGTGACTTGGCTGACAATGACGAGCTCCATTCCAAACAGGAATAGACTGAGTTGGGTCGTTGTGTTTTGCTTCGATTGCTTTCGAGAAGACATCTCTGAGCAGCTCGTTTGTTATCGTCACGTCCGGGAACTGGTTCCTGAAACGATGGATACATGTCCGTTGTAGATCGTTGGCGTTGATGGACGCATTCCAACGCTGAATGTCATAGAAACGGTTTTCTTTTCGAACGAACCAACTCGCCACTGCTTTGCAGAGTAAGTCCTGTGGACTCACATCTTCAGGTGTTAAAGGTGTTAAAGGTGTTGAAAGTGCAGATGTCTGACGTCTTGTTTTCGTTTCGAGGGGCTTTGAAGCTTTTTGCTTGTTTGTATCGAGGTTTTTGATGAAGGCCGGAATGACCCGGTCGGCGAACATGTTATATTTTTCTGTAGTTACCATATATTTATCCACATGAGACGTTAAAACTCAGCACACACAGGGTGCGCAAAGTTCGGTTTTTTTTGCTTAGTCTCCTAGCAAAGCCCAAATGGGGATAAGAAAATGGGCTTTGGTTTGTACCCCGATCCGAGAACCGGCATTCTGCAAGTCGACTGCAAGAACGACGCGGCTTTTTTCATGTCTATTATTGGTTGTCAACATGCCGCATGCAGGACGAGTTGTCCGCCATCGATGCAGCAACCGGCGGTGTATCAACCCCAAGCATCTTGTCGAAGGAACTCATGCGGAGAACCTGCAAGATAAGTACGACCTGCAAGCGAATGGGGTCGACTTTCCGCTGCTGCTTCGGGCCTGAGGCCCTGCTTTCACCGAGCGCAAATACGCAAACCCGTTCCTCCCGTGACTTGCGGGGGGAGCAGTTCTAGAGGGGCATTATTCGGGGCAAAACTGACGTCCCGCGTCTAGGATCAGCTATCCGGTCAACGATGTAAGAGGATTGGCTGGGGTGGTAGGATTCGAACCTACGGTACACGCTACCAAAAAGCGTTGCCTTACCACTTGGCTACACCCCAACAGTGAGGCGTGATTTAATCCGGCATGCGCGGCACTTCAACCCCCAAAATCAATGCTTGCGAGCCTCATGTCGGACAAGTAGTGCCCGTGCATGAGTTATGATGTCGTCATCCTAGGCGCCGGAGCTGCTGGTATGCTTTGCGCGGTTGAAGCTGGCCGGCGCGGCAGGCGGGTTTTGTTACTCGATCACGCGAAGGCCGCTGGCGAAAAGATTCGGATCTCTGGTGGTGGACGATGCAACTTTACCAACCTGAATATAGAGCCGGATAGATTTCTGTCTCAAAACCCGCGCTTCGCGCTGTCCGCGTTGAAACGCTTTACCCAATGGGACTTCATTGCACGCGTTGATGAGGCGGGGATTGAGTGGCACGAAAAAACTCTGGGGCAGTTGTTTTGTGACGGCTCCTCCAAAGAGATTATCGCAATGCTGTTGGATCATCTGTCCGGTGCCGGCGTTGAATTGAGACTGAACTGTTCCATTCATGAGGTATTGCCCGACGGGGGCGGCTACGTGGTTCACACATCGAGCGGGGTTGTGCGTGCGCGCTCTTTGGTTGTCGCGACGGGAGGGAAGTCGATCCCCAAAATGGGGGCAACAGGATTGGGCTACAAGCTGGCAGCCCAGTTCAATCTGCCCATTATCGAGACGCGCGCGGGGCTTGTACCTTTGACTTTTGGGCCGCACTTGCTGGAACGGACGGCGCCTCTTTCAGGGGTGTCCGTGGCGGCGCGGGTGGGGCATGGCACGACGTCTTTTGATGAGGGGCTGCTGTTCACCCATCGTGGGTTGTCGGGGCCGTCGATACTTCAGATCTCTTCCTATTGGGACGAGGGGGACGGCATCGTGGTCGATCTATGCGCGGGCAAGGACGTCGCGGCGCTGTTGAGCGGGGACAGACGTGAGTTTGGGCGGCTGTCGATCAAGAACGCGCTGGCCCGGCATATGCCCGAGAAGCTGGCGGCTTTGGTGGTCGAGGATGCGGGCGTGGCGGGCAACCTGGCCGATCAGAGCAAGGCCGGTCTGGAGACCATCGCGCGGGCCGCGCATCGCTGGGAAGTTCGACCCTCGGGATCGGAGGGGTACCGGACGGCTGAGGTCACGCTGGGAGGCGTGGACACGGACGCCTTGGATGCACGGACCATGGAGGCCAAGGCGGTGCCGGGCTTGTATTTCATTGGCGAGGTCGTGGACGTGACGGGCTGGCTGGGGGGGTATAATTTTCAGTGGGCCTGGTCATCGGGGTGGGCGGCCGGGCAGGTCTGCTGAGGTCCGACGCATGCGTCGAATTTTATAAGATACTGATATTATTATATAAGTTGAGAAATTTTTACCACTTATTAACCCGCCAAATTGAGTGCCTTTGGCACGTATCATGCCCCTCGCTGACGCTCGGGAGAGTGGGGGCTTTGCCCCCGTCGCTGACGCTCCTCCCCCAGAGTGGATTTGCCAAAACGAAACGTCAGACGCGGCAGGGGTTTTCTTTGGCGAGGCGGTCGAATGCCATCAAGCTTTGGATAAGTGCGGGCATTTGGTCGAGCGGGATCATGTTGGGGCCATCTGAGGGGGCTGTGTCAGGGTTTTCATGCGTTTCGATGAACACACCTGCAATCCCCAGCGAGACCGCCGCGCGCGCCATAACTGGCGCGAATTCGCGCTGCCCACCCGAGGAGCCGCCTTGCCCGCCGGGTTGTTGCACCGAATGGGTCGCGTCCATGATGACCGGGTATCCGGTTTTTGCCATTGTCGGCAGGCTGCGGAAATCCGCAACCAAGGTGTTATAGCCAAAGGAGGCGCCGCGTTCGGTCAGCAAGATGTTGTTATTGCCCGTGCTTTCCACTTTGGAAATCACATTTGGCATATCCCATGGGGCCAGAAACTGGCCCTTCTTGATGTTGACCACGGCCCCTGTTTCACCCGCCGCGACCAGCAGGTCGGTCTGGCGTGACAGGAACGCAGGAATTTGCATGACATCAACGGCCTCCGCGACGGCTTTGCATTGTTCGGGGCCGTGCACATCGGTGAGCACGGGGCAGCCGATCTGGGCGCGCACATGGGCCAGAATGGACAGGCCTTCATCCATGCCAAGGCCGCGTTTGCCCTTCAACGACGTGCGGTTGGCCTTGTCGTAGCTGGCCTTGAAAACATAGGCCGCACCTGATTTCTGGCAGGCCTCCGCCATGGCTTCTGCGATCATCATCGCATGGTCGCGGCTTTCCAGCTGGCAGGGCCCTGCGATGATGGTCAGGGGCAAGTCATTGGAGGCGGAGACTTTTGTGGTCCCGCGGCCGAAATCTACAGTTTTCATCTGGGGCTATACCTGTTCGCGAAGGATCGAAGATGTGAGCGACACCATCAGATAGATGCCCGAGAAGATCAAGAAGGCCAGAAGCGTGTTCTCGAAGGCGCGGGGATATGTGGCTTCATCTGGCGCGACCGGGCTGACCGAGACGGAGAGGTAGCGCACCTGGCGGTTTGCTTCCAACCGTGCGGCTTCGAACGCGGCTTCGGCTTGGCCGAGCAGTTCTTGGCGGACTTGCAGATCGGCTTGGGCCACCAGCAATTCGCCAGACACGCGCGCAAGGGATTCAGCCTCACCGCTGCTTTGCGTCAGCAACGCACGCTTTTCGGCGATCAGGATTTCGAGCTGTTCGATCTTGTTGCGCGATGCGCTGACCTTGGCCTGGTTGGGGCGCGAGTTGGTCAGCGAGGTTTGCAACGCGATGCGTTCATTCAGCAATTCGCCATCAAGCTGCGAGATTTGGGCGAAGATGGCCTGCGCCTCGCTCTCAGGGCTGAGCACGCCCAGCTTTTCCTGCAACTCGACGATCTTGGTTTGCGCCGCGATCATCTTCTGCTCCGCCTCTTTTCGGCTGCCATCGGCGCCGGCCATCTGGTCGTCGCGTTTGCGCGAGGTCAGCTGGTCCACCTGTTGCTCGGCATAGCCGATCAACTGTTTGGAGAATTGCGCGGAGGCCTCAGGGGTGGCCGCGATGACCTCCATCTTGATGATGCCTTCGGTGGGATCGTAGCCGATTTTCACGCTTTTCTTGAATTTCTTATAGGCGGCTTCCTGCGTCGCGCCCTCGTCCAGCTTCTGGATCGGGTCGATGAAATCCTGACTGAAATGATCCTGAAACCCCTCGTCATCGTTGAGGCGCAGCATCGCGTCGCGCGATTGCAGATAGCCTTGCACCGCAATGGAATCTGCCGAGTTGGCCAGCGGCGAGCCGGACAAGAGACCGGCAGCCCCACCTGCCCCGCCACCATCGGCGGCCTGAATCACAAATTCGGAATTTGTGGCATACATCGGCGTGGCCACCACGTAGTAATAGTAGCCCGCAACCACCGTCGGCAGCATGACAAAGAACAGCAGGCGCGAGAACAGCAACGTCGCGCGTTTGCGGCGGCGGCGCGCGATGTCGCGCTGGATGTCCATAATATCGCGTGCGCGTTCGGGTTCCGTAATGACCTGCGTGGAGGGCAATTTGGGTTGTTGAACGGCAGGCGACAGCTGCGTGCCGGGGGCGACCTTGCCCAGCGGCTGCATGGCGGTGCCGGTTGGTTTTGGTGTCTCCCCCTTGGCGTCGGAGACGACCAGTTCCAGCATATTGGCCCGCTTGAACGGATCAATCCCCTGCTCGCGCAGCAGGCGCACCGCGTCATAGTCAGAAGTGGGCGTCAGCCCCTGCTTTTGCGCCACGCGCCGCGCCATGCGCAATTGACGGCCTGTCAGCCCTTCGCGGCGAATGGCGTCGATCGCCTCCGCCGGATTGGCGGGGGCGGCAGGGGGCGGGTCAACCTTGCGCGCCGTATTTCCCGCGTCACGGGCGGGAAAGGTTTGCGCGCCAAATCCATCATCCGTTGGGGGGGCGAACATCTGCCCCTCCGCCTGAGGGGCGGCGGGTTGCGCCGACTGCGCGCGCGGGGCCGCCGTCTGAGCAGGCTGCGCCACCGCAGCCGGAGCCGCGCCTTCGCTTCGACGGATGCGAAATTTCTTAGCTTTGGGTTTCGTACTCATAGAGCCTTTTCGCCTCTTCCAACGTGTCGAACATATGCAGCTTGCCGTTGAGCAGCACGCCCGCAGAGCGACAGAATTTTTCCAGTGTTTCCGCCTGGTGGGAGACCACCACAAGCGTTGATGTTTTCAGCCTGTCCTTGAGGATGGAGCCCGCCTTGCGGTTGAACTCCACATCCGTTGTGGACGGCATCCCCTCGTCAATGAGGTAGATGTCGAATTCCAGCGCCAGCATCAGCGCGAAGGTGAACCTCGCCCGCATGCCCTGGGAATAGGTGCCGACGGGCATGTCGAAATACTCCTCCAGCCCGCAGAGGTAGCGGCAGAAGGCCTCGATATAATCGGGGTCCAGCGAGTAGAGCCGCGCGATATAGCGGCAATTTTCGGTGGCCGTGTGCTTGGGCACCACCCCGCCCATAAAGCCCAGCGGGAAGGAGATGCGCGACGTGCGGATGATTTCGCCCTCGTCGGGCTTTTCCAGGCCCGCCATCATGTTGATGACAGTGGTTTTGCCGGTGCCGTTGGGCGCCAGGATGCCGACGGAATGGCCCAGATCCACGCGAAACGACGCGCCATCAAGGATCACCTTGCGCTGCGTGCCCGTCCAGAAGGACTTGCTGACGTTTCGAAACTCGATCATTGGGACGCGCCCACCTTAGTTTTAGCCTCTGCCCGCCCCGATCTTTCGCCGCCGGGGTCAGGGGTTCATAGATAACCCTCGTTTGAGGCCACATTATGTCGGACGACGCCCCTGCATATCAACGCTATTGAGGTAAATAAGCCATGAATGGGCAAGTAACAGGTGCGTAATTGTCCCTATTTTGGAAACAATGCGGGGAATGGCCGCCAAATTCGGGGGCCGCCGTTTCCGGATTGGCGACGCTAGGCCAGCATATTCCAGGCCAGCCCCGCGCCGACCGACCCGACAAAGGCAAAGCCCAGATAGGCCGCAAACACCCTCGGCCTGACCAGGGCCCAGACCGCCACCGCCGCCGGCACGCAGCTGACGCCGCCCGCCAGCATGAATGACATGGCCGCGCCGTTGCTCATCCCCTGGGCCAGCAACGCGTCCACCAACGGCACCGCGGCGTAGCCGTTCAAATAGGCGGGCGCCCCGACCAGGGCCCCCAAAACGATCGGGCCGATGCCGCCGCCGCCAAGGAAGGTCGCGATCCAGTCGGCGGGCACGTAGGTCAGCATCAGGCTTTCCAGCAGGTAGGCCAGCAGCAGCCATTTGCCCAGAAACAGGGCGTTCTCAACGGTCGTGTCCTTGAACACGGCGCGCCGCTTGTCCTCAGTCCAGAACCGCCATTGCGGCGTGCCTTTGAAAGGCGAGCCGCAGCCGCAGCCGCCACCTTGCGTGGCGGGCTTCAACGGGTCGGCAAACACGGGCGACGCCGCAAAGGCCTTGACGGCAAAGCCTCCGAACAGTCCCAACCCGATGGCCGAGACGGTTTTGGCCACCGCAAAATCAAACCCCAATGTCCCCGAGGTTATCAAAAACATCGCAGGGTCCATCAACGGGGAGGCCAGCCAGAATGCCATCACCGCCGACAGCGGCGCGCCCGCAACCAGCAGGGCCGCGATAAAGGGGATCACCTCGCAGGAGCAGAACGGCGACACCCCGCCCAGAACGGCGGCCAGAAAGATCATCCGCACTTCGCGGCCTTGAAACGCTTTGGCCACCACGGCTTCGGCGCCGGTGGCCTTCAGATACCCAATCGCCAGCACGGCAAATGTGATGAAAATCGCCGTATGCCCGAAGGCCTGTGCCGTGAAGATCAAGGTCGGGACAAGCTGGGCCGGATCAAAAATCGCCAGCATGACAGGGATCAGCGCAATCACCACCCAAGCTGAGCGCAGCTTGGACCACTCAAAGCCGCCTGGCGCGGTCGCGTCAGTCATGGCGGTGCCCCTCAGCCAAATCGGCGCAGCATTCCGCCATCAAAAAATCATTCAGCCGTTTGAACGTCGCGTAGTCGGCGGCGGCGCAAATCACGGACCGGCCCTGCTTGACCTGTTGGACCAACCCGGCCTGGGTCAATATCTTCAGGTGATGCGTCAGATTGGCACCGGAGATCCCGGTGGCCTTTCCCAGCGTGCCGATGCTCATCCCCTCATCGCCCGCGCGGGTCAGGTGGCGCAGCAGGCCAAGGCGTTGCTCGGACCCCAAAGCGGCATAGGCGCTGGCGGCTTCAACAAGGGACAGGTCGGCTGTATCAAATGCTTTCATTATTCTATATTTATAGGAATATAAAAATGACGTCAATCCTGTCTTTCGCTCAACGGCCATTCTGATAGGGTCTCGGGATGTCACTGGATGCCTTGAAACATGACCTGTCGGCCTGCGCGATCTGCGCAGCACGCTTTGCGGCCACGCACACGGCGCATGCGCCGCGCCCGGTTGTCTGGTTCGACCAAGGCGCGCGTATTTTGATTGCGGGCCAAGCCCCCGGCGCGCGGGTTCATGAAAGCGGCAAGCCGTTCACCGACCCATCCGGCGACCGGCTGCGCGACTGGATGGGCGTGGGGGAAGACATATTCTACGACCGGTCCCAGCTTGCCATTGTGCCAATGGCGTTCTGTTTTCCGGGCTACTCCGACAAAGGCTCCGACCTGCCGCCCCCGCCGATCTGCGCCAAAACATGGCGCGGCGCGATTGTGGAGGCGCTTGGCGATGTGCGGCTGACACTGCTGATCGGAGGCTATGCGCAGAAATGGCACCTCAAAACCAAGGCAAGCGTCACAGACACTGTTGCCGCGTGGCAAGATCACGCGCCGCACATCTTTTCCTTGCCCCACCCGTCCTGGCGCAACACCGCGTGGATGAAACGCCATCCCTGGTTCGAGGCAGAGACCCTGCCCGCCCTGAAAACAGCTGTGAACGACGCCCTCGCATGACCCCGTTGGACCAAGCCCATGCCGCAATGGAAAACAGCGACGCCGCGCGCCTGCAGTTCTACGAGCGTCTGGCCGACGCAGAACTGTTCTTGTTGTTGGAGGCAGAGGCCGAGGGCGACCAGATTTCGCCGCGTATCTTTCCGCTCGAAGACGCGCAGCTTGTTCTTGCCTTTGACCGGGAAGAACGTCTGGCCGATTTTGCCGGTGCGGCTCCTTACGTGGCTCTGTCTGGCAGGGTGCTGGCTGGACTGTTGGCAGGCCAAGGCATCGGTTTGGGCCTGAACCTTGATGTCGCGCCATCGTCAATCATCCTACCCGCCGACGCAGTCATGTGGCTGAACGACACGCTGGGCACCGCCCCAACGGATGTGGAGGCCACGCCCGAGGAATTGCTGCCGCCCTCCGGGCTACCAGAAGACCTGATTACCGGCCTCGACACCAAGCTGGCCTTGACGGCTGGTATGGCGCGCAAAGCCTATCTTTGCGCGGTGCGCTATAGCGGCGGCGCCCAGTCTCATATGCTGGCGTTTCTGGACCCGGTCCCGGGCGCAGAACCCGCCTTGGCACGCGCCGTGAACGAGGCCTTGGTCTTCAGCGGCATCGAAGCCGGGATGCTGGATGTGGCCTTTTTTGCTGCAAGCGACCCGATGTCGGCCAGCCTTGCCAAAGTGGGCCTGCGCTTCGATCTGCCCGAGCCAGAGACCCCCTCCGCACCCGCGGCCCCCGGCTCTGATCGTGCAAAACCACCGACCTTACGCTGACCATCATTGTTCCAAAAATATCCTGGGGGAGGAGCGTCAGCGACGGGGGCAAAGCCCCTTAACCGGTGCCGCCAAATCAATACCCTGCGGCACGATCCACGACGTTCAGAAACGGCTTCCCGGCTTCACCACGCTGAATGTTTCTGGCGATAACCTCGCTGGCGGTATCCGCGCGCGTCTCTGACGCGATATGCGGGGTCACCGTGACGCCGGGATGCGCCCAATAAGGGTGCTCGGGCGGCAATGGCTCAACGCGGAACACGTCCAGCGTGGCGTGGCCAACCTGCCCGCTGCCAAGGGCCGCAAGCAGCGCCTCATCCTCAATCAACGGCCCCCGGCCGGGGTTCACAATGGACGCGCCTCGGGCCAGCAGCCCGAACGCGGCGGCGTTCATGATGTTGGTCGTCGCAGGGGTGTCGGGCAGCAGCAGCACCACAACGTCGGCCTCCGCCAACGCCGCGTCAAACCCCTCTTCGCCCGCGTGACAGGTCACGCCCTCCACCGCTTTCGGCCTGCGGCTCCAGCCATGAACGTCGAATTTCAAAGACACCAGCTGCGCGGCGCACGCGGCCCCCAATGCCCCCAGCCCCAGCATGCAGACCTTGCGGTCCTTGGCCAGAGGCGGCACCACACCCGCGCGCCAGACGCCATCTTGGCCGTGGATATGCGCGTCCATCATCAGATGATGGCGCAACACATGCCCGGTCACCCATTCCACCATGCCGTCCGTCAGCCCATGATCGACCATACGGCACAAAGGCTGGGTCAGCGTCTGGTTGCCGACGATGGTTTCCACCCCCGCCCAAAGCCCAAGCACGGCCTTGGTCCGGGTGTAGGGCCGAAAATCCGACACCGGCCCATCCGGGGTGAAGACGATGTAGTCGACCTCCTCCGGCGCGATCTCGGTCGACAGCGCATAGTCCAGCCCTGCGGCGTCCAACGCGGACCGCAGCGGGGCCTCGTATTGCGCCCAGCGGTCGGGGTTGGCGGAAAACAGCACGTTTATCATGGGGAACGTCGCATATGCTTATCGGGGGCGGTGCACATGGGCGCTTTGGACCAGCCCGAACCCGATCATCAGCACCAGCATCGCCGACCCGCCATAGCTGACCAGCGGCAGCGGCACACCCACCACCGGGGCCAGCCCCATCACCATCGACATGTTCACCGCAAAGAACAAAAAGAACGTCAACGCCACGCCCAGCGTCACCAGCGACGCGAACCGGTCCTTGTTGGCCACGGCCGACACCACGCAAAACACCAGCACCAGCACATAAAGCGCCAGCAACGAGATGCCGCCCACAAAGCCGAACTCTTCGGCCAGCGTCGTAAAGATGAAGTCGGTGTGTTTCTCCGGCAGGAAGTTCAGCCGCGACTGGGTGCCTTGCATGTAGCCCCTGCCGGTCCAGCCGCCAGAGCCCAGCGCGATCTTGGATTGGGTGATGTGGTAGCCCGCCCCCAGCGGGTCAGACGCGGGGTCCAAAAACGTGTCAATCCGGCGGTATTGGTAGTCCTTGAGCAGCTGCCATTCGGCCCCGCGCGATTTGAACACGGCGGCCACGACCGCCACCCCGGCCCCGATGACCCCCGCAAAATACATCCAGCTGACGCCCGCCAGAAACATCAACCCGCCGCCGCCAAAGACCAACAGCAACGACGTGCCGAGATCCGGCTGGCGCAATGTGAGGTAGACCGGCAGGGCGATAATCACCACAGGTATCAGCACCCAGAACGGCCGAGACGTCTTCTTGACGTCGAGCCAGTCATAATAGGATGCCAAAAACAGGATCAGGGTGATTTTGGTCAGCTCAGAGGGCTGCAGACGCATAAACCCCAGATCAATCCAGCGCTGCGCGCCTTTCCCGGTCGCGCCAAAGAATTCGACGCCCAGCAGAAGGAGAATGCACGCGGCATAGGCGACCCCTGCGGTGTTTCGCAAAAACCATGTCGGGACCAAGGCGATGGAGAACATCAAAAACAGCCCCAGCGCAAAGCGCTTCATCTGCGGCTCTGCCCATGGGTTCATCGAGCCACCCGCGACGGAATAGAGCATCAGAAACCCGACACTGGCAATGGCCGTCAGCAGCAGGATAATTGCCCAATTCAGATGCAGCAGCTTCGACGGGCCGGCGGGGACCGATTTGAGGTTATATTCAAGATAGCTCATGCCTCGGTCGCCTTTTTGGGGCCGTCGGCAGGGTCGCTTAGAGGCAAGGATTGCAGCAAAGAGCGGATGCGGCCACGCTGCGATTCCGGGTAGGCCGAAAGCGGCGGCACGCCATCAAACTGCGCGGCCAACATGATGTCGCGCGCGATCGGAGCCGCCGCGACCGAGCCGCCGCCGCCGTGCTCAACAACCACCGAGATCGCGTAGCGCGGGTTGTCATAGGGCGCAAACCCCACAAACAGCGCGTGGTCACGGCGTTCCCATGGCAGGTCTTCGTTGCGGGTCACGCCTGCGCGGCGCTCGGCGGCAGTGATGTTGCGCACCTGGCTGGTGCCGGTCTTGCCCGCCATCCGCTTCGTCCTGTCGGCGATGCGGGTCCGAAAGGCGGTGCCGCGGTTCTCGTTGCTGACGGCAAACATCCCGTCACGAATATAATCCATCGACGCCTTAGAAAGGCCCAAAGGCTCACCGCCGGTGATCGGCACCTCCCGCTCGTTGACCGCTTTGACCAGTCTTGGGTTCACCGCCCGACCGGTGGCCAAACGCGACGTCATCACCGCCAGTTGCAAGGGGGAGGCCAGCACCAGCCCCTGCCCAATCGAGGCGTTGAGGCTGTCGCCAATCACCCAGTCACGGCCACGGTTTTCAGCCTTCCAAGCCTTTGTTGGCGTCAGGCCCTGCGCCACCGCCGACATCGGCACGTCGTGCCGTTCACCAAGGCCCAGTCGCCGCGCCATCGCGGTCATCCGCTCAACGCCCACGCGCTGTGCCAGTTCGTAATAATAAACGTCGCAAGACTGTTTCAGCGAATTGCGCAGGTTCATGCGACCATGGCCGCCACGCTTCCAGCAGTGGAAGCGACGGTTGGCCAGCTCGGTGAAGCCACCGCAGCGGATGGTTTCATTCGCGTCAATCTCGCCTGCCTCCAGCGCCGCCAAGGCCGTCACCATCTTATAGGTCGAGCCCGGCGGGTAGGTGCCCTGCACCGCCTTATTGGCCAATGGGCGGTACTTATTTTCGGTAAGCCCCGCATAATCGGCAACTGAGATACCGCGCACAAACTTGTTTGGGTCGAACGCTGGCGCCGAGCCGATGGCCAAAAGATCGCCGTTTGTGACGTCCATCACAACGGCCGCCGCACTTTCATTGCCAAGACGGGCCTGCACAAAGTTCTGCAGCTTGGTGTCGATGGTCAGCTGGACCGTCTCGCCCTTCTCAGCTTCGTCGCGGCCAAGTTCGCGCATCACCCGGCCCACTGCGTTCACTTCGACCCGTTTTGTGCCGGCTTTGCCGCGCAACGCGCCCTCAAGTTTGTTTTCGACCCCGGTTTTGCCCAGCTGGAATTTCGGGATTTGCAGCACCGGGTCAGGGTTGTCGATCCGGCTCAGATCGTAATCTGACACCGGCCCCACATAGCCCACGATATGGGCGTAGTCATCGCCGCGCGGGTAGATGCGGCTCAGTCCGAATTCGGGCGCGATGCCAGGCAATGCAGGCGCGTTCACCGCGACCTGACTGACATCTTCCCAGCTTAGCCGGTCGGCGACGGTGACGGGAACCAATCTGGAGCGGCGGTTCATCTCTTCGAGCGTCCGGTCAATGTCTTCGCGCGTCAGGGGAATGAGGCGGCTCAGGTCATTGAGGACCCGCTCTGCGTCATCCACCTCGTCGCGAATAATGGTCACGCGGTAATTCTGTTCATTGCCCGCCAGCAGCAGGCCTTTGCGGTCGAAAATCTGCCCACGCGCGGGGGGCAGCAGCCGGATGTTGATCCGGTTTTCCTCGGCCAGCAGCCGGAACTGGTCGGCCTGATTGACCTGCAAAAAGCGCATCCGCGTGGCCAACACCCCGGTAAAGGCCACCATCCCGCCCCCAAGGATCAGGCCGCGGCGGCTGACGATGCCAGCGCTTTCCTCGGTGTCTTTGGGCGAGCGTCTCATATCGCGATCCCCGAACCGTCCATATCGGTTGGCTTGGCGCGACGCACGCGAAAGACGTAGGTCGAAAGCGCTATGACAACGGGATAGGCCATGACCGTCACAATAACATGCATCAGCAACACGCCAAGGCTGGGTTGCGCGATGCCGAACACAAACTGAAACATGGCATTCGCCGCCACCAGCGCCGCGAAGACCGCCGCCGCCATGCCGGTTTCCAATGGCGGGGAGATTTCGACCGAACCCGCCGCCTTGCCGCGCAGATATTCAAAGCCCACCAAGGCGATGGCAGGCCACAGCCCGATGGGGCGCAGGAACAAGATGTCGGCCACCAAATGCACCAGCACGATCAGCCCCACCGGCGCCCAGCGCGGCCGGCGCATGATCCAGACGGCGGTCAGGCAGAACAGCAAATCCGGCCCCGGTATGCCGCCCGGGACCGTCGACAGCGGCAACATCTGCACAAAGATGATAAGCGCACACAGCCCCAGAAACAGGCAGCGGAACAGGAAGCGGCGGGTGGTGATCGGGTCAACCATCTGACGCCTCCGCCGTGGCTTCGCTGACCGGGATCTCGTCAGGCGCGATCAACGCGCCCGTGGACGCAATGGCCGGCGTCTCGGGGTTGCGCAGCACCCGCAGAAATTCCAGCCGCCCGTAATCCGCCGCCAGCTTCACCCGCAGCCGCCCGTTGGGCCCCTGCGCGATCTGCCCCACCAGCACATCCGCCGGAAACACCTTGCCGTCACCGCTGGTGACCACGCGGTCGCCGGGGCGCACATCTTCCAGATTGTCGGCAATATCGACCGGCGGCGCCAACGTGTTGTCCCCAACCAGCAGCGCCTTTTGCCCCGACGGCTGAATGGACACGGGCACTCGGCTGTTGCTGTCGGTGAGCAAAATCACCCGGCTGGTCCGCTCGCCCACCCCAGAGATTCGCCCCACCAGCCCCAGCCCGTCCATCGTGGCCCATCCGTCGCGCACCCCGTCGCGGGACCCCACATTCAGCAGCACCGACCGGCGGAAGGGCGAGCCATTATCCGTCAGCACCACCCCCGTCACAAAGGTCAGCCGCGCGTTGAGGCGCACCTTGTTGAGATCCAGCAGCCGGGCGTTCTCCTGCTCCAGCTGCAGGGCGGCCTCACGCCACGACTTCAGCTGCTGCAATTCGCGGCGAAGCTCTTGGTTTTGCTCATAAATCCGGCTGTAGCTTTGGAAGTCGTCGACCATGCGCGTCACCCGCGTCACCGGCACCAACGCCCAGTCAAAGGACGGCACAATCTTGTCAACCATGGTGGCGCGGAACCGTTCCACGCGCGGATTGTCAATCCGCCACAGCCCGAAAATCGCCAGCAGGACGACCACCAGCACCCCGATCAGAACCCGCCTGACCGGCCGCCCATATTCTTCTTGTCCGCGTCTGTCTCGTGCCAAAACACATCCGTCCCGCTGCTTGCGAGGGCCACTCTATACCAGTCTGCCCCGAAGGTCAGATCAACTGTCGTAATCAATCACATGGCGCAGCTGCTTTTCATATTCAAGCGCCTTGCCGGTCCCCAGGGCCACGCAGTTCAACGACTCGTCCGCCACCGAAATGGCCAGCCCCGTCTGCTCGCGCAGCGCCAGGTCCAGCTCCCCCAGCAACGCGCCGCCGCCGGTCAGCATCACGCCGCGGTCCACAATATCCGCCGCCAGATCGGGCGGCGTCGCTTCCAGCGCCGTCATCACCGCCTCGCAAATCTGCTGCACAGGCTCGGCCAAGGCCTCGGCGACTTGCGCCTGATTGATCTCCGTCTCTTTCGGAACGCCGTTCAGCAGGTCCCGCCCACGAATTTGCATCGAGGACCCACGCCCGTCATCCGGCATCCGCGCGGTCCCGATCGAGGTCTTGATCCTCTCCGCCGTGCTTTCGCCCACCAAAATGTTGTGGTGGCGCCGCAAATAGGAAATCAGCGCCTCATCCATCCGGTCGCCCCCCACACGGACCGAGCGCGCGTATACAATGTCGCCCAGCGACAAAACGGCAACCTCGGTGGTGCCGCCACCAATATCAACAACCATGTTGCCGGTCGGGTCCGTGATCGGCATACCCGCCCCAATGGCCGCCGCAATCGGTTCCGCAATCAGGCCTGCTTTGCGCGCGCCAGCCCCAAGAACCGACTGCCGAATGGCGCGTTTCTCCACCGGGGTGGCCCCATGCGGCACGCAGACGATGATCTTCGGCTTGGTAAAGGTGGACCGCTTATGCACCTTGCGGATGAAGTGCTTAATCATCTCTTCCGCTGTGTCAAAATCGGCAATCACGCCCTCGCGCATGGGCCGGATGGCCTCAATGGAGCCGGGCGTGCGGCCCAGCATCAGCTTGGCGTCCTCGCCCACGGCCAGCACCTCTTTGCGCCCCGCCTTGGTGTGGTAGGCCACCACCGACGGCTCGTTCAACACAACGCCGCGCCCCTTGACGTAAACGAGGGTGTTCGCGGTGCCGAGGTCGATCGCCATGTCGGACGAAAACAGGTTGGACAGAATGGACATAGAGGTCTTCCCACAAGACAGAATTCACCCCGCCGACTCAAACAGCCTGCGGGTTCGCTCGTCCTTATAGAAGCGCCCGAGGGCAGGCGAAAGGGAGGGCGACCCGCAAATGGCGCTATTCCGCCAGCCAATCCTGCGCTAAGGACGCGACATGCTGTCCTACCAACATATCTACCACGCGGGAAACGCCGCTGATGTGCACAAGCACGCGCTGCTGGCCGCCATGCTCGGCTACCTGACCCGCAAGGACAAACCGCTCAGCTATCTGGAAACCCATTCGGGCCGCGGGCTCTATATGCTCGACGCCGCGGAAGCGCTCAAAACGGGTGAGGCCGCGTCAGGTGTCATCGCGCTGCAAAATAAGCTGGCCAAGACCCATCCCTATATCGAAGCCCTCACCGACATCCGCGCCCAGTATGGGCCACAGGCCTATCCCGGCTCGCCCCTGATCGCATCCACGCTGCTTAGAAAAGGCGACCGCCTGCATCTGGCCGAATTGCATCCGCAGGAATACGCGGCCCTGGCGCAGACCATGCTGCACAAGGCCAAATGCCACCCCGAAGATGGGTTCGAAATGGCCCACAAAGTCGCCCCGCCCGAGCCGCGCCGGGGCCTTATGCTCATCGATCCCAGCTACGAGATCAAATCAGACTACGAGCTTATCCCCACCCAAATCGCAAAGCTGCACCGAAAATGGAATGTCGGCGTCATCGCCTTGTGGTATCCGCTGCTCACCAACGGGGCGCATGGCCCGATGCTGGCTGCCCTCGACGCCCAAAACCTGCCAAACGCCCTCCGCCACGAGGTTCACTTCCCTCCAGCCCGAGAGGGCCACGGCATGATCGGCTCCGGCATGTTCATCGTCAATGCGCCTTACGGCACCGCGGATGCGGCAAAGGATACAGACAAAGCCTTTACGCGCTAGGCCTTCACCTTCCCATGTTCAAAAATATCCCCGCCGGAGGCTCCCACGCTGCAAAGTGCGCATCGCCCACCCCGCTGGGCCTCACGCCTGCCGCACGCGCCAAAAATAGCGCGCGCGCCAAGCGCTCAATTTAGCTGACGTCTTTGTAAGACACCTCGGCCACGTCGCCGCCCGCCTTGCTGCGCCGCACCAAAAGCCGGTTCAACGCATCCACATAGGCCTTCACCGATGCCACAACCGTGTCCACATCCGCCGATTGCCCCGTGGCAATCTTGCCGTCCTCTTCCAGCCGCACCGACACCGTGGCCTGCGCATCCGTGCCCTCGGTGACGGCCGCCACCTGATAGACCTGCAGCCGCGCCCCATGCGGGAACAGAGATTTCACCGCATTAAACGCCGCATCCACGGGCCCGTCGCCGGTTGCGGTCACGGAATTTTCAACCCCGTCCACGCTCAGCGTCATCTCTGCCGATTTCTCCAGCTCCATGCCGCAGGACACTTTCAACGCCGTCAGCTTGATCCGGTCTTCCACGTCCGACCCCACTTGCATCAATGCAATCAAATCGTCGTCGTAGATTTCCTTCTTCTGATCCGCCAGGGCCTTGAACCGCACAAACACGTCCTTCAGCTGGTTGTCGCCCAGCTCGTAACCCAGCTCCGCCAGCTTGGACCGCAACGCCGCGCGCCCCGAATGTTTGCCCATCACCAGATTGGTCTCGGTCAGGCCCACATCCTCAGGCCGCATAATTTCGAACGTCTCGGCGTTTTTCAGCATGCCGTCCTGATGGATCCCGCTCTCATGGGCAAAGGCGTTCTTGCCCACAATCGCCTTGTTGAACTGCACCGCGAACCCGGACACCGACGCCACCCGCCGCGAGATATTCATCAGCTTGGTCGTATCAATTCCTGTGTGGAACGGAATGATGTCGTGGCGCACCTTCATGGCCATCACCACTTCTTCCAACGCGGTGTTGCCGGCCCGCTCGCCCAGCCCGTTGATCGTGCACTCAATCTGGCGCGCACCGCCCTCAACGGCCGCCAGGGAATTCGCCGTGGCCATGCCCAGATCATTGTGGCAATGCGTGGCAAACACCACAGTGTCCCCGCCTGGCACGGTCGCAATCAAGCGCCGGATCAACTCCGCGCTCTCGTTAGGGGCAGTGTACCCAACGGTGTCGGGAATGTTGATCGTCGTGGCGCCTGCCTTGATCGCAATCTCGACCACACGGCACAGGTAATCCCACTCCGTCCGCGTCGCGTCCATCGGCGACCACTGCACGTTGTCGCACAGGTTGCGGGCATGGGTGACGGTCTCATGGATCTTGTCCGCCATCTCGTCCATCGTCAGGTTCGGGATGGCACGGTGCAGCTCGGAGGTGCCGATAAAGGTGTGAATACGCGGCCTCTCGGCATGTTTCACCGCCTCCCAGCAGCGGTCAATATCTTTGAAATTGGCCCGCGCCAGCCCGCAAATCACGGAAGATTTGGCGTTTTGCGAAATCGCCTTCACCGCCTCAAAATCACCCTCGGAGGCAATGGGAAACCCCGCCTCAATGATGTCGACGCCCATATCGTCCAGCAGGCCTGCGATCTCCAGCTTCTCGGAATGGCTCATGGTGGCGCCGGGCGATTGCTCGCCGTCGCGCAAGGTCGTGTCAAAAATCACAACGCGGTTGTTATCTGTCATGGGTCTGGTCTCTTAGCTTTGGAAAATGTTGTCCGGCGCTTGTCCCACTGAGCGGCACGCGCCGAAAGGCACGCTCAGCGCAGGCTAAGAAGCAGTAGCAGCAGGGTCTCTTTCACCATCAACATGGGACCAATCATACAAACCACCACACAAATGAAAACCCCAATCATTGTTCCACAAATATCCTCAGGGAGTTTGCCCGCGCGGCTGAGGGATGACATCCCTCAAAGAGCGCAAATCATCACGCGCGGCGCAGCCGCACATTAAGGTTGACCCGCGCGGGCCCCGCCATACCTCCCGTCTATGAAAAGACATCTCATCATCGGCGCGTCGGGCGGCATCGGCAGCGCGGTCGCGCGCACCCTCACGGGCGACATCGTCACGCTGTCGCGCAGCGCAAACGGGCTCGACATCACCGACGAGGCCAGCATCGCGCAGGCCTTCGCCACGCTCGACGGCCAGTTCGACACAATTTTCGTGGCCACCGGCGCATTGGTCATCGACGGCCATGAGCCGGAAAAAAGCATCAAGTCTCTCACCGCCGAGGCTCTCACCAACCAATTCCTCACAAATGCCATCGGCCCCGCGCTGATCCTCAAACACGCGCTGCCAGTCCTGCCCAAAGACCGCCGCGCGGTCTTCGCAACATTGTCTGCCCGCGTCGGGTCCATCGGCGACAACCAGATCGGCGGCTGGCACAGCTACCGCGCCGCCAAGGCCGCGCTGAACCAGTTGATCCACGGGGCCGCGATCGAGCTGAAGCGGACCCATAAACAGGCCATCTGCGTGGCCCTGCATCCCGGCACGGTGGAAACGCCCTTCACCGCCAAATATGCGGGCCACCACAAAACCGTGCCCGCAAGCCAGGCCGCTCAAAACCTTATCAACGTGATGGACGGGCTGACCACTGACCACACGGGCGGCTTTTACGATTATGCAGGCACGGAAATCCCATGGTAAATCTTGTCTTGGTTCTGGGCGACCAGCTGACCCCGACCCTTTCGGCCCTTGAACAGGCAGCAAAGGACGACATCATCGTCATGGCGGAGGTCGCGGACGAGGCAGCCTACGTCCCCCATCACCCCAAAAAGATCGCCTTCATCTTCGCCGCGATGCGCAAATTCGCGGCCAAACTGATCGCGGACGGCAAACACGTCGCCTACACCAAGCTTGATGATCCCGACAACACCGGCTCCATCACCGGCGAACTCATCCGCCGCGCCGAGGAATATGGCGCGAAAGAAGTCATCGCCACCGAACCCGGGGAATGGCGGCTGATCGAGGCGCTGGACGACCTGCCGCTGAAAACCACCCAGTTCCAGGACACCCGCTTCATCGCGTCACACACAGAATTCGAGACATGGGCCGAGGGCCGCAAGGAACTGCGCATGGAATGGTTCTACCGCGACATGCGGCGCAAGACGGGGCTGCTGATGGAGGGGGACAAACCCGTTGGCGACAAGTGGAACTTCGACCACGACAACCGCAAATCCGCGCCCAAAGCCATCAACCATGCAGGTCCGATGAGCTTCACACCCGATGACACAGTCGACGAGGTCCTGGACCTCGTCGACACGAAATTTAGTCTAAATTTCGGCGACCTGCATCCTTTCTGGTTCGCCACTGATGCAGAGCAAGCGCAACGCGCGTTGACGCATTGGATCACCTACGCCCTTCCCCATTTTGGCGACTACCAGGACGCCATGATGAACGACGAAAAATTCCTCTACCATTCCATCATCAGTTTCTACATCAATGCGGGCCTGCTGGACCCGCTTGATGTCTGCCGTCAGGTGGAACAGGCCTACACAGACAACCACGCGCCGCTGAACGCGGTCGAGGGTTTCATCCGCCAGATCATCGGCTGGCGCGAATATATGCGCGGCATCTATTTCCTCGAAGGCCCCGATTACACCAAGCGCAATGAGCTCGGCCATGACCGCAAGCTGCCCGCTTTCTACTGGGGCGAAGACACCAAAATGAACTGCGTCTCAAAGGCCGTGGATCAGACCAAAACGGACGCATATGCCCACCACATCCAGCGCCTCATGGTCACCGGCAATTTCGCGCTGCTGGCGGGCGTCGACCCACATGAGGTTCATGAATGGTACCTCGCCGTCTACGCCGACGCCTATGAATGGGTGGAGGCCCCCAACGTCATCGGCATGTCCCAATTCGCAGATGGCGGGATCGTGGGCTCCAAGCCCTATATTTCATCCGGCAATTACATCGCCAAAATGTCGGACCACTGCAAAACGTGCCAGTACAAGGTCAAGGACAAGACCGGGCCCGACGCCTGCCCGTTCAACCTGCTTTACTGGGATTTCCTGATCCGCCACCGCGATCGGTTCTCCAACAACGCCCGTATGGGCAACATGTACCGCACATGGGACCGCATGGAGGACGACCGCAAGGACACCGTCCTGTCAGAGGCGCAGAATTGGCTCAAACGCCTTGGCGCGGGCGACCTGGTTTAGTCGCTCGCGGGGTTGGCCACCGCGGTGTCGCCGCCCTCTTCACCGTCTGCAGGGTCGGCGGGGTCTGTGTCTGCAATCCTGTCCACGGCGGTCAGCCGACCGCTTTCCCATCTGCCGCTGGACACTTCGCCATCGGCGTAGCGCATCGCCCCGATGCCGTCCCGCTTCCCGGCGGTAAACTCTCCCTCATAGACGTCGCCCGTCGGGTAGGTCGCCACGCCCGTGCCGTTGATCTGGCCGTCTTTCCATTCACCCGTATAGGTAAACCCGTCCGCGCGGGTCATGGTGCCTTGCCCTTCCCGTTGGCCATCCGCAAACGCGCCCTCATAGGTCGACCCATCCGCGTAGGTCGCCACGCCCTGGCCCTGCCGTTTGCCATCGACCCAGGCGCCCTCATAGGTGTAGCCGTCAGGGTAGGTCATCTTGCCTTGCCCCGACATCAGCGCGTTCTTGAACGCGCCGTCATAGACCAAGCCCTTGGAATCGCTGGCAACGCCACGCCCCTCAATAACGCCGGCAACCCATTCGCCTTCATAGGTTGACCCATCCGCATAGGTAATTTTGCCCAAGCCGTCCGGCTTGTCGGCGCGCATCTGGCCTTCGTAAACCGACCCATCGGGGCGCGTCAGGGTGCCTGTGCCTGAAAACTGCCCGTCCACCCAATCGCCGGTGTAGGAGAACCCATCGGTCCCCGTATATGTCCCCACGCCGTTGCGCGCGTCGCCGCTGAACGCGCCCTCGTACACGTCGCCATTGGCGTAGGTCATGCGGCCCGTGCCCTCGCGCAGACCCACTTTCAAGGTCCCCACATAGACATCGCCATTGGACTGCGTCAGCGTGCCGGTGCCGTTCATCTGGTCATCGGCCCATTCGCCAACATAGGTCATGCCATCCGTCATCACCAAGCTGCCGGTGCCGGAGCGTTTGCCGCCCTTCAGCTCGCCTTCATACTCGCCGCCATCGGGGTAGCTGATCTTGCCGCGGCCTTCCTTGACGCCGTTCGCCCACTGCCCCTCGTAGCGGTACCCGTTCGGGCTGACCAAAACGCCGGTGCCGTGCTGCGCGGCGTTGCGGAATTCGCCCTCGTAGCGGGCGCCATTTGCGTAGGTCGCGATCCCGCGCCCGTTGATTTTGCCGTCGGTCCAGTCGCCCTCGTAGGTGCCGCCGTCAGCGAAAATGATCTTGCCAAACCCGTCGGGTTTGCCGGCGGCAAACTGTCCCTCATAGAGCGAGCCGTTCTGGAACCGGGCGGTGCCCTGACCGCGGATCTCGCCATCCACCCAGTTGCCGCTGTATTCATAGCCGCTTGGCAGGGTGTAGGTGCCTTGGCCGTGGCGTTTGCCCTCTTTGAAGGCGCCGGTGTAAATGCCGCCGTCGTCATACTGTTTGGTGCCGCTTTCCTGCGCCATGGCGGGGGCCGTCAGGCCAATGGCCAGAACGCTCAAGACTTTCAAATTCAGATGCACGGACACAACCCCCAGATTCCCTTAACGCCCTGAAAAGCCTAGTGGAGCATCCCCCCTGTGACAAGGCGTGCACGCGCGCGCCCTTTCCATCAGGCCGGTCTCTGCTAGAACATGGGCAAACGGATGCGAAAGAGACCTCGATGACCAAGTTCCGCCTGACCCTCGCGCAGCTTAACCCCACCGTAGGGGATTTCGCCGGCAACATCGCAAAAGCCCGTGACGCATGGGCGCAAGCGCAGGCCGCAGAGGCCAACATGGTTGCGCTGCCAGAGATGTTTGTCACCGGGTATCAGGTGCAAGACATCGTGATGAAACCCGCCTTCACCAATGACGCCGCCCGCATGGTCGACGATCTGGCTGGCGAGATCGTGAACGGCCCGGCGATGGGCATCGGCCATCCGCTGTTTATCGACGGCAAGCTCTACAACGCCTATTCGATCCTGAAGGACGGCAAGGTGGCCGCGCGGATTTTGAAACACGAGCTGCCCAATGATGGGGTGTTTGACGAGGTGCGCCTGTATGAAAAAGGCCCGGTGCAAGGCCCCTACGCCATGGACCCGCTGCGCATTGGGACGCCCATTTGCGAGGATGCGTGGCACGAGGAGGTCTCCGAAACGCTCGCCGAATCCGGCGCGCAATTGCTTTTGGTGCCAAATGGATCGCCCTATTATCGCGGCAAGCACGACATTCGTATGGGGTTGATGGTGTCGCGGGTGGTCGAGACCGGCCTGCCGCTGGTCTATCTCAACATGGTCGGCGGTCAGGACGATCAGGTCTTTGACGGCGGGTCCTTCGTGCTGAACCCCGGGGGCGATCTGGCGCTGCAACTGCCCGCATTCGACGAAATCATCGCCCATGTGGATTTTGAGGACACCGAGGCAGGCTGGCGGGCCATCCCGGGCGAACGCGCTGTGATGCCGGACGATTATGAACAAGATTACCGCGTCATGGTCGAAGCGCTGCGCGACTACATGGGCAAGACCGGCTTCAAGAAGGTGCTGCTTGGCATGTCCGGCGGCATCGATTCCGCGCTGGTGGCCACCATCGCCGTCGATGCGCTGGGCGCGGACAATGTCCGCTGCGTGATGCTGCCATCAGAATATACGTCTGAGCATTCGCTGGAAGACGCCGCCGCATGCGCCGGGCTTTTGGGCGCGCGCCTTGACACTGTCCCGATCTCGGGCCCACGCGCCGCGGTGACCGAGGCGCTTGCGCCATTGATGGCAGGGACCGAGGCCGACGTGACCGAGGAAAACATCCAATCCCGCCTGCGCGGCGTGATGTTGATGGCGCTGTCCAACAAATTTGGGGAAATGCTGCTGACCACCGGCAACAAATCCGAGGTGGCCGTTGGTTACGCCACCATCTACGGCGACATGGCGGGCGGCTATAACCCTATTAAAGACCTTTACAAAATGCGGGTGTTTGAAACCTGCCGTTGGCGCAACGCCAACCATCGCGCCTGGATGATGGGCGGTGATGGCGTGGTGATCCCGCAGCGGATCATCGACAAACCGCCCTCAGCGGAGCTGCGGCCGGATCAGAAGGACGAAGACTCCCTGCCGCCCTATGAGGTGCTGGACGACATTCTGGACCGGCTGGTCGACCGGGAACACTCCGTCGCCGAAGTGGTTGCGGCAGGCCATGACCGCGCCGTGGTGAAAAAGATCGAACACCTGATCTACATCTCGGAATACAAACGCTTCCAATCCGCCCCCGGCGCACGCCTGACCGACCGCGCCTTTTGGCTCGACCGACGCTACCCAATTGCGAACCGCTGGCGCGACGGCAGCTGAGGGGTAAGAATTTTCGATCGAAAATTCTTACAAATCCCTTTCCAAGGGATTTGCCCCACGCCCATGTGATTTGTCCCGCCCTGCAAGCACTGCCAGTCTGCGTCAAAATCCATTGATGGAGTCCTTATGCGCATTCTCGCAGCTATCATCGCAAGCCCCCTTGCCGCTCTCAGTTTCTCAACCATGCCCGCCTTGGCCTGCGGCCCCGACACGGATTGCGCATTGGGCGAGCGTCATTACCGCATCGCCATGCCCGACGGGCATGACGGAGCCTCAAAGGTTGGTGCCATCGTCTTCGCCCATGGCTATCGCGGCTCCGCCCGGGGTGTGATGCGCAATGGCAGCCTGCGGCGTCTGGCGTCCGATTTGGGGGTGGCGCTGATCGCGGTGAAATCCGCATCGGACGATTGGATTCTGCCCAACGCGCCACGCCGGCCAGATGTCGACGGATCCGAGGAATTCAACTACCTCGACGCGGTCATCGCCGATGCCAGCTCCCGCTTCGACATCGACACGGGCCGCATGATGATGACCGGTTTCAGTGCCGGAGGCATGATGACGTGGAACATGGCCTGCCACCGCCCCGCGATGTTCGCGGGCTTCGCGCCGATCTCTGGCACATTTTGGCTCACCCCGCCTGAAACCTGCGCGGGCCCTGTCGCCAATATCATCCATCTGCATGGGGATGCCGACCCCACGGTGCCCCTTGGCGGTCGCCCAATTGCCGACACTCATCAGGGCGACGTGATGGACAGTCTTGCGATGTACGCCGCCTATGGCGGCTTTGGCCCCCCGCAGACCAGCAGCACAGCGCAGCTGAGCTGCCAGGATCGCAGCAACGCCGCAGGCGACATGCTTAGCTTTTGCATGTTCGAGGGCGGGCATTCATTCCGCACAGAATATGTCAAATACGCTTGGGACACATTTGCCGCGAAGGGCAAACTCTAAGCCTTTTTCCGGGCAAACGCCAAGACAGACCAAGCCGCGCATCCGCTATGAATGATGGGTGACACCAAAGTTGCGGCTCAAGGCCTGCTGCGGGTCTTGCAGTCGCAAGCCCCTCAGCGCTTGAAGTGGTCGTTTGCCTTCAGCCCCGACGGGCATGAACTTTCCCGGCAGCGAGAATCTGATGGATGCGCCGGTCGGGAACAGGCATTGGGTTTGCGCAAAACATCCCCCCCGCGAATGCACCATGGCGCGGGCTGACTTCAGCCCAAAATCGCCCTCTTCGTCCATCACATCCGGCAAAACCAGGCTGCCGTCGCTGCGCCGGTCCAGGGATTGCCCAACCCCGTCATCCGATACCGTAATGTCCACAAAGCCCGCCTTCCCGTTCGCCGCCGTGACCGCCACCCTGCTATCTGCGTAGCGGGTCGCGTTCTCCATCACGTTGCGCATCACCATCTGCAGGGCCACCCTGTCCGTTTCCATCTGGGTGCGCGGCAGGTCAATCGACAGGCGGTGATGCGGGTCCAGGATCGCCGCGATGTCAGAGGCGACGTGGTGCAGGTCGGTCTGCTCGACAACGCCGCCATCCACCTGCAGCCCCTGCGCCACCTGCAAGATGCCGCCCATATTCGAAATCGCGTCCGTCGCAATCTCGGAGCATAGCATCAGCTGGTCCATCTTCTCGTCGCCAAGGTCAACAAACCCGTCCATGACCATGTCCAGAAGGGCCACCATGGTCTGGAACGGCCCCCGCATGTCTTGCGCGGTGGAGGCGGCAAACACCTGCAAATTCTCGTTCAGCTTGGTCATCTCCGACAGCTTCTGCGAGGCGTCGAAATACTTCTCCTTGCGGTCGGTGATGTCGATGGCAAGGCCAATGATCTTGACCACGTCGCCGCTGGCGTCTTTGACCGGCGACAGGCTGGTCTGCCACCAGCGCGTGCCATTCGGCAGCTCAAGGTTCTCTTCATAGCTGTAGGCCGTGCCGGACGCGCGGCATTTCTCGTAGTTGCTGACAACCGTGTCGGCCAGTCGTGGCGGCAGCACCTCGTGCGGCGCTTTGCCGTTCATGATGTTGTCATTCAGGCCGGTGGCGGTCAGGTGGCAGCGATTGAGCCGCCGAAAGATAAACGCGTTCTCGCCGACGACGTCGAGCAGAAACATGGGTTGATCAATTACGTCCATGACCGATTCAATGGTCGCAATGTTCTCTAGTACAGGCAGCATTGGGCACTCCAGATTCTCTCGCCCGTCCCTTCAAACACCCCTTTCCTAACAAACACTTGCGCAACGGCCCTTTTGCGGCAATCCAACGCGGAAACATTGTCTCAAATTTTAAGGGTACGGCCCGGCATATGGACAAACCGCCCCGCCTGTGCTTCATCCCGCCCTACCCAGCAAAGGCACAAACCCAATGACCGTGACCCGTTTCGCCCCCTCGCCCACAGGCTACCTGCATGTCGGCAACCTGCGCACAGCGCTGTTCAACTTCCTCATCGCGAAAACGTCCGGCGGGCAATTCATCCTGCGCCTCGACGACACGGACCCCGAACGCTCCAAACCCGAATTTGCGGATGCCATCAAGCAGGACCTCGACTGGCTGGGCATTGAATGGGACCGGGTCGAAACGCAGTCTTCCCGCCTTGATCGCTACGCCGATGCCGCGGACAAGCTGCGCCAGATCGACCGTTTCTACGAGGCATGGGAAACCCCGGTCGAGCTGGACCTGAAACGCAAAAAGCAGCTCAACATGGGCAAGCCCCCAGTTTACGATCGCGCGGCGCTCGATCTCACCGCGGACGAAAAGGACGCCCTGCGCGCAGAACGCGGCAATGGGGTGTGGCGGTTCAAGCTAGATCATGCGCGGATCAACTGGACCGATGGCATTCTGGGCGACATCTCCATCGACGCGGCCTCCGTTTCTGATCCGGTGCTCATTCGCGGCGATGGGCAAGTGCTCTACACCATCGCCTCCGTTGTGGATGACACCGATATGGGCATCACCAATGTGGTGCGCGGGTCCGACCATGTCACCAACACCGCCACGCAAATCCAAATCATCGAGGCCCTTGGCGGCACCGTCCCCAACTTTGCCCACCATTCGCTGCTCACCGGCCCGCAGGGGGAGGCATTGTCCAAACGCCTCGGCACTCTCGCGCTGCGCGATTTGCGCGACAATGGCGTGGAACCCATGGCGCTTCTCAGCCACTTGGCCCGGATCGGCTCGTCCGATCCGATTGAGCTGCGCGGCTCCATCGACGAGCTGGTAGAGGGGTTTGACCTCACCCGCTTCGGCTCAGCACCCACAAAATTCGATGTAGATGATCTCTACCCCCTCACAGCCAAGCATCTGCATGCGCAGCCAGTCTCGGCCGTCAAAGCCGATCTTGACGCATTGGGCGTACCTGCGGCCAACCAGGACGCTTTCTGGACAGTCGCGCGCGAAAACATCACCACGCGCCACGACATCAAAGGCTGGGTCGATCTATGCGCAAATGGCGCGGACCCGGTGATTGACGACGAAGATAAGGATTTCGTGGCCGAGGCCCTGACCCTGCTCCCCGCCATGCCGTTCACCGATACCAGCTGGGCTGACTGGACCGCAGCCGTCAAGGAAAAGACCGGGCGCAAAGGCCGTGGGCTGTTCATGCCGCTCAGAAAGGCGCTGACAGGCATGCAGCACGGGCCCGATATGGGTCAACTCATGCCATTGCTGCAAGTCGTCAAAGCAAAAGCCTAAGACGCTTCTTTCTGCCGGAAATATGCTCTGGGGGGATGCCCGCGCGGCGGGGGAGTGAAACTCCCCCAAGAGCGCAAAATATCAAGCGCGGCGCAGCCGCACATTTTGGTCAACCGCCGGCAACCCAGGCCTTAATCAGCTTCTGCGAAGCGGCACTGTCCCACTGGTAATCCCCGATGGCACGCGCAACCTCGCGGCCCTGCGGGTCCACAAAAAGCGTCACCGGCAACCCAAACGCGCCAAAGTCGCGGGCCACTTTCATCTTCGGGTCAAACAATTTCGGCAGATTGTTCAGCTGCTTGTCGGCAAAAAACACATCCACCGCGGGCCGCGCATTGCGCCCCGTGGCCAGCGTCACCACTTCAAAGCCGCCGCCTATGGCACCATCCAGCGCATTCAGCGCGGGCATCTCCTTGACGCAAGGTGCGCACCACAGGGCCCAGAAATTCAGCAGCACATGCTTGCCACGATAATCCGCCAGCGAGGCCTTGTTGCCATCGGCGTCCAGAAAGGGTGACGCCTTCAATGGCTGCGGCTCGGCATGAAACTGGATGCGTCCCAATTCCCCCGTCGCCAGCGACATCAGCTTGCCAACATCAGCAGCCGCGGGGTTGGCAAGCAAGGCCAGCCCTGCGTATAGAACGGCGGTACGCAACAGACGCATATAGTTTCTCCAACTAGGCCAGCCGATATGACTGACACAAAATCCAACACCATGTGGGGCGGGCGTTTCGCCGCCGGTCCAGACGCCATCATGGAGGCGATCAACGCCTCTATCGGGTTCGATCAGCGCATGGCCAAACAGGACATCGAGGGCTCCCGCGCCCATGCCGCCATGCTCGCCGCACAAGGTATTCTGACGGATAACGACGCGGAAGCCATCCGTGAAGGCCTCCTCACGGTGTTGTCAGAGATCGAGACCGGAAAGTTCGAATTCTCCACCGCGCTCGAAGACATCCACATGAATGTGGAATCCCGCTTGAAAGACATCGTCGGCGAGCCCGCAGGCAGACTGCATACAGCCCGTTCCCGCAACGATCAGGTCGCCACAGATTTCAAACTCTGGGTCCGCGACCAGATCGACGCGACGCTTGAGGCGATCACCGCCCTGCAAACAGCCTTCCTCGCCCAGGCGGAGGCAGGCGCCGATCACGTCATGCCCGGCTTCACCCACCTTCAAACCGCCCAACCCGTCACATGGGGCCACCACATGCTGGCCTATGTGGAGATGCTGGGCCGCGACGCGTCGCGCTTCACAGACGCGCGCGCGCGCATGAACGAAAGCCCTCTGGGGGCCGCGGCCCTTGCAGGCACCTCCTTCAACATCGACCGCCACGCGACAGCGCAAGCCTTGGGCTTTGACCGCCCCGCCGCCAACTCGCTGGACGCCGTGTCGGACCGCGACTTCGCGCTGGATTTCCTGAACGCCGCCTCCATCTGCGCGATGCATCTGTCGCGCTTCGCCGAAGAACTCGTCATCTGGTCCTCCGCCCAATTCCGCTTCGTCACGCTCTCAGACCGCTTCTCCACCGGCTCGTCAATCATGCCGCAAAAGAAGAACCCCGACGCGGCCGAGCTGATCCGCGCCAAGATCGCCCGCATCTTCGGGGCCAACGCGGCGCTGATGATGGTCATGAAAGGCCTGCCCCTGACCTATTCCAAGGACATGCAGGAGGACAAAGAGCAAACTTTTGATGCCGCCGACAACCTGATGCTGGCCTTGGCCGCGATGACCGGCATGGTCACCGACATGACCGCCAATCAGGCTAACCTCGAAGCAGCGGCGGCAAGCGGCTTCTCCACCGCCACCGATCTGGCCGACTGGCTGGTGCGCACGCTGGATATGCCCTTCCGCGACGCCCACCACGTCACGGGCAGCATCGTCAAGCTGGCCGAGGACAAGGGCTGCGACCTGCCCGACCTGACGCTCGACGACATGACCGCCATCCACCCCGCCATAACGGGGGATGTCTTCGACGTCCTCGGTGTGCAAAACTCGGTCGCATCACGCACCAGCTACGGCGGCACCGCGCCCACCGAGGTGCGCAAACAAATCGCCCGTTGGAAGGAGAAACTGGCATGAACCGCATCATCCTCCTCACGCTTGCCACGCTGCTGGCGGCCTGCGGCGTCGATGGCGAGCCCACGACGCCCGAGCCCAAGGCCAAAACCGGCATCTCCATCACCGGCCGCGCCGAAATAGGTGTGCGCAAGACCTCGTAAGCGGGCAATCGCTGTCTACATAACTTGCAATTAGACACCCCACGGGGTGAAGTGATTTAACTGCGCCGCGACAGGCGCGCCATTAAGAAGACGGACACCATGGACAAGATCCCGATGACCCCGCGCGGCTTCAAGGCCCTCGACGCGGAATTGAAAAACCTCAAGGTGGTCGAGCGCCCCGCCATCATCACCGCCATCGCGGAGGCCCGCGAGCATGGCGACCTGTCGGAGAACGCCGAATACCACTCCGCCAAGGAAAAGCAGTCCTTCATCGAGGGCCGCATCAAGGAACTCGAAGGCATGATCGGGCTGGCGCAGGTCATCGACCCCTCCACCATGTCCGGCTCCGTCAAATTCGGGGCGACGGTGAAGCTGGTCGACGAGGACACCGAGGAAGAAAAAACCTACCAGATTGTGGGCGAGCAGGAGGCCGACATCCATAATGGCCTGCTGAACATCAATTCGCCGCTGGCCCGTGCCCTGATCGGCAAAGAAGAGGGCGATAGCATCGAGGTGAAAACCCCCGGTGGGACCAAGGATTATGAAGTGCTAGAAGTAAACTACATCTAACCCTGAAAGACCGCGAGAGATGAGCGACCAATCCAGCCAAGAGGTGATCCCGCCCCAGCAGTCCCAAACGGGCCTGCCCGGTGGTGGTGGCAAACCGATGAGCCTTGGGGCCTATGCGCGCCCTGATCGCGGCCTGATGGCCGCTGACCTCATCGCGATCATTCTCTCTACTATCTGGCTGGTCTGCGTCGCGGTGTATTTCGTGTTCCTCCGCCCCCCGGCGGAGGAAGGCACGCAAGCCAGCTTCGTGCTGTCGATGCTGGCGGTGTTCCTGCCCATTGCGCTGATCTGGATCGGGGCCACCGTGGTCAAGACCGCCAAGATCATGCGCGAGGAAAGCATCCGCCTTCAGGCCGCCATTGATGCCATGCGCAACGCCTATATCACGCAGGCGCAAAACACCCCCATCGGGGTGAAACCCGCCGTGGAAAAGAAGCTCGACGAAATCGTGGCCCGCCAAAAGCAGACCGAAAGCGCGATCGCAACCTTTGCGACGTCGCGCGAAACCAAGCTGCCCACGGCCTCCCCCACGCAGCCCGCGCTGATCCAGCAAGGTGTGCCCAAAGGCGACAGCCAACCCACATTGGCGCTCGGCACACCGGCTGCGGATCTGGCGCCGGCGCTCTCGGTCAATGACTTCATCGGGGCGCTGAATTTCCCCGAAAACGAAAATGACGCCGAAGGCTTCCGCCAGCTGCGCCGCGCTTTGGCCGACAACAATTCCGGCAAGCTGATCCGTGCCAGCCAGGACGTGCTCACCCTGCTCAGCCATGACGGCATCTATATGGATGACCTCAGCCCCGACCGCTCGCGGCCCGAGCTGTGGCGCAAATTTGCCCAGGGCCAGCGCGGCACGGAAATCTCCGGCATCGGCGGTATCCATGACCGCTCGGGTCTGGCGCTGACCTCAGGCCGGATGCGCGCCGATCCGATCTTCCGTGACGCGGTCCACCACTTCCTGCGCCATTTCGATCAGACCTTCGCCAAATTCGCCGAGATCGCCAGCGACGCAGACATCACCCGCCTCGCCGACACCCGCACCGCGCGCGCCTTCATGCTGTTGGGCCGGGTCGCGGGCACGTTCGACTGACGCCCAACCAACAGGCGCGGCCGGTCCCCTTTCCTGCGTTCAGAAATATCCTGAGGGGGTTGCCCGCGTGGCGGGGGAGTGAAACTCCCCCAAGAACGCAAAAACATCATGCGCAGCGCAGCTGCTCCTCAGACTCACATGCGCATGAAATACACATCAAATACATATGAAATACACATTTGCCCGCGCGTTAACCTTTGCGGCTCACAATCCGAAGCTGCCAAAGGGCAAATAGCGCACCAAATCGCCCTTCTTGATGTCCCTTGCGCCGTCGTCCAGCTCGACCAGCCCCTCGGCCCAGCTCAGTCCCGAAATGCGCCCGGACCCTTCCGACGCAAACACCTCAACGGCCCCGGCCTCAGTCATCCGCGCCCGCAAATACTCGCGCCGTCCGCGCTTTTTTGATTTCGAGAACGCCGCCGGGACCATGAACCCCTGCGGGTCGGACCACCCGGCCCCGCCCATAACAGACAGGGCAGGCCGCGCAAAGATAAGGCTGCACACGAAAGCGGCCACAGGGTTGCCCGGCAGGCCAAAGACCGGCATGCCGTCCCACATCGCCAACGCCAATGGTCGCCCCGGTTTTATCGCGATACGCCAATGCGTTAGCGTGCCCTCGCTCGACAAAAGCGCAGATACGTGATCGGCGTCCCCCGCCGATGCCCCGCCCGAGGTCAGCACCACATCACAGCGGGTCTTGGCCTCGTTCAAACGCGTTCTCAACGCATCGCGGTCATCGCGCACATGGCCTAAATCAACCGCCGCGCAGCCCCATCCCGACGCCAAACCCAGCAACATCGGGCGGTTGGCGTCAAAGGTTCGGTCGCTGGGCATATCGGGCCCCGCATCGACCAGCTCGTCGCCGGTGGACAACACCCCGACCCGCAGCGGTTTGTGTACCGCGACCTCTGAAATCCCCAGCGCAGTCAGCAGCGCGAGGTCCTGCGCCGCCAGCCGTCGCCCCTTGGTGAACGCTTGTTCACCTTGGTTAACGTCCTCTCCGGCCTCACGTGTGTTCTGCCCGGCCTTCACCGCCGCCTCAAATCGCACAAACCCCTGTTGGGACAGGTCACATTCTTCCTGCATCACGACCGTATCCACACCCTCCGGCAGCACTGCGCCCGTCAGAATGCGGATCGCGCGACCCTTTGGAACTTTGCCGGAAAACCCGGCCCCCGCCGCGGCCCTGCCATCGGTCAGCGGCATGGTCTTGGCCATGCTTTTGTAGGCAAACCCATACCCATCAATCGCCGAGTTTGCCGCCGGAGGATTGGCCCGCCGCGCCAGTACGTCACCAGCCAACACTCTCCTTAACGCATTGAAAACAGGTATTTCTTCACAAGGCGCAACTGGCTTCAACGCCCCTCGCAATGCATCCAGCGCGTCCTCGACAGGGGTCCAATCAACGCCCGCAGGAAGCGCAAAACAATCATTGGCCAAACGCCCTCCGCCCCGCGCCGCCGCGCACAGTTTGTCTTCCGCACCAACTCCAAAAATGGAGCCCTCGCCGTCGTTTGCCCGCCCCAAAGCCAGCATGTCACCCAGCGCATCCGCGCTGTCTAATGCAGCCATGGCCTGCGCCAGAACCCGAACTTGCGCCGCGTCTTTCTTCTCTCCCGCCAGCCGTTGCGCCGCGATCTCGTCGGCAATCAAAGATGGCCAGATTTCCAAAAAGCAGATGTCACGTTTTTCCCCCTCAAACGGCCAAACCCCCACCCGCCCCGCAAACGCCCGCCGCAGCCGCGCCAACACCGGAAGCCCCATCATCACTTGCGATCCAACCGACCCGACACCGGACATTTGCCAGCAGGCAAAGCTGCCCTTCGCCTGTTGCTCGACCGCCCTTTTCTCGGGGAAGTTCTTGTTCGTCCGCGCCAGCCCCCGACGCGGCAGATGCTCAAACTCACGGTTCTTAAACGGGTTGCCCCAGAACGGCCCAATGCCGTCAAAAAGACCATTGATGTCCGAGGCAACCTGACACCGGTTATTTGCTTTGGGGGCATCTTCGATGCGCTCTTCAAACCAGTCCCACAAGGCCAATGGGTCCACCGTACCGGTCAGCGCCTGGCAGAATCCACGAGGATAGCCGAACGGGAAATCAAAGCCAGCGCAGACGCGGTTTCCGCGATCCAACTCGCTTTGCAATGCCCCGGTCAGCCACTCCTCGGCGGTTTGCCTGTTGCGCAGGTAGACCGGCGCATCCGCGCCATCGGCCCGCGCAACACAGGCCCATATCGCGTCTTCTTTGGGCGAGGCCCCCCGGTCGTTTCCACCCGACCAGTCCACCATGATATAGGTGTCAAACAGGCTCACAGGTCCAGCTCGGCCGCAATGAAATCGGCGATGCCTGCGGTGTCGTCCAAGTCGAGAACCGGCAGATCAAGGCCTCCCAACACCTCGTTGCTGGCCACGGCGCGGATGGTCGGGTCATCTGGCGCGATCAGGGGCTGGCCGGTTTCCTTGCGATGCGCCTCGATCTTCGCGTGGGCGTCGCGCTTGTAGCCCTCCACCAGAACCAGATCGACCGGCGAGAGCTTTTCCAACAGCACCGCCAATGGCGGCTCATCCGCGCCGCGTAGCTCGGTCATCAAGGCCCAGCGGTTGGCCGAGGCCAGCATCACCTGATGCGCCCCGGCCACGCGGTGCCGGTCGCTGTCCTTACCCGGTCTGTCCACGTCAAAGCTGTGATGGGCGTGTTTCAAGGTCGAGACCGTCAGCCCGCGCGCCACAAATTCTGCAACCAGCCGCTCCATCAACCCGGTCTTGCCGGAGTTCTTCCAGCCAACCACACCAAAAACATTCATGCCAAAAACCCCTCGGCCCGCGCCATGTCGTCAGGCGTGTTCACGTTGAAGAACGGGTCAAACGGATCGACGCCGAATTCGGCCAATGCCGTGCCATGCTGATCGGTCCATTGCACCACTTTGCGCACGCCATCCTGGAGCGCCACGCGCAGGTCATCGCGCAACGCAACCGGCCAAAGCCCAAAGGTTGGGTGGCGCGACAGGCCCCGCTTTGGGTCTGGCGTTGCAGCCAGAGCAATCGGGTTGGTCTCGGCCGCTTGCACAAGCCGCGGCACCAGATCGCACGGAAAGAAGGGCGTATCAGCCGCCGCGGTCACAATATGGTCGTGCCCTCGCTCTGCCGCCCAATCCATCCCTGCCAACACGCCCGCCAATGGACCCGCGAAGCCGTCAATGCTGTCAGCAACAATTGGCAAATCGACATCGAACCGTGTGGGATCCCCGTTGGCATTTACCACCAGCTCCGCAACCTGCGGTGCCAGCCGGTCGATGACGTGACCCAAAAGGGTTTTGGCGCCAAGGCGCAGAAAACCCTTGTCCCCGCCGCCCATGCGGCGGGATTGGCCGCCCGCCAGAATGACACCTGCGGGTTGCTGCATTTAACCGGCCCTCCGGGGGCGGTATTTTGGCCAAGATGAAACGGTCATGTCGCGCTCTTTCTGCGGGCGCGTTTTGGATCTTGTGAGACTTGCGACATATCGGCGTCCCACACGAGACGGCCTTCCCCCGCAAGACACATGAAGCGTTGTCCACGCATCCGGCCTATCAATGTCAGCCCGACTTGCTGTGCCAGCTCGACGCCCCAAGCGGTAAAGCCCGAGCGAGACACCAACACCGGGATGCCCATTGCCGCGCATTTCATCACCATCTCGGAGGTCAGTCGCCCCGTGGTGTAGAGCGTTTTATCGGCGGGGTCAGTGCCCTCGGACAACATCCAGCCCGCGACCTTATCAACCGCATTATGGCGGCCCACATCTTCCATATAGACCAATGGCCGCGCGCCTTGGCACAGCACCGTGCCGTGGATCGCACCCGCATCCAGATAGAGGCTGGGCGTCGTGTTGATCGTGGCGGCCAGCGCATACAGGTCGGAGGTTTTGATCTGTGCCGCAGGTAGGGTCAGCCCTTCCAGCTCCGCCATCATGTCGCCAAAGACGGTGCCCACCGCGCAGCCCGAGGTGCGGGTCTTTTTGGCGAGCTTTTCCTCGTGGTCGGTCTCCACCTCTGTGCGGACCACCACCACGCCAAGCTCTTCGTCATACTCCACCCCGGTGACCACATCCGCATCCGACAACATCGCCTGATTGCGCAAAAATCCCAGCGCCAGATAGTCGGGGTAGTCCCCAATGGTCATGGCGGTTACAATTTCGCGAGCGTTCAAATAGATTGTCAGCGGCCGCTCCTCGACCACGTTGATCCGGCGGGGGTTGCCCTCGTGATCCGTGCCCATCACGGCCCGGGTAAGCCCCTTGGCGGCGGGGTCGGGCGCAATCAAATAGCTGGCATCACGATTTGGCATTTGACCTTCCTCAGCCGCTGCGGTCCTTTGCGGGACACCACTGACCATAGGGCGGGCAAATGGCCTCTTCCACCACGAAATCGACCTATTGGCGCGGGCTTGCGCGGGCGCTGCCCTTCGTCATCGTTGTGATCCCCTTTGCGGTGCTGTTCGGGGTGGTGGCAACCGAGGCTGGCCTGCCCCTAAGCCAGGTTATGGGCTTCTCGGTGTTGGTGGTGGCAGGTGCGTCGCAATTTGCGGCCTTGCAATTCATGTCCGAGACCGCGCCGATCCTTGTGGTGCTGGCCTCGGCATTGGCGGTGAACCTGCGCATGGCGATGTATTCCGCGTCGATCACGCCGCATCTGGGGGAGGCCACGCTGTGGCAGCGCGCCGTGATTTCCTATTTCCTGGTGGATCAGAGCTACGCCATGTCGGCGACGGAATTTGAGGCGCAGCCGCACATGTCGCTGGCCCACAAGATCGCCTATTTCGCCGGGGTCTCCACCCCGATCTGCCCGTTATGGTATGGGGGGACATATCTGGGCGCGGTCATCGGGGACCGCATCCCGACCGAGTTCAGCCTGGATTTTGTTCTGCCCATCGCGTTTCTGGCCATGGTGGCGCCTGCCTTGCGCACCGCGGCGCATATCGCCGCCGCTTTGGTGTCCATCGTCATGGCCTTGGCCTTGCATTGGGTGCCGCTGAACCTTGGCCTGCTGATCGCGGCCACCTGCGCCATGATGGTGGGGGCCGAGGTCGAAAGGCGGATGCAATGACCTATTCCGACGCGCAGATTTGGGGGATCATTGCGGCCCTTGGGGTCGGCACCTTCGTGATCCGGTTCTCATTTTTGGGCCTTATCGGCCGCCGCAACATGCCGCCTTGGGTGCTGCGCCATCTGCGCTACACATCGGTGGCAATCCTGCCGGGGCTGGTGGCGCCGTTGATCTTGTGGCCCGCGTCCGAAGGCGGGCACATCAGCCCCGAATGGCTGGCCGCCGCCGCAGTCACCGTGGGCGTGGGTTATGCCACCAAGGGCGTGATCTGGGCGATGCTGTCGGGGGCGGCAACCTTCTATGGGCTGGCCTACCTGCTGGGCTAGACTGGCAACGCGGTGGTTTTGAACACCGTGCGCAGCGCAAAGCTGGATTGCATCTGCGCCACGCCGGGCAGCCGCGCCAAAGACCGGCGATGGATGCGGGCGAAGTCTTCGGTGTCGGCGGCCACCACTTTCAGCAGGTAATCCGCCGTGCCCGCCATCAGGTGGCATTCCAGCACCTCGGGGATCAGCCGCACCTCGCGTTCAAAGGCGTCCAGCACCTCGTCGGCCTGCCCGCTTAACGTGATTTCGACGAACACCGTGGTGGGGCGGTCCACCTTGCGCGGATCCAGCAGGGCCACGTAGTCGCGGATGATCTGGTCGCGCTCCAGCCGCGCCACGCGACGGTGGCAGGCCGAGGCCGACAGGTTCACCTTCTCGGCTAAATCAGCATTCGAGATACGGCCTTGCTTTTGCAACACCGTCAAGATGCGGGCGTCTGTGTCGTCAATCTCTGAGGCCACTGCGTGTCTCCTGCCTGGTCGGTCATTGGCGGCAGTTTCGCGCAAAGCGACGCTCAGCGCGACCGGATTTTAGCGCGTGCTCGCCACGACCTGCGAGAGCATGTCACGCAGCAGCGCAAGCCGGTCTGCCCCAAGGTTGGCCTCAACCTCCGCATGCAGGTCGCGCTTGATGTCGGCAAGGGCGGCGACCAGTTTGCGCCCTTTCTCCGTATGGGTGACCCGCTTGGCGCGGGCGTCTGACGGGTCCGGGCGCACTTGGACATAGCCCCGCGAAACAAGGCTCTTCACCTGCCCCTGAATGGCTTGCTTTGAGACTCCACGCGCGGACGCGATGGTGACCATGCTTTGCCCTTCAGGGCCGATCTGGACCAACACGTCGCTGTCGGCGACGGTAATGTCTTCGAATTCCAACTGTGCCACGCGTTCATACATGGCCGCCTCATAGGCTTTGAAGGCCATCCAAAGGTCAGCGCCAACATGGTCGGGGCGGTCGGTCATTCACATCTCATCTTTTTTAGACAAGTAGGTTGACTATCTTATTTAGTCAACCTACTTGTCTATTTATTCAACCTACATACGGAGAACTAAAATGAGAGGTCTTGCAATGGTAAGTTTACTGGCAGCCACGGCGGCACATGCGGAAACTCAAATGTCGGAGGCACAGCTGGACGCGCTTCTGACCGGCAACACCGTCTATGTTGCGACACCGAACGGGACCGCACCAGTCTTTTATGGGGCCGATGGGCGGGCCGCAGCCAACCTACCAGAAGGACCCGAACTGCGGGGGACCTGGTCACTCAAGGAGGGCAGTTACTGCGTTGATTGGGAAAACGGCCCAAAGAACAGCTGCACCAAAGTGGTCAAGACGCCCTCCGGCTTGGCGATGTTCGATCTTGCCAGTGGCGACCCCAGAGGAACGGTGGAGCGGATCATTCCGGGCAATGCCGAAGAGCTTTAGCACCGTGACAAAAACAATAGGGCCCGCCGAAATCGGCGGGCCCTGTAAACCATTCCGGTCTGGCGCTTACTTCTTCAAAGCAGCCAGGATGTCGGCCAAAAGCTCTTCTTGTGTTGGGCCGGCTGGTTCCTCTGGAGCTTTCTCTTCCGCAGGGCCTTCGGCAGCGGCTTTCACCTTGTTGACGTAGCGCACCAGCATGAACACCACGAAGGCGATAATCAGGAAGTTGATGATCGCCATGATGAACGCACCATAGGCGAACACGGCCGCACCTGTTTCACGTGCAGCTTCCAGGGACGCGCCCTCAGCCACTTCGCCGGACAAAACGGCGTAGTTGTTGGTGAAATCAACGCCGCCCGACACAAGGCCGATGATCGGGTTAATCAGGTCGCCCACAAGCGAGGTCACGATGGCGGTGAAAGCAGCACCGATGATGATACCAACAGCCATGTCCATGACATTGCCTTTGGCGATGAAGTCTTTGAATTCCGATAGCATAGTTGTCCCTTTTTCTTTCCTGTCACGCGCCGGCTCTCATGGCCCTGTGCGTCTGCGCACGTCTTTTAACACTTTTTCCAACAATGACATGGCTTTTTTATTCCGAGTTTCCCCCTAGATTAGGGCCAGCTCATGAAAGGCTTCAAAAATGTCCGATCTCTCAAACTTTCCAATTTCCCAGAAATGGCCTGCCGCCGACCCGTCAGTGCTGCAACTTTATTCCTTCCCGACCCCTAATGGCGTGAAGGTCTCCATCGCGTTGGAGGAAATGGGCATCCCCTACGAGGCCCACAAAGTCACGCTGTCCGACGCGGATGTGAAAAGCTCCGAATTCCTGTCGCTGAACCCCAACAACAAGATCCCGGCCATCATCGACCCAAACGGGCCGGACGGCCCCATTGGCATCTTCGAATCCGGCGCGATCCTGCTCTATCTGGCGGAGAAATCCGGCAAGCTGATTGGCAAAACCGCCAGCGACAAGGCCCATGTGACCCAGTGGCTGATGTTCCAGATGGGCGGGCTTGGTCCGATGCTGGGCCAGCTTGGCTTCTTCTCCAAATTCGCGGGCAGCGAATGGGAAGACAAACGCCCCCAGCAGCGCTACATCGACGAGGCCAAACGCCTGCTGGCGGTGCTTGACGGCCAGCTTGACGGCAAGGACTGGATCGTCGGGGATTACTCCATCGCCGACATCGCCATCGCCCCATGGCTGCGGGCGCTGGATTTTTACGGGGTGAAAGACCTCGTCGGCTGGGACGACCACAAGAACCTTGTCGCCTATCTCGACCGGTTCGTGGCGCGCCCTGCTGTGCAGGTCGGCTTGGTCACCCCACCGCGCGACTGATGCGCAAAAGGCCAGACCACCGAACGGTGGCATAAGGTTTCGCTAATCTGGGCGGGATATACCCCCGATCGACGTCAAAAAACGTGGTTCAGGGTCCCGCCCAATTTCTTGTCAGGCATAAAGGCTGGGCAAATGCGGGATCACCTTGCGATCACCGGTGAAAGCGGGGGCGAAAGCCCCTTATAGGGTGCGGGGGCAAAATCCCCGTCCGGCACGGGCCATATCGGCGGCGCCGCCTTCCCTAACAGTCCAAACACGAGAAACGTGCAAACGGAGCGGTTGTTCAGGATCGCACGGGTTTTGTCATGCGCAACGGCGCCAGAGTTTCACCGAAGCGCTGACGTCAGTTTCTTTCCGACAAACTGCCCCCGCGCATCTCATCCGCGACCTTCTCCGCCATCATGATGGTCGGCGCGTTGGTATTGCCGCCAACCAGCCGCGGCATCAGCGAGGCATCCACCACCCGCAAACCGTCCACGCCATGCACCCGGCCCACTGGGTCGGTCACCGCCATGTCGTCCGCGCCCATCCGGCAGGTGCCAACGGGGTGGTAAATCGTGTCGGCCCGCGCCCTGATATCCGCCTCCAGACCTGCGTCGCTGCCATCATGCGGATATAGCCGCTTGCCCCGCCACGGCTCCAGCGGCCCGGCCTCCAGCAGCGCCTCCATCCGCCGCGCGCCTGTCATCAGCACCTGCAGGTCCCGTGGGTCGCTCAAATAGCCCGGGTCAATGCGGGGCGGCTTGCGCGGATCGGCGCTGCTCAGGCCCACCTGCCCCCGGCTTTCTGGCCTCAACACGCAGACATGGCAGGAATAGCCGTGTTTCAGATGTATCTTGCGCATGTGGTCATCCACGATGCCCACCACGAAATGCAGCTGCAGGTCCGGCTTGTTCAAGCCGGGGTCCGACTTAAAGAACGCCCCGCCCTCCGCCATTGGCGAAGCGAAAAGCCCCGTCCCGGTCTTGCGCCATTTCAACCCCGCCTTGCCCAAATCAAATAGGCCGCGTGGGTTCAGCCCCACCACGTCAGTGCGTTTGGAGTGATAGCTGATGATGTAATCCAGATGGTCCTGCAGGTTCTGCCCAACGCCCGGCAACTCATGCACCACATCCAGGCCATGCGCCGCCAGCTCGTCGCGAGGCCCCACGCCGGACAACATCAACAGATGCGGCGACCCAAACGCGCCAGCGGACAAAACAACCTCCTGCGCGGCCTCGACCCGCGCTCCGCCGCGCAGCATAACCGCCACTGCGCGGCCATCCACGATCTCCACCTTATCTACAGCAGACTTGGTCATCACGGTCAGGTTGGCCCGCGCCAAGACCGCATCCGTCAGGTAAGCAGACGCGGCAGAGCACCGCTCCCCTTTGGCCGCACCGCGATGGTGTTGCGTCACCTGGTACAGCCCGGCGCCCTCTTGCTCGGGCCCGTTGAAATCGTCGTTGCGCCGCAGCTGCATTTCCGCCGCAGCCGCAATAAACGCATGCGCAATGGGGCGCGGCTCGGCTTGGTCTGCAACCTGCAAGGGGCCGTCTCCGCCATGAAGCGCATCACCGCCGCGCGCGTTGCCCTCGGCCTTCAAGAAATAGGGCAACACGCTGGCCCAGTCCCAGCCCTCGGCCCCCAGATGGGCCCACGCGTCATAATCCGACGCATGCCCGCGCACATAAAGCATTGCGTTGATCGCGCTTGACCCACCCAACGCCTTGCCGCGCGGCTGAAATCCGCGCCGCCCGTTTAGGCCCGCCTGCGGCTCAGTCTTCAAAGCCCAGTTGTTGATCTTGGGGCGGCCCGAGATCATGCCCGCGACCAAGGCAGGTGCCCGAACAAAGATGTCGCGGCCAGAGCCGCCTGCCTCGATCAGGCAAACGCTCACCGCGGCGTCCTCGCTCAGCCGCGAGGCCATCACGCAGCCCGCCGAGCCGCCTCCTACAATCACGTAATCATATGCCACGCGAGCAGCCTAACGGCCCCACGGCAAACCGCGCAACTATCCCGGCAGCTTGCCGGTCAAAACGTAGCGTAAGATGTCGGCCACTTTCAGCGGGTCGTCGGTCACCGCCAGTGCCGCCGCGTCCACCTCTTTCAAAGCATGCTGGTGGTCGTCGCCATGCACCACGATCAGCGACTTGCCCAACGCAGCGGCGTAGCCCGCGTCAAAGGCGGCGTTCCACTGCTTGTACTTCTCGCCAAAGCGCACCACCACCACGTCGGCATCTGCGATGCCCTTGCGGGTCCTGATGGCGTTTACCATCGCGCCCTTGTGGTCGTGCCAGTACTTCTGGTCCTCGGCCCCAAGAATATCAACGCCACAGTCATCGGACGCGCCATGGTCCGTGACAGGGCTGTTAAACGTCACATCAAGGCCCTTTGAGGCGTCAATGATCTGCTCTCGCCAATCCGTATGAATTTCGCCCGAGAGATATACGTTTAGCGCCATGATATTGCTCCTATGCTGCTAGGCATAACTTGGCGGTCACGGCGTTAAAGGCAAGGGTTCAACCGACAATCAGCGCAACATCTTCAACGTAGTGTTCAGCCAGCTCGGCGGCGCTGATCCCCTCAAATGTGATGCTGTCGCCGTAGCCGATATCGAGAACCGCGTTGCCGTCCACCTCGGTCAACAGACCCGGCATCGGACCTCCAACATGAGCGTCGATCCACTCTGCGCCGGTCATGCCGTCGATGACGAGGCTGTCAACGCCAAGCTCGAAGTCGGTGATGACAACGTCTGCCGACTTGCGACTGTCCTGGAATTGGAACTCAAACACATCCGCGCCCTCACCGCCGCTCAGCACGTGGTCGCCGCCCTTTTTCAGACGCGCCTCAATCAGGTCGTCGCCGGCACCGCCGTTCACGGTCGAGGTATGGTCGCCAGTGTTGATCCGGTCATCGCCGTCGCCACCATCCAGTGTGTTGTAGCCTTTGCGGCCGGTGATGAAATCGTCGCCGCTGCCACCGTTGATGATGTCATTGCCAGCGCCGCCATCCAGCCGATCATCGCCGCCCGCACCGTTCAGGACGTCGTTGCCGCGCCCGCCGGTCACATGGTCGTTGCCGTTGCCCGCGTTGACAAAGTCGTCGCCGGTCCCGCCTTTGATGACGTCCCGCGATTTGCCGCCGACAAGGAAGTCGTCCCCCGCACCGCCATCAAGGACGTTGCGGCCCACGCCGCCATCCAGATAGTCATTGCCGTCACCGCCGATCAGCGTATCCGCCCCTGAGCCGCCATTCAGCACGTCGTCATCCGCGCCACCATCCAGAAAATCGTCGCCGCCCGCACCGTTTAGGGTGTCGTTGCCCGCGTCACCGGTCACCGTGTCATCCCCGTTGCCCGCATTGACGAAGTCATCGCCCTCACCGCCGGAAATAATGTCATCGGCCCTGCGACCGGTCAGAAAGTCGTCGCCTGCGCCACCAAACAAAGTGTTGGTCCCGGCGCGGCCTATGATGGTGTCATCACCCCCGAATCCGAAGATAAAAAATTCTTCGAAACTGGCAAGAAAATCAGCGGGCAGGTTGCCCTCCGGGTTGATCCGGTTTCCCTCTTCATCTCCAAAAAACGTAATTCTCGACATGGCGCAATCCCCTCTTCACACACAAAACAAAGCCGACCAGCACAGTCGGCCTGGCGGTACATTAGCACCACAATACCGCGCCGTCGCCATATTCTTGCCATATTCGTCGTGGGCAACAGCCTGTTCCCAAAACAGCGACAATGAAACGGCAAAGGGCGCCTCGGTCAGCAGACCGGGCGCCCTTCAAAATGTAGAGAGGTTTGCGTCCTAGACGATGATGCCGTCGTCGTATTGGGCGATCAGCTCATCCGCGGAGACACCTTCAAACGTGATGGTGTCCATGTCCCCAATGTCGAGCACGGCGTTGCCGTCGACCTCGGTCACGGTGGTTGCGTCGATCAGGAAATCGTCATGTCGCACGCCGCTGACAATGAACCGGTCCACGCCCAATTCGAAATCGGTGATAGTAACGTCCGAGACGCGGCCAGCGTCCTGCGATTTGAACACAAACAGGTCCGCATCTGCGCCGCCTGTCAGCGTATGGTCCGCACCTTTGTTGAGATGGGCGATGAACACGTCTTCGCCGTCGCCGCCAACAGCGGTGGAGGTGTGGATACCGGTCTTGATCCGGTCATCACCAGCGCCGCCGTCGAGATAGTTATACCCTTTGACGCCGGAAATAATGTCGTTGCCGCTGCCGCCATAGATGACATCGTCACCCTTGCCCGCAATCAGGTTGTCGTCGCCCGCCCCGCCGGAGACATAGTCGTCGCCGCGGCCCGCGTTCACGTAGTCGTTGTGATTGCCTGCGCTGATCGTGTCATTGCCGCCGCCGGTGTAAATGCGGTCGTCGCCCTTGCCGCCGATCACTTCGCTGCTGCCATTGCCGGTGCGGATAATGTCGTTGCCATTATCGCCTTCAATGTAAAATTCCGTCAGGTCGTCATAGCCCATGCGGAACGTATGAAAAAAGTCGTCCCCAAGGGTTCCAAGAATTGTGACTGGCTCGGTTGGGTCACTCATTGCTCTGCCTCCACTCGCGCCCCTTTTTGGGGCACTGCTGATAAATATACTCAGTGGGGTAGTATTTGCGGTTCGTGACGCCGATCAGACGAAATTAAGGTCTTATTAAGGATGTTTGGGGCCGGTCGCGGGACCTGTATCAGCCCCGCAACACGCCACCTGTCGCCTTGGTGACCTTGTCGACCACTTTGGCGGCCAGCGCCTCGATCTCCTGGTCGGTCAGGGTTTTCTCGGTCGGTTGGATGCGGACGGTGATGGCCAAGGACTTCTTGCCCTCACCCAACGAGCCGCCGATGAATTCGTCAAAGACGCGCACCTCCTCGATCATCGCCTTGTCGGAGCCCGCCGCTGCGTTGACCAGGGTCAGCGCCTCAACATCGGCATCCACCACGAAGGCAAAGTCCCGCTCCACCGCTTGCAGGTCGCGCAGTTCCAGCGCCGCGCGCGCGGTGGATTTGGATTTCGCAAAAGGCACCTCGGCCGGGTACAGCGTGAAGCCCATTGCGGGGCCTTTGACGTCCATCGCGGCCAGCACTTTGGGGTGAATTTCGCCAAAGACGCCCAGCACCTTCTTCGGGCCAAGGCAAATTTTGCCATGCCGCCCGGGGTGCCACCACGCATCCGCGCCGCGCAGGATTTGCACCTTCGCAGGCGCGCCCATCGCGGCCAGCGCCGCCTCGGCATCCGCCTTCACGTCATAGACATCCACCGCGCGACGCGCGCCATGTACGTCCTTGGGTCCGGTGTGGCCGACCAGCAGGCCCGAGGCCAGCACATGCTGTTCCCCCGGCTCGCCGCCGCTGAAAGCGGGGCCAACTTCAAACAGCCCCATATCGTTGAATCCACGCGCCTGGTTTCGGCTGGCCGCCTGCAACAGACCCGCCAAAAGGTCGGGCCGCATATGGCTCATCTCGGAACTGATCGGGTTTTCCAGCTTGGACGCGTCGGTGCCGCCGCCAAACATTTCCGCCGATGCCGCGTCGATGAAGGAATAGGTCACGCATTCATTGTAGCCAAGCGCCGCAATCGTGCGTCGAACGGCCTGTTCGCGCTTTTGCATAGGCGTCAGGATCGGGCGCGGCACGCCCACATTGGTGCGCTTCAAAGGCTTGCCCACCAGCTTGGTCAGCGAGGCAATCCGCGCCACTTCTTCAACCAGATCAGCCTCCCCCTGCACGTCGGGGCGCCAGCTTGGCACGTTCGCCATGTCGCCTTCCAGCGTGAAGCCAAGGTCTTCCAGTGTCTTGCGTTGTGTATCAGCCGGGATGTCCATCCCCACCAGCGACTGAACGCGGTCGGTGTCCAGTTTGTAGGCGCGGGAATGGTCGGGCATAGCGCCCGCGACCACCACCTCGGACGGCTCGCCGCCGCACAGGTCCAAAATCATGCGCGTCGCGTGTTCCATGCCCACGGGCGTAAATTCGGGGTCAATCCCGCGCTCGAACCGGTACCGCGCGTCGGAATTGATCTTCAGCTTGCGCCCCGTATGCGCCGTGCGGATCGGGTCAAAGAACGCGGCCTCGACGAACACATCCACCGTGTCATCCGAACACCCAGACGGCGCGCCGCCCATGATGCCGCCCAGCGCCTCGACGCCGTTGTCGTCAGAGATCACGGTCATGCCGGCCTCCAGCGTGTATTCCTTTTCGTCCAACCCAAGGAAACGTTCGCCCCCCTCGGACAGATGCACCCGCAAATCGCCTTTCACCTTGCCCGCGTCGAACACGTGCAGAGGGCGGTTGCGGTCATAGGTGAAGAAATTCGTAATATCGACCAGCGTCGAAATGGGCCGCAGCCCGATCGCCTTCAGCGCGTCCTGCAGCCATTGCGGGCTGGGTCCATTCTTCACGCCCCTAATCAGCCGCCCGTAGAACACGGGGCAGGCCTCGGTGTCGTCAATCGTCACATTGATGGGGCAGGCAAACGTCCCCTTCACAGGGTCCGTGTCGCGCGCCTTCATCTTGCCCAGACCACGTGCCGCCAGATCGCGCGCGATACCGCGCACGCCCAGCGCATCGGGGCGGTTCGGCGTGATCGCAATCTCGATCATCGTGTCGACCTTGGAAGGGTCATTCTCCGCCAGCCAATCCACGAAGCGCTGCCCCACTTCGCCAGAGTCTAACTCAATAATCCCATCATGCTCGTCGCTGAGCTCCATCTCCCGCTCTGAACACATCATGCCGAAGCTTTCGATGCCGCGGATTTTGCCGACGCCGATGGTGGTATCAATGCCCGGCACGTAGACGCCCGGCTTGGCGATGACCACTTTGATGCCTTCCCGCGCGTTGGGCGCGCCGCAGATGATCTGGGTGTCGCCCTCGTCGGTCTGGACCTGACAGACCCGCAGCTTGTCGGCGTCGGGGTGTTTCTCCGCGCTCTTCACATATCCGATGGTAAAATCGCCCAGCCGGTCCATCGGGTTCTCGACGCCTTCCACTTCCAGACCAAGGTCGGTCAGGGCGTAGCAAATATCATCAACAGAGGCTTCGGTTTCGAGGTGATCTTTGAGCCAGGACAGGGTGAACTTCATGGGAGCGCCTTAATTCAGAGCATTTCGGGTCAGCGCAGGTGCTAACGCATCATAGCCATAAGCGAAAGGGGCCTCAGCCCCTATGCGGCGACGCAGAAAACTTAAGGTTTCAGCAACCATGCCTTATTCCCGCCACATTTAAGGACCAAAAGAGGCACAAGTGGGGCACTTGTTAATGATTCTCAGGTTCTGAGGTAGAAAAGATGACCACGTTTTTGACCAATATTGTCGCCTCCGTTTTCCGCCCCTCTGTGGCGGCTCTGTCTATCGCTTTGGCCCTCGCAATCGTGACGGTCGATGGCTCTAAGAACAGCATTTCGGCCGGCGTCGTCGACATCACTGATTTAAGCTGTACCGGCGTGTTTCAGCCATTCTGCCGGTTGGTTTCTGGCTAAACCGGCCTTGTTATTCCTCCAAATGAGCGGCACCTTGGGATCCTCTGTCCTTAAGGTGCCGCATCATGTCTGAGCCCTCGGAAATTTGCTTGCTGCATATCGGGAAAACCGGGGGCAGCTACGTGCGGTCGGTGTTGCGCCACAATCGCGACAAATGGAGCCAGCCCCTGCAATTGCTCCGCCACTCCGCCACTTTGCAAAACACGTTAGAAAGCTTCGGCGACGACCGAAGGTTGGCCTTCACCTTCCGCAATCCGTCAGACCGTTTCGTGTCGGCCTTCTATTCCCGCCAGCGGCAGGGCCGCCCCACCTACCAGTTCAATTGGAGCGCCGAGGAAGCGACCGCCTATCTTTGGTTTGAGACCGCCGAGGATTTGGCCCTGGCCTTGGGCAGCGCCGACGAGCGAAAGAAATCCGCGGCCATTTTTGCGTTTGACGCCATTGAGCATCTTAAATCGAACCTTGCGACCTATCTGCACAGCGTAGACGCCCTCAAGATGAGCAAGGGCGCGATTGTGGCCTGTGTCGACTTGCCTGATCTGGACGCCAAGCTGCCCGCATTCATGGACCGCATCGGCGTGAATGAATTCACGCTGCCATCCAATCCCAAACGCCACGCATCTCCGACCCCACTGCCCAAGCTAAGCGCCGAGGCGGAAGCCGCTTTGCGCGTCCACTGGGCCGAGGAATATCAAATCTACGACACGTGCCGGTCCATCGCGGCGGGATTGGATCTTAGCGGCTAAGCCCCGAGGCCAAATTCGGTTGGTCCAGCGACGCAAAGCCGTAATTGCGCAGCCAGCGCAGGTCTGAATCAAAGAACGCCCGCAGGTCCGGGATGCCGTATTTCAGCATCGCAATCCGGTCGATCCCAACGCCAAAGGCAAAACCCTGCCAGTCCGCCGGGTCAATCCCGCCCGCTTCCAGCACCTTCGGATGCACCATGCCGGAGCCGAGGATTTCGAGCCAGTCGTCACCCTCGCCCACTTTCAGCTGGCCATTATCCCAGGAACAGCGAATGTCGACTTCCGCCGACGGCTCGGTGAACGGGAAATGCGAGGCGCGGAAGCGCAGTTCAACGTCATCCACCTCGAAAAACGCTTTTACGAACTCTTCCAGCACCCATTTCAGGTTGGCCATGGAGATGTCTTTGTCAATCGCCAGCCCTTCGACCTGATGGAACATCGGGGTGTGGGTCTGGTCGTAATCGGCGCGGTACACGCGGCCCGGACAGATGATGCGCAGCGGCGCGCCGTGATCCAGCATCGACCGGATTTGCACGGGGCTGGTATGGGTGCGCAGCACATGCGGCGGGCGGTTGTCGCCCTCGGCGCGGTGCATGTAGAACGTGTCCATCTCACCCCGCGCGGGGTGATGCGCCGGAATGTTCAGCGCGTCAAAATTATGCCAGTCGTCTTCGACCTGCGGCCCTTCGGCGACCGAGAACCCCAGATCGGCAAACAGGGCCTGCACCTCTTGGCTGACTTGGCTGATAGGGTGGATGGTGCCCGCAGGCCGCCCACGGCCCGGCAGTGTGACGTCCAGCCACTCGGTCTTGAGCCGCTCGTTCAGGGCCGCATCCGCAAGGCCCGCCTTCTTGGCGGCAAGGGCGGAATTGACCTCGTCTTTCAGCGCGTTCAGCGCGGGGCCGGCAACTTGGCGTTCCTCGGGGGTCATTTTGCCCAATTCGCGCATTTTCAGGCTGATCTCGCCCTTTTTGCCAACGGCGGAGACACGGATGTCCTCCAGCGCGTTTTCGTCCGCGGCATCCGCGATTTGACCAAGATATTTTGCCTTCAGATCGTCCATGACGGCCCCTCTGTTTCAGTGCCTGTCTGCTACCGTTTGGGCCCACCAGATGCAAGCGCGGCCCGAAACGCCCGAAACCGGCGACGCTAACCCGCTGCAAAGACTCACCAATTTTTGCATGTGAGTCTTTCGAATCACAGTTTCAGAAAATCGCAAAATATAGGGGCGTTTCGGGATTTATCCACAACACATGCCAGCATACCATAGGCGATAACTTGCCACCCTTTTGCGTCGGACCGCTGCCCCGACGCGCGCTGCAATTTGAAGGGGTCGGCGACACCAAATTGAACACTGCCCGCAGTTTTTTGTTTGTGCGGGACAAGGGGGAAGAATGACACTAATTGGAAACCAACCGTGCCCCGTGGCCATGGCAAAGCAACGCGCTCGTGCGGCAATGGCGTTAGGCGCCGTATCCTTTGTGGCAATCGGGGCAATCGCATGGATCGGGCTTGAAACCGTTCGCGCGCCCGAGACCTCTACACAAGTGTCCTCATCCGCGCTGCTGCAGGACACTGCCAGCCCGACAGGTCAAAGCCTGAACACCACCCAAATCCTGCAAGGGGATGACAGCGGCCTCACAACAGCCGCCGCACGGAACGCGCCATTGTCCCGTGCCGAGCAGGAAAAAGCCGCCGCTCGCAAGGCCATCCTGCAAAGCGCCGGAACCAATCTTGAACTTCTTGACCTCGATGAGGTGGAGCAGCTGACCGGCATCGCGGCTCAAAGCGTCTCCAAAATAGAGGCCGCCCGGCTCGCGATCCTGCGGAACGCAGCCAACAATCTGGAATTGCTCAGCCTGCGCGAAGTGGAAGAACTGACAGGCTATGCGTCGCGGACGACGGACCCGGCATCAGCGGCCTCAGACCTCGCAGCTGCGACACCGGCCGAGCCAACGCTTGACCCGAACATGGAGGAAATCAGGTTCCTGGCGGTAGAAGGCGGGCTTCAGCCCAGCACACCACCAGAAGAAACAGTTGTCGTGTCAAATCAGACGCCGACCGCAGCCACACAGGTTGCAAGCACGGACTGCGTCGCGGAGCTGCGTAATTTTGCGACCAGCCAGACCATCCTCTTTGCCAGCGGCAGCGCAGAACTGCAGGCCGACGAGCTGCCAACCTTGCGCAAAATCGGCAAGATGGCAGAAGGCTGTGACAGGGCTTTTGTTCAGGTCACCGGGCATTCCGACAGCAGCGGCACCGACATCATCAACCTGGCGCTGAGCTGGCAGCGGGCCGATAACACGGTAGCCACGCTCGCCGCGCTTGGCATCGACACCGCAAAATTCGAACCCGTCGGCTTTGGCGCACGGGCCCCGTCATCGCAGGGTGACAGTTCCGACGAAGAACGGAACCGCCGCGTCGAGTTTGTCATCTTCGAAAACGCCGGGCAGGCAAATTGATGGCTGGGCTCATGCAATTCATCATTTTGTTCGTCGCAATGGTGGCGTCGGGCGCGCTTGGCTACTGGGTCGCGCGCCAGCAGGTGCTGGGCGCGGCAGCCGACCCTCAACAACTTGAAAAGATGGCACAGACCATCGAGCAGCTGCGCGAACGCGCAACTCAGGCAGAGGCCGAAAAGGTCCGCGCCCTGATCGCCTCGGACCGGGACCGCAAACGCGCGGAAGCCTGGAGGCCCAACTCCCAGGCCCACCCAGCAGAATAGGGTGCTGATGCGTTAAACTTGAGAGGGCCGCTCCGGCAACGGGGCGGCCTTCTTATATGGAGCGCCTGCGAACGCCCCCTCCCACACCTCCAGAAATCTCTACCGGTCGCCGGTGATAAACGGGTGCTGCGCGACATCCACCTCTGGGGCGCGGTAGATCAGCCGGTCCTTGAGCGAATGCAGGTTGGACAGGTAGAACTTCAACGCCTCGATGGGCGGGATGCCCAGCCCGTTCGCGGCGGTGGTCCAGGTCTTCAGATCGTCCATCGAGCTGAGAAACAGGTCATCCAGCAGAGCCTTGTCCGCCTTCTTGAACACCAACCCAAGCTCCAGCATTTTTGACCGGAAGGAGTTGTCAAACGCGTCCCATGCGGCCGACCGGTTGGCCAGCGCCTCGCCCGACACCTCCAGAATGGCGCGCTGGTCGCGTGGCGAAATCTGCGCCCAGGCGTCGTTCGACAGCACCACGGAGAAGGTCGGCGTATAGAGCCCGTTATCGACCTCCATCACCTCAACGCTGGACGTCTCGTCCCAGATGCCCAGCGCAATGGCCGCGCCATGCGCAAGGAAGAATGTCGGCGGCTCGCTGTTTTGCGCGTTGTAATTGGCGATGGAGGCCGCCACTTCGGCCCGCATCTTGGCGGGGCCACGCGTGTCCAGCCCGCTGAAATAGGGCACGTCGTAGGTGTTCTTGGTGGCGATCCCCTCATCCGCCGTCACCGGCTGCGCGCTGTCGCGCCAGATATGCGCCGCGGGCGACGCGATGAAGCCAAGCAGCTTGGCCTCGGGGAAGTAATTGGTGTTGGCCAGATACCGGCTATGAAGCCGCCAGAGCGACACGGCAGTTTGCTCGGCTGAGCCGCCAAACATCGGCTCCATCGGCAGCTGAAGCAGCGGATGCGAGGCCGCCAGATACTGGTTGAGCACATAGGCGCCATCGACCTGACCGGAGGTCACCATCCCGAACTGCGCCGCGTGGTCGCGGTTGACCACCTCAGGGTCCACAAAGGTGACCCGGCCTTCGGTGACCTCGGTGATCTCGGCCAGATATTTGTCGACGATGCCGCTGTTGATAATGAACGGCGGGGCCGACGCCTTGTTGAAGGTGAGGGTCAGCTGCCCCTGAACCGGCGCGCCGTCCCCTGCGGCGACCTCGGTCGCCGTCAGGCAGGGGATGGTCAGCCGTTGGCCGACCTGAATTCTGTCAGGGTTCGCGCCGATGGTGGCGACATTGGCGGTGTAGATCGGCTGATACAGCAGCGAGCCATAGGCCCTGAGGCTAATCCCGCTGAGCGTGTCGCCCCTGCCAACGGTATGGGGCTGCCCACATTGAATTTGTGGGGCACTGGCTTGCTGCGCCACCCCGAATGACGGCACCAGCGCAAGTGCGCAAGCGACCAGGCCCGCGGCAAACTTCTTCATGTCATTTCCCCCAAAAGCGCCATATCCGGCAAACAATAAAGCAACTGCGGCCCATAAAAGCAGGAAATGAGACTGAGACAAGGGCGATGTCTTCACATCTTCCTCCCCCCACCCTGCCCTTCGGCAGGGAAAGCCGCTTTGAAGCGGCTTTAAAAAAGGTCGTTCCAACGACCTTTGCCGCCCTTGATCCGACGCCCCCCTCAATACACAAAAAAAGCCCCGCTTGCGCAGGGCTTCTTTTATTCTCTCGTAGCGGCGCGGCTTAGGCCAGCGCGGCTTTCGCTTTTTCAACGACGCCGGCAAACGCGGCAGGCTCGTTCACGGCCAGATCGGCCAGAACCTTGCGGTCCACTTCGATGCCAGCCAGCGACAGGCCGTTGATGAAACGCGAATAGGTCAGCGTCTCGTCGATGGCGCGGCACCCGGCGTTGATGCGTTGGATCCACAGCGAGCGGAAGTTGCGCTTGCGCGCCTTGCGGTCGCGGGTCGCATATTGGTTGGCCTTGTCGACGGCCTGACGGGCAACCTTAAAGGTGTTCTTGCGACGCCCCTGGTAGCCCTTGGCTGCTTTGATGACTTTCTTGTGGCGCGCGTGCGTGACGGGGCCCGATGTTGTTCTGGACATATCAAATTCTCCTTAGCGCGCGTATGGCATGTATTTTTTCACGATTTTCTCATCTGCAGCGCAGAGAAGAGTCGTGCCGCGCGCGGTGCGGATAAACTTGGTGGAGCGCTTAATCATGCCGTGGCGTTTGCCTGCCTGACCAGCTTTGACGCGGCCCGAGGCCGTCATCTTGAAGCGCTTTTTGGCGCCAGATTTTGTCTTCATTTTTGGCATTTCCATCTCCTTGGTATCGAGTGGTTAACATGGGCAACTCGGCATGCCTTCTAGGCCGGTCCCACGGGTACGAGAGGGCCTTCTATGACCGAAGGCCCGACTTGGCAAGCGTTTACTCGGCCACGCCTTGATTTACAGGAAGCTGGCCACCACCCGGGTGAAAATTTCCGGCAGCTGGTCGACGCGGTAGCCGCCCGGCGTGTTGTAGATCGCGTAAATAATCATCGCCCCCGAGATCACCGCCGCAAAGGCCGCAACCCGCGGCGCGCTGCCATCCAGCAATGACGACAAGATGGCCGGGATCGCCAAGACCCCGATCACGATGCCAAACACCAAAATGAACTCATTCGTAATCATAACCTGCCCTCAACCCGACGATTGCGGCTGATTATTCAGGGTCTGCTGCGAAAATCAATCTTTCTTCAACAGGGGCGACCCGCAGAATGTTTGTGGTGCCGGGCTGGTTGAACGGCACGCCGGCGGTGACCACAATCTGGTCCTTCTCCGTTGCGAACCCGTATTCCCGCGCCGCGCGGGCGGCCCCGACAACGGCCATTTTGAACCGGTCCACGCCGCCGGTTTGTACGCAATGCATGCCCCAGCTCAGACACAGCCGCCGCGCGGTGCCCACCAAAGGCGTCAAAGCGATGGTCGCCACATGCGGGCGTTCGCGGGCCACCAGCAATGCCGTGGTGCCCGATTGCGAAAAGCAGCAAATCGCCTTGATGTCGGTGGTCTCGGCAATTTCGCGGGCCGCGACCACGATGCCGTCCGCGATGGTGTGTTTCTTGCCGCCGCGCTGCGCCGCGATAATGTCGACATAGTTGGGGTCGCCCTCCACCTCGACGGCGACGTTGTTCATGGTGGTCACCGCCTCAATCGGGAAGTCACCAGCAGCGGATTCCGCACTCAGCATGATGGCGTCGGTGCCCTCGTAGATGGCGGTCGCCACGTCCGAGACCTCCGCCCGGGTCGGCATCGGGCTGTCGATCATGCTTTCCAGCATTTGGGTCGCCACGATCACCGGCTTGGCCGCCGCGCGGCATTTGCGGATCAGGCGCTTCTGGATCGGTGGTACGTTTTGCACCGGCAGCTCGACACCCAGATCGCCGCGCGCCACCATGATGCCGTCCGACACCGCCAGAATTTCGTCGAATGACGAGACGGCGGTTGGTTTCTCGATTTTCGACAGGATTGCGGCGCGGCCATCGGCCAGCTTGCGGGCCTCCGCCACGTCCGCCGGGCGCTGCACGAAGGACAGCGCCAGCCAGTCCACGCCCAGCTGGCAGACAAATTCCAGGTCTTTGCGGTCCTTCTCGGACAGGGCCGCCAGCGGCAGCACCACGTCCGGGACGTTGACACCCTTGCGGTCCGAAATCACCCCGCCCACAACAACTTCGCAATCCGCGAAGTCGCGGCCGCAGTCTTTCACCTTCAGGCGGATTTTGCCGTCATTGACCAGCAGGGACGCGCCCGGCTCCAGCGCATCAAAAATTTCCTTATGGGGCAGCTGGACACGTTTGGCGTCGCCCTTGGCGTCGTCCAGATCAAGGCGGAACTCCTGCCCGACCTGCAAATCAACCCCGTCGCCGTCGGCAAACTGGCCCACACGCAGCTTCGGCCCCTGAAGGTCGGCCAGAATGGCAATGGGGCGGCCGGTGTCTTTTTCGATCTGGCGGATGATCTCGTGGCGGACGCGAATCTCGGCGTGGTCGCCATGGCTCATGTTCAGGCGGAACACGTCGGCGCCGGCTTCGAACAGCTTGCGGATCATCTCGTAGTCGTTTGAGGCGGGGCCCAATGTTGCAACAATCTTGACCTTGCGGAGGCGTCTCATACCTGCGTCATCCTTCATCTTTTCAATTTTTGTCGTTGGGCCGGGGGCACGTATGACGCAATCTCCCCTGCATCGCAACTGGCGCATTTTTCATATGCCGCCTAAATAGGAGGCAGTTGTAACGGGCAGATGTCGATGACCTACCACCCCTTTGAAATCTCCGGTGCGGGCCGCTCTGGCCGGTTTGTCTTCCTGTGCGACCACGCCGCCAACACGGTGCCGCCCTTCGTGGCGGGCGGCGATCTTGGCCTGCCTGCCTCGGACATGGCCCGCCACATCGCCTTCGACCCCGGCGCGGCGGGCGTGACCCGCGCGTTGGCGGAGCGGCTTCAAGGCCCTGCCGTGCTGTCCAATTTCTCCCGCCTCGTCATTGACCCCAACCGGGGGGAGGACGACCCGACGCTCATCATGCGGCTTTATGACGGCACCATCATTGCCGCGAACAAGTCGGTGGATGCGGCCGAACGAGAGCGCCGCCTCGACACCATGCACCGCCCCTACCACAAGGCCGTCGCGGGGGTGGTCGCCACGATCCAAAACCCCGTGCTCGTCTCCATCCACTCTTTCACCCCGCAGCTGCGCGGCAGGCCCCCTCGCCCGTGGCAGATCGGGGTGCTTTACGCCCATGATCGCCGCTTGGCGGACCCGCTGATGGTCCGCCTTGCCCAAGAACCCGACCTCTGCGTTGGCGACAACCAGCCCTATACCGGCCATTTGCAGGGCGACACGATGGACCAGCACGCGCTGCGCCATGGCCACGGCCATGTCTTGATCGAGATACGCAATGACCTCATATCTAGCGAAACGGATCAGAGGGCGTGGGCGGACCGCCTAGCCCCGGTCCTGACCGACAGCTTGGCCGCATCCGGCCTATAGGAAGGACAGATCATGGACGCTCAAACCCAACTGGAACTGGAGGCCGCCGCCTTCCGCACCCTGCGCGAACACCTGCAAAAGCGCACCGATGTGCAAAATATCGACATGATGAATTTGGCGGGCTTCTGCCGCAACTGCCTCAGCCGTTGGTATCAGGAAGCCGCCGCCGAACGCGGCATCGAGATCGGCAAGATGGAGGCGCGCGAAGCCTTCTACGGCATGCCCTTTGATGAGTGGAAGGCGCAACACCAGACGGATGCCAATGACGCGCAAAAGGCGGCGTTCGAGGTGTCCCACAAAGACGCGACCTGACCGCGTCAGCGGGCGGGCGCTAGGTGTCGTAAAGGCTGGCCCTTGCTTTCGCCATCGCGGCGACAAGGGTCTGCTCCTTTCCTGCAAACCTGCTGGAGGGGACGGGCAAGGACACCGCATGAATGTCCCCGTTTGGGTCCGCCACCGCAAAGCCAAGCGCCGAAATGCCTTCGGTATGCTCACCCTCATCGCGCGCCAGCCCCCCCTCGCGGATCATGGCGACCTCTGCCAGCAGCTGTGACAGGTTGCGATCCTTGGGGCTTTGGTCCGACAGCTCAGCCATTATCAGCCGCGTTGCCGCAAATTCGTCCAGACAGGCCAGCGCCGCCTTGCCGTTGGCTGTTGATGTCAGCGGGAATGTTTCACCGATGCTGGACACAGTGCGAAGCCGCTGGCCGCCGACAACTTGATCTATGAACAGCATCTTGTCGCCCCGCAGCACCGCAAGATCGACGGTCTCCCCCGTCTCTTTGGCAATCGAGGCCAGCAGCGGTCGGAAGCGATCCTGCGGAGACGAAAAAACGGCCCGCGCCAAGACCTGAATTTCGGGGCCAAGCCTGATTCCCCCGCTGCCCTCCCCGACCGAGACAAGACCCTCGTCCGACAAAGCCGCGACGATTCGTTGTACCGTAGAACGGGGCAATCCCGCCGCCTTCGCAATACCGCCCAAACTCAGGCCATTGGTGTTTTTTGCCAGTATCCGCATGATCCGCATGGCCCGGCTAATGACTTGAATACCTTGGCCTGAGTTAACTTTTTGGATGTTCATACCCGAATTTCTCCGTGGAAAGGGCGGTGCCTAGCTCGCCCAACTGCTAGCCCACAATGTGGTGCAACTCAAGTATTGACCGGATGGCGGTGCAGATGCACCATATTGTGAAACGCTCGGATGCATCTTTTGGGAGGACCGCATGACCGTCACAATCCGTGGAATCGATTTTCAAGAAAACACTAACAACGATATGGGGCTTGAGTTCTACAACCTCAGCCACCGGTTCGGATACCAATGCCCCAACTGGCCCTACTTCAAAGACGTCGCGATTGAGCGCAAACACTACATGGCCAAATCAGGCGTGTTGAGCCAGACGATCACGACCACAATGCACGTGACCACCCATATCGACGCGCCTGCCCATGTGGTCCAGGGCACGCCCTTCATCGACGAAGTGCCGCTGCCGCATTTCTTCGGCTCCGGACTTGTCGTCAGCATCCCCAAGAAAAAGTGGGAGCAGATCACCGGCGACGACTTGGAAAAAGCGTGCGGCCACGCCATCCGCAAAGGCGACGTGCTCATCATCAACACGGGCTGGCACAAGCAATATGAAGATGGCGACTACTTCGCCTATTGCCCGGGCCTTGTGCCCTCTGCCGCTGATTGGATGGTCGAGAAAGGCGTGAAAGTCGTGGGTCACGACACCCAAGCCAATGACCACCCGCTGGCAACCGCCATCGGCCCGCAACGCAACGGCCCCATCCTGCCGCATCTTGAGCAGGAATATCTTGAATGGTCGGGCGGCACACCGTGGGAGGTCGATTTCCCTGAATGGGAACCGGTCCACAACAAGCTCTTCTCCAACGGCATTCTGGGGATCGAAAACGTGGGCGGTGATTTGGACGCGGTGACCGGCAAGCGCGTCACCTTCGCCTTCTTCCCATGGAACTGGGATCGCGGCGACGGGTGCATCATCCGTCTGGTGGCCATGGTCGACAAGGACCAGGGCTACAGAATCGAGGCCGGTGAGTCCTTCTGATGCAGATCACGCGCTTTGAAGACGCCACTCCCTATGACGCCCCAAACCATTGGGGTGTCACCGGGCTGCGCCTGCAAGGGTTTGTGGATGGCGGGCCGGAAAATCAGTGGGTTGGCTTCAGCCAGTTCCTGCCCGGCGGCGGCGCGGGGCCGGACAGCACCCCGTTCGAAAAGGTCTATGTCGTGCTTGAAGGCGAGATGACGATTGAATGGGACGGCAAAACCGAGGTGCTGCGCGCCATGGACAGCTGCACCATCCCGCCGGGGCAGGACCGCCGGATCGAAAACAAGTCGAACCACGTCTGCAAAATGCTGGTGGTGATCCCCTACCCCGAGGGAGGGCGCCCGACATGAGCCTGTCCGACCCCATGTCTTTCTTTAACGTCTCCGGCAAGGTTGCGTTGATTACCGGCGCCTCCGGCGCGTTCGGGGCCGTAGCCGCCGAAGTCCTGTCAGCGGCCGGCTGCAAGGTCGCATTGGCCGCAGGCAACGCCGACGCAATGGCCGCCGTTGCCGCCAAGTGCAAAGGCGCGCCGCTTGAGATCAACGCGCGCCCCTCCGACGAGGCCGCTTGCGATGATCTAGTCGCCCAGACAGTTGCCCATTTCGGACGGCTGGACATACTGGTCGTGGCCTCCGGCATGAACAAAGTCGCCAAAATCGACGAGATGGCGCCCGAAACCTTTTCTGATGTGATGGACGCCAATGTCACCCAAAGCTGGCTGATGGCGCGGGCCGCCACACGGCAGATGCAGGCGCAAGGCGACGGCGGCAAAGTGGTGCTGATGTCATCCGCGCGCGGGCTGCTGGGCCACCCCGCCGGCTACACCGCCTATTGCGCCTCCAAGGCCGCCGTGGACGGCATCACCAAAGCGCTGGGCTGCGAGCTTGGGCCAACCGGCATCACCGTCAACGCAATCGCGCCGACCGTGTTCCGCTCCCCGCTGACCGCCTGGATGTTTGGCGATGATGACCACGCCAAAACGGTCCGCGCCGGGTTCCTGTCGCGGGTCCCCAAGGGCCGCCTGGGCGAGCCCGAGGACTTGGCGGGCCCACTGCTGTTCCTGACGTCGCGCGCGTCGGACTTTTACACCGGGCATATTCTATATGCCGACGGCGGGTACACCGCCGGGTGAGCCGTATTGCGGTCATAGGGGGTGGCCTGATGGGCCACGGAATCGCGCTGACATTCGCGCGGTCGGGGCTGCCTGTCTGCGTCACAGACCCCATGGCCGACGCTTTGGCCACCGTGCCGCAACGCATCGGCGACAGCCTGCGCCTTCTGGGCGCCAGCGACGCCGAAATCAGCGATGCGCTGGGCTTGGTCACCCTGTCGGACACCGTTGAGGCCGCCGTCAGCAACGCAACCCACGTGTTCGAGGCAGCTCCCGAAAAACTGGAGCTCAAGCAGGCAATCTTCGCCCAGATCGAGGCCGCAGCCCCATCCGGGGCAACCCTTGCGTCAAACACTTCGGTGATCCAGATCACCCAGATCATGGCGGGGCTGAAAACGCGGCCCCGCGCGCTGGGCACCCATTGGTGGAACCCGCCGCACATGATCCCGCTGGTCGAGGTCATCAAGACCGAATGGACAGACCCCGCCTTGGCGCAAGGGATGATTGATCTGCTGGCCACGGTCGGCAAAACCCCCGTGATGGTCGAAAAAGATGTGCCCGGCTTCATTGGCAACCGGTTGCAGCACGCGCTGTGGCGGGAGGCGATCAGTCTGGTGGAAAACGGCATCTGCACGGCACAGGCCGTGGACGATGTGGTCAAGGCAAGTTTCGGGCGCAGGCTTGCGGTGCTGGGGCCGTTGGAAAACGCCGACCTTGTTGGAATCGAACTGACGCGCGACATTCACCGACAGGTCCTTTTTGATTTGGAGAGGCGGCAGGACCCCTCTCCCTATCTTGACGCGCTTCTAAAGGACAATCGCACTGGAATGTCCGCCGGGGCCGGTTTCCGCGACTGGGAAGACGCGGACCTGGACGCAACCAAGGAAAGGATCGCCAACCACCTCGGCAAACTGGAGAAAATTCTGCCGAGCTAAACGTCATTCAGGGAGGAAGACATGAAAAATACAACACGCCGTAGCGTACTGACCGGGATCGCTGCCGGTCTGGCAACGCCAGCCATTCTAAGAACCACACGCGCCTATGCGCAAAGCCCGACCATCAAGGTGGGGTTTGTCACGCCGACAACCGGCCCGCTGGCGGGCTTCGCCGAGGCCGATGACTACATCCTCGAAGGCCTGCGCGCGCAATTCGAGGGCGGGATCACCAATAACGGCAAATCCTACAACGTCGAAATCATCAAGAAAGACAGCCAGTCAAACCCGAACCGCGCAGCCGAAGTGGCCGCGGAACTGATCTTGGATGACGAAGTCGACATCATGGCGGCAGCCGCAACCCCCGACACCACCAACCCGGTGGCAGATCAGGCCGAGATCAACGAGATCCCCTGCATCACAACCGACGCCCCGTGGCAGCCCTACTTCTTTGGGCGCGGCGGCAACCCGGCGGAAGGCTTTGCCTACACCTACCATTTCTTCTGGGGGCTTGAGGACATCATCGCCAACTTCACCGGCCTTTGGAACGACAGTGGCGTCGCCAAAAAGGTGGGCGGATTGTTCCCCAACGACGCCGATGGCAATGCGTGGGGCGACGCCCAGCTTGGGCTGCCACCCGCACTTGCTGCCGCCGGGTTCGAACTGGTCGACCCAGGCCGGTATCAGCCGCTGACGGATGACTTCTCCAACTACATCAGCGCCTTCAAAGACGCTGGCTGCGAGATCATCACAGGCGTGATGATCCCACCGGATTTTGGCACCTTCTGGGCGCAGGCCGCGCAGCAAGGATTCAACCCCAAGGTTGCAACCATCGGCAAAGCGTTGCTGTTCCCCTCCGCAATCGAGGCCCTTGGCCCGCGCGGGTTGGGCCTGACATCCGAAATCTGGTGGTCGCCCAGCCACCCGTTCAGCTCGTCGCTGAATGGCACCACAGCCGCTGATCTCGCAGGGGGCTTTACCGCCGCAACAGGACGCCCCTGGACGCAGCCGATCGGCTTCAAGCACGCCTTGTTCGAGGTGGTCGCCGATGTCATCGGCCGGGCCGATGATCTTGATGATGCCGACGCAATCGCGGCCGCAATCAAGGCCACCAACATGTCAACCATTGTGGGCGACGTAAACTGGGCCACAGGCCCGGTCCCCAACGTGTCAAAGACGCCGCTGGTGTCCGGCCAATGGCAGGACAATGGCAACGGGGTCGAGCTGGTGATAACCAACAACGCGCACGCGCCACAGATCCCTGTGGGCGGCGAATTGCAGTTGCTGGGCTGATGTCGGCTCTGTTGTCTGTGAGCGGTCTGCAAAAGTCCTTTGGGGCGGTTGTGGTCGCTGATGCCACGTCCTTTGACGTGCGTTCCGGGGAGGCCGTGGGTATCCTCGGCCCCAACGGCGCAGGCAAGACGTCGCTGTTCAACCTCATCACCGGGACCCTACCGGCCGATGCGGGGAAAATCGAATTCAACGGACACGACGTAACCAAATCTTCAGCGGCCGCGCGGTGCAAAATGGGCATCGCGCGGTCGTTTCAGGTGCCGCAGCCCTTTGGCGGGATGACGGTGTTTGAAAACGCATTGGTGGGGGCGACCCAAGGGGCGGGGCTGTCTGGCGCAGACGCCGAAAACCACGCGCTTGCCGTCTTGGACGAGACCGGATTGCTGGCCAAAGCGAATGCCCGGGCCGAGGCCCTGACGCTTCTGGACCGCAAGCGGTTGGAACTGACCCGCGCCTTGGCTGCAAAGCCGAAGCTGCTGCTGCTTGACGAAATCGCAGGCGGCCTGACGGAAGCGGAGTGCCGCTCCCTGATCGACACGATCAAGGCCATCCACGCCCGAGGCACCACGATCATCTGGATCGAACATGTGGTCCACGCCCTGCTTGCCGTGGTGGAAAAGCTGATTGTTGTCGATTTTGGCAAGAAAATCGCCGAGGGCGCGCCCAAAGAAATAATGGAAAGCGCGCAGGTGAAAGAGATTTATCTGGGGGTCGATCCCGATGTCTGACCCGATGTTGACGCTCACCGCGCTGGACGCGCATTACGGCGACTTTCAGGCGCTCTACGGCCTCGATCTCAGCATCGCCGCAGGCGAGGTCGTGGCCATCATTGGCGCTAATGGCGCAGGCAAAACGACGCTGATGCGCTCCATCTCGGGGCTGCTGAGCAACCGCCCGGACGCGATTTCCTATCAGGGGCAAGACATCGGGGCCCTGCGCGCCGATCAGGTCGCCAAGCTGGGCATCGCGCTGGTGCCTGAGGGCCGGCAGCTGTTTCCCTCCCTCTCGGTCGAGGAAAACCTGATGATCGGCGGCAAGGTCGGGCGGCCCGGCCCGTGGAGCCTGCGCAAGGTCTACGACCTGTTCCCGATCCTAGAGGAGCGCAAGGCGCAGGCCTCGACCTCATTGTCTGGCGGGCAGCAGCAGATGGTCGCCATCGGACGCGCGCTGATGGCCAACCCCGAGCTGATCCTCTTCGACGAGATCTCGCTTGGCCTCGCGCCCGTCATCATCCGCCAGATTTATGACGCGCTGCCCGGCATTGTCAGCGACGGGATGACCGCCATGATCGTAGAGCAGGACATCACCAAGGCCCTCTCCGTGTCGTCGCGGGTGTTCTGCCTGATGGAAGGGCGGATCGCGCTGCAAGGCCGCACCGAGGACGTCACGCACGCACAAATAACCGCAGCTTATTTCGGGGTGGACGCCTGATGGACTGGATCAACGCACTTGTTCAGGGAATGCTTTTGGGCGGGCTTTACGCGCTCTTTGCGGCGGGGCTGTCGCTGATCTTCGGGGTCATGCGGCTGGTCAATATCGCGCATGGGGACCTGATTATTCTGGCGGCCTATCTGGGGCTGTCGACCACGGTGCTGCTGGGTCTGCATCCGTTTCTGGCGCTGCTGATTGTGATGCCGCTGATGGCGGGCATCGGCTACGTCCTGCAGCGCGGCATCCTCAACCAGACGCTTGGCCCCGACATCCTGCCGCCGCTGCTGGTGACCTTCGGGCTGTCGGTCATCATCCAGAACGCGCTGCTTGAAACCTACACCGCCGATCCGCGCAAGCTGCCCGGCGGCGTCATCGAGACGGCAAGCGTTGATGTCGGCGGGATCACCATGGGGGTGCTGCCGCTGCTGACCTTTGCCATCGCCATTGCGGTGATCGCGGGGCTGCAGTTCATCTTTTATCGCACGTCGCTGGGCCGCGGGTTCCGCGCGGTCAGCGACAACCAGGACATCGCGCAGCTGATGGGGCTGAACAAGGCGCATGTGTTTGGCGTCGCAATGGCGCTGGCGCTGGCGGTGGTGGCGGTGGCTGGCATCTTGCTGGGGATGCGCACCAGCTTTGACCCCGCCATCGGCGGCGGGCGGCTGATCTTCGGGTTCGAGGCGGTCATCATCGGCGGGCTTGGCAATCTGTGGGGGACGCTGGCGGGCGGCATCATCCTTGGCGTGGCGCAAACGCTGGGGGCCAAGATCGACCCCGGCTTCCAGCTGTTGGCGGGCCATATTGCGTTCCTGGTCGTTTTGGCCGTGCGCCCCAACGGCCTGTTTCCGAGGGTAGAGCATTGAGTACAGTCACTAGATCCACGCGGGCCTCGCGCATCGCAATGATCGGCGGGGGGCTGCTGCTGCTGGTCCTCGCTGCGGCCCCCTATTGGGCAGGCCGTGCGGACATGCGGCTGATGAGCGAGATTTACCTCTACCTGTCGCTGGCAACGCTGTGGAACCTGATGGCGGGCTATGCGGGGCTGGTGTCGGTGGGGCAGCAGGCCTATGTGGGCTTCGGCGGCTACATGCTGTTCGCGCTGACCATTTTCGGCGGCGTCCACCCGGTGGTGGCGGTCCTTCTGGGCGGGGTGCTGGCGGCCCTCCTGTCGATCCCGATCGCGACGCTGGCCTTCCGGCTGAAGGGGGCCTATTTCGCCATCGGCACATGGGTCATCGCCGAGGTGTTCCGGCTGAGCTTTGCCCAGATTCAGGCGCTGGGCGGTGGGTCGGGGTCGTCCCTGCCGGTCGCCATCGTCAAGGAAATCGGCGCGAAAAAGGCCGTGCGCGAGGCCAATAGCTATTGGCTGGCTCTCGGGGCTGCCGTCATCATCATTGCCGCGGTCTACGCCTTCCTGCGCTCGCGCAGGGGGCTGGCGCTGACGGCCATCCGCGACAGCGAAACGGCGGCCAGCGGGTTGGGCATCGACATCTGGCGCACCAAGCTGGAGGTCTATGTCGTGACCTCGGCCTTCACGGCGATCATTGGCGGGCTGATATTCTTGCAAAAGCTGCGCATCTCCCCCGATGCCGCCTTTTCGGTCAATGACTGGACCGCCTTCGTCATCTTCATCGTGGTGATCGGCGGGATCGGCACCCTGGAGGGCCCGATCATCGGCACGTTGCTGTTCTTCCTGCTGCGCGAGGTTCTGGCAGATTTCGGCACAACCTACCTGCTGGTTCTGGGCTTTGTGGCAATCGTCGTGATGCTCAAGGCCCCCAAGGGCGTCTGGGGTCTGATCCGCGAGCGCTATGATCTTGAACTGTTCCCCCTCAGCTACCGCGTACGCACAAAGGACTGACCAATGGCGAAGCAAAAGACAATCATCACCTGTGCCGTCACGGGTGCAATTCATACGCCAACCATGTCCGATGCGTTGCCCTACACCTATGACGGGATCGCCACGCAGGCGATAGAGGCGGCACAGGCCGGGGCGTCGATCCTGCATCTGCACGCCCGCAACAACGAAACCGGGGCCCCGTCCGTTGACCCTGATGACTTTTCGCCATTTCTGGGGCGGATCAAGCAGGCCACGGATGCGGTCGTGAACATCTCGACCGGCGGGTCGCTGACGCTGTCAATCCAGGACCGGATCAAGCCTGCCAAGACCTTTTCCGCTGAAATGTGTTCGATGAATATGGGGTCGATGAATTTCTCATTTCATCCGCTGGCCAAGCGCTACGACACATGGAAATTCGATTGGGAAAAGGACTATGTCGAGGGGTCGGACGGCAACATCTTCCGCAACACCTTCCGCGACATCCGCGAGGCAGCAACCACGCTGGCCCCCGAACGCATCAAATTCGAGCATGAATGCTACGATGTCGGGCATCTGTATAATCTGAAATTCTGCATGGATACCGGGCTGTTCAAGGCGCCCATCTTTATCCAGTTTGTGATGGGCATTCTTGGCGGCATCGGGGCAGATGTCGACAATCTGGTCTTCATGAAAAAGACGGCTGACAAGCTGTTTGGGGATGATTACCGCTGGTCGGTCCTTGCCGCCGGGGCCGCTCAGATCCCGCTGGCCGTGACGGCCAGCCAAATGGGTGGGCACGTGCGGGTCGGCCTTGAGGACAGTCTGTTCATTCAACGCGGAGAGCTTGCCACATCCAACGCCCAACAAGTCGCCAAGATAAGACGCGTTATCGAAGATCTCGGATCAGAGATCGCCACCCCCGCAGAAGCCCGCAAAATCCTCGACCTGAAGGGCGGTGACGATGTAGGCTTCTGATATGAATGTTCTGTGGATCATGGCCGACCAGCTGCGCTGGGACTATTTGTCCTGCTACGGCGCGACCCACATGGACACACCCAATATCGACCGCCTTGCGCAAAAAGGGGTGCGCTTTGACCGCGCCTATGTGCAGTCACCAATCTGTGGCCCAAGCCGGATGAGCTTTTACACAGGGCGCTATGTGCGCAGCCATGGCTCCACCTGGAACGGATTCCCGCTGCGGGTGGGCGAACCCACCCTTGGCGACCATCTGCGCGAAATTGATGTGAAATGCGCGCTCGTCGGCAAGACCCATATGCGCGCTGACGAAGACGGCATGAAGCGGCTGGGCATTGAGCCCGAGGGCACCATCGGCGCGCTGGTCAGCCAATGCGGATTTGAAGTCTATGTCCGCGATGACGGCACCAATGCGACCCATTATGCGCATCGCAATGGCGAGGATTACGACGCCTATCTGCGGTCGCATGGCATGGATGGCGACAACCCTTGGGAAGAATGGGCCAACAGCGCCATCGACGCGGACGGCACACTCAAGACGGGGTGGTTGCTGGAAAACGCGCCCTTGCCCGCGCGGGTCCCCAAAGAACACTCCGAGACCTCATGGCTGACCACACGCGGCATCGAATTCATGGAAAGCCAGGGCGATCAGCCATGGCTGTGCCACCTAAGCTATATCAAGCCACATTGGCCCTACCTCGCGCCTGCGCCCTATAACGACATGTATTCAGCAAAGGACGTGCCCCCCGTGAACCGCGCCGAGGGGGAGCATACGCACCCCCTTATGCAGACATGGGCCAACACCCGCATTTGCAAAAGTTTCGCGCGCGACAACGTGCGCGATGTCGTGGCGCCGGTCTATATGGGCCTCATCAAGGAGCTCGACGACCAAATGGGCCGGCTCTTTGACTATCTGGAAAGCAGCGGCCGCATGGCCGATACGATGGTGGTCTTCTGCTCGGATCACGGCGACAATATGGGCGACCACGCGCTGGGCGAGAAAGACCTGTTCTTTGACTGCTCCGCCCGGGTGCCCATGATTGTCTACGATCCGCGCGACGCCGCCGACGCCACGCGCGGCACATCAACCGACAAGCTGATGGAGGGCATTGATCTGGTCCCCACCTTCGTCGATTTCCTCGGCGGCGCGCAAAAGCCCCATGTCTATGAGGGCCGCTCGTTGCAGCCGCTGCTGCACGGCCAGCCCACCAATTGGCGCGACCATTGCATCAGCGAATATGACTACGCCACCCGCGACGCGCGGCGGGCCGTCGGCGTGGCGCAGGAAGACGCCCGCATGGTGATGGTCTTCGACGGGCGCTGGAAATACATCCATGTCGAGAAGATGCGCCCCCTCTTGTTCGACCTTGAAACCGACCCGAACGAGCTGCGCGACCTCGGCGGCGACCCGCAGCATAGCGCCCAGATTGACCGGCTGGCCGCCCTCCATTTCGAGTGGGCGCGCCAGCACCACACCCGCATCACGCAGCCCCCTGAGGTGATCGAGCAGATGACAACCGGCGGCGAGCCCCCCGGCATCATCATCGCCTATTGGGACCGCGAAGAAACGGAGGCCGCGGGCGTGCCCCTGCCGCCCCATATCAAGGACTAGGGTTACATGGCGGAAATCAACACGGATGTCTTGGTCATCGGGACCGGCCCCGCCGGGTCCTCCACCGCCGCGCTGCTGGCCAGCTACGGGGTCGAGACGATGATGGTGAACCAATATGGGTGGCTGGCAAACACGCCACGCGCCCATATCACCAACCAACGCACGATGGAGGTGCTGCGCGACCTTGGTCACGACGTCGAGGCCGAGGCCTATCTGCACGCCACCGAACAGGATCTGATGGGCGAAAACGTCTTCTGCGAAAGCCTCGCCGGCGAAGAAATCGGCCGCATGAAAAGCTGGGGCAAGCATCCGCTGTCGCGGGCCGAGCATCAGCTGTCCTCGCCCAGCCACATGAACGACCTGCCCCAAACCTTTATGGAGCCGATCCTGTATAAAACCGCCTGCAAGCGCGGCGCGCAGGCGCGGATGTCGACCAGATATGTCAGCCATGAGCAGGACGCCGATGGCGTCACGACGACGCTGCAGGACCGCTTGGCGGGGCGCATGTTTCAGGTGCGCTCCAAATATCTGGTGGGGGCCGATGGCGGCAACTCGCTGGTGGCCGATCACATAGGCACGCCGATCGAGGGCAAGATGGGCGTCGGCGGGTCGATGAACATCCTGTTCCGCGCCGATCTGTCCAAATACGCGGCCCACCGCCCCAGCGTCTTGTACTGGGTGATGCAGCCCGGGGCCGATGTCGGGGGCATCGGCATGGGGCTGGTCCGCATGATCCGGCCTTGGAATGAATGGCTGATCGTGTGGGGCTACGACATCAACCAGCCCCCGCCAGAGGTGGACGAGGCCTTCGCCACCACTGTCGCGCGGCAGCTGGTCGGCGACCCTGATCTGGACATCGAGCTGCTGGGCGCAAGTGTCTGGACCGTCAACGACGCCTACGCCACCCATATGCAAAAGGACCGGGTGTTCATCATGGGCGATGCGGCGCACCGGCACCCGCCATCCAACGGGTTGGGGTCCAACACCTCCATTCAGGACGCGTTCAACCTGTCTTGGAAACTGGCGGCGGTGCTCAAGGGGCATGCCGGTCCCGCCCTGCTGGACAGCTACAGCGAAGAACGCGCGCCCGTTGCCAAGCAGATCGTCACGCGCGCCAACCAATCCATTGGCGAGTTCGGCCCGATCTTCGAGGCGCTCGGCATGACCGGCGGCACCGATGTCGACAAGATCAAGGCCAGCATGGATGCGCGATGCGATGTGGGCGACGCCGCCACCGCGCAGCGCGAGGCCTTGCGGCAGGCCATCGCCTTCAAGAAATACGAATTCGACGCCCATGGCGTCGAGATGAACCAACGATATAGCTCGGGCGCGGTTGCAACCGACGGCCAGCCCGAACCCGCCTTCACGCAGGACCGGGAACTGCATTACCAGCCCACAACATGGCCCGGCGCGCGGCTGCCCCATGTCTGGGTGTTTGACGGCGACACCGGCGCCACGCTGTCCACGCTGGACCTATGTGGCAAAGGGGCCTTCACCCTACTGACCGGCATCGGCGGCGAGGGCTGGGTGCGGGCGGCCAAAGACCTAGCAACGCAAATCGGCCTGCCGCTGCGTACTCATGTCATTGGCCCCAGACAGGCCTATGTCGATCACACCGGCGACTGGTCCCGCGCCAACGAGATCGACGACAATGGTTGCCTGCTGGTGCGCCCCGATCATCATGTCGCATGGCGTGCGCAAACGCTTGCAGATGACCCCGGTAAGGAATTGCTGCGTGTGATGACCCAAATTCTTGCACGGGGGTAAAGGCCTGCCATGAGCTACTTTACAGAAGAAAATTCTGCGCAGGTGGTGATCGACGCCATGGCAAACTGCGACAACCCGCGCCTCAAAGAGGTCCTGTCGGGTCTGGTGCGCCACATGCACGCCGCCGTGAAAGAGATCAAGCCCACCCAGGAAGAATGGACGGAGGCGATCCTGTTTCTCACCAAAACCGGGCACATGTCCGACGATTGGCGACAGGAATTCATCTTGTTGTCAGACGTCCTCGGCGTCTCGATGCTTGTTGACGCAATCAATTCCCGCAGGCCCTCGGGGGCGTCCGAAAACACGGTGCTTGGCCCGTTCCACGTCGCAGATGTGCCCGTTTCCCCAATGGGAACCAATATCTGCCTCGACGGCAAAGGCGAGCCGATGCTGGCGCAGGGCCGCATCCTTGATCTGGACGAAAACCCCATCGAGGGGGCCAAGATTGAGGTTTGGCAGACCAATGATGACGGCTTTTATGACGTCCAGCAAAAAGGCATCCAGCCCGAATTTAACCTGCGGGCGGTGTTCCGGACGGGGGCAGATGGCCGTTATTGGTTCAAGGCGGTCAAACCCACCTCTTACCCGATCCCCGATGACGGCCCCGTTGGGCAGCTATTGGCGCAAATGGGGCGGCACCCCTACCGGCCCGCGCATTTCCATTATCTGATTACGAAAGACGGGTTTGAGACGCTGACTACCCATATTTTTGACCCTGACGACCCCTACATCACCTCTGATGCCGTTTTCGGGGTCAAGGAAAGTCTGATGGCAGATTTTGTGCCCGTTGATGACCCCGAGCGTCAGAAGGAACACGGGTTCAAGGCGCGTTACTTCGATGTCGAATATGATTTTCGGCTGGCATATGCGCAAAATGGCGCTGCTTAACGCGGACGTGAGCAAAGGTGTCTCGCTGATACATGGTGGCATGGTATGTTATGGCCAAGCAAATTAAAGGAGATACCAATGCGCTTTTCACACTTCCTCGCGGCAACTGGCATGGCAGTCACCTTGGCAGGACCGCTATACGCCCAAGAAAACTTGACCCAATTGCAAAAATCGGTGGCACATGTGCTGCCGCAATATGGCTACGCTGACGTCGACGTGACGCAGCTCAGCAGCTCTCAATTGGCGCAGATCAACCATCTTGCAGGCAGTAACAAAGGTCACGGCGACATTCGCGGTTCCATTGGCGCGGTGATCGACCGTCGCCTGCTGAACGCGCTGCGGGGTCTGGGGTGATCCGGGCACTCGCCACGGGTCTGGGCTTGTCCCTTGCCGTTCTGGTGACACCGGTGACCGCCGCGCCAAACCAGCAGCTGGTCAACTCGGTCCAGCACCGGCTGAACATTCTGGGCTTCTCGCATGTCGATGCGGGCGAGCTGACGACCAACCAGATCGGCGCGCTGCATCTGCGTCTACAAGGCAATTACACCTTCGGCCTCAACCGCGTCCGCGCGCGGCAAGAGGTCAAAGTGATCCTCGAATGGGACGGCAGCCAGACCAAATCCCCCTGATGAACAAGTGGTTAACAGAATTGGAGTTTCTGTTTTAGATCAGCTGGTTACAAATTCCGACGCATGCGTCGGATTTCGTCAGACCGCCTGTTTCATGCTCTCATCAAGGTAGATTTCCCGCAGCCGACCCGCCACCGAGCCGGGCTTGCCATCCCCCAAAGCCTGCCCATCGACCTCGACCACAGGCATCACAAAAGTCGACGCCGAGGTGATGAACGCCTCGTCCGCGTTCTTGGCTTCCTCGACCGTAAAGGCCCGCTCCTCAACCTCCATCTGCGCCGAAGCCGCGAATTTCAAAACCGCCGCCCGCGTGATCCCGTGCAGGATCTCGTTGCCCAGATGCCGCGTGATGATCTTGCCATCCTTCACGATATAGGCGTTGTTCGACGACCCCTCGGTGATCGCGCCATCCTCAAACATCCAGGCGTCATCCACACCCGCCGCCTTGGCCATCATCTTGGCCATCGACGGGAACAAAAGCTGCGTGGTCTTGATGTCCCGCCGCGCCCAGCGCTGGTCTTCAACGGTGATGACCTTCATGCCAGTGTTGATCTTGGGGTTGTTCAACAGGTTCGCCGTCTGGGTGAACAAAACCAGCGTCGGCTTGGTGTCCGCAGGCGGGTACACAAAATCCCGGTCCCCCGGATTGCCACGCGTCAGCTGCAGGTAGATCATGCCTTCCTCAAGCGCGTTGCGCTCAACCAGCTGGCGGTGGATTTCCAGCAGCTCGTCCATGTCCACCTTGTACGTCATGCCCAGCTCGTCAACCGAGCGTTGCAGCCGCACCGCGTGGCCGTCAAAGGCGATCAGCTTGCCACCAAGCACCGAGGTCACCTCGTAGACCGCATCGGCAAACAGGAACCCCCGGTCAAAGACCGAAACCTTGGCCTCGGTCTCAGGCAGATATTCCCCGTTCAGGTAAACGATGCGGCTCATGATGTTATCCCCATAATGCGGCGGCAGGTGCATGCACGCCTTGGTCGTCAAAGGTTAGCGGTGTGTCACGGTCTTCGGCCAACAGCAGCGGCCCGTCAAGGTCGGTAAAGGCCACGCCTTGGGCCAGAATGGTCGCAGGGGCCATGGCCAGCGAGGAGCCGACCATGCAGCCCACCATCACGCCGTAGCCTTCATCAAGGCCTTCCCGTTTCAATTCCAGCGCCTCGGTCAGGCCGCCGGTCTTGTCCAGCTTGATGTTGATGACGTCGTATTTGCCGATGAGATTTGGCAGCGAGGCGCGGTCATGGCAGGCCTCGTCTGCGCAGACGGGCAGCGGACGCGCGATCTCGGCTAGCATGTCGTCTTGTCCCGCGGGCAAAGGTTGTTCGACCAGCTTCACGCCAAGGCGGACCAGATGCGGGGCGAGGTCGGTATAGATCTCCGCCGTCCAGCCTTCATTGGCGTCGATGATAACAGGCGTGTCAGGCGCGCCGCGACGCACCGCTTCAAGGCGGGGCATATCGTCGGGGGTGCCTAGTTTGATCTTGAGGAGCGGCCTGCGGCTATGTTTCTGCGCAGAGGCTTGCATCTTCTCAGGCGTATCAAGCGACAGCGTGTAGGCGGTGATTTCGGGCTTGGGTGCGGGCAGGCCCAGCAGGTCCCAGACGCGCTTGCCTTGGGTCTTGGCCTCCAAATCCCAGAGCGCGCAGTCAACAGCGTTGCGGGCAGCCCCGGCGGGCAGGACCGCCTGAAGATCGGCGCGGGTGATATCCGCAGGCAGGCCCTCAATCTCAGCCGTGACGCTGTCCAGCGTCTCGTCATAGCGGGCATAGGGCACGCATTCGCCGACGCCCACGACCCCGCCGCGGGACACGCGGACGGTGAGCACTTTGGCCTCCGTCCGCGAGCCACGGGAGATCGTGAAGACCTCCGCCAGTTTGAACGTGTCAGCGGTGACCGAAATCACAGTGCTTCCAATGCGTCCACGAGCTTTTCCGGCCCAAAGCGGAACGGATCGGTGGTGGGCAAGCCCATGCGGTCCTCGACCTCGGCCACATAGGCTTTGGCCTCTGCCTCCCCAAGATGCTGCGTGTTGATAGAAATACCAGCGACCACGCAATTCGGGTTCACCACCCGCGCCACGGTCAAAGCCAGATCGCGCAGGGCTTCGAGCGATGGCAATTTGTAATCCGGCAAGCCGCGCATGTGGGTGCGGGTCGGCTCATGCGCAAGGATCAACGCGTCAGGCTGGCCGCCATGGATCAACGCCATTGTCACGCCGGAATAGGAGGCATGGAACAGCGAGCCCTGCCCTTCGATGTGATCCCAGTGATCGTCGTCATTGTCGGGCGTCAGGTATTCAACCGCCCCCGCCATGAAGTCGGCAATCACCGCGTCCAGCGGCACGCCGCCACCGGTGATGAGGATGCCGGTTTGACCCGTGGGGCGGAAGGTGGATTTCATGCCGCGCTTGCGCATCTCGGCATCCATGCAAAGGCCTGTATACATCTTGCCAGCAGAGCAATCCGTGCCAACGGCCAACACACGCTTGCCTGTGCGCTTCACGCCATTAGCAATCGGGTAGGCAACAGACGGGATGCGCACATCGTGCAGGGTGCGGCCATGAACTTTGGCGGCGCGTTGCAATTCGTCCTCGTCGCGCAGCAGGTTGTGCAGACCGGACGCGATGTCGTAGCCCATTTCAAGCGCCTCAACGAGCACCTTTTTCCATGCGTCCGAGATGACGCCACCCCGGTTAGCAACACCGATCACAAGCGTTTTGGCCCCCGCATCGAGGCCTTCCTGCAAAGTCATGTCTTTCAGCTTCATATCGGCATTGCAGCCTTCCATGCGGAACTGGCCGACGGAATTTTCCGGGCGCCAGTCTTTGATGCCTTGGGCCACTTTGGCAGCAAGCGCGTCCGGCGCGTCGCCGAGGAAAAGAAGATATGGTGTCTGGATCATGACAGGGGTCCCCGAATTTGGAATCGACTCTATTTCGCGCAGCTTAGCGCATAGATCTACGTCATGCCTTTTCGAAATGAAGCGCGATATGGCCAATTTCGCGAAGATATGCAGCCAGTTATACTGTTTGTTATAAGATTCTTCGACAATTGCGAGATTCTTGCTGTCTCGTCGCGCCTGCGCGCGCCGATCAGCGGGGCTCTGCCCCGTACCCCGAGGTATTTTAGCCAAGATGAAACGAGACCTGTTTGGATTAGGCTTTTTCCAAATCCTGCCAAATGTTTTCGACCCAGCCTTTGATGACTTGCGCTTCCTCCCATCGGTTGGACAGCTCTTTTCCGTCCGGGCCTGTCATCGCATATTCGGGCGGGCCGAGTTCACACACGAAGATGCAATCGCCATCCTTATTGCGGGCGCTCCATGAGGCCATCCCCTCGCGCCACCAGCCTTTGAACAGGTCGACCCATTTTTGGTTCTGCGGGAAGTCGAGCTGCAACTGGATCTGCTGACGGGACGCGACGCGGCCTTGGAAGCTGTCAGAGCGTTCCAGGATTTTGGAGATAAGGCCAAGGTCATGGTCACTGAGCGGAAACCAGAACTCGCGGTCCACAACGTAGTGGCTGAGATCGGCGCAAATGCGCATCTCGGGAATGCGATCAATCAGCTGCAGCGTGGTGTAAAGATCGTTGGTGATACAATTGCGATGCGTCTCGAACTGGATCGGCTGGCCAATTTTGTCGGACATCTCCAGCCATGTCTCGATGACCGGCACCATGTCGTCCAGCGCAATCGGCATGACCTGCCCGATGACATCGACGAAGGGCGCGCCGAAATCCTTGGCCATCTTCAGCGTGTCCTCAAGGCTTTCGATGGTCTTTGGGAACGCCACGATCAGCGGCGTCAGGTTGTTGCGCTCCATATGGGGGCGTACCGCGTGGGCCACGGCCACATCGGACGCGCCCAGATCAATCGCCATACCGTCGAAACCGGCCGCTGCCACCATCTCGCACACTTGGTCATGGGGCAGCTTCACCCCGGTTTGGTCATGGGGTTGCATGGCCCAGAGCGAGGTGTAGGTCTTGAGCCGCCTCATTCCGCCGGTATCCGAGCAGAGCGGCCACCAGAGGTCGGAACGACCCACACCTCGTCCATCGGGTATTGGCTTTCATCTTTGGCCCACAGCTTTGAAATGACCTCTATCTGGAATTCGATCCACCCCATGCGGTGCACCTCGCCAGCCTTGTTTTCCAGCTTGTCATTGAGGTCGCGCAGCTTCCAAAACGGCACCGCCGGGAACGTATGGTGGGCGGTATGGTACGGCATCTGCCAACACAACCAGCGCCCAAATGCGTTGATGCGCGTGGAGCGGGTGTTTTCCAAAATGTCCTGCTCATGGCTCAACCCAAGGTGTTCGATGGTGTTTTGAAGCTGGTGAATGGGCTTTGTAAGGATCATTGGAATGATCCAAAAGGTCAGCGCTGCCCATGTGCCAAATGCGATGCTGGCCGCCGCAATCAACACGTAGAGCGCGATGTGAATGCGGGCCTCCCTGATAACCTTGGCTTCTTCTTCGGCGCGGATATAGGGCTCCAGGATGATGCCCCGCGCGCGGCGGATATTGCCCACAATCCGGTTGCGCCAATAGGTGATGCCACTGACCCACAGCAAGTAGGATGTGAGCGTGTAAGGTTCGCGGACCAGCTCGCCATCGCGCTCCCAGTCCTGCGTATACTGGTGATGCGCAAAATGCATGATCTGGTCAAAATCGCGCGGGAAGATCTGGATGAAGCCGATGACGCGGCCAAACACCTCGTTCAGCTTGCGCGTTTTGAACACGGTTGCATGCGACAGCTCATGTTGGCCGGCGTAGAGAAAGTTAAGCAACACACCAAGCGCCAGCCCCGTCAGCAAGACCAGCCACGACCCCATGGCCAGCCCATGCAACACTGCCACAATCACAATTGCAGCAAAATGGCTGCCAAGCTGCAAAAACCCCTTGGTATCAGAGCGTTCCGACAAAGCGCGCAGCTCGGCTGGGGTCAAAATATCTCGGCGGGAAAAGCTGGCGTCCATCGGTGCGGTCCTATGTATGGTTGAGCACAGAATGACATGGAGCAAAATTCATGTCATACGGTATAAATTCAGCAATCATATGAAATGGATTCATGCTTTGATCCCTAGCACATCCGCATTGCAGACCTTGGTCAGCCTCGCGCAGACCGGCAGTATGACGCGCACGGCGCAGCAGATGCGCGTGACCCAATCGGCCGTCAGTCATAAGATGAAGGCTCTAGAGGCGGCCCTTGGCTTTGCCCTGCTGGACCGCGACGGGCGCGGCGTTCGGCTGACCCACCGCGCCCGAAAATACGTGGCCGAGGTCGCCCCCGCGTTGCACATCTTGGCCAAGGCCGGCGACAGCACGGAACTGTCGGGCAGCCTGACCCTCAACATCGCGCCAGGTTTCGCCGCGCATTGGCTGGCCCCTCGGCTGTCGGGCTTTATTGCGGCCTATCCGGGCCTCGCTATCTCCATCAACACTCCGCGCGGATATGGTGATCTGGGCCGCATGCGCGATGACATCTATGTCAGCTTCCTGACGCCTGAGCAGGCGCCAGAGGGGGCGCGTCATCTGATGGATGTGGCGTTCTTTCCGGTTGCCGCTCCGCACCTGACCGGGGGCCGCACCGCATTGACGGTCGAGGATGTGCTGGATTTGCCGTTGCTCCACCTCGACGGCACCAAGGACTGGGCCGCCTGGGCCGCGACCGCAGGTGCCAAGACGTCGGATTTGTCCGGCGGCGTGATTTTTCAGGACATGCAGATCATGGCAGCGGCGGCTCATGCGGGGCAAGGCGTTGCATTGGGCGATCCCCTCACAAGTGCGGCGTCGCTAAAGCGCGGTGATTTGGTCAGGCTGCACGGCCATGATTGGCCATCCCCACGCGCCTATTGGCTCATGGCAGGTGACACGGCGCCAAGCGACGGCAAAGCCGCTTTTGAAGCGTGGATTATGGAGCAGCTCGCCGACTAATGCGCCAGCAGCGCGATAGGCGCGTCCGGTTCGATAAAGAAATCACGCGGCGCGTTTTGGGCCGCAACGGTGTTGCGCTTAAATTCGAACACGCGCTCGCCCGCGTCCTCACGGGAGGTCACGATCAAGGCCTGATACAGGTGGCGCCCGCCATCATAAATGTCGACCAGCCCCCGCATCTGCGGCGCGGTCTCGGCATCAACTGTGAAGGTGTTGCCTGCAAATTGCAGGATCGGGAACACATCCTCGCCAACATGGACCCGCAGGCGCGACCGCTTCTTAAGTGCCTGCCGTTGAGCAGCCTCAAGACCCGCCTGAACTTCGCGAGACAAAAATGTGGACATGGTGATTCCCTCCCAAGAACTGTGGACAGCTTAGCCAGTTTGAGGGGAATGTCCTAAATATTCGTTTCAATTCCATGACATAGCGAAATATGGCCTATACCAGCACTTTCGGACGCAAGACATGGGGTATTTCCGGATCATAAAGCGCGGAATCCTTGAAGTCCTTGATGTCCGCCAAGGCCGGCCCCACCAATATCAGCGCGGTGCGGGTAATCTTTTCGGCCCGCACCTTGGCATGGATGTCGCTTAAGGTGCCGCGCAGAAAAATCTGGTCTGGCCAGCTGGCGCGGTAGGCGACCACCACCGGGCAGTCTGCGCCGTAATGTGGGGTCAAAACCCGCTCAATCTCGCGCAAGGCGCGGATGCCCAAATGAATGGCCAGCGTCGCGCCGGTGCGCGCAAAATTCTCAAGCGTTTCGCCCTCGGGCATCGAGGTCGATTTCATCGACATTCGGGTCAGGACGATGGATTGCGCGATCTCTGGGACCGTCAGTTCCTGCCCCAATGCCGCGGCTGCGGCGGCATAGGCCGGAACACCGGGGATGATCTGGTAGTCGATCCCATCGGCCTTCAATCTGCGGATTTGTTCTGCAATCGCGCCGTATAGCGACGGATCGCCTGAATGCACCCGTGCCACATCTTGGCCCTTGCCATGCGCCATGACGATCTGGCTATGCGTGTCGTCCAGCGTCATGGGGGCGGTGTCCATCACCAAAGCCCCTTCGGGCGCGCCCGCAACGACGGCTTCCGGAACCAGCGAGCCTGCATATAAACAAACTGGGCATTCCGAGATGAGCCGCTGCGCTTTCAGCGTCAGCAATTCAGGGTCCCCTGGACCTGCACCAATGAAAAAAACGGTCATTTCTCTGCTCCAATACGGGAGGGTGGGCGGGGCGAAGCTGCAAGCGAGCGTCGTCCCATCCTCACGCCAAATCCCCATCAATCTTTCGCGCATAACCGCGCGGCGTGTACATCCGTGGCCCCTCGCCCAGCTGCGCCAATTTCGAATGGCTGGACCCGACCAAAACCACGGTCAGCATATCCACTTCATCCACGTCCAACTCATGCAGCTCGCGGTAGCGCACATGCTCCTCAGGCCGCCCCAGCGAGCTTGCCAACATCACCGGCGTGTCGGCTGGCCGATGCTTCAACAATATGTCCCGCGCCTCTGCCAACAATGTCCGGCGGCGCTTGGAAACCGGGTTGTAAAACGCAATCACGAAATCGCCCTGCGCCGCGGCATGCAGCCGCTTCACAATATCGTCGCGCGGGGTCAAAAGGTCCGACAAGGAAATCGCACAAAAATCATGGCCCAGCGGGGCCCCTGCCCGCGCTGCTGCCCCTTGCAACGCCGACACGCCGGGGGTCGATACAACCTCAACGCGGTGCGCCGCGTCGCTGACACCCATCTCGTCAGGCGCGCGGTCAAGCAGCTCAAACACCAGCGCGCCCATCGCGTAAATGCCTGCGTCACCTGAACAAATCAGCGCGACATTCAGGCCCTTGGCGGCCTGCTCCAACGCGTAGCGGCATCGGTCTTCTTCGCCCCCCAAAGGGAAATCCGACCGCGTTTTGCCATAAGCCAGCGGTCCCAGAAGGTCGATGTAAAGCCCGTAGCCCACCAGCTCTTCCGCGTCTTGGACCAGCTTGGACGCCTCCGGTGTGCGCCAGGAATGCTGCCCCGGCCCAATGCCGATGATGGACAGCTTGCCGCGCGACCGCCCGCGCAGCGAGGTAAGCGGCGCGGGCGACACCGCAATCGCGCAGGTCGCATTGGCGGTCTTTTTCTTGGCCACGTCCAGCACCGCATCTCCGCCCCCCTGCGCAAGTGCTGCAGCTTCACTGACACCGTGGCACCCCACCTCGGCAAAGACCACCTCGGACGGCGTCGCTAAACGTGGGGTCTCTGCTTCCAACTCCGCCGCCGTGAAGACGCGCATTGGCACACCAAGCGTCTTGGCCAGCTCGATCATCGCGGGCTCGTCAGCCTTTAAATCAAGGGTGTTGAGCGAATGGATCGCCCCTTTGGCCAGGCCCGCATCGGCCAGCGTTGTCTCAACCAAATCCGCCAGCTCCTCGACCGGACAGTTGCGGGCACACCCGACGCCGAGGGTCAGGCGTTGGGGGTGGAATTGCAGGTCTGCGTCGCTGGGCGCGATCCCGGCGGTGATCGTCAGGTCATCCCCCTTTGGCAGCCCTGACAGCCAATCGGCATCGCCCTCAACGGTCGCGCCCGCGCCGGATAACAGCTGCGCCATCACGTCCTTGGCCGCCAGCGGATTGGCCAGCCTCCACCCCATGGGTGGCTCATCCAACGCGACGCCCAGGGCGACGTCACCGGCAGTGGTCACCGCAGCAACCGATTGTAAGTCTTCAGCAATTTTTGCGGCCAATCTGTTGGCGCCACGATGACCGCCCAGCAAAGGAACGACAACAGCTCCGTCATCAGAGACGGATAATACAGGCGGCTCGCTGGTTTTGTCCGCCAGCAAAGGCGCTACCGCCCGTATCAATATGCCCGATGCGCAGACCCCGATCACGGGGGTCCCCGCGGCAAACAAGCTGCGCGCGTGATCCAGCGCATTAGCAAAGAAAACATCCGCCACATCGACGCGGGTCTCGCGACCGTGGACGGGGGCATCAAGCAGCTTGGCGATGCGGTGGGCCGTGGCCTCTCCCGCGCGGTTGAGGCAGAGAATTGCGGGTTTTACAGCCACGGATCGGCCCCTTTTGTCAGCAGGATCATTGAAAAATACGGAGCCTTTTCAGGGGCTTGCGCCAGCGGCAGGACCACTTCTTCAGGCAGGGTGGCGCGTTCCACGTAGCCCGCTTGCTCCGTCAGGCCCAGCGCGTCGATGACGCCCCTGATCTTTGGCAAATGCCGCCCCACCTTCATGATGACGACGCTTTCTGCCCCTTCAATGCGGGCTTTCAGTTCGGCCTCTGGCAGGGGGCCGGGCAATACGGTCAGCCGTTCGTTGCGGGCCGCCAGCGGCATGCCAGCGCGCGCCGCGCAGGCGGTGATGGAGGTGACGCCGGGGATGACCTCGACATTGAACTCCGCGACGAGGCGCGCGTTCAGATACATGAAGGAGCCATAAAAGAACGGGTCTCCTTCGCACAGGCACACGACATTTTCGCCTGTTTTCAACACCTTGGCGATCTCCGAAGCGCCCGCATCATAGGCATCCTGCGCCGGTTGCCGGTCCGTGGTCATCGGCACATCCATGCGGATTTCGTGGGTGCCGTCCTTGATGAAGTCTTTGGCAATGGCGCGTGCGAAACTGTCGCCACCGGCCAGGGTGGGATAGGCGATGGTGGTCGCGCCTTCGATCAGCCGCGCGGCTTTGAGGGTGATGAGTTCGGGATCGCCGGGGCCGAGGCCGATGCCATATAAAGTGCCTTTCATCGTTTGACGAGGCTCCATTGGGTGACGGTCATGGCGGGACGCCAGCCGGTCAAACGGCCCACGGGTTCGGCGCGTTCCACGCCGATTTTGACCAGCGACCCGCCGTGTTTTTTGTGAAGTGAAATGAGCAGAGCTTCACTTTCCAGCGTCACCGCGTTGGTCACCAAACGCCCCAAAGGACGCAGGTTTTTCCAAGCAATATCAAAGGTTTCTTCGCTGAGGCCCCCGCCAATAAAGATGGCGTCCGGCGCGTCGAGACCGTCCAAGGCTGCGGGGACTTCGCCCTCGATCAGCTGCAGTTTCGGGGCCCCCAAGGCAAGCGCGTTTTCGGCGGCCATGGCGCGGCGGTCGGCGCGGGGCTCAATGCCGATGGCGCGGGCGTAGCGGGCGGCGCGCATCCATTCGATCGCGACGGAGCCGGAGCCTGCGCCAATGTCCCACAAAAGCGCCCCACGCATGGGCATGAGTTTGGCCAGTGTTGCGGCCCTAACCTCTTGTTTTGTCATCGTTCCGTCGGATTGAAACAGGTCATCCGACAGGCCCGGAACGCGCGGCAGAAGGGCGGCGTCAGGGGCCGCGATGCAGTTGACGGCGAGGGTGTTGAAGGCAGGGACGTCATGGGTCCAGTTCCCCGCAAGCCCTTCAAAACGCTGCTCTTTTTCGCCACCCATATTGGCAAGAACCGTCATTTCGGACTGGCCGAAGCCGCGTTCCGTCAGGAAATTCGCGATCTGGGCAGGGGTCTCTGCCCCGGTGGTGAGGATGATAAGCTTTTGATCTGGCTGGATAAAAGCGACCATCTGATGAACCGGGCGGCCGTGGACCGTGAGGGTTTCGACATCCGCGAGGCTCCACCCCATGCGGGCGGCGGTCAGCTGAAATGCGGAGAGTTGCGGGTGGTAGACGATCTGCGCAGGGTCGATGGACCGGCCAATTCTGGCCCCGATGGAGAACCAAAGCGGGTCGCCCGTCGCCAGCACAACGACGCGTTTTCCCTTGTAAGACAACAACTTATCAATGAGCGCATCAAATGGCGATGGCCATGCGACGCGGTCAGCCGTGACCCCATCGGACAGCTGGTGATGGCGGTCGCCGCCGATGATAATCTCTGCCGCCTCGACCACGGCGCGGGTGACGGGGGAGAGGCCGTCCATGCCGTCCTCCCCGATGCCCACGATATGCAACCATTTGTTAGGGTTTGCAGGATCAGACATGCGTTTTGCCCCATTTTGTACAAAACTTTTCAGCCCAAAACCCATTTTGTACAAAATTATCCATGCGCCACCTCCGGCAAACCTGCTGCCAAAGCGTTAACAGCAGCCGAGGCAATGGCCGAGCCGCCTTTGCGGCCTTTGAGGGCCACGAAGTCGCAGCCGCGCGGGTTGGCGGCCAGCTCGGCTTTGGATTCGGCGGCCCCGACAAAGCCCACGGGGAAGCCGAGGATGACGGCGGGTTTCGGGAAGCCCTGATCGAGGAGATCGAGAAGGTGAAACAAAGCGGTCGGCGCGTTCCCGATGGCGACGATGGCGCCCTCAACATGTGGTTCCCACAGCTCCACCGCCGCGGCCGACCTTGTGTTGCCGATCTGGATCGCGCGGTCGGGTGTGGTGGGATCGTTGAGGGTGACGATGACTTCGTTTTCCGCAGGCAGGTAGCGGCGGATGATGCCAGCGGCGACCATCTCGCAATCGCACAGGATGGGAGCGCCGTTTTGCAGGGCCTCAAAGCCTTTGAGATAGGCCGTGTCCGTGAAGGCGAGCCGGTCGGCGATTTCGACCATGCCGCAGGCGTGGATGACGCGGGTGGCGAGCCGGTCGAGACCGTTTGGAAACCGCGCGAGATTGGCCTCAGCCTGCACGGTGGCGAAGCTGGCTTTGTAAATGGCCTTTGGATCACGTTCATAAGGGCGCATCACGATGCGCCCTTATGAACGGGTGGGACAGAGTGAAAATTCGCCAGAATTTTGGCGGAGTCCCACGCCGTGGTCCGCTGGGTGCCGCAATTGGCAGGGTTTTTCTCGTAGGGTCTCATGGGTGCGCCTGATTGAAGCCGTGGGGTTTGAGTATTTTTGCCAAAACGAAGCCCTTAGGGTTTTGCCTTGCGCGCGCTTTCGGGGCCGTGGGGGTGTTTGGCGTGGGGGTATGGGGCGTGGTGGTGGTGGTCGTGGCTATGTTCATGCCCGTGGTCATGGTCATGGCCGTGGTGGTGATGATGATGGTGGTGGTCCTGCATTTCCAAGCGGCAGACGCCGGTACAGAACGTGTCGCAAAGCGCGCAATCGGCCACGTTTGAGCCGGGCGCGGATGCGCCTTGGCCTTCGACGTGGTGGTGGTGGGATTCCTGGATTGCGCCGACCTCGGATTCGAACCCCAGCACTTGCGTTCGGTATTTGCACAGCACGCAGGTGGGCGGCGGCGTGTCGGCGAAGGCGGGGTGGTTGCGCTGGTCGGGCGTGATGTGGCGGTGTTCGCCAGTGTCAAAGGCCAAGACCTGTTCGCGGTAGCCGCAGATGCCGCAATTGGGGGGCGGGTTCGCGCCCATTTGTTCCGTGACGCGTTCGGCAAAAGTTTGCAGCACCTTATCGTGGTCGTTGAGGTAGCCCGCTTTGACGAATTCGATGTCTGGGTGTTCCGCCGCGACCTGATCGGTGAAGCCGTAGATGCGGTCGATCAGGATGCCGGTGAATAGGAAATACGGGAAGACGATGATGCGTTTGTAGCCCAGCTTGGCGGCGTGTTGCAGGCAGGGCTCGACCAGCGGGAAGGTGACGCCGGAATAGCCGACCTCTACCCAGCCGAAGCCCATGCCTTCATGCAGCATGCGGGCGATCTTGGCGACGTTGCCATTGGCGTCGGGGTCCGACGCGCCGCGCCCGATGACCACAAGGCAGGTGTCCTCGATGGCGACATGGGTTTTGGCGTTGGCCTGATCCACGGCGTCCTGGATGCGGGCACCGGCGGCGGCGATCATTTTGGGGTCGACGCCAAGCTCGCGGCCATAGGAGATCTCGACCCCATGTTTGGCGGCGTAGGTGTTGAGCACCGTGGGGATGTCGTTTTTCGAATGCATCGCGGCAAAGAGCATGCCGGGCACGGCGAGGATCTTGTCGCAGCCGGCCTCGCGCAGCTTGTCGAGGCCGTCGCGGATCACCGGGTTGGCAAATTCCAGGTAGCCATATTCGACCAGCCAATCGTCGGGAAAATAGGCGGGCAGCTTTTCGGCGAGGACCGAGAATTGGTCCACGGCGGCCTGAGACCGCGAGCCGTGGCCGCAGATCATGACACCTGTTTTGCTCATGCCGGTTCCTTTTCGCCGTCTTCTTCCTCGGCCTCTGCCTCTTCCTGAGGCGCGGCCTTTGGGTCTTTCTTGCCTTTCAGCGCGCCCCAAAGCCCGATGCCCACAGCGGCCCCGATGGCGATGCCCGCGATCCAGTGGCCATGGCCTGCGGCCTCCCCGATATGGCCGACATGGGCCATGGCGGGAGTGGCAAAAACGGCGGTCGTGGTCAAAAGCAAGCGGGTCATGTGGGCGCACCTTTCTTATCGTTCAATATGGAGAGGTGCCGCAGGCGGCCTGATGGGACGATGCAACCGGTGGACCCCCTATTTGGGTCGATCCGAAGGCCGCCAACCTCTCTGGGGGCTACCCCCCCTCGTCTGAGTCGCAGGTATATGGGGGCGGGGGCCGCGTCGCAATGGGGGAAGCGGCGGCGCGAAGTCCGTTTGCGGCACGCGCAGTTTCTGTGCGGCGGCGGGGAAGTGACTTGCGGCGCCGCGGCTTGTTAGGGGTTGAGGCGTTGAAGTGAAGGAGACGCGCGATGGGCTTGTTGGTAGATGGCGAGTGGAAAGACCAGTGGTACGACACCAAATCCTCGGGCGGGGCGTTCAAACGCTCGACCGCGGGGTTTCGCAACTGGATCACCGCAGACGGGTCGGCGGGGCCATCGGGTGAGGCCGGGTTCGCGGCGGAGGCCGGGCGGTACCATCTGTATGTATCCTACGCCTGCCCATGGGCGCACCGGGCGCTGATCTTTCGCAAGCTGAAGGGGCTGGAAGGGCTGATTGACGTCTCCGCCGTGCATCCCGACATGCTGGGCGACGGGTGGACCTTCGAGACAGATGCGTTTGGGGCGACCGGCGACCAGCTATACGGGCTGCCCTTTGCGCGCGACATTTACATCAAGGCGGACCCGTTGGTGTCCGGCCGCGTCACGGTGCCGATCCTGTGGGACAAGGCGCGCGAGACGATCGTTTCGAACGAAAGTTCGGAGATTATCCGCATGTTCAACTCGGCGTTTGACGGGCTGACCGGGAATGATCTGGACTTCTGGCCCGACGCGCTGCGCGACGCCATCGCGCCGGTGAATGACCGGATTTACGACACGCTGAACAACGGGGTTTACAAGTCGGGCTTCGCCACCACGCAAAAGGCCTATGACGCCGCCGTCGGGCCGCTGTTTGACACGCTGGACTGGCTGGAGGACCGGCTGGGCGCAAACCGCTACCTGATGGGCGACCAGATCACCGAGGCCGACTGGCGGCTGTTCACCACGCTGGTGCGGTTTGACCCGGTGTACCACCTGCATTTCAAGTGCAACCGCAAGCGGATCGTGGATTACTCCAACCTGTGGGGCTACACGCGCGAGCTGTACCAATGGGACGGCGTGAAAGAGACGGTCAATTTTGACCACATCGTGCGGCATTACCATTACAGCCACGAGACGATTAACCCGCATCGGATCATTCCCACCAACCCCGTGCTGGACTGGGACGCACCGCATGGGCGGGGGTAGAGGTCTGGGCCAATGTCGACTGGGCGGGACGAAGCGGTCGTTCGGATCTGGAAAAATCCGCTTCGAAGCGGATTTGGGCAAACGTCTTCGAAGACGTTTTTGAGCACGAATTGCAATTCGTGCGCAGAAGGCCGTTCGAACGGCCTTTTCCCCCTACGGGCTCTGAGCAGACCTTTGCCGAATCCTGCCGTTTGATTTGAGGGGCTTTGCCAGCCCTATGGGCGGTCTGGCGATGCGCAGGGCCTGCGGCCCGTTGACCAGGAAAGGGCGATCGCGTTGATGAGGGTTATCTGGCCTTATAGCGGACGCACAATGCGCCCTGCCCAGCTCATAAAAAGGCCGCTCTGCGGACGAAGTGAGCTTTCGCGGCAGCCGCTCGAGCGGCTGCTTTGTAAAAGCAAAGGGGCGACAAGATGCGCCGCCCTTCCCAGTAATTTTTCGCTTCGCGACTTACAGGTCTTCGACAGGAATGCTGCGGATGTTTGTCCACTGGTCTTCGGCTTTGGAAATGGTGCCAGAGCCGTCTTTGTTGAATTCATGTTGTCTTCAGTGGAGAAGTAGTAGGCAACACCATCATGCACGGCTGAAGCCGAGCACAAAAGGCGCTACGACAAAGACAACGCCAACCAGCCCATCAACAGCCAAAACGCCAGTACGTTGTCAGCGCCGAGGCCGAACAGAAATGGCATAGCGACCAGGCCAATGGCGACGGGTCAATCAAGATAGGCGTGGATGGTTTTGGTTACAAAGCGCATGGTATCTTTCCTCAAGGTTAGAACTGCGAAGCAGCATTGATGCGGTCAAATTAGGCTCTGGTTTTTGATGCATCCATGTCCAAACATTTGGGAAAATTCGCAGATCGTTCAATCCTATCTGCGTGCGAGATTTTTTGACTTGCGAAATTCAGCAGGCGTCATTCCAGTCTCTTTCTTGAAAACGCGTGTGAAAGACGAGTCTGAAGAATATCCGGCATTTTGAGCCGCTTCGGTAAGCGACGCGCCCGGCTCCTGCAGAACGCGCTTCGCAAGTTCCATCCGCCAACGCGTAACGTATTCCAAGGGTGTCATGTTCATCGTCTTTTGGAACTGAACGGCAAAGCTTGTCCGGGACATACCTGCGGCTTGGGCGAGGGTTTCTACTGTCCAGCCCTCTGTCGGTGCTTTGTGAAAAGCATCAAGCGCACGGCTAAGGTTCTTGTCAGAAAATGCGCCCAATCCCCATTCTGTTGCCTCATCACCGTTAATGAAGCTGCGGATGGCTTGCGCGAAAATCACTTCTGACATCTTCAATGCAATAAAGTCGCCACCCATCTTGGCTCCACCGGCTTCCTCCCCGATCATGCGGAGCGTGGCTTCCATCCAGCGTCCGGCGCTTTCGCCATAATTTTTGAGGTGAATGTACGGAGGCAAGCGGTCCAGTAGGACATGACGCGAGCTCGGATCGAAAGAGAAATGCCCACAGACCAGCTGCGTTTCGCTCTGCATGTCCTCACCCCCGTAGACGAGAACGCCTGAGTCATCGTACCCAGATTTTTCCAGCACTGCGTCAAGCGACAGGATCGACTTCTCGGACTCATGTCCGCAGTAGAGCGCGTGGGGTGAACCATGTGGAATGATCACAAGATCGCCCTGAGCAAGGTCAATGATATCGCCCGCACCCTCCACTCGTACCCTGCAGCCACCGCGATGCGCGAAGTGGAATCGAGCAACGTTTTCGTACTTCGGCACGGCAACGCCCCATGGCTTTGTGAACGACGTGCGGAAGTACAACGTTCCCTGCATGGAGAGGTTCGTCAGAATTTGGCTAAGAAGATCAAGCATAAATTCTACCTACGCGACCTGACGGGTGTGTATAGGGGTTTGAACGATCTGCACAAAATTCTGAACGTTTGGCCATACCTGCGCCCGCGGAAACAGAAGTACCCTGATATATTGAAAACCCAGGGAGAAAACTCAAATGAAAAAATTGATTGCATCGCTTGTTGCCGCAGTTGCCATGTTGGGATCGCAAGCAATGGCGCAAGACGTCGCCGACATGAGCGATTTGGAATACGCTCACATTGCATACACAGCCGACAACATCGACATCCGTTATGCGCACCTGGCGCTCGCGCTCTCGACAAACCCGGAAATCCATGAATTCGCCAACACGATGATCCGGGATCACACGGCGGTAAATGCAGCTGCGCTGGCGCTGCTGGAGAAACTTGGGGCATCGGCGCAGGACAACGCTGTCAGCCAAACGCTGAATACCAACGCTGAGGAAATCATCAATGGTTTCGTCCAGTTGCGCGGCGCGGAATTTGACAAAGCCTATGCTGAGAATGAGCTGGCATATCACCAGGCCGTTAATGATCTTGTAGAAAACACGATGATCCCGAACATCGACAACGCAGAAGTCAAAGCGCTGTTCGAGGAAGGCTTGGAGATTTTCAAAGCACATGAGACTCATGCCGAAATGATGGTCAAGGCGCTCCAGTAATGGGCAAGTCAGTTTCACGTCGCGACGTGATGATTGGAGCGGCCGCTTTTGCGGCCGTTCTGCATCCAAGCGCTTCTTCTGCTGAACGCAGGGTGCATGAAATCGACATCAAATCATTCGCGTTTGAACCTGCGCATATCGGGGTGCGCGTTGGTGATACCATTCGGTGGACCAATCGTGATTTGGCACCTCATACCGCAACAGCGGATGAATTTGGTTGGGACACTGGAGAGCTCGGTCGGGGCGAAAGCGGCGAGGTGGTTGTGACCGAGGGCATTGAGACGTCCTACTTCTGTGTCTTCCATCCTCACATGAAGGGCACGATCGAGACCATCTCGTAGGCAAAGAAAGGAGCACATTTTTGCGCAAAGAAGGAGCAATGTTCCTCGCACTGTTGTTAGCGCCCGCCCTTGCAGCCGCAGCCTGCCCCAACTCGGGCGTTGTCTCTGAAGATCACACGCAGTTGTTTAACGCTCTAAGGACCTCCCCAACTGAGATGGCCGGATTGCCGATCCAAAACCAAATCTGGGACTTATGGATCGTAGCGCCAGATGAGCAGTCACAATTGATGCTCGACAATGGACGTGAACGTATCCGGTATGGAGACTATGAGAGGGCGGAAGACGTGCTCTCAGATCTGATCGTATATTGTCCAACCTATGCGGAAGGATGGAATCAACGGGCATTTGTGAGGTTCTTACGCCAGGACTACGGCAGGGCACTCGACGATATTACCGAGGCTTTAAATTTGGAGCCACTCCACTTTGGTGCTTTGGCGGGACGGGCGACAACGCTCATTAACATGGGTAGAACGGAAGTAGGGGCCACCGCTCTTAGAGAAGCCCTTAAGGTCAATCCCTGGCTTTCCGAACGACACCTATTGCCAAGCGGTGAAGACCTATAGCGAACTCGGTCACCATAGTGGAACGACACGCCAATGATTCAGATAAAACGCATCTACGAGCCGCCATCAGAGGACGACGGCTACCGCGTGCTTGTTGATCGGATATGGCCTCGCGGCGTCTCCAAAGATGCCGCGAAGCTCGACGATTGGATGAAAAAGGTGACCCCAAGCCCTGACCTCCGTATTTGGTTCGGGCATGACCCGGAGCGATGGGAAGAGTTCAAGTTCCGGTATGTCGCTGAATTGCAAGGTGCCACGCAGATGGCTTGTATTAATGAGCTGAAAGAGAGGGGGTCAAACGGGACCGTCACTCTTCTTTATGCTGCGAAAGATATTTGCCACAACCATGCAATCATTCTTCTTGATGTCCTCCTGTGCGAGGAAAACTAGTGAGAATCCCACAAAGCAGACGTGAGCTGCGACACAACAATTTGGTAACTTTGGGCTCTAAGCAGAGCTTTGTCGAATTCTGCCGTTTGATTTGAAGGGCTTTGCCAGACCGCGGGTTGGCGACCCAACGGCCATTCGACAGCGCTTTATGGCAGCAATGTCATCTTCCGAATGTTCGACGCGCCAAGATCAACCCTATCGCCAGCCCTGTGGGCGGTCTGGCGATGCCCGGGGCCTACGGCCTGTTAACCGGGCTGGTGAGTAGAATGGAAGTGGCGGTTATGCGGGATAGAGCTGCGGTTGCAGTCCGTTTATCGAATGTCAGCTTGCGGAAACCCGTTCATGTGATGCTACCATAGAAATATGGATATCGAACCTCTCAACTTCTCAAATATCAAAGCCATTGTCGAAAGCGACGGTGGCAACGGTTGGAAGCATGATGCCGATATCTGGGCGGATCGGTTGCGCAAAACTAAAGCGAATGAACAAGTTACCGTGGTCGCATTGATCGACGGTCGAGCGGTTGGATATGGCAGCCTAGTTTGGAAGTCAGGATACAGTTCATTCGCTGAGAATGGTATTCCTGAAATCCACGACTTAGCTACTTCTAAACAATTTCGACGCACGGGTGTTGCAACGAAAATCATTCGCCAACTTGAAGGGTCCGCTGCAGCGGATGGGCGGTCCATGGTTGGCATCGGAGTTGGGTTGTATGCTGACTACGGAGCGGCCCAGAGGCTCTATACAAGTCTCGGGTTTGCTCCAGATGGTCGTGGCGTTACATACCACGGTTCGCTGGTCAAACCAGGTACAGAGTATCTTGTGGACGATCACTTAATCCTCTGGCTGACCAAGCGGCTACACTGGGACAATGAGAAAGACCATTAAGGTGCGTACGCATGAAAGCCGCCATTCGTGCAAATCGCAGCATTTGGAACTATGGGCTCTAAGCAGACCTTTGTCGAAACCTGCCGTTTGATTTGAAGGGCTTTGCCAGACCGCGGGGTGGCGATCCAACAGCCATTCAACAGCGCTTTATGGTAGCAAGGTCATCTTCCTGACATGCGTAGCGCCCAGCCCACCAAATCGCCAGCCCTGTCGGGCGGTCTGGCGATGCCCGGGGCCTGCGGCCTGTTAACCGGGCAGGGGCGATAGCGTTGATGAGGGTCATCTGGGCTCACACCAGCCCCTCATCCCCTTAGTCTACCGCGCGTGGTGTTCGACCAAGGCGGCCATGTCTTCGGGCGGGGCCGCCGCCGGGATCAGGGCGCAGGCGTTGGACATGTAGCTGAAGATCGACCCGTCAGAGAAGAAGCTGGACGAGGTGACAAAAATCACCTTGCAGCTGGGGTGGCGATAGCTTGCGTAATCGGCCACAGCCATGGCGCTGCCGTCGCGCAGATCAAGATCAAGAACCAGTATGTGAAAGCTGCTGTCCAGCAGCAGATTGATCGCGTCCTCTTGCGAGGACACAACGTCTACGGATGCGCCCAAACGTTTGATGTGGCTACACCAAATCTGACCAAGCGAAGGATCATTCTCGACAATTAGGACTCTCATTTGGACGTCCGACCTTTCTGGGTTGGGCCGGTACTCTCCCCTCGGGTAATGTACTGAGTTTGTTGTGATCCTCGAGTGTTAACAAAGGGTAAACTTGCGGACGCGGCGCGGCTGCGTCGGCGTGATCTTGCTTCTTTGGCCCGAATCCGATTGATGGACGCCAGAGCCAACCCAAGACGAGGACCCCATGACCAGCCTGATAACCATCTGCGACACCTGCAAACGCGATGACTGGGACGCCCGCGGGGCCGAGGTCACCGACGGCGAAGTCTTCGCGGCGCTGATCGAGACGGCGGCCAAGGGCGTGGAGGGCGTCGAGACCCGCCGCCATTCCTGCCTTATGGGCTGCGCACGTGGGTGCAACATCGCCATCCAGGGCGCAGGCAAGTTGAATTACACGCTGGGCGAGTTCGAGGCCAGTGCCGACGCCGCCGAAGGCATCGTGGGCTACGCCGCGCTGCATGCGCAAAGCGAGACGGGGCAGGTGCCCTACCGCCAATGGCCACAGGCCATAAAGGGGCACTTTGTGACCCGCCACCCGCCTTTGCCCACCGATCTGCCTTCTGATGAGTGAGACCCGCGACCACGGCGGCGGGCTGGACACGGCCATCGCCATCTACGGGGGCACGCGCGCCGATTGGGTGGACCTGTCCACCGGCATCAACCCCGTGCCCTACCCCATCGGAGACGTCGCGCCGGATGCCTGGACCGCCCTGCCCGACCGCGCCGCCCATGACCGGCTGATCGCCGCCGCGCGCAGCTTTTGGGCCGTGCCGGACGCGGCCTCGGTTGTTGCCGCGCCGGGGGCGTCTGCCCTGATTGCGCGCATGCCCGAGCTGACCGACTTTTCCGGGGCCTACATCCCCGGCCCCACCTATAACGAGCACGCCGCCGCCTTCGCCGCCGCCCTGAAGCTGGACGGCACCGGGGACCCCGACGCGCCGACCCATATCTACGTCCATCCCAACAACCCCACCGGCCAGCTTTGGGACGCTACCATTTTCGGCCCGCAATCGCTGACCATCATTGACGAGAGCTTTTGCGACGTGACCCCGGAGGCCAGCCACATCGCCCGCGCGCCCGAGCAAGGCGTCGTGGTGCTCAAGAGCTTTGGCAAGTTCTGGGGCCTTGCGGGCCTGCGCCTTGGCTTCGCGATTGCCGCCCCCGACACGCTGGCGCCGGTTGATGTGGTGGAGCTGGGGGACGGCACCTCCGAGGTGATCCCCCGCGCCACCATGGACGACATGCTGGGCCCATGGGCCGTGTCCGGCCCGGCGTTGCAGATCGCGGCCCGCGCCTTGGAAGACACCGACTGGGCGGACGCCACCCGCACGCGACTGGCCCACGATGCCGCGCGTCTGGACGCGCTGCTCAGCAAGGCGGGGGCCAGCGTGGTTGGCGGCACCAGCTTGTTCCGGCTCTACGACGTTGGCGACGCCGCCGCATGGCAGGACCGCCTGGCCAAAGGCCATGTCTGGTCGCGCATCTTCCCCTATTCGACCAGCTGGCTGCGCCTTGGCCTGCCCGCACCAGATCAGTGGGACCAATTGGAAGCCGCCCTGCCGTGATTTTGATGCTGGCCATGATCCTCGACGCCGCTTTGGGGGAGCCGAAATGGCTTTGGGATCGCGTCACCCATCCGGCGGTGCTTGTCGGCAATGTCATCGCCGATCTGGAAGCTGCCATGAACACTGGCGCCAAACGCCTCAAGGGCGTGGCGATGATCGCGGGGCTTGTGCTTGCCGCGACCCTGCTGGCCGCCATCATCGCGGCCCTGCCGCTCGGGTCGGTCTGGTCGATGCTGCTTGCGGCGATTTTGCTGGCGCAGCGCAGCTTGGCCGACCATGTGCGGGACGTGGCAGACGCCCTGCGGATCAGCACCCATGACGGCCGCGCCGCCGTTGCCAAGATCGTGGGCCGCGACACCAGCACCATGGACGAGGCCGCCATCGCCCGCTCAGCCATCGAAAGCGCCGCCGAAAATCTCAGCGACGGGGTCATCGCCCCGGTCTTCTGGTTTCTGGTCGCCGGCCTGCCGGGCATTGTGGCCTACAAGGTCATCAACACCGCCGACAGCATGGTCGGCTACCGCAATGCGCGTTACGCGGAATTCGGCTGGGCCTCGGCCAAGCTGGACGATCTGGTGAACTGGATCCCGGCGCGGCTGACCGCCTTACTGATCGTCGCGGCGCATCTGCGCTGGGACGTCTGGCGCGTGATCCGGCGCGACGCGTCGCTGCACCGGTCCCCCAATGCCGGCTGGCCCGAGGCCGCCATGGCCGGTGTCTTGGGCGTCGCCCTGTCCGGGCCACGCAGCTATGACGGCGAAATGCGGGAATTCCCCTTTGTTCACAAAGAGGGGCGGCACCATGTTACCGCACATGACATAGACGCCGCGGTGTCGGTGCTTTGGCGCGCATGGGCGCTATGTCTTGCACTGGCCGCGCTGGCGGCATTGGTTTTCTAGGGAGGTCGCGATGCGCGGATTGATTTTGGGATGTGTGCTGGCCGCGATGCCGGTGGCCGCGGTGGCGCAGGCCTGCGGCGGCAGCTTCAACGGCTTCGTGTCGCAGCTCAAGGCAGAGGCCGTGGCCAAGGGCCACGCTCAGGGCACCGTGAACGCGTTTTTCCAAAACGTGCGCCAAGACCCCAAAGTCCTGAAAGCCGACCGCAGCCAGGGCGTCTTCAAGAAGGGCTTCACCGAGTTCGCCCGCGCCGTCATCAGCGCGGGACGGCTGAACAAAGGGCGCGCCAATGCGCAGAAATACGCAAGCGTTTTCCGGCAGGCGCAGTCCCAATACGGCATCCCCCCCGGCGTGCTGTTGGCGTTCTGGGCGTTGGAGACCGATTACGGCTCCTTCCAGGGCAATTTCAACACGCTCAACGCGCTGGTCACGCTCAGCCATGACTGCCGCCGCCCACAGCTGTTCCGCCCGCAGGTCTTTGCGGCGCTCGAATTGCATGAACGCGGCGGGTTCAACCCGGCGACCACAACCGGCGCATGGGCGGGCGAGATCGGGATGGTGCAAATGCTGCCCGAGGACATCATCCGCCACGGCGTGGACGCGGACGGCAACGGGCGCGTGGACCTCAAAACCTCCCCGCCGGACGCGCTTTTGTCAGGCGCCAAGATGCTGCGGTCCTTCGGGTGGCAGCCGGGCCAGCCCTGGCTGCAGGAGGTCACGGTGCCGGCTGACATGGACTGGTCCAAGACCGGGCTGACCACCACGCTGCCGGTTGGCCAATGGGCCCAAATGGGGGTCAAACCCCGCAGCGGCAAATTTCAGGCGGGCGGCAACGCGTCGGTGCTGTTGCCGCAAGGGCGCAAAGGGCCCGCCTTCGTCGCCTACCCAAATTTTCGGGTCTATTTCGACTGGAACCAAAGTTTTGTCTACGTCACCACCGCCGCGTATTTCGCCACCCGCCTGTCAGGCGCGCCGGTCTTTGACGCGGGCAACCCCGAGCCGGGTTTGAGCGACGGGCAGATGAAACAATTGCAAAAGAAATTGGCAAGTCGCGGTCATAATGTCGGAAAGATAGACGGCATTTTGGGGTCCGGCACGCGGGCGGCGGTGCAGGCCGAACAGCAACGTTTGGGGTTGCCGGCGGATGCTTGGCCAACGCGGGCATTGCTAAATAAGCTCTAATTCAATGCCAATTGGGATGGCGGGAGGGGCGTCGGCGCAGCCGCGCGTCTTCGCCATCCCAATTACTCCTTGGTATTCTTAATTCTTCGGTATAAAGAAAAATAATTCAAGCTGGGGAGCTTTGTAATAAAATGGCAAAAATCGATCTAAAACCGCTGTCTCTGACAGAACTCAAGGCGCTGAAAACACGCGTTGAAAAGGCAATCGCCAATCATGACAAAAAGAAAAAAGCCAAAGCGCTGGCGGCATTAAAAGCCAAAGCGAAAGAGCTTGGGTTCTCATTGTCTGATCTGACCGGCGGCAATGGCGCAAAGGCCAAATCCACAAAGCCAGTCGTAAGAAAACCAAAAGTGGCGTACCGCGATACAGCAGATGCCAAGAATGTCTGGTCCGGTCGCGGGCCCCGTCCAAAATGGCTCAGAGCCGCTTTGGAATCAGGCAAAAAATTGGAAGACTTCAAAGTCTAGGCGACAAGCTGCTCGGCCTTCTTCAGGTCGACCGACACCAATTGCGAGACGCCCAGTTCCGCCATTGTCACACCAAACAAGCGGTCCATGCGCGCCATGGTCACCGCGTGGTGGGTGATAATCAGGAACCGCGTATTGGTGCGGCGGGTCATCTCGTCCAGCAGGTCGCAGAAGCGCGTGACGTTGGCGTCGTCCAACGGCGCGTCGACCTCGTCCAGCACACAGATCGGCGCGGGGTTGGCCAAAAACACCGCAAAGATCAGCGCCAGCGCAGTCAGCGTCTGCTCGCCGCCTGACAACAGCGACAGGGTGCTCAATTTCTTACCCGGCGGCTGGCACATGATCTCCAGCCCCGCTTCCAGCGGATCGTCGCTTTCCACCATGACCAGCTTCGCCTCGCCGCCGCCGAACAGATGTTTGAACAGGGTGGCGAAGCTGCCATTCACTTCCTCAAACGCCGTCAGCAGCCGTTCGCGGCCTTCCTTGTTCAGCGACGCAATGCCGGTGCGCAGCTTGCCAATCGCATCGTGCAAATCGGTCTTCTCTGTCTCCAGCGCGTCATGCTCTTCCTGCACCTCGCGCGCGTCCTCTTCGGCCCGCAGGTTCACCGCCCCCAACGCGTCGCGCTGGCGTTTCAGCCGGTTCACATCGTTCTCAATCTGCTCTGAGGCAGGCATCTTCTCGGGGTCGGCATCAAGAGACTCCAACAACGCATCCGGCGTCGTCTCCATCTCCTCGCGGATGCGCTCAACAGCATAGGTCACCGTCTCTTTGGCGGCGTCGGCCCGCGCCTCGGAGCGTGCGCGGGCTTCACGCGCTTCCGACGCGTTGCGCTCCGCGTCGCGTTCGGTCTGCACGGCTTCGCGCAGGATGGTTTCTGCCTCCGCCAGCTTGTCGGCGGCCGCACGACGCCGCGCCTCGGCCTCGTCAATCGCGTTGCCCAATTCGTCGCGCATGGCTGCAATCTCGTCAGGGGTCGAGGACGCTTCCTTAAGCTCCGACTCGCTCGTCACCTTGCGCTCTTCCAGCTCTGCAATCCGCTTTTCGGCGGTCGCAAGGCGGTGCTTCCAGCCGCTGACCTCGGTGATAATTTCCTGAGACCGCTTCAACCGCGCCTCGCCCTCGCGGCGCAATTCATCATGCGTGGACCGCTTGGCCAGCATGGTCATCCGCGCGGCCTCAACGGTCATTTTCACGTCTTCAATCTGCGCCCGCGCCGCGTCCAGATCGCCCAGATCGGCGACGCCCTTCTCGGCCTCCTGCAAGCGCTGGCGGGCCGCCATCGCTTCTTCCTCATACCGCGTCACGGCCAGCCCAAGCGTTTCCTGCTTGCCCTGCGCCATCGACTGCTCGCCCTCAGCGCGGCTCAGCGCGCGCGCGGCGTCAGCCATCCGCCGGTCCGCATCCCGCCGCGCTTCCCGCGCCGCGCGGTCCTGCGCGGTCAGATCTTCAAGCTGCTTAATCAAGTGCTCATGCGCCGCCCGCGCGCCGTCAGCAGCGGCAGAGACCCGCTCCACACCCTGCTTCAATTCTTCCAAACGGTTCAGCTGCTGCAACCGCAACGCGGCAGAGCTTGGCGCGTCTTCCGCGTCGGTACGGAACCCGTCCCAGCGCCACAAATCCCCCTCGACCGAGACCAGCCGCTGCCCGGGATACAGGTCCTTCTGCAGCCGTGGCCCGGCCTCAGCATCGACCAAACCCACCTGGCTCATGCGCCGCGCCAACACGTCAGGGATCGTCACATATTCCGTCAGCGCCTTGACGCCCGATGGCAGGCGCTGCGCGTCGTCGTAATCGGGCATCAAGGCCCAGCCGGTGGGCTCGTCCGGCTCAATCTGCGGGGCGCGCAGATCGTCGGACAGGGCCGCGCCAAGCGCTTTCTCGAACCCGGATTTCACCTGCACCGCGTCCAGCAATTGCTGGCCGTCCGCGGTGTCGCGTTCGACCAGCTTGGCCAGTGCCGTGGCTTCCGCACGCAACGCGTTCGCCTCGCCCTCGGCCTCCGACCGTTTGGCCCGCGCGGCTTCCTCGCGCGTCTGCGCCTCGCCGCGTTCCGCGTCGATCTTGGCCAGCGCGGCATCCGCTTCCTCAGCCAGCTTCGCCGCCTCGCCGGACGCCACCTGCGCCGCCGCCAGATCCGCCGCCGCCTTGGTTACGGTCTCAGCCGCCTCGCCCACGGCGGAGCGGGCCTTTGTGGCCTCCCCCTCATACCGCTCAAGCGTTTTACTCGCGTCTTCCATCAGGCGATGGGCCGACTGGTGGCGTGCCGCCAACCGCGCCACATCCTCGGTCTGCTCCGACAGGGCGGTTTCGCGGTCCGACAGCACATTCGCGGCTTCCCGCGCGTCGGTGCCCGCCTGATCCAGCCGCTCTGTATGTCCGGCGGAGGCCTTGGACAGCTCTTTTTCTTCCCATTCCAGCCGCTCGATCGTCTCGCCCGCGTCCTTGTTCAGGGACGCCTCGCGTTCGATGTCATTGCCCAGCTGCGCGATGCGGCCCGTCAGGGTTTCAATCGTGCGCTTGGCCTGTTCTTCCTGATCGGTCAGGGTGTCGCGTTGAACCACCAGGCGCTGCAAGATCGCCGCCGCAACGGCTTCTTCTTCGCGCAAGGGCGGCAACGCGCCTTCCTGCGTCTCGCGCAATTTCGCCGCTTCGCGTGCTTGGCGTTCCGACTGCGCCGCCACCTGCGTGCGTTCGGTCAACTCGGCGCTCGTGGCCGCCCGCGCCTCGTCCGCCTCTTTCCAGCGGCGGTACAACAGCAGCCCCTCGGAGCGGCGCAATTCGTCGCCAATCTCGCGGTACCGCGCGGCCTGCCGCGCTTGGCGGGCCAGCTGTGACAGCTGCGCCGCAAGTTGTTCCAGCACGTCCTCGACGCGGGCCAGGTTGGTTTCCGCCCCGTTCAGCTTCAGCTCCGCCTCATGGCGGCGCTGATACAGCCCCGAGATGCCCGCCGCTTCTTCCAGAATACGCCGCCGCGCCTTAGGGCGCGCGTTAATCAGCTCGGAAATCTGCCCCTGCCGTACCAGCGCGGGCGAATGCGCCCCGGTGGAGGCATCGGCAAACAGCATCTGCACATCCCGCGCCCGCACGTCCTTGCCGTTGGTCTTGTAGGCCGAGCCCGCGTCGCGGGTGATCCGGCGAATGATCTCAAGAGTGTCGAGGTCGTTGAACCCCGCAGGCGCCAACCGCTCTGCATTGTCGATCTGTAACGAAACTTCTGCGAAGTTTCTCGCAGGGCGCGACATCGCGCCTGCGAAGATCACGTCTTCCATGCCGGAGCCGCGCATCGACTTGGCGCGGTTCTCGCCCATCACCCAGCGCAGGGCCTCCAACAGGTTGGACTTGCCGCACCCGTTCGGCCCGACAACACCCGTCAGCCCGTCAGCAATAATCAGCTCCGTGGGGTCCACGAAGCTCTTGAAGCCGTTCAGTCTGAGTTTTGAGAAGCGCACGCGGCGGCTCTCCCTTGGAATCGGGGCGGTGGTGCCGGTGATTGTTTGGATTGCACCCCTGCGAGTCAACGCCAAACCCCCAGATATGGAGGAAACGCGCTGGTTATCCACAGGATGTTGGGCTTTTCCTCGCGTCACGCATTGCGTATCACGGAACCGAGGACACCCACGTCCTATATGGAAGGCTGTAGCGTATGTACGAAAAACTCCACCTTGGATGCGGGGTTAAGCACCTGCCCGGCTATTTTCACGTAGACGCGTTGGACTACCCGCATGTGGACAAAATCGGCCCCGTCGACGACCTCAGCTTTATCGAGGACGGCCAGGTCGGCCACATCTACGCCTGCCACCTGCTGGAACATTTCGGCCGCAAGGAACATGTCGAGGTGCTGCGCGAATGGCGCCGCGTCCTGCGCCCCGGCGGCGTGCTGCGCCTGGCGGTCCCCGACTACCAGGCCTGCGCCGAGCTATATGTGGCGGGCAAACTGCCCAACGGGTTGGAGACCATCCGCGGCCTGATGATGGGCGGCCAACGCGACGTGTATGACTACCACAAGGTGATCTTCGACAAGCCGACGCTGAGCCAAACCCTGCTGGAGGTCGGATTCTCATCGGTCCGCGAGTGGGACTGGCAGACCACCGACCACGCCCATATGGACGACTACAGCCAGGCCTACCTGCCCCATATGGACAAGGAAAACGGCCGTTTGGTGTCGCTGAACCTTGAAGGCGTCGCGTAGAGACGGCTAGGCTTGAACGCATTCATAGAGGAACCGCCATTGCTCAAATTTTTGTCCTGCCTCGCTGCCCTCGCGTTCGTCGCACCCCTCCCCGTTCAAGCCAAGACGTTGAAAGGCCCAAAGATCGACCAGTCGTTTGAGATTATTCAGGTCTCTGGAAATTTGGCGACCAATCAGCATTCTGGGGGGCCGACTTCGCACGGCCTCGTGTATGTCAAATTGATCCAGTACAAGGGCAAGGTCGCGGTCTGCGGTGCCGTAACAGGCCAAGACGCAAAGGATAACAACTACAAATATGCCCAGATTGGCGTCGAAAAGCCGATTCTGAAGGATTTACGCTTCCTGCAAGGTCTGGCCCGTTTCGGGCGGCGGGTGCAGCTTGATGCCGGCAACAGGGGGCCGGTAAAAACCTTCACCAAGTCCCACAAATACGGGGTCGGCCTGCCCACCAAATGCAAGGTCACCAAGGAACCTTGGTCGCCCAAATATCAATCTGCACGTCCTCGCATCGCGTTTCCGGTTTTCGAATATATTGGGCAACGCAAGGGCTAAGCCAAGGCCGTGGTCGCCTAAACCCTCCCGATTGTCGGAATCCGCCTTGACCCCTGCCGCCATCGCGGCGCATGGTCTTCCTCGCATGGTTCCCCGTGGGCGCAAAGCGTAGCGGGGAAAAATGGGAATACGGTGCGCGTGACCCAATCAGGGACGCAATGCCGAAGCCGCCCCCGCGACTGTAAGCGGAGAGTGCTTGTTGAACACGCCACTGAGGGGGAACCTTTGGGAAGGCCAGCAACGCACCTCGACCCGCGAGCCAGGAGACCAGCCCTGCGTTTTGAAACCCGCAAGCCGTCGGGGTGACGGTGATAGGAGACGACGACATGAAAAAGAACGCACAAGCAATCGCTGCAACCCAATCTCAGACACAGGCCAAAGCCGCCGCAAACGCGGACCTGATGGGCATAGCGGGCGCGGTCCTGTTGGGCCTGACCCTGCTGTTCGCCGCAGGCTTCGCCCAAGCTGGCATCCTGCATGACACCGCACACGACATGCGCCACGCCATGTCGTTCCCCTGCCACTAAGCAGATGCTTCGCCAAATATTGACCAGCGCGGTGTTCGCTGGTGTTGCCGCTGGCGTGCTTGCCGCTTTGCTGCAGCTATGGCTCGTGGTCCCGCTGATTATGGAAGCGGAACTGTTCGAATCCGGCCAACGTGTGCATTTCGCCACCGACGGCTCCACCCAATCTGACCGCGGCGCGCCCAGCGTGTGGGACGAACCGCTGCGCCACATCTACACCATCGGCTTTAGCGCGGTAACCTTCACCGCCTACGCGTTCTTCATGGTCGCGGGCTTCGCGCTTGCCACCCGCGCGGGCCACGAGATCACCGCTCGTCGCGGCGTCGTCTGGGGGCTGTGCGGCGCCATTGCCGTTGTGATCGCGCCCGCCGTTGGCATGCCGCCCGAGCTGCCCGGCGCCATCGGGGCGGAGGTCGTTCCGCGTCAGGTCTGGTATCTCTCTTGCGTTGTGTTGACCCTGATCGGGTTGACCCAGATCGCATTTGACGGACGGTCGCGCGTTTGGATCACCGCGCCAATCTTCCTGCTGGTGCCCCACCTGATCGGGGCCCCGCATCTCGACACCTATTTTGGGGTGGCTCCGTCCGAGCTGGCCTCCGATTTTGTCGCCCGCGTGATGGGCGTCGCCATGATCTCATGGGTCCTGCTGGGGCTGTTCGCCGCCCTGATCTGGACCCGCTCAGAGGAGGCTTAAATGCCCGCAAAAATCCCCGCCACCGTTGTGACTGGCTTCCTGGGGGCCGGCAAAACCACCCTCATTCGCCACATGCTGCAAAACGCCAATGGCAAGCGCATTGCGCTCATCATCAACGAGTTCGGCGACCTTGGCGTCGACGGCGACATCCTCAAAGGCTGCGGCGACGAGACCTGCACCGAGGATGACATCACGGAGCTGTCCAACGGCTGCATCTGTTGCACCGTGGCCGACGACTTCGTGCCCACGATGGAAAAGCTGCTGGCCCGCGACGTGAAGCCCGACCACATCGTGATCGAGACGTCCGGCTTGGCCCTGCCCCAACCTTTGGTGCGCGCCTTCAACTGGCCCGAGATTTCGACCCAAGTCACCGTAGACGGCGTGGTCACCGTGGTCGACGGCAAGGCGGTCACCGAAGGCCGCTTCGCCCATAACGTCGCCGCCGTGGACGCCCAGCGCAAGCTGGACGAAAACCTCGATCACGAGACGCCTCTGTCAGAACTGTTCGAAGACCAGGTCGCCTGCGCCGACATGATCGTGGTCAACAAATCCGACCTGCTCAGCGAAGACGAAAGCGCCGCCTTGGTCACCACGTTGAAGAATGACAGCCGCGCCTCGGTGCAGGTGGTCAAAACCTCGATGGGCAAGCTGCCGGTCGACGTGCTGCTGGGCCAGGGGGTCGGCTCGGAGGGCGATCTGGACGCCCGCCACGAGGTGCATCACCACCACCATGACCACGACGACGACCATCACGAGGGTGACGACCATCATCACCATCACCACGAACACGACCATGACGAGTTTGAAAGCTTCGTCGTCACCCGCCCGGAAATCGCCGACCCCAAGGCCTTTGCCGAGCAGGTCGCCGAGGTCATCCGCGCCCATGACATTCTGCGCCTCAAAGGCTTCGCCGCCGTCGAAGGCAAACCCATGCGCCTGACCCTGCAAGCCGTGGGCCCACGCATCGACACCTATTTCGACCGGCCTTTCGCCGAGGACCAGCCACGCCAAACCAAGCTGGTGGTGATCGGCCAGGCGGGCCTTGACCACGCGGCCATAGACGCCGCCCTCAAAGCATGATCGTCGAGCGCGGCGACCCCAAACATCCGCAGGCAAAGGCGCTGCTGAAACAAAGCCACGCGCTGATGCAGGATCTGTTCGAGCCGGAGGAAAACTACTTCCTCGACATCGAAGAGCTGTGTGCGCCCAACATCCGCTTCCTTGTGGCCAAGGATGGCGACACCATCACCGGCACCGCCGCGCTGGCGATCAAGTCAGGCTACGGCGAAGTCAAATCCATGTTCGTTGACCCCGCCCGCCGTGGTCAGGGCATTGCCGACGCGCTGATGCAGGCGCTCGACGACACGGCAAAAGCCGAGAGCATCACCACGCTCAAGCTCGAAACCGCCCACAAGCTCAAAGCCGCCGTCAGGCTCTATGCCCGCCACGGCTACACCGAATGTGCGTTGTTTGGCGATTATGAACCCAACCAAACCAGCCTCTTTATGGAAAAGCACCTCTAGTTTCATCTTGGTAAAAATACCTCCGCCGGAGGCATCCCCGGCCCGTCAAAGGCACCCCCCCTATGCACCTCCTCGCCGCAACTCCCGGAAGCATCGACGACGGCACTGAACCGGTCGATCTGGGCCAGACGCCTGCCGATGTGGTCTTCATCTCCGCCGCCGACACCGAACTTGCCGCGCTGTCGGAAGCCCGCAGCGAGATGGCAGATGCCCCTACCTTGCGGCTGGCCAACCTCACCCACCTGCAGCACCCGATGTCGGTCGACCTGCATATCGAGGCCTGCGCGACCAAATCCAAACTGGTCATCGCGCGGTGCCTTGGCGGGTCCGGCTACTGGAAATACGGGCTGGAACAATATGCAGCCCATCTGCACGACGCGGGCGTCCCCTTCGCGGCACTCCCCGGCGATGACAAACCCGACGACGAGCTGCGCGCGCTCTCCACGGTCAGCGCAGAAGATTACGACGCGCTCTGGGCCTATATGGTCGAAGGCGGCCCCGCCAATACCGCCAATTTCCTAAGCTACGCGCAGGCCATTTTGGATGGCTCCGACAAGCCCCAAGCCGCCACGCCGCTCTTGCGGGCGGGCGTCTACTGGCCCGGCGCAGGTGTGTCTGACCTGGCCACCGCACAAGCCGCATGGACCGATGGCGCGCCCACCGTGCCGCTGATCTTCTACCGCGCGCTGGTCCAAGGCGCAGGGCTGGCACCCATCAACCGCATGGTGAAATCGCTGCTCCGCGAAGGGCTGAACCCGCTGCCGATCTTCGTGGCCTCCCTCAAAGACCCCGTCAGCCAGGCCACACTGCAAACCCTGTTCGAGCAAACCACGCCAGAGGTGATCCTGAACGCCACCTCCTTCGCCGTAGGCTCCCCCCATGACGGCGACCCGGCGACGATGAACCCGCTGGTCCATGCGTCGGCCTACCAATCGCCCGTTTTCCAGGTCGTCTTCGCCGCAAGTTCCGAGGCCGCTTGGGAAGAAGGCCAATCAGGGCTGTCTGCCCGCGACATCGCCATGAACGTGGCCCTGCCCGAGGTCGACGGCCGCATCCTGACCCGCGCGGTCAGCTTCAAGGGCGAGGCGTTTTTCGACGAGGCCACCGAATGCCCCATCGCCACCTACCGCGCCCGCGGCGACCGCATCACATTTGTGGCCAAGCTCGCCGCCAACTGGGCCAAGCTGCGCCGCGCGAAGACCGCTGACCGCAGGGTCGCGCTGATCCTCGCCAACTACCCCAACAAGGATGGCCGGCTGGCCAATGGCGTGGGCCTCGACACGCCCGCCTCGACCATCAATGCGTTAACCCTTTTGAAAGACGCGGGCTACGACACTACCCCACCCGAAAACAGCAAAGCCCTGATGGATCAAATCATGGCTGGCCCCACCAACTGGCTGACCGACCGTGCCGAGACCGAAGGCGGCGAAACTCTACCCCTGGCCACCTACAAATCCGAATACGCCAAGCTGCCTTACGCCACCCGCCAACGCATCGAAGACCGCTGGGGCCAACCAGAGCAGGACCCGTTCTTCCTGCGTTCAAAAATATCCCCCCCGGAGGGTGTTGAAACGGGCTTCAAACTGTCCATCCACCGCTTCGGCAACGCCATCGTCGGCCTGCAGCCCGCCCGCGGCTACAACATTGATCCGACGGAAACCTACCACTCCCCCGACCTCGTCCCGCCGCATAATTACCTCGCCTTCTATTTCTGGATCCGCGCCGAGTGGGGCGCGCACGCCATCGTGCATATGGGCAAACACGGCAACCTCGAATGGTTGCCCGGCAAGGCCACCGCATTGTCAGACGAATGCCTGCCCGAAGCCGTGCTTGGCCCCATGCCGCATGTCTACCCCTTCATCGTCAACGACCCCGGCGAGGGCACGCAGGCCAAACGCCGTGCGCAGGCGGTCATTATCGACCACCTTACCCCGCCTCTGACCCGGGCTGAGACCTACGGGCCCTTGCGCGATCTGGAGGCCTTGGTTGACGAATATTACGAGGCCGCAGGCGTCGATGCCCGCCGCATCACCCATCTGCGCCGCGAAATCCTGACCCTCACCCAAGCCACGGGCCTGGACGCCGATGTCGGCATGAAGGGCGAGGACGAGGACGGCGATCTGGCCAAGCTGGACGCCTATCTGTGCGAGTTGAAAGAGGCCCAAATCCGCGACGGGCTGCACATCTTCGGCGCGTCGCCCGAAGGCGATCTGGCTCGCGACCTGACCATCGCGCTGACCCGTGTGCCGCGTGGCGATGGCATGGGCGGCAACGCCTCCCTCATCCGCGCGATTGCGGATGATTATGAGCTGGGCTTTGACCCTTTGGATTGCGACATGGCCGCGCCTTGGGCTGGCCCCCGTCCTGCTGAGATGGTTAACGCGTTGGCTGATCCATGGCGCAGCACAGGTGACACGGTTGAGCGCTTAGAAGCCCTCGCCAGCAATATCATAGGCTTAGGCGGTTCCCCGCGGGGAACCCTGACGCAAGCCGTGTTGGAAGAGATTAACACCACCGTCATTCCCAAGGTGGACGCCTGCGGACCCAAAGAAGGGGCGGGCCTCCTCAGCGCCCTCAAGGGGCACTTCGTCGCCCCGGCACCTTCCGGCGCCCCGACACGGGGCCGCCTTGATGTGCTGCCCACCGGCCGCAACTTCTTCTCCGTCGACAGCCGTGCCGTCCCCACGCCGACGGCCTGGGCGCTGGGCTGGAAATCAGCAAACCTGCTGATCGAGAAGCACCTGCAAGACCACGGCGACTGGCCCCGCACCATGTTGCTGACCGCCTGGGGCACCGCCAATATGCGCACCGGCGGCGACGACATCGCGCAATGTCTGGCGCTGATGGGCTGCAAGCCCAAATGGGACAGCGCCAACCGGCGCGTGACTGGATTTGAAATCCTGCCGCAAGGCGTGCTGGGCCGCCCCCGCGTCGATGTCACCCTGCGGGTGTCCGGCTTCTTCCGTGACGCTTTCCCGCAGCAGATCGCGCTGGTGGATTCCGCCGCCCGCGCCATTCAGGCGCTGGATGAGCCCACCGACCTGAACCCCGCCGCCGCCCGCGCCAAGCAGGGCGAAAGCCCGTCGCGGGTCTTCGGCTCCAAACCGGGGGCGTATGGCGCGGGGCTGCAAGCGATGATCGACGAGCGGCTTTGGGCCGACAAGGCCGACCTTGGCCGCGCCTATATCGAATGGGGCAGCTACGCCTACGGCAAAGATGGCGAAGGCATCCAAGACAAACCCGCCCTGACCGCCCGCCTGAGCCAAGTCGAGGCCGTGGTGCAAAACCAGGACAACCGCGAGCATGACCTGCTGGATTCGGACGACTACTACCAATTCGAAGGCGGCGCGGCGGCAGCGATCAGTTCCCTGCAGGGAACCGACCGGCCCATCTACCACAACGACCATTCAAGGCCGGAGCGCCCCGTCATCCGTACATTGGAAGACGAGATTGGCCGCGTCGTCCGGTCCCGCGTGGTCAACCCCAAATGGATCGATGGCGTCAAACGCCATGGCTACAAGGGCGCGTTTGAAATGGCCGCGACGCTGGACTACCTGTTCGCTTTCGCAGCCACCACTGGCGCTGTCAGGGGGCATCACTTTGACCTGGTCCATCAAGCGTTTCTTGAGGATGACGACACGCGGGAATTCATCGCAGACCATAACGCGCCTGCGCTGCGCGAAATGGCGCAGCGGCTGGAGGAAGCCATCGAGCGCGGGTTGTGGGTCCCCAAGTCAAACTCGGCCCGGGCATTGCTACGTGAGCTTGCTGATGGGTGAGGTCAGGCAGGCAGGTCCCGACGATGACCATGGCGCGCTGTTGGACCTCTTGCAAAGGTGCTTTGCCTATATGGAGGGGCGCATTGATCCGCCCTCCTCGCTGACGCGGATGCGCGTGGCTGATGTCAGCCGCTTTGCCGATGAGAACATGATATTGATGATCGAGGATGCGGGGCACCCGGTGGCCTGCGTCTTTGTAACCGAAACGCCCGACAGCCTGTATCTTGGCAAGCTGGCGGTCGCCGAACCGTACCGCCGCACAGGTCTGACCCGCAGGCTGGTGGACGCGGCATATGACATCGCCAAGTCGCAAGGCAAAAACCGCCTGGAGCTGCAAACCCGCATTGAACTGGTTGAAAACCACGCGGCCTTCGCGCGGCTGGGCTTTGTGAAAACGGCGGAAGGGCGGCACACGGGCTATGATCGGACGACGCAAATCACAATGTGCAAGACGCTCAGCAAATGAGGTCGGCCTTAATCAACGCAACATCCCCCGCCAGCGAGCCGCGCACGGCCTTGCAGCCGCTGGCCTGCTCCATCGCGCGGGCGGCGGCCTCGAACACAGTGGCGCGGTTCATGCGCCACGCCAGGTTGGTGCGATACGCCTCCGCACGGTCGCTGCGGTGATGGACGGTGAAGGTAAATGCGCCAACCGATTGCGCGCTGCTTTGCCCGCCCCATTGATCCACCGACGGGGTGTTGCAGGCCCCCAGAAAAACGACAAGTATGGCAAACCGTTTCATGCCGTCAGCCTAGCCGCCCACCCTTAACGAACCGTTACCCTTTGAAGGAGCCCTGAGATGACCGACAAACCAGAAGACCTCGACCGCCACGCGATGAAAATGGCGAAAAAGAAGGCCGCGCGGGACAAGATCATGGCCACGAAAACCGACAAAAAGGGGCTGGTGATCGTGCATACCGGCAAGGGCAAAGGCAAAAGCTCGTCGGCCTTCGGGATGATTTTCCGCTGCATCGCCCATGACATGCAATGCGCGGTGGTGCAGTTCATCAAGGGCGGCATGTCAACAGGCGAGCGGGACCTGATCCTGAGCCACTTCCAAGACAAATGTGCCTTCCACACCATGGGCGAAGGCTTCACATGGGAGACGCAGGACAAATCCCGCGACATCGAGATGGCCAGCGCCGCGTGGGAAAAAGCCAAGGAGCTCATCCGCGACCCGGCCAACAAAATGGTGCTTCTCGACGAAATCAACATCGCGCTGCGCTACGACTATATTGATGTAAATGACGTGGTGGCGTTTTTGCGGGATGAAAAACCGGAGATGACGCATGTTGTGCTGACAGGGCGCAACGCCAAGGAGGAATTGATCGACCTCGCTGATCTGGTCACCGAAATGGAGCTTATCAAGCATCCGTTCCGGTCTGGCATCAAGGCGCAGATCGGTGTCGAATACTAACCTCATATTAAGGTTAACGCGCCCTGACTAAGAACAGCTTTCGCGTTTCATCTTGGCAAAAATACCTGCACGCAGCTGTCAACTGGCGCTTTTGGTTGAAAATGAGGGAGCCTCCGGCGGAGGTATTTTAACCAAAGTGAAACCAGAATCGCGCTAACACTTATATGCGGTACAGGGTGAGGACCCGATGGCCGTCCAAGGTGAAGCGATAAGCCCTAATCGGCTTGCTTTGATTGCTTGGGGAGCGGCGTTGACTGCTCCCCAAGGACCTGGCTTCACCCTTTGCGCGGGCGCGTTAACCTTAATGAAATGTTGACTACGGACTGCGCTGACCAAGAGCGCGGGTTTCGCTGACGCTCAGCGCGGTGGACAGGACCTCGTCGTCCAATTGCAGCTCGATCACTGCCAAAGTGCCTGCGGCTTTGGCCTCGGCAAAGGCGGCCTCGAAATCTTTGGTGCGGGTGACCGTCGCGCCCCAGCCGCCATAGCTGCGGGCGAGGGCAGCGAAATCGGGGTTGGCGATCTGTGTTCCGGAAACGCGGGCAGGGTAGGTTTTTTCCTGATGCATGCGGATCGTGCCGTATTTGCCGTTATTGACGACCAGCACGATCACCGCGGCCCCATGCTGAACCGCGGTGGACATCTCGTTGCATGTCATCTGAAAGCAGCCGTCGCCGGCAAAACAAATCACCTCGCGGTCGGGATGCGCCAGCTTCGCGGCAATTGACGCCGGGAAGCCGTAGCCCATGGAGCCGGAGGTGGGGGCCAGCTGTGTGTGCATGGCTTTGTACTGAAAATAGCGGTGCAAAAACGCGGCGTAGTTGCCAGCGCCGTTGGTCAGGATGGCGTTGTCGTCAAGCGTGGCCGACAGGCCCTTTACGATCTGCTCCATCTTGACCGGGCCGGGGGTTTCTTTGGGGGTTTGCCACGCCAAATAGGCAGCGCGTGCTTGCGCGCGCCACTCCGTCCAGATGGGCTGGCGCGGCGCGGTCAGCGACGCCAGCTGCGCCACCATGCTGGCGCTGTCGGCGGCCACCGCCAGATCCGGCGCGTAGATATGGCCGGGCTCGTCGGGGTCGTTATGGACATGCAAAATCCGCGTGCCATGCGCCGCCGGATCCAGCAGGGTATAGCCGTTGGTCATGATGTCGCCAAGCCGGGCACCAAGCACCAGCAGGCAATCCGCGTCCTCCAGCCGTTTGGCCAGCGCAGGGTTCATGCCAACGCTCAGGTCGCCTGCATAATTGTCATGCCGGTTGTCCATATAGTCCTGCCGCCGGAAGGGCACGGAGACCGGCACATCCCAGGCGGCGGCAAAGCGGTGCAGATCCTGTTGGGCCTGCGCCGACCAGCCTGAGCCGCCGACCACAACCAAGGGCCGTTCCGCCTTGGACAGCGCCTTGGCGATCAGATGGGCGTCGCGGTTGGTGGCGGTTTGCGTGGCAACGCGCACTTTGGGGCGGTCGGGCACGGTGGCCACCGCCGACAACATGTTTTCGGGCAGCGCCAGCACCACCGGCCCGGGGCGGCCCGACTGCGCCATTTGAAACGCGCGGGCAATGTATTCGGGCAATCGTTCGGTCGTGTCGACCTCCGCCACCCATTTGGCCAGCGGGGAAAAGAGGCGCTTGTAGTCGACCTCTTGAAACGCCTCGCGGTCGCGATGCGCGATGTCGATCTGGCCCACGAACACCACCATGGGCGTCGAGTCCTGCATGGCCACGTGAATGCCCGAGGACGCGTTGGTGGCGCCGGGCCCACGGGTCACAAACACCACCCCCGGCGCGCCGGTCAGCTTGCCGTGGGCTTCGGCCATCATGGCCGCGCCGCCTTCCTGACGGCACACAACATTCTGGATGCCGCTGTCATACAACCCGTCGAGGGCCGCCAAAAAGCTTTCGCCCGGGACCGAGAACACACGTTTGACCCCTTGGATGGCCAACTGATCGGCCAAAATTTTCCCGCCATGCCGTGGTGTCATATCGCGCCTCGCCCCTCTGCCTGCCGCATATTCTTTTGCCGTTCTGGCCCACAATGCAATGACAAAGCTGGCCAGCGGCCTATCATTGCCAACAACCGACCAGATAGGGACCACCGACATGACATCATTTGACCTCTTGGGCATCTCCGGCTCGCTGCGGCAAGCCTCCTGCAACGGCAAGCTGATCGCGGAGGCCGCACGGATTGGCGGGGCCACCTCCTTCACCAAGGCCGACCTGCGGCTGCCCCTTTATGACGGCGACCTTGAGGAGGCCCAGGGCATCCCCGCCGCCGTGCAAACCCTGTCGGACCAGATCAAGGCCGCCGATGCAGTGGTGATCTCGACCCCTGAATACAACAAGGGCATCTCGGGCGTGCTGAAGAACGCGTTGGACTGGGTCAGCCGCACCGAAGGCGCCCCTTGGGGCGGCAAACCCGTCGCCATCATGTCCGCCACCGCGGGCCGCGCGGGCGGGGAACGGGCGCAGTTTGATCTGAGGCTGTGCATGCTGCCGTTTCGCACGCGGCTGATCCAAGGCCCCGAAGTTTTGGTGGGCCAATGCCAAGACCAGTTTGACGAAAACGGCCAGCTGACGGCTGACAGCTATGTTGACTTCATGGGCAAGCTGATGGACGCGCTCAAAGCCGAGGTCGCGCTGACCCGCTAATGGGCGTTCGACAGCTCGATCAGGTTGCCGTCGGGGTCGCGGATGTAGATTGACGTGATTGGCCCCGTGGCGCCGGTGCGGGCAACCGGGCCTTGTTCAACCGGTGTGTCCATTGCGGCCAGATGGGCAATCCAGTCAGCCAGCGGCGTGGCCGTCAGAAAGCACAGATCAGCCGATCCCGGCGCGGCGCGGAGGGCTTTGGGCTCAAACTCGGCCCCGGCCTCGTGCAGATTGATCTTTTGCGACCCGAACACCAGCGCCACCCGCGTGGAGCCGTCGGCGGGGCGAAAGGTCTGCGCCTCCATGCCCAGCACGCCCTCGTAGAACCGCGTGGTGGCCTGAATGCTGGCCACGGTCAGCACCAGATGGTCGAGGCTGTCGAGCTTTGGAGCCATTTTGCTTGCACCTGTCAGAGTTCCGGCTTGATGATGGCAACCATGACGCAAACCCGCACCCAGACGCAAACCGACAGTATCGACCCCGCCCGCATTCAGGCGCTGAATGTGACTTTGGGGCTGAGGGACGCACAGCCGCATCCGTTCGCCCATTACGCGTTCTTTTGGGACCCGCAACCCGCCGACGCGCTGGGCGGCGACGGGCATCCGAAACTGGGCGGGCTGATCCCCGATCTGGGGTTGCCGCGCCGCATGTGGGCCGGTGGGCGGTTGCGGTCTGCCGCTCCGCTGCGCGTGGGCGAACCGGCGACCAAGGCGTCGGTCTGTCTACGGGCAGAGCGCAAGACCGGGCGCAGCGGAGATTTGGGCGTGGTCACCCTGCGTCACGAGATCAGCCAAGCGGGCTATGTGGTTATCACCGACGAGCAGGACCTGATCTACCGCGAGGCTGCGGACCCTGACGCGCCCGCCCCCGCATATCAGGCGGCCCCCACCGACGAGACCGTGTCGGAGACACGGGCCTTCACCACGACGCAGCTGTTTCGATATTCGGCGCTGACGTTTAACGGGCACCGCATCCATTACGACCGCGACTATGCCCGCGATGTCGAAGGGTATCCCGGCTTGGTGGTGCATGGGCCGCTTTTGGCACAATACCTGATGCTGATGGCGGAGCGGGAGCTGGGCGGGCTGGCAAGGTTTGAGTTCCGCGCCACCGCGCCGCTGTTTGATTTTGATAGCGCCACGTTCTGCGCGGCACCGTCGGATGACGGGTTGCGGATGTGGGTGCGCGGGCCGGATGGGCGGCTGTGCATGACCGCCTCAGCGCAGTGACGTCTCCGGCTTGAAGCTGTCCGGGATTTGGTCGCGGCCATCGAGGATGAGGTCGGCCATCACCTGCCCCACCTTGGGGGCCATGCCAAAGCCGATCTTGAAGCCGCCATTGGCGATGAAGTCGCGGTCGTAAAGCGGGTGGCGACCCAGCATTGGCGCACGGCTTTTGGCACGGGGACGGACCCCGGCCCAGCGGCTGAGAACCTTGGCGCTTTGCAAAACCGGGAAAGCTTTGAGGGCCCGCTGATGCACGTCGTCCAGCTGCGCGTCGGTGGTGTTCGGCGCGTCGAATTCCCGCTCGCTGGTCGATCCGATGGCGGTGGTGCCATCCGCATGGGGCACGATGTGCAGCGCGTCGGCAAAAAGCTGCGGCTGGCCTTGTGCGTCATGGTCCAGCAGGATCGCCTGTCCCTTGACCCCGTTGCCGAAGGGCTGGTCCAGCTTGGCGGAGAGGTCCACCAGACCTTCGTAGCCCGTCGCATGGACCACGGTGCCGCGCGGTTGAGCCGCGCCGATGATGATCTCACCACCCTCGTTCTCAATGGCCTTGGCGAGCGAGCGCACCGCCAGACGCGGATGGATATGCGCGCTGAGCGTGTCGTGGATCAGCCAGCCCGTCGGACTGTGCGGCTGCCAAGTGGTGTCCGTGGTTTGCGTCACCTGCCATGTGGCTTTGCCCTGCCAAAGGGTCTGCGCGCCATCGGCCCTGCGATGGGCCAGCTCCAGCCCTTTGTCGTCCATCACGGGTTGGGTGCGGCCCGTGCGCAGGTAGCCGGAGGGGAGGCCGGAGGCCGCCTCGATCTCGGGCCACCAGTTGCGCGACAGGATCAGGCTGTCGAATTGGAATTGCTTCTTGTCGTTCCAGTTTTCCGGCGTGTGCGGGGCCAGCGCGCCGACGATGCCGCCTGACGCACCCGCGCCAATGGCGCGGCGCTCGATCACCCGCACTTTCGCCCCGCGTTGCAGGCAGGCCCAAGCCACCGACAGGCCGAACACGCCGCCGCCCAAGACGGTAATTTCTTGCGTGGACAAGGGGCGTCTCCTTCATCATTGTCGGCGCGTTGAACCTAGGGCAAACGCGCATGAACGACCAGCGGGCAGAGCTAGAATGGCGGGACGGCGGCGTGCCGGTGTCGACCCGGTTTGACGACCCCTATTTCAGCGTGGACGACGGGTTGGCCGAAACCCGGCATGTGTTTCTGGCGGGCAACGGCCTGCCCGCGCGGTTTGAGGACGGGTTTCACGTGGCCGAACTTGGCTTCGGCACGGGGCTGAACCTGCTGACCGCGTGGCAAAGCTTTTTGGACATCGGCACCGTAGGCCGGCTGCATTTCACCAGCTTTGAGGCCTTCCCCATGGACCGCACCGAGGCGGCGACCGCCTTGAAAGCCTTCCCCTCCTTGGCCGCGTTGGCGGAGCCGTTGCTGGGCGCGTGGTCGCAATCTTCCTTCGTTTTGGAGACGGACACGCTGCTGGCCGAGATCGTCATGGGCGACGCGCGGCAGACGGTGGCCGCGATGAACGCCCCCGCAGATGCGTGGTTTCTGGACGGGTTTTCCCCCGCCAAGAACCCCGAACTGTGGGGGGCGGACCTGCTGGCCGAGGTTGGCCGGCAAACCAAAACCGGCGGCACATTTGCCACCTACACCGCCGCAGGCCACGTGCGCCGCAGCTTGGAGGCGGCGGGGTTCAACGTGGACCGCATCCCCGGCTTTGGCCGCAAACGGCATATGAGCGTCGGAGCGAAGCCATGACCGACACCAAGCGCGGCATCTGGCTGATGATGCTGACGATGTTCATCTTTGCGATGCAGGACGGTATCTCCCGCCACTTGGCGGGCGAATACAACGTCATCATGGTGGTGATGGTACGCTACTGGTTCTTCGCGGCGTTCGTGCTGACCGTCAGCGCCAAACGGGCGGGGTCCATCGCCAATGCGGCGCGGACCAAACAGCCCGTTTTGCAGTCCTTCCGGGGCCTGCTGCTGGCGGCTGAGGTCTGCGTGATGGTGCTGGCCTTCACCCTGCTGGGGCTGATCGAAAGCCTTGCCATTTTTGCCAGCTACCCGCTGATGGTGGCGGCTTTATCCGGCCCCATTCTGGGGGAGAAAGTCGGCCCCTATCGCTGGATCGCCATCGGCATCGGCGGGGTGGGCGTCCTGATTATGCTGCAGCCCGGGATGGGCGTGTTCAGCCCCTACGCGCTGATCGCGGTGCTGTCCTCGCTGATGTTTGCGCTCTATTCGCTGCTGACGCGCTACGCCGCGCGGCTGGACCGGGCCGAGACGTCCTTTTTCTGGACCGGCACGATGGGCTGCGTGGGCATGACCATTGTGGGCGTCTGGTTTTGGGAGAACATGACCCCGCTCGACTGGGGCTGGATGGCGGTGCTGTGCGTCACGGGGGCGACGGGGCATTACCTGCTGATCCGCGTCTACGAGCTGGCAGAGGCGTCTGCCGTGCAGCCCTTCGCCTATTTGCAGCTGGTCTTCGCGTCCTTCATCGGGGTGTTTGTCTTTGGCGAGGTGATCGAATGGAACATCGCCACGGGGGCCGCGCTGGTCATCGCGGCGGGGCTGTTCACCCTGTGGCGGGCGCAGGTCAGCGCCGCAGATCGGCCGTCAGATTGACCTCCGGCACCTTGCCTGTGAGCCGCGCGCGGTAGGGCAGGAACGATTCTGTCACGCGCATGACGTAGTTGCGGGTCTCGTTGAATGGCAGGCCCTCGATCCAATCGACGATGTCGATATTTTCATTGCGCGGGTTGCCATAGGCCTTTTGCCAGCGGTCCGCGCGGGACGGGCCTGCGTTGTAGCCGATGGACATCAGCACGGGGTTGTTGTCGTAGCGTTTGGCGAGCCCTGCCAGATAGGCGGAGCCGAGGCGGGCGTTATATTCGGGGTCGGTGCGGAGCTTTCCAAGCTCGTAGGCCTCGCCGATTTCGCCTGCCACCTGCTTGGCCGTTCCCGGCATCAACTGCATCAACCCGCGCGCGCCGACGGGGCTGACGACAACGGGGTCAAACTCGCTTTCGCGCCGCGCAATGGACAGCGCAAATTCTTCCGGCACCGGCAGGTCCATGCCTGCGGGTGTGGCGATGGGGAAATAGGTCTGGTACATCTCCAGCCCCTCGCGGGCGGCCTGTTTGGCCAGCATCAGCGCGATATGGGGCTCGTCCAGCTCCAGCGCCAAGGCGCCCAGCTGGCCTTTCTCGACGCGGGGGCGCTGTTCGGACAGATGCACGAAAAACCGTTCCGACAGGTCGCGTAATCCGGCCTCTTGCAGCAGCATTGCGGCTTTGAAAACCGACGACGAGGTGAAGGACGCGCCGCGCCAATCGGGGAAGGTTTCCAAGCCGGTCATGGTCTCGGGCGCGGGGACATTGGCCTTTTCGGCGGCCAGCTGGCCATAGAACGAAGACTGGTAATTCGCCCCGAACTCATAGGCGACTTGGGCCGCGATGGCGTTATCAGCGGCCTCGTAGGCGCGGCCCATCCAATAGCCCGCGCGGCCCAGCGAAATGGGGGTTTCGACGGCGCCTTCAAAGGCTCTGAAATGCTCAATGGCTTGTTCGGGCGCATCGAGGAAGCGCATGGCGATATAGCCTGACAGCCATTCCAGATCAGCGAAGGCCGAGCCTTCGGTCAGGTAGTGCGACGAGGCAACGCTGTAGGCCTGCGCGGCTTTGCCTGCGCGCAGCAGATCGCGGGCAAGCGCGCGGCGACGCCGCGACCACGTTTCAGGCTGGCCCAACGCCGCCGAGGAAATGGAGCGTTCCAGGATGATGTCGACCGCATCGTCGCGGCCCTTGCGGTGCCGCCACAAGAAGCGCTCGAAGGCGAGGCCCGCGTCGTCCTGCAGCGCCTCGGGCACCGCTTTGATAAGGTTGTCCACCCCGCCCAACTGGCTGCGCAGGGCCACGCGGGCCTTGGCCAGCTTGCGGTAATCGTCCGAGATCAGCGGCATCATCCGCTCAATCGCCACGTCGCTGTCGCGCCACAGCAGCATGTCCATCCGCGCCTCGTGCAGGTCTGCGATGGTCTTGCCGTTGCGTTCGACAAAGGCTGCGTGTTCTGCACCTGAAAGGTTAAACGTCAGCCAGCCGCGTTTCAATTCGGCTGCGGCCTCGACGCCGCGCCCCTTGGCAATCAATGCCTCCGCATAGCGCAGGCTGCCGGTGCCGGTTTGGGGTTCCTGTTTGGAAAAGTAGTCAATCACTTGCGTCGGGTTGATCCCGCGCGGGATGCCGTATTCGCAGCGCAGCCGCAGCAGTTTCAGCCCGGGCCAGTCGGCGTTGCGGTCCAGAAAGTCGATGCAATCGCCAAAGCTGCCCTGCCGCCCACGCAGCCGCACCCAGTCGACCAGATCACGCGAGACACGGTCGGTGATGCGCGGGCGCATGGCATCAACCCGCGCCCAGTCGCCCTGCCCGCCAGCGGACAAAGCCTGCACCAGATCACCCGCATCTTGCGCACGTGCCGGCGCAGTTGCCGCCAGCACACACATCAATATCTTAACAAACCGGAGCAAGGGCCCCTCCACCAACGCGACTACCGCCTAGAACGTCGCAACTTAGCGCCCGATTGCGGGGCAGCAAACACACAAACTTGGCAACAAAGATGCTTGCGGCTAGGTTCCGCCGAGGCTATCGCAGCCCTCGTCACTAGAAACCAAGGAGTACGTGTCATGTTTAAGGGATCTATGCCCGCGCTGATTACGCCGTTCGCAAACGGCGCAGTGGATTTTGACGCGCTCAAACACTTGGTCGAATGGCATATCAAGGAGGGCAGCCACGGGCTGGTGCCGATGGGCACAACCGGCGAAAGCCCTACCCTGACGCATGATGAGCATGACGCGGTGGTTGAAACCGTGGTCAAAACCGTGGCGGGCCGGTTCCCGGTCATCGCCGGTGCGGGGTCCAACAACACGGCGGAAACCGTGCGGCTGGTGGAACATGCCAAAAAGGTCGGCGCCGACGCCGCCTTGGTGGTCACACCATATTACAACAAGCCCACGCAGCGCGGATTGGTCGCGCATTACATGGCGGCCGCCGACATCGGGCTGCCCATCTTCATCTATAACATCCCCGGCCGGTCGGTCATCGACATGACGCCGGAGACGATGGGCGAGCTGGCCAAGCACCCGATGATTGTCGGCGTAAAAGACAGCACCGCCGACATGGCGCGGGTGTCCAAACAGCGCGAGCTGTGCGGGGAAGATTTCTGCCAGATGTCGGCAGAGGACGCGTCTGCATTGGGGTTCTTCGCCCATGGCGGCGTCGGCTGCATCTCGGTCACGGCCAATGTGGCCCCGAAGCTTTGCGCCGAATTCCAGAACGCGTTGGCGGCGGGCGACTACCCCAAGGCGCTCGGTTACCAAGACAAGCTGATGCCACTGCACGAGGCCATCTTCACCGAGCCGGGCCTGATCGGCGCGAAATACGGCGTGTCCCTGCTGGGCCACTGCAGCGAAGACGTGCGCCTGCCACATGTGGGGCTGGAAGACAGCACCAAGGCGAAAATCGCCGCCGCCATGCGCGGGCTGGGGCTAATCAGCTGATCCTGCGCCCCTACAGCGACACCGATCTTGGCGGCCTCCTGACCTGTTGGGAGGCCGCTATTCGTTCCGGCGCGCCCCTGCTGCCAGAGGAGTTTATCGCGTCCGAGCGCATCAATATCCGCGACACCTATCTGCCCAAGGTGCGGACGACCGTTGCGGAAAACGGCCAGATCCAAGGCTTCATTTCGATGCTGGGCACGGAGGTCGCCGCCTTGTTTGTCCACCCGTTCGAGCAGCGGATGGGCATTGGCGGCGCTTTGCTGGACAGCCAAAACGCGCAAACCCTGGAGGCGTTCGAGGCCAACCCAACCGCCCGCGCCTTCTACGCCAAACACGGGTTTCACCAGACCGGCACGCGCCGCCACGAAGAAACCGGCCTTATGTTGTGCTGCCTGACCCGAGCGCCTATATCCCATTGATGGCCAAGAAAGACGAAAACAAGAACTACAAGGTGATCGCGGAGAACCGTCGCGCGCGCTACGACTATGCCATCGAGGATGACATAGAATGCGGCATGCTGCTTGAAGGCTCCGAGGTCAAATCCCTGCGCACCGGCAAGGCGCAGATCACCGAATGCTACGCCGCCGTGGAAGACAACGAGCTGTGGCTGGTCAACAGCTACATCCCGCCCTACGCGCAGGCCAAAACCTTCCAGCATGAGGAACGGCGTCGCCGCAAATTGCTGGTCTCCAAGAAGGAGATGGTCAAGCTGTGGTCCGCCACCCAACGCGAGGGCATGACGCTGGTGCCGCTGGTTTTGTACTTCAACCACAAGGGGCTGGCGAAGATGAAGATCGGCATCGCCAAGGGTAAGAAGAACCACGACAAGCGCGAAACATCCGCCAAACGCGACTGGGGCCGTCAAAAAGCGCGGTTGCTGAAGGAGCATTAGGGTGCTGGTCTTTGGCATCGGGGCCGCTGTTGGCGTGTTCAACTGTCTGCTTTGCGCAGTCTTGTTCAAGCGGTCCAATCTCGGGCTTTTCTGGAACAGCGTGACCGGCGTGTTGGTCGGCGGAATTGGGGCTTCGGTCCTCTACGCCCTTTTCCCTGAATTTGACTTTATCCATGTCGTTATCGCGGGTGCCTGCGTCTTGGTCATGTTCACTGTCTCAAATATTCTGGACGCCCGCGCCCGCTAGACTCCGCGCGGCCCTCAAGTTACCACTCGGACCAGACCCAAATTGGCAGGTGACGCATGTCCGACGATCCCAAAACCCTCGTAAGCACCGACTGGCTGGCCGCCCATTTGAAAGACCCTGACCTGCGCATCATTGATGCCTCTTGGTACCTGCCCGATATGAACCGCGACCCACGCGCCGAATACAATCGCGGCCACATCCCGAACGCGCGGTTCTTTGATATTGACGAAATTTCTGACACGCGCTCTGCCCTGCCCCACATGGCCCCGCCGGTCGAAAAGTTCATGTCCCGCCTGAAGGCGATGGGCGTGGGTGACGGGCATCAGGTGGTGGTCTATGACGGCGCTGGCATGTTCTCTGCGGCGCGGGTGTGGTGGTTGTTCCGCCTGATGGGCAAAACCGACATCGCGGTGCTGGATGGCGGCTACCCGAAATGGATCGCCGAAGGCCGCGAGACCGAAGACCTGCCGCCCGTCTTGAAAGAACGCCACATGACCGTGCAGCGCCAGGCCCATCTCGTGCGCGATGTCAGCCAAGTGGCGGCGGCCTCGAAAATTGGCGATCACACCATTCTGGATGCACGCGGGCCTGCACGTTTCCGCGGTGAAGAGGTCGAGCCTCGCGCCGGTTTGCGGTCTGGCCATATCCCCGGATCGACCAACATGCATTATGCGACGCTGCTGAATGACGACGGCACCATGAAGGCGGTTCCTCAGCTGAAAACCATGTTTGAAGCCTCCGGCGCAGACCTGACGAAACCCGTTATCACGACCTGCGGGTCGGGGGTGACGGCGGCAATCCTCTCACTTGCGCTGGAGCGTATTGGCCACCGCAACCACTCCCTTTATGACGGATCATGGGCCGAATGGGGCCAATTTGACCAACTGCCAATCGAGACCGGATAAGCCATGCTAGAGAACCTGCAGCCGCAGCCCGCCGACAAAATTCTGGCCCTGATGGCCGCCTATCGCGAAGACCCGCGGGACGGCAAAGTCGATCTGGGTGTCGGCGTCTACAAGGACGCCACCGGGCTGACCCCGATCATGCGGGCGGTCAAAGCAGCCGAGAAAAAACTGTGGGAGATCGAAGACACCAAATCCTACACCGGGCTTGCGGGCGACGCGGGCTTTCACCACGCGATGCGCGAGCTGATCCTGACCGACACCGTTCCGGTCGAAAACTTCGCCGCTGCCGCCACGCCCGGCGGTACGGGCGCGGTGCGTCAGGGGTTGGAGCTGATCGCTATGGCCTCGCCCGACGCCACCGTCTGGATTTCCGCGCCGACATGGCCAAACCACCCGTCTATTATCAAATATCTCGGCCTCAAAATGGCCGAATACCGCTATTTCGACGAGGCATCGCGCGCCGTTGATTTCAACGGCATGCTGACCGACCTGTCGGGCGCAAAACCGGGCGATGTGGTCTTGCTGCATGGCTGCTGCCACAACCCGACCGGCGCGAACCTGAATGCCCAGCAATGGCAGGAGGTCGCGGATTTGCTGACCGCCAAAGGCCTGATCCCCTTTGTCGACATCGCTTACCAAGGCTTCGGCGACGGGTTGGAGGCAGACGCCTACGGCGTGCGCTACCTTGCCAAAACCCAGCCTGAATTGCTGATCGCGGCCAGCTGCTCCAAGAATTTCGGCGTCTACCGCGAACGCGTTGGCGTGCTGATGGCGGTGGCGCAGGACGCGGCCAAAACCGATCTGAACCAAAAGACATTGGCCTTCCTGAACCGGCAGAACTTTTCGTTCCCGCCAGACCACGGCGCGCGGCTGGTCACCATGATCCTGACCGATCCCACTTTGCGGGCTGATTGGGCGGCGGAACTGGAAGACGTCCGCACCGGCATGCTGAAGCTGCGCCAGCAGCTGGCCACCACTTTGCAGAAACGCACCGGCTCTGACCGGTTCGGGTTTCTGGCGGACCATCGCGGCATGTTTTCCCGCATCGGGGCAAGCCCTGAGCAGGTCGAGGCCATGCGCGTCAGCCATGGCATCTACATGGTAGGCGACAGCCGCATGAACATCGCGGGCCTGAACGAGGCGTCCATCCCCGTACTCGCCGACGCGATTGTCGAGGCAGGCGTTTAGGCCCCCCGCCCCGGCGCGGTCAGAATGGTGATGCTGGCGGCAAAGTCGGGCTCTTGGTCGTAGAAACTGGGTATTTTGCGATCCTCAAGGGTCGCAGCAACGCTTGCACCACCCACAAGGGCCAAGCAAGCCCTTGCGCCACCGCAACGCATCCCCTACACCGCGCCGCGTAACCCCAAGTTCTCCGCCACCTTGTCAAAACGGAACCTATTCAAATGACACGTCTTCTTCCCGGCATTCTTGCCATGGCCACCGTTGTGGTCGCCTCCAACATTCTGGTGCAATTCCTGTTCGGCAATTGGCTGACATGGGGGGCGTTCACCTATCCCATCGCGTTCCTGATCACCGACATCATGAACCGCGTCTACGGCGTTGCCGCCGCACGCAAGGTGGTGTTCGTGGGCTTTGTGGCTGGCATCATCTGCTCGCTCATCGGGTCACAAATCATGCTGGAATTCGGCCCCGCAGTGCCGCTGCGCATCGCCGTGGCATCCGCCATCGCGTTCCTGACCGCGCAAATGTTGGATGTGTCGATCTTCGACAAGCTGCGCGCCGGCGCGTGGTGGAAGGCGCCGCTGGCCTCGACCCTGATCGGGTCGACGGTGGACACGGCGATCTTTTTCACCATCGCATTTTCCGCATCAATCACGCTGTTCGGGGCCAACGCCGATGCTGCGATCAATTGGTCTTGGGAGGCGGTTCCCCTGCTGGGCGGGGGCGCCATTGCCCCGCTTTGGGTGTCGCTGGCGGTCGCTGACTGGGGCGTGAAATTGGCCGTGGCGCTGGTCGCTTTGGTCCCGTTCCGTATCCTTGTCGCAAAACTTTCGCGCAGCCACGCGTAAAAATATCTTGAGTTATGCACAAGATGTGGCACCATCACAGGTAACAGCAACCAGTGAAAGGAGGTGTCCATGTCTAGAGTGATATTGGAGCAAGGTGTCAAACAAGGTGCGGAGGTGCGCTTTTAGGGGCAGTCCCCTGAACCACACCGAGGTATCAGGTCAATCCATTTGACCCCACCTCCATCAGATCTCGGAAGGGTCGTTGCGCTGTCAACGACCCTTTCTTTTTTGGCGCAGGCGTTGGGCAGCTTGGGCTTTGGGGTCAGGCGACGCTATGCGTGGCCGCTCCCTTCTCGGATCCGCGTGATAGCCAATGTTCAAGACGGGCCGACAATTCATGCTTTGATGCGGGTTTTGCCAGCACATCATCCATGCCCGCTTCGCGGCATTTGATCTGGTCTTCGTCGCCGCAATTGGCCGTGAACCCGATGATCGGACAGCTGGCACCCAGACGGTGGCGTTCAATGTTTCGAATGGTCTGCGTCGCCTCGTATCCGTTTTTGTTGGGCATGGACACATCCATCAATACCGCGTCGTAGGATTGGCGGCAGAACAGGTCCACAGCTTCCTGACCATCATTGGCTATGTCCAAAACACATCCGGCCCCTTTCAGGAACCCGGCGACGATGCGTTGATTGGTAAGATTGTCTTCCGCAACCAGCACCCGTGCAGAGGCGAGGCTGGTCGCGCCAGATGGCGCTTCGGCGGCCTCCGTTTCGGGCACGTCGTCGCCTTGCGGGACGACCAATGGCAGCCGGATTGAGAATTCTGACCCAACCCCGACCTCTGACGTCACATGGGTTTGTCCGCCCATGGCCTTGGACAACCTGTCGACGATGGACAATCCAAGCCCTGCCCCGTCAAATTGCCGGGCCACATCGCTGTCAGCCTGTCGAAACTCCGTAAAAATGTCCTGAAGTTTTTGAGCCGGTATCCCCACGCCGGTGTCCTTGACCGACAGCGTCAAGAACTTGTCCCTGCGGCCGGTCGCGCCCAAATGCACAGAGATTTCGCCCTTTTGGGTGAACTTGATCGCGTTGCGGATCAAATTGATTACGATTTGCCGAAGCCTGACACGGTCGATGACGACGTATTGCGGCACGTTCGGGCTGATCTTCAAATTGATCGCAAGGCCCTTTTTCTCTGCCATTGGGACGAACAACTGAACCACGCTGCTTATCAGCTCTTGCACATTCAGCGCCTCGGGCGAGAGCACGACCGCGCTGCGGTCCAGGTTTGAAAAGTCCAAAATGTCGGACAGGACCGTCATCAGCTGTTCGCTCGCCCGGCTCAGATCATCGGCATATGGGCGTTGCTCCTCAGTCAAACCCGACTCGCACAGCAGTTCCGTCATGCCAAGCACACCGTTCATCGGAGTACGCAATTCATGGCTCATTGTGCTCAGAAATTGCGACTTCGCCGCGCTTGACCGTTTGGCTTCAAGTTCCGCTGACCGCCGCTGCGTGACCTCAAGTTGCATTTTTTCGTTGGTTTCGGTCAAAGCAGTGTTGGCCTGCGCGGCCCTTTTTTCCAGCACCCTTGATGCCCGCAACGCCAATACTGCGATCAGGGAACTGATCGACAATACACCGACAAGAAATGTCACAACCCAAGTGATCGTGTATTGGTGGCTCACCATGGAATGGACCGGTTCTTTGACTTGTACAATCACTTCCTGACCGCCCACCCGCAGCGGCGGCGCTTCAATAATGCGCGTGTCCAGGGCCTTGAAGCCGCTGGATACAAACACGTTTCTTCCGTTTAGATAGACCGACATCGGCTTGTCACGCATCTCGCTTTGGCGCAGCCCGAAATGCAGGTTGTTGATCCAGTCGTCCGACTGGAACACCACCCAGATGGTGCCAATTTGGTTGACGCCGCGCCGCACCGCCTTGGCCCCCAGCAGCCCCGCATTTTGTCCCGTGCGCAGCTTGACCGGCGGGCTTAGTTCGAAAGCCGAACTGCGGCTGGCAAGATCAAGAAGAATTCTGCGGTCTTCGCCGAAATCCGCAACGGATTTGCCCTTCAACCGTTGCGAGGCTTCCGGCTGCGCCGAGCTCAAAACGCCATTCAGGTCCACCCAGGCAATGGCGAAGAATCCCGGCATGTCACGCAGATAGCTTGCGGCCTCCAGCTCAAACACGTCTTCTTCGAACGTTTCGAAAGTTGCCAGGCGGGCGGCCATGCGATCAATGGCCCGTATCCGCAACCTAAGGTCGTGCAAAACCAGATCCCGGGTCGATTCAGCGTCGGCCAATAGAAGGTCACGCTGCTTGTTGGACTCGTAGCGCATCATCAATTGCAACGTCACCGCAGTGATCGCGACAGCAATGCAAAGCCCGATAGAGATGCGCAATTTTGCCAAAGGTGGTCCTGCCTCGGAACGGTGTTGCCCTTCTTGTGGGCCAAAATCATGAGCAAAAAACTAACGCCGGGCAGGTTCTGCCCATTTTGACCGTCGCCGAACTGCGCTAGGGTTTGGGGATGATCCGTATCAACGACCAAATCACCATCGAAGACTGGGAGCTGACCGAGCACTTTACCCGCGCATCGGGGCCCGGCGGGCAGAACGTCAACAAGGTCTCAACGGCCGTCGAGCTGCGCTTCGAGGCAGAGCGCTCCCCCAACCTGCCCCCCTTCGCCAAGGCCCGGCTGAAACGGATCGCCGGGCGCAAATGGACCAATGAGGGCGCGCTTGTCATTCAGGTGCAGGACACAAGAAGCCAGGCCCGCAACCGCGAGCTGGCCGAGACCCGGCTGCGCGACATGATCCTGGCGGCGCTCGCCAAACCCAAGCGCCGCATCGCCACCCGCCCGACTTTGGGCTCCAAGAAACGCCGCATCGCGGCCAAGAAGCAGCGCGGCGAGGTCAAAAACCTGCGTGGAAAGGTGAATTATGACGAGTGACCTGATGGCGCGCCGCGCGAACCGGCTGGGCCCCAACATGCCGACATTCTACCAAGAGCCGGTGCATCTGGTGCGCGGCGAAGGGGTGTGGCTGTGGGACGCCGACGGGCGCAAATATCTCGACTGCTACAACAACGTGCCCCATGTGGGGCATTGCCACCCGCATGTGGTCGACGCCATCGCGCGGCAGGCCGGCACGCTCAACACCCACACCCGCTACCTGCACGAGGGCATTCTGGATTATGGCGATCGGCTGACGGCCACGCTGAGCCACGGGCTGAGCCAGCTCATCATGGTCTGCAGCGGGTCGGAGGCTAACGACATCGCCCTGCGCATGGCGCATGCCGCGACCGGCAAAACCGGCATTATCGCCACCGACAACACTTACCACGGAAACACTGTTGCGGTGTCGCAGCTGTCGTCGCGCAAGCCCCCAATCGGGGGCTATGCGGGCAATATCCGGCTGGTCCCGGCCCCCGATTCCGTCCATCCGGTCGGCGGCACCAAGGACGGCCAGCCGCAGGCCTTCGCCGACCACGTGGCCCGCGCCATCGCTGAGTTGGAGGAAAGCGGCCATGGCTTCGCCGGCATGATCCTCTGCCCCAGCTTCGCCAACGAGGGGTTCCCCGCGATCTCTCCCGGTTTTCTTGACCCTGCGGTCGCGGCCGTCAAAAAGGCGGGCGGGCTCATCATCTGCGACGAGGTGCAGCCCGGTTTTGGCCGGCTGGGCGCGGCCTTCTGGGGTCATGACTGGCTGGGCTTCGCGCCGGATGTGGTGACAATCGGCAAGCCCATGGCCAACGGCCACCCCTGCGCGGCCACCATTGCGCGGCCCGATGTGATGGCGGCCTTCCGCAACGCCTTTGGCTATTTCAACACTTTCGGCGGCAACCCCGTCAGCTGCGCGGCGGCGGCCGCAACCTTGGATGTGATCGAGCAGGACGATCTGCAGGCCAACGCCGCCAAGGTCGGCACACACGCGCTGGACCGGCTCGGTCAGATCGACCACCCGCTCAAGGTGGAGGCCCGGGGGCTTGGCCTTTTCTTCGGGATCGAGTTCGCCCATGCCGATGGCGCCCCCGCCACGGCCTTTGTCGCCGAGGTGGCCGAGGGGATGCGCCGCGAGGGCGTGCTGATGAACACCATCGGCCGCTTCCGCAACACGCTGAAAATGCGGCCCCCTATGCCCTTTGGTTTGGAACACGCCGATCTGGCCATCGACACTTTGGAACAGGTGCTGACGGCTGTGCCGCATGACTGACGTCACGGCGCTGGCCCGCCAGGCGGCTGAACATTGGGGCGGGCTGGCCAGCCCGCCGCGCCTGATCCGCGACCGCGAAAACGCGGTGTTCGAGGTCACTCTCACCTCCGGCCAGCGCGCCGCCCTGCGCCTGCACCGCGCGGGCTACCAAACCGAAGCCGCTATCGCGTCAGAACTGGTCTGGACGGCGGGCTTGGCGGACACAGGCTTCCCCTGCCCCCGCCCGGTCCTCACGAAGGCGGGCCAGCTGACGGCGGCCTTGCCGCATGGCCAGATGGTGTCGGTGGTCTCTTGGATCGACGCGGCACCGATTGGCGAAAGCGGGGTGGCATTCGATGGCAGCTTGGCCGGGCAGGCTCAAATCTACGAGCGCTTAGGCCGGCTGACCCGCACCCTGCACACCACCACCGACCAGATTGACACCCGCGCGGTCACAAGACCCAGTTGGGACGCGGATGCGTTGCTGGGCGCAACGCCTCTTTGGGGTCGGTTCTGGGCCAACCCCGCGCTGACCGAGCCAGAGCAGGACCTGCTGCAAACCGCGCGCAAATCTGCGGCACAGCAATTGCATGATACCAATGGCTTGGACCAAGGCCTGATCCACGCCGATCTGATCCAGGAAAATGTGCTGACAAACGCCGATGGGCTGCACATCATCGACTTCGACGACAGCGGTACGGGCTACCGCTTGTATGATCTGGGCGCTGCTTTGATCCAGCACGCGGAACACCCGCATCTGGATGTGCTCACGCAAGCCATTTGCAACGGTTATGGCTGCAAGACCGATCTGATGCCGCTCTTCATCATGCTTCGGTCCATGGCGTCCTGCGGCTGGATCATCGCACGTGCGCCTGCCAATGATCCCCGCCAACGCTTCTACGCAGAGCGCGCCCTGACCTGCGCACACCGCTACCTGTCTTCCCATGTTTAAAAATATCCACACGCGAAGCGCAAAACTCTTCTCCGAAGAGTTTTAGCAAGAATTTTTCTTCAAAATTCTTGCCCCTCCGTCACACAACAACATCCATCTCAGCCTGCGCGCCGACATTGAACACGCGCTTGTAGCGCTCAATCTCCAAAGCGGGGCCCATCGCCTTGTTGGGATTGTCAGACAGCTTCACCGTGGGCCTGCCATTGGCCTCAACCGCCTTGCAGACCAGCGAGAAAGCCTTCAACCCGTCATCCGGCACCAAACCCCGAAAATCATTGGTCAACATCGTGCCCCACCCAAAGGACACGCGGACCCGGCCTTTGAACTGCGCTTGCAACTCAATGATTTTCTCGACGTCCAGCCCGTCCGAGAAGATCACCAGTTTCTCCTGCGGGTCCTCGCCGCGCGATTGCCACCACTTGATGGCCATTTCCGCCCCCGCCGCGGGGTCGCCTGAATCGATGCGAATGCCCGTCCAACCCGCCAACCAATCCGGCGCGCCATCCAGGAAGCCTTGCGAGCCATAGGTGTCGGGCAAAATGATCCGCAGATTGCCGTCATGCTCGTCCTGCCAATCGGCCAGCACGTCATAGGGCGCCTGCTTCAGCGCGTCGTCATCCTGCGCCAAGGCCGAATAGACCATCGGCAATTCATGGGCGTTGGTCCCAATGGCCTCCACCTCGCGCCGCATAGCGATCAGGCAGTTCGAGGTTCCGGCGAACTTGTCCCCCAGCCCTTCCTGCATCGCCTGCACGCACCAGTCCTGCCACATGAAGCTGTGCCGCCGCCGGGTCCCGAAATCCGCCAGCCGCAGCTCATCAAGGCCCTTCAGGGCCTCGACCTTTTCCCAAACCTTGGTCATGGCGCGGGCATAAAGCACCTGCAATTCGAACCGCCCCATCCCCTTCAGCACCGCGCGCGAGCGCAGCTCCATCAAGATCGCCAGCGCCGGGATTTCCCACAGCATGACCTCCGGCCATTTGCCCTCGAATGTCAGCTCATACTGCCCGTCACGTTTTTCCAGATGGTAGGCGGGCATGCGGAACCCCTCGAACCACTCCATGAAATCTGGCCGGAACATCTGCCGCTTGCCGTAAAACGTGTTGCCGCGCAGAAAGGTGCTTTCGCCGCGCGATAAGGACAGGGACCGCACATGGTCCAGCTGCTCGCGCAGCTCCCCCTCGTCCACAATGTCGGCCAGCCGGATGTCTTTCGAGCGGTTAATCAGCGAGAACGTCACATGGGTGTCGCGCTTGTTGCGAAATACCGACTGGCACATCAGCAGCTTGTAGAAATCCGTGTCGATCAGCGACCGCACAATCGGGTCGATCTTCCACTTGTGGTTGTACACCCGCGTCGCAATATCAACCATTGATCGACACTCCCGCCGCCGCCATGCCGTTCATGGCCTCCGCCAGACTGTCATCCGCGATGGCCCGGCACAAGCGCGGGTCCACTGTGACGTCAAACCCCAGCTTGGCCCCGTCCACGGCGGAAAAGTTCACGCAATAATCCAGCGCCAGCCCCACCACGGTCAGCCGCGTCACGCCCCGCGCGGACAAATAGCCGCCCAACCCGGTGGGCGTCTTATGGTCGTTCTCAAAGAAGGCGGAATAGCTGTCCACCGCCGCCCGGAACCCCTTGCGCACAATCATCTGCGCCGGGTCTAGCCGCAGGTCGGGATGAAACGCGGACCCCTCGGACCCCTGGATGCAATGATCCGGCCACAACACCTGCGGCCCATACGGCATCTCGGTCATCGAAAACGGCTCTGCCCCATGTGACGACGCAAAGGACGAATGCCCCGCCGGGTGCCAATCCTGCGTCAGCACCACGACCGAAAACTCATCCATCAGCGCGTTGATCCCGCCCACAATCTCGTCCCCGCCGCCAACGGCCAGCCGCCCACCCGGGCAGAAATCGTTCTGCACGTCGATCACAATCAACGCCTCATCCGCGCCACGCATGCCAAATCTCCCATAACTCCCGTAAATTGCTACGCGCAGCCCCCCTTGAATGCAACGCGCAACGCTCGTATCTCGACCCCCATGTACATTGTCGCCGCCCTCTACCACTTCACGCGCTTTGATGACCCCGACGCGCTGCGCCCGGCCATCGTCAAGATCTGCGACGATCACAACACCAAGGGCACGCTGCTCGTCGCGCGCGAGGGCATAAACGGCACCGTCGCGGGCACCCGCGCGGGCCTCGACGCGCTCCTAAACCATCTCCGCAACCTCCCCGGCTGCCAGACCCTAGAACACAAAGAATCCCACGCGTCCGAGGCCCCCTTCAACCGCATGAAGGTCCGCCTGAAACGCGAGATCGTCACCATGGGCCAGCCCGATGTCGACCCGCTTGCAGGCACCGGCCACTACGTCGAACCGGAGGACTGGAACGCCCTCATCGCGCAGCCGGACGTCGCCGTGATCGACACGCGCAATGATTACGAGGTCGCCATCGGCACCTTCCAAAACGCCATCGATCCCGAAACCAAATCCTTCGGCGAATTCCCCGCGTGGTGGGAAGCCAACAAAGACCGCTTCCACAACAAAAAAGTCGCAATGTTCTGCACCGGCGGCATCCGCTGCGAAAAGTCCACCAACTACCTACTGGGCCAAGGCGTAGAAGAGGTCTTCCACCTAAAAGGTGGCATCCTGAAATACCTCGAACGCGTCCCCGAAGATCAATCCACATGGGACGGCGAATGCTTCGTCTTTGACGGTCGCGTCTCCGTCGGCCACGGCCTCAAAGAAGGCTCCCACAAACTCTGCTACGCCTGCCGCCGCCCCCTGCAACCCGAGGACATCAAACGCGACGAATACGAGGCCGGCGTCACCTGCCACCTCTGCATCAATGAGACCTCCGACAAAGACAAAGCCCGCTTCCGCGACCGCCAAAAGCAGATCGTGCTGGCCCACCAACGCGGGGAAAAGCACCTTGGATAGCGACACGCCCAACATCGACGACACGCAGTTCCACGCGATCCCCTATCAAGGCCCAGCCCCCAAAATCCTGCTGCTCTACGGCTCGCTCCGCGAAACCTCCTATTCCCGCATGGCCTCCGAGGAATGCGCCCGCATCCTACAAATGCTCGGCGCGGAAACCGACACGTTTAACCCCTCCGGCCTGCCCCTGCCCGATGACGGCACGGACGAAAAACACCCCAAGGTAGCTGAACTCCGCGAGAAGGTCACCAATTGCGACGGCATGGTCTGGGTCAGCCCCGAACGCCACGGGGCCATGACCGGAATCATGAAGGCGCAGATCGATTGGATCCCCCTGTCCATGGGCGGCGTCCGCCCCACCCAAGGCAAGACGCTCGCCATCGGTTAGGTCAACGGCGGCAGCCAATCCTTCAACACGGTCAACCAGCTGCGCATCCTCGGTCGGTGGATGCGTCTGCTCACGATCCCCAACCAATTCTCGACCCCCAAAGCATGGGACGAATTCCCCAAGGGCCGCATGCGCCCCTCGCCCTATTACAACCGCATGGTCGACGTGATGGAAGAACTGATGCGCTTCACCGTTCTGACCCGCGACATCAAAGAAGACCTCGTCGACCGCTATTCGGAACGGGTTGAATCAGCAGAAGCGTTGTCCAAGCGGGTCAACCAAGCGTCAGACTGACACACAGCGCTTGCCCCGATCACAGGGAGAGCAACGGTGGTCATTTCTGCGGACTGAAGCGGACATTCCAATTTAGGCTGGTCTGTGCTCCCGTAGAAAACTGGGTCAAAAGTCAGATTGTTTCGGTTAACGATACAATTTTGACTTCCCAGCACGTCTTCGTCAAAATTGGCGACTTTGCGGCAAAAATCGTCTGTTCCGCCACTGTTCCGCCGTAATTTTGATCCGATCCAGCCATATTTGACGACTAAATAAGGTTAACTGCTCAGAAAAGCGGCGAATCTACATTCTGTAACAAGTGACCTATTCCGAAACGGGGCGAACCAATGTTCTTTCAAATCGCATTCATACTGCTTTGTACCGCAGTGATGATCCACCTTTCCTCGCACTGGTGGGAACTCCACTTCCGTCTCCGTGTTGACGCGGAAAAACAACGTATGCGCAATATCGTCGACTGGACCATACCAATCGAACGACGCGCGAAACCCACCAGATCGTTCGTCAGCAGACTTCTGGGTTAAGGCGCGAAATAGTCGAAACTTCCCAGCAAGGTATCTGGCTGGCACTCGGCATGACCATCAGGCATTTTTTACAGGCCAGTTAGTATTGCGGCCGGTTGTTCGATCTTTCCAAAGGGCAAACGCCGCAAGTTGGATTGCCGGTAGTCAATGACCGCTTTGGGCTCAAAGCAGACGCTAAATGCCATAATCACACCTTTCCTCCAAACACCCCTCGCACCCGGTCCTTCATCTTCCGCCACACCAGAAGCGCCACCCGCCGCACGATCATACCAGTTGAAAAGTCGTTCTTGAAATAGGCCATCAACTCCGCAGGCGGCAGCTTCTCCATCCGCTTCAAGGACCGCTCCCAATTCGCGGTCGTATATTTCGCCGCCGCTTGGTTCACCCAGAACCCAACCCTGTATTTCAGCGCAAGCGTGCCATTGGCCTGCCGCTCCCACGCCTTCAACGCGCGCGGCGTCTGCTTGGACAGCGCATCCCCCAACAACCGCCCCTGCTCAATGCAAATCCGCAATCCCTCGCCTAAAGTCGGCGTCGCCATATTGGCGCTGTCGCCCACGCGGATCACGTCGCCGTAAACCAGCTCTTTCTCATAGGCGACCGAGGGGATGGTCCCCGCATTCACATGCTCGCCCTCCGGCGCAGGTATCCCCATCCGCGCCAATTGGTTCGACGCCAGCAACTTGTTCATCATGTCCCGCGGGCTTTCATCTGAGGCAGGCCGGATCACGCCCACCCCCAACCGAATGGTCCCGTAATTCGTCGGAAACGCCCAGCCATAGCCGGACAAGGCGAAGGAGCCAAAAAACAGGATCGCGCGGTTCATGTCGAAATTCTCCACGGGGTATTCATATTCAATCCCCACCGCATCCCGCACGGGCTTGGTGTTCAGCCCAAGGCTTTCCAACACAATGCAATGCCACCCCGACGCGTCCACAATCTGGCGCGATTTGATCTGCCACTCGCCCTTACCCGGGGTACGCACGGTAGACACATAGCCCCCCTCGACCTTCTCCGTCCGCAAAAACTTGGTGGCGCAATGAATCTCAGACGTCGCCTTGGACGCCAGCCATTGATAGAGCCGCGTAATGTCCAAAACTACGCAAGGCGCATCACGAATATCAACGCTCAGCTCCCGCGTGTCCGAAAACACATCCAGCTGATCCACCCGCTGATACAAATCCTCTGGAATGCCCAGCCGCTCAACATCCGCCAGCCACGACCCGCCCGAGGTCCGCACAGGCTTCCCGATCTCCCGATCCTGATGCACCAGAACCGAGGACAGCCCCTTCAATTGCGCCGACACCGACAACCCCGCCGGTCCGCCCCCCACAATCAGGATATCCGTCTCGATCACCTAAACGCCGTCCTCATGTTTCATCTTGGCCCAAATACCTCATCCTAATGACTGGTTAACAGAAATCAGGTTCGCCATTTAAATCAAACGGTTACAAGATCCGACGCACGCGTCGCAATCAGAAATCCAGATTTTCCACCGACAAGGCATTGGTCTGAATGAACTCCCGCCGAGGCTCCACCACGTCGCCCATCAGCTTGGTGAAGATGTCATCAGCCTCCGCCATGTCCTCCACCTTCACCTGCAAAAGCACCCGCGCATCAGGGTCCAACGTGGTCTCCCACAGCTGATCCGGGTTCATCTCGCCCAGACCTTTGTAGCGCTGCAAGGACAGCCCCTTCTCGCCCTCTTCCAGGATCGACTGCAACAAATCAATCGGCCCGAACACCGGCTGCATCCGGTCCTTGCGCACCAGCTGCGCCGGTTGGCTATAGGTTTCCTGCAGTGACGGTGTCATCTGCCCCAACCGCCGCGCCTCGCCCGACCGCAGCACGCCGCCGTCCAGGATCCGCACCTCATCCACGCCACGCAGCACGCGCCACAGCCGGATGCCCTTGTCCTGCGTCGGGCGCCCCTGCCAGCCCTTCTCATATTCCAGCGCGATCAGGTCCAGCCGCTTGGCCACCGTATCCGCCACACCCTGCAAGTCTGCCTCCAGCTTCTTGCCATCAAACGCGCCCGCAATCGCGGACTGCTCCAGAATATGCTGCGGGTAATGCGTCGGGAACGCCGCCAGGATGCGCTTCACCATCCGCGCCTCTTCCACAACGCGCCGCAGGTCCTGGCCCACAATCTCCTCGCCCGATTGCAGCTTCAAAACGGCGCCCTCAATGCCCTGCTCGATCAGGTACTCCTCCATCGAGGCCTGGTCCTTCAGATACACCTCAGACTTGCCGCGGCTCACCTTGTACAAAGGCGGTTGCGCGATGAACAAATGCCCGTTCTCGATCAGCTCCGGCATCTGGCGGTAGAAGAAGGTCAAGAGCAGCGTCCGGATATGCGCGCCGTCCACATCCGCGTCCGTCATAATGACGATCTTGTGGTAGCGCAGCTTGGAAATGTCGAACTCGTCGCGCCCGATCCCGGTGCCCAGCGCCATGACAAGGTTCCCGATCTCTTGGCTCCCCAGCATCCGGTCAAACCGCGCCCGTTCCACGTTCAAAATCTTGCCTTTCAGCGGCAGGATCGCCTGCGTCTGCCGGTCTCGGCCCGTCTGCGCGGACCCGCCAGCGGAATCCCCCTCCACCAAAAACACTTCGGTCTTCGAGGGGTCCTTCTCCGAACAATCCTTCAACTTGCCCGCCAGAAAATTCACGTCCAACGCCGTCTTGCGCCGCGTCAGCTCGCGGGCCTTGCGCGCCGCTTCGCGGGCATGCGCGGCTTCGATAATCTTGGTGACGATGATGCGGGCTTCGTTCGGGTTCTCCTCGAACCACTCCGCCAGCTTCTCGTTCATCAGGCTCTCGACCGCGGGACGCACTTCGGAGGACACCAGCTTGTCCTTCGTCTGCGAGCTGAACTTCGGGTCCGGCACCTTCACCGACAAAACGCAGGTCAAACCTTCCCGCGCGTCGTCGCCGGTGAAGGAAATCTTCTCCTTCTTCGCGATGCCGCTGGATTGCGCGTAGGCGTTGATCGTCCGGGTCAGCGCCCCACGGAACCCCGCCATATGCGTGCCCCCGTCGCGCTGTGGGATGTTGTTGGTGAACGGCAGCACGTTCTCGTGGTAGCTGTCATTCCACCACATGGCGACCTCGACCCCGATGTCGTCCTTCTCGCCCACCACATAAATCGGCTCAGGCATCATCGCGGCCTTGGAGCGGTCAATGTATTTCACAAACTCCTTCACGCCGCCCTCGTAATACAGCTCGGTGCGCAGATGCTCGACCGGCCGCTCGTCGGTCAGAATGATCCGGACGCCGGAATTCAGAAACGCCAGTTCCCGCAGCCGCTTTTCCAGCGTCTCAAACACGTAGTCCCGGTTCGAAAATGTCTCAAGCGAGGCCAGAAACCGCACTTCGGTCCCGGTCTGCTCCGTTGGTCCCACGACCTCCAGATGCTTGACCGTGTCGCCATGCTCAAACCGCGCGATATGCTCTTTGCCTTCTCGCCAAATCCGCAGCTCAAGGTAATCCGAAAGCGCGTTCACGACCGAGACACCCACGCCGTGCAAACCGCCCGACACCTTGTAGGAATTGCTGTCAAATTTGCCGCCCGCATGCAGCTGGGTCATGATGACTTCGGCCGCAGAAACGCCTTCCTCTTCATGGATGCCCACCGGGATACCGCGGCCGTTATCGCTGACCGAAACCGACCCGTCATCATGGATTTTCACGTTCACCGCATCGGCGTGACCCGCCAGCGCCTCGTCAATTCCGTTATCGACGACCTCATACACCATATGGTGCAAACCAGAGCCATCATCCGTGTCCCCGATATACATCCCCGGCCGCTTGCGCACAGCCTCCAAGCCCTTGAGAACCTTGATAGAATCCGCGCCGTATTCTTCTTGATTATTATTGTCGTCGGCCATGATGTCTTTCCCATGCAATTTGACCGAAATATAGTCATTTTTTACAGGATTGTCACGCGAATGGCGCAAGATATTGTGGTTTCAGCGGTTGATAGATTTGTTCAATACACCGTCCGCAAGCTGGTCGCACACTTGGCTACTCTATGGTTGGTCGGATTGCGAAGCGCGTTCCATATATTGCGAGAAATTGTCGATATATTCATCCATATGGATTTCCAATGACCCCCGAAACGCTTCCACGAAATAAGCGATTGTTTCTTCGCGACTGGCTGTCATTTCCTCGGCCGTGGCAAATCCTGAAGCACTTAACCATGCACAGAATCGAGCCGACGCATAATTGAGTGCGGCACTGACTTGGCCGGGCGACACCTCCGTAAGCTTTTCGTTGGCAAGATTGATAAAAGCGTCAGCCCGATCAAACAGCTCTTGATTATCATCAACCACCCCAAACTCTCCTAACGGCCACCTCATGAGAACCCAGCTTAGCTGACCCCTATCATCACACCAACCCCGATCAGCAGCCATCCTGCGATGACGTTTATCCGCCGCAACGCGGTCGGCGATTTCAGCACGCCGCGCACCTTGTCCACAGACAAGGCCAACACCAGATTGCCCAGCAGCGGCACCAGAAAGCTCAACCCGCAGATCAGCACGATATCCACCCAGGTGACCCGCGTCAGGTCAAAGAAGCCCGGCAGCACGCCCATGTAGAACAGCACCGCCTTGGGGTTGGCCAAGATCACCGCCAAGCCCGCCACAAAGCCCGCCCACATCCCCGGGCGGGTCAGCGCCGAATTTTCAGACAACTGCTTATCCGCGTTGCGGATCAACAGCACGCCCATGCCAACAAACATGACCACCGCGACCCAGCGCAGCACGTCCATGAACCAGCTGACTTGGTCGACCAGCCACGTCACGCCCAAGATCGCCACCAGCGGCCACAGCACGTCCCCCACGACCACGCCTGCCGCCAAAGGCCACGCCGATCGGAACCCGCCGGACATCGCTCGTGCCAGCAAGGCTACCCATACAGGACCAGGGGTTAAGAAAAGAACAAGAAGCCCGCCTGCGTAGAATAAAAGTTCAAATGGGGTGATGGTCATAACCGAGCCTCGACGCCGATGCGCATGAAATACACATCAAATACATATGAAATACACATTTGCCCTAAATCTGCGTCACGACAGAGGTGTTTTCAGTCTCGGACACCTCGAAATGCTGCGCCCTGTCGCCCAGTTCATCAAACAATTCCGCGCCGGTGCCCGTCATCCAAGCCTGTGCTTTTAAAGCACAAATTTCGTCATACAGCGCCGCGCGCCGGTCCGCATCCAAATGCGCTGCGACCTCATCCAGCAACATAATGGGCGGCGCGCCGAAGTCCTCGCTCAGCGCCCGCGCATTGGCAAGGATCAGGGACAATAGCAAAGCCTTCTGTTCCCCCGTAGAGCATTGTTTTGCCTCGATATTTTTTGCCTTATACAGGGCGAGCATATCCGCCCGGTGCGGCCCCACCAATGTGCGCCCTGCCCTTAGGTCCTGCGGCCTAGAGCCCTCTAACGCATTGAGAAGGCTGCCTTTTTCGTCGATCAAATCACCCTCGATCGACAGCTCTGCCGTCGGAAAAGCCGTCTGCGCGCTGTCCATCGCCTGTTGCAACCGCGCTAACGCATTGGAGCGATTGGATATAATCGCAGCCCCCGCCTCCGCCATCTGATCTTCAAGCGCCTTGTACCACATCGCATCGCGCACCATGTCTTTCAGAAGCCGATTTCTCTCCCGCATCGCCTTCTCGTAAGCCACTGAAACTTCAGCATGTTTAGGCTCAAATGACAGGGTAATCCGGTCCAAAAAGCGCCTCCGCCCCTCCGCGCCCTCAAGCCACAAACGGTCCATTGCAGGGATCAACCAAACGACCCGCGCAATACGCCCAAGCGCCACCTGCGGAGCCGTCTTTTCATCAATAGAAACAGTACGGTTCGCGCCATGTTCCGCGCGCGTCTCAACCTCGTGGACATGCCCCAAAGACTGCAAAACGCCCGATACTTTCCACCCAACATGCTCGGGCGCACGCGCGATTTCGTCCGCCTTCGCCCGCCGCAACCCTCGCCCCGGCGAAAGCATTGAAATTGCTTCCAAAATGTTGGTTTTGCCCGCGCCATTCGCGCCATAAATCGCAATCGGCCTGCCGTCACACGAAATGTTAACGGATTTATGCGATCTGAAATGCGAAAGCTTCAGGTCAGAGAGGAAAAGCCCCGTCATTCACGCGTCAAACGCGCATCGGCATCACAACGTAAATCGCGGAACTGTCATTGCCTTCCTGCATCAAGGCGGGATCGCCGGCGGAATTGAACATGAAAACGGCATTCTCGCGGTCCACTTGGCCGGCAATTTCCAGGAGATATTTGGCGTTGAAACCAATTTCTAACATCTCGCCGCTATAGGCCACGCCTAGTTCCTCTTCGGCTGCGCCGGAGTCGGGGGCATTGACGGAAAGCACCAACTTGTCTTCGGACAGCTGCAACTTGACCGCTCGCGACCGCTCCGATGAGACCGTTGCGACACGGTCAACCGCAGTTGCAAAGTCCTTTGCCTCAACTGTCATCTGGCGGGTGTTGCCTTGTGGGATAACCCGCGTGTAGTCGGGGAATGTCCCGTCGATGACTTTGGATGTCAGCGTAATATCGGGCGTGGCAAACCGTACCTTGGTTTCAGACACAGAGACTGCGATCTGCATCTCGTCATCGTCCAGCAGTTTGCGCAGTTCAGCGACCGTTTTGCGCGGCACGATGACACCGGGCATATTCGCAGCGTCGGCTGGCAAATCTGCGTCAATGCGGGCAAGCCGATGCCCGTCCGTGGCCACGCAGCGTAGCACCTTGCCGCCATCCGCATCGGAGACATGCATGTAGACACCGTTCAGATAGTACCTTGTTTCCTCAGTAGAAATCGCAAATTTTGACTTATCGAACAGGCGACGCAAGACCGGAGCTGATGCCGAGAAATTCGACTCATATTCGGATGAGGCCATCACCGGAAAGTCTTCTTTCGGAAGGGTCGCCAACGAAAAATTCGACCGGCCCGCTTCAACCGTCAGCCGACCGGAGGTGCCGTCATCAGACAACGACACAAGCGCCCCGTCTGGCAGTTTGCGCACGATCTCGTGCAGCGTCGTCGCTGAGACCGTGGTCGCGCCTGCCCGTTCGACCTGAGCGGCAGCTTTGTCGACCACTTCGATGTCTAAATCGGTGGCACGGAAGCTGACGGTGTTGCCCTCTGCCTCGATCAGCACGTTCGCCAGAATTGGGATCGTGTTGCGGCGTTCAACCACGGATTGGGCTTGGCCAACGGCCTTCAAGAGTACACTGCGTTCGACACTGATTTTCATCGGGCAAGTCCATTTTTAGACAGTCGGGGCGGAGAAGGTACCCTCTCCGCCCGTCAATGCAATTGTTATTTTAGAATGTCCGCCGTTACCGCGCCGGGGTCAAGCCTCAAGCATGCGGCGCAGCAGTTCGGCGTCTTCGGCGATTTGGCTGTCTTGGGCCTTCAATTCGTCGATCTTACGGACAGCGTGAATAACGGTGGTGTGGTCACGATTGCCGAAGCGTTTCCCGATCTCTGGATAGGATCGCTGCGTCAGGTGCTTGGCCAGCCACATCGCCATCTGACGCGGACGCGCAATGTTGCGGGACCGTTTGGGCGACATCATGTCGGACATGCGAACGTTGTAGTAATCGCAGGTCTTGCGCATGATCTCGTCCATTGTGACCTTGCGGTCGGACTGGCGCAGGATGTCGGCGAGGCTTTCTTGTGCCATATCCAGCGTGATCTCGCGGCCCACCAGCGATGCAAAAGCGAAGAGCCGCGTCAACGCACCTTCAAGCACGCGCACGTTGTTAGAGATGCGGTGGGCCAGGAATTCCAACACGCCATCAGAAATCTCAAGCTCCTGATACTGGGCTTTGTAGTTCTCAACCTTCTGCTGAAGGATGCCAAGCCGCAGTTCATAATCCGTAGGGTGCAAGTCGACGACCAAACCCCATTGCAACCGTGACTTTATACGATCTTCCAGGCCGTCAATTTCTCCCGGCGCGCGGTCGGCTGAGATGATGACTTGCTTGCCTTGATCGACCAACGCATTGAACGTGTGGAAAAACTCATCCTGCGTGCTGTCTTTGCCAGCGATGAATTGCACGTCATCCACCATCAGCACATCGACGGATCGGAAGAGTTCCTTGAAGTCCATCATCTGCTTGTCGCGCAGCGCTTGGATGAAGCGGTACATAAATTGTTCGGCTGAAAGGTAGACCACCCGCAATTCGGGAGAGCGCGCTTGCAGCTCCCACGCGATTGCGTGCATCAGGTGCGTTTTGCCAAGACCTACGCCGCCGTACAAAAACAATGGGTTGAAGGTCACGGGGCCGCCTTCAGCAACCCGTCGGGATGCGGCATGCGCCAATTCATTTGGCTTGCCGACCACAAAACGGTCGAAGGTAAACCGCTTGTCCAACGGGGCGCCGGGAAGATCAATCTCCGCCTTCGCGGGCTTGGCTGGGGCAGCTGCGGCCTTGACCTGTTCAGTGGTAGCCGCTTTCGCAGGGCGTGCAGCGACTTTGAACGTCAGGCGATCTACTTGAATGCCGCGCTTCAAGCACTCACGCTTAATCTCGTCCCCGAAGTTCCGGGACACCCAGTCGCCCATAAAGGTGGTTTTTACACCGAATTCAGCAACACCATCGTCGCAGCCGTGAAACGCGAGAGGCTTGATCCAGGTCAGGTAGTTGTTCTTACCAACCGTCTGCTCCAAAGCCGCCTGCGTCTGTCCCCATTCTTCGTCAGTCATTCCAAACCCGTCATTCAAACATTCAAGACTGCTTCCATGGCAGTCCGCGGGCCTTCCAACCGTTAAGGCCCCCCCGGTGCTTTTGCGGAGACAGATCACCTTCGAAGCCTTCGGCAACGCTTATGCAATCAACCTGGTGCCCTTGCTTTGCAAAGGCTTCAGTCATCGCACGAGCCGCACCAATAGATCGCACACCGGACCGACACAGAAGAACCATGCTTGATGGAGTGGCCCCATCCAACGCAGCTAACACCTGATCGGCAAACCCAGCATTCGCAGACATTCCAGGAAAGCAGGCCCATTCGACAAAAATTGCCTCATGACCAAGCTCCGACAAATCAGGTATCCCCACAAAACCCCATTCGGGTTTTGTCCTGACGTCGACCAGCACAGCGTCTGAATTTTCTTTCAGAAGGTCCCAGGTTTCGAGCGGTGAAAGCTCTAAAACGCCCGGACCATCGGCCGTGCCCATATTCCAATGTCCCCCAAAGACGAGTGAATCGCTTGATGAAACTAGCGACACCTGAGGGGCCGTCGCAACTTATCTTCGCGCTTGACTCAGAGTTAGTCGGGAACCGAATCTGGCGATCGACATAAAGAGCTCTGGTAACCCTTTGACTCATAAAAAAACGCGCCCTGAAGAGGCGCGTTTCAATAGTTTGCTTTGCGTCCAGTGCTTAGGCTTTCAAAGCCTTCACCCGAGACGAAAGACGCGAAATTTTCCGTGCAACGGTGTTTTTGTGCAGCACACCTTTGCTGACGCCGCGCATCAGTTCTGGTTGCGCGGCCTTCAGCGCAGCAGCAGCCGCAGCTTGGTCGCCAGATGCGATTGCTTCTTCAACGGTGCGCAGGAATGTCCGGATGCGTGAACGGCGCGCTTTGTTGACGGCGAAACGGCGCTCGTTCTGACGGGCGCGTTTTTTTGCTTGAGGTGTATTAGCCATGAGTGGTCTCTTTCATCGGGTCGAATTTCAAGTCATCTGCACATTCGGCCCGACCCAGGTTTGCTACTGGGTGATTCTGGTCAAAGCGGACCGCACGCGCATGGATTGGCCGCTCTATAGACGCTGGTTCACGCCATTGGAAGGGCTTTGTCCCTTATTTATCGCGAAACTGAGGCTCGCGCTTCTCAGCAAACGCGGCCATCCCCTCGGACTGGTCTTCGGTCGCAAAAAGACTGTGGAACAGGCGCCGCTCGAAGATCAGCCCTTCTTCGAGCGTTGTTTCATAGCTGCGATCCACCGCTTCTTTGACCGCCATTGTTGCTATGGCCGACTTCTCCGCGATTTTCGCCGCTGCGGACATAGCCTCGGGCAATAGTTTTTTGACCGGAACGACACGGCTGACCAGACCAGAACGTTCGGCCTCCTCAGCGTCCATAAAGCGCCCTGTCAGGTGCATATCCATAGATTTTGACTTGCCTATGAATTTGGTCAGACGCTGGGACCCACCCATCCCCGCCATAACGCCAAGATTGATTTCGGGCTGGCCAAACTTTGCAGTATCAGAGGCGATAATGAAATCGCACATCATTGCCAGCTCACACCCCCCCCCGAGCGCGTAGCCGGAAACGGCTGCAATGATTGGTTTGCGGGAGGATGTGACGGCGGCCGCTTCTTCAACAAACAGGTTTTTTGAAAACACGTCCACAAAGGTCAGATCCTTCATTTCCGTGATGTCCGCCCCGGCGGCAAATGCTTTTTCAGAGCCCGTAAGCACGATGCACCTGACTTTGTCATTCTCACCGGCATCTTTCAGTGCGGCGCTCAACTCCCCCAAAAGCTCTGCATTTAAGGCATTCAGCGCGTCTGGTCGGTTCAAAGTTATGACCGCGATATGATCTTCGATGTCTACAGTAATCGTCTTGAACGCCATGCCAGTCATCCCTTACAGCTGCCGATTAAGCAACAAGACCTATCAGCCCGACATATTGCGTCAATTCATCTTTGGCATATGGGGCAATAAAAGGAAGAGCGGCCAGATTGCACTATCCGCTTAATCACCCCGTCACAGCCAGCCTTCTGGCAGGGTTGGTCTTCGCGATCATAGACCGCAAAATTATGCTGAAAATATCCTAGCTCACCATTGGTTTGCCTGTGGTCGCGAAGCGATGATCCACCCGCCTCAATGGCCTCTTTCAGCACGTCCCTGATTGCCGGGAGCAAACTTGCGATCCTCGCACCGCTCAGATTGCCAGCTTTCCGCTTCGGGGAAATGCCCGTGCGGTGCAACACTTCGCAAACATAGATATTGCCCAGGCCTGACACGATGCGCTGGTCAAGCAGCGCGGATTTAATGGGCATGTTCCGTTCTTTCAGGCGGCCTCGCAGATATGCCTCGCTAAATGCGTTGCCCAGCGGTTCCGGGCCGAGCTTGTCCAGCAACCAATGCTCATCCAGCGCTGTGGATGGGATCAGGTCCATAGCCCCAAAGCGCCGCGCATCATTGAACGTGACCGTCGCGCCATCATCCATCCTAAAGACCACATGGTCATGTTTACCGGTGCAATTCTGTTCGGAATGGAATTTGGCCGTCGGGGCTTGATCTATGAGCATCCGGCCTGACATGCCCAAATGGATCAACAAAGTCTCATTCGATGATAAATCTGCCAAAATGTACTTGGAACGCCGATGAAGCGCCTTGATCGTCACCCCTGTAAGGCGTTCGGCCATTTTTTCGGGGAAAGGCCATCTCAAGTCGGGCCGCCGCACCTCAGTCAGAGCGATGCGTTTTCCTTCCATGACCGGTTGCAGGCCGCGCATGACAGTCTCTACTTCGGGCAGTTCTGGCATTGGTTCAGACCTTTGGTGTGTGTTTGGTCGCATTGTCCTCGACCAATGCAAACCTATAAGGAAGGGCAGGCCACAAAGGTTGCAAGTTAAGATGACAAACGATTCTGCAAAAACCACCCATTTTGGGTATCGCGACGTTCCTGAAAACGAAAAAGCGGGGATGGTTCACGGGGTATTCTCTAACGTCGCATCAAAATACGATGTGATGAACGATGTCATGTCAGTGGGAATTCACCGCCTTTGGAAAGACGCGATGATGGACTGGCTGGCACCGCGGACCGGGCAGCGGCTATTGGACGTTGCCGGCGGGACCGGCGATATTGCGTTCAGGTTTCTGAAACGCGCCAAATCAGCTGATGCCGTTGTTCTTGATATGACCGAAAACATGCTGATCGAAGGGCGCAAGCGCGCAGAGGCCGAGGCCTTGGAGCAACACCTGGATTGGGTTGTCGGCGATGCGATGGCCTTGCCCTTCGAAGACAATAGCTTTGATGTCTACACCATCAGCTTCGGCATTCGGAATGTGACGCGCATCGAGGACGCCCTTTCGGAGGCTTACCGTGTGTTGCGGCCCGGCGGTCGGCTTATGGTTCTGGAGTTTTCTCAGTTGCCAAACCCTGCGATGCAGAAAGCTTATGATGCATATTCCTTTAATGTGATCCCGCGCATGGGGCAGCTGATCGCCAATGATAGCGAAAGTTACCAATATCTCGTCGAATCCATTCGTAAGTTTCCCGATCAAGACCGGTTTGCCCAATTGATTGGTGATGCGGGCTTCGAGCGGGTGAACTACCGAAACATGACTTTTGGCGTTGCCGCATTGCATTCGGGTTGGAAAATATAGATGCGAGGCCCCCATAATATCTGGCGATTGGTCCGAACCGGAGCAACTTTGGAACGGACCGGCGCGATGAACATCGTGCTTGACGCGTTCAACGCGGCTCCATCTCTGCGCGTTGCCGCGCATGTGATTGGGTGGCCATTCAAGTGGTTGGGCCTGAAAGGGGATCCTTCAATGCCGCCCGCGACCCGGGCCTTGACGGCATTGGGTCCAGCCTACATCAAATTTGGACAGGTGCTGTCAACAAGACCCGACATGGTTGGCGACGAAATGGCCGCGCAACTGATGGTTCTGCAGGACAAATTGGCGCCGTTTCCCAGAGAGATCGCGGTTGAAACCGTCGAAAGCTCACTGGGTGCATCCTTGGAAAACCTGTTCTCAGAGTTTTCCGAACCGATCGCAGCCGCATCAATAGCCCAAGTGCACAAGGCCCGGCTTGCAGGCACTGGCGAAGAGGTCGCCGTCAAGATCCTCCGGCCAAAGGTCGAAAGAGCGTTCCGGAAAGATATTGACGCATTCTACTTCGCCGCGTCGTTTATTGAAATGTTTTCTCCGTCGTCCCGCCGCCTGAAACCGTCTGACGTCATCCGGCATTTCGATGGCGTTGTGCAAGGCGAACTGGATCTCAGACTTGAGGCTGCGGCCGCTGGCGAATACGCCGCGAATACGGCCAATGATGCAGGCTTTGTAGTGCCTCATGCCAATTTCGGGATGTCCGCAAAACGCGTAATGGTGATGGACTGGGCAGAAGGCATTCCCTTCGCAGATGTCGAGGCCGTCGCGGCTGCAGGGCATGACCGGCGCGCCCTCGGGGAGCGCGTCTTGCAGTTGTTTCTCCGCCATGCGCTAAACGACGGCTATTTTCACGCGGACATGCATCAGGGCAACCTCAAGGTCAGCGCCGGAGCGGAAATCATCGCCTATGACTTTGGGATTATGGGCCGCATCGACGAATACACCCGCCGTGTCTACGCAGAAATCCTCATGGGGTTCATTCAAAAGGACTACCGCCGCGTCGCGGAGGTACATTTTGAAGCGGGTTATGTTCCCGCGGACCGGGACATCGACGAATTCGCCCAAGCCTTGAGGGCTGTTGGGGAGCCAATATTTGGCATGGACGCAAACCAAATCTCAATGGCGCGGCTGCTGAATTACCTTTTCGAGGTCACCCAACGCTTTGGGATGGAAACACGCACTGAACTTATTCTGCTGCAGCGCACGATGGTGGTTGTCGAAGGAGTGGCCCGAACAATGCATCCGCAGATCAACATCTGGCAGGTCGCCCAACCGGTTGTGGAATCCTACATCAGGCAGAATGTTGGGCCAGCCGCCGCTATCAAGGATCTTGCCAAAACAGCCCTTGTTGTCGCTCGGTTTGGGCCGAAATTGCCTGGCCTGGTCGAAGCTGCATTGTCCGGAAGGAACGCCTCAACTAGTGGCTCTGCGCCTAAGAAAAGAACGTTCGGCACGAACCTGCTTTTCATCTTGGTCGGGATGCTTGCAGCTTCGAACATAGGGCTTTTGTATCTGCTGCTGCCATGAGTCATCTCAGTCCACGCACCAACCCAACTGGGTATAGCTGACCACCTTCCAAAACTACGAGCGGCTGCCCGTTTATTGTGCGCACCTCACTGACCATCGCAAATATTTCAGGCACCGCCTCGTCGATGACTTCGTCATTCGAATAAGCAATGACGCCAAAACTGTATTCCCCATCATCCAAGACGCTTCCGTCATCATTCATTCCTGTCCATTGGACCGGCTCATCGCCGACAGGAATGTCTATCCGCTGCACCTCGTTCCCCGCGCTATCCCATACCACCAATTCCGTCCGGTCGGCAAAAATCGGCGGGTTGGGAACAACTTCAATCGGGGCACCTTCGAATTGGGCCGGTACTGCCATCCGCGCCTCCATGCCAACCCAGCCAGCCATTTCTGCCAAGCCAGACGACGTGAATTGCGTCGCAAGGGCTGAAAGCAGGTCATTAGTGCGAACCTGTTGCTCAACACCCGAGAACGTTGCCAATTGGGTTGCAAAATCCTGCGAGTCGAGCGGGTTGAGCGGATCTTGGTTTTTCATTTGAGCCGTGAGCATGACCAAAAACGTCTCAAAATCTGAATTCAATGCAGGCTGGCTAGCGGGCGACCCAAATTGGGTCGCCGCGTTGACGTTGCTAAGTGCAGATGTTTCCACTGAAATAATCTCCTAAAGCCTGATGTCCAAACGCTCGTTTCCTACATTGATGGGAGGCAAAACCATCACAGGCAGTTGTTCTTCGACCTCATCGTCCGTTTGAACCCCCGAGTTTTCGTAGACTGGCACGTCTTGAAACGCCTCACCTTGACTGAAGTCCAAAGTAGCCTCTTCAAAATCTGTGCTTAAAAGCCCCTCTAGCAAGTCTGAGGAATGCCTGCGCAACAGATCCAGTGTTTCCTGACGTTCCGCTACGATTGAAATTGCTAGACCCGCATCACGAGGAACGATGTTGATCCTTAGTTTGCCCAACTCTTCTGGATCAAGCCGAACTTCGAAAGCGGTCACCTCAGATTGAGGGCCGTTCGCTTGTATCTGAAAGACTACTTGTTGAATGACCCTTTCAGGCATCTGGCCATGAGGTTGCGATTGGCCCCTCACCCCCCCGTTTTCCGGCATATGAACCACAGCATTCATTTCAACCTTAACCTCCGACGGAATGCTAAGCGAAGACCTTGCAGGTTTGATCTCATCAATTCGAAACGACGCACTGTCGCTTTCAAATTTCGTGGCATCCGTTTGAATTGCAGGCTGAGCGTTCTTCTCCGTGACGGGCGCACTAAATTGACCACCAGGCACAGATAATGGGGCGTCTGATCGGGACCAGACCTCGGAATTGTGCGAGGAAGCGAAGGTTACGGGTTGATTGCTAGCCCGCAATGGCATTGCCACGCGATCAGAGGGCCTTGGCTTATGAGCCAGAGTGACACCGTCAAATGCGCGTCGCGGTTCATGCGAAAGCTCTCTGGCATCAAGCGACGAGACGCTTATGCGCTTTGATGTTTCATCACCGCTCTGTTCCACGGTAGAATTGACGTCCCGTCGTGGAAGGTGTTCAGGACCGGTTGCCGACTGCCGCATTTTCTGCCGACCCTCGAATGGATCAATCTCGTTTGTTAGCGCACGGACGTCTGGACTTTTCGTCAGATCACTGGAGGGAAAATTGACTGTGTTTCTGAAGCCACTCAGTTGGGGATCACCGCCGACTATACCAGAGGTCTTTCTGACAATTGGTGTTGTTTTGTTAATGGTGTCTATCGTCTGTGGGCTCGCGACTTGGGTTTCTGGCGATAAAACTCGTTCGTCTATTACCAGCTCTGCAGGTCGCGGAGAAGCGCTTGTACCAAGCTTTGGTTTAGATCGTTTTGTCATTTCACTGATAATTTGACCATCGTCAGTCCTCGAAAAGCCTAGCTCAACAGGAAAAGACGTCTGCATTTCTTGGCTGGATGGTTTCCGACTACTATCCTCGGGCATTAAAGAAAATGAGACTAGTCCGTCTTCATTTTCTCCCTCTAACTCGAACAAGAAATCAGGTGACGTTGTATCTGACACTAAGTTGGTCATCTTTGAACCACTATTCGTTAGCAGCTGGCCGTTGGTTAGAATCAATTCAGCTGCGCTCATCATTTTTCCTCGACATCTTGTCAGCGGCACTTTGAGTGAAATTGATTACCAGATCTTTACTCATCACTGCCTATAGAGACAATAATTGACACAATTAGAGGTACCTTCGAATGGACTTGGTGGGAACAACGCCGATGAACGGTCTATCGTCAAATCAGGCATCTGAACTTCGAAAAACGTCAGAAGAGCTTGAAACGGTGTTCATCGCTGAAATGTTGAAATCAACGGGTATCGGGAAGACACCCTCAGAGTTTGGTGGGGGCACTGGGGAAGATCAATTTGCAAGCTTCCTGGTTTCTGAACATGCTCGAGCACTAACAGAAACAGGTAGTTTAGGAATAGCACAACACATATTTGAAGCAATGAAGGCAAAGTATGAATAGAGGTAAAATGACAGTCGAAGAGCAATTCTCCGAAATTTTAGAGGACGAGGCGGATGCACTTCGATGCGGAAATTTGGAACTTCTACAAACCATATGCCAAAAAAAAGAAGCGGTATATCGCAGAATACTGGAAGAAAAAGAGTTCGTGCCATCAGTTTCTTTTTTGACCTTCAAAGATCAGTTAGAAAGAAATGAAAATCTTCTTAAGGCATCTCTTGACGGAATAGCAAACGCAAAGAAAAGAATTGCGGCAATCTCCTCTGCCACAAAACAGCTAAACACATATGCAATCGATGGGAAGGTAGATGCTGAGCTTGGACTACGGAATACCGTTTCGAGGATTGCATAGTTCTATAGTTTGTCAAAAACGGAACCGAAGAAATATCGAGATTTATTTCGATATCATCTGTATTTATATTAGGTCATAAAAATTGTTATAAAAATTTTCCAAGAAATTTGGGAAATATCAAAGCAATCCAATTACACGTATTAATGCTTCATTTAACTTCGAAGCGTCCTATATCGACGGCAAGTCTAAAAACGGACTTGGGCATTCCAAAGAATTGGTTTGAACAGATGTCAGAAGGACAATCATACCGCTGCAAGCGGCCTGAAACTATGCGTCGAAAGCGCAAACATAGGATCTTTATATGTCAAGTATTCTCACCAATAGCAGCGCGATGGTCGCGCTCCAAACGCTGAAGACTATCAACTCGAACCTTGCAAGCGTACAGTCTGAAATTTCCACCGGCAAGTCAGTTGGTTCTGCAAAAGACAATTCCGCACTGTGGGCTATTTCAAAAGTAATGGAGTCCGACGTCCAGGGATTCAAAGCGATTTCCGAAAGCCTCTCGCTGGGCGAATCAACAATCGCAGTCGCACGACAGGGTGCCGAGACTGTGACTGACCTACTTACCGAAATTAAAGGCAAGATTGTTGCCTCTCAAGAAGAGAATGTTGACCGAAGCAAAATCCAGAATGATATCGATGCTTTGACAGCACAAATCGGATCGGTGACCGGTGCGGCCCAATTTAATGGGCTCAACCTTCTGAAGGGCACTGAAAGCGTAGACATCCTAGCATCGCTCGACCGCCAGGCATCAGGGCAAGTTACCGCAAGCAATATCGAAGTATCTCGTCAAGACTTGACAACCGACGCCGGCGTTTATGGTACCGGCACTGCACTGAGCGCAAATGCGACCGCATCCGCAGGGCCAATTGCCAATACCGGCAATACGCAGTCGATCACCTTTGCCGATACCGCCGATAGTTCTTCCGACACATTCGAGATCACGATTGCCGGATCAACTTTGACCTTTACAGGGGCTGACTTCGGCGCAGTATCCGAGGAAGATGCGATTGACCAAATTGCCGGCGCCATCAACGCACTTGGCTTGGAGGGCATTTCAGCAGGCCGTACCGGAAGCGATTTGGTTCTCACATCGACCCGAGCTTTTGAAGATGTCGATGCGACCTTTACGGGCACCGGCGTCTCGGATGCAACCGTGACGATTGCTGAGCGCGCGGAGAACGTGACCTTCTCTCAAGTAGCTCAGGTCAACGAGGGTGATGGGTATCGGGTGACAGTTGGCTCCACAGTGGCCACCTACATAGCCGGTCAGGGTGAGACGTTCGAAGATGTTGCAAACGGACTAAAGGCGGCAATTGACGCTGCCGAAATCGACGGGATTTCAACGCTCGTCACGACCGACGATAGCGGAGCCCAGATTCTCAAGATCGACAATGATAGCTCGACACCAATCACGACTTTCACATCTGTAGGTGCTGCGGATGGTGAGGCGTCTGGCGGGTTGTTTGGGCTCGACAATATTGACGTTACATCGAATGAGGGTGCTGATGCCGCGTTGGCAAATATCGAAGTGCTTATACAAAACTCGATCGATGCCGCGTCTGAATTTGGCTCGGATCAAGGGCGAATTGAAATTCAAGCAGAGTTCATAGATAAGCTTACGGACTCCCTGAAAACTGGCATTGGCACACTTGTCGACGCCGACATGGAGGAGGCATCTGCTCGACTACAAGCACTTCAAGTGCAGCAGCAGCTTGGCGTGCAAGCTCTTTCGATTGCAAACCAAGCACCTCAGAGCATTTTGTCTCTTTTCCGCTAAAGACATGGGGCGCCCTCTGGGCGTCCCTTATATTCTGAAAATCATTTAGGCGACCTTTGATGGCAATTATGGAAAGAGCGCTTGGCGCTTATGACACGCTAGACAACCCGGCAAAATCTGAAAAAGCGTCGGAGTTCGACGTCTTTGCAAGAGTAACATCCAACCTTCGCAGCGCGACTCAAGATCAGCCGAAGGCATTTGGTTGTCTTGTCAAAGCGGTAGATGAAAACAGAAGGTTGTGGACTGCGATTGCGAGCAGTGTGACCTCATCAGATAACACACTTTCGGAAGACTTAAAGGCTCAGCTGTTTTTCTTATTTGAGTTCACTATTGCTCACTCCCGTAAGGTATTAAAGAAAGAAGCGGATCCGTCAGCGCTTATTGACGTTAATGTTTCAGTCATGCGTGGCCTCAAGCCGATGGCAATTAGATGAGCGGGCTAGTACTTAAGCTTGGACCACAAGAGCGCATTCTAGTGAATGGCGCCGTCATTGAAAACGGAAACCGGCGGAGCAGTCTGAACATTCTTACGCCTAAAGCAAACATTCTTCGCCTTAGAGACGCGATACACCCTGAAAATGCAGATACACCCGTAAAGCGAGTTTGCTACGTCCTGCAGTTGATTCTGTCAGGAGACTTGGCCCTTTCGCAAGCATCATTTCAGGTATCAAGGGGATTGGAAGAGCTGAAATTAGCATTTATTGATAGCGAGAGCTTTTGCAAGCTCGAGGACGTATCAACACACTTCGAAAGCGGGAACGTATATCAAGCCCTAAAAGTACTGCGCGGCTTCATAAAGCTGGAAGAAAGCCTTCTCGCAGGACCTCATGCATGAACTTTATACCCGTATTTCCTAGCTCCAACTTGTCGGGATGGAGGTTCTTGCAGAACACACAGGCCCAACAGAAAGATAACCTAGCACGAGTCAGTGTTATCGAACGTCAAATCGTCCAGTTTGAGAAAACGATGGAAACAATTACTAGTATTTCTGAGCTTATGGATAATCGTGATGCTCTTTCAGTCGCACTCGGATCTGTTGGTCTCGAGGAAGATTTAGATAACAAATTTTTCATAAAGAAGATCCTTAGTGAAGGTACAGGTGCGCCTGATGCCCTTGCAAACCTGCTGTCAGATACGCGCTATCGAGAATTGTCAGAGCGTTTTAGCTTTCTCGGCAACACGAAGGCGGGTAACGAGGTAATCTCAACAGTCATTTCTGATTTCATTGATAATCAGTTCCAAATCTCTGTCGGAGAACAAAATTCTAACTTTCGTTTAGGCCTAAGTGTCAACTCCGAGCTATCACGCATTAGTTCCAGCTCAGGGTCTAATGATTCCAAATGGTTCAATATCTTTGGTTCACCGCCGCTACGGCGGGTTTTTGAGGTTGCCTTTGGGCTGCCAGATTCGGCCTCTGGTTTGCCAATCGATGACCAGCTATCGATTTTCAAAGATAGAGCAAATTCCATACTTGGAACAGATAAAGTCGACACTATAAACGAAGAAGTCAATCAGAACAAACTAGTAGATCAGTTCTTATTGAGATCCCAAATTTCTGAAGTAGAAGTTCTTTCTTCTAACTCAATCGCGCTTACCTTAATATCTCGGTAACAAGATTCATTTCTGGGCTCAGACTAATGAGTATTTGTTACAAGATTGGAACATCTAGTCCTAAGAAAAATTTAATGTCTAATAATTACTAGACTAAGCCCTCTGTTCTATGAATCAGCGCCCCTGCTAAGGCTATCATATTTTTAGACGGTACTTCAGCAAAATACTCAACTTTGGAAATAGAAATATAACCCAACTCAATCAATACTAGCGGAAAAATAAAAGATAAATGGAATGAGCTGGCCCGAATATCCCTAACCTGCTTGCGGGGCGCTGCCTTCAATCAAACGCTTCAGATGAGCTTGATCTTCTGAATTAGTCAAAAACCCTGACTTTCGATCCGACGAAAGAAAGCTTTCCAATCGCGGCCTTAGCCGAATGGCTCTATCCACCTCAGGGTCCGAACCTTGCTGATAAAGACCGGTCTGGATCATTATTTCCGTTTCCTCATAGGCCGCGATTAGCTGTTTTGCTAGCGCGATGACCTCTCTGGATTCATCATCCAACGCGGACAGAAAACTCCGCGAAACGGACTTAAGGACGTCTATTGCTGGGAAACGGCCACGTTCTGCAATCGAGCGATCTAAGACCACGTGACCGTCCAAGACTCCACGAACCATATCGGCGACCGGCTCATCCATGTCCGACCCTGCGACAAGCACCGACATGATCGCCGTTATGTCGCCTGCGCCCTCGGGACCTGGGCCTGCCCGCTCGCAAAGCTCCATAACGTTATGTGTCGTCGAAGCCGGGAACCCTCGAATTGACGCGGGCTCCCCGGTTGAAGTCGCGACTTCACGATGTGCCTCACAAAAGCGCGTTACCGAATCGCACAGGAATAGAACATGTGCACCTTGGTCACGCAGGTATTCGGCGATGGTCATAGCGGTCCAAGCCGCCCGTCGCCTCATAATGGGGGATTGGTCTGATGTCGCGGCGACGACCACTGATCTTGCGCGCCCGTCAGGACCAAGCGTGTCTTCGACAAATTCACGGACCTCTCGCCCTCGTTCCCCCACTAAGGCAATAACGATGAAATCCGCTTCCACGCGTTGAGCGAGCATTGCCAACAAGCTTGATTTCCCAACGCCTGAACCGGCAAATAAGCCAATGCGCTGGCCGCGGACTATCGGCAAGAAGGTGTTAAACGCCGAAATACCAGTTTCCAAGATGGGTCCAAGCCGCCTGCGATCTACAGCTGGTGGGGGTGCGCTGCGGACCGCGCGTGCCTGCGGCCCCTTCAACAGAGGCGCGCCATCTAGTGGATCAGCATAGGCATCTAGAATGCGACCGATCCAAGACATATCGGGCCTAACGTTACCTGCCCCTAAGATAACCACCTCATCACCGACACCAATGCCGGTCAGCCCATCGTCGGGCAAAAGGTGAACCAAAGTCTTGGTGATATCAACGACCTCCGCCCGTTTGCGGATATCTGCTGACCGAACTTCTACAAGATCTCCCATAGCGACGAACGCAGCCAACCCGGAAACCTCTACTATTCCCTTCGATGTCCCCACAACAAAGCCAACACGTTGGACGGGTGACGTTTCTGCAATTTCGCCTTCCAGAGAGGCAAAACTAGTGTTTCCCACGTTAACCGCTTCCTTTTTTAAACCTGATTACTGTTTCTAAAGGAATCACCCTTAATGCTTCGTTGAAACCAATCGCGGGAGAAGCCCCGATGTTTACATCGCTAGAGTTATTTCAATCAGCACATGCGACTGCAAAGCATGCAGCACATCAACAAGCTGTTGTCGCAAAGAATATTGCGCATGCCGACACGCCCGACTTTAGGGCGATGACTCTGCCAGATCTAAATCACAGCCCAGACGTAGTGATGTCAGGCCGCCCAATGCGCATTTCAAGAGAGATGCATCTAACTGGCCTATTTGACAACATGGCCACTAAAGCCGTCCCAGATGAAACCGCAGCCATTTCGCCAAATGGAAATTCGGTTTCGATCGAACAAGAAACCCTGAAATCAATCGAAGCAGAGCGCCAACATTCCCGGGCAATGACTGTTTACCAAAATGCTCTGAGTATTCTGCGAACAAGCATTGGCCGAGGACGTTAGGAACCGCAATGAACAGTTTAAGCAAATCTCTCATGCTCGCCGCCAGTGGAATGCAGGCACAAGCTTCAAGACTGCGCATTGTTTCAGAGAACATGGCGAACCTTGACACACCTGGGTTCCGCCGGAAAACCGCGTCTTTTGAACAGGTGATGGCGACCGGTCAATCAAACGGTACCGTCAAACAAGGTGACGTTACGCTTGATCCAACAAAGCTGCCAAGAATACATGACCCTGCCCATCCAATGGCCGATGAGGCCGGATATTATGACGGCTCAAACGTCAATATCATCGTGGAAATGGCTGACGCGCGGGAAGCTCAGCGAAGCTATGAAGCGAACATCAAGATGTTTGAGCAAGCACGCAAGATGTCTGCGGCTGTCATCGACTTATTGCGTAAATAGGAAGCAAAAATGGATATTTCAGCCCAACTTGCTGTGCAAAGCTACGCTGCAGCAAAGACCCCCACACAACCGAAACCGGAACAATCATTCCAGGACCCTATCCAGGAATTTGCAAAAGTACTCGAGCATGGGGAGGCGATGGCAAAACAAGCTGTGACCACCGGTGCCGATCCCCACGCATTGGTGCAAGCCTTGGCACAGTCTGAACTAGCGGTTCAAACAGTCGTGTCTGTGAGAGACAAGGTTGTAGAGGCATATCAAGAAATTCTTCGGATGCCTGTCTGATGATGAGTGAGGCCCAATTCTTTGACGTCCTGCGACAGGCTTTATGGGCCGCTGTGGTAATGTCGGCCCCGATATTGACGGTCGCTTTGATCGTTGGCCTCATTATCGGTCTTTTTCAGGCGCTTACCTCGATTCAAGAGATGACGCTGACATTTGTTCCAAAGGTTGGAGCAATGCTTGCAGTATTTTGGGTTTCAATGAGCTTCATGACCCAAACCATCACAAGTTTTTGGACCGACAACATTCTTCCATTGGTGGCTGGAGGATAGGGTGGGAAACACAATTTATACTGCGCTAACTCGTCAATCCGGGTTGATGAAAGAGATGCAATCGGTTGCGCACAACGTCGCGAATGCCTCAACAACTGGCTTTAAAGCTGATGGTGTCATTTTCGCTGAACATGTCAAATCTGCTGGAGCAAACCAGCCTTCCATATCGTTCGCCGTTGCCAATGCGCACAGGACTGACCTTCGGCAGGGGGGGATGACACAAACCGGTGGAACATTTGACTTTGCGATCGAAGGGGATGGGTTTTTCCAGGTTGAGACAGAGGCGGGGCTACGACTTTCGCGATCTGGCGCATTCTTTGCAACAGCGGGCGGCGAGCTGGTGACCGCAGATGGGAACCGGGTTTTGGATTCGGGCGGTGCTCCAATTTTTGTGCCCGCAGACGCAGGCAAAATCGCACTTGCATCCGACGGAACCCTAAGTGTTGACGGCAATCCACTGGCGCAACTTGGGATCTTCATGCCGACCGAAGGCTCAACCTTAATTCGCGAGCAGGGCGTAATGTTTATTGTTGATGGAGAGATTGAGCCGCTCAACGACCCTACTGTTTTGCAAGGGTTTTTGGAGAGCTCAAATGTGGATCCCGTCAGTCAAATTGCGCGCATGATCCAAGTTCAAAGAGCCTATGAAATGGGCCAAAACTTTATGGAAAAAGAAGAAGAACGGATGCGATCTGTAATGTCGCTTATCACCCGCTCGTAAGGAGAATTTCAGATGAACGCACTTCAAATTGCCGCAACAGGCATGTCGGCACAGCAAACTCGTGTGGAAGTTATTTCCAATAACTTAGCCAACATGTCCACAACAGGCTACAACACAAGGCGCGCAGAATTTGCTGATCTCCACTATCAACAGCTGACACGCGCCGGTACAATCAACGCGTCAGACGGTACTTTGGTGCCAGCTGGTGTCCAACTTGGTTTGGGCGCCCGACCAACCGCTGTCAGCATCAATGTGGCCCAAGGCGCATTGTCGCAAACCGGTGGCGACCTTGATTTGGCGATTGAAGGTCGCGGGTACATCGAAGTAACGCTGCCATCCGGAGTCGCTGCCTACACCCGGGATGGAGCGTTGAAGCGAACCGGTGAAGGCCTAATCGTAACGTCTGATGGGTTTCCGGTCGCACCAAACATTACGATACCCGAAGATTCCAATTCCATCTCCATCAATGCAGAAGGCGAAATTTATGCCTATTTTCGGGACCAGGTCGAACCCGAACTTTTGGGTCAGCTCAGTTTGGCTGGGTTCACTAATGAAAAGGGGTTGGAGGCGATGGGAAGTAATCTATTTGTAGAAACCAACGCGTCTGGCCCCGCGATTATTGGCGACCCCGGTACCGAAGGGCTTGGGATACTAAGGCACGGATTTCTTGAAGATTCCTCAGTTGATCCCGTTCGTGAGATAACGGAATTGATCGAAGCCCAACGCGGGTATGAACTGAATGCCAAGGTCATAACCGCAGCCGATCAGATGCTTGCCGCAACCACCCAAATTCGATGATCCGTCTGTTTTCCATAGGAATAACTGCGGTACTTTTATGCGGAACTGCGATGGCCGACACGGTCATTGCTGCCCGCACCATTCGTGCCCAGCAAATCATCACAGGTGCCGATGTAAAACTAATCACCGATAGAATTTCTGGAATGGCGACGTCCGTCACTGATGTCGTGGGTTTAGAAGCAAAGCGTATTTTGTACACTGGACGCCCTATCGGGTTAACTGATGTTGGCCCTCCCGCCTTGGTAGAACGGAATCAAATCGTTCCGCTTTCATTTCGAAGTAACACTCTCATCATTCAAACCGATGGCCGATCACTTGGCCGCGGCGGTGCGGGCGACACCATTCGTGTGTTGAACCTTGCGTCCCGAACGACCGTAAACGGTACGATTGGGACCAACGGAACAGTCTGGGTAAGCGAGTAGGATCGATTTATGAAACTCTTCACAATAGCGTTGATTGCTCTCTGCCTCTCGACCGGTTGTGCACGGCTAAAGAACGTCGGGAAAGAGCCGGCGTTCAATGCTCCACAACAGGGCAACGAACATTTTGCCATGATAAAGGCGCCCCTACCCAAGAGCCACGAAGCAACTCGACCAACCCATCAAGCTTCTCTCTGGAGGTCAGGGCGCGACTCACTGCTCGGCAATCAACGGGCCGGAAGGGTCGGTGATATTGTAACAGTCGTCATTGAAATAGATGACAAGGCCGAAATTTCAAACAGTACATCGAGGTCGCGCTCTGGCTCGGAACAGTTGGGAATTCCCGACTTAATCGGCATCCCACAACGTATCAACGAGGTCTTGCCAGAGGGCGCTTCTTTGGACTCGGCCGTTTCAACAAATTCTTCAAGTGCATCTAACGGCGATGGTTCGGTGAGACGGAACGAAAAGCTTACCTTACGTGTCGCTGCAACAGTAGTAGATGTGCTCCCAAGTGGCGTGCTGGCGGTACAAGGATCGCAAGAGGTAAGAGTCAATTTCGAACTTCGCGAGCTCCTTGTGAACGGCTACGTTCGGCCAGCCGACATATCTAGGCAAAATGAAATCAAGTATGACAAAATCGCGGCTGCCCGTATTTCCTATGGTGGTCGAGGGATAATTACCGACGTTCAGCAACCAAGATACGGGCAGCAGATTGCCGATATTGTGTTACCATTCTGAGGCAGGCCTATGCGTAAATTGTTTTCTATCCTGCTTGTTCTAGCAGGCATTCTTCTTGGAGCTGGATCGGGTTACCTTCTCAAGCCCAAACCAATTGATCCAGGTGATGATATTGTTGAGAGCGAAACAGATATAAATCCCTCCCCGAAAAAGAGAGCGGTGCCAGATCAAACCGCATTCGTTAAACTCAACAATCAGTTCGTTATACCGGTCGTTGACGAAACAGATGTCTCGGCATTGGTAGTATTATCAATTACGTTGGAAACCCTACCAGCAGATACCGAACTCTTGTACAATATCGAACCTAAGATCAGAGACGCCGCACTCCGTGTCCTGTTCGACCACGCGTATGTCGGTGGGTTCAGTGGGCGATTTACGGCTCCAACAAAACTGGAGCCTTTACGAAAAGGACTTCTGGAAGCAATCAACCTCATCTCGAATGAAGTTGTCTTAGATGTTTTGATTACAGACATTATTCGGCAAGACAGCTAACTTAGTCAGAGGTTAGATTTAACGCTTCTCGGCGACCAACCGTCTTGGCAAGTTGAATGCGAGCCTCTTCAACTTCGGCTCGTGCCAATGCAAGTTTTCCATTAGCATCAGAAAGTAATTTTTTCAGTCGCGTCGTATTCAGGTTAGCCAAACCAACCTCTTCGCAGTTCACGCCTTCATCAAGCCGAAACGGCTTTAAACAGCTCCGAACGTCTTCTACAGTAGCATCAAGTACCATTGCAATAGAACGAGCTTTTGAGAACCGCGTTTGATCTCTCAAATACATTATTTCGATAACGACGCGTTGCTTTTCTATTCTCACCTGAGCCTTTTTGTCTGACCTCATCATAGGGCCGCCTTCGTCCGCATGGCCTCTGCAAACCGAATAGCGACTGCCACAGCTTTGTAATGCTCTGGCACTATCTGCATTCCAACATCAACTGTCGCAAAAACAGCACGAGCCGTTGGTGGATCCGAGTAGATGGGTATCTGAGATGACTCAGCGATTTCACGAATTTTCGCAGCAACGTTATCGACACCCTTTGCAACACAAATCGGCGCCCCCGCTGATGACCGGCTCCATTGTAGGGCAACAGCATAGTGGGTGGGATTGACCAATATGACGTCAGCTTTGGGAACATCCGCCAGCATCTGGTTCATCGCAATTTCGACGCCCCGTTGACGCCGTTTTTGTTTATGATTTGGATCTCCGTCGTTAGACTTTGTTTCGTCTTCGATCTCTTTTCGTGACATTCTGTTCTTCTTGAGATGTGTGGTAACCTGCCAAAGGTAGTCGGCGCCCCCGATAGCAATAGACATAATTAGAACAAGAAGAAGAAACTCTACGATTATCTGGACAAGCTCCAACCATATTTGCTCAACACTGTAGGTTGTAGATTCAATGAAAACGTCCAAATGGTTTATTGAGAACAAAATTAGAAAGACAGTCACAAGAATGAGCTTGAGTACTGATTTCAGAAATTCGAATAGACCATTTGCCCCGAATTTATTTTTCAAACCAGAAATTACTGAGATTCGAGATATCTTGAAATTGAGCTTTTCAGGCGCAAACACCCATGACCTTTGAACAGTTAAGGCCAACAATATGAGTATGATAGAGGCGCCCAAAAGAACGAGGATAGCGTTGAAAGTTTGAAAAATCACACCACCGGACAAACTAGGTCCAATCGCTGCGAAATTGTTTCTACTTAACCTATCAGCCATTTCAATCAAATTGGCAAGGACTGCTGCCAACTCTCCGATGGAGCTCGAGGCAAATACAGCCACGGAAAGCATCAGACCAAGATAGGTTGCTGCCGCAGTTAGATCGGTGGACTTTGGAATTTCGCCTTTCTTTCGAGCTTGCTCCAATTTATGCGGCGTTGCCTCAAACGACTTTTCTGCCGAGTCTTCTTCCGCCATCAGAATAGCTTCCGCGCCGGATCGGTATATTCAACAAAGACTGCAAGCCATGCCACTAACATAATTGGTGCCACAACCATCAGCAGCACAAGTCCACCGAAACTGATGGCGGGCGCGCCCACAAACGCGACCATTAGTTGGGGCATTGCTCGGTTTATTGCCCCTAACGCAAGATTGTAGACGAATGATGCCAATATGAAAGATCCCGCAAGGGTGAGCCCAAGAACAAAGGCATGCGACACTCGCCCAACACCCCAAGGCGTAATATTCTCCGGTAAGATCAGTTTTCCTGGTGGAAATATGTCGTACGATGCAAGAAACACCTCTACTATCCGGATGTGCAATCCGGCCATAACAGCCAAACTTAGACCTGATACGACAAGTAGCGTACTGATTGCCGGCTGTGGCTCGGCACCCAATCCAGCGCCAAACATTTGTGACAGCGAAGTTGACTGTGCTACAACCGTCCCTGCTATCTGAAGGGAATTAACTAAGAGTCGAAATATCATACCAATAATTAGCCCGGCAAGTACTTCTATGCCTGCGATACTTGCCCAGCTATAGTTTTTAAGTACTAATTCTACCTCCTGCCAAACAATTGGGGCTATGATAAGTGTGAACCCAATAACCGCCGCCAGCTTGACTCGTAGCGGCGTCACCTGCTCTCCAAATGCAGGTAGCAATGCTACTGCAGCTCCAACACGAAGGAATACCAATGAAGCTGCCCAAATTCCGGTTTGCAGAAATTGATCTATGATTTGCAAAAGCTCTGTCATGCTGCCACCAAGCCTACAACTGAGGGGTTGGCGTCCCGTGCAATTTCCTCAAAAGACAAAACCGGTGCTGAGATCCCTTTGGCCTTTAGAACGGTCCGCAGGAACTTTCTTCGGTTAAGTGTAGTTACGATTGCTGGAGATATTCCGGTTTCCCCGGCCTTGTTGATTTTCGCAGAAACCTCACTTGCCAACCGATTGAACTCCTCGGGCGGTAGGGCAACATCCCCGCCAAGGTCCACATCTAATTGGTATTTTTGGAATACATTTTCCCATTCCGGCGCAAGCTGTAGCAATGGAAGACTTCCATCATCTCTTTTGAATTGTGAAACGATCTGAAATCCAAGCCGTTGTCGGACATGTTCACAGAGGCTGTCTGCTGTCCCAAAGGTTGTCCGGCCTTCTACGAGGGCTTCCAAAATAAGTCCGAGATTTCTGATGGAAACCTGCTCGTCCAAAAGGAGGCGAAGAACTTGCAACAAGAGATCGGTTGAGACTTTCTCAGGCACTAGATCATTCAAAAGGCGTCTATTTGCCTCGTTTCGACCGTCATCGCTCAGATTGGTGAACTCATCTAATATTCGGCGCAATGCGCGCATCGTCAAAAGCCTTGATAGATTGCGTTTGATAACTTCCAACAGGTGCGTCGCAAGAATTTCTGGTGCGGTTACAACGGTACAGCCATTGATCGCTGCATCTTCTTGCTTATTGGGGGAAATCCAGACGGCGGGCGCCCCATAAACGGGTTCTTCTACGTGTTCGCCTTCAAGTGTCGCCCCTCTATCCGGAGGTAACAACGCCAAGACCAGTGCTGGCCTAAGTTCGTCTTGCGCATGGTCAACGCCTTGGATCTGAATACGGTACTCGCCTGCCTTCAGGCGGGCGTTGTCGGTCAAACGAACTTCCGGCAAAACCAGCCCATATGTAATCGCCACATGCCGACGCATGTTTGCGATACGGGTATCTAGGCCCGTTGCCGGGTCAAGGGCCATACCAACCAGATCCGGCGAAAATTCAACGTGAATATCGTCAAGGTCCAAGATGTCTCCCATGGATTTATGTGACGCTTGTGGGTCCAGTTCCGGCTTCAGGGTTTCAGGATCTTCGGTCTTTGGCGGCTTGCGGCAAGACCAAGAGGCAAAGAGCAGCGCGGCCGAACCCAAAAGGAATGGCAAAAACGGCAGGCCCGGAACCAAAGCGAAGAACCCCATCAGAACTCCAACCGTCGCAAGGGCCGCTGGATAGCGCCCCAGCTGCGATGCAAGCGCAAGATCGGTAGCGCCTTTGACACCTCCACGGGCCAACAGCAGTGCAGTCGCAATTGAGATGATGACCGCAGGTATCTGAGTGACCAACCCATCTCCAACCGTCAAAATGGCATAGGTTTCGAATGCCTGGCCAAACGGCATTTCATGGATACTAACGCCAATGATTAGTCCAACGATCAAATTCAAAAGCGTAATCAAAAGGCCCGCCACCGCGTCCCCTTTAACGAACTTCGATGCACCATCAAGTGATCCAAAGAACGTGGTTTCCTGCTGCTCCTGCTCTCGACGTAACTTTGCCTCATTGTGATCTATGGCGCCGGCCGACATGTCACTGTCGATAGCTAATTGCTTACCTGGCATGCCGTCTAATGCAAAGCGGGCTCCAACCTCAGCCATGCGTGCTGCGCCCTTGGTTATTACGATGAAGTTCACAATCAGTAGGACGCAGAAAATAACTAACCCAAGGACAACGCTGCCACCCATAATGAACATCGCAAAGCCTTCGATTACATTTCCAGCTGCCCCAGCTCCACTATGCCCATCTCCAATAATTAACTTGGTAGAAGAAACGTTAAGCGACAATCTCAGCATCAGAGATGCTAGTAGAATTGTTGGAAACGCGGAAAACTCAAGAGGTCTATCCAGAAAGAGCGTAACCGTAAAGATTAAAATTGCCAAAGCAAAGCTAGCAGCCAAACCTAGGTCAAGCACCCATGACGGCATTGGTAGGATCATCATCACAATGATCGCCATCAAAGCTATCGCTAAAACAACGGTAGGTTGAAAAAATCTGTGCATAGTTATCATAAGATATGGAATGTATTAAATTTTTGTAGATTTTGCTTTATGATCCAAAATAATAGCCTGAATCTCGCATTGGCACTGGAGATTATTTCCAATATTTGGAGAGTGATATGTACAGAATTAAATGAAAATCGTAAATTACTCAGCTGAATCTATTGGAATCCAAAATTGCCCTTGGCAATAAGGCTAGAAGCCGTAAGACATACATATTTTGATAGGCTCTACTTAGTCGCTTTCAGCTTTTATAAGGTTAGTAATGGCTACTCGACTTTCTCTGCTAACCCTACCTATTGATCGCGCAGATGCAATTTGTTCATTACTACTCAGTTCTGACGGATCAAACGCTATTAAAGATGCAACCTTTCCCCTTCGACCATCGCGAGGCACTGCGTCCCACCGGGAAGCAGCCCAAGCCAGGTCTGCACGCGCCGCTTCCGGCAATTCAGCAGAAAACTGATCCCAAGCATGAGCCGATCTATTATTCAAAATCATTACATCGGCCCGCAATGAATCCGCTTCTGGGCTGAGCATTTTTTGCAAAATTCCTTCAGCCTCATCATATTCACCTCGCGTGATAGCGATGTCGGCTTTCATCTTCGTCAAGTCTTCACGGAACTCTACCTGCTCAAGAAGCCTCGCAGAGATGCCTGGTAACCCTGATACTCTTAGGGCTTCAATAAGTTGCTCTATAAGACGACGGTCAATGCCTCTGACACGGCCGTTCTCAGATGCCCATATTGCCACCTCAGCTTTTGACACAATCGATTCCCCAGAACTAATGAAGCCTACCATCGCTTCAACAAGTTCATCGCTCGGAATCCAACCGGGTTGAGCTTCTGACGTTAGAAGGGACAATGCCGATCCTGTTTCTCCACTATAGGCTAACGCCTTGATCCGGGTTTCTAGAAGCTGCTTACTGATTGCTTTTGTACTCAGTTCTTTTTCGTACGCTTCAGAAAGGTCAAGATAAGAAGAGTCGATGCTGTTACCAGCTGACATTTGTCCACGCAAAAACATGACAAGTGCCTGTGGCGCGTTTTCTCCATCAGCTTCAACCACTTTCAAAAGCTCGCTGAGCGATCCTTTGGCCATATCACCAGTTTGGGCCGAAAGAATAGTAAGTTCACCCGGTCGGACCTTATCACCACGGGTGACCATATTTTCCAGCACTTGAGCAGAGGTTTTCTGTCCACCACGCGCCAAACGAGAAACAAATCTATAACCAAGTAGCTCCTGAAGATGCTTAGGCCAAGCTGGAAACTGAGCCAACAAAGAGTCCGCATCTGCCATAGACACCACCGCACCTACCTGCCGGCCCAGTAGCTTCCAAGGCACTAAAGCTTCGTCGCAACCGTCCAAATGAAAGGCAGCTTCTTGATCCGCGTCCAGATCGTCTGCCAACAACTCTGCAAGCTTCAGAAGACCTTGGATATCTGGACCATCTAGCTTTAGACTCGCGACAACCATTGCCGCCTCAAATTCCAGGCCAAAATACAAATAGGCTCGTGCCAAAGAAACAGCCTGAGGTCGCTTCGTTTCGTCAAATTCACCAAACAGGGATTGTCTTAGAACTGAGATCTGTTCGACAAAGGAAACGTCGCCCCCCCAACTGATAACATCAAAATACTCTGGATCTGGACATACGTGATTATCCTCCAACGGACGGTGTATTTGCGTATCTGGCCGAGCCAGATCCAATGCGTTTTTCAACTGCAAGCGTTCCATGATGCGAGGCGCAGGCCGAAACTCCTGCTGGGCAGCCTCCTGAGCAGGAAACACATCAGATGGCGTGGCAACCTGCAAAAGAGAAAGCGATGCAGTTTGCCCTAGCGCTTCGATAATGGAAGCGCGTAGTGACCCTAAGTCCGGATGCTCACTTACATTTTTCTGTAATCTATCAAGCATGGAGACGTCGCTTTGCCAATTTGGTGATTGAGGAACAGGCAATCGGACTACCGCCGTTTCCGATTGACTCTCGTTCGTAGCTACGTCGATTATGACAGCCTCCGATCCAAAAGGCTGAGCTATTGCTCGACATGTACATCCCAATTTTATTGTCAACGAGGCACCGTCCGAAGTTAAGTCCACAATTCGGTTTTTAGGCATTCGTTCAAATACTGATGACACATCAAACCCTTCGTCCCAACCAGGCACGATCAGCACATAGTCTTCACTCTTCTTCTCCAGTTTCCATGTCTGCTCTGGCGACAGATATACGACTAAGCGGCTGAAATTTTCATGCTCACCAGATCGCACCTTCCCCTTGGATTGCGCAAGGATCGCCTCCGACCAAGCTACAAAGAAAAGTATAAGAAAAACGAGTTTCACGCACTAACCTGCTTGACCGCTTTCAGCGCCAGTTCAAGGTCAGAGAAACTAGGCCTCAAGTGCCCAGGGGTGTTTTGGCGGCCGACTTCGATGCAAATATTAACTGCATGGTTATGCAGATTGGCGACCAATACTTCTCGGATCAGAAGATGAAATTGCCCATCTTGTTCAGTGATTGTTTTCACTTTCCCAGCAAACGGACCAAAGAAACCGTAAGCCAAGAAAACGCCTAGGAACGTTCCAACCAGCGCACCGCCAATCAATTTTCCCAAGACTTCAGGAGGTTGGTCAATCGAGCCCATCGTCTTAATAACCCCCAAGACCGCGGCTACGATACCCAAAGCGGGCAGCCCATCCGCGACGGTCTGAAGAGCGTGGCTTGAATGCAAAGCGTGATGCAAATTCGCCTCTAGCCGTTTTTCAAGCACTTCCTCAACTTGATGTGGGTCATCGTAATTCATCCCAGCTGATCGTAATGTGTCACAGATAAGCTCGACAGACTCCTTGTCACTTTGGATTTTTGGATATCTAGAAAAAATTGCTGACTCTTCCGGGATCTCGATATGCGGCTCCAGTTCAACGGGATTTTTCCGCGCTAATCTAATCAACTCAAAAAGAAGGCAGAGCAGATCTTGATAATCAGAGTGAACCCATTTCGGCCCCTTGAAGACTTTTGCAATATCCTTTGCAGTATGCTTGATCCCTGCCATATCATTAGCGATGACAAAAGCGCCAAGTGCGGCCCCACCAATCATAGTCATTTCGAAGGGTAGCGATTTAAGGATGATTCCCATCTTGCCACCAGCGGCCAGATAGCCGCCGAATACCATGACAAACACAATGACAATGCCTACAATTCCGATCATCTAGGGTATCTCTCCAACAACATATTCTCGGACGTCTGGATGCCTACCGAGTAGGCGTATTTACGTGCCGCCCCGCGAGCACAACACTGATTGCATAACCCGCTTCTGCCGAAAGCCCTGACATAATATTCGCCGCCGACTGCGGTGACATTCGGCTAAGAAAGCCCGCGGCAAAATCTGGGGTCATTTGTTCAAAAAGGGAGGCCGCAACCTTTGGCTTCATAGATTCATATACTGAAGTAAGCCGGTCTAGGTCGCCTTCAGCTGCTCCATCTACTCTGGAGATCGTTTCTGCCAGAGCTTTTTCGGCCTCTGCCATACGAACGAGGTTCTGCTCGATCAAAACTTCCGCTGCATTTAGCGAAAGTGATCGCTCCAGAAGTTCTTGTTCTTTTTTATCTAACTCCGCGGTTCTGGTCGCGATTATTTGAAGGAGCGTCTCGGTGTGCTGGGCTGTTTTTGGGGCGTCGTCGACGGCAGCCTGCGTCGCCTTGGCTGATGGGTTGGCCTCATTGGCAACCGCGAATCCCATGCCACCGAACCTTAAGGCACCCGAGATTAGGAATAAGCTGACAATCATAAGCAGAACACAATTGGGGCTTGGCTTTTTGGTTCCGTTTCTCACGATATCACCCTCTTTTTGTGTCGCAGAAACAGCGACGTTGCACCGTCCTTCAGTCCGCCGGAATCGGCTTCATACGATGCACCAGAACCAGGGCGAAGAGAGTGATCGACAGCTTTTTCTGGGGCCAATGCACTAAGGCCTTTCAGGTCTCGTTCGATTTTCTGTGCCTGCACAATTGTTGCGGCTAGCTCAGACTGTGATCGCGTTGCGGATTGCTGTGCTCCATCCAGCGCAGCAGTCATTTCGTCGACTTGTTGGGATAGAAGAGCAATCGCGCTCCCCAGCTCTTGATCTAAATCGGTCAAGCCGTTGAGCTTCCGCGAAAGGACAACGCAATAAAGCGCTGCGGCCAAAGCGCCTATGCCTAGAAGTATATCAGAGAAGTAGGTCAAGCCCGTCTCAATCATGTTAGAACGAACTCCGTTATAAGAAGGTCACGGACATGCCCCTTGCCAGTGACAAGTTGTACGCGACGCAGCATTTGTGCGCGCAGCCTTACAAGCGCAGTTGGGTCTTGAAGATCGGAGATATCGACTGCTCTCAGATATCCATTGAGAACGTCCAAAATACGCGGCATGAGGTTTTCAACATCGCCTTTGCGCGAGGGCTCAACTTCGAGTTGCGCATTGAAACGCAATTGGTAATTAGATCGCTGACCCAATGATACGACGACCGGGGTAAGCGGCACAAAAGTCGCCAGTTCAGTATTCTCAGTAATTGGCCCTTTCTGGGCCTCCGCCCGCGATGTCCCAAGTATCATTCCAGAAGAGACTGCATAAAACGCAGCTCCGCCGGCGGCGGTCGCGACAATTAGAGCGACCAACAGCCCCTTCCTACTTTTCTTGGGCGAGGCCTCGTGTTCGGCTTCTTGCACATCAGACATACGAATCTCTTTCGAAGTTCACTTTTTGTCCTATAGCGCGCAACTGGCTAACCGATTGTTAAGCCTGATCGATCTAATTTGAGTCAGTTGGACCAGAACGGCCCATCAGAATCAGAGGCAAAGCAGTGCAGCAACTCTTCAATATCTGGAATCAACTCGATACGCGTCGCCGTCTGATCGTAATTGCAGCGACAGCAATTATGTTTGTCGGTGTACTGGCCCTCACTCGAATGGCGGCACAAACGAATTACGCCCTGCTTTATAGCGGGTTAAGCCCAAAGGCATCTGGCGAGGTCTTGGCCGCACTTGATGGCCAAGGCGTCACTTACGACGTTCGTAATTCCGCCATATACGTGGATGCCTCCAGCCGGGATGCACTTCGGCTTACTTTAGCCGCAGAAGGCTTACCTTCTGGCGACGTAAATGGTTACGAGCTGCTCGACACACTTTCTGGGTTTGGCACAACGTCACAAATGTTCGATGTCGCTTACCTCAGGGCCAAAGAAGGTGAACTTGCCAGAACCATTCTGGCCAATCCCAAGATTACGGCTGCCAGAGTTCACATAGCTCAAAGCGGCTCCTCACCGTTTCGAAAAGCGACGGCTCCCACCGCATCGGTATCAATAAGAGGCGGAACAAGCGGGATTTCTGCAGAGGCCGCTCAGGCCATTCGGTATCTTGTCGCCTCGGCAGTGTCCGGCCTTAATCCTCAGGATGTGTCCATTATCAACGCGGATTTGGGCACCGTTATCGCACATGAAAGCGGCGGCAGCCCGCATCAGGTTGGCTTGGACCGCGCAGCGCTGCTGAAACAAAATGTCGAAAGGCTTATCGAAGCACGAACTGGTATCGGCAAGGCTATCGTCGAAGTGAATGTGGAAACTTTGACAGATGACGAAAGGATCGTCGAACGTCGCTTCGATCCGGATGGTCGCGTTGTGGTGAGCACTCAAACCCAAGAGACCAGTAGTAACAGCCAAAATTCTGACGGTGGCGCAGTCACGGTTGCATCAAATTTACCCGATGGCGAAGCTGCCGCAGGCGGCGATGAGGCCAACAGCCAAGACTCTGAGACACAAGAAACTATCAATTATGAATTATCAGAAACAACGCGGGAGCTAAGAAAGCTTCCAGGGTCGGTCAAACGCATCAGTGTTGCTGTGTTGGTCGATGGAATTGAAAATTCCCAATCTACTGGGTCGCCGACTTGGCTCCCTCGGCCTGCAGAAGAACTAGAAATGCTCGAAGACTTGGTGAAATCCGCTGTCGGCTATGACGAGGCGCGCGGCGATACCGTAACAATCAGGTCAATGGAACTTCCAGCAGCAACAGCCGATAGCGGCACTTTGGAAGCCGAAGGTTGGGCCTCATCTAGATCACTTGATGTTCTCAAATTCGCAGAGCTTGGTGTCACCGGTCTGGTCGTCATGGTCCTCGGATTATTCGTTATCCGTCCGATCATTGTTGCCGCGGCTGCACCGGCTTTGCCGCCCGGCTCGGCTTCAGCAGTCGACAATAATTTGCTCGAACAAAATGCGCTGAATGGGGAGGTCCAAAACCCTCCATCTCCAATGGCAGGTATCGAAAACGTTGCCAAATCAGATGCCCGATCATTGCCATCCACCGACGTGACTGCTGATCCAGTCCAACGCCTGAAAACGCTCATTGAAGAACGCCAAGACGAGACGGTCGAAATTTTGCGGGGTTGGATAGAAGCTCCAGAGGAAACCACATGATAGCAACCCTGTTAAGCTTGGAGGACTTTTCCGACCCTCAGAATACATCGCACGAGGTACAGCCAAATGCAGAAAACAAGCATGCCCAAAGAGAAGCCTTCGACGAGGGTTACCGAGACGGTTGGAACGATGCAGTCAAAGAGGCGCGCAGTGAAGAAAGCGCCGTTCAGAATAACATCGCGACGGCACTGCAGGAGCTTGGGTTTACTTATTTTGAAGCCCGCCAACACATCATGGGATCATTTAAACCGCTACTCGAAACGATGCTCAAGTCGGTGCTACCCCATGCGTCCAGCGCCTCTTTGGTCGAGTTTGTGCAGGAAGAACTCAAAAACTTGGCGGAGCTTGTTGAGCCACCCATTCGAATTCTTTGCGCGCCGGAAAACCACGATCAGTTATCAGCACTCGTAGCGACAAATGGCTCGACACCGATCGAAGTTCACGCAGAGGAAACTTTGGCCGGCTCGCAAATCAAGCTCTGTTATGCGGACGGTTTCACAGCGCTCGATGCTGATGCTGCGATCAAACGCATTGAGATCGCGATAGCGGATTTCTTTGCTCCCCCACAGCCGGAGCGATTGATGCATGGTTGAAGCGAACCCAACAGTGTCATCCGCAGATCTGGTCCTTGATGAGGTCCAGATCGAGATCAGTGTTTGCCTGGGCCATAGCCGAGCGACAATGGCCGAGCTCAGCAAACTAGCAATCGATGATGTCCTAAGCTTAGGCAGCAACTTAGATGATCCCGTCTCTCTGTATATTGGTCAACGATTGATTGCCAAAGGCGTCCTTGAAGAACTGGAGGAAGACGCCGGGACCGCACTTGGCGTTCGGGTTACTAATGTCCTTCAACGGCGAAAGGGTCAGGCTTGAGAAACTGGTCGCTTCTCTTGGGTGCAGGGATCGCCCTCTCCGCATTTTCTCACCCGAGTCTTGCGCAAAGCATATCCATAGATGTCGGAGATCAATCTACGCTGAGCACCACAGCGGTCCAACTCATTGCTGCAATTACTTTGCTCAGCATAGCGCCCGGGCTCGCAATTATGGTCACTTGTTTTCCATTCATAGTGACTGTGCTTTCAATTCTGAGACAAGCGATCGGATTACAGCAAGCTCCGCCAAACATGTTGATTGTTTCACTCGCTCTCTTTCTCACCTACTTTGTAATGGAACCCGTCTTTCAAGAAGCTTGGACCCAAGGGCTAGAACCTCTGACAGCAGGGAGCATTGAGATTGCTGAAGCGTTTCCAAAAACGATTGACCCATTTCGCACATTTATGGCTGCAAGGCTTGACCTAGAGACATTTCAAACCTTGGCCGAACTACGCTCATTCACAGACCCCATCAGCCCAGATCAATCTCCTCTATCTCTTTTGGTTCCCAGCTTTATGCTCAGCGAAATTGAGCGCGCATTTCAAATTGGTTTCCTAATTTTCCTTCCGTTCTTGATTATCGATCTTGTGGTCGCTGCAGTACTTATGTCCATGGGTATGATGATGGTTCCACCCGCCGTTATATCGCTCCCATTTAAACTAGCATTCTTTGCCGTAGCTGATGGTTGGAGTCTGATCTCTACGGCGTTAGTACGGAGCTATTTCGAATGATTGAAGACAGGCGAAGAGCCAGCCAACTACAAAGTTTATCCCACCTCAACTCAAACGAAGCAAAATCGAAGAAAGCAAGATTTCTACTTGGAATCCTCGACAACGAAGTGCTAGCGAATGCTTCCAGTGCCTTTGTGGACGATCTCATCAAAATAGCTGGAAGTAGCCCAACGCTCCCCAATGCAGAGTATAAATTGATACTCAAAAGCCTGTCGCAAACCGTTTCACGCAAGAAAGATGCAGAAAGTTACGAGCCTTTACCCACTGGCAAATCCAAGTTAGCTGAAAAGGGCAGCTTGGAAAATACGAAGATGCCATCCGCTGTAGTGTCAATAGATTCTCCAAAAAGCGCTCTTCTAGGCAACAACTACCAATACAACTGCATGATGTCCAAGCCAACAGAGCAACATCCAGCCGTAATTCTTGATACTATTCGATCCAACCAGATTGAAATCGGTTCAGAAATCTTGTCAGATCTGCCAGGTTCCACCGCAAGAATCGTGAGGCTATTAATGCTTGACGGTTAAACTTAGGATCTTACAAACTAGGGGATAGGATTAGTAACGGCGTCGCGGGTTGGCGAAGCCGTTGATCTATTTGGAGACTGTCATCTCTACCCGTTGCCGCATTATCATAGCAATTGCCTGTGCCCGACATTGAAACCAAGACGCCATGTTGGCGCGGAATTTTCTGACATTCATGAGCGCGATATTACGACCCATGATCCGTTTGGTGAATGCAGCCTTTGAGCGGCGCACGGAACACTAGGGCCATCTTCAACGCCTGAATCGCGAGATCACGCTTCATCCGGTTATTTCCGGCCCGGCCAATCACACACCGTGAATGCGGATCAAGGATCACGGTACGGTACGGCCAGCCTTCGCGGGTCCACAGATAGCTGCTTTCTTCAGCCCACTTTTGGTTTGGCGCCTCGGCGGTGAGGTTTCGATCCAGCAAGTTCGTTGCAATGTTGAACTTGTGATGACTGCCCGTCGTCATCTGGTGTTTGCGTGTCCTGATGACTATCATGCCGTTCTGACGCATCAATCACCAACGCCGCGGCGCCTCACGTTCAGGCCGATCGCCTTCAACCCTTCAGTCATGCGTGGCCTGCCATAGCGGCCCAAGCTGAGACGCGATTGTTCTTTGATATGTGCCAGCGTCACCAGATCAAACCGCGGTCTGCGATAGGCAGGGCGTCTGCGGAACGCACGTAGACCGCGTGCGCTGACGCAAACGATATCGCACAGACGGTTAGGCCATTTTTTTGGATTCTCCCTCTTCCTTAAGAAAGCTGTTCTCATGTCGAAGCCGGTCATTCTCTCGCGCGAGGCCTAAATTTTTTCTCGACACCACATCAGCATCTCAATGCGCTGTGATCCATTTATTCAGCGCGGACATGCCGGCGCCAAAATCATCCGCAACCCGCTTACGCATTAGGCCACCGGTCAGTGCAATCCGCACGTTATCTTTGCAGAATTTGTCCGTCCGTTTCAATCCCAGAGTTCATCTCCCGTGCTGCAGTAAATACTATCAAAGGAGCGGCATTGAATGCCAAAAAGTCCAATACGATCAGAGGAAGAAATGTCCGCCTTTATCTATTTAGTGGATTGAAAAGTATAGTTAATTTTTTCTACGGCTCAACTGGATGCTAATCATGAAGCCCGAAATAGAGAGTGTGACATTCAATTCTTGACATAAATTTGCCTGAAGGAATTACTATCCTTTTAGAAAGATGGTTTTCCGGTCATTTATATATTTTCGTACCTTTTGATGCAGTACACTCTTGCGAGGTAAAACTACTGAACGACAAAATCTGCATGCATCGCGCCAGCGGCCTTTATGCTCTTCAGAATATCAATCATATCTAACGGTGAAACCCCCAGAGCATTAAGACCTGCTATCACTTCCGATAAGGATGCTCCACCGTCTACTTCAGCAAGACCAGTTCCAGCCGCCTCCTCGATATCAACGCTTGTCCTTGGCAGTATGATGGTTTCGCCTTCGGTGAACGGGCTTGGCTGAACGAGAACTGGTGTCTCGGTTACAGATAGAGTCAGGTTTCCTTGAGCCACCGCGACTTTTGATATCCGTACGTCGTCTCCCATGACAATCGTTCCCGATCGCTGATCCACAACGACCCGCGCGCGCATCTCAGGCTCAACAGTCAAGTTCTCGATCCGACTCAACACGTGGGCTGGCGATCTGAGCTGCGTCGCCTCCATATCTAATTGAACGGTACCGGCATCAAGCATTACCGCAACTCCTCGTCCAAATGCTCTGTTGATAACCCGCTCAATGCTCTCGGCGGTCGAAAAGTCTGGGTACCGCAGCGCCAAGCGCATGGTCGTAAGGGCACCAAAATCGAAATCTATTTCTTTCTCTACTCGCCCGCCAGAAATGAGCGTCCCGCTGGTGGGGACACCGTGGATCACTCTCGCAGCATCACCGTCCGAACTCACTCCTCCCGCTATGACCGTTCCTTGCGCAACAGCGTATACTTCCCCATCCGCACCACTCAGCGGAGTCATAACCAGCGTTCCACCCAAAAGGCTTTTTGCATCCCCAATTGTTGAAACAGTAACATCGATACGGCCACCTGCGCGGGCAAATGATGGCAGCACGCCAGTTACCAAAACGGCCGCAACATTCTTAGGACGAAACTGCTCTCCTGAAACGTTGATACCCAGTCGCTCCAAGATTAGGGCCATCATTTCTTCAGTGAAGGGTGCATTTCTGATGCCATCGCCAGTGCCATTAAGTCCAACAACCAAGCCATAACCCACCAAGTCATTCCCTCGAACGCCATCGAATTCGACAAGGTCCTTCAACCGAACAGGAGAGCCGAAGGCGATGCTCGGCAACACCAATAGGAAAACGAGAAACGCACAGAACTGTTTCATCTCAGGTACTCCGTTAGGCTCAAGCGAGCGGTCTTTGCAGTCACGAGGTACAGGCTTTCAAGTTGAAATTGAACTTCCTCAAGTTTGGTCGCCGTCTCAAAAGGGTCAGCTACGGACAACTCGTTCTTAGCAAGCGTAAGCGAAACTCGTTGGGCCGCGCTTTGAGCCGTTATCTGTTCAACGCGTTGCTGCAACAAGCCAATCTGGGCTTCTGTCTGGACAAGCCCATCAGCACTTTCGACAGAAGCAGCCCCTACCTTCTGCCCAAGTTCTAAATATTCAGCATCTGGGCCCAAGAAATCTCCCGCCCCCATCAGAGCCACGACAGCCAAATCTCTAAGTGCGTTCCGGATTTCTTCTGTGTTGGCAGTCAAAGGCAGACGAATTTCATCAGATTCACCGATTTGGGTGCCTGAGATCCCCGCCGGACCACCAGTATAACCAACCGTGCCGAAACCGCCGGCTGACGTAAACCAATCATCAACCTGTTGAAAAAAACCCTCTGCCGTTGTTATGCCCGTCACTGAAGATCTGAGCGCAGAAAGCAAGTCTGTCGAACTCTGCAGAGGTGCAGTGTCAGCAGAAACTCCAGAAAAAACGTAGACACCACCAATGTTTGTCGACAACCCTGAAACGGCCGAATGAAATAACTGAGCTGCTTGTGATATTATAGGCTCAATTGACTGGCGCCCTCCTTCACTTGCGGTCAAAAGCTGGGGCCCAAATTGTGAAACATCATCATGCAACCTACTAATCGCGGCTTGTTGATAATTGAGCTTGATGTTGACCTGTGACGCTGAAACTGAAAACGCATTATTCAACACTAAAGAACGCTCAATTGATGCAAGCGGTGCAAGGTTTCCTTTCGTTGAGGCAGATATATCGCTTACTCGGCCGCTACCAAGCTCTTGACTTAACTTTACCAATTCAGTTTTTAGGCTGCCGTTGCTGCGCCTGCTTATTAAGCTTGAGGCCAGATCCCCTACACCCAAGTTCAGCATATTATATCCTCAACAACGATTGCATCATTTGATCGATAGCTTCGATCATCTTCGCATTTGCGGCGTAGCTTTGCTCGATCACCAATAGTTTCTGTAGTTCTTGATCGGTATCCACACCCCCTCTGGCTTCTTGATCTTGAAACACGGTGACTTGTGCCCCGACAAAGGCTTCACGTGTCTCAAACGTGTTCCGCGACGTTCCAATACTCGAAACGACTGAAGAGGCAATTCCAGCTAGGCCATCACGCACTGGCCCAACTTCACCGGTTAAAGTCCCGGAGAGTGCGTTTAGTATAGAAGTGTTTGCTACCGCGCCCAAAGATGTTGCGCCGATGCCGTCTCGGAGCCGCAAGACCGCGCCACCCTGATTTGGATCGACTTGCGAATTTAACGAAAGCCTCGACGCCAAGCCAATTTTATTTGCAGCGTCAAAAACATTTCCCGCGTCAGTAAACAGGCCCGGCCCACCAGACAGAGTTGGATCCACAGCCGGATCACCAGTCCGTACAATCAGCTCCTGAGCCAACTGGTCGAGTTGACCCTGTGCATCAATTGCGAGGACATCACGAATTTCAAAGTTTGCCGCAAGCGATCCTCCCTCGATAGCTTGTAGTGGAGTTCCCGCAACGCTCTCAGCGTTTACAATCTGCAACCCTGACAAAGCCCCCGAAGCAACGGTCATTTCTGGAACTATTGTGCCGGTTGGTTCAAACTCAAATCTGGCCGCATGCTGGCCAACCAGCATCGTGCCATTCGCCGTCAGCAATGTGATGCGGCCATCATCACGAGGGATTTCTTGCAACGGGACCAAATCGCTAATTTGATCGATCAGGCGTTGGCGTTGGTCCATAAGGCTAGATGGGTCACTGCCTGATATCATGGCCGCTTTGACTTGGTCGTTCAGGTCAGAAATGCCAGACAAATTTGTATTAATTGTTCTTACCTGTGAGGCGATCTGTTGGTCAGCGGACGCACGTGCCTGCTGTACAGATGCCGATGCCGAATTGATAAGCCTCACGAGGTCACCTGCCGCATTCACGGCCACCCCAAGTTGCGCCTCACTTTCCGGGGCTCCCGTGGCGGACACAAGCGCCGCTTCCAGCGCAGCAATTCGACCGGTCAAAGAGCTAGGGCTGTCGGGCGTGCCTAATGTCGTCTGCAAGCTTCGGTAGAAGTCGGCGTAGTGCTGCACTTCGCCGAAAGCTGCATCCGCAAACCGGCGTTGACCAATTGCAATCGTGTCCGTCACACGTTCTATGCCCGCCACTTGGACACCGGTTCCCACGCCGCCGATTACTGAGGAGCCAAGGATGATTTCGCGGCGGCCATATCCAGGGGCCAGGGCATTGGCAACGTTTGACGAAACCAATTCCGCAGAGCGCGCAGCGGCGCTCAAACCAGACGTAGCAGCCGAGAGTGCGCCGGAAATACTCATGGAAACACCTAGGTCCTTGTTTTCTTATCGTTTGATGTTCGTTGTTTCCTGCAGCATCTCGTCAACGGTCTGGATGACTTTTGCATTGGAGGAGTAGGCGCGCTGCGTTTGGATCAATTGGGTAAGTTCTCCAGCAACATCGGTTGCGGATTCCTCCAGGGCAAACCCAACGATATCACCGGTCGGCCCGTCACCCGCATCCCACAAGAAGAATGAACCGCTCTCTCTGGTCGTTTGGTAAGTCTGGTTATCCATCGCGCGCAACCCATTTGCGTTTGGCAAATCGACAAGCGGTATCTGGTAGATCGTCCGGGTAATTCCGATGTCGAACGTCGCTTGCACAAATCCGTTTTGGTCAACATCAACAGAGATCATGTTGCCAACAGGTGATCCATCTTTGGTAATCTGCGTTGGCGCAAAGCTATCAGATAGCTGGGTAATTCCAGTGCCTTCCGATAGCCCCCCAACGCTGATTTCAATTGGCCCGCCCGCAACGTTAACGTTGAAAGCGCCGGTAGCTGGATCATATGGCCCTCCTGAGACGGCAGTTATGCTTTGCAATGTTCCGCCACTAGCCCGGGAATCGTCAAAAACCATGGTATATTCACCAATGACTGCGCCACCGCTGGCGGAGTCGCGAAGCGTCATGGTCCATTCATTCGAACTGCCCGTGCCAGGCACCGTTGGCGTAAATGACACCATGACATTTTGGGAAGTCCCAAGATTGTCGTAGTACTCGACCGATAGCTCTAGTGGCGTACCGTCGGCACCTGCCTCTGTCTCAGTGGCAGGAAGGTTTACCCCCAAATTCATACGGGTTGTCGGCTCGCCCGCAAATTGGTTTACGTTCACCTGAATGGGTTCAAGGCCGTCCACTGTATCTCGTGGAAATGTTGGGACGGTCCCGTCTGCTGAAGCTGGCCAGCCCAATAGCACCATGCCCGTTTCTGTCACAAGATACCCTTGTGAGTCGGTCCGGAATGACCCCGTGGTGGACAAGCGCATCGGGAATTCGGTGTCGTTGGAATCGCCCACTGAGTTTGCGGTCGTCACTGGCAGAAATCCGCGGCCTCGCACTGCCAAGTCAGTTGAGTTTGCCGTAGTGACCAAAGATCCCGCCTGGTCGATCAGCCGTTGTGACGTAACGCGCACCCCGCCCGCTGAATACGTGCCAGTTCCGTTGGAAATGACCATGGAATGAAAACCGGTCTCGGCACGTTTATACCCGAACGTGTTCGAGTTCGCGATGTTATCAGAGATTGTTGCAAGACGGCTCGCGTTAGCTGCCAACCCAGCAACACCTGCATTAAGAGAAGATGAAATTGTCATAGTTGCGCCTTTCAAAAGCAGCCATCAGTTGGGCGGACTATCAACGGCGTATGTTAATTCTGCCCTAACAGATAAAATCGTAAGTAAGTTCCTAGTTCAGATCGCCGCGCAGCAGGGTGACCTCCAGTCGGTTGTTGCGGGCAGCCATAGGGTTGTCGATAAGCGGTTTTTGCTGACCATGGCCTGTCACACGCGCAACCCGTTCGCTCGGAAATCCGGACCTTTCCAGCAACATGCGGGTCGTCTGAGCCCGATCCGTCGTGAGCGGCCAAGCTGGATTGTTCAACTGCAAAGGACTGTAGGTCTGACTGTGGGCCGCAACGCTGACCGGGTTTGTTACCAGCTCAAAAGCATCTTTCAAAATGTCGGCAATCGCTTCCATCACGGAGGTCGGAGACGCAGTCCCCGGCTCGAACAACGGCGCACCCTCAAGGTCAAAAATTTCAATGACCAGTCCTTCATCGGACAGGCGGGTGCGAATGTGCTGTTTGGCCAGCTCTTGAATAAGACTGTCTCCGCCACGCCCGACAATGCTCATCTGAACGTCTTCCAGTTCTGTCAGCGCCCGGGCGCCCTCTATACTGTCTCGACCGCTTTCGCTTAGGCCCATTGGCGGCAGATCCGCCGCTCCGCCTGTGCCCGTTTTCGCCAAGGTTTCCTGAGACATCAGGCTGTCACCACCAAAAGCGCCGTCACCGCCGCCAGACACCCGCGCAATGGCGATCGTTGGGCTGAAGTAATCCGCCAGCCCCTTGCGCTGCTTTTCCGTCGTCGCGTTGAGCAGCCACATTAGCATGAAAAATGCCATCATGGCAGTTACAAAGTCGGCATATGCCACTTTCCAAGCACCGCCATGATGTCCGGCATTGGCCACGACTTTCTTGCGTTTGATGATTATGGGGCGAACTTCGTCAGACATGTGGGCACCTTTGCAATTGGGCCCCTCATACGCGCGTCTTTATGAAATCTGGCTTAACACTGGCAAACTTTGCGGTCAGGCGCGGTTGAGCAGTAAACAGGTCTCACTGTTCAAAACGCCATTTATCTCCCGCACTTCGCGCAGGATGCGGTCGAACTCGGCAAGGCTGGTGGTGTCGATCTGTGCGACCAAATCCCAAGTACCGTTTGTGCTGTGAAGGTCGACAACTTCGGGTTTGCGGCGCAAAGCGGCAGTCACTTGACGCGCAAGGTTACCTTGTAACTCGATCAGCATAACCGCTTTCACAACATCGGGCTGCGCAACAGCCCCCAGCTCGACGGTAAACCGTCGGATAATGCCATCCTGCTTGAGGCGATCCATGCGGCTTTGAACCGTGGCACGGGTCACTCCTAACGAGGACGCCAAAGTGGTGACCGAGGCTCTGCTATCGGCGGTGAGCGCAGAGATCAATGCGCGGTCTGTCTTGTCGAGAACATCCATACGACCCTCAATATGCATAAAAGCTCAGTCATAGTGCACAATTATTTACACATATCGTACAAAAATTGGTCTCTCAATATGCACGATTTGAAAATAACTTAGGGAAAACACAATGAGGTCCCTATGAAGTCTTTATCCTGCACACTTATCGGCGCACCTGTTCAATCGGGTGCAAGCCAGCCTGGCTGCATCATGGGGCCAGACGCTTTTCGGACCGCAGGTCTTGGCGAGACGCTGCGCGCGCTTGGTCATCAGGTCAAAGATCTCGGCAATGTATCGCTTCCGTCTCTGGTGTCGCGCGACCATCCAAACCCCGCAATCCACGATCTTGCGGAGACCATTGCTTGGGCGGAGGCCCTAACAGACGCCGCTTATGAGGCGGCACAAAACTCAGACCTGCCGATCTTTTTGGGCGGCGACCACAGTTTGTCCATTGGAACGATTCCCGGGGTCACCAGACTTGCGCAGGACCAAAACCGCCCTCAGTTCGTGTTGTGGCTGGACGCACATCCCGACATCCATACATTGAACTCCACTGAAAGCGGCAACCTGCATGGCACCCCGGTGTCATATTTCACGGGTCAGCCCGGCTTCGAGGGCGTTTATCCACCGCTTGCGGCCTCGGTGAGCCCGCAGAATGTCTGTATGTTGGGCATCCGGTCCGTTGATCCCGCTGAACGTGAAGCGATCCAGCAGACCGGCGTCGATGTGCACGATATGCGCGCGATTGACGAGCACGGTATCGGCAAGCCGCTGAAGGCATTCCTCAAACGCGTTCAGGATGCAAACGGCGCGCTTCATGTCAGCCTTGATGTTGATTTCCTCGACCCGGATATTGCCCCCGCTGTTGGCACAACCGTCCCCGGCGGGGCCACCTTCCGGGAGGCGCATCTGGTCATGGAACTGCTCTGTGACAGCGGGCTTGTGACCTCCCTCGACATGGTCGAGCTGAACCCTTTCCTTGATGAGCGCGGCCGCACGGCCAAGCTGATGGTCGACCTTTGCGCCAGCCTGCTAGGCCGCCAAGTTCTTGATCGCAAAACACGGAGCTTCTGATGATAAAGCCAACACCGTCTAAACTGGCTATGGTGCCCTTCGTCAGCGTGGATGACATGATGAAGATCGTGAATACCATCGGTCCCGCCAAAATCATCGCAGACATTGCGGACTATATCGAAGCCGACTTCCTGCGCTGGGAACAGTTCGACAAAACCCCGCGCGTCGCGGCGCATTCCGACGAGGGCGTGATCGAGCTGATGCCAACCTCGGACGGCGAGACCTACGGCTTCAAATACGTTAACGGCCACCCCGCCAACATGGCGCGGGGGTTTCAAACTGTGACGGCCTTCGGCGTGCTGGCCCGCGTCGACAATGGCTACCCGGTGCTTTTGTCCGAGATGACTGTTCTTACGGCCCTGCGCACCGCCGCAACCTCAGCCGTAGCCGCCAAACATCTGGCGCCCAAAGGCTCCAAAACAATGGCGATGATCGGCAATGGCGCACAATGCGAATTTCAGGCGCTGGCCTTCCAACAGGTCATCGGCATCGACACGGTGCGCCTATACGACATCGACCCCGAAGCCACAGCAAAAGCTGCACGCAATCTTGCGGAAACGGGTCTCACCATCATCCCCTGCAAGACCGCGCAGGAAGCTGTGACCGGCGCCGACATCATCACAACCTGCACCGCCGACAAGCAATACGCGACCATCCTGACCGACAACATGGTCGGCAGCGGCCAGCACATCAACGCCATCGGGGGTGACTGTCCGGGGAAGACGGAACTGCACAAAGACATTTTGCTGCGGTCCGACATCTTCGTGGAATACCCACCCCAAACCCGCGTTGAAGGCGAAATCCAGCAGCTGGCTGCGGACCACCCCGTCACCGAAATATGGAAGGTCATCGCGGGCAAAACCGCAGGCCGCACATCCGCGTCGCAAATCACGCTATTCGACAGCGTCGGCTTCGCGACGGAGGATTTCTCCGCCCTGCGCTACATCCGCGACCAGCTGGACGGCACTGGCCACTTCAAGTTGCTCGATATGTTGGCCGACCCTGATGACCCGCGCGATCTGTTTGGTATGGTCCGGCGCGCCAGCTAAGGCTGCTCCATCGAGCTGACCCAACTGCGTAGGAAAGTCTCCCGCCGCATCGTGTCTAAAAACACCAACAAGCCCGGTCCCAACCGGATTGGGCGTCGCGCTGTGGCGGTGTCATCGCGCTGTGCCTCAACGGGCGGCAGCCCCGTTTGCAATGCCAGTTCAGGCCGCTCACTTAGCCCTGCCAAGAAATCAATCATCAACCCGCTATCGGCAACGGATCGCGCCGTCTGAGGGATCACGGCGGTCCGCAGCATGACGCTGACGAAATCATCCATCTCGATGGTCCGTATCCCCGGCGTGTTCGCCAATTGCGCGTAGCTGCCCAGCACGTTGTAGGCGATGGCCAACTTGCCCTCCGCCACGTCGCGGATCATCTGGCCGGAGCAGCAATAAAGCTGCGCGTCCAGCCGCCCCATCACTTCGGTCAGTTGCCAGAAACTTTCGGTGTTGCGCGAGTCCTGCGTGGCGAACAAATACCCAAGCCCTGACGTCCGCACGTCATAGGTCCCGACGCGGCCCTCAAACACCTCCGGCTGCGTGCGCAGCAGATCAATCAACCCTTCGCGATTGGTAGGCATTGGCAGGCCCTCAAAGGCCGCTTCCGACACAACCAAAACCGCAGGTTCCTGTGTGAAGGCAAACACCTGATCGCGCCACGCCGCCCAATCCGGCAGGTTGGCGGTCGCGTCAGAACGGAAGCTAAGTGTGAACCCGTCATTGGCCAGCTTGGTCTGCAAATCCATCGCTGATGAGATCGCCAGATCGTATTCCGCACCCTCGTCGTAAAGCGCCCGCATCAGCTGCGCGCTGCTGGCCACGTCATATTGGATCGACACGTCGCCATGCTGCTGCTGGAACGCCAGCAGGATCGGCTCAAAGACCTCGACATCAGCGGTGGACAAAATCCGCAGCTCGGCGCGCGCGCCTGCCACTTGGTAGGTGCGGCTTTCCTCCAGCTCCAACGCCCCTGCACCGGACGCCAAAAGGCTCAAGCCAAGGGCAAAACCAAAGTGACGCATGCGCCCGCTCCTTCCGTGTTCGAGGTGATCTCCAATGCGCCGCCATGCGCGCGCGCCACGTCGTCGGCAATGGTCAACCCAAGGCCCGAGCCCACAACGTCATCCACATTCGCCCCGCGCGAAAAGCGCTGGGTCAGGCTGGCCAAATCCGCCTCACCAAACCCCCTGCCCTGATCCATAAAGGCCATGCGGCACGCACCGTCATTCGTCAGCTGCACCACAATATCGGTATCCGCCGGAGAGTATTTGATCGCATTATCCAACACATTGCGCACCGCGTTTTGCAGCAGGATCATGTCGCCGCGCACCACGCATCTACCACTTGGTAGGGTCAGGTGAACGCTGATGTCCTTCAGTTCCGCCGTCGGCCCCAGCCGGTCAACAACATCGCGCAGCAAGTCGGCCGCATTAATGTCTTCGGTCTCTAACTGATCTGACCTGAACGTCACCATCGCGTGGTCCAGCAGCTGTCCGGCCGAACGCGAGCTTTCGTCCACCGCGCGGATCATCTCCCGTAGTGCCTTTTTGTTTTGGGGCCGCTCCATCTGCCGGTGAATAACCTCGGCTTGCGTCCGAACAGTCGCCAAGGGCGTTCGGACCCGATGCGCCGCCTCCGCAATCAAATCCTCCGACCGCGTCAGCGCAGACCGCAGCCGGGCCATGAAACTGTTCAACCCGCCCACCAACGGCACCAATTCCGCGGGCGTTGCGGCTGTCACGGGCCGCAAATCATTTGGCCCACGCCGCGCCACGGATGCGGCCAATCGGTCCAAGGGCTGCATCGCGTTTTGCGCGGCCAGAAAGCTGAGCGCCGTCGCCACAATGAAGAACACCACACCAATCGCCACGGCAGTTGCCGTAATCTTCGATGAAATCGCGGCGAGCCCCAAGCGTGTCTGCCCCACGATCACTTCGACCTGCCGCGCTTGGTTGCCGACGCTCAGCGCCCGCGACACCAGAACCGACCGCAGATCGTCGCCGCGATACGGGTAGGTCTCAAAAACTGCCCGTCCCGGTTGCCGCGCTACAGGCAGCGGCAGGTCGTCATACCCCGTCACCGTCTGTCCATCGACCAGCACGCGGTAGAACACCCGGTCCTCGCTGATTGTGCTGAGCATGGAGATAGCGGAATAAGGTAATTCCAACCGCACCACACCGCTTTCGGAATAGACTGCGTCCGCAATGGATGTGGCAGAGGCTGCCAATATGTTGTCCTGCGTGTCCGTCGCCGCCTGCTCCGCCACCACGCGCACGGTGAAGAAGAACGCCACCGACAGCAGCGCCGCGATCAGCGCCAATTGCGCCACCAGCCGCCGCCGGATCGACCCCGTGGGGTTGCGCAGCTTCACGACGACAGCACCATCCGGTAGCCCAAGCCACGCACCGTCTCGATGCTGGCCTGCGAGGGTTCCAACTTGCGCCGCAACCGCCCGACATAAACCTCAATCGCGTTTTCCGAGACGTCGTCACTGAATGAAAACAGGCGGTCCATCAGATACGTTTTCGAAAATATCTGACCCGGGGCGCCAAAGAACACTTCTAGCAATCGCATCTCGCGGTTGCGCAATTGTTCGGTCACGCCAGCCACCACGACCTCGCCGGTGGTCGAATCAAATACCACGTCGCCATAGGTCTTGGCGTTGTTCGCGGTCCCTCCCAAACGCCGCATAACGGCCCTGACCCGCGCCTGAAGCTCGGAGAAGTCGAAGGGTTTGGTGATGTAATCATCCGCCCCAAGGTCCAATAACCCGACCCGGTCAGACACTTCGGACCGGGCCGTCAACACGATCACAGGGGTCGGATCATCCTTGCCGCGATGCCCGCGCAGGAACTCTCGGCCATCCCCGTCGGGCAACATAATATCCAACAAAATCATGTCGTAAGCCACGGTCCGCACACTGACATCGGCGTCCGCCAAGGTCTCGACATGGTCGACCACGTGGCCTTCCAGCGCAAAGCGGTCGCACAAAGCCTTGGCCAGCTTTTGATTGTCCTCGACCAGCAGATATCGCATCGCGCCCAAAGTCCCCCACGCGTGACAGGTTGGTGTCAGGTTGTTAGCCTTTGTTCGTCACATGCGCGGATAAAACCGCGTCTGTCAAATGGGAGGAACCAATGACAAAAACGCTTTTGAAGGCGCTCATGACGAGTGCCGTAGTGGCTGTTTCGGCCACAGGTGTCACAACCGGCGCGGCCTCGGCCGCTGAGTGTATCGCACCAGCAAACCCCGGCGGCGGCTGGGACTTCACCTGCCGTCAAATCGGCAAAATCATGTTCGACATCGGCGCGGTCGACAAGCCCGTGCAGGTCACCAACATGCCCGGCGCCGGTGGCGGCTTGGCCTACGGCACGGTCGTCAACGAACGCGGCGATGACGCTGACCTGATCGTTGCGGCGTCGTCGGCCACAACCACACGTCTGGCGCAAAACGCCTATGCAGGCATGACCGCCGACCAAGTGCGCTTTGTCGGTGCCATCGGTGCCGATCCGGGCATCATTGCTGTGGCTGCTGACAGCGACATCAAAGACCTTGGCCAATTGGTCGACATGATTAAAGCGGACGCAGGTTCGGTTGCTTTCGCTGGCGGGTCCGCGGTGGGTGGCTTCGACCACATGAAGCCGCTGATGGTTCTGCAAAAGGCCGGCTTCACCGACATCACGAAGGTGAAATACATCGGTGTTGATGGCGGCGCAGACGCAATCACGCAAACCGTGGGTGGCTTCACGCAAGCCATGACCGGCGACATGTCCGAGGTTGTGTCCTTCTTGGCCAACGGCGACATCCGCGTCATCGCGGTTCTGACCGAAGAGCGCGTTCCGGGCTTTGACGACATCCCAACCGCCAAGGAGCAAGGCTTCGACGTGGTCGCGGTGAACTGGCGCGGGCTTTACGTCCCCAAGGGCATCTCTGACGAGAAGTTCGACGAGTGGGCCGGCAAGCTGCAGCAAGTCGCGGACAGCGACGAGTGGGCGCAGGCCATGAAAGACAACGGCTTGGCGCCGTTCACCAAAGTTGGTGGCGACTTCCAATCCTATGTCGATGGGCTGGTTGCAGACATTGCAACAATGTCCAAAGAGCTGGGAGTCACCCAGTAATGGCATCTGACCGGATTTTCGGTCTGGTCACGCTTATAACGGCGGTCGCGTATATCGCGGCCGCCACGCAAATCCAGACGAACTTTTTCTCGGGCGAATACCTGCCCAAGCTGTTCCCGTTGATAATCGGGGCTGTTGCGGCTTTGTCCTCGCTGGTTTTGATTTTCAAACCGGACCCCGACCCCGATTGGCCCATGGCCCGCACATGGGGGAACTTGGCCGTCGCCGTGGTGGTGCTGGCGTTCTATTCGGTGCTGATTTCGCCGCTGGGGTTCATCTTGCCGACGGCAATCGCGGCCATGATCCTGAGCTACCAAATCTCGCCAAACGCACGACAGGCAGTGCTGGCAGGCTTAGGCCTGTCCCTCGGGCTGTTCGTAGTTTTCAAGTTCGTCCTGATGCTGGGCAACGTCGTGGCCTACCGCATCCCGACGCCCGCGAAGCTGTGGGACGCGATCTCAATTCTCATTCCATTCGTAGGGCATTAGACCATGGAAACCCTTGCAAACCTGGCGCTCGGCTTCTCGGTTGCGCTGTCGCCCTACACGTTGCTGCTGGCGGTGGTTGGCTGCTTCATCGGCACCATCATCGGCGCGCTGCCGGGCTTAGGTCCGTCGAACGGCGTCGCCATCCTGATCCCCATCTCCTTCGCGCTGGGCCTTGATGCCACGGCCGCGCTGGTGCTGATGACCTCTGTCTATTATGGCGCGATGTATGGCGGGCGGATCAGTTCGATCCTGCTGAACATCCCGGGCGACGAGCCCGCGCTGATGACCACCCTCGACGGCTACCCAATGGCGAAACGAGGCGAGGCCGGCAATGCGCTGGTGCTCTCTGGCGTGGCCTCTTTCGTGGGGGCGTTGCTGGCCACGATCGGGCTGATCTTGTTGGCCCCGGTGCTGGCGCGAGTGGCCTTCCTGTTCGGTCCGGCCGAGTATTTCGCGCTGTACCTTCTGGCCTTCTGCACCCTTGGCGGCATGGCCTCCAACAACCAAGCCAAGTCCGCTATCGCGGCTTGCATCGGGCTTGGCATTGCGATGATCGGGGTCGACTCCTCCTCCGGCTTGCCGCGCCTGACGGGAGGCAATTTGCACCTCTATGACGGCGTCGATTTCCTTGTCGCCATCGTTGGTTTGTTCGCCATCGCCGAGCTGTTCTTTTTCATCGAAAGCCATGGCAAAGGGTCCTCCATCGGGGTGGTATTGGACAAGGTTTCGATCCCTTGGAAATATATAAAACAAACGATGCCAACCATGCTGCGCGCCTCTGGCGTGGGCTTTGTGGCAGGGGTGTTGCCCGGTGCCGGTGCGTCGCTTGGGTCGTTCCTTGCCTACATGACCGAGAAGTCCATCGCTGGTGAAAAGGGAGGCTTCGGCACGGGTGTTCCCAAGGGCATCGCAGCGCCCGAGGCTGGCAACAACTCCGCCGCCGGAGGGGCGTTGGTGCCCATGCTGACACTGGGTGTTCCGGGGTCAGGCACCACAGCCGTTTTGCTGGCTTTGCTGATGACGTTGAACATCACGCCAGGGCCAACTTTGTTCCGTGACAACCCGGATGTGGTCTGGGGTTTGATCGCCTCGCTGCTTATCGCGAACGTTGTTTTGTTGGTGATGAACGTGCCGATGGTGAAGATCTTCGTGAAGATCCTGTCGGTTCCTGCGTGGATCCTTTTGCCGGGCGTTACGATGATTTCGACCACTGGTATTTTTGCGCTGACGGGCAGCTATTTCGACCTGCTGATGTTGGTGGGCTTCGGCGTTTTGGGCTATTTCCTCAGGAAACTTGACGTGCCGACCGTTCCGGTGATCCTTGGCATCTTGCTGGGTGGCAATATGGAGGACGCGTTGCGGCGCGCCATGACCCTGTCTGACGGCGACCCGACCTATCTGTTTTCCAGCTGGATCGCGATCGGGTTCTGGGTTGCTGCGATCCTGGGCTTCGTGGCACCGATGTTCCTGCGGGGCATTTTGAAGAAGCCCGAAGGGCATGTGGATTGATGGTAAAAGTTCTTGTGCCCTCCGGTGCGCTTGGCCTGAACTACGACAAAAAAGCGTTGCAGCGTGGTATCTTAGCCAAGCCTGACATCATCGCCATTGATGGGGGGTCCACGGATAGTGGGCCCTCGTATCTTGGGCGGGGCGTGTCGAAATATGCGCGGTCTTCGACCAAGATTGAATGGGCGGGATTGATGGAGGCGCGGGCGGAGGCCGGGTGCCCATTGGTGATTGGCACGGCCGGGACATGTGGCACGGATTCCGCAGTGGATTGGATGTTGGACATCACCCGCGAGATCGCGGCGGAGCAAGGCAGGCCCGTAAAAATCGCGGTGCTGCGCAGCTCGCAAGATGCTGACTTCATTGCGAAATCCTTTCGCTCCAACAAGGTCACGCCCTTGCCAAATGCGCCCGAGATCGACGTGGATACCATCACGAGCTGCACCAATATCGTGGCCCTTGCGGGCGCAGAGCAGATCACAAAGGCGCTGGAGACCGGCGCAGATATTGTCATTGCGGGACGCACAACGGACACGGCTATCATCGCAGCTTTGCCATTAAATCAAGGACTTAACACTGGTGGGGCGTGGCATGGAGCCAAGATTGGGGAATGCGGGGCGCTGTGCGCGACGAACCCTCAGTCGGGGGTGATCTTGATTGATTTCGACGCCGAAGGGTTCACCATCACACCGATGGCCGACGACGCGAAGGCGACGCCACACACCGTTTCAGCGCATATGTTATACGAGAATTCCGACCCGTTTATCCTGTATGAGCCGGGCGGATATTTGGATGTAACATCCAGCAAATACAAGGCGTTAGACGACATTTCCGTCCGCGTCACCGGATCGAAATGGGTGCCGTCAGACCGCTACACGGTCAAGCTGGAAGGGGCGCGGGTGGCGGGGTATCAGACCGTTGTGATGGCGCTTTTGCGCGACCAGCATTACGTGGCACATGCGCAGGTCTGGGCGGATGATATTATCGCCAAATGTTCGGCCAAGGCGCGGGATCGCTTGGGTCTTTCAGAAGACGATTTTTCCTTACAAATCAGACTGATAGGGCAAAATGCGAGCTTTGGCGAGTTGGAGACCAACCACATCTTGCCGACCGAGATTGGAGCGACAGGGATCGTGACCGCAAAGACCGAGGCATTGTCCAATGAGATCGCTAAGCTGTTGAATCCATACCTTTTACATCATCCGTTGACGGTGGAAGAAGAGGTTCCGACCTTCGCTTTTCTGTTCTCGCCCGCGGAAATGCCGCGTGGGGCGACGTATGAATTTGTTTTAAATCATACACTTACGCTTGATGATCCGATGGATGCGTTCACGCTGGAGGTGCATGAGTTTGCCTAGGTTGAAGGACGTGGCCCATAAGGTGCGCAGCAAGAATGCCGGACCGTTCTGGTTGACGATTGACATCTTCTGCGGAACACCGGAAGCCTATGAAATCATTGTAGAAAAACTGACATCAGCACAAGTTGCACGCTGCTTTGATACGCCGGAACAGACCCTGAAACGCTTCGATATTGCGGATTTGAACGTGGTGAAATTCAGCCTGCCCAGACCCACAATACAGGGCTCAATTTACGACCGGGACATGCATGGCGCGTCCTGGGCGGCGCTGCTGGCGGAGGTCGAAATTTAGGTTTTGTACGGAGTTTTGTACAAATTGGGGTAAGAAAAATCGGCCTCAAACCCATTTTGTACAATATTTTCTGCGTTGGGAATGTCGTTGCCTTCGGCCCGTTTAACCGCATCTTCATGGGTGAGACCGTGATTTAACCACCTGTTCACCAATCTTTCCCGCAAAACCGGCATCGGGACGTCCAGGGAGACGGAAAAATCCCACTCCTCGCGAAGCTGGTCCCACGGTTTTCTACCTAGTAGTAGGTAATTGCCTTCGACCAAAACCGTGTCGCAATCGGCGGCGAGTTCCGCGCCGTTTGGGACGGTCGCATCTTTGCTGCGATCAAAGGTCGGGATTTTGATGACGCCGGGGGTTTGAAGGCTGCGCACCAGCGCCACGAACCCCACCGCATCGAAAGTTTCCGGCGCGCCTTTACGTGCCCTTAACCCGCGCGCGTCTAACACGTCATTATCAAGGTGGAACCCGTCCATGGGCAAGACGGCTGCCTTGGGGATTTGTGCGGCCAAATCCCGGGCAAGTGTTGTCTTTCCGCTGGCGGGCGGTCCGGCAATTGCAATCACGCGGCGATGCCTTTTGCGGGGCACCTGCGCAATTCGGTCGAGGAGGTCTTTCACGCGGGCACGGCCTCGGCCGGGGCTTCTTTTGCGCCGGTCATGAAGGCCACGGCGTCGGACATGGTGTAGTCCTTGGGGTTGATGACGCAAAGCCGTTTGCCAAGGCGGTGGATATGAATGCGGTCGGCAACCTCGAACACATGGGGCATGTTGTGGCTGATAAGGATGATCGGGATGCCGCGCGATTTGACGTCCTGGATCAGTTCCAGAACCTTGCGCGATTCTTTGACGCCAAGGGCTGCGGTCGGTTCATCAAGGATGATGACCTTGGACCCGAAGGCCGCCGCGCGGGCGACGGCGACGCCTTGGCGTTGGCCGCCTGACAGCGTCTCGACCGCCTGGTTGATGTTCTGGATCGTCATCAGCCCAAGCTCGGTCATTTTATCGCGGGCCAGCTGTTCCATTTTGGCACGGTCAAGCTGGCGGAACCATTTGCCCATGATCCCAGGCTTGCGGATTTCGCGGCCCATGAACATGTTGTCGGCAATCGACAGCGCGGGCGACATGGCCAGCGTTTGGTAGACAGTTTCGATCCCGGCCTCGCGCGCCTGAATGGGGGATTTGAAGCTGATGGGTTTGCCTTCAAGGAAGACCTCCCCTTCATCCGGAATGACCGCGCCGGAAACGGCTTTGATGAGGGAGGATTTGCCAGCCCCGTTGTCGCCAATGACGGCGAGAATTTCGCCGGGATAGAGGTCGAAATCGCAGTGGTCCAGCGCCGTAACTTTGCCGTAGCGTTTCACCAGATTGCGGGCTTTGAGAATGGGTTCCATTATGCGGCCACCTTTCTAATCCATTGATCCACCGCAACAGCGGCGATGATGAGCACCCCGATAAGGAGGTAGGTCCATTGTGCGTCCGCGCCCATCAGGCGCAGGCCGAGGGTGAAGACGCCGACGATAAGCGCGCCGAAGAACGTGCCGAGGATCGAGCCGCGACCGCCAAACAGCGAGATGCCACCGATCACCACGGCGGTGATGCTTTCGATATTGAGAAGCTGGCCAGAGGTCGGCGAGACCGACCCGATGCGGCCGATAAGCGCCCAGCCCGCGATGCCGCAGATCAGACCCGCGACGGCGTAGACGGAGATGATGGTACGTTTGACATTGACGCCGGACAGCTCGGCGGCTTCGGGATCGTCGCCGACGGCATAGACATGGCGGCCCCATGCGGTGTGGCGCAGGATATAGGCGAGAATGATGACGAGGAGCACCATGAACAGCACGCCGACGGTGAAGATGGCGCCGCCGATGTTGAATTTCGCGCCAAGGAACTGCAGGGCAGCGGCGTTTTCCGCGATGTCCTGACTTCGGATGGTTTCGTTGGCGGAATAGAGGAAATTCGCGGCCAGCACGATTTGCCACATGCCCAGCGTCACGATGAAGGGCGGCAGCTTCATGACGGCGACGAGCCAGCCGTTTACGTAGCCGATGGCGGTGCCGAAGATCAGGCCGCAGACGATGGCGACCTCGACGGGCAGGCCGTAGCGGAAGGTGAATTGCCCCATGACCACCGACGAAATCACGGCGATGGCCCCGACGCTAAGGTCGATGCCAGCGGTGAGGATGACGAGCGACTGCGCGGCGGCCACGATGCCCACGATCTGCACCTGTTGCAAGATCAGCGTCAGCGCGAAGGGGGAGAAGAATTTCGAGCCCAAAAGCAGCCCAAACACCATGATGGAGGCGACCAGAACGATCAGCGGCACCAGCGCGGGATTGACGTGGAGCCAGTGCTGGATGGTGCCGAGCAGGCCGCGTTGCGGATCCTCGAATTTTGCGACGCCGTCTGATGTGTCTGCTGCGGACATTGGTCCCTCCCCCGAATTGAGTTGCGGTAGTGAAAAGGGGGCGGACGAATCCGCCCCCTTCAGAAGTGAGCTTAGCTGAGTTGGGTGCGATTAGCCCCAGCAGAGATTGGTGCCCTCGTCGGTGTCGATGCTGTCGACGCCTTCGGCCGGCTGGTCGGTGACCAAAGCAACGCCGGTGTCAAAGAAGTCCTTGCCGGGCGTTGTGGCGGGCTTGGTGCCGTCTTTGGCCCAGGCGGCAATCGCCTCGACGCCTTTGGAAGCCATCAGCAGCGGGTATTGCTGCGACGTGGCCCCGATGACGCCGTCCTTGACGTTCTGCACGCCGGGGCAGCCGCCATCGACGGACACGATCAGCACGTCGTTTTCACGACCAAACGCCTTCAGCGCCTCATATGCGCCAGCCGCGGCAGGCTCGTTGATGGTGTAGACAACGTTGATGCCGGAGTCTTTGGCCAGCAGATTTTCCATCGCGCGGCGGCCGCCTTCCTCGTTGCCCTGGGTGACGTCGTTGCCGACGATCCGTGGATCATCTTCGTCGCCGTTCACGTTGGGATCGTTGAGGTCGATGCCGAAGCCTTGCAGGAAGCCCTGGTCACGCAGCACGCCCACGGTGGGCTGGGATACGGCCAGATCGAGCATGGCGATTTTGGCGTTGGCGGCCTCGTCACCGAGCGACGCAGCGGCCCATTGGCCGATCAGCTCGCCCGCCAGAAAGTTGTCGGTTGCGAAGGTTGCGTCAGCCGCATCAATCGGCGACAGCGGCGTGTCGAGCGCGATCACAAGGAGGCCCGCGTCACGCGCTTGCTGGACCGAGGACACGATGGAGGACGTGTCCGACGCGGTTAGCAGGATGCCCTTTGCGCCGTCGGCGATGCAGGTTTCAATCGCGGCGACCTGTGTTTCGTGGTCGCCATCCACCTTGCCCGCGAAAGATTTCAGCGTCATGCCGAGTTCTTCAGCCTTGGCGGTCGCACCTTCCTTCATTTTCACAAAGAACGGGTTGGTGTCGGTTTTTGTAATCAGGCAAGCGGTGACGGAGTGACCGTCAGCGAATGCGGCCCCGGTCATTGCAGTTGCGGCCACGGCGGTGCTGATAAGTAGCTTCTTCATAGAGTCCTCCCAAGACGAATTTTGCGCCCACCGATTGGTAAGCTGCCCTTAGGGAAACAGGATTCGCGGCGGGCGTCAATAAATAAATAAACTTGATTTATTAATTAGACTCGTGCCACCTTTCCCCATCCCCGTATTGCAGATAGGTAACCCTGCATGGATGGAACGAAGATCAGATCGCTAAGTGGCGGCGCAAACCAGAGCGGTTTGCGCGACTATAACGAGCGCCTGCTTCTTTCCATGTTGCAGCGCAACGGCGCGATGCCCGGCAGTGATCTGGCACGTCGTGCGGGGCTGTCCCCGCAGACGGTTTCGGTGATCTTGCGCAAGCTGGAAAAGGACGGGCTTTTGGCCCGTGGCAAGCCAGTGCGCGGCAAGGTGGGCAAACCGTCGGTGCCGATGGGGCTGGCCCCGGACGGCGTGTTCTCGTTGGGCGCAAATATCGGGCGGCGCAGCGCCAAAATTGTGCTGATGGATTTCACCGGCGAGGTGCGCGGCGAGATGCAGACGCGGTATGCCTACCCGATGCCCGCCGCCGTGTTCACGTTTCTTGAGGAGGCCGTGGCGCAACTGTCGGGCACATTGAATGACACCCAGCGCGAGCGGCTTTGCGGGATCGGCGTGGCCGCCCCGTTTGAGCTGTGGAACTGGCACGAACTGGTGGGCGCCCCCGCTGATGATTTCAAGCTGTGGAAGGACACCAGTTTCGAGGACCGCATTGCCGAATTCTCGGACCTTCCGGTCTTTGTGGTGAATGACGCCACCGCCGCCTGCCGCGCGGAACATGTATACGGGCGCGGCAAGGAATTTCGCGACTACGCCTACTTCTTTCTGGCGGCTTTTGTGGGCGGCGGGATCGTGTTGAACCATTCCGTTTATGAGGGCCACCAAGGCAACGCGGGCGCATTGGGCTCACTGCGCAGCGTGGGGCCAAATGGCGAAAGCCGGCAGCTGGTTGATATTGCGTCGATCCACTTGTTGGAGGCGCGATTGCAAGAGGTTGGCATGGACCCGAGCGGGCTGTGGACCAACGACGACTGGTCCCAATATGCGCGCTACGTCGAGCCGTGGATCAGACAGACCGCACAGGAGCTGGCCAAGGCCAGCCTGTCCACCTGTTCGGTCATTGATTTTGAGGCGATCCTGATCGACGGGGCCATGCCGCAGGACGTGAAAGACACGCTGGTAAAACGCACGCAGCGCTACATCTCGAACCAGGACACGCGTGGGTTGATCGCACCGGTGATTGAGGCGGGCAGCGTCGGCGGCACGGCCCGCGAAGTGGGCGCCGCATGCAGCCCGATTTTCTCGCAATACCTGCTGAATACAAACGCGGTGCTGCGTTAGGATTCGAAAAACTCGGCGTGCTTTTTGTAGATGTCGTCGATGGTCCCATCGAGGCGTGACAAGTGCTGGCGGATGGTGGCACGCAGGCCTTCGCAATCGCCGCTTTTCATCTGCTCGATCAGCGTCTCGTGGTCCTTGATGAGGGCCTGCATCCCGTCATCGGCCGTTAGGCTGAGCACGCAGAGCCGGTCCACAACCGCCTTGTTTTTCTGGATGATCCCGAAAGCGAAATCCGAATTGGCGGCGCGGCACAAAAGCTTGTGAAACTGGTAATCCTGCGCATGGAATTCGTCGACATCCTCGGCCTTGTAGGCCTTGTGCTGCAGCGCCAGACTATCTTCGAATTTTGACAGAAGCGAGCCGTCCCACGCGTCCAGCGCGCGCTGCAAAACCTCAAGCTCCACAGACAAACGCACGAAGCGGGCGGACATGATCGCGTCGAGCGAGAACTTCTTAACGACGGTCGCCTTTTGGGGCCGGATCAGCAGCAGATCGAGATTGCCCAAACGGCTGAACGCGTCGCGCACGGGCTGGCGGGAGACCCCGAATTTTGACGCAATCTCGGCTTCGGAAATTTTGTCGCCGGGCATGAGGTCGAGGGAGGAGATTTGTTCGTACAAATAGTCAAACACAACGTCGGCGCTGGTGCGGCGTTCCTGAACCTCTGCGAGATGTTGCATGTGTCTTCTCTCCTGAATTGCAGCGTTCCTTAGGGGAAATCTTTGCGAAAAGCTATCCCCTGTGGTCGCTGATGTCGGTCTACCAGCGCGGCACCTTTCGAACATAGTCGGGAATGTATTTCAGCATTTCGTCAGTGTCGTCGCGGTCGACGACCATTTGTTCCTTGTAAAGCGTGTGCAGCTCGGCCACGGCCTCGTGGTCCAATTCGACGCCAAGGCCCGGACCCTCGGGCACCCGCAGCATGCCGTCCTTAAAGGTGACGCGGCCGCCCTTGATGATCTCCTTGGTGTACCACGGGTAATGCGTGTCGCAGTCATAGGTCAGGTTGGGCGTGGCGGCGGCGACGTGGCACATCGCGGCGAGGCTGATGCCAAGATGGGAGTTGGAATGCATCGACACGCCAAGCCCCGCGGCGCGGCACATCTCGCCCAGATGGATCGCGCCAGTGGCCCCGCGCCAGTAGTGGTGATCGGACAGGATGATCTGCACCGCGTCCTTCTTGACGGCCTCGATCACCTCTTCGAACTCGACGACGACAAGATTGGTGGCCAGCGGCATGTCGATCAGCGCGGACAGTTCGGCCATGGCGTCCATGCCCCGGCAGGGGTCTTCGAGATATTCGAGCACACCGTCCAGTTGATCGACGACCTTCTTGGCCGTCGGCACGGTCCACGCGCCCATCGGGTCGATGCGCAATCCGTGGTCGGGGAAGGCCTCGCGCAGCTTGAGCATCGTCTCGACCTCTTCGTCGGGATGCAGCACGCCGCCTTTGAGTTTGAGGGATTTGTAGCCATGCGCGCCGATCAGCTCGCGGGCTTCTTCGACCATGGCATCGGGGGTCATGACCTCGCCGAAAATGTCGGGACCAACGGCACCGGGCAGCTTGGCAAATTTGTAAAACAGGTACCCGCCGAAGGGGATGTCTTTGCGGACCGCGCCGCCCAAAAGATCGTAAAGCGGGCGGTCGACTTCCTTGCCGCGCAGGTCGAGGCAGGCGATTTCGAACGCGGAATAGACCACGTCGATCACCTTGTGATCGGCAAGCGCGGTGGGCGCGTTGACGCCGCCGCTACCGGGCAACGCCTGTTCCACGCGGGCGCGCAAATCGCGCAGGTTGTAAGGGTCGAGGCCGTCAAGCGTGGGGGCCACTTTTTGCAACCCGGTGAGGGTGCGTTTGGCACCATAGGCTTCCCCAAGGCCCACAAGCCCGGTGTCGGTTTCCACCTCGATGATGGCACGCAGGAAGACATGCGGGTGGACACCCTTGGTGTTGACCAACGGCACATCAGGGATCGCAATCGGCGTGATTTTGACGTTGGCGACTTTCATGCGTTGCCCTCCCAGACTATGCGCAAATTTCATTTGCCGATTCTCAGATACTAGTATACCAGTTTTATAAAGCAAGGGACTTGGACGGCCGCGAGGCCAGACAAATAAGGCAGAATCGTATCAAACGATGCCTACCCCAATTTGCGAAATGCGACGTCTGGGAGGACGCATGACCGGGGTAAATTTAGAAAGCATTACCAAAAGATACGGCGCGGTGCAGGTGGTGCATAGCATCGACCTGGAGGTACAGAGCCAAGAATTTGTGGTGCTGGTTGGCCCCTCGGGCTGCGGAAAATCCACGACACTGCGCATGATTGCAGGGCTTGAGGAAATCTCGGACGGAAAGCTGACGATTGACGACCGCGTCATGAACCGCACCGCGCCCAAGGACCGCGACGTGGCGATGGTGTTCCAGAACTACGCGCTGTACCCGCATCTGAACGTGTCCGAAAACATTGCCTTCGGCCTGCGCATCCGGCGCGAAAGCAAGGAAGCGATTGCGTCTTCAGTCGATGAGGTCGCGGGAATTTTGGGCCTTACCGACTATCTGGAGCGCCGCCCGGCTGATCTGTCCGGCGGGCAGCGCCAACGCGTCGCCATGGGCCGCGCGATTGTGCGGCGGCCAAAGGTCTTCCTGTTTGACGAGCCCCTTTCCAACCTTGACGCCAAGCTGCGCACCCAGATGCGCGCCGAGATCAAGCGGCTGCACAAACGCCTTGGCGTGACCTCGATTTACGTGACCCACGATCAGGTGGAGGCGATGACGCTGGCCGACCGCATCGTGGTGATGAATGACGGGCGGATTGAGCAATCGGGCACGCCCATGGAATTGTTCGTGAACCCGGTGAACACCTTTGTGGCGGGCTTCCTTGGCTCACCGCCGATGAACCAAGTGCAAGCGGTCTTGGCAAAGGGCGCGAACGGCCCGCAGGCCTTGGTTGGCGGCACGGTGATTGACCTGCCCAAGCTGGATGCGCTGCAAAATGACGAAGGCCGCAAGCTGGTGCTGGGCATCCGGCCCGAATATGTGACCATCGCGACGAAAGGCGACAAAAACCAAGTGCCGCTGGAAATTGATCTGGTCGAAACGCTGGGGTCCGAGGCATTGCTGCATGCCCTGCTGGACGGCGTACCGTTTGTCATCAAATCGGAAACCATCGGCCAGATCTCCAAGCTGGATGCGGTGACGGGCTTCACCATCGACCCCGACCTGATCCGCGTCTTTGACGGCGAAACGGGCGACGCCCTGCCCGGTCAGGACCGCGCGGTATGACGATGAGCCCGCATAACGCCCCCATCGTGGAGCCTGTGCCGGTCGAGGACCCCTACGCCCCGCCAAAGGGCATGGATCGCGTCGTCGATCATCTGAAACGCGAATGGCAGCTTTACGTGATGCTGCTGCCGCTGATTATCTGGCTTTTGCTGTTTCTTTATAAGCCGATGTACGGCCTTCAGGTCGCGTTTAAGGACTATTCGATCTTCAAAGGCGTCGCCAACAGCCCGTGGATCGGGTTCGAGCATTTCGAGACCTTGTTCGGCAATGACCAGTTCATCCGCGCGATCCGAAACACGGTCATAATCAGCTTCTGGACGTTGGTCATAGGCTTCCCCGTCCCTATTTTGCTGGCGTTGATGTTCAACGAAATTCTGAACGCGACATACAAGAAATGGTCGCAGACCATCGTGTATCTGCCGCACTTTATCTCCTCTGTTATCATTGCGGGCATCGTCATCACGGCGTTTTCGCCCAGCGCGGGGATCGTGAACACCTTCCTGGGTTGGTTCGGGGTCGAACCGATCTACTTCCTGACCAAGGCCGAATGGTTCAGGCCGATCTTTGTCGGCACCGGCATCTGGCAGGAGGCGGGTTTCCAATCCATCGTCTATCTGGCCGCCATCGCGGGCGTGTCGCCCACGCTTTATGAAAGTGCGGTCGTGGACGGCGCAAGCCGCTGGCAGATGATGTGGAAGATCACCATCCCGTCGATCATGACCACGATCATCATCATGCTGATTATCCGCATCGGCAACATCCTCGAAGTCAGCTTCGAGATGATTATCCTGCTCTACCAGCCCGCCACCTACGAGACGGCGGATGTGGTGAATACATTCATCTACCGCCAGGGCCTGCAGGCCGGGCAGTATGATTTCGCCGCTGCGGCGGGGCTGTTCAACGCGGTGATTGCGTTTGTGTTGGTGATCTCTGCCAACGCGCTGTCGCGGCGCTATTCCAGAACGTCGTTGTGGTGAGGGAGGCAGACAGATGACAAACATGAACCTCTATTCGCGCAACGACAAAATGTTCGTCTATCTGAACATGTTCCTTGTGGGCGTGTTCACCCTGTCGACGCTGTACCCGTTCATCTACATCGCGGCGTTGTCCTTCAGCTCGGGCTTTGAGGCACGCGCCGGCAATGTGGTACTGACGCCGGTGGACGCAACCATCGCGGCCTACAAACAGGTGCTGTCAGAGCCTGCGTTCTGGCGCAGCTATCTTAACACTTTCATTTACACAATCGGCGGGACGTTAATGTCTTTGGCCTTCATCATTCCGGGCGCCTACGCGCTGTCGCGGCCGCAGCTTTATGGCCGCCGCTTCTGGAACCTGATGGTGGCGTTCACCATGTGGTTCAACGCCGGATTGATCCCGTTCTTCCTGAACATGCGCGACCTTGGGCTGCTGGACAGCTATTTCGGCATCATCATCGGCTTCGCCGTGAACGGCTTCAACGTCATCTTGATGCGCAACTTCTTCGAGGGGGTGCCCTCCAGCTTTGAAGAGGCCGCGCGCATGGACGGGGCCAACGAATTTCAGGTGCTGTGGAAGGTTTACATGCCGCTGGCCAAGCCCGCGATTGCCACGATTGCACTGTTCTGCATCGTGTCGCGCTGGAACGGGTTCTTCTGGGCAATGGTGCTGCTGCAGGACCAGGAAAAGGTGCCGCTGCAGGTCTACCTGCGCCACACAATCGCAAAACTATCCGACGACCAAGAGTTCAGCGTGACCCTGATCGACGCCCCTTATTCGGTGGAAACCGTAACGGCGGCGATCATCGTCTGCTCCATCATACCAGTGCTGCTGGTTTACCCATTCCTGCAAAAATACTTCAATAAAGGCATCATGTTAGGTGGTGTGAAGGAATGATCTCAAAACTGCATAAAGGGAGGAACACTATGCGGAAACTATCACTTCTATCAGGGCTCTTGCTGACCACCGGTCTAGCCGCCCCCGCCCTGTCTGACGGGCATCTGCAAATTGTAGATGAACCGCTGACGCTGACCATTCAGATGAACCACAAACGCTACCCGACCTATCAGGAAGACTGGCCGGTGGAACAGGCGGCGCGCGCCATGACCGGCATTTCGCTGCAGGACGCAACCGTGGGCGCGAACATCACGTCGGATCAGGAAAACACCGGCAAAACCGAGGCGCTGAACCTGATGCTGGCCTCGGGTGCGATCCCGGACATTGTTGGGTCCTCGCGTCTGAAAGACTTCGTGAACCAGTTTGGCCCCGAAGGTGCGTTCATCCCGCTCAACGACCTGATCGACGAGCATGCGCCGAACCTGAAGGCGTTCTTTGAGAGCCGCCCCGAGATTGCCAACGCGATTTCTGCGGCTGACGGCAACATGTATTACATCCCCTATCTGCCGGACGGCAAATACGGTCGGGCGTTCTTCATCCGCTATGACTGGCTGGACAAGCTGGGGCTGGAGGTGCCGCAAACCGTTCAGGAATATGAAGATGTGCTTGTTGCTTTCCGCGACGGCGATCCGAATGGCAACGGGCTGAAGGACGAAATTCCTTATTTCGCGCGCCAATGGCCCGAAATGATCCGGCTGGTGACCCTATGGGATGGCCGGTCTTCGGGATCCGACACATACCACGACTTCTACGTCGATGACGGCCAGTTGAAACACCCTTACGCAGGTGAAGGCTACCGCGAAGGTATTAAGAATTTGGCCCGTTGGTACGAGATGGGGTTAATTGATGCCGAGGTGTTCACCCGCGGCAGTTCATCCCGCGACTACCTGTTGTCGGAGAATTTGGGCGGCGCCACGCATGACTGGTTCGCCTCGACTTCCGGCTACAACACGTCGCTTGCCGACAAGGTTGATGGCTTCGCATTCAAGGCGTTTGCGCCCCCTGCGTCGATCTCTGGCGTGCGGATGGAAGAGCACCGCCGCATCCCGATCAAGCCCGACGGCTGGGCCATTGGCCACACCAACGAGCACCCTGTTGAGACCATCAAGTACTTTGACTTCTGGTTCACCGAAGAAGGCCGCCGCCTGGCCAACTTTGGCGTCGAAGGCGAGCACTACACGATGGTTGATGGGGCCCCTGTTTTCACCGATGAGGTGCTGAACAGCGACCAACCCGTTAACAACCAATTGTACGGCATCGGGGCACAGCTTCAGGCACGTGGTTACTTCCAAGACTACGAATACGAGAAGCAGTGGTCGAACAAGTTCGCGCTGGAAGGCATCGCTTTGTATGACGAAGGCGACTACCTGATCGACCAGTTCCTGGGCGTCGCGTTCAACACCGACGAGCAGAAGGTTTACGACAAAAGCTGGGGCTCGATCCGCGACTATATGCTGGAGCGCCAGCAAGCGTGGATTTTGGGCACAGGCGACGTTGAAGCCGATTGGGACGACTACATGGCGACCCTGAACCAAATGGGCCTGCAGGACGTTCTTGGCGTGATGCAATCCGCCTATGAGCGCCAATACGGCGGCTAAATCCAATCTCCCTGGAGGGGGCGCGGCAGGCTTTGCTGCGCCCCTTTCTATCTCGCCACCCTCTAAGGAAAACATCACCATGCCGTCCGCCAAAACATCCGCTGCACTTGTCCCACTGGACCAGCCAAGGGCCGGACGTCTTAACATTCAATATGCACCGGCCGAAGGTGAAAAACTGGTTGAGACCCCTCCCAGATTCACGTGGTTGCCCGTCATCGAAGACGAGGCGCAATATGTGGTGCAGCTGTCGCCAGATGCGGAGTTCCCTGCGGGGAACCGGCATGAATTCACCGGACTAGAGCTTAACTTTTTCACCCCCCATACCGCGTTCCCCGCGGGGACCTACCACTGGCGCTACGCCGTGTGGGAGGGGGACGCCGTGGCATCAGATTGGAGCGACACCCGTTCGTTTTCTATACTAGAAAACGCGACAGAGGCGCCTTTGCCGTCGCGGCTGGATCGCTACGCCAAAGCAGATATGACCCACCCCCGGCTGTGGCTGAATTCCAAGCAATTGACCGCCTTCAAGAAGGACATCGCCAAGGATCCCGCGCATTGCGCGTGGGACGTGTTTTTCGACAAATCCGTGGCCCCATGGATGGACCGCGAGATCATGGAGGAACCCGCAGGGTACCCCGGACATCAGCGCACCGCGCCGATCTGGCGGGCGACATATATCGCCTGTCAGGAGCTGCTTTATGCGATCCGGCACCTGGCGATCGGCGGCAAGATTGCCGGTGATGACGCGATGGTCGCGCGGGCGAAGGAATGGCTGATGGCAGCCGCATCATGGAACCCCGCAGGGACCACATCGCGCAGCTATACCGACGAATGGGCCTTCCGCGTTAACCTTGCTTTGGCGTGGGGCTATGACTGGCTGCATGACCAATTGTCCGACGAGGAAGCGGCGACAGTGCGCAGCGCCTTGCTGGCCCGAACCCGCGAAACGGCGGACCATATTATCAAACATGCCAACATCCACTTGTTCCCGTTTGACAGCCACGCTGTGCGCGCGGTGTCGGCGGTTTTGATCCCGTCCAGCATCGCGATGCTGGACGAAGAACCGGAGGCGCGGGAGTGGCTGGATTACTCGGTTGAGTTCCTGTCCACGGTCTATTCGCCGTGGGGTGACACTGATGGCGGTTGGGCCGAGGGGCCGCATTATTGGATGACCGGAATGGCCTATCTGATTGATGCGGCGAACATGCTCAAGAGCTTCTCCGGCATTAACCTTTATGAACGCCCGTTCTTTCAGGCGACCGGTGATTTCCCGCTTTACACCAAGGCGCCTGACACGCGGCGCGGGACCTTTGGCGATGACAGCACCATGGGCGATTTGCCCTGTCTGAAGATCGGCTACAACCTGCGCCAATATGCGGGCGTGACGGGGAACGGGGCCTATACCTGGTATTACGACGAGGTGAAGCGCAACGACCAAGGCACCGAAATGGAGTTCTACAATTGGGGTTGGTGGGACTTCAATTTTGACGAGATGGTTTACCAACATGATTTCGGAATTGTGGAGGCGACCTCGCCTTCCAAGCTGCCGAAACTGCGGTGGTTCAAGGGTGTTGGATGGGCCGCGATTCAGCACAAGATGGACAACCCGAAAGAGCATATTCAGTTTGTTTTCAAATCGTCGCCCTTTGGGTCGGTCAGCCATAGCCACGGCGACCAGAACGCGTTTTGTTTGTCCGGGTTTGGCGAAGATTTAGCAATTCAATCAGGGCATTACGTGGCTTTCAATTCCACGATGCACCAGAATTGGCGGCGGCAGACGCGGTCCAAGAATGCGATCTTGATTGATGGGAGCGGGCAATACGCGGGCAAGGACAAAGCGGCGGCGATGAAGTCGACCGGCAAGCTGCTGGTGGCCGAGGATCGGGGCGACCATATCTTCATGCAGGGCGACGCCACGCAGGCCTACAAATCGTTAACGCCAAGCGTCACGCAGGCGTTGCGGGACGTCTATTTCGTTAACGATAGTTACTTTGTGATCGTAGACGCGGTGGACGCGGATGAGCCGGTGGATATTGACTGGCTGCTGCACGCGAACGCGCCGATGAAACTGGGTGGCACGACATTCCGCTATACGGGCGAAAAGGCCGGGTTTTACGGCCAGTTTTTGTGGTCCGAGGCGGGCGCAGGACAGTTAACGCAAGAGACCGGATTCCCGGATGTGGACCCGTCTGAATACGAGGGTTTGCCGGTCAGCACCTGCCTGCATGCCAAGTTTCCAAAGGCCACGCGGCACCGCATTGCGACGCTGCTGGTGCCCTACGCGATGGACGCACCAAAGCGGGTTTTCAGTTTCCTCGACGACCAAGGATATGACTGCGATCTGTATTTTACAGACGCAGAGGAACGCAGTTTCAAAGTCACCGTGCCCAAGACATTTGACGTTGGGCGATAAAATAAGATGAAGGATAAGACCATGATGCTTAAAGGAAAAACCGCGATTGTAACCGGTGGCGGACGTGACATTGGACGGGCCTGCGTGATGCGCCTGGCCGAAGAAGGCGCAAATGTCGCGATCAACTACCACTCGTCCTCGGACGGGGCCGACAGCGCGGTCAAAGAGATCGAAGCGATGGGCGGCAAAGCCTTCGCGATGCAGGGCGACCTGACGAGCGAGGCGGAGGTGAACGCGCTGGTTGACCGGGCGGCGTCGGAATTGGGCGGCATACACGTGCTGGTTAACAACGCGGGCGGGCTGATTAAGCGGGTGCCGATAAAGGAGATGTCGCTGGAGCATTGGAACAATGTGATGGACCTGAACCTGACCTCGACCTTCTTGCTGGTGAAGGCCGCAGCGCAGCACATGACGTCGGGCGCGATCATCAATCTGGCCTCGCAGGCGGGTCGTGACGGCGGCGGGCCGGGGGCGGCAGCCTATGCGGCCTCCAAAGGGGCGGTGATGACGCTAACCCGTGGATTGGCAAAGGAATTTGGGCCTGACATCAGGGTAAACGCGATCTGCCCGGGGATGATCGACACCGACTTCCACAACAACTTCACCAAGGACGAAGTGCGCAAAATCGTGGCTGGCAACACGCCCCTGAAGCGCGAAGGTCTGCCAGTGGATGTGGCCAATCTGGTGGCCTATCTGGCGACCGATCAGTCCGCGTTCCTGACAGGTGTCAACGTAGATATTAACGGCGGCATGCTGTTCAGCTAAGCCGATTTCGCAAATATGTATTTCAGGTGTATTTGATATGTATTCCATGCGCATGAATTGAGAGGGTCCAATGACACCAACCAAACCCGACGCCGGTGGCTTGCTGCCAGAGTTAACCTTTCCCAAGCTTGGCGGAGGTGTTTTGAGCGTTGGCGGCGCGCGCGACCGGCACACCTTGTTTGTTGTTTATCGCGGCAAACATTGTGGCCGGTGCAAGCGCTACCTCAACGGCTTGGAAGGCATGCTGCCCGCGTGGGAGGAGGCCGGTTTCGACATTGTCGTCGTGTCAGCCGACCCGGAGGAAAAAGCGCAGGCGGATGTCGCGGAGTTCGGCTGGAGCTTCGACATCGGCTACGACATGCGCGAAGAGCAGATGCTGGCCCTGGGCGTGTATATCTCGGACCCGTTATCGCCGGAGGAAACCGACCGTCGCTTTGCCGAACCCGCCGTGTTCTGTGTGCGCCCCGACGGGGTGATCCAAGTGGTGTGCCTGTCGAACGGGCCTGCGGCGCGGCCAGACCTGGCGGAACTGCTGGACGGGATGATCTTCAACATTGCCCACAACCGCCCCGCAAGGGGCATGGTCTAGGCGCTGAGCACCGTCACAACTTTCGTTAAATTGCGTTTGAAGACAGCGCCCCGGCGGTGCTATCGGAGCAAGGCGGCCAACATCACCACAAGGTGACGCCCCCGCGCCCTTGCGGCCCCTGCCTGTCTGTAACAAGTTGGCGCGTGTTGTAACTCTTGCTTGTGGATACGGCAGTGCCGATGAACCGAATACCTTTGCTTGCCGGTCTTGCCCTTGTGGGCGCCGTCGCCGTGTCGGCGCTGTTTCTTTGGCCATCTCCAGACAGGATTTCCGAGACCGACGCCTTTGCGGCCCCCGGCCTTGAGCCGATGACAATCGAAGAGGCCCGCGTCGAATTCTGGCGCCTGACGCCCGCCCTTTTGCTGGTGGTCTACGACGCCTTCGGCCTGACGGAAGAAGACGCCATCTATGACACCCTCGCCAGCGTCACGGACGGGGACGCGCTGGAATACCTTTACCTTGAGCGCGTTGGCGCCATGGCAGGCGGCGGGCTGGAGGAAGCGGACCAGACCATCCACGAGATCAAACTTCTCAACACGCAGGTGACCCGCGACGGCGCGGCGCTGGCGATTGATGCCTCGTGGCAGGTCGTGGGCACCGTCGGCCATGCCGAGCACTTGCATGTGCGCGGCAACACCTACAGCGCCGACCTTCTGGTCGCGCCCGTTCAAGGCGCGTGGCGGATCACCGACTTCACCCTGCTGGACGTCAACCGAGACGAGGCGGGGGAGACCTTTCCGGCGCCGCAGACCAACTGATGATTTCTGTTGAGAACCTTTCGTTTCGCTACAGCGCGACCAGCTTCCGGCTGCATGTGCCCGCGTTCACGCTGGGCGACCATGAACGGGTGGCCATTGTCGGGCCAAGCGGCAGCGGCAAGACCACCCTGCTGAACCTGATCGCGGGCATCCTGACACCGGAGGCCGGCCGCATCGACGTGGCCGGCACGGACGTGGCGAGTTTGTCGGATGTGCAGCGGCGGCGGTTCCGCGCCAGCACCATCGGCTTCGTGTTTCAGGATTTCGCGCTTCTGGACTACCTATCGGCCCGCCAGAACATCCTTTACCCTTACCGCATCACCCCCGCCCTGACCCTGAACGCCGAGGCCCGCGACCGCGCCGAGGCGCTGGCCGCCGCCTGCGGCATCGGCGACAAGCTGGACCGCCACCCCACCGCCCTGAGCCAAGGCGAACAGCAGCGCGTGGCCATTTGCCGTGCCCTTGTGACCCAGCCCAAGCTGATCCTGTCGGACGAGGCGACCGGCAACCTTGACCCCGAAAGCAAGGCCCGCATCCTTGACCTGCTGTTTGAGCAAGCAAGCGAGGCGGGCGCCGCCGTTCTGGCCGTCACCCATGACCACGAGCTGCTGCCCCGCTTTGAGCGGGTGCTGGATTTTGCGCAGTTCCGCCAAGGGGCTGACGCATGAACGCGCTGTACCTAGCCTTTGCGTATTTGCGCTACCACTGGGCGCGCAGCCTTGTGCTGACGCTGGTGGCGGCCCTGATCCTGTTGGTGCCGATTGCCACCCAGATCCTGCTGTCGACCAGCGAGCGCGCCCTTGTGGCGCGGGGCGACGCCACGCCCCTGCTGCTGGGCAGCCGTGGCTCGCAGCTGGATCTGACGATGTCAGCGCTGTACTTTTCCGACGAGCGGCCCGAGCCGGTTGCGATGCGCGAGGTCGAGGCGATCTGGGACAGCGGGCTGGCCGTGCCGATCCCGCTGCATTCGGCGTTCTCCACCGCCGGGCACCGGATCGTTGGCACCACGCTGGATTATTTCGACTTCCGCGACCTGACCGTGTCCGACGGGCGGGGCCTGTCCATCCTTGGCGACGCGGTCATCGGCGCGGAGGTTGCCCAGACGCTGGGCAAAGGGGTCGGCGACACATTGGTGTCCTCGCCCGAAAACCTGTTCGACCTGGACGGCGTCTACCCGCTGGAGATGCCCATTGTCGGCGTTCTGGCCCCGACCAACTCCCCCGATGACGGCGCGGTTTTTGTCGACATCAAGACCGCATGGGTCATCCAAGGCATTGGCCATGGCCACGAAGACGTGGTCACCGCCGCCGAGGTTGCCGCAGGCAGCGCCTCCGTGTCCAACGCCGCCGTCGTGCAGTACCAGCGCATCACCGACGACAACATCGACAGCTTCCATTTCCATGGCAGCCAAGACGACTTCCCGACCACCGCCGTGGTCGTCGTGCCCAACGACGCCCGCGCCAGCACCATCCTGAAAGGCCGGTATCTGGACGGCGAAAACCCGAGCCAGCTGATCGCGCCCGCAGGCGTGATCCAAGGGCTGGTCGACCGCATTTTCCGCATCAAATCGCTGCTGGACGTGGTCACCACCATCATCGCCGTGGCGGCGCTGGCCGCCATCGGGCTGGCCGTGTTCCTGAGCTACCGCCTGCGCGCCCGCGAAATCGCCACGGCCGTCAAGCTGGGCGCGCGGCGCGGCATGGTCCTGCGGCTCTTGTCCGCGGAGACAATCACATTACTATCCCTGTCAGCCGCTATCGCCGCCATAGGCGCCGCGATCGTTTCACAAAATGCCGAAAGCTGGGTGGGCTGGCTGCTCGCGCTTGGCGCCTAACCAGCAGGAGATTTCATGACGCGTCATCTTATCACCGCATCCATCGCCGGCCTCATCGCCGCAACCCCCGCCCTGTCGCACTACGGGATGATTATCCCCGACGACCCGATGATTAGCCAAGAAGACGGGCGCAGCGTCGGGCTGACCATGTCGTTCTCGCACCCGTTCGAACTGGCCGGCATGCCGCTGGAGACGCCAGTGGCCTTCTCGGTCACCCATGAAGGCGCGACCACGGACCTGCTGGGCCAATTGCAGGACGGCACGGTTATGGACGAGCAGGGGTACACCCTGCAATACCCGCTGGACCGCCCCGGCACCTACGTCTTCGCGATGGAGCCGCAGCCCTATTGGGAACCCGCCGAGGACGCGTTCATCATCCACTACACCAAGACCTATGTCACCGCCTACGGCGACGACGAGGGATGGGACACCGAACTGGGCCTGAAGACCGAAATTGTGCCGCTGTCAAAACCCTTCGGCCTGTGGGAACACAACGTGTTCCAAGGCATCGTCAAACTGGACGGGCAAGCCGTCCCCTATGCCGAGGTTGAGGTCGAGTTCTTCAATGAGGGCGCAAGCGCCACCGTGCCGGACGACCTGATGATTACCCAGACCGTCAAGGCCGACGCCAACGGCGTCTTCACCTACGCCCCTCCGTCGGATGGCTGGTGGGGCTTTGCCGCGCTGAACACGGCGGACTACACGCTGACCGACGCGGGCTCGGGCGAGGACAAGGCGGTTGAGCTGGGGGCCGTGATCTGGGTGCATTTCGAAGACTGGACCGGCCAGTGACCCGCGCCATAGCCCTTGCGTGCGCCTGCGCGCTTGCCCCATCGGGGGCCGCCGCCCATCAGCTGACGGTGTTCGCATCGGTGGACTGCGAGGCGGTGCTGGTGGAGGCCAAGTTTTCCAACGGAAACGCCGTGCAGCAGGGCGACGTCAGAGTGCTGGATGGCCAAAACACCCTGATGCTGACCCTGCCCATTGGCGAAGACGGCACCGTCGCGGTGCCGCTTGACAGCGTCGACCATTCCGGCGGGCTGTCGATTGAGGTCGATACCGGCAGCCACGACAATTACTGGATCGTGACCCCCGACGACATTGCCCGAAACTGCCAAAGCTGACCGTTATGCCCGTCTTGAAACACTTGCTGGCCGTCTGGCTGTTCCTTTTTGCCACGGCTGGCGCAACGGCGCAGGAGCAACCCCGCGTCGTGGCCGTAAACCACCCGTTGCAGTATTTTGCGGAGCGCCTGTTGGGCGATGACGCCGATGTGGTGTTCCCGGTTCCCGCAGGGGTGGACCCGTCGTTTTGGCGACCCGCCATTGCCGACATCAGCATGATCCAGTCCGCCGACCTGATCTTGTTGAACGGCGCGGGCTTTGCGACCTGGGTTGACCGCGTGTCGCTGCCGCGCTCGAAGCTGGTCAACACCACCGCCGCCATCGAAGACCAGTTCATCGTAACGGAAAGCATCACCCACAGCCATGGCGACGGCGGCGAGCATTCCCATGAAGGGCTTGCGTCTTACACATGGCTTGATCCGGCGTTGGCCATCGCACAGGCAGAGGCTGTTGCGGTGGCAATCACCGCGCGTGATTTGGCATCAGCCGAGGACGTCGACGCCCGGCTGGCCGCGTTGCGGAGGGATCTTGAGGCGCTGGACGCCGAGACAGCGGGCGCATTGGCAGGCGTTGCCAACATCGCCATCATCACCACCCACCCCCGGTACGAATATCTGGCCCGCCGCTACGGCCTTTCCGTGACGGCGCTGGAATGGGAGGCGGGTGCCACGCCCGATGAGGCCGGGCTTGCCGCCCTGCGCGCCATCATTGAGGACAAGGGCGCACAGGTCCTGATTTGGGAAGCGCAGCCATCCGCCGCCGCGTTCGACATGACCGGCGCGCTTGGACTGCGCAACGTGGTCTTCCCCCCGCTTGCGCATGGCGTGGATGGCAGCAGCTATATCGAGGCGTTTGCGGATGCCGTGTCGGCACTGGCCGGGGCTGGCAGCGAATAGCAGGTCCTACCATTTTGCAGCGGCGCGGGTTTGGCCTACCGGGCCAACCACCCACCATCAACATTGAGGATGGCCCCGTGGATGTATTTGGACGCGGGCGCGGATAGAAAGACCGCAGTTTCGGCGATATCATCGGCCTGCCCCCAACGGCCCGCAGGGATACGGTCGAGGATGGCCTTGTTGCGGTCTGGGTCCGCGCGCAGGGCCTCGGTGTTGTTGGTCTCGATGTAGCCGGGCGCGATGGCGTTGACGTTGATGCCTTTGGCCGCCCACTCGTTTGCCAGCAGCTTTGTCAGGCCCGCCACACCGTGTTTTGACGCCGTGTAGCTGGGGACGCGGATGCCGCCCTGGAAGGACAGGAGCGACGCGATGTTGACGATGCGGGCCTCCCGGTTGTCGTTCAGCGCGGCTTTGGCAAAGGCCTGAGAGGTGAAGAACAGCGCCTTGAGATTGACGTCCATGACGGCGTCCCAGTCGGCCTCCGTGAATTCGGTGCTGTCGTTTCGGCGGATGATGCCTGCGTTGTTCACAAGGATGTCTGTCTTGTGGGTTTGGAACGTGTCTTGCGCGGCCATTGGGTCCGCGAAGTCGAGGGTCAGTTCCTCGGCGCTGTCGATCATGGCGACCGTGTCCGCCGTTGCGGAACGGCCCGCGCAGATCACGTGGGCCCCGGCGCGGCCCATGGCCACGGCAATCGCCTGCCCGATGCCGGTATTGGCGCCGGTGACGAGGGCGGTTTTGCCCTCAAGACTGAATGCCGTCATCGCAGGTCGCCCATATCCACCATGTCCATATCGGTGAAGTCGATATTGTCGCCCGCCATGGCCCAGCAGAACGTGTAGGACCCTGTGCCCGCGCCACAATGGATGGACCAAGGGGGCGAGATCACAGCCTGCTCGTTCGCCATGACGATGTGGCGGGTTTCAGACGGCTCGCCCATGAAATGGAAGACGCGTTGGTCGGGGTCGATGTCGAAATAGAGATACGCCTCCATCCGGCGGTCGTGCAGGTGGGCGGGCATGGTGTTCCAGACGGAGCCGGGTTGGAACTGGGTATAGCCCATGACCAGCTGGCAGCTTTCGCAGACGTCGGGGTGGACGAATTGAATGATAACCCGCTCGTTCGCGGTGTCGCGGGAGCCAAGCTCCACGCGTTTGGCATCGGCCAGTTTGATGAGTTTCGTGGGGCATGTGCGGTGGGCAGGCGCGGAGAGCACGTAGAAGCGGCCCGCGCCGGAGAAGTCGATCGCGCCTGCGCCGACGCCGATATAAAGCACCTCGCCTTTTTCCAAGGTGTGGGTGTCGCCGGAGACGGTGACTTGGCCTGCGTCTCCGATGTTTAGGATGCCCATCTCGCGGCGTTCAAGGAAGGTGGCGGTGCCGGTTTCTTCAACACGGTCGATGGTCAGGGTCTTGCCAACGGGGACCACAGAGCCAAGGATCAGGCGGTCATAATGGCTGTATACGAGGCGGATCTCGCCCTCGGCAAACAGGTCGCTGACCTGAAAATGCGCGCGCAGGGCGTCGGTGTCGAGCGCCTTGGCAGAGGCGGGATCAATGGCGTAGCGGGTTTCGGTTTTGAGCATCATTTGCAGGCCTTGGGTTAGAGGAAATCGTCGCGGCGGGGCGTGAAACAGTCGACCAGCGTGCCGGGTTCCAAGCAAACGCAGCCATGGACCGCGTTGGAGGGGATGACGAACGTGTCGCCGGGACCGTATTCGGTTTCGACCCCGTCCATCTGGAAGCGGAAGCGGCCTGTTTTGACATGCGTGGATTGCACATGCGGGTGATTGTGCAGCTTGCCCTCAGCGCCTTTTTGGAAGCGGAAGGCCACGACCATGAGGTCGGGGTGATCGGCCAGAACCTGGCGGGTGACCCCGGGATCGGCGTCCACTATTGGGTAATCGGACATGATGGCGTATCCCCGTTCAAAATGAGTTGGCTCACAAGTGGTATGTTAGTATACCAGCTGTGTCAATCAAAGGAAACTTCATGACCAAACGCCTTGTCTGCATCGGCGAATGCATGCTGGAACTTGCGCCCACCGGGGCGGAGGCGACGTTTCGACGGGCCTTTGCCGGGGACAGCTTCAACACCGCCTGGTACGCCAAACGGCTGCGGCCTGAATGGGCGGTGGAGTATGTGACGGGGGCTGGCGACGACGCGGCCTCGGCGCAGATGCTGGAGTTCATGACCGCGCATGGGATCGGGGTGGACCACGTCCAGCGCGTGCCGGGGCGGACCGTGGGCTTGTACATGATCGAGCTGCAGGACGGGGAGCGGAGCTTTTCATATTGGCGCGGCCAGTCGGCGGCGAAAGCGTTGGCGGCGGATGTTGCGGCCCTGCGGGCAGCCGTGGCGGGTGCGGATATTGTGTATTTCTCAGGCATCACCCTGGCCGTGCTGGAAGGCGCAGGCCGGGGCAACCTGCTGAGCGTCATGCGCGAGGCGCGGGCGGCGGGAGCCTTGGTGGCGTTTGACCCGAACCTGCGGCCCAAACTGTGGGCCGACGAGGCCGAGATGTGCGCCGCCATCATGAACGCGGCGGCGGCAAGCGATCTGGTTTTGCCCTCCCATGAGGACGAGGCAACGTTTTTTGGCGACGCCGACCCGGCGGCGACCTTGGCGCGCTACCAAGACGCGGGCGCGTCGATGGTCGTGGTGAAGAACGGCGCAGGGGACGTGCTGTTTTCCGAGGGCGCCGAGACGAGGGTCCATCGGCCTGACGCTGTCGCGCAGGTCGTTGACAGCACCGCCGCCGGCGACAGCTTCAACGCGGGGTTCTTTGCGGCACTGGATCAAGGCATCGCGCCCGCCGTGGCGGCGGCCTGCGCCTTGTCGGCGAAGGTCATTGGCGCGCGCGGCGCTTTAGTCGAGCATTGAGGGCAACCACAGCGACACGGCTGGCACGTAGGTGACCAGCATCAGCGCCGCGAAAATGGCGATGTAGAACGGCCAGATCGTTTTCAGCGCGGACTCGATTTTAATCTTGCCGACCGCGCAGCCCACAAACAGGCAGGTGCCGACGGGTGGCGTACACAGGCCCAGCCCGAGATTAATCAGCATCATGATGCCGAACTGCGTCGGGTCCATGCCCAGCCCCTTGGCGATGGGCAGGAAGATTGGCGTGCAGATCAGAATCAGCGCGGCCATGTCCATAATCATGCCCAAGAGCAGCAGGATGATGTTAATCATCAGCAGGATAATCAGCGGGTTATCGGAGATGGTGACCAGCAGGTCAGACAGCTTTCCGGGCACCTGATAGAGCGCCAGCAGATACGCAAAGGACGACGCGAAGGCGATGAGGATCATCACCATGGCGGTAGTGCGCACGGCACCTGTGACGGCCAGCACGAAGGAGTCCCAGCTGAGGGACTTGTAGTAGAACTTGGTCAGCAGCAGCGCGTAGATCGCACCGAACGCACCGGATTCAGTGACCGTGAAGACGCCCGACAGCGTGCCGCCCACAATGATAACGGCGGTGAAGAACCCGGGGATCGCGTCGGCGGCGGTGCGGGCGACGGTGGGCCAACCTGGGAAGGGCTCCGACGGGTAGTTGTGTTTGACCGACAAGATGTAGGCCGCAATGGCGAGGCTGACGCACATGATGATCCCGGGGATGACGCCCGCAAGGAACAGACCGGAGACCGACAGCCCGCCGCCAGCGGCGACCGCGAAGATAATCATGTTGTGGCTGGGCGGGATCACGATACCCGCGATGGAGGACGTCACCGTGACGTTGACCGCGAAGTCCGGGCGGTAGCCGCGTTCCTTCATCACCGGGATCAGCAGGGAGCCAAGCGCGGAGATGTCCGCGATGGCGGAGCCGGAGATGCCGCCAAAGAGCATCGACGAGAAAATGTTGACCATAGCGAGGCCACCCTTGAGGTGGCCGACAAGGGCGGAGGCGAGTTTCACCAGCCTGACGGCGATTCCGCCATGGAGCATGAGCTCCCCCGCGAAGACGAAGAAGGGGATGGCCAGCAGGGAAAAGACCGACACGCCTGATGTGGCACGCTGGAAGGTGATGAGCATCGGGAAGCCCTCCCACCAGAAGGCGGCGGCGGCGGCGAGGCCCATTGCGAAGGCAACGGGCATGCCCACGACAACCATGATGCCGAAGACCAGCAGGAGAATAGTCAGGCCCATAGGTCAGCTTTCCTGAATTTGCGGCATTGGCCGCCATTGCGAGAACGTAAGGATACGGATCAACCCGCGCAGCCCCGAGAAGAGGAACACCAGCCCGCCGCATGACGTGATGGCGAGGGTCCGAAAGCTCTCAGGGATGTTAAGCATAGGCAGGTAGCTGCCCCACCCGAATTTCACCAGCTCGATGCCCGCGATCAGCATGACGATGCCGAAGCCCGCAAGAACAATGTCGATGCCGATCATGATGACTTTTTGCGGCCCCTCGGGGAGCAGGTCCCGAAAAAGGGTGACGCCAAGATGCGTGTTCTCGCGCACGCCGGACGCGGCGCCAAGAAACGCGATGTAGCAGATGAGGACCAGCGCCAGCTGTTCCACCCATGTCGGGGTGACGTTCAGGACGTAGCGACCAAAGACCAGCCAACCGAAGGTTGCGACCAGCACCACCAGCGCGACCGAGGCCACCAGAATGCAAATCTTCGAGACCCACTCCAGCGCCGATTCCAATGTTGCGATCATGCCGCCCCCTGCCCTGACTTGCGGGCCCCCAAAAAGTGACCGCCCGCACCTTTCAGTAAGGCACGGGCGGCGTTTCATAGCACGCTTTATTCAGCGTTGCGGATCAGATTTACCAGATCAGCAAGGTCAGGGTTCGCCTCAAGGAAGCCATCATAGACCGCGCTCATACGTTCCTGGAACGGACCTTTGTCAGCGATGGTGTTCACTGTCACGCCACCGGCTTTCACAGCTTCCAAAGCGGACGCCTCGCGGGCCTGCCACAGTTCACGCTGCTGTTCCGCGGAATTGCGGGCGGCGGTTTTCACGATCTCCTGCTGCTCAGGTGTCATCGCGCCCCACGCCTTGGTGGAGATGCACACGCATTCAGGAATAATCAGGTGCTCTGTCAGGGAGTAGAACTGAGCAACCTCGTAGTGGCTGACAGATTCGTAGGATGGCGGGTTGTTTTCCGCACCGTCCACAACTCCGGTTTTGATCGACTGGTAGACCTCGCCGAACGCCATTGGCGTCGCGTTGCCGTCCAGCGCCTCGACCATGCCGACGAACAGGTCGTTATTCATTACGCGCAGCTTCAGGCCTTCGACGTCAGCGGGCGAGTTGATCGGGCGGATCGAGTTGTAGAAGGACCGCGCACCGGAATCGTACCATGCGAGCGCCTTGATGCCCTTCTTCTCCATACCGGCGGAGATTGCGTCGCCGGCCTCGCCGTCCATCAGCTTGTACATCGCGGGGATGGACGGGAAGATGAATGGCAAGGACACCACATTGGTTTCCGGCACAGACGTGCCCATTGGGCCGAGGTTGAAGTTGGCCACATCAAGCGCGCCAAGGCGGACCTGCTCAATCGCGTCGGGCTGGCTGCCCAGAACGCCGTTGTGGAAGATCTTCATCGTGATCTCGCCACCGGTCTTTTCGGCGACCTCAGCCGCGAAGGATTCCAGCGCGATAGAGTTTGGGTAATCCTCAACATGGATATTCCAAGCGCGCAGCTCTGCGGCCTGCGCGGTGGTGGCGGCAAGCGCCAATGCGCCAGCAGCAAACGTAGCTTTGAGGGTGAAGTTGTAAGTCATGCGATCCTCCCGATCGGTGTGAAATAACGTGGCTCTTTGTGGCCTCTTGGCGAGAAAGCGCATTCATCGCGACTCTCACCAATTGGTATACTAGTATGGCAGGAGGTTTTTTGAGTCAATCGGCTGCTGCCTTTTCTGGCAACAAGTCCAGTTTTTGGGACAAAGGCAAAAGCGCCCCGCGGATCTGTGAACAGCCGCCTACGAGCCAACACCCGTGCGTGATGTTTCCATAAGACAGCCGCGCGAGCCTGCTATAGGCTACCATGACAGACCCATGGGCGGAGACAACATGACAGGACTTTTGAGCTTTGACAGCCTGAAAACCCAAGTGGCGGACGGGTCCATCGACACGGTTCTGGCGTGCTTTGTGGACATGCAGGGGCGGCTGATGGGCAAGCGATTCCACGCGGCCAACTTTGTCGAGACATCATATGCAGAAACCCATTGTTGCAACTACCTGCTGGCCACCGACCTGGAGATGGCGACGCCCGACGGCTACGCCGCATCAAGCTGGGAAAAGGGGTATGGCGACTATGTCATGAAGCCGGACCTGACGACGATCCGCCCCCTTCCCATGGCTTGAGGGCACCGTGATGGTGCTGTGCGACATTCTGGATCACCACACCCATCAAGAGGTCCCCCACGCCCCGCGCGCCGTATTGAAGCGGCAAATTGCGCGGCTGGGGGCGTTGGGATTCACCGCCATGATGGCGACCGAGCTGGAATTCTTCCTGTTCGAGAAAAGCTTCGACGAGATCCGCAAATCAGGCTTCCGCGACCTGGCCCCCATCAGCGGCTACAACGAGGATTACAACATCCTCCAAACCTCGCGCGAGGAGGCGGTCATGCGCCCGATCCGCAACCACCTGTTTGCGGCAGGCATCCCCGTTGAAAACTCCAAGGGAGAGGCTGAGACGGGGCAGGAAGAGCTCAACATTCGCTACAGCGCCGCGCTGGACTGCGCCGATCACCACACGATCGCGAAACATGCCGTAAAGGAGATCGCCTGGGGCGCGGGGCATGCGGCCTCGTTCCTGCCGAAATGGCATAAGGACAAGGTTGGCAGCTCCAGCCACGTGCATCAATCCTTGTGGCACGACGGCGCGCCCGCATTTTTCGACGAAAACGCGGAATTGGGAATGTCGGAAGTGATGGAGCACTACATGGCCGGGCTGATCGCCTACGCGCCGGACTACACCTATTTTCTGGCACCCTACGTGAACAGCTACAAACGCTTCGCGAAAGGCACCTTCGCCCCGACCAAAACGGTCTGGTCCGTGGACAACCGCACCGCCGGGTTCCGGCTGTGCGGCGACGGCACCAAAGGCATCCGCGTGGAATGCCGCATCGGGGGGTCGGACCTGAACCCCTATCTGGCGCAGGCCGCCATGCTGGCCGCAGGCATCAAGGGCATCGAAGACAACATGGAATTGGCCCCCGCGACCTCGGGCGATGTCTACGAGGACGCGCAGGCGCAAGACATCCCGCAAACGCTGCGGGCCGCGACCGAAACCTTGCGGAGCTCCGCGTTTTTGCGCGGCGCGATGGGGGACGAGGTGGTGGACCACTACACCCGCGCCGCCGAATGGGAGCAGGAAGAATTTGACCGCGCGGTCACCGACTGGGAAATCGCGCGCGGCTTTGAAAGGGCTTAGACCATGACCATCACCGCCAACTGGTCCTACCCCACCGCCATCCGCTTCGGCGCGGGGCGCATCGCTGAAATTGCCGACGCCTGCGCGGCGGCGGGGATCAAGAAGCCGCTGCTGGTGACCGACCGGGGGCTGGCGGAGATGGAGATCACCACCCGCACCCTGGACCTGCTGGAAGAGGCGGGACTTGGCCGCGCGATCTTTGCCGATGTGGACCCCAACCCGAACGAGAAGAACGCTGCAGCGGGCGTGCGGGCGTTCAAGGACGGCGGGCATGACGGAGTGATAGCCTTTGGCGGCGGGTCCGGTTTGGACCTTGGCAAGCTGGTGGCTTTCTTGGCGGGGCAGACGCGGCCTTTGTGGGATTTTGAGGACATTGGCGACTGGTGGACGCGGGCGGATGCCGATGCCATCGCCCCGATTGTGGCCGTACCAACGACCGCCGGAACCGGGTCAGAGGTGGGGCGCGCCTCGGTCATCACCAATTCGCAGACCGCGCAGAAGAAGATTATCTTTCACCCCAAATTCCTGCCCTCCGTCGTGATCTGCGACCCTGAACTGACGGTCGGGATGCCGCAGGTGATAACCGCGGGCACCGGGCTTGACGCCTTCGCGCATTGTGTGGAGGCGTTCTGTTCGCCCCACTACCACCCCATGAGCCAAGGCATGGCGCTGGAGGGCATGCGGCTGGTGAAAGACTACCTGCCCCGCGCCTACGCGGATGGCACCGACCTGGAGGCCCGCGCGCATATGATGTCGGCAGCGGCGATGGGGGCCACGGCGTTCCAAAAGGGGTTGGGGGCGATCCATGCGCTCTCCCATCCTATTGGCGCGATCTACCACACACATCACGGCACCACGAACGCCGTGTGCATGCCCGCGGTGCTGCAATTCAACAAACCGGCGGTGGAGCACGTCCTTGGCCGCGCCGCCGACTATCTTGGCATTGAGGGCGGGTTTGACGGCTTTTGCGGTTACGTGGACGGGTTGAACGCCCAGCTTGGTATCCCCAAAAACCTGCGAGGCCTTGGCATTGAGACCCCGGATATCGACCGCATTGTCGAGGGCGCGCTGAGCGACCCCAGCACCGGCGGCAACCCGGTCAAGATGACCGCACAGAACACCCGCGCCCTACTGCTGGAGATCGTGTAAGGCGGGGTCAGCTTTGGGGGGCTGGCGCGTGTGATTTGTCTGTCAGCCTGCTTGCCGCCCACAAAACGGCGCAGGCCGCGAGCACCGCAACCAAAAAGACCGGACGGGCGACCAGCGAGACCTGCGCCGCCTGTTCCAGCGGAACAGCGAGGAATGTCAGAACGCCAGTGCTTCCGGCCTCCGCCACGCCCAGCCCGCCGACAGAAATGGCGATGATGCCGATGGCATTCAGCCCCGCCAACATCACAAAACTTGCGGCCGGGTCCAGCACAAAGCCAGCCGACGCATAGGCGCACCACAGGGCCAGCGCCGCGCTGGTCCAGCTGCCGATGGTCAGCGCGCTGCGGATCAGCTGCGACGTGAAGGTCTGCTGCCCCACATCTTGCGAAGGTGGAACCTTCGCCCTGAGGCGTTGAAACGACCGGCGCAGAAGCCCGACCAATTGTTCGGCCATCAGGCCCGCCGCGCCCAGCGCAAGCGCCGCAAGCGATGACAACACGGGTGCGTAGCCCAGCACCGCCAAGCCCCCGCATCCCAGCGCCGGCAGAAAGCACAGGTCGCGCAGCCGCGCCATGGCGATGGTTGCCGCCCCTTGTTTGAGGTCGAGACCGACATACTGACGCGCCAGCACCGGAAACCCGATATCGCCCAGACCCGACGGCACGGCCGTGAACAGAAACTGATGGCGCAGGCTGACCTGCAGCCACCCGCGCAACGACGCCGCGACATATTGATTGCCGATGGCCCGGTAATTTGCGGCGCGCAGCGCAATGGTCGCCATTGAGAAGAGCAGCGCCATGACCGCATAGGCCGGCGATATGTTGGCGAAATCCGACAGGCCCACGCCCGACAGCTTGGCCAACACGGCCATAAGCAACGCCGCGACCGCGACGCCCAATGCGATGCGTTTCAGGTCAAACGTCATAGCCCAACTCGTAGGCAAGCGGGCGCAGGATCTGTTCCGCACCGGTCTTGGCAAACTGCGCTTGCGACGCTGGCGCGGGGTTGGCGCGGGTCTGAAACAGCGCCCAGTCGATCTGCTTTGGCCGCTCCAGCCCGAGGGTGTCGAACACCTGCATCACCGCCGTTTCCCGGACCTGCTGGTCTTCGTTGAACAGGTCCTCGTAGCGCAGATGAGTGTAGGCCTGCGCCGTGTCCGCCAAGGCCCGAATTCTGGAATTGCACCAGACCCAGCGCGCTAGGTTTCGCTCGTAGAAGGACCAGCGTGACCAGCCCTTCGGGCGCGGGCTGGGATAGGGTTTGGCGAATGGGATGTAGTCGATGAACCAACGGAACTTGGTCGAGGCTTTGAAAACCGTCATCGACCGCGCCCAGCTTTCAGGCTCACGGGTGACATGCACAATCCGTGCGGGCCGAGGGCCATCGCACAGCAAGTCGGTCATGGCGCACAGGAACGGGTTGATCTCGATATAGGGACCCGACGCCGCGCCGACCCGTTTGGCGCGGGCCTTTTGGAACCACCGCCGCAACACCCCGCCACCAATGCCAAAGTCATTGCGCAGGTTGGCGAGCATCATTTGCTCGCGGGTCGGGGCCGGTTCATGTTGCGCCGTTGCACGGGGCGCGTAAACGCTTAGCAACTTCTCAAGGAAGACCGTTCCGGTCCGCCCGGCCGACAAGATATACAGGTGCGGGGAGGGTGTATCCGTCATGACGGGCAGGCCTCAAACACCCCGTCTTGCGCGGGGATGAACATCAGATCACCTTTGGGCAGAACTGACCCGAAGGCCCGCAGGTCCCGTTCCACCCCGTCAGGCAACCAATAGGGCCGGTAGACGATCATCTGGACGTCATACTGCGCCAGAATGCTGCAACGGGTTTCTGTCGAAGTGGCCTCGTCGAAAAAGGCGATGTTGTTGGCCTGGCGTTCCAGCATGTCGGGCACTTCGGCAAAGAGCCGGGGAATGGCGACCACAGCCAGTGACGTCGCCTCCATCGGGAAGGCGGTGTCGCGATGCGCGATGACCGTTGCACCGCTGGGGGCCAATGTTTCGGCGTAGGCTGCGGCGGCAAGAATATCCCTGCTCCATGTGATGTAGTGCTTCTCGATATAGCCGGTTTCCAGGAAGGTCCGGGAGTTTTGATAGCTCTCATTGCCTTTGTAGATGTTGTAGCCAAGCCCCGCGACCAATGCGGCAATGATCCCGCCACGCAGCAGGGCGCTTGCGGTGTTCGCGGCCTCTGTCTTCTTCAGTAGGAACGCGACAAGGCCGATCTGCAGGAACAGGGCCACGAAGGGCAGGATGCGGACGCTGACCCAGTTGCCGTTCACCAGCAGATAGGTGAACCCCGACACCAGCACGAGCAACGGCAAGGCCAGTTCCAGCCGGAACCGGCCAGTGCGGGCGTTCACAAGCCCGGCAATGCCGATCAATGCGATGCCAAGGTTGGCAAAGATCTCCGACAGGTTGTCGGTCGAGTATTCAAACAGTCTGACGGCGGAATGGCCCTTGCGCACCTCGGGGTCGAGCACGAAGGCGATTGGATCGAAATACCACCAGTATTGCGACACGAAGAGGCCACCCAGCAGAACGACGCCAAGTATCACGCGACGGACCAACGAGGCCTGACCCGCAAAGAGCGCAAAGCCAATGCCCGCGCCGACCGCAAAGAGCCCCTGCAACTGATGCGTGATAAACAGGGCCGCGCCAAGCAGCGCCAGCAGGCCCAGGAGCAAGACAAAAGAAGGCCCGGTTGCCTTCTGGGCCTTGAGCACCATCCACCACAGCACGAAGCCCATGCCCAGAACGATGGCAAACGGGTAGGACGCCGAATACATAAAGGTCGCGACAGTGTGGTACCCGGTGTGGTTGATATACGCGCCCCACGAGCCGAGGAACACCAATAGAAACAGCGCAGGCGCCCACGCGTTCCGCAGGTATTCGCGCGAAAACAGGAAAATGCCGGTGACAACCGACAACATCGACAAAATCGCCGAGATTGCAATGGCCCCGAACGGGTCAGCCCCAATCGCCCGCGCCAGAAGCGCCACGAACATAGTCCACGGGGAATAGGATCGAGAGGGGTCATCTGTTGCCACGTGCGGGTTCATCGCCTCAAGGGGGGACGCCATCAGCTCGCGGTAGACAGACAGGTGATGCCAGATGTCGCGCGTGTAGGACACGACAGAAGATAGGTTAAATGCAGTATATATAGCGGTTGCCATTATCACCGCCGCGAATGCTAAATAGGCGTAGGTTGCGGGCAACATCCGCCCCACCATTGGTAGTGACACTGGTGCCGGCGCGCCCGTTGACCGGGTTGCTGCGATTGTTGACTGCATTCCCTCAATTCCCCACATTCGTGACCTTTTGTTTCCGCAGATATTAGGGATGACTCTGGCAACAGTATGGCAAACATCGACTGTATTGGTCATATATTGGCCACAGACGACGGCTACTCCTTGGGCAACGAAACGCAATCGGAGCCCCGGCTGATGAAACACGAAGCACATAAGGTCATACCTCAGGTATCTGCCAAAGTGGCCGTTGTTATTCCTTGTTACAGGGCCGCAGGCTCTATCGCGGCTGTCGTGGACTCCGTCCCGGACTTTGTAAGCCTGATTGTCTGCGTCAACGACTGTTCAGACGACAACATGGCTGAGGTGCTGGACCAATTGGCTGCCGATAACGCGCGGGTCAAGGCCGTGTCCCATACCGTCAACAAGGGTGTCGGCGGCGCAACCGTCACCGGCTACATTCGGGCATTGGAAGAAGGCGCAGACATTCTGGTCAAGATTGACGCGGACGGCCAGATGGACCCCGACTTCATCGCGCCGCTTATCGCCCCCATTCTGGATGGCAAGGCCGACTATACAAAGGGCAACCGCTTTTTCGATCTGGAGGAAGTGCGCTGCATGCCAACCGTCAGGTTGGTCGGCAATGCCGGGCTGTCCCTTATCACCAAGCTCACGACCGGGTATTGGGACCTGTTCGACCCAACCAACGGGTTCACCGCCATACATGCAAACGTCGCGCGGGTCCTGCCGCTGCGCAAATTGCATGAACGCTATTTCTTCGAATCCGACCTGCTGTTCCGCCTGTCGACCGTGCGTGCATCCGTCGTGGACGTCCCCATGGTGCCCATTTACGGCGACGAGGTCAGCAACATGAGCGCCATCAAGACGCTGCTGTCTTTCCCGTTTCTACATGCTCGCAATCTGTTCAAGCGGATCGTCTATAACTACATCCTGCGGGGGTTTTCCGCCGCGTCGCTCAGCCTGTTGGCAGGTGTGCCAATGGTCTTGTTCGGCCTGATCTTCGGCATCACGGCCTGGATGGAAAGCGCGCAAACCGACACGCCCGCCACGGCTGGTACAGTCATGCTAAGCGCGGTGCCCTTGTTGATCGGGTTCCAACTGCTTCTGAGCTTCTTGCAACATGATGTCGCCTCCGTCCCCAAGCTGGCAATCCACAAGCGCGTTCAACGCCTTTCGGCTTTGAAGTCCAAGCAGGCGCCCCCCGTTCCGGCGGAAGATGCCATTGACCTTGCCGGTGGCAAGCCTTGGCTCAAAGCAGGTTAGGTGTTGCGGCGTCCCAGATAGGTCAGCAAGCCGAACGCCAGCACGGCCCAGATGGTCGACACCTGAACGGCCATCCCAAAGCTCACAAACTGCGCCGTCAGCCCCATCAAGGGGCTGGCAATCAGCCCCCCCATAAACAGGCTGTTCATATAGAGCGACGTGGCTCGCGCCATTCTGCCCTTCGCGAAATCCTGCATGTAAGTCAGGCCGACGGCCGCAAACAGCCCGTAATATAGCCCCTCCAAACCAGCGCCGAGGACAAGTTGGGGCAGCGACGTGACCCGCGCCAGAACGAAGAAGGCCGCAACGGCAATGACCGCAGCGCTCTTCAGCGCGTTGCGCGACCCCATGACGGCCATGATCCACGGCGACGCCAAAATCGCCACGATTTCAACAAAGGTTTTCACCGACAAGGACACGCCCGGCGCGTAAGCGGGCAGCCCGGCCTCCCGAAGGTAGAAGAGAGGCAGCGCGCTCATCGACATGGAATGCGCCAAAGCGAAAGCAAGGCAGACACCAGCCGCGAGCCATAGCCCGGTGTTGGCGCCGGTGAGGCCGGTGGCAAGGGGGTCCTCGTGGGCCTTGGGTGGGGGCGACGCGAACCCCTTTGGCATGACCGCCAACCAAAGAAGGCCCCAACCCCCAGCCAATACCAGCCCCATCCAAAAGACGGCAAACGCCCCCGAAAGGCTGGCAATATAGAAACTGGCCGCAGGCGCCAGCATCCACCCCAGCGAGGTCATCGCGCGCAGGTACGAATTGTAGCGCGGTATGTCCAACCCGTCCCGCTCTGCCAGCAGCCGGCCAAAGCTGTACATGGTCGACACCGCCGCATTCGACACCGCGAAACATGGGCTGGCAAACAGGACCAGCACCCAGATGTTTGGAAACATCAAGATTGACGCCACCGCCGCCCCAAACGCCAAGAGCGAGGCCAACACCAACGGAGATATAGGCACCCCCGCGTCGATCCATTCCCCGTATTGGCGATTGACCAAAAGGGTGAGGGACAACGTGACCGTCGCATAAAGGCTGATGAACAACGGCTCTTTGCCAAGCGTTTCGACGATGTAGACGCCCATATATGGGATAACGGACGCGTTGCAGATCACCCCCGTCAGCAGGAGCAGCAGCGCCGCCAATGACTGTCGCGGCAGGGGCGCGTCAAAAGGCATTTTTCTCGTCCGCAAGCGCCTGGAAGAACCAGCGCTGAAAAATCAGCACCAGGATAAGCGGAGGCAGAAGCGACAGCACGATCAGCGCCATGCCCGGGCCGCTTTCCTGACCAATAAGCCGAATGCCGCGCACCAATGTGTACTTGCTTTCATCCGTGCTGATGAGCAGGGGCCACAGATACTGGTTCCACCCGACCATGAAGGTGACGACAAAAATCGCCCCTCCGCGCTTCCACGACAGCGGCACAATGAAGTCAAAGAAGAACCGGATTGGGCCGGCCCCGTCCAGCTTGGCGGCCTCCAGATACTCATTGGGCATGGCCAGAAAAAGCTGCCTGAAGAACAAGGTGCCCAGCGCGACCGTCAGGGTGGGCAATATCATCCCCAGATGCGTGTTAATGAGCCCCAGCGCATCAGCGACCAGAAACGTGTTGATGAACCTGCTTTCCAACGGCAGCAGCAGCGTCGCCAAAGTCAGCCAGAACAGAAATCCGGCCAGCGGCAATCGGAAAAAGACCATAGCGTAGGCCCCAAGCAGCGACACCAATGTGGTCAACCCCGCAACGCCCACCGCAATAATCATCGAGTTCTTCATCATATCCAGAGCGGTGATCTGGTCGGTAAACCCGGCTTCCAGCGTCAGCACCTTGGTGTAGTTCTCAACCATCTGCGCCCCCGGCAGAAGCTGCAAACCGGTCTCACCCAACAGCGCGGTTTCATGCGTGGAGGAAACCACAACAAGCACTATCGGCAGGATCATGAAGGCCACGCCTGCCAGCAGGATGGCGTGGTTTCCCGCACTGCGCAGCTGGTGTTTCAGCATGCTGGTCACGCCTTGTAGGCGACCTCCGACATGGCAAGCAGTTCGTCGAAGATGTCAGGCGAGGCCGCAACGACGCGCCCCCCCTCCGCCAGCATCTTGGTGGCAGATTGCTGTTCTATTTTGCCGCCCGCCTCAGAGATCAGCAATTGCCCGGCCAAGCAGTCCCAGGCGTTCATATGCGGCTCTGTATACCCAATCAGCCGTCCAGCGGCGACGTAGGACAGCATTAACCCGCCCGACGCATTTCGAAAGAAGATGCCACCGCGGTTGGACAGGTCAGCCACCATGGCAGACGCCATATGGGCAGCAGTGCGCCCGTTCATCCCCACGCCAACGCTGCCATCATGCAGCCCCTCCGTGCTGGCCACCGTAAGTTTGGCGTCGTTGACAAAGGCGCCTTGGCCAAGCCCGCCCCAAAACATCTCGTCCGTGCAGGGTTCAAATATCGCCGCGACCTTGGTGGTGTCGTCCTGCACGCAGGCCAATATCACGCACCATTGCGGGATGCCGCGCACAAAATTTGCGGTTCCATCAATCGGGTCAATGACCCATGTCCAACCAGATTTCGAAGCAACATTGGCGTGTTCTTCGCCGACAATGCCATCCTCTGGAAACTGAGCCGCCAGCTTGGCACGCACGAAGGTTTCGACCTCCAGGTCGGCGTTGGACACCATGTCCTGCGCCCCTTTGGATTTGATGTCCAAACCCGATATGTCGCGAAAGAAGGCCAGCGCCAGAGCCCCCGCCTCGCGTGCGATGGTCTTGGCCGCGTCAAGCCTGTCTGCGGTCATATCAGGCGCTCGCCCGTGTCTTTGCGGAACACAAATGCCGTGGAGCTATCAAACCCAAGCCTCAAGGTTCCATCGAGATCAGGCAGCATTTCCTTGTCGCCTTTCAAGCAAACCTCCAGATCGTCGCCCTCGTTGTTGGTGGCCCCAAGCAAAGCACCGTAAACCAGATTTTCGCCGCCATGCTGTTCCACCAGATCGACGCGCATCTCGAATTGGCCGTCGCCCGAGACCCGCAACACGTCTGGCCTGATGCCCAGCACCAGGTCGGTATTTTCGGGCAAACCACTGAAGCCAGCCAGCTGGAGCGCGCCGTTGCTAAGCGTCGTCCCGTCAAACTTGACCGGGATCAGGTTGATCTGTGGTGCCCCGATGAAAGACGCCACAAACAGCGTCTTGGGGTCGTTATACAATTCCATGGGCGCGCCCATCTGTTCGACCAGCCCGTCATTGATGACCGCAAGGCGGTCGGCCAAGGTCATCGCCTCGGTCTGGTCATGGGTCACATAGATCGAGGTCACGTTCATCCGCCGCTGCAGCCGCTTGATCTCGATGCGCATCTGCACGCGCAACTTGGCGTCAAGGTTGGACAGCGGTTCGTCAAACAGGAACACCTGCGGGTTGCGCACAATCGCTCGGCCCATGGCAACACGTTGCCGTTGCCCGCCGGACAGCTGGTTCGGCTGGCGCTCAAGGAAGGCGTCGATCTTCAGCATCTTGGCCGCGTCGTTGACGCGCTTGTCGATCTCGGCCTTGTCCATTTTGCGGTTCTTCAGCCCGTAAGACATGTTCCCGCGCACCGACATATGCGGGTAAAGCGCGTAGTTCTGAAACACCATCGCCACGTCGCGTTCCGACGGGGACACATCGTTAATCACCCGGTCCCCGATCGAGATGTCGCCGCCAGAGATGCTTTCCAGCCCCGCCACCATGCGCAGCAAGGTAGACTTGCCGCAGCCCGACGGGCCAACAAAGACGATCATCTCGCCGGATTGAATATCCATATCGACGCCGCGAATGGCCTCCGCCCCGTTGGGGTAGGTTTTGCGGACGGATTTTAGGTGAACACCCGACATTATTTCTCGCTTTCTACGAGGCCCTTAACGAACCAGTTTTGGAAGATCAGCACGACCAGTACCGGGGGCAGGGTCGCCAGAATGGTCAGCGCAAAGGCCTTTTGGAATTGCGGGAGCTCGCCGCCTTCGTTCAGCACTTGGTAGATTTGTTTGATGCCGATCACCAAGGTGTAGTTCTCTTCCTTGGTGGTCATAATCAGCGGCCACAGGTACTGGTTCCAGCCCACCACGAACATGATAATCAGGATCGCGGCGATCATGGTTTTGGACAGCGGCACGAGGATGTCGATGAAGAACCCCCAAGCTGTCGCCCCGTCGAGCCTTGCGGCCTCCAGCAATTCATCGGGAACCGAGCGGAAGAATTGCCGGAAGAAGAACGTGCCCGTCGCGGACGCGATCAACGGGATGATAAGCCCCGCATGGGTGTCCAGCATCCCCAGATCCGCCACCACTTTGTAGGACGGGATGATCCGCACCTCCAATGGCAGCAGCAGGGTCATGAAGATGACCCAGAACAGCGGCACGGCCAGCCGGAACCGGAAATACACAATCGCGTAGGCTGCCAGCATCGAGATGATGACCTTGCCCACGGCAAAGCCCACGCCAAGGATCAGGCTGTTCTTCAGCATCGCGGTGGCAGTGACCTTCTTCATCACGCCGCCTTCGACGAACAGCACCTCGTTATAGGTCTCAAGGAAATGTCCGCCGGGCCAGATCTGTAGCCCTTCGCGCAGGATGGTTTCGGGCGCGTGGGTCGAGGTGGCAAAGGCCACCCAAACCGGCAGTGTCATGAACAATGCGCCGCAGATCAGAATGATATGGGTGGAGATGGCAGACCGGTTCATCAGTAATGCACCTTCTTCTCAATGAACCGGAATTGGATCACCGTCAGCGCCAGAACCAGCAGCATCAACACCACCGACTGCGCCGAGGACCCGCCAATGTCGGCCCCCCTGAATCCGTCTTGGAACACCTTGAACACCAGCGTGGTCGTTGCGCCGCCCGGCGCCCCTTGGGTGGTGGTGTCGATGATGCCGAAGGTTTCAAAGAAGGCGTAGGTGATGTTGATGACCATCAGAAAGAAGGTGGTGGGTGCCAGCAGCGGGAAGGTGATGGTCCAGAACCGCCGCGTCGGGCTTTTGCAGTCCATCAAGGCCGCCTCGTTCACCGATTTGGGGATGCCCTGCAGCCCCGACAAAAAGAAGATGAAGTTGACGCTAACCTGCTTCCAAACGGAGATCAGAACCACCACGAACCCCGCGTCATAGGGGTCCAGCTTGTGGTCAAAATCGAAGCCCACCGCGTTCATGAACCCGTACAGGTCCCCGATCAGCGGGTTGAACATCAGGTTGCCCATGAGCCCGGCGACAGGCGGCGCGATGGCGTAGGCCCACATCAGCAGCGTTTTGTAGGTGCTCGCGCCTTGGATCACCTCGTTGGCTTTGACCGCCAACAACAGCGCCAGCCCCAGCGACAGGGCCGTGACAAGGGTGGAGAATATGATGGTGAACCAGAACGCCTGCAGCCATGCGGCGGAGAAGATGGTGTCGGAATAGTTGCGGAACCAAACAAACTGCGAGGACAGGCCAAAGGCGTCCTCCAGCAGGAAGGATTGGTAGACCGCTTGGGCGGCGGGCCACAGGAAGAACACCACAATGATGATGATCTGCGGGGCCACAAACAAATAGGGGATGGGGCTGTGTTCGAATTGAACGCGCTTCATTTCAGGTAGCCTTCAGGGTCTTGAGGGTGCGGCCAGCAGTGCAATCCCGCTGGCCGCAAAGGGCTTAGTTCATCGAGGCGTCGAAACGGTCGAGCAGCGCGTTGCTCTCTTCTTCCATCGCAACAAACGCGTCCTCAACCGAAGAAGACCCGGAGAAGATGTTGTCATATTGCTTGTACATCGCCTCGCGGATTTGCACGTAGAAGCCAAGGCGGTAGCCTTTGGTCCACTCGCCGGCGCGCTGGGTCAGCTGGGTGATGCCCACTTCGGCGTCCGGTGTGCTTTCATAGTAGCCGTCCGATTTGGCCAGCTCATAGGCCGCGTTGGTGATCGGGACGTAGCCGGTTTCCTTGTGCCAGAAATACTGCATCTCGGCAGATGTCAGGAACTCCATGAAGTCCGCAACGCCTGCGTTTTCCTCATCAGGCTTGCCGGCCATCGCAAACAAAGCCGCGCCGCCGATGAAAGTGCCGTAAGGCTCGTCGGTGATGGATTTCCAGTATGGCAGTTCCGCGGCCCCAAACTCGAACTCAGCCGAGCTCGCCAGCCCGCCGAAAGAGCCCGAAGACCCCAGCCACATCGCTGTTTTCTGCTGCACAAACGCGTCTTGGTTGTCGCCCCAGCCGCGGCCGTAGAAGCCGTAATAGTCGGCATCCAGCCATTCCTTGACCTTGGTCCAGTGCATTTTCATGTGGTCGTTATTGTAGAGAATTTCCACGTCGGTGCTGTCATAGCCGTTGTTGCCGGTGGCCAGCTGCAGGTTGTGGCGCGAGTGGAAGTTTTCGGAGAAAATCCAGGGGCTATGGCTTTGCGCAAGCGCTTGGTAGCCGGCCTCTTTGATGGCGGGAGCCATAGCCTCGAACTCTTCCCATGTGGCAGGCGGGCCTTCGATGCCAGCTTTCGCCAGAATGTCCTTGTTGTAATACAGCAGCGGCGTGGACGAGTTGAACGGCATGCCTATCATGTTGCCATCGCTGTCCGCGTAGAAGTTGCGCACGCCTTCGATGTAGTCCTCGGCGTTGAAGTCCGACATCAGCTCGGCCACCGGGATGGTCGCGCCCTTGGCGTTGATGATGGTTGCGGCCCCGGCGTCAAAGATCTGGATGATGTTTGGCTGCTGCTTGGCGCGGAAGGCCGCGATGCCTGCGGTCATCGTGTCCTCGTAGCCGCCTTTGTAGGTCGGGACCAGGTTGTAGGTGTCTTGGCTGGCATTGTACTTGGCGGCGATCTCTTCGACGACCTCGCCCAAGCGCCCGCCCATTGCGTGCCAGAACTGAATGTCGGTGGCAGCCGACACTGGCGCTGCGACGGTCACGAGTCCGGCCGTCATCATGCTTAAGAACTTCATAGTATGCCCCTTTCTAAGGATCACTGAGTGGTCACAAAAGTTGTTATAAAGGGCAGAAAGTAACCGCTGCATGACAGTGCAGCAGCGGCATGAGCCCCCCCAAAAGTACGTCTGTATGAGGGAAGCATTGAGCGGGATTGGCGTTGAGTCAACTGTGCAGACCCAAATTTCGACACCGAAGAAGGCCTGCGCCATAGGTGGTTAAGTCCAAAAGCACGCAAACCACGACTGCCAAAACGCAGATCATTCTGCACCAATCCAACAGCCGCACATAACTGTGGTACAGCCGCGCAAAGCCTTAGAAATAAAGGGGGTCTAAGTCGCGCGGAGCGCTTTACTTTGTTGGCTCTGAGCCCGCGTCTTCTGCATCGACCACGTCGGCGGAAATGACCTCGACCACGTGCTCTTCCACGACTTCGACCTCGTCCGACTTGTCTTCAAGCGCGCCAACGATAAGCGGCAACATGTCAGCGCCCGAAGCTGGAACAACCTCGGATTTCGGGGCCTCTTTCCAGCTGAGCGTGTCAAAGCTCTGGCAATTGTTACAGACCGGCTCCCATGTCCCATGGACCTGGCTGCAGTTTTCGCAAACCCATTGCGGCCCACGAGACGCGCTCAGCGCCTTTGTCAGCCATGCACGCACGACCGCGTCGTCAGACCCCTCGCCGCGTTCAATGGCGGCCATGATTGTCAAGGAACGCGCGGTTGGGTCGGTTTCGATCAGACCACCCAACGCCCGGCGGGCCTCGGGGAAATCTTCAGCCGCGATATTCAATTCTGCCATCAGCATTTTGCTTTCAGCGTGGTCCGCAGATGCCTTAATCAGCGTTTTGAAGCGTTTGATCCGGGCTTGGGGCGTCTCCTCGGGCTCCACCTCTGCATAGGTCGCTGCCAGTTCGGGGTGCGGCTGCACATCCCAGGCTTTTTTCAGGACGCGGCTGGCATAGCGTTTCTTGCCTTGGTCGATATAGGTGCGCGCCGCCATGATCGCTGCCGGGATAAGGTCCGGCGACAGGCGGTTGGCTTCGATCGCGGCCTCTCGCGCCTCGATGGTGTTGCCGTCTTCAACGATCTCTTTGGCTTCCGACAGCGCCAGCACCGCGTCGCGGCGTTTGTGGACGTCACGCGGCAGGCTGCCATGCTTCAGCTTGGCATTCAGCGTCTTGCGCGCGCCCGACCAGTCCTCGGACCCGGCCTGCAATTTCAGCAAAACGTCCTGCGTTTCTTCATGTTTCGGCTTCAGGGCAAAGGCTTTTTCGGCCAGCTTCAGCGCAGTGTCGGTGTCGCCCTCCGACAGCTTCTGTTTCATAATGCCGCGCACGCCCACAAAGCGGGTGCGCTCGTCGGTCAACAGGCGTTTGTAGACTTCCTGCGCCTTGCGGGTGTCGCCGGACTGTTCCGCAGCTTGCGCCGTAATCAGATTGGTCAGCTCGGGGCGCTTCAAATATTTTTCGGCCTTCGCGGCCTTCGCCATCGCCGTGCGTCCCTCCCCCGAGGCGAGCGCCATCAGACCGTCGGCCAAAGCCTCGAACCCCTTCCGCTCGCGCGACCGGTCAAAGTAGCGCGAAATGGCGGTTTCGTCGCCATTGAGGAACCGGAAAATCGCAACCAGCAGGTTCAACAATTTCAACGTCACCCAGAAGGCGAACAAAAGCACCACGATGCCGACCAGCGCCACCAGCGGGGTCAACGTGTATTCCTGATTGGCGACCGCGATGCGCACCTCGCCGCTGGTTTCCAGCAGTTGCGACACACCCAGGGTCACTGCGATGACGGCAGCGACGAAAATCAGAATTTTGACCAGTGACCATACCATAACGTCTATTCCTAATTCCCGTTCAGCGCGTCAGAGACCGCCTCAAATCCATCCACAGCCGCAAGCCGCGCCTGCGCTTTGGCCTGCCAGTCCGCAAGCTCCGCCAGCGCCGGTTCAGGCAGCGCCTCTATCTCGTTCAGGGCCACCGCCAGGTCTTCGGCCTTCACCGCGGCTTCCGCCCGCGAAAGGATCGCGTCGCCGCTGTCACCCTCTTGCGGGGTCAGTGAGCGGGCGCCCAGTTGGTCCTTCAAGAACAGCTGGAACCGGCTTTGGGTGTCATCGCCCGCCTCTTCCCGCACCGCCACGGACAAGGCCTTGCGGGCGGCCGCCGGAAATTCACTTTGCAGCTCAGCCGCTGTGGGGACACCGTCCGCCGCGACCGCTTGAAGCCCGTCGGGCACGTCAACTGCGGGGGCCACGTCAACCAGCGCATCTTCGAAAGGGTCGCCGCTGACCAAGGCCAGCCGAATTGTCTGCATCGCGCCGCGGGCCTTCACGCGCGCCTCGGCTTGCTCAGCCGTTTCTTCCTGCGCCAACGCAGCTTCCATTTGCGCTTTGGCATTTGCCGCCATCTCGGCAACGTCTGCCGACAAGGCAGAGATCTGTTCCTTCTGGGCGTTCAGCAAAAGCTGCACGTCTTCCGGCAAGGCCACTGACCCGTCGCCTTTGGTCAAATTTTCCAACCGGTCGCGCAATTCCGTCACGGCGCCCGTCCGTTCGGCCACTTGGTCTTTCACGGCGCTCAAGTCGGCTTCGAACTTGTCACCCAGATCGGTGACCTGCCCGGCCAGCGCGCTTAGGTTATCCTCCTGCGCGGCCAATCCGTCCTGCAGCTTGGTCACGACGCTGTCGTCTTTCTCGCGCCAGCCGTCAGGGAAAATCAGCATTGCGGCACCAAATCCAATCGCGCCTGCGATGACCCCTCCCAACACCGACGGGAACAACCCCGAAGACTGCGAGGGGTCGGCCATATAAGCGGAAGGCTTTTGCTCCGGCGCATCGGAGGAGGCTTCATCGCCAGCGGGGGTGTCCTCTGGGGCATCGCCACCAGCTTTCTCATCCGCCTCAGGCGTCGCATTGGTATCAACCGGGCTGTCCGAGGACGCCGCTACATCGTCAACTACGGCGTCTTCCGCCACGACGGGGTCCTCAGAAACAACTTCCGCGTCAACCACGTCCTTCTTCGGCTTTGAAGGTGCGCGCTTCTTGCGCGGCGGCGTCTTAGGAGTTTTGACCAAGGCAGGCATCCTCTAAAATCATGGTGCGGCGAGTCGCAGAAATTATTGCCACGGATCAACATAGCCCGGAAATTCGGTAAGCCTCAAGCTGGTCGAAGGGGGAAGAAGTCGGACATTTTGTCCAACATGCCGTTGACGGTCGGCGGCCCCGTGAAACGAACATTCCTGTAATGCGACAAGGACGCCGCCTCGCCCACGGCCTTGCTCATGCAAACCGCATACAATCTGGCCTGAAAATCGGCGGGCAATTGCGCCTCGAACCAACGCACGGAATTGGGCGAGAAATGCGTCACGACGATGTCGACCGGTTTGGCCAACAGCTGCTTCGCGTCGGCAGACAGCTCAAGCGGGCTTTGCTCATAGGCCACCAGACGGGTGACATTGCCCGCGACCTTGCCTGCGACGTGTTTGCCGCTGAGATGAAGCATGTTTTCCGCGTCGGTCTTGCCCGCCAACAAGGCGTTCAGCGCAGACACGTCCCCATTGGCAGACACCGCGTCCAAGCCAATGGCGCGGGCGGCATCGGCCGTGCGGTCACCCACGCAATAGGCGCGCTTTCCCCGCGGCCCCTGCAACGCGGCGTAGGCAGCCACCCCGTTCTGCGACGTAAAGACCACCGCATCAAATGCGTCAAAATCAACTTCAACCGGCAATGGCACAATCTCCATCAACGGAGAGATCACAACGCGCACCGCCGCGCCAAACCGCGCGTCAAGCAGCGCCCCAAAGGCATCCGCCTGCGCCTTCGGGCGGGTCACAAGCGCATAGACGGGTGTGCTGGTCGGCATTGAAAGGGGCATGCGCTGGTGTTACCTCGCCCCCTATACACTTGCAATCATGGACAGCTCCTTGGCCCCATCGCTCACCATCCTTGGCATTGAAAGCAGCTGCGACGACACCGCTGCGGCGGTGGTGCGGTCCGTGCAAGGGCAGCCCGCGGAAATCCTGTCCTCCGAGGTCTTCGGCCAAACCGACCTGCACGCCAATTTCGGCGGGGTCGTTCCCGAAATCGCGGCCCGCGCCCATGCCGAAAAGCTCGATCACATGGTCGAGGCCGCCTTGGCCAACGCCAAGCTCACCCTGCAAGACATGGACGCCATCGCCGTCACCGCAGGCCCCGGCCTGATCGGCGGGGTAATGTCAGGTGTCATGTGCGCAAAGGGTCTGGCCGCCGGAAGCGGCAAGCCCTTGATCGGTGTCAATCATTTGGCAGGCCACGCGCTTACGCCACGCCTGACGGATGGCTTGGACTTCCCCTATTTGATGTTGCTGGTGTCGGGCGGGCATTGTCAGTTTCTTGTGGCGCATGGCCCCACCAAATTTACCCGCCTCGGCGGCACTATCGACGACGCCCCCGGCGAGGCGTTTGACAAGGTCGCCAAGCTGCTTGGCCTGCCCCAACCCGGCGGCCCCAGCATTGAACAAGCCGCCCTCAAGGGTGATGCAGGCCGCTTCACCCTGCCCCGCCCGCTGCGCGACCGCGACGATTGCGACATGTCTTTCTCGGGCCTCAAGACCGCGACTTTGCGCGCGCGCGATGCCTTGGTGGCGCAGCAAGGCGGGCTATACAAAAAGGATCAAAACGATCTTTCAGCAGGCTTTCAGGACGCCGTGGCGGACGTTTTGGCTACCAAAACCCGTCGCGCCTTGGGCAGCTCGAAGGTCCCGGCCATCGCCGTTGCAGGCGGTGTTGCCGCCAACAAAACCATTCGCGCCGCGCTCGAAGCCGTTGCTCAAGAGGCCTGCGTCAGCTTCATCGCCCCCCCGATGGCGCTTTGCACCGACAACGCGGCGATGATCGCATGGGCGGGGATCGAGCGCTTCCGCCTCGGCCTCACCGATGACATGACGCTTGCCGCCCGCCCGCGCTGGCCTCTGGACGACACGGCCACACCCATGCTTGGATCGGGCAAGAAGGGAGCCAAAGCATGAGCAAGATCATCGTCGCCGGCGCCGGGGCCTTCGGGACCGCCTTGGCAATCGCTATCGAACGCCCCCTTGTGCTGACGGCCCGCAATATGGACCAGATCATCGCGACGCGGCGCAGCCCCCGCCTCCCTGATGTGGTGCTGCCCGGCCGCCTGACCCTTGATCCCAAACCGACAATCGGGGCCGACGACATCTTGCTGCTCGCAATCCCGATGCAAGCCATGTCCGGCTATCTCGATACGCTCAAAGGCACGCCAAAGGCAGCAATCGCTTGCTGCAAGGGCATTGAGCTGGCCACGGCCCGTGGTCCAACGGATGTCATGGCCGAAAAGCTGGATTGCCCCTCGGCAATCCTCACCGGCCCCAGCTTTGCCACCGATATTTCCCAAGGCAAACCAACCGCGCTGACGCTCGCCTGCGCAGACCCGGGCATGGGGGCGACGCTGCAACAGGCCCTCTCCTCCGACACGTTGCGCATGTACCTGGCCGATGATCCCATCGGCGCAGAGCTCGGCGGCGCGCTCAAAAACGTCATCGCCATCGCCTGTGGCATCTGCATGGGCGCAGGCCTTGGCGAAAGCGCCCGCGCCGCCTTGATGACGCGCGGCATGGCTGAAACCAACCGGCTTGCGCTGGCATTGGGTGCCAGGCCGGAAACGCTGCAAGGTCTCGCAGGGTTTGGTGATCTGGCGCTCACCTGCACCTCCGCCCAGTCGCGCAATTACAGTTTCGGCTTCGCGCTGGGTGCCAATCAAACCCCGCCAGAGGGAAAAACCGTCGAGGGCCGCGCCACGGCTCAGGCCACGCTGGCCCTCGCAGACAAACACGGGATCGACATGCCCATCACCAAAGTCGTCGCAGGCATCGTCGCAGATAAGCTGACGCTGTCCGAGGCTCTTGATGCCCTGCTGTCGCGCCCACTCAAATCAGAACAGGAGAACTGATCCGTGGCTTACTGGCTCTTCAAATCCGAAACATCCACATGGTCCTGGGACCAGCAGGTCGCCAAGGGTGACGCAGGCGAAGAATGGGACGGGGTGCGCAACTATCAGGCCCGCAATTTCATGCGCGACATGAAAATCGGCGATCAGGGGTTCTTCTACCATTCCCAGAAAGACCGCGAAATCGTAGGGCTGGTCGAGGTCATCGCCGAGGCGCATCCCGACAGCACAACCGATGATGACCGCTGGGACTGCGTCGACATCAAGGCGGTCACACCGCTGAAATCCCCGGTTCATCTCGATCAGATCAAAGCCGAGGAACGGCTCGCCGACATGGTGCTCGTCAAAAACTCCCGCCTGTCGGTGCAGCCCGTCACATCAGATGAATGGGATCTCATCCTGAAAATGGGCGGCCTCTAAGCGCTTCCCATGTTCCGAAAATATCCTCTAGGGGATGCCCGCGTGGCGGGGAGGGAACCTCCCCAAGAACGCAAAAACATCACACGCGCGGAATGCGCACAATTCTACAGAAGATGCTGCAAAAGCGGTGAGGGTCCCGACCCCCCGGTCAGAACCCTCCTTCTACCCCACGTGCATCAAAAACCGCACCACACGTGTTCGATTGGAATTCTAGGCCCTGCCGTACTGGCGGGATGGCTCTGAATACCCCAAACCTCACCATCCGACAAAGGAATTGCCCAAACAAATCAACGCAAATTGGTCTCAAACGCAAAGCGCCCGCCATCTCAGGCGGGCGCTCACATTCAAAATTCCGGTCCGGCTCAGCCGTAAACGGCTTCTTTGTTGAAGTGCTTGGTCAGCATGTAATACATCACCGCGCGGTATTTGTTGCGCTCGGATTTGCCGTAGGTCTCGATGCAGCTGTTGATGGCATCCATCAGGGCCGGGCTGTCTGACAGCCCCAGCTTTTTGATGAGAAAGTTGTTCTTTACGGTTTCCAGCTCATCCGGCTGGCTGCCCGCAACAGTTGAAGCATCCGCGTTGTAAATGGCGGGGCCACAGCCAATGGTGACCTTGGTCAGCAGGTCCATATCAGGCGTCATGCCACATTTGTTCTTCAGATCGTCTGCGTAAACCGCAATCAGTTCGTCTCTCTTGCCCATTTGGAAAGTCTCCCACCAGTGTTTTCCCTTGCCCCATTAACGAGGCGTGTTCGGCCTCTCACATTGGCCTTGGCTGAGACGCTAATCGTTAAGGAAGCCAAAACAAAGGAAAAATTGGTGGACCTTTTCCCCGCAGGCGGTCTCACGCTATCGACATGTCCCCCACCCGCGCGACTGCAAATGGAAGTGGTCCGCATGCAGAGCGTTGTAATCAGGGCCTAATGTGGTTTTGAACCATGTGCAGGCGCTGTCCCGCGCCGCCCGAAAGAACCCGTTCTCGCGCTCCCAGTCGCGCTTCATCACCAGCTGCCGCCCATCCGCCAAGGTGAACCCGAACACATCCAGGGCCTCCGCCGTGGCATGCAGGCTCATCCGGCCGCCATTGCCTCCTGTGCTGCGAATTTGCCGGCAATTGTAGCTCGAAAAATGCCCGATCCCGGTCACGGATGTTCCCAGATGCGCGGCAGCCGCCGGTTGCAGCCCATGCCGCTCCCACATCGCGGTGCGTAAAGCCACGGCGCATGTCGTCTCCACCGGTTTCATCCGCGCGGGCCCCACGGCGCTCAGATCAACCCGCCCCTTGATGTGGCACACATCCGAGACAACACGGTCCTCCAAATCCCGAAAACTCACAGAGCCGGCGCCCAGAACCTCCTTACACAGCCCCGCATCCCGCGTCGCCGCATCCAGCTTCCACGACGTCATCCACGTCACCGGATCATCCACATACAACTGCTTGGTCGGGTTCCATTCCCGCGGCAAGGGCGTGTCGGGATGCACCGCCAGTTGCCAAACGCCAAGCGCCACCCCGCCGCACAGCAGGATGGCGCTAAAAAGTCCCGAAAGTGCTTTCACCTCGCCGCCGTAGGGTGCGTGATCTCACGCACCATCAATAGCGGTAATGCTCTGGCTTGAACGGGCCGTCCGGGGACACGCCGATATAATCGGCCTGCTCTTTGTCCAGCTTCGACAGCTTCACGCCAATGCGGGCAAGATGCAGACGCGCCACTTTCTCATCCAGATGCTTGGGCAGGATGTAGACCTCGTTTTTGTAGTTGTCGCCGTTGGTCCACAGCTCCATCTGCGCCAGCACTTGGTTGGTAAACGACGCCGACATCACAAAGGACGGGTGACCCGTCGCGTTGCCAAGGTTCAGCAAACGGCCCTCGGAAAGCAGGATCAAGCGATGCCCGTTTGGCATCTCGATCATGTCGACTTGCTCTTTGATGTTGGTCCATTTGTGGTTCTTCAACGCGGCGACCTGAATCTCATTGTCGAAATGGCCGATATTGCCCACAATCGCCATGTCCTTCATCTCGCGCATATGCTCGATGCGGATCACGTCCTTGTTGCCGGTGGTGGTGATGAACACGTCCGCGGTGGACACAACGTCTTCCAGCAGCACAACCTCAAAGCCGTCCATCGCCGCCTGCAACGCGCAGATCGGGTCCACTTCGGTGACCTTGACGCGCGCGCCTGCACCCGCCAGCGACGCCGCAGAGCCTTTGCCCACGTCGCCGTAGCCCATCACAACCGCAACTTTACCAGCCATCATCGTGTCGGTGGCACGGCGGATGCCGTCCACCAGCGATTCTTTACAGCCGTATTTGTTGTCAAACTTCGACTTGGTCACAGAATCGTTCACGTTGATCGCGGGGAACGGCAGCTGGCCGTTCTTGAACAGGTCATACAGACGGTGAACGCCGGTGGTGGTCTCTTCCGAGACGCCAACAATCTGGTCACGCATCTTGGTGAACCAACCGGGGCTGGCCTCCATGCGCTTCTTGATCTGCGCTTTGATCGCCACTTCTTCTTCCGATCCCGGCACGGGGATGATGTCTTCACCCGCTTCGGCACGTGCGCCCAGCAAGATGTAAAGCGTCGCGTCGCCGCCATCATCCAAAATCAGGTTCGGGCCTTCCGGGAACATGAACGACTTGTCCAGATAGTCCCAATGCTCTTCCAAAGACTGGCCCTTGATCGCGAACACAGGCGTGCCGCCTGCCGCAATCGCCGCCGCCGCGTGATCCTGGGTGGAGAAGATGTTGCACGACGCCCAGCGCACATCGGCGCCCAGCTCAACAAGCGTCTCAATCAGCACAGCCGTCTGAATAGTCATATGCAAAGACCCAACGATCCGCGCACCCTTCAAAGGTTTCTTCTCACCATATTCCTCACGCAGGGACATCAGCCCCGGCATCTCGGTTTCGGCAATGTCCAGTTCCTTGCGGCCGAATTCCGCAAGGGCGATGTCTTTGACGATATAGTCGTTGGCCATGTGACCTGCTCCTAAAGCTCTATATTTGAGGGGCAGATAGCACCTGTAACCCCTCTCGACAATGCGCGATGCCCATGGAAGAAAAAGTGACGCAGAGAGGCACCCCAATGAAACAACCCCGCGCATGGCAAAGGATGCTGTCGGGCCGCAGGCTGGACCTGCTGGACCCCACGCCCATGGACATCGAAATCGAGGACATTGCCCATGGTCTGTCCTTCGTGGCCCGCTGGAATGGCCAAACCTTCGGCGAGTTCCCCTATTCCGTCGCCGAACACTCGGTGCTGGTCGAACGGCTGTTCACGGCGATGAACCCATCCCAACCTGCGAAATGGCAACTCGCCGCCCTGCTGCACGACGCCCCCGAATACGTCATTGGCGATATGATTTCGCCGGTGAAGGCGGCCGTCGGCCCGGGCTACGCCGAACTCGACGACCGCCTGACCGCCGCCATCCACATCCGCTTCGGCCTGCCCGCCACCATCCCCGCACAGGTCAAAAAGCAAATCAAAAAGGCCGACAAAATCTCTGCCTGGCTGGAGGCCACCCAAATCGCGGGCTTCTCCATCGACGAGAGCAACAAGTTCTTCGGCGCGCCCTCCACGGATTTGCGGCTGCCAACCACGCTCAAACCCCGCCCGCCGATGCAGGTCAAGGCGGACTTCATCGCGCGCTTCAACGCGCTTTTCGAATGATTGTCCGCAAGGCCCACCCCAACGACGCGCCAGAGCTCGTCCGCATCCTCAACGCCGTCATCGCGATTGGCGGCACAACCGCCTACCAGACGCCGCGCGACGCCTCCTATTTCCAGCCCTTCATCGCGGCGTCAGATCCCAAAATCTTCATCCATGTCGCCGAGGCGGAGGACAGGCTGCAAGGCATGCAATGGATGGAGCCGCTCGACCCACCCCAAACCCATATCGGCGGCATCGCCACCTTCGCCCGCCCCGGCACCGCGCAAAAGGGTATCGGGACCGCCCTTTTCAAAGCCACCAAACAGGCCAGCCAAGCCGCAGGCTACTCTGAACTCTACGCCAAAATCCGCGCCGACAATGCCGGCGGGCTGGCCTATTACGAAAAGATGGGCTTCCGCGACCACCACGTCGACACCGCCGTCCCGCTCACGGATGGCACTCCGGTCGACCGCATCACCAAACGCCTAAAACTCGACCCATCTCATTAAGGTTAACGCGCGCGCCCCCGCCGAGCCCCATGTTTCATCTTGGCAAAAATACCTAATCTGCAACGCCCGCCAAACCGGTCACACGCTGGACCGCAGCCACGCAACAAACACCCGTAGCCGCTCGGACATGTTTTCGGGCCGGGTCAGCATGTAATAGGCCAGATCGGATTTTTCGGCGTCAAACACCTTCACCAACCGCCCCGCCGCAAGGTCGGCTTCAACCAGCGCCTTGCCTTGCAAAGAAAAGCCGTATCCCGCACGCGTCGCGGCCAAGACCATCGTGTTCATGGTGAACTCGGTCTTCTGCTCAGGCGGGAAGCTCAGGCCTTGTTCCGCCAGCCAGGCCCGCGGCTCGGCGCGGCCCACTTCGTGCAGCCAATGTTGGCGCGATAGCGCCTCAACATTTCCGTAAGGCACCTGCGCCGCCAGATCAGGCGTCGCCACCACAACATTGCCGGCGCTCACCAGATAGTCGCTGGTCACGCCCTCCCAGCCGCCGCGCCCGTACCGGATGGCCATATCAAATCCGTCACGCCGCAGATCAACCAACTCATAGCCCGGCACCATGGCCAGCTTGATTTCGGGGTGCTCTGCCCAGAACGCGCCAATGCGCGGCATCAGCCAATTCTCCGCAAAGCTGGGGGTTGTGGCAATTTGCAAAGGGCGGTCTTCGCCCAATGTGCGGGTGGCCGTGACGCCGGCGGCGATCTCGGCAAATCCGTCTTGCAATGATCCAGCCAGCAATCGCCCGGCCTCGGTCAGCCCCATGCCGCGCCCCTCGCGCATCACCAGCACTTGGCCCAGCTCCGCCTCCAGCCCGCGCACATGCTGCGCAATGGCGGCATGCGTGACGTTCAGCTCCCGCGCGGCGGCGGTGAACCCGCCAAGCCGGGCCATCGCCTCAAAGGCCCGCAAAGCAGAGAGGGAGGGGATCTCGCGCCAATCCATACTGTTAGCCCAACTTACATTACAAAAATCTTCCTGACTCTGAAAACATCTACAGCTGTGCCAGAAAAGGTCAACAACTCAACAAAAGGAGAAAGTCATGCTTTCACTCATAGCCGACATGATGATGACCGCCACACGGCAGGATCAGAACCGCTGGTCCGACAATGCAACGCAATATGCGGACCGTTTCACGGCTGACCCGCATCGCAAGGACATGCAGCGGACACGTCGCCACAATCCCTATTCCTACTTTCAATAGCGCCGCGAAAGGAGCGTCAGATGTATATCTCCATGTCCCAGATTGTCTTTGACGCCCTCAAGCCTCGGAACAGCCCGCCGGTCGCGGAACGCTATACCCCTCGCAGCCGCAGAACCCCCAAATAGGAGCCCCCCATGTTCGACAAACTGTCAAAAATGATCCTCGACGCGCAAAGCCGCAGCCAAAGCCCCGAAGCGCATGACCCGCACCGTCGCGGCGTTATCACGTCTCCGCGTGCCACCCGTCGGGACGGTGCCACCTATCACCCAATCATCCAAACCTTCTGGTAGCGCTGCCCCCCTGTCAGCGTACCCACTGGCCCGAACGCGATTGTCTCCCCTTGATGCGTTCGGGCCTTTTTTCTGGAAAGTCGAAATGCCCACCAAGTCCCAATCCGCCTTCGTCCTCAAATGGGCGGCGTCTCTCATTCAAATCCTAGGCTACACCGCCACCGCTTTTGCGGTCACTCCGTGGAACCTTTATCTCTTTCTTGTCGGGGTTTTCGGCTGGTTTGTCGTCGGCGTGCTGTGGAATGACAAGGCCATCATGCTGATCCACATCGTGGCGGGCGCGGCGATGTTAACGGGCCTCGCCGCATCTGCCTAAGCGCAGGTTCTGCCGCCCTGTCGCAGGGTTCCGTCGGCGGCTGTCGCCGACCAACCACGGAACGCTCCGTTTCGGAAATAGAGCGTCGAGCCATCCGGCCAGGTCACAAACGGACTGCCGTCATCGCAAATGGCCCGAGACGAAACGCCCTGCCCAACCAGCTTGGTCATCGCGCGCTCCGTGGAATGATCTGTGCGCCCGAAATCAATCCGCCCTGCGCGATCGACAAGCTGCACGCCCCGGGCATCAAGCTGGAACGGGATCGGGTCGGTTTTGGCAGGCGTGTCAACGGAAGCGCCCGGCGCGCAGGCCGACAAAGCCGCCACCCAAACCACCAAAAAAACTCGTTTCATTCTACCACCGTTAACAGATTCAAATGCGCATCAAATACATATGAAATACATATTAAATACACATTCGGGAATTCGGCAAAAGTTAACGCGGACTGCGCTTCGCCAAAATGCGCTGCAAGGTGCGGCGATGCATGCTCAAACGCCGCGCGGTTTCGCTCACATTGCGGTCGCACAGCTCGTAGACACGCTGGATATGTTCCCATCTGACACGGTCGGCCGACATCGGGTTTTCCGGCGGCGGCGGCAGCTCGTCGCCGGTCGCCAAAAGCGCGTTGGTGACGTCATTGGCATCGGCCGGTTTCGACAGGTAATCCGTGGCCCCGATCTTCACCGCAGCCACCGCCGTCGCAATCGCGCCATAGCCCGTCAGCACCACGATGCGCGCGTCGGGACGACGCTCCCGCAGCACCTCGACAACGTCCAATCCGTTGCCATCCTCAAGGCGCAAATCCACCACCGCATATGCCGGTGGACGCGCCGTGGCGATGGCCTTTCCGGCGGCCACTGTTTCGACGGCTTCGGGCTCAAATCCGCGCTTCTCCATCGCCCGTGCAAGGCGGCGCAGGAAGGGTTCGTCATCGTCTACAATCAGCAGCGATCTGTCTTCGCCGATCTCTTTCATGGCGCGGTCCGTCATCCCTTGACCCTTTTCAATCTGGTTACGGTCAGTAATGTAGGTCGCGACCCCTCACCCGTCAAATACGATAGAATTCAGGTGCTTAGGACGTCGCCGCCGCATAACAGGCCACGGTTTCCGCCATTTGATCCGCGGATGCATCGCGCCGGAAGAAATCTACGAAGCCTTTTTCCGGAAGCACCAGATAGGTGAAAGTCGAATGATCGACCAGATAGTCCTCGCCGCCGCCAGCCTGTTTTCTGTAGAAGGTGCGATAGGCTTGGCTGGCCGCTTTCACTTGGCTGGCCGACCCTGTCAGCCCGATCATTTTGGGGTGCATGATGTCGGTGAATTCGGCCAGAACGTCTGGGGTGTCGCGCTCCGGGTCGACGGAGATAAACACCGGTGTCGCCTCCACGCCCTGCTCCGCCAGAACGTCGATGGCTTCCGCGTTTCTTGAGACGTCCAATGGGCAGACATCAGGGCAATAGGTGTAGCCAAAATAGATCAAGGTGGGCTCTGTAATGACGTCCTGCTCGGTCACCGTTTCCCCGGTCTGAGACACCAGTTCAAACGGTCCGCCAATGTCGCCACCGGCCACCGCACCCTGCGCGCATTGCGCGAACGCGTCCTCGCGATTTCCAAGCACATAAGGCGCCGCAAAAGTCAGCCCCAACATGCCGACGATCAACCCACCAGCCGTCCAAACATACGCCTTGTTCATGCAGCTCACCCCGTTCGCGTTAACTTGCCACGTTGATCCCCCATCCACCCTGAAGTATCAATCGGCCATTATGACGCTGCCGATCACGTTTCCCTGATGACCGACCTTTCCACTGGGTTCGGCACCAACAATCCACGCAACGGCATGGTCCGGCTGCGGACGCTTATCATATTGCGATGGTTGGCAATTTTGGGCCAGGGCGGCGCGATCTTTATCGCAAGTCAGGTGCTCAAACTCGACATCCCGCTGGGCTTTTGCATGTTGGCAATCGGGGCCTCCGTCATTTCAAATTTGGTCGCGCTGGCGGTCTACCCGCAGACCCGATGGCTGCGTGAAAACGAAGTTTTGGTAACCCTTCTCTTCGACCTCTCTCAGCTTGCGCTTTTGGTGTATTTGACCGGCGGTTTGAACAACCCCTTTGCTCTGCTGATCCTCGCGCCGGTCACTGTATCGGCCATGACGATGCGCACTCAATCGACGCTCCTGATTGGGGGGCTTGCCCTGATAATGGTGACCGCGCTGACCTATATCCACCTGCCACTCAGGACCGAGGCCGGCGCCATCCTGGAAATGCCGCCTGTGTTTGTTGCAGGCTTTTGGGTCGCGATCATGATCGGCATTGTATTTCTTGCGATCTACGCGGGCCGTGTCACAGCCGAAACCTATTCGATGAGCCAAGCCTTGCTCGCCACCCAAATGGCCTTGTCGCGCGAACAAAAGCTGACCGATCTTGGCGGCGTCGTGGCCGCTGCCGCCCATGAATTGGGAACACCGCTGGCGACCATCAAACTCGTCAGCGCCGAGTTGCTAGAAGAGCTGGAAGACCGCCCTGATCTTAAAGAAGACGCCGCTTTGATCCGCGAGCAGGCAGACCGTTGCCGTGACATATTGCAATCAATGGGGCGGGCCGGAAAAGACGATCTGCACCTGCGCAACGCCCCGCTCAGCGCAGTTGTGGGAGAAGCCGCCGAACCACATGTGGAACGGCAAAAACAAGTGCATTTCAACTTCACAGCCGACACCGAAGATGACGGGCCAATGCCCGTTATCACCCGAAAACCGGAGGTCATACATGGGCTCCGCAACCTCATCCAAAACGCGGTTGATTTCGCTGATCTGGAGGTTTGGATTGATGTCAGCTGGTCCAAAACCCACATCACAATTCGCGTCATAGATGACGGTCCCGGCTACCCGGTCGATCTTTTGGGGCGCATCGGTGAACCGTTTTTGCGCCGCCGCAGATCCGTCCCAGATCAAGCCAGCAGGCCCGGCTATGAGGGCATGGGGCTGGGTCTTTTCATAGCCAAAACCCTGCTGGAACGCACCGGGTCAGAGGTCATTTTTGACAACGGCGTCAACGAAGACGGCGACACCAGCCGCACCGGTGCAATCGCCGAGGTTATTTGGCCCGCATCGGCCCTTCAGGTGGCTCCGACGGGGCGCTCCGAACCTTTGGGACAGAACGAGCAAATCCGGATTTAACCGACCATTAACCAGGTCGTGATTATGTGCGTTGGTCCAATTCAATCGCAAAGGTAGATTCGTGATTGCAGTTTTTGCACAGCCCCCCGCCCTTCTTTTCTTTGCAGGCCTCGTCATGGGTCTTGCCAGTTGTCTGGTCATGCGCATTCCACGATCGGCTGAATCGGAAACTATCATCAAAAATGACCCGCAGACCTTTACCTTCGAAGGCACCAATCTGGTGGCTGCAAACGCGGCGGCGCGTGCCGCTTTGTCGCCCGAAGATCTTGAGGATTGCCCCCTGACCGCGTTGACACGTCGTTTGTCAGACATCTTCCCGCAATTCGACACGGCCTTTGACACCGCCTGCCTTGAACACGCCCGTTTTGACATGTCGGAACTGACCACCGACGGGCCCGTCGCGGTTCAAGTCGATTGCACCGGGCAGCACAGCAATATCACAATAAAGGGCTTGCCTGATCTGATGGCAGGCCGCGTCTTGCTGGACCGCGGCATCGCGGAGGCAAACACTCAAGAACTTGCGATCCTGCGCAGCACGGTGGAGACGTCTCCGACCATCGTTTGGCGAGAGGATCGGTTAGGCACCATCAATTGGGTAAATGCCGCGTATCTTTCGCTTGCTGAGCAGGCCAATGCCGAAGACCAGATCGCCTGGCCGCCAATGCGGCTGTTTGAGGGGGCGACGATCACGGCACCCGGCGACACACCCCAGCCACGCCGCGCGCCGCTTATGTTGCCAGATGGCACGACACGGTGGTTTGACATTACAAGCTTCGGCCACGGGAACACGACGCTGCACTACGCCTGCGACGCCAGCAAAACCGTCAAGGCTGAAGAAGCCCTACGCGCCTTCATGCAAACCTTGACCCAGACCTTCTCGTCTTTGCCAATTGGGTTGGCCATTTTCGACCGCAACCGGCAATTGCAGCTCTTTAACCCCGCATTGGTGGATTTGACGACGCTGGAACCCGAATGGCTGGCGGCGCGCCCCACGCTTTATGACACGATCAACCGGCTACGCGAAAAGCGGATGCTGCCGGAACGCAAGGACTTCACCGATTGGCGCGCCAAAATAAGCGAGTTGGACAAGTCCGCTGTCGATGGAAGCTATCTTGAGACATGGACGCTGCCGACAGGCCAGACTTACAAAGTCACCGGCAGACCCCATCCCCACGGTGCCGTTGCGTTCCTGATCGAAGACATCACAGCAGAGGTCTCGCTCACACGCAAATTCCGTCGGGAATTGGAGCTTAGCCAGTCCCTTCTGGACGGCATGTCAGAGGCAGTCGCGGTCTTTGATGCCACAGGTGTGTTGGTCGTCACCAACGCGGCCTATTGCGACCTATGGGGCACCGATCCTGAACTGGCTTTGGCCCAAACCGGCATCATGGATGCAACGCGCCATTGGCAAGCCCAAACCAGCCCGACGCCGCTTTGGGGGGAAGTGCGGGACTTTGTTTGCCATGTCAGCGTCGGTGAGCGCGCCGAATGGAGCGGCCAAACCACGCTTGGTGACGGCCGGCCGCTTGAATGCACCTTCATTCCACTGGCCGGAGGGGCCACAAAGGTCAGCTTTGCAACATCGGAGGAAACTCTGGCAGCAGTGGCTCCAACGCGCGAGTTAGAAACACTTTCGGGCTGATCGCGCTTGCGGGCAGTGCGGGTTGCAGTAGACTCGCGCCATGACCACCACACTCCGCCTTTCAAGCCAAGACCAAACCCATCATCTAGCGGAGTTGCTGGCTGACCACGCCACAAGCGGGTTAACCGTTTTGTTGGACGGCCCCGTCGGTGCCGGCAAAACCACCTTGGCACGGCGCATCATTCAGACCTGTCTTGCGAAGACAGGACAAAGCGAAGACGTCCCTTCCCCCACATTTACCATCGTCCAGACCTACGAGGCCGGACCGTTGGAGATTTGGCACGCAGACCTGTACCGCCTTACATCGACAGCGGAGCTGTCCGAGCTGGGCCTTGATGCCGCATTTGACACGGCATTCTGCATCGTGGAATGGCCGGACCGGTTGGGTGACGCTGCACCGCCAGCATTGCGCCTCGACCTGTCTTACGACACAGCAGAGGATGCACGTCTTTGTACAATTGCCGCCAGTTCAGAGCCCACTGAAAAGCTAGCGCATATGCTTACGAAAGCCTTCCCGCAATGACCCCTGAACGCCACGCCAAACTGCAAGCCTTTCTTCTGCTGTCGGGCTGGGACGATGCGGCGCGCAGCACTTTGGCAGGTGACGCCTCAAATCGGCGCTATGACCGATTGGACCATCCCTCGCTGGGTCGGGCCGTCCTGATGGATGCGCCACCGGAAAAGGGCGAGGATACCCGTCCCTTCATAAAGATTGCGGCCCATCTCAAAAGCGCGGGCCTCAGCGCACCCGACATTGTGGCGCGCGATACGGAAAACGGTTTCTTGATTATTGAAGACCTCGGCGACGATCTGTTTGCGCGGGTTTTGCAAAGCAATTCGGGCCCCGAAGAAACGCTCTACCTTGCTGCAACGGATGCGTTATTCGCAGCACAAAGCGCATCCCCTCCGGCAGGTTTGGACACCTACGGCGCCGCGGCAATGACCCAAACCGCGATGCTGGCCATTGATTGGTATCTGAAGTTTGCAACGCCCAACCCCGCCGACATCAGGCAGGAATTCGAAAGTCAGCTGCAGACATTGTTGAACGCACATATTGCGGAGCCTGATGTCCTTGTCCAACGCGATTACCATGCCGAGAACCTGCTTTGGCTGCCAGACCGGACCGGCGTCGCAAGGGTCGGTTTGTTGGATTTCCAAGACGCCATGCTGGGTCATCCGGCCTACGATCTGGCATCGTTGCTCAAAGATGCGCGGCGCGACGTAGACCCGCAGGTACAGCAAACCTGCATCGACCACTTTGTCAAAATTTCCGGCGTGGACGCGGATGATTTCAAAGCGTCCTACGCGGTCTGTAGCGCGCAGCGCAATCTGCGGATCATCGGCGTGTTCACCCGCCTCTGCGTCCGCGACAACAAACGCCACTACCCGGACCTTCTTCCGCGCGTTTGGGGCAATCTGATAAGTGACCTGACGCACCCGGTCCTGCGCGAATTTGGGGACTGGGTCACGTCAGTGTTGCCAGAACCCAGCCCAGACGTGATCGCACGGATCAAAGTGGCCAATGTCTGACCAACCCACCGACATCCTGATTTTCGGTGCAGGGTTCGGAACCCGCATGGCGCCGTTGACAGACTCTTTGCCAAAGCCGTTGATCCCTGTCGCAGGCAGGCCCCTGATCGACCACGCAATCGCGTTGACCCCCGGCCTTAACCTCCATGTCAACGCGCATTACCATGCCGATCAGATGGTGGCGCACCTGCAAAACAGGGCCACCGTCCACATCGAGGATCCCGACATATTGGACACAGGCGGCGGCCTGAAGGCTGCCCTGCCAAAGATGCACGGCGACTGCGTCATGACGCTGAATTCTGATGCCGTTTGGAACGGGCCAAACCCGTTAGATGTTCTGCGCGACGCGTGGCGGCCAGACATGGACGCTCTGCTCCTTCTTGTCCCTCTGGCCCAAACTGTCGGTTATTCTCGCTCTGGCAATTTTGCGATGGGCAATGACAACACATTGTCCCGAAGCACTTCTGGTCAGGTTTTTACGGGCGCACAAGTCATTCGTCGCGATGTTGTAAATGTGATCGCGGACGCCGCGTTCTCACTCAATAAGGTCTGGGACGTGCTGCTAGCGAAGGGGACGATGTGCGGCGTGTCTTACGCGGGCCAATGGGCCGATGTTGGTACACCTGCCGGTATTCCGCTGGCGGAGGCGATGCTTGATGTTTGAACATTCGGACGGCCCGCGATTGTTTGGGATGCCTGTCGGGGTCGACTTCCCGGCTGCTTTGGTGGCTGGCATCCAAAACCTGCTGATCGGAGAACCGCCCGAGGCGCTCGCTCGCATAGATCTGTGGGTGAACACCGAACGCATGAAGCTGCGCATCAGCCAGCTCTTTGCCGAAAGCGGAGCGACCCTCCTGCCCCGCATCAGGCTGGTGACCGAACTCGCAGGCGACCAACGTTACGACATACCGCCGCCGGCCAATGCCTTGGCGCGCCGGCTCGAACTGGCGCAGCTTGTACGCAAATTGATCGAGACCGAACAGACTTTGGCCGCGCATGACATGGCTTTTGATCTGGCCGACAGCCTTGCGAAGCTGCTGGAAGAAATGCAGGGGGAAGGCGTCAGCATCGACAACGTCTCCGGCATCGACGTGCAGGACCATTCCGCACATTGGAAACGCAGCCAGCAGTTCATCGACTTGGTCCGAAAGTTTCTTAATCCCGAGGCAGAGCTTGACTTACAAGGCAGGCAGCGCGCCGTCGTTGAGGCCCTCGACGCCGATTGGAGGATTGCGCCACCTGAGCATCCTATCATCGTGGCGGGCTCCACGGGGTCTCGCGGCACGACACGCGCATTCATGCGCGCCGTGGCCCGGCAACCGCTTGGCGCCTTGGTGCTGCCCGGGGTAGATTTCGACATGCCTGCAGAGGTCTGGCAGCAACTGGGCCAAAATACAGACCGCCCCGCCGCCGAGGATCACCCGCAATATGGCTATCACCTGCTCACGTCAGAGCTGAACGCAACCCATAGCGACATCAAACCATGGCCTTGCCCAGACGCGCATAGTGACACAAGAAACAAGCTTGTGTCGCTGGCGTTGCGACCAGCGCCGGTCACTGACGGCTGGCTTACAGAAGGCCCCGACCTTGGCGCACTTGGCCAAGCAACTTCGGCGCTGACCTTGGTTGAAAGTCCAAATCCACGCATCGAAGCGCTGGCGATCGCCTTGCGTATGCGCCAGGCGGCGGAGACGAAGACGACAGCCGCGCTTATCACGCCAGACCAAACTTTGGCCCGTCAGGTCACCGCCGCGCTTCAGGCTTGGCAGATCGAGCCGAACGATAGCGCCGGTGCAAGGCTGGACCTCACGCCACCCGGCAGATTACTGCGTCAAACAGCAAAGCTGATCGGTCAGGCTGTGGCACCAGACAGCTTGCTTGCCTTGCTCAAGAACCCGCTGGTGGCAGCGGACGAACGGTCAGACCACCTGTTCCATCTACGCCATCTGGAACAGGCAGTGTTGCGCGGCGCTCCCCCTGTGGTCACGCGCAGCCAAACACAAGAATGGGCCGAGAAAAGCGGCGCTACCCAATGGCATGCATGGCTTTGGGAATGTCTTGAACCGCTTGCCAATATGGCAACGCAAGACCTGCAAAGCGTGCTGAGCATCCACAAATCTCAAAGCGAGCGCTTGGCCGCTGGCCCAGAGATGACCACAGACCCCAACCCGCTTTGGCTCAAGGACGCTGGCGAAAAGGCGTTGATACTGCTGCAAGACCTCGCCGACGCCAGCGAAGTGGCGGGGCCATACACATCGGCGGAATACAACGATTTGATCTCAACGCTGTTGGCCAAAGAGGAAGCCCGCGATCCGTTTTTCACACATCCCAACATAATGATTTGGGGCACGTTGGAGGCGCGCGTGCAAGGCGCAGAGCTGGTCATCCTTGCGGGCCTTAATGACGGAACATGGCCCGCAATGCCCGACCCGGACCCTTGGCTGAACCGCGATATGCGAGCGCAGGCAGGACTGCGGCTTCCGGAAAACCGTATAGGGCTGTCCGCCCACGACTTTCAGCAAGCTATCGCCGCAAAGGAGGTTTGGCTTACGCGGTCGGTGCGCGATGCCGAGGCCGAAACCGTGCCGTCGCGCTGGCTGAATAGACTGCAAAACCTGATGACCGGGCTCAGCGAAGAAGCCGACGGCGCATTCCGGCAAATGCAGGCCCGCGGCAAAGAGTGGGTGACCCTCGCACAGTCCTACGACACGCCCCGGATCAAGCTGGACAAAGCGCATCGCCCCGCGCCGCAGCCACCCGTGGAACATCGCCCCAAGAAACTGCCGGTCACCAGCATTGAAACCCTGATACGCGACCCTTACGCCGTCTACGCCAAGCGCATCCTGAACCTCAAACCCGCCAAGCCGCTGCACGCTGAACCCGACGCAGCGCTCCGCGGGGAGCTCATCCACAAGGTGCTGCAAACCTTCATCGAGGCCCACAAAGGCCCGCTGCCCGCGGATGCAGAAACGTTGCTATTGGACACCGCCAGAGAGGTATTTGACCAGCAAATCACCTGGCCCGCGACGCGCGCCTTCTGGATGGCAAAGCTCGCGCGTGCCGTGCCGTGGTTCATCCAGACCGAACAAGCCCGTCGCGCCTTGGCCACGCCCTGCGCATTCGAACAAACCGGCCACAGAACAAGCAACGACTTCACGCTCCAAGGCCGGGCGGACCGCATCGACAAGGCGGCAGATGGCACGTTGGTCATCTATGATTACAAAACCGGCCAACTGCCGTCCGACAAGGTGCAAAAGCATTTCAACAAACAGCTGCCCTTGCTGGCGGCATTGGCCTATGAAGGCTTCCCTGACGCAACGGTTCAACAGGTCGCCTATGTCGGTCTTGGCGCGGATCCCAAGGAAATATCGCAGCGCTTCGACGCAGGTGAGCCAGACGAGGTCTGGGCAGAACTTGAACAGCTCATTTCCGAATATAGCGACCCCGAACAAGGGTATGCATCCCGGCGAGCGGTGTTCGAAGAGCGGTGGGACCAAGACTACGACACCTTGGCCCGCTACGGCGAATGGGATCGCACCGACGCGGTGAAACCTGAAAGGGTCGGCCCCTGATGCAAACCAACGAAGCCACCCGCGCACAGATCGACGCCGCGCTGCCAAGCCGATCCACATGGCTGTCGGCCAATGCGGGCTCTGGCAAAACCCGCGTGCTGACAGACCGCGTGGCCCTGTTGCTTTTGCAGGGCGTTATGCCCCAGCGCATTCTGTGCCTGACCTACACCAAAGCCGCCGCATCAGAGATGCAGAACCGCCTTTTCAAACGCTTAGGCGCGTGGGCCATGATGTCGGACGACAAGCTGACCGGCAGCCTCCGCGAACTGGGTGTTCAAGAAGGGCAGATCAATTCCCAGACGCTTCGCAATGCCCGACGCCTGTTTGCTCAGGCAATCGAAACTCCCGGTGGCCTCAAAATTCAAACCATTCACTCGTTCTGCGCATCGTTGCTGCGCCGGTTCCCGTTGGAGGCGCAAGTCTCTCCGGCGTTCACCGAAATGGATGACCGGGCAGGCAAGCAGTTGCGCGCGGACGTCATGGACCAGCTGACCGAGGACCTGCCCGAAGTGGTCCACGCGCTGGCAACCGAATTTACCGGCGAAGAGCCGGACGCTTTGCTTGCCGAAATTGCCAAGCAGTCAGAGGTTTTCGCCCACCAGCCGTCGAACGACGACTTGCATAGCTTGCTTGATGTGCCCATCGGCACCACTGCGCAAAGCATTATCGACACGGTTTTGGACGGCTCGGAAGCGCAGCTTTTCACAGACATGGTCCCTTTTCTCGAACAGGGGACAAGCACTGACCAAACTCTTGCGCGGCGGCTGGCAGCCACAGACCTGACCAGGCCGTCCCTGGCATTGCTGGCCGACCTCGAAGATCTCAGCCTGACGGGCGCAAAGACCAAAACCCCTTTCAGTCCCAAGGCCTCTCCGCCAACAAAGGCCACCGGGCAAGAGATGGGCATTTTGAAAGACCGGTTCGATGCGTTCAAACAACGCGTCGCGGATACGCGTGACACGCGTCTCGCCTTTCTGGCCGTGCGCCGGACCAAAACGCTGCACGCTTTTGCCCTGCCCTTCATCGACAGACTGAACAAGGCCAAGCAGCAACGTGGTTGGCTCGATTTCGACGACCTGATCCACAAGGCCCGCGACCTGCTGACCGACCAATCGGTCGCCGCATGGGTGCTGTTTCGGCTTGATGGCGGTATCGACCATATCCTGGTGGACGAAGCGCAAGACACCTCCCCCGCGCAATGGGACGTGATCCGGCTGCTAGCACAAGAATTCACATCGGGCGAAGGCGCGCGCAAAAACACCGAACGCACGATCTTTGTGGTCGGTGACAAGAAGCAGTCGATCTATTCATTCCAAGGCGCGGACCCCGCCGAATTCGACCGCATGCGCGCCGATTTTGAGGCAAAGCTGGCCGCCATCGAAGCCCCCTTCGCCGCCAAAGAGCTGCTTTATTCCTTCCGCTCCGCCGCCCCCATTCTAAACCTCGTCGACCACGTCTTCACAGACGATTTGCGCAAGGGCATGGGCGATGCGCTGGTCCACAAGCCCTTCAAGAACACCCTGCCCGGTCGGGTTGATCTTTGGGACTGGATAGAGGCCGAAAAGTCTGAGTTCGAAGAAGACTGGTTCAACCCCGTCGACACTGTGGGCACCGACCACCATTCGGTACAACTTGCGACCCAAATCGCCAGTCACATCTTTGACCAGATTACCCAAGGCCAAATCACAGAGCTGGTCCGCGAAGATGGCATAGACCACCTGCGAACCCGTCCGATCAAGGCCAAGGACTTCCTGATCCTTGTGCAAACCCGGTCCGCCCAAGGCGGGCTTTTTCACGAAATCATTCGCGCCTGCAAAAAGTTGAACATACCCATGGCCGGCGCCGACCGCCTGCGTGTTGGCGGTGAACTTGGCGTCCGCGATCTGGTGTCCCTGCTGACATTTCTCGAAAACCCACAGGACGATTTGGCCCTTGCCGAAGTCATCAAATCCCCCTTGGGAAATCTGACCGAACAAGACCTCTACACCCTTGCCCACGGGCGCGAGGGCGACTTGTGGCATGAATTGGAGAAGCGCAAGGAAACCTATCCCAACCTTCACGCCATGCTCATCGACCTGCGAAAGCAGACAGACTTTGATCGCCCCTACGAGCTTCTGGAACGGGCGCTGACGCGCCATCATGGCCGTGAGCGCTTGCTCGCCCGGCTTGGCACGGAGGCCGACGAAGGCATCACCGCGCTCCTTGACCAGGCCCTGACCTACGAGCAGACCGAAGCCCCGACGCTTACCGGCTTCCTGACTTGGCTGGCCACGGATGACGTGACGATCAAACGCCAAATGGACAGTGAAGGCGATTTTATCCGCGTCATGACCGTACATGGCGCAAAGGGGTTGGAGGCACCCATTGTCATCCTGCCGCAGACCGGCACCACGCAGAACCTGATCCGGGATGACATTCTCAGCGCCGATGGAACCGCTCTTTGGAAATCCAACGCCAGGGACGCCACGCAGCTTCAATCCGCACTGACCGACGCCAAAAAAGACCTGCAGTTCCAAGAGCGGATGCGGCTGCTTTACGTCGCGCTGACCCGTGCTGAAAGCTGGCTTATTGTGTGCGGGTCAGGGGACCCGCCCAAGAAGGGCGACACATGGTACGAGATTGTAGAAAACGGGCTGACGCGGGCGGGCGCGGCGCCTGCTGACGACGTCAAGCTGCGCCTGCACCACATGACATGGCCGGACAACACCGGGACGCGGCCGTTGGGGGTGACGGACGCACCCGGCGCACTTCCAAATTGGGCCATGATGCCCAGCGAAGCACCCAAGGCTCCGCCAATGACCTTGTCGCCCTCACATTTGGGCGGCAGCAAGGCCTTGCCGGGGCCCGCCGAAATTCTGTCAGAGGAAGACGCCAAGGCGCGGGGCACGGCGATACATGTGTTGCTGGAACATGTGGCGGGCGTTGCGGTGGGTGAGCGGGAGAAATTTGCCGAAAGGTTGCTTGAGACCTATGAAAACAAGGGTGACGAGGACCTTTTGGCACATGCCGCCCGCGTTCTGGACGCACCGCATCTGGCGCATTTGTTCGATGGAACAGCGTTGGCGGAGGTCGCGGTCACGGCGGCATTGCCTGAGCTTGAAGGGCAGCGCGTCTCAGGCGCAATTGACAGGTTGCTCATCACGGAGACGACGGTGACGGCGGTTGACTTCAAATCCAACCGCATCGTCCCAAAAACACCGCAGGAAACGCCCGATGGGCTGCTGCGGCAGATGGGGGCGTATGCGGCGGCGCTGGCGCAAATCTACCTCGACAAGCAGATTGAAACCGCAATTGTCTGGACCGAAACGGCGGAATTAATGGCACTTCCGCACGACATCGTGAGTGCAGCCCTGCTGTGCACCACTAAACCTTGACGACTCTGCAAGGCAGCCATAGGTTCGTCCTCCTAGAACAATCACCCAATCCCCGGAGGGAACACAATGGCTACTGTTGCCGCTACTGACGACACTTTTGACGCCGAAGTCCGCCAATCGGATGTCCCTGTTATTGTTGACTTTTGGGCGGAATGGTGCGGCCCCTGCAAGCAGATTGGCCCCGCTTTGGAAGAGCTTTCCGCCGAGTATGACGGCAAGGTCAAAATCGTCAAAGTGAACGTGGACGAGAACCCGAACTCCCCCGCCCAGATGGGGGTGCGTGGGATTCCGGCGCTGTTCATGTTCAAAGATGGTGAAGTGGTGTCCAACAAGGTTGGCGCGGCTCCGAAAGCGGCGTTGGCGGGCTGGATCGACGAGACAATCGCCTAAATTGTACAAATTGGGGCAACTTTCAAAGCCCCAAAACCCAAATTGTACAAAACCCCGCTGCACAGCCAGCGGGGTTTTTTCGTTCTTAGGTGCGCTCAGTTAGAGATGGCAACTGCCCGTCCCGCGTAACGCAAGTCCGACACTTGGCGCGACAGAAACGCGGCAATATCGGCGCGGGAAATCTTTAGGGTCAACGCACGCTCGGATGGCGCAAAATTCTCTTTGTAGCCGCCGGTGGCCGGACCGTCGGCAAAGGCGCCAGGGCGCACGATGGTCCAGTTCAACCCGCTGGCGCGTACAAGGCTTTCCTGAAGCTCGTGGTCGAGGAAGACCGGGCGCAGCAGCAGGCCGAACATGATCCGCTTCCAGAAGAAGTTGAGGTTGCTCCAGCTTTCATGCGCACCGAGCGTGCTTTGGCAGATAAGACGGTCGACGCCATGTTTCTGCATGCCGTTGATGACGTTCATGGTCCCTTCGGAACGGATGACGCTTTTGCGCGACATGCCGGACCCCAAGGTGATGACAACCGCGTCATGGCCTTTGATGGCGTCTGCGGCAGATTTGGGCTGCAAGGCGTCGCCTGCGACGCGGGTGAGTGCCGGGTGAGATAGGTTCAGTTTCTCGGGCTTGCGGGCAAAGGCTGTGACCGTGTGGCCGTCTTCCAGCATTTGCTGAACTGCGAGTGTGCCGACTGTGCCAGTGGCGCCGAATACGATGACTTTCATGGTGATCTCCTTTTCTACTTTTTGAGTTACTTGACACTGTGTCAAGTTGACAATCGAACCTCTACCCCTCAACTTGACATCATGTCAAGTGAAATGAATCCAACCCGCTCCCGTATCCTGAAATCAGCCTGGTCCTTGTTGGAGGAAGGCGGCGGCAACGCGGTGCGCATGTCCGACATTGCGAAAGCCGCCAAAATCAGCCGACAAGCGCTGTACCTGCACTTTCCCAACCGGGCGGAATTGCTGGTGGCCACCACGAAATACATTGATGAGGTTCACGACATCCAAGACAGGCTAAAGGCCAGCCGCAACGCGGCGACGGGCGAAGAGCGCCTGCCCTTGTGGATCGAGACATGGGGCAACTACATCCCAACCATCTACGGCGTGGGCAAAGCCCTTATTGCCATGGGCGAAGCGGATGAGGACGCCACCGCCGCATGGACTGATAGAATGGCTGCAGTGAAGCATGGCTGTGCAGCTGCCATCGCAGCCCTCAAGGCCGATGGCCGCCTGACAGAGGCACTGTCCGAGACGGAGGCCGTGGATTTTTTGTGGACACTTCTATCGGTCGGCAACTGGGCGCAGCTATGCCAAGGCTGCGGCTGGTCGCAGGAGCGCTATATTGAAGTGACGCAGCGGATCGCGCGGGAAACCTTGGTGCGGGGCTAGCCATCTTCCCAACGGAACGCGTCGCCATTGGATTTGACGCGCCCGACTGAGGGCAGCACGAAATGGTTGCCCAAGACGCGGGCACCGGATTCCGAGGCGTCCTCCAACAATTTACGCCGTGACTGCGCAGCGAGGTCCCCATCGGTGTCGTATTTGAAATGCCAATCAGGGTGCCAGCATTGGGCCGTGGTGTGGATGGCGTCACCGGTGATGATCGCCTCGGCCCCGCCGCTTTTGACAAGAACCGAAACATGGCCCGGCGTGTGGCCGGGTGTGGGGATCAGGGTGACGTGGTCGCCAAGCTGGTGGCGTGGCGTGACCATCTCGCTTTGCCCCGCCTCGATCACCGGCAGCACGCTTTCGGTGTAGCTGTCGCTGGGCGCGGCGCTGAAAGCCACGTTATCGGCGTCGGGGATCAGATATTTGGCGTTGGGGAAAGTCGGGACCCATCGGCCATCCTGCAGCTTGGTGTTCCAGCCGACATGGTCGGTGTGCAGATGGGTGCAAAGCACGTAATCCACATCTTCAGGCGCGCAGCCCGCAGCGGTGAGCGCGGACATGAAGCGGCTGTCAGAGCGTTGATGCCAATCAGCATGGCCGGAAGTCTTGTCATTGCCCACACAGCTGTCGACCAAGACAATGTGGCTGGGCGTTTTCAGAAGGAAGCCCTGTATCGGCAGGATCAGCCCGCCGGAGGTGGGGCAGATCGAATTGTCGACACGCGCCGCGATCAGGTCAGCGACCTCGGGGCCTGCGCTTGGGAACAGATCAGCGGGCGGCAGATAGGGGCCGTTGATTTCCAGAATGCGCCAAATCTCGACCTCGCCGATTTTGCAAAGCATCTCAGTCCCCCTTTGGGTTGGCCGCGCCGGTGATCGGGAAGCGTTCTTCGAACACGCCGTAATCGGTGACGCAAAATTCAAATACCGCGCAGTCCTCATAGAGGCGCAGCTCGCAGAAATTGTCGACCTCTTCGACGCCGTCGGGGAAGTCTTCGGACAGGTCGCGGCGGCGGGTTTGTGCGACGCCTGAGGCGATGGCCTCAAAGAACCCGTCATGTCGGCGGTAGGTGTTTTGGTGGATGTCGCCGGACAGGAATATCGGGTTGGGGCAGGCTTTGAACCGCGTCTGAAATTCCGCGTAGAAGCGGCGGTAATGGGAGACGTCTTCGCCCAGCACCTTGCTGGCGTTGATGGTGGACCCGCAGCAGACCAGCGTGGCGAGGTAGTCGCCTGACCGTGCGCGGTCGAGTTGCTGCCAGAGCCATGCCTCTTGGTCTTCGCCAAGGAACTGCGCGTCGGCACCCTGCGTGCGGATGTCCTGGCGGTAGTAGCGACCATCAAGGACGATGATGAAGACGTTGTTGAGGGTGTAGCTGCAATAGATCTGCCCTGCGGGGTGGTCGAGGGCGCTTGCATCCACCCCGCTAGGCGCGAGGTGGGTGAGGAATTGCAGCCGCGCTTCCTGCCTGCGTTCCAACCCCGTTGTGCCGGGGGCGCGGGCCTCAGGGCTGTCGCCCAGCGCGTTGTTGGGCCCAAGGTCGTGGTCGTCCCATGTGGCGATGGTGGGGATGGTATCGAAGGCCGCGCGGAACTGCGGGTCGGCCATTTTGGCCGCGTATTTGGCCGCGAGGTCGTCGACCTGCCACCCCGTAGGTTCGGCATAGATGTTATCGCCCAGCAACAGCAGCAGGTCCGGCTTGCGGTCCGCGATCATTTGCCATGCGGGTTGGTCCGCCCGGCGGTGGTGGCAACAGGATGTGAAGACAATACGGGCGACGGGATCAGCGGGCATGGATCAAACCGTAGGGCCAAGCGCGGGGGTTTGGAAGGCAGCATAGAAAAAGCCCGGGCCATGTCTGACCCGGGCTTCGTATTAAAGGCTGGTTTAGAGGGAGGGAGCTCAGCCTTTGGAGAATTCTGGATATGCTTCCATACCCAATTCAGATGTATCGAGACCGTTGATCTCGTCTTCCTCGGACACCCGGATGCCCATTGTGGCCTTCAAGAGGAACCACAGGATACCCGATGCAACCACGGTGAAGACACCGACCACGAGGATCGAATAAAGCTGCACGCCCAGCGACGCATCGCCGTTTGTGAAGGTCACCGCGATGGTGCCCCAGATACCGGCGAACAGGTGCACCGGGATGGCGCCGACCACGTCGTCGATTTTCAGCTTGTCGAGGAACGGCACCGCGAAGACCACGATCACCCCGCCCACAGCACCGATCAAGGTTGCTACACCCAGCGATGGGGTCAGCGGCTCCGCCGTGATCGACACCAGACCAGCCAACGCGCCGTTCAGCACCATGGTGAGGTCAGGCTTCTTGTACATCACCTGCGTCAGGATCAGCGCGGTGATTGCCCCGCCAGCCGCCGCCGTATTGGTGTTGGCGAAGATGCGGGAGATGTCGGCCACGTTGCCAGCAGTGTCCATGTAAAGCTGCGAGCCGCCGTTGAAGCCGAACCAGCCGAGCCACAGGATGAACGTACCCAGTGTGGCCAGCGTCAGGTTGGAGCCCGGCATCGGGAAGACCTTGCCGTCTTTGTACTTGCCCAGACGTGGCCCAAGGATGATCGCGCCTGTCAGCGCGGCCCAGCCGCCAACGGAGTGCACCACAGTGGAGCCCGCGAAGTCCAGGAAGCCCATGCCATCAAGGAAGCCGCCGCCCCATTTCCAGGACGCCTGGATCGGGTAGATGACGGAGGTCAGCACAACCGTGAAGATCAGGAACGGCCACAGCTTGATGCGTTCCGCCACGGCACCCGACACGATGGACGCGGTCGCCGCACAAAACATCAGCTGGAAGAAGAAATCCGAGCCCACAGACGCGTAGGTCAGGTCCGGCTCTGCGCCCTCAAGGCCCACGGGTTCCATCGCCGCCGGCGCGAACGCCCCGATGATGCCCTCGACGGACCAGCCGTCGCCCGGGTACATCAGATTGTAGCCGATCAGGTAGTAGAAGATCGACGCCAGCGAAAAGAGACCCATGTTTTTGGTCAGCTGCATGGTCACGTTCTTGGACCGCACAAGGCCTGCCTCCAGCATGGAGAAGCCCGCCGCCATCCAGAAGACCAGAAAGCCCGCCACGAGGAACATGAAGGTGGTGAAGATGAAGCCGATATCGGCGTTTGTCGGCGTTGTGTCCGCCTCTTGCGCGAAGCCGAGCGACGGCAGCAGGGCTGCGACCGCGACGGCTGAAAGGAGTGTTTTGGTGCTCATGATACTAGTTCCCGTCTCAAAGCGCTTCGTCGTTGGTTTCGCCAGTCCGCACACGCACGGCCTGCTGAACATCCAACACGAAGATTTTGCCGTCGCCGATCTTGTCGGTCTTGGCGGTGGTGGTGATGGTTTCGACCACTTGGTCGGCCATGGCGGCGGAGACCACGATCTCCAGCTTCACTTTCGGCACGAAGTTCACGGCGTATTCGGCCCCGCGGTAGATTTCGGTATGACCGGACTGGGAGCCAAAGCCCTTGATCTCGGTGACCATCATCCCGCGCACCCCGATGGTGGTGAGCGCTTCGCGGACCTCCTCCAGTTTGAATGGTTTGATTGCTGCAATGATTAGTTTCACAGGTCTTCCCTCTTTCAGGTCCCGCTTGATCTGCGGGCGATGAACAGAGGAATGACGCAGCAGGGGCAGCATTCAACGAGTCGAGGGCAGAAAATGGGGTAGAAAACGCGTGGCTCACAGAATATTTGCACAATTATTAGTCATTGCCTAATAATTGTGCATTTGATGTTTCGAATGGCGTGCAGTTTCCCTCTACATTCGCGTCGAAGCCCCCTATATCTAAAAAGAAAAGAAAACAGCCATCCAACGAGCAGGTCACGATGAGCAACACGGGCAAACGCAAGCCATTAGTGGCCGATAAGCGCTACACCAAGGCCAAAGCCAAACCGGCGGCCAAGGCAAAACCTGCCAAACGTAAACCCGCGAAACGGCGCGCGCCCAAGAAGCGCGGCATCATCGGCTGGATTCTGGCACCGTTCATTTTCCTGTTCCGCCTCATCTGGGGCTTCACGTGGCGGGTTTCCGCCGTGGCCTTCCTGCTTTTGCTGGCCGCGGTCGGCTACACCTACACCACCTTGCCCGAACTCGACACGCTGCTGGACGGCCGCACCCGTGGCTCTGTCACCTTGCTGGACCGTAAAGGCGTGGTCTTCGCGCGGCGCGGCGACCAGTTTGGCGGCCCTGTAAATGCGCAATCCGTAGCCCCGGCGCTGAAGAACGGCATCGTCGCAGCCGAGGACAAACGCTTTTACCGCCACCTTGGCGTAAGCCCGCGCGGCATCGCGTCCGCGATGCGCATCAACATGCGCGAAGGGCGCAAGCCATGGCAGGGGCATGGCGGGTCCACCATCACGCAGCAAACCGCAAAATTGCTGTGTCTGGGCGTGCAATACGACCCCGCCAAATGGAAGACCGAAGCCGAGTACGAGGCCGATTGCCGCCGCACCACCCTCGCCCGCAAAGGCAAGGAGGCGCTGTTCGCCCTTGCGATGGAGGCCAAGTATTCCAAGGACGACATCCTGTCGATCTACATGAACCGGGCCTATCTGGGCGGCGGGGCGCGCGGGTTCGAGGCCGCGTCCCAAAACTACTTTGGCAAGCCCGCAGCCGCCGTGAACATCCCCGAAGCCGCCATGCTGGCGGGCGTTTTGCCCGCGCCATCGCGCTATGCGCCGACCGGCAACCTGCAACGCGCCCGCGACCGCGCCGCCACCGTTTTGCGCCTGATGCGCGAACAGGGCTACATCACCTCTGCCGAGGAAGCCGCCGCCAACGCGGCCCCCGCCAGCCTGTCGAAAGCCGCCGCTGCAAGGGCGGGCGGGTTCTTTGTCAGCTGGGTGATGGACAGCGCCCCGTCGTTTTTGACGCGTGACACGACCGAAGACGTCATCATCAGCTCGACCTTCGACAACCGGCTGCAAACCGCCGCCGAGGAGGCGTTGGACTTTGTCTTTGAGACCAAGGTCAGCGCCGGATCAAAAGCGGAAGCGGCAATTGTGGTGATGTCAGCCGACGGTGCCGTGCGCGCCATGGTCGGCGGCCGGGAGAAAGTCACCGGCGGCTTCAACCGTGCGACAGATGCCAAACGGCAGACCGGATCGGCGTTCAAACCCTTCGTTTACGCCACTGCGATGGATTTGGGGTTCCAATACGACTCAGAAGTCGAAGATGAGGCCTACTGCATAAACATCCCTGGCTCCGGCAAATGGTGCCCCGAAAACTACACACGCAAATACAATGGAATGATGACCCTGACCGACGCGCTGGCCAAATCGATCAACACCGTTGCCGTCAAAGTGTCCGAAGCCGTAGGACGTGACAATGTACGGGACGTGGCGACCCGTTTTGGCATCGACAACGCGTTGGCCGATGGACCCGCCTTGGCGCTTGGTGCGTCGGAAAGCACCCTGCTGGAAATGACCGGCGCCTATGCGGGCATCCTGAATGGTGGCAACGCAGTGAAGCCCTACGGGCTGACCGAACTGCGCCTGAAAGGCGACGACCAGCCATTAATGGGCAAAGAGGGCGGGCTTGGCGAGCGTGTGATTACCCCGCAGGCCGCCGAACAGTTAATCTATATGATGCATCGGGTGGTGCAAGATGGTACTGGCCAGCGCGCGCGGCTGGAAGACCGCGAGGTCGCTGGCAAGACTGGCACAACAAATGCCGCCAAAGACGCGTGGTTCATCGGCTTCACCGCCAACTATGTGGTGGGCGTCTGGATGGGCTATGACGACAACACCCCGCTGAAAGGCGTCACGGGCGGCGGGCTGCCGGCTGACATCTGGCGCGAAACCATGGTGCGCGTCAGCGCGGGCGAACCAGTGACCCCGTTGCCGATGATCCGCCCCGCCAAGCCGCCACGCGTGCAACCCGTCCAGCCGGAGCAAACCACGGCGCAGGCCCCCCGCCAGCAGCAACGCCAACCGCAAAGACAACAACGCCGTCAAACCACCGAGGATGTCATCCTTGATGTGCTTGGCAGAATTTTCGGGAACTAGGTCCTAACCGGCCTTCGCAAGGTCGGCCGTCAACCGGCCTATATCGCCGCCGCGGCGGTCCAGCATTGCGCCGATTTCAGCACGCTCCGAGGTCAGCGTGTTCACGCCCTCGATGATGATGTTGAAGATCTTCGGCGACCCGCTGCGATCCGACACCAGCCAGCTGACACTGAATGGCGCAGAGCCCCGCAGCTTGGCGGTCGACTGCACCTCGATGTTGCTTTTGGATTTGCGCGACCCGTTGACGGTGATCTGCCCGCCCACGAACTCGTTGAACCGACGCCCGTATTTGCGGGTGAAGTAGCCACGGAACGCTTTGACATAGGCGCTGACCTCGGCGTTGGATGCGGACCGGCGGGCGGCCCCCAACGTGGTCAGCGCGATGATGTTCACATCCGCATAGCGCCCGAACACCCGGTCAAAATCGCGCAGCATCGCGTTTTGCGACTTCCCCGACGCGATGATCTGGTTGATGTCATTCACGGCGCTGGTCACCAGCTGCTCTGCCTGCCCGCCCGAAAGCGCGAAAGACGGCGAGGCCGCGACGCCGGTGGTTGCCGCAACGCCTGCCAAAAACAGGCGGCGGTTCAAGGTATCATTCCGTTCCATAGACGTCCTCGTAGGGGTCAGAATAGTCTGGCTGTGCATCCCCACTTAATTGGAAGCGGCGGTTTTGCAAGTAAAGAAGCCGTGCCTGCGCATAGCTGTCCTCGCTTTCATACAGGATGGAATCCACCAGATCGCGGTATTGGTAGCGGTCCCCGAACCGGGCCAGCACACCCGTCGAGGACACCGCCGCCCGGTCCCCGCCCTCGACCGCAAAGTTCAGCGGGTTTGTCACGGCATCCACAACCCTGCCAAAGGCGGCACGCGACGTGCTGGGCCCCAACAACGGCAGCTCGACATAGGAGCCTTCCTTGACGCCCCACACGTGCAACGTTTCGCCAAAGTCGCTTGGGTCGGGCGCAATGCCGGCCTCGGTGGCCACGTCAAAGACCCCTGCAAACCCGAAGGTGGAATTGACCAGAAACCGGAACGTGTTGGACCCGGCCTCTTCGATGCGGAACTGCAGCAGGTTGTTGAGCACCGTTCCGGGCAGCCCAAGGTTGGAGGCGAAGTTGCTGACGCTTTCGCGCACCGGCCTCGGCGCCCCCTTGCCGTAACCGTTTGCCACCGGCCGCACGATGGCCTTGTCCAAAGCGCGGTTCACATTGTGAACTTTGCGGTTTGACGCCTCAAAGGGGTCTGCGAACCCGACTGCGGTCGGGGCAGGCGTACACGCGGACAAGGCAAGACCGACGGTCAGCGCGACGGCAAGCGGGACTTTCGCGAGATGGAAGACAACAGGAATATGCACTTTTCGCTCAATTTTTCTGAAAGTTTGGCAACAGTTTGTAGACTTTTATGCAGACTTGGTCAGTATCGTCCGAGTTGCAAGACACGATCTGATAATGATTTCAGGATAGGTGTTTGCGCGGCACATTGGCCGTGATAACTTCCGGCCAAAATAATAAGCGCGCTAAGGGCTGAATATCGTGAGACAGGACGCACTCCATTCGGGGCGAACAGAGCTGGTAAACGCGCGGCGCGAAAGCCGGCATTTGTTCTGGGCCGCCTTCATTTTCAGTATATTCGTAAATTTGCTGATGCTGACCGGGCCATTGTACATGCTGCAGGTCTATGACCGCGTGCTGGGCAGCCGGTCGGAGGAGACGCTGATCGCGCTCTCTATATTGGTGGCGTTTCTGTACGCGATGATGGGGATATTGGACTACGCCCGTGGCCGCGTGCTGGCACGGGTCGGTGCAAGGTTCCAAGACCGGCTGGACCGCCGCGTGTTCACCGCCATGCTGCGCAAATCCAACCTGGCGCCCAGCGCCAGCGACACCAAATCGGGCCTGCGCGACCTGGAATCGGTGCAAACCCTTCTGTCCTCCCCCGCGCTGCTGGCCCTGTTCGACATGCCGTGGACCCCGCTGTTTCTGGCGGCCATTTTCATTTTCCACCCATGGCTGGGGTACCTTGCGCTGGGCGGCGGCACCGTGCTGATCCTGCTGACCCTTGTGAACCAGCGCATCACGCGGCAACCACAGCTTGATGCCAGCATCAATTCGGTGCAAGCCCACCGGCTGAGCGACGAAATCATGGACGAGACCGAGATCGTGCAAGGCCTCGGCATGCGCAAGGCCAGCTTTGACCGGTGGCAAAAAGTGCGCACTTTGGCGCTGGACAGCTCTTTGACCAAAAGCGACCGCGCCGGGTCGATCACGGCGATGACCAAAACCATGCGCCTGTTCCTGCAATCGGCGATGTTGGGGCTGGGCGCATATCTGGTCTTGCAAAACGAGATGACGGCGGGCGCCATGATCGCGGGCTCTATCTTGCTGGGCCGCGCGTTGGCCCCCATTGAAATGGCCGTCGGGCAGTGGGCGCTTGTCCAGCGCGCCCAACTTGGCTGGCAAAGCCTGATGGCGCTTTTGTCCGAAGTGGCCGAACTGCCCAATCGCACGCCCTTGCCAAAACCTGCGGCCAAGTTGGTGGCAGAACAGGTCACAATCATCCCGCCCGGCGAGAAACAGGCCACGCTGCGCATGCTGTCATTTGACCTGCAGCCGGGCCAGGCGATGGGCGTCATTGGCCCGTCAGGTGCGGGCAAATCCACCCTGGCAAAAGCCCTGACCGGGGTCTGGCCCGCCGCGGGCGGCAAAATCCGTTTGGATGGCGCGGCCATTGACCAATACGACCCGGACGTTTTGGGCGACCATATCGGCTACCTTCCGCAAAAGGTCACGCTGTTTGATGGCACAATTGGGGACAATATCGCGCGGCTGAACCCCGATGCCCGGCCCGAAGACATCATAAGTGCCGCCAAAAAAGCGGCGGCGCATGACCTGATCCTGCGCCAGCCCCAAGGCTATGACACGCCGGTGTCGGCGGCGCGGGGGCGGTTGTCAGGCGGCGAATTGCAACGCATCGGTCTGGCGCGGGCGCTTTACGGCGAGCCTGCGATCCTTGTGCTTGATGAACCGAATGCCAACCTCGACAATGACGGCTCAAACGCGTTGAACACGGCGATCCGCACCATGAAATCGGAAGGCCGGTCGGTCATCATCATGGCGCACCGCCCATCTGCCATCCGCGAATGCGAAACGCTTCTGGTGCTGGATGGCGGCATGCGCCGGGCCTTTGGGCCGCGCGATGAAGTGCTGAAAAGTACCGTTCAAAACCATGCCAAGATTGGCAAGAAACCGGAACCGGGAGGCATCACATGAGCGATCAAAAACGCCCCGCTCGGACGTGGTCCGCAACGCTGCCGGTGATGATCGGAACCGTCGCGCTGGTTATTCTTGTCGCGGGCTTTGGCAGCTGGGGCTTTCTGGCCAATATCGCGGGCGCGATTATTGCCAGCGGCCAGATCGAAGTCGAACAAAATCGGCAGGTCGTGCAACATCCCGACGGCGGCGTCGTGGCGACCGTCAACGTCAATGAAGGCGCACGGGTCGAAAAAGGCCAGACCCTGCTGACGCTTGAATCCACCCAATTGCGATCCCGGCTGACCGTGTCAGAGGGGCAGCTGTTCGAAATCCTTGCCCGGATCAGCCGCCTGGAAGCCGAGCGGGACGGGGCGGAAGACCTGACCGCCGACCCGTTGCTTCTTGAAAACGCGGCCAACCGGCCGCAGCTTCAGCAACTTATCAACGGGCAGGAACGTCTGTTCCGCACCCGCATTGCCGCCAACGCGCAGGCGATCGAACAGCTTGGGAAACGGAAGTCACAAATCGACAATCAGGTCGACGGGATCCGCGCCCAACAAGAAGCCCTGGCGCTGCAACTGGACCTGCTGGAAAGCGAAATCACCGCCCAACAAGACCTGCTGGACAAGGGCTTGGCACAAGCCGGCCGCGTGCTGGCGCTGCGCAGGGAAGACGCCCGACTGCGCGGGCAACTGGGCGAGCTGACCGCCGCCGCCGCCGAAAGCGAAGGCCGCATCACCGAGATCGACCTTGAGATTTTGCGCCTGAGAACCCAGCGCAAGGAAGAGGCCATCACCCAGCTGCGTGACCTGCAATACCGCGAATTCGAACTGCGCGAAGACCGGCTGAACCTGCTGGACCAACTGTCGCGGCTGGACATCACCGCGCCCGTATCCGGGCTGGTGTTTGGCTTGACGGTGTTTGGCGAACGGTCCGTGATCCGCCCCGCAGAACCGCTGCTGTCAATTGTCCCTCAGGACCGGCCCCTGCTGATTACCGGCCAGGTTGACCCGCTCAACATTGACGAGATTTTTCTGGGCCAGCCCGCCACCCTGCGGTTCGCCACGTTTGACGCCCGCGCGACCCCGGAAGTGTTTGGAACGGTGTCCAACATCTCGGGCGACGTGTTCACCAACGAGACAACGGGGCAGAACTACTACCGCATCGAAATGGTTCTGAACGACGGCGAAATCAACCGGCTGGGCGACGTGGCGCTGGTGCCGGGCATGCCGGTGGACGCGTTTATTCAAACCAACGACCGCTCCCCCATCGCGTATCTGCTCAAACCTTTGAGCGACTATTTCAACCGCGCCTTCCGCGAGACCTAAATCGCCGGTTGCCCGCCGGAGGGCGCGCAGATAGCCTTCGGGCGATTGACCTTTCAGACCCAGCGGAGGCGCCGACATGCCCGGAACTTTTGAAACCAAACTCAACGCCCTTGGCGTGACCCTGCCCGACGCCCCGGCCCCTGCGGCCAACTACGTGCCGTCGGTGCAGGTCGGCAACCTGCTGTTCGTCTCCGGCCAAATTTCCAACGGGCCGGACGGGTTCGTGACAGGCGTTTTGGGCGACGACATGGATGTCGAACAGGGGGCCGCCGCCGCGCGGCTTTGCGCGATCAGCCTGCTGGCGCAAGTGAAAGCGGCCTGCGGCGGCGATCTGGACCGGCTGGAACGCGTGGTCAAACTGACCGGCTTTGTAAATTCCACCAAGGACTTCACCCAGCAGCCCGCCGTCATCAACGGCTGCTCGGACTTTCTGGTCGAAGCGCTGGGCGACGCGGGCCGCCACTCGCGGTCAGCCGTCAGCGCCGGCGCCCTGCCCTTCAACGTGGCGGTGGAGATTGAAGGCATCTTCCAGATCAAACCGTGACCCTGCCCGCCAGCTTTTTGGCGCAGCCGCTCACCCATCGCGGATTGCACAACCGCGCGCGCGGCATCGTCGAGAACTCGCGCGACGCCTTTGAGGCCGCCATTGCCAAAGGCTTCGGCATCGAATGCGACCTGCAATTGTCGTCGGACGCGCAGGCCATGGTGTTTCACGACTACGACATGCAGCGGCTGACCGGGCAGGCGGGCGCGATCCGGCAAAGGGCCGCCGCCGACCTTGGCCAGACCAGGCTGACTGACAGCGCCAACACCATCGAAACGCTGCCCGCCATTCTTGAGCTGGTCGCCGGTCGGGTGCCGCTGCTGATCGAGCTGAAAGATCAGGACGGCGCCATGGGCCCCAATATCGGCGCGCTGGAAGAGCAGACCGCCAAGGCCCTCAAGGACTACCGCGGCGACGTGGCGGTGATGTCGTTCAACCCCCACAGCACCGCGCGCATGGCGCAGCTGTCGCCTGATATCCCCTGCGGGATTGTGACCAGCAGCTACGACCCCGCCGACTGGCCCTTGCCCGAGGCCACCTGCGCCCATCTGCGGGCCATCCCCGATTATGACAGCAGCGGCGCGTGCTTCATCTCCCATCAGGTCGATGACCTGAGCCGCCCCCGCGTCGCGGAGCTGAAGGCGCAGGGCGCGACCATCCTGTGCTGGACGGTCCGGTCGCAGGATCAGGCGGATCAGGCGCTGAAAGTGGCCCAGAATATAACGTTTGAGGGCTACCTGCCCGCTTGACCAAAGGGCCGCGCACCCCATCTGTTCACAGACCCCACGACACAAAGCGGACGAGATGAGCGACACCGAAATCGAAATCACGGTCCTTGGTTCTCTTGCCGACATCGCGCCGGGGGATTGGGACGCCTGCGCCTGCCCCGAATCCGCGGATGGTCGGGCGGTTGACCCGTTCACCACCTACCGTTTTCTGCGGGCGCTGGAGGTTTCCGGCTCCGTCGGGTCGGGCACCGGATGGCAGCCGCAACATCTGCTCGCGCGGGCCGACGACCAGCTGATCGCCGCGATGCCGCTTTACCTCAAAAGCCACAGTCAGGGCGAATACATCTTCGACCACAACTGGGCGCATGCCTACGAGAATGCGGGCGGGCGGTATTACCCCAAGCTGCAGGCGGCGGTGCCCTTTACGCCCGCCACCGGGCGCCGGTTTCTGACGCGCGAAGGCTGGGACGAGACCGGCATGGCGGCGCTGACCCAAGGGGCGGTGCAACTGGCGGCCAACAACCAGCTGTCGTCGCTTCACATCACCTTCTGCACCGAAGCGGAGGCCGAGGCGGGCGACAAGATGGGGCTGATGCGCCGGTCCAACCAGCAGTTTCACTGGCGCAACAATGGCTACAAGGATTTTGACGCGTTTCTGGGTTCGCTGGCGGCGCGCAAACGCAAGAACATCCGCAAGGAACGCAAGCAGGCCAACGCCTTTGGCGGCACCATCCATTGTTTGACCGGCGACCAGATTGACCCCGAACATTGGGACGCGTTCTGGGTGTTCTACCAAGACACCGGCGCGCGCAAATGGGGCACGCCCTACCTGACGCGGGGCTTCTTTGACCAGATGCAGGCCGACATGCGCGACGACATGTTGCTGGTTTTGGCCGAAAAGGACGGGCGCTACGTCGCGGGCGCGTTGAACTTTATCGGCCGCGACGCGCTGTATGGCCGGTACTGGGGCTGCCGCGAAGACCACCCGGCGTTGCATTTTGAACTGTGCTACTACCGCGCCATTGATTACGCCATCGAACAGGGGCTCTCGACCGTGGAGGCGGGCGCCCAAGGCTCCCACAAGCTGGCCCGCGGCTACCTGCCGGTGGAAACCCATTCGTTGCATTGGCTGCGGGACGAAGGTTTCCGCGACGCCGTCGGGCGCTATCTTGAGGCGGAGCGCGACGCCGTGTCCGAGGAAATCGAGATGCTCACCGATTACGGCCCGTTCCGCAAAACCGAAAGGGAAGACCATGACTGAGATCGACATATCCGCGCTGGAGGCAAATGGCTGGGTCAAGACCACAGACGGCAAAGCCGTTGAGAAAACCTTCAAGTTTGCCAGTTTTGTCGGCGCATTCGGGTTCATGACCCAAGCCGCCATCCATGCCGAAAAGCTGAACCACCATCCAGAGTGGTTTAACGTGTACAATCGTGTAGAGGTACGCCTGACCACACATGACAAAGACGGGCTGTCTGACCTGGACGTCAAGCTGGCCGGCTTGATGGACGCCCTCGTAAACTGACTGAAAGACCCATGGAAAAGATAGAACAATTCCTCCAGACGGAAATCTGGAACGACCGAAGCCTTGCCGACATGATGACGTTGGAGTTCATCGTCAGCACCACCACCAGCATCCTGACCGCCACCGCGATCATATTGGTCGCCTTCCTTGTCTCGGCTTGGGTGGCCTCGCGCATCCGCCGCCTCTCGGAACGGCACAAGCGGCTGGACGACACGCTGTTTCACTTCCTGTCGAACATGGCCCGCTACATCATTCTGGCCTTCGCGGCGATGTTCATCCTCAACACGTTTGGGGTGCAGACGACCTCTGTGGTGGCCGTCATCGGTGCGGCGGGTCTGGCGATCGGTCTGGCCCTGCAAGGCACGTTGTCCAACGTGGCCGCCGGGGTGATGATTATCATGTTCCGCCCGATCAAGCTGGGCGACTTCGTGGTCATCAACGACAAGATGGGCACGGTCAAAGACATCTCCTTGAACTTCACCGAGCTTGCAGCGGTGGGCAATTTCCAGATCATCGTGCCCAATTCCGAGGTGTGGGGGAACACGATCATCAACTATTCGGTCTACCCGACGCGGCGCGCCGAATGGGAATTCGGCGTCGGCTACGGGGCAAACCTGGCGGATGCCGAAAGGATCATCCGCGACACCATCATGGCCGATGAACGCAGCCACGCCGAGCCGGAACCCTTTGTTCAGGTGAACAACCTGAACTCGTCCTCGGTGGATTTCCTTGTGCGCGTGTGGTGCGACAGCAAGGAGTATTTCCAGTATCAGGCCGACATGAAGCGCAAGGTCAAAGAGGCCTTGGACGCCGGTGGCATCGACATCCCGTTCCCGACCCGCACCATTGTGCAGACCAGCGACTGACGCAAAAGGGCGGCCCGAACGGGGCCGCCCTTGTTCATTGTAATGGCTTCATTGCAATGGCCGAAATTTAGATAGCGGCCAACAGCGCCTCGCCGCCGGAGGTCTCGCAGACGCCGGGGTTTTCTTCGGCGTGCAGCACCTTGACCACACCGTCCTCGGCATACAGCGCGTAACGTTTGGACCGGGCATGAAGCCCCGCTGGCGGGGCGTCAAACGCCATTCCAATGGCGTTTGTCAATTCGGAGGCAGCGTCGCCCAAAAAGGTCAGGCCGGCGTCAGCCGCGCCGGTGCTTTTGCCCCAGGCGTCCATCACAAACGGGTCGTTGACCGACACACAGATGATCTCGTCCACGCCTTTGGCGTCGAAATCGCCCTTGGTGCGCATGAAACTTGGCACATGCGCCGAGGTGCAGGTGCCGGTATACGCCCCCGGCAGCCCAAAGATCACCACCTTGCGGTCTTTGGTCAGGCTCGACAGGGCCACCCCCTCGGGCCCTTCGGCCCCCATGCGCAGCAGGTTGGCATCCGGCAGCGTGTCGCCCACAGAAATTGTCATGACGTTGGTTTCCCTGATTGAGTTTGCGGTTGCCGCTAATATAGGGTCAGCGCAGGCGAAGGCCAGTAAGGAAAAGGGGCAGGTCGTGACACATGTGGTGGTAATTGGCGCGGGCCAGGCTGGGTGCTCCTTGGTGGCCAAACTGCGCAATGACGGCTTTGACGGCCAGATCACGCTGATCGGCGAAGAACAGCTGCCCCCCTACCAGCGCCCACCCCTGTCCAAGGCCTACCTGATGGGCGAGATGGAAGAAGAGCGCCTGTATCTGCGCCCCGAGGTGTTTTACGACGAGCAAAACATCACCCTGCGCCTTGGCACTGCGGTGGACGCGATCGACACCACGGCCCGAACCGTCGCCGTTGGTGGCGATACAATCCAATACGACCATCTGGCCTTCACCACCGGATCGAACCCGCGCCGCCTGCCCGCCTCCATTGGCGGTGATCTGGACGGGGTCTATGTGGTGCGCACCCTAGCCGATGTGGACGCCATGGCGTCCGAATTTGTGAAAGACCGCCGCGTGCTGATCGTGGGTGGCGGCTATATCGGGCTGGAGGCCGCCGCCGTGGCCGCCAAGCTGGGCCTCAAGGTCACGGTGCTGGAAATGGCCGACCGCATCTTGCAGCGGGTTGCGGCAGAACAGACATCGGACTTCTTCCGCGACCTGCACACCATTCACGGCGTCGAGATACTGGAAGGCGTGGGCCTTGCGGAACTGACCGGCAAGGGCCGCGTCTCAGGCGCGACGCTGACAGACGGCTCACAGATCGAGGTCGATTTCGTTATCGCAGGCGTCGGCATCACGCCGAACGACCAACTTGCGGACGCTGCCGGGGTCGCGCTGGAAAACGGCATTAAAACCGACCTTCAGGGCCGCTGTTCTGCCCCGAACACCTGGGCCGCGGGCGACTGCGCCTCCTTCCCCTATCGCGGCACTCAAATCCGGCTCGAAAGCGTCGGCAACGCCATCGACCAGGCAGAGCTGGTCGCCCAAAACATCATGGGCGCGGGCAAGGACTACGTGCCCAAGCCGTGGTTCTGGTCCGACCAATTCGACATCAAGCTGCAGATCGCGGGGCTGAACACCGGCTACGACATGGTGGTGACGCGCGAAGACGGGGACGCCACGTCGTTCTGGTACTACAAGGGCGATCAGCTGTTGGCGGTGGACGCCATGAACGACCCGCGCAACTACATGGTCGGCAAGCGCCTGATCGAGGGCGGCAAGCACCCCGCGCCCGAAATCATCGCCGACCCAGAAACCGACATGAGGGCGCTGCTCAGGGCATGAGGATCATCGCGGGGCGTTTCAGGGGCACGCACCTGACCGAGCTGGGCCGCGGCGATGACCCCGCCCATCTGCGCCCCACCACGGATCGGGTGCGCGAAAGCATGTTCAACATGCTTGGCGGCGGTCGTTTTGGCGGGCCGGTCGCGGATGCCCGCGTGCTGGACCTCTTCGCCGGCACCGGCGCGCTGGGCCTGGAGGCCCTCTCGCGCGGCGCGGAACGGGTCTGCTTTGTCGAAAACGGCAAGCCCGCCTTCCGCATCCTGTCCAAAAACATCGCCAAGCTGCGCGCCGCCGAAGACACCACCGTCCTGACCAAGGACGCCACCAAGCTGGGGCCAAACCCGTACAAGCCCTTCACCCTGATCCTGCTGGACCCTCCCTACGGCAAGACGCTTGGCCAGCAAGCCTTGCTGGAGGCCAAGCAAAACGGCTGGATCGCCGAGGACGCCCTGATCGTGTGGGAGGAGGCCACCGCCCAGATCGCGCCGCCGGGCTTTGCGCCGCTGGACAGCCGCGCCTATGGCAGCACCCATATCACCATCATGAAACCCGCATGAGCAAATCCCCCCCGCATTTCTGCCCCGGCTGCGGGGTCGAGCGCAAAGCCAACCCGCGCTACCCTTGGAACTTCTGCACTGACTGCCGCAAACGCGCGACCAACGGGTCGGGCCGGGTGGTGCAGTGCCAAAACAGCTCCATGTCAGGCGGGTTCGAATGGCGCTACGAGGGCGAGGATGACTGGACCGCCTGCAAGGGTCTTTACGCCCTGATTTCCAACCGTGACGTCTACCTGACAGAGGCCCGGTTCGGCGGCATCGTGGCGCAACCGCTTCTGCCCCGCCACAAGGCGGAAAACATGGATGGCAGCTTTGCCAACATGGACATACGCAAAGACTGACCAACGGCGAAAGACCGCCCTGGCAGCGGCCTTTCTTTGCTTAAGCGACTGTCTCAAGTCACGTCGGGGGCTCAGTTCCCAGCGACAAACGCTCGCGCATCTTCGACCAGGGCGGCGCCGTCCAGCCCCTTTTCGGTCAACTCGGTAATCCATTCGGCGGTCACTTCCGCGCCCAGCTCTTGTATGCGGGCGGTTTCCGCCGCGCTCAGCTCGGCAATTTCATTGCCATCGGCCTTCATCGCCGCGCGACCAACCACGTCGCCCTCGTCATGGGCACGTCCGGCCCAGGCGCTGGCGTCGATGCCGGAATTGGCGTCGATCACGGCCTTCAGATCATCGGGCAGGCTGTCATACTTGGCCTGGTTCATCGCCCAGATGAAGTACAAGTTATAGAGCGCCTGATCGCCGGCCACATCAGTGTGGCTGTCGGTCAGTTCATTCAGCTTCAGCGAAGGCGACATTTCCCAAGTAATCACACCGCCATCAACAACACCCTTGGACAGGGCTTCGGGGAAGGCAGGCACGGGCATGCCAATCGGCGTCGCGCCCATCTTGTCCAGCAGCAGCGTCGCAGGCCGCGACGGGCCGCGCAGCTTCAGGCCTTCGAAATCCTCAACCGTGGCAATCGCCGCGCCCTTCTTATGCACAATGCCGGGGCCATGCATGTGGGCCGCGATCAGCTTCACATCCTTGAAATCATCCATCAGGTGCTTTTCGGTAAACTGCCACGCCGCCCGCGACGCGCGTTCGCCAGATTTGGGCGTCATAAAGGGCAATTCCATCGCCTCAGCCTCGGGGAAACGCCCCGGCTGATAGCCCGGGATCACCCAGCCGCCATCCACCGCGCCATCGCGGATCAGGTCATATTGGTTCGGGGCTTTGCCACCCAGCTGCATAAACGGGTACAATTCGACCTTGATGCGGCCATTGCTGTCCGCCTCGATCTTGTCGGCCCACGGCTGCATGAAATAAGTCGGGTTCGCCGATTTCGGCGACACAAAATGCTGGAACCGCAGCGTGACCTCTTGGGCAAACGCGCCCGAGGTGGTGGCCAATGCGATCAAAGCAGCGGACGTGGTCTGGAAAAAGGTCATCTGATGGACCCCCCGTATAGTCTGAGCCAGTGACGCGATCCTCGCCGCGTCGCAGCACATATGTGGGGGTTTTGCCGCCAGTTGCAAGTGGTTCGCAACAAAAACATCTATATCTAGCGGTTTACCGCGCTTGTTCACCCATTGGTAATATGGGATGATCCATAAAAATCGAGCAATAAACACACCACCAACAGGCACCCGCATCCCATGCTAGACGCCACGAATCTGCTGTCCGATGTCTTCGGATTCGACGCCTTCCGCCCGGGTCAGGCGGAGATCGTCGAAGCCGTGTGCAAGGGCGAAAACACCCTTGCCATCATGCCGACCGGCGGCGGCAAGTCGCTGTGTTTCCAACTGCCCGCCTTGTACCGCGACGGGCTGACGGTGGTCATTTCGCCCCTGATCGCCCTGATGCGCGACCAAGTCCGCGCCTTAAAAGCGGCAGGCGTCTGCGCCGGCTGCCTGACCTCGGGCAACACCGAAGAAGAAAGCGACGAGGTCTTCGCCGCCCTGCGCGCAGGCGAGCTGAAACTGCTCTACCTCGCCCCCGAACGGCTGGCCAAGACCGCCACGCAAGACATGCTGCGCCGCGCGGGCGTCACCATGATCGCCGTGGACGAGGCGCATTGCGTCAGCCAATGGGGCCACGACTTCCGCCCCGACTACCTACGCATCGGCCAGCTGCGCCAGTCGCTGAACGTCCCCCTCGCCGCCTTCACCGCGACCGCCGACACCGAAACGCAGGCCGAAATCGTCACGCGGCTGTTTGACGGGGTGCAGCCCACCACCTTTCTGCACGGGTTTGACCGCCCCAACCTGAACCTCGCCTTCATGGCCAAAAACACACCCCGCAAACAGATCCTTGATTTTGCGGATGCGCGCCGCGGCCAATCTGGCATCGTCTATTGCGGCACCCGCAACAAAACCGAAAGCCTCGCCCGCGCGCTTCAACAGGACCGCCACTCCGCCTGCTTCTACCACGGCGGCATGGACCCCGATGACCGCCGCGAGGTCGAGGCACGTTTTTCCCGCGAGGACGGGCTGATTGTCGTGGCCACCATCGCCTTCGGAATGGGCGTGGACAAGCCCGACGTGCGCTGGGTCGCCCATGCCGACCTGCCCAAATCTATCGAAGGCTACTACCAGGAAATCGGTCGCGCGGGCCGCGACGGCGCCCCCGCCGACACGCTGACGCTTTATGCCGCCGACGACATCCGCTACCGCCGCCAGCAGATCGACGAGGGGCTGGCTGATGTTGAAAGAAAAACCGCCGACCACGCGCGGCTGAACGCGCTGCTTGGCCTCGCGGAGGCGCTGAAGTGCCGCCGCGAAAAGCTGCTTGGCTATTTCGGCGAGACCGACATCACCTGCGGCAACTGCGACCTGTGCGAAACGCCGCCCGCCACCTTCGATGGCACGGTCCACGTGCGCAAAGCGCTCTCCGCCATCCTGCGGACCCAAGCGTGGTTCGGCGCGGGCCACCTGATCGACATCCTGCGCGGCACCCGCACCGACAAGATCGAACAGCGCGGCCATGACCAGCTGCCCACCTTCGGCTGCGGCCAAGACCTCGACAAGCGCGAATGGCAGGCCGTGTTCCGCCAGATGATGGGCCACGACCTGATCCGCCCCGACCCCGCGCGGCACGGCGCGCTGTACATGACCGACGCCGCCCGCCCGATCCTGAAGGACGAGGCCACGATCACCCTGCGCCGCGACACCATCGTCAAAGGCACAAACCGCCCCAAGGTCCGCACGCTGGTCAGCGACGAGGACGCGCCGCTGCTGTCGGCCCTCAAGGCCAAACGCCGCGCCTATGCCGAGGCGCAAGGCGTGCCCGCCTACATCATCTTCAACGACAAGGCCCTGATCGAAATGGCGGAGAAACGCCCCACCGATCTCGACGCCTTCGCCCGCATCTCGGGCGTCGGGGCCAAGAAGCTGGAAAGCTTCGGCAAAGGCTTCCTGGAGGTCATCAACGGCGCAGAAACCGGCGACGTGCACCCCGCCCGCCGCAAGCTGGCAACGGGCCAAAACGGCGGGCTCTATGACCGCCTGATGGAGGTGCAAACCGACCTCGCCCGCGGCCCCGACGGGTATGACAAGCCCATCTCCTGCTCCGCCTCGCTGCTGGCAAAGGTGGCGGACCTCAAGCCCCGCGACCACAATGCCATGGCCCGCCTGCTTGGCGAGCGCCGCGCCGACCGCTTCGCCGATGCCTTCCTGAAGGTGCTCGAAGACGGGTAGCACTGGACGCCGCGCGGCCAGCCACTAAGTTACCCCTCAACAGATCAGAGGAACCGCCATGTTGACCGTCATCTCCCCTGCCAAAAAGCTCGACATGTCCGCCACGGATGTGTCGCCCACCATGCCGGAGTTCCAGGACGACGCGAACACGCTGGCCAAATCCGCCGCCCGCCTGTCCAAGGCCAAACTGGGCGCGCTGATGTCGATCTCCGACGGTCTGGCCAAGCTGAACTACGACCGCTTCAAGGCGTTCGAACCCGCCTCTACCGCCGAAAACTCCAAGCCCGCCGCCCTCACCTTCGCGGGCGACACCTATACCGGGCTGGAGGCCAGAACCCTCGACGCAGAAGAACTCGCCTACGCCCAGACCCATCTGCGCATCCTCTCCGGCCTCTACGGGTTGCTAAAACCACGGGATGCGATCCAGCCCTACCGGCTGGAAATGGGCAGCCGCCTGAAAACTGGCAGGGCCAAATCGCTCTACGACTATTGGGGCGACAAAATCGCGCTGAAGCTGAACGAAGACGCGCAGGCGCTCAACACCGACACCCTCGTCAACTGCGCCAGTCAGGAATATTTCGGCGCGGTCGATCAAAACGCGCTGGCCCTGAAAATCGTCACGCCAACCTTCCTCGAAGACAAACCCGCAGGCCCCAAAATCGTCAGCTTCTTCGCCAAGCAGGCCCGCGGAGCCATGGCCCGCTTCATCATCCAAAACCGGGTGACGACATTGGATGGCCTCAAGGATTTCGACACCGGCGGCTACGCCTATCAGCCCGACCAATCGACGCCCGAAAACCCCGTCTTCTTCCGCTCCGAGGCAGCCCTGAACGCCTACCGCGAAGCGTCCTGATCTTCCCATGTTCCTAAATATCCCGGGGGTTTGGGGGCAGAGCCCCCAACCGGTCGGCGAGGCGCAGCCTCGGCGAAACTACGCTTTCATGGACGCGTCATAGGCCACCAACTCAACGGTATTGCCCTCGGGATCCAGCGTGAAGACACCCCGCCATCCAATCCAGCCAAACCGCTCCACGCGGTACGCCTGACCCAAGCTGTCATACCACGCCATCACCGCATCCTGCTCCGCAAACGGCACGTTCAGCGCAAGGTGATGGAGCGACGACCGCGCGCCGGTTTCTGGCGCATCCGTACTCAAAGGGTGCAGGCCCGGACGCCCGCCGGCATCCTTGGCAAACAGCGCAAGCACGCAGGTATGCCCCTCAAAACCCTCTGCGATTTTGAAAAACACGACGTCGCTCTCTGCGTCACCCGACAGCAGCTCCAGCCCGATCACGTCGCGGTAAAAGGCCATCATCTTCGCCACATCATCGCAGCGAATGGCAATCTCACCCAATCCCCGCACCGCAAAATTTCTGTTCTTTTTCATGGCTTTCCCCCGCATCCAGAAGTCTTTGACCCCATGCCCTCTTTGGCCTTACTCTAACGTTAACCCTTTCAAGCCGGTCGGGCAGCCCCCAGATCTGCAAAGAGCAAACAAACAAGGGACCGCAGGGAAAGATGAGCAAAACAACCCGCAGGGCACTCCTTCTGGGCACCGGGGCCGCGATCGGCACGTGGGCCACCCGCCGCTATTTCAACGACCCGATCCCCGTGGGCACCACGCTCGACCACGCCACCGACGACCCGATGATACTCAACGACGCGTCGGAGCTTTCGCCCACCCCCATCGCCAAACACATCACCGTCACCGACAAGTTCGACGCCCAGTCCATCGCCGCCCTGCGCAGCGAGCTGAAGGAAGCCGAAGCCGACCGCCGCCCCGTCATCGCGTCGGCCGCACGCCATTCCATGGGCGGGCAATCCATGGCCCGCAGGGGCACCACCTACACGATGGCGCATGAATGGCTGGAGCTGGACAAAACCAACCTCACTTACCGCACCGGGGCCGGCACCCGCTGGTCCACCGTCATCGCGCGCCTCGACGCGGAGGGCTATTCCCCGGCGGTTATGCAATCGAACAACGACTTTGCCGTCGCCTCCACCTATTCCGTCAACGCGCATGGCTGGCCCGTGCCCTTCGGCCCCATGGGGGCCACGGTCAAAAGCCTGCAGATGATGCTTGCCGACGGGCAGCTTGTGACCTGCTCGCGCGAAGAAAACGCCGACATTTTTCTGGCCGCCATGGGCGGCTACGGCCTGATCGGCGTCATCACCGAGATGGAGATCGCCATGGTCCCCAACGCCCGTCTGGAACCCAGCTTCACAAAGGTCGACCCCCTCAATTTCGGCCCCGAATTCGTTCAGGCCATCAAAGGCCAGCCCAATGTGCAAATGGCCTATGGGCGCATGGACATCTCCCGCGACCGCTTCCTCGAAGACGCCATGATGATTACCTACCGCCCCACGTCGGATCAGTCGGACATCCCCCGCGCGCCCGGCTCCGGCTGGATGTCCAAACGCGCCCGCGACATCTTCCGCGCACAGGTGGATAGCGACATAGCCAAGCATGGCCGCTGGTGGTTCGAGGCCAAGCTGGGTCCATGGATCGGCGGCGGCGACACGACCCGCAACACACTCTTGAATGAGCCAGTGATTACCCTTGATGACCGCGACCCGTCCCGCACCGACATCCTGCACGAATACTTCATCGCGCCTGAAAATTTCGGGGCCTTCATCTCCGCCTGCCGCGACATCATCCCAAGCTCCTACCAGGAGCTGCTCAACATCACGCTGCGCTACGTGCAGCCCGACAATGAAAGCTGGCTCAGCTACGCCCCCTCCGACCGCATCGCCGCCGTCATGCTGTTCTCCCAGGAAAAGTCGCTGCGCGCGGAGGAGGACGCGACTCGCATGACCCAAAATCTGATCGACGCGGCCATCCGCTTGGGCGGCACCTACTACCTGCCCTACCGCCTGCATGCCCGCCAGGACCAGATCGCTGCGGGCTACGCGGGCCTGCGCCCCTTCGCCGCCAAGAAGCGCGCCATGGACCCCAAGCTGTTGTTCCGCAACGCGCTTTGGGACAATTACATCGCAAAGGCTTGACCCCCGATGAAAACAATGACCGCCCTCCGCATCATCGCCCTCGGCTACGCCGCCGCCCTGTTTATCGCCGCGTCGCTCAACTATCTGCCCATCCCCGGCATCATCGACGACACCGGCAAGGCCTTCGGGGTCTTCGCCCTCGACCTCTTCGATGACAGCCTCCACGTCGCCTCCGGCCTCTGGGCGCTGGCGGCGGGCCTGATCTCGCACAAGGCCTCCAAAATCTTTCTCACATGGTTCGGGGCGCTCTATCTGGCGGACGGCGCGATGGGCCTCGTCACCGGCTCCGGCTACCTGGATTTCGGCATCTTCGTCTACGGCTGGTACGAATACCCCAGCTTCCTCATCAAGCTCGCCGCCAACATCCCGCACATCGCCTTGGGCGGCTTCGCCCTGCTCTCCGCCTTCGCCTTCGACCGCAAATGAAACGCCTGCTCAAATGGCTGGGCCTGTCCCTGCTGCTGCTGATAGCCATCATCGCAGGCCCCATCCTCTACGTCGAAACCCTGTGCCGCGGCACGGCGCTGACCCAGCAGCAAGCCACCTACATCACCGCCCCCGAACACCAACGCCCCGAGGCGCGCACCTACATGGTCTACCCCGAATGGCACATCGTCTACGCCTATGAGGGCTACGCCGAGGCGCTCAGAACCGGCCACCCCCACACCTTCCCCTATTTCAACGCCATAAAGGGCTTCTGGTCCGCCACCTGCGGCCTCACCGAACAGGCCGACCAGCTGGGCAAGGCTGGCTTCAACTCCAAAGCCACCATCTACACAATCGGCGCGTCCTTCACGCTGGAGATGCTCTTCAAAGCCGCCTACGAGGAAACCATAGGCCGCCTCTTTTCACTCGCAGCCCCCTCTCCCCAAGACGACATCGAGGCCGAGATGGCCCAAGACTACGCCACCTTCCTACAACAAACCCCGTGGTACAAATACGACTTCCCGGCATGGTCCGACACGCTCTGGGCCGCCCACCCCACAGGCATCAGGGGCTGGGAACGCCGCATCGCCCTGGGCCTCGAATGGGGCGCCAAAACCCAATACGCCAAGGTGATCGCAGGTGCCGCCGCAGGCCTCGGCGCGGACGAGCTCACCATGCAGGTCGCAATCCAGAACCTCGACCCCACCTACCTCGCCAGCCTGCCCGATGTGACCATCATCGACCAAACCGACGGCACCATCATAGCGGAGGTCCCCCGCTACCGCGTCTTCACCACGCTCGCCCAAACCATCACAAAGGCAGGCGGGCAGTTCATAGAAATCGCGGGCAATGACGACATCCTGCTCAGCTATCTTGGTGCCACGCCCCCCGACCTCCCCGACACGGCCAACCTCGTCTCCACCACCACCCGCGTGGGCTTTGCGGACCAAAACCGCTACCTCATTGCGGCCAAGGTCCCCGACCTCACCGCAACACTCAAAACCCTCGCCACCCAACGCGGCCGGATCGAACATATCTATGACTACTGACCACCATCATTGTTCCAAAAATATCCTCCCCGAAGGGCCGATCTCAACATGCGCCGCCTCCTGATCCTCAGCACCGTCCTGCTCGCGTGGCTCACCATCGCCGCCGCCGCCATGCTGCCCGGGTCAATTCAAACCGCGCTCATCCCCGCCACAACAAAGCCGCTGCCCAAAAACATCGCCATCATCGACCGCCGGGGCCCCCTCCTCATCATCTATTCCGAGAACCCAAATTACGTGCGCAACCTCTACCAATCCGGCGTCAAACTCGTCCTGCCCGCCCGCAAGAAAACCTGCCTCGCCCTGCAAAAAACCTAGCGCAGCACCGTCAATTTGACATGTTTGTCCGTGCAGCTGTTTTGTCCGTGCAGCTGTCGCTCTCAGGTTTGCATGGTCGCGTCATTGGCCGCCATTTGCGACTTTTCCACTTTGTCTGCATTCCACAAAAAACCGATGAGCAGCGGTTCGCGTCGGTCTGTGCGCATGCCATGCGGCTGCCAAGACGGGTTGTGAATGATGCTGCCCGCGGATTTGAGGCGCCAATCCGCATCACCGATCTTCCATGACGCGCTCCCCGACAGGATCACATAGACCTCTTCCGCAGCGTGTTTGTGGACCGGATATTCGACGTCGGGACCCAACAACAGAAAGCCTGAAAGTATAGAGCTGTTTTTGACCGGCGCGTCGGGACCAACCAGCATGACCCAGCCGTAACGATCCAGAAAATGCTGACCCAGATCATCCCTTGAATAGGTTTGCTGCCAAGAAAGTCTATCGCTGACAGCCGCAAAAGCCCCCACAAGACCAGCCGTGAACACCGGCGCATTGGCCACCACCTGAGGCAGCCAAGCGGTTGCGGGCAGATTCCGTGGCGTGGGCAAACGGTCTGCTGACACAGCTGCATGCCAACCCTCCGAAATCCGTCGCGCCGCTTCATTGTCAGCGTCAACAAATATCGCTCTCAGGCGGTCAGATAGATCAGCGATGTCTTGTTTTCTAGTCACCCTAACGGTCTTCCGACTGATTTCGTTTCTTCACAAGACAATGTCACATCAACACGTCTCATAGGCGATGTTCTTTCGCTGAAAGCTGAGATGGTGCTTAGATCATCATGCAAGCGCGAGAACAGACAGTCGTGTCCTGCGAGATGATCGCATCCATGTTCTAATGCAATATCTCTGGCAGTCCTGTTAGGCTCAACTGGCCCCGCCTCGAACCCAACGCAATACGCGCTTCTTTTTGATAAAGATATGCCGGGCCAAAAAAATCAGACCCGTCTGGAGGGGCAGCGCCCCTCCAGCGGATCGACGGGCCAAAGGCCCGGCGACACAAGGAAGACGATATGTCAGACCTCCGCACCCTCATGCGCTCCCACCCCCGCCCCGGCGTGGTGGACTGGATCGGCCTGCGCCCCGCCCGCCTCGCGCCCATCAACATCGTCACCGAGGTCGAGGTCACAGCCAAGGGCCTCACTGGCGACCACTACACCTCCGGCGGCCCCCGCGCGGTCACGCTTATTCAGGCCGAACATTTGCCGGTGATCGCGGCGCTGACGGGTCAAACCGTCACGCCAGACATGCTCCGCCGCAACATCGTCATCTCCGGCATCAACCTGACGGCGCTACGCCACGATGTCCTGCAAATCGGCGCGGCGCAGCTGAAACTGACCAAACCCTGCGCGCCCTGTTCGCGCATGGAGAAAGTAATCGGTGCAGGGGGCTACAACGCCATGCGCGGCCATGGCGGCTGGTACGCCGAGGTGATCCAGCCGGGCATTATCAAAGAAAAAGACGCGCTCACCGTGGCAAGCGCGCCCTAAATTCTCAGGTTAATGAGTGGTAAAGAAAAATCCTAAACCGCTTCAATAACAGTTACTTACAACTTCCGACGCATGCGTCGCTTACGCAGACCGCGACGCCCGCTTCCGCTCATGCGGGTCCAGATGCCGCTTTCTGAGGCGGATAGCATTCGGCGTCACCTCCACCAGCTCATCATTATCAATGTAGGCGATGGCTTCCTCCAAAGACATCCGAACCGGCGTCGTCAGCCGCACCGCCTCATCCGTCCCCGAGGCCCGGACGTTGGTCAATTTCTTGCCCTTCAACGGGTTCACCTCAAGGTCATTCTCCCGGCTATGCTCGCCGATAATCATGCCCTGATACACGTTCTCCTGGCTGCCGATGAAAAACTTGCCGCGGTCCTCAAGGTTGAAGATCGCATACGCCACCGACACCCCGTTCTCCATCGAAATCAGCACGCCCGCCCGACGCCCCGGAATGTCACCCTTATGCGGCGCCCATTCATGGAACACCCGGTTCAAAACCCCGGTCCCGCGCGTGTCAGTCAGAAACTCGCCGTGATAGCCAATAAGCCCCCGCGACGGCACATGCGCAATGATCCGCGTCTTGCCAGCGCCCGCAGGCTTCATCTCCGTCATCTCGCCCTTGCGCACGCCCGTGATCTTCTCGATCACCGAGCCGGAATACTCGTCATCCACATCAATGGTGACCTCTTCAATCGGCTCATGCCGCACGCCGTCAATCTCTTGGAACAGCACTTGCGGGCGGGAAATCGACAGCTCAAACCCCTCACGGCGCATGTTCTCGATCAACACGCCCATCTGCAATTCGCCACGGCCAGCCACTTCAAACGCGTCGCCACCCGGCGTGTCGGTGATCTTGATTGCGACGTTGGATTCCGCTTCCTTCATCAGCCGGTCACGAATGACACGAGACTGCACCTTCTTGCCATCCTTACCCGCCAGCGGGCTGTCATTGATCCCGAAGGTCACCGTGATGGTCGGCGGGTCAATCGGCTGCGCCGGGATCGCGTCCTCCACATCAACGGCACAGATTGTGTCAGCAACGGTCGCCTTCGACATGCCCGCCAAGGACACGATGTCCCCGGACTCAGCCACATCAATCGCCTCAAAGTTCAAACCGCGCGAGGCCATGATCTTGGTGCAGCGAAACTGCTCAATCTTGGTCCCGTCGCGCGACAATGCCTTGACGGTCTCACCCGCCTTCAACGTCCCGCTTTCAACGCGACCCGTCAGCAACCGGCCGATAAACGGGTCCGACCCCAGCGTCGTCGCCAACATCCGAAACGGCTCGTCCCGCGCTTGCATCTGCGCGGGCGCAGGCACGTGATCCACAACCAGATCCAGCAACGCGGTCAGATCCTTGCGTGGCCCGTCCAGCTCCATATCAGCCCAGCCCGACCGGCCTGACGCATACATCGCCGGGAAATCCAGCTGGTCATCATCCGCGCCAAGGTTGGCAAACAGATCAAAACACTCATCCAAGGCCCGGTCCGGCTCCGCGTCGCCTTTATCAACCTTGTTCAGCACCACAATCGGGCGCAGCCCCAAAGCCAGTGCCTTAGAGGTCACAAATTTCGTCTGCGGCATCGGCCCTTCAGCGGCGTCCACCAGCAACACAACCCCGTCCACCATCGACAAGATGCGCTCTACCTCGCCGCCGAAATCGGCGTGGCCGGGCGTGTCCACAATGTTGATACGGATGCCTTTCCACTCAACCGAAGTGGCCTTCGCCAAAATGGTGATGCCCCGCTCACGCTCCAGATCATTCGAATCCATCGCCCGCTCGGCGACGGCCTGATTTTCCCGGAACGAGCCCGACTGTTTCAGCAATTCATCCACCAGCGTGGTCTTGCCGTGGTCAACGTGTGCGATGATCGCAATATTGCGAAGGTCCATGAGTCTCAGCCTTGAATGGAAGTGTTGCGCGCACCTAACCGATACGCCCCACAAAGGCCAGCCCTTACACCGCACTGCGGCATCACTGCTTCGTTTTGGCAAAAATACTCAAACGACGTTCAGGCGGGGCCACACTCCTCGAAAGAGCAATGCGCCCGCCAATGTCTCCCAGAAAAATGCGCGTCGCAGGCGCACAATAAGATCAACGCAACCGCTGCAATATCCGCAACGAGGCATACCCGTCCTGCACCAGCCCCTGCGACTTCTGATAGGCCCGCACCGCGTTGATCGTCAGTGGCCCGATTTTGCCGTCAATCTTGCGCGTATCAAACCCCTTGGCCGTCAGCAGCGTCTGCATTTCAATCCGCTCGTCAAAACTCAGCGCCCGGTCCCCGCGCGGCCAGCTCGCCTTGATCGCAGGCCCGCCCCGCAGCCGGTCCGACAAATGCCCCACGCCGATCACATAGGCATCCGCCGTGTTGTACCGCTCGATCACCTCGAAGTTCTTGAAGATCATGAACGCGGCCCCTTCGGCCCCCGCGGGCAGCAGCACGGACGCGGGCCCATGGTTCGGCACGTTCCGCCCGTTCATGTCCTTCACGCCCAAAGCCCCCCAATCGGCGGGTGATTTCAGCACCTCGCGATTGGCCAATGTATAATCAAACCCATCCGGCACCCGCACCTCGACGCCCCAGGGCTGACCCGTCACCCAGCCAAACTTGGCCAGATAATTCGCGGTCGAGGCCAGCGCATCCGTCGGGTCATCCGACCAGATGTCCCGTTTCCCATCACCCGTGAAGTCGACCGCGTAATCCAGATACGAGGTCGGAATAAACTGCGTATGCCCCATCGCGCCCGCCCATGACCCTGTCATCGACCGCGGGGCCACATCCCCCGCCTCAATGATCTGCAGCGCCGCCACCAGCTGTTGCTCAAAAAACGCCCCACGCCGCGCGTCATAGGCCAGCGTCGCCAGCGAGCCAATCAAATCCTTGGACCCTCGGAACGTGCCATAGGCACTTTCCAGCCCCCAAACAGCAGCCACCACGTGCTTATCAACGCCAAAGCGCGCCTCAATCCGGTCCAGCACTGCGCCTTGTTTGCGCAACGCCGTCTTGCCATTGGCAATCCGCGTATCACTCGCCGCCGAGTCCAGATAATCCCACAAGGTCTTGGTGAATTCCGATTGGTTGCGGTCGCGCTTGATGACCTCCGGGTCATAGCGCACGCCCTTGAAGGCCCGATCAAAGGTCGCACTTGATATGCCCTTGGACAAAGCACGGCCCCGAAACCCGCCAACCCACGCAGACAACCCGTCGTTTGAGGCCAAAATCACCGCCGGGGCCGTCACCGCTCCCCGAATAACGGGCCGCACCGACTGCGCTACACCCGGCACCTGTGATGACAGGAAAGACACCCCCGAAGTACTGGCAGAGGCCAACTCGATCACAGGCCTTGGCACAGGGCGCTGCGTCCAGTCCTGCGCCATCACAGGACCCGCAAGACAGGCCAAACCACTTAGAAGAAATCTCAACATCTGCTCACCGCCCGGATTGTGTCCGTTCTCACTTTGGAAACAATCTATCCGGATTCGAGGCCGCCCGAAAGCCTACTTGCGCCGCGCCGCCTTCTTGCGCAGCTTCGATCCCTTGGATCGGTGCTTCACCAGCTTGCGCCGCCCGCCGCCATAAGACTTTGACCCGCCGGGGGATTGCGGCATCTTGCGCCCCTCGACCTCCAGCAACTCCAGCGTCAGCCCGCCCGTCATCGGCGTCGCATCCGCCAGCCGCACCAGCACACGCTGGCCAAGGCCCAACACAAGGCCTGTCTTCTCGCCCCGCAACGTCTGCGCGTCGCGGTCATGCACAAAATACTCGCGGCCAATGGTCTTCACAGGCACCAACCCGTCCGCGCCCGTGCCGTCCAGCTTCACAAACAGCCCAAAGCTGACAACGCCCGACACGCGGCCCTCCACCTCGGTCCCCACGCGGTCCGCCAAATAGGAGGCCAGATACCGGTCTGTCGTATCCCGCTCCGCCACCGCCGAGCGCCGCTCCGTCGTCGAAATATGCTCGCCCGTCTCTTTCAGCCCCTCAATCGCGCCGGCGTCCAACCCGTCTGGGCCCCACTTATGCCCAGCCACCAAGGCCCGATGCACAATCAAATCCGCGTAGCGCCGAATGGGCGACGTGAAATGCGCGTAATTGCGCAGCGCCAACCCGAAATGCCCAAAATTCTCCGGCGCGTAATAGGCCTGCGTCATCGACCGCAGCGCCGAGATGTTCATCAACTCCGCATGCTCCGTCCCCTCCGCTTGCGCCAACAAGCGGTTCAGATGCCGCGTCTGCAACACCTGCCCCTTGGCCAGATTGAACCCGGACCCCGCCGCCAATTCGCGCAGCGCGTCCAGCTTCTCGGGCGCAGGCTCCTCATGCACGCGGTACAGCAGCGGCATCTTCTTGTCCTGCAACGTCTCGGCGGCGGCCACATTGGCCAGCACCATGAATTCTTCGATCAGCTTATGGGCGTCCAGCCGATCCCGATACGCCACGCTGGTCACCTTGCCGTCATCGTCCAAGATGATCTTGCGCTCCGGCAGGTCCAGCTCCAACGGCTGCCGCCGCTCCCGCGCCGATTTCAACGCCTCATACGCGCGGTACAAGGGCGCGATCACCGGCTCCATCAGGGGCGCGACCTTCTCATTCGCCCGCCCGTCCTGGCCTGCCTGCACCTCCTCGTAATTCAGCGCGGCGGGCGAGTTCATCAACCCGCGCACAAACCGATGCGACAGCTTGTTCCCGTCACGATCCAGCACCATCCGCACCGCAATGCAGGCCCGCTCAACCCCTTCATGCAGCGAGCACAGATCGCCGGACAACGCCTCCGGCAACATCGGCACCACGCGGTCGGGGAAGTAGGTCGAATTCCCCCGTTTGCGCGCCTCAACATCCAACTTGGACCCGGGCCGCACGTAATGCACCACATCCGCAATCGCGACCCAAACCACGTGACCGCCCTTGTTCTTTGGGTCGTCATCGCTATGCGCGTAACACGCGTCGTCATGGTCGCGCGCGTCAGATGGATCAATCGTCACCAACGGCAAGTCCCGCAAATCCTCGCGCTTGTCCAAACCCACGGGCTCAGCCGCCTCGGCCTCCGCGATCACATCAACAGGAAACTCATCCGGTATCTGATGTTGATGAATGGCGATCAAAGACACGGCACGCGCCGCCGACGGATCGCCTAACCGCCCCACAATCCGCGCCTGAGGCAACCCCATGCGCGACCGTGGCCCCGACTGTTCCGCTTCCACCAGCTCGCCGTCCAAAGCCCCGTGCGTGTCGCCTGCATGTACACGCCACTCGCGGTCCGAGCCCTTGTCAATCGGCGTGATCCGCCCGCCCTCAGACGAGGCCTTAAACAGCCCCAAAACCTTATCCGGCCCCGACCCGATGCGCCGGATCAGCCGCGCCTCATAGGCGTGATCCTCACCAGACACCTTGGCCAACCGGCACAGCGCACGGTCGCCCTCGGCCAAAGCCGGGTCACCCTTTTTCTCAATGAACAAGATCGACGGCGCAGGCCCGTCGCCTTCCCATTGCGCAGGCTCCATGAACAAATCGCCATCCGCATCCGCCCCACGCACGCGACACACAGTGACGGGCGGCAAGCCGTCCTTCTCCCGATAGGTCTTCTTGCGCTTGGACAGAGCCCCTTCCGCTTCCAGCTCTTTCAGGATCCGCTTCAAATCAATCCGCGCCTGCCCTTTGATGCCAAAGGCCCGCGCAATGTCACGTTTCGAGGTTTTCGTCGGGTTGTCGCTAATCCAGCCAAGGATATCGTCGCGCGTGGGCATTTTTTTCATGAGCCGACGCCTAACATGACGCGCCACGCAACACACTTCCCATGTTCAAAAATATCCAAATCCCGCACCCTCAAAGGTCCGCAACCGTATCCACGTCCCGCAGCATATCCACATGCGCAATTCGTAAGTCGCCCAAGCTGCGCTCCGTATCCGCCAAAGCATGTTCCGTCGACCATCGCACGCCCCAGAAGGCACGCACAGGCACCCGCGTCATACCAACCAGCCAATACCCCCCGTCATCACAGGGCCCAAACACTGCATCGGCGCGGCCAAGCGCCTTGAAGGCGCTTGCGACCCGCGCCGCAGTCACGTCGGGAATGTCTGATCCGATGATGCACACCCGCCCAGACCCGCGCAGCAACCGCCCCATCCGACAGCCCAGATCGCCACAACCCTGCGCCACGCGGCGCAGATGCGCAGGCCAGACGCGGCTCCCCAGCCCCTCCGCATCCGGGGCCACCGCCAAAACAAGCTCCCAACGGGGGTCCTCGACCGCCCGCAACAGCCGCGCCACCTGATGGCGGTACCACCACGCCGCCCGCACCATACCGATGCCAGCCCCCAGCCGCGTTTTCACGCGGCCCGGATGCGGCTCCTTCACCATCACGATCAATGTGTTACGCAAAATAGTCCCGCAGAATGCGGCCATAAACGGCCTTCAGCTGATGGATCTGCTGCACCGCCACCCGCTCATCCACCTGATGCATCGTTTTGCCCACCAGCCCAAATTCGACCACCGGGCAGTGGTCCTTCACAAACCGCGCGTCCGAGGTTCCGCCTGATGTCGACATCTCCGGCACGACCCCCGTCTCCGCCTCCACCGCCGCCGACACCAGCGCCGACAATGCGCCCGGAGGGGTCAAAAAGCTTTCCCCCGACACCTTCACCTCCATCGAAATGGTCGCCCCGCTTTCCGCCGCCAACCCGTCGGCCACTTCTTGCAACCATGCCGACACAGACCCCGAGCTATGGGCGTCGTTGAACCGGATATTCACCGTTGCCTTGCAGTCCGCCGGGATGACGTTGTTCGCAGGGTTGCCGGTGTCAATCGTCACCACAGCCAAGGTTGACGCGTCGAAATGGTCCGTCCCCGCGTCCATCTCATGGCGATCAAGCCGGTCCACCAGCCGCGCCATCACCGGCACCGGGTTCAGCGCGCGATGCGGGTAGGCCGCGTGCCCCTGCACGCCCTTCACGGTGAAATACGCCGTCATGGACCCGCGCCGCCCAATCTTCATCATCTCACCCATCTCGCTGGGGCAGGTCGGCTCCCCGACCAGGCAGGCCGTCATCGCCTCGCCCTCGGCCTTCATCCAGTCCAGCAAGGCCAGGGTGCCGTCTACCGCAGGGCCTTCCTCATCCCCGGTGATGGCCAGAATTACAGCCCCATCCGGCGGCGTGTCGCGCACAAAATCCACAGCCGCTGCGGCAAAGGCCGCCACGCCTGACTTCATGTCAGTGGCCCCGCGCCCATACAACCAACCCCCTTTGATGTCCGCTCCAAAAGGATCAACCGTCCACGCATCCACGTCCCCGACCGGCACCACATCCGTGTGCCCGTTGAACCCGAAGCTGCGGTTGGCGCCTTTGCGGCCCCAACGGGCGTAAAGATTGCTGACAAGCCCCCGGTCCACGCGCGTGCATTCGAACCCTGCGTCCTCCAAGACCGCGCTCAAAACGCCCAACGCGCCGCCCTCGTCCGGGGTGACCGAGGCGCAGCGCACCAGTTTGGCCGTCAAATCGACCGGGTCGACGTCATGTGGCATGTTTTGCTCCAAACACCATATTTCGTGTGCGCCCATTTTGGCACGGTACTGACGCACCGCCAAGCCGCGCTGCTTGCGGCAAAAAAGACGCAATTTTGCCTACTTTGTTAACATTACGTTAAGAAAGTCTTTCTTTGGAAGGCCTTAGCCGCCTAACTAGGCTCAATTAATAAACCCGAGGCGGGGTACGCAGCGCGCAAAGTGCTGTCACGAGCGGTTAAAGAGTTTCCATAATTTTCAGGGGGTCACCCCCGCGAGTCCGCTCGCCTGCCCTCCGGGAAACGGAGGCAGTCATGGTTGCAGCTGCAGAGCTGACCTATAACACCAACGCCACTGCGGTGCAGATGGCCAATGAAATTTTTGGCAATGGCGCAACGGTAGTTGGCGCCACCTACTCGGGGTCCGGCACGTCGTCGGCGATCTATTCCAACGGGGATGCGTTGGCGCCGGGGGCAACACCGGGCGACACCGGGGTGATCTTGTCCACCGGCAACGCCACCTCCTTCACCAACTCTACCGGATCGTCCAACCAAAGCACGCAGACCTCCACCAATACCGCCGGGGTGAACAACGACCCTGACTTCGAGGCCGCAGCAGGGCCCGGCGTTGACACGTTCGACGCCAGCATCCTGACCGTAGACTTCATCCCAGACACCGACACCTACACGATCCAATTCACCTACTCCTCCGAGGAGTACCCCGAATTCGTAAGCTCGATTTACAACGACATGGTCGGCGTCTGGGTGAATGGCAACTTCGTGGAACTGGCGGTTGGCACCGGCGACAGCAACATCGCCAACATCAACGCCGGTAGCAACCAAAACCTGTTCGTGGACAACGGCAATGACGACTTCAACACGGAAATGGACGGCTTCACCGTCACTTTGACGCTGACCATCAACGTGACCCCGGGCGTGGTGAACACCATTCGCATCGGCATCGCCGATGTGGGCGACAGCAACTACGATTCCAACCTTCTGATCGCGGGCGGGTCCATCCAGAACGAAGTGCTGCTGTCCGACGACAGCTTCAACATTGTCCAAAACGGCACCCCGACGGTCAACGTCCTGGCAAACGACACCGAATCCAGCGGCGGCACGCTGACCATCACCCATATCAATGGCATCGAGGTGGTGGCCGGCGACACCGTCACATTGTCCACGGGACAAGAAATCACCTTGAACGCGGACGGCACGTTCAGTGTCGTCAATGACAGCGACATCGAGGCGGTGAACTTCACCTATACCGCCGAGAATGATGACGGCGTCAGCGACGTTGCGTTTGTTACGATCAACACCATTCCCTGCTTTGTGTCAGGCACGATGATCCTGACGGATCGCGGCGAACGCCCCGTTGATATGTTGCAGCCCGGTGACTTGGTGCAAACCTATGACAGCGGCATGCAGCCCATCCGCTGGATCGGCCAGCGTTCCGTGCGCGCAGAGGGGGCGATGGCGCCCATATATATCGCGCCCAACACATTTGGCACGCATAGGGCGCTGGCCGTGTCCCCCCAACACCGGGTCATGATCCGCGACCTCAGCGCCGAGTTGCTCTTTGGTCAAGACGAGGTTCTGGTCGCGGCAAAAGATCTGGTAAACGATATGACCGTGCGCCGCAGCGTGGCGGGGGTGGATGTGACCTATATCCACATTCTGTTTGACGAGCATCAGGTCGTCTATTCCGAAGGCCTGCTGACCGAAAGCTTCCTGCCGGGCCCGCAAACCATGGATGGATTCGAGCAAGACACCGTCGACGAAATTTGCTCGTTGTTCCCAGAGCTGGACCCATCTACCGGTCTGGGCTACGGGGCAGCCGCGCGCCCGTCTTTGAAGGCGTTCGAAGCTCAGGTTTTGATGAGGCAGGCCAATGCCGCCTGATTTCAAACACAAATTAGACAGAACTGTCCTAAAATTTTCACTAAAAAGACTGACCCCGTTCACCAATTCGAACGGATTGGCTCGTAGCAATCTCCCAACGAAAACTAAATTTCGGTTTGTGTGGGATAAAGAGTTATGAAGACGATCACGATACAGGCAAATGGCCAGCTGGGGTTCTTGGGCAAGGCGCAGGCCGAGACTGAACTGCTGTTGGAAATCAACGGGCGCGACACCATCGGTGGTGATCTCGTTGCTGGCATCGCCAATGTAAATGTTGCTCCTGTGGCGCGCGCGCAAACGGGCGTGTTGGGAACGACACGTCTTGCGACACCAAAAGGGCAGGTCGCGGTTCATGAACTTGCAGCCGGGGATTTGGTCGTCGATGCGGCCGGCAATCCGGTTGCGATCAAACACATCCTGAAAACCGCCGCCACCAAAACCGCAATCTGCATCCGCGCGCCCTATTTCGGACTGGATCAGGATTTGATCGTCGGCGCGGATCACCGCATTGCCGTGACATCTGACGCCGCCGAATACCTGTTTGGCGAAGAAACCGTGTTGGTGCCAACATGGGCGTTGAAAGATGGGCGCAGGGCGCAACATTGGGAAATGCCGCCCAACACGCACATGTATCAAATCCAGCTGGAAACCGTCGCGGCGCTGAAAGTCGGAAACTGCGCGGTCGAAAGCATGCCCAAATCGGGCAAGTCGATCGGCAAAGTGCTATCACATGAAGAAGCCCGCTGCTTCGCAGGCGAACATAAGTCTGGCTATCAGAACTAGGCTTTCCCGCCATCCTTCTCTTCAAATAGCGTGGTGCTTTGCGCCACGACGATGGAATTTTCATCCAGCGCGCGCTGCATAAGCGTGCGTTCTTCGTCAGGGATGTCATGTCCCTCCGCCAGCCGTTCTTCCAAACTGCCGTACCCCGTCACATCAAGCGGTGCCAAACCGGCCTGTTTCATCAACGCCACGCATTCGCGCACCGCCTCGGCCTCGTCCACGCCGCTGGAATAGCACACCATCGCGGCCCCCGATGCGCCGTCAGGCAAGTCGTCGCCATCCTTGCGGCCAACCTCCACCAGCAAGGTGTAAACATGGTGCTTTTTCTCAGATTTGGCCATCCCGGCCTCCTTCCGCTGAACGCATCGCCCGAGTGCCTTTAGGGCAAGTTACTGTCAAGCCTATTGAGGCACCGCCCCCAATTGGCTAACGTTGCCGCTGGGACTTCGGGGGACGTATCCACCTATGCAACGCGTATTACTGTGCATCATATTGATGCTCACGCCAGTTATGGCATCCGGGCAGGATAAGCCCTTCATTATCACCACCGTGGACCGCGAACCGTTCTCAATGATGCAGGATGGCGGGTACACTGGGTTTTCCATCGACCTGTGGAATCTGGTCGCGGAGGAGCTCGGCAGAGGCACCAATTTCCGCAACGCCGACAGTTTTGCGGAAATGCTGAAGCAGGTAGAGGAAGGCAGCGTCGACGGCGCAATCGCCAACATCTCTATCACTGCAGAACGCGAAGCCATCATGGACTTCACCCAACCGATCTTTGATAGCGGGTTGCAGATCATGCTGCCCATGGACAGCGGCACGACCAGCGTTATGGGCGCGTTGCTGACGTGGGACATCGGCATCGCAATTCTGATCGCCATCGCGATGCTGTTTGGCGGCGGCATGTTGATGTGGACGTTCGAGCGCCACAAGCAGGCCTATTTTGACCGCGACCTGAAAGACGCGCCCTTCCCCGCCTTCTGGTGGGCGCTCAATCTGGTGGTCAATGGCGGGTTCGAGGAGCGCATGCCCATGTCACGCCCCGGCAGGGTGCTGTCGGTGATAATGGTGGTCGCCAGCTTGTTTCTGGTGTCGGTCTTCGTGGCCAAAATCACCGCCGCCATGACCGTTGACGCATTGCAAAGCAATGTCAGCTCGCTCAGCGATCTGGATGGGCGCAGGGTCGGCACCATCGAAGGGTCTACCGCCGCCAGCTTCCTTGAACAGCGCGACATACAGCACGTCACCTTCGCCGGCCTGTCCGAAGTCGTCACCGCTTTCGAGGATGAAACCCTCGACGCGGTCTTCTTCGACGGCCCGATCCTGTCTTACTACGCAACCACGCGCGGCGCGGGCAAAGCCCGCATGGTGCAGCGGGTCTTCAAACCCGAAAACTACGGCATGGCCCTGCCAACCGGCAGCGATCTAGTCGAGCCGATCAACCGCGCCTTGCTGCGTATCCGCGAAGATGGCCGTTACAGCGACCTTCGCAGAAAATGGTTCGGGGCGTCCAACTAGCGCTTAGTCGCGCAGCAATTCGTTGATGCCGGTCTTGGACCGGGTGCGTTCGTCCACCCGCTTCACAATCACTGCGCAATACAGGTTCACGCCGTTCTTGGACGGCATGGACCCCGCGACAACGACCGAATAGGGCGGCACTTCGCCGTACATCACTTCGCCGGTTTCGCGGTCCACGATCTTGGTCGACTGGCCGATAAACACGCCCATGCCCAATACGGACCCTTCGCGCACGATGCAGCCTTCAACGACCTCCGACCGCGCGCCGATAAAGCAATTGTCCTCGATGATGGTCGGGCCAGCCTGCATGGGTTCCAACACGCCGCCGATGCCAACGCCGCCGGACAAATGCACGTTCTTGCCGATCTGCGCGCAGCTGCCAACGGTGGCCCATGTGTCAACCATGGTGCCTTCGTCGACATATGCGCCAAGGTTCACAAAGGATGGCATCAGCACAACGTTGGGGGCGATATAAGCAGATTTGCGGACAACGCAGTTCGGAACCGCGCGGAAGCCCGCTGCTTTCCATTGGTTGTCGCCCCAGCCTTTGAACTTGCTGTCGACCTTGTCCCACCAGCCGCCGGCCTGGGGCCCGCCGTCTTGGGTTTCCATATCTTTGATGCGGAAGCCCAGCAGCACGGCCTTTTTGGCCCATTGGTTCACATGCCAGCTGCCATCATCCTGTTTTTCGGCCACCCGCAAGCTGCCACCGTCCAACGCGTTCAACGTGTCTTCAATCGCCTCGCGGGTTTCACCTGTGGTCGCGGGCGTGATGGTGTCGCGCGCATCCCATGCGGCCTCGATTGCGGTCTCAAGTTGGGCGTTGGACATTTTGGCTTCCTCTAATCGTGTGTGGCGTCAGCGTTGTGCAGCCTATAGACCTAACGGAACGCCAAAGGCAATCAAGAGGGCTACGATGAAAGACGACAACCGCAAGCACCCGTTCCGCTATTCGCGCCAGGATATTGAGGCCGCGCAAACCGTGCCCGACACGCCGCAAACCCGCTCCCCCGCCTATGCGCTGGCCTTTGCGGACAAGGATTTTCTGTGTCGTGACGAATTGCGCCCCGTCCGCTTGCAGCTGGAGCTGCTGAAACCCGAGATGTTGATGGACGAGGAGGACATCCGCTCCACCATCGTCCTGTTCGGCGGCGCGCGCATCCCCGAGCCCGCCAAGAAAGACACCGCCCGGACCGAAACGCTGGCGAATTTGTCGAAATATTACGAAGAAGCCCGCGTCTTCGCTAAGCTCATGACCGAACGCTCTGACGGGCATGACGACGTCATCGTCACCGGCGGCGGCCCCGGCGTGATGGAGGCCGGCAACCGCGGTGCCATCGACGCGGGCGGGCGGTCCATCGGGCTCAACATCGTGTTGCCGCACGAACAGGCGCCCAACGAATACGTAACGCCCGAGCTGTGCTTCAACTTCCACTATTTTGCCATCCGCAAGATGCACTTCCTGATGCGCGCCAAAGCGATTGCCGTCTTCCCCGGCGGCTTCGGCACCTTGGACGAGACGTTTGAGGCCCTGACCCTGATCCAAACGGGCCGCATGCAACGCGTGCCGTTCTTGTTGTTTGGCGAGGAATTCTGGCGCTCCATCATCAATTGGGAGGCCCTGGCCGACGCGGGCACCATCGCAGCCGAAGACCTTGAGTTGTTCCAATTTGTTGAAACCGGCCAGCAGGCCATGGATGCAATTGACAACTGGGGTAAGAACCCGGCCCGCGACAGCCTGCCCGGGCGGTAGCCGCCGCTACGGGATCAGTCGGTATTCCACAAATTCGGTTTTCTGGAAGAACCGGAAATTGTCGTCGGAAATCATGGTGACGCGGATGTTTCCCGCGTCATTTTTCCAGACGGAAATGCCCTCCAGATTGTCATGCGTGCCGGACGTCGTGGTCAACAGCACCTTTTCGTCCTGCAACTGCCCACCGCCAACCACAAAGCTGCGCACCCGCGTAGCAAAGGCGCTGACCCCGTTGAAGCTGCGCTCCAGAATGTACAGCCGCCCGTCCGGCCCAAAATCGGCTCCGACCACCAGAAACCCGTCGCGGCGCGGTATGCTCAACCGGCTGTCCCAACGCCCACCCTTGTTGCGCCACACTGGGAAAGGACGGTCCAGCCGCCCCGACCGCTCGGGGATGGTGTAAAGCACCCCATCCTCATCAACGGCCAAAGCCTCAAGCGACGAATTGGCCTGCAACCGGCGAAATGACGGGGGCATCTTCAACACTTCAGACGGGCCATCCAAAGCGCCGAACTTGCGGATGACATGCTGACCCTCGAAGGACACGTAAATGTCGCGCGCATTCAGCACCGCCAACCCTTCGGCGTCGGTGCGGTAGCTGACCAGCGGCTCGCCCTCGGTGCCCAGAATCGTGCGGAAACGCGCGTTATCAATCCCCACGATCCGCCCGCCGGAGCGCACGAACACGCCCTCCCCAAACAACCCCTTATCCGAGGTCACCAGAAAACTGCTGCCATTGCCGGACACCTCGATGGACGAAAACCCGCCAAAGCCGTCAACACGCTCTTTCCAGGTTCGGCTGCCGACAAGCTCAAGCGTCTGGGCCGACGCGACGCCGGCCCAGCTCAAGCAGATCAAAGCCAGAAGGCCTAGTTTGATTGAAGCACTCCAAAGCATTGGTTTGGCAAATCCGCTAGCCGCAGCTCGCGGCGTTTCTTGGGGGGTGGCGCGTTGGGGTCACGTGGTTTGGGCGGCGGCGGGTTCAAAATGTTGTCCACCCATTGCTGCGCATCCGCGCATCCGTCGCCCGCTGGCGGCGGGTTTTGGTTCACGCATCCAGCCGCGCCCTTCGGGCAGGCCAGCCGCACATGGAAATGGTAGTGATGCCCCCACCAGGGGCGGATTTTGCGCAGCCAGCTGCGGTCGCCCTTGGCGTCCTTGCACATCTGCACCTTAGCACCGGGGAACACAAAAATACGCGCGACACGCGGATCAGAGGCGGCTGCCTTCAACACCTCATGATGCCCGCGGGTCCATTTGGAATTCACAAACGCGCCGTTCGACCGCCGCATCGAAATCGCCGAGATATTCTCTCGCTGGTTCGCGCTTAGGCTCATCGACGTGGCGGGGTTCATCCAGATGTCCGCGTCCAGCCCAATCTGATGGCTGCGATGGCCCGTCAGCATTGGCCCACCACGCGGCTGGCTCAGATCGCCCACATACAAGCCGGCCCACCCCTGCTGCGTCGCCGTGCGGCTGAGCTTCTTGATGAAATCCACGGTTTCGGGATGGCCCCAGTTGCGGTTCCGCGACAGCCGCATTGCCTGCCATGTCGGCCCCGTTTCCGGCAGTTGCACCAGCCCGGCGGCGCAGCCATTGGCATAGGACCCATAGGCCGCTGGCGCTTGCGCAGACCCGCTGCGCTTTGCCCCAAACAACGTCTTGGCGATAATTTGCCCCTGCGCACCCAAATCCTGACGCACTTGCGGTGCGGCCGGTGCCGCGGCGCGGTCCGACCCGCCACAGCTCATCAAAACAACAGCGGAAAGCCCGGCGATTATGTGGCGGAAGCCCATACCTCTTCATCCTCTCCTTCAGGTTTCACCCAGAGTAACAGGATGAGTCCCAAAAGAAAGAGCCCGATGACAGGCGTGACGCCAATCCGCTGGCTTTCTGAAACAGTTGTCACAACCGCAATCAGCAGCGGCGCAAGAAAAGAGGTCGCTTTGCCCGCCAGCGCATACAGCCCGAACGCTTCGGTCATGCGTTCAGGGTTGGCTTGGCGTACCAGCATGGTACGTGATGCGGCCTGCAACGTGCCTCCCGCCGCACCGACGATGCAGCCGCAGAAGTAGAACGCCAAATCAGAAAGCGAGAACGGACCAAGCACCGCATCCGTCGAGACCGGCATCCCAAAAATGGCGTCTTGCGCAATAGATACGATCCCGATGGCCGCAAGCATAAGGGCGACGATGCAGCACACAATCACGGGTTTCGGTCCGAACCGGCTGTCGGCGCGACCGCCCAGAAATGCGGAAATCGCCCCGGCGATCACCGCCAGAATGCCAAAGACACCAACGTCCACCACGGTCCAATCCAGCACCAAAACGGCATAGACCCCACCAAAGGTGTACATTCCATTCAGCGCGTCACGGTACAACATCGAGGACGCCAAATAGGCGGTCAGGCTTGGGCTCTTTGGAAGTTTCGAGATGGTCCGCTTCAGGTCAGCGAGCGCCTGCCCGACGACACGCGGCGGCATGGCCCGATGCGGGCCGGGTTCGCGCACCCACAAAAAGAACGGGACCATGAAAACGATGTACCAAAGCGCCGAGAACGGGCCGACCGACCGCGTGCCTTCCCGCGCTTCGGGGTCAAGTCCAAGGACAGGCGCAATACCGATAAGCGTCTTGCCCGCCTCGTTTTCGGCAAGCAAGCACAGGGTCAGGATCAACGCGACCAACCCGCCGCAATACCCAACGGCCCAGCCTGTGCCTGACAATTTGCCGATTTCTTCGCGTGGCCCAAGGTCGGGCAGCATAGCATTGGTAAAAATTGTGGCGAATTCCATGCCGATCAGGCCGACGATGAACAGCGCCAATATAAGCGGTACGTTGAACGCGTCAGGGGCGGCCAACCACAGCCCGCCCGCGCCGACGACGTAGAGCAGGGAGAAGAACCAGATAAACGGAAGCCGACGCCCCGAACTGTCGGCCACCGCCCCAAGGATCGGGGCCAAAATGGCAATCGCGAGACCCGAAACCGTCAGCGCCCAGCCCCATGTTGATTGCGCCTGCGCCTTCGCCGCACCTTCTGCCAGCCCGCCATCCATCAACTGGCCGGCAAGTACGGCGGCAAAATACGGACCAAAAACAAAAGTCAGCAGCAGCGTGTTGTAGGGCTGGCTGGCCCAGTCAAACATCATCCAACCGCGCACGCGCTTCTTTAACGGAATATCCGCCATACTTTGGTTGTCCCCCAGACTATGGCGTGGATTAATCACCCTGCGCTCGGGTGAGGCAAGGTAAAACTTACTTTATTTTGTGTCGCTTACGTAAGCGGCAGCCTCAAAATGGCGGCCAAGGCCGTTGCGCTTCGGCGTCAATCCATGCCGCAATCCAGTCGGGAATTTCGGGCGAAACAGCGCCCGGGGCCACGGCCTCCACAACCCGCGACGGGTCAACGATGCCGTTTTTGTCCGTCACGGCGGATCGGTACAGGATATGGGAGGTCGCCTCCCCCTTGCTCCACATCGATTGCTCAAGGTACAGGAACTTGTCGTCCCAGCACACGGCGCGCGACCGGATTTCCACGTTCTGAAACATCCGCACCCGGCGGCGGTACCGCACCGAGGCCCCCGCCATCGTCAGCCCCCAACGGTTGTCCTTCAACGCCGTTATCAGCCCCGCGCGTTTGGCAAGCGGCAGCCGCGACAGGTCGTATAGCGTCAGGGTGCGCCCATTGTTGAGCTCCATCCACAGGTCGATATCCCATGGCCAGCAGATATGGGTCGACACATGCGTGTCCGTCAGCCCCAGATCGGGGGCGTTGCGGAATTTCACGAATTCTTTGATAAGGCGGATAAATGGGTACATGTGTCTGACTTGATCCGCAGTCGCCCAAGGTCAACCTAAACCCTGCGTCACACCCACCTTGCGCATTGGCTAAGGCGACACTACCTATCTGCAAACATCAATCCGGAGCCGCCCCATGACGTCCCTTTTTCAAATCCTGTTGCTGATCCTGGGCGTGGTGCGCACCGTTATCTTCATCCATTTCATCATGAGCTGGCTTATCAGTTTCAACGTGCTGAACCTGCGCCAACCTATCGTGGCGCAGATCTGGTTCGGGCTGCAAAGGCTGCTAGAGCCGATCTACGGCCCGATCCGCCGCTTCATTCCAAACATGGGTGGGATGGATCTAAGCCCGCTCGTGGCGCTGCTTGGCGTCTACGCAATCGAGATCATCCTGCGCAACAACGCGTCCTATTTCCTTTAGGACGCGAACGGCGCGGCGCTGCCCCAAAGCTGCTTGACCCGCTGGTCGCGGCCACAGGCGCTGCGGTACTTCTTGTAGGCGCGTGATTTGCTAATCAGACCAAAGCGGGTCAGGACCTTGTCATTGCTTTTGGCGTAATCCTGATGCTCTGCGCCCGCCGCGTAAAACGGCCCAGCGCGCAGAATGGGCGTCACGATCTTCTGCCCCAGCGCCTGTTCGGCTCGGGCCTTGGCGGCCTCGGCGGCCTTCTGCTCGGTGCCGTTGCTCACAAAGATAGCGGTGCGGTAGCTGCTGCCCCGGTCGCAGAACTGCCCGCCCGCGTCGGTCGGGTCGACGGACCGGAAGAACATGTCGAACAAGGTGCCCAGCGGCAGTCGGTTGTTGTCATAGGTGATCTGCACCGCCTCGTAATGGCCGGTGCCACCGTTGGTCACTTGCTTGTAGGTCGGGTTGGCGGTTTTGCCGCCCGCAAATCCTGACACCGCGCCTTTCACGCCCGCCACGCTTTCAAAGTCCGATTCCACGCACCAAAAGCAGCCACCCGCCACGGTGATGGTCTTGGTTTCGGCATAGGCAGCCGCGCCGGTGAGGGACAAGGCGGCGGCAAGGATAACGGACTTCAGCATGAAACACTCCTGATTGGGTTCGGTGCAAACGTCTACCCCTGCGCGCGTCAGCTCAATAAACGTCCCCGTGAGGTCACCAATCGGTGATTACTCAAGCGCGTCCACATATTCGTCGATCTGTTTGACCCGTTCGGTGCTGTTGGGGTGGGTCGACAGCCATTCAACCGGCTCCGCGCCCTTCTTGGACATCTCCAGGAAAAACAGCTTCAGGCCTGCGGGGTTGTACCCTGCGTCCCGCGTCAGGGAGACCCCAAATTTGTCGGCCTCCGCCTCGTGCTTGCGCGAAAAGCTCAGCGACAACAGCAAATTGCCTTCCAGCAAGATGTCCTCGATGAACGGCCCGGTGTCGCCCGCCAAAAAGCCGATGATGAAATACAGACCCAGCGAGCGGTATGTCTGCGTCAGCCCATGTTTTTCGACCACATGACCGATCTCATGGCCAAGGACGCCCGCCAGCACGTCGTCTTGCGGGAACCGCTTCGCGAATTGGTCGGTCATGATGACGGTGCCACCCGGCAAGGCAAAGGCGTTGGGGCCAACCTTTTCCATGCTGCGAAACAGCAAGTTGAAGTTGGCGTCGTTCACGTCATCTGCGGGCAGCTCGGCCAGCAGGTTGGCGAAGATGGCGGTGATCCGGGCCTGCTCGTCTTCGGTCAAGGTCGTCGGCTCGGCGCTCATGGCGAAATCAATGGTCTGCAAGGTCCCCCGGTCCAGCTGCTCCACCACAATCGGCGGGGTCAGGGCAATCGCGCCGGCCACAAGCAGGTCCAGCCCGTATTTCCAGATGATGAAACAGCCGATCACGGCGGCCACCACAAAGCCGATCAGCCGGGGGTGCAGGGCCTCGTACCGGTTCAGCTTTTCGCCGTAGGTCTCGCCCGTCAGCGCGGCGATGCCCGTGCGGTCCTCGCTTTCAAACAGCGCGCGGTCGGGGAAATGCAGCTTGCGGGCGGCCGACCCGATCGGCGGGTCCACTTTGATGGTGCTCAAAGGTGCGGAGGTGATGACCATCCCACCCGCGTCGACAACGTCGACGATCACGTCGTCCGGCCCGGCCCCTTCGCCCTGAACGGGGCCGCGGGTCAGCAGGCGGGCGGTCTGCCGCGCAGAGCTTCCAGCCGCAAAGGCCCATCCGTTAACGGACAGGCCCAAGCGTTGATACGGGTCGGCGTCGGCCACTTACAGCGGCACCCCAAAGTCTACGCCCTCAAGGTCAGTATAGGCGTCCGCCACCGACATGCCGTCCTCGACCTGCTTGCCGATGAAGTCATCCAGCGACCCGCCGGGGATCAGGAAGGTTTGCGAGGCCAGATATTTGTGCATCCGCACATGCGCCCATGGCAGCATCAGGCCAATGGTGAAGGCCACAACAATGGCGTTTGACAGCGCAATCCACAGCAGCTTGGCCGGGCCCACGGTGGACCGGAAGCTGTGCCCGCCTGTCAACGTGGTGTTGTTGTACATCGTGTTGCGGATCAGCGCTTGGTAGATGAAGCCCGCCGGCAGGAAGGCCACAAAGAACATCACATACAAAAGGCCGAGCAGTCCAATCGCACCCGCATCAGGCGGAGCACCATTTTCCATGGCCTCAAGCGCCTCGAACGCGCCCATGACGCTGCCACCCATTGTGATGCCAGTAATGGCCAAAATCAGAATGATCCAGCCAAACGCAAAGCCGAAGGCTTTGATGAAAGGTGTCAGGCTCACGTCCAGCAGGAATTCGGCGTTGCCCAAACGGTAGTTGTTCACCACGTATTGCTTGATCGCTTTGTCGACAATCGGGAAGGCGATGAACATCACCACCAGACCCGCAATGCCCAGAATGGCGCCCAGCGCGATGCTGCCATTGGCAAAGGCCAGCATGCCGCCGCCGCCCAAAAGGGCTGCGATCACGATGTAGGCGGCAACCGGCATCAGCACGAACACCACAAAGGCGCGGCCCGTCTTGCCTACAAAGTTGAACCGCACGTTCGAAAAGCTGGAAACCCGCGCGTTGAACTGCATGGATTTCACAATCAGCCACGGGATCAGCACCAGCAGGCCCAGCACCAGAATGATGCCAAGGAACGGCACCAGCGAAATAATCAGCGAGAACGCGATGTAGCCGCCAATAAAGATCAGCCGCCCAATCAGGATCTGCCCGCCGGTGGCGTGGTAGTCAAAATTGCGGCCTTGCACGAAGGTGTGGTTGTAGAAATACTTTTTGGTGCGCACCTTGGCCCAGGCCGAATAGATGCCGATGGTTATGATGCTCAGCAGAAGGTTAACGATCCAGATGCCGAACCACTCGCCGGCCTTTCCGCGAAACTCAAATTGCTCGGTTCCACCAGAACTCAGGTCACTCATTGTACTGTCCCTTTATGTGTTAATAGCTTTTTGGGGAATCTACCCGCCCGTCTCGGATTTGTGAATCCCTCTTTTGAGGCTTCAAATACACATGCAATACACATGAAATACATATGAAAGACACATCATGAAAATCGCCTGTTGGTCCGGCCCGCGCAACTTGTCTACCGCGATGATGTACAGCTTCGCAAACCGCGCCGATTTCGACGTGATGGACGAGCCGTTCTACGCCGCCTTCCTGCGCGAAACCGGGCTGCCGCATCCGATGGCGGACCAGATCATCGCCGCCCATGAAAGCAACTGGGACCGCGCGGCGGCCGCCTGTGAAGCGGATGGCGCGCCGCATGTTTACCAAAAGCACATGTGCCAGCATATCCTGGAGGGCACGCCAATGGGATGGGCCGAGGATTGCCGCCATGTCTTCCTGATCCGTCACCCCGCCCGCGTGTTGGCCAGCTACCACGCCAAGCACGAGGACGTCACTTTGGAAGACATTGGCGTAGAGCAGCAGATCAATCTGTTTGAAGAATTTGGCGGCGTGGTGATCGACAGCGCCGACATTCGCGACAACCCCGAGGGCATGTTGCGGGCGCTATGCGCCGCGCTGGATTTGGACTTTGACCCGGCGATGCTCAGCTGGCCCGCAGGTGGGGTAGAGGCCGACGGGGTTTGGGCGCAGCACTGGTATAACGCGGTCCATGCCAGCACCGGGTTTGCCGGGGCCGAAGGCCCCTTGCCCGACCTGTCAGGCCCGCTGGCAGAACTGTGCGAAGACGCGCTGCCAGCCTACGCAATCCTAAGAACGCAGCGTCTAAAAGCTGGTTAACACTAGGTTAAATACAATTAAATCAGGTATTTAGATGGTTCCCCGCGGGGAACCCCCTGTCATTTGACCCGCTTGTTCCGCGCCGCCAGCAGCTTCAGACGCAGCGCATTCAGCTGGATAAATCCAGCCGCATCTGTCTGGTCATAAGCGCCCGCATCTTCCTCAAACGTCACATGCGCTTCGGAATACAGCGAATGCTCGGACGCCCGTGCAACCGTCCGCGCCGAGCCCTTATACAGCTTCAAAGTCACCGTCCCCGTGACATGCGTTTGCGAGGCATCAATAGCCGCCTGCAACATTTCACGCTCCGGCGAGTACCAGAACCCGTTATAGATCAGCTCAGCGTAGCGCGGCATCAGCTCGTCTTTCAGATGCGCCGCACCGCGATCCAGCGTGATCGATTCAATCCCGCGATGCGCTTCCAACAACAAGGTTCCCCCCGGGGTCTCGTAAACGCCGCGCGACTTCATGCCCACGAAGCGCCCCTCGACCAGATCAAGCCGCCCGCAGCCATGCTTGCCACCCAGCTCGTTGAGCTTGGTCAGGATCGTCGCTGGGCTCATCGCCTCGCCATTGATGCTGACGGCGTCGCCTTTCTCGAACCCGATCTCGACGAATTCTGGCTTGTCGGGCGCATCCTCGGGATGCACCGTCCGCTGGTAGACGTAGTCCGGCGCCATCTCGGCCGGGTCTTCCAGAACCTTGCCCTCCGAGGAGGTGTGCAACAGGTTCGCATCCACCGAGAACGGAGCCTCCCCTCGCTTATCGGTCGCAATCGGAATTTGGTTCAGTTCAGCAAATTCCAACAATTTCGTCCGCGACGACAAATCCCACTCCCGCCAAGGCGCAATCACTTTGATGTCGGGGTTCAACGCATATGCTGACAGCTCAAACCGCACCTGATCGTTGCCCTTGCCGGTCGCGCCATGCGCCACCGCATCGGCACCCGTGGCCTCGGCAATCTCGACCAAACGCTTGGAAATCAAAGGCCGCGCAATGGACGTGCCCAGCAGGTACAGCCCCTCATAGACCGCGTTGGCGCGGAACATCGGGAAGACGAAGTCGCGCACAAATTCCTCGCGCACGTCTTCGATGAAGATGTTTTCCGGTTTGATCCCCAGCAGTTCTGCCTTCTTGCGCGCAGGCTCCAGCTCTTCGCCCTGCCCCAGATCGGCGGTGAAGGTCACCACTTCGCACCCGTATTCGGTCTGCAACCATTTCAGGATGATCGACGTATCAAGGCCACCAGAATACGCGAGGACAACTTTTTTGGGCGCGGACATGGGAAAACTCCGTAAGAGGCTTGTTTTGCGGGCGATACCGCCTTCGCCGATGGGACGCAACCGGATGATTGACCTCTGCCCGTGTTGCAGGCCTTATTGCGGGCAACTGACCGCATCAACCAGAACGGGCCGCCATGACTGATTTCCAGACCGCCGCCCGCCGCGCGACCGCCGAAATGCGGACGGTGTTTGAGCCAACGCCTTTGCAACGCAACGACTACCTGTCCGACAAATTTGAGGCTGACATCTGGCTAAAACGCGAGGACCTGTCGCCGGTGCGGTCCTACAAAATTCGCGGAGCCTTCAACGCGATGCGCAAGCAGCGCGCGGCCAACCCGGACCAAAAGAACTTCGTTTGCGCAAGCGCCGGCAACCACGCGCAGGGGTTCGCCTATATGTGCCGAAGTTTCGATGTCCATGGCGAGGTGTTCATGCCGATCACCACGCCGCAACAAAAGATCGACAAGACGCGCACCTTTGGCGGCGACAATGTCAAAATTCGCCTCACCGGCGACTATTTCGACCAAACCCTTGCCGCCGCGCAATCACACTGCGCTGACACCGGAGCACATTTTTTGGCGCCGTTCGACGATGTGGATGTGATCGAAGGCCAAGCCTCTGTGGCGGTGGAAGTGCTGGACGTGTTGCAGCAAGCGCCAGATCTTGTTGTGTTGCCTGTCGGCGGCGGCGGCTTGTCGTCGGGGATGACCAAATTCATGAAAATCGCGGCACCTGACACGGCGTTTCGCTATGTTGAACCCGAGGGCGGCGCAAGCCTTGCCGCCGCTTTGGCCGAGGGCGCGCCCGTCACCTTGCCCAACATCGACACGTTTGTAGACGGCGCCGCCGTCGCCCGCATCGGCGCGCATACATTTGCGGAATTGGCCGATGTTGACCCTGCCCACGTCCTGTCCGCCCCCGAGGATCGTATCTGCACGACCATTCTGGAATTGCTCAACATCGAAGGCATCGTGCTGGAACCTGCCGGCGCGCTGGTCCTTGACGCATTGGAAGAACTCAGGCCCGTCTTGAAAGGCAAATCGGTCGTCTGCGTGACGTCAGGCGGGAATTTTGATTTCGAACGGCTGCCCGAAGTCAAAGAACGCGCCATGAGGTTTGCGGGTCGCAAAAAGTATTTCATCCTCCGCATGCCACAGCGCCCCGGCGCGCTGCGCGAGTTTCTGGATTTGCTGACGCCTGACGATGACATTGCCCGGTTTGAATATCTCAAGAAATCAGCGCGGAATTTCGGGACCGTGCTGATTGGCATCGAAACCAAGGACGCCAGCACGTTTGACAGCCTTTTCGCCAAGATGACGGCGGCAGGGTTCAATCATCGTGACATCACCAATGACCCCGTTTTGTCGGAATTTCTGATTTAACCCTTTGCGTCACGCGACACGTGTCTTGTCATTGATCTGGTCCAAAAAGGTCTGCTTGGAGCGCTGAAAAAGCGTGTTGATCTCTGCGACGCTGGTGGCGGATTGGTCCTGTTCTGCGGCCGCGCAAGCTGCCTGCAGTTTCCGAAACCCAAGGTTGGCCGCGCTGCCTTTCAAAAAGTGAAAGTCATCTGCCTGACACGACGTTGGATCCTTTGACATTTCGTCAAGTTTGCCCTGCACCTCAGTCAGGAACATACCAACGATTTCGCCAAAATCTTCTTCGCCGAAATCGCTGCGCAATTCGTCAATCCGGGACCAATCTATCATCTTCACACCAGCTTTATTTGGAAGCACCTACCCACACGACCCTTAAGAATTCCCTGCCAGCCACTTAAATTTCCTAGGCATTTTATCATTCACACAATCTTAAGAGAGCGGCTGGCAGAAGGCGTCATGACCGTCTCAACTTTGCTCTCTTTGCCCCAACTGCCCGAACAACCCGATTTGTGGGACGACGAAGGCGTTACCAACCCTGATGCACCCCATCTGGTGCTGGTTGTTGACGACAGCGCCATGCAACGGATCATGCTGCGGAAAGCGCTTACGAAATGGGGCTATGACGTGCTTGAGGCCGAATCGGCGCAAGACGGGTTGAAGCTGTGCCAGCAGCATGACGTCACGATGGTGATAAGCGACTGGATGATGCCGGGCATGAATGGCCCGGAATTTTGCCACGCCTTCCGGCAAATGGCGCGGCAGGGCTACGGATACTTCATTTTGTTAACCAGCAAGGCAGAAAGCCGTGAAGTGGCCGAAGGGTTGAATTCCGGGGCGGATGATTTTTTGACCAAACCCTTCGTGTTCGGCGAACTAAAGGCCCGGCTACGCGCGGGCGAGCGGATCGTCGAAATGCATGCCCAATTGATGCAGAAAAACCGGGTCGTGAACGAGGCGTTTACGACCATCAAATCCCTTTATGACAACCTGCAAAGCGACCTGAAGGACGCGCGTGGATTGCAGCAGTCTTTGGTGCGCGAGACCAGCATTGAATACGGCAACGGACGTGCGGCCTTGTTGCTTGAACCCAGCGGTCAGGTGGGCGGAGATCTTGTTGGCCAGTTTCGGGTCAGCGACACCGTGGTCGGGCTATATTCCCTTGATGTGTCCGGACATGGCGTTGCGTCCGCCTTGATGACCGCGCGGCTGGCCGGGTACCTCAGCGGGCTTTCACCGACGCAAAACATCGCGCTGATTGATGACGGCCACGGGGGATACGCCGCCCGCAACCCCGCTGACACCGCGCGGCTTCTGAATGAAACACTGCTGCGCGAAATGGAAACCGACCATTACTTCACGATGGCTTTGGCGATTGCCAACCTGGAGACCGGGCAGGTGTCGTGTTGTCAGGCGGGCCACCCCCATCCGACCATCATTCGCAATAACGGCTCGATCGAAATGGTCGGGGAAGGCGGCATGCCAATTGGCCTTTTGCCCGGCGCGACCTTCTCCAGCTTTGCGCTTCGACTGGCACAGGGAGACCAACTGCTTCTTTATTCGGACGGCCTGACAGAGGCGGAAAACCCCGACGGCGTTGCTTTGGACGACGACGGGCTGCACCGTATCTTACGATCGCAAACGTCCCGGGGTCGGCAGCTGCTGGAACAGGTTACCGACGAACTGAAGACGTTCTGCGACGGCAACGAGTTTGGCGACGACGTGTCCGCGCTTGTGTTCGAATTTGATGGCCCGGCGCGGGCGTCACCCACCCTAAAGGCGAAAAACGGCCCGTAAGAAGGCGTTGTCACCAGGGTTTGCGATCTTGCTCACAGCATCTTCAGGCGGAAGCCAAATCGCGGTGTGGTGCTGTTCGGTTGGCGCAGACTTACGAAAACAGGGACGCGCCAGATAGACGTGGCAAATCTTCTCCGCCCAGAAACCGTAATCTGGCATGTAGACGAATCTGCGAAAAGCCCCAAGCCGACGGGGGGTCGAAATGGTCCAGCCCGTTTCTTCTATGACCTCGCGATGCAGCGCGCGCACAGGGCTTTCTTTGGGATCAATGCCTCCGCCGGGCAGCTGAAATTCAGGGTGAGGCTGCGCCTGAAAGGTCGTCAAGACATAGCCCCCTGCCCATAAGATCGCGTAAGCGCCCGGGCGCGCTTTGTAGCGCCGGTCGCGCTGTATGGTCTCGCCATATCTTCTTATCATCTTCGAACGGCCCCGTTGACGCATGCCCTGTCGCGCCAGTTTGGCACCGCTCCGCAGGTGATGCCATGCGAATTTCGGGCAGCGGCGATGCCCCCAGCGCACAGCCACCCCCTTGGTCACAGGATTGCCCCCCCTATATAGACGCGGTATGCCAACCAAAGGCGCAAAGGGTATCCCCATGACACTTGGACAAAAAATCGCGTGGGACGACACGGTCCTGCCATTCCAACTGGACAATTCCGACATCCGTGGCCGCGTGGCGCGGCTGGACGGAGTGTTGGATCAGGTGCTGTCGCAGCACAATTACCCACCGGCCGTGGAGGCCGCCGTGGCCGAAGCTGCGTTGCTGACCGCGTTGATCGGGCAAACAATCGACCTGCGCTGGAAACTGTCGCTGCAAATTCGTGGCGACGGGCCATTGCGGCTGATCGCGACGGATTACTACGGGCCGACCGAGGACGGGCAGCCCGCGCGTATCCGCGCCTATGCCAGCTACGACGATCAGGAACTGGGCCCGAATGCCCCGCATTTTGACCAGATCGGCAAAGGCTTCTTTGCGATCCTGATCGACCAAGGCGACGACATGCAGCCTTACCAAGGGATCACCCCGCTTGCGGGCGGCAGTCTTGCGACCTGCGCTGGCACCTATTTCGCGCAGTCCGAGCAGCTGCCGACGCGGTTCTCGCTGACCTATGGGCGGTCGCAGGAACCCGGCCAAGACGCGTCTTGGCGGGCGGGCGGCGTGATGTTGCAACATATGCCAAAGGCTTCGCCCTTGATGGCCAAGGATGGTGCAACCGGTGAAAAGGGGCTGCTGGAAAGCGGCGACCTGTTGGAGGGCGAGGAAGGTGAAAACTGGAACCGCGCCAATATCCTGCTGGACACGGTCGAAGAACTTGAGCTGATCGGCCCATCCGTGGCCCCGACAGACCTGCTGACACGCCTGTTTCACGAGGAAGCACCGCTGGTCTACGACCCGCAGCCGATCCGGTTCGGATGCACCTGTTCGGAGGACAAGGTGCGGCAGTCCATGTCGATCTATTCGGCCAAGGACATCGCACATATGACCACCGATGAGGGCACATTGACGGCGGATTGCCAGTTCTGCGGGTCCCACTACGTGCTGGACCCGGCAACGCTGGGGTTTGAAGCGGAAGGCGCGGATGACCCGCTCAAGTGATCTGACAAAACGCGTTGAGGCCGCGCTGGGCAAACCCGGCGTGGCCTCTTCCGATTTTGATCTGAACGCCGATGTGGTCCTGCCTGAGGGGCGCAAGCTGCGCGACGCGGCAGTTTTGATTCTGATTAACGACCTTGGTGATGCGCCAAGCGTCACCCTGACCAAACGCGCATCGGGCTTGAAACACCACCCCGGCCAAATCGCGTTTCCGGGCGGCAAGAAAGACCCAACCGATGCCAGCCTTGAGGCCGCAGCGTTGCGCGAGGCCCGCGAAGAGATTGGCCTACCATCCGAGCATGTCGACATGTTGGGAACCCTGCCACCGCATGAAACTGTCACAGGCTTTAACGTCACGCCACATGTTGGCCGGTTGCTGCGCCCGTTTGACACGGTTGCCGAAGCCGGTGAGGTGGCGGAGGTGTTCGAGGCCCCGCTGGCACATGTTTTGACGCCCGAAAACTACGTCATCGAAGGCCGGATGTGGCGCGGCACCAAACGCCGCTATTACGCGGTGCCTTACGGGCCATATTACATCTGGGGAGCGACCGCGCGCATGCTGCGGGCCTTGGCGGAACGGGTGGCGATATGACCAAAGTGACCGGCGCTTGGCTGGACAGCGACGAAACGCAGGCCCTGTTTGGACTTTTTGACAGGGCCGGCCACCAGCTGTTTTGCGTAGGTGGGTGCGTTAGAAACGCGCTGCTGGATGCTCCGGTAGCTGATATTGACATGGCCACAAATGCGCCCCCCGAAGTCGTGCAAGCCTTATGCGAAGAGGCCGATTTGCGGGTCATCCCCACTGGCATAGATCATGGCACCGTCACGGTCATATCAGGCGGCACCCCTTTCGAGATCACAACCTTTCGGACCGACATCGACACAGACGGGCGGCATGCAACCGTGGCCTATTCCAACTCCCTGGAAGAGGATGCCAAGCGGCGCGACTTTACCATGAATGCGCTTTACGTGGGGGCGGATGGCGTGGTCATCGACACCGTTGACGGGCTTGCCGACATTGCAGAACGACGGGTCCGGTTCATTGGCGACGCCCATCAGCGCATTGCAGAGGATCACCTGCGCATCCTGCGGTTTTTCAGATTCACTGCGTGGTATGGCGACCCTGACGGCGGCATTAATGCAGACGGATTGGCTGCATGTGCCGAGGGCGCCGACGGTTTAGACGCGCTCTCGCGCGAACGCATCGGGGCGGAGATGCGCAAGCTACTGGCCGCGCCTGACCCCGCACCCGCAGTCGCGTCAATGGGGCAATCAGGGATTTTGGCGCGGGTGATGCCCGGCGCAGACGCTGGGCTTCTGGCCCCGCTGGTTTATTTTGAGGACGGTATCGCGCCAGACTGGCTGCGACGCGCTTTGGCTTTGGGCGGCAAGGACCTGAAGGACAATTGGCGGCTGTCAAAAACTGACGCAGCCCATTTGCAGCTGGCCCGTGCGGATTTGGCCGCGCAGCGCCCGATTGCGGAGATGGCTTTCCATCACGGGGCAGATCATGCCCGAAACGTCGCCTTGGTGATGGCCGTTGCCATGCAGCACCCCCCTGCACCAGATTTGGAAAACCAGATTGCCAAAGCCGCGGGCGCAACCTTTCCGCTGAACGCGGGCGACCTGATGCCGGCCTATGAGGGGGCAGCTTTGGGCGCCCGGATCAAGGAATTGCAGGCCAAGTGGATTGCATCTGACTTCGCGATGACCCGCGAAGACCTGCTAGCCCAGTGACCATCGACCCGCTATATCTGTTCGTCTTCGCGGGGCTGTTCTCGCCGGGGCCGAATGTCATCTTGCTGACAGCGTCGGGCGCGCGATTTGGGTTCAAGCCGACTTTGCCACATGTGCTGGGCGTCGCCGCAGGCGTGGGAGTAACCTCTGGCCTGACGGGGTTCGGCATTGGCGCGTTGCTGTTGGCGCAGCCGACGCTGGCCTTTGCCTTGAAACTGGTCGCGGTGGGATGGATTTTGTGGATGGCGTATAAGCTGTTCATCTCCCGCTCCGGCCCGCAGGCGCAAGCGAAGGACCGCCCGTTCACCTTTGTTGAAGCCGTGCTGTTTCAGTGGGTGAACCCCAAAGTCTGGGCCGTGGCGCTTGCCGCATCGGCGGGATATAGCGCAGGGCTGTCCCCCACTGGCGAGGCCATCAGGCTGGCCACCGCGTTTTCGGGTCTAAACCTTTTTGTTTGCCTGTTTTGGACCTATGCGGGATCGCTGCTAACCTACCTTTTGACCACCCCCCAAGCGTGGCGGATCTTTACGACCACCATGGCAATCGCGCTTGCCGCATCAGCGGTGATGGTAATCCTGTCCTAAACCCGATATACGGAACGGCTGCGATGAGGCGTTCTAATGTTCAAATACTTCGAAAATCTGGTCGATCCCTACGAGGCGTATGACGAAGTCGACGTCCCGCCGACCAAGATATGGCCGTTCATCAAAGCCTATTCCGTGCCTTTCAAACGGCTTTTCTGGATCGCCGCCATCATGTCCGTCATCGTGGCCGCTGTTGAGGTCTGGCTGATTTACTACATGGGCCGCATCGTCGATGTGTTGGGCGAAGCGGAGCCCACAACCTTCCTGGCTGATTACGGCTGGGAGGTGTTTGCGGTTGCCATGTTCATCGTGTTCCTACGGCCCATTATTCAGGCGTTCGACGTTGGCATTTTGAACAACGCCATCCTGCCCAATTACGGCACGCTATTCCGCTGGCGGGCGCATAAACATGTGTTGCGGCAATCGGTGGGTTGGTTCGAGAACGACTTTGCAGGGCGCATCGCGAACCGGATCATGCAGACCCCTCCTGCAGCGGGTGAGGCAGTGTTTCAGGTGTTCGACGCCATCACCTTTTCGATTGCCTATCTGGTCGGGGCGGCGGTTTTGCTGTGGGGCGGCGACCCACGCTTGATGCTGCCCCTGCTGATTTGGCTGGCGCTTTACGCATGGCTGATGGCATGGACCATCAAACGGGTTGGGCCTGCATCGAAGGCATCTTCAGATGCGCGCAGCCAAGTGACGGGCCGCGTGGTGGACAGCTATACCAACATCCATTCGGTGAAATTGTTTGCGCATCACGACAGCGAAATCGACTTTGCGAAGGAGGCGATTGAAAACGCCCGCACCACCTTTGCGGCCGAGATGCGCATCTTCACCAAGATGGATCTGATGCTTATGACCCTGAACGGGTTGCTGATCGTGGGCGTTGTGGGATGGGCCATTTGGTTGTGGGTCCAAGGCACCGCATCCGTTGGCGTCGTGGCCGCGGCAACCGCGCTGACGCTGCGGTTGAACGCCATGACGGGATGGATCATGTGGGCGCTGACGTCGTTCTTCCGCTCGCTGGGTGTTGTATCAGAGGGCATGGAAACCATCGCGCAGCCGATCACCCTGGTGGACAAGAAAGGCGCGACGCCATTGAAGCTGACCGACGGCAAGATCGACGTGCAAGCGTTGTCCCATACCTATGGCGGCGGTGTGGGCGGGCTGGATAATCTGACGCTGAGCATTGCCTCGGGCGAGAAGGTCGGGATTGTCGGGCGGTCCGGCTCGGGCAAATCGACATTGGTGAAACTGCTATTGCGTTTTTACGACGCCGAACAAGGCGATGTGCTGATCGACGGGCAGAACATCCGTGACGTGACGCAGGACAGCCTGCGCCACGCGATTGGCATGGTCAGCCAAGACAGCGCGTTGCTGCACCGGTCTGTGCGCGACAACATTTTGTACGGGCGGCCTGATGCGACTGAAGAACAGATGATCGAGGCCGCGAAGCGGGCGCAGGCACACGAGTTCATCCTGGACCTCAGCGACCCCGAGGGGCGCAGGGGGTACGACGCGCAGGTGGGTGAGCGCGGCGTGAAATTGTCAGGTGGACAGCGGCAGCGGGTGACCTTGGCGCGGGTGATCTTGAAGAACGCCCCGATCCTGGTGCTGGACGAAGCGACAAGCGCGTTGGACAGCGAGGTCGAAGCGGCCATCCAAGACACGCTTTACGGCGTGATGGAGGGCAAAACCGTGATCGCGATTGCCCACCGATTGAGCACCATCGCCCAGTTGGACCGCATCGTCGTGATTGAAGGCGGCACAATTGTCGAAAACGGCACACATGACGCGCTTTTGGCGCAAGGCGGGCTATATGCTGGGTTCTGGCAGCGGCAATCGGGCGGCTTCCTGAACACCACCGAGGCGGCGGAATGATTGAACGCATCACCGAACGGCTACACCCGATTTTGGAGCGGTTGGGCAACCTGATTGACCCCTTCAGCCCCGCCAAGACCGCGCCGCCGCGCACGCTATTTGCCTTTTGCAAATGGTGCCTTGCGGGGTCGTGGCCGGTGCTTGCGATCGCCGCGCTGTTCTCTGCCATTGCGGGAACGATGGAGGCCGTGACCGCGCTGCTTCTGGGTTGGGTCATTGACGCCGCCACAGTGACCGCGCCGGCGGAGTTCTTCGCGATGAACTGGCCGCTTGTCGTGCTGTTCGTCGGATTCTTCCTTCTGGTGCGCCCGCTGACGTTTGGCGCAAGCGCCGCGTTCAACGGCATCGTGGTGCCGCCGAATGTCTACCCGCTGATCCAAAGCCGCTTGCACCGATGGACGCTGGGCCACGCGGTAGACTATTTCGACAATGACTTCGCAGGCCGCATCGCGCAGAAGCAAATGCAGACCGCCCGCGCCCTGACCGAGGTGACGGCGGAAACCATCAACGTGGTTTTTTTCGCGCTGGCCTCGATCATCGGGTCGGTGCTGCTGCTATTCACCATCAATGGCTGGATGGCTTTGGTCCTGCTGGTCTGGTTGGCCGGCTACATTTTCATGATCCGCTGGTTTATGCCGCGCATCCGCAAACGCTCTGCCGCGCGGGCGGGGGCGCGGACCATGGTGACCGGGCAGGTGGTCGACACGATCACCAACATCAAAACCGTCAAACTGTTTGGGCATGCGCGCCACGAGGACGAAAGTGCCTTGGGCGCGATGGCCACCTTGCGCGACCGCGCGTTGGAATTTGGCGCGCTGTCCACCGGTTTCCGCTTCGCATTGATGACCACCGCAGGCATTCTGCCGATCTTGTTGATCGGCGGCACAGTGCTCCTGTGGCAAGGCGGCGGAGCGACGACAGGTGACATCGCTGCGGCGGGCTCCGTGTCGATCCGCATCGCGCAGATGACAGGGTGGGTCAGCTTCGCGCTGATGGGGATGTACGCCAATATCGGCGAGGTCGAAGACGGGATGCGCACCCTGACCCCACCACATGGGCTGGTGGATCGACACGACGCCAAACCATTGGTGGTGACCGATGGGCAGATTGATTTTGACGACGTGACCTTTCGCTACGGGCGCACGATTGGCGGGATTGACGACGTACAGCTCACCATCGCGCCGGGCGAAAAGCTGGGGCTGGTGGGCGCGTCTGGGGCCGGCAAATCGACCTTCGTCGCGCTGCTGCTGCGGTTGTATGATTTGGAAAAAGGCCAGCTGCTGATTGACGGCCAATCGGTGTCATCCGTCACGCAGGACAGCTTGCGGCAGGCCATCGGCATGGTCACGCAGGAAACGGCGATGTTCAACCGCTCCGCGCGAGACAACATTTTGTATGGGCGACCTGACGCCACCGAAGAGGAGATGATCGCCGCCGCGCGGAAGGCAGAGGCGCATGACTTCATTCTGACGCTGGAGGACCATAGGGGCCGCAAAGGGTATGAGGCGCATCTGGGCGAAAGGGGCGTGAAACTGAGCGGCGGGCAGCGGCAGCGCATTGCATTGGCGCGCGCCATGTTGAAAAACGCCCCGATCCTGATTTTGGACGAAGCAACAAGCGCATTGGACAGCGAGGTGGAGGCCTCGATCCAGGCCGCCTTGGAAGTCGCGATGGAAGACAAGACCGTCATCGCCATTGCCCACCGGCTGAGCACCATTGCGCGGATGGACCGCATCGTCGTGCTGGAGGACGGCAAGATCGTTGAACAGGGCACCCATGCCGAGTTGCTGAAACGTGACGGGCTTTACGCGCGCTATTGGCAACGGCAGTCCGGCGGCTTTATAGGCATCACAGAAGCAGCCGAGTAGCCCCATGACAGTGACTATCACCCGCATGACATCCTCCGGCTTTGGTATGGCGGAGGACCAGGGCCCTTTCCCCCGCACTTTGCCCGGCGAAGAGGTAGAGTTGGTGGACGGCACCGCCCGTCTGGTGACACCGTCAGTGGACCGCGTGAAAGCGCCCTGCCGCCATTTCAAAAGCTGCGGCGGCTGCGCGATGCAGCACGCGTCTGACGCATTTGTGGCCGAGTGGAAAACCGGCATCGTGCTCAACGGGTTGGCCGCGCGTGGGATCGAGGCCGAGATGAGGCCCATCCTGACTTCGCCCCCGCAAAGCCGCAGACGCGCCACACTGCACGGCAAGCGCACCAAATCTGGCGCCATGGTGGGGTTCCATGGCCGCGCCTCAGACGTGTTGGTCGAGATACCCGATTGCCAATTGCTGGACCCCTCGATCATGGCCTCGATCCCCGTGTTGGAGCAGTTCACCATCATCGCCGCCTCCCGCAAAGCCGAGCTGGAACTGGTTGTCACCGTGTCCGAGGATGGCCTTGATCTGGACATGCGCAACTGCAAGCCGCTGGACCCGCGCGTGATAGGCGAGGTTGCCGCGCTGACCGAACAACACCGGTTTGCCCGCGTCGCGTGGGATGGGGAAGTGATCGGGTTAAGGGTGCCTCCGGCCCAGACATTTGGTCCCGCGCAAGTGACACCGCCGCCGGGCGCATTTTTGCAAGCGACGCTGCATGGGCAGGAGACATTGATGTCCTGCGTAACCGAAAGCGTTGGCCCCGCGAAACAGGTGGCGGACCTGTTCGCAGGCTGCGGCACCTTTTCCTTGCCAGCCGCAAGGACCGCCGAGGTCTGGGCGTTGGAGGGCGAGAAAGCCCTGATCGACGCGCTGGACCAAGGGTGGCGGCAGGCGACAGGATTGAAACGCGTCAAGGCCGAGACCCGCGACTTGTTTCGACGGCCCGTCTTGGCATCAGAGCTGAAAAAGACCGAAGCGGTTATCATCGACCCGCCACGTGCTGGGGCCGAAGCGCAAAGTATCGAATTGGCCAAGTCCGACGTGCCTCGCATCGCCGCGGTGTCGTGCAACCCGGCCACTTTTGCGCGTGATGCAGAAATGTTAATTAAAGGCGGGTATCGCCTGGATTGGGTGCAACCCGTGGACCAATTCCGCTGGTCATCCCATGTAGAGCTTGCAGCCCAGTTCACCCGCGCCCATATGGCGTAAGACCCCTAACAAACGAGCAACCCGTGGACCGCGAAAAACTCCAGACCATCCTAGACGGAAACCGGTTCCGCTATTCCATCCTCGCGGTGATCTTGTTCAACGCGATCTTGCTGGGGCTGGAAACGGTCAAACCGGTGATGGACGTGGCTGGCCCGCTGATCCTGTTTCTGGACCAGTTATGCCTCATCATCTTCACCGCCGAACTGGTCCTGAAATTCTACGCCTTCCGCTTCCAGTTCTTCCGCAGCGGGTGGAACATCTTTGACCTCATTATCGTGGCGATTTCGTGGATCCCCGGGTCCAACGGCCTGTCGGTGCTGCGCGCCTTGCGCGTTCTGCGCCTGTTGCGCGTGGTATCGGTCGCACCATCCCTGCGACGCGTGGTCGAGGGGCTTATCACGGCCCTGCCCGGCATGGGGTCGGTCTTCGTCTTGATGGCGATGATCTTCTACATAGGGTCAGTCATGGCCACCAAGCTGTTTGGGGAAAGCTTCCCGCAATGGTTCGGTGATCTGGGCAATTCCGGCTACTCGCTGTTCCAAATCATGACGTTGGAAAGCTGGTCGATGGGCATCGTCCGCCCCGTGATGGAGGTCTACCCCTATGCGTGGATGTTCTTCCTGCCGTTCATTCTGGTGACCACCTTCGCGGTGGTAAACCTGTTGGTTGGTCTCATCGTGAACTCGATGCAGGACGCCCACCACCTTGAGGACAACGAAAGAACCGACGCTTACCGCGACGAAATCAAGGAACGGCTGGAGGCTATTGAACGGCTGCTGCAGGAACGCGCCGGACCTTCCTGATTGCAGCCGCCAAACCCCATGCGACCAACATCAGGACCAGCATGGTGATTGTCGTCGTCAGGTAAAACATCGCGCGACCGGCAACATCCATATTGTTGAGAAACAAATATGGCAGCCCCGTTGTGACCGACCCGACCGGTCCGTCATTAAGCGGGCTGATGATGAATTCGATCCAGATCAGGTAAGCAATGGGCAACGCAGTGACATAGGCCGCGACGCGCTTCATTTGCGTGAAAGCCCCCAGCAAAATCAAAGCATCGAACACCTGCAAAGCGGGGCCAAGCGCGTGAAGGAAATACTCCTCATACCAAGGGCCGGGCTGCCCATCGGCGCCGTAAAACAGCGAGGGGTCCTCGAAATAGATTTTCCAGTACATCAGCACGACAGTGAGGTTCAGCACGACGGTGACAGAGGCAAAAACCTCCCGTCTGGCAGTTGCCCAACCCATCGACAGCCGCAACATGAACCACGACGACAGGGCCGAAAAGGTCAAAGCCCAAATGGTGAGGAACCGGAAATGCCCGCCGACATAGTCCCAATTGGCCGTGAACAGCTTGAAGACAAAGAACCCAGCCGTCAGCGCAAATATGCCCCAACGGATAGTTCGCATTGCCGGTGCCGATTGATCCATGCCGAAGCCCCCTCCCTGTTCATTGAGCCAAGGTTAGGCCTAATTCGAGCGCCGTAAACGGTGACGTTAGGTTCAGGCCCGTTTCGCATCCAGATCGGCGACGCCCAGCGTGTTCAGAACTTTAGCCACAATCTGCGGGGCGTTCATGGCGGCGGAGGCGTACATATCTGCAGGGCTGGCTTGGTCAATGAATGTGTCTGGCAGCACCATGGACCGGAATTTATGGCCAGTGTCGAACACGCCTTCTTCGGCCAGATATTGCGCCACATGGCTTCCGAAACCGCCAACAGCGCCTTCCTCGATGGTGATAAGCGCCTCGTGGTTTTGTGCCAGCTGCAGGATCAAATCGTGATCCAGGGGCTTGGCAAACCGCGCATCCGCGATGGTCGGCGTGATGCCCTTGGCCGCCAGCGTTTCGGCGGCCTCCTGCACCTCTTGCAAGCGGGTGCCGAAGGACAGGATCGCAACCTTGCTGCCTTCCTGGATCATGCGGCCTTTGCCGATTTCAATCGGCTCGCCACGTTCCGGCAGCTCGATGCCGACGCCCTCGCCACGCGGGAAGCGGAACGCAATGGGGCCGTCGTCATGCGCCGCCGCCGTGGCGACCATATGCATCAGCTCCGCCTCGTCAGCGGCGGCCATCACCACCATGCCGGGCAAGTTGGACATAAAGCCAATATCGAAAGACCCCGCATGGGTCGCCCCATCCGCCCCCACCAATCCAGCGCGGTCGATGGCGAAGCGCACTGGCAGGCGTTGCAGCGCCACGTCATGCACCACTTGGTCATAGCCACGTTGTAGGAAGGTTGAATAAATCGCGCAGAACGGCTTCATCCCGCCCGCCGCGAGACCGGCAGAGAAGGTCACAGCGTGTTGTTCGGCGATGCCCACGTCAAAGCAGCGCGAGGGGTAGCGTTCATTGAACAGGCTCAGCCCGGTGCCATCGGGCATCGCGGCGGTAACGGCAACAATCTTGTCGGAGTGCTCTGCCTCTTTCAGAAGCCCTTTGGCAAAGACCGAAGTGTAGCTGGGCGCGTTCGACTTCGCCTTTTGCTGCTTGCCGGTGACCACGTTGAATTTGGCCGTCGCGTGGCCCTTGTCCATTGCCGCCTCAGCCGGGCCGTAGCCTTTGCCTTTCTTGGTGATTGTATGGATCAGGATCGGCCCGTCGGCGCGGTCCTTTACAGTGCGCAAGACGGCAAGCAATTGCTCCATATCGTGCCCGTCGATGGGCCCGACATACGAAAACCCGAGCTCCTCGAACATCGTGCCACCCACGGTCATGCCCTTCAGCATCTCCTTGGCCCGACGCGCGCCTTCCTGGAATGGCGGCGGCAGCAGGGACACGGCGCCCTTGGCGGCCGCTTTGAATTCTTGAAACGGCGCGCCCGCGTAAAGCCGCGACAGGTAGGTCGACATTGCCCCAACAGGCGGGGCGATGCTCATCTCGTTGTCATTCAATATGACGATCAGCCGCTTTCCCAAATGACCCGCGTTGTTCATCGCCTCGTAAGCCATGCCCGCGCTCATGGAACCGTCGCCAATCACCGCGATGCAGTCGCCGATGCCATGTTCCGGCGCACCGCCCAGATCCCGCGCGACAGCCATGCCCAACGCCGCCGAAATAGAGGTCGAGCTATGCGCCGCCCCGAACGGATCAAACGGACTTTCGCTGCGTTTGGTGAAACCTGACAACCCATCCTTCATCCGCAACGTGCGGATGCGGTCGCGGCGACCGGTCAGAATTTTGTGGGGGTAGCATTGATGCGACACGTCCCAAATCAGCCGGTCCTTTGGCGTATCAAAAACGGCATGCAACGCGACGGTCATTTCAACGACGCCAAGCCCCGCGCCCAGATGGCCGCCAGTCTCAGACACGGCAGAGATAGTTTCAGCCCTAAGCTCATGCGCAAGTTTGGTTAACTCGGCGTCAGTGAGTGCCTTCATGTCAGCCGGGACATTCACGCGGTCCAGCGTCGGGGTATGTGGTCTGTCACTCATCTTCCGGCCTTTCCGCGCGTCAGCTTTCGCGCGAGATAACGAAGCGGGCGGCGGCCTTCAAGTTGTCAGCCGCGCCGCCATAAACCGCCAAGGCGTCTTCGGCCTCAGCCACCAACGCCTTTGCGCGGGCTTTGGCCTCATCCATACCAAGCAACGACACGAATGTCGCCTTCCCGGCTGCGGTGTCTTTTTGCAGGCGCTTCCCCGCTTTCGCGGCGTCACCCTCTATGTCCAGAATGTCGTCCGCAATCTGAAACGCAAGGCCAAGCGCCTGCGCATATTGGCGCAGGGGGGCGGGGTCGGCCTTGGCCATCAACGCCCCCGCACAGGCAGGCCATTCAATCAACGCGCCGGTTTTACCGGCTTGCAGCCGAGTGATTTGGTCCAATGTCAGCGGGGCATCGGCGGTTTCTGCCGCAATGTCCAAGGCCTGGCCCAGCACCATGCCGTCGGCACCGGCGGCCTTTGCAAGGGTCGAAATCAGGGCAACCCGCACATCGGCATGCCCGGTATCTGGCGCGCTGAGAATGTCGAATGCCAGCGTCTGTAGCGCATCACCGGTCAAAACCGCTGTCGCCTCGTCCCACTTGATATGCACGGTTGGGTTTCCGCGCCGCAGATCGTCGTCATCCATGCAGGGCAGGTCGTCATGCACCAAAGAATAGGCATGCACCGCCTCAATCGCCGCCGCCGCGCGGTCAGCCTGCGCTGGCGCTACGTGGTGCATGCGCCCGCTTTCAATTGCCAAAAACGCACGAAGCCTTTTGCCACCCTGACAGGTGTAGCGCATCGCGTCAGCAACGGTGCCGTCTAGGCCTGCCATAGCGTCGTCAAGTGCAGCTTGCACACGGGTCTGCGCGTCTTTCAGTGCGGCGTCGAACACTTACATGCCTTCGACAGGGGTGGTTCCCGTAGCTTGCCCGCCATCCAACGTAATCGCGGCAACTTTTTCTTCGGCCTCTGACAGCTTGGCCTCGCAGCGCTTTTTCAGCTCGGCGCCACGCTCATACAACTTGATTGATTCCTCCAACGGAACCTCGCCGCGTTCAAGGCGGTCGACCACGCCTTCCAGCTCGGCCATCGCCTGTTCAAAGGACATCTCGTTTACATCTGTGTCGCTCATGCGCCCCTCGCCAGTAGAACTTCCAAATGCGCCTTGGTCGATGACGCCAAGGCCTGCAAATCATATCCGCCTTCCAAAGTCGAGACGATGCGTCCCCCACAATGCCGGTCGGCAATATCGCACAGCTTTTCGGTGACCCACGCAAAATCACCCTCCACCCAGTTCAGATTTGCGAGCGGATCGTCGCGATGGGCATCAAAGCCGGCAGAAATCAGGATCAGCTCCGGCTTGAACTCTTCCAGTGCAGGAAACGCGATCCGTTCATAAGCCTTGCGCATGATGTCGCCACCACTCTCGGGCGGCAAAGGGATGTTCAGAACGTTTCCGTCTTTACCACTTTCCTCGACTGTGCCGCTTCCCGGCCAAAGCGGCATTTGGTGGGAAGACACAAAAAGCGCCCGCGGCTCGTCCCATAGCAGGTCTTGTGTGCCGTTGCCGTGATGCACGTCAAAATCGACCACGGCGACACGGGATAACCCATGTCGGTCAAGCGCGTGTTTCGCGGCGATGGCGACATTCCCAAACAGGCAAAACCCCATCTGCTTGGCGGTTTCAGCGTGGTGGCCGGGCGGGCGCATCGCCGCAAAAGCATTGGCCGCCTCCCCATCCAAAACCATGTCCACCGCTTTCGTCATAGCGCCAACGCCCCGAAACGCTGCCGCAACTGACCCGTTCGACATATGCGTGTCTGCATCCAATGCGACCATGCCGCTGGCGGGCTCAGAGCCTTTTATGTGGTCAATATGGCTTTGCGGGTGGCACAGCAGCACATCGCCGTCAGACCCAAGCGGAGCCTCCACACGCAACAATGTCTCATCCTCAATCGTATCCAAGGCCGCATAAATCGCCATTAACCGGTCCACCCGCTCGGGGTGCCCCGCAGGCGTTAAATGCTGCAAACAATCTGGGTGGGTCAGAAGCGCCGTCGTCATACCATCATTGTTCCAAAAATATCCAAACCAGCCATCAATCCGGCGCCAACATATATCCCGCCCCGCGCACCGTCTGCAAATAGCGGGGCTGCTTCGGATCCGCTTCTATTTTGCGGCGCAGACGGGTGATCTGTACGTCCACCGCCCGCTCCTGCGCCTGACCTTTGTCCCGGCCCAAATCTTCGACCAGCTTGGCCCGCGACACGGGCTCGCCCACACGGCCAGAGAAGATGCGCATCAAAGACACCTCGGTTGCTGTCAGCCGCACCAAGTCTTCGCCCTGCCACATCTCGCCGCGATCAATGTCGTAACGGATTTCGCCCAGATGCAGGACCTTTGGCGCGTCGTTGATCTCTTCCGTCTGAGGCACGCGGCGCAGGATGGCATTGATACGCAGCAGCAGCTCTTTGGGCTCAAAAGGCTTTGGCAGGTAGTCATCCGCGCCAGCCTCCAACCCCGAAATGCGATCAGCGGATTCGCCTTTCGCCGTTAGCAACAAAATCGGGGTGTCCTTGGAGGCCCGCAATTCCTTGGTAAACGTGATCCCGTCATCGCCCGGCATCATCACATCCAGCACGATCAGGTCAAAATCCAGGCCTTCCAGCAACCGTCGCGCGTGGTCCGCGTCCCGCGCAGCCGTCGTCCAGAACCCGTTGCGGGACAGAAATTGCTGTAGCAGCGTGCGGATGCGCTCGTCATCGTCAACGATCAGCAAATGAGCGTCGTTTTGAGAAAGGTCCACCATCACACACCGTCCTTCAATTGGTCAAAATGCCTGCGCATCTCAGGGTCCATAATCTGTTCAAGCACCTTGCGAAACCCCGCCACCGCTTCCGGCCCGGCCTCGCGGTAGGCGGCGCGCATGCGTTTGCGTTGCGCCTCGCTCAACACTTTTTCCAGCTCGCGGCCGTCTTCGGTCAGAAACAAATGCCGTTCGCGGCGGTCTTTCACACCCACTTTGGATTCGACCAGCCCGTCCTCGATCAAGGTGCGCAGCACGCGATTAAGCGACTGCTTGGTGACCCCCAGAATGTCCAAGAGATTGTTCACCGTCGTCCCCGGGGACCGATGCACAAAGTGCAAGGCGCGGTGATGGGCGCGGCCATAGGATTTCTCCGACAAGATGCGGTCAGGGTCAGCCGTAAACCCACGATAGGCGAAGAACATCGCCTCGATCCCACGCCTGAGCTGGTCGTCGGTCAAAAACAGCAGGCCTTCTCCGCCCTGCCCCGACCGGGCCTGATGACCCAATCCATTATCCGCCATATCGGTTCCTCCCTCGGTCATATCGCCGTGGTTTCGGGGCTGAGTTTAAGTCAGCCTTGTTGACTTTCCAAGGTTCAACTGGTAGCGAATCTCAGCTTTCATGAAATATTATGTCCGAAACGGGCGTAACTCACGCAATAAACGAAAACATTGCCTGCGGGCGACGGTAGAAGGAAAACGGCGATGGCTGGTGGATATGATGATCGTGACGGCGTCATCTGGATGGATGGGAAGCTGGTGGATTGGCGCGAAGCCAACGTGCATATCCTGACGCATGGCATCCACTACGCGTCGTCGGTCTTCGAGGGTGAGCGCTGCTACAACGGCAAGATCTTCGAATCCCGCAAGCATTCCGAACGCCTGCATTTCTCCGGCAACGAGCTGGACATGCCAATCCCCTACACCGTTAATGAAATCGAGGCCGCCAAGGTCGAGGTCCTCAAAGCCAACGGCTTCAACGACGCCTATGTGCGCGCAATCGCGTGGCGCGGCGCGGGCGAAGACATGGGCGTCGCGTCGAACCGCAACCCCGTGCGTCTGGCCATCGCGGCCTGGGAGTGGGGCAATTACTACGGCGACGCCAAGATGAAGGGTGCCAAGCTCGACATCTCGAAATGGAAGCGCCCCAGCCCCGAAACCATTCCCTGCCACGCCAAGGCTGCGGGCCTCTACATGATCTGCACCATGTCCAAACACGCGGCGGAGGCCAAAGGCTGCTCGGACGCCATGATGTTCGACTACCGCGGCTACGTGGCGGAGGCGACCGGCGCCAACATCTTCTTCGTCAAAGACGGCGAGGTCCACACGCCCGACCCGGATGCGTTCCTGAACGGCATCACCCGGCAAACGGTCATCAAGATGCTTGAGGACAAACAAATCAAGGTCAACGTCCGCCGCATCGAAGCCTCCGAGCTGGAAGGGTTCGAGCAATGCTGGCTGACCGGCACCGCTGCCGAGGTCACGCCCGTTGGCCAAATCGGTGACTACAATTTCGAGGTCGGCGCGCTGACGCGCGACATCTCCGAAAGCTACGAAAAGCTGGTGCGCGCCTAGGCGCGCTTGCCGCGTGCAATCCTGAGAAACTGGCGCGTCATGGATGCGCCGGTTTTTTCAGGGCCACAACGCTGTTGCAAGGCGAGCGTCGATGCGGTCGGTTGCCTGGAATTTACCTGGGTGTAAGCGTGGCGCAGTGACGTAGCCGTGTGCTTGGGTTTGGATGCGTCAAGAACATGTTTCATGGCAAGAACCTCCTTTTCCTGATCGCACAGTACCACAATTCAAGGCTCAGCTTAAGGTGCTACCCCTGTGGCGTCATAACCTTGCGGGCTTTTGCGCGGTCTTTGCCAAGCTGGCGCTCTCGCCAAATGATGAGTATCCCCGCCACTACGATCAGCGCGATGCCCAAAAGCATGACCATCGTTGGGACCTCGTCAAAGACGAAATAGCCGATGCCAATCGCCAAGAGGATCGACGCATATTCGAACGGCGCGACCACCGACGCATCGGCATACCTGTAACTGGAGGTCAGAAAAATCTGGCCGATTCCACCAACCAAGCCTGCGGCGATCAACACCACAAATTCCTCTGTGGACGGCATGATCCAGCCAAACGGGATGGTCAGCAGGGACAAGCTGGACGCGGTCACCCCGAAGTAGAACACAATCGCCGATGTCGGCTCTGTCGCGGTCAGCTTGCGCACAAAGACATGCGCCAAACCGGCCATCACCGCTGATCCAAACGCCACAACAGCGCCCAGCGCCAAATAAGGGTCAATGCCTGCATCAGTGAAGGCGGTCAGGCGGGGCCACATGATGACCAGCACGCCGGCCATGCCCATCGCAACCGCCGTAAGACGAAAAATGCGCACGGCCTCCCCCAAAAACATAGCGGCGAAGATCACCACCAGAACCGGCTGCGCGTATTGGATAGCCTTCACTTCCGACAGGGGAAGCAGCCCGAGCGCCGCAAAGCCAAGGCTCATGCCCATCGTACCAACCAGCCCGCGCCACAAATGGCCCGCCGGATTGTCTGTTTTAAGCCCGGTCCGCAATTGGCCACGCCAAGTGACCCAGATCAAGATAATGGGCAGCGCACAGAAGGACCGAAAAAATACGATTTGCCCGGTCGGCACAGTTTCCGCGGCGATCTTCACAAAGGTCGCCATCAAAATGAAACACACGACCGCGCCCAGCTTTGCACCAATAGCCAGCGGGATGTTTTGTCTGGGGGCGGCGGTGGCCATGACCTACAAGAACACCCGCTCGACCGCCCAATACAGCCCGATTAACGCGATGACGACTGAGGCCGGTATCGAGATGCGGGCCCGGTACCACGGCTTTGCGCCAAACCAGACCCCAACGGCGAGGAACGCCAGACCGATCACGGCCAGCTGCCCAACCTCAACCCCGATGTTGAACCCAATCAACCCCGCAAGGAAGCGACCCGGAGCAAGCCCAAACTCCCCCAGCACCGACGCAAAGCCCATGCCGTGGAGCAGACCGAATGCAAAGATAATGATCGGCCGCCACCAAGTTATCTTATTGGTGAAGATATTCTCAACCGCCACATAAACGATTGAGGCCGCAATCAGTGGCTCAACAATCGCCGGGTTGACCTTCAAGTACCCCAAGCTGGCCAATGCCAGCGTGATTGTATGGGCAACGGTAAAGACCGTGACCTGCGTGAGAAGCGGACGCATTCGCAGCGACAGAAAAAACAGCCCCAGCACGAACAGGATATGGTCCAGCCCTTTTGGGATGATGTGATCGAAGCCGACGCCAATGTAGCGCACGAACACGCTGAAACTGCTTTCGGTCGAGGTGCCAACGCGCGGCAGCGGCTCACTCAGGGCGCCACCATCAAGGAACCCCGCATAGGCGTCATCGCCACCGCCGGTCTGACGCACGATGATCGGGCCATAAGCCGCAAGCCATCCGACCCTGACATCCGCCCCATTGTCTGGCAGGGCCGCCGACAATTGCACAACCGTGTCCCGTGGCAGCTCAAGATCAGATTGCGGCTGCACCTCGACGGACCCAAGGTCCAGCAGCACCTTTTCGCCATTCGCGTCTACAATCACCCCTTTGCGCAAATCTGGCCAAGCCGCCTTTAGGCTTTCGGCAAATTCGGCATCCGGCAAAGCTCGCAATGCGTCGTAACGTTCCGCCCCGGGCGCATCGTTTGTGTCTTCCAGCCCTTCGATGTCGATCCCCGCCACCATTGTCTCGGCGTTCAGGGTGATTTGCAGTTCAATGCGGTCCTGGCTCAGGGCTACGTCCGCGATTGCTGGCTTAACTTCATGCGCGTCTGCCGCGGACAGGAACGTGAACAGCGCCGCCATTGACATAAGTGCTGCAAGCGTCACCCTTATAACAACTGATCTTGATAGGTATCTCATGCGCACGCTCAATTCCATTTTCGCCAGCCTTACTGTCGCTCTGTTAACAGGTCCCGTCAGCGCCCATGAGTTCTGGATCGAGCCGTTGGAGTATCAGATACAAACAGCCTCCGAGATCAAGGCCGAACTGAAGGTCGGGCAGGAATTTAATGGCTCCAGCTACCCGTACCGCCCCACACAGTTTGAACGCTTCGACTTGGTGGCCGACACTGTCACCGAAGTGCAAGGCCGGATCGGCGACAATCCTGCGCTGAACATGGTCGCCCCCTCCGACGGGCTCATTGTCGTGGTCCACGAAACCAAAGACAACCGTTTGACCTATACGGAATTCCACAAGTTTGAAAAATTTGTGGCGCATAAGGCCTTCCCGAACGTCATTGAGGAACACGACAAGCGCGGCATCAGCCGCGAGCGGTTTGTCGAAACCTACCGCCGCTATGCCAAAGCGCTTGTGGCCGTGGGCGATGCCAAAGGGGCGGATATCGCCGTCGGCATGAAAACCGAGATCGTCGCGCTGGCCAACCCATACACCTCTGTGCTCAGCGAGATGCCGGTGCAGGTGCTGCTGGACGGCGCGCCACGCGCCAACGCGCAGGTCGAGCTGTTTGAGAAAGACGCGGCGGGCGAGGTCAACATCACCCTCCACACGACAGGCGTGGACGGCAAAGTGGCGTTGCCGGTCAAGCAGGGCTATCGCTATCTCGTAGACGCGGTCTGGGCAGAGGCCCTCCCCAACAACGACCCCGAAAAGGGGGCTGTATGGAAAACGCATTGGGCCGCGCTCACCTTCATGAACCCCGAATGAAAAGAAGCCCCGGGACCGACCATCGGACCCGAGGCTCTTTACTTTTGTAGACCCGACGCAGTCATCTGGGTGGGGGCTGATTAAACCGCGCCGGGGTGAGATTTAACTCGCTACAGGGAACGATATGACCTCGGATTTGGGCGCAAATGAGAACGGATTTGGGGCTTTCAGAGATAACTCAGCGGCAATTTCTGGGCAGCGCTTGATTTGCGACCTGTTGCGGGCCAGTCTGGGCATATGAACGACGTCACCCCCATCGGCAGGCCCGGCTTCAAACCACCCGACCAGGTGGCGTTTCACCGGCTGGAGCTGGGGCAAATCATGGCGATCTATGGACGGATGGTCGCCGCGGGCGAATGGCGGGACTACGGCATCTCTATGCTCAAAGACGTGGCCGTCTTCTCGATCTTTCGGCGGTCCGCGGAAAACCCGCTATACCGGATCGAAAAGCGCCCCAAGCTGGCGCAGAAGCAACAGCAATACGCGGTGATCGGCATGGATGGCCGCATTCTGAAACGCGGGGCGGACTTGCGGCAGGTGTTGCGGGTGCTCGAAAAGAATCTGATCCGCGCGATCGACTAGACGCGTTTGATGCTGGTCACCGGACCGTTGCCCGCCTTCGCGATGCGCGCGGCGGCCTCGTCCAGCGGCTCATAGGCCGTGGCCATGTGAAACGCATTGGCGTGTAGAAGCGTGTTGGCTTTGGTCACAATCCCAACATGGCCTTTCCAGAACACCAGGTCGCCCCGTTGCGGGTCTTCGCCGCTTTCCAGCGCACGGCCCAACTCCGCTTCCTGCATGTCGCTGTCGCGCGGGCATTCCAGGCCGCAGGCGCGAAACGCCAGTTGCACCAACCCCGAACAGTCAATCCCGTAACGCGTGCTGCCGCCCCACAGGTAAGGGGTCCCCAGAAACAGGTCTGCCACGCCCGCCGTGTCGTCCAGCCGCGTCGCGACCGGCAACAGATGCGTGCTTGGCACGAACATGCCGGTTGCCAGCTTGGACCAGGCGCCATCGGTGCTGTGCACAGATACTTCCGAGCCGAAATACAGCGCGCCTTGTGTCATCAGCTTCATGTTCGCGCCCGGGTAAAGATGGGTCTGCGGCGCGGCCACCCAATGGGTGGCATCTTGTGCGGCACCCAACAAATCGGCCCGCACATAGCCGCAATACCCGTCATGCACCGACTGACCAAAGGCGTAGCCGGACCGTTCCTCCAACACCAAAAACAGGTCGCCATACAGCAGCTGAGACGTGCGGCGGCCTTCGGGCTTTCCGACGATGTCAGCGGCTGCCGCCGCGCATTGCATCATGTCCCCATCGACGTAGTTTTGCGAATTCACCTCCCCCTTCAGGAAGGACGCGGCCACACGGCCATTGGCCGGAGTAACCCGTGGGTCATGGGATGACGGGGCGGTCACAGGTCCAGCACTTTCGGCAACGCTTCGAAAATTGCGCGGGTGGCCTGCCCCACGCCACCCTTTGGCCGCGCCGGAGCCCCCGTTGGCTGCCACCCGTAAATGTCGAAATGCGCGAACCGATCCGTGTTTTCAACAAAGCGGCGCAGGAACAAGGCGGCAGTGATGCAGCCGGCAAACCCACCCTTGGGCGCGTTGTCCAAATCTGCGATGCCGGGTTCGATCATCGCTTCATAGGGGTCGTGAAAGGGCAGACGCCAGACCGGGTCGCGCGCCGCAATGGCCCCCTCCGTCAGCCCGGTTGCGAACCCTTCGTCATCCGTGAAATACGGCGCCAGATCGGGCCCGACAGCAACCCGCGCGGCCCCGGTCAGCGTGGCCATGCAAATCATCAAATCTGGTGGGGTTTCATCGGCCAAGGCCAGCGCGTCCGCAAGGACCAGCCTGCCCTCTGCATCGGTGTTGTTGATCTCGACCGTCAGCCCTTTGCGGGATGTCAGAATGTCCTGAGGCCGGAACGCAGAGCCAGAGATCGCGTTCTCCACGGCTGGGATCAACACCCTCAGCCGCAGCTTCAATCCAGCAGCCATAATCATATGCGCCAGCCCCAGCACCGCCGCAGAGCCGCCCATATCCTTTTTCATCAACCCCATCGACGCGCCGGGTTTGATGTTCAGGCCCCCCGTGTCAAAGCAGACCCCCTTGCCGACCAGAACCAGCGTCGGCCCGGCATCGCCCCATGACATGTCAATCAATCGCGGGGCATCTGTCGACGCGCGGCCAACCGCGTGGATCATCGGGAAATTTTCATCCAGCAATGCGTCCCCGACAGTGACTGCGATTTTGGCTCCATGCTGGTCCGCCAAATCCCGCGCGGCCGCTTCCAGCGCGCTTGGCCCCATGTCGCTGGCCGGGGTGTTTATCAGATCGCGGGTCAACGCCTCCCCCGCTGCGATCTTTTCCAGCCGTCCAGCATCAAGCCCGTCAGGGCACACCAGTCGCGCCTGATGCGGCGCGGCCTTGCGGTAGCGCTCAAAGCTATAGTGCGACAAAAGCCAGCCCAGCGCGTGTTCGCTCAGAACATCCCCCCGGTGGGCAGAGGCAATGTGATAATCGCCAGCCGGCAATTGCGCGGCCGCCGACGCCAGCCCAAAGCGCCCACGCTTTTGCGACGCCACACTGCCCGCGCCCGCCAAAGCCAGCAGAATGCCGCCGTCGTCTGACGGCACGACACAAACTTGCCCGACTTGGCCCGAAAATCCCAGCGTCCTGACCCAGGACGCAACAGGGTCTTCCTGCACGCCCAGCCAGTCCTCCAGCCCGTCCGGTTCAAGAATATGGAGCGGAATGGTGGCGGCGCTTGGTTTGGCAAAAGTCAGCATAAGATGTCCCGATCAGAATTGCGTCGCAGCCTAGTCGCACCGGCTTATTGCGCAAGGTCTGATCCGTCCACTACACCTTGATGTCGCACAAATCCCATACCGAATTGATCGAACTGTCGGCGATGCGGTCCAGTCGGTACAGGCATGCCCCCAAGGCTGGCCCATCCATCCGCATCGCGCAGCTTTCCACGTCTCGGGACACCCGGGCGAACAATCGCAGCCCAAGGTTGTCGGCGATCTGCGACAGCCCCTTGCTTTGCTCCACCACGTCGTCCAGCCGGTGGGCTGCAAAGCCTTCGCGCAGCACTTCCAGCCCGCGCCAAAGGTTGTCGATGGACAAGGCGATCATTTCCTCCGCGCGCGGCTCCCCCAGCTTCACGCAAAGTTCTACCAGCCGGTCTGCATCTACAATGACAGGCTCGACAAAGCGAAGTTCCAAAACTTGTTCCAAAATTTCCCCTTTCGACGCCCCAAGCGCTTGAATTGCACGTGTCTCGCATCTTCGCCGTGAAGAAAGTCTTGCCTCGGTGAATGATTTTCCCTCGAATTCCACTCAATTCTTACGTAGCTACAGGCAACCGTTATACCGCCACAGGACCAAGACATGACCATTGCAAAGCCGCTGCCAACCTACCTGATCCAAAGATACCATGGCTGGAAGGCGACAACCTATGCCGAGAACGAGCCTTGGTACCGGCGGCTTGCAGAAGGGGGGCAAAACCCCCGTGCCATGGTCATCTCGTGCTGTGACAGCCGGGTGCATGTGACGTCGATCTTCGGCGCAGAGCAGGGTGAATTCTTCATTCACCGCAACATCGCCAATCTGGTGCCGCCCTACACCCCAAACTCTGACCATCACGGCACGTCCGCAGCCGTGGAATATGCGGTCACCGCATTGAAGGTCGCGCATATCATTGTGCTGGGTCATTCCAGCTGCGGTGGGGCGGCGGGGTGCCATGACATGTGCTCCGGCAAAGCCCCCGAGCTGGAGAAAGACTCCAGCTTCATTGGCCGCTGGATGGACATCCTGCGCCCCGGCTACGAGCGGGTCAAAGACATCGCTGACGAGGACGAACGCAAACGCGCGCTGGAAAAGCAGGCCGTGCTGGTGTCGATCGAAAACCTCTCCGGCTTCCCCTTTGTCAAAACGGCGATGGAGAGCGGCCACCTCAGCCTGCACGCGCTGTGGACCGACACGGGCGAGGGCAGCCTTGAGCACAGCGTCGACGGCCAGACGTTCAAGCGGGTATAGCTGCCGCCAATTCGATCTAATTTCGCGTCAACCCGGCACCCGCCGTTAAGCTCCGGTTAAGCGGCCGTACATATTTCCTAGCCCTGTTGGTATCGGAGGGTTTGGAATGGCGACGTTCACGGTAAGTGGTTTTGAAGTTAAGTCGGAGCCGGACAATGGGGTGTCCGCAACCAAGGCCGCCCAGCTGCAATTTGTGGCGCCACTCGGGCAGGCAACGCTCGATTTTCGCTATGTTGATGACGGCGGAAGCTCCGCAGAAATATCGCTCAGCAACTACAACATCCTGCTCGATGGGCTGCATCTTAATGACGGGGTGCTGCCCGACCGGATCGAGCTGTTTAACCTCGGCTGGTCCACTGATGACACCGCCGGCACGTCGCAGGTCTTTAACCTCGCATTCTCCGAAGATGGGCACTGGCGGGACTGCATATTCACAGTGGGCGACAGCCCCCTGCCCGATCTCACCAACCCCGCAACCGCGCAGGCCATCCTGACCACCGCCGAATTTTCGCTGCCCGAAGGCGCAGAAACAAACAACATCTACACCCTTCAGCTGGACGACATGCCCGGGGTCGAAGTTGCGGGCGTGGTGCAAAGCATGTTCGAGGCCGAACAGATCGCGGAACAGGAAATGGACCACTTCGACTTCACCTATAACGCAGATGCAGAAGGCCCCGATATGACGGAATTCGACATTGCAGTCAGGGCGCAGGAAGCGGACCATTTGGCGCCCTCGGCGCCTCAGGAAACGCATATCGGCGTTGAACCTGATCTGTTCGACCCGGGCGTCGACATGCCCTGTTTTGATGACCTCGTCGGCTAAGGACGCCTGTCTACGGCCGCCAGATCAGCTGCTGCCCGTCCGGCCAGGACAGGTCGACACTCAGCGTCACCGTCTTGCTCTCCCCGGGGTCTAGGTCCAGCATCCATTTCCCGACGCCACGGCGTTTTTCGAAATCCGTTTCGTCTGGCGCGGGCCGAGAGGTCACCTTCAATGACAAATCTTCCTGCTCGGCATATGGCAAGGCAAACAATGTCTCCACGGTCTCCGCCTCCGTCGACAGGTTTTTGACGCTGAATTCCAGAATTTGGCGGCGGGTGTTGGAGGTGCTCAATAGCCCACGGTCGCCCGTGTCATTGTTCAGCAGTTTGTACTCAAGCCGCAGGCCTTCCAAGGCCCCGAAGGACACCGTCGCCTCCTCCCCCGCGGGCACCAGGGCCAAGGTGGACCCACCCACAAAATCGCCATCGCGGAACACTTGAATGTCGCCCGGCAAGATCGGCTCAGGCTGGTCGTTGGTGAATGTCGCCATCAGGAACGCGGTCTCGTCAAACCGGGGGGAGGCTTGGTTGAACACCTCCGCTTCGAACCCGAAGCTGCCCAAGGCCAGCACCAACGCGCCATTGCCCGGTGCAACGCTGACGGGGTCGGGGTAGTCATAGGTGATCGACAACCCGTCGATCTGCACGCTGGCGGAGGTTTCTTCCGCAATCGCAGGTTCCGGCAAAGGCGCGCCTGCCGTTCTGGCAAAGCTGCTATCGCCAAGCTCACTCTGACCAGAGATGCCCAGCGTCCTCTTTTTCGCCGGATTCACAATCCGCGCGGGGTTTGGGTAGACGTCTCGCGGTTGAAGCTGTGCGAACGGATCGGCGGTCGACAGGGTCAGCGCGACATCAGACCACAATTCCCCCGTTTGTTGCACCACAACCACCTTGCGGTCCACCGCGATGCTGCCCCCATCAACGTCCAAATCAAAATCATAGGCCGCGCTCCAATAGGCGTCATCGACCAGATGTTTCAGGCTCAAGTCAGCCGACGTCGCCTCCGCCGCCGTGACGGTGACCGCAAACATGTCCAGCGGGCCCGACGGCGGGGTCAGCCGCGCATAATCCTGCCGCGCCTGCGCCAACAGGCGGCGCGTCTTCGCCAAAGCTTCCTGCGCATCGCGCGACGCCTCAACGGCGGCTTGCTGCGCCAACAAGTTCGCCTCCAGCTCTTCGCTCAGCATCGACCCGACGCCGCGCAAAGTGTCTGCGTCCAATTGATCCAACGACGCCCCCGAAATCGACGTCAGAAATGCGATCCGGGCGCTCACCGCGCGGTCCTGTGCCGTGGCCCGGTTGACGTCATCCTCGCCGCGTTGCACCTGCTTTTCGATGTCGCGCACCACCGCCAAAGCCGCAGCCTGATCGGCGTTCAACACGGTTTCCGCATCGGTCACATAGTCCGGCAGAAACTCCATCGCGCCGACCGTCAGCGCACCCAAACCTTCGATTTTTGGAACACCGCCGAATGACGCCCCTTCCGGCACAGGCAGCAGAATGCGGTGCTGCCCGGCGGGCAGGTCCACCGCAAATTCACGGGTCAACGTGGCCCCTTGCGGGTAGACGGTGACGGCCTTGACCGGCGCGGTGACGCGGAAATCCTCGGCAAGCAATGGCGATGCGCAGAACGCGGTGGTCACAAATAAGGCGGTGCGAAACATGAAAAGGGCCTCAAATCGGTTTGATCTGAGGCCCAGTGTCTCTCGCGTCACGGTGGAAGGCAAGTTAGCCCTTCTTCAGCACCCGGTTGCCCAGCAATTCTGCGATCTGCACCGCGTTCAACGCCGCACCTTTGCGCAGGTTGTCGGACACGCACCACAGGTTCAAACCGTTCTCGATGGTTGGGTCCTGCCGGATGCGCGAAATGAACGTGGCAAAATCGCCCACACATTCCACAGGCGTGACGTAGCCGCCGTCTTCGCGTTTGTCGATCACCATGATGCCGGGCGCTTCACGCAGGATGTCGCGCGCTTCATCTTCGTCCAGGAAGTCTTCGAACTCGATATTGACCGCTTCCGAATGGCCCACAAAGACCGGCACCCGGACGCAGGTGGCCGTCACTTTGATGTCCTTGTCGACGATTTTCTTCGTCTCCGCGACCATCTTCCATTCTTCCTTGGTCTCGCCCGAGTCCATGAACACGTCGATATGCGGGATCACGTTGAACGCGATCTGCTTGGTGAACTGCTTGGCCGGCTTGTCGTCGGTCGGGTTGTAGATCGACTTGGTCTGATCCCACAGCTCGTCAATGCCGCCTTTGCCGGCGCCGGACACCGATTGGTAGGTGGACACAACCACCCGCTTGATCGTCGCGCGGTCATGCAGCGGCTTCAACGCCACCACCATCTGCGCGGTCGAACAATTCGGGTTCGCGATGATGTTTTTCTTGGAATACATCATCACGTCGTCGGGGTTCACTTCCGGCACGATCAGCGGAATGTCAGGGTCGTAGCGATACAGCGACGAGTTATCAATCACCACGCAGCCAGCCTTGGCAGCGGCAGGCGCGTATTTCTTCGTGGCCTCGGACCCCACGGCGAACAGCGCCATGTCCCAGCCGGCGAAATCAAACGTATCAAGGTCCTTCGTCGTGAGTGTCTTATCGCCAAAGCTAACTTCTGTACCAAGCGAACGGCGCGACGCGAGCGCGGCCAATTCGTCTACGGGAAACTGGCGTTCCGCCAGGATGTTCAGCATTTCGCGGCCCACGTTACCGGTGGCACCTACGACGGCGATTTTGTAGCCCATGATCCTAAGGGTCCTTTTGGGGTTAAAGTTAGGTGAGTCCTTGCGGACGCGGCTGCATACCCCCATGTGGAAGCGGTTAAAAGGCCCAAAGCCCATGTCGCTTGCCGCAGTGCGGCCTTTCACGCTAAATGTGACAACAAAGACGGCCATCGCGCCGAAAAAGGGCAGTTTACAGTGCAAAAACCGGCCGCAGACCCCGCGCAAATCGTGTCCGACCAGACCTCCACCCAGTTGTTCGGGCGGCTGTGGCGGGGCTATTTGCGCAAACATATCGGCTGGCTGGCGCTGGCCATGCTGCTGATGATTATCGAGGGCTCCACGCTGGGCCTGCTCAGCTACATGCTGCAGCCGATGTTTGACGTGGTCTTCGTCGACGGCCAGACCGATCTGGCCTTTCTGGTCGCGCTGGCGATCTTCGCGCTGTTCGTGGTCCGCGCGGTCTCGGGCGTGGCGCAGCGGATCATCATGGCCCGCACATCGCTGATGGCGTCAACCGAGCTGCAAATCGACCTGCTCGGACACACGCTCGATCTGGACAACGGCTTTCATTCGCGCACCTCGCCCGGCTCCCTGATCGAGCGGGTGCAGGGCGACGTCACCTCGATCCAGGGGCTGTGGAACATCATCATCACCGGGGCGGGGCGCGACTTGATCTCGCTGATCTCGCTCATGGCCGTCGCTATTTCAATCGACTGGAAATGGGCCGCCATCGCGGTCATCGGCGCGCCGCTGCTGATGCTGCCCTCCATCGCGGTGCAGCGCTACATCCGCCGCAAAAGCCACCTGTTGCGCGACATTGCGGGCAAGCGCACCACCCGGCTGGACGAGATCTTTCACGGCGTCACCCCGATCAAACTGAACCGCATGGAAAGCTACCAGCGCGACCAATTTGCGGGGCTGTCGCAGTCATGGGTGCGCACCTCGATCAAGACGGTGGCCGGTCAGGCCACGGTCCCCGGGCTTGTGGATCTCGCCGTGGGCTTCGGCTTCTTCTGCGTGCTGATCTATGGCGGGCCCGAAATCGCCACCGGTGAAAAAACCGTCGGGCAATTCATGTCCTTCTTCGCCGCCATGTCGCTGGCCTTCCAGCCGTTACGCCGCTTGGCGGATGTGGCGGGTTACTGGCAGGTGATGCAGGCCAGCCTGGCGCGCATATTCGGGCTGATGGACACCAGGCCAGAGGTCAAAGACACCGCCAAACCAGGCACCAAACTGCCCGAAGACAGCACCATCACCTTCGACAATATCAGCCTGTCCTATGGCGAGCTGCCGGTCTTGAACAACCTGACGCTGACCGTGCCCAAGGGGACCACAACGGCGCTGGTCGGGCAGTCCGGCGCAGGCAAAAGCACGGTGTTCAACGTGCTCACCCGCCTGATTGATGCGCAAACCGGCACCGTCAAAATCGGCGGCACCAACATTGCCGACCTGACCCTGCCCGACCTGCGGTCGATGTTCTCGGTCGTCTCGCAGGAGGCGCTGCTTTTTGACGAAACGCTGCGCGAAAACATTCTGCTCGGTCGCACCGACGTGACTGACGAGGACCTTCAGGACGTGCTTGAAGCGGCCAATGTCACAAACTTCCTGAAGTCCTTGCCAAACGGGCTGGACACGCAGGTGGGCCCGCGGGGGTCAAACCTGTCTGGCGGGCAGCGCCAACGCGTCGCCATCGCGCGCGCGCTGCTGCGCGACACGCCCATTTTGCTGCTGGATGAAGCAACCTCCGCCCTTGATGCGGAATCCGAGAAGGTCGTGCAAACCGCCCTCGACAAACTGTCGGAGGGCCGCACCACGCTCATCATCGCCCACCGGCTCTCGACCATCAGAAACGCCGACCAGATCGTCGTCCTCGACAATGGTCGCCTGTCGCAATCGGGCACGCATGAGGAACTGTTGGCCTCGGGCGGGATCTATTCCAACCTTCATGATCTGCAATTCAGCAAAGGCGATGCCAAACCCGCCAAGCGCCCTGCGCCAGTCATCCGAACGCATTCCGCCGCCGTCGCGGTGCTGCCCTACCACATTCGCCCGCGCATCAGCATGACCAACATCCCGCTGGACGAACTGGATTGGCCATTGGGCCGTCCCGACCGGCTGCAGCAGGGTACAATTGCCGATATGGACCGCGCCGATCATCTGCTGATCTTTTCACGCAAACAGGTCTATTGGCAGCCGCGCCCGACCCTCAAGCCAAACCTGTCGGTGATGATCGTCGAGCCAAACACGATCCACGGCAAGCATTTGGCATTGGCAAAACGTTACCATCGGCGGTTCCACCGCATCCTGACACATGACGTCGACTTGCTGGGGCAGGTTCCAAATGCCCGGGAATTGCTGCCTGCCACGACTTGGCTGACCACATGGCCCGCCAAGCCCGCCGCCAAAGCCAAAATGGCGTCGCTGATTGCGTCCAACAAACGCGACCAGTCGGGCCACAAGCTGCGCCACGAGGTGGTCGACCTGATCCGCGAAAAATCACTTGATGTCGACATCATGGGCCGCGGCTACAATCCGTTCGACAACAAGGCCGACGGGTTGCTGCCGTTCCGCTATTCCGTGGTGATCGAGAACACGCAGGCGCATGGCTACATCACCGAGAAGCTGGTGGATGCCGCCCTGTGCCGCACCGTCCCGATCTATTGGGGCGCTCCAGATGTCGGCGACCATTTCGACAGCTCCGGCCTTATCATCTGCCAAACCATCGACGAGATTTCGGCCGCGCTGCACACAATGTCCGAAGAAGATTACGCAGCCCGCGCCGATGCGGTGGAACGCAATTTTGAAACCGCCGAAAGCCTCAGCACGCTGCACGCGCGCGCCGCTGATCTGGTGATAAACAGCTAGTTGCGCTGCGACAGCGTTTTGATCGCCCGCTTGTACCGCATACGCGGCAGCGTAACGGCCAATTCGTCCCAAAACCCGCGTTTGGTTTGCAGGGTGCTGCCCCCGGTCTCTGCCGTGCGATCCGACACGCCCGATGGCACCACACAGGCAACCTCGACGCCAGTTTGCCAGCGCATTTGCACAAAGCTGTCGACAGGGCGATCAATCGTCTGGCTGGCGTCAAGGAACGCCTGCGCCGCTTGCCGCGTGATAAGCTGCGCCGACATTCGAACCGGCACAATGGTGGGCCGCATCAGCCTGAATGCGCCGTCGCTCGCGACCTCTTGCGCATCAGGCTTCAGGTCGCGCACCTGAAATTGGATCACCCCGAACTGGCCCATATGGGCCTGTGCGAAGGAGAAAGCCCCGGCAAACACGTCCGGGTCAATTTCAATGTCATCCTCGCAGACCAAGGCAAATGGCAGGTCTTGGGCTACGATCATATCCCACGTTGCGCGGTGGCTCAGGAAACATCCGATCTCCCCCGCGCTCAACGCAAACGGATAGGCCGGGAAGTGAATAGCGGGTCCGGGGTAAATCGCGTCTCGCTCTGCCTGCGTCATCGCGGGTCCGTCGCAAGCCGGTAGCACCTCCGCCTCGGGCAGGTGGCTCAGGATATGCTGAACCTGCGCTTCACGCGCGGTGGCGCGTTCCAGATGAATGACAAACGTCTTCATGCGGCACTGTTCCAAAGCTGTTCATAGACGCGCGCGATCCCCGCAGCCTCCGTCTGTATCCCATAGGCCGAACAGGCCACATCCCGTGCCGCGTCCGACATCTTGGCCAGCCGCGCCTCATCCGACATCAGCTCCACGATTGCCGCGCTTGCGGCCTGCGGCTCCACAATCAGCCCCGCCTGCCCCTGAGACGAAAAAGCCGGGAAATATCCAGCGTCGCTGCCCACAAACGGCACGCCGGATGCCATCGCCTCAAGCGGGGTCATCCCGTAGCCTTCATATCTTGGCAGCGGCACCAGCAGCGACAGCGCGCGCATCACCTCGGGCATCCGGTCGCCGCCAATCTCGCCGACGAACAGCAGCCTGTTGCCCAAACCGGCATCCGCAACTTTCGCTTTTTGTTGCTCCAGAAATGCGCGGTGCTTGCCGCCCGCTCTGCCAATCACCAAGGCCGTCACATCGGGCAGCTTTGGCAATGCCTCCAACATCGCGTCCACAAAAAGGTCCGTGCCCTTTTCCTGCCGGATGCGCCCCACACAGGCAACGCCACGCGCGCCGCCATACCCAAGCGCCGCCCACGCCTGCGCCCGGTCCTGTGCGGGCGCAAACCGCACCGTATTCACACCATGCGGCACCACCGCTTTGACATGCGGAACAAACTCCGCCGCCCTGTCCGTGGTGGCAATCACCGCATCCATCTTCGAGATCAGCCACCGCGGGAACGCCGAATGCCGCCGCTGCGCGGCACTGGTGAACACCAGCTTGATCGGCCGCTTCAACACGTCCCGCGCCCAAATCCCCGCCCGCATCTCGGTGTTGCGCCGCACGTGCCAGATGGAAAACGGCCGGCCCGCGGGCGGCGTCTTGCACATCGCCACGGCGTCGCGCTTCGACACCGGGGCGGCCACCCCCGGCAAGGCCTCCCCCACCAGCCGCAGGTCAAACTCCTGCGCCGCGACAACCCCCGCAATCGTCGCCGAGACGCCGGTAAAGTTGCGGTTGAAGTTGGTCACGTAAAGCTCGGGCATGCGGTCACTTAATCTACCTTAACGCGCCGCCGCAACAGCGCCGCCATCACCATCGCCCAGCCCATCACGCCTTTGCCGTGCTCCGACAGGGTCACGCGCTCGGTAAATGTCATGAGCCTTAGCACCGCGTCCGCCCCCGGCGGGGCGCCGATCACCCATTGCAACGGCAGCCCGTCAAAGATCAGCAGGTAGAACATGTAGTAAACCTGCGGCGACAGCCAGACGAACAGCCAAAACACCGCCAACGCGATCAGGACCCGCCAGACGCGGCCCAGGCCGCCCGTCGCGGCGTAGCAAACCCACAAGCAAAGCCCCAGCAAGATCAACGAGATGGCCACCACCCCGATCCGTCCGCCCCATCCAAGGGTGAAAAAGCTGTCTTCGCCATATCCCATGCGCATCACATTGCAATCGGTTGCAAAGAATTGCAACATGGCGGCAGTTTTGTTGCAAACGGATCCCCAATGGCGATCACTCTCAAAGACGTGGCCTTGCGGGCGGGCGTGTCCCGCTCCGCCGTGTCACGCACCTTTACCGAAGGCGCGTCGGTCTCCGAAAAAACCCGCCGCAAGGTGCAAAAGGCGGCGACCGAGCTGGGCTATCGCCCCAACGCGCTGGCCTCGTCGCTCACCACTGGGCGCACCAAGCTGATCGGTCTTGTCTCGGACAATTTCCACAATCCGATCTTTCTGGAGGTCTTCGACCTTTTCACCCAAGGCCTGCAAGAACGCGGCCTCAGACCGCTCTTGGTCAACCTGTCTCACCAGCGCGACCGCGATCAGGCGCTCGAAATGCTGCGGCAATATTCCGTCGATGGCGTTATCGTCGCGTCGTCGACCCTGCCCCCAAGTTTCGCCAAATCCTTCCGCGATGCGGGGGTGCCGGTCGTTAACTCTTTTGGTCGCCACACCACCAGCCCGGACGTGCATGTTGTTGGCATCGACAATGTCGAATGCGGGCGCATGGCCGCCCGAACCTTGATCGAACGCGGCTACCGAAAACTGGGCTTTATGGGTGGGCCGGAACAGGCCACATCGACGCAGGATCGGTTCTCGGGCTTTCGCGAAATCATCCGTGAAACAGCCGGGGTCAGCCAAACCCACAGCTTCGCAGACCGCTACAGTTTCGACGCCGGTCGCGCAGAAATGGCGCGCCTGATTTCCGTCGGCCCCGCCGAAGCCTATTTCTGCGGTGACGATGTGTTGTCCATCGGCGCGCTCAGCGCCATGCGGTCTGCGGGTTTGAATGTGCCGCGCGACATCGGGCTGATCGGGCTCAACGATATGGAGATGGCAGGCTGGGATAACATCAACCTGACCACCATCCATCAGCCCATTCAGCAGATCATCGCCTCGTCAATCGAGCTTGTCGTGGCCATGCTCGAAGACCCCGAGCGTTACCCCGAAGCCCGCCTTTTTCCTTGCCATATTGTTAACAGACAGACGCTGAAACCCGCTGTTAACTAAATTATGCGCATGAAATACACATAAAATACACATGCTTTACACATGCCGGATTTGGCGCAGTCAGCTTAACAATCCGGGCACAGCGTTAACCCATTGGCCATCCTTTTTGGCCGACGCCACGCAGGCATGAACAGCCGCCATTGACCGCAAACCATCCACTGCTTTTGGATAATGCGTCGCCGCCGGATCAGCCGCACGACCCTCCTTGTCGGCACGGATCACTTCGGCCAAATCCGAATAGATATTCGCAAAAGCCAACGGCATCCCTTCGGCATGTCCGATGGTCACACGCGTCGCGCGATCCGCCTCCGGCGACAGGTCCGCCTCGCCCCGTTCGATGACTTGAACCCGGCCATTTGTCGGCGTCCAATACAGCTGGTTTGGCTGCTCCTGCGCCCAGCGCAATCCGCCTTCTTCGCCAAAAACCTGAAGGGTCAAACCATGCATCCGACCCACGGCCACCGCCGAAGTCCAAAGCCTGCCAACCGCGCCGCCATTCATGCGGAAATTGACCATCGCGTCGTCTTCCAGCTCACGGCTCGAAATCGTAGACGCGAAATCAGCGGACAGTTTTTCAACCTCTTGGCCGGTCACAAAAGACGCCATATGCATCGCGTGAATCCCGCAATCGGCAAACTGCGCCGACGCGCCCATCTGCGCCGGATCATACCGCCAGCGAATGCGCGGATTGTCTGCCTGCGCCGCATCCGCGTGATGCCCATGCGAGAATTCCGCAACCACAACACGCACCGCGCCAAGGTCGCCGCGCGCGATCATCGCCCGCATGTGACGCACCAAGGAATAGCCTGAATAGCCGTAATTCACCGCGCAAATTTTGCCCGAGGCTTTGGCGATTTTGACGATCTCTTCGCCTTCCTCAACGGTCATCGTCATTGGCTTTTCACACAGCACGTTAAAGCCCTTTTCAAGGAAGGCTTTCGTGATCTCGAAATGCGTCGAATTTGGCGTCGCGACAGTCACCAGATCAACCCGATCTTCGCGCGCAGTTTCACCCGCCAGCATCTCTTTCCAATCGCCGTAAGCGCGGTCTGATGCGATGCCAAGACGCTGCGCATAGTCGCGGCCAGCCTCTGGATCGTGATCCAAAGCCCCTGAAACAAAAGAGAAATCTCCGTCCAGCCCCGCACCCAGCCGATGCGCCGGACCGATCTGAGATCCCTCCCCACCGCCGATCATACCCCAATTCAAACGTGTCATATCAGTGCCTCAAAAGCCGATGGATTGCAGATAGGCGCGGTTCTTTTTCGCGTCGCCCAATGGGTCGGGATCAAGCAGCGGATCACAGTCCTGTTCGACCGTGCACCACCCCTCGAAATTGTTGTCCAGAAGCACCTGACGCACAGCCGGAAAATCCACATCCCCGTCGCCCAGATTGCAGAAAATACCCTGACCACAGGCATCATAGAAGTTGGTCCGGTTGGCGACGACCGTGGCCTTCACCTTGGGGTCAATATCTTTGAAATGCATGTAGCTGATCCGGTCGATATGGCGCTTCATAAATGCCACGGGATCATAGCCCGCATAGGAATGGTGGCCCGTGTCGAAACAGATTTTCAGGATGCTTTCATCGACCTCATCCAGCAGGCGCTCCAGCTCTGGCTCGAAGTCAATGAAGCCGCCGGCATGGGCATGCATGCCCACCGTCAGCCCGTATTCCTCGGCCCCCATTTTGGCGATGGTGGCAATACGGTCGCGGAAGGCGGACCACTCCGCGTCATCCATCTGCTCGGCCTCGTCAGCCCGCCCGGCAGTCGGCGCCCGGCGTGGCGAGATCGAGTCGATCAGCACCAAATGCTGGGCCCCATGCGCGACCAATGCCTTGCATGTCCGCACCGAGCCGTCCATCACGTCGTCCCATTGCGCCGCATCATGGAAGGGGCGGAAAACCACGCCGCCGATAAGTTGCTGGTCGTGTTTTTGCAGCTCTTCAGACAGCACGGATGCGTCCTCTGGCATGAAGCCAACCGGGCCAAGTTCAATGCCTTTGTAACCCGCATCCGAGTTCTCCGTCAGAACCGTCTGCCACGTTGGGTTCCGGTCATCATCCGCGAATTCAACGCCCCATGAACAGGGTGCATTTCCAATTTTTATCATGTGTTCGTCTTTCCCGATTAGACGTTGACCCACGCTTTTTGCTTGCTCGATTCAAGCGCCGCGTAGACCACCTTGTTAACGTTTAGGCCTTCCTCAAAAGTCGGCCAAACGTCCTCTCCCGTTTCAATCGCGACCAAAAAATCTTTCGCCTCGATAATAATTTGATCCTGATACCCCGTCCCATGCCCCGGCCCCTGACAAAAGGCCAAATAGTCGGGATGTGCGGGCCCAGTCAAAATTTTGCGGAACCCCCGCTCTTCCTCCGGCCCCTCCGCAAGATAAAGCCACAGCGCATTTTGATCTTCCTGATCGAACCGTATCGCACCTTTGGTGCCGTGCACCTCATACGCGTAGCCCATCTTGCGCCCGGTCGCAGTTCGGCTGAAAAACATGTGCCCCATGACGCCGCTTTCAAACCTGCACATCATCTGCGCGTGGTCATCATTCGTGACGGCAACGCCCCCTCGGTTCGTATGAACCGTTTCAACCTCAGCGATCAGCGACCCAATAGGACCGATCAGCCGGTGCGCCGCGTTAATCATATGAGGCGCAAGATCGCCCATTGTCCCATTGGAAATGCCTTGGCTTCGCCATGTCGCCGAGCCGTCTGGATCAGCATCAAAATCTTCAGTATGTTCGCCACGGAAATAGGTCACATCACCTATGCGACCCTCCAAAATTAACTTTTGCGCGAACTGAGAAGCCGGCGTTCTGATGTAGTTAAAGCCGACCATGTTCCGACAGCCACTTTCCAGCGCCGCCGCGACCATTGCCTCACCGTCTGAGATTGATGCCCCCAACGGCTTTTCGCAAAGAACATGAAGTCCCCGCGCAAAAGCTGCCTCGGCAATTTCGCGATGCGTTGTTTGCGGTGAGGCGATCACGATCGCCTCGACGGTAGGGTCCTCGATCAGGTCGCGCCAATCAACCGCAGCGCGGCGAAAGCCAAAGGCCTGGCGATATTTCTCAGCCGAGGCTTGGCTGGACGCGGCAACAACTTCTAGCCGTGGTCGCAAACGCGTCCCGAACACTGATGCAACCGAAGACATGGCGACGGCATGGGCTTTGCCCATATATCCACCACCTATGATCCCAACGCCAATCTCAGACATCGCAGGTCCCTCAAAAACAGTTTGCAACCGGTTGCAAAACGAGTATCTTCAACTGCGCCCTACGGTCAATAGCGCATTCAAGACTTTCTGATTCTTTCTTCCTTAGGGAGCCCGCACATGAGTAAACCGACTGAAACCATCCGGCTCACAACAGCGCAGGCTATCATCCGGTACCTGGCGGCTCAGTATATTGAGATTGACGGCATCAAAACGCGAGTCTGCGGCGGGGGATTTGGAATTTTTGGCCATGGCAACGTAACTTGTTTGGGCGAAGCACTTTTCGACCACAAAGAAGAATTGCCTCTTTATCGAGGCCAGAACGAGCAAAGCATGGGCTTCGCGGCCGCCGCCTATTCGAAGTACCACCTTCGCCAACGATTTATGTTCTGCACTGCAAGCGCCGGGCCTGGCACAGCCAACCTTCTAACCTCGGCTGCGCTCGCGCATGCGAACCGCCTGCCAATGCTGTTATTGTGCGGGGACACCTTTTTGACACGGCTTCCAGACCCGGTCTTGCAGCAGCTTGAGCATTTTGGAAACCCGACCTTAGGCGTCAACGACGCGTTCAAATCAGTCAGTCGATATTGGGACCGGATTACGCATCCCGCCCAAATCCTTCAGTCCTTGCCGGCCGCTATGGCAACGATGCTTGACCCGGCAGACTGCGGGCCCGCATTCGTTGGGCTACCACAGGATGTTCAGGGCTGGGCGTACGACTACCCGATCTCGTTCTTTGCTGAAAAAACGCATCGCATTCGCAGGCAATCACCGGACAGTGCAGAAGTACAGGACGCAGCGCTAGTGCTCAAATCGGCCAAACGCCCGGTTATTATTGCAGGTGGAGGGGTGCAATATGCCAAAGCTGTAAAGGAGATGACGGCATTCGCGGAGAAACACCAAATTCCAGTGATCGAAACCATCGCAGGACGCGCCAACCTATTGGCAGACCATCCCCTTAACATCGGACCAGTGGGCGTGACGGGCTCGAACTCTGCGAACACAATCGCAGAACAGGCAGATGTCATTCTATCTGTCGGTTGTCGGTTGCAGGACTTCACCACTGGGTCTTGGACGGCGTTCGCCCTAGACGCGCAGATTATCTCGCTCAATGCTGCCCGCCATGACGCTGGGAAGCATCAATCCTTGCCGATTGTCGGTGATGCGAAATTGGGATTGTTGGACCTAGATTCAGCTTTAGGTGAGTTCGAACCACCCACAGAATGGACCAAAAGCGCCCAATCTGAACGCAAGAAGTGGGACGCCTATGTGGCTGACAATGTAGCGCACGGGAACAGACCAAATTCCTATGCGCAGGCAATCGGGGTGGTCAATGCGCTGTGTGATCCGCGCGACCGGATCGTGGCCGCGGCTGGTGGGCTACCAGCTGAAGTCACCGCAAATTGGCGCACCCTTGGATTGGGCACGGTCGATGTAGAATTCGGATTCTCCTGTATGGGCTATGAAATCGCTGGCGGCTGGGGCGCGCGGATCGCGCAAGCAGAAGGTGAGCCGGAGCAGGACACAATCGTATTTTGCGGCGACGGCTCTTATTTGCTGCTCAACTCGGACGTCTATTCATCTGTATTGACTGGCAAGAAAATGATCCTCCTTGTGCTCGATAACGGCGGCTTCGCTGTCATCAATAAGCTACAAAACAACACTGGAAATGAGAGCTTCAACAACCTGTTTGCCGATACGCCAACGGTACCAAACGCCTTTGGTGTCGACTTCGAAGCGCATGCAAGATCGATGGGCGCGAATGCAGAAACAGTGTCTAATCCTGCCGAACTTGGTGACGCATTTAAGCGGGCAAAATCTGCCGACAAGACTTCTGTTATTGTGATGCAGGTTGATCCATACGAGGGCTGGACGACTGAAGGGCACACTTGGTGGGAGGTCGGAACACCCCACATCACGGACAACCCAAAGGTAAAGGCCGCACATGAAGACTGGGAAAGCTCTCGGCCCAAGCAACGGAAAGGCGTCTAACATGGCTGACCTTTTAGCCGGGATCCGTCAGAATAACTTTCTGGTCATTGGGCGTGCAGGAATGGATTTCTTCCCGCATCCTCCGGGTACAAAAACTGAAGAGGCGACGGAATTTAGGTCTGGTTTGGGAGGGTCCGCTGCAAATACGGCCGCCGGTATCTGCCTCTTTGGGGGTAACGCCGATCTGGTCACTTGCGTCTCAGACGACAGTGTCGGGCGGTATTGCAGAAACCAGCTTGAACACTACGGGGTAGGCCATCAACACGTCCGCGCGGTAGGTGGGGAATTTCGGAATTCCTTGGCGGTCTATGAAAGCCGGATTGAGCAACATCAAACCGTGATTTACCGCAATGGTGCCGCCGATTTCCAAATGACCGAGGCCGACATTGATGAGATTGATTTCAGTGCGTACGGGGCTTTGATAACTGCGGGTACCGTCTTTGCCTCTGAACCGTCTCGAAGCGCCGCCTTCCATGCATTTGAATTGGCCAGACAAGCCGGGTTACCGATTATCTTTGACGTCGACTACAGACCCTATTCATGGCCAAGCCCAGAGGTCGCGCAAGATGTTCTGAGCAGGGCAGGTGCATTGTCCGACATGATCGTCGGCAATGACGAAGAGTTCGGTTTTATGGCTGGCGACATTTCGCTGGGACAGGCAAAGGCCGAAGACCTGGCACGCAGCTCGGCAAGTATCGTCATCTACAAGATGGGCGAGAAAGGCGCGGTCACCTATGCCGATGGTGATGTGATCACAACGGGTATCTATCCGGTAGCGGCCCTGAAACCGACAGGTGCTGGAGACAGCTTTATGGCAGGCCTTACGGCTGCCATCGCATCTGGATACGACCTAAAAGACGCCATCTACCGTGGTTCAGCCTGTGCCGCAATTGTGGTCGGCAAGCCCGGCTGCGCCCCCGCATTGCCAAATTTGGCTGAGTTAGAGTCTTTCCTGAAAACCCATCCTGGCCCAAGTGACCCTTAAGAGGACCCCATGCATATTGCTCCTTTCGACAATCAAAACAAACCGATCGTGGATATCGACGACGCCACGGTTCCGCTGAATTACTTCAACATCGTGAAGCTGAAAAAGGGCGAGGCCTTTGAATACCAAGTGCCGGGCTACGAGACCTGCATCGTTCCCGCGACAGGAAGCGTAGACACCGAGATTGAGGGATTTAAGGCCAGCGACATCGGCGGACGGGTTGGTGACGTCTGGGGGGGAGAACCTGAGGGCGTCTATTCGCCAAGCGGTGCAAAGTCAGTGATGGTCTGCACCAGCGACGAGGCCGAGGTGTTCGTTGCCGGTGCCAGATATGACGCCGTTCTGGAACCTTTCGCTGTACGAAGCGACGAGCTGGACCTTGTTCAGTACGGATCTGATGACACTAAAACGCATCGCAAGATCAAACATATTCTGGGCACCAAATATCATGACAAAGTTGGCCGCCTTCTGGTCAGCGAACTGTTTACAGTTGGTGCGGGTGGCTGGTCTGGCTTCCCAAGCCATAAGCATGACACCGACCGCTTGCCGATCGAGACACGCCACGATGAAACTTACAATTTCCGATTCAAGCCTGACCATGGGTCCGGTGTCCAAATGCTGCAGCGCCAAGACGGTAAACCCGGCGATGCATATCACCTCGTCGATGGGTCAACGATCTGCCTTGATAGCGGCTACCATCCGTGCTGCGTTCTTCCGGGCTATGAAATGTACTACTTCACGATCCTCGGTGGCTTGTCTCAGCGCAGCCTGATCCAATACTTCCAGCCTTCGCATGCCGACCAGATCGAAACGATTCCGGGCATCAAGGACATGATCGCGAAGTTCAAATGACACTGGCGACACTGGCTGACGTTCTGCAGCCTGCACTGAAAAACGGCTATGCGGTTGGCGGTTTGGTTTGTCTTGGATGGGAAGATGCCCGCGCCTATGCCTATGCTGCCGAAGCCCAAGGCTGCCCTGTAATCTTGCAAGCAGGGCCGGGATGTCGAGAACATACCCCGCTTCCTATCTTGGGACGGATGTTCCGATACCTCGCCGACGAGGTGAGCGTCCCGGTCGTCGTTCATCTTGACCACGGCTACACCTTTGAAGACTGCAAACATGCGCTGGAATGTGGCTTTACGTCGTTGATGTTCGATGGTTCCCGAAAACCGCTGCAGCAAAATATTGATGAGACGGCGGCAATCGCAGAACTGGCCCATGGCGCTGGAATTTCTTGCGAGGGGGAGATCGGATTTGTCGGCTATGCAAATGGCGAAAAATCTGCCGGAACCGACCCTGAAGAGGCCGCAATTTTCGCCTCGGCAACAGCGGTGGACGCCATGGCGATTTCCGTTGGGAATGTTCATCTCCAGGAAAATAAGGAGGGCGGCCTTGATCTTGATCGCATTCGCGCGATTGAAAGACTGACTGACGTTCCACTCGTGATCCACGGCGGCTCCGGTGTGCCTGTGGAGCAGCGCACTCAGCTGGCGCGCACCTCTTCGATTTGCAAATTCAACATCGGGACAGAGCTGCGCATGGCGTTCGGCGCAGCGTTGCGAGCATCTCTAGCGTCAGACGAGACGCGTTTTGACAGGGCGCAGATCCTGAAGGACACCCATGATCCTGTGATGAAGGCAGCTCAGCAGGTTCTTTCGGCCCTGAAATAGCCGCCCTTTAAACCGTACCACTTGTATCTGTCCGCTTGGTGTTCTGTCCGTCGCCTATTCATCATCGTCCCCTCGATGCAAATTGGCGATAAAGAAGCTATGACCAGCCCAAAGGCCCATGGCGCAAAACAGAACGCCCCAAAGGGCGTTTCCAGTGGTGAATTCAAACAGCCCCCAGCCAAAGCAGATGCCAAAAACGACGATCCGCACCCATAGCGGTTTGAAGAACGGGTGGTCGAAGTCAAAACCTTTCACGACAATATCTCCGAAACTGCGACTTCACGGCGCTCCTTGATCGACAGCAAGGCAGCCTCGGCAAGCGCCAAGGCCTGCAGGCCGTCATTGCCTGTCGTCGGTGGGCGCGACCCATCGCTGACTGCTTTGACGAATGCCGCAATCTCGTTTGCATAGGCCGCGGTATAACGCGACATAAAGAAATTCAGCGTTGGCGGGCGATGGTAGCCTTCCTTATCTGCAATCGTGATATTTGCTTCCAAAGTGTTTTCGGCGGAAACAGAGCCTTTCGAGCCGTGAACTTCGATCCGCTGGTCATATCCGTATGAGGCGCGTCGGCTGTTGGTGATGGTGCAATGCTTGCCCGTAGCTGTGCGCATCACAACGTTTGCGCTGTCGTAGTCCCCATGGTCAGAAATCGCTGGGTCAGTGAGAACTGAGGCGGTCGCAAAGACTGCCTCCACCTCTTCACCAAGCATCCAACGCGCCACGTCAAAATCATGGATCGTCATGTCGCGAAAGATGCCGCCAGATCGGTCAATGTAGTCCAAAGGTGGTGCGCCTGGGTCACGACTGGTCAACGTCACCATCTCGACCTGCCCAATGCGGCCATCGTCAATCGCGGTCCTGAGCGCGTTGAAGTCGGGGTCAAACCGACGCTGGAACCCCAGCATCAATGTGCCACCTGTATCCTCTACGACCTTTAGGCAGGCTCTAACCCTATCAATATCAAGATCAATTGGCTTCTCGCAGAAGACAGCCTTGCCAGCCTTGCAGAACTGCTCGATCAAATCGGCATGCGTATCAGTTGGGGTGCAGATAACCACGGCGTCAATGTCAGCCGCCGCCACGATCTGATCTATGGTACGCAGATCACAACCATACTCCGCCTGAACCTGTCGGGCGACTGCCTCCATCGGCTCGGCCAAGGCCACGAATTCCGCCCCTGGCACTGATGCAATTGCCTGCGCATGAACTTGCCCAATGCGCCCGGCACCGAGCACTCCGAATTTAACCATCTAGGCGGCACCCTCAAATTCTGCACCCGTCTTTGCGCCAGTGATATAGGCAACAACGTCTTGTCCATCCGTCTCGTTCTTGTCCAGATTCGCGACCATCCGCCCACGGCGGAATACGATGATGCGGTCCACAAGATCAAAAACCTGCCGCATGTTGTGGGACACCAGGATCAGACTCTCGCCCTGTTCTTTCAGCGTCCGAACGATGTTTTCGACCTGCGCGGTTTCTTGAACACCAAGTGCCGCTGTCGGCTCGTCCATGATGGTTAATTTGCTGGCAAAGGTTGCTGTTCGGGCGATAGCCACGCACTGACGCTGTCCGCCTGACATGTTGGCAATGCTGTTTTTTATGTTGGGGATCTTAACACCGGTCCGTTCTAGCCCGGCGAGCGTATCCTCGCGCATGCCTTTGTAATCAAGAATGCGAAAGGGACCGAGCCAGTTCAGCTTAGTCTTTTCCCGGCCCAGAAACAAGTTGTCGGGGACGTTCAAGTGATCGGCCAAAGCAAGCGTTTGAAAGACCGTTTCAATCCCGGCCTCACGTGCGTCCAATGGCCCGGCAAAATTTACCTCCTGACCATCAAAGATTATCGTACCTCGCGTGCGCTGCTCGACCCCGGTGATTTGACGAACGAATGTGGACTTGCCCGCCCCGTTATCACCCATAATCGCCACGTGCTCCCCACGCTTCAGGATAAAATCAGCGTCCTCTAGCGCATGTACGCCGCCATAGTGCTTTGTGAGGCCTTTGGTTTCCAGAATGGTATCTGACATGTCTTTGCCCTCCCTTAAGCCCGCGCCGCAGCGCGTTTTTGTTGCCATTGGTCAAGCGCAACTGCGCCCACAATGATCGCGCCAAGAACCATTTCCTGATAAAAAGCGCCAAGCCTCAGGAACGTGAAGCCCGAAGTAATCACCCCAATAATCAGCGCACCGATTACCGTGCCGATGATCGACCCCCGACCACCAAACAGTGACACGCCACCGATAACAGCCATGGCAATTGCCTCCAGCTCGTACGACAATCCCATCCCCGACTGCGCGGTAAGGTTTTTGGAGGTCAGGATGACAGCCGCGAGGCCTGCCAGCATGCCGGCGATCACGTAGACCAGCAGCAAGTGGCGTGGGACATTAATTCCGGACATGCGGGCCGCCGCCTCGTTCGAGCCGATGGCATAGGTGTGTTTTCCGTAGACAGTGTAGTTCATGACCAAATGAAACAGCACCGCGAGTCCCAGGAAGATTATGACCGGGTTCATGCCTGACCCGATCACCGCATAGGCTTCGGTCGGGAATGACACCGGGTTACCAAGCGACCACCACTGGGCCACGCCGCGTGCAAACAGCATCATGCCAAGCGTCGCGATGAAGGGCGGAATGCGCGCATAGGCCACCAGCGCACCATTGATAAAGCCCGCAATCATACCGACCATAAGGCCGACAAGAACCGGTATAACAACCGGCAAGTCCAGAAAGCTGGGGCCGAATATCGCCTTGGGATTTGGCCCCCCATTAACCATGGCGACCTGCGCAAAACTCATGGCGATCATGGCGGTCGCCCCCACAACGGAGCCTGATGACAGGTCGATGCCGGCGGTAATAATGACCTGCGTTACGCCAATAGCGATGATGCCAATGATGGCAACCTGAATGATAATGATGCGCAGCCGCGCCTCGTTGAAGATGCTGTCGAAGCGGTCTCGGCTGTCAAACAGCAGGCTTTGACCCATGAAGATCGCACCGAGAATTTCGAAGATCACAATAATCAAAATGAGAGCCGCCAGCACGTTCAGCTCGTTCGGCCATTGCCGCTTGGTTTTGTCGTAGGATAACCCGCCGGTCCCTTGGCTCGTATCTGACATGTGTCAGCTCTCCTGCATATGTCGGTCAGTTGACTTCAGTGCAGGGCGGCCCGAAGGTCGCCCCACACAATATCGCAAAGCAACCCTGCTTATTGCAGGAAGTCACCGATGTTTTCGGGCGTCACCAGCTTGAACGGAATGAAGACTGTTTTGTCGACTTCTTCGCCGTTGATAAGCGCGAGGGCTGTGTCGATGGACCCTGCACCTTGGCCAGCAAGATCTTGGAACACGGTCACGTCCATGTCGCCCGCCTGCATTGCAAGCAGCGCATCAGATGTCGCGTCAACGCCACCGACAACAACGTCTTCCATCGAGATCCCTGCGGATTTCATCGCTTGGATTGCGCCGATTGCCATCTCGTCGTTGTTGCCGAATACCGCGTCAAACGGCTCGCCAGACGAGATCCAGTTCGTCATCAAATCCTGCGCTTCGTCGCGCGACCAGTTGGCAGTCTGCTCGTCAATGATGGTGATGAAGTTGCACATGTCCATGCCGATCACGTCATGGAAATCCTTGGTCCGCTGAACAGCGGCTTGGTTCGACAGCTGCCCCATCAGGACATAAGCCTTTGCACCGCCGGATTTGCCTTCGCCGCGCAACTGGCGGCACATTTGGAACGCGGCCAGCGTGCCGGACTCGATTTCGTTGGAGGCCACGAACGCCTGCCCATCTGGCAGCGTGTCCATGTTGATCGGCTGGCGGTTAACGTAAACCAGCGGGACGCCAGCGGACGCGGCTGCGTTCGACATGGCTTCAGTCGCGTTGGTATCAACTGCGTTAACGATGATCGCATCGACGCCCGAAGCGATGAAGTTGTTGATCTGGTCCAGCTGCTTGGCAACGTCGTCAGTCGCGTCTTCAACTTGCAGGCTGACGCCATCCAGTTTCGCCTCGTGCTCGGCCATGCCGTTGCGCATGACGGTCAAGCCATTGTCGTCAAAGCGCGCAACGGACACGCCAATTTGCTGCGCAAATGCGCCCGAGGTCATCAGTGCGGCGAGTGCGCCGGTAAGTAGTAGTTTCTTCATGGTCTTCCTCCCATTGATGGTGTCCGGCACACCTAAGTCTGTTTCGCCGGATGCCCGCTTTGGGGCGTTTATTTCATCTCTCCTTGCTAAGCGGCCATTTCCGCAAGCCTGGACGAGATGAAGCCGAATGACCGCCGGATCTCAGATCTGGGGTCAGTTATTTTTTGTACTTCAGGGGCAAACGCTTCGATCGATACGGCCCCACTGAAATTGCCTGCGATCAAGTGTTCGATCTGGGCCACATTTCCAATTCGGTCCTGGCCATCGACCAAAACGCGGTGATGGTCTTCCATCTCGCGAGCGGCCAGGCCGGCATCTGTAACGCCGGACACGTGCACAATCGCGGTATGATCCGGGAACACCGGGCCGCCACCAGCCAGAAAATGATGGAACGTGTCATGCACCAGTTTGATCCGGTTCTCTGCCCGTAGCGCTTCAATTATTTCGACCGCTTCGGACTTGTACTGTAACGAGCAGTGCTCGAACCCCAGCGGCTCCACGAAGCCCATCAGATCATGCGCCTCAAGCATTGGCATAAGCTCTCGCAATGCAATGCGCAGGTTTGCCTGACGCTCGCCATTCCCAAGGCCGAGGCCGTCGTTGCGGGGGATCAATGTCACGCCCTTTGAGCCGCAGGCCGCAGCGATCTGCATCAATCGGTCGGCTTCTTCAGCTTTCTCATCAGACCAGTCATTGAACGCTTTGACTTCCGCAATCGTCAGAATTTCGACATTTGCGTCCTCGGCTCTTCGCCCTGCCACCTCGGCGGTGAGGCCGTCAAACATGGGGGTGGGCAAATCGGTGCGCAGCTCAATGCCGGAGCACCCTGTCGACTTTGCCAATGACAGCAGGTCAACGAAAGACAGACCCGGTGCGGTCACATGATTGAGTGCTGTTGGCAGCATTGCCACCGATCCTCCCAGATCGCCATTTTTAGGCGTCACGCCGTGAAGCGTGTTGCAGTCTGGTCAGGGTGTTCGACGAAAGGTGCATCGGTCAACAAAATGAATCATTACGTCTCAACCATGAGACTCTGCGCAACATTTTAATGATACAAAAGTATCTTTAGGTAAGCTCTGGTATGTGCAGCACAGTCTCCAGAAATCTTTGGCCAGGTATGGACGCGATGTCTCCTTGAGCGGCTTGGACCATGTATCCAACCAGCTCGCCACATAACGTATCCAAAGGGGTCCCAAACACCGCCGTCACGTAGCCATTGGACAATCCGGCGCGCGACTCTTCGGTCAATTCGTTCACAACCAACGCAACTTCACCTGGCTTACGCACCTCGGCAAGGGCAGTGATGGCCCCTTCCATTCCACCCGCTGCGACATAGATGCCGACCACATCCGGGTGGCGAGACAACAGGTCAAGTGTTGCTTCATGGGTAAGCTCTCGCGTCTCTAAGTTGACGAGGGTGTCGAGCACGTCGAATCGCGGCAGATGCTCCCTGAAGAAACTTCTATAGCCCGCTTCACGCAAGTCATGGCCATGCCATCGGTGCCCGCCAACAAATAACGCTATTTTCCCCGGCCGTTTTGCGGTCTTTGCCAATAACCAACCTGCACCCCTGCCGATCTTTAAGTTATTCATTCCAATATAATTTACCCGAACGCCCTGCGCAAAATCGGAGAAAATGGAAAACGTAGGCACGCCACGTGTGTTCAGCACGCGAACTGCATCATTTACAAGGTGATGATTAACGGCTGTGGCCGCCACAACATCAACTTTGTCAGCCATCCTAAGTAGAATGCCAGAAACGCTGTTTGGCGATTGTGAGGGCGCAAATTCGATGACCAATTCACCCCTAACACCGTCAAGGTTTCGAACCGCTTCCTCAAGGTGCGCAACAAGGCTTTGGTAAAAGCTCTGCTTTTCTTTTTGCAACACGAAACCAAACCGAACCTTAGGCAGCTCGGACCGCAGTCTTTGTGAAATCAGACTGGTGCCGTGGTAGCCAATACGGTGCGCGGCCTCGGACACTTTGCGTCCGGTTTCTTCACGGACGGCAACAGTGCCCGCAAGCACCCGGTTGACGGTGGCAACGCTAACCCCAGCTTCTCGCGCAATGTCTTTGATGGTAGGTCTACGTGAAATGACAGGCCTCTGCGTTTACGAAATGTATCAAAAATCATATCATGAATGATATACATTGGAACAGAGAGTTCCGCTAACACGCGGTTGTCGCTACTTCTTTCTGCGAAGACTTTTCGGCAACATCGGACTGATACGCGGAGACGTGCCGGTTTCAGGGCGGCTGCGGGTCCGCAAAACGGGTGTCTCGGACCCGTCCGAACGGCTTTCGCGCAGCACGATATAGAGGCCGCTTGCGATAATCACGGAAGACCCGATCAGAGTCGCAGTATCTGGCAGCTCATCAAAAAAGAAAAATCCATAGGCAGTCGCCCAAATGATCTGCGAGTACTGCATTGGGGCCACGATCACTGCTTCACCGGAATTATAGGCGGCGATAAGGAATCTGCCCGCCGTCCAGGCCAACAAAGCGATGACGCCAAGACGCGCGAGGTCCAAAAGCGGCAGTGGCTCATAGACAAATGGCAGCATCGCCGCCATCACCACAAAGTTGGCCATCATTGGGTAAAGCATAATGACCACCGTGCGTTCTTCTCGCCCAATCTTGCGCACAATCACAGAAGCAAAGGCGCCACCAATAGCGGCAGCCAACGCCGCTAGGTGACCAAGTTCCAAGCTTGTTTCGCCCGGACGCAGAACAATGATGACGCCCACCAAGCCAACAAGCACGGCGATCCAACGCCTTATGCGCACCACTTCACCCAAAATCGGAATCGCAAGCACAGTAATCAACAAAGGCGAGGCAAAGATGATGGCGTAAACCTGCGCCAAAGGCAGGACGGAGAATGCATAAAATGCACAAAACCCGGTTATGACGGCGGCAATCGTCCGGGCCGCCATCCAATAGGGATGCGTTGGAATGAGCGTTCCACTGGTTGTGTCGCGCATCAAATAAAGCGCCGCCAATGGAAAACTGAACAGCACGCTGAAAAACACGATTTGAACGGGCGAATACGCCCCGCCCAATATCTTGATGATAACGTCGTGAGTTGAGAAGATGGCAAATGCCACCAACGCGTAAAGCGCACCGCGGGTGTTGGATTTAGGACCGTCACTCACCGCGGCGCACTCCGTTAAAGTTTACAAGCTGGCGTCCAGCGCGGCCAGAACCGCATCGCCCATTTCAGTGGTCGAGACAGGGTTTGTATCCCCTGCCTGCATCAGGTCAGCCGTGCGAACACCGCTGGCCAGAACCGACTGAACCGCATCTTCCAGACGTGTAGCGTCCTCACCCTTATCAAAGGAATAACGCAGCGCCATTGCGAAGCTCAGAATACACGCGCTTGGGTTGGCTTTTCCCTGACCGGTGATATCTGGCGCCGAGCCATGGACGGGTTCGTACAACGCTTTAGGCCGGCCATTCGCATCAGGCGCACCAAGCGACGCCGACGGCAACATGCCCAGCGATCCGGTCAGCATCGCTGCGCAATCGGACAGCACATCTCCAAACAGGTTGTCGGTGACAATCACATCAAACTGCTTGGGCGCACGCACCAGCTGCATAGCGCCGTTGTCGGCATACATATGCGACAGCTCAACCTCAGGGTATTCGGCGTCATGGATTTCCTGAACGACATCGCGCCAAAGAATGCCCGACTCCATCACGTTGGCTTTCTCCATCGAGCAGACTTTGTTGCTACGACGCTTCGCCAATTCAAACGCGGACCGCGCGACCCGTGCGATTTCAGACTCGGTGTAGCGTTGCGTGTTCACGCCAACGCGTTCGTTGCCTTCTTTGTGGATGCCGCGCGGCTCGCCAAAGTAAACGCCCGAGGTCAGTTCACGCACGATCATGATATCCAGACCGGCCACAATGTCTTTCTTCAGCGAAGAGAAATCCGCCAACGCGTCAAAACACTGCGCCGGGCGCAGGTTTGAAAACAGGTCCATTTCCTTGCGCAATCGCAGCAACCCGCGCTCAGGCTTCACGCTGAAATCAAGGTTGTCATAGGCGGGCCCACCAACGGCGCCCAGCAAGACCGCGTCTACTTCCAGTGCACGCGCCATCGTTTCATCCGACAGCGGCACACCGTGTTTGTCATAGGCAGCCCCACCGACAAGATCGGTTTCAACGTCAAACTTGATCCCGCGCTTTTCGCCAAACCAGTCGATGATACGGATCACTTGATCCATGACCTCAGGGCCAATGCCGTCGCCAGGCAGAATAAGAAGGGATGGGTTCGACATGGATACGCTCCGCTACGTGTTTCATCAGTTGCAGCGGGGGTAGCGTGGGCCGCCTAAGGGGTCAAGTCGCCGGCCGCTTGTTCATGATTGGAATTGTGTCGTCATGGCTCAGCCACGGGGCTAGTCCACGGTCCAGATACCCCCAAACCGCACTGACGCGCGGCGTGTGCCTGATCGCCTCATGCGTGGTCAGCCATACCTCCAGACCGGGCATCGGGAAGCCTTCCATGATTGAGACCAGCCCCATTTGATCGGCAATGCCCTTTTGCAAAATACCGATACCGCAGCCAGTCCGGATCACCTCGCTATGAATGGTCTGCTGGTCACATCGGAACACAAAATCATTCCGCGTCAGCTTCCAGCCAAATTCGGCGGCGCCCCGAATAAAGCGCTCCGATCGGTCATAGCCAAGCAGGTCATGTTCCATCAGCTCTTTCACGTTGGTCGGCGCGCCGCGCCTGGCAACGTAGTCCTCAGAGGCGAAGAACCCTAGCTGCAACACACCCAGTTTACGCGTCACCACCTCCAACTGGGTCGGCCTAAACATCCGTAGCGCTATATCCGCCTCGCGAAACAACAGATTGTCTGCCTCGTCGGTCGCATTCAGCTCGATCTGAATATCGGGGTGTAGCTTTCTGATCTCTGCAAGGATCTGGGGCAGAATATACTGCGACACAAACACGCTGGCTGTGATCCGAACGGTACCCGATACGGACATGTCCTGCCCCGCTGCTGCTGTCGCGAACTTGGTCGCAGCCTCAGCCATTGCAGTCGCAGAGGGCAGGATCGCTTGCCCCACATCTGTTAGAACGAACCCTTTGGCCTGCCGCACAAACAAGGGCACACCAAGCTGCTGTTCTATTGCTTTGATCTGTCGGCCAAGCGTTGGCTGGCTCACACCTGACTCGCGTGCAGCTGCGGAAAGGGAGCCGTGTTCAACCACAGAAAGGAAGGCCTGAACCAACGACCAATCCAGTGAGTGCAATCCATCTAACATTCAATAATGAATACCAGATGTGCAAATTTAGGCAATTCCATTTCATTTATGAATTGGTCAGGGTCAGCAAAATTCTCAGCGAAGGAGCCGACAATGCAAAAGACTGTACTCATTCTTGGCGCGTCTGGCCGCTTTGGTCGCAACGCGCAATGTTCATTCTCCTGGGCGGGCTGGGACGTGCGCACTTTTGACCGGGAAACGGACCAATTGCCAGACGCCGCATGGGGGGCGGACCTGATCGTCAACGCGTGGAACCCCGCCTACACGGATTGGGCGGCCGAGGTGCCAAAGCTGACCGCAAAGATCATCGACACCGCCAAAGATACCGGCGCAACGGTGCTGATCCCGGGCAATGTCTATAACTACGGCTCCGACATGCCCGCCCTGCTAAACGAACAGACGCCTCACCGCGCGACCAACCCTTTGGGCCGCATCCGGATCGAGATGGAACAGGCTTACCGTGACGCAGGGGTCCGCACCATCATCCTGCGGGCGGGCGACTACATCGACACGGCCAAAAGCGGCAACTGGTTCGATCAGATCATTACTGCCAAAGCCGCAAAGGGCCGCTTCGCCTATCCCGGTAACCCGGACGTGCCCCATGCCTGGGCCTTCCTTCCCGATGTCACCGACATGGCGGCCGCCATTGCCGAGAATATGGATCAGCTCGATACATTTTCGGAAATCTGCGTCCCGGGCTTCACCCTGACCGGCCATGAGATGGCGGACGCAATTTCAAAAGTTACGGGCAAGGCGCAGCGCCTGAACCAGATGTCATGGCTGCCAATCCAAGCCGCCCGCCTGTTCTGGCCCATGGCCAAACCACTGCTGGAAATGCGGTACCTCTGGAACACATCGCACGCGCTGACGTCGGACAAACTAACCCAGCTCCTGCCCGATTTCCAAACCACCTCCCTTGAAGATGCGCTGGCCGCGTCACTTCCAGAAAATATCAACCCAGACGGGTTTGTGCGCCGTGACGTCGCCAGCCTGCCGCGTCGGTTGATGCCGTTCAACTGCAGCTGCGGCAACGCCCAAACTGGCTGAGGGCAACACATAGTCCACTCTCAAACTGCCAATATCCCTGCCCCAATCCACCGTGTCCTGCGCCGCCGGGCCACTGTGGTCGGCGTTTTCGACCAACCCACCAGACGCAATCGGTGCAACATCCTGCACGGCGCTATTGCCCAGCAATTTTGACAGCTGAGGTTTCAGCCCCTCGCCGTCAAAGGGATCATTGTTCAGCCCCCCCAACAGCACAAAAGGCTGACCGGCCAACCCTTCGACATAGCCATTCCAGAACCGCAACTGATCGGCATTCCTCAAACCGTTGCGATCTTCCGGCCCGTCAAACACGGGCGGGCTGGCTTGGCCAACCAACACCCGCATGACGCCGTCTGGCATGCGCACCGGAACGTCCCAAGCCGCCACGCTTTGAAGGCGCAGGACCTGCAACTCTTCCGCTGTGAAGTACCCAACCGGCAACTGGGCGTCCGGCAGATCTTTCCACAACATACCCGACAGATCCTTTGCGCCGTCGGCATCAATCGGAAACACGGACAGCACGGCCATGCCGCCCTGCCCCGCGAACAGTCCGTAGCCCTGACGGTCTCGCGCCGTGTCCAAGCGACCATCACGGTCCAGATCAAACCCGGTCGACACACCAACATTTGGTGGCTGCGCAAAGCTGAACTGCATCTCATGCCCCAACTCACGCAGACGGGCCTGCACCAAAGACAGCCCAATCAGCCCATGATCGTAATCCACCGATTGCAAAGCCAGCACGTCTGGCTTCAGATCGGCAATCGCCTGTAACGTGCCACGCAGCTTGGCGTCCTCAAACCGTTCCAGATCACGCACCAAAAGGCCCGGACCCTTGCGGGTCAGGTCGGCGTTGTAGGTCATAAATCGGTAGGTCTCAGCGCTTGCCGCACCAGCGGCAAGCAGCCAGATCAGGCAGCCAGCAAGCCAGCTTGCACTGCGCGCGCGCCACGTTGGCGTTTGTCGTCGATCATGTCGGCGATGCGGTTCATGGCCATGCCGCGCATAAAAAGGCTGGCCGGAAGGAAGGTCCATATCGCAAGCATCCAAACAAGCGTTTGCGGCGTCGACACCATCGAGGCATCAAACAACCCCGACGCGGCGCGCGCCACTGCTGGCAGGAAGAATGGCAAGAAGAACCCTAACATAATGTTAAACCGCGCGTCCTTGTTCAGCCGCGCCACGATGTCCCCGCCCATGGTCGGGTCAAAGGTTGGCAGGTTGGTCCAGAAGTTGAATGGCTCGGTCTTGTTGGGCCAGCCGCCAAGACGCATCGCGATCAGGAAGATGCCAAGCGTGGTCAATGAGATCAGGTAACTCAAACCAGCAGCTGCGCGCATAAGGTTCACATGTGTTTCGTTGCCGGGGTCTGGCAGCAGCAAGATGATGAGGCGCACCGGACTGTAAGGAAAGTCGATGACATGTCCGACCAGCAGTCCAATTGCCGACACCACTCGGGTCAGCGTCGTTGCGTCATATTGCCCTCGGAACAGGACTGACAAAAGGAAGACGATGAGGAAGAGCGACACAAACCGGATGCGGTTGAACGGCGGCGCATTCCGAAATTCGATGAGGCTGGGATAGGTCGAGCCGTATTCGATAAGGGTAATGACAGCGCCAAACAGCGCTACCAAAGCGACAACCTGCTTTGAATCTGGTGTCATTCCGGGCAACAGCAGCGCAGGCGTCATCAGCAAAAGCATGACAAAAAATGCCCGAACAACCGCGCCCGTTAAGCGTGATATCACGTTTACCAACCCTTCAAACTGGCCGAAAACGCTACTTAGGCGCTCTCTGTTCCACTTTGTGCCTTTGGCGATTGCCGAAAGGTGCCTCATTTGTGCCTCATTTCTGCCCACATTCAGTTGGTCCTTCAACTGTCTGATAAGACTGAGGGATTTTATTGGGTCAATTCGTGGTATTCTTGTGTCACCCAGTTTTTGCCCGCCGCCCATTTGGCGGGCAAGCACCGCTCAGACGCTATATCTGGGGGCAATTGTGGCCTCGCCGTGTCCGACGTCGCTGACTTTGCTCTGGTTAATGCTTAACGTCTTTGGGTTCGGCTTCCGCGTTTCCCAGCCACAAGCTGGGCGGCACGGCGTTGACGTGCGCACCGATGGTGCCTTGTCCGACGGGCGCCCCCCTGGCTCGTCGTTCTGCTGTCCCACGGGCTTGGCGGCAACTGGCGGTCCCTCGCGTGGTTGGCCAAAGGGCTGGCCGAACAAGGCGCGTTGGTAATCGCGGTAAACCACCCCCACAGCTCCACCTTTGATTTCGACATACGCGTCGGGCTGAACCACTGGACCCGTGCGCGGGACGTGTCGCGGGCGTTGGACAAACTTATGGATGACACCAAATATGCGGGGCGCATCGACCTGCTGCCTCAGGCAGAACTGATCCGCGTGCCGGGGGCGTACCATCTCTCGTTGCTTCCTTTGTGGAACGAAATGGGGGCGTTGATCTTGGAAGAGGAAGGGGACGATCCGGTTTCTACGGACCCTGAAGGGGTGTATCGGGCGGCGATCCATGCTCAGGTTCTGACCGCTATCAGTGCGCAATTGGGGCTATGAACAATGAAGGCCCGCCGCTGGTATCAGAGGCGGGCCTTCAAAACGATTTGTAGCTTGTTTAGACCCAGGGACGCGCCTGCGAGGCGGCCTCTTCAAAGCTCTTGATCGACGCGGATTTCTCCATTGTCAGGCCAATGTCGTCCAGGCCGTTCATCAGGCAATGCTTCTTGAAGCTGTCCACCTCAAAGCTGAACACGTCGCCGTCGGACGAGGTCACAGTCTGCGCTTCCAGATCAATCGTCATGCGCGCGTTGGCGCCTTTCTCAGCATCCTTCATCAGCGCATCTACTTGATCTTGCGGCAAAACAATCGGGATGATCCCGTTCTTGAAGCAGTTGTTGTAAAAGATGTCGGCGTAGCTTGGCGCGATCACCGCGCGGATGCCAAAGTCTTTGATCGCCCATGGCGCATGCTCGCGTGACGAGCCGCAGCCGAAGTTTTCGCCCGCCACCAAAATCTCGGCCTCGCGGTATTGCGGCTTGTTCAGCACGAAGTCGGGGATCTCGTTGCCTTGGCGGTCAAACCGCATCTCGTCAAACAAGTTTGCCCCAAGCCCCGACCGTTTGATCGTCTTGAGGAACTGTTTGGGGATAATCATATCCGTGTCGATATTCACCAGCGGCATGGGGGCCGCGATGCCGGTCAGTGTGTCGAATTTATCCATCGGAGTGGTCTCCTGATTTCGACCTTTGGGGGTCGTTTTGTACAAATTGGGGCAAAACTGGCGGACCGAAAACCCAAATTGGGGATCTTTTTCGGCCGCCAAAGCCTTACCAAATGATTAAGGCCGAATGCCTACATCACCTCACGCACGTCGGTCAGCTTGCCGCTGATCGCTGCCGCCGCGGCCATGCCGGGCGACACCAGATGGGTGCGGCCCTTGTAGCCCTGACGCCCCTCGAAGTTGCGGTTGGAGGTCGACGCGCAGCGTTCGCCTTCGGCCAGTTGGTCGGGGTTCATCGCAAGGCACATGGAACAGCCTGCAAGACGCCATTCGAAACCGGCCTCTTTGAAGATGTCGGCCAAGCCTTCTTCCTCGGCTTGCGCACGAACCAGACCGGAACCCGGCACGACCATCGCCCGCATCCCGTCTTTGACTTTCTTGCCCTTCAGGATCGCGGCAGCGGCACGCAGGTCTTCGATGCGACCGTTTGTGCAGGACCCAATGAAAACCGTGTCGATGGCGATCTCGGACAAAGGTGTGCCCGGTTCAAGACCCATGTAATCCAGCGAGCGCTGAACGGCCTCGACTTTGCCGCCTTCGAATTCAGAGGGCGATGGCACAACAGCGGTGATTGGCAGCACGTCTTCGGGCGAGGTGCCCCATGTGACGGATGGTGCAATGTCTTCGCCTTTCAGCGTCACGACCTTATCGAAATGCGCGCCTTCGTCGGTGAAGAGCGTTTTCCAATACGCCAAAGCCGCTTCCCACTGCGCACCTTTCGGCGCGTGGGGCCGCCCCATGCAGTATTCAAACGTCTTCTCGTCCGGCGCGATCAGGCCAGCGCGCGCGCCGCCCTCAATCGCCATGTTGCAGACGGTCATGCGACCTTCCATGGACAGGTCGCGAATGGCCTCCCCACAATATTCGATCACGTAGCCAGTGCCGCCAGCGGTGCCGGTCTCGCCGATCACGGACATGGTGATGTCTTTCGCGGTCACACCCGGTTTCAGCTTACCGGTGATTTCCACCTTCATGTTGAGCGACTTCTTCTGGATCAGCGTTTGCGTGGCCAGCACGTGTTCAACCTCGGAGGTTCCGATGCCATGTGCCAATGCGCCAAACGCGCCGTGAGTGGCAGTATGGCTGTCGCCACAAACCACGGTCATGCCCGGCAAGGTCCAGCCCTGTTCGGGGCCAACGATATGCACGATGCCTTGGCGCACGTCAGACACAGGATAGTAGTGGATGCCAAATTCTTTGGCGTTCGCATCAAGCGCGTTGACCTGAACGCGGCTGTCTTCGGTCATGGTCGTGGCATCGGCACGGTCCAGCGTGGTCGGCACGTTGTGATCCGGCACGGCGATCGTTTTGTCGGGCGCATGCACGCCACGACCCGCCATGCGCAGGCCTTCGAAAGCCTGCGGAGACGTCACTTCGTGGACAAGATGGCGGTCGATATAAAGAAGGCAGGTGCCGTCTTCGGCTTCATGGGCAACATGCGCGTCCCAGATTTTATCATAGAGCGTTTTTGGGGAACTCATCGGTTCTCTCCTAGGTTTGATAGCAGTGATGTGTCGAAGGTTGGCTCGGGCGGGTTAGTATAGTCGCGCCAACACAGCACGGGTCGCGCCGAAAAAGCGTTCATTCAAACGTGCGCGGTCATCCATGTCGAAAACAGGTTTCATATAGGCGGAGATATACATGTCGCCTGAGTCTCGCAAGCCTCGCCGCTTGTTAATCCCAAGCCAGCCGTGCAAACTTAATCCCAACGAGGAGACCACGCAGCAATGACCGAACATGTAGGCGAGACAGCCGCACCAGAGCCCGCAGATGGCGGGCAGCCGGGCAGCGAGGTCGAAGCGCCAACATTAGAGCCGCCCATTCCCGAATCCGTTGAAGAAATTATCGACATCGGACAAGGTTTGATCGCGCAAGCCGAAACCTTCCTGCATTCGATGATGCGGGAAGCCAACCTTTACCAATTCGTTTTGGCGGTCGTCCTTTACGGCGTCGCCTATGTGCTGCGGGTGGTCTTGGGCCCCCGCATCCGCAACTGGATGGCAAGCCGCGAGGGCTGGCCGAAATGGCGGATGCGCATTCTGGTGGTCATACACCGGCGGTTGCAGGCCATCTTCTTCGTGGGCCTTTTATGGGGCGCAGTCCTGATCCTGCGCGAAGTCACGTGGCCCAGCAAGTCCTACATCCTGAGCATTATTGCGACCTTGGCCTTCGCATGGCTGTTTGTGGTGCTGGTAACGCGGCTAATCAAATCGCACTTTCTGCGTAAAATGGTGCGCTACGGCGCGTGGACCTATGTCACGCTGCGCATCCTTGGCCTGACGGAAGAAGCGTCGCGCATCCTGGAAAGCGCGTCCTTCGATCTGGGGGACATCCGCATTTCGATGCTGCTGATCCTGCAGGCCCTGGTTGTCATCGGCGCGTTGGTTGCACTGGCGCGTTTCGTCACCACCACCACATCGCGGCGCATCCAGTCGAACGAGGATATTAGCCCCTCCATGCGGGTGCTGATCGTCAAGGTCATGCAAATCGCGTTTTACGGGCTGGCCTTTTACGTCGGCGTCAAAGCCGTGGGCATCGACCTGACCGGACTGGCGGTGCTGTCAGGTGCCATCGGCGTGGGCCTAGGTTTTGGTCTGCAGAAGGTGGTGTCCAACCTTGTGTCGGGCGTCATCATCCTTTTGGACAAGTCGATCAAGCCGGGGGACGTGATCTCCCTTGGGGAGACCTTCGGCTGGATCAACACGCTGGGCGCGCGCTACGCATCGGTGGTCACGCGCGACGGCAAGGAATACCTGATCCCGAACGAGGACCTGATTACCAACCAAGTGGTGAACTGGTCGCATTCGGACGACTTCGTGCGACTCGATATTTTCTTTGGCACCGCCTATCACGACGACCCGCATGAGGTGCGCAAGATGGCAATTGCGGCGGCCAAATCGGTGGACCGCGTTTTGTCCTTCCGCCCGCCCGTGTGCCATATCGTGGGCTTCGGGGACTCAAGCGTCGACTACATCCTGCGGTTCTGGATCAAGGACCCGACGGGCGGGCTGACCAACATCCGCGGCAACGTCTATCTGGCGCTGTGGGATGCCTTCCGCGAAAACGGCATCTCCATCCCGTTCCCGCAGCGGGAGGTCAAAGTGATGGGTGGCGAGATGCCCAGCATGCCAAAAGACTTCCCCGATCCGCAGAATGACTGACCTTCTGGACCAAAGCGCCATCGCACAGTTGACGGCGTTGAGGACCGGCGACATCTCCGCGCGCGACCTGATGTCGGCAACACTGGATCGCATCGAAGCACGCAACCCCGCCGTTAACGCCATCGTCGCCCTGCAAGACCGCGACACGCTGCTTGCGGCCGCCGACGCCGCAAAAGACGGCCCGCTCAAAGGCCTGCCTATCGCGGTCAAAGACCTTGCCGAAACCAAGGGCATCACGACCACCTACGGCTCCCCGATTTTCGCGCATAACGTCCCTGCCGCCGACAACCCAATGGTAGCTAACCTACGCGCTGCGGGCGCCATCATCATCGGCAAAACCAACACCCCCGAATGGGGTCTTGGCTCGCACAGCTACAACTCGGTCTACGGCGTCACGCTCAACCCCTATGATCTGTCCAAATCCGCGGGCGGCTCATCTGGCGGCGCGGGCGTCGCCTTGGCCACCCGCATGACGGCGCTGGCGGACGGGTCCGACATGATGGGCAGCCTGCGCAACCCTGCCGGTTGGAACAACGTGTTTGGCTTCCGCCCGTCTTACGGGCTGGTGCCCAACGCCGGACCGGGGGAGGCGTTCTTACATCAACTCTCCACCAACGGCCCAATGGCGCGCCACATGGATGACCTAGAGCTGCTGTTGTCGGTGCAGGCGGGTTTTGACCCGTCTCATCCACATGCCGTCGGGCCCTACCAAAAGGCCGAACGCATCGGGACCCTCAAGATCGGCTGGCTCGCCGATTGGGGCGGGGCCTACCCGATGGAGCCAGCGGTGTCAGACCTGTGCGCAGCCGCTTGCGAAGTACTTGCAGGCCTTGGCCACGAGGTAGTGGCACTTGATCCGCCCTTCTCTGCCCCTGCGCTTTGGGACAGCTGGCTTACCCTGCGCCATTGGGCCGTAGCGGAAAAGTTTCGGCCCCTTTATGAAGACCCTAACAAGCGCCAACTCCTGAAACCGGAGGCGATCTGGGAGATCGAAAGCGGCATGTCCCTGACCGGCCAGCAGATCCAGCACGCCAGCACAATCCGGTCCGACTGGTTCCGTAAAACCGCCGCGATGGGGGTGGATGTTCTGGCGCTGCCCTCCGCGCAAATCCTCGCCTTCGATGCAGGCCTGGATTGGCCCAAACACATCAACGGAACCACGATGGACACCTATCATCGCTGGATGGAGGTCGTCGTGCCCGCCTCATTGACCGGTCTGCCCGCGCTGTCAGTCCCTGCGGGGTTCGGGCCGGACGGAACTCCGATGGGCTTGCAACTGATCGGGCATCGCGGCACCGACGCGCGCATCATCGCGCTTGGCAAAGCCTACGAGCAGGCGACCGACTGGACCAGCCACGCGCCCTAATCGGCAGAGGCCTCCAGCAGGTCGCCGGGCTGGCAGTCCAACACCGCGCAAATCTTGGCCAGCGTCTCAAACCGGATGCCCTTCACCTTGCCTGACTTCAGCAGGCTCAGATTCTGCTCGGTGATTCCAATTCGGTCCGCCAGCTCGCGCGATTTCATTTTGCGCATGGCCAGCATCACGTCCAACCGCACGATAATTTGCATCACACAAAGCTCCGGTTTTCTTCGGCTTGCTTGGCGGCCTCCATCATGGCCGCGCCGACCAGCAGCAACATGCCGCCGCCCACCATCAGCCCAAGGCTGGACCCGGAGATACCGAGCGAGATTTGTCCTTCGCCCACCGGATTGTTCCGGGTCAACAGGTAGGAGGACATCACGTCGTAGAATATCCATCCAAACGGGATCGCAATGGCCCCCGCCCCAATCCGCGCGATATGCGTTCCGCACCGCGCACTTAGGGCAAACCCCTGCGCATAAATGCCAAACAACGCCCGCATGTTCCAAAGCACGAAGACCTGCAACACCATCGCCACACAGCCCGACGCCAGCAGCGCGTAAACCGTGCCGATGCTGGGTTCTGTCAACACATTGAGGGTCTTCGGGGCGTTCTCAACAAACGCCGTCTTGGCCATGTCCGGCATAACCGCAACGAACACAACAAGCAGCAGCATCCCAGCGATAGCCGCTGTCGTGATCCAGAACAGACCTCGGGCAAAGGCGCGAAAGCGATCTGAAAGCTCCATAACTTTTTCCTTTTCGAATCATTTTTTATTGTTTTACGTTAAGTTTTGAATGTCGTCAAAGGAGAATACTATGAAACCCGCGCTTGTCGCACTGGCGCTTACCGCCGGTTGCAGTTCCATCGTGCCGTCCACCGTGGCACGGCTGTCCGCCTTGTCGCCGCTGAAGGCCGACCCCAAGGATATTGCCATTGCATTGGACCTGCCCGACACTGTCGCCATCCGCGAAGGGTCCGCGCAAATGGTTATGACCGCCACGCGCAAGGACACCAGCGAGACCTCGCAGGAGACTTACGTTCTGGCCACCAAATCCGGCACCGACGGATCCGTCATCTACGCCATTTCCCAATCAGATTTTGCCCGCATCCGGCAACAACAGACCCTTATTCGAGGTTGGAAAGACGCGGTTGGCCGTAACGCAAGCGGGTCCATTGGCATCGAGCTGGAAGGGTGCAGTCTGGGCGCCGGCCCGGACGAGGACGAAGTCATGTCCATCAACCTGCGCACGGCAGCTGATGGGCCGTTTTACCCGTTGGTGCGCGATACACCGGTCGTCAGCGTGCTGGAATACACCAAGTTGGAGGCGCTTGAGCCTTGCGCCTAAGTCGGCCTAACGTCTGTCAATGACACATTACACTTGCCGACTCTTATACTGTAACGTTAGGTTTACACTATGAGCGTTTCCACCACCCTGCCAGAGCGCAAATTGCCCGAACCGGCGGCGATGCTGCGGCTTATCAAACCAATCACATGGTTCCCCCCGATGTGGGCCTATCTGTGCGGCGTGATCTCGGCCGGCGTGGCGATTTCGGGGCATTGGGGCATGGTGCTTTTGGGCGTGCTGCTTGCCGGCCCCATCGTCTGCGGCATGAGCCAGGCGGCGAACGATTGGTGCGACCGCCATGTCGACGCCATCAACGAGCCGGACCGCCCGATCCCGTCGGGCCGCATCCCGGGCCGCTGGGGATTGTATATCGCGCTGGCCATGTCGGTGCTGTCTTTGTTTGTGGGCTACCAACTCGGCCCGTGGGGCTTTGGTGCAACGATCGTCGGCGTCGCCGCGGCGTGGGCCTATTCCGCTGAACCTGTCCGCCTGAAACGGTCAGGCTGGTGGGGGCCGGGCCTTGTCGGCCTGAGCTATGAAAGTCTGCCATGGTTCACCGGCGCCGCCGTTTTATCGGCAGGCGCACCAAGGTGGGAAGTCGTCGCCGTCGCGCTGATCTACGGCATTGGCGCGCACGGCATCATGACATTGAACGACTTCAAGGCGCTGGAGGGAGACACCAAGATGGGTGTCAATTCCCTGCCGGTTACCCTCGGCCCGGAACGCGCAGCCAAGGCCGCATGCTGGATCATGGCGTTGCCGCAGGTCGCCATCGTGGCGCTGCTGTTGTCATGGGGCAAACCGTTTCACGCGTTGGCCGTCGCCGCCGTCTTGGCGGCCCAGCTTTTCGCCATGCGCGTGCTTCTGCGCGACCCCAAGGGCAAGGCCCCTTGGTATAACGGCACGGGCGTCACTTTGTACGTTTCCGGCATGATGATCGCGGCCTTCGCTTTGCGGGGCCTCGCATGAACCTGACCTGGGCCCATATCGTCCGGCTGGGGCTAGTGCAGATGTGCCTTGGCGCGGTCGTGGTGCTGACCACATCGACCCTAAACCGCCTTATGGTGGTCGAATTCGCGTTGCCCGCGATCCTGCCGGGCGCGTTGGTGGGCCTGCATTACGGCATCCAACTGTCGCGGCCCAAATGGGGCTTCACCTCGGACACTGGCGGCAACCGTACGGCGTGGATCATCGGCGGCATGCTGGCGCTGGCCATGGGAGGCTTTGTCGCCGCTTTTGCCGTGACCCTGTTTGCCACCAGTTACTGGATCGCCTTATGCGTCTCGGTTTTGGCCTATGCCTTGATCGGCCTTGGCGTCGGCGCGTCTGGCACATCGCTGCTGGCCCTGCTTGCCACAGCAACCGCCCCTGAACGCCGCGCGGCGGCGGCAACGATCACATGGCTGATGATGATCTTCGGGATCGCCATGACCGCTGGTGTGGCGGGCAGCTTTTTGGACCCCTATTCCCCCGCCCGTTTGTTAACGGTTGTGGCGGTGGTCGTCAGCCTCGCATCTGTGATCACAGTGCTTGCCGTCGGTCGTATCGAGCGCCAGGTCGTCGCCATCAAAGCCGAGCCGCACACCCCCTTCATGGACGGCATGCGCGAGGTTTTGGCAGAGCCTAACACGCGCAATTTTACCCTATTCGTCTTCCTCGCCATGACCGCCTACTTCATGCAGGAACTGATTTTGGAACCCTATGCGGGCCTCGTGTTCAACTTCACGCCCGGCCAATCTACCTCGCTGTCAGGGGCGCAAAACGGCGGCGTTTTCGTCGGCATGTTAACCGTTGGCATCGCCGCCACCGGCCTGCGCATCGGGGCATTGCGGTCATGGGTCATCGCGGGCTGCCTTGGGTCCTGCGCCACGCTCACGGTGATCGCGCTGTCTGGCTTCGGCTCTCTGTCACTGCCGCTCACCGCGATGGTCGTCGCTTTGGGTTTCTTCAACGGCATGTTCGCGGTCGCGGCCATCGGGTCGATGATGGCGCTGGCATCGCAGGGACGCGGGCAACGCGAAGGCACCCGCATGGGGCTTTGGGGCGCGGCGCAAGCCATCGCCGCCGGGTTCGGCGGGCTCACTGGTGCGGCTGCGGTCGACATCATGCGCACCCTGACGACAGACGGCCCCGCCTTTGGCGCCGTCTTCACCTTTGAGGCACTTCTATTTCTGGCGTCGGCTCTCATGGCCGCGCGCATTATGGACAACACCCGCGCCCCCACGGGCGCAATGGTTCCGGGAGAATAAGCTATGTATGACGTCGTGGTAATCGGGGCTGGCCCCTCAGGCGCAACTGCCGCAGAAGATCTGGCGCGGTCCGGCAGATCGGTCGCGATGCTGGATCGGGACGGCCGCATCAAGCCTTGCGGCGGCGCGGTTCCTCCGCGTTTGATCCAGGACTTCCGCATTCCTGACAGCCAGATCGTTGCACGGATCAGCACGGCGCGCATGATCTCCCCCACACAGCGCAAAGTCGATATCCCGATAGAGAACGGCTATGTCGGCATGGTCGACCGCGAACATTTCGATGAATTCCTGCGCCTCCGCGCCAAGAGCGCCGGCGCGCACAGATACACCGGCACATTCATCCGTATCGACCGCAGCGGCGACACCACAAAGGTCATCTACCGCGACAAGGTCAGCGGCAACGAGTTGGAGCTGGAGACCAAGCTCATCATCGGCGCTGACGGAGCCCGCTCCAAAGTCGCCAACGCCGAAGTTCCCGGTGGCGATAAAATTCCCTATGTCATCGCCTACCACGAGATCATCGAGGCACCCGAACCCACCGCCCACTACGACCCGCTGCGCTGCGACGTGATTTATGACGGCGCGATCAGCCCCGACTTTTACGGCTGGGTCTTCCCGCATGGCAAATCCGCCAGCGTCGGCATGGGCACCGGCCTTGATGGCGTGGACCTGAAGAAAGCCACCGCCGACCTGCGCGTCGCCTCCGGTCTTGCCAATTGCAAAACCATCCGCCGCGAAGGTGCGCCGATCCCGTTGAAACCGATGGACTGCTGGGACAACGGCAAGGATGTGGTCCTTGCAGGTGACGCCGCCGGTGTCGTGGCCCCATCGTCAGGTGAAGGCATCTACTACGCCATGGTTGGCGGCCAAGTCGCCGCAACCGCCGCAGCCGCTTGCCTGGAATCCGGCCGCGCCAAGGATCTGAAGCTTGCCCGCAAGCTGTTCATGCGGGAACACAAGGGCGTCTTCAAAGTGCTGGGCGCGATGCAAAACGCCTACTACCGCTCGGACGCGCGGCGCGAACGCTTCGTGTCTTTGTGCCACGACATCGACGTGCAGCGCCTGACATTCGAGGCCTACATGAACAAAAAGCTCGTCGCCGCGCGGCCCTTCGCCCACATCAAAATCGGCATCAAAAATCTGGCCCACCTCACCGGCCTCGTCAGCGAGACACGCGTATGACCATCATGATCCCCACTTGGATTGACGGCGAGCTAACTGCCGTTGAAAAGTTGGACGCTCACCTGCGCGGGCTGCGCCACAAGGCCGTATCGGTCTTCGTGATGGCCAAGTCCAAGGTCCTGATCCAGCGCCGCGCTTTGGGCAAATACCACACGCCCGGCCTGTGGGCGAACACCTGCTGCACCCATCCCGAATGGGACGAGGACCCAACCCATTGCGCCATCCGTCGCCTTGATGAAGAGCTGGGCATACAGGGCCTCTACCCCGTGCATATGGGCCAAGTCGAATACCGCGCCGACGTCGGCGATGGCTTGATCGAGCACGAGGTGGTCGAACTGTTCATCGCCCAAACGGTCGAGGACCTAAAGCTGTCCCTCAACCCCGACGAGGTGATGGAGACCCGCTGGGTCGACTTCCACGACTTGGTGGACGAGGTCAAAACGCAACCCGACCTGTTCACCCCGTGGATGCGCATCTATCTGGCAAAGCACGCCGAAATGATTTTCGGCAAACTGGTCGCCGCTTAGCTTTCGACCTTCACGCCCACAGCCTGCAAACACGTCGCCGCGATATCCGTCGCGGTCAGGCCTGCGTCTGCGTACATTGCGTCAGGTGCCGCTTGGTCGATGAACCGGTCCGGCAGGGTCATCGTGCGCACGGCAAGTGACCCGTCAAGCAGCCCCTCATTGGCCAGCGCGTGCAGCACCATCGCGCCAAACCCGCCTTCGGCCCCTTGTTCAATCGTCACCAGGGCGCGGTGCGATTTGGCCAGCTTGCGGATCAATCCCATATCCAACGGCTTGGCAAATCGGGCGTCAGCAACCGTCACGGAAACACCCTGCGCTTCCATCACATCCGCCGCCTTCAGGCTTTCGCCCAGATGCGCGCCGAAGGACAGGATGGCAACGTCGGACCCGTCGCGCACGACGCGGCCTTTGCCGATCTCCAACACGTCTCCGACCTCCGGCATTTCCACGCCTTCGCCCTCGCCGCGCGGGTAGCGAAATGCAATCGGCCCGCTATCATGCGCCGCCGCAGTGGCGACCATATGCACCAGTTCCGCCTCGTCCGCCGCCGCCATCACGGTCATGTTGGGCAGCGCGCTTAAGTATCCAATGTCAAACGCGCCAGCATGGGTCGGCCCATCGGCCCCCACCAATCCGGCGCGGTCCACGGCGAAACGCACGGGCAAATTCTGCAAAGCCACGTCATGCACAATCTGGTCATAGCCCCGTTGCAAAAAGCTGGAATAAATCGCGCAGAACGGTTTCAGCCCGCCCGCGGCCAGCGCCGCCGCGAAGGTCACGCCGTGCTGTTCGGCGATGCCTACGTCAAACATCCGCGCGGGGTGGCGCTGTTCGAATATGTCCATGCCGGTGCCAGACGGCATCGCGGCGGTAATCCCGACAATTTTCGAATCCGTTTCCGCCAGCTTGGACAGCGCTTGGCCAAACACCTTGGTGTAGCTCAGCGCGTTGGGGCGCGACTTGTTCTGCGCGCCTGATGCCACGTCAAACTTTGAAACGCCGTGATACTTATCGGCGGAGATCTCAGCAGGCGCGTAGCCCTTGCCCTTCACCGTGCAGCAATGGATCAAGACAGGCCCCGTCGCCCGCGTCTTAGCGGACCGCAACACGCCCAGAACCTGCTCCATATCGTGGCCGTTAATCGGCCCGATATATTGAAACCCTAGCTCCTCAAACAATGTGCCCTGCGCACCAACCGCGCCCGTCACCATCTGCCGAGCACCGCGTGCGGCATCGCGCAACGGGCCGGGCAAAGCCGCCTCGAACCCCTCGGCCACGTTCTGCAAATTGCCCAGAGGCGACGAATAGAGCCCCGACAGATATTTCGACATCGCGCCCACTGGGGGGGCGATGCTCATCTCGTTGTCATTCAGGATGACGAACATCCGCCTCCCTTCGGACCCTGCGTTGTTCATCGCCTCAAACGCCATCCCGGCGCTGATCGACCCGTCGCCAATCACCGCAACCGCGTCACCCGTCGGCTGCCCCATGTCGCGGGCAACGGTAAATCCCAAAGCGGCCGAGATCGACGTAGACGAATGCGCCGCGCCAAACGGGTCATATTCAGACTCAGCGCGTTTGGTGAAACCGGAAATCCCGCCCTCTTGGCGCAGGGTGCTCATCCGGTCGCGGCGACCGGTCAGAACCTTATGCGGGTAGCATTGATGCCCCACGTCCCAGATCAGCTTGTCCCTGGGCGTGTCGAACACCGCGTGGATCGCGACGGTCAGTTCAACCACCCCCAAAGACGATCCAAGATGCCCGCCCGTGGTGGCCACGGCCTCGATCACTTCGGATCGCAGCTCGTCGGCCAGGGCGGACAATTCAGCGTCGCTTAACGCCTTCAAATCAGACGGAAAAGACACGCGGTCTAGGTGCGGGGTGCTTGTCATTTTGGTGCCCTTTCTCGACGTTGGGACAGTGGCTTTTGGCCTCCGGCTCAGCCTGCACCTTGGCGGGGGCAAACAAAAAACGGACTTTCCTCGACAAAGATGGTATTCCTGTTGGCCCGGGAACAGGGACGCCAACCAGAGGAAGACGCCACCTGTCTCCCGTAGCCAACAGGAGGTGTCAGGGTGTCGAGCCCCTGACGATCCAGACTACCCAAGGGACCGGGGAGTCTGAAACTTAGATAGCGGGGCGGGCGAATGCCCCGCTAATTCTTGGGTCCTACGCCGTATGCGTGCCCTCGACGGGCAGCACAGATGAGAACGGCGTCGGGTCTTCTGTCTCGCGGGATTCTTCGGGAAGCATGTTCCCAATCCACATCATCGCAAGAATGATAAGCAGCAGCCCCGTACAAAAGACGAAGGCATAGCCCGCGCCTTTCATATGTAGCATCAGCCCCTCGGACCGCAGTTTGGACATGCGATCCGCATCTGTTGCGAGATAGTTGTCGTTGTCACTCATGATCGCGTCTCCTTACTCGTCGAGCGGCGCGTAGCCGTGCTCTTGGGCCCAGATGAACCAGTTGTCGACAACCGTGCCGGTCAGCAGGATGCCGATGCCGCCAGTCAGCGTCGTCAGCACCGCAAACCACCACGCCCAGCGGTGGATGCCTTCCATCGTGGCGTTGAACCCCATGGTCCAGCGCCAGAACAAGGCGGCCCGCTCGGACGCTGTGCCGCGGTCCACGATCTGCTCGATCTCGCGCTCGCCGCCGTAGCGGCTGACCGCCAGAATGGTCGCGCCGTGCATCGCAAACAGCAGGGCCGATCCATAAAGGAACGCGATGCTAAGGGCGTGGAACGGGTTGTAGAACAGGTTGCCGTAGGTCAGCGAAAACAGGTTGGTCCAGTCCAAGTGCGGGAAGATCCCGTAAGGCACGGCTTCCTCCCATGACCCCATCATCAGGGGCCGGATCAGGCCAAGAACCAGGAACAGCCAGATGGCAGAGGCGAACGCCCATGACACATGTTTGCCCATGCCCAGTTCTTCGGCCCGCATATAGGTGCGGATCCACCATGCGCAGACCGAGATCAGCAGGAAGAATGACGCAATCAGCCACCAGCCGCCCTCGTTCAGCGGGGCCATGCCCAAACCGTAATCCGATGATGGCGGCTCAAGCGCCATCCAGAACAGGTCGCGGACAAACACGCCGGGGGAATAGCCGGCCTGCGCCCAGAAGCTCATGCCGACAATGAAGAACCAGGCAAAGCCTGTGGCCAGCGACACGACGCCGAACGGGCCAAGGTAGATCGGTCCCAGCTGCGCGTTGCCAAACAGACCGGCCAGCGTGTTGAACCGGGCGCCATTGGTGCGTTCGCGGTCCAGCTTGCCCTCGGGGTCCACCCCCATTTCGGGGGGGCCTTGGACCTGCACTTGGGTGAAGATGTTTTGATATTCCATTATCCGTTTACTCCCCCTTCAAGGTCAGCCCACCAGGGCAGTTCCAGCCACCAGTCCCACCACGCGGCCCATGTGTCGAACCAGATGGTGCCGGAGATGACGATACAAATTGCCGACCAAAGCACCGCCTGCAGCGCCAGGAACAGGCCAAGGCGGTGGATGCCCAATGGCCCGATCGAGTAGCCGATCAGGTCGCGGAAATAGGTGTCTTCATGGTCGGGCGACGCGATTTCCTTGCCACGCGGGGTGTTGACCGCCGACAGCACCAGCGAGCCGTGCAGCGCAAGCGCCAGACAGGTGGTGAAGAAGAAGGTGATCGCGATCATATGCGCGGGGTTGTAGTGAAAGTTGCCGTAGGCGTAGCCGACGTTGTTCACCCAGTCGAGGTGGCTGAATATCCCATACGGGAAGCCGTGCCCCCACGCGCCCAGCAGAACGGGGCGGATGATGACCAATGTCACATAGGCCAGAATGGCGATGCTGAAGGCGAAGGGCACGTGGTACCCCATCCCCAGCTTGCGGCAAATTTCGACCTCGCGCATCGCCCAGCTGGCGAAGGCGAAGGTGGCGCATAAGGTGACGATCTGCCAGATGCCGCCCTCAGCCAGCGGGGCGACGCCAAGGCCGACCTCCAGCGCAGGTGGGTCAATCGAGATCAGCCAAGGGTTCCAGGTGTCCCCCAAAGCCGCGCCGTAAAATATCATGATGGTGCCAAGGGCGGCGAAGAAGAACGTCGTCACCCCGAAGAAGCCCACAAAAAACGGCCCGACCCAGAAGTCGAACAGGTCGCCGCCGATCAGCGTGCCGCCTCGAACTCGGTATTTTCTTTCGAAGGTGAGCTGTGCCATCTTCTGTCTCCTCTTGGCGCAAGGCCGATGCCGCGCCGGTCAATTCTGGTGGTTTGCTGCGGGCGGAGGCGACCCCGCCCGCAGCTTTGCTTGAAGCTCTGAATTACTCGCTGGCTTCAACGGCGAACGCGCGTTGGAACCAGTTTGTCTCTGGGTTGCTCAGCAGGACGAGGTGAATCATCGCCGCCAGCAAGAAGAGGAAAACGCCCTGTGCCACGAACACGCGGCGTGGGTCGAAGATCATCCAGATTTTGTAGAACTGTGCCATGTGAATTGCTCCCTATGACCAGTTGAACCAGGGCAGTTTGAAGTAGGTCAGAATGTGAGCAACCGTTGCCACGGAGGCGAACAGGTAGAAACCGCTCAGATAGACCGAGTGCAATTCCTGCGCTTGCTCATCTGTAAGACCTGTGAACGACAGGTCGGATTTATCAGCCATGGTTTTTCTCCTAGAAAAATACGTACTGACGCCGCGCTCCCCCCGCGGCTGGGTTACGACAACGGCTCATCCGCTGCCCTAATCCACCACCCCGGGGGGGAATGGCGAACCTCGTGTAACCCATCGTCTCGACCCGACAGATTTGTCTCTTTGTCTCGTTTACGCTGAGAAGATTCTCGGCGTAATAATCTGCGCTTGGCTCCACGCAGACTTAATTGGACCGCGCTCGGGCAGCTCTAGCCGCCGTGCCGCGCTCAGCACCCAAGTCAGGATCGACAGCGGCAAAGTCGCCACGAAGATCAGAGCGAAATACGCGTAGTATTCGCGCATCGGCACGTGGCTGGTGCGCCGCTCTTTGACGGGTGTGTCATGTGTAAAATCAGTCATGATGCTCCTCCCGAAGCTGGTTGAAGTCCTTCGACAGTTTCCAAAACAACCCGCTCAGCCCCTTGGTCGAGCGCACGTTTCTCAGCGGCGTCTCGAAGGGTCTTGGCGGCGGAAATCCGCGTCAGGATCGGATGGCTGGACACAATTTCGTCCAGCTTAGCCTGGGCATCCGCATCCCAGGGGAAGTCACGACGAAGCGTTGTTGGCGTCGCTTCCGCCGCATCCATTTCGCTGCCCAAGGGCAGGATATGAAACAGTGAATCAAACAGGCCGTTGCAGACCTCTTGGACAAGATAAGTGGCCCCGGCATAGCCCATGAAGGGCGTGCCGGTAGCCCGGCGGATGGCGGCGCCGGGGAAGGACGCCGGAATGAAGGCCGGTGCGGGTCCAAAGCCTGCCTTCATCTCCGCCAAATACATTTTCTCGTTGATCGACCCCATGACAATCAGCGGGCGTTTCTGGTGCATCCAGGCCCGCACCTCGTCATTGTTGGTCTTCTTGCCGCGTGTCCGCGCCACCGCAAATGCGCAAGGCAGCCCAAGGTCATTCTCAAGGAAGTTCCGCACGCCGCGAGCATAGGTCTCATTCGCGACAATCGCGAAAGACGCGGTTGCAAAGAAGTCCTGCGTGACCGACCGCCACAGATCCCAAACGGGCTTGATGGTCGAATGCTTTTCGCGCTCGATGAACGGCTCGGGGTCCAGCCCCAGCAGGTCGCCCAGCTTGCGCAGGAATTTCGTGGTTGATTCGATGCCAACCGGCGCTTGCAGATACGGCTTGTTCAGGACCTCGCACAGGCCCCGCCCAAATTCGCGGTACATGCAGATGTTCACATCCGCATTCACCAGCCCGCGCATCTCGGCCACATGGGCGCCAAGCGGCATCACCATGTTGATGTCCGCGCCAATGCCTTCGACGAGACGCCGGATTTCGGCCAGATCAGACGGCATGTTAAACGTGCCGTACATCGGACCCAGAATGTTGACCCGAGGGGCCGCGCCTTCTTCGCGCTTCTTCTCCGGCGGCATCCGACCTTTGGTCATGCCGAACTCGGTGAAAATCCACGTCATTGCGCGGTCCGCTGATTCCCACTGATCCTCATCAATGGTGCGCGGCAGGAAGCGCTGAATGTTGGTGCCTTGCGGCGTGACGCCACCGCCGATCATCTCGGCAATCGAACCTGTGACCACCACCGCTGGAAGCGCTGGGTCGAGCGTTTTCCAAGCCCGCTTCATCGCGTCCTCGGTGCCGGAGCCCATCTCGCCCTCACCTAATCCGGTGACAACAATCGGCAGCTCATGCGGCGGCAACGCATCGGTGTAATGCAGAACAGATGTCACCGGCAGGTTCTCGCAGCCGACGGGTCCGTCGATCACACATTGCAGCCCCTTCACGGCGCAGAATGCGTAGACCGCACCCCAGTAGCCACCGGCTCTATCGTGATCCTGGATCAGCATAGCGACCGACCAGTCATGCGCATGGAATACACATGAAATACATATGAAATACACATTTGGATTTTCGGGGCGGTCAGACGCATCAAATCATCTCCGCCGCTTTGGCCGCTTTCGCAGCGCGTTCCAGCTTTTTAGCGTTCTGCGCGCGGAACTGAGGCTGCACATTCGGCGTGCCTTCCCAGACCCCTGCGGTGTCTTGATTGCCGACGCCTTCAAAGAACGCCTTCATGTGTTCCATGCGGTCTTTGTTGGCCATCGCGCCGTTGACAACTTGCGCCAACGACCCGGCGCCTGCGACGCCCATCAAGGGCCGCGCGCTGATAAGATTGGTGAAGTAAAGGCTTGGAATCCCAAGCTCTTTTCCTTTTTGCACAACTGGCGTGGTGCCAATAGCAAGGTCCGGCTTGATCGCCTCCATCGCGGCGCAATCGTCTTCCAGTGACGCGCGGAATTTGACCTTTACGCCGCGGTTTTCCAGCCAGGCGCAGTCGTCTTTTGACCATTCCGTCTTGGGGCAAGCGGTGCCCACATAAGGCACATCCGCACCACTTTCGATCAGCAAACGCGCCACCAAAAGTTCGGAACCCTCATAGCCCGACAGCGTAATCGTGCCCTTGATCGGCATCGCCTGCAGCGCGCCCTTGATGGCAGGCAGAAACTTGTTCTGAGCTTCCCCAACCTGTTGTTCTGTAAGGTTAAATGCCTCACCGATATTCGCCAACCAAGTGGCCGTTCCATCATGCCCAACCGGCGCAGAACCCACCACAGGACGCCCAGCCGCTTGGAATTCCCGCACTGATGCAGTGTAAAAGGGATGGATCGCCGCCACGGCACCACAGTCCAAAGCGGCATAAAGTTCGCGCCATTCACGGCACGGCACCACCGGCCCCACCGCCAAGCCCAAAGGCTCCAGCATCTGCCCGATCATCATCGGATCAGCGGGGAACATTTCACCTAGCAGGCTGACCGTCGGACGATCAGATTTGCCTGAAGCTGGCATCGCCACCGGACCCGCTTCAATCTCTTTGCGCGCGTAATTCAACATCGCGCCAGCAAGCACATCTTTCGCCTCGGCATGGGTCGGAATTCCAAAGCCCGGCACGTCGATCCCGACGATGCGCACACCATTGATTTCCTCGGGCAACAAACGCAGCGGAACGCCGGAAGCCGTTGGAACACAAAGGTTTGTCACAATGATCGAGTCGTATTTCTCGGGGTCTGCCATGTCGTGGACGCTCTCGCGGATATCCTCGAACAACTTGCCCGTCACCAGGGTTTCAGAGTTGAACGGCACGTAACCAACAGACCGCCTTGCGCCGTAAAAGTGCGACACGAATGTAAGCCCATAAACGCAGCAAGCCGACCCTGACAGGATCGTCGCAGTGCGTTTCATCCGCAGCCCAACACGCAACGAGCCAAAGGCCGGGCACATGGATTGCGGCTGGTCGTGCGGGCCTTGCGGGTAATCTTTGGCGTATTGATCCAAGATGTCCGACTTGCCCGCCATCCGCGCGGCATCGGCCATTTCAGAACCGGAATGACAGCCCAAACCACCCTCAGGCAAAGGCGCATTACGCCCCTCAACCTCGGTTCCGGTTTCGACCTCTACCGCGTCAGCGTGGTCATATTTGACCTCGTCACTCACTCTTCGCGCACCCGCTGAATGCGCTTCTTCGAAAACTTAACGGCGCAGTTGGTCCGTTCACGGGACTCAACCATTTGTTCGGCCACTCGATTGGCAGCGGCACGCGCCAGCTCCAAATCGGACAGGCCTTTTTCAAGCTCAGTGAGACGTTGGAAATCAAACATCGTCATATACCACTTCGAGGCTTTCTTTCGGTGCCGCGTTCTTGCCGCGCATGTCTGTGTCAGTTGCGGGTTCCAGCACCACATCGCCGCCAGTTTCAGATGCATCAAACAGGCCGAGAAGCCCGTCTTGGTCCAAAGGTGTTGGCCGCACCGGAGGGGCCACGGCGACGTTGTCGCCAAGCGCCGCAAACAGGTCGCCCCATTGGGACTCGCCCGTGCCAACAATTTGGTAATTTGCTGATTTCTTTCGCAAATCATCGTCCTGCGGGATCGCCGCAAGGATTGGGATGTCTACGGCTTCGGCGAAGGCTGCTGCTTCTCCGGTTCCGTCGTCTTTGTTGATGACAAGGCCCGCCACCCCAACGTTACCACCAAGCTTGCGGAAGTATTCGACTGCCGAACAGACATTGTTAGCAACGTAAAGCGATTGGAGATCATTGGAGGCCACCAGAATAACTTTCTGCGCCATATCGCGCGCAATCGGCAGCCCGAAGCCGCCACACACCACATCGCCAAGGAAATCCAGCAGGACATAGTCGAAGTCCCAGTCATGGAAGCCCAGCTTTTCGAGCAATTCAAACCCGTGGATGATCCCGCGACCACCGCAACCGCGGCCAACCTCTGGCCCGCCAAGTTCCATCGCGAAAACGCCGCCACGCTTGAAGCAGACGTCGCCGATTTTAACTTCCTCACCAGCCAGCTTCTTCTTCGAAGATGTCTCGATAATGGTTGGGCAGGCTTTGCCGCCGAACAGCAGGGACGTGGTGTCAGATTTTGGATCGCAGCCGATCAGCAGCACGCGCTTGCCCTGCTCCGCCATCATATGGCTGAGGTTCGCCAGTGTGAAAGACTTGCCAATACCGCCCTTGCCGTAGATCGCGATGATCTGCGTTTTGGATGTCGGTTCGGATTGAGGAACCTCAAGCGTCGGCTCTGCCGCCTCCGCCTTCAGGTTGTTGTCATACGTCTTCAGATTGGGAACATCGAGGCTCATGCGTGACCTTTCCAGTCGAGGATCATTTTCAGGCACGACGCATCCGTAAACGCGGTCTGATATGCCTGCGCCGCATCTGCGGCCTTCGAAGTATGTGTAATCAGCCCATCAAGGCTGAGCGCGCCCGCTTCGACCAAGCCCCGCGTGGCGGTCAGATCATCAGGCGTCCATTCCGCCGCGATCCGGAAGCGCGCTTCCTTCATAAACGCTGGCGGGAAAGCGAAGCTGATCGGCGCGGTATAAAACCCCGCAAGCACGATCTCGCCGTCTTTGGCGATTCGTCCGACCAGATCATTCAGCACGTCGACACTGCCAGACGCGTCATAAACAGACATGTAGTCGCGGCGCGTGTCGGCATCGGGCGTGGTCACTGCGTACCCTTCGGCACCATCGTGACGCGAAGGATCAATTTCCCAAACAGTCGGCGCAGGGCCACCTGCCGCCACGGTCAGCCGCGCCAGAAGGCGACCCAGAACACCGTGGCCGACAATCAAGTCGGGAAGCTGTTTGTTGGGGCCCGCGATAGCGTGACGGGCCGTGGCGGCGAGAGCGAGCAAAGCGCCTTCGGGGCCGTGGCCTTCATCAATCCTTATGGCGCGGGACGCATCGCTGACCAACAGGCTGGATGCGCCGCCGAACAGGCCAAAGGCACCCTCGTAGCAATTCGCGCCCGGAACAAAGACCCTGTCACCTGGCTTGAAATGTGTCTCAGAGCCCGCTTCAACGACTTCGCCAGCCGCCTCGTATCCAGGCACAAGCGGGTAACCCATTCCGGGGAAGGGCGGCATCTCGCCAGTCCAAAACAGCTTTTCGGTGCCGGTGGAGATTCCAGATTCGGTAACGCGAACAACAATATCCGTTGCCTGAGGGTCAGTGACCTTCAGCTCAGAAAGCGCCAATTCTTGCGGCCCTTTGAGTGTGACAGCGGTTGCTTGCAATTCTTCCCCCGAACTCATTTTGACGCGCTTTGCTTACGAGAGACTCGGGCTGCGGCTTGTCATTCTAACTGTAAGGTAAAACTGACACTTGTGTCTGTCAACTATATTGGACAGTTGATATGTCAGAGTTTTTTTGCCGTCAGACAACGCGTCACAAAGGGCCGTGCGGCCGAAAAAACTTGGATTTCCGCGAAGCCGGCGCTCGCACAAAGGGCCGAAATTTCATCCGCAGACCGCGTCTTCCCTGTCCGCATCGCCATCGTGTACAGCGCAAAATAGGCATCAGTCGCCCGTTCAGGCGCGTCCCCACCCGACATTGGCTCCGAAATCACGAGCGTCCCACCACTTGGGAGCGCGGCGAAGCACTTTGCCAGAAGGTCAGTAACCGTCTCGTCGGAATGGTCATAAAGCACGCGAACCAAAGAAATTGTATCGGCACCTTCGGGAATCGTCCCCACCCGAAATGAGCCGGGCAAAACCTCCGCGCGTTCAGACATGCCAGCATCTGCAAATCTCGCGACAGCTGCCGGAGCGACCTGCGGAAGATCAAACAGCTTCAACTTGAGTTTGCGATATTGTTGACCTGCTGCCGTCAGAAACGCGCCTGTGCCTCCGCCAATGTCCATCAATACTTTGGTGTCTTTGAACGAGACGGTCCGCAAGGTATCTTCGGACACCAAAACCTGGCTTTGGGCCATGAGATCCGAATAGGTTTCTGCGGCCACGGGATCCATGTCACCACCGAAGACATAAGGCCAAAACCCGGCCAGTTCAGTGTCGACCTCTCCCCGAAAGAACGCCACCGGGTCGCTGAGATCACGGTAAAGCACGTCGTGATGGGCGATCATTTGCGGCAACCCCGGCACCCCGACAAGCGCCGCGCCCGTCCGGCTGAGATGGTAGCGATCACCGCGCTTCTTCTTGAGCAAACCAAGTGACACCGCGGCGCGCAGTAGGACGATCATACGGTCTTCGGGAACGGAGGCGCGATGCGCCAATGCACGGGCCGTTTGCGGGGCATCCATCAAGATGCTCAAAATGTCGAACTTCACCAATGCCATCAAAATCTGCGAATGGCAGAACCCGGCAAGTAGATCGAATAACGCCTCTCCCTCGCGGCGAACCAGCCGCTTGGTCAGCGGGAAATGGGCCGCCCATTTCTGAAAACGACGCGAGGCAATGAGGCGATTGGACCAGCCCGCAAGAGCGGGCCGTCGGGATGAGATCGGGATGTTGGTGGGTTCGGCGCTCAAGGCTACTCGCCCGGAACGGTGGCCTGCGTCGCGCGCCATTTAATCGGGGTCAGAACCTCAGCCTGCGCGTTGACCATCTTGGCCAGCATTGCTTCGCCGGGGCATCTGGGAATGGACGAAATAGCACCGCCCAAAATTTCCCGCATCCGCGTTATGGCGCCTTCAATGCCCAGTTCAGTCACTGCGTTCGGTCGGCCATGCAGGTCATCTTGCCCGACCGGCTTGCCCAAAGTTTCTTCATCATAAAGCGCATCACGCAGATCATCAGCGACCTGAAAGGCCTCCCCGATACGCGCGCCAAGCTCTTCCCAATGCTCGGCGTCTTGCCCGGCAGCAATCGCACCCATCTGGGTCGCGGCAATGAACAACGCGCCCGTCTTGGCGCGATGATAGGCCGACAGATCAACCTCTTCTTCGCTTTCCCAACCCTGCCCGGCGCAGATGCCGTTTGGCATGCCGGTCCGGTTCGCAAGCACCATCATGAGATTTGCAACGCGCACCGGGTCCAAATGCGCCACTTTGGCCAACACTTGAAACGCCATGATGATAAGGCTGTCGCCCGTCAGTACGGCTATGGGTTCTCCGAACGCCTTGTGGACAGCGGGCTTGCCGCGCCGCGTGTCGGCGTCATCAAAACATGGAAGATCGTCATGCACCAAAGATGCGCAATGTATCAGCTCCAATGCGGCAGAGGCCGCATCGGTTAATTCCGGCTTGTCGTCGCCACAGGCCGCGGCAACACTTTGAAGAATTGTGGGGCGGATGCGGGCACCGCCCGGTGTGACAGTGTAGTGCAGCGCGGAGGCCAACTTACTTGGAGAGGGGGCTACTTGCCCTGCTTTGATCGCGTTGGTGATTGCGGCGTCGATCCGTTTTGCAAAGACCATGCGATTCTCCCTCCAATCTCTCGTGTGTAATTTATTGATTACACTACATGTGTCAACTAAAGTGGACAGATTATGGGTGGCTGTCAACGCCCGCAACTTAGAGGCCGTTATCATCGGATGCCCACACCCACACCACATATCGCAGTTATCGGCGCAGGGATCGGTGGCCTAGCCGCCGCTTTGCGGCTGGCGCATGCGGGGCTAAAGGTGTCTGTTTTCGAAGCCCATCCGGGCCCCGGCGGAAAGATGCGCACGATGTCGTCTGTTGCTGGGCCTGTTGATGCCGGGCCGACTGTGTTGACGATGAAGCCCGTCTTTGACCAGCTTTTCGCAGATGTCGGCACAAGGTTGGAAGACCACGTCACCTTGCGCAAAGAAGCGATGCTGGCACGGCATCTGTGGTCTGATGGCACGTCATTGGATTTGATGGCTGACCATAGCCAGAGCGTCGAGAACGTAGCGCTGGCCTTCGGAAAACGCGCCGCAAAAGAATTTGACGCCTTCGCCGGTCGCGCAGAGCGTTTGTACGACGCGTTCGAAGCGCCAATGATGCGCGCCGCCAAACCCTCGCAGCTTGAGCTAGCCAGTCGTGTGATGACGACCCCTTCGCTTCTGAAAGACATGGCACCACATCAGACATTGTCACAAATGTTGGCTCAGCAATTCAGCGAACCCAAGCTGGCACAGCTGTTCGGCCGCTACGCAACTTATGTTGGTGGCAGGCCTGACGCATCCCCATCCATCCTTGGCCTGATCTGGCATGCAGAGGCGCAAGGGGTCTGGCATGTGGTCGGGGGGATGCACAGGCTTGCGCAAGCCATCGAAGGTCTTGCTACCCAATTCGGTGCAACCTTCCACTACGACACCCCTGTAACGCGGATCGAAACCGGCGCAATCCATGTTGACGGCAAACGCATCGAAGCCGATCAGATTCTGTTCAACGGTGATCCACGCGCGCTTTATACCGGTGCGCTTGGTGAGACAGTGCAGACTTCGGTTTCAGAACCAGCAACAACCCCCCGCAGCCTGTCTGCGTTTGTCCATGCATTTGCCGCCAAGGCAGATGGCGTCGACCTTGCAGCGCATACGGTATTTTTCGGGGATACTCCAAACAGCGAATTCGGGCCATTGAAAGACGGGCGCATGCCGCATGATCCAACGCTCTACATTTGCGCGCAGGATCGGTTTGGGAGCGCAACCCCAAAGGGCGAAGAGCGGTTCGAAATCATCATGAATGGCGCGCCTGTCGACGACCACATGCCCCCGAACGAGAAAGAGAGGCAGCAATGTCAGACACTGGTTTTCAATCGGCTCGCAAAGTTCGGGCTAACCTTCAGCCCTCAACCGGGGCCACAGACGCTGACGATGCCCACCGAATTCGAACAGATGTTTCCAATGTCGAACGGGTCACTTTACGGGCGTTCCCCACATGGCCTGATGGCAGCGTTCAAACGCCCGACCGCGCGGACCCGAATGAGGGGGCTGTATCTGGTGGGCGGCGGAGCGCATCCGGGGGCGGGGGTTCCGATGGCGACGCTCTCCGCGCAGCACGCGGCAGAGGCGATGCTGAGCGACCTAACTTTGACATCGACGTCCCACCGAGGGGTTACGCGTGGTGGTATGTCGACGGCGTAAGCGACGACGGTACGCGCGCCGTCTCGGTCATTGGCTTCATCGGATCAGTTTTCTCGCCATGGTACCATTGGTCCGGGCGCGGAAACCCCGCCAACAATTGCTGCATCAACGTCGCAACATACGGGCCGGGCGGCAGGTTTACCATGACCGACCGGGGCGAGCAGGCGCTTAGGCGAAGCAACGATACCTTCGAAGTGGGGCCTTCCAGCTTACGTTGGACCGGATCAAAACTGGTCATCTCTATCAATGAAATCTCTTCCCTGCCGCTGGTGTCCCGCGTGCGTGGAGAGATGACTGTCACGCCAAGCGCAATTACCAACGTGGAATTGCCACTCACCAAAGACGGCGCACATGTCTGGCGTCCCTTTGCGCCAACGTCGCGTATCAACGTCAATCTTGAAGCAAAGGGGTGGCAATTTGACGGACACGGCTATTTTGACGCTAATTTCGGGGTACGCCCGCTTGAACAGGACTTCAGCTATTGGACGTGGGGCCGCTTCCCCACGAAGGATGGTTCAACCTGCTTTTATGATGCGGACAGGAAAGATGGCACGGCGTTGGACGCCGCAGTCGCATTTGACCCAAGCGGACATGCAACCACGATTTCCGCCCCAGCGAAGACCCCATTCAAAAGGACGCTTTGGGCGCTGCGCCGTGAAACGCGCGCGGATAGCGGCGTTACGCCCAGACAAATCAAACCCATGCTTGATGCACCGTTTTATTCCCGGTCCGTTGTTGAGACTCAGGTAAACGGAGAGACAGTACAGGGCGTCCACGAAGCGTTGGATCTGGTCCGTTACGGCAACCCGTTGCTTAAACCAATGCTGGCTGTTCGTGTTCCGCGCCGCGCCAAGTGGTCGTTTTAGAGATTCGCCAAATCCAAGGGCTTTTGGTCAGGGTTCATCTGCGCGACGGTAAAATTCAAAGCAGCCGCAACAGTGACCCAGATCAGGTACGGAACGAAGGCAAGGCCCGCCCATAGATCCAGCTGAAAGTTGCTGACCGTTGCGGCCAGCACCGCCAGCCACAATGGGACCATCACAATCAAAGCCCCGCGCAGCCTGCGAAGCCCAAAGAACACGGGGCTCCAAAGAGTGCTGAAACCAAGCTGCATGGCCCAAAACCCAAGAGCGTAGCCATTGCCCTCAATCACCGCCACACGCGCGCCAGCAAACGAGATCAACAGATATATGGACGTCCAGGCGACAGGAAATACCCAGTCCGGCGGCGTCCAGCTCGGCTTGTTTAGGGTCTTGTACCAGTCTCCCGGCGGAAACGCTGCGCCGGTCGCACCGGCTGCTGCACAAGACACAAAGAAGATCGAGAAAAATAATAAGTCCATGGCCGCACCCTAGTTGTGACGCTTACTCTGCCGCAACCCCGGTTGCGCCCCGGTTTGCGTCTTCCTGCGATTTCAGTTCCGCCAGCACGTTCAGCAAAGAGCCCGTTCGTGTTTCCTGCCAACGATCGGCGCGCGCCGGACCGTTGGCTGCCGCATCAACAAGGAACTGAACTTCGGGCAAGGGTTTCGCCAAGATCACCGGAGACTGCGGCAAGATGGTGGTCCCTGCGGCGCGCAGGGCCGCCTTCCCGATCAATGCAATCTTCTGGGCCTTTGTCGTGCGCCCGCGCATCGTAACGCTGTCGAAGCCGTTTTTGCGCACCGCGCCGCTGATCCCCGCATAAATGTAGCGCGCAGCAAATATCCCAGACCTTGCGCCGCGCGGCAGTGATCCGATGCCCGCTTCGGAGCGAATGTACAAACGATGTGCCTCAGCCAACAGACTTCGAACGAACCGACGAATTTCAGGCGACGCGGTTGGGTGGTGAAGGAAATCGTCGACATCAATCCCGGCCTCAGCGAACCAATCCAATGGCAGGTAAATCCGTCCCGCCCGCGCGTCTTCTCCCACATCACGGGCGATATTGGTCAGCTGCATCGCAACACCCAGGTCGCACGCGCGTGCCAAGGCATTGGCATCCCTGACCCGCATCAAAACGCACATCATTGCACCAACGGCGGACGCGACGCGTGCGGAATAATCCCGAACGCCGGACAGGGTGTCGTAGCGTTGTTCCATCGCGTCCCACGCCAATCCCTCAAGAAGCGCTTCGGGAAGCGCACGGGGCATATCGAATTCGTCTACGATCGCGGCAAATGCCCTGTCCTCAGGCGCGTTCCGGGGCGTGCCAGCATAAGCCAGATCAAGGCGATCCCGCAGATCGAGGACAGCCCGCCCTTTGTGGTTGCCTTCGTCAACTTCGTCATCAGCCAGCCGGCAAAACGCATAAAGCGCCAACGCCGGATCGCGCACATTTGCTGGCAACAATTTCGACGCCGCATGAAAAGACAGCGACCCCGTTCGGATCACGTTTTTGCAGTGCTCAAGGTCTTTTGGGTCAATCATTCAGCAGCCATCCGGGTTCGGGTTTCCACGACAGGTGCGTCTGGCACAAGTTTGGCAACGACTTCGGCACTAGAGACCACGCCTGGCAGGCCAGCCCCCGGGTGCGTGCCAGCCCCCACAAGAAACAGGCCCTTAGCTTCTTCGCTTACATTGTGAGGGCGAAACCATGCGCTTTGCAATATGCGTGGTTCAATAGAAAAGCCGCATCCATGCGGCGACAAATACCGATCCCGGAACGTCTCAGGCGTGAATACCAGTTCAGTCGAGATTTTCTCGCGGAAGCCGGGCATCACCTCTTCTAAAACTGCCGCAACCTTTTCGCGGTAGATCGGTTCTTCGGCTTCCCACTCGACAGAGTCTTTCCAACCAAGATGTGGAACTGGGGACAACACATAGAAGGTGTCATCACCTTCTGGGGCTACGTTAGGGTCTGTTATGGCGGGGCGGTGAATATAAAGGCTCATGTCATCAGACAGCTTGCCCTTCGTGAAAATATCCTTGAGCAACCCAGTAAACCTAGGTCCATTCAGGATCGTATGGTGACCAAGGTCAGGCCAATTCTTGGCGGTGCCCTTGGTTCCAAAATACCAAACGTAGAGGCCCATCGACCAGCTTTTTTTCTTCAGCTTAGCCGAGGTCCAACGCCGCCGCTTGTGATTACGAAGCAGGTGGTCATAGGTGTGACCGGCATCGGCATTACTGACCACCAAGGGTGCATCTAGTCTTTCGCCGGATACGAGCGTCACACCTGTAGCATGGCCATCTTCAACATGGATTTCGTCAACTTCAGTCTCATGCAATACGCTGCCGCCCTGGCTTCGGACCACTGATGCCATCGCATCCGCGATAGCCTGAACGCCACCGATCGCGTAATGCACGCCAAATTCTTTTTCGAGATGCGCCACAAGCGCATACATCGATGTCACATGCGTCGGATCGCCCCCGATGAACAATGGATGAAAAGACAGCGCCATCCGAAGTCGTTCATCTTTGACCCGAGATTTCGCCAACCCATAAATCGACCTATCCGCACGCAACCATGCAAAAAGCGGCAAGACCTTGATCGTTTCCCACAGGCGATGCATCGGCTTGGTCAACATCCCCTCGAAACCGACAACGTAGCGCTTGTGTGAATCGACGAGGAATCGTTCGTAGCCAGGCACGTCGCTCGGGTTAATTTTCGCGATCTCCGCCTTCATCCGGTCTGTGTCTTGATGGGCCTCGAAACGGGTCCCGTCGGGCCATCGAATTTCGTAAAACGGCTCGATAGGCCGCAGATCAACATCCGCATGGAAGTCATGGCCGCAATCAGCCCAAAGCTGCTCAAACACCTGAGGTACCGTTACAATCGTCGGTCCAAGATCGAACCGATGCCCATCTTGGCTGATCGAACTGCCACGCCCCCCGACCCGGTCAAGCCGGTCGAGCACGGTGACAGCATACCCTTTCGCACCTAGCCGCATAGCGGCAGACAGCCCGCCAAGGCCTGCGCCAATGACGATAGCTCGGTTGTCGAAAGTCTTTGTGTTGGAATCTTTCATGTCGTGGAAACGGTACTACTGTCTAGTTTGGTTTACAATAAAACTGTCACACATCTTTTCACAGGGGCTAAATTGTGTAAGCCTACGTTTACACTAAAGGATTCTGCGCCCCATGACTCAGGTCGTCAGCCTCAGCTTTTTTCGCTTTGATTCCATCGCGTCCCGCCTTTGGGCGCTTGGCATGATGGGTATGGCACGCGGCGCGATGGCGAAGGTCCCGGGTATAGGGTTTTGGAAGCTCTGCGGTTCGGGCACCGGCGAGGGGTTCACACCTATACCGAACACCGCCGTCTATGCGATATTGGCAACGTGGCCTGACATCGAAACGGCACGCAACAGAACCTCGCAAAGCCCGATTTTTGGTCGCTACCTGACAAAGGCCGCGGAAAGCTGGACGGTCTTCTTGTCCACAGATTCTACGCGTGGCGAATGGTCAGGAAAGACGCCATTTATAGTGTCTAACAAAGACAAAAATGGCCCCCTTGCCGTACTGACCCGGGCGACTATCAGACCCAGAATATTGGCAAGGTTTTGGCGCAAAGTGCCGGATATTTCCAAGGTCATCGGGAACGACAAGAATGTCGCCTTCAAGATTGGGATCGGAGAAGTCCCATGGCTTCACCAGGTCACCTTTTCGATCTGGCCCGACGCAACCAAGATGGCCCAATTCGCCCGCACAGGGTATCACGCGGAAGCCATCAAAGCCGTTCGAGAAGAAGGCTGGTTTCGCGAGGAACTTTACGCCCGTTTTAACGTGCTTGCGGACCACGGGACTTGGCACGGAAAATCACCCCTGAAAGAACTGGAAAGCGCATGAAGCAGCCCTTCCCCTTTTCCGCGATTGTCGGCCAAGCCGAAATGAAACGCGCGATGATTTTGACAGCCATCGACCCATCTATCGGCGGTGTTTTGGTGTTTGGAGATCGCGGAACCGGCAAATCAACGGCTGTGCGTGCATTGGCGGCCCTTCTGCCTCCGATCAAAGCGGTGAAGGGCTGTCCGGTTAATAGCGAAACGGCTGCACTTTGCCCGGACTGGGCCGCCGTATCATCAAAGGCGACGCATAGCATTCCGACGCCGGTTGTTGACCTGCCGCTGGGCGCATCAGAGGATCGCGTGACAGGTGCTCTCGACATTGAGAAGGCTCTAACCAAGGGCGAAAAGGCGTTTCAGCCGGGGCTTTTGGCACAAGCAAACCGCGGGTACTTGTACATAGACGAAGTAAACTTGCTGGAAGATCACATCGTAGACCTGCTTCTTGATGTGGCTCAATCAGGCGAAAACGTCATTGAGCGCGAAGGCCTGTCTATCAGGCATGCGGCCCGGTTCGTCCTTGTTGGTTCCGGCAACCCTGAAGAGGGCGAATTGCGCCCTCAGCTTTTGGATAGATTTGGGCTGTCGGTTGATGTGGCATCCCCAACGGACATCAACGAACGGGTTGAAGTCATCAAACGGCGTGATGCCTATGACAATGACCACGCAGCTTTCATGCTGCGATGGCAGGCCGAGGATGCGGCACTGCAAGACAAGATATTGAAGGCCAGAAAGGCCCTGAAAAAGCTGAAGACACCCGACAAGAGCCTCCACGATGTTGCCGAGCTATGTGTCAAACTTGGGTCTGACGGACTGCGCGGCGAGCTTACGCTCTTAAAAGCCGCGCGGGCCTATGCCGCGTACCGCGCAGATACCGCCTTGACCCGTTCGCATATCAAAGATGTCGCCGCACTCGCGCTCCGCCACCGCCTGCGGCGCGACCCATTGGATGAGGCTGGTTCAGGCACGCGCGTCAGCCGTATCGTCGAAGACGTGCTTGGTGCTTGATGACCCCATGGGAACGCACTGTAACCGCCATTGAGTTGTTGGCTATTGATCCGTCCGGGCTTGGCGGATTGGTGATCCGCGCGCGGGTCGGGCCAGCAAGAACAGCAGCGATGGAGGCGATCCGCGACCGGCTGCCAGCGCAAACGCGGCTACATCCAAGCGTTGCCCCTGATGAACTGGAAGGTGGCATCGACCTAACGGCAACTTTGAACAGCGGCGCTCTTATCCAACACGACGGGCTTTTGAGCAGCAAAAACGCTACGCTGATCTTGCCGATGGCAGAACGCACAAATGCGCAGCTTGCCGGGATGCTTTCCGACTCACTAGATCGCCGACCTCATCAAACACTCATTGCGCTAGATGAAGGCGTTGAGCCAGAGGAGGCCTTGCCTTCAGCCTTGTCGGAACGTCTGGCGATGCACGTGTGTCTGGATGACGTGTCTTATGCTGAGGCACGCAATGACACAAAGCGTCCTCCCTCTGGCATCGCGCCCAGTTCTGTTGACTTCGATGATGACCTGCCAGAAACGCTGGTCGTATTGGCGGTTAAGCTGGGTATCACCAGCCTGCGCGCACCGATTCAGGCACTGAGGGTTTCCAAAGCGCACGCGGCATGGAAGGGGCGGCTTTCGGTCGAAGCAGACGATGTTTCGGCTGCGGTCGCGCTGGTCTACGCCCCACGCGCAACGCAACTGCCAACTGCAGATGACCAACCCGAAGAACCGGAACAACACGAAACTGATGCCGACAATGCCGACCGTCGCGAGCAGCTCGACATCCCCGAGGACTTATTGTTGGACGCGATAAAGTCGGCTTTACCAGCCGACCTTCTGGCGCGACTGGGTTCGGGAACAAACCGGCTTGGGACTGGATCAGGTTCTGGCAAAAAACGGATCGGAAACCGGCGTGGCCGACCCTTGCCTGCCCGCAACACGCGCGCCAAGTCGGATGCTCGTGTTGATCTGATGGCGACATTGCGCGCTGCAGTTCCGTGGCAAACAGTCAGGAAAACATCCAAGCCTGACCATCTTGGCGCACTCGTTCACCCAAGCGATCTGAGAGCAAAACGCTACCAGCAGCTGTCGGATCGGTTGTTGATCTTCACTGTTGACGCGTCAGGATCAGCCGCGCTGGCAAGATTGGGCGAGGCGAAAGGTGCCGTTGAATTGCTGCTGGCTGAAGCCTACGCCCGCCGTGACCACGTTGCGTTGATTTCCTTCCGCGGAACGGAAGCAGAGGTTCTATTGCCCCCCACCAGATCGCTTGTGCAAACGAAGCGCCGTCTGGCCGAACTTCCGGGCGGTGGTGGCACACCAACCGCTGCAGGTCTTGCGGCTGCAATGACAATGGCGCGCACTGCGAAACAGAAAGGACTGACCCCAACTGTGGTTTTGCTGACCGACGGGCGCAGCAATGTGGCATTGGACGGCAGCAACAATCGCTTGCAGGCAGGGCAAGACGCATCAAAGATGGCGCGCCTCGTCGGCGACGCTGGCATCGAAGCTATCGTGATAGATACCGGCAACCGCGCATCTGCCGCACTGGCCGGATTGGCAGATGAGATGAGGGCGCCTTACATCGCACTCCCGCGCGCCGACGCGCGAAAACTATCCAAGGCCGTAACCAACACGCTTGAGGTCTGAGCTGTGGATTGGGCGCGCAATGGCGATTGGCCACAGGCGAAACATTCCCGATTTGTGCTCAGCAAACCCCATAAATGGCATGTGCAGGAAATGGGAGCGGGACCAACATTGTTGCTTTTGCATGGCGCAGGCGGGGCCACGCAAAGCTGGCGGCACATGTTTCAACCGCTTTCCAACAGCTATCACCTTATCGCAATCGACCTGCCCGGGCAGGGGTTCACCAAGCTGGGGGCGCAGAACCGGTGCGGCCTACAAGACATGAGCGAGGACATCGCATTGCTTTGCGACCAGGAGGGATGGGCACCAGATGCGTTGATCGGCCATTCCGCCGGTGCCGCGATTGCATTGCAAATGGCGCAACGTATGGACACAGCGCCGCCTATCGTCGGCATCAATGCGGCACTTGGTAACTTCAAGGGGCTTGCCGGCGTCGCGTTCCCTTTGATCGCAAAGGCTCTGGCATCCACACCTTGGGTTGCCCATGTCTTCACAGCGTCCAACGCACGGCCAAAGTCAGTCCAACGGTTGCTGGACGGCACGGGGTCAAAGCTTCCCATCGAAGATCAGGAATTCTACCGCCGCCTAGTCAGCGACAAATCCCATGTGGCGGGAACGCTTTCCATGATGGCGCAATGGCAGCTTGATCCTTTGTTGGAAAGTCTGGCCACGCACCCGTCGCCCACGCTCTTGATTACCGGTGCCAACGACAAGGCGGTGCCGCCCGCAACCTCCACTGAGGTGGCAGCGAAAATGCCAGACGCCCGGGTGGTTGATTTGCCAGAATTGGGCCACCTCGCCCATGAAGAAAACGGCCCTCTTATCGCGGCAGAAATGAGATCGTTTTTGTCGGCCCAGCTGGCATGATCTGGGACAAAGAAAAGGCGTGGCACCCATGCAAATTTTAAGCGAATGTAGAAGGATCGAGGCAATCACATGTTAGACAATATGAGCGAATTTGAGTCCGAGAAAACCAAAGCAGCCGCGTGGTTCCGCACCCTGCGCGACCAGATCGTGGCAGAATTTCATGCCTTGGAGGATCGCCACGACGGCGATGGCCCAGCCGGGCGTGTCGAGGTGACCAAGACCAAACGCTCCTCTGATGATGGCTCAGACGCGGGCGGCGGAGAGATGAGCGTCATGCGCGGCGGGCGTGTGTTTGAGAAAGTCGGCGTGAACATTTCGACCGTTTACGGAACCCTTGGTGAGCGCGCGCAAAACGCGATGGCTGCCCGCAAAGGGATCCCGGGCATGAAGGACGACCCGCGGTTTTGGGCTGCCGGCATCTCGCTGGTGGCACATATGCAAAATCCACATGCGCCGGCGGTTCATATGAACACCCGGATGTTTTGGACCCCCCATGCGTGGTGGTTCGGCGGCGGGGCCGACCTGAACCCCTGCATCGAATATGAAGAAGACACGGCGCATTTTCATTTCGAGATGAAGACGGCCTGCGATCCCCATGGTGATGACCTCTATGATGACCTGAAGAAATGGGCCGACGAGTATTTCTATATCCCGCACCGCCATCGCGCGCGGGGGGTGGGCGGCATCTTTTATGATGATCGCAACACCGGCGATTGGGAGGCCGATTTCAAGCTGACCCAGCATGTGGGGTCGGCTTTCTTGCCCGCCTATATTCCGCTGGTCGATCGTCGCCGGGAGATGGACTGGGGTGAGGCTGAGAAGAACATCCAGCTGGAGCATCGCGGGCTCTATGCGGAGTATAATCTGGTCTATGATCGCGGCACAAAATTCGGGCTGGAGACAGGCCACGACGCGAATGCCGTGCTGATGAGCTTGCCGCCTGTGGCCAAGTGGTACTGATCCGACGCGTGCGTCGGACTTTGTAACCTGTTGAAAGAATGTCTTTTTAACTGCGGCGTTTACCACTCATTAATCGCCGCATTTTGAGGCTTTACCTGACATCGGACCCCTTGGCTTAGGCAATCGTTCAGAGGGCCCGACAGTGGTGAGCTTGCAATGTAAGGGAGCCGAGGGTGTCACGTCAGTTCCGCTGGCTATGAGTTGCTGATGGAGAACCAATGAAGCATCAGTTGTTCTCTTGCTGGAGTTTTTTCTCTAGGAACCTCCGGCTTGAAGAGTTCTGCGCAAGCTCAATTGCCCTCTCATAAGCTGCCCTTGATTCATTGGTACGACCGGCCTGACCAAGCACACTCGCGTAGGCGGCGTAATAGGGTTGAAAGTCCTTCAGTGTCGTTCCTAACGCTTCAATTTTTTGTACCGCTAGGTCTGTCTTGCCAAGCTCGGCCATAACAACGGCCCAATTCAGGGCTACGACTGGCGTAGGCTCGTGCACCCAAAGCGAGCCATAAAGCAGTGAGATCTGCTGCCAGTCGGGCTTGGGTCGGGACATGTGGCAATCCGCAATCGCAGCCTTGATCTGGTAGGGGCCGGGGCGACCTCGTTCTACGGCTTGCGCCAGTATCTCTTGGCCCTCACGGATCATGTGCGTATCCCAAAGGCTTCGATCTTGGGCTTCAGGCGGTACGGTTGCCCCATCCGTTCCTATCCGCGCTTTGCGTCGTGCTTCGGTTAGCAGAACGAGAGCAAGAGCGCCTTCGATCTCCGGATCATCTGAACGGAGCCGATCCAAAAGGCGTAACAGAAACATCGCCTCGGCAGCCAGGTCTCGGTCGCTTTCATCTTCGCTCACGTATCCCACGGTGTAGATCAGGTAGAGCGTAGACAGAACTGCATCCAATCGCGCGGGCCAAACCTCTTGATCGGGGATTTCAAACGCGACGCCTGCCTCCTTTAGTTTCGCCTTGGCGCGCGAAATTCGCTGGCCGATGGCCACATCATTATCAAGAAAAGCCGCAGCGATCTCGCGGGTCGTCAGGTAACAAACAGTGCGCAGGGTAAGGGCTACACGAGATTTCTCTTCCAGCACCGGATGGCAGCAGGCGAAGATCAGACGCAATCGCTCGTCCGGGATCGGTTCATCATCAAGACGCTCAGCATGTTTCGCAGATACAATCATTAGATCATCGGCCTTTCTTGTTTCGCTCTGGCCTTTGCGGACCCTGTCGATCCCCTTGTTCAATCCCACTTTCATCAGCCAACCGACGGGGGAATGTGGAAGCCCGGATCGCCCCCAATGGGACATGGCCGAAATTAGCGCATCCTGAAGCGCATCCTCGGCGAGTTGCAGATCATGCAGGCGAGTGGTCAATCCGGCAATCAGCCGCCCACGATCATGACGCAGCACATTTTCAATGGCATTGTTGATCGCAATTGGGGCGGCTGGTTTGGTCATGGATCAGCCTGCCGGGTTGTAGTCCATCAGCGCGCGCACCTCGATGGTGCCGAAGGCAGCTGATGGGATCATTTCGGCATAGGTGACCGCCGTATCAAGATCGGGCACGTCGACTATGTAGTAGCCACCAAGGTATTCTCGGGTTTCGGCAAAGGGTCCGTCCATCGTCTCGGTCTTGCCTGCCTTAACGCGCACCGAGGTTGCCGTGTCTGGTTCATTGAGACTTTCGCCATCAACGAGCACACCGTCCGCCTTCATCTTTTCGTTTGCGGCAAAGAACCCTCCCATCATGGCTTCAAACTCGGGCGTGCCATATTGCGGTTGCTGTTCAGGATTGTTGTAAATCAAAAGCATGTATTTCATTGGTCTTTACTTTCAGGTTTAGATTGAGTTTAGAGAGGTTCTTGCCGTTAGACGCCAAGAATGTTCACGCCTAGGCAGATCATCAGATTCAGCGTTGCAAGCATGTTGGATCCATTGCCGACGTAGCGCAGGGCATGACCTGCATTGTCCTTCTTGAGGCCAAAGGGATGTGCAATCCGCCCAAGAAGCAAAAGCGCGCCGCTGATATGGAGATAAAGTGACGGTGCGCCCATCCCCTCAGCGAGGATCATCAGGATCAAAACAAAGCTGACCCATTCAGCGCAATTGCCATGTTGGCGGACGCGCAAAAGTAAATCTACGTCGCCTCCATCGCCGATCGATTGCCCGGCAGCGCTGCGCTTAGCGGTGACCCGCATCCAGAGAACCATGTAGATGATGGCGGCGGCCAACGCGTAGATTGGTGTTACAGTGAAAATCATGTCTTCGTCCTTCTTTTGGTTTTGTACCCCTAGGACGGAAGCCGCTTTCAATTTTCGACATTAAAGTTCTAAATTTCTCAAAAAATTCACGTCATAATATATAAGCTTCTGTTTTATATGAATAAAAAATCATCTTTTAGAAAAGCTTTCTCACCCCATATACGGGGTTTTGATCTGGAAACTGCCTTTTGCGCCGTTCTCAACATGCGGCACTCTGGGCTCAAAGCGAGACCTCGCTGCACGCTAAACGGCTTACGCCATGCCTAGCCGTTGCGGACGGTGTCGATCATCAGCTGCACATTCTCTGGATCTGCGTCTGGCGTGATGCCGTGGCCGAGGTTGAAGATGTGTGGCCCGCCTTTTAGGGCGTCCACGATCCGGCGTGTTTCCGACACCAATGCGTCGCCGCCAGTTACCATATGCGAGGACTTGAGATTGCCCTGAACGCAGCCGCCGGGTTGCACGTTTTCCGCGACCCATTCGGCGCTGACGCCATCATCCACCGCGATGCAATCCGCGCCGATGGCGGCATGTGCGCCGACATATTTCTCTCCGGCGCCGCGCGGGAAAGCGATGACAGGGACGCCTGGGTGTTTCTCTTTCAGCGCCGCTGTGATCCGCTGCATTGGCTTGATCGAGTAATCTGCAAAATCCGCCCCTTGCAGGGAGCCGGCCCAGCTGTCGAAGATTTTGACAACCTCGGCCCCTGCCTCGATCTGCGCGGACATGTAGGAGATTGTGGCTTCGGTGATCTTGTCCATCAGGCCGTCAAAGACTGCGCGGTTCTCTGCTTTCAGCGCATGTGCCGGTCCCTGATCCGGCGTGCCTTGGCCTGCAATCATGTAGGTCGCAACCGTCCACGGCGCGCCTGCGAACCCGATCAGCGTGGTTTCTTCCGGCAGCTCTTTGGACAGGATGTTGACCGTCTCATAGACCGGCGACAGGTGTTCGTGAATGTCGTCGGCGGGCTTTAGTTTGGCCAGCTCGTCGGCGGTGGTGATGGTGGACAGGCGCGGGCCTTCGCCGGTGACGAACCACAGGTCGGCCCCAAGCGCTTGGGGGACCAGAAGGATGTCGGCAAACAAGATCGACGCGTCAAAGCCGTAACGGCGGATGGGCTGTAATGTGACCTCGGCCGCCAGCTCAGAATTGTAGCACAGCGACAGAAAATCCCCGGCCTCGGCACGGGTGGCACGGTATTCGGGCAGGTAGCGGCCAGCTTGGCGCATCATCCAGATCGGAGGGGTCGGAAGGGTCTCGCCAGCGAGGGCCCGAAGGATCGTTTTGTCTTTGCTCATGGCGGCGGTCTTCCCCGTGTCTATGGTCCGCGCCATAATGCTTTTTCAAAGCCTCAGACACAAGAGTTGTCAGGCAGAGTTTACACCTTTAACACTGTGTTTATGAGCTATGAATTACCCAGCCCCGCCAAGCCCTTAAACATCGGAACACGCGGCTCACCGCTTGCCTTGGCGCAGGCCTATGAGACGCGCGAAAGGCTTTCGAAAGCCTTTGACCTGCCGCTTGAGGCGTTCGAAATTGTCGTCATCAAGACGACAGGGGACAAGATCATCGACCGCCCGTTGAAAGAAATCGGCGGCAAGGGACTTTTTACCCGCGAGATCGAGGATGACATGCTGTCGGGCAAGATCGACATCGCGGTGCATTCGATGAAGGACATGCCGACAATGCAGCCCGAAGGGCTGCTGCTGGACACCTATCTGCCGCGTGAAGATGTGCGGGATGCGTTCATCTCGCCGCGCTCGTCGGGTCTGGCGGATTTGGCGGCGGGCACCGTTGTGGGCACGTCGTCCTTGCGGCGCAAGGCGCAGCTGAAGCTGCGGCGGCCCGACCTGGAGGTCGTGGAGTTTCGCGGCAATTTGCAGACCCGTCTGAAGAAGCTGGATGACGGGGTGGCGGAAGCCACGTTTTTGGCGATGGCGGGGTTGAACCGGCTGAAGATGGACGAAGTGCCGAAATCTGCGATTGAGGTCGAGGACATGCTGCCCGCCGTCGCGCAAGGCGCGATCGGGATTGAGCGGCGGGCGACCGACATGCGGGCCGCCGATATGCTGGCGGCAATCCATGACGGGCCGACAGGTCAGCGGCTGGCCGCAGAGCGCAGCTTTTTGGCGGCGTTGGACGGGTCCTGCGAAACGCCGATTGCTGGGCTGTCCGAATTGGACGGCGGCACCATGCGTTTGCGCGGCGAGGTGTTGCGACCGGATGGGTCGGACTCCATTGACGACGACATGACCTGCGCCATCGAAGATGGCGCGGCGGCCGGGAAGGCCATGGCCGAAAAGCTGCTATCGCAGGCGGGTCCGGGTTTCTTCGACTGGCGCCAGTAAGGGGCGGCAAAAGGCTTTTCGAAAAGCCTTTTACGTCAGGCTACTGCATGCGCGATGGCGCATTGTTTCCACAGGGTTGTCAGCGCGTTTAGCAGATGCGCGATGTCTTCGTCGCTGTGCAGCGGCGACGGGGTGAAGCGCAGGCGCTCGGTGCCTTTTGGCACCGTTGGGTAGTTGATGGGCTGCACGTAGATGCCCCATTCCTCCATCAGGTAATCGGCTAGCATCTTGGTCTTCACCGGATCCTTAATCATGACAGGCACAATGTGGCTGTCATTCATCATATGCGGGATGCCCGCACGGTCGAGGCCGTCGCGAAGTTTCGCGACTTGCTCGCGTTGCTTCATACGCTCCGCGTCAGATTGCTTGAGATGCGCGATGGAGGATTTCGCCGCCGCCGCAACCGCCGGGGGCAGCGCGGTGGTGAAGATGAAGCCGGACGCGAAGCTGCGAATGAAATCGCACAGCGCGGCGGAGCCGGTGATATAGCCGCCGACCACGCCGAAGGCTTTGCCAAGCGTGCCTTCGATCAGGGTAACGCGGTCCATTAGCCCTTCTTGTTCCGCGACGCCGCCACCGCGGGGACCATAAAGGCCAACGCCGTGGACCTCATCGAGATAGGTCATGGCGCCGTATTTCTCGGCGACCTCGACGATTTCGCGGATGGGGGCGATGTCACCGTCCATGGAATAGACCGACTCAAACGCCACGATTTTCGGGACGTTGGCTGGCAGGGCTTGCAGCTTGGCCTCCAGGTCCTCGACGTCGTTATGCTTCCACAGCACCTTGTCCGCGCGAGAGTGGCGGATGCCTTCGATCATCGACGCGTGGTTGCCAGCGTCGCTGAGGATCACGCAGTTTTCCAAGCGGCTGCCCAGCGTGGATAGCGCGGCCCAGTTTGAGACGTAGCCGGACGTGAACAGCAGGGCCGCTTCTTTGTTGTGAAGGTCGGCAAGCTCGGCCTCTAGCAGTAGGTGATCGTGGTTTGTGCCAGAGATGTTGCGCGTCCCGCCCGCGCCAGTGCCAGTGCGTTTGACCGCCTCGCACATCGCGTCGATGACCAGCGGATTTTGCCCCATGCCAAGGTAGTCGTTGGAGCACCAGACGGTGACGTCGCGCTGCTCGCCGTCGACATGGTTCGCGCACAGGGGGAACTTGCCGCATTTGCGTTCCAGCTCCGCAAAGTAGCGGTAGTTTCCTTCCTCTTTGAGGGCGTCGAGCTGGGCGTTGAAAAGCGCGTCAAAGTTCATTGGATTTTCCTTCGGTCGTGGAGGCGGCGGGTAGCATCCAGCGCCATAGTTTTGCGTCGGGCAATGGGATGACCATCAGCCAGTGTTCGATTGTGGCAAGCGTTGCCAGCGCGGTGAGCAGGGCGAAGCCCGTCATGGTCGCGCCGGTGGTAGAGATCATGCGTTCCGCAAAGCAGACGGCGGTGACCGACAGGAACGTCACGCCGATGGGGAAGGCCGCAGTGATGGGGCCTTGGCGGAAGTAGGATTTGATGTGCTGCAGCGGCTGCGGCACGAATTCGGTGTTGATGCGCGGGACGCCAAAATAGAGGTTCAGCTTGGCGGAGATGCGGGCGACAAACAGGATCAGGTAGGTCCAGAAGCCGACGGTGTTTTCCGCGCCGGTGGTCATCAAGATGATTGCAAGCAACGCGCCGAATAGCAGCAGTTCGTGGTGGGCGACCGTGTTCCATGCGCGTGTAAAGCGGTCCTTGCCCGCCAGTCCCGGCGGGCAGTCGCGGCGTTCGGGGCCGGTGATGATGCCGGACAGAAACGCCAGTTCGATCCAGCCCCAGATCAGCAGGACGGACAGGAATGAGACGTAGACGTTTTGCAATGTCAGCTCCGCCGCCGACACGATCAGTCCGGCGAAGCCGAGGGCCGCGAGTGGGATCGACAGAAACACTGCGCGGCCATGGGCGACGGCCTCCCCCGCGTCGGATTTGCGCACGACCAGCAGGATCGCCCCGGTGAAAAACCACCAGGCGAACACTGCGAAAATCGCGGCTATCCAAGGGGAGGACATCATTAGTAGGCGGGCTCCATCACTGGGCTGTCAGGCACGTCGTTGTGGATGACAGGGATGGTGAAGATCGCGATAAACGCGGTCGCCGCTTTGGCCATGCCGGCAAGCCGAGACGCCGTGCCGACGATGCCGCCTTTGGCTTTGCCCTTGGCAACTTGAATGGAGGCACGCTCCATCCTGTCCAGATTTGGACGCCAGCGCGGGTGGTCGATGTCCAGCGTGAACGGGAACACCTGCTTCGAGATTTCCGACGTTTTGCGGTAGACCTCCTGGCCGTACCACGTCACGTCGACGCCGAGCGCCTCGTGGAACAGCGGGCGCTGGTGGTCGCGCACCCACATGGTGGAATAGACCGCCGTGAGGAAGAACTTGATCCACATTTTGTTGACCCGTGACTCGGTCAATGCGGGGTCGGTCTTCATCAGAAGTGCGAAGGCTTCGCCGTGGCTGAACTCGTCATTGCACCATTCACGGAACCACTGAAAGATCGGGTGGAAGCGCTTGTCAGGATGCTGTTCAAGATGGCGGAAGATGGTGATGTAGCGGGCGTAGCCAATCTTTTCCGAAAGGTAGGTCGCGTAGTAGATGAATTTCGGGCGGAAGTAGGTATACTTCTTCTGCTGCGTCAGGAACCCAAGGTTCACCCGAATCCCAGCTTCCCGCAGGGCGTCGTTGATAAAGCCCGCATGGCGGGCCTCGTCACGGGCCATAAGCTGGAACAGCGTTGTGATGTCTGTGTTGGACCCACGGCGCTTCATCTCTTTGTACAGCACGCAGCCGGAAAACTCGGCGGTGCAGCTTGAGATCAGGAAGTCGATGAATTCGGCTTTCAAGGCCGGGTCCATGCCTTCCCAATTGGCGTCCCAATCGTCGTTCTTTTTGAAGTGACCCCGGTTCGGGTCGGCCTTCATGCCCGCAATCAGTTTGTCCCAATCTTCGCGGACGGGGGTGACGTCAATCGCGTCCATCTCGTCGAAATCAGTGGTGTAGAAGCGCGGGGTCAGAAGGGTATTCTGCATCGCAACTTCGGTGGCCATTTCCGATGTCATTTCGGGGCCGTCTAATGCGTCCTGTGCGGCGATGGCTTCTTCAGCGGTCGCGGCAAAGGCGGAGTGGGTTGGCTTGTTCATGACAACACCTCTTCGCTGAAGGAGAATTCGCACAGCTCCATGAATTCGAAATCGCCGGTCCAGCGTGTCCATTGCGCTTCGACCCACGACGCGCGGGTGATGGTGGCGGTGCGGTCTTCTTCGACCAGCTCACCGTAGGGGGCCATAATCTCGGCCCCGTGAACCAGTACGCTGTCACCGGGGTTCACGACCGCCCCATTGGTGAATTTCACATGCGCGGACAGCTCTTCGAACCGGTGAGAGATTGTCACCGTGCAAGGAGCCGTTTCTTTCGTTCGTGTCAGAAATCCCATTTGCTTTGTCCCTTTACGTTTCAGTCGATCAGCCGGGCGAAGGCTGCGACATTGTCCACACCATAACCGACAAGCTCGATCTTCCAGTCGGTGGCGGGGTCGATAACGGCTACGTTGCCGTTTTCCCGGCGGACCAGCCGCAGGGGGTCATTTGTCGTAATGTCTTTAACGACTCGTTCTCTTGCTACAGATACCCAAATCACGTCCACAAAGCCACTTTTGTTCAAAGTGGAGTGGGCGATCTGGTCCCCGTTTTCGTCAAGCACAGCAACGCCCGCAGCGCGGTCGCGACCGCCGACCAAAGTAATCATCCGTTCGTTCACGATGGGGCTGTCGGCCACAACGCCGGATTTCGGCATATCGGTGTAGCTGGCATAGCCAACCAGCGCGACGGAGGCGAACATCAGCCCGAACATGGCTTGCACCAGAAACTTCGGGACCATTTCGCGGTCGCGGTGCTTCATCTGGTTGGCGAGGGAGGCGGTTTGATTTTGCATAAGTCTACTCCGCCGCAATCGCGCCATTGGCGCTTTGATCTGGGTCAATTCTTGAGATGACAGGCTGCGAAACACGGGTTTCGGCAGCATCCGCGAAGATTTCCGCTACTTTGGCAGCGTCAGGGATCGACCGGAAGGCTGGCTGCGTTTTGGTCATGTACCACGGGCGCACATGCGGCCACGTCATCAGGTAGGACAGGCGCGTGTCGCCGGTCATCTCGAACGTGATGGTGCCAAGACCGGATTTGCGCACCGCCGCCTGCGCGTTGCCGATGCAGACGTAAGGCAGGTTCAACGTCATGGTCAGCGCCGCCCCGATGCGCATTGCGGCGCGTTTGTTGGTCAGGGTGTAGACGGTGGATTTGGCCTGCACATAGGCCAACCCGTAAATGATAAGCGCCGCCACCGCGCCGCCGATCAGGAAGGGAATGCCGTGGCCCATGGCGTCGGTCAGCGGCGCGGAGGACGCGCTGGCGATCACCCGGATCACGGCAAGCAGGACGAAATACCCGATCACCCAATTCAAGCCCCACGCGTCTTTTGCCAACCGCATTGGGTCGGGCGCGCCCTGCCACAGGATATGTTCATCCGCAGGCAGCGCCTCCGGCAATCCGCGTACGGGTTCGAATTTGAAATCGTCGTGATGCATCGTTTCTGTCCCTAAATCGGGGGTCGGACCTGGCTGGGGCCCGACCCGGTTTTCCTACAGCTGCGGTTCGGCGCGAAGCGGATCCGCATACAGCGTGCCGCCGCCAAAATAGGCCATGATCTTTTCTTCCTCGAGCAGGGTGATCTGGTCATCGGCCTTGATGCCCGGGATGCCCGCAAAGTTATGCGCATAGAGCGAGCGAACCTTGACCTGGTTCGATTTGATCTTGGCAAAGTTCATCGGGATCAGGCGATGCTGGCCGGAGCCCTCGGGGTTCAGGTCAACCACCAGGAATCGCACCAGCGCCTCCGGGATGTCGACCCACATGTCGACAACACGGCCAATGATCTCGCCGTCGCCTGAGACCACCGCCTTGCCGCGCGGATCGACACCGGCGGAGACGTGGAAATCGGGCAGCTTGGAGATCGGCTTGATCTTGATGTGCCCATGCGCGTCCAGTTCGGGGTGGTCCTTGCGCGGCGCCCAGGACGCGGGGCCGACACCGTCAACCATCGGATCACCGGTTGGCACGTAAGGCGACCCTGCGGCCACGGCGGTGCGTTCCAGCGCAAGGTTGTCGCGGTCGCCACGCTGGCCGGACGGCACCGTCAGGTTGCCGCGCCCGTCGCGCAGGATGAAGGTCTTGTCGCCGGGGACCGGGAACGGGCCTTGGTTCAACGCGGTGTTCCCGTCATCATCTTCGAGGGGATACCCCTCGCGCATGTTTTCGGTTTGCAGATAGAAAATCAGCAGCGCAAAAAACAGCCAGAACAACCAGATCGCGGCGCTTGCCAGATCGAAGTTCCCGAAAAAATTTACATCAACCATGGTGGTATCCTCCGTCGTGTTTTTGTGTGCGGGTCATGTTGGGAAATCGGCCAGCCCAACGGGCCCCGCCTTTGCTTGGCTCACCGGCCGGACCTTGACCAAGGGGCCGAGTGCGATGAGCGTGATGAAGAGGAACCCGATCTCGACGTGGTACACCACGGAGTATCCGGTTGCGTTTGAGGTGAGCGCCTCGCCAAGTGCGCCGCGCGTTGCCGCCGCGTTGACGATGTCGCGGATCGCGCCGCCTGCGAAGATGGACACGCCTGCAGCCGTGGCCTGCGCCGCGCCCCATGCACCAAGCGCCAGGCCCTTGCCCGCCACGCCTTGGGTGTTGAGCGTCATGGCGGCAGTGAGCGTGGCGACGGAGAACAGGCCGCCGCCCAGCCCGATGCCGAAGGAGCCCGCGAAGAACATGGTGGTGCTGTTCATTGGCGCCGCGAAGATGACGGCGCAAAATGCGATAAGCCCGAACAGGATGCCGCGCGCGGCCATGCGGTAGGGGTCGATGCTGGACTTGAGCCATTTCGCGGCGAGACCAAAGCCAAGCAACGCGCCGCCGGCCCAAAGGGCGGTCAGCAGTGTTGTGGCGGAGACGGACAGGCCAAGGACCTCGCCGCCGTAAGGTTCCAGCAACACGTCCTGCATGTTGAAGGCGATGGTGCCAAGGAAGACGACAACCAACAGACGGCCAGCAACGCCGCCAGCTTTCAGGTCGGCCCATGCGTCGCGGAACTGCGGGCGCGGGGCCTCCCGTTCGGCTTTGGTCATGGGGTTCACCTTCTCCTGCTTCCACAGCGCGGTGATGTTTAGGAGCAGCGTAACAACAGCGGTGCCTTGCACCACCTGCACCAGACGCAGGCCGGAGAAATTTTGCAGCAACGCGCCAACAATGACGGCGGAGACGCCCATGCCGATCAGGAACATGACATAAAGCAGGGCGACGACCTGCGGGCGGGTTTCCTCGGTCGCGCGGTCGGCTGCGAGCGCCAGCCCCGCGGTTTGGGTCATGTGCATGCCGATGCCGGTTAGCAGAAACGCCAAAGCGGCGCCGACCTCGCCTGCCCATTCGGGGCCCGCGACCTGATCGCCAGACAGCACCAGCAGCCCCATTGGCATGATGGCCAAACCACCGAACTGCCAGAGCGAACCAAACCAAAGATACGGAATACGCTTCCAGCCAATCGCAGAGCGGTAGGTGTCAGACCGGAAGCCAAGCAGCGCGCGGAACGGGGCGACCAAGACCGGGATTGCGATCATCATGGCAACGAGCCATGCAGCGACACCAAGCTCGACAATCATGACGCGGTTAAGCGTGCCAAGCAACATCACGGCAGCCATGCCGACGGAGATTTGGAATAGGGACAAACGGAGCAATTGGCCCAACGGCAATTGCTCGCTGACCGCGTCCGAGAACGGCAGCGCCTTCATCGTCAGGTTTTTGAAGGTGTTGCGGCCAACGATCATGAACGGAACTCCAACGCGTTGGAGATGTAGAAGCCCGATGTCACGCGGTCGATGTTTTTGAGCGTGCCGTTTGTGACTTTGGCCGCCAACCGTTCGGGGCTGTGCGGCACCATTGTGGGGGAGCGGTCAGAGCGCGGGAACAGCTTGCCGACCCGCCACATCGCCATCAAAAGCGGGGTGCGGGGCGCGACCGTGAAGACCATGTTCTGATACAAACGCGGCGCGATACCATCGAGAATGCGGGCGATGTCATCGGCAGAATAGTAGATCATCGAGTCCATCGCGACGATATGGTCGAACGGCCCAAGATCAGAATTAAGCATGTCACCAGCGCTGAATCTCAGCGAGCCTGCCAGACCTCCGGGTGTCCGCTTTTCAGCGATGTCGATCAGCTGCGGGGAAATGTCCACGCCAACAACGTCAGCGCCACGCGCAGCAAGCTCAAACGCCAATGCCCCAGTGCCACACCCCGCATCCAAAATGCGCGCGCCGTGTAGGTCACTGGGCAATTGCGCGATCAAAAGATCCCGCATCCGGTCGCGGCCAGCACGCACGGTCGCCCTGATACCAGAAACGGGCGCGTCCGATGTCAGACGCTCCCATGTCTTGGTCGCTGTGCGGTCGAAGTAAGTTTCGACGTTGTCGCGTGTGGCCTCGTAAGTTTGCATTTAGTCGAACCCAAGCAATTCAAAGATTTCGCGGTCGGGCAGCGGCGCGGGGGCCAAAGGTTCGGTCCCGTTCCACAGCGTTTCGGCGAGGCGGATATATTCTTTTTGGACCGCGACGATGTCTTCATCGGCATCCATCTCGAACAGGGTCTTCTTCTTCAGCCGCGAGCGGCGGATCGCATCCAGATCGGGCATATGCGCGATGCGGTTGAAGCCGACGGTTTTGCAGTAGCGGTCGACCTCGTCCGTGTCTTTCGAGCGGTTCGCAACGCAGCCCGCAAGGCGGACCTTGTAGTTGGCTGATTTGGCTTGAACGGCGGCGATGATCCGGTTCATCGCGTAGATGCTGTCAAAGTCATTGGCAGTCACGATCAGCGCACGGTCGGCATGTTGCAGGGGCGCTGCAAAGCCACCGCAGACCACGTCGCCCAGAACGTCGAAGATCACCACATCGGTGTCTTCCAGCAGGTGGTGTTGCTTGAGCAGTTTCACAGTTTGGCCAACCACGTAGCCACCGCAACCCGTGCCCGCAGGCGGGCCGCCAGCTTCGACGCATTTGACACCATTGAAGCCTTCGAACACGAAATCCTCGGGGCGCAGTTCTTCGGGGTGAAAATCGACCTCTTTGAGGATGTCGATCACGGTTGGCACCAGGGTGCCGGTCAAAGTGAACGTGCTGTCATGCTTCGGGTCGCACCCGATTTGCAGGACGCGCTTGCCCAGCTTGGAAAACGCCGCCGACAGGTTCGACGAGGTCGTCGATTTGCCGATGCCGCCCTTCCCATAGACAGAGAACACCTTCGCGCCCTCGATCTTCATCGAGTCGTCTTGGTGCACCTGCACAGACCCTTCGCCGTCCTGTCCGATATTCGGAATATTTCTATCGAGTGGGCTCATGATATTTCCCTTCTGAGAGTCATTCGGCTGCAATGCCCTCTAGTTGATCTTCAATGGCGTCGGCTGCGTCTTGCAGGGCCGCCAGCGTTTCAGCGTCTGGTGTCCAGTAGTCACGGTCGGAGGCTTCGAGCAGGCGGTTTGCCATGCGCATCGACGCCTGCGGGTTGAGGTCGGCAAGGCGCTGGCGCATCTCTTCGTCCAGCACGAACGTTTCGGAGAACTTTTGGTATACCCACGGATCAACCACCCCGGTGGTGGCGGACCAGCCCACGGTGTTGGTGATATGCGCCTCGATCTGGCGCACGCCTTCGTGGCCATGGTTCAGCAGCGGCTCGTAGAATTTCGGGTTGAGGGACCGGGACCGGGATTCCAGTTCCACCTGATCCTTCAGCGTTCTGACCTTCGCATTGCCGCGCGTTTGATCGCCGATATAGACGGGCGTGTCACCGCCGCCTTTGGCGCGTTTCACGGCGGACGCGATGCCGCCCAGCGTGTCGAAATAGTGGTCCACGGTGGTGACGCCCAGTTCCACGGATTCGAGGTTTTGGTAGGCGAGATCCACGTTCTTCAACGTGTCCTGCAGCAGGTCAGCTTGCTGCGTCGCCTCGCCGTCCATGCCGTAGGCGAAGGACTTGCGGGCCTGGTAGGCGTCGGCGAGCTGGCCTTCGTCGTCGAAGGCGGAGCTGTCTACCAGCTGGTTGACGTTGGACCCGTAGGCGCCTTCGGCGTTGGAGAAGACGCGCAACGCGGCGGTGGTCATGTCCGTGTCGTTGGCTTCGGCGAACGCCAGCGCGTGAGCGCGGATTGGGTTGAGGTAGAGCGGCTCGTCGGCGGTGGCGCATTTGTAGGCGGCATCGGCCAGCAGCTTGGTTTGCAAGGGCAGCAGGTCGCGGAAGATGCCCGACAGCGTCATCACCACGTCGACGCGCGCGCGGCCAAGCGTTTCCAGCGACACCAGATCAGCCCCGCAGAGCCGCCCATTATTGTCAAAGCGCGGCTTGGCCCCCATCAGCGCCAAGGCCTGCCCGATGGGGCCGCCGTTGGATTTGATATTGTCGGACCCCCAAAGAACCAGCGCCACAGTTTTGGGCAGGCTTTCGTGGGTCTTGATGAGCTCCGCCGCCTGCTTGGCCCCGTCTTGCATCGCGAAGGCCGTAGGCATGCGGAACGGATCGAAGGCGTGGATGTTGCGGCCCGTGGGCAGAATTTCCGGCGCGCGGATGACGTCCCCGCCGGGGACGGGTGTGATGAACTGTCCGTTCATGGCGCGCATCAACGCGGGAAGTTCATGATCGACTGACAGGTTCAGCCGCGCGGCGTTCCGCGCTGCCGGGCCGTCAAAGTTCATCAGGTTGAGCGTGTCTTCAACAGACGCCTCAGACGGTTCCTTGCCGACAATATGCAGCCCGTCGGGGATCAGCGCCTCTTCGGTCTCCAGCAGTTTCAGCCACAGCCCGTCCATGTCGCGCGCGTTCAGATCAACGGCGTTGGCTTGGGCTTTGACCAGCTTGCCCAGCTCTTCACGCTCGTCGCATGGCTCCATGCCGCGCCATTTCATCAGGCTGTCTTTCAGGTCGGCCAAGCCGCGATAGAGGCCGGAGGTCTGCAAAGGCGGCGTCAGGTGGGTGATCGTCACCGCGTTGGAGCGGCGCTTGGCCAGCGTCGCCTCGGACGGGTTGTTGGCCGCGTAAAGGTAAACGTTGGGCATGTTGCCGATCAGGCGTTCGGGCCAGTCGTTGCCGCCCAAACCGTTCTGCTTGCCCGGCATGAATTCCAATGCGCCGTGCATGCCGAAATGCAGCAAGACATCGGCCTTCAGGTCATGCTTGAGGTATTGGTAAAACGCGCTGAACGCGTGGGTTGGGGCGAAGCCCTTTTCAAAGAGCAGGCGCATCGGGTCGCCTTCATACCCAAAGGTTGGCTGCACGCCGACCATGACCTTGCCGAACTGCGCGCCAAGGATGAACACGTCGCGTCCGTTGGATTGCACGCGGCCGGGAGCGGGGCCCCATGTCGCCTCGATCTCGTCCAGCCACGGTGTGCGGGACACGATTTGGTCGGCGCTGACAGTTGCCGTGACGTTGGCGTCTTGGCCATAGGTCTGGGCATTGCCCTTCAAGACGGCTTCGCGCAGGTCCTCGACCGTGGCGGGCGGGGTGACGTCATAGCCTTCCGCATGCATACGGTGCAGCGTGTTGTGGAGGCTTTCGAAAACCGAAAGGTAAGCTGCGGTGCCGACCGCGCCCGCATTTGGTGGAAAGCCAAACAGCACGATGCCGACGGTTTTGTCGGCGTTGCTTTTGCGGCGCAAGGTGGCAAGGTTCAGGGCCTTGTCGGCCAAAGCCTCCACCCGCTCGACGCACGGGGCCATGGCTTTCACGTCGCCAAAAGCTTTGCATTTATAGGCGCAGGATTGGCAGCCTTCGGGGCTGTGGCGGCCCGCGAAAACGGTCGGGTTGGTTGCGCCATCAATTTCGGGCAACGCGATCAACATGGTGGATTCAATGGGGCTGAGCCCCTGCCCGCCAGACGCCCACTGGGTGAGCGTTTGGAACTCCAATGGCTGGGCCGAGATATAGGGCAGGTCCAGATCGGTCAGGGAGGCCACCGCTGCATCGCTATCATTATAGGCAGGACCACCAACGAGGGAGAACCCGGTCAGCGAGACCAGCGCATCAATGCGGCCTTTGTAATAGGCGTCAATCGCAGGGCGTCCGTCCAATCCACCCGCGAAGGCGGGGATGACGCGCATGCCGCGCGCCTCGAACGTGCGGATGACGTGGTCATAGTGGGCGGTGTCGCCCGCAAGGATGTAGCTGCGCAGCATCAAGATACCGACAGTCGGGCCAGCGCCTGCAAAAGGCAGGTTTTCCAAATGCGTGGTGATGCCGTGATCGGGCAGATCGGGGTGGTACAGACCCGTATCAGGATATTCGATCGGGTCGTTAGAATGCGTGCCCCGCCATTCGGTGCGCGAAGTGTAGCGCGAGATCAGGAAGCGGACCATGTTTTCGATATTATCGTCGCTGCCGCCGAGCCAGTATTGCATCGACAAGAACCAAGCGCGCAGGTCCTGACTTTTACCGGGGATCAGTTTGAGGATCTTGGGCAAACGCCGCAGCATCTTCATCTGACCCGCGCCGGAGGTGCCGGATTTCTTCGACGGCTTGAGCTTCTTCAATAGGCCCATCGCGCCGGTGGCGGGCTTGGACATGTCGAGATCACCCATCTTGGTCAGCTGGGTGATTTCCTGATCTGAGACCACGCCGACCATCGCGTCACACGCGTCGCGGCGGGCCAGCAAGTCAGGCAGAATGGCCTTTATGTGGTCCTCAAGGAACAACACACAATTCACCAGAATATCGGCGCTGGCGATGTCGTCCTTGGCGATTTGCAGCGCTTTAGGGTCTTTTTCCCATTCCGCCGCCGCATGAATTTTCAGGCTCAGGCCGGGGAAATCGCGCGCGAGCTTGGGCGCAATACGTGCAGCAGGGCCGGCGGCATGCCGGTCCAACGTCACGATGACGAAGCTGTAGCTGGGGGCGTTCACCTCATCGCGCATAATGGGCCTTCGCCTCATAAAGCGTGTCGAGTGAGATTTCGCCAAGGCCCTTTTCAGCCGCGTAGGTTTCAGTGTTTCGCCGCGCTTTGCCACGCACGAAGAACGGGATTTTCTTGAGTTCTTTTTCTGCCGCCGCCAGCCAGATCACATTGCCGTCTTGAACATGTGCGACCTCGGCGGGCATCGAGCCCCCCTCGCTCGCGGCCGGTTCCAACGGTTTGGGCGCGTGGCCGCCGTGATGGCTTGGTCCGGCTGCATCATGGAATTCGAAATCATCGCGGAACATGTGCAGCAGGTGTTCCTCCAGCCCCATGACAAGCGGATGGATCCAAGTGTCAAAGATGACATTCGCGCCCTCAAACCCCATTTGCGGCGAATAGCGCGCGGGGAAATCCTGCACATGCACTGGCGCGGAGATGACGGCGCAGGGGATGCCAAGGCGTTTGCCGATGTGGCGTTCCATCTGCGTGCCGAGGATCATTTCGGGCTGCAGCGCCTCGATGGCTTTTTCGACCTCGAGATAGTCGTCGGTTATCAGCGCCTCCAGCCCGTATTCCTTGGCCGTGGCGCGGATGTCGCGCGCCATTTCCCGGTTGTAGCACCCCATGCCAGCGACCTCGAACCCCATCTCGTCGCGCGCGATACGGGCGGCAGCTTTGACATGGGTGCCGTCGCCGAAGATGAAGACGCGCTTGCCGGTCAGATACGTGCTGTCGACGGAGCGCGACCACCATGTCTGGCGCAGGCGATCTGTGTCCAACTCGGCGGTGCTACCCGTCAATTCGCGGATTTCAGCGATGAAGTCATGCGTGGCCCCAGTGCCGATCGGCACGACCTTGGTGTAGGGCTGGCCGAAGGTGCGTTCGCAATAGCGCGCCGCTTGTTCGCCGGTTTCGGGGTAGAGCAGCACGTTGAAATGGGCTTGGCCCATTTTGGCGATGTCGGAGGGTGCGGCGGTCATCGGGGCGGTGACGTTGACCTCTACCCCAAGCTCATAGAGCAGGTTGGTGATTTCCTGAATGTCATCGCGGTGGCGGAAGCCCAACGCGGTTGGACCGAGGATGTTGCAGGTGATGCGCTGTGTCTTGTCCATCGGCTTGGCGAGGTGGCGGACGATCTGGAAGAACGTCTCGTCCGCGCCGAAGTTTTCCTTGCGCTGGTAGCTGGGCAGCTCCAGCGGGATGACGGGGATGTCGAGGCCCATGGTTTCAGCCAGACCGCCGGGGTCGTCCTGGATCAGCTCGGCGGTACAGGACGCGCCGACGATGATGGCCTCGGGCTGGAAGCGGTCATAGGCGTCCTGGCAGGACGACTTGAACAATCCCGCCGTATCAGAGCCTAGATCGCGCGCCTGGAAGGTTGTGTAGGTGACCGGCGGACGGTGATCGCGGCGTTCGATCATGGTGAACAGCAGGTCGGCGTAAGTGTCGCCCTGCGGCGCGTGCAGAACGTAATGCAGGCCGGTCATGCCGGTGGCGACACGCATCGCGCCAACATGGGGCGGGCCTTCATAGGTCCAGACCGTCAGCTTCATGAGGGGACCTCATTTAAGGTCGCGGCCGCACACCCCTGACAAGCTGGGCACCAAAAGGTGAGTATTTTTGCCAAAACGAAGATCATTCGGCCGCCACCCCAAGGATGGTCTTGCGGCGAAGTGGGCGGGCAAAGAGGGAGGCGAGATCGCCCGCTTGTTCGTAGAAATGCACCGGCGTGAAGACCAGCTCGATCGCCCATTTGGTCGACAGGCCCTCGGCCTCTAATGGGTTGGCAAGGCCAAGGCCGCAGACCGTCAGGTCGGGGCGTGCCTCGCGGCAACGATCAAGCTGCAGGTCGACGTCTTGCCCTTCGGAGATTTGCGGGCCTGCGGGCAGCAGATCCAGATCGGGGCCGTGCAAGGCGTCGTGAATGTAGGGGGACCCGACCTCGACCGCGCTCATCCCGCATTCGCGGGTCAGGAAACGGGCCAGTGGGATTTCCAATTGGCTATCGGGGAAGAAGAAGACAGATTTGGCGTTCAAAGGCTCAGAGGCCTGCGCAATCGCCTGGCGAGCGCGGCGGCGTGGGGCTTCGGTGACTTTGTTGAACAGCTCGTCCGAGACGCCAAATTCTTTGGCGATGGCAGCGAGCCATGCGGTGGTGCCTTCCTCGCCAAACGGGAACGGGGCCGCGATATGAGTGGCGCCGCGGCGTTCAAGTGCTGCGTGGGTATCACCGAGGAAAGGTTGGGTCAGCGCGAACATCGTGTTCGGTCCGACACCCATTTCACTGTCGATGTTGCGGGCGGGCAAAACTGTCACCGGGCCAATGCCAAGGTCTTCCAACAAACCCAGCATTTGATCCTCGACCACGTCTGGCAACGCGCCCACAACCATCAGCTCGCGGGCGTCGGTTTTGGGCAAGACCGGCACCATGGACGCAAGACAGGCATCTTCACCTTGAGTGAATGTCGTTTCGATCCCCGAGCCGGAATATTCCAGGACACGCACCTTGGGCGCAAATTCCTGGGTCAGGCGTTCGGCGGCGCGGTTGAGGTCCAGCTTAATCACCTCGGACGGGCAAGACCCAACGAGGAACAGTTGCCGGATGTCGGGACGGCGCGCCAAAAGCTGTTGCACGGTCCGATCCAGTTCAGCATGGGCGTCGTTCAGACCCGCCAAATCTGATTCTTCCAGAATCGCCGTCCCGAATCGTGGTTCGGCGAAGATCATCACCCCGGCGGCGCTTTGCAGAAGGTGGGCACAGGTGCGCGACCCGACGACCAAAAAGAACGCGTCCTGAATTTTGCGATGCAGCCAGATGATGCCTGTTAGACCGCAGAAAACTTCCCGTTGCCCGCGCTGCTTGAGAACCGGCGCAGAGCGGCAGCCAAGCGCCGGTGGAGGGGTCATTTGATCGGTCATGCCGCGACCTCCGACTGAAGGCGCGCGACGCGCAGTTTCCACAGGAATTGGCCTGCGTTAACGACGTATGTCGCGTAGGCCGCCAAGGCAATAACGATCAGCGTGTCGGGGGAATATCCACCCCAAATCAGCCCATATAAATAAAGGCTATGCAGGGCGATGACGACAAAGCTGAACACGTCTTCCCAGAAAAAGGAGGGGGCGAATAGCCACTTGCCAAACACCACTTTTTCCCAGATCGATCCCGTTATCATGATGAGGTATAAAAACACCGTTTTGAGGATGATCGACACGGTTGCGGCCTCGTAGCCGAAGCCGGTCGCCACGTAGCGCAGAACCAGCACCAAAGAGACTAAAAACACCGCAAATTGCACAGGCGCCAAGATGCCCTGAACCAAAGTCCAACGGGTCGCATCGCGGCGCGCGCGTTGCTCCGGCGTATAGAGCCGTTTCGCTGAAATCTGACGCTGAGCGGCGTCGGGCATAGTTTCCCCCTCGGCTTGTACCTGCCAAAATTTTGGCAGGAAGGGGGCAATGTGTCAACTTTGATTTACAGTGTGTGGTGTACAGATTCTGCTGACAGTTCAAAAGAAAAGTCATATAAAATAGTGATTTGTGGATCATCCACTAAATGTGTCAATATTATTTGACATATACATGCCAGTAAACGACCATGTTCGCCGACCGCTATCTATACCCGTCGCCCAACAGCCACGGGGTTATGAGTGACCCTGGGAACGACGCAAATGCCACACGCCAACAAAACGCGTTCGAAAGGAGTGACTGCAGATGTGGACGGTGTTGCTTTCTGGGCCTTATCCAAGATCGCTGAGGATCTAGGTGTGACCAGCACCTCAACCTGCAAAATCACCGAGCATTTCGTGGATGAGCTGTATAAAGCAGCAGCCTCCATCGAACGTGAACCGCTGCAGCGGGTGGTGCAACAGATTTTGGATGCCGGGATCAGCGAGTACGAGCTTGCTGACATCTTCATCCCCAGAGTTGCGGCGCTGCTTGGCGAGGCATGGTGCCAAGACAATATCAATTTTGCAGAAACGACGATTGGGAGCGCACGCCTGCAGGGTGTGCTGCGTTCGTTGGGGCCGGAATGGTGCGCCGAAGACATTTATATTGGGTCTGCTGCTCCAAGGTGTCTGGTTGTCGTGCCCGAAGGCGCGCAACACACGTTGGGTGCCACAATCCTGACCGGACAACTGCGCCGCGCGGGGCTGTCTGTATCGCTGGACCTGAACGCTGGGCCGTCCAATGTGTTTGACCGCTTATCGACCACGACGTTTGACGTCGTTCTTATCTCGGCTTCGGCCCGCGAGAGCCTTGCCTCCATCAGCCGCATTGTGCAGAAGGTGCGCCAAACGGGACAAGAGATCCCGGTGATTGTTGGGGGCAACGTGCTATCGCTGGATCAAGACATTGCGCAAATTACCGGCGCAGACATTGCGACAAGTGACCTGCAAGAAGCGATAGGCTTTTGCGGCTTCAACGTGCGCATGCTGCGCGTGGTGTCCGCACCATGATGTCACCGGGTGAAATGACATGGACCAGCGGCTTGATCCCAATGATCGAGCCGGATGTCGTGACAGAAATTATTTCGCGCATCGCCGATCTGGCGTTGATCGTCACGAAGGAAGGCCAGGTCATGGGGATCATGGCCAGCCCGAACTTCATGCCCAAATCCAGCCTTGAGAAGTGGGAGGGTAAATCCCTCAACGACGGGTTGACCGTCGAAAGCGTGTCCAAATTCGAAGACCGTTTGGCCAGCTTCCTGGAAAGCGGCGGCGCCGTGCTGCCCGTGGAATTGAACCACGCCGCCACCGACGACTACGCCGAGTTCCCTATCCGCTACAGCTTCCACCGCATCGGCAGCGACGGTGCGATCTTGCTGCTTGGGCGCGACCTGCGGCCAATCGCCGAGATGCAACAGCAGCTGGTCGCGGCCCAAATCGCGTTGGAAAAAGACTACGAAACACAACGGGAATACGACACCCGCTTCCGCGTCCTTATGGCCTCCAGCAGTGAAGTGACGCTGTTCGTATCCACTGCGACAGGGAAGATCACCGATTGCAATGCGGCCGCGGCAGCCTTCTTTGCCAAGTCGCGCGCTGAATTGATCGGCTCGGATGTCCAAGGCAGCTTTGAGGTCGCGCAAGGCGGCAACCTCATTGCGGCGCTGATCGACGCATCCTCAGGGCAGTCGCCTGAATCTGTTGCGGCCAGATCCAAAAAGACCCAACGCGCCTTGGCCGTCGCGCCAACATTGTTCCGGTCTGGCGGGGAGCAAGTCCTGTTGTGCCGGGTCACTGCGACCGACGGATCGACCATGCAGCCGGATCTGCTTCAAGACAATCTGTCAGGGCTTTACCGCGAGGGCGTTGACGCAATGCTGTTCATCTCACAATCTGGCAGCATCCTGAGCGCGAATGACGCGTTCCTCAATATGGCGGACGTCACGCATGCGCAGGCAATCCGCGGGCGGCCAGTCTCGGACTTCCTTGGGCGCGGCAGCGTCGATTTGAATGTCATGCTGGAAAACGCCGGCCGCACGGGCTCTATGCGGTTATATGCGACCCGTCTGGTCAGCGAGCACGGAACCGAACGCGCCATCGAGGCATCCACGACAAAGCTGGACGGCGGGGACATACAGGTCTTCGCGCTCGTGATACGAGATGCCAGTCGCGTGGAAGCGATTCGCAGCCCAGGACAGAGCCCGACGGACGTCGATATGCGGTCGGTGATCGAATTGATCGGCAGTCAAACGCTGAAAGATATTGTGGCCAAAACCACCGATGTCGTCGAAAAGATGTGCATAGAAACTGCCGTCGAGCTGACCTCCAACAATCGGGTCGCGGCGGCAGAAATGCTTGGGCTTTCAAGGCAGTCGCTCTATGTGAAGCTCCGCAAATACGGTCTTCTTTGATCCGATTTCCCTGCTATTTAGGCTTGTGAGACGTTGAAACGGATCAGCAATTGCGGGCAGCCCCGTTTCTGTAAACCTTGCCTTACAGAGTATTGGCGCTAACATCACCTCTACGACCTCTCATATCATTGAGAATTTAGGGCAGTAGCCGGCCCGAAAAGAGGGACAATGTCGTCTTCAGACAACAGCAGCAACCTGTTTAGGCAGGATGTATATGAACAGTCTTTTTCGGAGATCCGCGATCTAAAGCGGAGCCTTCCCGAGGATGTCGTCGTGTCGCTTGCACGGGAGGTTCTGGTTCGCTTGTCAGAGCATTTTGACAATGACGCTGGGCACGTCACCGAAATCACAGATGAGCAAATCGAAGACCTGGCACAGGCGTTGATCTCGCCTGATACACAGCAGGCGGCCAAATTGGTAAGCGCTGAACGTGCATCGGGAACTTCAATCAAAACTCTTTACCTGACATACCTCGGCGGCGCAGCCCGCAGGTTGGGAGAGTGGTGGGAACAGGACACCGTTTCCTTCGCTCAGGTCATCGCTGGCTCTGGCCGCATCTACGCCATCATGCGCGGTTTGCGCCCGATATTTCTGAAAGACGCGGCACCCGCGCCTACCAAGTCCGCCCTCTTCGCTGCCGTGCCGGGGGAAACCCACCAACTGGGCATCAAGATGGCAGCCGATCTGCTTGAGAATGAGGGGTGGTCGATTGATCTACAGCTTCTCGACAGCCACGACGCCTTAATTGAAGTCATCAGCAGAACAAGCCCTCGAATTATCGGCCTGTCTGCTGCCGGTGAGCATGCGCTTGCTCCGTTGGCTAAACTGGTTGTTGCGATCCGCCTTTGCGCGCCCGGTGCTCAGATAATGGTCAGCGGGCACATTGTTGAGAAGTGCCGCGACACGGTCAGGCTGATGGGTGTCGACGCTTTGCACGCTGGGTTTGACCAAGCCAAAGAAGCGCTGGATGAACTTTGGGATGAGTCATCCCCATAAAGAAGCGGCCCACACTCGGTGGACCGCTTCTTTAAATGCTATTAGGTCAGCGTTTTCTTATTCTGCAGGTGCTGGGCCGACCGAAACAAGATAAGCCCATACGTTGGCTGCATCTTCTTCGTCTCTCAGCTTGAACGACATTTTGGATTTCGCTTTCGAGTCGTCCAGAATTTCCCGGAGCCATTTGCGTGGGTCTGCGACGTAGGATACGAACTGCTCTTCGTTCCAACCGTCAGCCATAGCCTCTGTCTCGCCTGCAGCGACAATCGAGTCGCCATATCTGAAGCCATCAACAGACCCCGGCACGCGCTGGAAAACTCCGTAGAGGTTCGGGCCAGTCTTGCCGCCCTTTTGGATCACAGTCTCGTCGTCAGCAACGATCATGTGGCACGATTTGCACTTCTTGAAGACGTCTTCGCCTTCCGCAGCGTCGCCGGTTGCGTGTCCGTCAGCGAATGCCGGTGCCGCCATCAGCGACAGGCCAAGTGTGGCTACAGATAGGAATTTCATTCGATTCTCTCCTCAGATAGGTCCCCGCAAAGTTAGTGCACTTGGCGTGAGGGTAAAGACAAATTGGGCTAATTGACTGGAAAGTGACACCAATTTGTTGTTTCGGCCTCCCCAGATTTCGCTCTATAGGCTTTTGAGACCAGTAATGAGACGAGAATTCTGCATATGTCAGACCCTGCATTGATCCCCGCCTGGGTAGATGGAACGCTTGTTCCCGTCGAAAAACTGGATGTCCACAAAAGGGGCCTGCGCCACAAGGCGGTTTCAGTCTTTGTCATGCGCGGCGACCAGGTCCTGATCCAGCAACGCGCCATGAGCAAATACCACACGCCCGGCCTGTGGGCGAACACGTGCTGTACACACCCCAATTGGGATGAAACCCCGGAAAATTGCTCCATTCGCCGTCTGGATGACGAACTGGGCATTACGGGCCTCACCCCCGAATTTCGGGGTCAGGTTGAATACCGCGCTGATGTCGGTGGCGGCCTGATCGAGCATGAATTGGTCGACATGTTCCGCGCCGAGGCGCCAGCCAACCTGAAAATTCAACCTAATCCGGATGAGGCAATGGCAACGCGTTGGATCAGCGCGTTCGATCTGCTGAAAGAGGTCACCCAAACCCCTGATGCGTTTACAGCATGGCTGCGGATATACCTTGCCGAGCATCAAGACCGCATTTTTGGCACGCTGACGCTGACCTGACGTCTTGGGCCGTTGAGAAGCGGCCGTTGCGATGCTATCTTGAGATAAGAATCCCAGCGCCGGGGCTTTGGCGGCGCAATTTTTACGGAGGTTTGAGCGCTGTCTCAACACATCGACGCAGGCGCAGCTGACGCCGCGAAACCGACCTTGACCAGCGAAGAGCTGTTGTCTTGGATCCTCACCTCACTTGACGAAGACAAGGCCGAAGAGGTCGTGCAGATTGATTTGCGCGGTCGCTCCGAAATTGCCGACTACATGGTTATTTGTTCTGGTCGCTCGACCCGGCAGGTTACCTCACTGGCTGAAAAGCTGTCGTCAAAGCTGAAACAAGACTTTGACCGCTTTGCCAAGATCGAGGGCAAAGGGGCTGGCGATTGGGTGCTCTTGGACACCGGCGACGTCGTCGTTCACATCTTCAGACCCGAGGTGCGGGAATTCTACCAGCTTGAAAAAATGTGGATGCCCGGCGCCGCCGACGCAGACGCAACCAACAGCTGATGCGCGTGCAGGTCTGCGCAGTGGGCCGACTGCGGTCCGGGCCAGAACACACGCTTATCGAGGATTACCTTACGAGGTTTGATCGCACTGGTCGTGGCCTGGGGCTTGGACCCGCCAAAATTGTTGAGGTTGAGGACAAGAAGGGCGGCGGCCAGTCTGCTGAGGCTGACCTCTTGCGCCGCTCCGTGCCGAAAGGTGCGCTGGTCTGCGGCCTTGATGAACGCGGCAAGACGCTCAACAGTCCGGATTTTGCTGCGATGCTTGCGAAGTGGCGCGACGCCGGACGGCAGGACGTCACGTTCATCATCGGGGGCGCTGACGGAATTGACCCTGCGCTGCGGGATGATGCCGACCAGCTTTTGTCGTTTGGCAAGATGGTGTGGCCCCACATGCTGGCCCGCGTCATGCTGGCAGAACAACTTTACCGTGCCGCATCCATTCTTGCCGGCGCGCCGTATCACCGCGCTTAGATGACTTTGGGCAAACGTCTCTTTGATGTCGTGTGCGCCGTGGGTGTGGCTGTTTTGGTGTCGCCCTACATCTTGTGGGTCTGCTACCAGATTTGGCGCGAAGGCGATGGCCCGATCCTCTATGTCGCGGAACGGATGAAAACGCCCGATCAGTCCTTTGGGCTGCTGAAATTCCGAACGATGACTGTATCCGCCTCTCAGGATGCCGGTGTGACAGGCGGGGACAAGTCGCAACGCATAACGCCACTTGGGGCGAAGCTGCGCAAATACAGGCTTGATGAGCTTCCTCAGGTTTGGAATCTCATCAAGGGTGACATCAGCTTCGTCGGGCCACGCCCGCCGCTTAGAGAATATGTTGAAAAATTTCCGGACCTCTATGCCGAGGTTCTGCAAAGCAGACCTGGGCTGACTGGCCTGGCGACGCTCGTGTACCACAGGCGGGAAGCCGAACTGCTGGCAAATTGCAAAACGCCCGAAGAAACGGACGCCACGTATTGCAACATTTGCATTCCCGCAAAGGCCAAACTGGATTTGATGTACCAGCGCCGCTACCGCCCCTGTTTGGACTATTGGATCATTTGGTCAACGCTCAAACAGTTGTCATCCAAAAAACGAAACAAGCCGTGATACGGCGCTTCTTTTGTCAATCGCCATGTTTTGCTGTATCTTCCGCGTCTTAAGAGTAATGAGTGAGTCGCGCCATTCGGCGACTAATCGCGCAAACGGATATTTTCGGTAGCTGTGCTGGAAAATTGCTGCAAAGCAGCATAAGCTGCCTTGCGGACTAGATGGTCCGGCTGGGGAAATTGATAGGTAATGAATAGACTGCTCAATTTAACGCGGACGCAGAAGCGCGCCACATTGTTCGCGATTGACGTAGGGCTTGTGCCTGTTGCGCTGCTTGCAGCGATTCTTCTACAGTTCGGTCAAGTCCGCGTTTTTGATTGGTTTGCCAGCGAATGGGCGTTCTGCGCCATGCTGATGATGCTTGCCGCTGGCGCGTCTATGGCGCTTGGCATTTTTCGCATCCGGCTGAAATCATTCGACCGCAGCGCGGTTGGCAAGATCGTTCTTTTCTCAGGCTTGATGGGGCTGGCGTCGCTGACATTGGCCAGCTTGGCGGGCATCTGGATGCCCACCCGGTTCCATCTTACATTCGCAATCGCATTTTTCCTGCTTTGCTCTGGCAGCCGCCTGCTGATGCTTGAAGTGTTGTTGGCTGCGTATCGCAGCAGCGGCCATGTAAGCTCTGTCCTGATCTACGGCGCGGGTAAAACTGGTATGCAGCTTGCCAGCGCGCTGAAATCCCATCCCGACATCATCCCGGTTGGGTTTGTGGACGACAATATCGCTTTGAAAGACCAGATCATTTCGGGCCTCCCAGTCTACCACGGCGGCCGATTGGACGAAGCGCTGTCTGAAACCAAACCCGATCGCGTTGTCATCGCGATGCCGTCCGCGTCTCGTCAGGCCGTCGCCAAGATTGAGCGTAGGTTGGAAAGATCGCATATCGACGTGCGTATCCTGCCATCCTTTGCGCAGATGGTTGGCCAAGAGCGTATGAAAGATCCGCTGGGCGTCGCGCATGACGTCTTCCTGGGTCGCGCTGACTTGCGGCGCAACATTGACATTGGCTGCGGCGAATATGCCGGCAAAACAATCATGGTCTCCGGCGCCGGAGGGTCGATTGGGTCAGAACTTACGCGCCAATTGATCCGGTGCAAGCCAAGCAAAATCTTGCTTTTCGAGCAAAGCGAGTTGGCGTTGTATGACATTGAACTGGAATTGGCCGAAGTTGCAGAACGCAACGGCATTGGTCTTGTTCCTGTTCTGGGGTCCGTTTGCGAGCCTGAGCTGACCCGCGCCGTTCTTGCGGAGAACAAGGTCGAGGTCATCTTCCACGCGGCAGCTTACAAGCATGTGCCGATGGTTGAACGCAACGCGGTCGCCGGGCTTTCAAACAATGTGCTGGGCACCCACAATCTGGCCGCTCTAGCCCGCGAGGCCGGTGTCGGGCGTTTCGTTTTGGTGTCCACAGATAAAGCCGTTCGGCCCGCCAACATCATGGGTGCCTCGAAAAGATTCGCCGAAATGCTGGTTCAGGATCACGCAAGCCGTACCTCTGACACAGTGTTTTCCATTGTGCGCTTCGGCAACGTCCTGGGGTCGTCTGGCTCTGTTGTGCCGTTGTTTCAAGATCAGGTCGCCCGTGGTGGCCCGGTTACGCTGACCCACAACAACGTCACGCGCTACTTCATGACCGTACAAGAAGCCGCACAATTGGTGCTGACCGCTGGCAGCCTGGCGGAAGGTGGGGAAGTGTTCGTGCTTGATATGGGCAAACCCGTTTCAGTTAGAAAGCTGGCCGAGCAGGTCATCGAGTCCGCTGGCTATTCTGTCCGCAACAATCTGAACCCCGAGGGCGATATCGAGATCATCACAACCGGCCTGCGCCCCGGCGAAAAGATGCACGAAGAGCTGACGATCAGCGAAGGGCGAACAACGACCAAACACGAAAAGATCTTCAGTGTGCGCGAAGAGTGCCTCTCGGAGATCGAGATGGCGAGTGCTTTGAAAGCCCTGCGCGAAGCTGTTGTGACGAACGACGCCGTCGCGGCGCGCGATGTCGTCTCACGTTGGATCGACGGCTACCAGCCCCGCTTCCAAAAGGTGCAATAAGCCGCCTAGCTGCGCGCGGTCCGGTTCCAAATTGTTAAGGTTCGCATGACACAACCCTGCACGCGCGATCTACCCCCGTATGCAGGGTGGCAAAGCTGATCTGCGCGTTTCTTTTCAAGAATGGCAGGACCCACATGGATAAGTTTGCAAATTTCCCCACCACACCAATCTCCCCAGCCCGAGGCGGGGCGCAAGTCACGCCCGACGACACGTCAGATTTACTGCAAGTCACACGGGCCATTTACATCGGGCAGGGAGGCGACATCAGCGTGACGCTCGCTGATGGCGATAGCGTTGTCCTTGAAGGCGTTCCGGCAGGCAGCCTGCTGCCCATTCGCGCATCAGCCGTTCAGGCAACGGGAACGTCGGCGGGCGCGATTGTCGCGCTGTGGTGACCTTTTGACTTAGGCGCTTTCGATCAGGCCTGCCGCGCGGCGCGTGGCAGGCTGTTCCTTGGCATGCGCTAATTTTGAGACAAGCGCACTCAGCGCCTCGTCATACAGCTGCAATCGCGCCACGCCACACTCAGTCGCAGTCGTCGCCTGCGCTGCAAGTTCCGCGCGATTTTCGTACCCCAACATAATCATCTCAATAATCGCTAGCTGCTGATGCGTTCGGCAATCAGCCACGAAATCATATCCAAGCGCCCCAAACAGGCCTGCAAACTTTCGGCTATAGGCCAACGGAACAACCGCAACACCGCTGGACAATGCCGCGATACACGCGTGCATCCGCGCGCCGGTAAAGAACCCCATGTTTGCGATGTAACCCTTTGCCGCGCTCGGCGTTTCAAATGCAGGGGCAACCCGCGTCTTCGGGAACTCTTCATGCAGCGCCAACGCCGCAGCCATATCGTCCTCAACCGGCGCATCGGGCGCGATAACATGGGGGATCAGATGGACATCTGGCTGATCGGGGTGCGCCAAGAACGCCCCAATCAACGCGCGGACAAGGGACGGGTAGTCCAAGTTCAGCCCAAACTGATTGGTGGCGGAATAACCCCCCGACATCAGCAGCCCGGAGACGTTGATACCCACTGCTGGTCGCGCGGACCGCCGCTTGACTGTGGACGCCTCCAATCTCAATGCCACGTCGGACGCGACCCCGACAGGCGCCTTCACACCCATGTCTTTCAGATGTGTCGCTGACACCTTGTCCCGCGAAAAGATGGCAGCGGACTGGGTCATGCTGATCTTCGCAAGAAGCCGGGACAGCGGGTGGGTGAATGGCCCTAACGTTTGGGGCGCCAGCACCAATGGCCGCCTTGCCAAATGAGCCAACATCTTCAGCAGGAAAATCCGGCGTAGCCTTTTGCCACCATAGGTATCGGCAAAGCTGTCACCTGCCCCTATGTCCAACACCAGATCAGCGTGTCTGAGATGCGCCCACGCGCCCGCCGGATGGAGCAGGTCGCGGCCCGAAAGGCGAACAATACTTATGTCATCGCCACAAACGCAGGCCGCGCCAGCATCCTTCCAATCCAGCAGCGTCATGTGAATGGGAACCCCAAGCTGCCGCGAAATGCTGCGCACCAAATCGACCTGAGCAACCGTAAGAGCCCCGACACCCAAATTTGTGGAACTTGACGCGTGCAGGGTGAAGCAAATGTTTATCATCCCTCAGCTTGGCCTGAGCATGGTTAAGGGATGGTTACGATTGTTGCCGTCGGATGATACACCGCCGCGCCATTCCAAGCGCGGCGCGCGCTGTTGACCAAGGCGACACCATGCGGGCGCAGTCCCAAATACCCATCGCTCGGTAGCGCGGGACAGGCATCCCGGCCATAATCCTCCCGACAAGTCGGCCAAGCAGCTCTGTGCGGCGGCGGACCTGTCCGGGCTGCATGGCTGCAACCTGCTCAATATCCATCGGGACTGTCTGCAGCTCACCACCCACGGTAGCCGCGTCCAGCAGGCTCTGACCAAGCTTTGTGCGGGCAAGGATCAAGCTCTCGCCATCTTGCTCCTCAAACAACGGGTAGCCGGCGGCATCCGTCTGCCAAGCATCGCCAAAGGCAATATCCGCCGCCATCCCCGATCCGTCTGCACAAATTTTGCATCGGGGCTGCACGTGGCGGGACAAAATATCGCCCCAACTCTCTGCATAACTCATGAATCGGCTCTGCCCGTCATGGGTTTTTGCCTCTGCTCGCCCCGGCCAACCATTCCCGCGATACCTGAAACTCGCCACGTCACGCTCCGAGACATCCAGCTTTTGCAGGATGGCGGCAGCACCCCTTGATGAAGGGACACCGGCGCAAAAGAACGACAGCTTGGCTGGGAAAACCTGCGCAACTCTCCGATCAATCTTTTCCCAGTTCCGCAGTGCGGCCACGTCGCATGGCTTGCCAACAAATGCGTAAGCCCCGCCAAGCTCCAAAAGACGAGGCACTTCTAGCAGCGGGGCGGACGGGGCGTATCGCGACGTCGCACAGGCCTGCACATCTGATCTGTCCCGGCTGACAATCGTCTGATTGCCGGAAGGGTTATCAGGGTCTGCACATACCTGAACGACGCCATCGACCTTCCCACTTTCCAGCAAGTTGACCAGGACCGCCGACAAGGCCCCGCCCGACGCCCCAGAGAACCGAAGCTTGCTATTCACAGCCCAGCCCTTTGCCACGCCAAAATAGCCGCCCCATAGCGGGTGACTGAACGGGGTTGATGTCCCACCTTCTTGTCCACCACCGGGACAAAGCGCGAGAACAGTCCGCGCAGCCTTTCGTGAAAGTCGATCCGAAACGGGTCGGAGGAAACCTTCCTCAGAGCTGGCCATGTCAGCATGGTCGGGCAACACCGCAGCACAGGCGCCGCATCCCGAACAAAGGTCCGCAGCGACAATCCTGTCCGTGACGTCCAGTCTTCTGGCCATGTGCCCGCTCCATTTTCAGATTTACGGGATGTTAAGGATAGACTGGTTAACCAGCCGTAAATGTCTGCGAGCACTCCTGTCCCTGCGCAACGCGCGTCCACCCGTCCTCTTCTGCTGCTTCTTTCTGGCAACGGAGGCGTCGCGCTCCTGACGCTGGCGCGTAATATCTTTGCGGCGCGTCTGATCGGGCTTGAAGATTTCGGCATCGCCGTCAGCTTCGCAATTTTGCTTTCTGTCGTTGAAATGGTGACCACGCTGGGTGCGCAGCAAATGATTGTGCAGGACGCAAACGGACATCAGGAAGACGTGCAGGCGTCCCTACATTTTGTACAACTTTCTCGCGGCATCTTGGGGGCTCTTTTGATCTATGCCTGCGCAGAGCACGCGGCCCGGTTTATGGGCACTCCCGAGGTGACATGGGCCTACAAAACGCTGGCGTTGGTCCCGCTGCTTTCTGGTCTCATCCATATGGACGCTTGGCGTTACCAGCGCGCGCAACGCTTTGCTCCACTGGTCTGCATACAGGTCGCCCCTGCATTGCTGGCGTTGCTGTTGGTCTGGCCGCTTTACATCAAGTTCGGGGATTTCCGCGTTCTTCTGATAGCCACGGTCGTGCAAGCAGCGGGGGGCTTAGTCATGTCGTGGCTTGTTGCAGAACGGCGCTATTTCGTGGGGCTCAATCGGGAGCATCTTAACGGCATCGTTCGGTTTGGCTGGCCACTCGCATTGAACGGCGTTCTTTTGCTTGGGGTTTTCCACGGAGAGAAACTCATCGTCGGTTATCTGCAGGGTCCGGCCCCGCTTGCCCTGCTGGCAATGGGCTTCACGCTGACATTGACGCCTGCGCTGATCCTCGGGCGCAGCCTGCAAAGCTATGCGTTGCCCATTCTCGTATCGAAACGAGGTGACCCATATGCATTGGACGCAGCAGCGACCACGATTATTCGTCTTTGCCTGCTGGCCGGTTTGGCATTGGCGGCAACTCTTCTTGTCGTTGCACCCGTGATCCCGCTGGCGCTGGGCGATGACTTTGCCCCCGTACTCAATCTGATGCCGATGCTCGCGGTCTTGCACGGCTTACGGATTGCACGCGCCGGGGTCTCTGCTGTGGCACTTGCTATTGGAACAACTACCAACGCGGCGCTTGGCAACGTGCCCCGAATTTTGGCCCTGCCAATCATTTACTATCTGCTGAAGGATGGTGGCATGCTGCCCAGCGTCTTGTGGGTTGCCGCCGCCGCAGAAGCGGCGGGGCTTTGTCTTTCATACGTTGTGTTGCGGTTGCGACTGCCTACCCGCTAGGTCGCGTCATCACCGTTTTTCCACGCATCTGAATTGACCAATGCAGCCGGTCCGACAAACTGCTTATAGGGCACCGCAAGCGGCAAACTGCCGTCAGAGGTGGTCTCTTTCCAAATTGCAATTTGGGTGACCGCAGCCTCCACCTGATACCCACCGGTGTTGCTTGCAAGAGCCAGCAACGTGCGGTTGGATGGCAGTGTCGGCGCAGCAGACACAAAGCTCTGATCCAAGACCAAAACGCCATTCACCCAGACTTTGGCAAAGCCCGCCGCAAGATCAATCGCAAGCCGTATGTCGGCTTGAACATTATCGACCACAACGCCAGCGCTGCTTTGCACATAATCAACATGTACGGTGCCCCCGCTGTCACGCACACGCAGGCGCAGCTTGCCATTCGGCAAAATCTCCAGACGGATGTAGTTGCCCGTGGTGGTCAGCAAGTGTTTGCTACCCGAACTCGACACAACCGGCGCAAGATCCAGCTGCGCAAAGAATTGCCCGACGCCAGCACCCAATGTTGCGGGGTCGACAAAATGCGGACCAGTCGCGCCAGTGTTAAATCCGCTGGCAACAGGAACCAGAGTATTCACCAAAGCCGCAGCATCTGGCAAAGGACGCACCGGCACACCGTCCAGACCCGACATGCCAAGATCGACAATCGGGAGGTTCTTGAAGGTCTGCGCAATGTGATCGTCAGGAAATTTGACCATACCCGTGGCCCCGCCCTCTCCGAAGCGGATCACATCGGTCGACACAAACGCGCCTGTGTCAGGGTAGATGCGGACCCGTCCTGACACCAATTCTGCCCGCTGCGCCGGGGACCCGTTGATTTGCCAGCCAAACACATCCGTCCAATGCGGATGGGTCGTGTCCAATGCAGGCTCGCCTCTTGCCTCACGGATGGTTGAGACAGGCCCAGCGCTGGACCAGACGTCAACATAGGCGCCAGTGGGGTCCCAGTCGGATTGGTCAAAGACCGGCACCTGCCATGTGGTCAAGCCAGAGGCCTGCAACACCGCATGCGCCACCAACCGCGCATACATTGGCGCGCCATCATCAGTATCCGATGCGGGGTGGCTTTGATCCGTCCAGCCACCAAAGCCATCCGTGATCCCGTTTTGATACGTCAAAGGTTCCAGCCCCAACGGCAGGAACAGCCCGCCGGAATGGGTGTTCTCGATCATCGCTCTCCAGCTCACCCGCGCCTGCTCCTTGTTATGCAGGTTGCTTTCGGGCGATCCGTCGCCAAGCACGGTTGCGCTTTGCATGTCTGCACCGATGTCAAACCGGTGCGGTCCAAAGGCCACCCATTTTGTGTGGGCTGGATCGTATAGCTCGCCAAACCAGTGGTCTGCCTGATAGCTGTCGCCTGCTCCGAAACTGATCTGCGTCGGAAACGTCACATCAACGCCGCCGGCGGTTTTCCCGGTAAAGAGTGGGAACAACGCGTCCTCGTAATGCTCCGCAAGGGACCCTGGTGATGCGAACCACGAGACGCTGGGCAGGCCGACATGCTGGCCATCAGCAGTTGCAAAGGCGTGCAGTGCGGCATCATCCGCCCAGTTCCGCGACGCGTCCGCGTCATCCACCAAGGCCCGGAAGCCGGTCCCGGAAACGGCTTGAAAGACCAACGCGACTTTTTCGCCGGGCCGCTCCGCCAGAAACACGTTGGCCATGGCCGCAAGCGCCGCCGTATGAGGGTCCGCATTGGTGAGATGTTTGACCACTGGCGCGCCATCCATCCAAATCGCCTGCACGCAATCGTCGGCCAAAAGGGGTTCTGGTGGAAGGATGTCTTGCGCGGTGGACCTGATCCGAACGATCTCCGACTGCCCCCACAATGCCACGACATGCCCCACACCGAACCGATTGGACGTGGCCGCACGGGTGACAGGTTCAGACTTGATACGGGCCTCGACCCGGGCCCAATGCGGGGTCAGATCAGCAGTAATTGCGCCAGCCCATTTGCCAGCGCCGTCAATGAGACCAAGATCCGCCCACGCCGAGGCTGGCCCACCCGTCGGCAACACTCGGACCTGCACCGTTTCACCAACCGTGCCCGTGCCAGAAACGGGGACGTCCGCCTCCGAACGCCCGAAGGCGGCACCGCTGTCAAACAGGGTCCGGTCACGCGAAAAGTCGTCAATGGACACAGAGGTCACAGGCGCCGCGACCTCTCCTTTAGGGGTGGAGGGAACGCCAAGGCCTAAGCCAAGCAAAGTTATCATAAGGACTACCTTCGGTTGCGGTCGACCGAAGTTGAATGCCAGGACAGAAGGGCCAATCGGGCTTCGGGCACGACCTGTCTCTGGAATAAATGGCTTGGGGCAAGGCTTGCTCACCGCGCCGATAAATGGGGGGTAGCACAGGTCGCCTTTGCGTTGCGCAATCGGCTCCCCGTCGAACGCAGCGTTAACGGCTATGCAAGCCCTGCCGCGGCCAGGCGGCTTTCTGTCAGATCCGCGTCCGGCAGACGTCCAAATGCTCCGACGCCAATGCCGCATTTGATGACCCGCGCCGGGTTGCCGGCGACAATGCAATCCCGCGGCACATCACGGGTCACAACAGAACCAGCCGCCACAATAGAGCCGTCGCCCACTGTCACGCCCGGCAACAAAATACTGCGCGCTCCAACAAAACAATCTTGGCCAATCCGTGTGTGGGCGTACAAGCCGCGTGTGCGATCATGGGTCAGGACCACGGCCCCCAATGCGATGTAGCTGCGCGCGCCCAGATGCACACCGATAGGAAAGGTCCGGTCCAGCTTGGCGGACAGCGACATTTCGGCGGTTGGGTGAATGTCCATGCCAAACGCATATGACAGATAGGCGCGCCTGAGGTTCACCAGCACACGGCGCAATCCTCCCAGCCGGTTCAATCCACGCCGCCGGGCTTTCAGATGGTGGGTCGCGTCCATAGGCATATCGGTCACACAGCACCTCACATCGGTATTTTCGCAGCCCGACCACCCTACCCCGTCAAATCTTTACAGAATGATAACGGTTAACGCGCAGTTTACGTCTATGTCCGTCGCGTCAGAAAAGCTCGCTTTGCCAATATGGCTTTACCTCATCTGCATCACGATGCCGGTCCGCTTTATGTTGGGGCCGTTGCAGATGACCAGTCTGCGGCTTTTGATGATCTTGTTGATGCCGCTCATCCTATTCAGGCTCTTCAAAACGAGGCGCGTCCCAACCGATGTTTTGCTGCTGCTTTTTGTCGGGTGGGTTTTCATCGCCATGCAAACCAATACGCCAGCTCAAGCGGCGGAACACACCGGCATCACGCTGCTGGAGCTTTTCGGCGGCTACGGGTTGGCGCGCGTCTACATTCAAACCAACGCCCAGTTTCAAAGCCTCATCAAGGTGATCGCGGCGCTGGTTTTGATGTGTTTGCCGTTTGCACTCTTCGAGGCGTTCACCGGGGCCCCGCCCGTCATCCAATTGATCCGCTCGCTGCCATTGGTCAGCAGTGTCGACATCGTCTCCATCGCGCCCCGCCTCAATCTGGAAAGGGTGCAGGCAATCTTTGCCCACCCCATTCATTTCGGCCTTTTCTGCTCAACCGCAGTCGCCATGGTCTTTGTGGGGCTCGTTCAAACGCTCAGCTGGCCGACCCGGCTGCTGCTTACATCGCTCATCGTCTGTACCGCGTTTCTGGCCCTCTCAAGCGGGGCCTTCCTTGCGGTTTTGATACAGCTCTTTCTCATCGGGTGGTCCTTTATCTTCGCCTCGGTCAAACACAAGTGGTGGATGTTGGTCGCTGTATGCGTGGTGGCCTATCTCTGCGTCGATCTGTTGTCCAACCGCACCCCTATCCGCGTGTTCTTTAGCTACGCGACTTTCTCGGCGCATAACGCCTATTGGCGGGGGCTGATATTTGAATGGGGGATGGTGAATGTCCGGAACAATCCGCTGTTTGGGCTTGGGCTGAACGACTGGGTGCGCCCGCATTTCATGTATTCGGGCAGCATGGATAATTTCTGGCTGGTCAACGCGGTGCGCTACGGCTTGCCTGGCTTTGGGTTGCTAGCAAGCGCATGGGCCATCGGCATCGTACGGGTCGCGCACGGTCCCACAGGACCGCACAAGACGGCTTGGTTGTTCTGCATGATCGGGCTGACCTTCACGCTGTCCACAGTTCATGTCTGGACAGCCGTCTATTCCTTCGTCTTCTTCCTGTTCGGCGCGGGGCAATTCCTGGCAAGCGCGTCTGCGACGGCGCCCAAACCAACCCAGCGCCCCCTAACCTATAGCCGCCCATTCAGATCGACATTCACAAGGGCAGTTTCATGAAAAATATGGGCGTTGTTATTGTCACCTACAGCTCGCAACCGGTGATCCGTGACTGCCTTGAGACCCTCTTCGCTGCTGGTCATTGCCCGAAGACGGTGGTGGTCGACAATGCCTCTCCCGATGGCACCGTCGCCACGATCAGAGGCTGGGCCAATGGAAGCACACCCTACACGTTACCGGCTGACCTGCCGTTTGAAACCGTACCGGTGCCCAAGCCGGTGTCGAACCTGACGGTCATCCAGTCACCAACAAATGGGGGGTTCGCCGCTGGCGTAAATGTCGGTCTGCACGAGCTGTTCAAAGACCCTGCGATTGATCGCGTCTGGGTACTAAATCCGGACACACTGGTCCCGCCACATTCGCCCGCCGCCTTCGCTGCCGCGCCAGTCGGGTTCTCATTGATGGGTGGCCGCATCCGGTACGCGGACGCGCCCCATTCCATTCAGATTGATGCGGGAACATTGAACTGGTGGACTGGCGTCACGAGCAATCTCAACCTCGGCGCGTCAAACGCCTGCGACCTGCCAGACCCCCGGATCGCCGACTTTATCTCCGGGGCCAGCATGGTCGTCTCGCGGGCGTTCTTCGCGCAGGCCGGACCAATGAAGGAGCACTATTTTCTGTATTACGAGGAAGTCGATTGGGCCATGAACCGCGGTGACATGCCCCTCGCGATTTGTCCCAATGCCACTGTCTTTCACCGCGCCGGCAGCGCAATCGGGTCGCCGACGCTCAACAGTCCAGCATCTGCGTTCTCTGCCTATTATAAGCACCGTGCGCGCATGATGTTTCTGCGCAGGCATCACCGCGTCGCGCTGCCGGTCGGGTACGCGTTCGGGATTGCAAAGGCGGTTCAGGCGTTCCTGACGGGGCAGCGGCCTCAGGCACTGGCAATCCTGCGCGCAATAAATGGCCTCGGGCTACGAGCTGATAAACCGGCGCAGCGTCGTCACCAAGCTATCAAGCCCCGGGCCTGACTGCGCGGCTGGTACGTCAAACCCATGACCCAGCGCAGCCCCCAGGCCGTCGGTGTTCCACACGGCTGTGATGCCCTGCCGCCCCACCAACGACCGTACAGTGCCGATCTGATGGTCGTTGCGATGCTCTCCCAGATCGGCGCGGCGGGGAACCAGAACCACGGGTATGCCTGCGTCCTGGGCCGCCAAAACCGTTCCAATGCCCGCATGCGACACAACCAGTCGCGCTTTCCTCAGAACCGTCTGGTAGCGGGCCGGGTCCATCTTCGGCTCTACGATAAGGTTGCGGCATCGCACGCTGGCCCCTGTTTGCGCCATGACGGGTTCGTACAACCGACCCGCCAGTTGGTCCATCGCCTCCACCAGCCGTGGGAAGGGAAGCTGCGTGCCGACAGTCACAAAAATCACATCACTGATCCCGCGTAGACCGCGCCGCTGCGTTTGGCGACCTCAGGCCATTGGGTCATCCACAGCCCCGCGAACGGGCGGCACAATCGCCCCGACAAAGATAGTTTTTCCGTATTCGCAATCGAATCTATCCACACAGTGCGCGCGCCAAACAAGCGGGCCATCACAATTGCAAGCAGCCCCGGTAAGGCACCTGTCGAAACCACCACATCGGGTCGTTCCTTTGTGAGGATCCAAATCAGCTGCGTGCAGGCCAAAGCCGCAAGCCACCAATGCGAGCGGCTGCAATCTCGGATGCTGTAGTCACCAAGTTGGTCGCCGGTCGATACATACCGCACATGGTGTCCGTCAAATGCAGACGACAGGGCCGCCATCTGCCGCCAATGCCCACCTGTGGAGGCCACCGCTAATACTCGTTTCTGTTCCATATCTAATGTAACGCCTCAAACCGTTTCTCAAACGTTAAGAATACGGATCGAGATTGCGTTCGCGCTCCGTCAGTCTCTTTTTGCTCTCTCCAGCGCGTGCCAAGTTTCACACCCCAGTCCCGCTGCAGCTTATGTCGGTAAATCATCTGCAGCCGTGTGCCCTTGCGGCCAACATCCCCTGCGGTCGCGTAGGTCCGCACGTAATCAGCACGCATGTTCAATGACCCGTTCCGCGTCAGCTGGCGGTCTATTTCCACGCCAACCCGGTCTGCGAGCCGGCTGTCATCGCTATCAGGCGAAGGCGTCACATCCCGTTCAAACGAAGCAACAAACCGCCCCCGGTCAAACGTTCTGCGCAGGCGCGCGCCGCCGATCAGGTCAGGTTTTGCTCCGTCGGATTTGGTTGCGCCAACCCAAAGCGACACACCATCGCGGTCGATGCTGCGGTCCATCCCAAGTCGCAACGTCGCGCGTGATCCCTGCGCTTCCTGCACCAGCATACCTTTTGCATAAATAGCGCCATCCCGACGCGCGCGGGTCAGGCCAAAGCCAAGTTCGATCCCCCGGCGATCAAGACCAGCACCGCCGCGAACACCGTCAATGTGTCTGTACCCCAGCCTGCCAGACACCCGGGTCACGGCATCAATCTCATGCGATAGGTCAATGCCTGCGGCGTCTCGCGTCCACTCTCCCGCAGTCGTGCCAGAGCTACGCAACGTGGCATGGCTGACCGCCACCCGCGCCAGCGTATTTTTCGAGAACCGCAATACCACGCCAGCTTCAATACCAAGTTGGTCAAAATCGCGAGGGCTTGTTCCTGAATACCGGCGGGCATCTCCCGCCAGCCCAATGTCAAAGCCGATTGACCTTTGCAAACCGGTCTCAAACGCGGCCCGCGCGGACAAAATGGTCACCGCTTCGTCACGTGCAAGCAGTTCCACCACATCACGCCCCTCGCTTTGTTCAGCGGCGTCCAAGGTGCTATCGAAACTTCCGTCAGACAGGCGTTCAGCCCGTGCAGAAAGGCTCAACTTCGATTGCGCCGAAACGATCCCATAGGACAGATTGACCAGCCCGCGCTCTATATCTCCACCACGCAAATCAACCGCGCCAGTGGCGGAAAAGTCCTGCCGGCGCGTTTCGCTGTGCAGCCCAAATCTCAATTCAACAAACGGTCTGGTCCGTGGATGGCGGGTCACCGAAAAATCGGGGTTGTCGTCCCAGACGAACCCACCGCCAACGGTCAGAAAACTACGCATGCCACCGCGTGGATGCTCCGCAATCGCGGGGCCCGCCACGACAAGAAGGGCCAAAGCTATGCCCAACGATCTCATTCAAAAAGTTTTCGTTCAGGGACGACGACCACATCACCTGCCTGCAAAATAAGCGAGGGGGCTGCGCCCGCCATCATCTTCTTGGCATTCACCCGATAGGATTTTTGTGTGCCTGACTTTGCATCCGTCCTGCGCAAAATCACCCGCTTATCAGCGGCAAATCTGGTGAACCCACCGGCCTCCGCCAAGAACTGCAACAAGGTTGTACCCGGCGTCACGTCTAACTTGCCCGGCTTGCCCAGTTCCCCCATCGCAAAAACCGCGATAGTTGGCGCAGTTTGGCGCGCCAACGTGGCTCTGGCTGCAGTTGTGACGGCCCGCGGGCGCTCCTGTTGTTTGGGTTTGGCCAAGCTCGCGACCGATACCGTTAAATGCGGCAAGGTCACGTAGTTGGGTCCAATCGCATCAAGGATCAGACCTTCGATTTCCGGCACCGTTAGGCCAGCCGCAACCAGCGTCCCGGCCAAAGGCAAAGAGACCGTGCCGTCAGGCAATACCAGAACAGATCGCCGCATGTCAGGGTCTTCCATAACCTCAAGCAACAAGGTGTCGCCCGGCTTGACCCGGTAGTTGTCGCCATAGGCTGACGTCGCAAACACGAACAGAAATGCAATGAGCGCTCTTAACATGTTAATGGGTCCTTCATCATCAAACGCCCGTGCCGCGCGCCATCACCCAGACGGTTCGCACCATCAGCAACAGGTCAAACAACAGGCTCTGTTTCGCGGCATAGGCCGCATCGAACAATGCGCGCGCCTCAAAGCTGGAGCCATTGCGCGCAGTGACCTGCCAAAGCCCGGTCACGCCGGGGCGCATCTTGAAATAGGTCTCGCCTGAGTAGATGGCTTCCTGTTCAACCAGCATCGGCCTGGGCCCAACCAGCGACATGTCGCCCTTCAGCACGTTCAGCAGTTGTGGCAGCTCATCCAGCGAGGTCTTGCGAATGAAACGACCAACACGCGTGACACGGGGGTCATGGCGCAGCTTTTGGGACACGTGCCATTCCCGCGCGCTGGCGGGGCACAGCGCCAGATGCTCCTGCAACAGGCTTTCTGCACCGACGCGCATCGTCCTTAACTTCAACATCGGAAACCGCGCGCCATGCCGCCCAACGCGGCGTTGGACAAAAAACGGCGAATGCCCGTCCATCGCGACAAGCACCGCCAGAATCGCGATGACCGGCAAGGTGATAATTGACGTCGCCAATACCAACGCAACATCGAGGCCTCGCTTTACGTAGGTGCTGTAAAAGCCCTCACTTCGCGGGCCAAAGGCCAAGCTTGGATCGACCGGAAGCCCTTCATCAATATTAATAAATCTAATCGGCGCAGTCATGGCGGGCTCTCCATCCCAAGATGAGCGACCCGCCTGAAGAGCCGCTGATTTTTCATCAGAACCGCGACGCCCGTTACCCGAGTCTGTGTAGTCCTGTTGTCACCAGCGAAAATGAATCGATTTGGATTAATTATGTCTTAAGTTTTTAAAGCTCTGATCTGCCGTAGAAAAATTGCACCCAAAAGGCAGAGTCATGGAACTTCAGGAAGACCAATCAAAGTTTGCGGCTGGTCCCCGGCCCATCGCACGTAGACAAACAGTCAGCGAACGGCGCGCCGCAAACAGCAAGCGTGGGCTTTGGGCCAAGCTCCGTCACATCGGGCAAAAATTGGTTACCAAAAACGTTAACCCGCCGAGATGAAACCGGACCTGAAATACCTGCGCTGGGCCACCTTGCGGCAGATGCCGTTTGTGGGTGCCGTCGCCGTGGCATTGATGGCGCTGGTGCTCGCCGCGACCTATGTCATTCCCCTCAAGCACAATGCGACTGCGCGGCTGTTGGTCGAAACAAGGGGCGTCTCCCAAAGCGGTCAGGTCACCAATGACGGGCTGACCGACGCGGCGCATCTCCAAAACATCGAAAACCGGCTATTGACCCAAACGCGTCTGGCCGAAATGGCGCAAACACTTGGGGCGCAATTGTCGGCGGATCAGCTTCGTAACGCGGTTCAGTTTGACACGATCAGCGGTCGCGGCAAGGCCACGACGCTCACCATCACCGTAAAGACAATTGAGCCGGTCACCGCCATCAATGCTGCAAATATTCTGGCGGATAAGGTTGTGGCCGAACACCGGACAATCCGCGTCGAACGCGCCGAATCTGCGCTTCAGTTTTTCCGCAGTGAGGTCGCTGACAGCATGACCCGAATGAACGACAAACTATCCGAATTGCTCGCGCTCAAGACAACGATGGTCGGTGCGTTACCTGGGTCAGAACAAGCGCTACTGGATCACAGAAAATCGGTTCTGGCACAGCTTGCGGATGCCTCTACTGCCATCACTTACCCCCCCGATCATCAAAAGATACTGAACAAAGTTGAGGCCGCCAGAACGCTCTATTCAGACAAGCATCCCAAAGTTCAGCAATTGCTGAGCCAGCTTGCCAAATTCGACCAAACAGACCCTAAATCAGCCCAAAAGCCCGCTGAACTCGCTGCCGAGCTTGCGCGCGTTGATGCTGTTCTAAAGACCATCCCTACCAATGAACTCCGTCTCAACGCCGCTGAGCGGGAGCACAGCTTGGCCGAAAAACAATATGAGGCGGCCATCGGCCGGCTGGAGACCGCCGCCATCGAGGAACGCATCGCAGTCCGCTCAAACGGGGATCGGCTGAGCATCGTTGAACGCGCCACAATGCCCGATGTTTCAACCGGGCCAAAGCAGCAGATCGTCTTGGCCATGGGCCTCGTGGGGTCAATTCTGGTGGCTGCCGGATTGGCCTTTCTCAAAGCCAGACATGATCCCTATGTCAGGCGCGCTCAGGATTTGGAAAACGGCTTAGGCTTGAAGGCATATGCCGTGATCCCCCCAATGGCCACGGTGTAGGCGGGCGGTGATATGGAACAACTGACCAACACCAAGGAACTGTTCGATGTCGCCCTCCACGACACAAAAGTCGCGCTACCAAGCCGTGCCAAATATCCGAACAAGTCTGATCCCGCCCGTGCCTGGTTGCGCCTGAACGAGGTCAAAATTCCTGCGACCGCCCCCACCCGGACAGCGCTAACCCCCGAAATTGGTCACACTCTTGATCTGTTGCGCAGCCGGCTTCTGCGCCAAATCAGAAAAGAAGGCATACGCAGACTCGCCCTGACCGCGCCGACGACGGGCTGTGGCACAACAACGATCGCTTCTTCGCTGGCGCTCAGCCTCGCACGTCAAATAGATCTGAAAGTGATGCTGTTTGACTTCAACCTCAGGACGCCCGCCTTAGCAAAGAAGCTGTCACTGACGCCCCTTGCGCCCAGATATTGCGCGTTGTCGGGGGGCAGACGGGACTTTGACAGCCAATGTTTGCGGGTCGACCACAATCTCGCGCTCAGCCTCGCCACCCATCCAGAAGACAACCCGGCGGAGCTTTTAGCGACCTCGCGATCTCGCGCGTTGATCGAACAGGTGGAACGAGAATTCGAACCCGACCTGATGCTTTTCGACCTTCCGCCCGTTTTGCATCATGACGACGCAATTGCAGCCTCTGATCTGTTCGATGCGGCCTTGCTGATCGGCCGCGCTGACCACAGCACAATCAATCAAATCGACCAGGCCGAACGCCTGATTTCGGAACAAAAACCCTGCATCGGCGTTGTGATGAATGCCTGCCGCTTCCCGGTCAGGCCGTAACGCCATGCTCGCCAATCCAACCCTCGAAACATTGGAAGCTTCGGCGGCCTCTCACTCGAAAAAGACTCTAACAAAGTCTCAAAGGGGCTTCCGCTGTTTCCTCAGCGCCTTGGACCCACGCGCATGGCTACATCTTTTGAAACTGGTGAACTATTACAATTACACGCATGTCACGCCCAAGCGGGCTATGCAGATCGGAAGAAACGCCGCAATCAGCCCAACCGTTTCCTTTGCAAACGCCCACAATATCTTCATCGGCAATAACGCTCATCTCGGTGCAGGCTGTTCCATCTGGGCGGGGTCCGCGCATGGGACAATCCGCACGGGCGATAACCTATTGCTTGGGCCCGGCGTTGTGATCACAGCGTCAAATTACCGTTTCAATGATGGTCACCCCGTCACCCAGCAACTGATGGAAGATCGCCCTATTCACATCGGCGAGGATGTCTGGATCGGTGCCAATGCAACCATCCTACCGGGCGCGCAAATCGAAGACGGTGCCATCATTGCTGCTGGCGCGGTGGTGACGGGCAAAGTTGAAAAAGATCAAATCGTGGCCGGGGTCCCGGCGAAGCGGATCGGTGATCGTTTCCAAGATTAGACACTAACCACGCGCATAGACATCGTCGTAGCGCTTGATGTCATCCTCACCAAAATAGTCGCCGGTCTGCACCTCGATCAGAACCATCGGCTCATGCCCCAGATTTTCCATCCGATGAATCGCGCCAAGCGGGATATAGACAGATTGGTTCGCCTCAACAGATTGCACTGTGTCGTCAATGGTCACCTGCGCGGTTCCTTCGACAACAATCCAATGCTCTGATCGGTGCTCATGCGATTGCAATGACAAACGCCCGCCCGGGTTAACGGTGATCCGCTTTACCTGAAAACGGTCGGACAGCGCGAGGCTTTCAAACCAGCCCCAAGGCCGATAGTCGCGCGGCAACGTGTCGGCCTGCGATCGGCCTTCATCCTTCAAGCGGTCCACAATCTTGCGCACGTCCTGCGCACGGGATTTGTCAGCCACCAAAACCGCGTCAGGCATCGCCACCGCGATTAGATTTTCAACGCCCAGCCCTACGATCTGTTGTCCTTCATGTTCAGACCGCAGCAAGACATTTTTGCAATCTATTGACGTGGCCGCGCCGTGCAGCACGACGTCCGCTCCACTCGCGTCCTCACGCCAAACGGCGTCCCAGTCGCCCAAATCCGACCATCTGCCTTCAAACGGGACAACAGAAAGGTTTTGGGCTTTCTCCATCACGGCGTAGTCAATGGATGTGGCGTCCGCCCTGGCCCATTCGGGGCCGTCCAGTCGGGTGAAATGCAGGTCCGTCTTGGCCGACGCCACCGCGCCCCTCGCGGCGGCAAGAATGCCCGGGGCATGCGCCTCGAAGGCTTGCAATATGGCGCCAACAGAGAACAGGAAAATGCCCGCGTTCCACAAGTAGCCGCCACCCGCGACCATGCGTTCCGCCTCGGGCAATTCGGGCTTTTCGACAAACCGCTTCAGGTCAACGGACCCGTCAGCGGCGGCGGCTCCCAGCTCCAGATAGCCGTAGCCCGTTTCGGGTCTGTTCGGCAAAATCCCAAAAGTCACCAACCGCCCGGCCTTGGCCGCAACCGACGCCGTCTCCACCGCGGCACGAAACGCTGCAACGTCAAGGATCACGTGATCCGAGGGGGCCACCAACATCAACATATCAGGGTCTGTTTGAGCCAAAATGACCGCCGCAGCCGCAATCGCAGGGGCCGTGTTGCGCCCCTCAGGTTCGATCACCGTGGCCGACGCGCCAAGCCCTACAGCGGCCAACTGTTCCGTGACAACAAAGCGGTAGTCGGCGGCCGTCACCACCATCGGTGCGGCAAATTCCGCGCCGCTCAGCCTCTTGGCCGACGCTTGAAACAGGCTTTCGTCGCCCACAATTTTCGCGAATTGCTTGGGGTAGCTCTTGCGTGACAAAGGCCACAGCCGAGACCCGGAGCCGCCACAAAGCAGGACCGGCGTAATCATTGCGACACCATGTCTTCAAACCGCACGAAAATCATCCTGATGCTCCAAAAACCACTGATACGTTTGCGCCAGACCGTCGCGCAGCTCAATCTTTGCCTGCCAGCCAAGTTCGGTCAGCTTGCTGACATCCATCAGCTTGCGCATGGTGCCATCAGGCTTGCTGCGGTCCAATACAATCTCGCCGCTAAACCCGGTCACCGCGGCAACCATCTGCGCCATCTCCAGGATGGGCAGGTCAACCCCGGTCCCCACATTCACATGGCTCAGCCGCTCCGGCACAATCCCGGCGTAATCGGCAGCGCCCATGTCGAAGACATAAAGCGACGCATCCGCCATATCATCAACATGCAGGAATTCGCGCCTTGGCGTGCCGCTTCCCCACAAAACAACCTCCGCCGCGCCGCTTTGCGCCGCCTCGTGAAACCGTCGGATCAGCCCGGGGATCACGTGGCTGTTCTCGGGATGAAAGTTGTCGCCAGGCCCGTAAAGGTTGGTCGGCATCACGCTACGGTAATCGCGTCCATATTGCCGGTTGTAGCTTTCGCACATCTTGATCCCGGCGATTTTGGCAATCGCGTAAGGCTCGTTAGTAGGCTCTAACACACCGGTAAGCAGGCTATCTTCCCGCATCGGCTGATCGGCCTCGCGCGGATAAATGCATGAGCTTCCAAGGAACAGCAGCCGTTGCACATCCGCCAGATGCGCCCCATGGATGATGTTGTTTTGCAGTGTCAGGTTTTCGTAAATGAAGTCCGCGGGGTAGGTATCATTCGCCATGATCCCGCCCACCTTGGCCGCCGCCAAAATCACAGCGTCGGGTCGCCGCGCAGACATAAACTCGTGGACCGCCGCCTGATCTGTCAGATCCAGCTCGGCTCGGGTCCGCGTTATCAGCTCAACATCGTCTCGCTCTGCCAGCTTGCGCGAAATCGCGCCGCCAACCATGCCACGATGCCCTGCAACGAAAACCTTCATCAGTCGCCCCGTGCTTCGGGCACGCCCATTTGGTGCGCGCTCAGCAATTTGCGCCGCCGCGCTTCAGTCAGGTCGTGCTGCACCATCTCTTCACACATTTGCTGCGCGGTGATCTTCGGCACCCAGCCTAGTTTCGCTTTCGCCTTCGACGGGTCGCCCAACAAGGTCTCCACCTCTGCCGGGCGGAAATAGCGAGGGTCGATCCGCAGCACCACGTCGCCCACCGACACTTCGGTCGCGATATCGCCGGAAACCTCAGCAACGATGCCAACCTCGTCAACGCCCTCGCCTTCAAATCGCAAGGTGATCCCCAATTCAGCGGCGGTCCATTGAATGAACTCCCGCACGGAATACTGTTTCCCCGTTGCGATCACGAAATCATCGGGCGCATCCTGTTGCAGCATCAGCCATTGCATTTCGACGTAGTCTTTGGCGTGACCCCAGTCCCGCAGGGCATCGATATTGCCCATATATAGACACTGTTCCAGCCCAAGCGCGATATTGGCCAACCCGCGCGTGATCTTGCGCGTCACAAAGGTTTCGCCACGGCGCGGGCTCTCGTGGTTGAACAAAATGCCGTTGCAGGCATACATCCCATAGGCCTCGCGGTAGTTCACCGCGATCCAGTAGGAATACAGCTTCGCCACCGCATAGGGCGAACGCGGGTGGAACGGCGTCGTCTCTCGCTGAGGGGTTTCCTGCACCAACCCGTACAGTTCCGAGGTCGAGGCCTGATAGAACCGCGTCTTCTTTTCCAAGCCAAGAAACCGGATCGCTTCCAGCAGCCGCAAGGTCCCCATCGCGTCAACATCCGCCGTGTATTCGGGCGAGTCGAAACTCACCGCCACATGGCTTTGCGCGCCAAGGTTATACACCTCGTCCGGCTCAATGTTCGAGATGATCCGCGTCAGGTTCGAACTGTCCGTCAGATCGCCGTAATGCAGGTGCAGGTTGCTGCTGCCTTCATGCAAATCCTCGACGATATGGTCGATGCGCTGTGTGTTGAACGATGAAGCCCGGCGCTTGATGCCATGCACTTCATAGCCTTTTTCCAGCAACAACTCCGCCAAATAGGACCCGTCCTGGCCTGTGATCCCGGTAATAAGTGCTTTTTTCAACGCCCGCGCCCTTCAGTATTTCGGTCTTTCTTCTGTCATAACGCCGCCCGTCCGCCAAGAACAGCCACATCGCACACGCAAGGTTGTGGGCAGGCGGCGCAGCGCGTAAATTAAATGAAAAAGAGGACGAGCATCCATGACCACCCCAAAACCCGTCGTATTATGCATCCTTGATGGCTGGGGCGTGTCAGAGACCAAAGAAGGCAACGCGCCGCTTCTGGCCGAAACCCCCAATTTCGACCGCATCATGTCGGACTGCCCAAACGCGACGCTCACCACCTTTGGCCCCGATGCGGGGCTACCCAAAGGGCAAATGGGCAATTCCGAAGTCGGCCACACCAATATCGGCGCGGGCCGCGTGGTCGCGATGGATTTGGGGCAAATTGATCTGGCCATCGAAGACGGCTCCTTCTTCAAGCGCGACGCGCTGCTCGATTTCATCGAAACGCTGAAAGGCACCGGTGGCACCGCGCATCTGATCGGCGTCGCCTCCGACGGCGGCGTTCACGGCCACACCGACCACATGATAGCTGCCGCCAAAGCCATAACAGATGCCGGTGTCCCCGTTGCGATCCACGCCATCACCGATGGTCGGGATGTCGCACCAAAATCCGCGAAAGCCTATCTAAAGACCCTAAAATCTGCGCTGCCCGAGGGCGCAAATATCGTCACCGTCAGCGGCCGCTACTACGCGATGGACCGCGATAACCGCTGGAATAGGGTCGAAAAAGCCTATCAAACCATGGTGCACGCGAATGGCCCTGATTACACCGATCCGCAATCGGTGATCCGCGACGCCTATGCCCGCGACAAGACCGACGAATTCATCGAACCCTGCGTGATGACGGGCTTCAAGGGCATGGCAGATGGGGACGGTATCTTCTGCCTCAACTTCCGCGCCGACCGCGCCCGCGAAATTCTGGCGGCAATGGGCGACATCCGGTTCGAAGGGTTTTCGACCTCCAAACTTCCCAAATTGGCGGCCCGCCTTGGCATGGTCGACTACTCGTCGGCGCATAACGACTACATGACAACCGTGTTCCCCAAGCAGAAGATCGTGAACACACTCGGGTCATGGGTCGCGCAGCAGGGCCTGCGCCAATTCCGCTGTGCCGAGACCGAAAAGTACCCCCATGTCACCTTCTTCCTGAACGGCGGCAAGGAAGACCCCGAACAGGGTGAAGACCGCCACATGGCGCCTTCCCCCAAGGTGGCCACCTATGACCTGCAACCCGAAATGTCCGCCGCCGAGGTGACGGAGAGCTTCGTCAGCGCTATCTATGAACGCTACGACCTGATCGTCATCAACTACGCCAACCCCGACATGGTCGGGCACACCGGCGATATCGACGCCGCCATCAAAGCATGCGAGGCGGTGGACCAGGGCCTCGGCAAAGCGCTCAAGGCGCTCGATGTGGTGGGCGGGGCCATGATCGTCACCGCCGACCACGGCAATTGCGACATGATGATCGACCCTGACACCGACGGGCCGCACACCGCGCACACGCTGAACCCCGTCCCCGTGGTGATGGTCGGCGGCCCCGAAGGCGCGCATCTGCGCGACGGCAAGCTGGCCGACCTCGCGCCCTCAATCCTGAAACTGATGGACATCGAAAAGCCCAAGGAAATGACCGGGCGGACCCTGTTCTGATGAAGCTCTTTGCAACGATTCAGGCTCTAACCCTGCTCATATCGACCTCTTTCGCGGTTGCGCAGTCCGACCCCGTGACCACCGCAAAGCGCGCGGCGCAAATGCTCGACGCCGCCGCAACCCAACTGTCCGAGGCGCAAAGGTCCTCTGACCGCGTCGCCGCTCTGACATCTACCGTTCGCGCTTACGAGGAAGGCCTGTCCGCCCTGCGCGAAGGCCTGCGCCGTGTCGCCATCCGCGAACGCGCCATCGCGCTGGACTTCGAGGCCAAGGAAGATCGCCTGTCCCGCCTGCTGGGCGTGCTGCAAACCATCGGCCGGTCGCCCGCGCCGCTGCTGATGATGCACCCAAGCGGCCCCATCGGCACCGCGCGGTCCGGCATGATCCTGTCCGACGTCACCCCCGCCCTTCAGCAAGAGGCGTCGCAGCTGAAAACCAGCCTCGAAGAAGTCTCCGTCCTGCGCGCCCTGCAGGAAAGCGCCGCGGCGCAGCTGGTCACCGCGCTCGACAATGTGCAAACCGCCCGCGCCACGCTGGCGCAGGCCGTGGCCGACCGCACCGACCTCCCCGCCCCTATCGTCACCGACCCCGCGCAAATGGCGGCGCTGATCGACAACGCCGACACGCTGCAGGGGTTCGCGGATGGGTTGACGCAACTGACGGGCGGCCCCGCCAACCCCGCTGATTTCGAAACCGCCAAAGGCAAGCTGCCTTTGCCCGCCGCTGGCGTCATCCTGCGCGGCTTCAATGAGCCGGACCCGCAAGGCATCAAACGCCCGGGGCTGACGATGGCGATGCCGTCGCAAACGCTGGTCACCGCGCCCTGGCCCGCCACGGTGCGTTACGCGGGCCCGCTGCTGGACTACGGTTCCGTCGTGATTTTGGAGCCCGGCAAGGGCTATCTGCTGATTCTGGCGGGTCTTGGGCAGCCGTTGGTGAAGGAGGGTCAGATCGTGTCAGGAAACGATGCAATCGCCATGATGGGCGGAAATGCCCCAACTGCTGACGCTTTTTTGATGAATGCAAGCAAAGGTGGTGGCGGCAATCGGCAAGAGTCGCTTTATATAGAACTAAGACAGGGCGACGCGCCCGCTAATCCCGCGGACTGGTTCGTGGTGAACAGGGAATGAAGATATGAAAAAGTTTATGTTGGCCGCACTGCTCGGCACCGCTGCGGGTGTGCTGATAACCACGCAGGTCACCGGTCCGCTTCTGGCGCAGGACAGCGCCAAGAAATCCAACGTCTACGAGCAGCTGGATTTGTTCGGTGACATCTTCGAACGTATCCGTGCGCAATATGTCGAGGAAGTGGACGAGGCTGATCTGATCGAAGCCGCCATCAACGGTATGCTGACGTCGCTTGACCCGCATTCATCATATCTGTCCGCCAATGATTTCGAGGACATGCGCACGCAGACCTCCGGCGAGTTTGGCGGCCTTGGCATCGAGGTCACGCAGGAAGAAGGCTACGTCAAAGTCGTCACACCAATGGACGACACACCTGCCGACAAGGCCGGCATGGAATCGGGCGACTTCATCACCGCCGTGGATGGCAAGTCGATCCTCGGCTACACTCTTGAGGACGCGGTCGAGCTGATGCGCGGCCCCGTCGGATCGGAGATCATCCTGACCGTCGTGCGCGAAGGCACAGACGAGCCGTTTGACGTCTCCATCATCCGCGACACCATCAAGCTGACCGCCGTGCGCGCCCGCACCGAAGGCGACAGCGTCGTGCTGCGCGTCTCTACCTTCAACCGCCAAACCTATCCCAACCTCGAAGCAGGCCTGAAAAAGCAGATCGAACGGCTTGGCGGCGAAGATAACGTCAACGGTATCGTGCTGGACCTGCGCAACAATCCGGGCGGGCTGCTGAACCAAGCCATCGCGGTGTCTGATGCATTCCTCGATCAGGGCGAAATCGTTTCGACCCGTGGCCGCAACCCGCGCGACAGCGAACGCTACAACGCGCAGCAGGGCGACCTTTCTGGCGGGAAACCCATTGTGGTGCTCATCAATGGCGGCTCGGCCTCGGCGTCGGAAATCGTCGCGGGCGCGTTGCAAGATCACAGCCGCGCCGTTGTCATCGGGGAGAAAAGCTTCGGCAAAGGCTCGGTTCAAACCGTGGTTCCCGTGCGGGGAGATGGCGCAATGCGCCTGACCACCTCGCGCTATTACACACCTTCGGGCCGGTCGATCCAGGCGTTGGGCGTCGCGCCCGACATCATCGTCAAGCAGCCGCGTCGCCAGCCGGAAGAAGAAAACCCGGAAGAGGAAACAAACCGCCCAAGCCGGTCCGAAGCTGACCTGCGCGGCTCCCTTCAAAATGATGACATATCGGAAGCCGAACGCGCCATCATAGAGGCCGAACAGGAAAAGGCCGAAAAGGCCGCAGAACTGCGCGAGGAAGATTACCAACTCGCCTACGCGCTCGACATCCTCAAGGGCCTGTCTGCCATCAATCAGGACACAGAGTGACCCCCGAAGAGATCGCGAAACTTCCTTACCGCCCCTGCGTCGGCCTTATGGTCGTCAATGGGGACGGTAAGGTCTTCGCCGCCCAACGCCTCGATTTCCCGACGCCCGCGTGGCAGATGCCTCAAGGGGGTGTCGACAAGGGCGAAGACGCGCGTGATGCGGCGCTTCGCGAGCTGGAAGAAGAAACCGGCCTGACCCCCGACAAGGTCACAGTTATCGCTGAAACGGATGAATGGCTCCCATACGAGCTGCCGCATGATCTGGTGCCCAAGCTGTGGAAAGGCCGCTTTCGCGGGCAGGAACAAAAGTATTTCCTGCTGCGTTTCCACGGGGAAGACAGCGACATCAATATCGACACTGAAATTCCCGAATTTTCCCGCTGGCAATGGATGGACATGGACGCGTTGCTGGACAACATCGTCCCCTTCAAACGCGACAGCTATGCCAAGGTCATCGCGCAGTTTAAGCCGTTGGTTCACGGCTAGGCACGTTTCAAACCGTGACCGCGATCGGCAACCTCCCGCCACCGCCACGCAGACGTGAGTTGAGAAACCCGCCGCGTTGCGCACATATGGCGGTATGAAAAACATCATTCTCGCCGCGACGCTCTTTGCCGTCACCACCAGCCAGGCCTCGGCCTTGTCCTGCATCAAACCGGATGTCGCAACCGCATTCGAAGATGCCTCCGCCTCGGACCTGTCCTACGTGATCCTTAAAGGCACGTTCGACTTCGAGGCATCGCCAGACACAACACAGCCGGAGGCGCGAACTGTCGACAGCCAGTTCACTGGCCGGTTGCTGACAAGTGCAGGCTTCACTCAAACGGTCAGCGCCCCGATAGAGGTCGACATGACCTGCGCCGGCGAATGGTGCGCGCAGATTGAGCCAGCAACCGAATATATCGCGTTCGTGGAACGACGCGACGACAGTTTGGTGTTCGAAGTGGGACCCTGCTACGCGTTCGCGTTCCAAACACCCGAACTTGAAGCGGTAAAGCGTCTTGAAAACTGCGCTCAAGGCGGAGCCTGCGTGCCCTTCTCCGAGTGACGGTTTCGCCGCGCTGACGCGCGTCGATCCGCGGGGCTTTGCCCCACACCCCAGCATATTTTTGGCAAAAAGAAGCGCGAAAACGGTTCTTCAAAAAGTTAACGGCGCCCTAACAGAGCACCGTTACTTGTTATTTATCAATCAGTTACAAAATCCGACGCATGCGTCGGAATGGATCACTCCGCCGGAATAGCCTGATCTTCGATCCCCAATGGGGCCGGAATATGCTTGAGCATTTCAATCGGACAAACCTGAACAAACTTGGACTTCTCAAGGTCCCAGTCCTGCAATAGCTGCGCCCCCTTCAGGCTGCCCGTCTCGTTGACGTGCTCCTCGATCAGGCCCTTCAGCTGGTCATGCCAATGGTCCACGGTCACCGGACAGGTCACCAGCGTCTCCATGTTCATCAGGTCCGCCACGTCGCCCTCCGCGTCATAGAGATAGGCCATCCCGCCGGTCATGCCCGCGCCAAAGTTGGCCCCGATCGACCCAAGGATCACCGCGACACCGCCGGTCATGTACTCGCACCCGTTGGTCCCGCAGCCCTCGATCACCACCGACGCGCCAGAGTTGCGCACAGCGAACCGTTCACCCGCCCGACCAGCGGCAAACAGATGCCCCGCCGTCGCGCCGTACAGCACGGTGTTGCCGATGATCGTGTTGTCTGCCGCCACCAGCGGGCTTTCCTGTGCAGGCCGCACCACGATGCGCCCCCCAGACAGACCCTTGCCGACATAGTCATTGGCGTCGCCAAAGACTTCCAGCTTCAAGCCGGGCGCCGCAAACGCGCCCAAAGCCTGACCAGCCGAGCCCGTCAGCTTGATCGTCAGATGATCGGGTTGCAAATCGTTGCGCATCCCGAACCGTTGCACGATATGCGACGAGGTCCGCGTCCCGATGGTCCGCAGCGTGTTCTGAACCGCATAAGACAGCTGCATCTTCTCGCCATCCTTCAGGAACGGCTGCGCGTCCTTCACGATCTCAGCATCCAGCGTATCCGGCACGTCGTTGCGCGGCTTGTTGCGATCATATTTGATCTCATGCGCGCCATCGACGGTGATCAGCAGCGGGTTCAAATCCAGATCATCCAGATGCGCCGAGCCACGCGACACCTGCGTCAGCAGGTCCGCCCGCCCGATAACCTCGTCCAGCGACCGCGCCCCGATGGAAGCCAGAATATCCCGCACCTCCTGGGCATAGAACGTAATCAGGTTCACAACCTTGTCGGCATTCCCGTCGAACTTCGCGCGCAGGTCTTCATCCTGCGTACACACGCCCACCGGGCAAGTGTTCGACTGGCACTGACGCACCATGATGCAGCCCATAGCGATCAGCGCGGCGGTGCCGATGCCGTATTCCTCGGCCCCCATCATCGCGGCCATCACAATGTCACGCCCCGTGCGAAGCCCACCATCGGTGCGCAGCGTGATCCGTTCCCGCAGGTTGTTCATCGCCAGCACTTGATGCGCCTCGGTCAGGCCCATCTCCCACGGAAGACCGGCATATTTGATCGACGTCGCAGGCGAGGCACCCGTCCCGCCATTATGGCCGGAAATCAGGATCACATCCGCTTTGGCCTTCGCCACACCGGCGGCAATCGTGCCAACGCCAGAGGCCGCAACCAGCTTGACCGTCACCTTACAGCGCGGGTTGATCTGCTTGAGGTCGTAGATCAGCTGCGCCAGATCCTCGATCGAATAGATGTCGTGGTGCGGCGGAGGGCTAATCAGCGTTACCCCCTTGGTCGAGTGCCGCAGCCGCGCGATCAGGTCCGTGACCTTCATGCCGGGCAGCTGCCCGCCTTCGCCGGGCTTGGCGCCTTGTGCGACCTTGATCTCAAGTTCCTCGCAATGGTTCAGGTATTCGGCGGTCACACCAAAACGCCCCGACGCCACCTGCTTGATCTTCGCAGACGGGTTGTCGCCGTTCGGCTCCGGCACGAAATGCGCAGGGTCTTCGCCGCCCTCGCCGCTATCCGACTTCGCGCCAATCCGGTTCATCGCCACGTTCAGCGTCTTATGCGCCTCAGGGCTGAGCGCGCCCAGCGACATGCCCGGCGTCACGAACCGTTTGCGGATGGAGGTGATCGATTCCACCTCCTCAATCGCAATCGGCTCGCCCATCGGTTTGATGTCCAACAGGTCGCGCAAATGAATGGGCGGGTTCGCCTTCATAGTCTGCGAATACTGCTTCCACATGTCATAGCTGGCCCGCGCACACGCTGCCTGCAACATATGCATAGTCTGCGCTTCCCAGGCGTGCTTTTCGCCCGACCGGCGCGCCTTGTAGAAGCCGCCGATGGGCAGCACGTCTTGGCCACCCTGCCAGCCCAACCGATGCACATCTTCGGTCTTGGCCTGAATGCCGGTGATGCCGATGCCGGAAATCCGCGACTGCATGCCGGGGAAGAATTCGTTCACCATCGCGCGGCTCAGCCCCACGGCTTCAAAGTTCAGACCACCGCGATAGCTTGAGATCACCGAGATCCCCATCTTCGCCATGATCTTCAGCAGCCCTTGGTCAATCGCGTTGCGATAGCGGGCAGTTGCTTCGGTCAAATCAGTGTCTAACAAACCGCGTTCAATACGATCGGCCAAGGAATCCTCCGCCAGATACGCGTTCACAACGGTCGCGCCGCAGCCGATCAAAACGGCGAAGTAATGCGGGTCCACACATTCCGCCGACCGCACATTCAACGATGTGAATGTCCGCAGCCCTTTCGAGGTCAGCCACGCATGCACGGCGCTTGTCGCCAGGATCATCGGCATACCAACCTTGTCGACCGACTGCTCCTGATCCGTCAGCACAATGTGCCCCGCACCAGACCGCACCGCATCTTCCGCCTCGTTCCTGATCCGGTTCAGCGCCTCGCGCAGCGACCCGCCATCCGCCGCAAAGGTACAGTCAATTGTCACCATGTCGGCGTTGAACTGCTCTACCATCTTGTCGAACTGCGCGTTGCCCACAAACGGGCTGTCCAGCACCAGAATTTCGGTCTGAGACGAATCCTCGTCCAGCACGTTCTTCAAGTTGCCGAACCGCGTCTTCAGGCTCATCACCCGGAACTCGCGCAACGAGTCAATCGGCGGGTTCGTCACCTGACTAAAGTTCTGCCGGAAGAAATGGCTCAAAGGCCGGTACTTCTTGGACAACACCGCAGAAGGGGTGTCATCGCCCATCGACGCCAGCGTCTCTTTGCCGTCCTCCGCCATCGGGGCCAGAATCTGTTCCAGCTCCTCAATGGAATACCCGGCCGCGATCTGCCGCTTGCGCAGCTCGGCCCCTGAAAACAGCGGCTGCTCCTTCACGTCCAACGTGATGTCGTCCAGATGGGTGATCTTCTCGACCCACTCCCCGAACGGCAAAGCCGCCGACATTTTGTCCTTCAGTTCCTCGTCGTGATAAAGCGCCGCCTTGCCCATATGCACGCCGATCATCTGCCCCGGCCCAAGCGCGCCTTTTTCGCGCACGGTCGCCTCGTCAAACGGCACCATGCCGGTTTCAGACCCTGCGATCAGCAGCCCGTCACCGGTCACCGCGTAGCGCATCGGGCGCAAGCCGTTGCGGTCCAGACCGGCCACAACCCAGCGCCCGTCCGTCATCGCCAACGCCGCAGGCCCGTCCCAGGGCTCCATCACCGCGTTGCAGTAATTATACATGTCCTGCCACTTCTTCGGCATCTCGTTCTGCTGCGACCAGGCCTCCGGCACCAGCATGGTTTTCGCCATCGGAGCGCTCCGCCCGGCCCGCACCAAAACCTCAAAAACAGAGTCTAACGCCGCCGAATCCGACGATCCCGCCGCCACGACAGGCTTCACGTCTTCCGCCATATCCCCGAACGCGCCCGAGGCCATGCGGATCTCGTGCGACTTCATCCAGTTCAGGTTGCCCTTCAATGTGTTGATCTCGCCGTTATGCGCCAACATGCGGAACGGCTGCGCCAGCCACCATTGTGGGAAGGTGTTGGTGGAATAGCGCTGGTGGTAAATCGCGAAGGCGCTTTCAAACCGCTCGTCCATCAGGTCGGGGTAAAAGTCTGCCACCTGCTCCGCCAGCATCATGCCTTTGTAAATGATCGACCGGCACGACAGGGAACAGATGTACAAATCCATCATCGCCGCTGCTTTTTCGATCCGACGACGGATCACGTAAAGCTCGCGTTCGAATTCTTCTTCCTCAACTCCTTTGGAGTTCGAAATCAAAATCTGCTCAATCTCCGGCCGCGTCGCGTTCGCCTTTTCGCCAAGGCAGGAGACGTTAACCGGCACATGGCGCCAGCCATAAATCCGGTAGCCCATGCGCAGCACTTCGGTCTCAACAATCGTGCGGCAGGTTTCTTGCGCGCCGAAATCGGTGCGCGGCAAGAACACTTGCCCCACGGCGATCATTTGCTCCTTGTCAGGCGTGTGCCCCGTCCGCTCAATCTGGTCGTAGAAGAACGGCACCGGAATTTGCACATGGATGCCCGCGCCGTCGCCGGTCTTGCCATCCGCATCCACCGCGCCACGGTGCCAAATCGCCTTCAGCGCGTTGATCCCGTTCTCGACCACTTTCCGAGACTTCTTGCCATCAATCGAAACAACAAGGCCCACGCCACAAGACGCGTGCTCCTCTTCTTCGCGGTAGAGGCTGTTTTCCGCCATCCATGCGCGCTTCGTTTCTTCCTGAGCCACCCAGTTTTCGTCGAACTTGGTCATGTCTCGTCTCCTTACTCAGGCGTTGATGCGGATTGCCGCTTTAACGCTGTTTTAATACTTTGGGTCAGCCTCGCTGACCCGGTCAATTCGGCGGTGACACGTCATATTCGGTGACACCTGATTTTTTTGCGCATGAAATACATATAAAATACATACGCTTTACACATTTGGTTTTCAGCCGCTCAGCGCCGCCGGTCTGGACCGTTTCCGGCGCGTCGCAAAGAAGCTGTTTGCCGCCATCCAGTCCTCGTATTCATGTCGTCTGACACCCGCTGCCCGGCGCACAACCTTGCTTAACCGACCCGGTCTGTTGTTGATGGCGGCGCGCACGATCTGGTTCAGCTTTTGGTCCTTCTTCAGGTTGCGAATGAAGTTATGGTTCGCCCCGCAAAAGATGTAATGCGTCAGATTGTCGGCCTCGCCGAACCGCTTCCAATGCCGTTGCTCGTCAGGCGTGTCCCCATGGAACATAAAGATCTTCGCAGGCCGGCGCGGCAGCTTTTTCATCTCTTTATGTGGCCAGTCTTTGATCTGTTTGATGAACCACTGCCACCGATCCTCCTCCGGCATAACATCAGGGTGCACCGAATATTGGGGCGTGAAAGCAATCACCCGATCCACCGGAAATTTGCGCCCCAGAACAAGCGCATTATACGCCCCCATGCTGGTCCCGATTGTCATGATCGAGGTGATCCCGTGGTCCAGAACATAGTCGCTAATCGCGGTCTCGATCTTGCCGTCCATGCCATCATTATTCATCCAGCACCGGCTGATATCGCTGACGCACATCACGTGGTTATTGCCGCCTTGCGACGCCATCCCCACGAACTCCCGCGGGGGCCATTTGTTGCGCTCAGTACCCACACTGGTGAAGCTCACAACCAAACGCCGCGACGATCCCGCGGCGGCTTCAATCCGCAGCGGGTGAGCGTCGTGAAGCGTCGTAAACTCCAGCCTTTTGATGGGCCCAGCCTTGTTCATTCAGCAGCAACTCGCGCAGCCGCGTTGAACTGATCTAACATCGCGTCAGCCGCCTCGCGCCCGTCACGAATGGCCCAAACAACAAGGCTGGCACCGCGCTGAATATCACCGCAGGCATAGACGCCCGGAAGGTTGGTTTCATGCGTTTCAAAGTCAGCCTTCACCGTGCCCCAACGGGTCACGCCAAGCTCGGGCACGCCCCACAACGTGGGCAGCTCTTCCGGCTCAAAGCCCAGGGCTTTGATAACCAGGTCTGCATCCTCAACATAGTCGGCACCTTCAATAATTTCAGGCGCTTGGCGGCCAGTTGCATCAGGCGCGCCAAGGCGCATCTTGCTGACCATCACGCCCTCAACGCTGTCGCCTTTGAAGCCTTTGGGTGCAGAGAGCCAGACAAATTCAACGCCCTCTTCTTCTGCATTCGCAACCTCGCGCTGCGAGCCCGGCATATTGGCCTTGTCGCGGCGATACAGACATTTCACCGAGGTCGCGCCCTGCCGGATCGACGTCCGCACGCAATCCATCGCAGTGTCGCCACCGCCGATGACGACCACGCGTCTGCCTTCGGCATTCAGCTCGCCCGAGTCAAATTCCGGCACCGCGTCACCAAAGCTTTTGCGGTTGCTGGCGGTCAGGAAATCAATCGCCTTCACGATACCTTGCGCGCCCGCGCCGGGACCCGGCAAATCGCGGGATTTGTAGACGCCCGTCGCGATCAGAATAGCATCATGTGTCTTCTGCAATTCCTCGAACGAGATGTCCTCGCCCACGTTGCAATTCAGCTTGAAGGTGACGCCGCCCTGCTCCAGCTGATCGACGCGTTTCATCACGACGTCCTTCTCCAGCTTGAAGCCCGGAATACCATATGTCAGCAGCCCGCCCGCACGGTCGTAGCGGTCATAGACCACCACTTGAACGCCTTGTTGGCGCAGCCTGTCAGCGGCGGCCAAACCACCCGGACCAGCGCCGATGATGCCAACGCTTTCCTTGCGCTCCATCGCGGGCTTGGCGGGTTTTACCCAGCCGTTCTCCCACGCTGTGTCGGTGATATATTTTTCAACCGAACCGATGGTGACGGTGCCGTGTCCTGATTGCTCAATGACGCAATTGCCTTCGCAAAGCCGGTCCTGCGGGCAGATGCGCCCACAGATTTCCGGGAAGGTGTTCGTCGCCTGACTGACCTCATAGGCCTCCTTCAGGCGCCCCTGCGCCGTCAGCCGCAGCCAGTCGGGAATGTTGTTGTGCAAAGGACAATGCGACTGGCAATAGGGCACACCACATTGGCTGCACCGGCTGGCCTGTTCCTCCGCCTTCGCCTCAGCGTACTCTGCGTAAATCTCGTGGAAATCATTTGCCCGTAAATTCGGAGGCCGCTTCTCCGGCATGTCCCGATCCACAGATACAAATTTTAGCATTGGCTCTTTTGCCATGTCATACTCCCAGTTCCGAAAGGCTTGATTACTGTGTGGGTTGGTGGAATAAAAGTCAGCTTAGCTGACCTATATGGCGATTTATTGCGCCAGAATAGAGAAAATACGGTTTCCCCGCAGATTTTTAGGTAGCACATCGGACCTAAATGAATTCTTTCCAATTGATTCCAATCCGTTAGGTTGTCGGCCAATCGGTAAAGGGTTCATCTGCGAAATGTCGCTGTTCCACCTCATCTTGGTCGCGCTTATCCAAGGACTCACGGAATTCTTGCCCGTCAGTTCCTCAGGACACCTGATTCTGTTGCCTGCGCTTACCGGTTTGGACGACCAAGGCCAGATGATCGACATCGCCGTTCATGTCGGCACATTGTTCGCTGTCATGCTGTATTTCAAAGCTGATGTCAGGGTCGCCGCAAACGGGATCCCCCGCCTGATCCGAGGCAAGATCGACACCCAAGGCGCTTGGCTGGCGATGCTACTGATCCTTGCCACCATCCCTGTTTTGATATTCGGGCTGCTGCTCAAACTGACCGGGTTTGATGCGCATCTCAGGTCTGTGGCCCTCATCGGCTGGACCATGCTTATCTTCGGCTTGGTTCTGTATTGGACCGATCAAAAGGGCGAGACGACCAAAACCGCGCCAAAATGGTCTATGAAAGATGCGGCCATTATGGGGGTCTGGCAGGCTCTAGCCCTGATCCCGGGGACGTCGCGGTCAGGGGCCACGATCTCTGGCGCACGGGCGCTTGGTTATGCGCGCGAAGATGCCGCAAAGCTGGCGATGTTGATGTCGATCCCGACGATCATCGCGTCAGGTCTGCTGCTGGGCATGGAGGTCATCGGCGACGCAGACATGGCCCTTGCCAAAGACGCCGCGATTGCCGCCGCGCTATCATTCATAGCCGCATTGTTTGCTCTGACACTGATGATGCGGTTGCTCAAATCCGTAAGCTTTACGCCCTACGTGATCTACCGCGTCATTCTTGGAATTGTTCTGCTGGTCTACGCCTACAGCTAGTCTGCACGCAGGTTCTTTGCCGATTCCTTGATGGCATCGTATTGTCCTGAAGGACGAAAGCGCCACAGATAAGACGGCAGAACGGCCTCCATCGAGGTCGCTGCAATACCTAAATCCTCAAGCCCTTTTTCGTCATCAGATACCACCACATCGGACCGCAAGCTGGTCACTTGGTCACGGGTCACCGGACCTTTGATAAGACCACCCGAAAGAAGGCTAAGCAGGTCAAAAGACCAGCCCATGATGCCACCCACGAAGAACGGCACATTCAAAACCAAGCGGCGGCGGCGGATCACAGCGAGCATCTCATTCATCAGCTCGCGGAACGTATTCACATCAGGGCCGCCCAGCTCATAAGTACCAGTCGCGCCATTCACGCCTGCGATTGCAGCCTGCGCCACGTCATCGACATAAACCGGCTGAAACTTGGTATCAGCACCGATCACCGGCAAAACAGGGCCCATGCGCGTCATGCCAGCGAAGCGGTTGAAGAATTCATCCTCGGGCCCGAAAACCACCGAGGGCCGCAGGATCGTCGCGGTTGGGAAATGCTTCAAGATGCCTTCTTCGCCCCGGCCTTTCGATTGCCCATAAAGTGTCGGGCTATCCACATCTGCACCGATGGCGGACAGATGAACGAGGCGATCCACACCAAGCTCATTTGCGATACGCCCAATGCGTTCCGCGCCTTCATCTTGAACCGCATCGAAATTATTCTTGCCACCTTTGTCGAACGTGCCCACGCAATTGACGACGGCTTCAGCACCCTCCATGACCTGACGCACGGAAGCATCGTCTCGGATATTGCAGAATACCGGCTCGACCTGCCCGACGACGCCATAAGGCTTCACGAAAAGCGCCTCGTTCGGGCGGCGCACGGCGACGCGCACGCGCCAACCTTCTTTGGCCAGACGGCGCACAATGTAGCGACCGACAAAACCTGATCCGCCGTAAACAGTTGCGAGCTTGGACATGGGAAACCCCTTTAGATTGGCTGAATATGGGTTTAGCGGCCTGCCCCCGTACAGACAAGTTTGATTTCAGCGACAAATCGGAGCGGATTCACATTGACAGCCGCACCCTCCCCCCTTAATCACCGCGCTCACGACACCTGCCCAGGTGGCGGAATGGTAGACGCGCTAGCTTCAGGTGCTAGTGTCCGTATGGACGTGGAGGTTCGAGTCCTCTCCTGGGCACCAAATTCCCTAAACCGTTGAGAATACGACTGAGACGGCTGGCTCGTGTTTTCGGGTTTTCCGCCTGCGTCGAGAAGCTGCGGCGCGTGATATGCGTACATTCCACTGGAACCGTCGCATCAACATAGCATCGCGTTTGTGTGTATCCTTTTGCAATGCCCCAAGCCTCGCCCTGTGACGGATCCATTTTCATTGGCGAGAATCCTTTGATCGAATGGCAGTCTTGGGCAAGATTTGACCGCGTGCTCATTGCCCAAAACACATCTTCCTCAGACGAGAGGTCGACATCATCATCCACAAAAATGATCATTTTGGTAAACGGGCAGATGTCGATCATGCGACGGGTCAGGGCCTCAAGATCAACCCCATCAGTTTTGTTCAACGCCACAAACAAGGTCAGCATCCCACCGCCAGCATGGGAAAAGCGCACGTCGTCAATACACTTGATCTGTTCCCGCAGCGCCAAGGCGATCGACAGCGCACCACCCAGCCCCAAGATCGCTGATTGCTCCCGACCGGGGCCAACCACGGCTTGAAACGGGACATCTGGCCGCTGAGACATTGCGCTGACCCGGATCAATTGCAGCGGCGGGCCAGCATGGCCGTCGTAACCCAAAAATTCCGGCATGGTGACGTCTGGTGTTGCGCCGGCAAGCGCTTCCTCCGACGTGAATTCCAAGAGCGACCCATGGAGCGCAAAGGCGCTGTTGGTCAAATACGGGCAACCCCCATCCGGCGATTGCGACACGGCTATCGGGCTTTGCGCCAATGCGCCTGCTAGGGACAGCTTGTCGAAGCCATCTGGCAAATGAGCGGTTCCAGTAGCGGAAGCGATTGCAACAGCAGGCGGCACGCCAATGTTGATCGAGATCGGCAACGACCTTCCGGATTTCCAAGCACGTTGCGCTATGTGTCGAAGGTGGCGGCTGGTCAACATGGAGATCCCAAGGAGATCAGGGCCAAGCACCAGCATGCGGTGTGCAGACAGCGCCAGATCATTCCCATTACCGCCTGCCATCACAAAGCCCATGGTGATATAGCGACCTGCATCTCGTGCCGTAATCTTGGGGATTGGGAGGGTTGTGATGTCGGGAGTGTCAGTAAACTGATGGTCGCTTTCGGTGCCAGCCGGCGCGATTGGGGCAAACGTCTTGGCAGCCTCAGCAACGGAACCATCTGCAAGTCCGGGCAACCACGCTTTGATCCGGCTGTCCTCACCATACAGACCAAACAGAAGGTCGGCCGTGTTCTGCTGGCGATAGATCACCGCAGGCTCAGGTCCACCGCGGGGCGTTGCCGGCATTCCCGCGTGGTGATGGACAAAATCTCTAGCAGCCTCATCGGGTGTCATGGGGCCTTTGACAAAGAACTGCCCCGCGTCCACAGGGCAGGTCCTTAGACTGTCCAACGCCGCGACCATGTCAGTCGCGGCGTTGACGGTTGGCTTATTCGGCTGGGACATTAGCCGTTGCCGAGATGCGCGGTGCGCGCTTGGCTTCTTTGAACTGAGCGTAGAGCATCAGAACCGCAGGTCCGATAAACACCTCCGACAACAGCGCCAGCACAGCACCCGATGCCATCAACAAGCCGAAGCTCTGGATGTTGGACATCGAAGACATCGTGAACACTGTGAAGCCCAGCATCACAACAAGCGTCGTCGTGAAAAGTGCCCGGCCAATATCGCTCATGGCGTTGCCGATTGCGCTTTCCATCTCTTCACCTGCGCTGAGACGCTGACGCACGTTGTAGAAGAAGTGCAGCGTGTCATCGACGATCAGGCCGGTGATGATGCCACCGATCAGAACAGTGAAGGTGTCCAGTGGGATGGCAAGGTAGCCCATCAAGCCCAGCAGGACCACAAACGGGGCCACGTTAGGGATCATGCTGACAAGACCCAAGCCCGCAGACCGCAGCGCCACAGACATCATCAGCGTCACCAAAGCAAGCGCCAGGCCGTAGCTGATGGTCATGCTGTCCAGAACCTTCTTGGAGGTTTTGGCAAGCAAGGCGATCAGGCCAGTGCTTTCGACGGTTGCTGTATCGCCAAGGGCGGTTTCAAAGCCAGTCTCGATTGTGGAGATCACGTCCGCATAGAGTTTCGCTTCTAACCAAGGTGTCTGGAAAGACACGCGGCCAGAGCTGTAGTCCATGCTTACATAACGCTTCATGTCGTCGATACCTTGGCCTTCCAGAAGCAGGATCTGGTCCCAGATCTCTTCTTGGCCGGGCAGGGTCAGCGCCGCCGGATCACCATCGTTGATGGCTTGGTTGGTTTCTTCGACGAAGGAGATGATGCTGGTGTGACGGCCAATCGGGATGTCTACAGCGGCATAAGAGTCGCGTGCAGTTTTCTCGACAGCTTTCAGCAGTGTCTCGTCGCGGAAGTCGGTACCTTCGGTTGGCGTGATGACCATCTCAAGGTTCACGGTGCCTTGGAAGTTGGCGTCGATAAATTCGGTCGACTGCCGCGCTCCGTTGTCCTCAGGCAACCACAACAGTGAGTTGTGGGAGTAGCTCAGCTGGAAAATGCCCAGAGCCGCCGCCAGAACGACGCCCCCACAGACAGCCAGTGTCGAACGAGGCGCCCGTGCACTTACCAAAGCAGCTTTGCGCATCGTTGTTGCAACAAAACCAGCTTTCTCTGTCTGACGGTCAAGATAGCGTTCAGGCAAGGTACGGAAGACAAGTGTGCCCCAAACCATCGCCAATAGGTAAGATATGCCAACCGACACTGTGCCAAACAGACCCAGCGCAGTAATCGGCGCAAGCGGAGCAGCCGCCAGACCAACAAGACCACCCGCGGTTGTCAGAGCAGTGAACATGATTGGAGTGTTCGCTTTTTTGACCGCGTTTTTCAGAGCAACCAAACCGTCCTTCTCAGCCGCACGCGTTTTCAGCACGGTGGCAATGAAGTGGATATAGGTACAAAGCCCCACCACCAGAGTCATCGGGATCAGAAGTTGAGTTGGCGGCGTCATGGCCACCCCGGTCAAAGAGATTGTCGCCAATGTCGAGAAAATCGCCATGACAAAAGACAGGAACGCGCCGATCGCGATCAAGAAGCTGCGATGCAAAGCCAACATAGCCAGAACCGTCAGGATGACGCATGCCAGCGTAAATTTCGGCATGTCGCCTTCCATCATCTTCACAATCTCGGTGCTGAGCACAGGGGCGCCAGCGATATAGACATCGTACCCTTCGCCTTTGTAACGCGCGACAATGTCATGCGCAGCGGCGGTCATTTCCGCGTAATGCGGCCCACCCAGCAGTTCACGATCTTCCAACGGCGTGAATACAACGGGGCATGTCACGCCGGTTGACGGATCAGGAACGCAGTCTGCGGCAGCAGGTGCGTAGCGGTAAGGCTCGATCACAACTGCAGCTGTTTTGCCGTCTTCGGAGATGATGAAGTTTTTATAAAGCGGGGTTGCCATGATCCGTTCGCGCAATTCTTCCGGATTGCGACCGCGCGCCAGCATGTTGCGGACGAGCTCTTCCAGATACACGCCGCCATTTTCATGCTCGATAAAGGGGATGTTATATGGGCTGAAGATTTCCGACACATACGGCACATTGTCCGCAAGCTCGCGATGCATCCGGGAGAACTTGGTCAGAAATTCGGTTGAGAAGACATTGTCGGCAGCCACGGCAACAACCAAGCGGTTGTCTTGGCCAAACTCGCGCCGCATGTCGTAATAGGTGCTCAGGGCGGGATCAGATTCATGCATGAATGCTTCAACCCGACCGTCTTTTTGTAGATTGGGAATGTTTGCGCCGACATAGCCGACAAAGACCAGCAAAAGCACAATGAATGCTTTAATTCTGTGGGAATAAATAGTCTGAAGAAAGCGCGTCATGAGGCTTTCGACGAATGAAAGGGCGGGCATGGATCAGGCTCCTGAAGAAAAAAGATTATGTCAGGCGCGGAGTGGGAGGGTCCCCGCGCCTGCACTTTTTGGCTACGTGGATTAGTTTCCAGCAGCCGGTTCGCTACGGAAATTGCGGAATTCGGATGTTGTCGATCCGAGGTCGTCGATTTCGAACCAGGAATCTGGCAAGCCGATGTTGAAATGCTCGCCCTCGGTCTCAAAATCAGAGAAGGAAACAACACGACCTTCTTTGATGGTCGATACGCGATAGCGAGCAGGCGCGAACACACCATCGACCCAACGCAGGTCAAGCGTTTCCAGAACCCGCTGTTCATTCGGCGCATCGGCATTGAAGCTGGAATAGATCGGCATGAAGGTTTCTGTGTCGGCCCACAATTCGCCGTCACGCAGACCCAAGCGGATCACTTCGTCTTCCGTCTTTGGGTTCACATAAAGTTTGTAGACCGGGTAGCCGTTAAACTCGCCAGTGCCGAGCAATTTGCAGTCGTAGTCTGCCGCCTGGCGGATCAGCATCTCGCCAACCGCAAGATCGGAGCCATAAAGACGTTGGCTGAGATCTTCGGATTTCACGTCGATAACTTTTTCGGCGGATGGCAGGTAAACCCAAACTTTGTCGGGCACAGACGGCTCGAAGCTGTCACGGACATAGGATTCGATATCTTGCAGCTCGGCAGGATCAAAGACCAACGAGCGCAGGCGGCGGTTGATACCGTAGTTTTTGTGCGCGGCGGCGATGCGACGCGTTTTAATTGCACCGGTTTCATCGGTGATTTTCATATGCACAATGCGCCAGCTGTCATAGCCATTGTAGCGGTTCTGCACGCCTTTCATTATTTCATGGCAGTCCGTCATTAAAGGAGAAGTCGGCGTCGCTTGCTCAAGAATTGGCGCTTTAGTATCAGCAGTCGCCATACCAGCGGCACTGACTAGAGCAGCAGTTGCAAGAGCAACGAGAGAGGTCTTGGAGATAGAAATCATTGGTCGTGTCCTTCGGTTCAAAAAACAATGGAATGGAGTAAATTATCCCACCGCCAACTTGACCGACGTAACGTCAAAAACAAAAAAGCGTTTGATGGTTTTGCCTGAAGTTTTCCCACAAAATAATTTGGATCAGGGCTTATTTGACGTTTTATGATGAAGCGTAAATATTTCGTAAACGCCGAAAATATGAGGAAATCGACTATTTTCCCATGAAATCTGAAACTTGGTCGTCAGACTAGTCAAATACGCTTCATTTTATGTTTATGGTGTTGATGATCTGTGTTGTTCGGAAATAACTCGATCCAATATTCAACACTATGTAACGCCGCATTCGCCTAAAGTTTGATGAGTTAAGGACGACTCTGATTGGACGGCGACATGGATTTGAAAATTTGCGGCATCACAAATAGCGAAGAATTAGACATTCTGAGCCAAGAAGGCGCTAAATATGCTGGTCTTTGGACTGGTATAGACGGTCACCCCCGTAACCTTTCAGATGCAAAGTTCATGGAACTCGCAGAGCGCTGCGACAAGATTACGCCAATTGCGGTTTGCGTAAAGCGCCCCATGGATGACTTATGGTCTTTGCTGAAAAATACTGACGTTCGCCATGTACAATTGCATGGGTTTAATTCACCGCGAGATATTTCATTCCTAAAAGATAAAGGCGTGACTGTGATTAAGACAGTTCACGTGAACGATGAAGGCGTCAGCCCCATCGAACGGATGATTGACGCTTATCACAAAAATGGGTGCGACATTTTTCTGATCGACCGTTTTGGCGATAGCCAAAGTATCGGAAGTAGCGGCGTGAGCCTCGGTCAAAAAATGGTCACTAGCTGGACCAAACGATTAGACGGCGCCCGCATCTGGCTCGCTGGCGGCCTGACGGCAGATCGTATCTGCGACTTATCCGAAGGAAGCGGCATCGAAGCCGTGGATGTCGACTCAGCGGCCCGCCTCAATGGCGGCGAAATTACTCGAAAAGCGGCGCGTCTGCTCGTGATCGCTTCCTCCCCAACCAACTTATTTCAACAGGCTACGATATGAACACTATGCTAGATTTTGCTGCCACGCTTCAATTTGAAAGCGACAAATTGGTCGACGGGCGGAGCCTATGTCCTCTCCTAATGGCGGGTGACCCGACTTTGGAAGACACACGTAAGATACTGCAAAACTGCGTCGAACTTGGCGTCGGTATGGTTGAACTGTGTGTGCCCTTTGAAAACGCCTTCACAGACGGCGAGACCCTAATCAAGGCGCATAAGCGGGCTTTGGCGCATGGCGCAACCTTGGAGGCCGTCATCGATATGGCATCCGAATTTACCGACTATCTGAAAATCGTACTTTTGGCTGACTCAAGCTACACGCTTCGCCCGCATGGGTTTGAAACCGTCTGCAAGTTGGCCAGGGACGCGGGGTTCGCCGGAATTCTGCCACATGGTCTGCCCCCCACACTGGTACACAATTTTCACAACGCGGCGCGAGGGTGTTTGCCGACTGTGGGAACAATCTATGCAAACGCGACGCCGCAAACACGCCAGAAGGTTTTGGATCAGGCATCCTCGTTTATCTATTTGGTATCGACTTACGGGCGCTCGGGCGGATCAACACAGGCCCCTGACCTATCCTGCCAAATCGCCGCACTTCGGAGCAAAACCGACCTGCCAATTGCGATTGGTTTCGGCCTGAAGACCCCTGCTGATGTGCGTAAAGCATTCCAAAGTGGTTGCGACATCGCAATCGTAGGCAGCGCCGTTTCCGGAGTGATCGAACAGGCCGTGATGAATGGCAAAGATCCAGCGGCAGCTGCAACGCGCTTTATTGCCAGCCTAAACCGGGAGACACAAAGATGAGCGCACTCGATCGTCGGATGCGTCCACTTAACATGGTGCTGCGGCATTGTCGGCGCGACAAACCTGGTGTGTCTCGCTTGGTCGTAGACAAAACCCATCCGTTCTTTTTCGATCATCCATTGGACCACGTGCCGGGACTGCTATTGCTGGAAGGGGCTGTTCAGGCGGCGCAATCTGAGGCCACTGAAAGTTGCTTTGTCAGCTCTATTGTCGCTGACTTCAAACAGTACACGTTCTTCGACAAGGAAATCTTTCTTCACTCAATCGTTGAGCAGGGAATCGATACCGTCGTTTCAACCATTGAAGTCATTCAAGACAACATTGCCAGAGCATCCATTCGTGTGGCGTTGACCAGTAGCGAGCACTCAACAGACGCAAATCCTCTTTCTCCTTTTCTACCGACCAGCCAGAGCCACGACCTAGTGCCTTGCGCCGGGCGCGCGATAAACAAGAAACGGGCCGAGAATGTCTTAATCACATCGCCCGTCATGACCGATGACAAGATAAGCGCACAACTCCTTCCGATGGCGCCAGAGTGCGTGTTTTCCGATTCAGCTGAGACGGTGCATCCGCTCTATCTGCTTGAGTCCTTCATGCAGATTCAACGGTATCTGAATGCCAACCAAGATGGCGACAAGCGTATCCGCGACATTCTTACAGGCGTCTCTTTCGAGCAGACCAGCCCAATTTTTGACATGCAAGATGGTGTGTCGATTGATGGTGCCCGCGAATTTGTGCGCACCGGAAAAAACAGGTTGGCGCGAAGCGCTTGGCTGAGATCTGGCGAGCGGCTGTTTGCCAAATGCAGCATCCGTACCGCGCAAGTCGAAACCAAACCGAAATCCAAATCTACAACTCCACAACCCGCCTAAGGAATATTTGAAATGGAACCAGTCCACATCATTGGCGCCGGCATCTCCGGTCTGGGTGCCGCGCATACTCTTGCAAAGCAAGGCATCCCAAGCATCATTCACGAGGTCGGTGACCACGTTGGCGGCCGCGCTGCCTGCATCAAGTCCGGCGAACACTCGTTTGAGATTGGCGGCAAGAATTTCTCCAGTGCCTGGCCCAGATTCAATGCGTTGCTGGAAGAGTTCAACCTAACGGAGTTTGAAGACCAACATCCCGGGTTCCATATCGTGATGAACGACACGCTTGTTGCCCTACAGAAAAGCAAGACGTTGGCGGGCGATCTTAGGTTGGCAACAGCCATCGGAACGCGAGGCGCGCTGCAGCTGCGCAACTTTTTGACCTACGCGCGTCAGAATGCCGACAAGCTGAATTATACGTCCGGCCTCATCGAACAGGTCGAGAAGATTTGGGATCACACCACGATCGACAACCACTTTACCAAGAAGCTCTCTGAGGGGCCGCTAAGGCTGTTCTCGATCATCATGGGCGGGGCAGAGCCGTCGGAGTTGTATCCATCGCTTCTGATGCTCTTCGCGTCCGGCTTCGGGAAGGGATCGCACCACGCTATCGCAGGCGGCATTGGCCAGATCCATGACAACCTTGCTGCTGGCAAGGACATTCGTTTCGGATCGCGGGTGAACCGGATTCTGACCAACAATGGATGCGTCGCTGGGCTAGAGCTGAAGGATAAGAATGGGTCCCGGCTCGTCGCGACAGATCGCGTTATTTCAACTGTGCCTGCACATGTCTTCAAACGTCTTATCGACCTGCCGGCGTATGGGCGCGTCGCGATTGAAGGCATCCGGTACTTCCCCCTCGCTATGGTTAACGTTGTCTACGATGCGCCGGTTTTCAAAGAGGGCGTACATTCAATCATGTTTGAGCCGGGTTCGCCCTTAGGTCATTGCTCCGCAAACCGTCTTCATACACCGAACCACGTGCGCTACACGTTGTCAGGTAAAGCCGCACGTGACATTTTGGACGAGCCAGATCACGAGCTGGTTCGTATTGCCGAGGAAACTTTCTCTGAGCGCATGCCGATAAACGCGAAGCGCCAAGAAGTGCATATAGCGCGCCACCCCGGCGGGATTTGTGGGTATGCGCCGCACTTTACTGAACTCAAAAGGGACCTCTTGCGCAGTGTGGAAACGATCTCCGGTTTGGAGATTGCTGGGGATTATCTTGAGGGTCACACAATGGAGGGCTGCCTAACCTCCGCCGATTTGGCCGTATCGCGCCTTCTGGAAACCACTGTCAGCAGGTCAAAGGCAGCATGACCTTACTTGATGAAATGCGCAGCTTTCCAGCCTTTGCGCCGTCTCGCCGTACCGTTATCTGGGCGGCGAGCGCCTGCGCTGTGATGAGCGGAGCCGCAATTGCACCAACAATCCCAGCCATCGAAACAGCCTTTTCCGGCGCATCGGATGGCTCCATTTGGGGCCGAATTGCACTGGTGATGCCCGCAGTACTGATAATGCTGACCGGCCCGTGGATCGGCAAAATGACCGGGCAGGTAGATCAGCGCCTGGGATTTGTCGTGTCATTGATCGCAATGGGATTTTTTGGCGTCGCAGGCGGATTAACAAACGGTTTTGGATTGCTGATCGCTACGCGGATCGGCCTGGGTATCTCAACTGCGGCTACGCTTTGCTTTGCGACAGCGGCCATTACAGCCTTGTTCCAAGGGCCAACCCGTGGATTGGTGATCTCCCGACAGGCTGCGATAAATACATTTGGCGGCGTTGTCTTTGTTTTGTTGGGCGGGCTTCTGTCCCAATTGGGATGGCGGTTTCCATTTTCGCTTTATGCGCTGACCTTGCCGGTGGCCTATTTTGCAGCTGCTTTGGAATGGCAACCGCCAGTGCAGAATACTGATTTACCCGAACATCAATCGAAGGTCCTTTGGCGCGACATACAGATTCCTCTGCTAACAGTCGCTCTTGCAATGACCGCATTTTACCTCATTCCAACCCAGGTTCCCTTTATGGCGATTATGTCGGATATGCCCGCGTTGTCTGGTCTAGCGATTGCGTGCGCAACTCTCGTGAGCGGTGTCGTATCTCTGAATATCGGAAGCATGGTCGAAAAAGCCGGCACAGGCTCGATCACAGTCGTTGCAATTTTTCTAGGCGTTTTGGGACTGCTGGAGCTGGGGCTTGCATCATCTGTGTTTGCTATCTTGCTGGCATCCGTCTTGGTCGGCATGTCGTTGGGTGCAATACTGCCGATGACCGTCAAGGCGATAATGGCCAATGGGCAACCTCAAACCGCCAATATCATCGCAGGCTTTATCGCTTCCGCCCTGTACGCTGGCCAAGTGGCGGCATCTCTCTTCGCACTTGGGTTGGGAAACCTTGGATCCGAAAGGCTGCCGTATTTCGCAATGGCGACAGTCATTGCATTGGCGGCGATAGCCATCACTCAAAAAGAGAAACTCGTGCCGACAGCAAAGCTAATTTGGCATAACCTAGCGTAGCTAGTCCGCAAATCTGGAATACTGCTTCGATCTCGCGCTCCGTGATACGGCGCGCAGTTCGTGCAGTATTTCGTCGATAGATGCTGGCTGCACAGCGTAGTGGTCCGCGCCACCATCCAAAATGCTGACGGCTTTGTCGCGATTGCTTGGGTCAAGCAAGACGACGATCGGTGTCATCGCGTTGGTGATCCGAATGGATCGACACAGATCATGTACTACGGACAACGGAACACTGTCAGTGATAATCAAAGCGGAAATCATCGCATGCTCGAAGAGGTTTATGACCTCCTGCTCGTCGATAGCGGGGACAGGTTGATAGCCCCTCCAGGTCAGCGACCGAATAAGTGTTGACCCTTGCCGGGACTTGACGCCGAAGACACCGATTGTTTCGCCGCCAACGGGCGGGGAGGTAGATATGAAAGTCATAGTGCTGGCTCAATCCTGTTTTCGGCGGCCTGTAGAAACTGGCGCGTGGTGGTATATGGGTCTGCCGGTCCGGATAGCAGCGCGGTTCCGACGAGAAATCCATCAAACCCAATATCCTTCGCCTTCTGCACATCATTAGGGACCAAAAGCCCGCTTGCGCTAATCAACAAACCGTCATGTGTAGACCGTGCAGCCGCAAAAAGAGTCTTTCCAAATTCTATGCCGCCGTCATCTATTTCTTTGCTGCAAATATCTTTGTTATTGATAGCCAACACAGCCCCATCGGGCAACTTTAATCCGTCCAATTCTGCGGCTGATGCAGCCTCGACGAAGGGGGTTAATCCCATCGACAGCGCATCCTCTGCCAAACGGCAAACGTCGGCTTTCCTCAGCAACGCACACGTCAAAAGCGCAGCGGATGCGCCGGCCTCTCGAGTATCAGCAAGATGGCGTCTGGAGGTGATAAAATCTTTGCGCAGCACAGGCAGCCCCGTCCCGGCCATCTGGGCGATCATTCCAAGATTACCACTGTGCCAAGCTCCGGTCGTCACTGACAGACATGGGGCACCCGCTTTCAAGTAATCATACGCAACCGACTCAACAGAACGGGCCGCCAATAGCGGCCCGACTTTTGGTGAGTTTGGTTTTATCTCTGCGATCAGAGGGCAAGATGACTCTGCCAAGGCCTTCAGAAATCGATGGCTCATGCAGCAGTTTCCAGTTGCCGAATTCCGCCCTTGGCAAAGGCCTGCACCTGCTCAAGTTTTGCGTATGGCGCGCCATCGGCAAGACATTCCAATGCCATGTCCGTCCCATTTTGGAGGTTGTTGGCATAACCACCGACATACAAGGCGGCGCCTGCATTCAGCGCGACTGTCTGCGTGCAGGTCTTCTCGCCCTTGCCGCGTAGGATGTCTTTCATAATCTCGAGGTTAACTTTCAGGTCACCACCGACGAGAGCATTTATGTCTCCGCCTTCAAGACCCAGATCAGTTGGGTGGAGGGCATGCGGTTCAGTGCTATCCGACCAAACGAAGCGGTTGGTTCCAACACTCAGCAACTCGTCTACACCCTCCTCAGAGTGAACCATCAAAGACCTGATGCCAAGACTTCCAGCGATCTGATGTATCTGATCGAACAGCCCAAGCGTCGATGTTCCTACAACGCTGCCCCGTACCTCATACGGGCAGATCATCGGGCCAAGTGCGTTAACAAAACGACCAATAATCTTGAAATTTAGCGGGATCGCAGAGATCGCCAATCTTTTGCAGATCGGCGCGTAACGCGTCGCTGAAGCAAATGCCAGACCGGTCTGTCCCAGCATATCTTCGGTAAAGGTATCCTCGGGGGATCCGGCCAGTCCAAGAGCATTCAGAATATCGCCAGACCCCACCGAGCTGGAGTAGGCGGACGAGCCCGACTTCAGAACCCGTCCTCCTGCAGCGGCCACAACAAAGGCCGCCGTGGTGGAGATGTTAAACGTCGATCTGCCACCGCCGGTGCCAACGATATTGACGGCCTGGGGAGAACCCTCGATGGGCACCGGCGGATAGGCATTGCGAATGAAGCGCACGAAGCTGCGCATCATCTCCACATTGCTGCTACTTGCTGACAAGGCTGCCAACACAGCGATGGTTTCTGCTTTGGGGCGAAGGCCGGAATCGGTGACCTCCCAGTAAGCGACCATGTCCTCTTCGGACGGTGGGTTACCCGCGATCACTGCCGCGGCGGCTTGGTCAGGTTTCATGGCCTTCGCTCCTTTCTGTGGTTTGATCCCGTCTGATTAGACGGCAACTTTCATCTGTTTGCTGGTAATCATCGTTTCGATCAGGTCGATCGAGCGATACAAATCAGCGTCCAATTCGTCGGGGGTGATGTTCAAATCGAATTCCCCTTCAAGGAATGCGATCAGCTTGAGCACGCCAAGGCTGTCAACAATGCCTGTTTCGATCAGATCCAGATCGGCGGAAAGGTTTTCGGGCGCGATGTCGGGTGCGAATTCCTCAGAGATGAAAGATCGCAGGGATGGGTAAGACATGAGTATTCTCCTGTAAGGTATTTGTTAGGGATGGGTGTCGACGAGTTGTTGTTCCAGCATGCGTCTGCATGCCTTCCCGTTAGAGTTTTTCGGCACCTCCTGAATGGAAATCATAAATTTACGTGGGATGGCTGCGGTCGGCAGCCGTTTCATCAGATAAAGCCGCAGATCAATGCTGTTCAGCTCATCAGATTTGCTGGAGACGAATGCATTCAGCACCGCCGTCTCACCGGATTTGTCGACATAGGCCGCAGCCTCGTCCACAAGCGGATGGGCCTGTAGATTGGCCTCGATTTCATTGAGATCAATACGCACGCCGCTGAGTTTCACGATGGTGTCGTTTCGGCCGACAAAATGGACAACGCCTTTGTCATCACGGCGGACCATATCTCCGGTCCGGTAGTAGCCTATTCCGTCGCGCCACCCGGTGGCTTTTGCGGTAAGTTCTTGGTCGCTGTAGCCCCGCATCATGGTCGGGCAGCGTACCCACAGCTCACCCTCGCCTTCACCCTCTACCGGCTGCTCCGTCCGGTCCATAAGAATGAAGTCTACATAAGGTAATTTGCGCCCCAAAGGCAGCGGGTCAGGTGTGTCCAGCCGTGGCACATCGTAGAAGAATGTATCGTTGGTCTCGGTGCATCCGTAGATGTTAATGAAACGGGCATTAGGGAAAATGCCCATGAGCTGGCGCAACAAACGTCCAGGCATCGGTTCGCCAGCAAATAGCACACAGCGTACCTGTGGCAGCGTTATGTCCCGTGCAGCCTCGGCGACCAACTTCAACGCGGATGGTGCGGAATGCCAAACGGTAACGTTCTGTTCCTGCATCATGTGAACAAGCTTTGGTCCGTTGCGCGCCGTCCTCGTGTCAGCCAATGCGATGCAGGCCCCACCCGCTAAAGATGCAAACAGATCAAGGAATGACAGGTCAAACGCAAAGGGCGCATGGCTTAAAATACAGTCGTCAATATCAATGCTGATTTCGTCTACGATCCAGCCTTGAAACGCATCAAGCGCAGGCGCTTCGATCAAAACCCGTTTCGGTTTTCCCGTCGACCCCGATGTGTGCAACACCGCGGCCAAGGATTGCCTAGCGCCCGAGGCTACCACTCGCTCCGGAACACGGTCAGGCAACTCCGATAGCGTCAACAAACGTGTGCCGCTCCGACGGGCCCATACCTCAAAGCGACCACGTGTGCTGTCATCAACAACCAGAACAGCCGGCCCAAGATCATCCAAAATGTTGGTCAATCGGGTGTCGGGGTGGGTGGGATCAAGTGGCGCATAAGCGATACCTCCCGACAACGCACCCAATATAGCGGCAACCGTCTTGGGGCTTTTTTCGGCACAGATCGCAATTGTTTCATCACGGTCGCTGCTGACCTCTGGAAACTCGGCACAAATGATTTCCGCCAGATCCAATATCTCCGCAAAGTTGGCCTTTTCGGTCATCGTCCCAACTTCAGCGTCAGGGGTTTTCAGCATCTCTTCGCGCAGCAATTCATAGAAAGCGCGGGTCTTGGAAATTTGGAAATTTGTTTGCAGTAACATCTCAAATACCTCGTTTTACAGGCCTAGCATTGCGGAAATGCGGTTCTTTTGAATGTCTGAGCTGCCTGAGTAGATCAGCCCCCCCATGGCGTTGCGCAGATGGCTCTCGATCCCGGTCTCAATCATGTAGCCAGCGCCGCCATGCAGCGTGATCGCATCCATGGAATTGGCGACATTGGCTTCTGAAATTGCCAGTTTGGCAGACGCAATTTCCAGCGACGCTTGACCACCACCGTCCATGGCGGTGACCGCGCGGCTCAACCAATTGCGCGCATTTTCAAGCCGGATATGCATATCGCTGACGCGATGTGAAATCGCCTGATAGCTGCCAATCGCCGCCCCGAATTGTTGGCGCGTTTTTGCAAACGAAATGCAGCGATCTAATTGCCGACGCATCTCGCCAACTTGCAGCGCGAAGACACAAAGGATTTCCCATTTCATGACAAAATCCAAAATCGAGAAGCCTTGCCCCTCTCGGCCAATCAGACGGCTGGCTGGCACGCGAACGTCATCAAAATAGAGATCCGCCATCGGTGCGGTGCGAAGCCCCATCTTTTTGCGGGCTTTACCAATTGTGAACCCTTTGGTGTCGCAATCGACCACAAAAGCAGAGAACCCACCAAGCGCGCCCTTCTCCGGATGGGTTCGAGCATAGACTACGCAAACATCTGCGATGGGCGCATTGGAGATGTAACATTTCTCGCCGGACAGGATGTACTCATCACCATCTTTGACGGCTTTGGTTCCCATCGCAAACGCGTCTGAACCACTGTCTGGTTCCGTGATTGCATGTGCGCCCACCACTTCGGCCACCGTCAATTTCGGAAGCAGATCATCCTTCAACGCATCACTTCCAAATTTTTGAATTGGGATGCATGTGCTGCAAAGATGTGTGGCCAACGAAAAGCCTAGACCAGAGTCCTCGCAGACATAGCCGAGATGAACCAAGACATCCGTCAGCTCCGAGACTGTCAGCTCTAATCCACCAAGCTCTTCCGAAGTCGTCAGTCCAGTCAGTCCGGCGTCGACCATTGCTTGCCAGCGGTTCTTGCCAAACACAGATGCCTGATCGTCGGCCTGCCAGCCCTCGTTCAAAAGGGGCCCCCATTGATCCAGGGCTTCAGCCAATGTTTCAACTAATTCGGTCCGGTAGCTGCCGTTGTCATTGGCACGGGACAGATTGCGTATCGTACGCATCAGAAATCTCCAGTTTCAGGGAGCTGAAAAATCAGGCTCCCATTGAGGCCACCAAATCCAAGCGAGTTGCTCATGGCGACATTTGTGCGGATCGTTCGGTCCTCTCCCTCGACGGGCAAGGTGAACGGGATGTCTTCGGGGTTGATCGTCGAGGTCATTTTGGGGGCCTCGCCCGCGCGCAAAGCCAAAACTGTGGCGATGGCTTCGATAGCGCCAGCGCTGCCCAACAAGTGGCCGGTTGTGCCTTTGGTTGAACTCACGATGGGTCGAGTGGCACCGCCACCAAACACAGCTTCAAGCGCGATGGCCTCTGCCTCGTCGTTGATCTGGGTGCCGGTGCCATGGCAGTTCACATAGCCAACCACATCTGGCTTCATCTCTGCGCGTTCCAACGCCTGCTCCATCGCCCGTGATAGCCCATCAGGTTTTGGGCAGGTGATGTGATGAGAGTCTGTCGACAAGGCGACGCTTGCCATTCTCGCAAGGGGCACAGCACCGCGTGCGCGCGCATGCTCCTCGTCTTCGATGACCAAAATTGCGCCACCGTCGCCGATAATCATCCCACGCCGATCGACATCAAACGGCCTGCATCTGTCGCGGTCCATGGCGCGCAAAGCATTAAACCCTGCAAAGTCGGCCTCGCGGATGCGGTCATTGCCACCAACAAGCATTACCGGCGCATCACCGTTTCGGACCCGCATAAATGCGTAGGACACCGCGCCCAAACTGCTAGCGCAGGCGCAAGAGAAGCTGCTGAGCGGACCGTGCAACCCAAAGATGCGGCGCAGCACAAGCGCGGCACTGCCGGGGGTGACAAGCTCTTGAAATTGCGCGCTATGGTCGCCCTCATCAAGGGCGTCAGTATAGCGGTCCATCATCCCACCACTGGTTGTGGCAATCGAGCATCCTGCCGATTTGAGCATCTCTGGCGTTAGCCCAGCCTGCTCAACAGCTTCTATCGCGGCAAGCAAACCGTAGCCTGCGCAATTCATGTCGGTCTCAGTGACGTTTCCAAGACCTAAATCTTTACCTTTGCGCAGCAGCGCCTCTCGCAACGCTGTGTTCGCTGCGGAAGGGTCAGTGGCGTAGGCATTCTTCGCCCTAAAGCGGCCAGAATCAAACTGAGACGGTCTGCCAGGTGCCGGGCTGCCATCAGCCAACAACTGGTCAAATGCGCGGGTGCCTATGACGTTGCGCGTCACAACACCCATACCGGTAACAACAACTGAACGGGTCATAGAGCTGGTTCCAATTGAGTTACCTTGATGCCGGCCATCACGCCGCTACCGCCTTGCGAAAGGGCGCCGACTTGCCAATGTTGCTGTCCTTGTTGGCCCTTATTTGGGCTGTTCAACAGGTGTGCAATCTCCAGCAGTCCGCCGGCACCAAGGTAATCCGTATCTTTTGTCCCAACCGCGCGTTGCCCCATGCGGTGCGTGGTCAGGGAAGAAATTTTGTCAGTATCAAGCGCGTCGCCAGCGATTTTGCTGCGGACACGTTCTGCTTCTGCGGCATCAGCGCCGCTGTAGGTGGTTGTTATGCCCGTGATGACGGGTTTGCCATCTGCGGCCCCTCGGGCCTGGGCCGTCGATTGGCGTTCCAGCATCACCATCACCATGGCCTCACTCACCGCATGCCCGGCGGGCGCGTCCTTCGCTCGGGCGCAGACATGTTCACCGGTCGGGGAAGAAAAATCTTCAAAGCCCACAACGATAGCGCGGTCGCACCGCTCATCAGTGATCCAGTCGTAAGCACAGTGTAGCGCATCCATGCCAGCGGTCTCGGTACTGACCACCGCCAGGCACGGGCCCATCAAGCCGTATTCAATGGCGCAGGCAGACACTGGGTAGTTATGTGTCGCTTGCGCGAACCGGACAGCATCAATGCCGCGTGGTCCATGCTTACGAAGGCGGCGATGCATTTCGAAAACCTGCGAACAGCCGTAGTTTGAGCCCGAAATAAGCGCTGTGCTTGGGCCGGAAATTTGATCTCTGGTTAGGCCGGCATCTGCAAGCAGGCGGTCAACCATTTGGCAAAGCCGGTAGGACACTTTCGTGTGCCGTCCACGCTCGGCCTTTCTGTGCGTTTCAAACTCGGAATGATCCAAGAAATTGACGTTAAAAGAACCAAAGGTTGCACCTGCAGTCTGCCCGGTGGCAGGGAGAGGACCACCTGGCGCGACGTCCGCGCATGCCGCTGAAACTATGACGCTGTCTTTCATGACAGATACAACCTTTGGTTAGTCGGGGAGACAGAAGGGAGGAAGAGGGTTCGGCTCAATAAGCCGAGCTGTCTCCGGTCAGGGAATGAACTTCGTGGCCTTTGAGGGGCGGGTTGAAGACACATACCAAGCGAAGGGTTTTGTTGGCCTTCAGCCAATGCTTATCGTGTTTGTCCAATGCGTACATTGTGCCAGGCGTAATGCGGTGCGTTTCGCCGGTTTGTTCGTCGACAACTTCGCCGTCGCCTTCGATGCAATAGCAGGCCTCAAGGTGGTTTTTATATTCCAGCAGTGAAGACGTGCCTTCATCAATAATCGTATCAGTCAGGGAATAACCCATCTGATCCTTTTCAATCAGAAGACGGCGGCTTTTGCCGTTGCCCCACGATACATCGCGGTCGGTGTCTTGGATGTTGTCAATGGAATTGATGATCATTTTCTTAGCTCTCTTAATGTTATCCTGGGCCAGATTCTGCAGCTAATTGACGCTGCGTCTTCTGGTGTGAATTCACTATAGGACAGCTAATTTGTGGATAGTTTGGTGTTTTGTGCGAAAAGAATTTCGAACTTCACAAAATATTGTTTAACGAATTATCTCTGACGAGAAAGTCACGTGCTTCAAAATCTTAATTAGTATTAGATCACAAACAGTTGTTACTTCCCGAAGGTCACTCACACAAAGGCAGAGAAAGCATCAAAAAAGGCCACCTTCTGATTCGAAGGCGGCCTCAACGAAAGAATAATTTGGCAGTAATTAGACGGCGTCTGCCACTAACGAACCCGATCTAAATTTCGTTTCTGTCTCGAACATCTTTCCGTGCTTTTGATGTAAACCCTCAAGCAGCATCTCGTAGGGAAGATCAGTATATTCACCATGCTCATGGGTGATCTCCATGTAGCTGTTGCCCTTTGTATCATAGGCGTGGTGAACGCAGTCCTCGATGCCATCAAACTCTAGCGGCGTCATCTTATAGAGCTGACAGAGGCGCGCATTGAACACTGGTGTGGCCTTAATCCATTTGCCATCCAGCTGGAGGGACACCAACACATGGAAATGAAAAACGTTGCTCCCCATGAGTTTAGCTAATTGTGGTGAGCACAAATGATTCTTTACATCCGTAATCCACAACTTGGCGGGAATACCCATCTTGCGTAGCAATGCCGTGTAGACAATTGATTTGTGAATACACAAACCGGAGCCCTTACTTATGATTGCGCTCGCAGTCAGATCATCACGGCCAAAGTCCGCGTTGTATATTTCATAAAACAGCCCATCGCGAACCGCATAAAACAGCTCGACCGCTTGAGTGCGTTTGTCAGTACTACCGGACTTCAGCGCACGGGCCGCGAACAGATCCAGGGCCGGATCAGAAAAATCAAAAAATTCGGTTTCTGCCAATGTATTCGGTGTCATTTTGAAACATCCTCTAAGGTCGTGCAAAGCGCCTGTGGCAATATCACGCTAATCTCGGTGCCGACATCTAGCGTGCTTTCGACGTCAATCCGGCCATCAAGACCAGTGGCAATTGTCTTACAAAGATACAGCCCAAGTCCGTACCCACCAGAAGCGCGACCGCGCGACTCATCTGCGCGCCAGAAAGGCTCCATCAAATATTGTAACTGTTCCGGCGCGATTCCGACGCCTTGGTCTTTGACCGAAATGCGCATATCGCAGGCTTCTCCTTCTACGGCGGAGAACCTGACGGCGATCGGGTTACCTTTGCCGTAACGCACAGCGTTTGAGACGAAGTTCTTCAACAAGACGCTGGTTAGGAATGGATCGAAATATGCGGTATCCATGCCCGTGTCATTGCTGATCGAAATATCGACCCCTTGATTAAGAAGCTGTTCTACCTGCTCGGCAGCGTAAGGTTCAATATCTACAAACTCTGCCTGGGCCTGACCGGAGCTGCGTTTTTCAGCAGCCAGAATCGACGAAAGAATTTCTTCAACTACGGTAATGTCCCCACTGATCTGGTCGCGAAGCTTGGCATTATCTACCATGTCCTTACGCACCTTCAGCCGGGACAGAGGTGTGAGGATTTCATGGGGTAACGCCAACAACATATGGCGGCGGCTTTCGTGGATCCGCTGCAACTCAGCAACCATCGTGTTGAAGCCCTCGGCAAACTTTCGGTATTCGCCGAAGGTTCGGTCCAACGGGATCTGGTAGTCCAGATCGCCGTCCTCAACTCTGGTGATACCGGTCGTCAGCTCCGTGAAAGGCAACGTCAAACGACGCATCAAAAGATAGATCACAGTAATGGTCGCGCAGATCGCGAAGATTACGATCCCAACCAACATCAAAGCAAAGGCCGAGATGGGTTGGCCAAACTCCGGCAGAATAGCTACCTTGTCACCGCGCACTGAAACCGCAGCATAGCGGTCCCCCAACCTACTAATCGCAATACCATCTTTGTCATTCGCGGCTGCCTTATACAGAGTCGCAAATTCCGAAGCGCTCGCCTCGTCCGGCGACATCAAAATCATTGGCGCGCCGCCAATGACAGTAACTTCGCTATCAGGGTTCATCGCACTTTGGGAAAACGCGTCAAACAATGCGCGTGCAAGATACCGACGGGGATGCTCATCAGCGACGCGCTGCAACGACAGCACAAGTACAATGCTCAGCAACGTAGTCGACATCAATGTCGCCGCCAGCAAAAAGCTAAAGACGGATCGGGTCCGTATCCAAAGCCCGGCGCGTTCCACAAAGCCCACGATCTTAATTCCTTGTTTCGATGCGGTAGCCTTGGCTGCGCAGTGTCTTGATGAAATCTGTCTGCAAGCCCTGGTCTCGGAACTTTTGGCGGACCCTATAAATTATCGTGTCGATCATAGCCGGATCGTTGTGTTCGGCATAGCCAATCCTCTCCAGAATTTCTGCCCTGCTGACGATCACACCATTGGCATCTGCCAAGGCCTTTACGATCTGCATTTCAAGTTCGGTCAAGTTCACAACATGTCCACCGAAGCTTGCGGACATATGGGCTTCCGACAGTTCAAGCGAAGTGCTGGAGCTCCCGTCAACTTCACCTTGCAGTCGCTCAGCTGCGTCAGCCCTACGGCGACGCATAACCGCGTTCAGGCGCGCAACCAATTCGCGCATCTCAACGGGCTTGGCGACGAAGTCATCAATGCCACTTTCTAAAGCCACGATCCGGTCCGTCAATTCGGCTCGGGCCGTCAAGGCGACAATCGGGATCTGGCTATATGCCGCGCCACTGCCACGGATTTTGTGGCAGACGGCCATGCCGTCCAGTTCTGGCAACATCATATCAAGCAAGAGAACGTCGAAGGTCTCTGCTTCAAGCTGCTCAAAAGCGCTGGATGGGGTGAAGGCAAGTTTAAGGTCCATGCCATATTGGGCAAGTATCGGCTGCATCAGCTCGCCTAGTTCCTCATCATCATCAAGTATTAAAACGTGCAAAGTCGTCGTCCTGTTATGAAAACCTCAAGCCAAAAGAATTGAACTTGTTAGAATACGTATGTCAGTCCCATTTGGAGGGTTCGCTTAACGGGGTTCGCCCCGTAAACAGATGTGCTGTCGCCAAATGTTGAAATGCCGCGCAAGTTCATGGTGGCATTCTGGCCAATCGGCACATCCACCGAAATTTGCGCCAACCCACTGTCATCGGCTGGGACGTAGAACCCAAGAACAGACAGGTCACTGTCCCCCCAAAAGTCAGTCCATGCCACGCGTGTAAAAAGCTGATTTCGTGCCAGTGGTTCCTGCCTGCGCGAAGCTGTCCCATAGATCGCACCCGCTGCCGCGCCGTCTGCGCCGGTAGCTCCAGCCAAAACGTCAATCTGATTGCTTGTCAGCCCTGCGGTGTTCAGGTGGTACTCAAACGCGACGGAAATATCCCTGGACCCCACAAACGATTGTGGCAACGCCCAGTTCAATCCCAATGCTGCTTGCACTTCCCAGTCCTTGGTGCTGCTCACGCCGATGCCTTGCTGAAAAGCCGCAGATCCTAACCCGCCAGCAAGAGCCTCGGATGCAATTGAAAGTCGCTTTTGTCCAAATACTTCACCGTACAGAACCAAGTTATCCCCGATTGTGCCGCTGACCTCAAAGCCCAAGCCCGGATCGCCATCATCCAGCAAGATATTGCCGGTAACAGACAGGTTGCCGCCGAATTGAGGAGTCGCCTTGATGAAAAAAGCATCGGTCGGGTTTGTGCGGTCCAGCCCAAGACCAATAGAGTCCTGATCGGTGACGACCGACCCCGCACTTGCGCTGACTTCGGGCCGATAGCCAAACTGCAGCAACGTGTTACCAACGGTTGCAGTCCCGGTAATCGCCAGGACACCCAACCGCTCACGACGGCGATCAGAAGGGGCCGCGCTATCCGCAGTGACAAGGCTGTTATCCTTAAACCAGTCAGTTGGGTTGAAGCCAACTGCAACCCCGTTGCGGATATTGATGCGCCCAAATTGCAATGTCGTCTGGGGCGATATGGTATAGCTGAGAGCAAGTTCCTGAACGTCTAGGTTCACGTTGTTCCCAAAGTCAAAAGACGTCCCCTCAAATCGGTCCAGCCGACCTCGCAGATTGAAAAGCAGGCTGGCACGATCACTCAGTGCATACGTCCCGAAATAATGAGCGGAGGCGCGTACCCCTGAGGTGTTGCCACCCGCCAACTCTTCAGTACGAAACGCTCGGAATTCAGTTTCCAATGTGGCGCTACGCGTCCGCACTTCCGACGTATCGGGCGCTTCGACAGTGTCCTCTTGGGAAAAAACACTCTCCTCCGCCGCAGGGATCAAATCCGGCGGAAGGTCAAAGTCTTGCGCAAAGGCTGGCAGGCCAAATACGCCGATGGCCGTAGCGGCCGAATACGTCAGAAGATCTTTCATCGCACGAGTTCCTTCTTATGCTTTGAAGTTGGGCAGCCATTCTTTGCTGAACCAGGATTGAGGAAGTTTCTTGGACCGGAAGTTGCCCATGGTCATGACGGTGACCTTATTCGGGTCGAAGCCATCGGCGATCACCACTTCGGTGGGACGGCGGGCGCCCATTTGGTTTTTCCACTTACGGTACCAAGCCACCTTGATGAGCTTGCCGCTCTTGGTGAAGTACTTGCCTTTGATTGGGGCGTTGTTGCTGGCATCTACCCAGAAATCGACGGCACTATATGGCGCAGATTTCGCGGCAGCTTTCAGGTGCAGTTTGTGGCAGGCGCGGTTCTTCTTGTCACCGTCAGCGATGGTCTCCTGACCCTGAAGGCTCGCGCTATAGTCACCGACCAAATTGGAGCTGACAACATCACCGTTCGACGCGTTACCCAGAAGGCGCTGGCGCGGCGAGATGCGAACCGACGCTTTAGATGCCGGATCATAGAGCCACAGGATGTTCCCGTTGCGCAGCAGGATCTTGCCGCGATCTGCGCTTGGCGCATTGATGTGGACCAATGTCTGGAATTGGCGACCAGCGGCACGCGAGTAAGTCGTCACCTTCGTCTGATCTTTCAGCTTACCACGCTCGTAGGCAGACAGGGTGACATCGACAGCAAACGAAGTCTGCGGGTTCCGAATGGCATCCGCTTTCGACAAGATGTTGCTCGCGCTACCAGCGGCGAAGACGGGGAGGCCGAAGCTCGTCAGGCCAGCGGCGGCTGCGCCACCAAACATGAGCTGAGTAAATTCACGACGTTGAAGTTCCATTTTATGTTCCTTTCAGGTTCATATTTCTTGGGTTGCGCGGTTATGCGCGTTGCAGGCTTTCGACGATGTTCAGGCGGGCAGCCTTGAAAGTAGGCATCACCGAGGCGACGACGGAGATGAGGATCAGCAAACCGACCACGCTTGCAGCAAAGAGCGGGTTGTCTAGAACCATCAACTGAACCGTCAGGGGGGTTGCGTTGGAAGGTGGCGTCCACTGCACGCCGGCGGAATTTACGATGTTGGCGATGACCACCGCTGCGCTCAGCGCAATCAGCGCTCCAAACAACCCAATCAGCGCGCTCTCCGTCAGGAACAGGGCCCGCACAAAACCTTTGCGGAAGCCCAGAGCACGGATTGTCCCAATCTCTTTGACGCGCTCCATGACGTTCATCGAGACCGTGTTCACAATCGTGAAGACAATCACGATCGACAGGACGATGGACACCACGATGAACATGAAGGTGAACATGCCGAAGATGCGGTTGAAGGTCGGGTCAACTTCAGTGAAGTGGAAGACCTTCAGATCCAGCCCGGCGCGGTCAAGCACCTCTTGGATACGGTCTTTGGTTGCGTCCACCTGGTCGGGGTTGGCCACCTGAAGCATCAGCGTTGTGGCCTCTTGGCTGTCGCCATACAGCAGGCCACGTGCTTGTTCGAAATGCATCATGACATAAGCGTTGTCGATGGCACGAATGGCTTGCGGGCGTGCGGCCTCGATACCTACCCGGGCGATGTTTGGGACGCCGGATGATGTCGCCGCCATCAAGTTCAGCTGTGGGCGCTCCACGCTGCCTTCGCGAAGATCAGTGATCTCAGCTTCATCGTTAACCAAAGACGTAAAATCGGTTTCGACTTCGGTCAGCGCATCCTCATCGACTGGCCGGTCCTGACAATCAGCGACGTTCAACGGACCGCACATACCCATCATGCGAGCCATGCCGATACCAATGACAACACCATCAAGGACTTGATCGGTTAGGCCGGAAGCGGGGGATACTTGGCCAATAGACCAGCCGTCCCACTTGTGCATCTCGTCAATCTGGGAAGGCACCACACCAGACCCGATAAAGGTCTTGGAATTGCCGGTCTGAGCGTTGCCTGCCACACCAGCCAAGTCAATGCGCGGCGTTATCACCGCCAGCTGCTGGTTCAAAACAGGGTCGCTCGCCAACAAGGCGGCAACTTCATCCCAGCCTTGAATTGTGTAGTCGTCAGGATTGGCGGCGCCAAATTCCAGGTAGCCCTGGCGATAGATTTGCAGGTTGCCCTGCTCTTGGATCATCGAGGTTTGAACTCCGAACCAAATCGATGTCACAAAGCCGCCAAACAGCAGCGCGGCGAAGCCGCCAATGCCAATTGCCATAGCCGTAGTCACAGACCGTCTGGCGTTTTTGGTGAGATTTCTAAATGCAATTTTCCAGATCATTTTTCTGCTCCTAAGCCGTATGGCCGTCGATAATGTTGATCGTGGCACTGCCTGCGGTAATCAGGCTGGTGTCGTGGGTACAAATCACCACAGAGGTGTCGAATTCCGATTTCATGTGGTCGAGCAACGCGATGATCTCGAGCGATGTTTTGGAGTCGAGATTTGCTGTCGGTTCATCTGCAATGATGAGTGTCGGCTCGGTCACCAGCGCACGGGCAATTGCAACGCGCTGGCGTTGACCACCAGAGATCTCGCCGGGTCGGCGGTCGATCAAATCGGCCAGGCCCACTGAATCCAGATACTGCTCCGCTTTTTCGCGGCGTTCGGATGCAGACTTTACGCGACGCAACAGCGGGAACTCTACATTCTCGCCGACAGTCAGAACCGGGATCAGGTTAAAAGACTGAAAGATAAATCCGATATGTTCAGATCTGAAATCCGCTGCGGCTTTGTCGCTAAGGCGCGACACATCTTCATCAAGGATGAACAACTCGCCAGACGTAGGCTGGTCAATCAGACCCATGATGTTGAGCAAAGTCGACTTGCCACTTCCCGAAGGTCCGGTGATGAATGTTGTCTCTTGGCGCGCTATCGAGCCCGACACGTCGGCCAGCGCATCCACTTCAACACGATCCATCGTGTAGGTCTTCTTGATGTTGTTAAACCGTACAGCAGGCGCGCCGGCCTTTGTCAGATCTACAGGCTGAAACTGGCTGTCGGGCTGAAAAGACCTTTGGGTTGAAATACTGTTCACGTGTCCATTCCTTATGGCTCAAGTTGGTTATCTTGCTCCGAACGTAGCGATGAGGACCTCTCAAAAACAAACAACAAAGGATGGTATTTCAACGCTATAAGATGATCGAATGTCACAAATGAACGCTGCTTTATGACTGAGATTTTTTTGTCTCTCACAATTAGGAATCGGCCCAACAAACAAAAAAAGCCGCCGAGTGCATGACTAAACACACTCGGCGGCTGATGCGCCTCAAGCGACCTTTGGGCCGCGGCCTGGGTTGGTATCAGGCCACGGTGACGGCAGGTGCTGGGCTGCGATTGAGGACATATATTGCGGACCCAGTCAGGCCCAATCCAATCAGCGCCATGGACGCACGGACGGTATTCCAGAACGTCCAATTGGCACTGTATTCTGCCCAGACTTTCGCGGCCTCTGCGGCAGATAACGTGGCCGCATTCAATGCTTCAATTTCGTGATTCATCGGGACACTTATGCTCACGGTCGGCAAAAACGATCCGACAAAATATATCCCAGCTGCCGCCAACAAAAACCCACCCGTTGCCTTGTTACCTTTGAAAAATAGGGTCACCCCGCATATTGCAGCGACGATCGGTGTGAACAGGAACGTTACCAGGAAGACCCCGTTTCTGGTTCCACGGTTCAATTCCTGCATGGCTTGAATCGCAGCGCTGTCGGCAAGGTTGTTCAGTCCCAGCATGACGGAAACGGAATATGCGTAGAAAAAGCCGCCGATCGCGCCGAAAAGCACCAAAGGCACAAGACAAAGAAAGAAGGAAAGACGGGGCATGGTAATTGCTCTGGTTATTAATTGGAACGGAGCCTTGTCCGCGAATCCAATTTAGGCTGACACGGTTTCAAAAGATATGGCCCCACATATCATTCGATATAAAACAGCATGCGCTTCATTTATGGCGTTTTGTGATATTGCGTCACAAAAATTCCGCTTCATCAATCTTCTGATGGGTATGTGTCCAGTTTTCTAACACATCTTGATTATCAGCCAGAACACCAAGTGTGATCCAGTAGTCGTCGCATGCAGGATACTGTCGGCAACGCCAGAATCGTCCTGCACCCATGTCGTGAATTTCATCGAGATTCAGATGCGACACCTCATACGTATTTGGCCGGGCCTTGAACCCTGTCCCCATAGCTTTCACAAAAGCCTCTTTCTGGCTCCATGCATGCAACAAAGTCTCTGCGGTCCAATCGCACTGCTGCTCACGTTCCCTCGGCGAAAGAATTTCATCGACCATCCTCTCATCCATACGCTCAAAGCGACTTAGTCGTTCTGCATCTATTCCGACATTGACCCCCAACGGCCCAGCAACCGCCACGACAAGACCTGGCACATGCGAGACTGAGCAAGGCAGCAGGTCATTATCTACAGCGATGAAAGGCCTCTTCAGTTCCGTCTTGCGAAAAGAGAGCTCACTTCGCGAAATTCCATTCACAGATGATGACGCACGCATTGCCAATAGCGCGCCCAGATCTTTGACAGTCGCCAAGGATGTGCGGACTTCAAAGCTCAGCGTTTTGAGCGCAGGCTCAAGCGTTTGTGGGGTTATTGACTTGGCCAACAAGGGAATATCCACGGCCGCGCACGGTCCGAATGAAGTCTTGTGAAGCACCCGCTTCCTTGATTTTGGTCCTCAAGCGGTAAATCAATGCATCAATACTTCGCGTGTAGATCACACTGGTGCCATGCACCTCGTCCAGAAGATCATCCCGGTTTAGAATTTCGCCAGGTCTTTGCGCCAAGGCCGCTATCAATTCAAACTCCATTGATGTGATAACCAGCTTCTCGCCATTTACCAAAACTTGAGCGCGCTGCGTTTCGATCTGTAAGACGTCTCCCTCCAACACCACTTCCACGCAAAGGCCGCTGCGGCCTTGAGTTGCGGTGGGCGCAGGTGAAGCGGAAGTCGTGCTTGGTGCCGAAGTTGCTTCAGGAGTTTTGGTTCGGCGTAGAATCGCATTAATTCTCGCGACCAGTTCTCGAGGCTCAAAGGGCTTCTTAACGTAGTCGTCGGCACCAGTTTCTAGACCAACGACCATATCCGTCAGTTCAGTGCGCGCGGTAAGGATGATAATCGAAACGTCTTTATAAGAGGAATTGCTGTAGCGAATCTTACTACACATCTGCAGCCCATTGAGTTGCGGAAGCATCACATCCAGCAAAACAAGGTCGTATTTATTATTTTCAAGCGCTTCAAACCCCTCACTGGGCGTGTGAACCGCATGTAATTCGATACTATAGTTTGTCAGAACGTCGCGCATAAGCTCGGCGAGCTCTACATCGTCATCTATCAAAAGTACCTTAATCATTCTATTCGTCCCTATAAATTTGCTAAAAAAATAGCACAAATTATCATGTGTATATTGGCCTCGACGCCAATAGAATTATGAAGCAACGAAACAAACGAGCTAAATTTGATGCTACCAACTAACCATCGATGCAAATTGGTTTGGTCTTTACCTTAGGTAACCTAGATAGCTTGTAACAGAAAATGTCAATTCAATCACGCTACTTTTCGAAGGCCTTTTGCAATGTATACACACAGTAATATTTCCACCTCCTCGCAGCAGCGGACCCAAGAAATAAATGGCGGTAACAACGTACCCTGTCGGATCATTGTTGGCCTGTCGGGCGCGTCGGGGATGCCCTATGCGGTCAGGCTTCTTGAGGTGTTGCAGGGCCTGTCGGTTGAAACCCATCTGATAATGACCAAGCCAGCGGTGCAGACGCTGGCGGTTGAGACGGACCACTCCGCGGAAATGGTTCGGTCGCTGGCGGATCATGTGCATTCGAATGGGGACATCGGGGCGGGGATCGCTTCGGGGTCTTTCAGGGCGCATGGGATGATAATCGCCCCTTGCAGTGTGAAGACCCTGGCTGAGATTGCGAACGGGATCGGCAGCAGTCTCTTGACGCGGGCGGCTGATGTGACGCTCAAGGAGCGGCGGCCGCTGATCTTGGGTGTGCGGGAGACCCCGCTGCATCTGGGGCACCTCAAAAATATGACCGCCGCCACGGAGATGGGGGCGGTGATCGCGCCGCCGATGCCGGCTTTTTATATGAAGACCAACTCGCTGGATGACCTCGTGAACCATCAGGTGGGGCGGTGGTTGGATGCTATGAATATCCACACAGATCTGGCGCCGCGCTGGAAGGACTAAAATCCGACGCATGCGTCGGACCACCTTAAAGCATTGAAGCCAAACGATTTTCCCATTTTTGTTAGGGATATATTAACCCGCCGACGCGGGGTCCCAGGTTTTGTTGAAAAACGCGCTCAAAGCACGTATTCCCTGCCCTAACCAAATAGCAGGACACGCACGTGGCAAATCATCTTTATATCGGCGACCTTCCCGACGGCTTGGACCTTGGCAAAACCGTTGCCATCGACTGTGAAACCATGGGGCTGAACCCGCATCGGGACCGCCTGTGCGTGATCCAAATGTCGGGCGGTGACGGAAACGCGCATATGGTGCAGGTCCAGAAGGGCCAGACCGAGGCGCCAAACCTGTGCAAAATGCTGGCCGACCCCAACGTGCTGAAGCTGTTTCACTTTGGCCGCTTCGATATTGCGGCGATGCTGAACGCGTTCGGCGTGGTCACAGCGCCGGTCTATTGCACCAAGATCGCATCAAAGCTGGTGCGCACCTACACCGACCGGCACGGGTTGAAGAACCTGTTGCAGGAGTTGATGAACAAAGACATCTCGAAACAGCAGCAATCCAGCGACTGGGGTGCGGAGACATTGTCGGACGCGCAACTGGATTATGCCGCGTCAGATGTTTTGTACCTGCACGAGCTGCGCGCGAAGCTGAATATCATGCTGGAACGCGAGGGTAGAATGGAGACGGCGCAAGCCTGTTTTGACTTTCTTCCGACCCGCGCTCGGCTGGATTTGGCCGGTTGGCCTGACATTGATATCTTCGCACACTAAGTAAGAGGCATGTTGAAGCGCATGAGCAAAGACAAGTTTCTCGCCACGGGCCGCCGCGTGATTGCCCGCGAAGCCGAAGCACTGACCTTTTTGGGCGGCGCGCTGGACGATGCGTTCTCGGACGCGGTTGAATTGATGCTTGCCGCTAGGGGGCGGTTAATCATCAGCGGCATGGGCAAATCGGGCCACATCGCGCGCAAGATCGCGGCCACCTTTGCCTCGACTGGTACGCCCGCACATTTCGTCCACCCGGCTGAGGCGAGTCACGGTGACCTTGGCATGATGGCCGAGGGGGATGTGGCGTTGGTTCTGTCCAATTCCGGCGAGACGCCGGAGCTGGCGGATGTCATTGCCTATACCCGCCGCTTCAACATTCCGTTGATCGGGATCGCGAGCCGCGCAAATTCAACCTTGATGAAGCAAGCCGATGTCGCCCTGCTGCTACCCCCGGCGGAGGAAGCCTGCGACACCGGTATTGTGCCGACCACATCGACCACCATGACGCTTGCACTTGGCGACGCCTTGGCAATCGCGATGATGGAACATCGTAAATTCACGCCTGAAAATTTCCGCGACTTCCACCCGGGTGGCAAACTTGGCGCGAAGCTGGCAAAGGTTGGCGACCTTATGCATTCGGGCGACGCATTGCCCGTGGTTCAGCTGAAAACGCCAATGTCAGAGGCGCTGCTTGAAATCAGCCAAAAAGGCTTTGGCGTTGTGGCTGTCACAGACGCGGATGGCAATCTTGCCGGTATCATAACTGATGGTGACTTGCGTCGGCACATGGATGGGCTGCTGGATCAAACCGCCGAGACCGTTATGACCCCCGCCCCGCAAACCATCGTACCCGGTTCACTGGCTGAGGCCGCCGTAAGCATCATGAATGAGCGAAAAATTACCTGTCTGTTTGTGACCGAGAACGGCACGGCCACCGCGCCAATGGGTCTGTTGCATATCCACGATTGCCTGCGGGCGGGCGTGGTCTGAGATGGCAGTTGCCAATAACCCATATTCTCGCTTTGTGCAGTTTGCGAAAGTTCTGCTGCCCATCCTGGCGCTTGGGTTGTTGTCGACAATGTTCCTGTTTTCGCGCAGCGTCGACATAGACAGCCAGCTGCCCATTTACGAAGGCGCAGAAGAAATCGCCCGCGAACAAAGTCTGGCGGCCCCAAAATTTTCGGGCGTGACGTCCGATGGCTCGACCGTCTCTGTTACGGCGGAATCAGCCAAACCCAACCTGAGCGACCCCCGACTTCTATCGGCCAAAAATGTGATGGCTGACATAAAGACGGCAACTGGCACGCAAATAATGGTGCTGGCCGATAACGCTGAATACAACGGCAATGAGGATACGCTGGACCTGCGCGGTCGTGTGCGCATCAACACCTCGACCGGGTACCAGCTGAACACCGAGGCTCTGGTTGCAGATATGGCTGAAACGGGGCTGGTTTCGCCCGGCCGCGTGATCGGCAGAGGGCCTGCCGGGGACCTTGAAGCCGGGCAGATGGAACTGACAGGATCAAACGGCGCGCAGGTTCTTGTTTTCAAGGGCGGTGTTAAGCTGATATACCAACCTCAGAACTAGGGGGTGTCATGAGACACATAGTACGGCCCATGTTGGGCATCTTTTTTGCGGTCTGCACCAGCACCGCGCTGCTTGCCCAAGGGGCCACCGTTGCGTTCGGGGGTTTGCAGCAGGATGCCTCGTTACCGGTTGAAATCACTGCCGATGAATTGACCGTGGACCAATCAACCGGGTCCGCCGTCTTCATCGGCAACGTCGTTGCTGGCCAAGGCGAAATGCGCCTGAGCGCCGCGCGCGTCCAAGTTCAATACGCGGTGGTGAACGGCCAGCCCTCCGGTGACATCGACAAGCTGATCGCATCCGGCGGCGTGACACTGGTGAACGGCGGCGAAGCGGCCGAAGCCCGCGACGCGGTCTATTCCGTCAGCAGCGCCGAAATCGTGATGACCGGCGACGTGATTCTTACGCAAGGCGTCAACGCCTTGTCCGGCGAGAAACTGACCGTGGACCTGACCACCGGCAAAGGCCGCATGTCCGGCCGCGTCAAAACCATTTTCCAAACCGGCGGCAACTGATGGCGCCGTCCCCCGACCTGACGGTGACTGACGGCTCATCGGGCCTGAAGATCATCGGGCTGCGCAAAAGCTACAAGAAGCGCCCCGTGATCCGGGACGTGGCCCTGGAATTGGCGCGGGGCGAAGTGGTGGCCTTGCTGGGGCCGAACGGGTCGGGCAAAACCACCTGCTTTTATTCCATCGCCGGACTGGTGACCCCCGAAGCGGGCACCGTCACCATCGACGGCGAAGACGTGACCCTGCTGCCGATGTATCGCCGCGCCAAGATGGGCATCGGGTACCTGCCGCAAGAGATGTCGATCTTCCGGGGCCTGAGCGTCGAAGACAACATTCTGGCGATTTTGGAAATCTCGGTGAAGAACCGCGTGAAGCGGCGCGAACGGCTGGAAGAACTGCTGAACGAATTCTCCATCGGGCATCTGCGCCGCGCCCCCGCGCTGTCGCTGTCTGGCGGCGAAAGACGGCGGGCGGAGATCGCGCGTTGCCTGGCCGCCGACCCGAAATATCTGCTGCTGGACGAACCCTTTGCCGGCGTCGACCCGATTGCCGTGGGCGAGATCCGGGGGCTGGTCGCGGACCTGAAGAAACGCGGCATCGGCGTGCTGATTACCGACCACAACGTGCGCGAAACGCTGGAGATCGTGGACCGCGCCTACATCCTGCATGACGGCCATGTTTTGATGAGCGGCACCACCGACGAGGTGGTTAAGGACGAAAATGTGCGCAGGGTTTATCTGGGCCAGAATTTCCGCATTTCCTGAGGTTTTGCGCCCAATTCCGCCGATTTCACATGGGGTTACCGGCGACGGTAGGCAACGACTCGGTTGACAGACCCCTGCCCCGTGACGCCAAATGGCGGGGATGATATCGCAAACCTCTTTGGTTTTGGTCACGCCTCACAATGTGGCCCTGCGGAACCGCCCCAACGCTTCGGGCGCATGTCATCACTTAACCAAATCGTCAGGACTGACCCGCATCACTGCGGGACCATTCCGCCACCTAAAGAAGGAGACGCCATGCGCTATCAAGTCACCGGCAAGCAAATTGACATCGGGGAAGCACTGCAGGGCCATGTAGAAAGCGAACTGGCCGAAATGCTTGGAAAATATGCGGGGCGCCCTACGGATGCGACCGTCGTTTTCTCCAAACATGCGCATGAATATATGTGCGAGGCGACCGTGCATCTGAGCACGGGTCTGACCAGCCAGGCCAAGGCCAAGGAAACCGAGATTTACGCCGCGTTTGATAGCTGTTCCGAGAAGATGGACAAGCAGTTGCGTCGCTACAAACGCCGGTTGAAGGACCACCACAAGGAGCGATCACAACCGGTTGAACTTTCCGGCGCATCCTCCTATATCCTCGCCGCAACGGAAGACTCCGAAGACAGCGAACCCGAGTCGCTGCAGCCGATTATCGTGGCTGAGATGGAATCAAAAATTCCTTCGCTTTCAGTTGGTGAAGCCGTTATGCAGATGGAATTGGCGGAAGCTCCAGTGCTGGTGTTCCGCAACGAGGGAGAGAAAAGGATCAACGTCGTGTATCGACGTGAGGACGGCAACATTGGTTGGGTCGATCCTTCGGACGGAAACTGACAGCCAGAAGGCTGCACTTTTTGAGAGCGGAAAATGCAAATAGGAAATATTCTTCAGCCCAGCGCTGTTAGGAGCGTCAGCTCCATTTCCAGCAAGAAGCGGTTGTTTCAGGAACTCGCCGATATGGCGGAATCTTGTTACGAGCTGTCTTCCGCAAAAGTGTTTGAAGCCCTTCAAGATCGCGAAAGCCTTGGCCCGACAGGTGTGGGCCAAGGGGTTGCTTTGCCTCATGCGCGTCTCGATTCTATCGACAAAGTGGTGGCTTTGTTCCTGCGCCTCGACAAGCCGGTGGATTTCGATTCTGCGGATCGCCAACCGGTTGATCTGTTCCTGTGCTTGCTTGCCCCCACCGATGCGGGTGTTGAGCATCTCAAAGCGCTGGCCTTGGTGTCGCGGACACTGCGCGTGTCACAAACCTGCGCCAAGCTGCGCGCCAATGACGACGCGTCGACCCTGTTTACCATCCTGACCGGCGCTGAGAGCAGCGAAGCGGCTTAAGCCCAGTCGGCAAACCCAAAATTGATGTAGTCCTTGCGGTAGGTCTGGAAGCAGAGTTTCTCCAGCTCCGGGTCGTAGATGTCTTTCAGCGTGAAGGGGGCATCTTCCGTGGCGGCCTCAAACGCGGGGGCGTCCAAACCCAAATCTTCGGCCATGCGCGACAGTTGAAGCGCCGCCTGATCTTCGCGGATCAACACGTCCGGCAAGGCCACGGATGAAGCCCCTTCCAACAGCGACGCCTGAGACGCCCATGACGCGTCAATACGGACGCTTGTTTGCCCCGCCAGATTGCCCTTCAGGAATTTCAGAAAATTGACGAAAGCAACTTTGTGATCGTCCTGAGTGTAGCCCGTCAGATCACCGTCTTTGGGCACCGACACACCGTATTTGTTACGCAAGATGCGCCGGGGGTCCTGAAAATTATTGTCTTCCTTGGGCACAATACAGGTGCAAAACACGTGATGGGCGCGGGCAAGCGGGTGCCGCAGAACGCTAAAGCCGCGATGGCCGGGACGGCTTTTTTTCCAAAGCCTCAGGTCCTTCTGAGAAAACCCTGTCGGCAGATCCTCAGCCGTCACACCGTCCAAGGCGGCGAGCCAGTTCAACACCTGCGCGTGCGGGCCGGAGGCCATTGGCATGTATAGCAACGGCGCGTGCGCCGCCGTGAAAAAGCCCGGAACGCCCGGACCCCGACGCGGTTCGAAATTTGGCGTATCAGACAACCCAAAATGATCGACAGAGGCCAGCGCGGTGACCATCTGTTCATAGTTGGACACCTTGTCTTCCAAATCGCTTGGGTTCTGTTTCTTGGTCTTCTTGGAGGCGCCTTCGATTTCGTGCTGCGACCCAAGAAAGCGCGCCATGCCGTTCAATACAGACGCGTCACCAATGTCTTCATAGGCGATGTAAAAGGCGGTTTGCCCGCCGCGTTGCAGTCCTTGCAGAATATCCAACTGAAAGGCGCGTTTGTCGTCGAGTTGACGCCGGAATTCCGCGTCTTCAAACGTGACCTTGGCAGACCGCCGCTGTTTGACATCGGACAGTTTCCATTGACCCGTTTGCGCGGCAATTTTCCATGACACGTAACTGTCCAGCGGGTTGCGCGTCAGTACGATTTTTGCGCAGGCCGGATCAGCCAGCACATGCGCCATCACCCGAGGGTCATGGTCATTGAAAAACCGAAACCCACCAATCCCGGAGGTCTTGGATTTGATCCGCTCAATCAGCGCAATCGGCGCGGTTTCGCGCTGCGCGAGGTCAATGCCGAACAATTCGTCCTTGTTGTGATGGCCAACAAAATGCGGGTTATACACTTCGCCGTAGCAATGGACGTCTTCAAATTCGTTGAGGCTGGCTTCGAGGAAATTGGAGCCGGTCCGCATCTCTGCGAAAATGACGAAATACTCGAAACTCATCTACCTGACCAAATACGGGCGTTGGCCGCCCTCTTGCCGCTGCTCCCCTTCGACCACCGGGAAGTCGCCCATCAAATGCGGGCTCATGCCCTGATTCTTGAGATTTTGAAGGAACTGGCCAAATCCGGCAAGGTTTGCCATTTGCGGCACCTCGGTCAGACGGCGCTGCGCGCCACCGCCAAGCTCATCAAGAATGAGCTGCAGTTTCTCCATCGGGTCTTCGATGAATTCCGCAAGGTTCCAGATGCTGACGCGGGCCTTGGTCTGGCCGTTGCGCAGCAGCTCAAGATGCGCGGCCTCGGTCCGTTGCAGCTGCGCCGCTTCCTTACGCAGGTCGGCGAAATTGCGGTTGGAATGGAACAGCGGGATCGCCCAGGCCCCCGTGATGACCGAGATTTGCGCATTGCGATCAGCGGACAAAAAGGAGCCCACATCCTGAACATCGCGCGGGCCAAACATAAAGCATTGATGCTCCCCACGGGTGTTCCACGTCAGGCTGGTGATGAAGCTGCGCGGGTTGTAATCGCGCAGCGCCGCACTGTCGGGCAGCGCACCGTTGTAGACCGGCACATCGCCTGCAAACTGCACACGGTCTTGCGCAAACAGATGCTTATGAACCCGGTTGCCCGTGCGGCGCGCAAGCCATGCGTCAAAATCTTCAAACAGATCATCGAAGCCTTCGAACACCGAATAGCGGCCGGCGGTTTTTCCGTTCTCCCAACCATCGTTGGGAAAGCGGCCCTGCATGTACAAGCCGGCCCTGCCCCGCGTGCGCCGTTCCGTGGCGCGGCTGAACAACCTGTCGATCTTCAACGGGTTGGGTTCGACCTTTACCATCGCCCTGCCAGCGGGCGTCAGGAAGTCGCGATACAGGCGTTCCGCCTGCGGCCAAATCTTGCGGGCCACAAAGCAATCCGACCGCCGCAGCAGCTGGATGTGGTCGTCGTAGAACACGTGAGGCTTGCCCTGAAAGTCGAACTTGGACAGCGTCAGCGACCGGCTTTCGATCTGCGTCGAATACAGCCGGGCCAAGGTCTGGAAGTAGCTTTCATCAGGGATCCACACCCGTTTGAAGTACCGGTCGAATTCCTCCCGCCGCGGATCTTGCAGGATGGCCGACAGGGTTTGGCGCGTCAGGCACCACCACTGCGACCCAAGATGCGGCGTCAGACCGTCGGGGATCTTGCGTTGAAATTTGAGGCGGCGCTGCAGGTTGACGTAGCCATCAAACAAGCGGCGGTTCTTCTTCCAGGAGAACGGGAACCGCAGGGTGAAGCGTTCCTGGTCAAGGCCGCCGACGGTCCAGTCCACTTCGTCCGTGGTGACGGATTCGATGAAGTCGGTGCGTTGGCGTTCGTCAAGATAGGACTGCAATTCGTCCAGGGGGCGCAGCGGCAGACAGGACCCGCTGGACAGAAAAACGTGCCGCACGTCTTCGAAGTCTGCCAGCATCACCTCGCAGGCGGTTTGTGTCGCACCCACGATGGACCAGTTGCCCCACTCACAGGCATGGCGCTCGGAGAACCGGATGTTCTCGCAGTCATTCAGCTTTTGACGGAACCAGCTGAAGTCGTCGTCGGACACGCGTTTGTCGACATGGATCACAACGGGTTTGTCGTGGTCGTGGAAATGCCGCGCGGTCTGCGCGGCGCGGTCCAGCGCCTCGTGGACAAGCATGACGAAACCGACGCTCATGCCCAGTTCCCTTTCGACATCAGGCCCAAAATCTCAAGCTGCCGCCAGTTGATGTATTTCTCGGACCACTGGCACCACAGGTCGGGGTTGACGGCCAAGCCTTCGTTATAGGCTTTGTATTCGTGGCTGTTGGCGAAGTGCTGTTTGCGCTCCAGCTCCTCGGCAGATTTTTGGGTGAATATGTCCAGAAACTTGGCGTGCAGCAAACAGCCCGACGTCTTTTCACCACCCCATTCGTCATACACAAGATTCAGCCCGCGAGGCAGAAGCATATGGGTCGAGCTGACATAGGCATAGGCGCGGTCCCACTTCACCAGAGGGATCTTGTTCATCGCAGGTGCGCGTTCCGCATTTTCTGGGAAGAAGGCGCGCGCACGGGGGCCGCCCTGTATCCACAGGTTGCCGTATCGCGAATTTTTGGTGATCGAATAATTGCCGCTGTCGAACCAATGCGCGATTTCGAACGGGTCAGACCCTTCTTCGTATTTAGCGCTGTCGATGGGCCCTTTGGGGTACATGTCCAACAACATCGTTCCAAACGATTTGATCGAGGACGCGTCAAGCCAATCGGTCAACGCTCTGATCGGGCGTGTGTCGCAGAACGGGTAGATGAAGAACTCGTCCACATCGACCACAAGCGACCAATGCCCATGCGCATATCGCATTTGCAGCCAGTTCAGCCAATCAACCCCAAATCGCGACCGCTTGTAGCCCTCTTCGCTGTAAAAGACCGACACATCCATTTGTTCAGCGAGATACTCGCCCGTCCCATCGTCTGAGCCATTGTCGACAAAGAAGAAATGATCGACCCCAAGGTCGCGGTAGTATTTCAGAAAATACGGCAGCCGGACCCGTTCATTGCGCAGGGTACAAAACAGCAAAATATCGTTCTTGCCGATCTGCTGGGTGCGATTGCGCTTTGTGGTCAGCTCACGCCTTTTGCGGAAGGCGCGGGCCCTCCATCGGCGGCGTTCCAGCCGCATGCGATATGATTTCAAGACACCCATGTTTGTCCTGACTGAATAGCCCTGCCCACCATGCTAGTTCGGACCCATGACCGCGTGGTTAACGCGGGCAAAGTGCTCGTTCCAAGTGGGGATTGGCGGCATCCGGGTTGCGGATGCGTTCCGAAGGTCTTCCAGCCTTTTCTCTGCCTGCTCAATTATTGTTTTTTTCCAAAGGTATCCGTCATTTACGTTTGCGTAAACGGGGTAGTCCCCTAACAATTCATGATGGATGGCAAGATCGCCACAGATCACCGGCACGTTTAAGGCAGCAGCCTCAAGCGAGGGCAGGCCGAACCCCTCGGCAAAGCTGGGAAACAACAACCCGTGCGAGCCGGCAATCAATGGCCACAACTCATCATCATCCATGTTGTTATCTTCATGGATCCGCGGGTGGTCACGCAGCCTGTCCAGCTTTGTGATCACATCAATATTTTCCCAGCCACGCTGGCCGATGATGTGTAGATCGGGGACTTTATCCTCTGGCAGCGTGTCGATCAGATCCTGCCAAACCTCCAGCAAAAGCGCATGGTTCTTGCGAGGCTCAATCGTTCCCAATGTCACAAAATAGGGTCTAACATTGCCTGAAACATGGTCAGCGACCGTCGGCACATCAATTCCAAGATGCGCATATGACATGCCCCAATAGCGACCATCCATTGCCTTGGTGGCTTTGGTTAGCGAATCCTGCGAATTCGTCACAATCCGGTTCGCGTAGTCCTTCATCGCGCCCAGCTTCATCGCAAAGGCGTCTTGCGACCCCTTCCGTTGGAACTGAGGGAATTCGATGGGGATTACGTCATGCAAGAACACCACTGGCGCAATTCTGGCCTCTGCAAAGCCCCAAAGGACAGCGCGGGTCAGGTTGGAATGGCCAACGTTGAGGTATTTGCACCCCGTCACACCGAACCGACGAAAGGGCCCGAGAATATCGTTCATCTTGCGGGTGGCGAGCCGCCTTAGATCAGACTCCGCCGCCCCGCGCGGTGCGGGCGTCTTGATCCCAACAATCGCGCGGAGGTCTCGCTTGCCCCAAGCGGCCTCGCCCGTCAGCTTTTTGTAAAATTCGGTCAGCCCTTCGCGGTCCAGCAGCACATAGCCATCAGACACTTTGGCAAAGCCAAACAGGTCCGGCCCCGTCGCAAGGCACCATTCCAGATAGGCCAATTCGACACGATCGACACCCGTATAGGGCCCGCGCCCGACCCTGCTGGTCAGTCGCGTGACATCAATGATCGCCGGGAAATCCCTAGCGGTCGTAATGGCCGTTTTGGTGCCAGCGCCAAGCATCGGTTACCATTGCCTCCATCGTTGACCGTTTCGGGTCCCACCCCAGTTGGTCACGTGCGGCAGCACTTCCAGATACAAGTTTCGTCGCGTCCCCGGGCCTGCGCGGCCCTTCGACTATCGGGACTTCCTTATTGGTGATCGTGCGGCTGCTATCGACAACCTCGCGCACCGAAAAACCGGCGCCGGTACCAAGGTTGAACGCAGCGTTCCCCTTGCCATCCAGCAACCAATTCAGACCCAAAACATGGGCGTCTATCAAATCCATCACATGCACATAGTCGCGAATGCAGGTCCCGTCCGGCGTATCGTAATCGGTCCCATGCAGGGTCAGCGAGTCACGTTTGCCTTCGATCGCGTCCAAAACCAGCGGGATCAGATGCGTTTCGGGCTGGTGGTATTCGCCCACCTCCCCGTCAGGGTCGGCACCCGCCACATTGAAGTAGCGGAATATCACGTGGTGCAGCCCGTGGCTTTCGCCAAAGTTCTGCAAAATGTCTTCGATGGCCCGCTTGGACGCCCCATAGGCGTTGATGGGCATCTGGTCACTGCTTTCGGTCAGCGCCACGCCGTCTTGTTCGCCGTAAGTGGCGCAGGTCGACGAGAAAACAAAATTCTTGCAGTCAGCCGCCACCGCCGCCTCGATCAGGTTAAGCGAGCCAAGGACGTTGTTACGCCAGTACAGGCCGGGATCCGACATGGATTCCCCAACCTGGCTGAACGCCGCGAAATGCATCACGGCCACAGGTTTGTGCTTGGCGAACACCTCGTCCAGGCGGGCGCGGTCCAGCAGGTCGCCCTGCTCGAAAGGACCGAACTTGACCGCCTGGGCCCAGCCGGTCGACAAGTTGTCATATGTGACAGGGGTAAAGCCCGCCTGCGCCAGCACTTTGCACGCATGCGAGCCGATATATCCGGCGCCCCCGCTGACCAGAACCGTTTTCATGCCCCCACGAACCCCAGCTTATTCAGCCGCGTTTCGCAGCGCGGCCATCTCGTCAAGGTAGCCTTGGAATTCGCCGCGCAGTTCCGGGCGTGACAGTCCAAAGGACACGGTCGCTTGCAAGTAACCCGCTTTGGAACCGCAATCGAACCGTTGCCCGCGGAAGCGGTAGCCATAGACGTCACGGTCCGCCTCGATCTCCTGGGCGATGGCGTCGGTCAGCTGGATTTCACCGCCGGCGCCCTGCTTGATCTTTTGAAGGTTCTGCAAAATTTGCGGCGTCAGAATGTAGCGGCCGATCACGGCCAAATTCGACGGCGCTTCGTCCTGGGCGGGTTTTTCCACCATGCCGCGCACCGACACCATCGAGCCCATGTCTTCTTTGACATCAAGCACCCCGTAGGATGGCGCTTTTTCAGGCGGGACTTCCATCGCGGCGACCATGCAGCCGCCGGTTTCGGCATAGGCCTCGGTCATCTGCTGCAGGCACGGCTTTTCCGCCGCAATAACATCGTCCGGCAAAATCACCGCGAACGGTTCATTCGCAATCAGCCGACGTGCGCACCAAACAGCGTGACCCAGACCCAGCGCCTTGTGCTGACGGATATAGGCAATCGCGCCGCTGTCCATGTTTGTGTTCTTCAGCGTCTTCAGAAGTTCCTTTTTGCCCTTCTTGCGCAGGGAGCTTTCCAGCTCTGGCGCGTGATCAAAATAGTCTTCCAACGCACCTTTGCCGCGCGAGGTCACGAAGATGAATTCCTTGATCCCGGCCGCGCGGGCCTCGTCAATGGCGTATTGAATCAGGGGGCGATCGACCAAGGTCATGATCTCTTTTGGGATCGACTTCGTTGCCGGAAGGAACCGTGTTCCAAGCCCTGCGACGGGGAAGATAGCCTTTGTGACTTTACGTTTCATTGGTGCCTCAATCTTTATTCGTAACTAGCTTAACGCCTTCTGCCTGTCACCTAGTGCACAATCTAAGGGGAATTTTTGTGGCGGAATGGCCCAAGAGTGGACACAATCGGTAAAATTTTCGTTTATTGTCTCTTCGGCTTGTCAGCCATTGGGCGGGTCTTCTCCAAGGCGGCACATTCCCGCTCGGCACGGGCCCGGGTTGTGTACCGTGCCAGCAGCTTGTCGCTACGGTCCGACTTGCCATAGAGCCCACCTGACTGCACCCAGAACCCATCGCGGTGAAACCAGCGACGGTGGAACAGTCCGGTCCGCGAAAACACCATCGCCGTCGCGCCACCGCTATGAGACTGAGCCGACTCAAACAGTTTGGCCTTGTTGCGACGCCGGCCAAAGAACACCTGATGATCGCCGTCACCAAGGGTTCTGAAATTCTGAAAAGCGCCGGGTTCGTCGAATTGGGGTGTAATAGACTCTCTTTTCAGCCCGTTCTCGACGCCCTCATCAAAAGTTTGCAGCAGGCGCGCGACGTCTTTTGGTTCAATCTCTCCATACACCATATGGCGCAGCAGGCGGACGCGTTGATGGTCCCGCGCGACATCGAGTTTCGCCAAATCCTGACCATGTTTTTTCAAGAAATAGGCGCGGCTGGCGCCAATGTCATACAGCGTGCGAGGCGCGCGGTTCCGTGTGCGCCGCGCACTTTCAGCATATCCGTGCTGAACTTCTGCATCCGGCACAATTGCCGTCATTTTTCCCGCATAGGCCAGCCGCATATTCAGGTCGGTTTCATCCATGTAGAAGTGGTAGTTTTCATCAAACCCGCCCAGTTCAATCAGCACGTCCCGCCGAAAGGCGCAGTTGGTGCCTTGGGTCTTGATCGCGCGATATTCGGTTCCTTCCAAGATGGTGGTCTGGTGAACCTCAAACGGCTCGGAATCGCCAGTCCGACCAATCGCCTCGGCCTTCCATTGGTAGCTGATCCCGTTGCGGCCCCGCACAAAACCACCCACGGCGGCGACCTCGGTGTCAGAAAAAGGCGCGATCAGACGCTCAAGCCAGGTCGGTTCGGCCACCGCATCATCATCAATGAAGGCGACAACGTCTCCAGCCGCCATAGCGATCCCGATATTGCGGGCTTTCGAGATGTTGGCTTCGTCAAACAGGCTCTGTTGCACCGCAATCGGGCGGTCCAGCTGCGCAACAACGTCTGCAACGCCGGGATCCCCGACTATGATGACTTCAAAGATGGGGAGCGTTTGAAATGTCAGCGCCAGCAGGCACTTCCGCAGCTCTTCTGGCCGGTGTCGACTAACAACAACGACACTGACCGATGACGTGGTCATGCCACGCCCATGGCCTTCATCATCGCCTCAAGGCGCGGCACGTCTTCGGGGTTGTTCAGCTCCCAGAACTGCCGATCCCGCGCATCGACTTCTACACACAGAACAGAATGCCCATTCTCAAGAAAGCGCAGCTGCTCCAAGCCTTCCAGAGTCTCCAATGGGCCGGACGTCCATGTTGAGTAATCCGCCAACGGTTTCGGCCGGTAGGCGTACACCCCTACGTGATGAAAAACCGGTGTTTCGTCATTGTTAGAGTATGTTTTGGGCGTGAACGGAATCACTTCTTTCGAAAAATACAGCGCGTGCCGGTTGCGGTCGAAAACGGCTGTGGTCCCACCAACACGGCCTTCGCGGCGGTCTTGCATAAACCCGTTCAGGGCCTCAGCGTCTGTTTTCAGCACCGGGGTCGCCACCATCGCGTCAGAATCGGCTTTCAGACCCTTCACCAGATCTTCGATGAACCAAGCCGGTGTCAGCGGGGCGTCACCTTGCAAATTGACAACAATGTCGTACCCCCCGCCCATCACGGCATGCGCCTCGGCGCATCGTTCTGTCCCGTTCGCACATTGCGGGGAGGTCATTACGACCTCCGCCCCGAATCCCTCTGCCTCGCTTTTGATGCGGTCGTCATCTGTCGCGACAACCACTCGGTCAACGCCGTTGACCTCCATCGCGGCGCGCCAGGAGCGTTCGATCAGGGTTTGCGCCTGACCCGTGGCCCCGGTAAGCGGCACCAACGGCTTGCCGGGGTAGCGCGTTGACGCATAACGCGCCGGGATGATGATCGCGACCGACATCAGGCCGGCTGCAACTCAACGCCGGGCGCGTAGGCAATGAAAAACGGGTTTTCATAGATCGGCTTGCCGTAGGTGAACGACATGTGGTTGTCGAACCGCACCATCGCGCCACCCGCGCCGCGCAGAACGGCGTCGCCAGCGGCGGTGTCCCATTCCATCGTGCGACCAAGACGGGGGTAAATGTCCGCCTCTCCGGTTGCGACCAAGCAGAATTTCAGCGACGAGCCCGCGCCGGTCATATCGGCGACCTTGTACTTGTTGATATAGGCGTCCGTCGCCTCGTCACGGTGGGACTTGGACGCAACCACGACAAGCGCATCATTGTCAGGCTTTTTAACCGAGATGGGCAGGGTTAGACCCTGTTTTTGGGCATCAAACGGCCCCTGTTCCTCAACAGAGTTGCCGTCAGGATCAGTATAGAAAAGCCGGTTCTTCGCTGGCGCGTAAACGACGCCCCGCATTGGCGCGCCATTGACGACATAGGCGATATTCACCGTGAAATCGCCGCGGCGTTTGATGAATTCCTTCGTGCCGTCCAGCGGATCCACGATAATGAATTCCGACGCGCTTTCGGCGTGGCTGGCGGCTTGTTCCTCGGTCACGACCAAGACGTCAGGGAAGGCCGCGGCCAACCCGGCAGAGATATGCGCGTCGGCAGCCTCGTCCGCTTCGGTCACGGGGCTGTCGTCGGATTTGGCTTTCACCTCAAAATCGTCGGCGTTGTAGATGTCCATGATGATGTCGCCAGCTTCCAGCGCCAAGGTGCGGAACACCGTTGCCATCTTGTTATAGTCCATTGCGGCTCTCCTGCCTGTGTATTGCTTGTGTGCTTTGCCCTTCTTATGCTGCGTCGCTAACGGAACGGCAAGTTTTCTGACGTTAAGATCAGGCACCGTCCAGTGGTAGGCAGACGCGCAATGTTCAGAACGGAAGAACGCAACTCTCATTTTCGGTCGGCCATCGGGCTGGCTGAGCTGATCTATTTCTCCACCGTGCGGTCCGTGCGCAAGACCCACCGCAACGCATTTATCGGGCTGGCCACCAACCTGATGCAGACCATTGTGTTTGTGGCGGCGTTCTATCTGATGTTTTCCGTCTTGGGCCTGCGCGGCAACGCGATCCGGGGCGACTTCATCCTGTACCTGCTGTCGGGCATTTTCCTGTTCCTGACCCACACCAAGGCGGTCGGCGCGATCATGGGCTCCGAAGGGCCGACATCCGCGATGATGAAACACGCGCCAATGAACACCGCCATCGCCATCATGTCGGCGGCGCTGTCGTCGCTTTACATCCAGGTACTGTCGGCCGCGTTCATCCTGTTCATGGTGCATGTGGTCTGGCATCCGGTGGTGATCTACAAACCGATCCCGACCATCGGGATGTTCCTGCTGGCGTGGTTCTCAGGCGTGGCCGTTGGGATGGTATTCTTGGCGATGAAGCCGTGGCTGCCGGGCGTCGCCAGCACATTGGCCATGGTCTACAGCCGCGCCAACATGATCGCGTCTGGCAAAATGTTCGTGGCCAACACCATGCCCGGCTACATCCTGGCGTTCTTCGATTGGAACCCCCTGTTTCATTGCATCGATCAGGCGCGGGGCTTTGCGTTCATCAACTACAACCCGCATTTCAGCTCGATCAGCTATCCGCTGACCATCGCCGTAGTTCTGCTGATGGTCGGGTTGATGGGCGAGTTTTACGCCCGCAAGAATGCATCCCTCAGCTGGACGGCGGGGCGTTAATCGACCACCCGCAGGGTCAGGTTCAACCGCCCGCCTTTGGCAAGCAGCGGCGACGATCCAAACTTGATGCGGTCGATCCCGTGATAGGCCAGCCGGGCAGAGCCGCCCATCACCACCACGTCGCCGGACCGCAGCCAGATGCTGTCCGTCTTGCCGCCACGCGTGTCGTTGCCCATCCGAAACAGCGCCTCATCACCCAAGGACACCGACACCGCCGGCCAGTCGAAATTGGCCTCGTCCTTGTCCTGATGCATGCCCATCCTGGTGGCCTCGGCGTAGTAATTCATCAAGCAGCAATCGGGCAGGCGGTCCACGCCTGACACCGCGCGCCAGATCGACAGGATGCTGTCGGGGATGGCTGGCCAATCCAAACCGTTGGGGTGCTGCGCCTCGTATCGGTAGCCGCTGCGGTCGGTGATCCAGCCCTTTGACCCTAACGAGGTCATGCGGACCGACATCTTTTTGCCGCTCGGCGTCACTGGCTGCACCATAGGCGTTGCAGCGGTCAGCGCCCGCAGCTCCTCGACAAGGGTTTGCTGGTCCCCGGAAGCCAAAAATCCTTCGTAAATTTCGAAGCCGCGAATGGTCAAATTTGGGGTCATAGCGCCATAGAAGCCACAACATATGCCCCGCTCAAGCGAAATGGACATTTTATGAGTCATTTCAGCAGATTCCCGGGGGCCACCGCCTTGCAGCACCCTGACCCCATCCTTATATACCCTCCGAACTCCGATAGGGGAGCAATCCCCGGTTCATTGGGATTGGAGGGCAGGGGCCATAATGGGTCTGTCTTCCGCAACATCGCCGCAAGTAAGAAGGACCTGCATCTATGGCCAAAGTCATTGGTATTGACCTCGGAACCACAAACTCCTGCGTAGCAATCATGGACGGCTCGCAGCCTCGCGTTATCGAAAACGCCGAAGGCGCGCGCACGACCCCGTCGATTGTCGCATTCACCGACGACGAGCGTCTGGTCGGCCAAGCCGCCAAGCGCCAAGCCGTCACCAACCCATCCAACACCGTGTTCGCGGTCAAGCGCCTGATCGGCCGTCGCTTTGACGACAAGGATCTGGCCAAGGACAAAAAGAACATGCCGTTCGACATCGTCGACGGCGGCAACGGCGACGCATGGGTCGAAGCTGGTGGCGACAAGTATTCGCCCGCCCAAGTGTCGGCCTTCATCCTGCAAAAGATGAAAGAGACAGCTGAAAGCTATCTCGGCGAAGACGTGACCCAAGCGGTCATCACTGTCCCTGCGTATTTCAACGACGCCCAGCGTCAGGCCACCAAAGACGCCGGCAAGATTGCGGGCCTCGAAGTGCTGCGCATCATCAACGAGCCGACTGCGGCTGCGTTAGCCTACGGTCTCGACAAGAAAGAAACAAAAACCATCGCGGTCTATGACCTTGGTGGCGGTACGTTCGACATCACCATTCTGGAAATCGACGACGGCCTGTTCGAAGTAAAATCCACCAACGGCGACACGTTTCTTGGCGGTGAAGACTTCGACATGCGCATCGTGTCCTACCTTGCTGACGAGTTCAAAAAGGAAAATGGCGGCGTTGACCTGACCAAAGACAAAATGGCGCTGCAGCGTCTGAAGGAAGCTGCCGAAAAGGCGAAGATCGAATTGTCTTCCTCGCAGCAGACCGAAATCAACCAGCCGTTTATCTCCATGGACCCGAAAGGCGGCCAGCCGCTGCACATGGTGATGAAGCTGACCCGCTCCAAGCTGGAAAGCCTTGTTGGCGACCTTATCAAAGCGTCGATCAAACCATGTAAGGAAGCCGTCAAAGACGCCGGCCTTTCCATCGGTGACATCGACGAGATCGTGCTTGTGGGTGGTATGACCCGCATGCCGAAAGTTGTGGAAGAAGTGTCCAAATATTTCGGCAAAGAGCCGAACAAAGGCGTGAACCCTGACGAAGTGGTTGCCATGGGCGCGGCTGTTCAAGCCGGCGTTCTGCAAGGCGACGTCAAAGACGTGGTTCTGCTGGACGTGACCCCGCTGTCGCTGGGCATCGAAACATTGGGCGGCGTGTTCACCCGCCTGATCGACCGCAACACCACGATCCCGACGAAGAAGTCTCAGGTCTTCTCCACTGCCGAGGACAACCAAAACGCGGTGACCATCCGCGTGTTCCAAGGTGAACGCGAGATGGCTGCCGACAACAAAATCCTCGGCCAGTTCAATCTGGAAGAGATCCCACCGGCACCACGCGGCCTGCCGCAGATCGAAGTGACTTTTGACATCGACGCCAACGGCATCGTGTCGGTCGGCGCCAAAGACAAGGGCACCGGCAAGGAACAGGCGATCACGATTCAGGCCTCTGGTGGTCTGTCCGACGAGGATATCGAACAAATGGTCAAGGACGCCGAGGCGAATGCCGAGGCCGACGCCGAGAAGAAAGAATTGGTCGAAGCGAACAACCAGGCTGAAAGCCTGATCCACTCGACCAAGAAGGCGCTGGAAGATCACGGTGACAAGGTCGACGGCTCGACCATCGAAGTGATCGAACTTGCGATGAAGGCTTTGGAAGAAGCCGTTGAAACGCAAGACGCCGGCAAGATCAAAGGCGGCATCCAGAACCTGACCGAAGCGTCGATGAAACTTGGCGAAGCCATCTACAAGGCCAGCCAGGACGAAGCGGCAGCGCAACCTGACGGCGACAGCGAGCCTGACGATACGCCACGGGGCGTAGACGACGACATTGTCGACGCCGATTTCGAAGACCTCGACGACGAAGACAAGCGCGCGTAATTGCGACCTTAACCTGAACCTGCGAGGCCGGCCCATGTCAATCGGCCGGTCTCGCGCATTTCAGGGGAGACACAGACTATGGCAAAACGTGACTATTACGACGTGCTTGGCGCCTCCAAAGGGGCATCTGCGGACGAATTGAAGAAGGCCTATCGCAAGAAGGCCAAGGAACTTCACCCCGACCGCAACAGCGATAACCCCAATGCCGAGGAACAATTCAAAGAAGCCAACGAGGCTTACGAGGTCCTGAAGGACGCCGACAAAAAAGCGGCCTACGACCGCTATGGCCATGCCGCATTCGAAGGCGGAATGGGCGGCGGCGGCGGTCAGCGTGGCCCGGGCGGCGGCGACTTTTCCAGCGCGTTCTCGGACGTGTTCGAAGACCTGTTCGGCGACTTCATGGGTGGCGGTGGTCAACGCGGCGGACGCCAACGCGCGTCGCGCGGGTCCGATCTGCGCTACAACCTGCGCATCGAACTGGAAGAAGCATTCAACGGCCTGCAAAAGGCAATCACCGTCCCCACATCTGTGTCCTGTTCTTCCTGCGACGGCAGCGGTGCAGAAGGCGGGGCAGAACCGCAAGCGTGCCCAACCTGTTCGGGCATGGGCAAGGTCCGCGCGCAACAGGGCTTCTTCACCGTTGAACGCACATGCCCCACATGTTCCGGCGTCGGCCAGATCATCAAGAACCCGTGCAAAACTTGCGGCGGGGCAGGGCGCGAACAAAAAGAACGCTCCCTCTCGGTCAACATCCCGGCAGGGGTGGAAACCGGAACCCGCATCCGATTGGCGGGCGAAGGCGAAGCCGGCATGCGCGGCGGGCCAACGGGTGATTTGTACATCTTCATCGAGGTGAAGGAACACGACCTGTTCCAACGCGACGGTGTCGATCTGTTCTGCCGGGTGCCGGTGTCCATGACCACGGCCGCCATTGGCGGTGACGTGGAAGTGCCAACAATTGACGGCGGTCGTTCGCGGGTCAAAGTCCCCGGCGGCAGCCAATCGGGTCGTCAAATGCGGCTGCGGTCCAAAGGCATGCCAGCGCTGCGCGGCGGCGGATCGGGCGACATGTTCATCGAACTTGCTGTCGAGACCCCCGTGAACCTGACCAGCAAACAAAAAGAGCTGCTGCGCGAGTTCGAAAAGCTCAGCGAAGAGAACAACCCCGAACTTTCGGGCTTCTTCAAGAAGGTCAAATCCTTCTGGGACGGATCAGCGTAGGGCGGGGTTAACCCCGCCTTACCGCTACCCGACTTTACACGCCGACATCACCGCCATGTTCAAAATGTCATTCGCGGTCGAGGTGGTCGAACACAGCTGAATGGGCTCATCCAGCCCGCTCAAAATCGGGCCAATGACCGTCGCGCCGCCCATTTCCTGCATCAGCTTGACCGAGATCGAGGCCGAGTGCCGCGCCGGCACCACCAGGATATTCGCAGGTCCCGACAATTTGCAGAACGGGTAATTTGCCAGCACGTCAGGGTTCAACGCGACATCCACGTTCATCTCCCCGTCGAATTCGAAATCGACGCCCATCTTCTCCAAAACGGCAGGGGCCACGCCCATCTTTTCCGCCCGTTCCGAGATCGGGTAGCCAAAAGTCGAGAAGCTGACAAACGCGACGCGCGGGTCCAACCCCAGCGACCGCGCCGTCCCCGCCGCGCGCACCGCGATGTTGGCCAGGTCTTCCTCGTCCGGCCATTCATGTACCAACGTGTCCGAAATCAGAACGATCCGCCCCTTATGCAACAACGCCGTCACGCCAACCGCGCCGTCTTCCTCAGACACGTCCAAGACGTGGTTCAACAAGCCCAGCACATGCGCCGACTTCCGCGTCGCGCCCGTCACCAACCCGTCGCCATGCCCATGCGCCAACATCAATGCGGAAAACACATGCCGGTCCCGCGCCGCCAGCCGGTGCACGTCCTGCCGATCATACCCTTTGCGCTGCAAACGGGCATACAGGAAGTCTTTATACGTCTCCAAATGCTCCGAATTCCGGGCGTTCACGATGGTTAACTCACGATAGGCATCCGCCAATCCAGCCTCGTCCAACTTCTCCCGCACGTCATCTTCGCGACCCACAACCAAGGCTTCACCAAAGCCAGACCGTGCATAGGCCACCGCCGCGCGCAGCACGCGCGGGTCGTCCCCTTCGGCAAAAATCATCCGCGCCTGCGTCTTGCGCGCGCGGTTGTGAAGCCCGTCCAACATCGTTGCCGTCGGGTCCATCCGCGCCCGCAACGCGGCCTCATATTCCTCAAAATCGACAATCGGCTTGCGTGACACTGCCGTATCAATGCCCGCCTTCGCGACCGCTGGCGGGATCTTGTGGATCAAGCGCGGATCAAACGGCGTCGGGATAATATAGTCTCTACCAAAGGCCAATTTGCGCCCATAGGCCATCGCGACCTCGTCCGGCACGTCCTCACGCGCCAGTTTCGCCAATGCCTCGGCACACGCAATCTTCATCGTGTCATTGATCGTCCGCGCCCGAATATCCAACGCGCCGCGGAACAAATACGGGAAACACAAAACGTTGTTAATCTGGTTCGGATAATCCGACCGCCCCGTCGCCACAATCGCGTCCGGCCGGACCTCGTGCGCATCCTCTGGTGTGATCTCCGGGTCGGGGTTCGCCATCGCAAAAATCACCGGATTGTCCGCCATCGACTTCACCATCTCCTGCGTCACCGCACCCTTGGCCGAGACACCAAGGAACACATCGGCCCCCTTCATCGCGTCTTCCAAAGTTCGGTCTGTGGTTTTCGCCGCATGCGCCGATTTCCACTGGTTCATCCCCTCCGTCCGACCTTGGTAAATGACGCCCTTCGTATCGCACGCAATGCAATTGTTGTGCTTCGCGCCCATCGCCTTAATCAGCTCAACGCACGCAATCCCCGCAGCACCCGCACCGTTCAAAACGATCTTCACATCTTCGATTTTCTTGCCCGTCAGGTGCAGCGCGTTCAGCAAGCCCGCCGCACAGATCACCGCGGTCCCATGTTGGTCGTCATGGAAGACCGGAATATCCATCTCTTCGCGCAGCCGCTGTTCGATGATGAAACATTCCGGCGCCTTGATGTCTTCAAGGTTAATGCCCCCGAAACTCGGCCCCATTAACCTTACCGCGTTAATGAATTCATCCGCGTCTTCGGTGTCCAATTCAATGTCGATGCTGTTCACATCTGCAAAGCGTTTGAACAGAACCGACTTGCCTTCCATCACGGGCTTCGACGCCAACGCGCCCAAATTCCCCAGCCCCAAAATCGCCGTCCCGTTCGAGATGACAGCCACCATGTTGCCCTTGGTGGTGTAGTCGTATGCCGTGTCTGGGTTCTCCGCGATCACCTCAACCGGCACCGCAACGCCGGGCGAATAAGCCAGTGACAGATCGCGCTGCGTCGCCATCGGGGTCGATGCGTTGATCTCGATCTTGCCCGGCGTTGGGTCAAGGTGATAGCGCAGGGCTTCGTCGTCGGTGACGCGGTTGTTCTTAGACATGGTTAAAATTCCTGTTGGGCCAGCCAACAGTGTTAACGCCGCGATAGCCCTCAGACAACCAATTCGGCCTTTCGCCCACCCCGCACGGTTAGTAGAGTCTGCCAACGCACGAGACAGGGGGGTTTTCGTGACCACTGCCAACGCATCAGTCACGCCCATGATGGCGCAATTTCTGGAGATAAAAGCCGAGTATCCAGACGCCCTGCTGTTCTATCGCATGGGCGATTTCTACGAGATGTTCTTTGACGACGCTGTCGCCGCCGCAGAAGCACTGGACATTGCGTTAACGAAACGTGGTAAACATCTTGGCCAAGACATCCCCATGTGCGGGGTGCCCGCCCATTCATCCGAGAACTACCTTCTGTCCCTGATCCGCAAAGGTTTTCGCGTCGCCGTGTGCGAGCAGATGGAAAACCCGGCAGAGGCAAAGAAGCGCGGCTCGAAATCCGTCGTCAAACGCGGCGTGGTTCGATTGGTCACCCCCGGCACACTGACCGAAGACACATTGCTTGATGCTCGGCGCAACAATTTCCTCGCCGCCTTCGCCGAAATTCGTGGTGATTGCGCGCTTGCCTGGGTCGACATATCCACCGGCACTTTTCGTGTGACACCTTGCCCTCTGGTCCGTCTTGGCCCCGACTTGGCGCGCCTCGCGCCGCGTGAATTACTGTTAACGGATGCCAGCTTTGATAACCTAGATGAACAAATCACTGAGACCGGAATTGCCGCTATTCCTCTAAGCGGTGCCAGTTTCGACAGCACATCTGCCGAGAAGCGGCTACTGGGTTTCTACGGCGTCGGCTCACTTGACGCGTTTGGCCAATTCACTAGGGCCGAGCTGTCCGCCATGGGCGCGATTTTCGACTATCTTGAAATCACGCAAAAAGGCCGGATGCCGCGCCTCAACCCGCCCATCCGGGAAGAGACAAACCGCGTTATGCAGATCGACGCTGCTACGCGGCGGAATCTGGAATTAACCCACTCTTTGGCAGGCGGCCGCGATGGATCGCTGATGTCCACCATCGACCGCACGATGACTGCCGCCGGTAGCCGTTTGCTGGATCGCCGCATTGCCAGCCCGTCTACCCATGCGCCCACATTGGACACCCGGCTTGGCGCAGTTGATTTCTTTTTTGAAACCCCCACTGCACGCACCGATACCCGCGAAGCGCTACGCAAGACGCCCGATATGGACCGCGCCTTGTCCCGAATTTCGCTGGATCGCGCAGGCCCTCGGGATCTGAAATCTATCAGAAATGCGCTGGAACAGTGTCTGTTTTTGAATGATCTCCTGGGCAAGTTCGATCTTCCTGACACAATTTCGGATCGTGCCAAAGACCTCATTGGTCATGACCAATTGCTCAATTTGCTCAGCAATGCCCTGGTCGCAGAACCGCCCCTTCTTGCCCGCGACGGTGGCTTCGTGGCCGCTGAATATGACGAAGAACTGGACGAGGTGCGCAAGCTACGGGACGAAGGGCGCAAGGTCATCGCCGAGATGCAGGCGGAATACTCCGCCATCACGGAAATCACCGCGCTCAAGATCAAGCACAACAACGTCCTTGGCTATTTTATCGAAACCACCGCCACGCATGCGGAAAAGATGCTGTCAGAGCCTCTGTCCGAAAAATTCATTCACCGGCAGACCACAGCCAATCAAGTGCGTTTCACCACGGTTGAGCTAAGCGAGCTTGAAACCAAGATCCTGAACGCCGGTGGCCGCGCTATCGAAATCGAGAAACGCATTTTCGAAGAGCTGCGCCAATCCATTAACGATGTCGCGCCTGCGTTAACCCAAGCGTCAGATGCTTTGTCAGAGATCGACCTCGCGGCAGCCCTCGCCGATCTGGCGGTCTCGGAAAACTGGACCAAGCCCATCATCGACGAAAGCCGCGCCTTTGACGTCAAAGACGCGCGCCATCCCGTGGTGGAACGCGCACTTAAGGCCCAGTCCGGTGCGCCCTTCATTGCCAACTCCTGCGACTTGTCGGCCGAGGACAAGAACGCCAACATCTGGCTGCTCACCGGCCCCAACATGGCGGGTAAGTCGACCTTCCTGCGCCAGAACGCAATTGTGGCTCTTTTGGCCCAAATAGGGTCTTATGTGCCCGCGTCCTACGCTCATATCGGCATGGTCTCACAGCTGTTCAGCCGCGTCGGCGCGTCCGATGATTTGGCGCGGGGCCGGTCCACTTTCATGGTCGAAATGGTCGAAACCGCAGCCATTCTAAACCAGGCAGACGACCGCGCCTTGGTGATCCTGGATGAGATCGGCCGCGGCACCGCAACCTATGACGGCCTGTCCATCGCTTGGGCCACGATGGAGCATCTGCACGACGTCAACACCTGCCGCGCGCTGTTCGCGACGCATTACCACGAGCTGACCGCGCTGGCGTCCAAACTTGATGGGGTCGATTGCGCCACCGTCGCCGTTAAGGAATGGGAAGGCGACGTGATCTTCCTGCACGAGGTCCGCAAAGGGGCCGCCGACCGGTCATATGGGGTACAGGTCGCGAAGCTCGCCGGACTGCCTGAAGCCGTGGTCGAACGCGCTAGAATTGTTCTCGACGCGCTGGAAAAAGGCGAAAGAGAAGGCGCCGCGAACCCCAAAGCATTGATTGACGACCTGCCGCTATTCTCTGCCACGCCGACACCGGCGCCGCAAAAAGAAAAGGCTTCGCAGGTTGATGCACGCTTGGAAGATATTCTTCCCGACGAGCTGACACCACGCGAAGCCTTACAGCTTCTTTATGAGTTGAAAGACCTAAGCCGGGGTGGATGACACCCCAACCTGCGCCGCGCGCAGCAGCCGATCATGCAACATAAAGCCTTCTGTCATCACCTGAATGATGTCGCCCGCCTTGGTATCCGGCAAAGGTGCTTCAAACATCGCCTGATGGAACTGCGGGTCAAATTTGTCGCCAACTTGAGGCACAATAGGGTCGATTCTGTGCTTGCCGAAGACAGAAATCAATTCCCGCAAAGTAAGTTCAACACCGTCAAAAACGCCCTTGGCGGCCTCGCGTTGCGCTTCATCAGCAGAATCCAAAGCGCGCTTCAGGTTGTCATAGACTGGCATCAGGTCGCGCGCGAGTTTCGACCCGCCATATTGCTCCGCCTCACGGCGATCGCGTTCACCACGTTTGCGGATATTCTCTGCATCCGCCATGGCGCGCAAAAGGCGATCTTTCAGCTCTTTGTTCTCGGCACGCAGCTCTTCCAGCTCGTCCGCTTCTTCCGCGATAATATCGACCTCTTCCTCGGCATACGCCTCCAAAGGGTCTTCCAAAAATTCTTCTTCGTCTCTCATGTCACTCATGTCCGGCCCTTAACCATCCGAAATCATCTTGCCGATCAGCTTTGCGGTGTAATCCACGATCGGCACAATCCGCCCGTAGTTCAACCGCGTCGGGCCAATCACGCCGACAGCGCCGATCACCTTGCGGTCAGCGTTCATATAAGGACTTACAACCAAAGAGGAACCCGAAAGTGAGAAGAGTTTGTTCTCTGAGCCAATAAAAATGCGCACACCTTCACCGTCCTCGGCCAATTCAAGGAATTCGGCGATGTCCCGCTTGCGTTCCAGGTCGTCAAACAGGGTACGAATGCGATCCAAACCTTCACTGTCTTCTTCGCTCAGCAGGTTCGAACGCCCCCGCACGATCAACCGTTCGTTGCTGTCGCCTTCGTTTTCCCAAACGGCCAATCCAGCCTCGACCATATTAGAGGCCAACGTGTCCAGTTCCTGCCGCCGCAGCTTGATCTCTGCGCTGATCCGCGCCTGTAGCTCGGAAATGGTTAACCCTGCCGCCATCGCGTTAAGGAAGTTCGCCGCCTCCCGCATGGATGATGGCGTTTGCCCCATCGGCGGCGTGAACACCCGGTTTTCGACATGCCCGTCCGCAAAGACCAGCACCACCAAGGCGCGATCCGGCGCAAGGCTGACAAATTCCACATGCTTGATGGGCGCTTCGTGTTTCGGTGCCAGAACAAGGCTTGCGCCCTGTGTTAGACCCGATAAAGCGCTTCCAACATGGTCCAACATGGCACCCACATCCGGCTGCCCAACACCCACAGTAGATTCGATCCTGGTCCGGTCCGCGTCGTTCAGATCGCTGACCTCAAGCATCCCATCCACAAACATCCGCAGACCCTGTTGCGTGGGAATACGCCCCGCCGACACATGCGGGCTGCCGAGCAGCCCCATGAATTCCAGATCCTGCATCACGTTACGGATGGTGGCGGCGCTGACCTTCTCGCTCATCTCGCGGGTCAAAGACCGCGACCCGACGGGGGAACCAGACACAAGATACCCTTCAACAATGCGTTGAAACACCTCGCGCGAGCGGTCGGTCATCTCGTTCAAAAGGTTGGCGTTGTCCATCACATCAGGCCCGATTCCAGCGACACACAAACCTAAGAGACGTCAAACCTGCTTGCAACCCAAACGGGCCCGGGCGTAAAGCTGGCTCAACCCATTTTGACAGGAGTTCCCATGAGACCCTCAGGCCGTGCCCTCGACGCCATGCGCGACATCACAATTGAAACCAATGTGACCAAATACGCGGAAGGCTCCTGCATGATTAAATGCGGCGAAACCCACGTGTTGTGTACCGCCACGGTCGAAGACCGCGTGCCGCCGTTTCTGCGCAATTCCGGCCTTGGTTGGGTCACCGCCGAATACGGCATGCTGCCCCGCGCCACCCACACACGAATGCGCCGCGAGGCCAAGAACGGTCAGTCCGGTCGCACTCAGGAAATTCAGCGTCTCATCGGTCGGTCGCTTCGTGCAGGCGTTGACCGCGTCGCCATGGGCGAGCGTCAGATCAGCATCGACTGCGACGTCATCCAAGCCGATGGCGGCACCCGCTGCGCGTCGATCACTGGCGGCTGGGTTGCTCTACGTCTTGCGGTGAATGCGTTGATGAAGGCGGGCGACATCAAAGACGATCCGCTGACCGATCACGTCGCCGCTGTCAGCTGCGGCATCTACGCAGGCCAGCCGGTGCTGGACCTTGATTACATCGAAGACAGCGACGCCGGCACTGACGCGAATTTCGTCATGACCGGCAGCGCAGGCTTGGTCGAAATTCAGGGCTCTGCCGAGGGCGCGACCTTCTCCCGTGATGAATTCAACACGCTGATGGACCTCGCCGAAAAAGGCGTGTCCGAACTGGTCGCAGCACAGAAAGCGGCAACCACGTAATGCGCAAATTCACCGGCAATACCCTGCTCATTGCCACGCATAACGCCGGCAAACTTGAAGAGATGGTACATCTTTTCAAGCCCTTAGGGATCACGGTGACTGGTGCTGCAGAACACGACCTGCCGGAACCGGAAGAAACCGAAACCACCTTTGTCGGCAACGCGCGGATCAAGGCACATGCCGCGGCGAAGGCCACGGGCCTGCCTGCTTTGTCCGATGACAGCGGCATCGAGGTCGACGCATTGAACGGCGCACCTGGCGTTTACACTGCCGATTGGGCAGAGACCGAAAATGGCCGCGATTTCGTCATGGCCATGACCCGCACCCATAACGAGATGGAAGCAGTCAACGCGCCTCACCCACGCACGGGGCGGTTCAAAGCCACGCTCGTTTTGGCGTGGCCGGACGGTCATGACGAGGTCTTCGAAGGCAAAGTTGAAGGCACATTGGTCTGGCCAATGCGCGGCGTGGACGGGCACGGCTACGACCCGATGTTCCAACCCATGGGCTACGACATCACCTTCGGCGAGATGGGCTGGGAGGAGAAAAACCGCATCTCCCACCGCGCCGACGCTTTCGCAAAACTGGTCGCGGCCTTTGAACGCTGAACCGTGGCGGGTAGGCGGCTTCGGCCTCTACATCCACTGGCCGTTCTGCCAGGCGAAGTGCCCCTATTGCGACTTCAACAGCCACGTCGTCAAATCCATTGACCAAGACCGCTGGGCGCGCGCCTACCTGTCCGAACTGGACCGCGTCGCAGCTGACACATCTGACCGCATCCTGGGCACCGTTTTCTTTGGTGGTGGCACACCTAGCCTGATGGACCCACGCACCGTCGACCAAATCATGGACCGCATCCGCGCCAACTGGAATGTCGCCAACGACTTCGAAGTCACGATGGAAGCCAATCCATCCTCGGTCGAAGCTACACGTTTTCAAGCCTACCGCGCAGCAGGGGTCGACCGGGTATCGCTTGGAATTCAGGCCCTGAATGACACGGACCTCAAAGCCCTCGGTCGCCTTCATTCCGCTGGCGAGGCCAAAGCCGCATTAGACATCGCGCAATCAACATTCGACCGCGTCAGTTTCGACCTGATCTACGCCCGCCAGAACCAATCTCTCGCCGATTGGGAGGCCGAATTAACCAAGGCGTTGTCCTACGGCACGGCGCATATGTCGCTTTACCAATTAACCATTGAAGACGGCACCGCCTTCGGCGACCGCCTCAAAGCTGGAAAGTTGTGTGACCTGCCGGATGAAGACATCTCCGCCGATATGTTCGAGCTCACTCAATCCACGATGACGGCTGCAGGCCTGCCAGCCTACGAGGTGTCCAATCACGCCAAAGCGGGCGAAGAGTCCCGCCATAACCTGATCTACTGGCGCGGCGGCGACTACCTCGGCATCGGGCCCGGGGCACATGGTCGATTAACCATTAACGGCACGCGCTATGCGACAGAAACGCCCTTGGCCCCGTCTATCTGGCTGAAATCGGTTGAAGACACCGGAACCGGGCAGGCCAGTCAATCAAGGGTTTCTGCCGATGAGGTCGAGACCGAATATGTGATGATGTCGCTCAGAACCGCGGAGGGCACTGATCTACAGCGTCTTTCAGGCCGTCTGATGTCTGATATTACTAATAATATCAATAAGTTAGAGGAAATGAACCTGCTTGTCAGGTCGGACTCCCACATTTCCGTTCCAGCCGACAAACGCGTGCTGCTGAATGCAATCCTCAAGGAATTGCTGGTCTAACCCGTCTTTGTCTTTGACAGCTTCCGGCAAATTTCGTCCAGCTGCTCGAAAGACGTGTAGCTGACAGTCAGCTTACCCGCTTCACCGCCAGCAGAATGGTCAATCGCCACCTTCATGCCCAGTGCGGCTGCCAGATCGTTTTCCAAGGCGCGTGTATCGGCATCTTTCTCAGCTTTATCAGACGTTTTTGACTTTTGCGCTGGTTTAGAGCCGTTTTTCGCCAATTTCTCGGTCTCACGAACAGAAAGGCCTTTGGCAATAACCACCCGCGCTAGCGATGTCGGGTCTTCGGCAGTAATCAAAGCCCGCGCGTGTCCGGCGCTCAGCTTGTCTTCGCGCAGCCAGGTCAACACATCATCCGGCAAGTTTAACAGCCGCATCAGGTTCGCAATATGGCTTCGGCTTTTGCCCAAAGCGGACGACAGCTGTTCCTGCGTATGCCCGTACTGCTCTTGCAGGCTGCGATAGCCCATCGCTTCTTCGACAGCATTCAAATCGGCGCGCTGAATGTTCTCGATAATCGCAATCTCAAGAACGTCCTGATCGCTGAAGTCCCGAATAACAACAGGCACTTCGTGTAACCGGGCCATCTGGGACGCCCGCCAACGGCGTTCGCCTGCAACGATCTGGTAAGACCCATCGAAATCAGGATCGGCCCGCACGATCAAAGGCTGAATCACCCCTTTGGAGGCGATGGATTCTGCCAGTTCCTTTAGTTCCCCCTCGTCAAAATCTTTCCGCGGCTGTTTGGAATTCGCGCGGATCTTATCGATCCGCATCATCTCCGCACCCGTGCGGGAGGTCGCCGGGGCCTGCGAGTCTAGCTCAACATCGGCCATCAATGCAGAAAGGCCCCGCCCAAGGCCACGTTTCTCTTTTTTGTCAGCCATGACGCCTCTCCTCTAACTTAGCCTGCGTTCGGTGATCTCACGCGCCAGCGCCTTATACGCCACCGCCCCACGCGACGTCGGGTCGTAATTGATGACCGGCATCCCATATGACGGCGCTTCGCTGAGGCGCACATTCCGGGGGATCATTGTATTGAAAACAAGGGCTTGCAGGTTCTCACGTGCGTCAATCTCAACTTGATGGCAAAGGTTGTTGCGCTTGTCATACATCGTCAAGACCACGCCCTCCAACCGCAAGTTGGGGTTCGCTGTCTCGCGAATTTCGCGGACCGACAACATAAGCTGGGACAACCCTTCAAGCGCAAAGAACTCTGCCTGCAAAGGGACCAGGACTGAATCAGACGCCACCATCGCATTCAACGTCAGCAAGTTCAGCGACGGCGGGCAGTCGATCAAAATGTAGTCGAACCCAAGATCCTGAACCGCAGTGCTGCGCAAAGCGTCTTTCAACAAGAAGACGCGCCTGGCGGTGGACACCAGTTCCAGATCAGCAGAGCTTAGATCAGTCGTCGCTGGCGAAATCCATAGATCAGGCACATTTGTCGGAATCACGACGTTTTCGACATCGGCATCGTTCAATATCAGATCGTAAGTCGACAGCTTGCGGTCCTTTTGGTCGATCCCCAAACCAGTGGACGCATTTCCTTGCGGATCAAGGTCAATCAGCAGAATTTTAAGCCCGCTTGCCGCCAACGCCGCACCAAGATTGATGGTCGTCGTCGTCTTCCCCACACCGCCTTTTTGGTTGGCCACCGAAATAATACGTGGAGCTTTGGTCATGAAATCAGCGCGGCCTCAGGTTGGAAATTTCCAAAACAACTGCCTCGGCACTCGTTTCGCTTGCCTTCTTTTTAAGGTCAAACGCCCATGACGCAAGGGATTCATCAATCTCTTTTTGAGCGTTTGCACCCTTCAACAGCAATGCTTTGCCACCTTTGGCCAAATGACGGTGCGCAAAGGACATCAGCAAAGGCCCCGGGGCCAGCGCCCGAGATGTCAAAACATCCGCCTGCTGGGGCGCAACCCGCTCTATCCGGTTGGTCATAACATCGGCGTTTAGCCCGAACTGGCTCACCGCTGTCTGAAGAAACGCGCATTTACGCGCATCCGATTCTATCATCGTGGTTTTCATGGCCTCATGGCTGTCAGACGCCAAAATTGCCAGAACAAGCCCAGGGAAACCGCCACCCGTCCCGATATCAACAAGCTTGGATGTTCCTGCGGGAACGATCGGCATCAGTTGGGCGGAATCAATAATATGCCGGTCCCAAAGCACAGGGATCGTTGCAGGAGACACCAAATTTATCTTGGCGTTCCATTTCTTCAGAAGCTCGGCAAACTCTTCAAGCTTCTCAAATGTTTCACGTGAAACATTGGCGACTGCTTGCAACCGACCAAAGGCCTCGGTCGGGGTCATCAAGCAGATTTCCGCATAGATTTCCGAAGATTAGCAAGCAACAGCGTCAGCGCCGCCGGTGTAATTCCATCAATCCGCGCAGCCTGCGCCAGCGTTTCCGGGCGATGCTGCTGCAGCTTGGCCTTCAACTCGTTCGACAGACCCTCAATATCCTGAAATGCGAAATCCATGGGGATAACGTGATTCTCGTCCTTCTTAAGCAGCTCTGCGTCCCGCGTTTGGCGATCCAGATAATTCATATAAAGCGCATCGCGTTCGATTTGCTCCGCGTCGCTTGCAGCCACCGACGCAAGTTCAGGCCAAATCAGCTGCAAATCAGCAAATGTCACATCAGGGAAGGCCAACAGATCAATGCCAGTCCGGCGTTTGCCGTCACTTTTAACCTTAATGCCGCTTGCTTGGGCTTGCTGTGGCGTCACATTCAGGCCCTCCAGCTGATCGCGCAACGCATTCAGGCTTTCCCGCTTCTCGCCAAAGCGCATTTCGCGATCTTTTCCGACAAGCCCAAGCTGAACGCCAGCGTCGGTCAACCGTTGGTCGGCATTGTCGGCCCGCAATGTTAACCGATATTCCGCGCGAGACGTGAACATCCGGTACGGCTCAACAACACCGCGGGTGACCAGATCATCAATCATCACCCCGATATAGGCCTCTGACCGGCTAAAGACGTGGCGATCAATCCCCTGAACCGCGCGTGCTGCGTTCAATCCGGCCAGCAAGCCCTGCGCACCGGCCTCCTCGTATCCAGTCGTCCCGTTGATTTGGCCCGCCAGATACAAGCCAGACACATCTTTCAGCTCAAGGCTGTGCCGCAAGGCACGCGGATCGACGTAATCATATTCAATCGCATAGCCCGGTTGAAGAATCTCAACCTTTTCAAGGCCTTTGATAGATCGGACATACGCGTCCTGCACATCAATCGGCAAAGACGTCGAAATCCCGTTTGGGTAAATCGTCGGATCATCAAGGCCCTCTGGCTCAAGAAAGACCTGATGCGAGTCCTTTTCCGCAAAACGCACCACCTTATCTTCAATCGACGGGCAATAGCGGGGCCCGACGCCATCGATATGGCCCCCATACATGGCGGACCGTTCAAGGTTTTCACGGATAATGTCATGGGTCTGCGCATTAGTATGCGTGATGCCGCAGGAAATCTGACGCGCAGCGGGCTGGTCAGACATGAAAGAAAATAGCGAGGGGGTGTCATCACCGGCCTGCATCTCCAACCCATCCCAATTGATCGTCCGCCCATCAAGACGTGGGGGCGTGCCGGTTTTCAGCCGTCCTAGCGGCAGACCGAAGCTATCAATGCGCTCGGCCAGCGTCACCGACGGGTCATCGCCGATGCGACCACCCGGACGCGAGACATCGCCGATGTGGATCACACCACGCAGGAAAGTGCCTGTTGTCAAAACAACGGCGCCAGCACGGACCTGGCTGCCGTCCGCCAAAACAACGCCAGACACCTTATTTTTATCGAGGATCAGATCGGCAACCTCGGCCTCAACAACGGTAAGACCTTGCTGTGCGGCTATCGCCTTCTGAATAGCGGCGCGGTACAGCGCACGGTCGGCCTGAGCGCGGGGGCCTTGCACGGCCGGGCCCTTAGAGCGGTTGAGCAAACGGAACTGGATGCCCGCCTGGTCAGCCGCAACACCCATCAAGCCATCCAAAGCGTCGATTTCACGGACCAAGTGGCCCTTGCCCAACCCGCCAATGGCCGGGTTGCAGGACATAACCCCTATAGTTTCGGCCTTATGCGTAATTAACGCGGTCTTAGCACCTGCACGCGCGGATGCGGCTGCGGCCTCCGTCCCAGCGTGGCCACCTCCGATAACGATCACATCAAAGTCTAGATGTTTCACGTGAAACACTCCTACTTGCCTAGACAGAAGCTCGCAAAAATCTCGTCGAGCAGGGTTTCAACATCAATACGCCCCACCATGGATTCAAGGGCGCGGATGGCGATTCTTAGCTCTTCTGCGGCCAACTCAGATCTTTCCATGCCGCGCTCTAACTCATCCAGCGCGTTCTGCAAAGAGCTTACCCCGGTTTCCAGCGCTTCACGATGCCGCGCCCTGATCGCCAATGACGCCCCGGTAGCCCGTGTTTCAAGGCGTTCCGTGACGTCTTGGACCAGCTTGCTGACGCCCGCGCCTGTCAGGCCGGAAACGCCTTTGCCGTCATTCAAATCAGACTTCCCGCGTATCACCAGATCATCGGCGTCCAGCACGACAGATGTGGGCGCGACCCCGTCTTCGGTCAGAACAACCCGCAGATCAGCCTTCTCGGCACGGTCCAACGCACGTTGAATGCCAAGGGCTTCAACCTCATCCTCAGTTTCCCGCAAGCCAGCCGTATCAAGAAAGGTCACAGGCAGCCCGTTCAGATCCATCCGCACCTCAATCACATCGCGGGTGGTGCCAGCGACAGAGGAGGTGATGGCCGCGTCACGGCCCGCCAGCGCATTCAGCAGCGTCGACTTGCCAATATTCGGCTCGCCAAGAATTGCGACCTCGAACCCGTCGCGGATGCGTTCAGCGGTATAAGACCCCCGAGCCTCCGCAACCAGCTGCGCTTGAACAGAGGTGGTTAATTCAATGACCTCAGGCGTCACATCGACGGGCACGTCCTCGTCGGCGAAATCAATCGTGGCCTCCAGCAATGCGGCGGCACGGATCAGGTCACGACGCCAGCCCTCGGCCCGATCCCCCAAAGCCCCGTCAAAAACGCGGATCGCCTGACGGCGCTGCGCCTCCGTTTCCGCGTCAATCAGATCAGCGAGGCCTTCGACCTGCGCCAGGTCCAGCCGGCCGTTCTCCAATGCGCGGCGGGTGAATTCCCCTGGCTCGGCCAGCTGCACACCGTCAATGGCGCCCAGCGCATCCAAAAGGGCAGAGACAATCGCAGGGCTGCCATGGGTCTGAAACTCGGCCACGTCTTCACCAGTGAAGCTATGGCCGGCCTCAAACATCAGCACCAACGCCTCGTCAATCAGCACGCCATCCGCTGAATGCAGACGCCGCAAAGACGGCACACGACCCGCAGGCGCAGCACCCGCCAAAGACACGACACACGCACGCGCCAACGGGCCAGAGACCCGAATGACCGCGACACCCGCCTTACCGCGAGCGGAAGCGAGGGAATAAATCGTGCTCATCTTAATTAACCTATTGTTTTAGAACAATAAATCAGGCGTTAAGCGCTACGCATTCATGGAATCGAAGAATTCCTGATTGGTCTTGGTTTGCTTCATCTTACCCATGAGGAATTCGATCGCATCCGTGGTGCCCATCGGGTTCAGGATACGCCGCAGCACGAAGGTTTTCTGCAGATCGTTCTTGTCGACCAACAGCTCTTCCTTCCGGGTGCCGGATTTCAGAATATCCATCGCCGGGAAGACGCGCTTATCAGCGACCTTACGGTCCAGAACAATTTCCGAGTTACCGGTGCCTTTGAATTCTTCAAAGATGACCTCGTCCATACGCGAGCCTGTGTCGATCAGCGCCGTGGCGATAATGGTCAGGGAGCCACCTTCCTCGATGTTACGAGCGGCCCCAAAGAAGCGCTTGGGACGCTGTAGGGCGTTCGCGTCGACACCACCGGTCAGAACCTTACCAGATGACGGCACCACGGTGTTAAATGCGCGGCCCAGGCGGGTGATGGAATCGAGCAAGATCACCACGTCGCGTTTATGTTCGACCAGACGCTTGGCTTTCTCGATCACCATCTCGGACACGCCGACGTGGCGGGTGGCAGGCTCATCAAAGGTAGAAGACACAACTTCGCCTTTGACAGAGCGCTGCATGTCGGTGACTTCCTCGGGACGTTCGTCGATCAGAAGCACGATTAGGTAGCATTCGGGGTGGTTGCGTTCGATACTCGCCGCGATGTTTTGCAACAGCACGGTTTTACCAGTGCGCGGCGGGGCCACGATCAGGGACCGCTGGCCTTTGCCGATGGGGGCCACCAGATCAATGATCCGCGCGGAGCGGTCTTTGATGGTCGGGTCCTCAATCTCCATCGTCATCCGCTCGTCAGGATAAAGCGGCGTCAGGTTGTCGAAGCTCACCTTGTGGCGCGCTTTTTCAGGATCTTCAAAGTTGATCGTCGTGACCTTGTTGATCGCGAAATAATTCTGCCCCTCTTTGGGCGCGTCCATCACACCGTGAACTGTGTCGCCGGTGCGCAGCGAATGCTGGCGGATCATGTCGGGGGAGACGTAGATGTCATCGGGCCCGGACAGGTAATTCGCCTCCGGCGAGCGTAGGAAGCCGAAGCCATCCTGCAGGACTTCCAGCACACCGTCGCCGGAGATTTCCCAATCATCCTCGGCCCGTTCCTTGAGGATCGAGAACATGATGTCACCCTTGCGCATCGTGGACGCGTTCTCGATTTCCAGCTCTTCGGCCATGGACACCAGATCAGCAGGCTTTTGCTTTTTCAGATCAGACAGGCTGAGGCTTTCGGTATCCTCGCCCAGCAGCATTTCTTCGGTTTTGTTTTCTGTGGCGGTCTCGCCAGTATTTTCGTCGGACATAGGTACTCACCTGTCATACGGCCAAGCGGAAACCGCCTTGGCGCTGTCATTGTAAATTTCAGTCGGAAACCAGCCACGCCGGACGGCGCACTGTTTGCGTTTGATTTGGGTGTAAGGAGGCTGACCCCGCGAGTCAAATTTTTAGAAAGGCCGCACCACGACAGAGATCACTATGACAATCATCAACACTGTCGGGACCTCGTTCATCATGCGGAACTGTTTGCCGGTCAGGGCGTTGTTGCCCGCCACAAAATCTTTGCGGCGCTGGCCAAGCCAGATGTGGAACACCGTCATTGCGATCACGCAGGCCAGTTTCAGCCAGGACCACACAGCGGACCAGTCAAACATTCCAAGCCCGATCAAAAACAACCCTGCAATCCATGTCACGATCATTGCGGGATTCATGATGACCTTGAGCAACTTCATCTCCATCATCTGAAACAGCGCGTCGGTGTCAGACCCGGTCTCGACTTTCTCAGTATGATGCACGAACAATCGTGGCAGATAGAAGATCCCTGCCATCCATGAAATCACGGCAATGATGTGAAGGGCTTTGACCCACGGGTAGAGGGAGATCAGGAAATCGCTCATATTATCTCGCTTTCGGTTATCCCTTCTTAAATTAATAAAGAAGAAAGAAAATATGATGTTGTTAGTAGGTACTGTGGATAACGGGGATCAAATAGTGATCCACAGAGGTAAGGGCTGTGAATAGCCCATCAAAAATCTATCCATAGATATATTTTTACATATATATATCAACGTCTTATAGGGTATGTAGCCTTGTGTGTAACCTGTGGGAAAAAACTGGCCTGCCAGATTCCCCCACATCGCAAAAAACGATTCCACCACAGCGCATAAATGCGCGAACGGAATCCGAGCAGTGTTGGTAAAACCGTGTCGGTACAATTTAGCGGTGGATAAACCGCCCTGAACGCAGCAACTATCCCTAAGGTTGCCCTCAGAGTTATGCACATGTCCGCGTCCATCATCCTTGCCTCCGGCTCCGACATACGCCGCCAGTTGCTGGCAAATGCGGGCGTGGTCTTCGACGTGCAAACCGCCCGGGTGGACGAGGATGCGATCACTGCCAGCCTGTTGGCCGAGGACGCCAAGCCCCGCGACATTGCGGATGCGCTGGCGGAATTCAAAGCGCAAAAAGTAGCCGCCAAGAACCCGCAGGCCTTCGTGATTGGCTGCGATCAGGTTCTTGAACATAGGGGCGGCTTGCTTAACAAACCTCTAACGCCTGACGACGCAGTCGCGCAGCTGCAGTCTTTGCGCGGGTCGCAGCATTCGCTGTTCTCGGCGGCGGTGATCTTTGAGGATGGCAAACCCGTCTGGCGCGCGGTCAAAGAAGCCAAGCTTATCATGCGCAATTTCTCGGACGGGTATTTGCAGGACTACGTCACCCGCAACTGGAACGACATTCAGTATTGCGTCGGCGGCTACCAGCTTGAAGCCGAGGGTGCGCGGCTGTTCGCCCAAGTGACAGGCGATTATTTCACGGTGCTCGGAATTCCGCTATTGGATGTGTTGAACTACCTGTCCTTGAAAGGCGCGATAGACGGATGAACATCCCTTCCATTCCCCTTGCCGGCGTGATCGGCCACCCCATCGCCCATTCCAAATCGCCGCGGCTGCATGGCCACTGGCTGAAACGCTACGGCATTGCGGGCCACTACATCCCGATGGAGGTCGCCAGCAACGATCTGGCGCATGTGCTGAACGTGTTGCCCAAGGCGGGCTTTCGCGGGGTGAATGTGACGATCCCGCATAAGGAGGCGGTGCTGGACATTGCCGATGTCATCTCTGACCGCGCGGCGCTGATCGGGGCGGCGAACACGCTGACCTTTCAAAGCGATGGCAAGCTGCATGCCGACAACACCGACGGCGTCGGGTTCGTGTCGAACCTGAAGCAAAACGCGCCCGACTGGTCGGCGGCCGCTGGCCCGGCCATGGTGCTTGGGGCGGGCGGCGCGGCCCGCGCGATTGTGGCGGCGCTGCTGCATGACCGGGTGCCGCAGGTCATTCTGGCCAACCGCACGCGGGCGCGTGCCGACGCATTGAAATCCCATTTCGGCGGGAAGATCGAGGTCATCGACTGGAGCCAGGCCACCGCCCGCATGGAAGAGGTCGCGACGCTCATCAACACCACCTCGCTGGGCATGGCCGGCAAAGAGGAGCTGAAGCTGTCGATCGAGACGCTGCCGAAAACGGCGCTGGTGACCGACATCGTCTACACCCCGCTCACGACCAACTTGCTGGCAAGTGCGCATGCCAAGGGCTGTCCGGTGGTGGACGGGCTGGGCATGTTGCTGCACCAGGCGGTGCCGGGGTTTGAACGCTGGTTCGGCACCACGCCCGAGGTGGATGAAGAGCTAAGACAGGTGATGCTGCGGTGACGACACAACCGATTTTGATTGGGCTGACGGGCTCTATAGGCATGGGCAAGTCGACCACTGCCAAAATGTTCGCGGATCACGGGTTTCCGGTCTGGGACGCGGATGCGGCTGTGGGGCGGCTCTATGCCAAGGGTGGCGCGGCGGTGGAGCCGCTTGGCGCGTTGGTGCCGTCAGCCGTGGTTGATGGTGCGATCAGCAAGACCGAATTGAAAGCGGCGATTGCGGGGTCCCCGAACCTGCTGCTTGAGATCGAAAGCATCGTGCACCCGCTGGTCAAACAGGACCGCCGCGATTTCGCGGCCCGCCACCAGGATGCCGAGATGATCGTGTTTGATGTGCCGCTGCTGTTTGAAACCGGGGCACATAAGAAGGTGCATCATGTGGTGGTGGTCTCGACCTCCCCCGAAAATCAGCGCGACCGCGTCTTGGCGCGGGGCACCATGGACGCGCCGACCTTCAACATGATTATGCGCAAGCAAACCCCCGATGCCGAAAAGCGGGCAGGGGCTGACACGGTCATTGACACGGAAACGCTGGACGGCGCACGCGCCCAGGTGCAAGCTTTGGTCGAGAAACTGAGGGCAGATCATGCGTGAAATCGTACTCGACACCGAAACCACCGGATTTGAACCGTCCGAGGGCGACCGCATCGTCGAAATCGGCGCGGTAGAGCTGCAAGGCCACATGCCGACGGGCCGCGTCTACCACCAATATATCAACCCCATGCGCGACATGCCCGCGGGCGCGTTTGAAGTGCATGGTATTGGCCCCGACCTGCTGTCCCCGCCGCAACCCGCCGCGCCGGGGCAGGTGATCCTGAAAGACAAACCCGTCTTTGCGGATATTGCACAAGGGTTTCTGGATTTTGTGGGGGACGGCAAGCTGGTCATTCACAACGCGGCGTTTGACATGAAATTCCTCAATGCCGAGCTGGGCTGGTGCAACAAGCCGCTGCTGCCGATGGATCAATCGCTGGATACGCTGGCCATTGCGCGCAAGAAATTCCCCGGCTCGCCCGCGTCTCTGGACGCGCTCTGCCGCCGATTTGGCATCGACAACTCTGCCCGTGACAAGCACGGCGCGTTGCTGGACAGCGAAATTCTGGCCGAGGTCTATCTGGAGCTGATCGGCGGCAGGCAGCCCGATTTTGCCTTGGCATCTTCCGGCGGACAAAGCGGTGACGGGTCTGGCGATGCGTGGCGTCCGCAACCAAGACCCGCCCCATTGGGGTCAAAAATCACAGATGATGAACGTGCGGCGCATGAGGCATTCATGGCCAATCTTGGCGATGCACCCCTGTGGAAAAAGTTTGGGTAAAAGTGGTTTCGCCGCGGCTTTGCCGCGTCGACACGCGGGGCGCTGCCCCGCACCCCGAGGTATTTTTGCCAAGATGAAATCAGAATAGAAAAAGGCCACGCTTTGATGGGCGTGGCCTTTTGAATTGGATGCGCGAAATTTACGCTGTTCCGACCGGTTCTGCCTTTTCGGCTGCCGCGCGGCGTTGCAGCTCGTTGCGGTAGAGCGCAAGGAAGTCGATGTTTTCTAGGTTCAGCGGCGGGAAGCCACCGTCGCGGGTCACGTCGGACACGATGCGGCGGATGAACGGGAACAGCATGCGTGGGCATTCGATCATCAAGAACGGGTGCAGTTGATCCTCTGGCACGTTTTCGACGAAGAACACGCCGGTATATTCCAGCTCCATCAGGAAGATCGGCTTGGCCCCTTCCTTGGTCTTGGCGTTAACCTCCAGCTTGACGGTGACGTCGTACTGGTTGTCCTGCGTGCGCTTCTTGGCGTCTAGGTTGACCTGCACCTGAATGTCAGGTGTCGGGTCGCCTTCGCCGATGCCTTTTTGGGCGGCAACGTTTTCAAAGCTCATGTCTTTGATGAACTGCGCCATCACTTGCATTTTTGGTTGGGCTGGCGGGGTGGCGGCTGCGCCGTTTTCTTCGGCCATCTCTGGTCTCTCCTAAAGCGTAAAAATAAGTCCCGACCCCTCTAGCAGGTCAGGCAGGGGGCCTCAATGCTTTGTCCATTCTGACGGGGCGCCGGTTGGTTTCGGGGCGTCGTCATCCAGATCCACAAAATCGCCGTCAATCACATCGGGCTGGCTGCGCCGCTGCGGCGTTGGACCGGTGTTCACGAAACTTTGCACTTTGACCTTCGAGCGGATCCAGTGAAACAACGCCAGCCGCACCGGCGGGATCAGCAACGCAAACCCCACGGCATCGGTGAAGAAGCCCGGCGTCAGCAGCAACAGGCCCGACGCAAGAATCATTGCGCCATGGGCCAGACTTTCGGTCGGGTCACGAAGATCGTTGAGGTTGGATTTGATGTTGCCCATCGCCTGCAACCCCTGCGCCCGCACCAGCCATGTCCCCGCAATTGCGGTCAGAATGACGATGCCCAGCGTTGGCCACAGCCCCAGCCAGCCACCGACCTGAATGAACAAGGCGATCTCGATTATTGGGATGGTGACAAAAAGTAGAAACAGCCACATGGGGCAAACCTCGGGTTTTGTTGAGCGTGAGTGGACTATTGCCCGCCTAGCACCTACATAAGACCACAACAGACAAATTTCCATTCCGCGCCGCCTGCAAAGGCACATCAGAGGATATTATGAGCAGCGAAATGATCCAACTACTCGTTCTGGCCGGCATTGCCGTCTTCCTGATCCTACGATTGAAAAATGTGCTCGGCTCGCGCGAAGGCTTTGAGAAGCCTCCGTTGCCGATGCCCGGTCAGAAGGACCCCGCCGCCGAGGCCCGCAAGGGGTTTGAGGTGATTGATGGCGGCCCCGACCGCGACATCACCGACCATGTGCCGGAGGATTCCAGCGCCGCCGACGCGCTTGGCAAGATGAAAGCGGCAGAGCCGTCCTTCAACGTCGGCGAGTTTCTGGGGGGTGCCAAAGGCGCCTATGAAATGATCCTGATGGCGTTTGAATCAGGCGACATCGACGACATTGCCCCGTTCCTGTCCAAGGAGGTTTTCGAAACCTTCCAAGAGGTGATCGACCTGCGCAAGAAGGAAGGCATCACCGTCGACGCCAACTTTGTGGGCGTGCGCGAAATGACCCTGCTGGACGCGTCTTTTGACGAGGCCACCAAAGAGGGCGAGCTGAAGATCCGCTTCGTGGGCGAGCTGACATCCGTCGTGCGCGACAGCGCTGGCGACATCATCGAGGGCAACCTCAACGAAGTGAAGCGCCAGAAAGACATCTGGTCGTTCGAACGCGTCATGGGGTCCGACAACCCCAACTGGCAGCTGGTCGCCACGGGCGAATAAGGTCCGGCGGTGCGGGGGTTACAATGGGCAGCGGCTTTCGCCATCGGGGCGCTTATGTCTGACCCCGCCCCCGCCGCGCCCACCTACGAAATTCTGGGCTACGACCAGCTGGACGGCTGGGCCGATGACGACCATCAGGCCGCGTTGGACGTGTTTCTGGAAACCTGCGCCGACATAGACGACCCCGAATGGGCGTCGCTTTGCGCCTTTGCCACCAGCCAGCCCAGCGCGCGCGGCTTCTTCGAGCTGTTCTTCCGCCCCGTCGTCATCAACGGCGACGCCCCCGCGCTGTTCACCGGCTATTACGAGCCCGAGCTGAAAGGCTCCCGCTACCGGGGCGGGCAGTACCAATACCCGCTCTACCGCATGCCGCCCGAAATTAAACCCGGCACCTCGTGGTTCACCCGCCGGGAGATTGAAAACACGGGCATCCTCAACAACCGCGGCCTTGAAATCGTCTACATCAACGACCCCGTCGATGTGTTCTTCCTGCAGGTCCAGGGCTCCGGCCGCGTCGCGCTTCAAGAAGGCGGGGCAATCCGCGTCGGCTACGGCGGCAAGAACGGGCGCAACTACTCCTCCATCGGCAAAGAACTGGTCCGGCGCGGGGTCTACAACGCCCACCAGGTATCCGCCCAACGCATCAAACGCTGGGTGCGTAACAACCCCGTCGAAGGCCGCGACCTGCTGCAACACAATGACAGCTTCGTCTTCTTCCGCGAAGTGTCCGAGGTCCCCGCCCACAAAGGCCCGCTCGGTGCCATGAACCGCTCCATCACGCCGATGCGGTCCATCGCGGTCGACCCCGCTTTTACCAAACTCGGCGCGCCCGTCTGGATCGAAAAGGCGGGTCGCAACCCGCTCAACCGCCTGATGATCGCGCAAGACACCGGGTCTGCCATCAAGGGCGCGCAGCGCGCCGACATCTATTTCGGCACTGGCGCGGAGGCCGGCAACGCCGCCGGCACCATCAAGGACAAGGGGCGGCTGGTGGTGCTGATGCCGATCCAGATCGCCTACACCCTTGTGCCGGGTGGGTAGATGTCACGCCGCAAGCCACGTGGGCTGAACCACGAGGAAAAGGAGCTTTGGTCCCGCGTGACCGAGACCGCAATCCCGATCCGCACCTCCCAAACGCTGTTCGTCGATACCCCCGCCCAAGGCCCCGCCGTGGCCCCCAAAAAGCTGCCCACCAAGCTGGAGCCGTTCTCCATCGGCCAAAAAGCCAAGCCCACTCAAACCGCCATGCCCGCGCCGCAAACGCCCATCGCGATGGACAAAAAGGCCTTCGGCAAAATGAAGCGCGGCAAGATCAGCCCCGACGCCAAGATCGACTTGCACGGCATGACGCAGGAACAGGCGCACCCCGCCTTGGTCTCCACCATCTTGAACGCCCACGCGGCTGGCAAACGTCTGGTGCTGGTCGTCACGGGGAAGGGCAAAGTCAGAGATGACGGAGGCCCCATCCCCGTGCGCACCGGCATCCTAAAACACGCAGTGCCCCAATGGCTCCGTCAGGCCCCGCTGAATGCGGTGGTGTTGCAGACCAACCAAGCCAGCCAAAACCACGGCGGGTCCGGGGCGCTGTATGTGTATTTGCGGCGGCGGCGGTAAAGCTACTTTGACAATTTTTTGGATGATTCTGATTTTTGCAAACTTGGTATTGAAAACCAGGATTGTTGTACCCATGTAAAGGCTAAGCGGCTAAAAAGCTGCACCGAAATAGTCGGAGCTGTCGGGACCTCCAGCCGCTATATTAAAGGCAAACCCGGCCGCTGGTTTAACCGCGTCTTAGACCGACTACTCTAAGAGCCAAGCGCGGCTATATAGGGAGAGTTACCATGAAAATTGGTCTCTACTTCCAAGCCAGTAAGTCCAACGGCGATAAGTATCGCTGCGAGATCGGTTTGAGCCTAACAGCTCTGGTCTGGCTTGTGAGCTTGTTCGTCTAAGGCGGGATCATGGGACTGTCTTCGGACAGTCCCCTTTTCTTTTCCAAATCCCCTTAACTTCCTGCTTTGAGGTTGCCCAACCCCTGCTCCGCCTTCCAAATCCCCACAAACGTCAGCCCTGCCGCAATCAGAAAATACACCGACACCCACGCCATTTGGTCGGAGTAATTCACTCCACTATCAATAACCCACCCCGTCAGCCCTGGACCAATAGCTGAGCCAAGAACCATCACAGCGGTGGCCATGGCTTTGATGGACCCTAGGTGGCGGGTGCCGAAATACTCGGCCCAGAATGCGGACGGCGCGGTGGCATTCATGCCGCTGGAGACGCCGAAAAGGACCACGCCGATGGCGGCTCCTAGCATCGTCGTGGTGGCGGAGAAGATGAAGAATCCGACCGCCACGGGGATCAGCAGGAACGGCAACACGCGGCCCGCGCCGAAGCGGTCGACGGCGAAGCCCGCGATGATCGAGATGATGGTCGATGTCACCGTGTAGACGGGGAACAGGCTGACCATTTGCAGATGCGTCCAGCCTTTGACCTCTGCCAGATGCACTTGGTGGAAGAAGAACGCGGTGCCAAACATCGACGGGCCTATGAGCAGCGGGACCAACAGCCAGAACAACCAATGGCGCAGCACTTCGCCCCGGGTCCAGTGTTTGCCGCCAAGGCCCACCGCTTGGTTTTCCTCCGCCACGGCCTGCGGGGTGCGTTCCGCTTTCAGCAGCATCAGCATGATGGGTAACAGCGCCAGCGCAGCGATGGCAGAGATGCCCCATGACCAGCGCCAGCCGATAAAGCCAAGGATCGACACGAACAGGATCGGCAGCAACGCCTCCCCAATCAGGAAGCCGAAGGATGCCAGCGCCAAGGCGCGGCCCCGCGCGGCGACGTACCAGCGCGCCATCGAGACGGAGGCGAGATGCGACAGCATCCCTTGGCCCATCAACCTGAGTGCGAAGATCGCGAGCGGCAGCAGCCAGACGGAATTGTTAACGGCCATGAACAGGCAGGCGGCGGCGATGCCCGCAATGACGATGCCGCCCAACCGGCGCACGCGGAAGTGGTCGGTCAGCGCCCCCGCCCAGACCATCACGATGGCCGAGGCCAGCGTGCCGACCATATAGATCGCGCCCCAGCGCCCATGGGTCAGGTCAAACTCCGCCATGATCTCCCCCGCGAAGATCGAGATGAAGAAAGTTTGCCCAAAGCATGACGCAAAGGTCAGCAGGAAGCCCGCCGACAGGAATTTGAGGTTGTCTCGGATGAACTGAAGCGTGCCCATCCGCCAGCTATAGCGCACCCGTGGAAGGCCCGATAGCGCGGGTTAATGAGTGGTAAACAGAATTTGGAAAGGCGTTTTAGATCAGTGGGTTACAAATTCCGACGCATGCGTCGCGGGTCTAAAGAACGTAGCGGCTGACATCAGCCGACTTGCTCAGCTCACCCAGATGAATCTCCACGAAGCCGGCATCCACCACGATCTCCTCCCCCGCCCTGTCAGGGGCCGTGAAGCTGAGATCCTCGAACACCCGCTCGATCACCGTGTAAAGCCGCCGCGCCCCGATATTCTCGACCGAGTGGTTCACCTCCGCCGCGATCTTGGCCAGCGCCTTGATCCCGTCCGGCGTGAAGGAGACCGCGACCTCTTCGGTCTTCATCAGCGCCGTATATTGAAGCGTAAGGGCGTTATCGGTCTCGGTCAGGATGCGAACGAAATCTTCCTCCGTCAGCGCCCTGAGTTCCACCCTGATTGGCAGCCGCCCCTGAAGTTCGGGCAACAGGTCCGAGGGCTTGGCGATATGAAACGCGCCCGACGCGATGAACAGCACGTGGTCGGTCTTCACCGGCCCATGCTTGGTGGAGACGGTCGTGCCCTCGATCAATGGCAGCAGGTCGCGCTGAACCCCTTCGCGGGACACATCGGCCCCCTTCGCATCAGAGCGCGCGCAGACCTTGTCTATCTCGTCCAGGAAAACGATGCCGTTCTGTTCAACGGCCTCAATCGCGTCGAGTTTCACCTTCTCATCGTCCAATAACTTGTCCGCCTCATCAGCGATCAACAGGGCGTAGCTTTCCTTGACGGTGGTTTTCACCTTCTTCGTGCGCCCGCCCATTTTGCCGAAGATGTCGCCGAGGTTCATCATCCCACCAGCGCCAGAATTTGGTTGGCCAGGGATTTCCATGCCGCCAAATGGGTTCGAGGTATCGGCCAGCTCCAGCTCGATCTCTTTGTCATCCAGCAATCCGTCGCGGAGCTTCTTGCGGAACATTTCACGGGTTTGGTCGCGGGCCCCTTCACCGGCGAGGGCTTCGATCACACGGGTTTCAGCGGCCTCATGGGCGGAAGACTTGACGTCCTCTCGCATATTCTCGCGGACCATGATGATTGCGGCATCTACTAGATCGCGAATGATCTGTTCGACGTCGCGCCCGACATAGCCGACTTCGGTGAACTTGGTGGCCTCGACCTTCAGGAACGGCGCGCGGGCAAGTTTGGCCAGACGCCGCGAAATTTCGGTTTTGCCAACGCCAGTGGGGCCGATCATCAGGATGTTCTTCGGGTAAACCTCGTCGCGCAGATCATCGCCCAATTGCTTGCGCCGCCAGCGGTTTCGAAGGGCGACCGCAACCGCACGTTTGGCGTCGTTTTGGCCGATGATGAAGCGGTCCAGCTCGGACACGATTTCGCGAGGGGTCAGGTCAGTCACACGGGGGTACCTTTAAATTCTATCAGTCCCCTAGACTTATGGACGCGAGGCGGAAACGCAAGGCTTGCCCTCCGTGGTTATGACGATTGCGTGTTGGGGGCTATGCTTGAGCCTTGTAATGAATCCATACTGCGCCCAGATGATGTGAAACGAGGAGATTCGAAAATGACCACACGTCGTAACGTCCTTCAGGGTTTTGCCGCCCTTTCTGCTTTGACTGTTGCACCGGCTGCATTTGCGGGTGGGCATGGCCGTTTAGGCAAGTTCAAAGGCGCCAGCAACCATGTGACAACTGGCACCGCCGAAATCGCAGACGGAAAGGTGAACCTGCTTGGTGATTTCACGTTTGACGGCGCGCCTGATCCCAAGATTGCGCTTGGCAAGAACGGCTATGATGCCAACACTCTAATGGGCAAGTTGAAGTCCAACAAAGGTGCTTCCAGCTATGAGATCCCGGCTGGCATCAATCCAGACGACTACAACGAAGTGTGGGTCTGGTGCGAGAAGTTCAACGTGCCGTTGGGTGTTGCGAAGCTCGGTTAACTATTCAGAGACTGCCAGCCCAGCCGAATATGGCGGCAGGCGGTCTTTGCCCGGAAAGTCAGGCAGCGCGCCCATGATCGCGGCGCGCGCCTGCGTCCAGAACGCGCCCAGCGCGGTGACGAAAACCCCCAAAACCAAAGTCGTGAGAACAGGTGCCCATTCGGTGCCGGTATCGCCGATGGCCTGTGCGATGAGAAGTCCCATGTAGATCAGCCCCGCTGTCAAAAAACTGCGGCGGTCGATGATGACGGCAAGGAGTGTGAAGAGGGTGAGAACGATGATTGCAATGACCGTTCCAATGCCGCCCATGGTGTAGTTGGACATCACCAAAGTGTTCACCAGTGCAGGGGCTGCAAGGATGTGGAGCCAGAAGGCGGTCGACGCATAGCGACTAACCCGGTGAGGGTCCTTGGTGTCGAAATAGAGCGCGGCCAGAAAGGCCAGGACACCGAATACAAGCGTACCAATGGCAAGGAGGGGGCTTTCCCGCAGATCAAAGAAGTCGGTAAGCGCCCCGCGCGTTTGCAGCGCAGTGCCGTCAATCAGATCAACGATGCCAAGAGTAGTTACGATTCCAAAGACGCCAACCACGAACATCGTGAATGGCAGACGGAAGAAGGCAAAGTAGCCGATCATTGTCGCCATTCCGACGACGCCGATCATAATGGTATGGGTCGCATTCATACGCCCAAAGTCATCTGCGACAATGGCCCAGATCAGAAACGCGGCGCATGCGGCGAAAGACAGGCACAGCGCGATGGATGGCAAAGACATCCGGCGCTTCTTGGTGAAATACATGGCCATGCCCCAAGACACGACCAGCCCAACCAACGGGATAAAGATCGCGTCTCCAAGCAGCGCTGTCAGGCCAATGAAGCCGGACATAAGGAGGCCGATGCCGACGGTGACGAAGATTTCTGCGAAACCTTTGAACAGCTCGAATGGCTCGTCGTCGCCGACCATGTTGGCGCGGTAGCCCATGCGTTGATCTGACAGGGTTTGCAGCGATACGGCCTGAGCCTCATCTATGACGCCCGAGGCGACAGCGGCGCGCAGATCGTCACGTGTCACACCCTCAACCATCAATAGATTCCACCGTTAGATTTCCGTTGGTATAGACGCAAATTTCGGCAGCGATGGCCATCGCCTCACGCGCGACGTCTTCAGCATCCTTTTCGGACGGCATCAGCGCACGGGCGGCGGCGAGCGCGAAGTTTCCACCAGACCCGATTGCGGCGACGTCGTGTTCAGGTTCAAGCACATCGCCCGCACCGGTGATGACGAAGAGGTCCTTGCCGTCGGTGACGATGAGCATGGCCTCCAGATTTTTCAGATATTTGTCCATACGCCAGTCTTTGGCGAGCTCAACGGCGGCGCGGGCCAACTGGCCGGGCGTGGCTTCGAGCTTGGCCTCAAGCCGTTCGAGCAAAGTGAAGGCATCCGCAGTGGACCCCGCAAAACCGGCAACCACATCCATCCCGCCCGGGGAAAGGCGGCGCACCTTTTTGGCGGTGCCTTTGATGACGGTTTGGCCGAGGCTGACCTGACCGTCGCCCGCGACGACGACTTTGCCGCCTTTGCGCACGCCGATGATTGTCGTGCCGTGCCAGCCGGGAAATTCTTCTTTGGTCATTGCCGCTCTCCTTCTTGCCTTATGGACATATAGGCACGGTTTGAGGGAGGCGCAAAGTGATCTAAATGGGCGGCTGCGCCGCGCTTGTTTGTTTTGCGCTGTCGCGCAGACTTGGGGCTCTGCCCCAAACCCCGAGGTATTTTCGCCAAGATGAAACGAAAAAGCCCCGCCTGATGAAGGGCGGGGCTAGGAGTAGGTTTGTTTGGGCTAGGTCAGGTTCCGCTCGACTTCTTCGCGGGTGAAGATTTCGATGACGTCGTCGGGGCGGATGTCCTCGTAGTTTTCAAATGCCATACCGCATTCCTGGCCGGAGATAACTTCTGGCACTTCGTCCTTGAAGCGTTTCAGAGTTTTCAGCGTACCTTCGTGGATCACCACGTTGTCGCGCAGCAGGCGGACGCCTGCGGACCGGCGGGCAACGCCTTCGGTGACCAAGCAACCGGCGACCTTGCCGACACCTGTGACCTTGAAGACTTCTTTGATCGCGGCGTAACCGATGAAGGTTTCCTTGATCTCTGCAGACAGCAGGCCGGAGGCGGCTTGTTTCACGTCGTCGACCAGATCGTAGATGACCGAGTAATACCGGATCTCGATGCCCTTCTGGTTGGCGGAGTTCCGCGCGGGCGCGTTGGCCCGGACGTTGAAGCCAAAGACCGGCGCGCCAGAGGCTTCGGCAAGGCCGATGTCGCTTTCGGTGATCGCGCCAACACCAGAGTGCAGCACGCGGACGCGGACCTCGTCATTGCCGATTTTTTCCATCGCTTGAACGATGGCTTCAGCAGAGCCTTGCACGTCGGCTTTGACGACAATTGGCATTTCCGAGACGTTCTCATCGGCTTTGGCGGTGGCCATCAGCTGCTCAAGCGTCGTTGCGGCACCGGCGGCGGCCCGTTTGTCCTTAGCGGCTTTCTCGCGGTATTCGGCGATCTCACGGGCTTGCGCTTCAGTATCGACCACGTTCAACACGTCGCCTGCTTCGGGTGTGCCGTTGAGGCCAAGAACCTCAACCGGGACCGAAGGACCGGCTTCTTTGACGCGCTTGCCTTGATCGTTCTCCATGGCGCGGACGCGGCCCCATTGTTCGCCAACAACGAAGATGTCGCCCTGCTTCAGCGTACCGGTTTGCACCAGCACGGTGGCAACCGGGCCACGGCCTACATCAAGCTGTGCCTCAATCACGGCACCTGTGGCGGCGCGGTCGGGGTTGGCTTTGAGTTCCAGAATTTCGGCCTGCAGCGCGATAGCTTCAAGCAATGTGTCGAGACCTTCACCTGAAATCGCAGAGACTTCGACATCCTGCACTTCGCCGGACATCTTTTCGACGATGACTTCGTGTTGCAGCAGGTCGGTGCGGACTTTGTCCGGGTTCGCCGCAGGTAGGTCGATCTTATTGATGGCCACGATCATCGGCACTTCGGCGGCTTTTGCGTGGGCAATCGCCTCGATGGTTTGGGGCATGACCGCGTCGTCAGCGGCGACAACCAGAACCACAATGTCGGTCACCTGCGCGCCGCGGGCCCGCATGGATGTGAACGCGGCGTGGCCGGGTGTGTCGAGGAAGGTCAGTGTCTGCCCGCCCTGTTCTACCTGATACGCGCCGATGTGCTGCGTGATACCGCCAGCCTCGCCAGCCACAACGCGGGCGTTGCGGATTGCATCGAGCACCGATGTTTTGCCGTGGTCGACGTGGCCCATAACAGTGATCACCGGTGGGCGATCCTTGAGGTCTTTGTCGTCATCTTCGACTTGCGCGATCACGTCTTCGACGTCGGCGTCAGAGACGCGGACCACTTTGTGGCCGAACTCTTCGATAATCAGCTCGGCGGTGTCGGCGTCAATGGTTTGCGTCTGCGTCACCATCATGCCGTTGGTCATCAGCGCTTTGACAACGTCAGCCACACGCTCGGACATGCGGTTCGCCAGCTCGGAGACCACGATGGCTTCGGGCAGGTTCACGTTGCGCATGACCTTTTCGCGCTCGACCGTGCCGCCCATCGCTTTTTGGCGGGCGCGTTCTTGTTTGCGCTTCATCGCCGCCATGGATTTGTGACGTCCGTCACCGCCACGCAGCGCTTGGTTCAATGTCAGCTTGCCGGAGCGGCGACCATCGTCGGCACGCGCTTTGCCACCTTTGTTGTCGCGATCACGATCACGACGCTCAGGTGTCGGGGCAGCTTTGCCACCGCCGCGAGGCCCGGATGGGGCCACGGCAGGTTCACCCGGTGCAGCTGCTGCTGCGGGGGACGGTTTGGGCGCCTTGGCTTCTTCTGCCTCGCGAAGTTTGCGAGCGTCTTCTTCGGCTTTCGCCTTCAGCGCGTCTTCGCGTTCTTTTTCTTCGCGTTCCTTGGCCTCGGCCTCCGCACGGCGACGTTCGCGGCGTTCGGCCTGTTCTTTTTCTTCAGCGGCGCGGCGTTCCGCGTCAGCGACTTCCTGTTCCTTGGCAGCCTGCAGCGCCTTCATACGGCGATCCATTTCCGCGTCGGAAATGCCAGCAGGGCGCTTGGAGGGATCACCAGCGCGCGGAGATGCGTTTGGCGCGGGCGCGTTGGCGGCACCGGGTTTTGGCACCACAACGCGTTTGCGTTTGGTTTCCACGACCACGTTCTTGGTGCGCCCGTGGCTGAAGCTTTGCTTCACCTGACCGGGACGTGCGCCTTTAAGGCCGAGAGGTTTTTTACCGTCTGTATCGCTCATGCGTCGTCTTTTCCTTTCGGGCGGGATTTCTTTCCGCCGATCATTCCGCGGACGCCCTTTAACCGGATGCCCTCAGCCTTGACTTGTTTGCTGAGTCCACCTGCCGTTAAGGCGCCATGTATCACACTTTCGCGGCCGAATGCCAAACCCAATTCCTGAGCGGTCAAACAGCCAATAAATACGTCTTTTCCTTCCGGCGAGCGCAGGCGGGATTTGCCCCGCTCCGACCCGTCGGAGGCCTGTATCAGCAGACGGGCTTGTTCCGTCTCCAGCAGGCCCTTTACTTTTTCGTAGCCCGTTACGGCTTGGCCCGCCTTGCGCGCCATCGAGATCAAATCGACCAAGCGTCGGGCCAGCATCTTGTCGACCTGTTCAAACAGGTCGTCCGGGATGCTCACTTGCTCCTTGGCGGAGCGGGAGAACGCCTTCTTCTTGATCGCGGTTTCCAGCGCGTCTTTGGTCGCTGAAACCCAGATACCACGGCCAGGTAACTTATTCCTGACATCGGGCACCGCTTGGCCCTCGGGGCCAACCACGAAACGGATCATGAGGGCGGGGTCGCCCACCTCTCCCGTAGCGATGCAGCGCCGCTCCGGTCCGTCTTCTGTTTTGTCTCTACCGCCGCGGCTCATGCCGGAACTCTGAGACCTGAAATCAGGCCTCAGCCCCTTCTTGAGCGTCTTCGCCTTCGGCTTCTTCTTCCTCAGAAACCAAATCGGCAGGGTCGACCCAGCCAAGCTGGATGCGGGCGGTCATAATAAGCGTTTGCGCTTCCTCAAGCGACATGTCGAATTTCTCCAGAACGCCATCGTCTTTGACGCGCTCTTCGCCGACGGTTGTCCAGCCACCGGCCAGTTCCCAGTCAGCACAGGTTGCAAAGTCTTCCAACGTCTTCACGTCGTCCTCTGCCAGTGCTTCTACCATTTGGGGTGTGAGGCCGTCGAATCCAATAAGGCTGTCCTCCGCACCCAGTTCGCGGGCGTGATCGAGGGCCTTCTTGTTTTGCGCTTCCAGGAAGTCGCGGGCACGGGCTTGCAGTTCCGATGCCGTGTCTTCGTCGACGCCGTCGATGACCAGCAGTTCTTCGACTTCCACGTAGGCCACTTCCTCTAGGGATGTGAAGCCTTCCGACACCAGCAACTGGGCGAAGAATTCGTCCAGATCCAGCGTGGCCATGAACAGCTTGGTGCGTTCTTCGAACTCGGCCTGACGACGCGCAGATTCTTCTTCTTCGGTCATGATGTCGATGTCGAGGCCGGTCAACTGCGACGCAAGGCGCACGTTTTGGCCGCGACGGCCAATGGCGAGCGACAGCTGCTCTTCGGGAACAACAACTTCGATGCGTTCGGCTTCTTCGTCCAAAACAACCTTGGAGACCTCAGCGGGCTGAAGCGCGTTCACCAAGAAGGTCGGCGTGTCTTCGTTCCACGGGATGATGTCGATCTTCTCGCCCTGCAGCTCGTTCACAACGGCCTGCACGCGGGAGCCGCGCATACCAACGCAGGCACCGACGGGGTCGATGGAGTTGTCATAGGAAATCACGGCGATTTTCGCGCGCGAGCCCGGGTCACGGGCCACGGCTTTGATGTCGATGATGCCGTCATAAATTTCGGGCACTTCCATCTTGAACAGCTCCGCCATGAATTGCGGGTCAGTGCGGGACAGGAAGATCTGCGGGCCGCGAACCTCGCGGCGCACGTCTTTGATGTAAACGCGGATACGGTCGTTGGGGCGGTACGCCTCCCGGCCGATCTTTTCGTTGCGGCGCAGGATCGCTTCGCCACGGCCGATGTCGACGATGACGTTGCCGTATTCTTCGCGCTTGACCAGACCGTTGATGATCGTACCGGCCTTGTCTTTAAATTCTTCGTACTGGCGATCACGTTCAGCTTCGCGGACCTTCTGCAGGATAACCTGCTTGGCCGATTGGGCGGCGATGCGGCCCATTTCAACCGGGGGAACCTCGTCAACGATGGTGTCGCCAATCTCCGGCGCGTCCAAAAATTCTTTGGCATCTTCGACGTTTAGCTCGGCGCGGTCGTTCTCGATCTCGTCATCTGCAACCACGGTGCGGACGCGGGTGAAAGTGGCTTTGCCGGTTTTGCGGTCGATCGAAACGCGGATGTCCAGCTCGGCGCCGTAGCGGGACTTGGCGGCGCGGGCGAGGGATTCTTCCATCGCTTCAACGACCAGCTCCGGGTCGATCATTTTCTCGCGGGCCACGGCCTCTGCGGTTTGCAGCAGCTCAAGCTGGTTTGCGGATGTGATTGCCATCTTAAGAGTTCTCCTCGCCTTCAACGATTTGTTGGACTTCGTCGAATTGGGTTTCGTCAATTTCGCCCGCGTCTTTGCGGGATTTCAGTACGTCGCGGATCAGATCATCCGTCAGCACCAGCTTCGCATCGGTGAGCCAGTCAAACTTTAGACCAACTGTACCTTCTTCAATGTTAATAAGAACTTCATCACCTTCGGTGCCGGCCAATTCGCCCTTGAAGCGGCGGCGCCCGTCGATCAATTGTTCCGTCTCGATCTTGGCCTCATAGCCTTGCCACATGTCGAAATCCTTGAGCCTTGTCAAAGGCCTATCAATTCCGGGGCTGGACACTTCGAGGTTGTATTCGCCCGAAATCGGGTCCTCGACATCCATCACGGCAGACAGCGCAGTGGAGATGTTTCCAAGGTCATCCACCTCGATGCCGCCGTCGGGTTTTTCGGCCATGACCTGCAGGATGTCCTGCTTGCCTGTTAGTAACCTTACGCGCACCAGCTCGAACCCCATGCCTTCGATGACAGGCTGGGCGATCTCGGCCAGACGGCGGTCGATGGCGGCTTTGGCGATCAGGTCGGACATGGTTTCCTTTGGTCAATCAGGGTCGTGTCAGGGCACAAAAAAACGGGCGCGCGGCCCGTTGATGTTTCCCGGTGGGCACTGGGGGTGGAGACCAGCGCGCCGCTGTTGAAGGGGATATACGCACCCTTGGCTGAGTCTGCAAGGGGGCGTTTTTTCGGTATGTGTAAACTATGTGTATTTCATATGTATTTCATACATATTCTCAACGCTTCGGCCCGCTTCGTTTTGGGCGGGCGTCGCCGCCTTTGCCTTTGAACGGTTTTCCTTTGCCGCGTGGGCGGAGGGACTGGGACGGGTCGGACATGTTCGCAGGGCGTGGCTTGGCCGCCGGTTTTGCGGCAGGTTTGCCGCCGGGCTTTGCGCCTTTGGGTTTGTCGGACTTGTAGTCAGGTTTACCTTTCGGCTTACCGCCGGGTTTGCCCTCGTATTTTGGTTTGTCACCGTATTTGGGTTTCGGCTTGCCCGCTGGTTTTCCCTTGGGCTTGAAGTCGGCGACGGTGTCAGGATCGTGCTTGGGCTTTTTGTCCTTCCACTCTTTCTTGGGCTTCGGCGCTTTGCGCGGGTCGTCGCTGTGGTGGTCGGAGCGGTCCTCAAGCGGCTTGCGGCGATTGGACGCCATCGGGCCCTTGTCATAGCGCGGCTTGCCGCCACCTTCTTTGCGAGGTCCACGATCAGGGCGGCCGCCACTGGGTTTTTCGAACCGCTGCGGGCGTGACATTTCGGGGACCTTGTCGAGCTTGGTCAGTTTCGCGCCTTCCTCCAGCGCCATGTCGGGGCCAAGGGCTTTTACGAACCCGTCGACGGAGGATTGTTTGATCTCAACGAAGGTTTCCGTTTCCTGAACGCGGATCGCGCCGATGTCGTCCTTGGAGATGTCGCCCATCCGGCAGAGCATCGGCAGCAGCCAGCGCGGTTCGGCGCGGTCGTTGCGACCTACGGAGATGGAGTACCATTGCGAAGGGCCGAATTCCTGACGTGGTTTGCGTTCTTCGCGCTTGCCGGGGGCTGCCAGTTCTTCGGGGGCGGTTTGGCGGGACCTGTAGAGGCGCAGGTAGGCGGCGGCGATTTGTTCAGGTGTGAAGGTTGCGGCCAGCTTGGTGACGAAGTCGGTCTCGTCCGCGGCGACGTCTTGCGTGAAGACCGGGTCGGAGAACATGCGTTCTTCGTCCTTTGCCAGAACTTCGTCTGCCGTGGGCGCGCCGCCCCATTCGGCCTGAACCTTGGCAAACTGCAAAAGGCGTTCTGCTTTCTTCGAGAACCGCTGTGGCACGATGAGAGCAGAAACGCCTTTTCGCCCGGCACGACCGGTGCGCCCGGAGCGGTGAAGCAGGGTTTCGCCATTGTTGGGCAGTTCCGCATGGACCACCAATTCGAGGTTGGGCAGGTCAATGCCGCGTGCGGCAACATCAGTCGCCACGCAGACCCGCGCACGTCCGTCGCGCATGGCTTGCAGCGCGTGGGTGCGTTCGTTTTGGGACAGCTCGCCTGACAGGGCCACAACCTGGAACCCACGGTTGGAGAAGCGGGCGGTCAGCCGATTCACGGTGGCACGAGTGTTGCAGAAAACGATGGCGTTTTGCGCCTCGTAATAGCGCAGCACGTTGATGATAGCGTTCTCGGGGTCGTTGCCCGCGACCAGCATGGCGCGGTAGTCGATGTCGGAATGTTGCGCCTTTTCGGCGGCGGTTTGCAGACGCACCGCGTCAGGCTTTTGGTAGCTTTCGGCCAGCTTGGCGATCATCTTTGGCACGGTGGCGGAGAACATGAGGGTGCGGCGGTCTTCGGGGGCTTCGCCAAGGATGAATTCGAGGTCCTCGCGGAAGCCGAGGTCGAGCATCTCGTCGGCCTCGTCCAGCACCACGGCGCGAATGTCGGACATATCGAGGGATCCGCGTTTGATGTGGTCGACCAAGCGACCGGGCGTTGCGACGACCACGTGGGCACCGCGTTCCAGCGCGCGTTTCTCGGTGCGCATGTCCATGCCGCCGACCGTGGAGACGACCGTTGCGCCCGCGAAGGCGTAGAGCCAGTCGAGTTCACGTTTGACCTGCAGAGCCAGTTCGCGGGTGGGGGCAACGACCAAGGCCAGCGGCGACGCGGCGCGGCCGAACTTTTCGTCCTCGCCCAAAAGCGTTGGCGCGATGGCCAGCCCGAAGCCCACAGTCTTGCCGGACCCCGTTTGAGCGGAGACCAGCAGGTCCTTGTCCTCAAGCTCGGCGTCGGTGACGGCGACCTGCACTTGGGTCAGGGTGGTGTATTCGCGCTTTTCAAGCGCGCGGGCGATGGTCTCGATCATGTTGGGTGCGTCCTGAGCATGGCAAGCGGCCCACTTAGGCCCATTGGGGCGGCTTGTATAGGGCTAGTCGTTCTCGCGTCACGACTCTTCATAATGTGTGCCATCGCAATAGGGCTTGTTCGACGACTTGCCGTAACGGCAGAGAACGCACTTCCTTTCGGTTACGCTTTGCATGGGTTTTGGCATTGCGGGCTCCTTAGGCAGCGGGGTTCAACCTGATGTTAACAGTATTGCGTTATTGGTCGACCAAATGATGTTCAGGACCTGACCCCACCCCGTGTTCCGGCTGCCAGACAAAGACGCCGTTTTGCGGCAAGACAATATCAGCGTGCAGGATCTTCCTGCGCGAACGGCGTCGGTGTTAATTGTCGTAGGGCTGAGCGGGTTCTACCTTCCGTTGCCCTTGGTCTTGTTCACCGTCATCGGGTATTTGTTGTTTGAGCTGTGGTCGATTTACACAGTGCGCGCCATTGCCCGCGAAATCACGTGGGCGCGGTATCTGACGCTTTTGGGTCAGGTCTTTTTCGGGTCTTTCTTGTTCCTACGCATCCCCTACGAGATGTGGTTTCTGCCGGGGTTCACGCCGAAGCTGTTTGCCTTTTGCACCTTGACCACGGCGTTAATTCACTGCGCGACGGTTCGGGCCTATCACATTCCGTTGGCGGTCGTGACCGGAGGGCCGGTTGTTATGGTGATCGGTTTATCGGTTGTTGCGACCCTGGTCGGGCAAGACAGCGCACGCGACGCGGTCGTAGGGCTGATCGTGCTGACGTTGATGGTGTCCTATATCGCCATGATGATGATCGACAGCTCCAAGGGTCGCAAGATTTTGGTCCGTGCGCGGGAGGATGCGGATGCCGCCAATCAGGCGAAAGGCAGGTTCCTGGCGGCCATGAGCCACGAGATACGCACACCGCTGAACGGCATCCTGGGCATCGGAAACCTGATGCGCGAAGACGCGAAGGGCGAGGATGAAATAGCGCGGGCAGATGTGCTTGTCAGTTCAGCCACCGCGCTGAAGGCTTTGGTTGACGACGTCTTGGAGCACGCCAAGGTTGAGGTTGGCAAACTGACGCTGAAACCGGTCTCCGGAAATCTGCCAAAATTGGTCGAGGACGTCGGCAATTTATTTCGCGCAAATGCACAGGACCGTGGCCTCTGGTTAAGGGTGGAGATTGCACCCGGTGTGCCAGAGCGCCTGATGTTCGACCCGGTCCGCGTGCGGCAAATCCTGTCCAACCTGATTTCGAACGCGATTAAATTTACCGATGACGGCGGGGTCGATGTGAAGCTGTCGGTGGAGCAGGTTGATGGATCGGCCAAGGTGTCCATTGAAGTCGCAGATACCGGGGTCGGCATTCCCAAACATGCGCAAGACAAGCTTTTCCGCAGCTTTAGCCAGGTTGACGACCATGACGAACGCGCGGCATCGGGTTCAGGCCTTGGCCTGGCGATTTCGTTAGGTCTGGTGCGCCTGATGGGCGGCAAAATAGGCGTAGAGTCTGAAGTGGGGACAGGATCAGTCTTTCACGTAGAATTTGTGGCGACCATACCGGTTCAGGAAGCGTCTGAGGGGCAGCAAGGATCAATAGGTTTGAATGGGACGCAGCTTTTTGAAAGCGCGAACATTCTTCTGGTTGATGACAGTAGCTCCAACCGTTTCATCGCGCGATCCTTTCTCAAGGAAACCGGGGCCAATGTGGTCGAAGCAGCTGATGGGAAAGAAGCGGTGGCGCTGGCGCGTGGTCAGCAGTTTGACGTTATCGTCATGGACATTCACATGCCCAATATGACGGGTCCCGAGGCACTTGAAGCACTTCGTGCTGATCCCGGTCCGCAACGCCCTGTGCCGATTGTTGCCCTTACCGGGGACAGTGATGCTGATGATCGGGACCATTACCAAAGACTTGGCATGGACGGTTATCTGACGAAGCCCCTGTCGAAGGAGGAATTGTTCCGGGAGCTGTATCGCCACCTTTCGTTGTCAAATCACCAAAGGGCTGCGGAGTAGTCACAAAGAAAAAGCGCTCCGCCGAATGGCAGGGCGCCCTTTTAATTTAGTAAGCCGTTAGCTTACGCGAACCACCAGCGTTCCATCAGGCGCGAGCTGTCCATCTGGAAGACGTTACCGATGGTGCCGGTGTTAGCCAGCTTGGTCGAATGCGCGTCAACGTAGTTGGCGTACATTGGAACCACGGTGCCACCTTCAGCAGAGCAAAGCATCTGCATCTCGGTGTACATCTCCTTGCGCTTGGCAGAGTCGAGCTCGGCACGGGCGGTCAGCAGCAGCTCTTGGAAGCGTGCATTTTCCCAGCCAGTGTCGTTCCACGGAACGCCGGTTTCGTATGCTGTCGAGAACATCCAGTCCTCGGTCGCACGACCGGACCAGTAGCAGGCGCACCATGGTTTTTTCAGCCAGACGTTGGACCAATAACCATCATCGGGTTCTTGCACCACGTTGATGTTGATGCCTGCGCCTTTGGCGGAGGCTTGGTACAGCTGAGCCGCATCAATCGCGCCAGAGAAGGCGGCGTTGGCAGCGGACAGGTCTACGTTCAACTCGGTCAGGCCAGCTTCTTTGAGGTAGAACTTGGCTTTGTCGAGATCGAAATCGTTTTGTTCGATGTCTTCCGCAAAGTACTGGTTCGCCGGACCGATTGGGTGGTCGTTGGCAACCTTGCCGTGGCCCTGCAAAATTTTGTCGACCATTTCCTGACGGTTGATCGCGTGCTTCAGCGCCTTGCGCACGTTCAGATCGTTGAACGGAGCAGTGCCGGTCAGCATTGGCAATGTGTAGTGCTGGTTGCCCGTCACCTCGAAAATGTTGACGTTCGGGTTGGCTTTCAGCAGCGCCTCTGTCTTCACGTCGACGCGGTTCACGGCGTCAACCTGACCCGTCATCAGCGCGTTCATCCGAGCAGACGAGTCGTTGATCGCAATGACTTCAATCTCGTCGAAGTGACCAGCGTCGTCGCCTTTGTAGTGGCTTGCCACGCGCTTACCGACGAAACGCACGCCTGGATCGAAGGATTCGACCGAATACAGGCCAGTGCCGTTACCAGCAGCGATGGCTTCGTCGATCTCGCCCGCCGGGAACATCAGGATGTGATAGTCCGACAGCAGGAACGGGAAGTCGGCGTTGCCAGCTTCAAGGGTCATCTGGATTTCGTGATCCGAGACTTTCTTCATTTCCGAGATCGCGGAAACGATTGGCTTGGCAGCGGATTTCGCGCCTTCGGCTGTGTGCATTTCCAGCGACGCAATCACGTCGTCCGCGCCAAATGGCTTGCCGGAGTGGAATGTTACGCCCTGACGCAGTTTGAACGTCCAGGTTTTCGCGTCGGCAGAGGCTTCCCAGCTTTCGGCCAATTCGCCCTTAAGCTGGCCGTCTGCGCCAACTTCGGTCAAGCAATCAAACACGGCGCCGTGGGCACACATAATCATGAAGCTGTCGGAATGGGTCCGACCATCCCAGCTGTCGGACGTGTTTGCGCCCGCAATGCCCAGCCGCAAGCGGCCGCCTTTTTTCGGTGCAGCCATCAGCGGCATACCGGTTGCGGAAAGCACCCCGGCTGCAACACCGGCCTTCAGCAGGCCGCGTCTTGTTAATTGTGACATTTGGTAGTCTCCCAGTTAGTTAATTTTGAGCGGTCCCCCGCTATCGTCTGCCACCCTTTTGGTGGGTGATTCGTGTTACATCTTATCAACAGCTGCATCGCCGATGTTATCAACTCCGCGCTGTTCGAGCAGATTGTCGAGCCAATCCGGGTCCATTTCTGGAACCGAACTGAGCAATAAGTCCGTATACGGGTGGTGCGGCGGCGTGAACATATCTGCCTTTTCGCCCTGTTCGACCACCACGCCATCCTTCATCACGACGACCTCGTCGGAGATGGATTTCACCGTTGCCAGATCATGCGTGATGAACATGTAGCTGAGGCCCAGCTGGTCCTGCAACTTGGCGAGCAATTTCAGAATACCCTCGGCGACAAGTTGATCGAGCGCGGATGTGACCTCGTCACATATGATGAATTTGGGCTCAGCCGCCAAAGCGCGGGCGATGCCGATGCGCTGCTTTTGACCGCCGGACAATTCTGACGGAAGGCGGTTGAAATACTCGGTCGGCTCCAGCTCGATTTCATCAAGGAGCGCATCGACCTTGGCGCGTTTTTCCTTGCCCTTGAGGCCGAGGTAGAATTCGACGGGACGCCCGATGGTTTCGCCGATGGTTTTGCGCGGGTTCAGCGCGGTGTCGGCCATTTGGTAGATCATCTGCGCCTGACGCAACTGGTTCTTGTCGCGGCGGCGGTAGTCCAATGGCATCTGCACGCCTTCGAACTCGATATAGCCTTTGCGCGGTGGCAAAAGCCCGGTGATGCACCGCGCGGTGGTGGATTTGCCGGACCCGGATTCGCCCACAACGGCGACGGTGCGACCGGCGTGAATGTCGAAGCTGACATCATGCAGGACGTCAACGGTGCCGTAGGCGGCGGTCACATTTTTGACCGACACAATGGGGGTCGATCCGGTGACCACGGACGGCTTGGCGGGGCGCTCAAAGCTGCGGACGGCCCAAAGGGATTTCGTATAGTCCTGCGTCGGGTTGGCGAGCATGGTGCGGGTGTCGGCTTCCTCGACCTCGTCGCCTTTGAGCAGCACTTTGATCTTGTCGGCCATCTGCGCCACGACGGCGAGATCATGGGTGATGTAGATCGCGGCGGTGTCGAATTGTTCGACAATGTCGCGGATGGAGGCGAGCACCTCGATCTGGGTGGTCACGTCCAGCGCGGTGGTGGGCTCGTCAAAGATGATGAGGTCCGGGCGGCAGGCCATGGCCATGGCGGTCATGGCGCGTTGCAGCTGCCCGCCGGACACTTGGTGGGGGTAGCGGAACCCGATTTCTTCAGGGTTGGGCAGGCGCAGGCGGCGATACAGCTCGATCCCGTCTTCCTGACTTTCCGCCTTGTTAGACACTGAATGTTGCACCGGGCCTTCGGTGTGTTGGTCAATCAGCTTGTGGGCCGGGTTGAAGCTGGCGGCGGCGGATTGCGCCACATAGGCGATGCGTTTGCCCAGCAGCGCGCGTTTGTCGGCGGCCGATGCGGTGACCAGATCGACCCCATCAAACACGACAGACCCTTCGGAGATGCGGACCCCGTCGCGGGTGAAGCCCATCGACGCGAGGCCAATGGTGGATTTGCCGGCGCCGGATTCACCGATCAGGCCGATCACCTCGCCCTTGTTCAGATCCATATCAACGCCGTTGATGATGGGGTTCCATGTCTCGTCGGACCGGCCTTCAATCTTGAGGCCACGGACTTTGAGGAGTGGTTCGCTCATTCTTTAAGCCCCGACGATTTGTGCAGCATCCAGTCGACCACGAAGTTCACGCCGACCGTCAGCAGCGCGATGGCGCCAGCGGCCAGCAACGGAGCCACGGCCACGTTCGGCGCGAAGGCGGCGAAGTTGATGAATTGCGACAGGTCGCGGACCATTGTGCCCCAGTCGGCCAGCGGCGGCTGGATGCCCACACCGAGGAAGCTGAGCGACGCGATGGTCAGGAATACGAAGCAGAAGCGCAGGCCAAATTCTGCGAGCAGTGGCGCGTAGGCATTTGGCAGCATCTCGCGGAAGACGAGGTAGCCCAGGCCCTCGCCACGCAGCTTCGCGGCCTCGATGTAGTCCATGACCACGATATTCAGTCCGACGGCGCGCGATAGACGGAAGACGCGGGTGGAGTCGATGATTGCGATGATGAAGATCATGTAGATTGTCACCTGCCACGACGCAGACCCCGCCCATGCGGTGGCGATGGTGATGAGCAGAAGCGCGAAAATCAAAGCTGGAATCGCCATCAGCGCGTCAACTGCGCGGGACAAAAGCTGGTCGAGCCAGCCGCCAAGCGTTGCCGCCAAGAAGCCAAGTGAGCCGCCGATGAAGAAAGCGAGGCAGGTAGTGACAAAGGCGATGCCGACGGTGTTCTGCGCGCCGTAGATCAGGCGGCTGAGAATATCGCGGCCGATTTGATCGGTGCCAAGTGGATATTCGGGATTGCCGCCCATTGCGGGGTTGCCGCCGGGCACGATGTTGGCCGCGCCAAGGATTTCCTCTTGGCCATATGGCGCTATGAGGCCCGCGAATATCGAGACAAAAGCGTAGGCGATGATAATCATCACCCCGAATGCAGCGGTCAGCGGCATGGAGCGGAACAGCTTCTTGGTGCCTTCCGTGCCCACATTTCGGAAGATCAGACGGAAGACGAACGCCGCAGCGGCGAACATGATGAAGCCCTGAACCGCCCAGCGGAAGAACATGACGCCCGCTTGAGGTACTCCTTCCAAGTCTACCGGCTTGAGATAGTAGTAGATCCCAAAGAGCAGAAGAAACGCTGCCAGCATGTATCCGTATGCGACGCCGAAGGGCATATCGCGAAAGAAGGGCGCATTGCCGGTTGCGGAGCGGCCAACCAAGCGGAAGACATAGGCAACACCGAACAGAACGGCTGCGAAGAGGGCGAGATAGAGCAACGTCATTTCGGATGCCTCAGTCTTGGGTTCGAAATGATCGACAGGATGTCAGCGGTCAGGTTCAACAAGATGTAGACCGCCGCGAAGATCAGGCAACAGGCCTGCACCACGGGGATGTCTCGAATTTTCACACTGTCCACGAAAAGCTGGCCGATGCCGGGGTAGACGAAGACCACCTCGACCACCACAACGCCGGTGACGAGGAAGGCGAGGTTCAGCGCGATCACAGTGATGATCGGCGCCAGCGCGTTTGGCAACGCGTGTTTGACGATGACGCGCATCGGGCTAAGGCCCTTGAGCCGCGCCATTTCAATATAGGGCGAGGCCAGCAAGTTGATGATCGCGGCACGCGTCATGCGCATCATTTGGGCGGTGACGGCCAATGTCAGGGTCAGCGCGGGAAGCATGGTGCGATTCAGACGTTCACTGAATTCCATGCCAGGGAAGATGTTGCTGAGCGACGGGAAGACTGGGTTCAGCACCGCGAGGAACAGGATCAGGATGTAGGCGATGAAGAATTCGGGGCTTGAGATTGCCGACAGGGTCGACACATTCATCGCCTTGTCGAAAGCGGAATTGCGGTAAAGCGCCGTCAGCACACCAAGGGTCACCGCCAGCGGAACCGCGATTGCGGCAGAGACGCCTGCCAGGAACAAAGTGTTTTTCAGGCGGGGGATGATTTGATCGACAACTGTAATGACATCGGTGCCCGTGGCGGTGGTCCCAAAGTTCCCGGCAAACAACGCTTGGCTGAGGGGGACCCCAAGATCGCCCCGAACGGCACCGCCCAGCCAAGTGGCGTAACGGGTGAAGGCGTTTTGATTTAGGCCAAGCTGTTCGCGGATAGCGGTCACCGCTTCCTCTGTCGCGCCTTGCCCCAAGATGGCCTCGGCAAAGTCACCCGGCAGAGCGTTGACCGCGACAAAGATGATGATGGAGACGACGAATAGGGTCACCAGACCCAGCAGCAGCCGCTGCACAATAATGCGTAAAAGGCCTGACAAGTGTCCCGATTATCCCCAGATTGTCCCTAAATCCCTGTGGGGCAGCGTAGCGACTGAAGGAGGTCTGTAAAGCCCCCACTCATGAAATTATGCCAGAAAATTTCACGAAAGCCTCTAATTTCAGCGTATTCTATCCCGAATTGCATTGGTTATCCGCACCAGCTCTGCGGTAATGCCGGGCTCCGACAAAGCGTGTCCGGCAGTCGGAATCATGTAGAGCTGCGCCTTGGTCCAGCCCTGCGCCAGCTTATGGGCCTGATACGGCGGGCAGATCATATCGTAACGGCCTTGGACGATCGAGGCGGGGATGTGTTCGATCCGGTGCCGGTTCTTCAAAATCCAGCCATCTTCTTCAAGCCAGCCGCGATTGGTGAAGTAATGGTTTTCTAGACGGGCGAAGGCGCGGGCATAATCCGCAGGACTTTCACCCGACCCGTGAACCTGAAGCGCCGCAAGCTGGTTTTCCCACGAGGACCAGGCCCGTGCGAAGCGGATCTCCTGCTGAATATCGCCGGAAAACAAGCGCCGTGAATAGGCGGCGATCAGGTCGTCATGCTCATCTTCGGGAATGATCGACGAAAAGCCGTGCCACTTCTCAGGGAAGAACTTGCCAGCGCCACCGCCATAGAACCAGTCCAGCTCGGCCTGGGTCATCATGAAGACCCCGCGCAGAACAAGATGGGCGACGCGGTCGGGATGCGTTTCGGCGTAGATCAACGCGAGGGTCGCGCCCCAGCTGCCGCCAAAGACGATCCATTGGTCCAGATCAAGCCCGTCGCGGATCAGCTCTATATCCCTGACCAGATGCCAAGTGGTGTTGTTTTCGACCGACGCATGGGGCCGTGACCGCCCGCAACCACGCTGATCGAACAAAATGATGCGGTAATGCGCGGGATCAAAATAGCGCCGCATCGCGGGGCTGCACCCACCACCCGGACCGCCATGTAGGACCACCACCGGCTGCCCGTCAGGGTTGCCGCACTGTTCAACATAGATGCGGTGGCCGTCGCCGACCTCCAGCATCCGCTGATCGAACGGGTCGATGCCGGGGTAAAGATGCGCGGCTGCGCGGTTTTGTCCTGCGGTTCTGTCCATAGCGACCTATATAACCCTGTGTGACGCGGCTTCCATGCCGAAATGAGGTGAGATGATGAACACAACAGTCGACGCAGGCGAGATCGCCAAGTTTGAAGCCATGGCCGCCGAATGGTGGGATGTGAACGGCAAGTTCAAGCCGCTGCATATGCTGAACCCGTGCCGGTTGGACTACATCACCCAGCAGATCGCCGCCGAATTCAACCGTGACCTGAAAACCCGGGAGCCTTTTGCCGGATTGCGCATCCTCGACATTGGATGTGGCGGTGGTTTGCTGGCAGAGCCCATGGCGCGGCTCGGGGCCGACGTGGTCGGTGCAGACGCCGCAGAACGCAACATCCCCGTCGCACAGGTACATGCCGAACAATCAGGTTTGGACATTGATTACCGTTTTACGACCGCAGAGGCGATGGCGGAGGCAGGCGAACAATTCGACGTCGTTCTGAACATGGAGGTGGTCGAACATGTGGCCGACCCGCTTGCGTATCTAACAGCCTGCCAAGAGCTGCTGAAACCCGGTGGTTTGATGGTGTGCTCGACCATTAACCGCAACGCCAAGAGCTACCTTATGGCCATCATTGGAGCAGAGCATATCATGCGGTGGCTGCCCAAAGGCACGCATGAATGGAACAAATTCATCACCCCGGACGAGCTGTTTGATCTGATCGGTGACGCGGGGCTAGAGCCGGTAGATCGCACCGGCTTCGTGTTTAATCCGATCGCGTGGAGCTGGTCCCTGTCGGGCCGCGACCTGTCGGTGAACTACGTCACGGCCAGCATCAAACCCAAGGGTTACCTTTCAATGGGGGGAGGGTTGGCCAGCGCTTAGTTGGGTTGCCCAAGCCGCTTTCTCAGCTCTCGCAGCACGGGCAGCGTTGCTTTGACTTTCTCAGGTCCGACGCTCTCGACGATTTCGCCAATGAGGGGTGTTATTGCCGCGATGGCTTGATCGCGGGCGTGACGACCTGCGGGGCTGATGACAATCTGTTTGCGCCGCGCATCGTCCCAGTCGGGGTTCACATGAACATAGCCCGCCCATTCCAATTTGCTGAGCGTATTGGTCATGGCGCCGCGCGTCAGGTGGAACACCTCGGCCAATCGGGCCGGTGAGCGCGGCTCGCCGACATTGGCCAAGTGATTGAGAACGGAAAAATGCGACAGCTCCATACCTTTCGGCAAAGCCCGGCTTACGCGGTTGCGCGCCAGTTGGTCGGCCATGAACAGCTCTGAAAACAGGGCGGTGGCGAGGGGATCATTCGTTTCGCTCATCTCCGCGCAGTATAGGGGCTGAAAATTCCCTGTCATGCGAAAGCGAAGGGACGCGTTGCCGCGTCTTTTCGACATCGTCCAGATCAATGTCGATACAAGCGGTTCCGGGCGCCTTACCCATGTCCAACAGGACGTCACCCCACGGCGCCACCACCATCGAATGCCCGTAAGTCGCGCGTCCGTTATGTTGGCCGGTCTGCGCTGGCGCTATCACGAAGCACCCTGTTTCGATTGCGCGGGCGCGCAGCAGCACTTCCCAATGCGCTTGTCCGGTAACGGGCGAGAAAGCGGCAGGCACTGTGATGATTTGCGCACCCGCCTGCGCTAAAGCGCGGTGAAGATGCGGGAAGCGGATGTCGTAGCAAATTGTCAGGCCAACAGCCCCGACATCCGTTTGCACAACGCAGGTGTCCGCACCGGGGCGGTAGCCGTCAGATTCTTTGAACGTCTCGGTCTTGGTGACTTGCACATCAAACATGTGGATCTTGTCGTAGCGCCCGGCAATCCTGCCGTCGGGGCCAACCAATAAGCTTCTGTTTGCGAACCGCCCATCCGCATCGCCTGTTTTCAGCCCAAGCGAACCGATCAGCAGCCAGATGCCGTGGTTTGTGGCGGTCTCACGCAGAGCGGCAAGCGTAGGGTCGTCTTCTTCGAGGCACAGAACTTCGGTTTGATGGTCTCTGCTCAAGGAGACACAATTGGCCACCTCGGGTGTCAGAACGAATTCTGCGCCATCCGCAACAGCCGCGTCGATGCCTTGACGCATCTGTTCAAGGTTGGCGGCAGGGTCATCGGAGCTGTTCAGTTGGACCAAACCGATACGCATTTATGCCAGCATAGGGTCTAATTTACCAGATTGTTCCAACGCATATAGATCGTCGCAGCCCCCCACGTGTTTACCATCAATGAATATCTGCGGAACTGTCCGTCCGCCATTGGCGCGTTGGATCATCGTGGCCTTTTCGTCGGGGTTGCGGCCTACATCGGTTTCTTCAAACTCGATTCCTTTGGAATTTAGCAACCGTTTGGCCGCATGACAGAACCCGCAAAGCTGCGAGGTGTAGATTTCGACTTTGGCCATGACATGTCCCTTAGAGTTTAACGCGATGATAGGGATTTAATCGTCCTTCGCAACGCGCGCCAGCACAAGCACGTCAACGTGAACAACACCTGCGGCCATGCAGGCTTCGGTCGCGGCAGCAAGCGTGGCACCTGAGGTCATGACGTCATCTACCAGCAAGACACGTTTCCCATTGAGTGCATCAGCGCGTCTTGGGTGCGCGTGGATCGTATTTTCCAGAGCGGCAAACCGCGCGTCCCGGGAATGACCGTCCAGCGCCTTGGTTGGTTTGACCCGTTGCAGCGCATCGGGCAGAAATTCCAGATTATTCAGGTGAGCGACCTGCTTGGCCAGCAAGGCGGCCTGATTGTAGCGCCGTTTCAGGAACCTCAACCAGTGCAGCGGCACCGGAATAACAAGCGTATTAGGGTCTATTTCACCCAATGCCGCGCTCATCCATTGTGCCGCTGGACGCGCCAGTTCCGTCCGGTCGCCATGCTTGAGGGCAAGAACCAATTTGCGGCCATTGTTGCGATACATCAGCGCCGCCGCGCCGTTGGACCAAGGCCGAGCAACCCGCAAACAATCGTCGCAACGGCTTTGTGACCCGTCATCCTCGCCCGGCAATGGAACTCCGCAGGTTTTGCAGGTCAGGCCCCGGATAAACGCCGTGTCCCGCCAGCAAGACCCGCAAAGGGCGAAGTCATCTTCGACGAATTCGGCGCAGGTGAGGCATTGGTACGGGTAGATCATGCGCAAGACCGTTTGCATTTCTGTCCCTTCCCACTAAGTAGCGGCACAGCCAATTCTTGAGAGCTATGCCATGACCAACCCGCCCATTCTGTTTGACCGGCCCGCGCTTTTGGCGCGGCGCAGGCGCGCGGTGACGCAAGGCCCGGCGTTGTTTCTGCACGACGAGGCGGCGATCGAGATCAAGGAAAGACTGAAAGACATTAACAGGTCGTTTACCAAGGTGGCGATTGTGACTGGGATGAGCGCATTTTGGGCGGATCACTTCACAGAGGCCACGATCATCTCAGATGACGACACGTTGCCGCTGCCAGTGCAAAGTTTCGATCTGGTCATCCACGCCATGTGCCTGCACCAGTCCAACGACCCCGTTGGCCAATTGGTGCAATGTCAGCGTTCGTTAGAGCCTGACGGGCTATTGCTGGTTGCCATGTTTGGTGGCCAGACGCTGACCGAACTCAGGGCCGCTTTGTCCGAAGCCGAGGTGGCGGTCTGCCAAGGATTGTCCCCTCGGGTCTCCCCGATGGTGGATATCAGGGACGCAGGGGCGCTGCTGCAGCGGTCCGGGTTTGCGCTGCCAGTGGCCGATGCCGACCCGCGAAGCGTCAGCTATGGCTCCGTTTTCGACCTGATGCGCGACCTGAGGGCGATGGGCGAAAGCAACGCTTTGGCCGCCCGCGACAAACGCATCCCGCCGCGCACGCTTTTCGAGAAAATGGCGACACTTTATCCCACCCAAGGCGAACGGGTGGTCGCGACGTTCGAGTTGCTCTATCTGACAGGTTGGGCTCCCGATGTCAGCCAGCAAAAGCCGCTGCGGCCCGGAAGCGCCACTTCGCGTTTAGCCGACGCGCTTGAGACCGTCGAGATGGGTGAAGATGCCCGACCCGTTAAGACCGATGAAAGCGACAAGACATGACCGAATGCCCATATAACCCGCTGCCGAACGCCGAGTCTGACCACCCGAAGGTGCGCTTTGGCAAGGTCGGTATTCTGCTGGCCAATCTTGGCACGCCGGATGATTACACCTATTGGCCGATGCGGCGGTATCTGAGCGAATTTTTGTCAGACAAGCGCGTCGTCGACTATTCTGCATGGCTTTGGCAGCCGCTGTTGCAAGGCGTCATCCTGTCGAAACGCCCCTTCGCCAGCGGCAAGGCCTATGAGAGCATCTGGAACCATGAAGCCGGGGAAAGCCCGCTGCTGACGATCACCAAGCAGCAGACCGTGGCCATCAAGGAGCAGATGCACAAACAGTTCGGCGACAAGGTGATGGTCGATTTCTGCATGCGCTATGGCAACCCGTCGACCAAATCCAAGGTGCGGGAAATGGTTGAGGCCGGGTGCGACCGCATCCTGTTCTTCCCGCTTTATCCGCACTACGCGGGTGCGACGTCCGCCACGGCAAATGACCAGCTGTTCCGCGCGTTGATGGAAGAAAAGTGGCAGCCATCCGTGCGCACCGTGCCGGCATATTACGACCAGCCATCCTACATTGATGCGCTGGCGGGGTCGGTCACTGACGCTTACGCCAAGTTAGAGACGAAACCCGATATTCTGGTGACCTCTTATCACGGGGTCCCGAAGCGGTATCTGATGGAGGGCGATCCTTACCATTGCCAATGCCAGAAAACGACGCGGTTGCTGAAAGAAAAGCTGGGCTGGGAAGACACTCAGATCAAGACGACGTTTCAGTCCAAGTTTGGCCCCGAAGAATGGTTGCAGCCCTACACCGTGGAAGAGGTGGCGCGTTTGGCGGAGGCTGGACATAAACGGATTGCTGTGATTGCGCCGGCATTCTCGGCAGACTGCATCGAGACGTTGGAAGAAATCAACGAAGAGATAAAGGAAAGTTTCGAAGAGGCGGGCGGCGAAGAATTCACCTATATCCCATGCCTCAATGATAGCCCGTCCCACGTGGCGGCATTGTCCGACGTGATAACACAAAACTTAAAAGGTTGGGTGGAATAGGGTCTATTTGGCTGCGGAAACCGGGCGACCGTTAAACAATTGTTCGCCTACACGAATACAGATTATTCCGTCTTCCAAGGCCTTTACAAAAGTGCCCTGAATAGACACGCAAGAGCCGATCATTACTGTTCTGAGCATAAGCTACCTCCCCCAAGGTTAGGGGCAGCTTATCCACAAACACCCCACATGCCAGTGTTTTTTTAATTTGCTCAAAAATTAATCTCAGAGCAGGTCGCGCAGCATGGCGATAAGGGGAACATCTGCGGGTGGCATCGGGTAGTTGCGCAGCTCCGACACCTTGGCCCACTTCAAGGTTTGGCCTTCCTTGGGTTGCGGTGTGCCGTCCCATTTCCGACAGGCAAACAGCGGCATGAGCAAATGAAAATCGTCATAACTGTGGCTTGCGAAGGTCAACGGCGCCAAACAACTTTGCCATGTGTTGATGCCAAGTTCTTCTTCCAGCTCGCGGATCAGGGCTGCCTCTGGCGTTTCGCCCGGCTCTACTTTGCCGCCGGGAAATTCCCAAAGACCTGCCATGGATTTGCCCTCAGGGCGTTGGGCAAGCAAGATACGACCGTCTATGTCGATCAATGCAACGGCCGAGACCAGAACCGTCTTCACGACCGGTAGTCCGCATTTATTTCGATATATCCATGGGTGAGATCACAGGTGAACACGGTCGCGGAGCCTTCGCCTATTCCCATGTCGATGAAGATCGAAATGCCTGAGCCCTCCATATATTCGGAGGCCGCTTCTTCGGAATAATCAGGCGCGCGGAAACCGTTTTTGGCGACGGTGATCCCCCCAAACGCAATGCTCAGCTTGTCGCGGTCGGCTTGCGCGCCGGATTTGCCGATGGCCATGACGATGCGACCCCAATTGGCGTCCTCACCCGCGATGGCAGTCTTTACGAGCGGTGAGTTTGCGCAGGCCATTGCGACCTTTTTGGCATCCGCGTTGTCGGCTGCGCCGTCTACGACAATCTCGACAAGCTTGGTGGCCCCTTCGCCGTCTCGAACGACAAGCTGGGCCAAATTCCACATCAGCTGATGTAAGGCTGCGGCAAAATTCTGAACTTCGCCCGTCGTGGCATCCGTATATTCAGCCATGTCAGCTTTGCCAGTCGCGACCGCCAAAAGGGTATCGGATGTAGATGTGTCGCTATCGACCGTGATGCAGTTGAACGTGACTTCATTCGTGCGCGACACGATATCTTGCAGAACCGGTTGTGAAATCTTTGCGTCGGTAAAGACATAGACCAGCATGGTCGCCATGTCGGGTGCGATCATGCCGGAGCCCTTGGCGATACCCATGATGGTGATTGGCGTTCCGGCTTCTGTTTGGGTTGTGATCGTATAACCCTTGGCGAATGTGTCGGTCGTCATGATGGCGCGCGCCGCGGCCTCGACACCGTTTGCAGACAAGTCGCGTTTCAGGTCACCCAACGCACCGGTGATCCGGTCATGTTCCATTGGTTCCCCAATGACGCCAGTTGAGCTGGTGTAGACATGGGTTTCGGGCACATCAAGTTCTTGCGACACGCCAGCAACCACAGTTTCTACTGATGCGACCCCGGCCTTGCCGGTAAACGCGTTCGAGTTGCCCGAATTGACAAGGATCGCAAAACCTTTGTTCGGATCCGTGACGGTGCCAAGCTTGGCCTGACAGTCCAAAACAGATGCGGACCGTGTCGCTGATTGAGTGAAAACCCCGGCGACCGATGCACCGGCGCATATCTCAGCCAGCATCACATCGGTCCGGTCCTCATATTTGACCCCGGTGGCTGCCGTTGCGAAGCGGACGCCCTCAATTGCGGGCAGTTCAGGGAACCCTCCGGCAGGAGCCAAAGGGGAGGTTTTGGTGATGACGGCCATGACATGCCCTTTGGAAGTTTATTTCTCCAAAAGCTCTACATTGCGGATGACGGAGGGATCAATCTCTTGTTCATTCCGGGACACCTCGGCGGTGTCCATGATTGCCGCAATCCCAGCCTCAATCGCATCTGAGCGCAGGCTATTTTCAATATCCGCTCTTACCGCGTCCAAGGTTGGCGCCTCTGTGTTACGGCTTTCATTGCGCTTGACCACATGCCATCCAAACTGGGTTTTGACCGGCGCAGAGACCGCGCCATTTTCCAGCGCAATAACCGCTTGCTCGAACTCAGGGACCATCTGGCCGGTACCGAACCAGCCAAGTGCGCCGCCATTCGGGCCGCTTGGTCCGGTGGATTTCTCTTTCGCCAGCTCTGCAAAATCGGCACCACCTTCAAGCATGGTGACCAGCTCTTTCGCCTCGTCTTCGGTTTCTACAAGGATGTGCGACGCGTTAAATTCTTCTGCGCCGACGAAGTCGCCAAATTGTTCCTCATATGCGGCCTCGATCTCGGCGTCCGCGACTGGCTCCTGGCCCAGCTTGGACAGATATTCGCCCGCAAGAAACGCGCGCACTTCGTTTTCAAGCCCAAGGTCGGTCGCTTTCCCGCTGTCACCGGCAACCGCCTGCTGCATAGCCGTCTGTTGGATCAGCTGGTCCAGCATCCCATCGTAAAGCACCTTGTCGTCGAGGTTGCGATATTGCTCAGGCAGTCGCTGTTGCAGCACAATCATATGGCCAAGCGTGATGTCAGTGCCGTTCACGGTGGCAAGCACCGTGTCGGCATCTTGCGCGGCGGCTGGCATCGCAACGCTGACCGCGAGGCCGGTTGCACGTAGAAGTGTAGTAAATTTGCCCATGAAACGTGGCTCCTGTTGGGTCACGGGACCCCCCGCGCCGTTGACACTATAACGACCGCCTCTTACATCACTTTAGGCTTGAGGCGGCGTTGTCTTGAGCATCGAGATATGGTGCGCGACCCCTTAGGGCAAGACGCACCGTCACACGAAGATGTTAAGCGGCGTGGATGCGCCGCAGTGAGGCAGAGAAAATATGCTGGGTCTGGGAACGATTTCCAAAAAGGTTTTCGGCACGCCGAATGACCGCAAGGTCAAGGCCGTGCGCCCGCTGGTGGCAAAGATCAACGCGCTGGAAGAAGAGTTTGAAAAGCTCTCGGATGACGAGATCAAGCAGCGCACCGAAGACATGGCGATGCGCGCCCAGAAGGGTGAAAGCCTCGATGACCTGCTGCCCGAAGCCTTCGCCAACGTGCGTGAAGCCGCGAAACGCGCGCTTGGTTTGCGGGCCTTTGACACGCAGCTGATGGGCGGGATCTTCCTGCACCAAGGCAATATCTCGGAAATGAAGACCGGTGAGGGTAAAACCCTTGTCGCCTGTTTCCCCGCGTATCTGAATGCGCTTGCGGGCAAGGGCGTGCACATCGTGACCGTCAACGAATACCTGGTGCGCCGCGATGCGGAATGGATGGGCAACGTGTTCAGCCAGCTTGGTCTGACCACTGGCGCGGTCTACCCGCAGCAGCCTGAAGACGAAAAGCAGGTGGCCTATGCCGCCGACGTCACCTACGCGACCAACAACGAGCTTGGGTTTGATTACCTGCGCGACAACATGAAATCCTCGCTCGAAGAAATGTCCCAGCGCGGCCATTTCTTTGCGATTGTGGATGAGGTGGATTCGATCCTGATCGACGAAGCGCGCACCCCTTTGATTATTTCTGGCCCGTCGCAAGACCGGAGCGATTTGTATCTCAGCATTAACGAGCTGATTTCGGAGGTCAAAGAAGAGCACTATAAGTTGGACGAAAAAACCCGTGCGGTTACCCTGTCCGATGAAGGCAACGAATTCTTCGAGTTGCGTTTGCATCAACTTGGCCTGATGCCGGAGGAGCAATCGCTTTACGATCCGGAAAGCACGACGCTTGTCCACCATGTAACCGAAGCGATGAAAGCCCATAAGGCATTCCACAAAGACAAAGACTATATGGTGCGCGACGGGCAGGTGATGCTGGTTGACGAATTCACCGGCCGCATGATGCAAGGCCGCCGCTTGTCGGGTGGTTTGCACCAGGCCATCGAAGCGAAAGAAGGCTGCGAAATCCAGCCTGAGAACGTCACGCTGGCCTCTGTGACCTTCCAGAACTATTTCCGTCTTTATTCCAAACTGTCCGGCATGACCGGCACGGCCTCGACCGAGGCTGAGGAATTTTCAGAGATTTACGGTCTTGGCGTTGTCGAAGTGCCGACCAACAAACCCATTGCGCGTATCGACGAGCATGATGCGATCTACCGCACCGCAGAAGAGAAATACGCGGCCATCGTTGAAGAGATCAAGAAGTCGCATGAAACGGGCCAACCCGTTCTGGTTGGCACCACGTCGATTGAAAAATCTGAAATGCTGTCCGAAATGCTGAAGACCGCTGGCGTCCCGCACAACGTGCTGAACGCCCGTCAGCACGAAAAAGAAGCCGAGATCGTTGCCAATGCCGGCACGCTTGGCGCGGTTACCATCGCGACCAACATGGCCGGGCGCGGCACCGATATTAAGCTGGGCGGCAACGTCGAGTTCAAGATCATGGATGCGCTGGCAGCTGATCCCGAGGGTGACCCCGAAGCCATCAGGGCGAAGATCGAAGAAGATCAGTCCAAGGCTGAAGAAGAAGTCAAAGCGGCCGGTGGCCTGTATGTGCTTGCCACGGAACGCCATGAAAGCCGCCGCATCGACAACCAGCTGCGTGGCCGGTCTGGTCGTCAGGGTGACCCGGGGCGCTCCTCGTTCTTCTTGTCTTTGGAAGATGATCTGATGCGCATCTTCGGCTCTGAGCGTCTGGACAAAATGCTGTCCACGCTTGGCATGAAAGAAGGCGAGGCGATTGCGCATCCATGGGTGAACAAGTCCCTTGAAAAGGCGCAGGCCAAAGTGGAAGGTCGTAACTTCGACATCCGCAAACAGTTGCTGAAATTCGATGACGTCATGAACGACCAGCGGAAGGCCATTTTTGGTCAACGCATGGAGATCATGGAAGCCGAGGAAGTCGGCGAGATCACCCAGGACATGCGCCATCAGGTCGTTGACGATCTGGTTGACCAATACATGCCGCCCAAAACCTATGCGGACCAATGGGACACCCAAGGCCTGTATGTCGCGGTGATGGAAAAGCTGGGCGTTGACGTGCCGGTCATTGAATGGGCCGAAGAAGACGGCGTCGACAACGACGAAATCGCGGAAAGGCTGTATAAAGCGACCGACGAATTCATGGCCAAGAAGGCCGCAGATTTTGGTCCTGAAAACATGCGCAACATCGAAAAGCAGTTCCTGCTGCAAACCATTGATGGCAAATGGCGCGAACACCTGCTGGCGCTGGAACACTTGCGCAGCGTCGTCGGGTTTCGCGGGTACGCGCAGCGTGACCCGTTGAACGAGTACAAAAATGACAGCTTCCAATTGTTCGAAGGGATGTTGGACGGGCTGCGTGAAGACGTTTCGCAAAAGTTGTCGCGCGTTATTCCGATGACCGAAGAACAACAGCAGGAAATGATCCAGCAGTATTTGGCACAGCAACAAGCGGCAAACTCCGGCGCGGTAGCTGATGTGCCTGCGCCTGCGGTCGACGAACCCGCTGCTGGTTTTGATGAAAACGACCGCAGCACGTGGGGCAATCCTGGTCGCAACGCTATGTGCCCCTGCGGGTCCGGCAAGAAGTTCAAACATTGCCATGGTGAGCTGGGGTAAGAAAATAAAGGCGGAGCGACCGCTTCGCCACATTTTCGCCACAATTCGACGCCACTCCTGAAGTCACTCAAGAAACCGGATCAACCGGACATGAGAGGCATATATGGGCAAATTATCCAACGCAGTGTTCTGCGCGACGTTTTTTTGCATGTCGCCCAGTTGGGCTGACACGCTGGCTCTGGCAATTCCGGCACCGTTGTCAGCAGCTGATACGTCGCTGCTTTCCTTGCCCGATGCCCACCCAATCCGGTTCACCTCAGAAGCAGCGCGCCCGACCTCTTCGACAGTGTCATTGAGCCGCGCCACCGTTGACGCACAGGCGGATGCAAACGCATTCGGCATCCCATGCGCCGAAACGTTGCAGGTCAAACCGATGCAAGATGCCCTGCTGAGCGTCACCATTTCCGCGCCCTGCAGGCCGGAGGAAAAAGTGCAGGTTTCCTATGCGGCGGTGGTGTTTGATGTTTCGCTATCCATGACCGGTGAAGTGACATTTGAAATGCCGGCAATGGCGTATCACGCTGAAATAGACTCTATTTTCGATGATTATTCCTTGGTTTCAACCAAGGTAGTTGCGCCTGAACTCAAGGACTTTGTAAGGGTCGCCCTTGCGTGGGATGGAGTTACCAAAGCGCAGCTGAAAGGGGAGGCTCCACGGCATCTCCCCATAAATGTGATCACACTCGGAGACGGCTCTGGCCGTACCGTTGATGTGCTGTCGCACCATATTGACCCGGATGCGCGTTCAGGGGTGATCCGCCTGTCGATGGTGGCAGCTGTCACAGATCAAAACTGCGGAGTTCCCCGAAAAGGTCATGTTGTTCAGCATATGCCAGAGGTCCCTGAGCTGCGGTACGATTTGGTGCTGGCTGTTGCGGGTTGCGACCGCGTCGGCACCAATCTTGAGTTGAAAAATATCCTTCAAGACCTGAAACTCGCCTCAAACTAAAACAGGCGGTTTCGTGGGCTTTTTCAAACGCATCCTTTGTGGAGCGCTTCTGTGCGCCACGCCTGTAGTGGCGCAAGACGTTGCATTGACGTCGCGGGACGGATCAATCCGCATTGAAGGAAATTTGCTGAGCTACGATGGTGAATTCTACCGCGTGGAGACCGTGTATGGTCCCCTGACGCTGGACGGCGCGGGCGTCACTTGCGCAGGCCCCGGCTGCCCTGACCTGAATGCGTTTGTCGCAGAGGTGAGGTTTTCAGGAACACGGCGCATGGCAGACGTGTTGGTGCCCGCGTTGATCCAGGCTTTCGCGGAACGCAACGGCCTGAAACTTACCCGCGAGGTTACAGATGATACGTCATCGGTCTTTGTGCTGAGCGACAGTGACCGCGTCAAAGCGCGTTTCGGACTGAGCGGGACCTCCACATCGGAAGGCTTTGCCGATCTGATCGCCGAGGCAGCCGATATTGCGTTGGTCCTGAGGGAGCCTCGTCCTCGGGAAATTCGTATGGCGCGCGAATCCGGTTCTGGAAACCTGGTCGATGGCCGCCGTGCGCGGGTCGTTGCGTTGGACGGCATGATTGCCATTGTCGCGCCGGAGCAGCCGGTAAAATCGCTTTCCATCGGACAACTTGCAGATGCGTTTTCGGGGGCCGTGGCGAACTGGTCAGAAATTGGGGGTGCCGAAGTGCCCATCATGGTTCAGACGCCGCCAGAAACGGTGGGCCTGTTCGAGGCCTTTGAAAACCGTGTTCTGACGCCGTCGGGCAAGACAATATCTGAGACCGCAATTCGGCATAGCGGTTTGGAAGACCTTGCCGACGCCGTCGCGGCCGATAGCTTTGCCATCGGTTTGACCACGTTAAGCGAGATTGGAAATGCGGACGCTATCGCGATTTCTGGATCCTGCGGATTTGAGCAGGCCCCGACCATCGCCGCCTTAAGAAGCGAAGATTACCCGCTGACCCTGCCGTTGATGATGTACACGCCTGCGCGCCGCTTGCCGTTGGTCGCGCGTCAGTTTTTGGAATTCACCTCGTCCCCATCGGCGGACCTGATTATCAGGCGGGCAGGGTTTGTCGATCAGGCGATCACAACGACAGATTTTAATTCCCAAGGCGACCGACTGGCGCATGCAATCAGTGCTGTAGGCGACGAGGTGCCTTTGTCGGAACTGAAACGGTTGGTCGATACGTTGCGCGACCGCAACCGCCTGTCCACGACCTTCCGGTTCGAGGCAGGCACAAAGTTGGATGTCCAGTCGACCGAAAACATCTTCCGGCTTAGCCGCGCGTTGGAGGCTGGTGAATTTGACGGCAAAACGCTTCTGTTTACGGGCTTTAGCGATGGCGAGGGGCCGGCGGGTCCCAACAAGGCGCTCGCGCTACGGCGCGCAAGGTTAGTTTTGGACAGGGTCCGCGAGGCAGCGATTGTCGCAGATTTCTCGCGCGTTCAGTTACAGGCCGACGCCTTTGGGGAAGCCCTGCCGATGGCGTGTGACGACACCGCCTGGGGCCGTGCGATCAACCGTCGTGTAGAAGTGTGGGTTCAGTGATTGCACGCCTTTGGCGCATTCGATGTTTTGCGTTCGCCACGCAGGCTGGGGCTCTGCCCCCGTCGCTGACGCTCCTCCCCCGGAATATTTTCAAACATGGGAAGCCGTTAAAGCAGCCCCTCTGATCTAAACGAAAGGTGGTTGGACTTTCCGATTATGAGATGGTCATGCAGCTTGATATCAAGCGCCTTGCCCGCCTCGCACATGGCTTTGGTCATTGCCACATCGGCGGCAGACGGTGTTGGATCGCCGGACGGGTGATTGTGGACCATGATAAAAGCTGATGCGTTGAGTTCCAGCGCGCGTTTTACAATTTCGCGCGGGAAGACCGGAACATGTCCGACCGTTCCAGACCCCTGACGTTCATCCGCGATCAATATATTCTTCCGATCCAGGTAGAGAATACGAAATTCTTCCACCTCAAGATGCGCCATTTGGGTCTGGCAATAATCAAGTAACGCTTCCCAGCAGGATAAGACTTCGCGGTGCAGCACCTTTGCGCGGGCCAGACGCTGCGCGGCAATCTGCACGATCTTGAGTTCTTGAATGACCGCAGACCCAACACCTTGAACCTGCGAAAGACGAGCAGGGGAGGAGCATACAACCCGGTTAAAGTCGCCAAACTCATAGAGGAGCCTGCGGGCAAGCGACCTGACTTCGCGCCGTGGGATCGCTCGGAACAGAACCAATTCTAGGACTTCGTCATCGGGGATGGCGTCAGGTCCGCGCTGCATGAATTTTTCCCGCAAGCGGGTGCGGTGACCGTGCAGGCCTTCGCCGCCCTTTTCATATGCAGGGACCCGTATGGCTTCGAAACCGGGCAGGGAGGTGTCGCTATGCTGGATTGCGGTTTGGCTCATGCCCCCAATTCAGTCGATTCGACTTAAAGTGGGGTTAAAGCCGGAAAGTCGGGTGAAATTTGTCTGCAGGTGACAGGGTGAAGATCTCGACGCCATTTGCAGTTACACCTACGGAATGCTCGAATTGTGCGGATAAAGATTTGTCCCTTGTCACCGCGGTCCAATCGTCGGCCAGCACCTTTGTCTCGGGGCGGCCCAAGTTCACCATCGGCTCGATCGTGAAGAACATGCCCTCCTCCAAGATCGCGCCAGAGGCAGGCCTGCCATAGTGCAGAACGTTCGGCGGCGCATGAAAGACGCGGCCAAGCCCATGCCCGCAAAAGTCACGCACGACGGACATCCGATGCGCTTCGACATAGGCTTGGATCGCATGGCCAATATCGCCGAACGTGTTGCCGGGTTTGACCGCCTCGATACCTTTGAAAAGCGCGTCATGCGTGACCTGGATCAACCGTTCCGTCTTGCGCGACAGCTTGCCTGCGACATACATCCGGGATGTGTCGCCGAACCAGCCGTCAACGATCACCGTGACGTCGATGTTCAGGATGTCACCGTCCTTCAGCGTTTTGGTCCCCGGGATGCCGTGGCAGACCACATGGTTCACCGAGATGCAGGACGCGTGTTTGTAGCCTTTGTAGCCGATGGTCGCTGACTTGGCACCGGCCTTCACGACCTCGTCTTCAATGAACTTATCAAGCGCCGCTGTCGTCGTGCCGGGCACAACAAGCGCGGCCACATCGTCGAGAATTTGCGCGGCCAATTTGCCTGCTGCATGCATGCCTGCGAAATCCGCTTCCTCGTGGATGCGGATGCCTTCTTTGGTGATGCGTCCCCGGTGTGTGTCGTCCATCGTGCAAGCCTTTGATGTCGTGTTGCGGCCTACATAGGAGAGAATGGTGGCGGCTTCCACCCCGCCGCGCTACATCTCGTTTCAATTGAAGGAGAGCACTATGGCAAACCCAACCGCCGCAATGCTTGTGATTGGCGATGAAATCCTGTCAGGCCGCACGCGCGACGCCAACATGCACCATCTGGCCGGGGCGTTGACAGAGGCGGGGATCAGCCTGCTTGAGGTCCGCGTCGTCTCGGACGATCATGATCGGATCGTCACAGCGGTTCAGGCCCTGTCATCAGAGTTTGACCATGTCTTCACGTCGGGGGGGATTGGGCCGACACATGACGACATCACCGCCGACGCTATTGGGGATGCGTTTGGGGTGCATGTCGATGTGCGCGACGACGCTTATGCGCTGCTGGACGCCCATTATGCGCGGCAGGGCATGGAATTCAACGACGCGCGCAAGCGCATGGCCCGCATTCCTGATGGGGCGGTGTTGATTGACAACCCCGTATCCATCGCCCCGGGTTTCAGTCTTGGAAATGTCCATGTGATAGCAGGCGTCCCAAAGGTGTTCAACGCGATGGTGGCGTCGGTGCTGCCGACGCTGACCGGCGGCGCGCCCTTGTTGTCCGAGACACTTCGCGTCGAACGCGGCGAAGGCGATCTGGCCGGACCGCTGGGTCGCGTTGCCGCAGAATTGCCAGAGCTGTCCTTTGGTTCCTACCCATTTCAAAAGGATGGGGTCTATGGGTCAAACATTGTGGTGCGCGGGCCGGATCGGGACGCTTTGGTTGCTGCGGTGGCCAAACTTTCAGACGCTTTTGGGCTGTGATGGACCGGGCCGCACTTTTTGCGGTGGCGGAGGCGACCTGGCCGCCCGAAAACCGCATTGCCGAAGGGCCCTGGGTGTTCCGCCAAAGCAACGGCGGCGGAAAACGCGTGACGGCGGCGTCCTCTGATTGCGACCCCGATCTTGACGATATCCGGTTGGCCGAGGCGCGGATGGAGGCGATGGGCCAGCAGGTTCTCTTCACCTTGTCGCCCGATCACCGCTACGACGCTTTGCTGGCTGAAAGTGGCTATGACCTGGTCGACCGCACGTTGCTGTATCATTGTCCAATTGCGCATTTGGCTGACCGCAGCGTGCCTCTCGTGACAGCTTTTCCCATCTGGCCGCCGCTGCAGCTGGCGAAGGATATCTGGGCCGACGGGGGAATTGGTGTGGACCGGGTGGCCGTTATGGAGCGGGCAACCTGCGAGCGGACAGCGATCCTCGGGCGGGTGAACGATAGGGCAGGTGGCGTGGTCTATGCAGGCCTGCATGAGGGCTGCGTGATGATCCACGCGTTGGAGATATCGGTATCGCAAAGGCGCTTTGGGCTGGCGACGTCATTGATGGTGGCCGCCGCGCATTGGGGTGCTGCGCGCGGGGCCACTGATTTCAGCCTGCTTGTAACCAAGCAAAATGAGGCGGCGAATGAACTTTACGCCTCGCTGGGCATGAGGGCGCAGGACGGGTATCATTACCGGATCAAGCCTTGAAGGAAGCCGCATGAGCAATGTGACCGCGCTAGACCTGCCATTGATGGACCCGCTGCCGGAGCGTGTGCAGAAGTATTTTGACGTTTGCACCGACAAGCTGGGCCTGGTCCCCAACGTGCTGCAGGCCTACGCGTTTGACGAGGAAAAGCTGAACGCGTTCTCCGCGCTCTACAAAGACGTCATGTTGGCTGACTCTGGCCTGTCAAAACTTGAAAGAGAGATGATCGCGGTGGCCGTATCTGCGGTGAACCGCTGCTTTTACTGTCTGGTGGCGCATGGGGCGGCAGTTCGGGCGCTCTCCGAGGACCCGGCCTTGGGGGAGGCGCTTGTCATGAACTACCGCGTCGCCGACCTTAATGCGCGGCAACGTGCGATGCTCGATTTCGCGGTGCTGATGACGGAGGCAAGCTACACCATAGAAGAAACCCACCGCCAGGACTTGCGCAATGTGGGCTTCACGGATCGCGACATTTGGGACATCGCGTCGACGGCCGGGTTCTACAACATGACAAACCGGATGGCATCGGCAGTCGATATGCGGCCCAACCCCGAATACCACGCCCAAAATCGGTGAAGCGGGTCGCGCCATATCTGATGGTGCTTGGCATGGGCCAGCCCACGCTTGCGTTGGATCTGGCCTTCAGCGGGCCGGCCACGCAAACCCATTTCGAGACGGAAACCTTTGCCAGCTACAAGCTGCCAATCGGGCCCTTTCAGCAGGGCGGTATTCCAACATTGGTGGCCGAGGGGCCGCGCGTGCAAACCGCGTGGAAGGTTCAGTCATCCAGCGGCACGACGCTTGGCGTGGCCGACAATCTGCGCCAGCAGATCGAGGCAGTTGGATTCGAACTGCTTTACGAATGTGAGACCCAGGAATGCGGTGGCTTTGATTTCCGCTTCGAGACCGAGGTGCTGCCGGAACCCGATATGCATATCGACCTTGGGGACTACCGCTATCTTGCCGCGCAACGCTTGGGTGGCGCGGTGCCGGAATATCTAAGCCTGTTTGTGAGCCGAAGTGATACGTTGGGCTACGTGCAAATGATCCTCGTCGGCGGGGCGGAGGCCGCGCCCGTCGCGGTGACCACGACAAACGAGGGTGTCGCCGCCCGTCCACCTGTCGGGCCGACACCAAATTTGGCGCCACTGACACAGCGGCTTGAAGCGCGCGGCTCTGCGGTCTTGGAGGACCTGCAATTTGCGACAGGGTCATCGGCGTTGGAGGGCGAAAGCTACGAGACTTTGACGGTGCTGGCTGACTATCTGAAGGCAAACCCGGCACGCACCATTGCGTTGGTCGGCCACACAGATTCCGAGGGCTCGTTGCAAGGCAATATCGGGCTGTCGCGCAAACGCGCGCAGGCGGTGGCAAAGAGGTTAATCTCAACGCTGGGCGTGCCCGCAGGGCAGGTCGAAGCGGACGGAGTGGGCTATCTGGCCCCGGTCGCCAGCAATCTGACCGAAGAAGGTCGGACGCAAAATAGAAGGGTCGAGGTGATACTCACCTCGACCCAATAGGACGCCGCCAACCACAGCAGCATCAGAGGAAATCGTCAGACCCTTACCAGGTCTCGGGACCCTTTTCTTTGAAAGCCTCGACAAGGAAGTCGATGAAGGTCCGCACCTTTGGCTGCGTGTAGCGACCGGGCGGGTAAACGGCGTAGATGCCTTGTTTCTCGGCGGGTAGCTCGGGCAGTGCTTCTTGCACCAGGCCCTGTTCCAGCGCCTCACCATACAGAAAGCTTGGCAGGTATGCGATGCCCAGACCCGACACGCAGGCGTTCAGCAGGGATTGGCCGTCATTGACTGTCAGCCAGCCTTGGGTGCGCACTTGGCGCTTTTCGCCAGACGGCGCGGTCAGCTTCCACACATTGCCAGCCGATTGGTTGGAATAGTGCAGCAGCTTGTGGTCATTGAGGTCGTCGATCTTCTCGGGGCGGCCATATTGTTCGAAATATTCTGGCGCTGCGATCAGGCGTTTCGTTGTCTCTGTCAGCTTGCGCGCCCGCAGCGAGCTGTCTTCCATCTCGCCAATGCGAATGGCCAGATCGAACCCTTCTGAGATCAGTTCGACATAGCGGTTGTTGAGCACCATGTTCACTGTGATGTCAGGGAAATCTGCAAGGAAGTCCCCGAGGATTGGTGACATGTGGTTTACACCAAAGTCGGTGGCGACCGAAATGCGAAGCAAGCCTGACGGCGCGCTTTGCATTGAGGACACCAGAGCGTCTGCTTCCCCTGCGTCATTCAACACGCGGCGGGCGCGGTCATAATAGGCAAGGCCAATTTCCGTAGGCGATACGCGGCGGGTCGTCCGGTTTAGAAGTCGCGCGCCAAGCCGGCTTTCCAGGGACGACACGTGCTTGGAGACGGCGGATTTGGAAATCCCCATCTTGCGGGCCGCGTCGGTGAATCCACCCTGGTCCACAACCGTGGCGAAGGCTTCCATTTCTGTCAGACGATCCATTCGGATACCTCAAATTACTCTTAACGTTTGGAGAGTGTATTGCGGTCAAATGGGGCAGAACCGTGATGCCCGTGCGACGATTCAGGGGTTTCAATGGGGATTGGTTAAGGCATGGAAACGACGAAACAAGCGTTTCCAATAATATAAGGCGGCCCTGCGGGGCGGATATTTAAGAACATGGGAAGGGTTTAGGGGGCGTTTGCAAGAGAGGGGCCAATGACCTCGGCCTTGTCGGTCCAAATGTATCCACCAAAGGTCTGCGGCACCCGTTGCAGCGTTTCCAGATCATCAATGCCTGTCGTGAAGCCGCCCTCATAAGGCCCGGTCAGGATGACGTCAGATCCGGCGGAGGCCATCCTTTTGGTGAAGCGATGCGGCCAGCCCCACAGGATTGGGGCGATATTCATGGGGACTGCGACCAACATGTCAGCACAGCTGCGCGGAACATAGCCGGTCCATCCAAGCGCCATGTATCTGATAAGGCAGCGCTTCAGCGACCCGCGATCAAAGCCCCGCATCCCTTCTATCCCAGCAATCGCGGCTTGAGTTGGTGGCCCACCGCCATAGACGCCAAACACCTGCGCGCGATGCGGGGAGGTGTTCAGCAGCTCGGCCAACGCTTCTCCGTCACGCGCCCGGTTGCTTTTCATGTTGATAAGAAGCTGCCCGTCCAAGTTGGCAGCCAGCACCTCGCTGAGGGTTGGCATTGGGTCGGCGGTGCCCCGCAACGGGTATGTCTGACCGCCGTCTGACGTAAAGTTGTGGCCAAGGTCCAGTCTGCGCAGCTCCGCCATGGGCTGTTTATGGGTGACGCCGGTGCCGTCGGTCTGGCAGTCCAGTTCCCAATCATGAAACACGGCAAATTGGCCGTCTGGGGTCAGGTGCACATCCAGCTCTACTACGGTGGCGCCCGCATCGAATGCGGCCTGCATGGAGGGGATCGTGTTCTCTATATAACTGTGATCCGCAGGCTCGATGTCTCGGGCCCGGCAGGTGTCGTTGTCTCGCGTGTCCCCGCTGTAAATCTGATGGACGCCACGATGGGCGATCAGTTTGGCTGTTTGGTCTGCTGGCAATGTGACGAGGGTCGAGCTGTTGTTGATCCAAAGCCCGGCGCTGACCAGGCCCGCCAAGATCGCAAATCGCTTCAACCCGCCCGCGCGCATGTCACAGAGAGGCCGCCAGCCGGGTCCCCTGATCTATAGCGCGCTTTGCGTCCAGCTCCGCCGCAACGTCAGCGCCGCCGATCACATGGGGGGTGATGCCTTTGTCAATCAACGCATCCGCCAGCGAACGTTCCGACACCTGACCGGCGCATAGTACAATCGTGTCGGCTTTCAGAACCCGCGGGTTTTCGCGCGCCTCGCCGTCGGACACGTGCAGCCCGTCTGCGTCAATGCGTTCGTAGTTCACGCCGCCGACCATTTCGACATTCTTCAGCTTCAACGCGGCGCGGTGTATCCAGCCGGTTGTTTTGCCCAGCCGCTTGCCCAGCTTCTCGGACTTGCGCTGCAGTAGAGTGACCTGACGGACGGGCTTTTCGGGCTGCGGGCCTTCGGGGGCCAGGCCGCCACGGTGGTCCTCAGGGTCGGTGACGCCCCATTCTTCAAGCCACTCCTCCAGGTTTTCGGTCGGGCTGTCGTCGGTCACCAGATATTCCGCCACATCAAACCCGATGCCCCCGGCGCCAATAATCACCACGCGATCGCCGGCGGTGGCCTTGCCCTGAAGCAGGTCGCGGTAACCCACCACATTGGGGCCATTCTGGCCTTCGATCTGGGGGTCGCGCGGCATAACGCCGGTGGCAATGATGACCTCGTCATATCCAGCCAGATCGTCGGCCGTTGCTTCGGTTTCCAGCTTCACCTCGATGTCGCTATCGGCAATCATGGTGCGATACCAGTCGACCAGCCCCCAGAATTCTTCCTTGCCAGGCACCTGCTTGGCCATGTTCAGCTGGCCGCCAATCTCGGTGGCGCGGTCGAACAAGGTAACCTTGTGCCCCCGTCCGGCGGCGGTCAGGGCCGTCGACAGCCCGGCGGGACCGGCGCCGACAATGGCAATTGATTTGGCAGACTGGGCGGCAGACACTGTCAGTTCGGTCTCGTAGCAGGCCTGCGGGTTCACAAGGCACGAGCTGATCTTGCCCGAAAATGTATGGTCCAGACACGCTTGGTTGCAGGCGATGCACGGAGCGATCTGGTTGCCTTTGCCAGCGGCAGCCTTGGCGACAAAATCCGGGTCCGCAAGGAATGGGCGCGCCATCGAGACCATGTCGGCGCAGCCGTCAGCCAACACGTCCTCGCCGACTTCCGGGGTATTGATGCGGTTCGAGGTGATGATGGGGATGGAAACTTCACCCATCAGTTTCTTGGTGACCCATGTAAATGCGCGCCGTGGCACGGATGTGGCGATGGTGGGGATGCGCGCCTCGTGCCAGCCGATGCCGGTATTGATGATCGTGGCGCCGGCTTTCTCAATTTCTTTGGCCAGCAGAACCACCTCGTCCCACGTCGATCCGCCGGGGATCAGGTCAATCATGCTGAGCCGGTAAATCACGATAAAGTCGTCGCCAACGACGGCGCGGACGCGTTTGACCACCTCGATCGGCAGGCGCATCCGGTTTTCGTAGGTTCCGCCCCAACGGTCTTCGCGCTTGTTGGTGTGGGTCACAAGGAACTGGTTCAGGAAATACCCCTCCGACCCCATGACCTCGACCCCGTCATAGCCGGCGTCCCGGGCTCGGGCCGCGGCGGTGGCAATGTCGGCTATCTGCTTCTCGATGCCGTCTTCGTCCAGCTCTTTTGGCGGGAAGGGGGAAATCGGTGACTTGATCGCCGAGGCCGAGACACATTCCGGCCCATACGCGTATCGCCCGGCGTGCAGAATTTGCATTGCGATCTTGCCGCCTGCGTCATGCACCCGGTCTGTGACCACCTTATGATTTGCAATGTCATCGTCGTTGAACAATCCGGCCGCACCGGGGAACACGCCGCCTTCGCGGTTCGGGGCCATGCCGCCGGTCACCATCAAAGCAACACCGCCACGCGCACGGGCGGCGTAGAATTCGGCGACTCGGTTCCAATCCTTGGTTTCCTCAAGCCCGGTGTGCATGGAGCCCATCAAAACCCGGTTTTTCAAAGTGGTGAACCCAAGGTCCAACGGAGCGAGCAAATTTGGGTAGGCGGTCATACTGGATTCTCCTCTAGCCTCTCAAGAGTGGCTTAAGTTGACGTTCGCGTCACGCAAAACGCGGCGTCAAGGGGCGTCAAAGAGCTCAAAATCAACTGCATAGCGGTACCACATGACCCCAATTCGCTTGCTGGCGTAGTTGCAAATTTGTGTCGCTCGGGGTTTGAGCAGCAAGTTGGGGCCCGAATTCTGTACTGGCTACAAGCAGGCAAGAGCCCCCACAAGAAAATCCACCAATCTGGCAGCTTTCGCAAACCGGATGGCTGACCCTCTGCTTCAATAAACCCAGTGTTTATGGGGATATACCGGACTGTGGGGCAAAATCTGGTCGTTTAAGTCTGGCCGCGTTCAAGCCCTCTGAGGGCTCTGTTTCACGGCCCCAACAAACGCCGTGGTTCAAAGAGATGCAAAATTATCGCAGCCCACGCATTAGTTACTGAGGATATTGAACTGGCTCGGTCAAACGGATTATTCGTTACGGGCAATCTACTCGAGGTAATAGAAATGAAAAAACTACTAGTAACTACAACAGCTCTGGTTGCCTTCACTGGCGCCGCTGCTGCTGACGTTGACCTGACAGGTCGCGCCGAAATGGGTCTGTTCGACACTAACGCTGCTGGCGTTGGCGTTCAGTTCTTCACAGACATCGACGTGACATTCACAATGACTGGCGAAACTGACAACGGCCTGACTTTCGGTGCGTCGGTTGACCTGGACGAAGGCGGCGCACAAGCTGCTGTGAACAACAACGCTGACGACGGTGGCGCAACCATCTTCATCTCCGGCGGCTTCGGTACAGTCACCATGGGTGACACTGACGGCGCTCTGGACTGGGCCCTGACAGAAGCTGGCAACGTCGGCAACCCTGGCTCGATCGCGGATGACGAAACATCCCACGCTGGTTACAACGGCTCGTATCTTGACGGCGCTCAGGACGGTCAAATCCTGCGTTGGAACAACACATTCGGCGACTTCGGCATTGCTGTGTCGATCGACGACGACAATGGCGCTTCCGGCACATCGCCTGGTTACGCTGTGGGTCTGACATACACACTGGACCTGTCCGGTACTGCTGTGAACCTGGGCATTGGTTACCAAGAGTCTGACATCACCAACCCAACCTTTGCATTTGCTGGCATTCCTTTGCCTGGCCCTGCAACTCCAATTGTAGAAGCTGAGGCTTTCGGTGTATCGGCAAACGCAACATTCGCAAACGGCCTGTCGGCTGGTCTCGCGTACACCATGTTTGAATTCTCTGCTGGTGGCGTAACTGGTGAAGTCGATCACATTGGTCTTGGCCTTGGCTACACATCCGGTGCGTTCTCGGCTCACATCAACTACGGTGAGTACAGCTACAGCGACGCGTTTGCAGGTATCCCAGATACTGACGGCTTCGGTGTTTCCGCAGCTTACGACCTGGGCGGCGGTGCAGTTGTGCACTTCGGTCACGGTTCCGGCTCCGCCTTCGGTGGCGCGAACGCGACAACGACTTCCTTGGGTCTTGGCCTGAGCTTCTAAGCTCAACCACACCCAAAGAATTGAGAGAGCGGGCCTTGGGGTCCGCTCTTTTCTTTTGCGCAGTGGTGCAGTGAAATGTGTTCGATTGGCGCGGCTGCCCCGGGCAGCCCAAACCGTCAGCTGGTTTCGACGCAATGGCGGCGGAACGCCTTTTTCAGCATATCCAGCTCTGCCCGCAGCAGGTCAATTTCGCCCCGCAGGTCGTCGTCTAGCGGCTCGCCGGTAATGACGGTGAAGCTGTCCAGCGTGGTGTCGGTCGTCTGGTCCACCAACACAAAGGTCTGCACGCCGTCGGTCAAAACATCCGTGGGCAGGGCCAGCCGCACGTGCCAGGTTTTCTCCAGTGCCGGGTCGGGCTCAACCGACAAGGCGCCCACGGGTTGCTCCGCAAAGAAGGCCCCGATGTCGGGGGTCGCACCATCGTCGCCCTCGGCCTTCAGCACGCCTTCATACACGCCGGCCTGGATGCGCGTCTTGGTCAGTGTCAGCTCAGACATAGCGGGTTCCCCTTAGAAATCGGCGCGCGGGCGGCGCGAGAAGGTGATGTCGCGCAGGTTGATCTCGTTCATCTCCGGCCCCTCGAAAATCAGGTCAAGCCACATGCGTTCCAGTCGCTTTTCGCTCACCTTGGTATGGGCAAGGTCAAATTCCACGAAAATGTCGCGCCCGTCCAGCGGCAGCTCTCGCACGACCTGTTCAACATTGGGTCCGTATTTGATGTTGAGCCGCGCAAAAATTTCCAGGCTCTTTTCGGTCTCGACCTCGGCTTCCATGCGCAGGATGTGATTGCGGCGCAATCCGTCCACCGCGCTTTCTGGCATGTCCAGAACAAGGCTCATAAACGAGCCGTCAAACTTGAATACATCCATCCGCAGCGCGAACGGGGCCAGATCGCCTTCGCGGGTGTTGCGCACTTGGCGCAGCGTCAGCTCCGAGATGGCGCAGTCGTGATAAATGGTGGCTGCGTTGCCGATGCGGGTGCGGTTTTCGACCGCGGATATTCCAACCGGCGAGATCGGGCCGCGCCACAACTCAGGGCGGTAGGCCCAATCGGCCTGTGCTGGTTTGCGAATGGCGTTGGACCCGATGCGTGGCAGTGTCAGCCGCCCGTCGGCGATATGTGTGACCAGGTCAACGCGGCGGCGCATCTGCCGGGCTTGGGATCGCATCTGCCGCAGCAGTGACAGGTCCAGCTTTTCGGCGTCGCGGGCGGCGGCGTCCCAACGCGCAAGGCTGCGGGTGTGCAGCCTGCGGCGGACAAATTCTTTGACCCGGTCCATCATATCTCGCGCGGCACCCTCGTTTCCCACCAAAAAGCGGTAGCATTGTTTCTATATTGCAAACAATGGTTTCTAGGAAATAAACGGTGCTACAGCGTGTCGTCTGTGGGTTTTGCGTCAGACTCCGCGGCCAACGCGTCGCTGTAGCGCCGGTTGCGAGAGACGAAGCCGCGCAGCACATCCAGCCCATCGGCTGCAGATACGGGGCTTTGCGCAAATCCGATAACCGACATCGCAACGACGGACGTCCCCGCGTCGAAATAGGCGCGCCAATATGTGGTTTGTGCGCCTTCGACGGCCGCTGCCCCAAGGTCCTCGACCCGAAGGTAAACCGCTCCGCCCTCCACAAACCCGCTTTCTATTTGCACGGTTTCGGCGTCGCCGGAGCTGCTCAAGGCCGCGCGGCCTTCCTCCGTTCGGAAGAATGAATTCAGGCGCTCCGCCTGTGGCGTCACAGCGCCTTCGCCCGTCAGCCCGCTGCTGGTGACTGATGCGGTGACGATGCTCTTTACCCAAGGTTGCGGCTCTTCGGTGTTGCCGGTGATCGCGGCGCAATTGCCAAACACCACGAAGGCTTCGGCGCGTTGGTCCCGTGTGGATTTCGGGTCAACGCAAAAGCCGTCTGTGCCGACCAAACGCACCTTGCCGCGGGTCACGGTGGCCTCGCGCTGTCCAACGGCCTTGGACGCCTCGGCCTCGCCCCCCGCAGAGGCATCGCCGCCTGTTAGTTGCGCCAGTTCTCCTTCGCAGGCGGCAAGCGTGAGACTTGCCGCCAGTCCGAGGCACCGTATCCCCCACATCCCCATGATCCTAGAGGTCCGCGTAGATGTGTTTTTCTTCCGCGCCGCCGGGATGGGTGCAGGCGCCAAACTTCGCACGGCCCACCAATTGGGCGTATTTCCAAAGCGCGCCAGAGGCGTAGATCGTCTCCCGCGCACCTTTCCACTTAGCCTTGCGGTCGGCCATCACGTCATCGCTGACGTCGATCGAAATCGACCCCTCGCGCGCGTTCAACGTAATCATGTCGCCATTCTCAACCATGGCAATCGGCCCGCCATGCGCGGCTTCCGGGCCAACATGGCCCACGCAGAAGCCACGCGTCGCGCCGGAAAAACGCCCATCCGTAATCAGCGCGACCTTCTTGCCCATGCCCTGACCCGACAGCGCAGCCGTTGTTGCCAGCATCTCGCGCATACCCGGCCCGCCTGCGGGGCCTTCATTGCGGATGACGATCACTTCGCCTTCTTCATAGGCGCGATCCTGCACCGCTTGGAACGCGTCTTCTTCGCATTCAAACACCCGCGCTGGGCCGGTAAAGCTCAGCTGCTCCTCGGTCATGCCCGCGATTTTCACAATCGCGCCGTCAGGGGCCAGGTTGCCTTCCAGCCCGACAACGCCGCCGGTCTCGCTGATCGGGGTGGAGATCGGGAACACAACGCGGCCGTCGGCCTCCGATGTCACTTTCTCGATCTCTTCGCCAATCGAATACCCCGACGCGGTCATGCAATCCTCATGGATCAGCCCCGCCTTGCGCAGCTCTTTCAACACAACCGGCACGCCGCCGGCTTCATACAGGTCCTTGGCCACGTATTGGCCGCCCGGCTTCAGGTCGACGAAGTAAGGCGTGTCGCGGAAAATGTCGCAGACGTCTTTCAGTGTGAACTCGATCCCTGCCTCATGTGCCATGGCGGGCAGGTGCAGACCGGCATTGGTTGACCCGCCAGTGCAGGCCACGATGCGCGCCGCGTTTTGCAGCGATTCCAATGTCACGATGTCCCGCGCGCGGATGTTCTTGTCGATCAGGTTCATCACGGCCTTGCCCGATGCCACGCCGTATTCGCCACGCGACTCGTAAGGCGCAGGCATGCCGGACGAGTTGAACAGCGCCAGCCCGATGGCTTCCGATACGCAGGCCATGGTGTTGGCGGTGAACTGCCCGCCGCATGCGCCCGCCGACGGGCAGGCGACGCGTTCCAGAACGGCCAATTCGCCCTCAGACATGTCGCCCGCCTGGAACCGGCCCACGGCCTCGAACATGTCCTGAACGGTGATGTCCTTGCCCTCGTGCTGGCCCGGCAAGATCGACCCGCCATACATAAAGACCGACGGGGTGTTCAGCCGGATCATCGCCATCATCATCCCCGGCAGCGACTTGTCGCAGCCCGCAAGGCCCACAATGGCGTCGTAGCAATGGCCGCGCATGGTCAGCTCCACCGTGTCGGCAATCGCCTCCCGCGACGCCAACGAGGACCGCATCCCCTCATGCCCCATCGCAATCCCGTCGGTCACGGTGATGGTGGTGAACTCGCGCGGGGTGCCTTGCGCTTCCTTCACGCCTCGCTTCACCGATTGCGCCTGCCAGTTCAGCGCGATGTTGCAGGGCGCGGCCTCGTTCCAGCAGGTGGCGACGCCAACGAACGGCTGGTCAATCTCTTCCTGCGTCATCTCCATGGCGTAGAAATACGACCGGTGCGGGGCGCGGGATGGCCCCTCGGTCACATGGCGGCTGGGCAGATTGGTTTTGTCGATCTTGTTCTTCAGCATGAAAGCCTCCCGTAAAGCGTTGCGCACGGGAATAAAGCCGCTGCCCCCAAGGCACAAGCGCGATTGCGCCGGGCCGCCCCCGCCGCTACCCTTGCCCAAACGACCCATCAAGAGGCCACCCGAGCATGCTGCGCACCCCCGCACTCGAAGACTTCATCGCCCCCGCGCGATATTACCCCCAGATATGGCGGATCATCGTCGGCATCTTCGCCATGTTCGCGGCCTACATATTGCCGATCATGCTCGCCTTCGCGCTGGTGAGCATCTTCCTGCCCGCCGCCGCGTTCAATCTGCAGCTGGCCCTGTCGGAGCCGGTCACGCCGGCGGCCATGTTGATCCTGCTTGGCACGTTCCTCTTCATGGGGCTGGGCGCGGTCGCCGCTGCCGCCGTGCACCGCCGCGGCCTCGCCTCGCTCATCGGCCCTTTCCGTCCGGCCTGTCGCAACTTCAGCAGGACCATCGTGCTTTGCGTTGTCGTCTTCGTGGTCTCCGGCGCGGTTGTCACGCTCATATTCCCGGACGCCCCGCTGCCAAATATGGGGCTGACGGAATGGCTGACCTACCTGCCGCTGGCGCTGCCGCTCCTGTTGATCCAGACTGGGGCGGAGGAATTGGTCTTTCGCGGCTACCTCATGCAGCAGCTCGCCGCGCGGTTCAAAAGCGCGATCATCTGGATGGGGCTTCCCACAATCCTGTTCGGCCTCGCGCATACGGACCCGACCATAGACCCCAAGCTGACGGCGCTCATTATCTGCGCCACCGGGCTTTTCGGGCTCGCCGCCGCCGATCTGACCCGCGTCACCGGCAACCTTGGGGCCGCCATCGGGTTCCACTTCACCAACAACTTCTTCGCCCTCTTTCTCGTCTCCATCGCGGGCGAGATGTCCGGCCTGTCGCTCTACCTCGCCCCTTTCACGATGGAGGATGTCGACACGCTGATCCCGCTGATGGCTGTCGATATGGTGGTGGTTGTCATCACGTGGGTGCTGCTGCGCCGCTGGCTGCGGCCCGCCGAATGATTGCATTTGCCCCCGTCCCCGCTTATCTCAGGGGCAACATCGACAAGAGGCCGCAATGAACTGGATCTCCAACTACGTCCGCCCCCGGATCAACTCGATCTTTTCCCGCCGCGAGGTGCCGGAGAATTTGTGGACCAAATGCTCTGAATGCGGAACCATGCTGTTCCACCGCGAGCTCAGCGAAAACTTCAACGTCTGCTCCAATTGCGACCACCACATGGTCATCACCCCGCGCGAACGCTTCCACGGGCTGTTCGACGGCGGCATCTTCACAGAGATCGAGGTTCCCGAACCCACCGTCGACCCGCTGCATTTCAAAGACCAGAAGAAATACCCCGACCGCATCAAAGATGCGCGCAAAAAGACCGGCGAGAAAGAGGCGATGCTTGTCGCCGAGGGCGAGATTGACCGCACCCCCATCGTGGCCATCGCGCAGGACTTCTCCTTCATGGGCGGCTCCATGTCGATGTATGTCGGCAACGCGATCATCGCTGCGGCCGAACGTGCGGTGCTGCTGAAACGCCCGCTGATCCTGTTCTCCGCCGCGGGCGGCGCCCGCATGCAGGAAGGCATCCTTGGCCTGATGCAAATGCCGCGCTCCACCATCGCCGTCGACATGCTGAAGGAAGCCGGGCTGCCCTACATCGTGGTGCTGACGCACCCCACCACTGGCGGCGTTACCGCGTCCTACGCCATGCTGGGCGACGTGCATATTGCCGAACCCAACGCGCTGATCTGCTTCGCGGGCCCGCGCGTGATCGAACAAACCATCCGTGAAAAGCTGCCCGAAGGGTTCCAGCGCGCCGAATACCTGCTCGACCACGGCATGCTCGACCGGGTGACGCACCGCAAGGACATGAAGGAAGAGCTGGTGACCATCACGCGCATGCTGATGGGGCTTGATACGGCGGTCAAAGGCGACCTGCCGCCACCGCCGCCCGACCAGATCGCCTTGACCGACCAGACCGAACCAGACCCTGACCCGGCGGAAGACGCAAAGTGACGCGGCAAACCAGCGACGCCATCCTCGAACGGATGATGGCGCTGCACCCCAAGGTGATGGATTTGGTCCTCGACCGCGTCTGGCTTCTTTTGGACCGTCTCGGCAATCCGCAAAACAACCTGCCGCCCGTGATCCATATCGCAGGCACCAACGGCAAGGGGTCAACTCAGGCCATGATCCGCGCGGGGCTGGAAGCTGCCGGAAAATCCGTCCACGCCTACACCTCCCCGCATCTGGCCCGCTTCCATGAACGCATCCGGCTGGCCGGTGATCTGATTTCCGAGGACAACCTCACCGCCATCCTCGACGAGTGCTACACCGCCAATAAAGGCGAGCAGATCACTTATTTCGAGATCACCACCGTCGCCGCCATCCTCGCCTTTGCCCGCACCAGGGCAGATTACTGCCTTCTCGAAGTCGGCCTCGGCGGCCGCCTCGATGCAACCAATGTGGTCGACAAACCGGCGCTGACCATCATCACGCCGGTCTCTTTCGACCACCCGCAATTTCTGGGGAACACCGTTGCCGAAATCGCAGGCGAAAAGGCGGGCATTCTCAAAAAGCAAATCCCCGCCATCATCACCCGCCAGCCCGACGACGCGATGGAGGTGATCGAAGCAAAGCTGGATGCCCTTCACGCCCCCGCCCTCATTCAGGGCCAACACTGGGACGCGTTCGAAGAACGTGGTCGCCTGATCTACCAAGACGAACGCGGCCTCTTGGACCTGCCGCCCCCCGCTTTGATGGGCGCGCATCAATTCCAAAACGCGGGCACCGCCATCACAGCGCTGCGCTTCCTTGGCTACGATGACAAAGCCTGCGAGGCTGCCGCCACAAATGTCGAATGGCCCGCCCGCATGCAGCGCCTCGGCAAAGGGGCCCTCACCAACCTCGCGCCCCATGCAGAGTTTTGGCTCGATGGGGGCCACAACGCCGCCTGCGCCGCAACGCTGGCCGAAACCCTGACCCGTCTGCCCAAGCGCCCGACCCATCTGATCTGCGGCTTGATGAACACCAAGGACGTGGCGGGCTACATGGCGCCGATCGTCCCGCACGTCGCCACCATGCACACGGTCTCCATCCCCGGGGAGGTCAACACGCTCCCCGCTGCGGACACAGCCAGTGCCGCCACCACGGCAGGCATCGACGCGCAGGTCGCAGAGACAGTGCAAGAGGCCATCACCAAGATCACGGCCACAGATCCCAACGCCCGCATCCTGATCTGCGGCTCCCTCTACCTTGCGGGCGACGTGTTGCGGGCCAACAGCTAGTGTTTCGTTTTGGTAAAAATACTCAAATCCGACGGAATTAACCTTTTGGCGCGGTTGAGCCTCTGCGCATCGACATGCGCATCAAATACATACGAAATACATATGAAATACACATTTGCGAAACGTGGTTAATTTTGACCCCAGCCAGCCGCCTGCATTTCGCGCAAACGCGATGCCGTGCGCTCAAATTCGAACACGCCTTCGCCTTCCAGATACAGCCGCTCCGGCGTATCCGCCGCCGTGCAAATCAGCGCAACTTTTGCTTCATACAACGCGTCGATCAGCGTCACAAATCGCTTGGCCTCATTGAAGTTATCCCTTGATAACAAAGGGATATTTTCCAAAATCAGCACCCGCACATTCTCGGCCACCGCCAGATAGTCCGCAGCCCCCAGCGGCTTGCCGCAAAGGTCAAAAAACGCTGCCCGCGCCACCCCGTTGCTAAAGGCTGGCAGGACCACGTCCCGCCCCTTAACCCGCAGAGTCAATTCAGAAATATCACCACCTGACAGCCCCTGCCAGATCGCCTCAACTGACCGTTTGGCCTTCGCATCCGCAGGATGAAAATAAACTTGCTCCCCCGCCAACCGGTCCTGCCGATAGTCGGTCTCGCTGGCCAATTCATGCACAACCAAACGGTCTTTGATAAGCTCGATAAACGGCACAAACAGGTTGCGGTTTAGCCCGTCCTTATACAGATCATCCGGCACCCGGTTCGAGGTCGCCACGACGACCACACCAGCCGCAAACAGCTTCTGAAACAGCCGCCCCACGATCATCGCATCCGTGATGTCGGTGATCTGCATTTCGTCAAAGCAAAGCAGCCGCACGTCCTGCGCCAGGTCCTCAGCGACAGGCGCAATCGCGTCAGAAACCCCTTGTTTCCTTGCCTCATTCATTGCGGCATGAATGTCCTGCATGAACGCATGGAAGTGTACCCGCCGCTTGCGTGGCTCTGGTGCGATCTCAAAGAACAGGTCCATCAGCATGGATTTGCCACGCCCGACACCACCCCAAACGTAAAGTCCCTTCACGGGCACTTGGTCGCTGCCAAACAGGCCCAGGAACTTCTTTTTGCCGGTAGATTGCCCCATCTCCACCAGCACTGTGTCAAACAGCGGAATGGCCTCAACTTGCGCGGCGTCTTCGGTCAATTCGCCCGATTTAACACGGGATTCATATGTGTGTTGTAGAAGCATGTCGCGACATCATTAGGAACAGTGATCCCTGATCGCAAGATTGCTGAATTGACGCTGACCCGAATTTGCACGACCGTCGCGCAATGACCAAGGTAAGCCCCTCAATTTTTACCCCCGTTCTGATCGGTGGGTGCATCATAATGATGCTGGGATTTGCCATTCGCGCCAGTTTTGGGGTTTTTCAGATCCCGATTGCCGAAGAATTCGGCTGGCCCCGCGCTGAGTTTTCGCTGGCCATTGCCATCCAAAACCTCGCCTGGGGCATTGGACAGCCCATTTTCGGCGCGATTGCCGAAAAGATGGGGGACAGAAAAGCCATCATTCTAGGTGCGCTGATGTATGCTGCGGGCTTGGTCTTGTCGTCTTTCGCGGTCACCCCCGGCGGCCACCAACTCCTTGAAATCCTTGTGGGTTTTGGGATTGCTGGCACAGGTTTCGGCGTTATCCTCGCCATCGTCGGGCGGGCGTCATCTGATGAAAACCGGTCTATGTCGCTTGGCATCGCCACCGCTGCTGGATCCGCCGGCCAAGTCTTCGGTGCACCCGCGGCCGAGCTGCTGCTCGGCTTTTTCCCATGGCAGACGGTGTTCCTGATTTTTGCTGCCGTCATGCTTGCATCCCTCTTTGCGTTGCCAATGATGCGGGCGCCCAAAATGGCGTCCAAACAGGAGCTTGAGGAAAGCATGGGCACGGTGCTGCTGCGCGCTTTTAAAGACCCGTCCTACATGATGATCTTTTTGGGCTTCTTTTCCTGCGGCTACCAACTGGCCTTTATCACGGCGCATTTTCCAGCCTTCATCACTGAGGTTTGCGGCCCCATCGCCGCAGGCGGCGTGTTGGCCGGAATGGGCATCACAACCACCTCAGGGCTCGGAGCTTTGGCGATTTCCTTGATCGGGCTGGCCAATATCGGCGGCACGCTTTTGGCGGGCTATTTGGGCAAGCGCTACACTAAGAAGTACCTGCTGGCCGCAATTTATACAGGGCGCACGGTTATCGCCGCTTGGTTCATTTTGGTGCCAATGACGCCCACAACGGTGATTATCTTCAGTCTTGCGATGGGATCGCTTTGGCTTGCTACCGTTCCGCTGACCAGCGGTCTTGTTGCCCATATTTATGGACTGCGCTACATGGGCACGCTCTATGGAATTGTTTTCTTCTCGCACCAGCTTGGGTCGTTCCTTGGGGTCTGGCTGGGCGGGCGGCTGTACGATGTGACAGGCGACTACACGTTGGTCTGGTGGGTGGGGGTCGGCGTCGGCGCGTTCAGCGCGATCGTGCATCTGCCAGTCCGCGAAAAGCGCACACAGCTTGTGGCAGCCTAACCTCCCAACAGAAATCCCTTCACCGCCTTCGCGACACGATCCGGATGCGTGTAGGGCAGATCATGGTCGGCACCCGCAACAGTTTCATGGACAACAGATCGGTTGGCTCGGGTCATCTCACCCAAGGCTGACAGCGGTATCACGCTGTCATCTTCGCCCCAAATCGCAAATGTCGGGACGCGTTCATTTTCAAGGATGCGGTGCTTATCTGACTGGTTGTCTTTAAGCATATGGCGGGCACTCGACAGAACTGCGGGCAGGAACCCGCGATAGTCAGATTCCGCCAGTTGTTTTCCAATAAATTCAGCACGCTCCGGGTGTTTCTTGGCCAACATAGCATACCGCTTCTTTCGCAGACTGCCGCCCAATACGTTGGTGACCCAATCGCCGACCAAAGGGGTGTCACGCAGGAACTTGTCTTGTTTGTTCACCGTGTCAGACAGCCCAGCAGGAGCGACAAGAACCAACTTCTCCACACGATTAGGGTGTTTCGCGGCAAAGGCTACGGAGATGCTGGCACCCATTGAATACCCCATCAAGATGAAGCTTTCCGGGTCGCCGATACTTGCCAAAACCTCCTCAAGCTGGCGTAAAAAGAATGCTTCATCCTGGGCATTTTTTGGCCGATCGGAATATCCCCTGCCAAATAGATCATAGGTCAAAACACGAAAGCCGCTCTCGATCAGACCATCGGCCAAAGCGTCCCAGACATATTCAGAGGTTGTAAGCCCGTGCACGCAAATGATGAGTGGGCCGCGCACAGGACCCCGAATGTGAACATGTGTCGTGCCGTCCGTCAAAGCATAGAATTCGCCGGGGGCTTGGTTGCGGACTGCGCCGTCCATTGGTTTCCGACGGCGCTCCAAGATGAAGGGCGCGGCTACGATAGCAATCAGAACAAGGACAAAAATTAGCCAGATCATCCGTTCCTCCAAGCATCAAGTATGTAGCGGCTTGTCATCAGATCCAAATGCGCCCCGCCGCCGTTTTTGGCGATTGTAATTTCCGAGCTGGTTTGCCGCTTGAACACGTCATGCTCGTAGAAGGACGCAACAATTTGGTCTGCAGTTATTTGCCCCGTCGACAAAGGTATCTTCAATTCGCCAATGTGGTCCAAGGTCGTTTCGCGGCTATCCACAAACAGGCGAGCACGCTGAAGCGCCACGTCGTCGACTTCCCGCATGTCGGGTCGATAGGCACCGATTAGATCAAGGTGCTGGCCCTCCTTGAGCCATCCGCCCTTTATGACGGGTTCAGTCGACATTGTCGCAGTGCAGATAATGTCTGCCTGCGAGACGGCATCGCTGAGGTCTGGATTGAATGCCGTCTTTTGAGCTTGCGCAAAAGCCTCACCATTCTCCGGCGTTCTGCTCCAAACGGTTATGTCGGCATCTGGCCAATGAGACCGATAAGCCGCTGCCATGTTGCCCGCAACGGTGCCCGAACCGACCAGCAGTATGGCCTTGCTGTCTGGCCGTGCCAGACGTTTGGCAGCCAACAGACTATCCCCCGCGGTCTTCCATTTCGTGACCAAATGGAAATCAATCATAGCGTCCAGTTGACCCGTCAGATCAGAGAACAGGCTTACCGCGCCGTGAATTTTTGGCAGGTCCCGCTTGGTGTTTTCTGGAAACACTGTCGCGGTTTTGACGGCTTGCCCAAGCCCATCAATCCAAGCGGCGCGGGATAGCATGGTGTCCGGCTTGCGGTACAGGAACGTATCGGCAATCTCCGCTTTTGGCAAACTGTGTCCATGAACTAAGGCATCAGTCAGCGCCCCCCAGTCCAGCAGCTTATCTGCGTCTTCGAAAGAGATGAACGGTGCGCTCAAAAGGCGGCCTCCTCACTCGTCAGCAAGCCATGGGAAACGAGGCAATTGGCCCAACCATCTGGGCTTTCAAACAGATGCGTGTTCCATCCGCGCGCTTGCGCTGCGGTGATATTGTCATGCCGATCATCGGCAAACAGAAGGGAGGACGGGGGTAATTCACAGTCCTTCTCGACCATCTCGTAGATACGTGCCGCAGGCTTGATGACCTTCATGCGCCCCGACACATAGAAGCGGTCAAACTCGTTTAGAAACGCATAGATTGAGGAGGCATATTCAAAGCTCTCCTCCCCGAAATTGGTAAGTGTGAAAACCGGTACGCCTTTGGCGCGCAGGGCGCGCAGAAGATGCACGGAATGCCCGATCACTGGGGAGGCCAGAGCGATCCAATTGCGATGCCAGCCAATAATTTCGTCGCGCCATTCGGGGTATTCATCTGCCGTTTCATAAATCACGTCACGCCAGTTTTCGCCGCTGTCGATACGATCATTCATGCCATGAAGGTCTACGGCGGCAAACATTTCCTTGCGGCGCTTCTCCCCTATCCACTGATCGTAATGACGTTCTGGTTGCCATTCGATCAGGACGTTACCGATGTCAAAGATCACCGCCTGTACTGTCATGCGTAAAGCGCCTCTGCGTGAAAATTCATGTGATCTTCCATAAACGATGCGACGAAGAAATAAGAATGGTCGTAGCCCGGTTGATACCGGATGATGGCCTGCTGCCGTTTGGTTGATGCGGCGGCCGCCATCGCTTCGGGCATCAAAAGATCATAGAATTGATCGCTGTTGCCAGTATCCAAAAGCACCGGACCATCGAAGCCATCTTTAAGCATTAAAAGTGTGGCGTCATGGTCTGCCCATTTCGCCTCGTCATCGCCCAAATATGCTGCGAACTGCTTGCGGCCCCAATCTGATGCCGTCGGGTTGCAGATCGGTGAGAACGCAGAGACTGAAGCGAACCGCCCTTTCTCCCGCATTGCAATGGTCAAAGCGCCGTGCCCACCCATGGAATGGCCTGTTATGGATTGGCGTGTTTCATCCAACGGGAACTTTTCGAAGACCAGGCCGGTGAGTTCTTTGGTTATGTAGTCATACATCTGAAAGTGTTCCGCCCACGGCTTTTGCGTGGCGTTGACATAGAACCCGGCGCCTTGGCCAAGATCATAGGCCTCGTCATTCGCAACGCCTTCGCCGCGTGGGGACGTGTCGGGAAAGATGAGCGCCAGCCCATGTTCCGCCGCCCATGCCTGCGCGCCCGCTTTGGTCATGGCGTTTTCATGGGTGCAGGTCAGGCCAGAAAGATACCAAAGAACCGGCACCGGGCCGTCTTTGGCTTCTTCGGGCAGGAAGACGGCAAATGTCATATCGCATGAGCAGATCTTGGAGCTGTGCGTATAGACCCCTTGCGTGCCGCCAAAGCATGCGTTTTCCGATACAGTTTCCATGTCCAATCCCCCGTTGCGTTTTCCAAGGGCTAAACGGCGACCCACCCTATGACAAGCGAAACGGTGAGTATGCTGATGAGTGTCGAGATTAGGATGCTGGCAGAAACGCGCTGTGGAGCGACGCTGTAATGTTGCGCGATGATGTAGACATTACCCGCCACGGGCAGAGCGGCGGCCGAGATCATGACAGCGGCGGCGTAACGGTCCACTGGAAAAACGATCAGCGCCGCAAAGGCAACGGCGGCAGGATGGAGGACCAGCTTACAAAAGCTAAGCCAACCCGCGACCTCCATCCGCTCGGCTGATTTTGACGCCAAAGACGCGCCAATTGCGAACAGCGCGCCTGGTGTGGCCGCCCCTCCCAAAATGCCAAGAAACTCATTCATTGGAGTTGGGATCGGAATGGCAAAGGCGGACCATGTGAAGCCTAGAATGATTGACACGATCATTGGGTTCTTTATCAATCCAAGGCCAACGGTTTTCAGAATTGCCGGTGACACCCGCCCATCGCGAGAGCCGGTTATCAAGATGACCACCAAGCTGCCAAAGAAGATTAGATCGACCGCAAGGATCAACATGATCGGGCCAACCGCGCCTTCGCCCAACAACAGTGCTAACATCGGTATGCCAAGAAACCCGACATTGCCTATGACGGCGCATTGCGCCTCAATGGCGACCTGTTCGACGGGTAGCCTTCGGACCAGTGAAACGGCTGTGGCAATCAGGTAAACAACCGCGGTGCCCCAGAAGTAGGCCAAGACATAAGGAAGATCAAAAACCTCCCTTAGGCTTAGGTTTGCTGCAAAGCGGAACAACATGGCGGACAACGCGAAATAGAAAACGAACTTGGTCAGATAGGCGGTCGCGTCCTCGCTGAAAAATTTGGTGCGCCCCGCCCAGTAACCAAGGCCAATCAGCGCGAAAAAAGGCAGTGTCTTGAAGAAGATTTCCAGCATTGCCGCAACGCTATCAGCACAGCTGATCTGCCACCACCAGATTGCTTAAGGAGATGACATCAAGGTCACCGACTAAAACTGAACCGGTCGGTTCATTTAGTGCTTGAAAAACTGAACGACTCGGTTTAGCTGTAAATTATGAACAGAACGGTTTAGTTTTTAGGAGAGAAAAATGACCTACCGCACCGCACTTTTCCTTGCAGCGGGCACCGCTGCTTTTATGTCCGCAACACCGATCATGGCGGGGTCTTACCTGCCAACATTCATGCCGTCGCTTCAATTTGTTGAGCAAAACGAAGTCCCAACGCGCGCGTCGCAGTCCCAGCTTCAAAGCTGCACCTCGCTTGAAAAGTCAGCCAAAATTTATCCGGCAGATTGTGGAACCTACAGCCGCGCAGAGCTGGCGAAACTGAAAGCTGATTTGGACGACTGAGCTTCCGACCAGCGTCTAAATTTGGGGTGGGCCGTTGGCCCGCCCCTTCACATTTTTACCTGCCAAGTAATCGACAGGCTTGCTGGAACTAAACCGTTCCGTCTAAGTTAGCCTAACAAATATGATGGAGACTGGCCCTTGGACGGCACTGCCCCAGAAATAAAGCGTGGCCGAAAATACGACCAAGTGGTCGCTGGCGCACGCAAAGTATTCCTTGCCGAAGGCTTTGAAGGCGCAAGCGTCGACCTGATCGCCAAAGAGGCTGGAGTGTCCAAAGCCACGCTCTACAGCTACTTCCCCGACAAACGCGTTTTGTTTGTCGAGGTGGCAAAAGAAGAATGCGCCAAGCAGGCAGACAGGGCCCTGCGGGTTGAGCAGTCAGACCTCCCTGTCCGCGAAATGCTGACAGCAATATCGCGCAGCATGATGGAATTTCTGACGTCTGATTTCGCGCACCGGATCTTCCGCATCTGCGTTGCTGAATCCGACCGGTTCCCTGAACTTGGCCAAGAATTCTACATGTCCGGCCCCCAGCTTATGGAGGATGGGCTAGGCGAGTACTTTGCCCATGCAGTGGAGCGTGGAGAGCTTAAAATTGACGACATCCGGTTGGCGGCCCAACAATTCGAAGCCCTCATAAAGGCGGACGTATTCGTGAAAATGGTGTTCAACATCATCAGCACGCCCGACCAAAAAGACATCGACCGCGTCATTGAAGGCGCGGTCGATACGTTTTTGGCCCGTTACGGCGTCTAGCTAGTACAGCACCACCGACCGAATGGATTCACCGGCATGCATTAGGTCAAAGCCCTTGTTGATGTCGTCCAGACCCATCGTATGAGTAATCATTGGGTCGATCTCGATCTTGCCGTCCATATACCAATCCACGATCTTTGGTACGTCGGTTCTCCCTGACGCGCCGCCAAAGGCGGTGCCACGCCAAACGCGACCAGTGACCAGTTGGAATGGGCGCGTGCTGATCTCGGCCCCCGCAGGCGCAACGCCAATGATAACGCTTTCACCCCAGCCCTTGTGCGCGGACTCCAGCGCTGTGCGCATCACGCCCACATTTCCTGTTGCGTCAAAGGTGTAGTCACCCCCACCGCCGGTAAGTTCGACCAGGTGAGCAACCAAATCGCCGTCTACGTTGTTGGGATTCACAAAGTCGGTCATGCCGAATTTTTCGGCCATCTCGACCTTAGATTCGTTCAGGTCCACACCAACAATCTGGTCAGCACCGGCAAGGCGTAGTCCTTGGACAACGTTCAAGCCAATGCCGCCCAAACCGAAGACAATCGCGCGGGAGCCGATTTCGACCTTCGCGGTGTTAATCACCGCGCCAATCCCCGTTGTGACGCCACAACCGATGTAGCAAATCTTATCAAATGGCGCGTCTTTGCGAACTTTCGCCAAAGCGATTTCCGGGACGACAGAATGGTTCGCGAAGGTCGAACAGCCCATGTAATGCAGGATGGGCGTGCCATCGAGCATACTGAACCGAGAGGTGCCGTCCGGCATAAGGCCAGCGCCTTGTGTTGATCTGATTTTTTGGCACAGGTTCGTTTTTGGGTTTAAGCAGTACTCGCACTCCCGACATTCGGGTGTGTATAGCGGGATCACATGATCGCCGACCTCCAAGGAGGTGACGCCTGGGCCAATCTCAACCACAACACCAGCCCCCTCGTGTCCAAGGATCGCCGGGAAAAGGCCCTCTGGATCAGCACCAGAGAGCGTAAACTCATCTGTGTGGCAGATACCGGTTGCTTTCATTTCGACAAGGACCTCGCCATGTTTGGGTCCTTCAAGGTTGACCTCCATGATCTCCAGCGGCTTTCCGGCGGCTACGGCGACGGCGGCTTTTGTGCGCATATCAGGTGATCCTTCGTTTTCTGTGTTTATTGTGTTCAGCTTCTTGCATACTGGTCCCGAAATCAATTCCAAACAGGCGTGCGGAGCGTTGCAATGAAGACGGTGGTTTTCCTAATGGCCTTGGCACTGACCGGGTGCGAGGAAGAGGCAAAAGTGACAAATGTAAGTGATACGACTGCGACCCAGTGTGATGCAGCGGCCTACCAGTCCTTTGTGGGCAAATCTCGGGAAGAGCTGACCATTCCTGAGGAGCTAACGGTACGCATGCTGCGTGTCGGGCAAATGCGAACACAAGATTACAACCCAAACCGCCTGAACATCGAGGCAGATGCCAATGGAACCGTGACCCGCGTGTTCTGCGGCTAGGCTCTGCCTTGATCCCTTTGGTATGACAAGTTAGCAAAGAACCATGATGAAACTCAGATACATATTGCCGTTCCTTTTGGTTGGCTGTGCGCCGGCTACAGACACTGGCCTGGAATCCGGGGGACTTGAACCCGTCAACACATCAGGGCTGGAAGAAAAGCTGCCTGACACTTGCAAGTTGGACAACTACCGAGCCTTTGTTGGTCAACCGTTGGCCGCGAGCGCTATTCCAACTGGCATCAACAGCCGCATTGTGAAGCCGGGAACAATACTGACGCAGGAATACGATGCAGCGCGTGTGAATTTTTACGTCGATGAGGCCGGCACCATCACGCGCGTGATCTGTGGTTAGCTTTCTTATGAAGGCGTTTCCAGCTGCCATACTGCTGACTTTGGTTGGTTGCGGGGGCGTCACGCAGCAGGGTCTTGACCCAGCCGACTACGATGGCGTTCCGACCTGTGGGGCAGAAAACTTTCAAAACCTGTTGGGGCGGAGTGAAGCCGCGCTTGCCAGCGTTGACTTGCCAGCAGCAACCCGGGTTCTACGGCCCCAAGACGCCATCTCGCTGGACTTCAGCCCGGATCGGCTGACCATTGATATCGACGAGCAAGGTCGCGTGAGCAGTGTGACGTGCCGCTAGTCGGTGTTGATGCGGTAACCTTCGTGGCAGGCGGAACAGGTCTTTCCGAGCGCGCGGAATGCCGTAGAAAAATCGGACTTGGTGTTCACATCACCCAAGGCTAGAGCCGCCGTTTCCATATCTGTCGCTATTTTCAAGAACCCATCCCAATCGGTCCAAATGGTGTCCTTAGCCTCGGACTTTGGATCGCCCGCCTGATCCTCAAAGAGCGCTTCGATTTCCCGAGCATGGTTTGTGAGGCTATCTGACGTCTCTGTAACAATCTTCAGGTCAAATGCAGTTTGGCCTTTGGCGATTGCTCCAAGCACTTTCATATCTTCAGCAACGGACACCATCAGATTCATGCGCGCCATGACTTGGGGGTCTTTTACCCCTGTATGAGCCAACGTTGCCGTTGATGCCAAACCAAGAAGGGTGACCAGAGTGCAAATACGGGATTTCATGTCTCAACTCTGTGCCCATCATTCAACAGGGTCAACACAGAACTTGACGTTAAGACGACGGATCGCTTTGACGTGACCGAGGTTCGAGATAGGGTCTGAATGTGGCAAAAGCAGCAAAAAAGAAAACGCCGAAAAGGTCGTTCTTTTGGTGGGTTGGGGCAGTGCCCCTTATGGTGCTTAAATGGGGCGGACGTGCGCTGTTGGCCTGCATCGCCGGGTTTTTTCTTGCCGTTGTCCTCTATGCATTTGTGAACCCACCAACCACGATCTACATGGTGCAGGAAAGTGCGCGGCTTGATGGGCTGCGCCGGGAATGGCGTGATTTTGAGGACATTTCCCCCCACATGCCGCGTGCCATTGTCGCTGCGGAAGATGCCAATTTTTGTAATCACTGGGGCTTTGACATGGATGCGATCCGCGACGCGCTGGAAGAAGGCGGCGGGCGCGGTGCATCGACGATTTCCCAACAGACTGTGAAAAATACGTTTCTCTGGCATGGACGAACTTATGTTCGCAAAGCGTTAGAGGCGGCGATGACACCAGTCGTAGAATTGGTCTGGTCAAAACAGCGCATTCTTGAGGTCTATATGAACATCGCCGAATTCGACGAAGGCGTCTTTGGTGTTGCGGCGGCTGCTCCTTGGTATTTCGGGATTGATGCCAAGGACCTAAGCGCACGGCAAGCCGCAGCGCTTGCAGCAGTGCTTCCAAACCCCAAGGGCAGGTCCGCCAAACGTCCAACAGCATTTCTTCAAAAGCAGGCACGCCAGATCAATGCGGGCGCGGAGACGATCCGCCGAGACGGACGCAGCGCTTGTTTCGAAGGTTGAAAAAACTCGTTAACATTGCGATGACGGTTCAACGATATTGATCTGACCGGATTTAACCTGATGAATCGCCTCTACCATATGCCGCTGTCCCCGTTCTGCCGGAAGGTACGGCTTGTCCTTGCCGAGAAGAAGGTCGAGGTCGAGTTGGTCGAGGAACGCTATTGGGAAGGTGCGGCGGAATTCATGCGGCGCAATCCCGCTGGCAAGGTTCCAGTCCTCAAGATTGATAGCCAAACGCTCAGCGATAGTCAGGCGATTTGCGAATACCTCGAAGAGGTTTTGCCCGACCCACCCTTGATGCCGAAAAAGCCCGAAGACCGGGCAGAGGTGCGCAGGTTGGTGTTCTGGTTTGATGACAAGTTTCATCATGATGTGACATCCAAACTTTTGTACGAGCGCGTGAACAAGAAAATTATGGGCAAGGGCTACCCGGAAAGTACCAATGTCAAATTGGGTGCCAAGAACATCAAATACCACATTGATTACATGGGTTGGCTGCTGGACCAACGCAGATGGCTTGCCGGAGATCAGATGAGCCTTGCAGATTTCACGGCCGCCGCGCATTTCAGCTGCCTCGACTACATCAGAGATGTAGACTGGAACCGTAATCCGAACGTCAAAGATTGGTACGCCAAGATCAAGTCCCGCCCCGCGTTCAGGGCTTTGTTGGCCGATCAGGTCCCGGGTTTCCCGCAGCCTGCTCATTACTCGGACCTTGATTTTTGAACCTGAAGGCGCGTCTGAAAGAGCAGGCGCTAGCGGAAGGTTTCGCCGCGATGGGAGTGTGCCGCCCGGACGCTATCCCTGATGCACTTGCGCGCCTGGAGACATTCCTGACAAACAAGCACCACGGGCAGATGGCTTGGATGGAAGACCGCAAAGCGTGGCGCGGTGACCCGACGGCCCTGTGGCCCGAGGCAAAGTCCGTTGTCATGCTCGCGGAGCCCTACACACCGGACCATGATCCAATGGAAAACTTGCAGGCCAGATCGAAAGGCAACATATCTGTATACGCACGCAATCGCGACTATCATGATCTTGTCAAGAAGCGGCTGAAACGGGTTGGACGGTGGCTGATTGGTCAGTCCGAAGAGGTAGAGATCAAGGTTTTTGTCGATACGGCCCCAGTAATGGAAAAGCCCCTCGCTGCAGCAGCCGGGTTGGGCTGGCAGGGTAAACATACCAACTTGTTATCGCGCGACTTGGGGAACTGGTTCTTTTTGGGTGCGATATTCACCACAGCTGAGTTGCCAGTCGATGAGGCGGGCACCGAGAATTGTGGCACTTGCCGCGCCTGTCTGGACGTCTGCCCAACCGATGCGTTTCCTGTGCCCTACCAACTGGATGCACGGCGTTGCATCTCTTATCTGACAATCGAACATCATGGGCCTGTGGACGAAGAATTGCGGTCAAAGATGGGAAATCGCATCTATGGTTGCGATGACTGTCTGGCCGTTTGCCCTTGGAACAAATTTGCGCAGGATGCGAAGGAAGTACGCTACGCCGCGCGCGAAGATCTTGTTCTACCTGACCTGGCCGACTTGGCGGCCCTTGATGATGCCGCCTTCCGCGCACGGTTTAGTGGCTCCCCGATCAAGCGGATCGGCCGAAATAGATTTGTAAGAAATGTACTATATGCGATTGGCAACTCTCAATCTGGCGCGCTCAAGAAAGTGGCGCAGGACCTTGTTGATGATGCCGATGAATCCGTGGCTGACGCGGCTCGATGGGCCGCACTGAGGCTTGTATGAAAAATCACTTGCTCAGCTTTGGTCATGGCTATTCGGCAAATGCGCTTTCAAATTTGCTTCTGCCGGCCGGATGGAAGATTACCGGAACAACCCGAAGTGAAGAAAAAGCCCAGCTGCTCAGAGACGCAGGCGTTACGCCCGTGATTTGGCCAGGCACCGCCCCGACAGAGGCGATGGCCACCGCTTCTCATATTTTGGTTTCCGCCGGGCCGTCTGAAGACGGTGATCCGGTCTTGGCCGAGTTTCGGGATCAGATCGCAGCGATTGCGCCTCACCTCAAGTGGCTAGGATATCTTTCTACGACCGGCGTTTACGGGGATCATGACGGTGGATGGGTGGACGAGCAAACGCCTCTTTCCCCAAGCACGAAGCGTGGACAACTTAGGGTCGACGCGGAAGCGGCTTGGCAAGACCTCGCAGCTGACGCGGGGCTGCCGCTACACATCTTTCGGCTGGCGGGCATTTATGGCCCGGGTCGGGGACCTTTCGCAAAGGTGCGCAACGGCACGGCACGCAGGATTATCAAAAAAGGGCAGGTATTCAGTCGTATTCACGTCGAAGACATCGCACAGATACTGTTTGCCTCTATCAAGGCTCCTCGACCCGGAGCGGTTTACAACATGTGCGACGACGATCCTGCGCCGCCTGAAGACGTGATCGCCTATGCCGCCAAACTGCTTCAGCTGCCCGTTCCCCCTGCGGTGGACTTTGAAACCGCTGAGATGACGGCGATGGCCCGTAGTTTTTATGCCGAGTCCAAAAAAGTACGAAACAACCTCATCAAAGAAGAGCTTGGCGTCAAACTGCTCTACCCCGACTACAGAACTGGTCTACAGGCTTTGCTTGACGAAGAAGTTGGTTCACAAAACCGTTAGGTCTAACGCGCCAAAAATTCTAAGATTCCCGTGCGGCCTCTTTTGCGTTATGCAAAACAAAAAAAACGGGACGGTTGTGTTTATGAAATCGGTTATTTTACGTGGGGCTGTGCTGGCTGCGCTTTTGTTCTTGTCCGCGTGCGCGCAAAACAAATTCATAAATTACAATGGCCCGCAGGTGACGCGGGTTGAGGTCTTCAAAGACAAGCGCGTCATGCATTTGTATCATGGCAAAAGAATTTTGAAGACTTACAAGATAGATCTGGGGTTTGGCGCCGTTGGCGACAAACAATTCGAAGGGGACGGACGCACGCCCGAGGGCCGATACTTCATTGATCGTCGCAACCCCAACAGCTCCTTTTACCTGTCACTCGGGATCAACTACCCCAATGCACAGGATCGGGCGGAGGCGCGCGCCCTTGGAAAACCACCAGGTGGCGACATTTTCTTTCATGGCCAACCCAACATTGCTGGGAAACGTGGTCCTGATTGGACAGCGGGATGCATCGCAGTCAGCAACCGCGAGATGCGCCAAATCTATGCGATGGTGAAGAACGGGACTGTCGTGGACATTTACCCGTAGCGCGCGACTAGCTGCCAGTAACGAGCGTCCACCAGATCTTGCCATTCTTTTCCTGAAACCATGAAAAGCCAAGGTTCCTGGCGCGAGGCGACAATATGACGTCTCGGGTGTCCGGCAAATCCATCCATGCGGCCAATGTTGCCGTCTCGTTTTCATATGTCTCGGAGATATTTTCTCCGACCAGCTGACCCGGATATCCGGCGCGGGCAACCCGATCCAGGGGTGAAGACCCGTCAGATCCAAAGTGCCAAGGACGGTTCTGTACCGACATGTCGCGTGCATGTGTTGCAGCCGCAGCGTTCAGCTGGCTGTTTAGCTCAAGCGGGGGCTGGCTTGATGCGGCTCGCAGGGCGTTGATCGAGTCCAGTACGCGGAACTGAATTTTCGCAGTATCGTTTGCACCAATCCGGTAGATTTGTGGGAGCGGGCGACCGTCTGGCCCAATGGAGGGGCCTGCTGGTTCGCAAGCTGCCAAAGCAAACGCTGCTGCTATGAGAAGAAGAACGATCCGTGCCATGTGTGAGCCACCCTTAAGTTTCCGATTCTCCTTAGCCCGTTCCGCAGGGGGGCGCAAACGGGCCAGTAAAAATTAGCCGATCACGAGATTGTTTGGTTTGCGACTGCGACTAAAACGCCATAAAAGGCTGGTAGACAAATTGTGGGGCTTAAGATCATGAACAAGAATCCGAAAAACCTGTTCGACCGCCGTGGCTTTCTGATCGGTGCCGCTGCAACGGGGCTTGCCGCACCTGCTTTGGCGCAGACGGAAGAGCCGGTTGAGACCGCGCGCCGCAATATCTCCAGCTTCCGCTCGATGGAATGGCAGCCGCATTTCAACACGCTCAAGAATGGTGCGATCCTCGTCGATATTGCCAGCCGCGCCCTTCATATGTGGACCGAGGACGGTCAGTATAAGCTGTATCCGTCCAGTGTGCCGCTGTCCGAAGATTTGACGCGCCGGGGCCGAACATCAATTATCCGCAAGGTGAATGGCCCAACGTGGAGCCCGACGCCGGCGATGAAAAAGCGTAACCCTGAATGGCCAGACTTTGTGCCTGCTGGGCCTGACAATCCGCTCGGGACCCATGCGCTGTATCTGACCTGGACCTACTATCGGATCCACGGCACGCACGACACGCGCAAAATTGGGCGGAAATCGTCGAATGGATGCATCGGACTGTACAACGAGCATATCGCTGAAGTGTTCTCGAAGGCCAAGATTGGCACGCAAGTGTTGCTTATTTGACGACATCTTTCGTCAGAGGTTGCACAGAATTCGGCCGCCATTGTCATGGAAATGGTGGAGGATTATAAAATCAGATGGATACATTCTTGGGTGTCTGTGAATGAGCCGGGTAGTCTAGGCTCAGCAGACGTATCTTAAAGGAAATAAAAAATGAAAAAAATCGCACTCGCAACTGCATTCTCGCTGGCAGCAACCTCCGCTTTCGCTGGCGGTCTGTCGGATCCAATCATCGAAGAGCCAATCATCGTTGAAGAGACTTCCTCTTCTGCTGGCGGCATCTTGGTCCCACTGCTCTTCTTGGTGATCGCAGCGGCTGTTGCTTCCAGCTAAGTTGGACGCGTAATAATACGGAAGAGGCGGTGAATTTTTCACCGCCTTTTTTGTTGGCCAAACGAAATTCCGACGCATGCGTCGCACCATGCTATCTTATTGATAACAAAACGCTTTCCATTTTTTGTTAAGGAAATATTAGGACGGTTATTCGCCCAAACCGGCATCAGCTTCGATCTGCTTGCGCGACTTGCGGGCCCGTTCCGTCGCGGACTTTAGCTGACCACATGCGGCCATGATGTCCTCGCCGCGAGGCTTGCGGATGGGCGACGCATAGCCCGCCCGATGCACGATGTCGGCAAAGGCTTTGATGCGCTTCCAGTCAGACCGTTGATATGGCGCGCCGGGCCATTCGTTGAAGGGGATGAGGTTGATCTTGGCCGGTATGCCTTTGATGAGCTTCATGAGGCGATGCGCGTCTTCGTCGCTGTCATTGACGCCCTTGAGCATCACATATTCAAAGGTGATCCGCTCACTGTTGGAGACTTTGGGATAGGTCCGCAAAACGTCCAGAAGCTCGGCAATGTTCCACTTCTTATTGATGGGAACCAGCTTGTCGCGCACCTCGTCAGTGGTGGCGTGGAAGGAGACGGCCAGCAAACAGCCGATTTCTTCAGCCGTGCGGGCGATCTCTGGCACCACGCCTGAGGTCGAAAGAGTGATGCGGCGACGGCTGAGGCTGATGCCTTCCGGGTCCATCGCGATCTTCATCGCGTCACGCACGTTTTCGAAATTATACAGCGGCTCCCCCATGCCCATCAGAACGACATTGGACAACAGCCGCCCTTCTTCGTTGGGCTGGCGGCCGGGTTCAGGCCATTCACCCAAATCGTCGCGGGCCAGCATGACCTGACCAATGATTTCACCAGCAGTGAGGTTGCGGACCAGCTTTTGCGTGCCGGTATGGCAAAAGGAACAGGTCAGCGTGCAACCGACCTGGCTGGAAATGCACAGCGTGCCGCGGTCGGTTTCGGGGATATAGACGACCTCGACCTCGTGGCCACCTGCGATGCGGACCAGGTACTTGCGCGTGCCGTCTTCGCTGACGTCGCGGGTCACGACCTCGGGCAAGGCGATGACGAAATTCTCTGCCAGCAGGGCTCGGTAATCTTTGGACAGGTTGGTCATGGCGTCAAAGTCGCGCACACCCTTTTGGTACAACCATTGCCAGATTTGACCGGCCCGCATTTTGATCTGCTTTTCAGGGGTGCCCGCGCCCAGCAGGGCCTCGCGCAGTTGATCGCGGGTCAGGCCGACAAGATTTGTTGGCCCATCTGGCAGCTTGCGCGGAAAGGTCATCACGTCTTGGGTGATTGGGGCGGATGCGGTCATGGGTCAGGTCCAGTCCTTTGATGGCTGGCATATAGGTGGGAATCGGGCAGAGTTACAGCCCCGTCACCTTACCACATCGCCGCATCAGTGAAGTGGCAGGCCGACTTGGAAATTGTCAGCGACTTGAGGTGCCATCATGGAGCAGGCCAAACGCGCGTCTTCCGCTGAGAGGATCGGGCGGGAGGAGGGGGCATTCGACGCGCCAAGATCAAGCACAAGGCTGCCCGTGAAGACCATCTGTGGGCGGGAGAAGCCAAGCATCACATAGGTGATGCCTTTCAGGCCCTGAACCTGGTCCACACCGGCCAGATGCGTCAGGTCCCCGGCGCGCGCCACGACTTCGCGTGAGCCAAACATCAAATCAAACATCGGGTGGCGCATCGCCAACCGTTGATTGGGCGCAAGATATAGGTCTTCGACGGGTCGTTCATGGCCTATACAATCAGCACGCAACCGGATCGGCGCTTGGGAATTTGAAAGGGTCAGGTTGATGTCGCGAAACGCGACGCATTTGATGGCCTGATAGCCGTAATCCTTCGTCAGAACGCGGTCTCCGCCCTTCAGGCATTCCACATTTTTCTGACCATCAGGGGTGATAACCGTCGTGCCGACGGTTAGCCCTGCTTCGGACAACCGAAACACCGGTTGGGCCCCTGCAACATATTTTGGTTGCGCAACGCGCGTGTTGTTTGTCATGGATCCTGCCTGATTTCTTCCGGTTTAGCCCAGAATGTATTGATGAGATGTCAAAGGGCCTGGCAGCTGCCCTTAAACATTTAGTAAATCTTTAGCTTGCGCAGCGCTTTTCTGCGTCATCCACAGCAGCTGTAAAGCCCAGCAACGAGAACTTGTCGCGTGTCAGGGTACCTCGTGAAGATCGCGCTGACATGGACGCATCCGCGCCGCGTTTCATCGCCGCGATGATTTTGTTGTCATCATCCGCAGACGCGGCCCAAGCCGTTTCGCCGGTTGTGAACAGCTCATATTTGTTACCGCTGATATCAAGCGTCACGGTAGAGCCCTCCGCAAAGGGGTACCCTCCGGTGAAGGAGACTTCGCCCAGCTTGCCGGCACCGGGCCAATAGCTGACAAACATCAAGATGTCGCCACGGTTCACCGCGACCACGCGACCATCCTTGGTGTTCACCGTTTCCTTGGGGCTGCTGACGACCCAACACTGGGTTGGGTTGCTTTCCACAAATACCGACCAGTCGGTCACCGCGTTGACGCGATTAGTGGATTCTTCCTGCGCCACAGCAGCACCCGCTGTCAGCATCACGGACGCGGAGATAACCGCGCTTTTCAACAATGTTTTCATTCTTATACAGCTCCAGCTGTGTCTGCCTCTGGCTCGTCGGGTTGGGTCTTTTTGACCTCGTATGATCCCGGCGGAGCGACTACTCTCAACGATGTACAATTCTTAACCCGAAATCCAGCCTTTGGGGAAGGCCCATTGGCGGATTTTCGCTACCATTGGAGTCACTTATGACACATGGCGTGGACATGGTCGAAATCTGGCGTGGCCCGGTGCTTGAATCGCAACATATGGGGCATGCCGTGGTGTGCGACGCCTCCGGTGGCATCGTCGAGGCCTGGGGCGATCCCGAACTTGTGATGTTGCCCCGCTCATCGGCGAAGATGTTGCAGGGCCTGCCTTTGATTGAAAGCGGCGCGGCGGACGCCTTTGGGCTGGGGCCGGAGCAGCTGGCGCTGGCCTGCGCGTCGCATAACGGGGCGGCGATCCATACCGACCGGGTGAATGTTTGGCTTGGTGGTTTGGGGCTGGACGACAGCGCATTTCGATGCGGCCCGCAGGAGCCTGCCGATTTGCCTGCACGGGACGGATTGATCCGCGCGGGCCAGGTGCCATGCCAGTGCCACAACAACTGCTCGGGCAAGCATACCGGGTTTTTGACCTTGGCCAAACATTTGGGGGCGGGGCCGGAATATGTGGATATTGACCATCCGGTGCAGCGCGCAGTGCTGGAGGCCTACGAAGACATGACAGGCGTGGCATCGCTAGGCTACGGCATTGACGGCTGTTCGGCCCCGAACCACGCGACCACCATGCACGGTCTGGCACGGGCCATGGCGCGGATGGCGGTTGGCGACGACGGCAGTGTGCGCGGCGCCGCGGCGGCGCGGTTGGTGGCTGCAATGCGCGCGCACCCCGATCTGGTGGCGGGCGAAGGGCGGGCCTGCACCGAGCTGATGCGGGCCATGGGCGGCAAGGTGGCCATCAAGACGGGCGCCGAGGCGGTGTTTGTGGCCATCCTGCCGGACCAAAAGCTGGGCATGGCGGTGAAGATCGTGGACGGCGGCACCCGCGCGGCGGAATGCGCGATTGCGGGGCTGCTGGTCAAATACGGGGCGTTGGATGAAAATCACCCGGCGGCGGTGAAGCGGCTGACGGGCCCCATTGCGAATTGGCGGGGCATCGAAACCGGCGAGATGCGGCTTAGCGCGCAATTTCTTGGACGGTAGAGGCGCTGAGCGTCAGCGCCTCCACATGGCTGCGCACAAGCAGCTTGTTGAGCGGTTTGGTCAGATAGTGGTCGATGCCGCTGGCGCGAATGCGTTCCTCGTCGCCGGTCATGGCATGCGCGGTCATTGCGATGATGGGGACGTGGGACGTGCCGCCTTCCAGTGACCGGATCTTGCGGGCGACCTCCATCCCGTCCATTTTGGGCATCGAGATGTCGAGCAGGATCAAATCCGGCGTCTGCTGCTTGAAATTGGCGATGGCCTGAGCCCCGTCCTCAACGAGGGTCAGGTCAATATCGAGGCCATCCAGCATTTTGGACAGCACCAGCTGATTGGTTTTGTTGTCCTCTGCAGCCAGCACCCGCACCCGTTCGTTGGCGGGGGATTTATCTGCCGAGGTCAGTGCCTGAATTTTTGACAACACGACGTTGCGCAGGAAAGGGCGGTCGATGTTGTCCTGTGTGCCCGGCTTGCCAGAAATGGTGAGAAGCAGAATTTCGGTCGGATGTTTGGCCAAGAGAGCCGTCACAGCTTCGCGTCGCCCGGCCTCGCAGATGACCAGATGTGGCGACCTGCGTTCGAGGGCCAGCCCAAATTCCGAGGTCTCGCCGGTCGCCCAGACTTCTATCCCAAGTGACCCGAGCAGCCTTTCGAAGATCTTACAATCCAAAGGATCCTCAACCCAAAGGAGGGCGCGTGACAGATCTGGTGTTGAAACCGGAGGGGGCGCGCTGGCATCCCCATCTTGTGGAAGATTGAGAGCGAAGCCAAAACATGATCCGCGCCCGTCGACGCTATCTACCCAAAGAGTGCCGCCCATTGCTTCGACCAGTTTGCGGGTTATTGCCAAGCCCAGGCCTGTCCCCTCTGCCTGACGGTCTTCGTTGTCTTCAACCTGATTGAACTCACCAAAAATGTGGTCGTGAAGACCATCGGGAATCCCGACGCCCGTATCTTCGACTGAAATCACAACATTTGATTTTGGATCGAGGGCAGAGCTGACGCGAAGCAGAACATGGCCGGTTTCCGTGAACTTGATGGCATTTCCGACGAGGTTGACCAAAATCTGCCGTAGCCGGCCCGCATCACCCAAAAAATGAGTGGCAAGAGACGGGTCATAGTCCAGATGCATCTCGATCGGTTTGTCACGAAGAGTTGGTTGGAAAAGCAGCAACACGTCCTGCACCAAACCCGGCAGATCAACGGAATTTTCTCTTAAATTCACTCGATCCGCTTCGATCCGGGAGAAATCCAGAATTTCATTGATGATGTCGAGCAAGGCCTGACCAGAATTTCGGATCGTTTCCGTATAAAGATGGCTTTCTGCGTCGAGCCCGCGTTCCATCAACAAATCGGCCATCCCGACAACACCGTTCATGGGGGTTCTTAGCTCGTGGCTCATTTTAGCGAGGAACGCGGATTTTGCGCGATCGGCGGCTTGCGCCTTATCGCGGGCTTCGCGGAGTTCTTCTTCGCGCAGAATGTCGTCCGTGATGTTAAGGGCCAAGGATACAATACCGCCGTCAGCTGTGCGCCGGTCCACCATTTTGATATGCATGCCATTCCAAAACCGCAGGGTAACGGGCGGTATTTTGGGGTCGTTCCATCTGTCCAGCATGGTGTCGTACCACGTGTCTTCGTTCTGCCCTTGCAAATCAACCAGTCCGTCATCAAGGCAAACGTCGAGGATGGCTTGGTAGCTGTCACCGGGGCCAATGCCCGATGTTTCTTCAAACACTGCCAAATAGGGGTCGTTTGCGGCAATGAGCCGGAAATCCGGCCCAAACAGTGCAAAACCGTCCGGGATGGTTTCGAGCGAGGCCCATAGCAAACGTTCCACCGCAACGACGCGCGTATTGGCGCGTTCCAAGTCTTGGCTGACTTTGCTTTTCTCCCCCCGAAGGTCGGACACGACTTGCCGCTGGTCCACAATCTGGTCTGACAATGCAAGCGCGTGTTCCGATAGCTGACGGTTTGCAGCCTGCAGTTCCGCTTGTTTGTGTTCAAGCATGCGTTCGGCGGCCAAGCGGCCCCGGCGTTCTTGCGCCAGCTCCTGTTCGAACTCTGTGCTGTTCATTTTGGCCCGTTCGCCGAGAAAACTGAATCTTTGCTTACGATGCCATCGGAAAGTGAACGTGCGATTAATGCCGAGCCAAAGCGGTCGTGACGGTTGCAAGACTCACGTAGGCCATGCCAACCTTGCCCTATACAGAAAAAGGGATTTTTACATGTTGGGTCGTGCAAGTTTTGGCGTTCTTCTTTCTCTGCTGCTGGGTCAGATGGCTTATGCCGAAGGACTTATCCCCGAGCGCAGGATCGCCATCACGCGCAATATCGACTTTTACGGCAGCGACCTGACCAATATCTTCGACACGACATTCGACGCCTGCGAACGCGCCTGTTTGGCAGATCAAAACTGCCGAGCGTTCACGTTCAACGAAAAGTCACGCGCATGTTTCCCCAAATCCGAAATCTCAAAAAGTGAACCCTATGAGGGGGCAATTTCCGCCAGAGTCATCGACAGTTCGCCTGAAGCGTTGTCTGTTGCGCAAACCCGCGCTCAGGACCTGTCTTTCCTGCCAGAGCGGGACCTGAACCGCGCGTTCACCCAAGCGTCGAACATGTCCGACAACTATGTCGCCAACGAGTACACGACCCAGCAATATATTGATGCGGCGGTGCGAGACCGGAACGCGGGCAAACCCGATATTGCGATGAAGTTCATGGGCGCGGCGCTTACGCTGACGGACCGATCTGACCTGTGGGACCAGTTTACCCGCGATGCTTTGGCCGCCGCGCGCAACAACACCCAGAGAAAACGCCAGCTCAACGCGACCGCCCTGTTGGCGTCGGTCAACGCTTACCTGCGGTCTGAAAATGCGGCGCAGCAGGTCAACGCATTGTCATTGATCGCGACCAGCTTGGAGGCTGTTGGCCGAGGCAAAGAGATGATTAAGCCGCTGCGTCTGGCGCAAGACATCTCCCCGCGTGACGACATTGGCAAAAACCTTGACCGAGCGGTCCGACTGTTCGGCTTTGGCCTTGCCGAGACGCAGGTGGAAAGCGATGCGCTGGACCCACGGGTCTGCGCCAATTTCACCGAGGATTTGGACAAGACGGTGGACTATGCGGATTACGTGCAGACCTCTGTTCCGGGCATCAGCGTTGACGCGTCTGGCCGCGCGATTTGCATCGCTGGGCTGACCCATGGCGAACGCTACAGCTTTACCTTCCGCCAAGGGCTGCCCGCCGCATCGGGTGAACAGCTGTTGAAATCGGTTGAGATCAATCAATACGTGCGCGACCGCAAACCCGATGTCCGTTTCCCGGGGCGCGCCTACGTGTTGCCCGCCACCGAAAACGCGGCGCTGCCAGTGGTGGCTATCAACGCCACCAAGCTGGACCTGACGCTGTACCGCGTCAGCGACCGCAACATCTTGCGGACCATGCAGGACGGATATTTTGGCAGGCCCTTGAGCCAGTACCAACGCGCCGAATTCCGCACCGAAGTTGGGTCCGAGGTTTGGAAGGGCACCGGCACCGTGGAGAGCGCCCTGAATCAGGACGTGACCTCCCGCCTGCCAGTTGGAGAGATTGCTGGCGATTTGAAGCCGGGCGTCTATGCGCTGCAAGCGCAGATCCCTGGCGCCGACGAATACGACACCCCGCCCGCAACGCAATGGTTCGTGATAAGCGACCTTGGGGTGACCACCATGTCCGGCGTGGACGGGCTGCACGTGTTTGTGCGCGGGTTGTCGGATGCAGGCGTGCGAGCGGGGACCGAGGTCAGCCTGCTGTCGCGGTCCAACGCGGTGCTGGGCACGGCGGTGACGGACGCTGCGGGCTACGCCCGATTTGACGCGGGGCTGTCGCTGGGAACCGGCGGGCAAAGGCCGGGGCTGCTGACCGTGCAACATGGCGACGACTTCTCGTTCCTGAGCCTGACGGACCCCGAATTTGACCTGTCGGACCGCGGCGTCGAGGGGCGGCCCGCCGCTCCGCCGATTGACGTTTACATGACGACCGAACGCGGAGCCTACCGCGCGGGGGAGACCATCCACGCGTTGGCCTTGGCGCGGGACGGCACGGCGGACGCGGTTGACGGGCTGGCAATGACTGCGATCCTGACGCGGCCTGACGGCGTGGAATACAGCCGCGTGACGCTGGACGACCAAGGCGCGGGCGGGCGCATGTTTGTGCTGCCATTGTCCGGCTCGGTGCCGCGTGGAACGTGGCAGGTCGCGGTCTACGCCGATGTAGAGGCCGCGCCGCTGGCCAGCACCAAGGTGTTGGTGGAGGACTTCTTGCCAGAACGCATCGACGTTGAATTGTCGATGGAGGACGGCCCGATTGCGCTGACGGATTTCCCGCCGGAACTGAACGTTCAGGCGGATTACCTGTTCGGGGCGCCCGGGGCTGACCTGGCCGTCGAGGGCGACGTGATCCTGCGCGCGGCAACCGACTTGGACGGCTACGCAGGGTACAAGTTTGGCCGCCATGACCAGCGCTTCCAGGCGCGTCGTGGTGGGTTGCAAGGCGGGGTGAAGACCGATCAGACCGGTGCCGCAAGCGTTGCCCTGCAGCTGCCCGAGCTGACCGAGGTGATGCAACCTTTGGAGGCGCGCATCATCACCCGTGTCCGCGAAGGATCGAACCGCCCGGTGGAACGCACGCTGACCAAACCTGTTCTGGCGGATACCCCGTTGATTGGCATCAAGCCCCAAACGGACGGGGTCATTGCAGAAGACACCGAGGCCGCGTTTGAGCTGATTGCGATTGGCCCCGACCTGACGCGTCAGGAGATGACGGTGAAGTGGACTGTCAACCGGGTCAACACGCGCTACCAGTGGTATTCAAGTTACGGCAGTTGGTATTGGGATCCAATCACGACGCGCAGCCGCGTTGCCTCGGGCGAAGTGCGGCTGACGGGGGATCAAATCACTACGGTAACGGCCCCGGTTGAATGGGGCGCATACGAGATCAAGGTGGAGCGAATTGACGGGCCATATGTGGCCAGCTCCGTTGGCTTCTCGGCGGGTTGGTACGGAGCCGCCGACGCTAGCGCTACCCCCGATCTGTTGGAGGCGTCGCTGGATAAGGCCAACTACCGGTCCGGCGAAACGGCGACCTTCCGCATCGTGCCGCGCACCGCGGGCACAGCGCTGGTTACGGTAATGTCGAACCGGTTGATCGACATGAAATCGGTCGAGGTCACGGAAGGCGAAAACCTGATCGAGCTGCCTGTCACCGACGATTGGGGCGCAGGCGTCTATGTCGCAGCACAGGTGGTGCAGCCGTTGGAAGGTGCAGAAGGTCAAAACCCGACACGCGCTTTGGGGCTGTCCTATGCGCCGGTTGACCCGGCTGATGCGAAACTGGCCGCTGCGTTTGATATGGCTCCCGAGGCTGCGCCGCGTGGCCCGTTGGAGGTCGCCTTGAAAGTTGACGGTATCGCGGAGGGAGAGACGGCTTACGCCATGATCTCCGCCGTTGATCTGGGGATTTTGAACCTGACCGGTTTTGAACCGCCCTCTGCATCGGATCACTACTTTGGTCAGCGCAAATTGGGGATGGGGTTGCGTGACATCTATGGGCGTCTGATCGACGGTCAAACTGGTGCGCTTGGGACAGTGCGTTCTGGCGGCGACGCGCAGGCGGGGCTGTCCTCGCAAGCGCCCCCTCCGACGGAAGAGCTGGTGGCTTATGTTGCGGGGCCTGTGACGGTCGGTGCGGACGGCATTGCGCGGGCAAGTTTTGATCTGCCGGAATTCAACGGCACCGTGCGTCTCAGCGCGGTGGTCTGGTCCGACAGTGCGGTTGGCGAGGCGACGACGGACATCCTGGTGCGCGATCCCGTCGTGGTCACTGCGACCTTGCCGCGCTTCCTGGCACCGGGCGATGACAGCCAGTTGCTGCTGGAGATCATCCACGCAACAGGGACCACGGGCGATATGCCTTTGACGGTGACCGCATCGGGCGTTGATCTTGGCACCGCTCCGACGTCGGTGTCTTTGAGCGAGCTGCAAAAGCAGGTCTTTAGCGTTCCAATCACGGCGCAACGGACGGGGATCGCCACGGTCTCTGTCACTTTGGTGACGCCGGACGACAAGGTGCTTCGAAAGACCCTAAACCTGCCCATCATGCGCAATGATCCGGTTATTCAGCGCCGCGCGCAGTTTGAGTTGGCGGCGGGTGGCACGTTCACTTTGGACCAAAACGCCTTCGCTGGCTTCTTGCCCGGAACGGCAAGCGCTACGCTGACGGCTGGCCCCTTGGCGCGGTTCGATGCGCCGGGGCTTTTGAATGCGCTGGACCTCTATCCCTATGGCTGTACTGAGCAGACCACGTCGCGGGCGATGCCATTGCTGTATCTCGATCAGGTGGCGCAGGCGATGAACCTTGGAGCCCGCCAGAATATCGCTGAACGGATCGAGCAGGCGGTGGACCGAGTGCTGACCAATCAGGCCTCTAACGGGGCATTTGGGTTGTGGCGGCCCGCGCGGGGTGATCTGTGGCTCGATGCCTATGTGACTGACTTCCTGAGCCGGGCGTCCGGTCAGGGCCATGACGTGCCACGGATTGCGTTGCGCCAAGCGCTGGACAATCTGCGCAATCAGGTGAACGCGGCGTCTGACTTTGAGAATGGCGGTGAGGGTTTGGCTTACGCGTTGCTGGTTCTGGCCCGCGAAGGCGCGGCGGCGATTGGTGACCTGCGATACTATGCCGACGTGAAATCGAACGACTTTGCGACCCCGATGGCGCTGGCGCAAATCGGGGCGGCGCTGGCCGCTTACGGCGACCCCACCCGGGCGGACGCGATGTTCCGCAAGGCGGATGCCAAGCTGCAAGACGCGCAAAGCGGTGGCCAGCGTTGGCGCGATGACTATGGGACCAACCTGCGCGACGCTGCTGCGGTTTTGACGCTGGCCGTAGAGGCCGGATCAAACGCGGTGAATGTCGAACGCATTTCTGCGCAGGTGGCTCCGAGCCTCGGAGAGGTGACGGGTCGATCCACCCAAGAATCGGTGTGGTCCCTGCTGGCGGCGAACGCGCTGCTGGGCCGGGCTGAGGGCACCTTGTCCTTGAACGGCGCGCCTGTGTCTGGCCCATTGGTGCAGGTGTTGGAACAGGACGCGGTGACGCCTGTGGCGATCCAAAACAGTGGCGGGTCCGACACGGTGGTGACGCTGACGACGTTCGGCGTGGCGTCCGAACCTGAGCCGCAAGGCGGCAATGGCTACCGCATTGACCGCGTGTACTACACGCTTGAAGGGGAGGTTGCCTCCCCCGATCAGGTGCAATCGGGCGACCGGCTTGTCACCGTGCTGACCGTGCAACCGTTCAACGACGGCGAAGGGCGGCTGATGGTGAACGACCCGCTGCCCGCCGGGTTCGAGATCGACAACCCCAACCTGCTGCAAGGCGGGGACGTCAGGGCGTTGGACTGGCTGAAGCTAAGCAGCCGCGTGCAGAACACCGAGTTCCGGCAGGACCGCTTTCTGGCGGCCGTGGATCATGGCGGCACCGACGCGTTCCAGCTGGCGTATATCGTGCGCGCCATTGCGCCCGGGACATACCACCACCCTGCGGCAAGTGTTGAGGACATGTACCGCCCCGAATACCGTGCCCGCACAGCGACGGGTCAGGTGGTGGTCACCAAGTGACATGGCACCGCGCCATTTTCGGGTCCGCAGCCGCATTGTTTCTTGCGGCGGTGGGGCGCGACCAGTTTGACGACTGGGTCGACGCGACAGTTATTCCGCCGTTGGTGATCGAAACGGGGGCGGAGGTTCTGGACCGCCACGGCGACCTGCTGCGGGCCTACCAAGTAGACGACGGGCGGTGGCGGTTGCAGGCGGATGTGGCCAGTGTCGACGCGGGTTACCTGCGTATGTTGGTGGCCTACGAGGACAAACGGTTCTATGAGCATGCGGGCATTGACGTGGTGGCGATTGCGCGGGCTGCTGGGCAGGCGATCAGGTACCGGCGGATGGTGTCGGGGGCGTCCACGCTGACCATGCAAACCGCGCGCTTGCTGGAAGACAGCGGCACGGGCCGTTGGGAGGGTAAGCTGCGACAGGCGCGGCTGGCGCTGGCGTTGGAGCGGCGCTTGACGAAGGCCGAGATTTTGAACCTGTACCTGCAGCGCGCGCCGTTTGGCGGGAACCTTGAGGGCGTGCGTGCCGCGACTTTGGCGTATTTCGGGAAGGAACCGGTGCGGTTGACTCAGGCGCAATCGGCGTTGCTGGTGGCCTTGCCGCAAGCGCCAGAGGCGCGTCGGCCCGACCGGCGAGTGCAGGCTGCACATCGGGCACGGGACCGGGTCCTGGAGCGGATGGAGAAAGCGGGCGTCATTGACGCAGGCACCGCTGAGGCGGCGATGACAGAGGCCCCGGCAGAGGGGCGCAAGTCCTTCCCGCTGACCGCGCCCCATCTGGCAGACAGGGTGTTGGCGGACGCGGTGGGTGCCCGCGTTGAGACCACGATTGACGGCCCGCTTCAACGCAGCTTGGAGCGGTTGGCGCAGCAATCGGTGCGCGTGCAAGACCGGCAGTTATCCATTGCAATTGTGGTGGCGGATCATCGGACGGGGGAGGTTCTGGCCTCCGTCGGGTCGCCTGATTTCAATGACGACGCGCGGGAGGGGTATGTTGACATGACCCGCGCGCTGCGCTCGCCCGGGTCGACGTTGAAGCCGTTTGTGTACGGGCTGGGATTTGACCGAGGGATGGTCCATCCCGAGACGCTGATGAACGATCGCCCGCAAAGTTTCGGGACCTATGCGCCAGTGAATTTTGACGGACAATTCCGGGGCCAGCTGAGGGTGCGTGAGGCTTTACAGCAATCGTTGAACCTGCCAGTGGTGAGCCTGCTGGACGGTATCGGGCCCTCCAACCTGTCAGGCGCGTTGCGCCGCGCCGGAGCGCAGATCGAGGTGCCGGGGGACCAGTCGGGGCTGGCCATTGGTTTGGGAGGTTTGGGCGTCAGCCTGCACGATCTGGTGCAAGCTTATGCAAGTCTTGCACGGGGCGGGCAGACCATAGCACTAAGCGAGACACCGAAGGATGGCGCGCCACTTGGGAGCCGCCTGCTGAGCCAGAAATCGGCGTGGTATGTCACCGACATCCTATCAGGCATCGCGCCGCCCGCGAATGCGCGAGAGCGCGAGATTGCGTATAAAACTGGGACGTCTTACGGGCACCGTGACACGCTGGCGATTGGCTATGACGGGCGGCACGTGGTCGGCATATGGATGGGGCGACCCGATGGCACACCCGTTCCCGGAGCCTTCGGCGCGGCCATTGCAGCGCCCGTTCTTTTCCAAGCGTTTGAGCGGTTAAAGACGCAGGCTGATCCACTGGCCGCCGCTCCTGTCGATGCGCTGCTGGTCAGCAATGCGGAGCTGCCAAAGCCGTTGCGCACATTCAAGGGCCGAGGGCAAATTCTGGGGGAACCCGACCGCCCTAAAATCGCGTTTCCGCCGAACGGCGCGAAGATCGCATCGCAAGGGGATGGCTTGTACGTGCAGATCAGAAACGGGGCGCCGCCGTTCAGTTGGCTGGCAAATGGTGCGCCCGTGGCCGCCAATAGCTGGGAACGCCAAATGGAAATAGCCGCGACCGGGCGCGGCTATTTGACGGTGACGGTGGTGGACGCCAAGGGGCGTTCCGCCAAGACGCAGGTTTTTGTCGACTAGAGCCGCTCGATCGCCAGCGCGATACCTTGCCCACCGCCGATGCACATCGTGATGAGGGCTTTGCTGCCGCCAATCCGCTCCAGTTCATGCAATGCTTTGACGGTGATGATCGCACCGGTTGCGCCGACGGGGTGACCAAGCGCAATCGCGCCTCCGTTTGGGTTCACCTTGGCGGGGTCAAGGTCCAAGCCTTTGTTCACCGCCAATGCTTGCGCGGCGAATGCCTCGTTCGACTCGATGACGTCAAAGTCCGACGCTTTCAGGCCAGTTTTGGCCAGCAGGTTTTCTACAGCGGGCACGGGGCCGATGCCCATCACTTCGGGCCGGACGCCCGCATGCGCGTAACCGATGACGCGCGCCCGAGGCGTCAGGCCGGCTTTTTCGGCGGCCTCGGCACGGGCGAAGACCAAAGCGGCCGCCCCGTCATTGATGCCGGACGCGTTGCCAGCGGTGACCGTGCCGTCCTTTTGGAACACGGTGCGCAAGCCACTCAGCGTGTCCATGGTGGAGGCTTTGGGATGCTCATCGACTTCGAAATTGACCATATCGCGCTTCACGCGAACCTCGACGGGGGTGATCTGGTCTTTGAAGTAGCCGGCCTCAATCGCCGCCGCCGCGCGTGTCTGGCTTTCCAGCGCAAACGCGTCCTGCGCGTCGCGGGAGATGTCATGTTCCTTGGCGACGTTTTCGGCGGTGACGCCCATATGGCCCGTGCCGAACGGGCAGTTGAGCGCGCCCAGCATCATGTCCTGCGCGCCTGCGTCGCCCATCTTTTGGCCCCAGCGGGTTTGTGGCAGGATATAGGGTGAGCGGCTCATATTTTCGGCTCCACCGGCAAGCCCGTAGTCGGCATCACCCAACATCAATGATTGCACCACGGACACGATGGCCTGCACGCCGGACCCGCACAGGCGGTTCACGTTCATGGCCGGAACAGTGTCCGGCACCCCGGCCTGCATCGCGGCGACGCGGGACAGGTACATGTCGCGGGGCTCGGTGTTGATAACGTGACCAAAGGCAACGTGGCCAATTTGGGTGGGCTCAACGCCGGAACGTTCCATCGCCGCTTTGCTGACAACAGTGCCAAGATCAATTGGGGTGGTCCCGGCCAATGCGCCGCCGAAGGTGCCAATGGCGGTCCGTGCGCCGCCCAGAATTACGATGTCGGTCATGGGGCTATCCTTGTGCTAATTTGCGTCAGTGTAGCGCAAGCGCCGGTCTGTGTAACCATGACGCGGCGTGACTCCTCCATCCGAGGCGCTAGGTTTGACGGATGAGCAAGTTCGGCCCCACCCGTGGTGAATTGAAGTTTCGTCTTGGCGTCGGCGTCTTTGTGTGCGGTTTGTTGGTTGTCGCCGCGATTGTGAAAGGGGTGCCAACGGGGTTGGTCGGCATCGAGCTGTTCGTTTTCTGCGGTGCATTCGGCCTTGGGTCCATAATTTGGAGCATCTGGAAACTGATGCGTTAGTGTTGCCGGTCCGCGTGCGCCGTGCTTTGGTTCAGACCATGCTGGATTTAAAAGATTTCGAACCTCTCTCCCCCGCGGAACAGAAATTGATTGATGAGGCCGGCCTGCCCAACAGGACGGTTTTGGCGGACGGGTCCTTGCCTGCCAAGAATACCGAGGCTGTTCAGGTGCGGGCCGACTTGGTTCGGTTTCTCCTCATTACCATGCCGCTGCATGACAAGGGCATTCGGCTGCGCGGCGCCTGGATCACCGGCGCTTTGGATTTGCAGGGCTGTGACTGCAACCGCGACGTGTCGCTGACCGCCTGTCATCTGGCGGAGCCGATGAATTTGACCAACGCCTGTTTGCGGGGCCTGCATGTTTCTGGCTGCTGGATCGCGGGCGTATCGGCGGACAACGCGTCTTTTTCGGGGTCGGTGTATTTTCGGGCGGGCACGCATATTGCGGGCGAGGTCAGCTTGTCGGGCGCAAGTGTGAATGGTGACCTGCAAATGTGTGACGTGGTGATTGAAAGTGCCGCTCAGGATTCCATCTTTGCCCCGTCTTTGCGCGTCGAAGGATCGGTTTTTCTGGGCAACTACCCCTATGCGGACGGTGACACGTCCCTTGTGGTCACGGGGCAAATCTTTTTGTCTTCCGCCCGTGTGGAACATGACTTCTTTCTGACCAACACGGCCATAACGCTGAACGACAACGCCCTTGACGGCGCGGTATTCGGGGCGACCGAGGAGCATGGGTCAAACATTGCCGTAAGCCTTGCCCGCGCCCGGATCGGCGGAATTCTGTTCTTGCAGGACAATCAAATTTCGCGCGGCATATTCAACCTGGCAGGTGGAAATGTTGGCAGGCTAAAGGACGAGCCGATGGGGCCGGGCGCTGCCTATCCGGTGCGCCTTGATGGCTTTACCTACACCGACTTTTCGCGCCATGCCGAGACGAACATTCGGGCGCGGCTGGACTGGCTAGCACGCAGGCCAAAGGACACGCCCTTCACGGCCCAGCCCTATGAGCAACTTGCTGACGTGATGCTGCGGATGGGGCACCGCAATGATGCGCGCACGGTGTTGATGGTGAAAGAACGCATGCTGAAAGCCGAGAACCGCCGCATCTTTGCCGAGCGGGGCGGGTTTGTCGGATGGCGCATTCTGTCTTGGGGCAACGATATGCTGCTGCGCTACACGATCGGGTACGGCTTCCGCCCAGCCCGCGCTGTCGTAATCGCTGTTGTGCTTGTGCTGGGTCTTGGCTGGTTTTTTGAACGGACCTGGGATGCGGGCGACATGACGCCAAATGCGGGGCCTGTTCTGGTGTCGGCAGGGTGGGCGGCTGCCACTCAGTCTCACCCCGACAATCCAGCCGCTTTTTGGTCTTCAGCGGGCGAGGCCGGGCAGGATTGGGAGACATTTAATAGCTACGCCTATGCCGCCGATCTGATTGTCCCGATTGTGTCGCTGGGGCAAGAAACCGCTTGGGCGCCGTCCACGTCGCGGTCTGATTGGGGCCGTGCGGGGTGGTGGATGCGATGGTTTGCCAAAGCAATTGGCTGGATCGTGACGGCGCTTGGCGCTGCGGCCATCACAGGCGTTATTCGTAAAGAGTAACTGCCGGAAGCTGAATGCCTCCGGCAGAGGTATTTTTACCAAGATGAAGCCTAGGCGACGTCGAATTGCAGGGTCTTGACCTGCTGGAACATGCCTGTGTCTTCTAGTTTCTTTAGAATGGAGGCCGGGACCGGGGCATCCACATAGAGAAGCGCGATGGCTTCCTTGCCAGCACCGGCGCGGCCCAAAGTGAAGTTAGCGATGTTGACGCCGTTTTCGCCCATGGTTTGACCAAGCATGCCGATGATGCCGGGGACATCCTCGTTGGTGGTGTAGAGCATGTGCTGCCCGATCTCGGCGTCGATATTGATGCCTTTGATCTGGATGAAACGCGGCTTACCATCGGAGAAGACCGTGCCCGCAATAGAGCGTTCGCGCTGGTCGGTGACCACGTTGATTTTGATGTAGCCGTCGAACACACCGGACTTGTCTTGCGTCGTGGTGCTGATTTTCACGCCACGTTCCTTGGCGAGGACGGGCGCGGAGACCATGTTCACGTCGGGGTTGGTGGCCTTCATAATGCCTGCGACGCCAGCGCAGTTCAGGGCTTCTAAATTCATAGAAGACACCGAGCCGTTATAGGTGATCTGAATTTCTTTCAGCACTTCGTCTGTCATCTGGCCGATAAAAGACCCGAGATGCTCTGCGAGCTTCACCCAGGGGCCCATGAGCTTGGCTTCTTCGGCGGTCACAGACGGCATGTTCAGCGCGTTGGAAACCGCGCCGGTCAGCAGGTAGTCGGACATTTGTTCGGCCACTTGCAGGGCCACATTTTCCTGCGCTTCCGTGGTCGCAGCGCCAAGGTGGGGGGTGACTACAACGTTGGGAAGGTTGAACAATGGGCTTTCGGTAGCAGGTTCCACGGCGAAGACGTCGAAGGCTGCGCCGGCGACCTTTCCGGCTTTCAGCGCTTCGGCCAAAGCCTCTTCATCGACCAGACCGCCACGGGCGCAGTTCACGATGCGGACGCCGGTTTTCATTTTGGCGATGGCCTCTGCCGAGATCATGCCGCGGGTCTTGTCGGTGGCGGGGACGTGCATGGTGATGAAGTCGGCGCGGGCGTACAACTCGTCCAGTTCCACCTTGGTCACGTTCAGCTTCTCGGCGCGTTCTTCGGACAGGAAGGGATCATACGCAATCACCTTCATTTTAAGACCCACAGCGCGTTCGCAGACGATGCCGCCGATGTTGCCGGCGCCGATGACGCCTAGGGTTTTGCCGGTGAGCTCGACCCCCATGAATTTGGATTTTTCCCACTTGCCCGCGTGGGTCGAGGCAGATGCCTCGGGGATCTGGCGGGCGACGGCGAACATCATCGCGATGGCGTGTTCTGCCGTTGTAATCATGTTGCCGAAGGGGGTGTTCATCACGATGATCCCCTTCTTGGAGGCGGCAGGAATGTCGACATTGTCGACCCCGATGCCTGCGCGGCCAATGACCTTCAAGTTGCTGGCGGCGTTGATTAATTTCTCTGTCGCTTTCGATGCGGACCGGATCGCGAGGCCGTCATATTGCGGGATCAATTCCAGCAATTTGGCTTTGTCTTTGCCCAGCTCGGGCATGAAGTCCACGTCGATGCCGCGGTCGCGGAAAATCTGAACGGCGGTCTCGGAAAGCTTGTCGGAGACGAGTACTTTGGGGGCCATTTTAGGCTCCTTTCGCAAATGTGTATTTGATGTGTATTTCGTATGTATTTCATGCATACGATTTCGAGTTTAGGCGGAGATTTCGGCCTCAAAGGCGTGGGCAACCCACGGCATGAGGGCTTCGATGTCGGAGGTTTCGACCGTGGCACCGCACCAGATCCGCAGACCTGCCGGGGCGTCGCGATACGCGCCGATGTCAAAGGCCACGCCTTCGACGTCCAGCCGCTTGGCGACCGCTTTGGCGAAAGCCGCGCCGTCGGTGATGCGAGCGTCGGTGAACTTCAGGCAAACGGATGTGTTGGACCGCGTTGCGGGCTCAACCGCTAGGTTGGCGAGCCAGTCGGCAGCGTCTGCGAAATCGTTCACCGCTTTAGCGTTGGCGTCAGCGCGGGCGATGAGGCCTTGCAGGCCGCCGACCGATTTTGCCCAGTTCAACGCGAAGATGTAATCTTCGACACAGAGCATCGACGGCGTGTTGATTGTGGCCCCCGTGAAGATGCCGTCGATCAATTTGCCGCCTTTGGTGAGGCGGAAGATTTTGGGCAATGGCCATGCGGGGGTGTAGCTTTCCAGACGTGCAACCGCGCGGGGCGACAGGATCAGCACGCCATGCGCGGCTTCCCCGCCCAGCACTTTTTGCCAGCTGAAGGTTGTGGCGTCCAAGCGGTCCCATGGCAGGTCCATCGCGAAGGCGGCGGAGGTGGCGTCGCAGAGCGTGAGGCCTGCGCGGTCGGCGGGGATCAAGTCCTTGGACGGGACGCGCACGCCAGAGGTGGTGCCGTTCCATGTGAAGCAGACGTCCTTGTCGAAATCGACGGTGGCAAGGTCGACGATGTGACCGTAATCGGCGGTCTTCACCTCGGCGTCCAGTTTCAGCTGCTTGACCACATCGGTGACCCAGCCGGAGCCGAAACTTTCCCATGCCAGCATTTCAACGGGGCGCTCGCCCAGCAGGTTCCACATCGCCATTTCATAGGCGCCAGTGTCAGAGGCAGGGACGATGCCGATCAGGTAGTCGTCGGGGACTTGCAGGACCTCGCGGGTCAGGTCGATTGCTTCTTTCAGCTTCGCCTTGCCGGGAGCGGCACGATGCGAACGGCCAATCGGCGCGTCTGCAAGCTGCTGCAAGTCAAATGTCGGGGGTTTGGCACAGGGGCCGGACGAAAAACGCGGATTTGCCGGCCGCGTGACCGGAGCAGTGTTAGCCATTGATGGTATCCTCACAGATATATGCCCTTCGTTGGGGAAGGGTGTCCCACCGGCGTGGATAGTCGGGGGTTTTGGGTTCCACAACCCGAATTCGGGGGCTATAGCGGCAACCGACCAAGTTTTTGCGACATCCCTGTCTACGATTGGAAACTTCACAATGTACGTGGCCTCGCTGTTAACCAACCCAGAGACGCCGGCGCTGGAGCCGGCATTGGTGGAATCGCTGCGTAATGCGTGGGGCGGTGGCGAAGCGGTCTGGCTGATGCCGGACGTTGCGGCGGAATTTCCGCTGGCGGCGGTGCCGGACAATCTGGACAGCGTCTGGGCGGATCTGTCCGAGCTGAAGGTCGATATGCTGGTGCAGAGTGCCGTTGGCCGCAAGAAGCGGCTGTTATTGGCGGATATGGACAGCACGATGATCCAGCAGGAATGCATTGACGAGCTGGCAGATTACGCGGGCGTTGGCGCGCAAGTTGCAGGGATTACTGCGCGTGCAATGAATGGTGAGATCGAATTTGAAGGCGCGTTGCGGGAACGCGTTGGGCTACTAGAAGGGCTATATCAGGGTGTGTTAGAGTCTGTTTTGGCAGAGCGCATCACCTATATGCCCGGCGGCAAAGTGCTGCTGGCAACGATGAAGGCGCAAGGTGGCTATGCGGCTTTGGTATCGGGGGGCTTTACCGCCTTTACCGGGCCTGTGGCGGAGTATTTGGGGTTTGATGAACATAGGTCCAATCAGTTTGTGATCACAGACGGGGTTTTAACCGGTGACGTTATCCCCCCGATCTTTGGCAAGGAGGCCAAGGTAGAGGCGCTGGACGATCTGACCGCCAAGCTGGGCCTGTCGGATGAGGACGTGCTGGCGGTTGGCGACGGGGCCAATGATCTGGGGATGCTGACCCGCGCCGGGATGGGTGTGGCGCTGCATGCGAAACCTTCGGTGCAGGCGCAGGCGCAGTTTCGTGTTAACCATGGCGACCTGACGGCCCTGCTGTTCCTGCAAGGCTATAGCGCGGAGGAATTTGTGACATGACCAAACCTGATTTGGACGGTGCCTATGCGTTGAAGACGCCCGAGGATTCGCTGAAATTGTATGGCGACTGGGCCGAAACCTATGACGAGAGCTTTGCGCAGGCATCTGGCTATCAGTTGCCGGTTGCGGTGGCGGAAGCCTTTGTGCGGGCGGAGGGCCGTGGGCCTGTTTTGGACGTTGGCGCGGGGACCGGGCTGGTTGGGATTGCCCTGAAGGCGCTGGGGGTCGAGGCGATTGACGGGACCGACATCTCCTCTGCCATGCTGGCCGAGGCGGCGATGAAGGACTGTTATGAGAACCTGTTCGAAGGCGATCTGACCGGTGTTTTGGATGTCGAAGACGGTGCCTATCGCGGCATTGTCAGCGCGGGCACATTCACCCATGGGCATGTTGGGCCGGACGCGTTTGACGAATTGCTGCGGGTCGCCGCAAGCGGTGCCTTATGCGTCCTTTCGATCAATGCGCAGCATTTTGAAGCGCGCGGGTTTGCGGATAAATTCGAGGCGCTGAAGGGCCAAATTAAGGGTCTAATCCTGCACGAAACCATCATTTACGATGAAACGCGCACCGACGCACATGCGGGTGACAGCGCCTTGATTGCGGTGTTTCAGAAGCGCTAGCGGCCCTTCCAAACCGGGTCCCGCTTTTCGGCAAAAGCCTTGGCCCCTTCAAGCTGGTCCTCGCTGGAATAGAGCGTATCGACGGTCTTGAATTTGCGCCCGGTGATCTGGTCCATCGTGTCCTGAAAATTGTGGTCCTCCGCATGGCGGACGATTTCCTTGATGGCGGCGTAGACCAGCGGCGGGCCGGAGGCGAGCAGGCGGGCAAGCTCCCACGCGCGGTCCATGAGCTGAGCCTGGGGGACGACCTCGTTCACCAAGCCCCATCTGTGGGCCTCGTCCACGTCGAACCAGCGGCCGGTGAACAACAGCTCCATCGCGATGTGATGGGGGATGCGTTTGGGCAGCTTGATCGAGGCGGCGTCGGCGACGGTGCCGGACTTGATCTCGGGCAGCGCGAACGTGGCGTGGTCGGCGGCGAGGATCATGTCGGCGCTGAGCGCGAGTTCGAGCCCGCCACCGCAGGCGATGCCATTGACGGCGGCGATCACCGGCTTGTTGAGGTTGGGCAGCTCCTGCAGCCCGCCAAAGCCGCCCTGCCCGTAATCGCCATCCACTGCGTCGCCACCGGCGGCGGCCTTCAGGTCCCAGCCGGGGCAGAAGAACTTGTCGCCACCGCCGGTGATAACGGCGACCCGCAGGTCGGGATCATCGCGGAAATCCGCGAAGACGTCGCCCATGATTTTTGAGGTGGCCAGGTCGATGGCATTGGCCTTGGGGCGGTCCAGCATGACCTGCAGAATGGGGCCGTCGCGATGGGTTTTAATGGGATTGGTCATGGCACTTTCCTGATGAGGGCGTCGGCTGCGATGGCGTCGGAGGGGGTGCAGAGCAGGGGGTTGATCTCGATTTCTTCCAGCGTATCCGCGTGGTCGATGACATAGGATTGCACCGCGTTAATCGCGTCAAGCATCGCGGCGCGGTCTGCGGCGTCCTTGCCCCGATACCCGCCCAAAAGCGGCGCAATGCGCAGGCCGTCAAGCGCCGCGCCGATGGCATCGTCGTTCGCGGGTATCAGAAGCGATGCGGTGTCGTTCCAAAGTTCCGTCAATGTGCCGCCAGCGCCAACGGTAAGGACGAAGCCATGAGCGGGGTCGCGCACCACCCCAACAAGCAGCTCGACGACGGTGTCTTCGATCATCTCTTCAACAAGCACCGGCCCATCCGCCAAAGTCGGGAGCGCTTGTGACACGTCCTCGACCGACCTGAGGCCAAGCGCGATGCCTGCGGCCCCGGTTTTATGGGCAAGGCCCTGAACCTTTGCGACCACGGGGAAGGACAAATCGCTGACGGCCGTGACATCCGATCTGTCATCAAGCAGCACACCGCCGGGGATCGGCACACCGTATGACCAAAGGGCTGTCTTGGCCTCGAATTCGTCGATCAATTGGGCGGTTCGGTTGGGCCCCGGAAGCAGCAATTCGCCGCCAGAGATCGGGCTTGTGCGTTGCGCATCATGGACCGCCTGCAAGGCTTCCGGCAGGCCATTCAGGGGGACGACCCCGCCAGCCATCAAAGCGCTAGCGATGTCTTCGGGCATGAGTTCGGGCAGGCTGGCTGTCATCGCGATATGTGCGCCTGTCTCAGCCTTCACCCGAAGGGCGGCGTTGACCGCGCAGGACCAATCTGCCGGATCGCAAAGATCGGCTCTGGGGAAATCTACGACCAACATCGTCAAGGCCAGATGCGGGGCCACCATGCTGGACCATGCGGCGGTCATGGCGTCCTCGTCCCGCCAAATATAGGTGTGGTAATCCAGCGGGTTGGCCAAGGCGACTTTAGAGCCTAACGCAGCGCGAAGCCCCGTTTTCTGATCGGCATCCAGCGGCGGAAAGGAAAGACCCTTTGCCTGCCCCAGATCAGCGGCCAACGAGGCCTCGCCGCCGGAACAGCTGATTGATGCGATGCCAGTGCTTTTCAAAGGCCCGGTCATGTGAAGCAGTTTCAGTGTCTCAAGAAAGCTGGACAGATCGGGGCTGCGGGCAATCCCAAGCCGGTCAAGCAAGGCCTGCGCCCCGCTGTCGTGACCGGCTATGGATGCGGTGTGGGAGACGGCGGCACTGCGCGCCTGCTCGGACGCACCGACCTTTATCGCAAGTATCGGCACATTCTTCGCATGGGCTTTTTGAGCCAGCGCTTCCCATGCGCGCAAATCGCTGAATCCTTCGACATGGAGGCCGATTGCAGTGACCCGCTCGTCGTCCAGAAGTGCAGTGGCAATGTCGGCCTGACTGAGCTGGGCCTGATTTCCACAGGTCACCATATAGGCAATGGGCAGCCCACGCCGCTGCATCGTCAGGTTGATCGAGATGTTGGAGGACTGGGTCAGGATCGCGACGCCGCGGTCGACAGGGGTCAGCCCGTGTTGATCCGGCCAGATCGCAACGCGGTCAAGCGCATTGATAAAGCCATAACAGTTGGGACCCAGCACCGGCATACCGTCGGCTGCGCGCAGCAACCTGACTTGAGCATCCGCACCGCTATGGTCTTCAGCAGACGCCTCGGCAAAGCCGGATGCAAAGCAGATAGCACCCCCTGCGCCGCGTTTGCGCAGCCGTTCAACCGCCCCGACGGTCGCTTCGCGATTGATGCCGATGAAGGCTGCATCGGGCGGTTCCGGCAGCAGGTGCGCGCCGGGCCAGGCCTGAATGCCAGCAACTTCTGTCTTGCTGGGATGAATGGCAAAAAGCTTGCCGCCATAGCCGAACTTTTGGGCCTGATGAAGCACTGCCTCGCCCCATGCGCCGCCACCAATAACCGCGATTGATTTTGGATTGAACAAGCGGGAGAGCGGCTGCATCAGAGCGGCCCTTCGGGGAGGATATTTTTCAACATGGGAAGTAACGAAATATTAGGGTTAACGCGTTCTATTTGAGACACGGTACAGGCGGGGACGCCGATGGCCGTAACGTGGGAAGGCGCTCTGGCCGCAAAGATCGGGCAGAGCGCTGGACCGCGAAATTGGAGAAGGTCTTGTCTTCCCATGTTCAAAAATATCCTCGCCGAAGGCATGTTGAGACGGGCGCCATAAACCTTAACGCTGGCTTAAGCGCCGAGCGGGCGCAAGAGGTCACGGGCGATGATGTGACGCTGAATTTCTGATGTGCCATCCCAAATGCGTTCGACCCGAGCATCGCGCCAGAACCGTTCCAGCGGATAATCATCCATCAGCCCCATGCCCCCGTGAATCTGGATCGCCGCATCTGTCACGCGGGACAGCATTTCGGTTGCGTATAGCTTTGCCGACGCGATCTCGCGGTTGGACGGCATGGATTTATCAAGCCGATCTGCGGCGGCCAGCGTCAGCAGGTCGGCGGCGTCAATCTCGGTAATCATGTCGGCGATCTGGAACCCTACGCCCTGAAACTTGCCGATGGGTTGGCCAAATTGCTCGCGCTCCGCCGCATAGTTCAGCGCATAGTCGAAGACCCGGCGGGCACGGCCGACGGACATGGCGGCGACCGTGATGCGGGTTGCATAGAGCCATTCGTTCATCACGGCGAACCCGCCATCAACCTCGCCCAGCACCTGCGCGTCGGGCAGGCGGCAGTCGTCAAATTCGAGGATCATGTTTTTGTAGCCGCGATGGGACACCGATTTGTAGCCGTCGCGGATGGTAAAACCGGGCGTGCCGCGATCGACCAGGAAGGTGGTGATCCGTTTCTTGGGGCCGCGCGGGGTGTCGTCCTCGCCCGTGGCGATAAAGACGATGATGAAGTCGGCATGTTCCGCGCCGGAGATGAAGTGCTTGGTGCCGTTCACCACCCAATCGCCGCCGTCGCGCACCGCGTTGCATTTCATGCCGCGCACATCGGACCCTGCGCCGGGTTCCGTCATTGCGAGCGCGTCCATTTTTTCGCCCCGCACCGCAGGCATGAGGTAGCGGTCCTTTTGATCGCCTTGGCAGGCCATCAGGATGTTCTGAGGTCTACCGAAGAAATGGTTCAACGCCATCGACCCGCGCCCAAGCTCGCGTTCCACCAACGCAAAATCGACATGGGACAGCCCCGCGCAGCCGACGCTTTCGGGGAAGTTGCAGGCGTAGAACCCCAGATCGAGGGCCTTTTGCTTGATGTCTTGGGCAATCTCGGCGGGGACCTCGCCTGTGCGCTCGACCAGATCCTCGTGCGGATAGATCTCTTTTTCGACAAAGCTGCGCACCGTGGAGACAATCATCTCCTGCTCTTCGTTCAGGCCGTATTGCATGTGCTTGCGTCCTATTGGGCGTAGTTAGAGCCTTCTTCGTCCAAAAGCGCCTTCAGCTCGGACAGGTGGCGGATGTCTTGTTCGGGGTAGTTTTCGATCTCGTCGGCGGTCTTGGCCGCGATCTCGTCCGGCAGGATCGCCAGCGGCTGGCCGGTTTGCAGGGCGCGGATGTAGACCTCGGACGCGCGTTCGAACATGTACATGCGGTTAAAGGCCTGGGCCACAGTGTCGCCGATCACCATGATGCCGTGGTTGCCCATGACCATGATGAATTTCTTGGGGTCCTGCAGCAGCTGGGCGCAACGCTCGCCCTCTTCCTCAAATGCCAGCCCGCCGTAATTGTCGTCGACCACCTGGCGGTCGAAAAACATCGCGGCGTTCTGGTCGAGGGGGGGCAGCGTCTTGTTTTGCAGGCAGGCCAACACCGTGGCGTGGATGGAATGCACGTGGATCGCGCAGCGGGCGTGGGGGCAGTGGCGGTGGATGCCGCCATGCAGGCCCCAGGCCGTGGGGTCGGGCGCGTTCGGCCCTTGCAAGGTTTCGGGGTCATTGGCGTCGATGACCAGCATGTCGGACGCCTTGATGCGGGAGAAATGCATCTGGTTTGGGTTCATCAGGAACTTGGTGCCGTCGTCGTTGATCGCCAGCGAAAAGTGGTTGGCCACGGCCTCGTGCATGTTCAGCTTGGCGGTCCATCGGAAGGCGGCGGCCAGATCGACGCGTTCCTGCCAATGTTCGATGTTGTTGCGTGTGCCGTCCATGAGGGCCTCCCGATGTTTGGTACACGTAATCATGCCGGTTGCGACCGCGCTAGCCTTTTTGCGACTTGCGCTGGCCCGATTAGTCATGACAATTGGTACATGGAACAGACCTCACTGAAAACTTGGGCGGAATGTGCGGCGCGGCTGGTGGCTGTGGCGGCTGGGCGTGAACATGCGGACACGGTTATTCGTGGCGGTATCTGGGTGAACGTGCATACGCGCGAGACGCTGGACGGCCATGATTTGGCGATTGCCGAGGGGCGGTTTGCATATTGTGGACCCGATGCGGCGCATTGCATCGGGCCGGACACGCAGATCATTGAAGCCAATGGTCGCTTTATGATCCCCGGTCTTTGCGACGGGCATATGCATATCGAAAGCGGGATGCTGACGCCTGCGGAATTTGCCGCCGCCGTGATCCCGCATGGCACGACGACGATGTTCACGGACCCGCATGAGATTGCGAATGTGCTGGGCTTGCCGGGCGTGCGTTTGATGCATGATGAGGGTCTAATCCAGCCCATTTCGATCTTTACGCAGATGCCAAGCTGTGCGCCCTCCGCCCCGGGTTTAGAGACGACGGGCTATGAGATTGGCCCTGATGACGTTGCTCAGGCGATGGCTTGGCCCGGCATTATCGGGCTGGGGGAGATGATGAATTTTCCCGGCGTGGTGAATGGCAGCCAGCAAATGCTGGCAGAGATTGCAGCGACGCAGAACGCGGGAAAAACTGTGGGCGGGCATTACGCCTCCCCTGATCTGGGGCCAAACTTTCATGCCTACGCCGCCGGTGGGCCTGCCGATGACCATGAAGGCACCTGCGAGGCTGACGCGGTGGCGCGGGTTCGGCAGGGGATGCGGTCGATGATGCGGCTGGGGTCGGCGTGGTATGATGTGGAAACGCAGATTACGGCGATTACCGAGAAGGGGCTGGACCCGCGCGGGTTCATCCTGTGTACCGATGACTGCCATTCCGGCACGCTGGTGAATGACGGTCATATGAACCGTGTCGTGCGTCATGCGATTGCCTGCGGCTGTGACCCGCTGATTGCGCTGCAAATGGCGACGATCAATACCGCGACGCATTTTGGGTTGGAGCGGGAGCTGGGATCTATTGCGCCGGGACGGCGTGCGGATGTGATCCTGACCTCTGACCTTGAACAGCTGCCGATCGAATGGGTCATGGCCCAAGGTCAGGTGGTGGCCGAGGCGGGTGTGATCACAACTGAATGCCCGCATCTGGATTGGCCGAGCGATGCACGGCAGACGGTGAGGCTGGGCAAAGAGCTTGCAGCCAGTGATTTTGAAATACATGCGCCTGTTCATGCAGAACAACTGACGGCGAACGTCATTGGGGTGGTGGAAAACCAAGCGCCAACACAGGCCTTAAAACGTCAAGTTGTGGTGGAACAGGGTCTGGTTTCATCGCAAAATGGTATCGCGCAGATAGCCTTGGTCGAGCGGCACCGCGCAACGGGAGATGTGGTCAACGCGCTGGTCGAAGGCTTTGGGTATGAGGGGCAGATGGCCATGGCATCCACCGTGGCGCATGACAGCCACCATATGATTGTGATCGGCACCTGCCGCAACATGATGGCCAAGGCGGCGAACCGTCTGGGCGAGGTTGGTGGCGGTGTCACGGTCTGGAAAGATGGCGCGGAACTGGCGCTGGTGGAACTGCCAATTGCCGGTTTGATGAGCGACAGCCCTGCCAAAGACGTGGCCGCCAAAGCCGATCAGATGGTCGCCGCCATGAAGGCCTGCGGTTGCACCTTGAACAACGCCTATATGCAGCATTCGCTGCTGGCGCTGGTTGTCATCCCGGAGTTACGGATCTCTGATCTGGGTCTGGTGGATGTGACCAAATTTGAAATGACTGAGCTTTTTGAGGACACTCATGATTAAATCCGACGCTGACCTGCCGATTGAAACTGCTGACGCACCTGCGGCTGAATATTTTTCGGACGCATCAAAGGCTGTTGACCGATTGTGTGAGCTGTATCAGCTGGCGACCTCTTTTCTGACGTCGAACTTTGGGGCGGCGATTGGGGGCCAAACCCCGGTTGCGCGGTATCGCGCGTTTTACCCTGAGATCAGACTTACCACGACGAGCTTTGCGAAAGTTGATAGCCGTCTGAGCTATGGGCATGTGGCGACGCCCGGCACCTATTCGGCGACGATCACGCGCCCGGACCTGTTCCGCAATTATCTTGAGCAGCAAATCCAACTGCTGATGGACCATCACGGCGTTGAGGTTTTGATCGGCGCCTCTGACACTCCGATGCCGGTCCATTTTGCGGCCGCAGCTGACCCAGACCTGACGGTGCCACAAGATGGCGCGATGGCCTTCACGCTGCGCGACGTGTTTGACGTGCCGGATTTGTCGACGACGAATGATGACATTGTAAACGGGCACAGCATGACCCACCCGGATGGCAGCAACCATCTTTCCGGGTTTACGGCCCAGCGGGTGGATTATTCTTTGGCGCGGCTGTCGCATTACACCGCGACCGACCCTGCGCATTATCAAAACCATGTCCTGTTCACGAACTACCAGTTCTACGTGGAGGAGTTCGAGGGGTATGCCCGGCAAATGCTGGCTGATCCAGACAGCGGCTACACCGCATTTGTGAGCACCGGAAACCACGTGCTGACGGATCATGACGGGCCCATTCCGGTGACCGAGAAGATGCCGCAGATGCCAACCTACCACCTTAAGAAAGCAGACGGGTCTGGTATCACCTTGGTTAATATCGGGGTTGGGCCGTCTAATGCGAAGACCGCCACCGACCACATTGCCGTGCTGCGCCCGCATGCCTGGCTGATGGTGGGGCATTGTGCGGGGCTACGCAATTCGCAATCGCTTGGCGACTTTGTGCTGGCGCATGCCTATCTGCGTGAGGACCACGTTTTGGATGATGACCTGCCGGTTTGGGTCCCGATCCCCGCCTTGGCGGAAGTGCAGATCGCGCTGGAGGAGGCGGTTGAAGAAGTGACCGAATTGGAAGGCTATGACCTGAAGCGGATTATGCGGACCGGCACGGTTGCCACCATCGACAACCGAAACTGGGAGCTGCGCGACCAGTCGGGGCCGGTTCACCGGCTGAGCCAGTCCCGCGCCGTCGCCTTGGATATGGAGAGCGCCACGATTGCAGCCAATGGGTTCAGGTTCCGCGTACCCTACGGGACGCTTCTTTGCGTGTCCGACAAGCCGCTGCATGGCGAACTGAAGCTGCCGGGAATGGCGTCCGACTTCTACAAAACGCAGGTGGCGCGGCACCTTTTGATCGGAATTAAGGCCATGGAACAGCTGGCGGAGATGCCGCTGGAGCGGCTCCATTCGCGCAAATTGCGCAGTTTTGAGGAAACCGCCTTCCTGTAACCCTCGAAAATAGCTGGAAAACGCAGAAAAATAGGGCTTTTGGCACACTAATCGTTGTGGTCCGCCGCTATATTCAGTTAGATTCGCGCAATAACCCCCCATTGATGGGGACAGAATTTAAGAGGGAGACAGCTCATGGCGTCGAAACCAATGACCAAAACACAACTCGTCGCAGCGCTGGCCGAAGAGGCAGGCACTGACAAAAAGGGCGCAGCCGCGGCTCTGGACGGGATCATCAGCATCATCACCAAAGAAGTGTCCGGCGGCGGCGCCGTGACCCTGCCAGGCGTTGGCAAAATTTACTGCCGCGAGCGTCCAGCACGTATGGTCCGCAACCCCGCCACAGGCGAGCAGATCCACAAAGACGCGGACAAAGTGGTCAAAATGACCATCGCGAAAGCGCTGAAGGACAGCGTGAACGGCTAATCGCCCTTTCGCAGTTTAGAGTTTTGGGGGTCGCCTTCGGGCGGCCCTTTTCTTTTGCGATTTTTAGTTTGAATGTGCGGCTGCGCCGCGCTGGATATTTTGTGCCTCCGGCGGAGGTATTTTTGCCAAGATGAAACTGGAGACGGGCGTGGATTTCAAAGCGATCATCATGGGGCTGGCCTTTGCTTTGATCTGGTCGAGCGCGTTCACCTCGGCGCGGTTCATTGTGACCCAAGCGCCGCCGTTGACGGTATCCGCGCTGCGATTTTTGCTGGCGGGTTTGGTGGCGGTAGGCATCGCTTGGGCGCTGGGGCAGAGCTGGCGGCTGACGCGGGGGCAGTGGCGGGCGGTGGTCATATTCGGGATTTGCCAGAACGCGATTTATCTGGGGCTGAACTTCGTGGCGATGCAGACGGTGCAGGCGTCGTTGGCGGCGATTATTGCGTCTTCGATGCCGCTGCTGGTTGGATTGATTGGCTGGGTGGTCTTGCGGGATCGGTTGCCGATGTTGGGTGCTGTGGGGCTGGTTGTGGGGTTCGCGGGTGTGGCCTTGATTATGGGCGCGCGCTTGCAGGGAGGGATTGATCTGATCGGAGTGTCCCTGTGTGTGGTGGCGGCGCTGGCCTTGGCGGTGGCGACCTTGGCGATGCGGGGCGCATCGAGCGGGGGAAACCTGATGATGGTGGTTGGCTTGCAGATGTTGGTGGGGGCCTCGGTGCTGGGGGTTGTGGCCTTCATATTCGAGGATATGAGGATCGACTGGAACCTGCCGCTGGGCCTAGCCTTTGCCTATACGGCGATCGTGCCGGGGATTATTGCGACTTTTATCTGGTTCGTTCTGGTGGCCAGAATTGGTGCGGTGAAGGCGGCGACGTTTCACTTTTTGAACCCGTTTTTCGGGGTGCTGATCGCGGCGGTTCTGCTGGGCGAGACGCTGGGGTTTTGGGACCTGATCGGGGTGGCGGTGATCACGGTCGGGATTTTGGCGGTTCAGTTATCCAAGCAGAAGGCTTGATCGCGACGCGTGCGTCGGAAATTGGAAACGGTTGAAATCAAAGCAAAGTCTGATTTCTGTTAACCACTTATTTACCCGATCTTTCCCTGATTTCCGCCGTTCTGGCCGCGGTGCAAAAGGATGTGATCGAGGATCACGCAGGCCATCATGGCCTCGCCTACCGGGACAGCGCGGATGCCGACGCAGGGGTCGTGGCGGCCTTTGGTGATGATCTCGGTATCCTCGCCGGATTTTGTGACCGTCTTGCGTGTCGTCAGGATCGAGGAGGTGGGTTTTACGGCGAAGCGGACGACCAGGTCCTGACCCGTGGAGATGCCGCCCAAGATGCCGCCGGCGTGGTTCGAGCTGTAGACGGGACCGTCTGGCCCCATGCTGATCTCGTCGGCATTGGCTTCGCCGGTGAGCATGGCCGCGTCCATGCCTGCGCCAATTTCCACACCTTTGACGGCGTTGATGGACATCATGGCGGCGGCAAGATCGGTGTCGATCTTGGCATAGACCGGCGCACCGAGGCCTGCGGGGGCACCGCTGGCCACGACTTCGATCATGGCACCCACGGAGCTGCCGGATTTGCGCAACCCGTCGAGATAGTCTGCCCATGTGACTGCTGCATCAGCGTCAGGGACCCAGAACGGGTTCTGGTCGATTTGGGACAGATCACGGGCGGAGGTCTTATGCTCGCCCATCTGCACCATGTAGCCAGTGATTTTGACGTCAGGTGCGAGCATCTTGATGGCCTCGCGGGCCACGCCGCCAGCAGCGACGCGCGCCGCCGTTTCGCGCGCAGAGGAACGCCCGCCGCCGCGATAGTCGCGGATGCCGTATTTCTGCCAATAGGTGATGTCGGCATGGCCGGGGCGGAATTTCTCGGCGATGTCGCCGTAATCTTTGGAGCGCTGATCGGTGTTTTCGATCATCAGCTGGATGGGCGTGCCAGTGGTTTTGCCTTCGAACACGCCGGAGAGGATTTTGACCTCGTCGGCTTCGCGGCGTTGCGTGGTGTATTTGTTCTGGCCGGGTTTACGCTTGTCGAGCCAGACCTGAATCATCTCTGGCGTCAGCGGCACGCCCGGCGGGCAGCCGTCAACTGTGGCACCCAAAGCGGGTCCGTGGCTTTCGCCCCAAGTGGTCACGCGGAAAAGATGGCCAAAGCTGTTGATCGACATGGGGTACGCTCCTGTTAGAGCAATGAGATATACGGCTGTTTGGTAAATGCCAAGCGGTGCAAAGTTGGGGGCGCTGCCGCCGCGCCTACGGCGTCCCCCCCCGGGATATTTTTGGAACAATGATGGGGGAGAGCCGCGGCATGCGCGATCAGGGCGCTACGGCTTGAGGCGCGCGCGTCTGCGTTGGGCGAAAGAGGTGATGGATGTGACGGTGCGGTCGACGATGATGACCAGAAGGGCGGTCAACCAGATGGGCAAATTGGCCTCTGTCGCGACACCGAATGCGAAATAGACGAGCCATACGAAGATGAGCTCAAGACATATGATGATTATAGACAATCCCCCAAGGGCGCCTCCTTTCTGTTGAGTTTTCTGAATGTGAATACATGTTACATTATGTTGGGGAGAAAGTCCAGTTTCGTTGGTGCGTATCTTTGCCAACGGCTGGAATGCGGGACGAAGTTGTCGTTCGGATCTGGAAAAATCCGCTTCGAAGCGGATTGGGGCAAACGTCTTCGAAGACGTTTTTGAGCACGAATTGCAATTCGTGCTTACAAGGCCGTTCGAACGGCCTTCTTCCGCTACGGGCTCACAGCCGACTTTTGGTCAATGCGCTGCCTGGCTCGGCCTTTTGTCCTTGGCGCAAACAAAAAAGGCGCACCCGGAGGCACGCCTTTCTAAATTAGCTATGATGTAGCGTTTACTCTTTGCGCTTGGCAGCCGCCCAGAGCTTTTTGTTGGTCAGGTACAGCAGCACCGACAGGATCGTCAGAAACACCACGGCGACGAAGCCGGTTTGTTTGCGGGCGATCAGCTTGGGCTCTGCGGTCCACATCAGGAAGGCCGACAGGTCTTGCGAGATATGCGACAGATCATTGGCGTGGCCATCATCGAAATCCACATCCTCGCCATAGAGTGGCGGCGCCATTGAAATCCATCCGCCGGGGAAGGCGGTGTTTTCATAGAGCGTGGTGCCCGCTTCTTCCTTTTCCTCACCCGTGTAGCCGGTGAGCAAGGAGTAGATGTATTCCGGACCGCCGATGCCCTGCACGAACTGGTTGATGCCAAGGCCGTAGGGGCCGTGGAACCCAGCGCGGGCCTTTGCCATCAACGACAGGTCAGGCGCCCCGGCGGAGTTGACCGCAGGGAAGTTGTCGGTGGGCTTCAGCGCCCGCAGCTCTTCGGTTTCGACCTCGTAGAGGTGCTGGTTGGCCGCCTCGTCATTGATCGGGAAGTCAGCGACATAGGCCTTCATCTGGTCTTCGGGCAGGTGCGGCCCGCCCTCGTCGGCCAAGGTCCGCATAGGCACGAACTTCAGGCCGTGACAGCCGGAGCAGATTTCTGTGTAGACCTTCAGGCCGCGTTGCAGCTGGTTCTGGTCATAGGTGCCGAACGGGCCTTCGAAGCTGAAGTCCTTATCCGTGATCTTGCCGTCACCACCTGCCGCGATAGCGGCAGATGTCAGGGCCGAGATGGCCAGCGTGGCGAGTGAGAGTTTCTTAAACATTGGTACTTTCCTCTTACTCAGCAGGTTGCGCCGAGGCGTCTTTTTTGGCGGGGTAATGCGCGTCGAAATCTTCCTCGATCGTCGCTGGACGGGCCAACGGCTTTTCGATCACACCCAGCAGCGGCAGGATGACGAGGAAGTAGGCGAACCAGTAGGCAGACGCGATCAGCGAGATGGTGGCGTAGGGTTCTTCCGCAGGCTGCGCGCCGACCCACATCAGAATGATGAAGTCGATCACCAGCAGCGCAAACCACCATTTGAACATCGGGCGGTAGCGACCGGAGCGCACCGACGACGTGTCGAGCCATGGAGCCAGCGCCATCACCGCAATCGCGCCGAACATGGCCGCGACCCCGAAGAACTTGGCGTCCACGATGCCGCCTGTGACGAAGGTCACCAGCTGCACCAGCCACACATCCGCGGTGAAGGCCCGCAGGATCGCGTAGAACGGCAGGAAGTACCATTCGGGCACAATATGCGCAGGCGTCGCGAGCGCGTTCGCCTCGATGTAGTTGTCGGGGTGGCCGAGGTAGTTCGGCATGAAGCCGACGATGGCCCAGAACACCACCATGATGACGGCCAGCGCGAACAGGTCCTTGATGACGAAGTATGGCCAGAACGGCAGGGTGTCTTTCTTGGCCTCTTCTTTGGACGTGCGGCGTACCTCAACCCCGGTTGGGTTGTTGTTGCCTGTGGTGTGGAACGCCCAGATGTGGACGATGACCAGACCGGCAATCACAAACGGCAGCAGGTAGTGCAGCGAGAAGAAGCGGTTCAGGGTGGCGTTGTCCACCGCTGGCCCACCAAGCAGCCATGTCTGGATGCCCTCGCCGATGCCTGGGATGGCGCCGAACAGGCCGGTGATAACAGTCGCGCCCCAGAAGGACATCTGACCCCATGGCAGCACGTAGCCCATAAAGGCGGTGCCCATCATGGCGAGGTAGATAATCATGCCGATGATCCATGTGACCTCGCGCGGGGCCTTGTAAGACCCGTAATAGAGGCCACGGAAAATGTGCAGATACACAGCCACGAAGAACAGCGACGCGCCGTTGGCGTGGATGTAGCGCAGCATGTAGCCGCCGTTGACGTTGCGCATGATGTGCTCGACGGACGCAAAGGCCTGGTCGACATGCGGGGTGTAGTGCATCGCCAGCACGATGCCGGTGATGATTTGCAGCACCAGGCAGAATGTCAGCACGATGCCCCAGATCCACATCCAGTTCAGGTTCTTGGGTGTAGGGATGAAGAGCGTGTCATACAGCAAGCCGATGACGGGCAGGCGAGAGTTTAGCCACTTTTCGCCGCCAGTTTTTGGTTCGTAATGGTCGTGTGGGATACCAGCCATGATGTGTCTCTCCCTTAACCGAGTTTGATGACAGTGTCAGATGTGAAAACCGCCGTTGGAACGGGCAGGTTTGTTGGCGCGGGGCCTTTGCGGATGCGGCCTGCGGTGTCGTAGTGCGAGCCGTGGCACGGGCAGAACCAGCCGCCAAAGTCGCCGGCGTCGCCCAAAGGCACGCAGCCCAAATGAGTGCACACGCCCATCATCACCAGCCATTCGCCAGCTTCGTCCAGCGTGCGGTTCTCGTCGGAGGCGTCTGCCTCCGCACCGATATTGGCGTTTTCTGCGCCTTGGTCGGGCAGCTCGCTAAGCGGTGTTTCGCGTGCGGCCGAAATCTCTTCCTCGGACCGGCGGCGGATGAAGACGGGCTTGCCCAGCCATTTCACAGTGATCTGTGTGCCGGGCTCAACGTCAGCCACATCCACGTCGATAGAGGCCAAAGCCTGCACATCGGCAGATGGGTTCATCTGGTTGACCAAGGGCCAAACGGCGGCCCCTGCGGTCACGGCGCCAGCGCCTGCGGTTGCGTAGTAAAGAAAGTCGCGGCGTGTGTTGCCGCTATGATCGTCTGCTTGGGACACGGAAACTTCTCCATTGTCTGTCTGGCGCACCAGACTTATTCCTGTAACGCCCTGCCATGTGGCAGACGCCCTCGCGCGGTTGTTACAGTCAAGGTAGGGGAGTCGTCCAGAGTGGAAACCGTCAGAAGGCAAGCCAATTGTCGCACCAACTGCAAATAGCGGCTTTTCAGCCGGATTTAGCCCCAAATCTGGGGTCTTTGGTGCGGCTGGGGGTCTGTTTTGACACGCCTGTCCACGTGATTGAGCCCTGCGGCTTCCCATTTTCGCTGAAATTGTTGGCCAAGCGGGCGCTGGACTACGCCGAAAAGGCCGATGTGCGGCATCACAATGATTGGGACGCGTTTCAGGCGGCCAGAACCGGGCGATTGGTGCTTCTGAGCACAAAGGCCAAGGTTGATCTGTGGGATTTTCAGTTTGAACACGGTGACTGTTTGCTGATGGGGCGTGAAAGTGCGGGCGTTCCCGACGAGGTTGCGACAAGCGCCGACCACGCGGTGCGCATTGCGATGCCCGGAGACGGGCGCAGTTTGAACGTGGCCATTGCCGCCGCAATCGCGGTGGCTGAGGCGACGCGCCAATTGCGTTAAAGCGCCTTGCGCATGTCGCGATGTGGAATGCCCGCATCGTCATATTCTGGGCCAAACACGTCGAACCCGAGCTTTTCGTAGAACCCGATAGCATGCGTTTGCGATCCAAGGATCGCAGATTGAAAGCTGTGATTTTGCTGCAGGTCTGCCATGATAAAGGTCATCAATTTAGACCCTATTCCCGCGCAACGGCCTTCTTTCAGCACCGCGACACGCTGGATCTTGGCTTTGTCCGACAAGGGCAGAACACGTGCGGTTGCAACCGGGGTTTCGCCGTTCGTCACAAGGTATTGCAGACACTCAGGGTCTTTTCCGTCCACCTCTTCATGCGGTGGCACGTCTTGTTCTTCGATGAAGACAATCCTTCGAATGGCAAGGCAGGTTTCCAAGTCTGCCTTGCTGGTCGCGCGGGCGAAGTTCATTAGGCGTGCGGTTCGGTCGCGACCATGCTGGCGCGCTGCGAAAGCCTGTCAAACCACGCGGTCAGCTTAGGGCGGCCGTCCTGCCACATCCGATTTGCATGGCGAAAATCAAGGTAACCCAGCGCGCATCCCAGAGCGATTTGCCCCATATCCAAGCCTCCGCTGACGCCTTTGGATTCGAGATGATCCAGCGCGCGGGTGACTTTGGCCCATTGCGCCTCGATCATGGCGGGGGAGCGTTCGCCTTCGGGGCGGGCGCGGTTCTCGTAGACCATCAAAACGGCGGCATCCATGATGCCGTCGGACAGAGCCTCCAGCGCGAGGGTCTCGTATAGCTTGTCCTTGGGGTAGAATTTACCGCCGGCCTGATCGTCGAGATACCGGCAGATCACCCGGCTATCGAATAGTGCGGCCCCGTCTTTCAGCGTCAACGTCGGAATTTTGCCAAGCGGGTTGTGATCGGTCGGCATCTTGTCCGAGTTCACCGGCGACCCGACGGAGGGCCTGATCTCGATGCCCTTCATCTGGCCTGTTTCACGGGCCAGGACCTGCACCTTGCGGCAGAACGGCGAGGCGGGGTTGTCATAAAGAATCATGGTCTGTCCTGACTGTTAATCTGCGCCGCGCATCAGCGCGGCCAGTGTTGCGATTTCCTGGCCCTGCCCAAAAGCGGCGACACCATCGGCAGCTTTTCTGCGCACTTCATCCGGCTTATTCTGACCCAGCTTCCACGTGCCTTCAATGCTGGTAATTTCCATCTTGAAGGGCAGGATCATCCGCATCATTTTCTCCATCACCCCGTCTGTCATCTTGGTCGTAGTCCAAGGCATTTTGGGCAGTAATAGAGTCTCAAAATGGTCTGAAAGCCGGTCCAAGACCGCGTGCATATCGGTGGTGGGCATCGGGTGCAGATGGCCGCGCAGCCGGACGGCGACGTAGTTCCACGTCGGCACCTGATCGACCACCCCGTACCAATCGGGGGAGATGTAGCTGTCCGGCCCCAGCGTTGTGATCACACAAGGGACCGGCAGGTCCTTGAGGCGGGCGATGGGGTTGGACCGGACGAGGTGCAGCTCGGCGGTTTTGCCGTCCTCGTCCAGCAGAAACGGGATATGCGCGGTCAGCGGACCGTCGTCGCCATTGACGGCGAGCGTGCCGAAGGCGCGGTCCCGGGCGAAGCCGATATTGCGCGCGGTTTCCTCGGTTCTGAAGGCGGGATTCGGGTGCATGTGGCGAGCCTAGCGCCGCATCCACCGGTCTAAAAGGGTGCGATTGTACCCTTACGCGAAAACGGTGACGGGGTCGCCCGCCTGCCAATTCGGGTATTTCCGCATGATGTGCGCGAAGCGCGGGCTTTCGGTGAAAGCGTCAAGCCATCGGCGCAGATTTTGCCAGTCCTGCGCGTCGAACCAAGCGCGATCCGTGTTGGCGAATTGGCGCACGAAGGTGACGGTCGCCATGTCGGGCAGGGTCGGGTGGCCGCCGTATAGGTAGGGTTGGCCTGCCAATTGCGCATCGAGCTTGCGCAGGAAGACGGAGGCGTTTGCGCGCTCCTGCTTCGGGTCGCTTTGGTGGCGGTTTTGGTACTTGTAGCGGTCGAGCGCCGTTTTGAAGGGGCCGTCGCATTCTGCGATGAGGGCACGCCCCTCAGACGGGAAATCGAGCCAGTTTTCCGGGTCATTTTGGGCCAGCGCCCAGTCCATGATGTCGAGGCTTTCTTCCAGAGTCTGGTCCTCTGTGACGACCACCGGAACCGTGCCTTTGGGGGAGGCTTCAAGGAGTTCGGGGGCTTTGTCGCGGAGGAGTATCTCTCGCAATTCAGACTCTATTCCTGCGGAAACCAGCGCCAGCCGAGCACGCATGGCATAGGGGCAGCGGCGGAAGCTGTAGAGGATGGGCCTCATGCGACCAGCTGGGTGCCGGCCACATCCTTGATGGTGGCGGTGACAATCTGGCCCTCGGGCTGGTCGGTGTCAAAGACGGTTTCTGCAAATTGCACGGTGCGGCCCATGCGGGGATTTTCCATCAGGATATTGTGCGTCTTGCCGACCTGCGCGGCGGTGTGACGCGCGACCTGCTGCTGCCCTGCCGCGCGCAGCTGGGCGGCGCGGGCTTTGATGTCGCGACCATTGACCTGAGGCATCTTGGCGGCGGGCGTGCCCGGGCGGGGGGAGTAGGGGAAGACGTGCAGCCAGGTCAGGTCGCAGTCATCCACCAGCTTCAATGAATTCTCGAACATGGCGTCGGTCTCGGTCGGGAAGCCCGCGATGATGTCGGCGCCGAAGGTCATGTCGGGGCGCAGCTTTTTGGCGTCTTCGCAGAATTTGATGGCGTCATCGCGCAGATGGCGGCGCTTCATGCGTTTCAGGATCATGTCGTCGCCTGCCTGCAGGGACAGGTGCATATGGGGCATGAGGCGCGGCTCAGACGCGATGGCTTGCATCAGGGCCTCGTCCACTTCGATCGAATCGATGGAGGAGATACGGAGGCGGGGCAGGTCGGGCACCAGTTTGAGGATGCGCATGACCAGATCGCCGAGTTTTGGCTCTGATGGCAGGTCCGCGCCCCAGCTGGTGAGGTCGACGCCCGTTAGAACAACCTCGTTGAAGCCCGAATCGACGAGGCGCTTGATCTGGTCGACGATGACGCCAGCGGGGACGGATCGCGAATTGCCGCGGCCATAGGGGATGATGCAAAAGGTGCAGCGGTGGTCGCAGCCGTTTTGCACCTGCACATAGGCGCGAGACCGGGTGCCAAAGCCGTCGATGAGATGCGCGGCGGTCTCGGTCACTGACATGATGTCGTCAACGACGACTTTCTCGGTCTCGCCGATGAACCCGCCAAGGTTGGCCCATGTTTCAGGCTGCATTTTCTCGGTGTTGCCGACGACCAGATCGACCTCGGACATGGCGGCGAAGGTTTTGGGTTCGATCTGCGCGGCGCAGCCGGTGACGATCATACGCGCATCAGGATTGTCGCGGCGCAGTTTGCGGATTTCCTGACGCGCTTTGCGCACGGCCTCGGCGGTCACGGCGCAGGTGTTGACGATCACCGCGTCACCAACGCCTGCGGCGTCGGTCAGCTCCTTCATGGCTTGTGTCTCGTAGCTGTTGAGACGGCAGCCAAGCGTGGCAAATATCGGCGGTTTCGCGTTCATCAGATGGATGCCAGAAATGCGGGCGTGAGATGGCCAGAAAAGACATGCGCGGTGGGTCCGGTCATCCAGACGCCATCGTCGCGCCAGTCAATGTCGATGCGCCCGCCATCAAGATCAATCGCCACTTTACGCTCTGTAAGACCCTTTCTGGCGGCGGCCACAGCCGTGGCGCAGGAGGAAGAGCCGGAGGCAAGCGTAACCCCCACGCCGCGTTCCCAGACGCGCATGCGCAGATGGTTTGGGCCGATCAGGGAGGCGAATTGCACGTTCGTGCGTTGCGGAAAAAGCGGGTGGATTTCGTAATGCGCCCCGAGCGTTTCAAGGTCGATATCCTCGGCGTCATCGACGAAGAAGGTGCAATGCGGATTGCCCATCCCGGTGGCCGTTGGATCGCCAGTGATTGGCAGCTGGAGTGTGTCCATTTCGCTGGCGAGAGGCACATCGGCCCAGTCCAGCATTGGATCACCCATGTTGACGCTGACCAGACCTTCGCGAGCTTGCACGGCCTGAAGGGTTCCACGTTCGGTTTTCAGGGTCAGGGCATCGGTGCCACGCCGCGTCATTTCGAATTGGGCGATGCAGCGCGTGGCATTGCCGCATGCCCCAGCCGTGGAGCCGTCAGAATTGTAAAAAGTCAGCGCAATGTCTGCGTCAACGGGGGTTGTGAGAACCGCAAGTTGGTCGAATCCGACCCCGCGGTGCCGGTCCCCCAAGGCCTTGGCCAGCGCGGCATTCACCACGGCATCGCCATCCCGCTGGTCGATGACCACGAAATCATTGCCAAGCCCGTGCATTTTCATGAAGGGAAGGCCTTTGGAGGCGGTGTTACCTTGCATGAAGCGCCATATAGTCGCGTTCGAAGCCATTTGGAAGCGAATGCGCGGATTTTGGGGTTGACCGGGTGCGCAGGCGTTCTTAGAAGCACCCCTCGTGGGGCCCTTAGCTCAGCTGGTAGAGCAACTGACTTTTAATCAGTAGGTCGATGGTTCGAACCCATCAGGGCTCACCACAATTTTCAGTTATTTCAGGTGTCGGCATCTCCGGGAAGATGTGGTGGAGGCTGCGGCCAGGGCGTCAGTCTGTCAGCCGCGCATGTACGGCGCCTGCAAGGCACATTGCTGCAGCGGGATTGGATGCTGGTCACGGCAAGGCCTTGGTCGAACATTCACCTTGGCGCGGATACCGGCCTAACCCAGAACGTGTCGCTGTCCGAGTGCCAAAGTAGAGCTATTCCAAAACATCGACGTCAGGATCATCTTCAATCTGGCGTCCCGTCGAAACCGAGCCGTAGGATCTAAAGGTGGTCAGGACCATGAGAGACGTGACATGTCGAGGGAGTAAGTACTTGAAATATCTGTGCTGTCTTTTCGGGGGCATGATTTGCCCGAAATTTGATGTGACTTTCCATACCGAGACAAATCTTGAAAAACAGTGTTGGTCTTCTTGGTAGAAAAATTAATTCTGTAGCGCAATTTTTGTGCGTTTCCGGTTCTTGCGGAGTTCGTATGCCGCCTATTTCATGCAGCACAAATATATTCAACTGGTAGGGGAGAACAGCTTAAGTTTTCCGTCTGAGAATTCTTCGCCCACTAATGGGGATTTTCGTGATAGTTCCAGCCTTTATATCATTAAAACAATCGCTTAAATTGAGCCAAACGTATTCCTAATAATCGACCTTGCATATATTGCCGTGCAATTTTTCTTTCACTTGGTTGTGCATTAACAGCCCTCTTTCCTAATAGGAGTGGGTATCTTTTTGAGCCGCAATTCTATTTCTGGAAGCTTCGGTGTCGTCACCATGTATTTCTTCGATCGCTCAACGCGGATGCCATTCTCGGGCATCAGCCGACCGACACAACGATGCCGCTTGAAATCGTCAAACACGTTGCAATGCAGCGTACTCAGCCGCGACCTGCGACGCTGGATTGGTATCGGTTAAGGTCCGAGACAAGCGATTGGCCGGCAGGGACGCCCATCCGTTCGCAGAATTCTGCCCAGACGACCGCATAGGGCAAGTCCTTGATCTCTTCCGTGACAACCAGTCGGGAGGTGTAGTCGAGGTTATTTTCCGCTGACTTTAGCCCATCCCAAGGGGCCAGAAGCGCACGCAAAAGTGCCTTTTGCATGTTGCGCGTTCCAATGACCCAAGCTGCGGTCCGGCTGATCGTTGCATCAAAGAAATCAAGCCCGATATGGGTGCGTCCCAAGAGATCGGCGCTCACAAGTTCCTGGGCCATCTGCAAGATCGCGTCGTCCAAAAGGATCACGTGGTCGCTGTCCCATCGCATGGGGCGGCTGACGTGGAGCAGGATTTCATCGACGGACAAGGCCACCGAACTGAGTTTGTCTGCGACGTTCTCGGTCGGGTGGAAATGCCCCATGTCAAGGCACAGCAAGGTTCCCCTGCGGATCGCATAACCGAGGTAGAATTCGTGGCTGCCCACAGTACAGGCTTCAACGCCGATGCCAAACAGCTTGCTTTCGACGGCATCGAGCATTTGCGCCTTATCTTGCGGGGTGACCATCATTGCGTCGAGCGAACTTTCCAGCCGCTGGCGTGGCGCCATGCGGTCTACGGGCGTGTCTTTATAGCCGTCGGGCACCCAGATGTTGTTGACACATGGGGTGCCAAGCGCGGCCCCCATTTTCGCCGCAATATCGCGTGAGCGTTTGCCGTGTTCGATCCAGAAATCGCGAATGCCCTGATCCGGGTGGCTGAGTGTCAGATTGTCGTCGGCCTTGGCATGGGCAAAGAAGGTCGGGTTGAAATCGAGGCCAAGACCTTGGTCCTTCGCCCAATCGACCCAAGGCGCGAAGTGGTTGTATTCGATCTCGTCGCGGTCAGGGGTCTGCTCGGTATCGAGGTAGAAGGCATGCAGGTTGAGCCGGTGCTTGCCGGGGATCATCGAATAAGAAAATTCAAGATCGGCGCGCAGCTCATCTGGTGTGCGGGCGCGACCGGGATGGTTGCCCGTGGCTTGAATTCCGCCGCCGGAGCTGCCGGTCTTGGCCTCGAACCCCACCACGTCATCGCCTTGCCAGCAGTGCATTGAGATTGGGATCTCTGCGAGTTTTCTTAGAGCGGTTTCGGTATCAACGCCCCAATCGGCGAAGGCGGCTTTTGCGCTGTCATAGCTCATGTTGTGTCCTCCCTCGGACGCTTAGCGCGTGAACGCTTCTTTATTGCCGGCATCAACGTTGATGATGTTGCCTGTCGACTTGGCGGACAGATCAGAGGCGAGGAAATAGGCGGCCTCTGCGATGTCTTCGGGAAGGACCGAGCGTTTGAGCATGGACCGGTCGCGATACATTGCCTCTAGCCCATCCTTGTCCGTGCCATAGGTGCCTGCCCGCTGATCGAGCCATTCACCCTGCCAGATTTTGCTGCCCTTTAGGACGGCATCCGGGTTCACGACATTCACCCGCACGCCCATTGGCGCACCCTCAAGGGCCAGACACCGCGCAAGGTGGATTTCAGAAGCCTTAGCCGTGCAATAGGCAGCGGCGTTGGGCGAGGCTGCCAAGCCGTTCTTTGAGGCCACAAAGACTACTGCGCCGCCCATGTCCTGCACTTTGAATAGCTGGAATGCTGCGCGGCTCACGAGGAAATAACCTGTCGACAGGATCGCCATGTTCTTGTTCCAGAGGTCCAGCGTGGTGTCCTCAATGGGGGCTGAACTGGCGATGCCCGCGTTGGATACCAGAATATCCACGCCACCGAATTCGGCTGCAATGTCGTCGTAGGCTTTGGCCACGGCCTCTTCGCTGGTGACGTTCATGTTCACCGTGCGCACGACGTCTGCGGAATAACGTGCGCTCAACCCTTCGGCCGTTTCCGCCAAGGCCGCATCATCAATATCGGCAAGCATGACGCAGGCACCCTCACGCAGGTAGCGTTCCGCCGTGGCGGCGCCAATGCCACCAGCCCCACCTGTGACCATTGCCACACGACCAGCCATGGATTTGGGCGCGGGCATGCGTTGCAGCTTGGCTTCTTCCAAGAGCCAGTACTCGATGTCGAAGGCCTCTTGTTCGGGCAGGCCCTGATATTCGGATACGGCGTCCGCACCACGCATCACGTTGATGGCGTTGACGTAGAATTCGCCTGAAATGCGGGCTGTCGCCTTGTCTTTGGCGAATGTAATCATGCCGACCCCCGGGATCAGATAGACCACCGCGTTGGGGTCTCGGATGGCAGGGCTGTCGTCTCGTTTGCAGCGGTCGTAATAGGCTTGATACCCTACTCGGTAGTCCGTTATGGCCTTGTCGAGGCCCGCAATGGTGGCATCGACGTCCGGCTGTGCGGGATCGAAATCAACGACGAGCGGGCAGATTTTTGTGCGCAGGAAATGATCGGGGCAGGATGTTCCTAGGGCTGCAAGCCGCTCCATATCCTTGGCATTGACGAATTCCAGAACAGCGTCGCTGTCTGTGAAGTGGCCCACCATATGCTGCTGGCCGGACACATACCCACGGATCGCAGGCATCAGGCGCGCGGCTGTTGCGCGGCGTGTATCCGCATCAAGACTGGTGTGAACCGCCCCGCCGAACGCATCCTTGCCAGCGGTTTCCTTGGCAAACCAATCCATTGCCGTCTGAATGACGTCCAGCGTCAGCTCATAGCAGTCCTTTGCGTCATCCGCCCAGGTGAACAACCCGTGGCTTTCAAGGACGACGCCTTTGGCATCTGGGTTCTTCTCACAGAAATCGGACAGCCAAAGGCCCAATTCGTAGCCCGGTTTCTTCCAGGGCAGCCAGCCGATGCTGTCGCCAAAGATTTGTTGCGTCAGCGCCTTGCTGTCTTTGGCGGCTGCGATTGCGATAATCGCATCGGGGTGCATGTGATCGACATGTTTAGCCGGCACATAGGCATGGAGCGGTGTATCGATCGAGGCCGCGCGCGGGTTCAGGTTGAACGTGCAATGCGGCAGGTAGCCGACCATCTCGTCCTCAAACTCCACCCCGCGGTAGAGCCCGCGCAGGGCGTTCAGTTTGTCCATATAGAGCGTTGAGAACCCGTCCATTTTGATCGAACCAACGTCCCCGCCAGACCCTTTGACCCACAGCACCTCGACCGAGTCACCCGTCAGCGAATCGTCTTGCATCACTTTCGCCGATGTATTGCCGCCGCCATAGTTCGTGATTCTCTTGTCCGACCCCAATAGATTGGAGCGATACAGCAGTTTCTCCGGCTCGCTCATCTTGCTGGCGCGGGATTCATCCCATTTATTTTCAAGACGTTGGTTGTTTTTGGAAGAGGTCATGTGTGTCTCCGTGGACGGCGGGTTAGGACTAACTATTCGAAATCAAGGTGACGGCAGGCGGCAGGCAAGTCAATCATTTTCAATCACAAACAATCATGCTGCAGTGCAGAATGATTGAATATGACAAATAATGATTGACAAACTGTCGCGATTCGCCCCACGTTCAGAGCAATCAAAGGGATGCCCCATGCACGAAAACGATCGCCACAGAGTCATTCTATCTGCCGTTCAAGACCGGTCCCTCGTGACTGTTATTGATCTGTGTGCATTGACCGGTGCGTCTGAAGCGACAGTGCGTCGTGATATAAATACATTGGACGATCAAAAGCAGCTGCGCCGGGTTCGTGGTGGTGCGGAAGCGCTGACGACGACGCCCTTCGTCGGCCTTGCCGGGCGCCCATTTTCCGTCAACGAGACGTTAAACAGCGCAGAAAAGCAGGCAATCGCCGCCGCCGCTGTCGAACTATGTGAAGATGGTGAGCCTATTATCATCAATGGCGGAACCACGACCTTCCAGATGGTACACCCACTGGCATCCCGCCGGATGCAGGTTTTCACGAACTCATTTCCGATCGCCGAACATCTGCTGAAGAACACCCAAAACACGGTGATGTTGTCAGGCGGGATTATCTACCGCGAACAGAACATCATCCTTTCGCCGTTCGACAATGACGTGACCCGCAACTTCTATGCCAAGCGGATGTTCATGGGCGCGCAGGGCATCGGCCCGCTGGGTCTGATGGAAGGCGACCCACTGCTGATCCAGGCCGAGCAAAAGCTGATCGGGCAAGCCGAAGAGCTGATCGTTTTGGTGGACAGCTCCAAGTTTGAACAACGCTCCAGCCTTGTGCTGTGCCCACTTGAGCGGATCGACACAATCATCACCGACGACAAGATAGATGACCGCACGGCGGCAATGTTGGAATCGGCGGATGTGACACTGATCGTGGTGCCCTCTGGCGCCACGCAGAAAGAGGGGGTGGCGTCTTTGCCAGCCTGACTGCAACCACTCCAGGGAGGATACCATGAGTGTACTGAAGAAACTGGCAGCATCCGCTGCAATGGCCGCCACGATGATCGCCGCGCCAGCATTCGCACAAGACGACGTCCGCATTGCGCTGGTCGTCAAGGCGCTCGGCATCGGGTTCTTTGAGGCCGCCAATGAAGGCGCGCAGGAAGCTGCAAAAGAGCTTGGCAATGTCGAGATCATTTACACAGGCCCAACCGACACTACGGCCGAAGGCCAGATTGAAGTCATCAACGCATTGATCGCCCAGCAGGTCGACGCGATTGCGATTTCGGCAAACGACACCGACGCTTTGGTGCCTGCCCTACAGCGTGCCATGCAGCGCGGCATCACAGTTATCAGCTGGGATTCCGGCGTGGCCCCCGATGGGCGCCAAATGCACCTGAACCCCTCGTCTAACGCGCTGATCGGCAACATGATTATCAAACTGGCCGCCGATCACCTGCCAGATGGTGGCGAAGTGGCTTTGCTTTCTGCAACCACAACCTCCACCAACCAGAACATCTGGATGGAAGAGATGAACAAGGTGATGGGCGACTATCCCGGCATTGACGTGGTGGCGACGGTTTACGGTGACGACCTTGCCGACAAATCCTACCGCGAGGCCACGGGCCTTATGCAATCCTACCCCGACCTTGATGCGATCATCGCGCCAACCTCTGTTGGCATCGTGGCCGCAGCGCAGGCCGTCGTGGATGCTGGCAAAGTCGGCCAAGTGAACGTCACGGGCCTCGGTCTGCCGTCTGAAATGGCCGGTGCCATTGAATCCGGTGCATCGCAGTCCTTTGCGATCTGGAACCCGATTGATCTGGGCTACTCCGCCACCATGCTGGCCTATGAGCTGAGCCAAAATGGTGCTGTTGCCGAACCCGGTGCGGAAATCCCGATGGGCCGCATGGGCAACCTGACGCTGGATGAAAACAACGAGGGCGCTATGGCCGATCCGTTTGTTTACGACGCCAGCAATATCGACCAGTTCAAGTCGATCTTCTAAAACACCTCCCTGGTTCGGTCTGGCGCATTACGAGCGCCGGGCCGAATTACCCTAACCCCTAATCCTGAGAGAGTATTGGCATGTCGACTCGCCCCGCGCCTACCACATCGCCTGACGAGTCCCCCATGGTCTCGATGGACATGATCACCAAGACATTTCCCGGTGTGAAAGCGCTGGATGAGGTCAAACTGGATCTTTACCCGGGGCAAGTGACTGCCCTTGTTGGTGAGAATGGCGCAGGAAAATCCACGACTGTCAAAATCCTCACAGGCATCTACCAGCCGAACGGTGGCACGATCCGTATTGATGACGCCCCTGTTTCCTTCGCCTCCCCGAATGATGCGGCAAAAGCGGGCATCACCGCCATCCACCAAGAGACCGTCTTATTCGACGAACTGTCCGTGGCAGAGAATATCTACATCGGCCATGCCCCCCGCACGCGGTTCGGCCTGATCGATACCGCGGAGATGCACCGCTCGGCCGCCAAGTTGCTAACCGACATTGGCGCGCCTTTCAGCTCACACACCCAATTGCGCGACCTGGGCATTGCGAACAAACACCTCGTTGCGATTGCGCGCGCGCTGTCTGTCGACGCCCGGGTGGTTATCATGGACGAGCCGACCGCGGCCCTGTCTCACAAAGAAATCGAAGAGCTGTATGAGCTGGTCGAGACCCTGAAATCCCAGGGCAAAGCGATCCTTTTCATCAGCCACAAGTTTGATGAAATTTTTCGCATCGCCGACCGTTACACGGTTTTCCGCGACGGCGCATTCGTTGGCGACGGCCGGATCAATGACATCTCCGAAGGAGATCTAGTCACCATGATGGTCGGGCGTTCCGTCGATCAGATATTCCCGCAGAGCACTCATGACGTTGGCGACGAAGTGCTCAAGATTGTGGGATATGAACACCCGACTGAATTCGCCGACATCAATTTCACCCTCAAAAAGGGCGAGATACTAGGCTTCTACGGCCTTGTTGGCGCTGGCCGGTCCGAGTTTATGCAGGCCTTGTTCGGGATCACCAAACCCTCCAAGGGCGTGTGTCAGGTCAATGGCGACATCAAGGTAATCCGCTCCCCGGCGGACGCCGTATCCAACGGGATCGTCTATGTCCCGGAGGATCGCGGAAAACAGGGTGCGATCATTGGTTTGCCCATCTTCCAGAACATTACTTTGCCATCCTTGGGTAAGACGTCCCGAAGTGGTTTTTTAAAACTTGCCGAAGAATTCAAGCTGGCGCGCGAGTATTCGCAACGTCTTGACCTTCGCGCAGCATCACTCGATCAAGACGTGGGCAATCTATCGGGCGGCAACCAGCAAAAGGTTGTCATCGCCAAATGGCTTGCGACCCAGCCTCAGGTAATCATTCTGGATGAACCCACCAAGGGCATCGACATCGGCTCCAAGGCAGCGGTGCATGAATTCATGTCTGAGTTGGCCGCTCAGGGTCTGTCCGTCATCATGGTTAGCTCTGAAATCCCCGAAATCATCGGCATGTCAGATCGTGTGATCGTCATGCGCGACGGACGTATCGCCGCCGAGCTGACGAAAGACGAACTGTCTCCCGAAACCCTTGTGCGCCACGCAGCGGGCATTACATCTGACGGAGCCGCAGCATGACCCGCTTTATTCCCGCACGCGAAACAATTTTGGGTGGTGCCATCTTGGTGCTCCTCCTTCTGATCTCATCCCGCTTTGCCGGTTTTGTCGCGCCTTCTAACCTGGCCAATGTATTTAACGATACTGCCCCGCTGATCATCCTCGCGCTTGGTCAGATGGTTGTGATCCTCACCCGTTGCATTGATCTTTCGGTTGCTGCGAACCTTGCGCTGACGGGTATGGCGGTGGCGATGATCAACGTCGCCATGCCGGGCCTGCCGATCCCTGTGATCATCGCGATTGCAGTTCTGCTTGGTGCGGTAATGGGTGCGATCAACGGGGTTTTGGTCTGGAAATTGGCGATCCCGCCGATCGTTGTGACCCTCGGCACGATGACCATCTTTCGGGGTATTATTTTTCTGATTTCAGACGGCAAATGGGTGAATTCTCATGAGATGTCACCAGCCTTCACCGACTTCCCCCGCATAGTTCTATTGGGTCTGCCTGTGTTGTCCTGGGCCGCGATCATCACGATCATTTTGTTCGGGATCATGATGGCGCGCACGCAGTTCGGTCGGTCCATTTTCGCAGTGGGCGGGAACCCCCATGCGGCCGTGTACACAGGCATCGACGTGGGCAAAACGCAATTCTGGGCCTTTGTGGTTTCAGGTGCGTTGGCGGGCCTGACCGGATACCTGTGGGTGTCGCGATTTGCCGTGGCCTATGTTGATATTGCCGGCGGGTTCGAGCTTGAGGTCGTAGCCGCCTGTGTCATCGGCGGCATCTCGATTGCTGGCGGGATCGGTTCTGTCGGCGGCGCGGTGCTGGGCGCGATCTTTCTTGGCGTCGTCAAGAACGCGCTTCCGGTCGTAAATATCTCACCGTTCTGGCAGCTCGCCATTTCTGGGAGCGCGATCTTGATTGCCGTGGCCTTTAACGCCCGTGCGGGCCGCAACAAAGGCCGCATCATTCTAAAAGAAGCAGAGGCCACACAATGACGGACGCAACCCAAACACGCCACGTCCCCGACCGCCTGAACAGTCGCGCAGCGCGGATCTTCAAAAGCTGGGAGGCCCTGCTGCTGGCGGTCGCCATTGCGATCTTCGTAATCAACAGCTTTGCCTCTCCCTATTTTCTGAGCGCGTGGAACCTGTCTGACGCAACATTCAACTTTACCGAGAAGGCAATGATCGCCTTTGCCATGGCGCTGCTGATTATTTCGGGCGAAATCGACCTTTCTGTTGCATCAATCATCGCGCTGGCAAGCACGGCGATGGGGCTGGCCCTGCAATACGGGGCAGGCACGTCGGAGCTCGTTATCATCGGGCTTACGGTTGGAGTGCTCTGCGGGGCGTTCAACGGCTTCTTCGTCACGGTTCTTGGCCTGCCGTCTATCGTAGTGACCATCGGCACCATGAGCCTGTTTCGTGGCATCAGTTTCATCATCCTCGGCGATGACGCCTTCCGTGGGTATCCTGCCAGTTTCTCGTGGTTCGGCCAAGGCTATATCTATTGGGTCTTCACTGTCGAGATGCTGCTATTTGTAATCATCGCCATCATCTACGGTGTGCTGCTGCACAAGACCAATTTCGGCCGCGCCGTCTATGCCATCGGCAACAACCCGACCGGCGCATTGTTCAGCGGTATCCGCGTGCAACGCGTTAAGTTCATCCTGTTCCTCTTGACCGGCCTAATGTCCGGCATCGCCGCTGTCTGTCTGACCTCGCGCCTTGGGTCGACCCGTCCAAGCATTGCGACAGGAATGGAGCTTGAGGTGGTGACAATGGTTGTTCTTGGCGGTGTCAACATCCTTGGCGGGTCTGGTACGATCCCTGGTGTGGTCATTGCGGCATTCGTCATGGGGTTGGTGACCTTCGGGCTGGGCCTGCTAAACGTGCCGGGGATCGTCATGTCGATCTTCATCGGCCTGTTGCTGATCGGGGTCATTGCCCTGCCGCGGCTCTGGGCCATGGCGGCCGCACGGCGCAAGACATGAGCGAGCGATACGTCTTTCGCATGCGGCTGAACGACGGGATGGCCGATGAATACAAGCGTCGCCATGATGCGATCTGGCCCGATTTGGTCGACTTGCTGCACGACGCTGGCGTCAGCGACTATTCGATTCATCTGGACGAGGAGACGGGCCACCTCATTGGCGTTCTTGCGCGAACGGAAAATCACGGGATGGAGGCCTTGCCAGACCATCCTGTCATGCAGAAATGGTGGACCCATATGGGGGACATCATGGAAACGAACGAGGACAACTCGCCGGTCGCCGCGCCCCTCACTCCGCTGTTTCATATGCCATGACCGCGCTGCGCCACATTGCAGTCATCGACATCGGCAAGACCAACGCAAAACTCGCGCTGGTCGATTTGTCGTCCCTGACAGAAATGGCCGTCGTCACGCGCCCGAACATCGTAAAATCCGCCCCGCCATATCCACATTATGATGTCGATGGGCACTGGGCGTTTCTTCTGGATGCGTTGGCGACGTTCCATCGAGATCACCGTGTCGACGCGATTTCCGTGACCACCCACGGGGCCTGTGCGGCGCTGCTAGACTCGAATGGCGCCCTTGCTGCGCCCATCCTTGACTACGAACACACCTATCCTGCCGAGACCGTTAATGCCTACGATGCGATCAAACCCGATTTTTCAAAAACCGGATCGCCCAAACTTGCGAGCGGTCTGAACATTGGCGCACAGCTGCACTGGCTTTTTACAAGCGATCCGACCCTCAAAAGCCGAACCGCGCAAATCGTGACCTACCCGCAATACTGGGGGCACCGCCTGACAGGCGTTGCGGCGACGGATGTAACATCCATCGGCTGCCATACCGACCTGTGGAACCCCTACGACGGGACGTTCTCCGATCTACCAGAGACGCTCGGCATTCGCGACAAGATTGCACCGGTTCGCCGCCCAAGCGACATCTTGGGGCCGATTTTGCCAGAGATAGCAAAGGCCACCGGGCTTGCGCCCGATACCCCAGTTTGCGTCGGCATCCACGACTCTAACGCCTCACTCTATCCGCACGTTGTGTCGCGGGACGGGCCAGTCTCGGTGGTGTCAACTGGGACGTGGGTGATCGCCATGTCAATGAAAACGGGTGTTGCGGCCACACTCGACCCGGCTCGCGATACTCTCGTCAACGTCAACGCTTACGAACAAGCCGTGGCCAGTGCGCGCTTTATGGGTGGACGTGAATTCGAAGTGATACAACAGGGCCAACGGGTCGAACCAACTGAACAAGACATGCTCGTTGTGCTGAATGGGCCTCGCATGCTGTTGCCATCAGTCGAAACCGGTTCTGGCCCGTTTCAGGGGCGGCAGATGCAATGGTACGGCGGTGAGCCTGCGTTCGCAACGGGCCAACGGTCGGCCGCGCTTTCGTTCTATCTTGCCTTGATGACAGGCACTTGTCTGAAACTCGTCGGTGGGGCTGGCCCCACGATCGTGGAAGGGCCTTTCGCTAGGAACCCCGATTTTCTTTCTATGTTGCATGCTGTTACGGGACGTCCTGTCCTAACGAATGCGGCCGTCACAGGAACGAGCATAGGCGCGGCCATGTTGCTCGGCAGTGATGCGTTTCCTCCTAAGCTGGACAAATTTGAGACAGCTTCGCCTTTGGACCCGCTCAGGGCGTATGCCGATCTGTGGACAGAGCTGGCCGGCACTGGGTAGCCGCGAGACTTACAGAGCGACTGGACCTGTCGCGGTTTGATGCCGCTCCTTTGACAGCATTTATTGCATCAAAAGAGACGAACTATGGGGCTGAAACGGACTGACGAATTTCGAGCTGATGGGGTGCGTATCGCGCTGACGAGCGGGCTGAGCAGGAAGCAAGTGGCCGCAGATTTGGGCGCTTGCCTGTCGACGCCGAACCGAGACTTCTATGCCGATGGACCCTATGGGACATGGTTCAGCATACCTACGATAATATGCGAGCGATACTTGAACCGCGGCTCCTATTGGCATTGAGGGTAGAGGGGTGTCCGATTTCCTCCATCATCTTTTCGCGGAAGACTTCAGCGGGGGTCTTCCATCCGGGGCATTTGCGAGGGGTGTTGTTCAACCGATCACAGATCACCTTCATATCTTCGTCTGTGATCGTCCTGATGTCGCGTTTGCGGGGAAACCATCTTCGGACCCTTCGATTGGTGTTCTCGACCGTGCCTTATTGCCACGAACCGGACGGATCGCTCGCGCTCAGGCGCTCGCACCTTCCAACCCCATGTCGGAGGAGGGTCAATGCGAAGGCCAATACTTCGCGATGCAAATCGTCATAGGTCGCAGATGCCTTCGACGCCGTTACCGGACTGTTCATCAAAGACCGTCTTTGGTTTCCTAAACCAGTCAGCGAAAGCGCTTATCCCTGCTCAGTAGGCGAATTTGTCCTGCTGCCAATTTGCGTATTCTTCCCGATAGATGCTGTTCATCCTCGGTGCTACTCCTGTGAAATTGCGTGAGTTGGGATAGGGCAGCGTCATTTCACGCCGCCCTGTTTTTGCCGGCCAATTCTATTTTGCTGGAACGGCTTCCGGACTCGTCACGGCGGCGGGCGGCTGGCAGCCCGTATCGCAGCAACGTCCCGGCTGGCGGGTCACCTTGCGTCCCTCGGCCAGGACACCGCGATCCATCAGGTCCGTGACCAGTTCCTTGCGCTCCGCAACCGGATAATTCCGCCAGATTTCACGTTTCATTGCTTCTGGAGACCCGCCTCCGTGCAACGAAATTACGGAGTACCAGCCGCCCTGATTGGAAACAGTCAGATCTTCGATCATCCGCGAGACATCCATCCGACGCTCCACCGGAATATCGGCTCGACCGCCAAGAACAGCCGAGAGGGAAGCTTTTGTCTCGGGGTTATGGTCTTCGTCGGGTCCTGGCAGTGCTACGATAAGGCCGCCTGAGACATAGTGCGCGACCTTGTGCATGTCGTAGATTTTCGTGGCCAGCAGCAGTTTTCCGACATTGGAAAATACTGCATCAGGCATCACCGATCCCGCCGGGTCGTTTTCGAAGTAGACTGACGCAGCGACTCCACAGGCGTAGAAGCTTTCGGTAATGGTTATTAGGTCGACCATCGCCTCACGGATATGGCCATGCCGATCCGCGTCCAGCCCGTTGGCATCGACCATTAGGGCACCAGCACCGATGAGCAGGTCTCCGAAACCGGCGCGGGCACCGATACAGGAATGCCTGTGATGGTTTGCGTAGGAGGTGGTCATAAACCCGCCTTCTTCGTATTCGCCAGCAAGGAAGACACGGTCGTGCGGGACGAAAACGTCCTCAAAGATCACAACTCCGGTCGACTGCCCATACCTGGCTGAAAATTTGGCAACTGCTTCTCCGGGTCGACCGGCTGGACGGGCGACGATCGTCACACCCGGAGCATCGCAGGGTACAGCACAACATACTGCAAAATCTGCATCTTCTTTTGTATGTGTGCGGCACGGCATTACAAGAAACTCGTGCATGTAAGGTGCACCGGTAACGATGGCTTTGGTCCCGGAAATCACAATACCATCCGGTCGCCGCTCTTTGATGTGCACGTAAACATTCAGGTTGGCCTGCTGTCCCGGGCGTTTCGACCGATCGCCCTTCGCGTCCGTCATCGCAACACCAAGGGTGAGGTCGCGTTCCTGCACATCATGAAGATATGCGAGGAAGCGCTGCGAATAATCGGTGCCGTGATTGGCATCTGTGCGATGTGCTGCCTGATGGATCCCATTCAGCGCATCATGGCTGAGATAGCGCTGCGCACAGCCTGAGACCTTGCATACAAGGCGAACGGCTTCGAGCTTCATTAGAAGGTCGTCCGACGTCGTGTTGATATGCAGCATGCGGTTCACCGTCTGCCTGCTAGTCGATTGCACAGCCGTCATGAGTTTCTTGTGCTCGGGACGGTGCGCAAAGTCGTAGGTCACGCCCACGGCGTTGATGCCCGGCTCCAGCAGGGGCTCGTCAGCCACGCTTTCAACGCGAGTCCCGTTGATGAAAACCCGTGGCGAGTAGGCCCTCAGCGAGTCCCGGTAGTCCAATGCGGTCATCAGCATATTTAATTCCCTGTAAGAAAAAACGAACAGTGTTTGATTCTTGCCAGATTTATCGAACACTGTTAGAACTTTCGTCAAGTGATTTCCGCGAGGATAGTATGACTGACCAAAAAATATCGCGAAAACGAGTTCTTGCGGAAGGCAAGCGCCAACTCATCCTCGGCGCTGCGAAAGAGGTTTTTGCATCAGAAGGCTTGGAAGGAGCCAGCCTGCGCGCGATTGCCGCAAAGGCTGGTTACACCCCCGCTGCGCTGTATTTTCACTTTCCATCGAAAGAAGCCATCTATGCGGATCTGCTGCGATCATCGCTGCTTTCTCTGCAGTCCGAAGTTTCCCGCGCAGTTTCGGAACTCAACCAGCCGCGGTGCAGTCTCCATACGGCGGCCATGGCCTTCTACCACTATTACGCTCGCAATGCCCGGGAACTCGACCTGGGGTTTTATCTTTTCAGGGGCGGCATGAAACCTGCCGGGTTGAGCAAGGAGACCGATACAGAACTAAACAAGGCTCTGGACAACGCCTTGCGACCAATCGCGGCGGCGGCAGCGGAACTCGGAGTGTCGCAGCAGGAAGCCGATCTCATTATGGTCGGCATTTTCGCTCATGCTACAGGTTTGCTGCTGCTTCTCCATACCGGCCGGATCAAGATGTTTAATGCAGCGCCGGAGGCCCTCATGGAAGCTTTTGTCGAAAGCAAACTGCGTGAGATTGAAACAAGGATACCGCAATGAAAATGCAGCTATCGCCTTCAGTCCTTCTGGTTATTGATATCCAGAAGCGCCTGATGCCTGCCATATCCAACAAAGCAGAAGTGATAGCCAATGCAAATAAGCTTCTTGAGGTATCAAAACTGTTGAACGTGCCGACGATTGCTACTGAACAGAATCCTGATGGTCTGGGCGCCACGGTGCCCGAATTAAAGACGGAACACGCCAAAGTAGTTGCCAAAGAAACGTTCGACGCGTGTGAAGCCTCTGGCTTTCTAAACATCGTTTCGGACCCCGCGAAAGTAGTCGTAGTTGGGTGCGAAGCTCATGTGTGCGTCACCCAGACAGTCTTGGGCCTCATGTCCCAAGGTCGGGAAGTCGTGGTCGTCAGCGACGCCGTGGGGTCCCGGGAACCAGCTAACAGGAAAGCGGCCTTGAACCGAATGGCGAGGCACGGAGCCGATCTCGTTACAACTGAGATGGTCATTTTCGAATGGCTTCGATCATCTCGACATGAACGCTTCAAAGACGTGCTTCAAATCGTCAAATAAAACGTGGCACAATTGGCGCGTCAACGACAGCTCTGCGTATCGTTTACCCAAACCCCGGCCATCAGCCGATGTGAGCAACAGAACCTTTCACAGGTAACGACGCCTGCTTCTGTTTGGACGCAGTTGCGCTGCCTGAAGGAACGGAACATAAAATGGTGTCGGCGTCCGCTGGTCAAAATCTCGGGATGACAGGCTAAACATTTTAATGCCTTTGGAAATTTAGGTAGAGAACAAACCAGATGACACACCAAAAAAGCTTCCCTCTGCCACAGGCGCTTGCAGTGAATGGGATAACTCTTGAGGTTTTTGAGGCAGGTGCCCAAAACGCTGGAAACCCAATCGTTCTCTGCCATGGTTGGCCTGAACATGCGTACTCGTGGCGACACCAGATTCCAGCACTTGTTGCTGCTGGCTACCATGTCATCGTGCCCAACCAACGTGGCTTTGGTAACTCTTCCCGACCAGAGTCCGTCACCGAATATGACATTACATGTCTCACTGGTGATCTTGTGGGGCTGCTTAACCACTATGGATACGATGACGCGATTTTTGTGGGGCATGATTGGGGCGCAAACATTGTCTGGTGTCTGGCGCAAATGCATCCTGCTTGTGTCCGGAGGATCATCAATCTGGCATTACCATATCAACCGCGCACGAAAGTTCCGTGGACCGAGTTCTTGGAGAGCGCGTTCGGCGCAGATCATTATATGGTCCACTTTAACCGACAGCCGGGAGTCGCTGAAGCGATCTTGGACCTGAATGTTGAGCAGTTCTTGCGCAACCTTTATCGCAAGAACCTACCGCCCGTGCCGCCAGCCCCTGGCATGATGCTCATCAATCTTGCGCAGACAGAAGCCCCGACGGGAGATCCCGTCATGACGGATGAAGATCTTTCAATCTTTGTGAGATCCTTCCAAGAATCTGGATTTTCGGGCGGGATCAATTGGTATAGAAACCTAGATCGAAACTGGAAAATTCTGGCCGACTTTGATCCAATCGTGAACTCGCCTGCATTGATGCTTTATGGGGATTACGACATTATTCCAACGTTCGAAGCGCTTTCACATTTTGTACCCAATGTAGACGTCGAAAGCCTCCCTTGCGGGCACTGGATTCAACAGGAGTTGCCAAAGGAAACGAATGCTCTCATTCTCGATTGGCTTGCAAAATAACTGATCATCTCGATGATGTTTTTCCTCAAAACTGGCGGTGACGTGAGCACGTCACCGAAATCCGGCCGAAATCACGCTCGCCGCTCGTAAACGTATCAAAAGCATGCTGGTTGCGGAGGTTCTATTCTGAAACTTACAGTTGCTAGCGACTGGTCCAAATTTCTGTGGCCAGATTGGAAACTTGAATGCTGGCCGGTTGCTCCCTTTACGGGATAAGCTCTGGCCAGAGTCCGTTGAGGATGATTTCTGTCGTTTTTTCCAAATGCGATTGCAGCACTAAAGATGCTCGTGGAATGTCTCTGTCTAAAGCAGCGTCGCAAAGATCCTTATGTTCTTTTTCAATGTCACGCTGCTGGCTTTCGAGCGGGACGGACATTTGCCTATAGCGTTCCGACTGCTGGTACAGAGTCTGTCGAAGTCGCATAAGCCACCTGTTTTGGCAGCCAGCCGCCAGGGCGAGGTGGAATTCTTCGTGCTGTGCGGCCCAGGCAGGATTAAGTTTATTGCCTTGATCCTTTAGCCGGATAGGGATTCGCTGAAGGCCGTGATGTGCAACCAGCACTTTGCCTTCCCAACTCACATCGCCCTTTTCAATGGAAAGCTTTAGACAGAGCCGCTCAACCTCAATGCGGCTCTCGGTGAGCTCCTTCAAATCGTCAATGGAAATCGGAGCGGCACGAAACCCTTTTTGGGGCTCGGCGACAACAAACCCGTCAGCTGTTAGGCGCGATAGCGCTTCCCGGACAGACCCCGTGCTGAAACCATAGATTTCGCAAACTTCAGCAATACGAATTTTGGATTCTGGAGCAATTTCACAAGACACGATCGCCAACTGAAGCGCTTCGTAGGCGCGTTCAAGTTGGCTCTTTTGGGTGCTTCGTTCGGGCCCGTCATATGTAGCTGTAACAACCATAATCACCGTTTAAGCAATAACTGTAAAACCAACAACAAAATTTTTTCTTGCAAAAAAAGTTTTTTTTGCGTTTACATCAATTGACATAGATTGAGGGAGGAGCAGCTATGCGATTTAGTCGCTATGAAGCTAATGGCGTGGCGGGTCTCGCGCTCGAAGAGAACGGGACACTTAGAGGGAAAGCTTTGGCAAACTTGCCAACTGGCGGGCTTGAGGGCGCTTTAGCTGCCGGTGAATTGGATGGCTTGGGTGCAATCCTCAATGAGGCGCCAGAGATTGACAGGAACGAAATCAAGTTTCTTCCGCCGCTTCCACATCCCGGGAAAATCATTTGCGTTGGTTTGAACTATTCAGATCACACAACTGAAAGCCGCTACGAGCAGCCAGATTATCCCACACTTTTCAACCGCTTTGACACGTCACTTGTTGGTCATGACCAACCGTTGGTTAAGCCATCTTTCTCAAACTCCTTCGACTACGAGGGAGAGATGGTCGCAATTATTGGTACCGGTGGCCGCAGTATATCTAAGGACGATGCGCTTAAACATGTCGCTGGTTACTCTGTCTTCAACGACGGCTCTGTGCGCGAATACCAGTTCAAGTCGCCTCAGTGGACAGTCGGTAAAACCTTCGACGATACTGGAGGTTTTGGGCCTGCCTTTGTCACGGCTGATGAACTTCCATCCGGCGGGTCCGGTCTTTTGCTGCAGACGCGGCTAAATGGTGAAGTCGTTCAGAGCGCAACAACAGCCGATATGATCTTTAGCGTAGCTGACTGTATCCATATCATTTCGGAAGCCATCACGCTTGCGCCAGGGGATATTATCGTAACGGGAACACCCGCCGGTATCGGTTGGGCACGTGAGCCGAAGTTGCTCATGCAGCACGGCGATGTTTGCGAGGTTGAAATTGAGGGCATCGGGCTTCTACGCAATTCGATCGTAGAGGTGTAAGCAATGGCGCAATTTGACACCGAAGTTCTTATTGTCGGAACCGGTCCTGCAGGCCTCACGTCAGCGTCGCTGCTTTCTTCCTATGGCATCAAGAATATCGTGGTGGAGAAATATGGTTGGTTGTCTGACACACCCCGGGCGCACATCACAAACCAAGCAACGATGGAAGTTTTTCGCGACCTTGGCATAGAAGACGTAGCGCTTAAACATGCAGTGGGTCAGGGCCATATGGGCAATAATACCTTCTGCTATTCGCTTGCCGGGGAGGAGTTCGGTCGGGTCTTGTCTTGGGGTAATCACCCAAAGCGCAAGGCAGATTACGATCTCGCCAGCCCCTGCGAAATGTGTGACCTGCCGCAAACGTACCTTGAACCGATGCTGCTGGAATGCGCCGGCCAACGGGGCAGCAAAATCATGTTCAACAGTGAATATGTTTCACTTGAGCAAGATGAAGATGGTGTGACTGCGAAGATCAAAGATCGGCTAAACGGTGAGATTTTTGAGATCCGCGCCAAATATCTGATTGGTGCCGATGGTGCGCGCAGTCAGGTCGTTGAAGACCTTGGCCTCCCGCTGGATGGCGAAATGGGGCTGTCGGGGTCAATGAATATTTTATTCGACGCCGACCTTAGCAAATACGTCGCACACCGACCCTCTGTTTTGTACTGGGTTTTGCAGCCCGGGGCCGAAATCGGCGGCATCGGGGCAGGGGTCGTGCGGATGGTTCGCCCCTGGAACGAATGGCTGGCCATTTGGGGCTATGACATTTCGCAAGGTGAGATGAAGCTGACTGATGAGGAAGCCATCAAGATCGTGCACCAATTGGTGGGCGACGATACCATCGACGTCAAAATCAGATCGACATCGACGTGGACAGTGAATGAGATGTGGGCCACCCAACTTTCGGCGGGGCGGGTCTTTTGCATGGGGGACGCAATTCATCGCCATCCTCCGTTGAACGGCTTGGGCTCGAATACGTCGATCCAAGATGCGCAAAACCTCGCATGGAAATTGGCGGCTGTTCTGAAAGGCGAGGCCGGCGACGGACTTTTGGACACGTATCAAGATGAGCGCGCCCCAGTTGCGCAGAAGATCGTGAAGCGCGCCAATAAATCCATTGGGGACTACCCGCCCATCTTTGAGGCGCTTGGATTGATCGGAACCGATAATCCTGAGGCCGCAATGGAAGCCCGCAAAGAAGCAACCGAAGACGGCGCCAAACAGCGCGAGAGCCTCTACAAAGCAATTCGCCAAAAGAATTATGAGTTCAATGCACATGGGGTAGAGCTCAATAACCGCTATGCTTCAACTGCGGTCGTGGCCGACGGCACGACCGAGCCCGAATATACGCGCGACGCAGAGCTTTATTACCATCCAACGACTTGGCCCGGGGCCCGGCTCCCGCATGTTTGGGTAAGTAGGAATGGCAAACAAATCTCGACAAAAGATCTTGTTGGGAAAGGTGAATTTACCGTCCTGACGGGCCTTGGCGGTGACGGCTGGGTGAATGCGGCACAATCGCACGGGATCGATGCCGTGACGATCGGGCCAGAGGGCTGTGATGCCTACGACATCTTCGCTGATTGGTACCACGCGAGCGAAATTGCCGAAGATGGATGCGTTCTTGTGCGCCCCGACGGCTACGTCGCATGGCGCGCGTCCACGATGACGTCAGATCCTGAAGGCGATCTGGGCAAAGCGATGAGGCAAATCTTGGCCAACTAAACAGGGCTTCGTCTGAACGACCATCATCATCAGGGAGGAACAAAATGATTACGCGCAGAAAGCTGCTTAAAACGACGGCTGCCGCATCGGCGGTGCTTGCTGCACCGGCGATCGCACAGGGCCGGAAGATCAAGCTGGGCTATGTAAGCCCGCAAACCGGGCCCCTTGCCGCCTTTTCGGAAAGCGACGCTTTCAACATTGACCTGTTCCTAGGGACGGACATCGGGAGTGAGTTCGAGGTCATTGTTAAGGATAGTCAATCCAACCCAAACCGCGCAGCCGAAGTCGCCCAGGAATTGATCGTCGATGACGAAGTGGAGCTCATGCTTGTCGGTTCAACCCCTGAGACGACCAATCCTGTTACAACCACATGTGAGTTAGAAGGTGTCGCGTGCATTTCGACATTGGCGCCTTGGCAACCTTGGTTCATCGGACAACAGGGCAATCCAACGGATCCAGGGTCATGGCAGCCATTCGATTTTTCATTCCACTATTTCTGGGGGCTAGAGGACATCATCAATGTTTTCACGGCGATGTGGGGGCAGCTGGACACCAATCAGCGTGTTGGTGGCCTTTTCCCGAATGACGCAGATGGCAACGCATGGGGTGATCCGACTGTCGGACTGCGGCCCGGTTTGGAGGCCGCGGGCTATAACCTGCTTGATCCAGGCAGGTTCCAGAACCTCACCGATGATTTCAGCGCGCAGATCAACGCATTTAAAGGGGACAACGCCGATATCGTAACCGGCGTAATCATACCGCCTGATTTCACGACCTTCTGGAACCAAGCCAAGCAGCAAGGCTATGCGCCCAAGGCCGTCACGGTTGCCAAGGCAATCCTCTTTCCACCGACTGTAGAGGCCTTGGGCGAGGGCGCGCATAATCTTAGCTCTGAAGTCTGGTGGACACCAACGCACCCGTTCTCGTCCTCCGTTTCAGGACAGTCAGCGGCCGAGTTGGCCGAGGCATTTTCAACCGAAACCAACCGTCCTTGGACACAGCCAATTGGTTTCGTACATTCGCTCTTTGAGATGGCGGCTGATGTCATGGGCCGCACGGCGTCAACAGGTGACGGAGAGGCGATCGCAGAGGCGATCGCGGCGACCAACCTCGAAACGATCATCGGTCGCGTTGCCTTTGACGGCGCGGGCGTTCCACCTTTTGCAGCGGCAAACGTAACCAAGACCTTACTTACCGGAGGTCAATGGCGGCGTCGCGAAGATGGCTCGTTTGAACTGGTCGTCGTCGAGAACAGCGATGCACCCAATATCCCAACTGGTGGCGCTTTCGAGACGCTGACATGAGCGGGATCTGAGCAAATGGCATTCTTGAAGCTGGCAGACGTGAGCAAATCCTTCGGTGCATTAACTGTTGCTGACAAAGTCAGCTTAGAGGTGCCTAAAGGTGAGGCGCTTGGCATTGTCGGGCCGAACGGGGCTGGGAAATCCACCCTGTTCAACCTCATCACCGGAAACCTTCGCCCGGATGAAGGAAAAATCACCTTCAAAGACCAAGACATCACCAAGGTGCCCGCCAACCGGCGTATCCACGCCGGGATTGGGCGCAGCTTTCAAGTGCCTCAACCGTTTGGGTCCCTCACGGTTTTCGAAAACCTGCTTGCGGCCGCCTCTTTCGGGCGCAACGCATCCGAGCAAGATGTTGCGCAGGATTGTCTGGAAATTCTTGAAACGACCGAACTCATGGCCGTTGTGAATACACCTGCGGCTGGATTACCGCTTCTCAACCGCAAAAGGCTGGAAATGGCGCGTGCCCTCGCAACGCAGCCAGATCTGTTGCTGCTAGATGAAATCGCCGGTGGCTTAACCGACGGTGAATGCGTGGCCCTTACGGATACAATCCGCAGCGTGAATGCCCAAGGGGTGACGATCATCTGGATCGAACATGTTTTGCATGCGCTGACGGCTGTTGTGCAACGTCTTGCGGTGTTGGATTTTGGCAAGGTCATCGCGCAGGGCAATCCCACCGAAGTCATGGGCAGTGACGCAGTTCGCGAGATTTACCTGGGGGCAGACTCATGATCTTGCAAACCCAGGATCTGACAGCCAGCTACGGCGATTTCCGTGCGCTTTTCGGCGTCAATATTTCGCTTGAGCCGGGGCAGATTGTCTCAATTATCGGGGCAAATGGCGCGGGAAAAACAACATTGATGCGATCGATCTCAGGGGTTCTGCAGAACGCGCCTGAACAAGTTGTTTTCAAGGGAAAACCGATCGGCGACTTACCGGCAAGCAACATCATGCAACGCGGGATCGCGATGGTGCCGGAAGGGCGCAGGCTTTTCCCGTCGCTGTCAGTTGAAGAGAACCTTTTAGTCGGTGCTGATCGTCGAAAAGGCTCTGGGCCTTGGAACCTGCATTCTGTGTACGCTTTGTTCCCGATCCTTAGCGAATTTAGATCGCGGCCCGCCACCGCCTTATCAGGCGGACAGCAACAGATGATTGCGATCGGGCGGGCACTTATGTCGAACCCGGAGGTGCTGTTGTTTGATGAAATCAGCCTTGGTCTTGCCCCTATCGTCATCAGAGAGATTTATGCGGCTATGCCAAAGATCCTGTCACAGGGAACTGGCGCGATCATTGTCGAACAGGACATCGCCCAGGCCATGCGCGTGGCTTCTTATGTTTACTGCATGATCGAAGGCAAAGTTTCGCTGGAAGGTGCCCCTGCTGATCTTAGCCGGAGCGTCGTTCACGAAGCCTATTTCGGAGCCGCGGCATGATTGGCATAGATACCATAATACAAGGTGTTCTTCTTGGCGGTCTCTATGCACTTTTTGCCTCTGGGCTGTCGCTGATCTTCGGTATCATGCGGCTTGTGAACCTTGCACACGGCGACCTTATCGTTTTCGCAGGTTATCTTATCCTTGTTGGGGTGAGTGTTTTTGGGCTGAATCCTTTCTTATCCGCCCTCATCGCAGCGCCGTTGATGTTTGGTGTCGGTTGGGTTCTGCAGCTCGCGGTGCTGAACCGGGTCCTTGGCCATAATATCCTTCCACCGCTCCTGGTTACTTTCGGGTTATCGGTGATCCTCCAAAACCTGTTGCTTGAAACCTTTTCGGCGGACAGCCAACGTATCCCCGTGGGGGTATTGGAAACCGCATCGGTGGATATAGGCGTTACCTCCCTTGGTCTCTTGCCACTTTTGACGTTTGGCTCGGCGATAGCGGTTATCCTAATTCTCAACTGGATATTTTACCGCACAGCGCTTGGGCGGGCATTCCGTGCTGTTTCAGATGATCCAACAACAGCAAGCTTGATGGGCATCAAGCCGAATAGAATCTTCGCATTAGCCACTGGCCTTGCGCTCGTCATCGTGACGATCGCCGCGCTGTACCTCGGCATGCGTGCGAACTTTGATCCCACAACAGGCCCGGCACGACTGTTGTATGCATTTGAAGCAGTCATCATTGGCGGCCTCGGGAATCTCTGGGGAACGCTCATTGGGGGAATGATTATTGGCGTGAGTCAGACAGTCGGAGCCGCCCTTAATCCGGAATGGCAGATTCTGGCGGGCCATGTGGCCTTTCTGATCGTCCTGCTGATCCGTCCGAGAGGTTTGATGCCAAAACAATGACGCACAATGCACGCATAGAAATCGCGACCCGCAGCAGCCGAGTTTTTCTGGTGTTTGCGTTCGCTGCTATTATTGCGGCAGTGTTTCTGCCCGCATTTGTGTCGCGCGGCATTATCAAGGACATGTTTGCGATACTGACGCTTCTGGCGCTCGCGCAATGTTGGAACCTTCTCGCTGGGTATGGCGGGTTGGTTTCAGTCGGCCAACAGGCCTTTGTCGGGCTCGGTGCCTATACACTTTTCGCAGTCGTCGGGCTGTATGGTTTTGATCCGCTTCTTTCGATCTTGATGGGCGGCGTCGTTGCGCTTCTCTTTGCAATACCCTTTGCATTCTTTCTGTTTCGTCTGGACGGGGCCTATTTCGCGATTGGATCTTGGGTCCTAGCCGAGGTCGCTCGTTTGTCTGTTGCACAGTGGAAGGCTGTGGGCGGGGGAACGGGCACATCGTTGCCACGCGACACGGTGCGTAGCATGCCAGGGACAGATTGGGTCCGGGCCCTTTTCGATGTTAGTGGCTCCGCTGCGCGTGACATCATACTCTACTGGATCGCATTAATCCTCGCGGTTGCTTTGATGACAGCAATCTATGTGCTTATGCGGCGTCGAATTGGATTGGGCCTAACAGCTGTCAAAGACAATGCTGAGGCAGCTAGATCGGTTGGAATTAACGCCTCAGCTATCAAGTGGATGACGTACCTCATCTCGGCCTTTGGCGCGGGTATGGTTGGCGCTCTCATCTTTTTGCAGACCGCGCGCATATCGCCCGGCGCTGCATTCAGTGTGACGGATTGGACGGCATTCGTAATCTTCGTTGTCGTAATCGGAGGTATAGGAACGCTCGAGGGACCAATCCTTGGCGTTATTGTTTTCTTCGTGTTGCAGAATTTCCTTGCCGATTTCGGCAGCTGGTATCTCGTCGCGCTTGGCGCTGCGGGTATCGTCGTAATGATATTTGCGCCGCAAGGCCTTTGGGGGCTTTTGCGGGACCGATTGGGCCTGACATTGTTCCCCCTTCGGCGACGCGTGATCTTCACCTCTGAAAGGACAGATCTATGACAGCTATTGTTGGAAAAATCGGTGTGAACAAGCGGCCGGGTGACCTGGGTGCCCATTCAATGGACACGTTCAATATGGCTGTTCCGGATTTGAAGGTTGCAGAGGAATTTTATACCACGTTTGGTCTTGATGTGAGGGAAGAGGGGAATGGCCTTGGGCTTTATACCTTTGGCTCTGAGCATCGGTGGGCTTCTATCGGGGAAGGCGCGCGCAAGAAGCTGAACTTTCTTAGCTTTGGCGTCTTCGAAGAAGATTTTGAGCCAATGAAACGGCGCGCCGAGAAACAGGGTGTCAAGCTTATGGACCCTCCGCCTGGATACGACAGCAATGGAATCTGGTTTCAGGATCACAACGGAGTCACCATTGAAATAAAGGTGGCCGAAAAGACGTCACCTGACGAAAAGTCCGATTTCACCATGGAAAGCGTCCCGGGCGGCGAAATGGGTTCGATGCGACGAAGTCAGGTGGAACAGGTCAGGCCACATCGGCTTGCGCATGTCCTCATATTCACGGCGGACGTTACAAAAGCGATCGAGTTTTATTCACGCGTGCTGGGGTTAAGGCTTTCGGACAGGTCCGGCGACGGCATCTGTTTCATGCACGGTATTCACGGTTCCGATCATCACCTCATCGCTTTTGCCAAATCAACTGCTCCGGGTCTGCACCACTGCTCATGGGATGTGCCAACGATTAACGATATCGGTAAAGGCGCGATGCAGATGGCCGATAAGGGTTATTCGAAGGGCTGGGGTCTTGGGCGTCATGTTCTTGGATCCAATTACTTTCACTATGTTACCGACCCTTGGGGAAGCTATTCAGAATACTCATCCGATATTGATTATATCCCCGTGGATTGTGATTGGGAGGCAGGAGACTACCCGCCAGAGGATTCCATTTACCTTTGGGGGCCTGATCTTCCATCAGATTTCATCTTAAATAAAGAAATAGAGCCCTAAAGACATCGCCGGTCCGTCGGGCCAGCGGCGCCATCGGATACAACGTGCCTGTCGTCATAACGTGTTTCGACGGGCTCTTCGGCTCGCCAAAAACAGAACCGGAAAATTGCCAATTTAAAACGGTTCTGCTTTCAGGGGCAAAGAAGCCGCCGTGCACTACATCGGCGCAAGCGATGCGACAAAGGAAGCGATGTCGCGCATTTCCTTCTCGCTCAGTGCCGAAGCGAAACTGGGCATGCTGTCTGGCGGGTTTTGGATGAAGAAAACAAAGCCATCAATGTCGAAGGCTTCCGCGGCTGGACGCAGATCAGGGCCTGCACCGCCCGCGCCGGTGCTGCCGTGGCAGGATGCACAGACCTCGAAGTAGAGCGTGCGCCCGGTCTCGATGTCGGGGGGGGCCATATCTTCGGCCCAGGTCGCGGAGGCAAAGAGTGTCGCGGTCATGACGGTTAAAAGGGTCGATTTCATGATGTGTAACTCCGGAATCGGGAAATAAGGAGCAATCCGCACCCCGGCAGGGGCGCGGATTGGCTGTTTCATAATTGCCGCACGGGCTCTTTGTTGGCTTGGATCGAAGCCCGGTAGGAGAACGCCAAAAGCGGCCCCAACGTTCCGCCGCCCGACCAATAGGCCCGCCCGGTCGGCGAGGCCACGCAATTCCCGCATCCGTAAAGCCCCACGATGGGTGTGCCCTCGGTATCAAGTACCTGTCCGTGGCTGTTTGTTACCGGCCCGCCTTTGGTGTCGAGCGTGCCACCAACAACCAACGCCGCGTAATAGGGGCCGTTGTCCGAGATCGGGTGCATCGTTGGGTTGTCCGGATTGGCATCCTCGCCGACTGGTCCGGTAAACAACAGTTCCACCTGCCGTTCGCCCCGCGCGAAGTCCTCGTCCTTTCCCGCGGCGGCAAAGCCATTGAAACGCTCGATCGAGCTTTTCAGGTTTGCGGTGAAATCCTCCGCAAGAGAAATGCCACCAGTGTTGCCGGCGAATTGTGCCAGCCGTTCTTCCGTCGCCGCGCTCAGTTCTTCCAGGGTTTCGCCCTTGATAACATGTCGGTTGTCGCCACCTTCAGGCGTGATAAGCCCGCCAAAATCTGAGCTTGCGCAGTTGTCCTGCGCGTGCTGGTCCCAGACCATGATCTGCACAAGGTCCGGCATCTCGGCTTTGGCGCCGTCCCAACGGAAGAACTGCTGCGCCAGTTCGTTGTACTGCAACTTTTCGTTCAGGGTACGATGGCCGTATTTGTTGACGAAGATCATTGAATCGCCTGTCACCGTAAAGATGCCGCTGATCGAAGGGTCCTTCGCAACGGCCTTTTCCAGCGGAATGGGGCAGAACCAAGCGTAGTTGAGATTGCCCAGCGCCGCCCCGGAGCTGCTTGCGATATTGATAAAGTCACCTTCGTTTGACAGGGCCGCGCAGCCGCCAAAAATCGGTACCGACAAAAAGTTTTGCCGCATGACCGGGTTGTGTGTGTAGCCACCGCTGGCAAAGATGACAGCCTTTCTGGCGCCGATCACCCGCACTCCTTCGGGAGTCTCGACCTGCACGCCAACAACGGCACCCGCATCGTCGAAGACCAGCGTCGTCACCCGGTTTCGAGTGCGCACTTCGATATCCTCTTCGGCGCAGGACCTCAGCAGCGAAGCGATCGCAGCGGCACCGCCGTTGGAGCCGAGATCGTTGCCCTCCAGTGGATAGAGCACGCGTCCCTTGGGTGTTTTGTTCTCAGGCAGTTCAGCAAAGTAGTCCGGGGCGAAATCGAGGTGCCGATACTTGAGCGCCCCTCGTTCGTCCAGCAGGTCTGCCGCGTCCGAGCCGCTGTCCCAGACTGCGCCGATCATTTCGAACTGCCAGTCGGTCAGGCCCAGTTTGGGGTCATCGGCGTTATAGCTCTGCGGATAGCTGATCCGCGCGGCGTAACGCATGAAGTCTTCCCGCGGGTCGGTCAGGCCCGCGTTGCGCAGGGGCGTGTTATTCGGAACCCAGTACCAGAAGGCGGATTTCTGCGTGGTGCCGCCGGGCGTGCGCGCTTTTTCCAGCACCAGCACGTCGTTGCCGTTCCACTTGCCGAAAAGTGCGCTGGTCAACCCGCCAGCACCAGCGCCGACGCAGATCATGTCGCGGGTTTCGTCGAATTGGGTATCGCTTGCGCGAAGCGGCTGCGCCTCGGCCTGCGATCCGCCAATCATGGCGGCCCCGGCGGCCGACCCGGCGGCCAGGAACTGGCGGCGCCCGATGGTTGCGGTGTGTTTTTTGTTTTCTTTCGTCATAATGTCCTCCGTTTTGTGTGACCCTGCCGCCCTTCGAAGGACCCCCCCGGATACGCCGGACGGGCCCTGCCCGGGGGTCAGGGGAAAAGTCGGAAAGTGTGAAGGCCAGGCCTGTTGGATCTTGGCCCGGCCAGTGCCGCCTAGCGGTCTTTTAGCCAAGGATAACGATCGGTATCCTCGCCGCCGTAATCAGGATCGAGGTAGATCGCGAGGCGGTGGATCTTGAAGTCGCGGATCTCGAACACGTCGCACCAGTTTCCAGCATGGCCAGTGCCGGCACGCCAAGGGATATCCTTGGCAGTAACCCCAGCGGTTGTGCCCTCAATGACGACCATGTCGCCCTGAATGACGTAGTTAAAGTAGCTGTTGTGGTGTTCGACAGATTTCAGAATTCCCATCAGATCCGTAAAAAGCTGGGTGTATTCCTCGCGGCCTTTAGCCAAGCCCCACTTCGGGAAAGAAACCCGCGCGTGGTCATCCAACAGCGACAGAAAATCTCCTCCGCGATCCATCCGCACAAGATATTCTAGTGCGACGGCTTTGCGCTGCTCGTCGGTCATTACGGCGGTCTCGAACCCGCCATTTTCATGTATCGTCATTGCATCTCTCTCCCTTGAATCATGCAATCCGTTAGGGGCCGTTTGCCGATCAGTGACGCGCGACGCTGCCGTTTTCACAGCATTCGAAGGAGTCCCCTGGATCGGGGCGCACGGGCCCCGCTTTCCGTCACCTGACGGGAAGCAGCTCTGAGCTTTCCAACCCAAGCACCGAAAAGCTTCCAAATTAGCCTCAGAGATTTACAGATTCGGACCACCAGCTTTGAAGACAAGGCGGATCAGCGGCCCCAACACCGAGCGATGGTGAAGTTGAAAAAGATTTTTAGTTAAAAAAAATATTTTTTAGGATACGATCGATCCTGCGCCGGAGCACCAGGGCGTTGGCATGGCAGAGGGGAGGCTGAACAATGCGCACTCAGACGGAGGAGACGCGAAGTTTTTCACAGTTTGCGCGTGGCGGGCCAATCGGAGGGGTCTGTTACGCGGTTTCGGGAAACAAAAGCTATTCGCTGGATATCGAACCAGAGGATGACACAATCTGCCTCGTGCTGGGGAACGTCTACGCGGATATGCAGCTCGACGATAGCCAAATGAAGCCGCAGGATTTCATCGCCGCCTCCTGTTCCTTTCATGCAAGGCGGGAGCGGGTCCGGGTGGACGGACACAGGATCGACAGCGCATTCATCGCGTTTTCCTACGGGCGGCACTTCTTGCAGATGACCTGCGAGGGTAGCATTGCCAGTCTGCGCCGCGGCGGACACGCGCTGAACTTACAGAGCGATAAGATTTTCCACTTAGCACGCTACGCTAAGTCGATGATTAATCGCCGGTACGACACCGATAGCTTAGAGCTGCAGTGCCTCGCCAGCATGGTTCTATTGGAAACAACAGCAATTCTGAAACCCCGACACCGGCGCGGCGGGCAGCACGGCACTTCGGATTTCCGCAGGACACGGGATTTCATCGACGCGAACCTTGATCAGAAATTGACGGTCGACGCCGTGGCCAGTGCCCTCGGGCTGCCGGTTCGAGTCATATTCCACGGGGTTAAGATTAAGACGGGGCTGTCGTTTTACCAGTACGTGTTACAGCGACGCCTTTTCCGCGCCTGTGACATGCTGGCCCACACGCAACTTTCGATCTCTGAAATTGCGCTAGACTGCGGCTTCAGCTCGCAGCAGCACCTGACCTCGATGCTGTCGAGCCGCTACGGATGCACGCCGGGATGGATACGCGCCAACAAAAGCTGGATCAAATGAACGCGCCACGGCTTTGTCCGGTTGATGGAGTGACACGGGCATTATTGAGTCTGCGGCTGTGCGGCGAAGAAACTGACCTAATGGGATGAACTGCCTTCCCGCCAAACCGCGGCTATTGTTGTGGGCATTGGTGTAGAGATAGGAGCATTCTGATGGTTGTTGAAGCATTGGGCGTTGATCTGGGTAACACCGTTTTCAGTCTTGCAGGATTGGATACAATAGGGGAGGTCGTGTATCGCAAGCGCCGTTAACGGCACCGGTTGCTGGACTTTCTGGCAGAATTGACACCGTGCATTATCGCGACGGAGGCTTGCGGCGGCGCGCATCACATTGGTCGTTTTTGCCTTGTGGCAAATTAGCAAGTCAAGAGAGCCGCACAAATCCGCAACAGGTCCAATTCGATCTACAGAATTTTTTTTGACGGAACCTAGACCAATCCTGAACTCTGAGACAAATTAGATGTCTTGGGTGGCCCTGAATGCCTCTCCTTGCCGAAATTCCAAAGCCATGTGTAAACTCTTAGAAAGAAGTCAAAATGTCAGATGGATCCATCGTTGGTATTTGTATCGGCGAAACGATGTTCTCGAAAATGACGGAAGTGCAAAGCGTTGTCGGACTCGCTGGTCAAGGACTTGAAGGAGATCGTTACTGCACTGGTCAAGGCCGCTTCAATCGCGACAGGATGGGTCTCCGCCAGGTCACGTTAATGAATGCTCGCTTCTTCAAAGACACAGCATTTAGCTTTGCTGATAGCCGTCGAAACATCTTTGTTAAGGACGTCGAATTGATGTGGCTCATCGGTCGGGAATTTAGCGTCGGCAATGCTGTTTTTGAAGGTGTCAGCTATTGCGATCCATGTAATCTTCCAAGCAAGCGGGCCGGTATTGACGCCAGTTTTCAGAAGACATTCGAAGATTGCGGCGGATTGATCGCAAAGATCATCAAGACCGGACGATTATCCGTAGGCGACGCGGTCGTGCCACCCCCAAAGGGGTACTAAGGCAACTGTAAGTTTCAGAATAGAACCTCCGCAACCAGCATGCTCTTGATACGTTAAAGTGCGGCGAGCGTGATCTCGGCGGGAGATCAGTGACGTGGTCACGTCACCGCCAAAGCCGAGGAAGAACATCATCGAGATGATCTGTTGTTTTGCGAGTCAGTCGAGAATGAGAGCATTCGTTTCCTCTGGTGTCCGTCACGTCTTCACCCCGCATGTTGGGGCAGATCTTCCAGGAGACGATGTAGCGGCTGTAATCGTCGAGGGCCGTACTGAGATAGAACCAGCCCCAGCCGAAGACTTTGATGTAGGTGAAGTCCATCTGCCACAACTGGTTGATCCCAGTCGTTTTGTCTTTGAACTCGTTCGCCGCCTTGAGCACGATGCACGCCGGGCTGGTAATCAGGTCATGCGCTTTCAGCACCCGATACACGGTGGATTCTGATACAAAATAGCGATCCTGATCCATGAATGTCACGGCCAGCTCCCGCAGTGACAGTTCCGTTTCCTGCAAGGCGAAGTCGACAACCTTGCGCTTCACTTCATCAGGCACCCGGTTCCAAACTTGTTTAGGTTTGGGAAATTGATCCTTCAGACCAGCCTCGCCGCACTGAAGATATCGGTCGTACCAGCGATAGAACGTGGTGCGTGGAATGCCCAGCTTGGCCAGCGTTTGACGCGTTGACAGATGCGATCCCTCGACCTGCCGGATGATCTCCAGCTTCTCAGATGCAAGGTCTCTCAGTCTTGGCCGTCCTCACCGTCGTACATGCTTTTTTGAGAAAACGCAGTTCGAGCGTCTGTTCCGCGACCACCTCTTTGAGGTCCCTTGCTTCGCGACGCGGTTCTTCGTTCTCCGCTATCCCGTGGATTTGAAAACATACTTGGCCAGATCAACGCCGATTATGGAAACTTGCATGGGGCAGCTCCTCTCGTAGGCAGATTTTGACATTTGCATTATGGCGCATTGCGACGCCGGTTGGAGCAGGAGCCACCCACCTCATCCGGTTTGGGCCGCTGATGTTGGTAAGATTAAGGTCGTTTGTCAGGATGTGTTGACGCGGCTAACGGCAGGAGTGAGCCCAAAGCGCATGATGCTGCATCACTTACCAGTGCCAGTTTTCCTGTTCTGAAAAATGGTTGAATGTATGTGTTGAGCGCATTCCGGATATGTTCAGATAGCCCTTCCTTTTGGCAAATAGCCAAGCAAGCATGCAATGCGCTTTGCAAGTGGTTAGGGAGGATCAGGATGCTAAAATCCATCGCACGATATCTGGTAAACAGGGCTGAAAAACGTATTGGCGTCGAGCTCGATTATGCACATGAGATAGCGAAAACAGACTTCGGGCTGATGTCTCGCTATGGAAAGATTTTCGGTTTTCTCGATCCGAACAAGAACGTCCCTGCTCTGGCGTATCACGTTGCGAGGATACGTGGCGCAGTCGCCGCAGATTGTGGGACATGTGTTGAGGCAGAAGTGAACCTGGCAAAAGCATCTGGCATTAAACCGGAAACGATCAGGGCTTTGCTGTTGAAAGACTACGCCGAACTTCCCAAAGAAATCTCCGCCGTCGCACGCCTCTCGGATGCTGTCGTTTCAAACGGCGAGGACGATTCAGAGGCGCGCGCCGAAATTCAAAGGGCCTTCGGAAACGCAGGTTTGATTGAGATTAGCTATGCGATGAACGGGGCGGCTCTTTTACCGGGAATAAAACGTGCGATGGGTTATGCGACGCAATGTAATCTGTCGCTCCTAAGCGGGAAGATTTAAATCGCTACTTCTGCGCGCGCGGTCTCCGTTAGAGTTCGGGTGCGAAATCTGAAACCGGCGATCGGTGCATAAACAGCAAAAGCCTGCTTTGTCCCGCACTGCGAACACCTGATCTCTCGCAATGCTGCGCCATCCACAAATGTCCGCTTTGGGATACCCTTATCGCTGCGGTCTTAGTCGATGCCAACGGCAGCTTTGGACCGCGATTGACTTCCAAACGCATTTGCTCCTCTCTTAGAGGATCATCGACAAGATGCGCACATCGTTGTGTTGTCATGGATTCGGTAGTCTTCGATCTCCGCAGTTTGAATGACGTATCTCCAGAACAACTTCAAATCGACCATAGGCTTTCCTTTCTGACCGATCAGGTTTTGGTGGGCCATGTCCAATGATGGTCGAGGTGGCGCAAAAGTCGCGCCACGTTCTGGACGCGGGGAGAGGACGACTGTTCGGCCATGTTGCCAGCCAGCATCGTCAGCAGCCCGCACAGGTCCGCGAAACGGGTGAGTTCGATTGCGGCGTCATGACGTTCCTGGCTGTTAGCCTTGGGATTGGACAAGAGTTGAATGCGGCGCAGCGCGTCTTGCGGCCAAGGCGTCGGCAGCGACAAAGGGGCGAAGAAAAATAGATCTTCCACACTATCAGTGACGATTTCGTTGACGAGCAAGCCCGCGACCGTGTCGTGAAGTTCGGGTGTTTGTCCGCGGACGACCCGGTTCAGAATAGTTCGCGGGAAGGGCACATCGCCGATTGGCAGATATGTGAGTGGGACAGCATTAGATCTGTCGATGCGACGGGACCGGACAAAGCCGCGATATATGCGGGTAAGTTCATCCGGCCCGCTCTGCCTGCCTCTGCGAATGTGTTTGAAAATGTCCTCGACCAATTCAGCGGATTTTGAACGCGCAGATCTATAGTCGACCATGACAGATCGGCTGGCATCATCGCCTCTTGCCAACTGCCTGTATTCTGGGGCCAGAAAGCTTTGGGTGTTGGCGCTGACCTCCAACGTGACGGATCGGTCCTTTGCGACGGAACGGAGCAGAATTGACTGGGCCAAGAGCCGCTGACCTTTGAAGCCAAGATTGCTGACCTTGCCTTGCCGTTCTGCCCCGTTGAGCATGTATTGCGGTCGAGCCCTCGGATCCAACGAGCGCAGCAGCATATCAAAGTCGAACAGGGATGCTGAAAAGATATTGTTCGTCTGAGTTCTTGAGATTGAATAGTCCCAATCACTGATCTTTCGCTTGAGGGACGTCAAAGCGCCTTTTTCCTTGACCGGCATAACCATGCTGGCGAGCGTCAGACGCCAGAGCCAGAATTCCCCAAATTCGGACATTCGTATAGCAAGCGGCTGTGAGAGATCGGGGAGGGAGCGCATTTGGGCGATGGCATGCCAGCCCAACTCGAGAACGGTTTCAAAGTCGCCTTCGATGAAGGCGGTGTTGATCTCAGTTTGCAGGAACGTGTGATTGAGTATGTCGTAAGCGTCGCCTGACTGCCCCGTGCTGTGGATGTCCTCCTTGAGGCGGTCAATCATGTCGCGATTGGCGTAGTGCTCGCGGTCGGAGCCACTCTGCCTTTCCATGGCGGAGGCAGAAGACCGCGTACCGGTCTTGCGGACCATTTCGGCGCTTGAGGCGAATTGCGCGAGGTCCCTTTGTTTGTCGTCCAACGTGCTGAGCTCTTCCTCGCTGAGCGGGCGAACTTCTGAGGCGTAGAATTTCAGCAATCCGCGGACTTCGGGGGTCAGCACTTCCAGTTCTTCAAGGCCAGCCTTGTTGATGACGCTTTGGGCGAGCTCCGGGTTCTTCTTCAGCCAGCTGGTTTCGCCCAGCAACGCGCGGAAATAGCCCGCATTGACGGGATCGTCGGCGGCGTCACGGTCTTTGATCGCTGCTTTGAGGACGCAGGCGATTTCGGGCTTTGTGGAGCCCAACATCATAGGCAGCATCACGCGGCGCACATCGGGGCGGTGTGTGATGAAGTCGCTGCCGGGGGCGGAGTTGACCAACCAGACCTGATCTCGAAGGATGCGGAATGCCTGCTGCGCAGCGGCAGCGCCGGAGAAGTCCACACCCACCGCGGGCGCGATAACATCGGTCAGCGTTTCCACGGTTATCTTGCGCAACAGCAGCCCGGGATGGGCCAGTTGCTTTATCATCTCTTCCGTCAGGCCGTGGCTGCGATCCTTGATGCGCAACCGATCAAGAAACCGGCTGTAGAGCGTCTGCATGACCGTGGACGACTCCATGCCTGGCAGACCCTCTTGTTGGAGCTCCTCGATGACGTCTTCGCGCTCGCTTGGCGTGAGATTCCGAAGATGCTTTTGCACAAGAATCAGATGCAATGGGTGGCCACCGACGCTTTGGACCAAGGCCGTCCGTATGTCGTGGGACATGTCGGCATCAAAGATGCCAAGCAGTTCCGCCGCCGCATCGTCTTCAAGCTGGGGTAATTCCAGTTCCGCGTCGAACCATTCAGGCAGCAGGTCTTGCGCGATGGGTGGCGGGATGCGCCCGGAATAGATTACATGGACCGGCTGGACGCCGTTCAATGTCGACAGCCGCTTGACCCAGTCAATCAGGGACCGGAACACGGTCCCGCGCGGCGCGCGTTCGAAATCCTCGCGCATGTCGCGAGACACGACCTCCTCAATCGTGTCGAGCAAGACGACCATTGGTTTGTGCGGCACATCCGCGAGGATTGTTGCGGTGTCATCGAGCAGGAACTCGACTTCGGAAAGCGTCTCTCCCGTGGCTTCTTCTGCGCGGCGCTGCGCAAAGCGTCCACGCAAGTCATCGAGTTTGTCTTGCTTATCCCTGAGTTGGAGGCTGAGCTGGCGCATGGCTTCCTCCGTCCAGGCAATGCTTCCACCGTGCAGCAGGGTGAGTTGATCGAAGTCGAATTTGAGCACCCACGGCCTGGGGCTGCGATCAGGGAGACGCGCCGACAGGTCTGCCAGAAACGCCGATTTCCCCATACCCGGTGAGCCGAGAACCAGAAGGGATCGCGGGGGTGTTTGTGCAGCTGGATTGAGGACCGTTATGGGGTGACTGACGGGCCGGTTATTCAGGAAGGCGAAAATCGCTTTGCGCTCGGCGATCCGCCCGCAGAGTTTTGAAGGTAGCACTGCCTGCTGTCTTGCCCGCTCTGCGTATTTTGAGGAGGTAAATCGAAGCTTTCGTTCAAAGGCCACCAGAGACTTGCCGCGTTTCGCGCTGACAACAGATTGCGCGACAACTGTAGCGCTAAGCGCCTCACGCAGCTTATGCAAACTTTGGGGATCGTCCGGTACGATGAAGTCGGCAATTTTTGGTGCAGTCTTGCCCTTCAGGCAGGCAGCAAGAACTTGGGCAAAGGTATCGGATTTCTTGGGTCCGCGTTTGCGGAGCCGCTGGTTGAGGCGGGCTTTGTCCCTAAACAATTGCTTGAGCACGCGCAGCCGGTCCGAGTTGCGCATCCGCCAGAGAATTTTGTCGTCTTCCACGATTTCGTGGCACAACGGCCCCAGCGCGCTGAGCACCTGAGCAGTGTCATCGCCCGCCGCATATAGGAAGCGCCTTGGCGCGAAATGTCCGTTCAGGGCGGCGTGTTCAATTGCGATCTGCGCGGCGTTAGTCATCGCGATCACCTGTCAGGAATGCCGTGCGCCCGTGGCTGCTGAGCAATCTGTTCAGCGCCTCGGTTTTGCTGAGACGGGCCGAGGACGGAGCCGCGCCGCCATTTGAGCCATCCGCCTGCTCAAAGGCGACGCCAGCGACAAGGCTGGACAGGCGCGGCGCCAACTCATGGGGCTGCATGTCATGCGTCAAATGCGCGGCGATCCAATCAGTGCGTTCTGCATCGGTGGGCTCTTCGGTCAGGAGGTCTTCGAGAATGACACCGGTTTGCGCCCGAATGTCTTGCAGCCCCTCCAGACGGCGGGGCAGCCCCGCGAGCACGACGCGCAGAGTATCGGAGCGAGCAATCCGGCGGTACAGGGCCACCAGAAAGCTGGATGACCCCCACTGCGTCCCGATGGGATCGGAATCAATATCGTCGATCATCAGCCAAACGATTTTGTCAGGCGCCGCGGCCTGCAGCGCGGCGACCGTCTCTTGCACCAATATGCCCGTCGCGTCGGCATCCAGTGTCGTTTCCCCTGTTGGAAGGGGCAGTTCGGTCGCAAGAGCGGGGTTAATGGTTGAGACGATGCGATGGGCGGTCAGGAACGGATCGGGATCAATCAACGAGGCGCCGACAGAGACGATATGATGCTTGTCCGCAGGCAGGCAGCTTTCGATGATCTCCCGCGTGTAGCTGCGCCCCAGCTTGGGGATGCGTTGCGCATTATCGTCCGGGATGGTCATGACCGCGATGATACGCCCGTTCCGGTAAGCCGCATCGAAGATATGGTTTTGAAGGGTCTGCCGGCCAATGATGGGCAGCTTGCGCTTGGGATGCCAGCCCGCCTTTTTGGGCTGGTTCGAAATTTCCTGAGTGATGATGCTGATCGCGTCCCGCGCAATCATGTGCAGCGGCACGCCACGGTTCTTGCGCGCGTCCTGCGGGGCATCCGCGTTGAACCCGGCATCGTGCAGCGCCATCGCCTTTGACGCGTCGTCCAGCACCAGCCCACCGGACGACCCCCGATCAGAATTAACCACGTAATAGACGCGGGGGTGGTCCGTTTCATCGTCTGGGAAACTAAGCGCAGGCGGGGGCGGCGACCGCAGGTTGGACACAACCTTCATGGGCTGGCTGTTGGGGAATTGCCAAAGCTGCAGCGGGTTGCCAACGGGCGGCAGCTTGATGGGCAGATCATTGAGGATATCCGAGAGGCTGTAGAAGCCGCGCATGTCCCCCGGCCTGCCATCAAGGATCAGGACCGCATAGTCGAGATTGGCGGCCAAGGTCTCGGCCGTCTCGTCGACGGTTTCAGGCACCTTTGGACTGTGCGCCAGCAGCCATGACCGGCCTTCGCTTTGCAACAGATCATAGGGCTGCGGCTTCATGATCCTGCTGCGGCCCGCGTGATAGTCAAATTCGACATAAGGCTGCGTGTTGCCGTTCAGCGGTGCCCCGTCCTCGCCCAAGAACCTTGAAATTACATGGTGGTTCGTCAGCACCAAATGCGGCCCGATCAGGAAGCCCGACCCCACTGCCTCGCGGGTCGTGCTGTCCTGCGTCTTGGTGACCGCCTTAATCACGCAGCAGCGGCGCATGGCCGTCAGCGTGCCCATGGTGATTTTATCGGCCTCTTGGAATCGCTGCTGCCTGTTGGCAATGCTTTGCAACACCGGCCTGATTGAGCTGGCATCGCTGGCGCCTTGATCGGGCGCCGCCAGATCGGCGAATTTCTCGAACACGAATTCGACCAGCCAGTCGTCTTCGTTGGCCTTGCGCATCGCCGCAAAATAATCGCGCCTGTCCCGGTCCTGGCCGGGGGGAAGATGCTCTTCCAGATTTTGCAGTTCGGCCACAACCTTGAAGGTCAGGCCGCCATATGCATCCGCGACCTCATCATACGCGGCGGCAAATACCGCCCGCGACACCTTGAGCTTCTGAGCAAGCCGTTTGATTTCAAGAGGCTTAATCGCGGTCACAGAAGACTATATCCAATTCGCGCTTGGCAGCGGGCCCGCCCTGCTTTCATCCACCTTGCCAAGCGCATGCGCCTTGTTGGCCGTCAACGGAGCGCCGCTGAAATGCAGACCGGCTACGGCAGGGTTGCCATCAAGCTGGATCACCACCGAGCCAGAGTTGCCGCCCAGCGTGCTGCAATCATGGCTGAGCGCCCATGCATGTGGATCGCCTGCAAGCTGGCCCGGCCCCTCAAGGACTCTGCCCGGGGCCACATATTTCCGCCCAAAGTCCGTGCCAAATATTTGCCGCAGCCTTTGCGCGATCTCCAGACTTGGTTTGCCGGTTGCCGGATCAATGAAAGCCGACGTGCCGGGCCGCGCTGGGTAGCCGATCACCATCATGTCGGCGTCGGTGTTCAGACCGCGTGCGAAGGGAAGCTCGCGCGGCAGTCCTGCAGCCCCCGCATCCAGTCGCAGCATCGCGCAATCAAGGTGGTTCAGGTTCTCCATCCCCTGAATGGGGTCAGGGCCTGCCATTGAAACGCCGGTGAGCGCATATTCCTTGCTGCCATCCGCAAGGTCAGAGAAGTCGATTGTCACCTCCCCCCTGTCAAAGCGCCAAACGGAGCCGACGGGACCGAAAATCTCGTCCGCGCAGGCCTCCAACACATGGCGATTGGTCATGACCTGCCCGCCGCCCATCAGGAAGCCGGTGCCAACATGGGTGCCGTCAAGATTGATACGACCGACAGAGTCGGCCCAGCTTGGAAGGTCAATTTGCAGCGCCAAGAAGCCGCCCCATTCGCCGAACAGCGGATCTTCAAGATCAATGGTGCCACCTGTCAGGCGAAAGGCGGGTCTATCGGTCACCCGCACAAGGGCTTCAAGGGTCGCCCGTCCGTTGGTGTCCAGGTCTTCGGTGCGCCCGTCAGCGACCATCTGGATTACCTCCTTGGCCTGCTGCATCACGCTGGCCTGCGCGTCACGTTCACCCTGCCCCAAAGCCAATATGCCCGAGAAGGCCTGATCCGCGGCGTTGAGCACTTGATCTGCGTGCGCGCCTTTCAGCCGTGCATTGGCTTGCTCGGTCGACATCGCCGCGCTCGACTCGGGCGTGCCGCGTTGACCGGCCGCCAGCAGCTTGGCGTAGTTTGGCTGCTTTGCGGCGCGGTTGATAAGCGGCGGGTCGAATGATGGCGTGTCATCGTGGGGCGCGATAGCAGCCGCGACATGGGAGGGCATACGCGTTTGCAACCCTTTGCTGGCGGCAGGTCTTGATGGCGATTCCACCGGCAGTCCGGCACCGCGCTCGGCCCGTATCCAAGCGTCATTCAGCAAGAAAACAGTTTCAGCCCCGATGCGGGGCCAGTCGTCAAACCCCGTTTCGATACCTTCGAAGGACCGATCGAGAGCGGCCACCAACGCATCGTCAGTGACAGGCTGGGCGGCTTCGGGGGTGCCGATGGACTGGATTGACGCAAGATCGAAATCAATCACCTTTTCCGCATCCACGATGCCCGCACCAAGCGAAGACGGCCAACCGCTGGGTTGGCGCGCCGTCAGTTTGAGCACCGTTTTGAACAAGGTGTTGGTCGTGGTGCCAAGCCGTGCGGCATGCTGCGCGACATGCGCACGTGTCTTGTGTTGCAGCCACATGGCGGCGACACCAGCTGTCAACGCGACTGCGAATGAGGTTCCTTGCGACGGTTTGACGACTTCCTGCCCGCCATCATCTGGCGTTCGTCGCGCAACAAGGACGTTTTCGGCTGGGGCGGACACGACAACGGCGCGGCCTCGGCTTGACCCTTTCCACGGCTTGTCCTGATGATTGCTGCCTCCCAACGCAATGGCGTTACGGTCTCGTGCGGGGTAGACGACAATCGGTTGCACACAATTGCCGGCAGCGGCGATGATAATGATCCCGGCCTCGGCAGCCTTTTCCATCGCAGCAGCCATCGAGCGCGAATAAAGCCCCCCGCCCAAAGACATTGATATGACGTCAGCGTTGATACGCACAGCGTGAAGGATCGCCTTGGCGACCGGGGTTGGATCAATGCCAAGCACAACGCTGTTTAGGCAGCGAATGGGCACAACTTTCGCTCCTGGAGCAGAGCCAAGCACAGACCCGGAGCTGCGGCTTGCCACGACACTGGCTGTGGCTGTCCCGTGACCGGGGTTGCCCATATCAGATGACAGCGGGTCGGTTGGGTCTGTCGTCCCGTTGAGCACATTGAGCGCGCGCGACAGGTCTAGGACGCCATCAAGTTCAGAATGAGTTGCAACGCCACTATCGGGTTGGGCGACGGTAATTCCGCTTCCATCAATCCCGCGCGCCCAAAGCGGCGGGATGTTCATTGCCTTGACGGACCAATCTTTGGCCAAGGCTCGTTCGCTGACCCAGCAGGTGAAACCCAGAAAGAGGTCCGCCGCCCTCTCGACACGGTCAGGGTCATCGGGCGCGATGACAAAGGTGGACCCTATGTCAGGCGTCGCAGAAACGAGACCCAACACATCCACAAGCTCGTCTGCTGCGGCGAACTGGCTTTGCGGTGAAATGCGCCGCTCGACGCCAGAAAATTGCAAAACAAGAAATTCAGGAAGTAGCGGGTCGAGCGGGTCGAGAGAGAATTTCTCGCCACCAAGTATGTCGACAAGTTTTTGCCGTTCGGCCGTTTCGTCTGGGGCCTGTGCATATTCCAAAGTGAAACGCAGGCGGTTTGCCGGAAGGCCTTCTTCGGGTTCGGGTGCCGCCAAATTCTGCGCAGCCGCAAGCAGGTCGAGGGTCATAATACACTCCCATCAAATACTAAAAACGCGTTAACTGTGCGTCAGACGGGTTTTTCGATCAACCTTCAATGCAGCTGAAAGCGGCGCGTTTCACGGGTTGAGCGGATTGAAAATTGGCAAGGAAAGCCCGTGCCAAGGCCGTAAGCCACGGCAATCGCGGAAGAAAATCAGCGGTATTAAAGCACCATCAATGTCGAGGGCTACGGCGCTTTTGCAACCCGAAGCGCATCTCTGAGCGTTTCGCGATCCCCGATATGGTTGGCGAGAATCAAGATGAGGCGGGCGTTCAGCGCATCGCTGTCCGCCTTGCTGAGGTCTTGGTGGGCGTCGAGCAGCTCGTCATAGAAGCCGTCCGGATCGGTGATGTTTGGATCAAGGTTGAGGCTCATTGGCTAAAGCTCCTGTGCGGTTGCGATGCGCAAGGCTGTCGCGATCTGTTGGGCATTTGCGGTTGTCCAACGCGCCGCAACATGTTGGTCGGGACGCAGCAGATAAATCGCCTGCGTGGTGTAGCCCAAATACCGGTCCTTGACCGCCCCCGTCGGGTCATCTTCCTTGGTTGAGATGCGCAGCGTTTGTATTGCGATCCCGCCGACCTCTTCCAGCGAAGGCGGCTGGGTGTTGATCGCAAGAAGCGTAAAGCTGCCGCCCAATTTATCCAGCAGGAACCCCTCCGCCATCGGCGCATCCACGCAAGGTGCGCCAACCCGTGTCCGCGCAGGGCCTGCCAATTCGTCGGGTCCGTTCAAAGGCATGCCGTCGTAAACGCATGGCACCGACAGCCGCCCGGAATTGACCAATGGCCGCGCAAATTCATGGGATTTGGCAAGTGTGAGTACGGCGTTGCGAAACACCTTGCTCATGTCGCTTTTCGGGGTCAGAAAATCTGTGGCCCGAGATGAATTGAGAATGTTCTCGTCCGCCCCGTGGGCGCGTTCCCGGGAATAGGTATCGAGCAGCGCGTCGGGGGCCAGCCCCTTGATGACGAGGTCAAGTTTCCAAGCCAGATTATCCGCGTCCTGAACACCTGAATTGGCCCCGCGGGCCCCGAAGGGCGAGACCTGATGCGCGCTGTCACCGGCAAACAGCACGCGGTCATGCCGAAAGTCTTTCATGCGTCGGCATTGGAACGTGTAGATCGAGGTCCATTCCAACTCGTAGTCGATGTCTTCGCCCAACATTGCATCCACCCGGGCGCGAACATTTTCGTCTTGCAGTTCATGTGCGCGGTCTATGTCCCACCCCAGTTGAAAGTCGATGCGCCAAATGTCGTCGGGCTGCTTGTGCAGCAACGCCGACGCGCCGCTGTTTTTGAAGGGCGGCTCGAACCAGAACCAGCGCTCGGTCGGGAAGGCCGCGGTCATTTTGACGTCTGCGATCAGGAAATTGTCCTCGAACACCCGCCCGTCAAAACTGAGGCCCATCATTTTACGGATCGGGGACCGGGCCCCGTCACAGGCGACCAGCCAATCCGCCAGGATTTTATAGGGACCGTCTGGCGTGTCCACGTCCAGGACGACATGGTCGTCCTTTTGGCACATTTTCGTGACGGTGTTTTTGCCTCGAAGTTCGATCGGTGCGCCTTGCGACTGGGCCACGCGGATTTCATCCGCGATGTATTTCTCGAAATACGGCTGTTGCAGGTTTATGAAGGCGGGGAACTTGTGGCCTTCCTCGGGTTGCAGGTTGAATTCGAAAACCTTGTCGTCGCCGTGAAAGACCTTGCCGACATTCCACACCACGCCCTTGTCGACCATGGCCTGACCTGCGCCGAGCCGGTCCGCAATTTCGAGCGTGCGTTTTGCAAAGCAGATGGCCCGACTGCCCTGACCCGCCCCCTCGTGGTCATCGAGCACAAGGACTGGCGTGCCTTTGCGCCCCAGATCAAGCGCGGTGGCTAGCCCAATCGGGCCGCCACCGACGATCACAACGGGGTGGCGCTGAGGGGCGGTGGATTGCGCGGCTACCTGTTTGTACGGGTACAGTTTGAACGCGATGTCATAGCGGGGTTCTGTCAACGTGCGGCCTCCCTCGTTGCCAACTAGCCTTGCAGTTGCGCCCACATGTCCAGATCACGTTTATCGGTCCAGATGCGTGGATGCCAAATCCCGCGCGCTTCGTCATAGGCGCGGCTGACATTGAAGGGCAGACAGTGCTCGTAAATGGCGTAGTCCTTGAATTTCGGGTCGCAGGCCTCGCGCACCGCGTCCCATGCGTCTTTCAGCGACCCGCCTTTCATCGCCACTTTGCGGGCGGGCTGGTAAGTGCTGTCAACGAAGTCCCGCGTGCTTTCAATGGCGCGCGCGACCGCGTCCTTGCCAACCAGCGCCCCGCCGCGGCCGGGCGCGATTGCGTCCACGTCGTAGGATTTGATCCGGTCCAAGGTGGCCCCCCAATCGCCAAAATAGCCGTCCCCACAGTAGCATGCTGAATGATCCTCGACGATGTCGCCGGTGAACATGACGTTTTGGTCGGGCACATGAATAACCGCGTCGCCGGCCGTATGCGCCCGTCCAATTTGCTTGATGTCGACCCGGCGGTCGCCAAGATAAACAGTCATGCTGTCGCTGAACGTGGTGGTCGGGTAGGTGAGGCCGGGGATGCTTTCATGCCCCTCAAACAGGCGTGGGAACCGCTGGAATTCGCTATCCCAGTCTTCCTGCCCCCGTTCGACCACCATGGCGCGGGCGGCGTCAGACATGATGATTTGGCTGGCGTCAAAGGCAGAGGCCCCAAGCACCCGCACGGCGTGGTAATGGGTCAGCACCACGTGGGAGATGGGCTTGTCGGTCACCTCCCGCACTTTTTCGATGACTTTGTTGGCAAGCCGTGGGGTGGCCTGCGCCTCGACGATCATTACACTTTCATCGCCAATGATGACACCCGAGTTTGGATCGCCTTCGGCCGTAAACGCCCACAAGCCGTCGCCGACCTCATCAAAGGTGATTTTCTTCTCGGTCATGTCACCCTGTGACGCGAATGCCTTGCTCATAGTGCCTGAACCTTTTGTGAAATGGTGCCAAAGATGTTTTGGCCGGTGTCGTCTTCCATCCAGATGTCGACGGTGTCGCCGTGCTGAAGGAAGGGTGTTTTGGGGGTGCCGTGGAGAATGGTTTCGACCACGCGTTGTTCGGCGATGCATGAATAGCCAGCGCCGCCCTCGCTGACAGGCTTGCCGGGACCACCGCCAAGTTTGTTGGAGACCGTGCCGGACCCAATGATGGTACCTGCCGCCAAGCTGCGCGTCTTCGCGGCGTGCGCGATGAGTGTCGGGAAGTCGAATGTCATGTCGACGCCGGCATCTGCCCGCCCGTAGGGCGCGCCATTCAGGTTTACGTTTAACGTGCCGTGCAGCCTAGAGCCGTCCCAGCCATCCAGCGCATCCGGCGTGACCGCGACCGGCGAGAAACTACAGGCAGGCTTGGACTGGACAAAGCCAAAGCCCTTGGACAGCTCGCTTGGGATGAGGTTTCGCAATGACACATCATTGCACAGCATCACCAACCGTATGGCGTGTTTGGCCTCTTCAAGGCTGGCTCCCATGCGCACGGGTCCGGTGACAACCGCGACCTCGCCCTCGAAATCAATGCCCCAATCGGGATGGCCAGAAATCGGGTCTGTTGGGCCCAAAAAGCTGTCGGACCCGCCTTGATACATAAGCGGGTCTGACCAGAAGCTTTCGGGCATTTCAGCACCGCGTGCTTTTCGGACAAGTTCGACGTGGTTCACGTAGGCCGAGCCATCAAGGAACTGGTAGGAGCGTGGAAGGGGGGAGGCAAAACTGCCTGGATCAGCAGGCGCGCGTGTTGTCTCGTCGGGAGCCAGCGCCGCCCCGTCCAGGAAAGCCTGCAGCGTCGATGCGCCAGCAGAGATGGTCTGGGAAAGGTCGTCTGAAACGACGACAAGGTGCCCGTCCGGAGCGTTGCTTGCTTTGAGAGACCCAAGTTTCATTTCTGACCCGGTGTTCCATCAAACTTTTTCTCGATGTCGTCCCAGCAATCAATGTAGTCGTCCTGCAGCGGCGCTTCTTCCCCCGCAAATTTGGTGAGATGTTGCGGAAACCGGGTTTCGAACATGAACGACATCGTGTCCTCCAGCTTATGCGGTTCCAGCTTGGCATTGGACGCGCCTTCGAAGGCGTTTTTGTCGGGGCCATGGGGCAGCATCATATTGTGCAACGAGATCCCGCCGGGGATGAACCCTTTGGGCTTTGCGTCGTACTGGCCGTAGATGTTGCCCATCAGCTCAGACATGATGTTTTTGTGGTACCAAGGGGGGCGGAACGTATCTTCGGCAACCAGCCAGCGTTCGCGGAAAAGAACAAAGTCGATATTGGCCGTGCCAGCCTGGCCCGATGGGGCGGTTAGCACGGTGAAGATTGACGGGTCGGGATGGTCGAACAGGACGGCACCCACAGGGCAGTAGGTGCGCAGATCGTATTTCATTGGCGCGTAATTGCCGTGCCATGCAACGACGTCCAGCGGCGACTGGTTGATCTTTGTCTCGTGGAACTGCCCACACCACTTGATGGTCACAACGGACGGTGTCTCCCGGTCCTCAAACGCGGCCACCGGAGCTTTGAAGTCGCGCGGGTTGGCCATGCAATTCGCGCCGATGGGGCCGCGTGCCGGAAGCTCGAATTTCTGGCCGTAGTTCTCGCAGACAAAGCCGCGGCAAGGCCCTTCGAGAACCTCGACGCGGTATACCAGGCCGCGGGGGATAATCGCGATTTCTTGCGGGGAAATGTCGATGATCCCCAGCTCCGTGCAGAACCTAAGCCGGCCCTCCTGCGGAACGATCAGCATCTCGCTGTCGGCTGAGTAGAAGTAGTGGTCGATCATGCTTTCCGTGACCGTGTACACATGGCTTGCCATGCCCACTTGCGTGTTCACATCGCCCGCTGTCGTCATCGTCCGCATGCCTGTCAGCCAAGTCAGAGCATCTTTTCCATGGGGGACCGGGTCCCACCTGTATTGCCCAAGAGACGTGACAGACGCTTCAATGTTCGGGGCGGATTTCCAATATGGCAGATCGACCATTGTGTAGCGATGCGAGTGCTTGACGGACGGCCTGATGCGGTAGCACCAGGTGCGCTCGTTCTGATGGCTCGGCGCGGTAAACGCGGTGCCGCTCAACTGCTCTCCATACAGGCCGTAGTTGCACTTTTGCGGGCTATTCATTCCTTGCGGCAGCGCGCCAGCAAGCGCCTCGGTCTCAAAGTCATTCCCAAAGCCGGGCATGTAGCCCTTATGTGGCCCGTCCAAGGACGGAGCCTGGGTCATGCCCGTTGGTATTGCGTGACTGTTCATCTGATCCTCCCGAAAGGCTCCAGACTTGAATATCGGTTGCTTTGATAACTCACAACTTGAAAGACCTCACCGCAAGACCACATGCACGTATGTAGCTCACCGGGCTTTGAGCGTGGCTGGAAGGCTGATACGCTGGGGTCCAACGAAAAAACACGAAGGTTTCAACATGCAAACTATTGGCGGCATAATCGTCTTTGTACTGGCGATCTGGGCAATTGTCTCGATTCTGAACTCGTCGGCTGAAACGGGTACGAAAGTTCTTTGGATACTTCTGGTCCTGATCTTGCCAATCATCGGCTTCATCATCTGGTTCTTCGCCGGCCCGCGGGCCGGGAAGGTCTAGCTGCCGCTCAGGATCAGGGCTTGGCTGACGGCACTGCGAACCTGCTCGTCGACATAGGGCTTCTCAATGATAAAAACCGGCTCCTTATCGGTGCCGGTTAGCAATTGCTCTGGGTAAGGGGTCACAAACACGACATCTATGTCGGGCCTGTTACGCGTTATGTGCTGGGTTGCCGTCAGGCCCGACGATTTGTCGGCCAAGATCAAGCTGGCAATGATTAAGCGGGGTGGGGACGTCGCCGCCAGCTCGATCGCCTGCGCGGCGGTTCTGGCGACACCGATCACCTCGCACCCCATATCTGACAGGCAGGCAGACATGTCCATTGCGACCATCGGGTCGTCTTCGACGATCAACACCCGCGTGCCATTGCTATACGGCATTTCGTGCAACGCGATCTCGAATAGCTGCTCTACCTCGGTTTTGGCGCGATCAAGAATAAGCGCAATGTCGGCAAAGGAAAATTCTTCGACGGCCCGCAGCAACAGGGTCTCGCGCGAGTTTGGGGTAAGCCCAATCATCTTTTGGCGGGCTGCGGCTTCACTGAGGGTTGGCCCGGTAAGGCCAACCCAACACTTGTGCAGCAGGCAAAAAAGCAAGATGCGGATGGTCTTCGCCGAGATGTCCGAAATTTCGGATTTGGAACGACGTCTCGCCCGCGCGGCCAGCGCGTCGCCGACATGTTGGCTTCCAGACAAAGCACGGCCATAGCGTCGCAACGAGGGCATGGTCGCATCCACAATATCTCGTGCTGTCAGACGCGCGCCATCGGCCAAATCAAGCCTCGCCTTTCCGCCAAGTTTAAGGGATCAGCCAAGCACTAGGTCAGAGATATGAAGATATTGGTAAGAATTTAAAGAAATATGCGTTCAACGCACAGTATCACCGGGGGCAAACACTGGTGAAATCTCGACGCGACGATCTGGTTTTGTCTGTGACTTGTCTAGGGCGGATGCGATAAGTTCTGCGGCCTTCGTGCCAATCTCAACGCGGCAGCTGTCCATTGTCGCGAGACGGCGGGGCAGCCCTTCTATCAACTCGACGCCATTGAACCCTGCCATTCCAATGTCACCCGGAACGTCATATCCGGCCTCCAAGCAGTAAAGCAGGCCGCCGGCGCCGATCATGTCGTTGGAATAATAAAGAAAATCGAGGTCTTTGCTGCGCGATAGGATGGATTGGGTCATTTCCCGGCCTTTCGCCAGCGCAGAGCCGCCGGAATAGTATTCCTCATCTGCCAATGACAGCCCGGCTTCCTGAAGCACTGCGTTAAAGCCTTCGAACCGTTTTCTGGCGCGGTGATCCAGCGGCATTTTCGTCCCCAAGAACCCTATTTTCCGGTACCCGCGCTTCAGTATTTCGGTAGCAGTTTCGCGACCGGCGCGCTCGTGCGAGATCCCGACACACGCATCGACCGCCTCGCCGTCAACATCCATAATTTCGACGATAGGAATGTTCGCGGCTTCCATCATTTTGCGTGCAGGGGCAGTGTGTTCAAGCCCCGCGACAATCAACCCTGTTGGCCGCCACGACAGCATTTCGAAGATAACCCGCTCTTCCTTCTCGGGCTCGTAGTCCGTGACGCCCACCACCGGCTGCAACGGCGTTCTGTCAAGCACCGAGGAGATGCCCATCATGACTTCCGGGAACACCATATTTGACAGCGACGGGATGATGACGCCAACAAGGTTGACGGTGTTAGAGGCCAGCGCGCCTGCGATTTTGTTGGGGACGTAGCCAAGCTCTCGCGCTGCAGCAAGGACGCGTTGCCGCGTCTTTTCAGAGACTTCGCCGCGATTTCTTAAAACGCGGCTGACTGTCATTTCGCTGACGCCAGAGGCCTCGGACACGTCCCTAAGAGTAAGGTTAGGGCGATAGTCAGGGTCGGAGCGGCTGGTCAAAACGGGACGCCTTTGCAACAGGTATTTGTCTATTGATAGCTCTAAATCAATGGGTTGTCCAAAGGCGAATGCCCAGCTATGTTAGCGGTAACAAAGTTAGGTTCCGTTGGTCGCAAGACCTCGTGAGCCCGTTAAAAGGGGACGCGTTGGGCCAAATTCGCGTCCCCTTTTTTGTTGCCTATCCGATTTGAATTCAGCAAAACACGCCGGCACGACCCCGTGGCTCAACTGGATAGAGCAGCCCCCTCCTAAGGGGCAGGTTGCAGGTTCGAATCCTGCCGGGGTCGCCAAAACTACCTGAAAAATATGGCTTATTTTCAGCCTGTTGTGCAGAAGCGTGCAGAAACGCCCGGTTCGTTTTCCGCCGAATTCTCCGAAAACGACCGAAATCTCGTACAAAACCTGTACAAAATTCGCACGTCTTTGCGGCTTTTGGGGCGGTTCAATGAGCTGGCGTGTGGCGAATGCGTGCGCGGAGCGGAAGTTCGGGAGTGCGACGCGCAAGCATATCATCATGTTTCTGGCGGACAAAGCGTCGGATGACGGGTCTGGCATCTGGTGTTCGAAGGGAACGATCCAGAGGCACACGGAGCTCGGGGAGACCACGGTCAAGCGTTCGATCCGGGACTTCTTGAAAGAAGGCATCCTGGTCGAGACGGGCGCGCGGGGATGCGAGAACGGTTTCACGGTCGTTTACCGGATCGATCTCGCCCGGATAGAGGCGTTGGAACTGACCGCAGAACCAGAGATCGAGACGGGGGCTACAGTGGACCCCGTTCAGACTGGACCCGGAACGGGGCCCACAGTGGCCGGGGTACCGAGGCCACCACGACCCCCAAACCATCCATAAACCTCCTACGCGCGAGCGCGGGGCGGCGGAGGATGGAGAAGCTGAGGAGATCTTAGCGGAATATCCGCCAGACTGGTTGCGCGGCAAGGCGGCTTGCCTTACCCAGATTGGAGAGGCCATAAACGAAAAAATCAGGTCGGACAAACTGCTGATAGGCGTCCAAGCTTACGCAGCGGCCAGCACAGGGTTCACCCGCACCAAGGTCTGCTTTACCAATAACTAGTTCCAGTCTCGGCACCAGCCGGCCTATGTCGAGAAGCAGGCGAAAGACTCAGAGACGGTGGAAGCATTGCGCAGCCAGACCATCATACTAGTTTGATCCGCCGGACTACTGATCACAGCGCGATTTGGAAACAAGCGACGGCACCTGAAAGCAATACTCGCTTTAAATCTGCCTCCTAAACTCAGTAGGGGTACAAGCTCATCGGAACCAATTCCAACGTGCGCTAAGATGGCAGCGCATCAGTAAACGCTTTGACCAATTCATTGTGGACATCCTCTGGGTACTCACTAATGAAAACATAATCGCCCATATCGACATCTGTTTTTGTTCGTGGCGCTATTCTAAGGGTGCAAACTTCCGAGGCTCCACTAGACTTATCGAAGCGCGTAATAGAAAATTCCAAGGCTTTCACCTTTGGGACAATCATGTAATTCTTAAGTTGCTCTTGGCTGGTACCGACCGGCATTGAGCCAATATTCTTGAAGCGCTCTGCATCGGATTTCACGGTCGCGTTGAGTGTTGTCTGAATCGCTTCAGAAAAGACTGACGAAATTCCAAAATTAAGACGAGCAACTGTAAAACATGTATGAGCGCGAGCTGCAACGCAGTCTTCGGAGAACTTGTTGGAATAGCCAGCTTGCGCTAAGACGGCATTGTAAGCTCCCGAAATTACCTCCTGAGCATCAGTGCTGTCGCCATTCACAATTACCGAGATAGAATCTTGTCTGATTACAATGTCCGCTATCGAAATAGGATCTGCTTTACTACTAGACTTAAATATCCCATTTTCAAAAGAAATCTGAAAAGGTATTTGTGAATCAAACTCTTCAACGCTAACATTATCGAGATCCACATTATTCTGCATAATGGCTCGCCGACACTGGTCATCAAGGCTGGCTCCGAGGATATCCTTAACGATTTTACAGAACGCCCCGAGTGAAATCAGTGTTGTTGGAAGGCGTGACTTCTCGCCAAATTCGACAAATACTCTGTGTTGGATTGTCGCGCCTAACTCTTGCTCTTGAGGCAACTTTTGTCTGTTTTGACTAGCTAGCAATTGAATGTCTGATTTTTCCAAATTATCGCCTATCTCTTTTGTTCGATCCACTGTTCTACATGTTCAGGTAAGATATCGTTATTTTCATCAAAGCACTCAACGGTTTGCTTATAAAAACCGTTTTCCAGCAGCATGAGATTAGATGCATAGATTTCAATCACCTTTTTCTTTGCTTGGCTGCCTGAAACTTGCCCTGACACAGCAAGCAGAAGAACTTCTGCAATAGCGGCTATTGCTTCATTCTTTTTGCTGTCCTTTTCTCGTTCCAAAAATCGTTTTTGCTCCTTTGTGCTTCGGTATTCAATTGCCATCAAAGATAATGCCGCCCCCAACAGGGTGGTGATGACAGGCAGCAATGTCTTAAAGGTTTCCATGTAGGGTCGGCAGTCCTGTTTAGATTGCGGACGGTGACCCGCGATAGAAAAGCTTAGTCACTTGCTAAGGAATTACATTTTTGTTCGCTATGCAAGCCATTCCTACTCCGGCAAAGCAGGCAAATTCTACCTTACTGCCCAAGCCGCCGACACCGGCGAGCGCTGGCGGCTGAAAGGAGAGATTTTCCATGAAGACTGGCAAGCCGACCCGCCTGAGCGAGAAGTTGAACGCGGAGCTCGACGAGATCAGGCAGGAACACGTCGCCTCGATCTCGTCCCAGCTCAAGAGCTTCAGGATCGATTTGAAGAACATTGTGGGCGCCGCGCAGCATACCATCGCGAGCGATACGCGCCGCTTTCAGACCGAGACCGCGAGCATCTTCGAGACCCGGCTGAGGTCGATCCGCCTATGGCTGACGATCTCACCCTGGCTGATCGCGGCGATGGTGCTGACGGGGATCGCCTTGATGATGGCCGCGAGCTTCTTCTGGACGGTCCATCTGAGCCGCTCAGAACTGACGGAAATTGGCCTGACACGGATCGAGCGGCCCGAGGGGACCTGGCTGATCCTGGACTCATCGAAGACACGTCTGCGCACCTGCACGATGGGTGGGCAACACGTCACCTGCATTCGGATCGAGGAGGATTAGATGACACAACTAACAGCCTTGGAACGCGACTTGCTCGCCTGCGTCGAGCGGTTGGTGACGGCCTCAGAGGCCTCCGCGAAGGACTTGACCGCCTTGGAGACACGCTCGACCGGCAGGATCGAGAGGGAACTGGCTGGTTTGAAAGACTGCGTGACCTTGCTCATTCGTTCACAAGCCGCATCCATGAAGGCCTTGAGCGGATTGCTGAACGACGAGGCGAGCAACAAGACGCTGGACGAGAGCTTGCAGCAGAGCTTGAGCTTAGCGAAAGCCGCCGCCGAGAGATTGAGGGAGAGCTAGACAGCCAGGAGGCGCATGCGGAGAGGGGGCTGCGGCATTGACGCTAGCTGCATCTAACACTGCAAGTGTCTGCCGCTGTCTCAAAGTCTGCTTTGGAGGTTCCACAATGAACCGTGCATGGCCAACCACTCAGCGGCATGGCAGTCCTAGCGGTCGCTCTGAATTTTCGCCAAGAGAGTCCAATGCACCAGTTGCTTAGAGAGAATTCACGGACCTCACGATGAGCACGCAGTTCCTGTCAAATCAAGAAGGCTTCCGGGAGAACAAAGTAGTCACGAGAGTTGCGGAACACTCGCCTTTTTGCACGTTTTTGTGCCATAAGAATTGACTTAGAAGGGCTAGCACTTGCGCTTATCTCGTATAATTCGGAAAATTCTTTCATATGGCTACTCCACTCATCGGTTGTAAAAAACTTAGAAATGGAGGGGCATTTGGATGCATCCACCCCGCTGTATCCGCCAACGAATACATTCGCTGGTGTCCCTTGAAATTTTCCAGTTGGGATCGTTCCATTGCAAAACCAAAGGCTGAAAACCCTAAGTAGACTTAGGAAAGTCTCAAAGTCAGTATCAAAATCTGGCTTCTCCTGCAAAAGGCGATTTACGAACGAAAAATAAAATTGGGAATCTAAGCTTTTTGAAGTGAATGTATGGTCTATTAAGCTAGCAAGATACTCGCTTGGTATTGATGAGATGGCGGTGGCGATTGCTAGTTCAGATGAAAGGCTATGGAGCCTTCTTTCGTTGCTTGGTGGTATCGGCATCTTAACAAGAAACTCTGCTGCGAGGTACTCTTGTAAGGATTTATGGGCGAACTCGAATTTTTCAGAGCCGCTCTGAACAAATAGACCGGTATGACTTTCAAGTTCCGCTACCACACTGTTCTGCTCGTGAGAGAGCAGGCCAAATCTTTTGCTCAGGCGAAGATAGGCCTTCTGAAGATCAGCATGTGACATGACGTATTTCTGACGATCGACAGAGAAATAGTATGCAAGGTTGGAAAGAAATTCATACTTTTGGTCCAAATCGAATCTGGCATACTTTGACTCTCGTTTTACACGGCGTTGTTCATCCCAGTCCTCGATCAACAATCGAACTACGCGACGATAAACAGCTTTAGGCTTGTCTGGGATTCTTCCAATTCGCTCATAGATTGCACAAAGATGTGCCAAAGAAAGTGGTTTGAAGGCTGTATCAGCAAACGGGCTATCCTTAATGAGCTTTACGAACTTAGTACACTCGTCCTGGCTTGGTATCCACTTCGCCGCGAAACTCTCAATTTGGTCCCAGCTCAATGGAGCAATTTCATATTCCTCGAAGCTATCAATCAAAGCCCCGATCTCACCAGTCCTGCAGGTCAAGACGGTTCTAAGATTCGGTGCCCTACGAGAAATTAGCGAAATTTCTGATAGGACGGCTTCGCGTACTCTCGGGTCAGCAATCTCATCAAATCCATCGAGTATCAGCAGTGGTCTTAGGTGGTTCAAATAGTCGATGAACGCATTTGCTTCCGCTTCACGAGCCATTTTTTTGAAGGGTGTCAGCCCCTTGTCAACCTCAGGAAGCTCAATCTCTATTTTGTATGCAAAGAGCTTGGACAGCTTAGCGATCAGATTGTATTCACTATCTGCACTCGCGTCCAACTCTCGAAGTCTGATTAGCACAGGAAAGAAGTACTTCTTGAGCTCGGGTGATTGGTTTTCCAGGCATAACTTCACTACTCTTTTCATGGACGTGGTTTTTCCAGCCCCGGGCAAACCTTGAATCAGAACGTTGGCATCAGAGTTGGTTATTTCATGTTCGAGTTCGATCCGATTGGTTTGCTCAGTTTCCGAAACGTGGCGCGCGCGTGGTACGAGGAATGTGTCGAGATGAATGTAGATATCATCTAACCGTTTGGATTTAGAAAGATCCTTGAAGTTGATTGTCGAACTCCATTTCCTCAGCGTTTCAATATGCCGCTGTATCTCCGACAGTGTGTGGTCGGCATCAACCTCAACCTTAGCAACTACTCGAGCAGGGCTCAGCGCGGACAGAGTGTCCTCAACCTGGTCATTCGTCAGTTCGGTCTTTTGTATGATCTTTTCTTTGTTTGCTATCATTTGGTCGACAGATTTTGTTGCGAAATGCTTGCCGACGCCAATTGCTGCTTTAATCAGTTCTGGCCCAAATACGTCCACTCTTCCAATATCCCTGTCTATATCTGTCTTCAATTTCAATGCAGTGCGCTATGACTATGGTATCAGCATGCGGCGCACCACATAAGTAGGTTTCTGACCTTTGTATGCGTCCCAAACAATGAGGACACGTTTTAAGTTAAGCCATGAATGTCCTGATAGGGAGCTGAGCATAGATGCTTCTGTTGAGCGAAAAGCCTAAATTCGTTGCAGTGTGGAACGTGGTTGGTGCGGACCCAAACTTATAGCCTTCTGCGACGCGATGTCTCCAAGACAGGTCCGCATTAGTCCTAAGCCAGGTTCAGGCCGCAACAAGCGGTTCAATACCAGAAACATCGATCTCCTTGGCCGCCACCGCCATGTCGTAGTTCGTCTGTAAGTTCACCCAGTAGGCCGGGGTCGTGTTGAACACACGCGCAAGGCGCAGAGCTGTGTCCGGAGTGATCCCGGTCGTGCCTTTGATCAACCGCTCAATCCGCGTGCGAGGCACCCCCAGACGACGCGCAAACGCGATGGCCCCCATCTCCAGTGGATCGAGGTAAAGCTCCTTCAGGACTTCACCGGGGTGCATCGGGTCTTCAAGCAAGCTCATCAGCGTATCCTCTCAATGGTAATCCACAATCTCGACATCGGCGGGGCCGTTCGGCGTCCAGACAAAGCAGATGCGCCATTGCCCGTTGATCCGAACGGAGTGTTGTCCGGCCCGATCCCCTTTCAGTTCTTCCAGGTGGTTGCCGGGCGGGAACCGCAAATCCTCGACGACCACCGCAGCATCCAATGCCGACAGCATCGCCCGCGTGCGCTTCACCAAGTCACCAGGGAAGCCTTTGCCATACTTGCCCTTTACGGCGTTGGTGGCGAGTTTGCCCTTGGTGGTTTGGATCATGAGAGATATGTATCATTTGTTGATACATGTGTCAAGTCTTGATACATGTAGGACGGAGAGTAATCGTTCGCCGCGGTCTGCACGAATGACCGCCAAATGGAGCCGAAGCGAGCCGCCGCCATTTTAACATCTACTCGCCTACCTTAATCCAAGCCGGTTTTCGCGCCGGATGCGAACCCATTTCCAACGGCGCCAAGCTATTACCCTGTCTCACCCTGTTGCCTTGCACCCGAGCCGGTGAAGGCAGGTCGTGCGAATGTGATAGCTATATGTGCATGTGGCGCGAAAGCCGTAAATTGTTGCCAGAATCAGATTATCTACAATAGACTGTTTTGACTACTTAATCAGATAAAGAGCTCATTTTGTTGGGAGGTATGGCTTTGGCGACGCATCCACATATTTCAGGTTCGGGTAGCGTTGAGCAGATGATCGGCTACCTCCGAAAATATTTCCCAGCAACCGTTAAATCCGAAACCATACAGAAGTGTGTTCAGCCTCGAAAGCACTGGGCAAGATTGGTTCGGCAGTAGACATGTTGTTGGCGTATGGATGAACGATCGAAGGAGCGGTTATCCAGATATTTCGGGGAACCATGCAGGAATACGAAGACGCTCCACCGCCAGCCGATGCGCTGGCTGAATCCCTTCGCGGTTTCGGCTACTCTGCCGAAACCGCGATTGCAGATATCATAGACAACAGCATCACAGCCAAGGCCCGAAATGTCTTCGTCAACGTCGAACTGGCCGCAGAAAACCCTTTCATAAGTATCCTCGACGATGGCGAGGGGATGGATGAGAAGATTCTTCGGGCGGCCATGAAGCTGGGTTCGCAGAGTCCGTTGGTACCTCGAGCCGAAGCCGATCTTGGCCGCTTCGGGCTTGGTCTCAAGACCGCATCCTTTTCCCAAGCGAGAAGCCTCACCGTCGCCTCGAAGCGCAAGGGTGGGGAGGTCGCCATAAGAAGGTGGGACCTCGATTTTCTGGCAGATTCGAAGGGTGCATGGCGTTTGCTGACTTCAGCTCCCAAAAATGCCGGTCCCCATATCAAACGTCTCGAAGAACAGGAAAACGGAACTCTCGTCCTCTGGAACAAGCTTGACAGGGTCCGTCCACGCCACAGTGCTGTCGAAGGTGCTGCCAAGTCGCACCTTTTGATGGAGCAGCTTGAGCACCATCTTTCCATGGTCTTTCATCGCTATCTGGAAGGCGGTCAGCCAAAGCTGAAACTGCATGTAAATGCTGCCCGCTTAAGTCCATGGGATCCTTTCCTGAGGTCGCACCCTGCATGCAGACCTAGTCCTGAGGAGATTGTCGGCACGGCGAATGCCCGGATTCGGGTCAAGGGTTTCGTTCTGCCCAACAAGGACATGATCGAGGACGAGAAGGCTTGGAACAAAGCTGGCGGCAGCGAAGGCTGGGTGACAAGCCAGGGCTTTTATATCTACCGCAATGACAGGCTTCTTGTGGCAGGTGGATGGTTGGGTCTTGGAAGGCCGAGGCCTTGGGTTCGGGACGAGACTCACAAACTCGCACGCATCCGCGTCGACCTTCCCAACTCTGAAGACGCTGCCTGGCAGATCGACGTCAAGAAATCTGATGCCAATCCGCCGGAAAACTTGAGGGCCCGGCTTACCGATCTTGCTCTCGCAATTCGCGGAGAGGCCAGGTCAGTGTTCGTCCATCGCGGAGAATACGGAAAGAGCCCCAAGGTCGCCAACCTTGCTCGTCCGTGGAAGTCCGTCAAGATCGGAGGACAGTCAGCCTATCGCATCGATGCCAGTCATCCCGTGGCGAACTACATCCTCTCATCGCTTGATGATGACGATCGTTCGATCGCTGCCTTTTTCAAGTTGCTGGAAAACACTGTCCCGGTCGAAAAGATCTGGATCGATACTGTTGAGCAGGGGGAGCTTCCCGCGACGCCGTTCTCCGGAGATACACGAGAACAGATCCGAGCACTTGCTCGTGACCTGCTAGCAAGCCTCATGCGCGGCAGGGGGCTTTCAAAGGACGAGGCGAAGGTGCAGCTGCGCAGGATGGCCCCTTTCGACCAGTATTCCGAGATAGTCGACGAAATCTAGAGGGGAATTCAGTTTGGCAGATAGTGTTGTAGCCAAGATCCGTGGGCAGGTCATGGGCATTCTGGAGGAAATCGGAAAGACCGAGACCATTACTCGCGAGCGGATCGCCCAGGTCCTCGACGGGATCTGCATGATGTTTCCAAACCTGCCCGAAGACTTCGATCGCGAGGACATGCTGGCGTCGATCGAGGAGAGGATCAGCATCTGGATCGGCGATGCTCAGGAACTGGTCAGCAACGAAAACCACGTGGAATGGCTCGCTGAACGCAAGCCCGAACTCGAATGGAACTACTGGGACCGCTATCGTCAGCACATCCTACCTGATATTGGTCTCGAACCGACGACAAAGCTTGACGGTATTACTGACCGCATTCTTTCGCACATCGAGGATCCGCAGCGAGAGGGCGCGTGGGACCGGCGCGGGCTGGTCGTCGGTCACGTCCAATCGGGCAAGACCGCGAACTATACGGGGCTCATCTGCAAGGCTGCTGACGCTGGATACAAGATAATCATTGTCCTCGCGGGCATTCATAAGAACCTGCGGTCGCAGACCCAGATTCGCATCGAGGAAGGGTTTCTCGGGTATGACAACAATCGTCAGCCCGACGAGGGTTTTAGGGCGGTTGGGGTCGGTAACATCAACCCAGATCCGTCTCTTCGTCCGGACTCGGTGACCAACCGCGCGGACGACGGTGACTTCAACACGAACCGCGCGAAATCCTTCTCGATCAATCCGGGCGGGAGACCACTCGTTTTTGTAATCAAAAAACAGTACACGGTTCTTCAGAACCTCATCAACTGGGTCAAGTGGGCGCACACTGCGGTCAATCAGGAAACGGGAAGGGAGAGTGTTTCCGGAATTCCACTTCTGGTTATCGATGACGAGGCAGACCACGCGTCGGTCGATACTAAGGACGGCGCCTTCGACGAGCACGGCCAGCCTGATCCGGAGCATGATCCCTCGCGCATTAACCAGCTGATCCGAAGGTTGCTCACGCTGTTCCAGCAGAAGGCCTATGTCGGCTACACCGCAACGCCTTTCGCAAACATCTTTATCCACGAACAGGCGGAGACGAAGGAAGAGGGCCCTGATCTCTTTCCAAGCAGCTTCATCGTCAGCCTTCCTGCCCCTTCCGATTACTTTGGTCCGGTGCATGTCTTCGGATCTTACGAAGAGCACGTGGACGAGATCGAGGATGCACAGCATCGTTACGTGCGCGAAATCGAGGATCATGCCGATTCCCTCAGCCTGAACGAGAATTCCGGCTGGGTACCTCCGAAGCACAAGAACGGCTGGGTCCCGCGATACATGGGCGAGCTCACGCTCCCGCCATCGCTCGTGAAGGCGATCCACTCGTTCATAATCGCTTCTGCGGTGCGACGCGCTCGTGGTCAGGACCGTGCCCACAACTCGATGCTGGTCCACGTTTCGCGGTTCACCAGCGTCCAGAATCTTGTGATGCAGCAGATCGAGGCCGAAGTGGAAGCCATAAAGCGCGAGTTCCGCTACGGCGAGACGGAGGGCGAGCGTTGCATCAGGGTCGAACTGGAAGCGCTCTTTGCCGAGGATTTCGCGGACAGCCTAAAGCCGGGTCATAATCCCGGCAGCGAAATCTTCGCATGGGAGGACATCGAGCCCTTTGTCGAAAGGGCGATCCCGCAAATTGACGTTAAGGAGATCAACGGAAGTGCCGGTGACATCCTCGATCAGGAAGCGGCGGGATCGGAGCACGTTCTCAGCATAGCCGTGGGCGGCGACAAGTTAAGCCGCGGTCTCACCCTCAAGGGTCTGACAACAAGCTACTTTCTTCGAGCCTCGCGCATGTACGACACGCTCATGCAGATGGGGCGTTGGTTTGGATACCGCCACGGGTACGAGGATGTCTGCAGGCTCTACATGACGGCGGACCTCCGCGAATGGTTCGAGAAGATCACGGTAGCGTCGGAGGAGCTGCGTGAAGAGTTTGATCACATGGCATCCGTGCGGGGAACCCCGCGCAACTACGGTCTGCGTGTCCGCTCCCATCCGGCCCTCATGATCACCTCAAGGGTCAAGATGCGTTCCGGCACTCCGATGAAACTCAGCTTTGCCGGCACGATCTCGGAAACCGTCGTCTTTCATGCCAGCAAGGACTTGATCGAAGCAAACAGGCAAACAACCGAAGTATTCCTGAAGGCAATCGGATTGCCTTCGGAAATCGATCCTTCGCGCTCGCGTCCCGAGGGAAGCCTGCACCAGTGGAAGAACTCGTTCTTCTGGGAGCGAGTGGAAGCTTCCGCGATCCTATCTTTCCTTGGCGGTTATGCGACGCACGAGGACTCGGTCAAGGCGAACAGCAATTTCCTAAGGCAGTTCATCGAGAAGCAGAACGAGCACAGGGATCTTCTGGAGTGGGACGTTGCACTGCTGTCGGGAAGGGGGCAGGTGACTGACCTATCCGGTCTGAAGATCCCCATGGTTCAGCGTACGCCCTTGACCAGGAACACATCGATCAGCGACCAGATCGATGCGAAAAAGTACATCATCGGCCGGCTTGTCTCACCACGCGACGAAGCGATCGACCTCGACGAGGATGCTTTCGCCGAGGCTCTCGAACGGACACGCGCCACTTGGCATGAGGATGCGGCTCGCAACCGGACGCGAGACCAATTTCCGAACGAACCCAGCGGCATGTCCATACGGGAAACGAGGCATCAGGGGCGAGGGCTGATGTTGCTCTACCCCCTTGATCCGGACACCGAGGTGACACGAGGTGTCACGGATCCGGTCATGGCTGTTGCACTCAGCTTCCCCACGAGCTCGAACGCCACGGAGATCGACTACGTCGTGAATAATGTCTTTGCCCGCACGGAGAGCGAACTGTGACCGGCGAAGACATCGAAGCCATCTGGCAGGAAATCGAGAAGGAAGGTCACAGGGAATCTGGCTGGCACGGGCGCAAGATTTCCCGTGGCTCGCCCCACGACCTTCTGGCTGGCCGGAGGATGCCTTCCGGCAGCGTCGGGCTTCTCTACGATCTTAATGCGAGTTCCGTACCGCCTGGGACCGAATGGCCCGAGGGCAAGGGGTTCCGCACGCAGGTACAGATGATTGCCGCTGGGTCCGGCGGCAAGCTGCGGGTAGCGCTAGAGCTTTCAGGCGCACAGTATCGCGATGTGTTCGCGGCGCTGTGTTCTGACATCGCAAATGTGATCATGGAACACTCTCCCGGACGAGCGGGGTTCGGCGCGTTCCTGAGGCGGCTTCAGGCCTGGCAGCGCTTCATGCAGCTCCATTCGGACAGAGGCCTGTCTCAGGAGCAGATCAGGGGTATCTTCGCGGAAATCACGGTTCTGGAGCAGATCCTCTATCCCATGCTGGGCGAACTTCAGGCAGTGGAGGCTTGGCAAGGTCCGCGCGCGCTTCACGACTTCGACCAGCTGGGCCATGCGCTCGAGGTCAAGAGTGGTTCGGCGACAGGGGATCCGGTCATGCGCGTATCCCGCCTGGAGCAGTTCGACGAGACTGCGGTAAGGAGCCTTCACGTCTGCTTTGTGGCACTCAGGATGGATACGCAGGATGGCTTGAGCCTGCCGGCTCTTATCGCGCGGCAGAGAGACCGCCTGAAGGACTTCCCTGGTGCCCTGCAGCGGGTGGAGGATCTCCTCGTTGCTGCCGGGTACCACGAGTCACAGGCATCGAATTATGCAGAGCCGCAACTGAAACCGGCGAGCCTGACGTTTTATCGCGTGCGGGATGAATTTCCGCGATTGAGGAGAGAAGACCTCCACGGAGGAATCGTTGCCGGCAAGTACTCGGTGGCAGTGAATGCCTGTTCCGATTTTCAAACCGAATTTCGCGACTTCGCAGCAGTGTTTGCTGGAGATGACGATGTCGACTGACCTAGACATTTCCGAATTTCGCAAGAGCCTGAACGCAGACATCAACGAGGCGAGAAGTGGGGGCTCGGGCGGCGGCTCGCCTGTCCTTCCCGACTTCTCCGAGAACGTCTTCACCGATATCTGCACTACGTGGCTCTCGGAAGTTGCTTTCACCGAAAACCCCGAAGTCTGCCATTTCGAACGAAGCTTCGGAGCGAGAACGGCACGATCAAACGGTTATGGAATCAGTGACGACGAAGCCGTCATTGACGTCTACATCTCCTGTTTCGACGGCACGCGTGAGCTGGGTTCAATACCTCCCGAGGACATCCGGCGTGCGGGGCGCCAAGCCCGGACATTCATCGAAAAGGCGACGGGTGATCTGCTAGGGTCTCTTGATCCTTCGCACGCCGACTATGGCATGGTGGAGCGGATCCGCGAAATTGCTGACGATGCAGCGCGCTACCGCGTTCTCATCCTGACGGACTCGCGCTGCTCGCTGAATGCCATCGATGCTGAGGACATCGATGGCACTCCCCTCTCCTACGAAGTCGTTGACATCGAGAGGCTCTACCGACTGGTTCAGGCAGGGCTGCCCCGCGACGAGATCGTGGTGGATTTCACGAGTTACTCCGACGAAGGGCTTCGTTGCCTTCACGCGCCGGAGATTTCCCAAGACTACGACGCCTATCTCGCCCTCATACCCGGGGAGATCCTCTTCCAGCTCTATGACAGATATGGTCCGCGACTTCTCGAGAAGAATGTCCGGTCATTCCTTCAAGCAAGAGGCAAGGTAAACCGGGGAATCCGCGACACGCTACGAACGCGTCCGGATCGTTTCATGGCCTACAACAACGGTATCGTGGCTACCGTTGACGAAATCGAGGTCAGGCATGACGCCGAGACCGGGGCCCGTCACATTACTGCGGTCAGGGGGCTCCAGATCGTGAACGGAGGCCAGACAACCGCCTCTATCCACAGAGCACGGCGTAACGACAAGGTCGATCTGTCGACCGTCTATGTGCCCGCAAAGATCTCCCTCATCGAGGCGGAGCGGATCGAGGAAATGGTCCCTGCGATCTCGCTTTACGCAAACTCGCAGAACAACATCCAGATGGCCGACTTCTCGGCCAACGACCCCTATCATGTCGAGATGTCGCGCCTATCCTCGCAGATCTGGTGCCCGGGTGAGCAAGGGCGCTGGTTCTATGAGCGGACCCGCGGCGAATACGAGGTCGAGAAGTCGCGGACCGCTAGTACACCTGCCCAGGTCAAGAAGTTCAACGAGAAGACACCTCGTCAGCGGAAGTTCGACAAGGTCGAGCTTGCCAAGTTCCTCCTCTCTTGGGAACAGAAGCCGGACAAGGTCAGCCTCGGCGGACAGAAGTGCTTTGCCTGGTTTATGCAGGACCATTCGGAGACACACTCGAAGGGATGGAAACCTGACGAGACTTACTATCGGCGAGCGATTGCGAAGGCGATCCTCTACAAACAGGCTGTCAGCATTACCCGTAAAGAGGCTTTTCCCGCGTATCGCGCGCAGGTGGCGACTTATGTCGTTGCCTATCTGTCCCACCGCACGGGAAGGCAGGTCGACCTCGACGCGATTTGGAAGACTCAGGAACTCTCAGTTGAGCTAGTCGAACTTATGCGCAACTGGGCGCACGAGATTCGTGATGCCATCGTCGAGACGGCCAACGGCAAGAACGTGACCGAATGGTGCAAGAAGACCGATTGCTGGATGGCGATCCGGGGCCTTGAACTTCCCCTGCCATCAACTCTGCCGCCGGAAATCGGCGGCACAACGCGGGATGCGGGCAAAGGGAAAGGCAAGGGAAGGACCATCGACCAGGCCCTCAGCCCTGCCGAGCTAGATGCCATGCATCGCTGCCAACAGGTCTCAGCCCAAGAATGGATCGCCATCAGTCAGTGGGGTGCAGAGACAGGCAATCTGAAGGACTGGCAGTGCGGAATTGCAGCGACGCTGAGCGGATATGCCGCAAGGGACTGGGCCAAGGCTCCGTCCGTGAAGCAAGCAGTACGCGGTGTCGAAATCCTCAATATCGCCGAGTCAGAAGGAGCTCCGTTCCAGAGCGCTCAAACTTGAAGCCTCCCGGTCTGAGCCAGTTCAGGCGCAGACCAGCTCCGTGCTTAATACTGTCGTACCAGTTTCCTGCTCCGTCGCGCCTTCGAGTAGATTTAGGAGCAGGTCTGCAATCTGGCGGGCGAGATAGGGCGGCACGGCGTTGCCGACCTGGACATATTGTTGCGTCCTGTTCCCTAGGAACAGGTAGTCATCCGGAAAGGTCTGGAGTCGCGCCGCCTCGCGCACCGTGAGGCTGCGGCATTGTGACGGGTCCGGGTGGATGAAATAGTGGCCATCTTTGGAGATGTGGCTGGTTATCGTCGTAGCAGCTTGACTGCCGAGCTGAACCTTGAAGCGATCGGAGAAGATATTCTTTTCCCAACTCTCGTGACTGGGAGCGAGCGCCTCAGGAAAATCCGCCTTTTTTGCGCATCTTTTTTGAGCGCGCCCGAAGATCGATGCGAAGAGATATCTCCTTAGGTCCGACGCCATGTGGCCACGCGTCTCGTGCTGAGCGAGAGCTTCTAGCTGTTCGTTCTCGAGCCATTGAAGCAGGCTTCCATTAGACTTGGCGTAATCCTCCGGAAGAGACGAACTGGTTCTGTCTGCAGGATGCCAGTCGGCGACTTCATCAATGGTTTTCTGAAGTTCTTTGACCATGTCCGCGTCATCGTTAAACAGTTCGAGCAGCTGACTTGCTGCCGCCACAACGATAGCCTTCCATTCGGCAGCACCATCTGCTGTCTTGCTGAGGCCGCTGCGCAGGTTTGGCAGCTTGCCGATGGCTTCATTCACGCTGCAGGGAGTGTCGTCGATTTCTGCTCGTGCTCTGGTAGCTTGCGGTACTAGGTCGGATCGGACGCCTATAACGATCACCCGGTGCCGCCTTTGGGGGACGCCGTGATTCTCCGCACGAACGATGAAGTCGGAAGGATTCTCGGGCTTTGTAAGCGACATCACCCCGTTTTCGACGTTGAGCGCGAACAGCTCATATGCCTCGTCATCGCTTCCGCCGAGTGTCGCGATGTCCTGCATGATCTCGTCAAAAATATGCCTGTCGCCGACCTTCGAGGAAAGCACTCCCTTCACGTTTTCGAGTACGAAAGCAGCCGGACGCAGCCGGTCCAGAACGTGAATGTACTCGCGAAAGAGGAAGTTTCGATGATCATCCTCCGGCCGATAGCCGTCTGTACCCCTACTGCGAGCCCTGCCCACGAGTGAATACGCCTGGCAGGGAGGTCCACCGATCAATATCGTATCGGTGTGTTCGCCTGATTGCAGGCGATCTATCTCCGCGTCCAGTATTGTCGTTGTTGTCTCATCACCGAGCTCGAGACACCGCGCTTCGGAGCTCGCCAGTTTCCAAGCGTCCGGATCAATCTTGCTCCAGTCCGGTTCGGCACACCTGCCAGCATGGAAGGCGATGTAGCTGTCAGGAAGGCGGCCGGACTTGCGAACGAGCTCACGAATGAAAGCTCGAAGGCGGAGGGTCCTGTGGGCGGACTTTTCCCTTTCGACCGAGATGGCGATCTCGAAAGGGCGATCGCCCCGCCGCCCGGCCGAGGCGAAACCTTCTCCAAGGCCGCCCGGCCCTGCAAACAGATCCACAACACCATATGTTGACGACAAGTATACGGCTCCCGATTAATTCGAACTCGATAGTACCAGGTCCTTCCCGGCAAACTAGGGAGAAAATGACTGACATAGTGGACAAGGCAACCCGGTTCCGGATGATGTCGGGAGTAGGGGGGAAGAACACGAGGCCCGAGATTGCTTTGCGAAAAACGATGCACGCAATCGGCCTGCGCTATCGCCTTCATCGGAAAGATCTGCCGGGCAAGCCCGACATCGTCATGCCCGGGAGAAAAGTGGCGATCTTCGTCCATGGCTGCTTCTGGCATCGACATGAGGGCTGTCGTTTTGCAACTACTCCGAATACTCGTCCGGAATTCTGGAAGGACAAGTTCGCGTCGAATACGAGTCGAGACCAGAAGAATGTCGTTCAACTTCTCGAATTGGGCTGGCGAGTGGCAACGGTCTGGGAATGCGCTCTAAGAAGAGCTGGCTCTCCCGAAGCAGCGGCGCGCCACATTGAGGAATGGCTAGATGCCGATACTGACTGTCTCGATGTTGATATCAAATGTGTCTAAGGTGAAACGGGCATAACAAGCGTCTACGAAGACGCTCCCGCTCCGCTGATCTCGAACGACGGGAAGTTTCTAAGCTCTCCCCTTCTGTCCCCGAGTACGACGGAACTGATAAACTTAGGATCGAGCTGATGCCGGAAAGCGGCGCCTTCACGCTTGAGATGATCTTCCGCCGACGCAACGATGACTTGTTCTGGTGAAAGGCAGCTGGTCTGACTTTGACCCCTGATGAAACGTTTGAGACAGTCATTTGGCCGTGCACCGATCTACCTGAGAACCGTCCCATGGTAGATCTGACTGCTAGAAAACGGTAAATTGCAATGTTGGTCGCCTTGGAGCTGATGAGTAAAGAAATAGGGTTAATGACTGTTTTGGGGCCGATAATGTTCTCCCTCGCAACATGTCATGAATGTCTGGAATGGGCCTAAGACTTTCGTTTTTTTAGCGCTTCTGTATCAACGGATGCAACTACATCTCATCAAAATCACTGGAGTTCTGGACAATCGATCTACCGGCCAAAACTTCGTAGGCAGCTGCCTGCCGGTCGCGCAGTGAACCAGGCTTAGGGGAACCTTTCCGGATTCTCCTCGCCAACCAAAGAAGAACTCTTGCTTCGATCCCAGTAGCTTCGGACGTATCGGGAGCTGGGTATTGCTCCTCAAGCGCTGCTACGATCTCTTGTGACAAGCTGCGCCTGTTCAACGAGGCCATCTCTTCGACCCGGATTTTTAGGTCGGCGGGAATCATCAGCTTGAACTGAATCGGCGTTTTTTCACTCATAGGGCTACAATGGACATAATTTGTCCTTGGATAAACGGACATTTATGTCCTGATGGTTGTGTAAACGGGAGGGACGTTATGAAAGCCAAACAGTTCAAACTCATCATTCCCGCGGATGTGAAGGCATGGCTTGAAGCTGAGGCCAAAAAGAACCTTCGATCGCAGAGTGCACAGATTGTCAGTTGCCTTCGTGCTGAGATGTCCAAGGGCGAGCAGGCCCAGAACCCGCAGAGGGGCGCATAGTATGGCTGACAACGAGAAATCCGACTGTTCGAGAATCCTTGAGCAAGGCAAGACGCCCGCCCAATGGGTCCAAGTCATGTCCGGCATGGGGATCGATATTTCCGAGCGCACCCTGCGTGAGAGGGCGAATGACTCCGGCGCATTCTACCGCCTTGGGCGGACCATGCTGATTACGCCGGCGCAGATCGACAAGATTTTTTAAGGAGGCCAGGCATGCCGTTCCAAATCTACAAGAGGGGTCGCTTCTACTGGGCTAAGTGCTGGGTCGAATACAACGGCAGGCCAATCGCCGGCCCATACAGGCGAAGCACTAAGGCATCTACAGAAGCAGGCGCACGGGACTGGATAAACCGCGAGACAGAGCTTCAGATACGCCGTCATGTCGTTGGCGACGAGCCGAGCAAGACGTTCTCGGATGCGATCATGCTTTACAATGCTTCCCCTAAGACTGCGAAGCAGCTGATACCTATCGTCGAGGAGATCGGTGATATGCCACTCGGAGCCATAACAGGAGCTTTACTCAAGGACCTCGGGCCGAAGCTAAAACCATTGGCTTGTACCGACACTTGGTGGAGAGAAATTGTTACTCCTGCTCGTGCAGTAATTAACAATTCCCATGAGCTGACGGGCACGCCGCTGATCCGTGTGAAAGCATACGCAAAGATTGAGCGCATAGCTCAAGACAAACTACGCGGTACGCCGAGCAGGGTGGAGCGCACGCCAGCCGACCAAGAATGGATCGATGAATTTTGCAGATTTGCCGATCCATACAATGCCGCTCTTGTGCGTTTCATGTTTGAAACCGCTGCCCGCATCGATCAAGCCACATCCGTTGAACCTCAAGACCTAAAGCCCACGGAGAACCTCGTTCGGATCAAAGCGCAGAAAGCACATGATGACGTCTGGATCAAAGTTTCTCCTCAGATGATGGACGAAATGATCGCGCTACCACCGAAAAGGCCCAAGAACCGCAAAACAGGCAAGTTGATGAAGCCGCGCGTGTTCGGCTACGGCAGTCCAACAGGCTACAACACGCGCTGGAAGACGATCTGCAAGAGTGCGGGCATCCCATACCTCTCTGCACACCCCGCAGGGCGGCATGGCTTCTTCACTGAATTGGTCGTCCGTCAAGGTGTCGATCCTGTTACCGCCGCCAAGGCTGGCCACTGGTCAGACCCCAATTTGCCCATGCGCATCTATGCCCACGCAGAAACGGATGAAGCCGATGTCAGGGCCCGTTTTCGTACAAACCATGTACAGGAAGACCCTGTACAAACATCCAAACAACAGAAATCAAAGAAGGAATAGGGCTATGAACGGTTCCCTCCTAAGGGGCAGGTTGCAGGTTCGAATCCTGCCGGGGTCGCCATCTCAAAGAGGTGGAAAAGGAACACTCAAAATTCTGATGCTACCCCGATATGAGTGTGTGGGCTGCGTTCATCCCAACGCGAGCATAAAAAGATCTTAGGGCGTTCATCGCCCGATCCGAACAGACTCACAGCATATCAACCGGGATTTCCCTACGAAAAATGCGTAGGGGCGCCCGGTGCCTCGCCCCGCGCATTCTTGTAGCAGACTTGCTGGCGTTAGCAGCGGTACACCAACAAGGTGCGCCGCCGGTTCTTCAATGTCGCATCAGTTCAGGCTTTTGCGCTTTGCACGATCGCCCACGCGCCGGACACCCAAATGCGTTTACAGCATCCGAATTGCGTCCGGTTCGACCGCCAACACATAGCCTTTGCGCGCGATATTCTTGATAAGAAGTTCGCTCATCATTTGATTGCCCAGGTGGTCACGCAGCCGCTTGATGCGAACCGCGCCAGACGCCTCATCGCAGTCGATCTGCGGTTTGCCGGAGATAACGCTTTCGATCTCGATCCCTGACAGGATGTCGTCATCTATCCGGGCCTCCGCAAGCACCGAAAGTGTCTCTAGCGCGGCCTCGGTCAGTTTGAACTCCATGTCGTTGATCTGAACGATGCGTTCGCCGCGATGCACGGTAAGTGTGTTGACCTGAATACCGGATTTCTCGACCTCGGCCATACGGCGGGCAAGGCCAACCAGTGAAACCAGCGACACAAGCGTTGCAATCAAAAGCGCGGTGGCGAAGACCATCAACACGAAAATGATGAAACGGTAAGACGCAAGTGTTTCCGAAAACGCGGTGCCCGAGCCAGCAAGAATTTCCAACAGCTTGATCTCGGCCTCGCCGGTCAGAGTGTCGTTCTCAACAAACAGCCTTTCGACCCGCATGTTGAATGCGTTGGCGTCAGGCAGGTTCAGGAACAGTACCAGCGCGGCGATCAAAAGGATGCCGACAATCGCCAGCACCCCGACAACGATCACACGAGCGGGCGTCAGTCTAGAAACGGAGGAAGTAGCGTCCTGCACTGGCTTTCCTTCCTGCAAGGCCTTGGTCATCAAATACGCTCAATACATTGAGCAGGGTCCAACCCTGATTGGCAAGGCGCGGCGCAATGATGGACGCCGCGTCGCGACGGCCATTGCACACTCCGTTTGGCACTTGGATCACCCCGTAATGCAGCTGCAACGGGTTGTCTTTCTTGGCTTTGTAGTCGGCATAGCAGGCGGCTTGGCCCGCGCTCACCGACGCCGCAAGCAAAAGCGCGGCTATATATAGGATGCGTTTTTTCATGTGCCCGAGATGGGGGCAGGGCGGGGCGTTATTCAATAACAATCATCCGTAAACGCCTTTCAGTGTGATGAAATTGGTTAGCTCCGGGGGGTGGGCCAGATTTGTGGTGTCCGGTCAAGACAGGCCGCACCAGATCACTGCCAACCTGAAAGGAACACCCCAATGAAACGTACAATGATCGCCTCCGTCCTAAGTATCGCGCTTGCTGCGACCTCCTTCACTGCCGCTCCGGCACGCGCAGACGAGGATGTCTTTAAGGTCATCGCGGGGCTTGTTGTTCTGGGCGCGTTGGCCAACGCGGCCAAGCGCAGCAACCACAGCGAAGCGACTGTCGGCCGCCAGCATCCGCAGCCGATTTACCGCGCCCCTAAACCGCCGCGTCATTCGAAGGTGGCTCCGCGTCACTGCCTGACAAATCAATGGACGCATCGCGGCAACCGCCAAGTCTATAGCGCAAGCTGTGCGCAGAAACATACACGCGCCCGCTTGCCGCAAAGCTGCCTGCGTCAGGCGAAGCAAAACAGCGGTCCACGTTACTTCTATACCAAGAAATGCCTGAGCCAAAAAGGGTGGCGCGTGTGAGCTATAACGAAAGCGAGCAGTTGGGGGTGGCCGCCAAGGTCGCCCCCTTTCTCTTTGCGTTTCCGGGCTGGCCAGTGTTTGAACGGCCCATGGGACCAGATTTTTCATTCGAAGCGGCGTTGATCGCCGATGGTGTCTCCGGCGTGGCCGGGGTGGACGAAGCCGGGCGCGGTCCCTTGTCGGGGCCGGTGGTCGCGGCGGCGGTTGTGTTGAACCCTGCGGACATCCCCGAGGGGCTCAACGATTCCAAAAAGCTAAGCGCCAAGAAGCGCGACGCGTTGTTTGACGAGATCTGTGCGCGGGCGCGCTATTGCATTGCACAGGCCAGCGTTGAAGAGATCGACGCGTTGAACATTTACCACGCCTCCCACCTGGCAATGTGTCGTGCGGTGGCCGGGATTTCCGATGTTGGTCACGTGCTCGTCGATGGGAACCGGGTGCCAGCGGATTTGGCCCAGCCCTCCACGCCTTTGGTCAAAGGCGATGGGCGGTCGCAATCCATTGCGGCGGCGTCCATTCTGGCAAAAGTTACCCGCGACCGGATCATGTGTGCATTGGCGCAACAATACCCCGAGTTCAATTGGGGCAAAAATATGGGCTACCCGACCAAAGAGCACATCAGTGCATTAGAGCAACACGGCGTAACACCACATCATCGTCGTTCCTACAAACCGGTCCACAATATCTTGTGTCGATGATTTTTTGTAAGCAATTGAAACTTATAGTTTTTGACTGCGAATCGTCTTTGACTCATCCTGAGTGCAACAAATGAACAGACGCCACCAAGGCGCTACATTCGGGGCAGACGATGGGAAAACTCACCAAGGTGACGCATGAGGCGTTGCCGCTAAACACGATCATGGATGGCGACTGCATCGAGGCTATGAACAGCCTGCCGGAGGCTTCCGTCGACCTGATCTTTGCCGACCCTCCTTACAATTTGCAGCTGCGCGGCGACCTGCACCGCCCTGACAATTCCAAGGTGGACGCGGTCGACAATGACTGGGACCAGTTTTCCAGCTTCAAGCGCTATGACGAGTTTACCCAAGCCTGGCTGAAGGCAGCGAAGCGGCTGCTGAAGCCGAATGGCGCGATCTGGGTGATTGGCAGCTATCACAACATTTTCCGTGTCGGCCACGAGCTGCAGAACCAAGGGTTCTGGATGCTGAACGACGTGGTGTGGCGCAAGTCGAACCCGATGCCGAACTTCCGTGGCAAGCGGCTGACCAACGCCCATGAAACGCTGATCTGGGCCTCCAAGTCGGAAGGCTCGAAATACACCTTCAACTACGAAGCGCTGAAGGCGTTGAACGAAGGCGTGCAAATGCGGTCCGACTGGGTCCTGCCAATTTGCACGGGGCATGAGCGTCTGAAAAATGAGGATGGCGACAAAGCCCATCCGACGCAGAAGCCCGAATCCCTGTTGCACCGCGTGTTGGTGGCGACAACCAATCCCGGCGATGTGGTGTTGGACCCGTTCTTCGGGACCGGGACCACCGGCGCTGTGGCCAAAAAACTGGGCCGCAACTTTATCGGGATCGAGCGCGAGGAAGCCTATCGCAAGGTGGCCGAGGCGCGCCTGAAAGATGTGCGCAAGTTTGACCGGTCTTCCCTGGAAGTGACCCAATCGAAACGTGCCGAGCCGCGCGTGGCCTTTGGCGTTTTGGTCGAACGCGGCATGCTGTCGCCCGGCGAGGAATTGTGGTCCCTGAACGGGCGTCACAAAGCCAAGGTCCGTGCCGACGGCACGTTGATCGGCGACGATGTGAAGGGCTCTATTCATCAGGTAGGGGCAGCGTTGGAAGGCGCGCCAAGCTGCAACGGCTGGACCTACTGGGCCTACAAGAAAGACGGCAAGAAGGTCCCAATCGACCTCCTGCGTCAACAGATCCGCGCGGAGATGAATTAATCCGCCTCTAAGACTTCAACAGTTACCGCCCGTGCCTGCGGCCATCGTCGCAAGCACATACCTAAGCCCTGTCTGCTCCCAAGAGCGGCAGGGCATTTTTTTATCTGCGCGATGGGCTATGGTTGCGGCAGTTGAATGAAGGAACATGCCATGACAACCGCCACCTCAATCACCCTCGCGTCGCGCCCCAAAGGTGCGCCCGTGCCTGAGAATTTTGCGCAAGAGACGCGCGAGTTGCCAGCGCCAGGCGAAGGCGAATTTCTGGTTCGGGTGATCTGGCTGTCCCTAGATCCCTACATGCGCGGGCGCATGGATGACGTGAAATCTTACGCCGAGCCAGTGGCCATTGGTGGGGTGATGGAAGGCGGGGCGGTTGGCGAGGTTTTAGTGTCTAACAACGCCAAATTCACTGTTGGTGACATCGTCACCGCACAGTTTGGCTGGACCACGCACGCGATTTCAGACGGCGAAGGGGTGCGCAAGGTGGACCCTGCGGTCGCCCCCATTTCGACCGCGCTGGGGGCCTTGGGCATGCCGGGGATCACGGCTTGGGTCGGGCTGAACGAAATCGCTGGGGCGCAGGCGGGCGAGACGATTGTCGTCTCCGCCGCGACCGGTGCGGTGGGCGGCATGGTGGGGCAGCTGGCCAAAGCCAAAGGCATGCGGGTTATTGGCGTCGCAGGCGGCGCGGATAAATGTGCGTTTGCGGTTGAGGAGCTGGGCTACGACGTCTGTCTGGACCATCGCGCGATGGACGCCAAAGCTTTGGCTGGCGCGATGAAAGAGGCCGCTCCGGACGGCGTCGATGTGTATTTCGAAAACGTTGGCGGCAAGACGTTGGAAGCGGTTTTGACGCGCATGAATACAGGGGGGCGCATCGCGGTCTGCGGCATGATCGCGTGGTATTCGGGGCAGGGGATATTGGAGGCGCAGCCGCTGCCCGCGGTGTGGCGCAACATCCTGACCCGCCGCTTGCGGGTGCAGGGGTTCATCATCTTTGACCATTTCCACTTGATGGATCAGTTCCAGCAAGAGGTTGGGCCTTTGGTCGGCAATGGCGCGATCAAGGTGAAGGAAAGCGTTTCTGAGGGATTGGAAAACGCGCCTGCCGCGTTTCTGGACCTGCTGAGGGGCGGCAATTTTGGCAAACAGCTGGTGCGCGTTGGCGACGATCCGTAATTGAGCGCCTGCGGCGCGCGCTACGCTTTCATGGGGCTCTGCCCCAAACCCCGGGATATTTTTGGAACAATGATGGTCAGCGTGGCATCGGGTTGCTGGCCGTCTTGTAGGCGGACCAGTCGGTGATTTCAGGATAATACATCGCGCGCCATTTCCGCACCCGTGGGTTCATGATGCGCCGAAAAAGCGGTGGCACCATCGCGGCCATTGTCATGACGGGATAGCCATGCGGCAGCTGCGGCGCGTCAGCCTCGGTATAGGTTTGTAGCAGCGGGAAGCGGCGGTCGGGCTTGTAATGATGGTCGGAATGGCGCTGCAGGTTGATTAGAAACCAGTTGGACGCCTTCTGCGCGGCGTTCCAGGAATGGCGCGGCTGCACATGTTCGTATTTGCCGTCTCCCAGATGTTTGCGGGTCAGGCCATAATGTTCGATGTAGTTGACCAGCTCTAGCTGCCAGATGGCCACGAAGGACTGGAAGATGAACAGGCCAATCCCGACCCAGCCGCCGATAAGGGCCGCGAGGATCAGGAAGCCCAATTGCAAGGCTGCGTAGCGCCAGAACGGGTTGCTGAAATCAGTTGGCGGCAGGTCTTTGCGGGCAAGCATTTTGGCCTCGGCCTCCCACGCGGAGCGCGCGCATTGGCGCAGCACGCGCGGGAAGAAGCGATGGAAGCCTTCATTGTATCGGGCCGTAACAGGGTCTTTTGGCGTCGCCACATAGCGGTGGTGGTTCAGCAGATGCTCGGACCGGAAATGGCTGTAGAGGACAGAGGCCAACAGCAGGTCGGCCAACCAGCGCTCCAGCTTGTTTTTCTGGTGCATCAGCTCGTGGGAATAGTTGATGCCGACAGAGCCCGTCACCACGCCGATGCCGAAGAACAGCCAGATGAGTTCGGATGTAGAAAGATGCGGGGCGTTTAAGGCGTATGCCATGGTGCCGAAGATCGTGAAGAACTGGATCGGGAACCAGAGCATCGTGATGAGCGTGTACCAAAACAGATCATCATCGGTGGTTTCCAGATCGGCATTGTCGGTGTTCAGCCCGACAAACGTGTCGAGGACCGAGAACATGCCCCAGCCAAAGAGCGGGATCAGCGCGATATACCACCCGCCCTGAACCGACGCGAGCATGACAACCGGGATCAACGCCAGTGACAACCAGAACGGCGCGGCGTTGTTCAATTTCGAGACTTGTTCGGGCGTCAAAGTGGCCATTGGCGGGTCGTCCGTCTGAGTTTTGATGATGTAGCGATTCTACCTTAACGCGGGATTGCGCTCAATTCAGGGCGACGTGATGACACGCAACGTCATAAACCTTGCGCATGACGGTGGGCAGGCTGGCCGGGCTGAACTGCGCATGGGGGACAAAAGTCCCCTGATGAGGCTCTGTTTCCGCCCAACTGGTCATCACCTGCAGCTTAAGGTGGAAATGGGTGAAGGTGTGGCGGACCTCCATCCCGGTGTCTTGCCAGTGGGTGTCCATCGGCGGGTTGGGTTGCGGGTCATCGTTCCAATCGGACCCCGGCCAGCCAAGCATGCCTCCAAGCAGGCCCTTTTCGGGGCGGGTTTCCAGCAGCCAAGCCCCGTCACGGCGACGTGCGACATAGGCGATGCCGTGGCGGGTTGGCTTGACCTTTTTGGGCAGCTTTTTGGGCAACTCGGCGGCGATGCCATGCGCGCGGGCCTTGCAGGGGTCCTTCCACGGGCAGATGCCACAAGCCGGGTTTTTGGGCGAACAGATCGTGGCGCCAAGGTCCATGACGGCCTGGTTGTAATCGCCCTGACGCGCGGTCGGGGTCAGGGCGGTGGCCAGTTGCGTGAGCTCCGGCTTGGAGGTCGGCAGGGGAACCTCAACCGCATAGAGCCGCGACATGACCCGTTCGACATTGCCGTCGACCACGGTGGCCTGCCGCTCAAACGCGATGGAGGCGATCGCGGCGGAGGTGTAAGGGCCGATGCCGGGCAGGGTTTGCAACGCGTGAACCGTGTCGGGGAAGGCGCCATTGTGGTCCGCGACCACCGCGCGGGCGCATTTCAGCAGGTTGCGGGCGCGGGCGTAGTAGCCTAGGCCCGCCCATGCTGCCATGACGTCGGCGTCTTTGGCGGCGGCAAGATCGGCCACCGTGGGCCAGAGCGTCGTGAATTTGATGAAGTAGTCCTTGACCGCCGCCACGGTGGTTTGCTGCAGCATGATCTCCGACAGCCAGACGCGGTACGGGTCGGGTTTGACGCCGGCCAGCTTGTCGGCAGGCGGGGTGCGCCACGGCATGGGGCGGGCGTGGACATCGTACCAATCCAGCAGCAATTGGGGGTCGGGCCTGTCACACAAAGTTTATGTTCCTCAATGTTGGGTTTATAGTGCCTCAAACGCGTGTGAAGGGTAGACTAAAGCCGACGCTTGAAAAGGGTGACATGGCCGGAAAGCAGACATATTCGAAGACCAACAGCCCGACCCGTCGGGGCCGCGGCTTTGCGTCCATGTCGGGGCTGATCCAGAACCGTGTGAAAACCGCCGGCGAAAAGCGCGGCTTCGCGGTTATGCGTCTGTTAACCCATTGGACCGAAATTGTCGGCGATGACATGGCCAAGATGGCGACGCCGGTCAAGATTGGCTATTCCCGCGATGGGTTCGGCGCGGTGCTGACGGTGCTGACCACAGGGCCAAATGCGCCGATGGTGCAAATGCAGCTGCCTCAAATCCGGGAGCGGGTGAACGCGTGTTACGGCTATTCGGCGATCAGCCGCGTCGCCATCACGCAGACCGCGCCTGTTGGGTTTCACGAGGGGCGCGCTATGTTTGAAGGCACGCCTGAAAGGGCAAAGCCACCGGTGAGCGAGGAGGTCAAAGAGGCCTCCGCCGCGATGACGGACGGTGTTGAGAATGAGGGGCTGAGGGCCGCGTTAGAGACGCTCAGCCAGAATTATTTGTCGCGCAAAGGCGCATCGAAAGGGAAATAAGATGAACCGTAACCTACTGCTGGCAGGACTTGCCGTGGTTGCCGTCGCCATTGGCGGCTTTTTCATGATGAACCGGAGCACATCGCCGGGGGTGCCTGACCTGGGGGCCGCGCAGGCGCAGACCGCCAGTGAGGTGGACACCTCTGCGGTTCTGGAAATGACGATGGGTGACGCCGACGCGCCGATTGAGTTTATCGAATATGCGTCCTTCACCTGCCCGCATTGCCAGACCTTCCATAAAAATGTGTTTCCGCAGCTGAAGGCCGATTACATTGACACCGGTAAGGTGAAGTTCATTTACCGCGAGGTCTATTTCGACGGGCCGGGCCTTTGGGCCGGCATGATGGCGCGCTGCGGTGGGCCAGAGAAGTATTTTGGCCTGACAGACCTGATCTACGAAAACCAACGCACTTGGACCCAAGGGGAGCCTGCGCAGATTGCGGGCAACCTCAAGAAAATGGGCAAGTTGGCCGGTTTGACCGACGAACAGCTTGATGCATGTTTGCAAGACGGTGACATGGCACGGGCGATGACGGCGGTGTTTCAGGAAAACGCCCAAGCCGACGGCATCCGCGCCACGCCAAGCTTCGTGATTGATGGCAAGTTGGAATCCAACATGTCCTATGACGAGTTGAAGGCCCTGTTGGACGCCAAACTCTAAAGTTGGTCGAGGAGCGCATCTAGGGCGCTCCAGTCTTCCACATCAAGCCTGACGGGCACCGTCAGGACCTGAGATCGAAAGGACGCGGGCAGACGCACCGCGTCCTTTTCCGTTGTCACAAGTTGAGCACCAAGTGCGGTGGCTTCCGCAGCAAGTCGCGTTAGCAGAGCGTCCGACAAGGGTTGGTGGTCGTCCAGCGGTTCGGTCTTCGCGACATCTGCGCCCAGGCTGCGCAGCGTGGCGAAAAATTTGTCCGGCATGCCAATCCCTGCAAAGGCCAAAACGCGCATATCGGCCCAATCCATGCCGGTGGGCAGGGGTTTAAGCTGGCCGGTGAGATGCGGCAGGTCCGGGGGCAGGTCGTTCAGCCCGGCAAATCGTCCCTGCGCCTTTGGGCCGCCAATGCTCAGCAAGGCGTCGGCCCGCGCCAGACCGGTCGCGATAGGTTCGCGCAACGGACCCGCTGGCAGCACATGGTCATTTCCAAACCCGCGGGCCGCGTCCACCACCACCAGCGAAATGTCTTTGTGGATGCTGGGGTTTTGATGGCCGTCATCCATCAAAATGATGTCTGCTCCGGCCTCGGCTGCCTTTGCGGCGCCGTCTGCGCGATTGCGTGCAACCCATGTTGGGGCAAAAGCCGCAAGCAAAAGGGGTTCATCTCCGACTTGATCGGTTGAATGCACGCGTTCAAGGACCTGCACGGGCCCTTCCAAAGACCCTCCATGGCCTCGCGACACAATCTGCGGCGACCAGCCTTTGCTCTTCAAGCGATCAGCCAGCGCTATGACGGTTGGGGTTTTGCCGGTGCCGCCCACGTTGATGTTGCCAACGCAAATAACGGGGATATCCATCTTGATGGGCGTCGCGTTCGCGATCCGCCGCGCGGTTGCTCTGGCATATAATGACCCCAGCGGCGAAAGCAGCTTTGCGGCCAGCGACGGGGGGCGGTACCAGAACCCCGGCGCTTTCATGCCTGCTCCTCCACATCATCAATCATGGCGGTAAGTTGGCTCAACGCACGTTCCGTCGCGCCCGCGCCGCTGGACGTGACTTCCCAGGCGGCATGCGCCAGCGCGGCGGCCCGGTGTGGTTCAAGAAGGTCCACTATGGCTTTGCCAAGCGCGTCGGCATCCGCGATTTGTTGCGCGCCACCTGCTTGTGCCAGGCGCTCGTAAATCTCGGCGGCGCTGTGAACGTAAGGTCCATGGACAATCGCCGAACCAAGGGCCGCCGGCTCAAAAGGATTGTGGCCGCCGATATCGACTAGCGACCCCCCAAGAAAGGTGACCGGGGCAAGGCGGTACCACAGGCCCATTTCGCCCAAGGTGTCGGCCAGATAGATTTGGGTGGCCGGCTCGGGATCTGCGCCCTCTGACCTGACGGCAACATTCCAGCCTGCATTGCGCAGGTCCTGGGCTATTTGCGGGCCGCGTTCGGGGTGGCGCGGGGCAAGTATCATCAGCAACCGGTGCGACGCTTTCGTCGCCTGATCGTGGGCTTGGGCAACAAGGTCCTCTTCGCCCTCATGAGTGGACGCAGCCAGCCAAACGGGCCGCGTCTTGAATTGTTCCGCCAAACGCGCGCGCTCCGTTTCGTTATGGGGCAACGCGCCGCTGCTTTCCTTCAATGACCCCGTCACCTCCAGCGTGTCACGCTTTGCACCCAGACGGCGCAGATACCTTGCGGTCGGTTCATCCTGCACATGTATCTGGTCAAAATTGCGAAGCAGAGCTTTCGCCATGCCCGGAATCCACCGCCATTTGTCATGGGATTTTTGTGACATACGGGCGTTGAGCAGCAGCATCTTGGCGCCGCTCCTGCCGGTTTCGGCAATCAAGGATGGCCAAAGCTCGCTTTCGGTCCAGACCGCGACGTCAGGTTTCCAATGCCTCAAAAAGGCCTTCACGAAGGGGCGCGCGTCAACGGGTACGAACTGGTGGATGGTGTGGGGCGGCAGACGGGTCTGGATCAAGTCAGCAGAGGTCCGCGTCCCCGTCGTCAGCAGCACGTTGAGGTCGGGGAAGTCGTCCAGCACCTGCTCAATCAGGTTCAGCAGCGACAAGGCCTCGCCAACGGATGCCGCATGGAACCAGATCAACGTGCCAACAGGACGCGGTTGCGACGCGATCCCGCGCCGTTCCTCTATGCGGTCGGGGTGTTCTTTGCCCTCGGCCAGCCGCGCGTCAAGTTTGCGATTGGCGTAGCCAACCATTCGGTTCGACGCCGCAAGATAAGCCGCAAGACCAAGGGAGAACCCCATGTGAACCGCCTCTTATCAACCCAGCTCTTCGGTCGGGCTGGCAGAGATTTCCTCGTCACGCAGACGATGGATATGGGCAATGAAGTAGCGCATATGGGCGTTGTCAACGGTGCGCTGAGCCTCTGACTTCCACGCGTTATAGGCGCTGTCATAGTCGGGGAACATACCAACGATGTGGATGTCATCAATGTCCTTGAAGGCGTTCTTTGTCGGGTCGATCAGCTCGCCGCCGAAGACCAGATGAAGGCGTTGTGTCATGGGATATGCTCCGAATGTGTCTGTCGCTGACCATAGGCGAACGGAACCGCGCGTGACAGGGGGAATTGCTAGTCCAGCTTCAGGCGCGATTGCAGCAATGGGTGCAGATTTGGCCCCGCCGCCACGCAGCCAAAATTCTTGGGCCTTGCGCGGTTAAAGTGCAGCGGCTTGTTCGCCATGTCGGTGGCGATCCCACCGGCTTGGCGCACAATCAGCTCGCCCGCCGCGATGTCCCATTCCCAGCAGTCGCGCAATGTCAGCATGGCGTCAAACCGCCCCTGCGCGACAAGCGACAGCCTATAGGCGAGGGACGGGCGGAAATGGCGCGCCACCGGCGGGACGCCATCTTTCCAATATCTCGGCGTCAGGTTCGGCTTGGCGGCCAACACCGTCGCCCCGTCCAGCACCGATTGTTGGGTGGCAAAGATCGGGTCGCCGTTCAGGGTTGCTGGCGACGCTTCGGTCGCCGCGTAAAGGCGATCCATCATCGGCACATACACCACCGCCACAGTGACGCGCCCCTGTTCCGCGATGGCCAGCGAATGGGACCAGGACCTTTCGCCCGCGATAAAAGCCCGCGTGCCGTCAATGGGGTCGATAATGAAAACCCGTTCATGGTCAAGGCGTTTGCAGTCATCCTCGGTTTCTTCAGACAGCCAGCCATAGGTGGCGCGGCTCGCCAGAAGCTCGGATTTCAACATGGTGTCGATGGCCAGGTCGGCCTCGGTGACCGGCCCCTGGCTGTCGTCCTTGTCCCAAACCTGCGGGTTGTCGTTGAAAAACGACCGGCCAATGTCGGCGGAGGCCTTGGCGGCGTCTATCAACAGTTGAAGGTCCTCATTCACCGGCAAGGATCAGTCCCTCTACGGCAAGCGATGGCACGACGCGTGACAGATGCGCCCGCGCATCATTGGCGGGGCGGATGGTCATCAACATGTCGCGCAAATTGCCGGCGAGCGTACATTCATTGACCGGATAGGCCCGTTCCCCATTTTCGATCCAAAACCCCGAGGCCCCACGCGAATACTCGCCCGTGTTCGGGTTGATCGTGGACCCAATCATCGAGGTCACCAGCAACCCCGTGCCCATGTCCTTCAACATCTCATCCAGCGACAGGTCGCCCTGTGTTAGAGCCACATTCGACAGCGATGGCGATGGCGGGCTGGACGTCCCCCGAGACGCATTCGCGGTCGATTGCAGGCCCAGTTTGCGGGCATTTCCAAGGTCCAGCGTCCAGCCTTGCAAAACGCCATCCTTCACAATGTGGCGCGATGCGGTGGCCAAGCCTTCCCCGTCAAACGGTCTTGAACCCGGGACGCGCTGCCGATGCGGGTCTTCAACAATGTCCAACCCGCTGGGCAGGACCTGTTCCCCCATGGCGTCTTTCAGCCAGCTGGAGCCGCGCGCGATCATCGACCCGTTCACCGCCGTCAGCAGGTGCCCGATCAGCGACGATGCGATGCGCTCTTCAAAGATCACCGGATACGCGCCGGTCTTTGGCCTGCGCGCGCCCGCGCGCTGCACGGTCCGCTCACCGGCAATGCGCCCGATCTCGGCCGCATCGGGCAGGTCGGATTGGTAAATCCGCCCTTCGCCGAAATAGTCACGTTCCATCCCGGTGCCTTCGCCGGTGATGGCAACGCAGGATGTCGACCGGGACGAGCGCTGATACCCGCCCGAAAACCCGTTCGTTGCAGCAAGGTGGATGCGCCGCGACCCGTAGCCCGCGCTTGCCGATTGCACTTGCGACACGCCTTTGACGGCCAATGCCGCGGCCTCCGCACGCTGGGCGTCCTCCTCTAATGCCGCCGCATCTGGCTCTGGCGAGGCATCAAACAAGTCCAGCGAGTTTGCGTCAGAAATCTGCGACAGCTGGTCCGGGTCTGCCAATCCAATATGCGGGTCTTCTGGTGCCTCGCGGGCCATGAAAACCGCGCGCTCTGCCATGTTTTGCAGCGTGTTCGGGTCTATCAGCGACGATGACACGCAGGCCTGACGCAGCCCGACCATGACGCGCAGCCCGACCTCTAAGCCCTCGGACCGTTCCGCGTGTTCCAGCTTGCCCCCCAGCACGTCGATCGAAACCGACCTGCCATCTACGGCCAACACGTCTGCGGCCTCCGCACCTGCGGCTTTGGCAGCGGTCAAAAGCGATTGCGCAAGATCGGAAAGGGACTGGGCCATGGGGCCTCCTAAACTATGTTGTGGTTGAGGTAGTGCGATGCGCGGGGTGGCGCAAGTGGGGTGTCCCTGTGTATGGCTGACGCAGCGGTTTTCGAAGGAAACAAAATGATCCAAATCGACCAAAGTGCGGACGTGCTGACTCTGACGATAAACCGGCCTGACAAGGCAAATTCGTTGACGGGCGAGATGTTGGAAACGCTTGCTGATGCGGTGGCTGGGTTTGACGGCAAAGCGCTGATCCTCACCGGTCGGGGTAAGGTGTTCAGCGCCGGCGCAGACCTCGACGCCGCCAAGGCAGGGCTTGCAGTTGATCCGGTTTGGGAACGGCTTTCATCCGCGATTGCCGGCTATCAGGGTCTCAGCATAGCGGCCTTGAACGGGACATTGGCAGGTGGTGCATGTGGCATGGCATTGGCGTGTGACCTGCGTATCGCGGTGCCGCAAGCAAAGGTGTTTTACCCGGTGATGCGTCTGGGCTTTCTGCCGCAACCAAGCGACCCGCCGCGTTTGAAGCAGTTGGTGGGACCCTCACGGGCCAAGATGATTTTGATGGCAGGGATGAAAGTATCTGCGCCCGAGGCGCAGGAATGGGGTCTGATTGACCGCATTGTCGAACCTGATGATCTGATGCAGACGGCGCATGACCTTGCGGCGGATTGCATCGGTGCCAACGCGGCACATGTGGCCTCTATCAAAGCGATGATTGATGCTTAGCGGGTTGGTGATCGGCGCGGGTCCTGCGGGCCTCATGGCGGCAGAGGTGATGGCAAAAGCGGGCCTGTCAGTGATCGTAGTTGACCAAAAACCCTCAGTCGCGCGCAAGTTCCTCATGGCGGGAAAATCGGGTCTAAACCTGACGAAAAACGAAAAGGATGCGGATTTTCTGGCCGCCTACCGCGACAGCGCGGGGTGGCTGGCCCCAATGATTGACCGCTTCGGCGTGGCGGAGGTCATGGCCTGGGCCGAAGACCTTGAACAGGAAATTTTCACCGGCTCCACCGGCCGCGTGTTCCCCAAAGCCATGAAGGCATCTCCCCTGTTGCGGGCGTGGTTGCGGCGGCTGGACGATCTGCAGGTCACGCGGCATGTCAGATGGCGCTGGACCGGCTGGGACGGCGATGCCCTGTCCTTTGAGACGCCGGAAGGCGCCAAGCAGATGGACGCTGACGTTGTCGTTCTGGCGATGGGGGGCGGCAGTTGGGCCAGGTTAGGGTCTGATGGGCACTGGGCGCAGACCCTGTCAGACGCAGGCATCGAGACACAGCCATTCGCCCCGTCCAACGTGGGTCTCTCCATTGATTGGTCGGACCACATGGCACGCAATCTGGGCGCACCGGTCAAAAACATCGCGTTGCAGGCCGGGGATCAGAAAAGCCGGGGGGAGATCGTGCTGTCCGCGACCGGCATCGAAGGCGGGGGCATCTATTTGGTCACCTCAGCGCTGCGTGATGGCGCCGCGCTGACCTTGGATCTGTTGCCTGATATGTCAGTGGCCGCGGTTGCGGCACGCCTTGCCAAACCACGCGGCAAAATGAGCGCAGGCACCTTTCTGCGCAAGGCCCTCAAGCTCGATCCCGCCAAGATCGGTTTGCTGAACGAATTCGCGCGGCCTTTGCCAAGCGACCCAACCGCCCTCGCGGAGCGGGTTAAGGCCCTTACGATCAAGCCCTACACTTTGCGCCCCCTAGACGAGGCCATCTCGACCGTCGGTGGCATTCCCCAAAGCGCTGTGGATGGCAACCTGATGCTCAGATCGAAAAAAGGCGTTTTCGTCGCGGGTGAGATGCTTGATTGGGACGCCCCAACGGGCGGCTACCTAATCACCGCTTGCCTTGCGACCGGCGCATGGGCCGGAGCCGCCGCCGCCAATTTCGCAGCCAGAGCTTAGGCGCCCGAGCGTCCGTTGCGATACGCGTCCCGCGCCTTCATGCGGTCCAGATAGGCCGACAATTCCGGCGTGCTGATCCCGAATTTCGCGGTGATCGCCCAGCCCAGGCAATGGGTCAGCAAGATGTCGGGGATGGTGATGTCATCCCCCATCACAAACGGCCCTGCCATGTCGCGCACCAGCGCGGCCTCGGACCGGGCAAATTCCCATTTCAGGGTCTGTTTCACCTCAGGAACGCGTTTGTCCTCCGGCAGGACAAAGCTGTTGCGGGCCGCCGACCACAGGTTGGCGTCGAACTCGTCCAATATGCGGTTGGTCATCGCGTCCTGCCGGGCGCGGTCCACCGTCCCGGCGGGCGCGGTCAGTTTGCCATGCTTGTCGGCAAGATAGGTGATGATTGCCGTCGAATCCGTGATCGGGTCTTCGCCATCCACCAGCACCGGGATTTTTCCCAACGGGTTGAACGCGTACACCTCGTCGCTGCGTGGCCCGGCGTTCACATGCTCATAAGCCTCGCCGATTTCCTCCAGCATCCACAACACCCGAAAGGTGCGGCTGGCGACGTTTCCGATCACTCGGTACATGGGCGGTCTCCTGTTAGGTGCGGGCCATCATGGCCAGCCGGATCATGGCGCGTTCCACCAGCGCCATCTGCGGCACCGGCTGCGAGGATCGCAGCTGCAAATCGGTATCTGTCAGCAATTTCAGAGCCTGTTCCAGCTTGAAAGGCCCCCAACCGCGCGCTTGCCGCAGCATCTTGTCCTTGCGGACGTAAGGCACTTTGGGGAACCCACGGTTCAGTCCGGCCTCGGGCCCGCCCGGGTCGGACGCCGCCGCGTAGAGCTTGCGAAAATGCTGATTTGCACCAATACAGAGCCTGACCGGCTGCACGCCCTGACCCGTCAGCTTAGACAGGATCGGCCCTATTTCGCCAAACCGCCCCTCGGCCACAATGTCCAACGCCTCGTCAATCCCCGCCTCCGATGTCAGCGGCGCGCAATTGTCGACGTCTTCAGGCGTCACAGGCGTGTTGTCGCCATGCTTGTACAGGCTCAGCTTCTCGACGGTCTGACGAAAATCGCCGGGGTCCAGCATACGGCCCAGGTCCAGCAGGTCCGACATCGCGTCGCTTGAAATCTCGCCCATACCGGCCTTCTTCAACGTCTCTTCAATCTCGTCCCGCCCCGGCGGGTCGGCATAAATCGCCGCCGCATAGGCGTTGTTATGCCCCTCAAACAGCTTGCGGATTTTCGACGTCGGCTTCAGCTGACCGGCTGTGATTACAATGAATGCGTCGCCCGCCCGCCATTCCTTCACCGCCGCTTCGATCGAGGGGAACACCGTGTCATTGGCGTCCTCCACAAACGCCACCCGTTGCCCGGGGAAGAACCCCTGCGCGGTCATCGCGTCCATCAACATGGCCTTGTCCTTGCGCAGCTCGGCGGCGGGGATGCGGGTCAGGCGCATCTCTTCCTCGCCTTGCGGGCCGACAAGGGCGGCAATCACGTCTTGCCGGCGCATCGCGATTCGCATCGCATCAGGTCCGTAGATCAAAATCCCGGCGCGGGTCGGGTCAGGTTTGGAAAAGAAGCCGCGCGCGTCGCGGGCGTTCAGCTTCATCTCTAAAGGCTGCCCGATTGCAGCAGCAACTGCGACACGATCTTATCGGCCAAGGCAGTCATTAGCCGACGTGTGGCGTCGCGTTCGGCGGCCAAGGTGGCCACGGGCTGCGACGACGCGGAATAGGCGGTGAAGGTGTTGACCTTGTCCGTAAGCACCGCTTGCCCTGTCGCCAAATCGCGCAGCACGAAGTCGGCGCTGCCAATGATGTTGAACCGCGTGATGTCGTTGGACCCAGAAATCGCCAGGCCTTCCTCGTCCACATTCAGAACAACCTTCAGCCCGTATTGCGGCGCGGTCGCGCGTCCCAACCGCAGCTCAAGCTGTTCGGTCAGCTGAAAAGAATTGCGGTCCGTCGGTTCATCCACCAGCACCGACCCGCGCAGGCCAGAGGCCGCGCCGTTCGTGCCATAAACCGGCTCAAACCCGCAGCCCGCCAGCGCCGCAAGGCCCAGCAAAAAGATGCGTCTGTCAGATAACAACATTGATGATGCGCCCCGGAACCACGATCAGCTTCTTGGGCTGCCCACCATCGAGCGCCCTGATGACAGCTTCGTTTGCCAGCGCCAGCTTTTCAACCTCTTCCTTGGGCAGGTCGGCGGCCACTTGAATTTCCGCACGGCGTTTGCCGTTGATCTGGATCGGCAAGGTGACGGTGTCTTCCTTCAGCAGGCTTTCATCCGCCTCCGGCCATGGCGCTTTCGCAATCAGGCCTTCGCCACCCAAGTGCTGCCAAATCTCTTCTGACAGATGCGGGGTCATCGGCGACATAAGCTGCGCGATAGTTTTCACCGCTTTGCGTTTCGCCCCCGGACCCGCTTTCGATTTCTGGATCGCGTTGGCGAATTCGTAAAGCTTGGCGACCGACTTGTTAAAGCCAAATGTCTCGATGCCGACGGTGACCTCGTGGATCGCCTTGGCGGTTTCGCGCTCCAACGCCTCGTCTGTGTCGTCGCCGTCGCCAAGATCTTCGGCCAACCTCCACACGCGGCCAAGGAATTTCCAAGCGGCCTCCGCCCCGGAGGCCGTCCATTCCACGTCCCGCTCGGGCGGCGAATCCGACAACACAAACCACCGCGCCGTATCAGCGCCGTATTGGTCAATGATGTCGACTGGATCGACCACATTCTTTTTGGATTTCGACATTTTGGCAGACGGGATCACCTCCACCGCCTCGCCGGTTTCGCGCAGCGTGGCGTTCGCCTCGTCCACATCTTCCGGCAGATGATAGATGGGTCGGTCGTTTTCGTCCCGCGTCTGGTAAATCGCATGCGTCACCATGCCTTGGGTGAACAACGCGTCAAACGGCTCGGCGGTGCCTTGCGGCAGATGCCCCGTCACATTCATTGCCCGCGCAAAGAAGCGCGAATAAAGCAGATGCAAAATCGCGTGCTCAATGCCGCCGATATATTGATCGACATTCATCCAATAGGCGGCGTCATCAATATCGGTCGGCGTTTCCGCCCGAGGAGCCGTGAACCGCGCAAAATACCAGGACGAATCCACAAACGTGTCCATCGTGTCGGTCTCGCGTTTCGCAGGCTTGCCGCAAGACGGGCATTCGGTGTCGCGCCATGTCGGATGCCGATCCAGCGGATTGCCCGGAATGTCGAAGGACACATCGTCGGGCAGTTCCACCGGCAGGTTCTCTTTCTTCTCCGGCACCACGCCGCAGTCGGCGCAATGCACGACCGGGATCGGGCAACCCCAATAGCGCTGCCGTGACAGTCCCCAATCGCGAAGCCGGAACTTGGTCTGACCCGTCCCCCAACCCTCAGCTTCGGCCTTGGCGATGGCGTGATCGACGGCTTCAATTCCTGTACAAATGGGGTTTAGGCCCTCCAGAAAATGTACAAATTGTACAATTTCGTCCTTCGGCGGCACATATGCCTCGCCGCTGGTCTCCGGTTTAACGAAACCTTCATTGTTCTTCGGCTCGAAGGTGGAAATCACCGGCAGGTCATATTTGCGGCAGAAATCAAGGTCGCGCTGGTCATGTGCGGGGCACGCAAAGATCGCGCCGGTGCCGTAATCCATCAAGATGAAGTTGGCGACCCAGACGGGCAATTCCCAGCTTGGATCAAGCGGGTGCTTGACCGTCAGGCCGGTGTTGTAGCCCAGCTTTTCAGCCGTCTCCAACGCCTCCGCCGTGGTGCCGCCTTTGCGACATTCTGCAATGAATTCAGCGGCTTTCGGGTCAGATGCCTCCAACTTCTTGGCCAGCGGATGGTCTGGGGAGATGCCTACAAAAGACGCCCCCATCAACGTATCTGGGCGCGTTGTGTAGACCTCAATCGCCTCACCACCATCGGTGCGTTCAAACGCAAACTGCAGCCCGCGCGACCGCCCAATCCAGTTGGATTGCATCAGCTTCACCTTGGCGGGCCAATTGTCCAGGCCGTCAATCGCGTCCAGCAGGTCATCTGCCATCGAAGAAATGTTGAAAAACCATTGGGTTAGCTCTCGCCGCTCCACCGGAGCATCCGAGCGCCAGCCCTTACCATCAATCACCTGCTCGTTGGCCAAAACGGTCATATCGACCGGATCCCAGTTGACCATAGCGTTCTTGCGGTAGACCAGATCAGCATCCAGCATGTCCAAAAACAGCGCCTGCTGTTGGCCGTAATATTCGGGGTCGCAGGTCGCGAATTCCCGGGTCCAGTCGATCGACAAACCCAACGGCTTCATCTGGTCGCGCATCGCGGCGATGTTGCCGTAGGTCCATTCCTTGGGATGGCCGCCAATGGCCATCGCAGCGTTTTCCGCAGGCATGCCGAAGGCGTCCCAACCCATTGGATGTAATACAGAAAAACCGCATGAGGATTTGTACCGCGCGATCACATCGCCCATCGTGTAGTTGCGCACATGCCCGATATGGATGCGGCCAGACGGGTAGGGGAACATCTCCAGCACGTAGTATTTCGGCTTGGTGTCATCGCGCTTGGCCAGAAAGGCCTCGGCCTCATTCCAGGCGGCCTGCCATTTGGGTTCGACGGTGCGGGCGTTGTAGCGGGACATGAGTGCTTCCTTGGGAACGAAAAAGGCCGGGCGATGAGGCCCGGCGCTTTGTTTAGGTAAAGATGGTCGCGGGGTCTACAGCTTGGTGTCGCGAATCCGTAGCTGACGGGCGCGGGTCAAGATCGCATCCTCGATGGCACGGACCGTTTCAGTGCTGACAGCCGCCCCACCGGAGCCCTGCAACGCGACGCGCAAAGACCGCGCATCAAGCGCCGGGTCGGTGATGTAGATCGTTGCACGATAGGCCCGGCCTGATCCTTGTGGGCGACCATAACCTGTTGAAATGGTGCCGGTAAATGGATCGGCGCGTTGCACTGGCATGAAGTTCAAGACATCCAGCGAAGCATTCCAAAGGTATTTGTTGACCCGCAGCGTGACGTTAGGGTCGTCATTGTTTCGGAACAAGTCAAAGACAGAGTCGCCCTTCTTGACGGCGTTCGCGCGCGCGGCGCTGTCGAAGTCACGCGAAAAACCATCGGGGTTGTTTTCGCGACGCTCGTTATTTCCAAGGCCCACGCTTCCGATACCGCTCCCGCGGCTGAAATTGCTGTTTCCACACGCGGCAAGCGCAAGGACCACAAGGCCAATTGCTGCAAATTTACCTGTTTTAACGACTGACATTCTGGCCCGACCCCTTGATAGAAGGCTTTTTACCGTATTACCCAAGCTGAGGGCGGGTCACAAGAAATAATAAATGCGCTCCGTCAAGGCCTGCATGTATTGCTGGGACCCTTCAAGCTGTGACTGGTGTGGATGATCCGCCGCCTCATCGTGGCGATGCTGTGACCGCCGCGGTTTAGGCTTACCAGTTCGGCCCAGTCGGTTGTCAGCTACCAATATACCCCAGCCCTATAAACAAGGACCGGCCTACCTGCATGGCAGCAATATGCCGTTACGATACAGCGTTGCAAAAATGTGCCTTAACCATGGCATAAATTGGGTGCGGTCTTTGCAAGGTAATTAGAAGGAAGTAAACAGACTGAGTACTTGAGCGCACTCTGCGCGGAATCAGCCAACATAGAGGCATGAAAAATGAAAAAACTACTTATCGCATCAACAGCACTCGTAGCTGTTACTGGTGCTGCCGCAGCAGACGTTGATCTGACAGGCCGCGCCGAAATGGGTATCTTTGGCTCGTCCACAGGCGGCGACGTTCAGTTCTTCACTGACATCGACGTGACATTCACAATGACTGGTGAAACTGACAACGGCCTGACTTTCGGCGCGTCGGTTGACCTGGACGAAGGCGGCGCACAAGCTGCTGTGAACAACAATGCGGACGACGGTGGCGCAACCATCTTCATCTCCGGCGGCTTCGGCACAATCACCATGGGTGACACTGACGGCGCTATGGACTGGGCTCTGACAGAAGCTGGCAACGTCGGCAACCCTGGCTCGATCGCGGATGACGAAACATCCCACGCTGGTTATCTGGGTTCCTACCTAGATGGCGCATATGACGGCCAGATCCTGCGTTGGGACTACTCTGTTGGTGACTTCGGCGTTGCTGTGTCCATCGACGACGACAACGGCATTTCCGGCATCTCGCCAGGTTACGCGATTGGTTTCAAGTACGCACTGGACCTGTCCGGTACGACTGTGAACCTCGGCTTGGGTTACCAAGACGCGGACCTTCTCGGCGACACAATTGGTGTTTCGGTTGACGCAACCTTCGCGAACGGTCTGTCCGCTGGCATCGTATACTCGACATTTGACGGCGACGTTGCTGGTACAGATGGCGACCACTTGGGCATCGGCGTTGGCTACACAACTGGCGCATTGTCCATGCACTTCAACTACGGTCGTTTCGAAGCCGACACAGGCCCGAACCCGACCTCTGCTGGTTACGGTATCTCAGTTGCATATGACCTTGGCGGCGGCGCAGTTGTCCACGCTGGTTACAGCAGAGACGACGTAGACGGCGCAGCATTCGATCCACACCGTGCATCGCTGGGTCTTGGCCTGAGCTTCTAAGCTCAACCACTACCAAAGAATTGAGAGAGCGGGCCTAAGGGTCCGCTCTTTTCTTTTGGGCGACGATGTGGTGAGCAAAGTGTGCAACTCAAAGGATAGCGCCATGCCACTTGAAGACATCATTGCCCGGATCAATGCGGAAGAAGTTCGAACTGGTCGCAGCGAAGGCAGCACGCATCTGATAGCGGTGTCAAAAGTACAGCCTAATGACCGTGTAGAGGCAGTGCTAAAGCAAGGGCATCGCGTCTTTGGGGAAAACAAGGTCCAGGAGGCGGCCAGCAAGTGGCCGGACTTCAGATCTCGTTTCGACGGGATAGAGCTTCATCTGCTTGGCCCTCTGCAGACCAACAAGACCAAACAAGCGATGGAGCTGTTCGACGTCATCCACAGCCTTGATCGGATCAAACTGGCGCGTAAGTTGGCGACACTGGCAACCGAACTGGGCCGCTGCCCGGATCTGTTCATCCAAGTCAACACCGGCAAAGAAGACCAAAAGGCCGGCGTCCACCCTGAGGAGGCCGATGCTTTCATCGCGGAATGCCGAGACCTGAGCTTGCCGGTGATTGGCTTGATGTGCATCCCGCCTGCGGAGGAAGAGCCGTCATTGCATTTCGCATTGTTGGCCAAGATCGCAAAGCGCAATGGGCTAGAAGGCCTGAGCATGGGGATGAGCGGTGATTTTGAGCGCGCGGTTGCGCAAGGCGCAACCCATGTCCGCGTCGGCTCCGCCATTTTTGGTGAGCGTGATTACGGCTGAACAATAAGCTTGGTGCCATGTCGGACGCGGCGGGTGATCCAGTGCAGATGATCGGGCCGGAACGCCACGCACCCCTCGGTGTAATGCCTAGGTTTGCGCCAGGCATGAATGAAGATCGCGGACCCGCGACCTTTGACGGCGTAAGGCCAATTCCAATTCGTCAGGATCACCAGATCATAGAGCGGGTCAGCCCGTGACAGCCGTTCATGGCTGTGCGGGTAGGGCGCACGCACCATCATATTGTATTCCTCGTGACTGCCGTCATCCGACCACAGATCCCGCGGACCAATTGGAACGGCCCAATCCGCAGGTTTCGCCAAACGGTCAGGCCGGTAAAGCAGCCCCACAATGGAGTGCGTGCCAACAGGGGTAGCGCCGTCGCCCTCACGCTTCGTCGCGCTGATGCCACCTTTGCCGACGCTGCACGGAAAGTTGTGCCCCATGAAGCGGCAGCCCCAGCGGGTCACGACCATATCGGTGGGCTTCACAGAAGATGCCCGGATTTGGCGGCCTTCGTGGCGAGGTAGTCAGCGTTGAACTTACCTTTGCCTTCCTTAAGCGGCACGCGTTCGACCACGTCTAACCCGCAGGCAGAAAGCTTTTCGACCTTGCGCGGGTTGTTGGTCATCAGCTTGATTTGTGTGAAGCCCATCGACCGTAGAATCTCTGCTCCGACGCGGAAGTCCCGCTCGTCATCTTCGAAACCTAGGCGGTGGTTCGCCTCGACCGTGTCAAATCCCTGATCCTGCAAAAAATAGGCGCGCATCTTGTTGGCCAAGCCGATCCCGCGCCCCTCCTGGCTGAGATACAGCAAAACGCCCTCACCCTCAGCACCCATCTGCGCCAAAGCCCCGCGCAACTGTGGGCCGCAATCGCATTTTAACGACCCAAGCACGTCGCCGGTAAAGCAGGCTGAATGCAGCCGCGTCAGCACCGGTTCAGCCCGCGACGGCCGGCCAATCTCGACGGCGTAATGCTCCTCCCCGCCATCGCCTGGCCGGAACACATGAAGCCGCCCAGCCTCGTTGACGACCAGCGGCAGCCGAGCACTGACAACAGGTGCCAACGGCTTCGCCGCTTTCAGCTCGTCGCGCAAAGCGGCCAGCCCCAACCGGGTCAAGCCGTCCGTTGCGAGCTGGCCAACCGGTAACGACACAACTGCGGGAATCAACCGTGCCGATTTTACCAATTCAAGCGCGGCGCGTTCTACATCCGCGTTGCCGTTGCGCATTGTCTTGAGGGGGCCTTTCATCGGTGCGTTCAGGTCATCGGACGGGTCGATAACAGAATGGATCCAGCTCAGAGGCGCGTCCTCGGGGACAACCACCCGCGCGACGTCGCCGTCATAGGCGCGGGCTTTCAACGTCTCCGCCCGCCATGCGGTCAACGCCAAAACCAGTCCGCTGCCTGACAGCCGCAGCGCGGCCAATCGATCCGCGTTAAGGGTCTCGGCCGCAAAAACCAAAGCGTCTCCAACGACGATTGGCACGCCCATCCGTAGGTCGGATCGGCCGCGGGCAACCAGCTCGGTTATGTTGGGTAACAGGCTCATATGACGGATATTTGTAACATTCTGACCCGATCAATACGCCGAACTGACGGAATTTGAAACATTTACCGTTTAATCGACACGACGCCGTGAATAACAGGCGCGTGAGTTGTTCATCCGCATCGTACACGACATCTTCATTATAACAGACAAAGGAACGTAGCATGGCAATCTTGAAGAAAATCCTGTTGGTCGATGATGACGATGACCTGCGCGAAGCGCTGTCAGAACAATTGGTTATGACCGAGGACTTCGATGTGTTTGAGGCTGAGAACGGCACAAGCGCAATGGAGAAAGCCAAAGAAGCGATCTACGACCTTGTCGTTCTGGACGTCGGCCTGCCCGATACTGATGGGCGTGAGCTGTGCCGCCTGATGCGCAAGCAAGGCGTCAAATGCCCAATCCTGATGCTGACAGGCCATGACAGTGACGCAGACACCATTCTGGGTCTGGACGCGGGCGCGAATGATTACGTGCCCAAGCCGTTCAAATTCCCTGTCCTTCTAGCCCGCATCCGCGCGCAGCTGCGCCAGCATGAACAATCCGAAGATGCGGTGTTCCAGCTTGGGCCATATACGTTCAAGCCTGCGATGAAGATGCTCATCACAGAGGATGACAAGAAGGTCCGTCTTACCGAGAAAGAGACCAATATCCTCAAATTCCTGTACCGCTCCACTGAGGGTGTGGTCGCACGAGATGTGCTACTGCACGAGGTTTGGGGCTACAATGCGGGCGTCACTACGCACACATTGGAGACACATATTTACCGTCTTCGCCAAAAAATAGAACCAGAACCGTCCAATGCGCGCCTTCTTGTGACCGAATCTGGTGGCTATAGGTTGAACGTGTAGAGAGCAAATCCCCTGGTCACATCGGGGTTATGATGTGGCACCTCCCTGTTGGACTGCCCGGGCTTCGCGCCCGGGCGTTTTTTTTGTGGACAGGTCACCCGCAGCAGGCGTGTAGTGTCAGGGTATGCGCAGGGTTATTCGTTTCTTAGTCTGGCTGATTGTCCTCCTGGTGATCGTCGCCGCAGGCTTTCGTGCCGCCGCGATGTGGCGGGAGGTCGAAACCCGCGACATCCACATGCCCGATGAAGGCTACGCGGTGCAGACCACCCTCGGCGAGGTCTATGTCGAAGAAACCGGTCCGCGCGACGGCACACCGGTTCTTTTGGTCCATGGCTCCGTCGGTTGGTCGCGCTTCTGGTTTGAAACAAGCGACGCTTTGGCCAATGCGGGTTACCGTGCCATCGCCTTTGATCTGTCGCCGATGGGCTATTCCGAACGTGACCCGAAAGGCGACTACAGCCGCGCTACCCAAGCCGCCCGCATCAACGCACTTGTCGACGCGCTGCGCATCAAGCCGGTGCTGGTCGCCCATTCCTTTGGCGCGGGCCCCGGGACCGAAGCCGTGATGCTCGCCCAAGACAAATTCGCGGGCTACATTATCGTGGATGGTGCCATCGGCGTCGGTTCACATGAAGACGCGAAATCCTTGCCGATCCCGCTGCGCCCTACTTTGTTGCGGGAGGCGGCGGTGGCGGCCACCATCACCAACCCGTTCCTTTTGAAGCCGTTGGTGCAAATGTTTTTACACCGCAAAGAAGCGGCCACCGAGGAATACATGGCGCTGCTCAAACGTCCCTTCGCCTTGGATGGCACCACTGAAGAACTGGCCGCGTGGCTGCCGACCCTGCTGGTCCCGCCAAAAAACGCGCTAAGCACCCGTCCCGAAAGCTACGCCAACTTGACGCTTCCCGTCGGCATCATCTGGGGAGCGGAAGACACCGCCACGCTACCAGACCAAGGCCGCGAGCTGAACGCGCTGATCGAAGGGTCCACCCTCACTATCTTGCCGGGCCTCGGCCATATTCCACAGATCGAAGGCCCTGCCGCCTTCCAAAAAGCACTGATCGAAACCCTAGGGCAGTTTTAGCCGCGCCGCCCCGTAGACCGCCAAGCAAACAGTGATAACGCAGCCCACAATGTAGGGCGCGCGCAAGGCGCTTTCGCGTAGCATCTCGCCCTCCAGGCTCGACACCAAGGCGCCTGCCACAACCGCGCCCAGCGGGATCGTGCCCCAGCCAAAGAAGCGGTAGATCGAATTGACGCGCCCCAGCAACCCGTCGGGGATCAGCCGTTGGCGCAGGGACACTGTGACGACGTTCCATGTCATGCCTGTGAACATCTCCAAGAACAATGCGAAGCCCGCGATGTAGGGGTTCGACGTCCACGCCAAAATGGCAAAGGGCAGGGGGAAGATGAACAGCGTCAGCAGGACCGTCCACTGCCTGCCCAACGCCTTGGCGATCCGCGGCCCAATCATCCCGCCCAACACGCCACCTGCCGCCCCCGCCGTCAGCAAGAACCCGTGGCCATAGGCGGTCAGCCCGTACACCTCCTGCGAGATCAGCACCAGGATCGTCGCCGACATCATCGTCGCGAAATTCACCACGCCCAGCATCACCGCCAGCCGCAAAATCAACGCGTGGCCCCTAATCCAGTCGATGCCCTCGCGCATTTGCTTCCAGAACCCTTTTGGCAATTCAATCGGCGGGCGCGGGGCCAGCACCACCTGCCACATGAACCACGCCGCAATGCCGAACATCGCCGCGTTCACCACAAACGGCACCGGCACCGCCAGCGCGATCAACACGCCCGCAAGCGGTGGCCCGATGAACTGGCCCATAATCTGCTCGATACTCCACAGCTGGCCGTTGGCCTGCTCCAGCTCGGATTTCTCCACAATTGACGGCATCGCCGTTTGCGCCGCGTTGTCCCTGACCACCTCGGCGCTGCCCAGCAGGAACGCGGCGGCGCATAGGCCGGCGATCAATGGCAAAACATGCTCGGACGTGTCCGCCAAGGGCAACGCGGGCGCGGACAGCACCAACGCCACCACCCCCACAGTCAAAAGCAGGCGCAACGTGTCGGCTTGTACCATCAATCGGCGGCGATCGAACTGGTCGGTTATGACCCCCGCAGGCAATGAGAACAGCAACCATGGCAACCGCGTCGCCGCCGCCACCAAAGCAATCAACGTGGCATCACGTGTGATAAGCGTCGCCAGCCACGGAAACGCCAGCATCGCGATCCCGTCGCCAAGGTTTGACACGGCGGCGGCCGAAAACAGCAGCCGGTAGTTCCGGTTTCTTGCGATAAGCGACATGCACACGCCCCGTTGCTCTGGTGATCGGGTCAGCGTCGGACTAACGTGCGCCAAAGTCAAACTGGAGCTGCCCCCATGTCCTTCACCCTATGCACTTGGAACATCAACTCGGTCCGCCTGCGCGAACCCATCGTGCTGAAGCTGCTGGAAGAGCAAGCCCCCGACGTGCTGTGCCTGCAGGAATGCAAAAGCCCCGTCGACAAAATCCCGACCGAAGGATTCGCGGCGCTCGGTTATACCCACATGGTTGCCCGCGGGCAGAAGGGCTATAACGGCGTCGCTATCCTTTCGAAAATCCCAATGGTTGAGGCCGGTGCCGAAGACTACGCGCAGCTTGGCCATGCCCGCCACATCGCGGGCAAGTTGGAAAACGGGGTGACCATCCACAACCACTACGTCCCTGCTGGCGGTGATGTCGCTGACCGCGAGGTGAATGAAAAATTCGGCAATAAGCTCGACTACCTCACCGACATGCGCGACGCCTACCGCGCCGACGCGCCGAAGAAGTCTATCGTCGTCGGTGACCTGAACATTGCCCCGCGCGAAGATGACGTCTGGTCCCACAAGCAACTGCTCAAGGTGGTCAGCCACACGCCCATCGAGGTCGAGCATTTCCATGACGTGATGGAGGCCGGAAAATGGGTCGACATCACCCGCCAAGACATCCCTGACGGGCTGCTTTATTCATGGTGGTCCTACCGCGCCAAAGACTGGAACGCCGCCGACAAGGGCCGCCGTTTGGACCACGTCTGGGCCACGCCCGACATCTCCAACGCCGCGCATGGCAGCCGCGTTTACCGCGATGCGCGCGGTTGGGAAAAGCCGTCCGATCATGCGCCGGTTTTTGCGACATTTGATCTTTGACCCCCGCGCCCACATATAGGGCGCAACACTGGATAGAACCGAGGCCGATATGCTGGAACTGAACGCTGGAACCGCCGCCCCCGCAGGCGACCTAATCAAAGACGGGTCCGAGGCGACCTTCATGGCCGACGTCATCGAAGCCTCGCAAGAGGTGCCCGTTATTGTCGACTTCTGGGCCCCGTGGTGCGGCCCTTGCAAAACGCTCGGCCCCGCGCTGGAAAAGGCGGTGACGGAAGCCAAGGGCGCCGTCAAAATGGTCAAGCTGGACGTGGACCAGAACCAGGGCATCGCGGGCCAGCTGCAAATCCAGTCGATCCCGACCGTCTACGCCTTCTACCAAGGCAAGCCCGTGGACGCGTTTCAAGGCGCGCTGCCAAACTCCGAGATCAAAGGCTTCATCGACAAGCTAGTGGCTCTTTCCGGCGGCGAGGTTGATGGCGGCTTGGCCGATGCGCTGGAAGCGGCTGAAGCCATGCTCGACGAAGGGGAGGCCTCGGACGCCGCGCAAACCTTTGCGGCCATCATGGAAGAAGACCCCGCCAGTGCGGCAGCCTTGTCCGGACTGGTCCGCGCGCATCTGGCGCTGGGCGAGGTGGAGCAGGCCGAAACTCTGATCGAAAACGCCTCCGACGACATTAAGGCGACCCCCGAATATGAAACCGCAAAGGCGCAGTTGGACCTTACCAAGCAAGCCGAAAGCGCCGGCCCATTGGCCGAGTTGCAAGCCGCCGTAGACAAAGACGAGAATGACCATCAAGCCCGCTTTGATCTGGCCGTCGCCATGCATGCCGCAGGCGATGCGCAAGGGGCGGTGGATCATCTGCTGGAATTGTTCCGCCGCGACCGCGAATGGAACGACGGGGCCGCCCGCACGCAGCTCTTTACCGTGTTCGACGCGCTCAAGGCCGATGATCCCATCGCCCTGACGGGTCGCCGCAAATTGTCATCAATGATATTTGCCTGATCCCAACCACGGGCTAGGTGTAGGTCATGTTTTCAGCATCAGACCTCCCAGACACGATCCCCGTCTTCCCGCTTCCGGGAGCCCTGCTGCTGCCACGTTCGCGGCTGCCCTTGCACCTTTTTGAGCCGCGCTACCTGCAGATGTTCGAAGACACGCTCAAGACGCAGTCGCGTCTGATTGGCATGGTCCAACCCCATGACGGGCCGGGTGGCAAATCGCAGCTGCACGCTATTGGTTGCGCCGGTCGCATCACGCAGTTTTCCGAAACCGAAGACGGGCGGTACATGATAACGCTCGCCGGGATCTCGCGGTTCCGCGTGCAGGAAGAAATCACCGGTTTCAGCCCCTACCGCAAAGCCAAAGTCCGCTGGAACGGGTTCGAACGCGACCTTGGCTTCGTTGAGAAAGACGCGGGCTTCGACCGTGATAAATTCATGGACCTGCTCAGCCGCTTCTTCGCAGACCAAGACCTACAAACCGATTGGGATAGCCTGAAAGACGCCGAAGACGAGCTGCTTATCAACTCGCTGTCGATGCTCTGCCCGTTTGATCCCGAAGAGAAACAGGCGCTTTTGGAGGCCCCATCGCTCAGCACCCGGCGCGAAACGCTGGTCACCCTGATCGAATTCGCCCTCAGGGGCGGCAACTCGGAGGAACTGTTGCAATGACCAACACCGATTTTGACCGCCGCATGTTGGACGGGCTGGTGTGTCCCGTCTCTCAAGGCCCGCTCAGCTATGACGCCGAAAAGCAGGAGCTTGTGTCGAAAGCCGGCAAGGTTGCCTTCCCGATCCGCGACGGCATCCCGATCATGTTGATAGATGAGGCCCGTCAGATCGACTAAAGGCTTTGCCCCTGCAGTAAACGCGGCAGGTCGCCGGTGAGCCCAGCGGCCTCCCGAATAAACCCGCGCCGCAACGCGGGCGAGGCATTCACGATCCCCAACCCCAAATCCCGCACCAACCGCACCGCTTGGTTGTCGTTTGAGAACAGCGCGTTGAACGTGTCCGTCGCCCGCGCCAGCATGGACGCATCAAACCGCCGCCAGCCTGCGTAACGTTCCAAGACATCCGGCGCGCCGATGTCCTCGCCGCGCCGCAAAGCATCTGCCACCACCTCCGCCAAGGCGGCGATGTCGCGCAAACCTTGGTTCAGCCCTTGCCCCGCGATCGGGTGGACGCCGTGTGCCGCGTCCCCGACCAAGGCCACGCGGTCCGCGATAAGGCTGTCGGTTTCGGTCAGGTTCAACGGGTACGAAAACCGCGCCCCCGCCAAATGAATATCGCCCAGGAAATCTCCAAACGCAGGCCGCAGCGCGTCGATAAACCCGTCGTTGTCCATCGCGCTCAGCTCGTCGGCCCGCGCACGGTCCTCCGCCCACACAATCGCGCTGCGGTTGCCCGTCAGCGGCAAAATCGCCAGCGGCCCCGCAGGCATGAAAAACTGATGCGCCACGCCGCCATGCGGTTCCGCATGGCCAATGGCTGCCACTAGGGCGGTCTGCTCGTAATCTTTGAAGCTGCGTTTGATCCCGGCGCGTTCCGCCACACCGCTGGACCGCCCGTCGCAGCCCACAATCAGCCGCGACCGCACGGTCTGGCCATCGGCCACAACCTCCGCCCAGGGACCAATCACCCGCTGCTCGGTCACTGTCGCAGGGGCCAGATGGGTAATCAGGTCAGACGCATCAATGGCGTCCAGAAACGCGCGGCGCAAATGCCGGTCCTCGACCATAAAGCCCATCGGGCCTTCCTCAATCTCGGCATGGTCAAAATGCATCCAGAAAGGCGAGGGACCTTCGCCCGCCCGCCCGTCGGTCACCTTGATTTCCAGCATCGGCTGCGTGTCAGCCTTGACCGCGTCCCAGACGCCAATCGCGCTCAGCAGCCGTTTCGACGCCAATGCCAGCGCGTAGGACCGGCCGTCAAATTCCGCCAGTTCCCGCGTGCCCACGGCCAGGCTGTCGATCAGCGTCACGCTGAACCCGCCCGACGCCAACGCAAGAGCCAGCGCGGACCCGTTCAGGCCGCCGCCCACAATGGTGATGTCATTTTGAATGCTCATGCCCTGCAATATGAGCGCCAAGGCGGGATTGTCCATGCGTTGTCCTGCCGCTACCGTTCGCAAAACCGCAGATAGGAAAATCGAAATGTCCGACGCATGGCTGACAATGACCGCAAGCGACCTTGGCCGCGCCATCGGAAAGGGCGACATCGACCCCGTTGATCTGACCCGCGCCTATCTCGACGCCGCAAAGGCGCATGCGTTCTCCCCCCGCATCTACGCCCGCTTCACCGAAACCCGCGCAATTGCCGAGGCCGAAGCCGCCAGCAAACGCGCCAAGCTGGGGCTGCGCCGCAGCCTGCTGGACGGGATCCCGATTTCGTGGAAGGACCTGTTCGACACGGCGGGCACAGCCACCGAAGCAGGGTCCGCACTTCTAAAAGACCGCATCCCGACCGAGGACGCCGAGGTCCTGAAAAACGCAACTGCCGCCGGTCTGGTCTGCATCGGCAAAACCCACATGTCCGAATTGGCGTTTTCTGGCCTAGGTCTGAATCCGATCACCGCGACGCCCCCTTGCGTCAATGACCACGACGCGGTGCCGGGTGGGTCGTCGTCGGGTTCCGGTGCGTCTGTTGCGTTCAACTTAGCCGCAGGCACCATCGGGTCCGACACCGGCGGTTCGGTCCGCATCCCGTCGGCGTGGAACGATCTGGTGGGCCTGAAGACCACCATCGGGCGGGTATCCGTCAAAGGCTCCGTCTCGCTTTGCGCGCGGTTCGACACGGTCGGCCCGCTTTGCCGTTCTGTCGAGGACGCTGCGCAGTTGTTGGCGGCTTTAGAGGGGGGCAAACCCGCGGACCTGAAAGGCGCGTCACTCGAAGGCGTGACCCTGGCGGTGCTGAAAACGGCCGCTTTTGACGATATCCGCCCAGAGCCCAAAGCCGGTTTTGAGGCTGCCAAAAACAAGCTGCAAGCCGCAGGCGCCACCATCACAGAGATCGAAATTCCGCAAGTAAACGAAGCACTTGCGCTGTCTGGCATCCTGTTCGCGACCGAGGCCTACGCCACTTGGCAGACCGAGATCGAGGCCAACCCAGACGCCATGTTCCCCGAAATCCTCAACCGCTTCCGGTCGGGCAAAGACACGCTGGCCAAGGACTTCCTTGCGGCGTGGGACAAACTGAACGCGCTGACCGCGACATATCTCGAACAAACCGCCCCCTTTGGCGCGGTGATCCTGCCGACCTCGCCCATCCTGCCGCCCAACCTTGAACGGCTGATGACCGACAGCGACTATTACGTCACTGAAAACCTGCTGGCCCTCAGAAACACTCGCATCGGCAACCTTTTCGGCCTTGCGGGGCTGACCCTGCCCACGGGCGTGCCGTCCACCGGGATCATGTTCCTCAGCGCGCCCTATAGTGAAGAACGCCTGTTGCGCATCGGAGCCGCTGCAGAGGCCGCGCTGACCTAAAGGGCCAAAAAGACACAACTCATTGCGCCGATTGCCAAATCTGGCTTTGTTTTGCTGGACCAAGGGCGTTTTGGTGGCTACTTTCTAAGGAAACGGGGCGACATGATCCCGTAACTTGAGGCAGTATAGTTGGTCCAATGACCTATCCAGAGCGGTTTTCGAACCTGCCCCCATACGCGTTTCCGCGTCTTCGGACGTTGCTTGCTGGCCTTGAGCCGGGCGGTGGGCCTGTGGATATGACCATCGGTTCCCCCCTGCATCCCGCGCCGCATTGGATCGGCGATATCATCGCGCAGAACATGGGTGGCTTCGGGCCGTACCCGCCCAATGATGGCACAGCTGAGCTGCGGGCCGCGATCTCTGATTGGGTCAAGCGCCGTTACGGCGTCGACTATCCCGCCGACACCCAGATTTTCCCGCTCAACGGTACGCGCGAAGGCTTGTTCAACGCCTCCCTCGCGATCTGCGAGGAGCAAAAGAACAAAACCACCCCCGTCATCCTGACGCCAAACCCCTTCTATCAGGTCTATGCCGTGGCGGCCTTGGCCGTCGGTGCGGAACCGGTTTACGTGCCAGCAACCCGCGAAACTGGTTTCTTGCCGGATTATCGCGCGCTGCCCAAAGACATTCTGAACCGCACCGCCGTGTGCTACATCTGCTCACCCTCCAACCCGCAAGGGGCGGTCGCCACCCGCGATTATTGGGCCGACCTGATCGCGCTGGCGGAGGAATATGATTTCACCATTTTCGCCGACGAATGCTATTCGGAGATTTACCGCGACGCCCAACCCACTGGTGCCCTGACCATCGCCGCCCAAGTCGGCGCGGACCCCGACCGGGTGATGCTGTTCAACTCGCTGTCGAAGCGGTCGAACCTTGCGGGTCTGCGGTCCGGCTTCGCCGCCTCCGGCCCCGAAAACATCAAGCGCATGAAAGAATTGCGCAACTACGCAGGCGCGCCCTTGGCGCTGCCGCTGCAACGCGTCGCCGAAAAGATCTGGGCGGACGAAGATCACGTCGAAGCCAACCGCGCGCTCTATCGCGAAAAGCTCGACTACGCGGACGAGCTGTTCAAAGGCGTGCAAGGGTTCGAGGCCCCCGAGGCCGGGTTCTTCCTGTGGTTGCCCGTCAACAATGGCGAGGACGCCACGAAAAAGCTGTGGCTTGAGAAAGGCGTCAAGGTTCTGCCCGGCGCGTATCTGGGCCGCGATGCAGCAGGGGGCAACCCCGGAGACAAATACATAAGGGCGGCCCTTGTGGCCCCCATGAACGAATTGCAGCCGGGGCTTCAGGCCCTGAAGAACTGCATCTACGGTTAAGGCGAGGGACAAAATTATGGCGTATCAGGCAAGGCAACGCGATCCGTTTTTGGACAGCGACATGCAGGCGGCAATCGAACAACGCGGCAAGGAGCTTTTCGGCCTCGCGCTGCTGGCGTTCGGTGTGCTGGTGACGCTGATGCTGGTGTCTTACGTCCCCGAAGACCCAAGCTGGCTGTCCGCTACCGACGAGCCCGCCAAAAACTGGCTTGGCCGCTTCGGCGCGTCCCTCGCCTCGCCGCTGTTTGTCATTGTCGGCTTCGGCGCATGGGCCATCCCCTTCGTCACCGTCATCTGGGGCCTGCGCTTCATCCTGCATCGTGGCGAACACCGCGCTGTGGGCCGCTTGCTGTTTGCGCCCCTGGCTGTCGCCTTGGCCTCCGTCTACGCCTCAACCCATGTGCCGGTCACCGAATGGACGCACTCTTTCGGCCTTGGTGGGCTGTTTGGTGATACCGTTCTTGGGGCAATCCTCGGCGTGCTGCCGATCAATGCAATCTTTGGCCTCAAGGTCATGGCGTTCCTTGTTTTCATTGCGCTTCTGGTCCTGTCGCTCTTCGTTCTGGGCTTCGACAAGGAAGAAATCCGTACCGTCGCGCGTTTTGTGTTTGTCGGGGTGATCCTGACCTATGCGGCCATCGCCAAGCTCTTTGGCTCTGTGTCGAAAGGGGCTGCCCGTGGTGCCGTGGCAACCGCGCAAAAGGCCAACGCCGCGCGTCTGGATCGCAAAGAAGCCCGCCTGACTGCCGCCGCTGAACAAGCCGCCTATGCCGAATACCAGGAAAACCAGCCGATCCCTGGCCCGTCTTTGCAACGTGCCGCGCCCGTTATCGTCACGCCCGACGCGGCCCCCCAGCCGCAGATCGAGATCGAGGAACCACAGCCCAAAACCGGCCTGCTGGCCCGTATGCCTGCGCTGGTCAAACGTGTGACCGAGCCGCCCGCGCCTGAGCTGGACGAAGCCGAAACTTACGACGTCACGCTTGAGCCGGAGGACCGCATCAAGTCCCGCATCAGCGACGTCATCAAGAACCGCGCCCGCCGCGTGCCGACGCTTGAGGCAGACACCCACGCCCGCGCCGAGCCGCAGCTGACCCGCGGCCCCGACCCGTTGCACATCACGCCAACGCCGCAGGAACCTGTCGCGGATATGTTGATGGAAGACGACTACGTCGCCCCCGAGCCGCAGGTCTACACGCCCACGCCGAAAGCGGTGGTGCAGCAACCCGTGCGCAAGACCCCTGCGCCTTCCACCCGCGCCAAGGCCGAAGCACAACCTGCGCTGAAATTCGACGACAACACCGCCGATTTCGAGCTGCCGCCGCTGAACCTGCTGTCCAGCCCCGAAACGGTTGAACGCCACGTGCTCAGCGACGAGTCGCTCGAAGAAAACGCGCGTATGCTGGAAGCGGTGCTCGACGATTACGGCGTCAAAGGTGAGATCGTCTCTGTCCGTCCCGGCCCCGTCGTCACCATGTATGAATTGGAGCCCGCGCCCGGTTTGAAAGCCTCCCGCGTCATCGGCCTGTCCGACGACATTGCGCGGTCCATGTCCGCGCTCAGCGCGCGTGTGTCCACCGTCCCGGGCCGCACCGTGATCGGTATCGAACTGCCGAACGAGAAACGCGAAATGGTCGTCCTGCGCGAAATCCTCGCCTCCCGCGACTTTGGCGACGGTGCGCAGAAATTGCCGCTGGCTTTGGGCAAGGATATCGGTGGCGAAAGCATCGTGGCCAACCTCGCCAAGATGCCTCACCTGCTGATCGCGGGGACCACCGGGTCCGGTAAGTCCGTGGCGATCAACACCATGATCCTGTCGCTGCTCTACAAGCTGACACCTGAGGAATGCCGCCTTATTATGATCGACCCGAAGATGCTGGAACTCAGCGTCTATGATGGCATCCCGCACCTTCTGTCCCCCGTTGTGACCGACCCGAAAAAGGCGGTCGTGGCTCTGAAATGGACCGTGGGCGAGATGGAAGAACGCTACCGCAAGATGTCCAAAATGGGTGTGCGCAACATTGACGGCTACAATGGCCGCGTGAAGGAGGCCCTCGCCAAAGGCGAAATGTTCTCCCGCACCGTGCAAACCGGCTTCGATGATGAAACCGGCGAGCCCATGTTCGAGACCGAAGAATTCCAGCCCGAAGCGATGCCCTATATCGTGGTGATCGTGGACGAGATGGCCGACCTGATGATGGTCGCTGGCAAGGAAATCGAAGCCTGCATCCAGCGCCTCGCGCAAATGGCGCGGGCCTCGGGTATCCACCTGATTATGGCAACGCAACGCCCGTCGGTGGACGTCATCACCGGCACGATCAAGGCCAACTTCCCAACGCGGATTTCGTTCCAGGTCACGTCCAAAATCGACAGCCGCACCATCCTTGGTGAAATGGGGGCCGAGCAGCTGCTTGGCATGGGCGACATGCTCTACATGGCTGGTGGATCAAAAATCACCCGTGTGCACGGGCCGTTTGTATCAGACGAAGAGGTCGAGGAGATCGTCAACCACCTGAAATCCTTCGGGCCGCCGACCTATATGTCGGGCGTTGTCGAAGGGCCGGATGACGAGAAATCCAGCGATATCGACATGGTGCTTGGCCTTGGCGGCAACACAGATGGAGAGGATGCGCTGTATGACACCGCTGTTCAGGTGGTCATCAAGGATAGGAAATGTTCCACCTCCTACATCCAGCGTAAGCTGGCCATTGGTTACAATAAGGCCGCCAGACTGGTCGAACAGATGGAAGATCAGGGCCTTGTGTCCCCCGCAAACCATGTTGGTAAAAGGGAAATTCTGGTTCCTGAGCAAAACTAGGCTGGTTTCAGCGATGTTTCAGACTTGTGAAGAGGCGCTGGGTTAAATCCTGCGCCTTTTCGTCTTATCTAGGGGTTATGAAGATGAAACACATGTTCCTCGTGCCCCTGATGTCGCTCGCTTTGGCAGCGCCTGCTTGGGCTGAAAAGATCCCTCTGAACGCGTTGGCGGGTTACATCAACAAGATCACCACTGCGCAAAGCCCGTTCACGCAGGTCAACGATGATGGCTCGATCACCACAGGCACGATCTACATCAAACGCCCCGGCCGGGCGCGGTTTGAATACAACCCACCCGACAACAGCCTCGTCATTGCGGGCGGGTCGCAGGTGGCCATCTTTGATCCTAAGTCCAACGTCCCGCCGGAGCAGTTTCCGTTGAAGCGCACGCCGCTGAACCTGATCTTGGCGAAGAATATCGACTTCAACCGCTCCAAGATGATCGTCGGCCACAAGGAAGACGGCAATGCCACGGTGGTGAAGGTTCAAGACCCCGAGCACCCTGAATACGGCGACATCCAGCTGAAATTCACTGGCAACCCGGTGCAGCTGCGCCAATGGGTCATCACCAATGATGCCGGCCAGCAGACCACGGTCATTCTGGGTGACCTGAAAAAGGTCAACGCGATCCCGTCGCGCAAGTTCAACATCCCTGTCGAAATTAACGCGCGTGGCCTTGGCAACTAAGCCCTAGATTTTACGGCAACCAATCAGCTGTGCGCGGTACGTTTCGCCGCGCGCGGCCACCTCGCCCGCGATGCGGACCAGCCACGCTTTCCGGTTGTAAGACCCACGCGCATATCCGGTGCGGCCTTCGTGGTAGGCTAGGTATTGGTTGCGGGTGTCAAATTTAGAGATGCCCACGCGCCGTTCGCTGCCATCCATATACCAGCCCATGAAATCTACCGCGTCGCCGAAGCGTTCGCGTTTGGCGCGCCGCGCGTTCTGGTCCTCTTGGTATTCTTTCCACGTCCCGTCCAAGGCTTGGCTGAATCCCAGGGCCGAGGACTGACGCCCAATCGGGATGATCCCAATCGCGTAGCGAAACGGTGGTCGCGCGTCCGAGATGAACTTGCTCTCTTGATAGATGGTGGCCATCTGCACATGCACTGGCACACCCCATTTGCGTTCCACGCGTTTCATCTCGCGCAGCCAGTTGGGGTTTTGCGACACGATGGAACACGCGTTGTCGAGATCGCGCGGCGCTTTGCCGCTCTCAGACGACCCGCAAGCCGCCAAAAACAAAAGGAGCGCCATAGCGCGGAAAGGTCGGGTCATATACCTGCTCATCATCTGCTCATACCCTTTTCGGGTCTTTGACGAGACCTTACGCTAAAATGATGCTTTCGCCTAGCGTCTGCTGGTCGCAGTCAGATCAAAAATGCGAGTGTTAGCGGGATAAAGCCGACAGACATCAGGGTCGAGACCACCACCAGCCCCGCAACCGGGTCTGAATCCGCGTCATATTTCTCGGCCAGCAGGTAAGACGTCACCGCCACGGGGGTCGCGACCTGCAAGATCAGCACTGCCAAGGCAACCCGAGGCAGCTGAAAATAGCTGCCTGCAAGCCAGGCGGCGGTAATGCACAAAACGACTTTGGCAAGGGACAGCCAGATGGCACGGGACACGCTGCCCGGTGACAGGCGCGCCACGGCGACGCCTAGGGTAATCAGCATCAGTGGGATTGCCATCTGGCCGATCAATTCGATGGTATTGGTCAGAAAGGTTGGCGTCTCCCAGCCCTGCCACAGGAACAACGCGCCCAGCAATGTGGCCCCCACCAGCGGTTCTTGGACGACCTTCTTGAGCGACCCACCGCCCGAGACCAGCCAGACGCCGTAGGTAAAGGAATAGATCCCCATCATCGCAAAGATAACGACCGCGTATCCAAGGCCTTGTTCCCCGAACGCAAACAGGGCCAAGGGCAGGCCAAGATTGCCGGTGTTCCCGAATATCAGCGGTGCCAGGTAGGTGCGTGTTTCCAGGCGACCCAATTTTACCAGGATGTAGCATCCAATAGTGACCAACCCGTAGGCCGCGATAGTTGCGAAAAACACCGTCGCCAACGCATCCGGCGCAATGGTGGTTTTCATCAGGGCCACAAAGATAAGGCAGGGCACCGACAAGGTCATGGCCAGGCGGGTTACAAACTCGATTCGGTAGTCAAAGCCAAGTTTCACCCATGCGTAGCCAATGCTGGCCAGAATGAAGACCGGTGCCACAATTTCGAGCACTGTAAGGAGCAGGTTCACAGACTGTTTCCATCAATTTGAGGCTGATTTTATGGACAAGTGCCCCTCTCAGGGTCTATCTACGCCAATAAGGGGTTGCAAATGTAATGCTTAAACAACACGCCAAATACACATTGGGACAGATTGTCCGGCACAAGAAGCACCCGTTTCGTGGTGTGATTTTTGACGTGGACCCTGAGTTTTCGAACACCGAGGAATGGTACGACAACATCCCGGAGGCCTCGCGCCCCCGCAAGGATCAGCCGTTCTATCATTTGCTGGCCGAAAATGACGAAAGCTACTACGTGGCTTACGTGTCCGAGCAAAACTTGGAACGCGACATGACTGGCGAGCCTGTCGACCATCCGGACCTCAGCGCGATGTTTGGAAAATACGACGGGCGCGGTCGCTACCCTTTGCAGTTCGACTTCAACTAATATCTCGCGCTTAATACCCTAGGGCACACCCATCTTTGCGCGGGTCAGATGCGCCGTGCAGGACGCCGTTTTCCTCATCAATCAAAATCGCCTGCGCCCCACCAATCGGGGTGTCGGGGATGATGACACTGTGGCCCATATCCGACAGTTCTTGGCGCACGGCGTCGCTATATCCACGCTCCACCTTCATGTCGCCCGCGTCCGAAAAGCTGCGCGCGGCGTCTATGGATTGCTGCGGATGCATCCCGAAATCAACGATGTTGCTTAGGAACCGCGAATGCCCATTGGGTTGATACGCGCCGCCCATGACGCCAAACGGCATGATGACCTTGCCTGACTTTTTCAGCATGCCCGGAATGATCGTGTGCATTGGGCGCTTGCCGCCCTTTGCCTCGTTGGCATGACCCTCTTCTAACGAGAACCCTGCGCCGCGGTTTTGGAACAGGATACCAAATTTGTCCGACGCGATACCCGACCCGAAGCTGTGGAAGATCGAATAAATCAGCGACACCGCCATACGGTCCTTGTCAACGACTGTTAGGTAAATCGTTTCTTTGTGGACTTGCTCCGACACGGCGGCGGGCGAGGCCATAGCCTTGGCCGGATCAATCAAAGCGGCCAGCGCCTTGGCGGTCTCTGCCGACAGCATGTGGTCCAAGCGGCTCATATGATCGGGGTCGGACAGGAAGCGGTTGCGGGCGTCATAGGCCAATTTGGCGGCCTCGGCCTCGATATGGGCGCGCTGGCTGCCCATCGGGTCAAGCGACGCGATGTCAAACTCGGCCAGAATGTTGTTCATCAGGATTGCTGTGGCGCCTTGCCCGTTAGGTGGATGCTCAACCAGCTCCATCTCTTTGTAGGTGCCCGAAATCGGATCGGTGTAGTCGCAGGCGGTGGCCGCAAAGTCGTCAAGCGTGTGGGTTCCGCCGGCGGCTTGGAGCGCCGCAACCATGTCCTCGGCAATCTCGCCTTCGTAAAAAGCGTCGCGCCCGTGTTCGGCAACCTGTCGCAAGACCTCTGCCTTTTTGGGTGCGCGGAAGATTTGGCCCGGCGTCGGTGCCTTGCCATTCAGCAGGTAATGTTCTGCCGCTGCTCCTGTGGGCGTTGCCTCGGCCTCTTTCCAGTCAAAGCTGGTGCGCGGCCCAACGGGCACCCCGGCTTCGGCATAATAAATGGCGGGGGCCAGAATGGTTTTCAGCCCCAGTTTGCCATGGTCCTTGGCAAGGCGGCAGAACGCGTCCATCGCGCCGGGCACGGTTACGGCGTTGGCGTCATAGGTTGGCATTGTCGTGTGACCTTGGGCGCGCAGATTGGCGGCGTCCAGCCCAGCAGGCGCGCGGCCCGAGCCATTCAGTGCGATGACATCTTCGCTGCCTGCGGGTTTCACCAATACAAAACAGTCCCCGCCAATGCCGGTCATCTGTGGTTCGCAAATGCCAAGCAGCACGGCCGCAGAGACCGCGGCATCCACGGCGTTGCCGCCGGCCTCCAGCATCTGCACAGCAACCTTCGCGGCCAGCGGATGGGACGTGGCGCACATGCCGTTTTCCGCAAAAACGGTTGAACGACCCGGTAGGTGAAAATCGCGCATCAAAAGCCCCATAGCAGCGTGGTTGAACGGCGGAGGATAAGATGCATATCTGGAAAGTCTAGGGGAGGTCGCAGCTTGGTTAGGTTCCTCGACGCCACGCATCTGGGTGGGGGCTGATTAACGCAGCGCCGAGGGAAGCTATGCAGCTACCGTCCCTGTTTGTCTTTGGATTCGGACTGCGGTGGGTCGGGATTGTGGCGGAAACATGGCTTTGCGGACAAAAAGGAAAACAATGATTTTGACTGTTCTCAAGGTGGAAACAATACCTGTGAATCGCGGTCAAACCGGCGCGGAAACACCTACTTCACCGTAAATCGCAAAATGTTTGTATTCCCCCGCCGCAGGTATTGCGGGGAAGGGGCAAGCGTATGAATCAGGTACCAACCGAACCCTCCCTCGGGCAGGTCTTCCGTGCGGATACCTGGGTCGGGCAGGGTAGGGCTTGGTATGGCAAGCCCCGGCATCGGTAGTCCAAAATCAAGGGTTTCTATGTAAATCCCATCATCCTCAAGAAAAAGCGACAGTTGAATATGCCCGCCGGTTTCCCCGCCATAACTGTGTTCAAAAATGTTGTTCAGCACCTCCGCCAGCACCACATGAGCATTTTCGCTGGTCTGCGCAGAATAGCGCCCGCTATCGGCTATCTGGGCAACAATCCCTTCGATCGTTGCTCCAAAACAATCTATCCCCGCCCTGCATTGGTAGATTTGCGGGTCCATTTTGTTCGATCCTGAAATAAGATCATTCGTTATGTTTTGCTCATGCTGCATCGGCGTCCTTGGCCAAAAGTGCGCTGTCGATGTCATTGTGGATGATAAAGACCTGATCCATGCAGGTTAGTTTGAAGACCTTGGCCACAACCGGGGTCAGCCCTGCCAGTTCCAGCTTACGGTCTTTCAACACTTTCAGCGCTGACACAATCGCACCCAAACCGCTGCTGTCTACAAAGTTGACGTCGCCAAGGTCCATGACAATCCGTCCTGAGACGCCCTCGGTTGAGGCGCGGAACTGATCTTTAAGGTAAACCGCGCTCGACGCGTCTATGCGGGTGGTGTCTGGGGTCAGAACCAAGATCCCGTCTTCCGTTCTACTTTGCAGGTTCATGAGCATGCCTCCGGCTGGATGTCCGAACTGCTCTAGACTCTAAAGATTACCATTCGGTATTCATGTTACAGAGAATTTTAGGGAAACAAGATCATGAAGACGGTTGTTATCGCTGGCGCAAGCCGCACTCCGATGGGCGGGTTTCAGGGTGATTTCGCTTCGACTGATGCAGCAACCCTTGGTGGCGCGGCCATCAAGGCGGCCCTGAAGGGCGCTGGCGCCGTTACCGTCGATGAGGTTCTGATGGGCTGTGTGCTGCCAGCAGGGCAAGGCCAGGCGCCCGCACGGCAAGCGGGGTTCGCCGCAGGCCTGGGCGAGGACGTCCCCGCCACCACGCTCAACAAGATGTGCGGATCAGGCATGAAGGCCGCGATGATGGCGTTCGACCAAATCGCGTTGGGCCACGCCGATACGATGATCGCGGGCGGCATGGAGAGCATGACAAACGCGCCCTATCTTTTGCCAAAAATGCGCGGTGGGGCGCGGATTGGGCATCAGAATGTGCAGGACTCGATGTTTCTTGATGGGTTGGAGGACGCCTATGACAAAGGCCGCCTGATGGGGACCTTCGCCGAGGACTGCGCCGAGAAATTTCAGTTCACGCGCGAGGCGCAGGACGACTACGCCTTGGCGTCGCTCAGCCGCGCGTTGGAGGCAGAGAAATCAGGTGCCTTTGACACTGAAATTTCCAGCGTGTCTTTGGCCTCCCGCCGTGGCGACATCGAGGTTCTGAAAGACGAACAGCCGTCTAAGGCGCGGCCTGAGAAAATCCCTCAGCTGAAACCGGCCTTCCGCGACGGGGGCACCGTCACGGCGGCGAATTCGTCCTCGATCTCGGACGGGGCGGCGGCGTTGGTTCTGGCGTCAGAGGAGGCGGTGGTGCAGCAGGGCCTGACAATGCGCGCCAAGATCATGGGGCACGCCAGCCACGCCCAGCACCCCGGCTGGTTCACCACGGCCCCGGTGCCGGCCGCGCAGAAGCTTTTGGACCGCATCGGCTGGACCAAGGACGACGTCGACCTGTGGGAGGTCAACGAGGCCTTCGCGGTGGTGCCGATGGCCTTCATGCAAGAGATGGGTCTGCCCCATGACAAGGTGAACGTGAACGGCGGGGCCTGCGCGCTGGGGCATCCCATTGGGGCGTCGGGCGCACGGATCATGGTGACGCTGCTCAACGCGCTGGAAACCCGTGGGTTGAAGCGCGGGGTCGCGGCGATTTGCATCGGCGGCGGCGAGGGCACGGCCATCGCGATAGAGCTGGTCTGATGCTGGACTACAAAGAACTTGGGCAGGTCATTGCCAGCCTGACGGAGGGGGAGACGGACGTGGTGGCTTTGATGGCCACTGTGGCGTGTGAGGTTCACCACTCCGATGACCGGTTTGACTGGACCGGCTTCTACCGGGTGGTGGGGCCGGAGCTGTTGAAGATCGGGCCGTATCAGGGCGGGCATGGATGCCTGGTGATCCCATTTTCAAAGGGCGTGTGCGGGGCGGCGGCCACGACGGGGCAGACCCAGCTGGTGGCCGATGTCGATGGCTTCCCGGGGCATATCGCGTGCGCCTCCTCGACGCGCTCGGAACTGGTCTTGCCGGTCCGGGACGGGGCGGGCAAACTGATCGCCGTCTTCGATATTGATAGCGACCGGCCGGATGCCTTCACTCAGGGTGATGCGGATCAGATGGCGGCGATGCTGGGGTCGGTTTTCGGGCAGGTTTAGCAGCCGCGACGCACGCGTCGTTTTTTGTAAGGCATTGACCTAAAACACTTCTACAATTTTTGTTAACCACTCATTTACCCGCCTCTTGGAAGCGATAGTGCGGTGTCGGAGCCAAGCTGTTCTCGGGACGAAAAATCGCATAGCGTGCCGGTAAATCACATGGTTTCAGGAGCCCGCAATGACCGGATATCTCGCCACCCCGTTGGACTTTCCGACCGTCACTCCCGACGGCTTTCCGCCACTGGAGAACGAGCCGGTTTTTGACGCGGGCAGGCATTTGCAAATCGAATACCCCGACACGGTGCTGTCGCTGAAGGACCTTGGCTATGGCGACGACGACATTGCCAGCTGCCCGACGCCCTTCGGGGTGACGTCGATCTTCCGCGTTCTCAGTGACGAGGGCGCAGCCTGCCTGTTGGATGTGACCCGCCAGTTGGAGAAATACACCACAAGCAACGCCCGCATCGCGCGCAATGTGCGGGGTGGGACGTATCAGTCAAAATTCCTGCGCGACCTGTGCATGTGCCCCGAGGTGACGGCGGCCATGTCAAAGATCGCGGGTATCCCGCTGCTGCCGCACACAATCCCGCATCAGATGGGGCACCTGAATTACAACCCGCTGGAGGTCGGCGAGAATGTCGACAAATGGCATGTCGACACGCTGCGCATCGACTTCGTGATGTTTGTCACCGACCCAAACTCCGTCGAGGGTGGGGAGTTCGAATATTACCGTGGCACCAAGCACGAGGTGGCGGAGCTGACGAAGGCGGGCAAGCCGCTGGACCCCGCCAAGATCGTGGCGCCCGATATGCCCGGGCCGGGCTATGCGGTTTTGCAGCAGGGCAACATGGTGGTCCACCGTGCCAAGGGGCTGCGCGCGCAGGGCGAGCGGATCACGATGGTCAACGGCTACGTGCCGCGCGACATATCCTTTCCCGATTTTTCGCGGTTTGACCAACTGGCTTTGGTAGACCCCGCCCATGTCGCGGCCAGCGAATATGCCCGCCACATGGCCTGGATGGCCCGCGAACGGCTAGAGGCACAACTGCAGGGCTTCGCCTTCAGCGACGACACAGGGCAAATGGCCGACCAGTTCCAGGGCTTCGCCGACCACCTCGCCACCACCGCGCAAAATTTGCGGGACGCAGGCAAGGGACAGGTGGAGCATTTTGGGGATGGGTGAGGGGGCTTTTCTGTTTTCACCAATTCGACTCCTTGCTAGCTATAAAAAGGAACTTGAAATCTAAATTTTTATTTGGTGGGCCAAATGAATTCGGAATCAGATGTAGTTATGGCATCGTCCCTTGAGACCTTAATGGAAGAAGTTCGTGCTATTATTGATAATCAGCTTCCATGCACGTTGTCGAAGGTCCAAGGAACACAGAAGTTTCTTGAAATTAAGTCTAGGTCAGAAGGGGCTTCCCCGAATGGTAGCATACACTGGGTATTGAGAGCGCAGATAGGTTCTATCGAGAAGATTAGTTCCTTGTTTAGAGAAATTCAAAGCCCATCTTCAATGGATGCATTGGCGTTAGCCAGATACCTCTTCGAGAATCTAGTTTGGCTCAGGCTATTCTTGGTGGACCATTCTTGGGGATTATTTTTTTATGGCCAATTTCTCAAGAACCAACGAGACGACGTGAGCGGTTTGATCGAAAAACTCACTGCGGAAGCAGAAATGTTCGAGAAGTTTGATAAAGAGGATAGTAAGATAATAGATGATATTCTCAAGAAGTCTGGAGACAGCGAGGAATTCAGTGAAGCAAAAATCTCCGGTATCAGTATTGAAATCAGAAGTCGAAAAGAAGAATTGGATAGACGGGCCCGCCGGACATTTGCACTTGGTGCTGCTGCGGCAACCTTTAATGGGTATGGGTACCAAGCCCATTTGTTGAGGACAAAAAACTTACCGATGCTTCAGCAGAATCTGGACTTGGTTGAGGGTCATATCGACGCGTTCAAGAACGAATTAAAAAACGAAGACCTTGCGAAAAAATATCTAGGTCGATGGAATTGGAGAGGCGAAGCAGATCGCGTCAACATGGCAGATCAGTATGACTTTCTCTATCGTCTTACAAGTCGCCTACTTCATGCCACGCCTATGAGTATTATTACTGAAAAACAGCTCTTGGAGAATGAGTTCATTTTGCTAATGGAGTATGTCGTTGTTTCTTTGCAAGACGTAGTAACAGCGATCAGTGAGTTTGAATTCCCGGGAAAAATAAGTGCGGTCTGTATAAATACTGATTGATTTTTTATGATAGTAAGTCAGGCAGTCTCACTCCACCCACAGCTCCGTTTCCGGATGAAATTGCGACCATGCGAACCAGAAGGCCTCGTGGCTGCCGAGGTCGGCGTCGTCTGTGCCAACCGCCTTGATGCCGCCTGCAGATAGCTCCAGCCGGACGTTTTCATAACGGATCTCGGCGCCTTCGCGGAGGGCGAGCAGCGCGGTGCTGCGTTGGAAGGCCACGGGTTTACCCGACGCGGTGGTGACGCCGATGACGTCCTCATGGACGGGCAGCCGCGGGTCGACGTCGCCCACGGGGAAGATCGGCCCACGGGCGTCGCGGCCGCTGCGGAAATCGGGGTCGCGGCCAAGGGCGTAGCGCTCCAGCAAGACGGTGGTGTCGGGGTGTTGCCGCTTCCACGTGCCCCAGTCGGTGGTCACCACAGAGGCCTGTTCCAGCTGCACGCCCTGTTCGGCCAAGGGCCCGGTGACGGCGGTGCCGAGGAAAGTGTCGAAGACGGAGTAGGTGTTGAGGTCATACATGACCTTGTTGGACCGGATCAGCAGGCCCGACGTCCGCAAGATGGGCCGCTGCGCCAAGCCGTCGGTGAAATAGGCCTGCGCGGCGCCGCACAGCGTGCAATAGGGGATGCCCAGATCGCGCCCGCCCAGCGTGTCGTTGACCATCTCGCGCACCTCCATGATGCGGCGGGGGTAGGCGCGGGATTCGCCGTTAATGGTGATGCCAAAGACGATGTCGTCGTCCTTGAGCCACGTGGTGTCTGCCGCGGTGGCGACCTCGGGGTTGTCGGCGGCGGGGATGCAGTTGCAGGTCTCGTCCGTGGTGTCGTAGGCGCGGTTGTCGATCAGCACCCCGCCCCATGACACGTGCCGCCAGTCGATGTCGCCCTCCACAAAGATGCGGTCCAGATCGGGCAGGAAGCGGGTGAAGATGACCTTCTTGGTGTCCAGGTATCCGGGGTATTCAGGGATGTCCCACGCGATCAGGTGGTCGGTCAGCTCGTGCCAGCGCTGGATGGATGTGTATTCGATGCCCAAAAGCTTGGCCCCGGCGTCGGCCAGCGCGTCGTCGAATTCCTGCCGCCAGGTGAAGCGCATCATGTCGGCGATGAGCCAGACGAGGCGCGGGTCGCCCGCCTCGACGATTTCGTAGAGGCCCGCGTCCTGGTCGCGCGCCCAATTTGCCTGAGCGACGCTGACCTCGAACACGGTGCGCACGGCGTTGCGCAGGTCCTCGGACAGGGGGCCTTGGGGGATGGCGGGGGGTTCGCCATAGGCCTGGATAACGTGGTCGGGCAATGACTGGGCCTGCGCCGCGCCGATGAAGGACAAGGCCAGCAGGGAGGCGGCAAGGACAGAACGCAGGAGTGGGAGCATGGGAGAGACCTACAACACTATGACTGCCCGGCAGCATCGGGCCAATCTGGTAACGCCTCAAATCACGTTTGCATCAGGGGCGGCTTCGCGGCTCTACGGCGACGAATTTTCTTGCACGACTCGTAGGTTTCCTGTTTCGTGAAAAAAGGCCATAAAATTTCACGACCCCCTCATTCTCTTGCTTGGTGTTATGCTGCATTCCGACCCGTCTCAGCCTCAATCGCTTGGTGCCGACCTTCGTGCGCTGCGTAAAGCGCGCGGGCTGACGCTGGTCGATCTGTCGGACATGCTGGGCCGCTCCGTCGGGTGGTTGAGCCAGGTGGAGCGCGGCAAATCCGACCCCAGCGTCACCGACCTGCGCTCCATCGCCAAGGCGCTGGATGTGTCGGTGTCGAGCCTGTTTCGCCAAGACGCGGCGGTGTTTGAAGAGCAGGGTTATATCGTGCGCGCCGCCTCCCGCCGGCCCATCGGGTCGCGCGAAGACGGGCTGATCGAGGAATTGCTGTCCCCCGACCTGACGGATGATTTCGAGGTGTTGCATTCCACGTTCGAGGCTGGGTCCAGCATCGAGCACGAAGTGCGGCGCGACACGCAAGAGGTGGCCTATGTGGTGTCGGGCAAGCTGGACATCTGGATCAACGGGACCACCCACAGCCTTGGCACCGGCGACAGCTTTCGGCTGCGCGGCGAGCCCTATAAATGGAGCAACCCGTATTCGGGGCCCGCGACCCTGATTTGGGTCATCTCCCCGCCGGTGTATTGAGATGAGCGCCGAGGGTTGGATCATATTCGCTCTGTTCTGGGTGGTCTTCGTCACCACGCCGGGGCCAAACGCGGTGAACTGCGTGACCAACGGCATGACGCATGGGTTCAAGCGCTCGCTTTGGGGCGTGCTGGGCATCCTGACCCAAGCCACGCTGTTTCTGTTCCTGTCAGCCGCAGGCGTGACGGCGCTGCTGGCGTCCTTTCCCGACGCGTTCTTCTACGGCAAGCTGATCGGCGCGGCAGTCCTGATCTATCTGGGCGCGCGCGGTTGGCTGAACGCGGCCAAGCCCGTCGCCCCGCGCGCGGTGTCGGCCACGTCGATCTACGGCAAGGCCTTCCTGATCGCGACGATCAACGTCAAATCCGTCACAGGCTATTTCGCGGCCTTCACGCAGTTTGTGCAGCCCGACATCCCCGTCTGGTCGCAGATGTGGGTCATCATGCCGACGGCGCTGACCATCACCGCCGCCAGCTACCTGACCTACACCGCCATCGGGGCGGGCATCGGACGGTCCGCCATGAGCGCGATCCTGAATGTCTGGGTGCGCCGCGTTATGGCGGCCTGCTTTGTCATTTACGGCGTCGCGCTGGGCAGCGCGTCCACACCGGGGAGGGCGTGATGAAAGGGTCATGCAATTGCGGGGCCTGCGCGTTCGAGGTCACCGGCAAAACGTGGAGCGTGTCGAACTGCCATTGCGGGCAATGCCGCAAGCAGTCGGGCAATATCTGGGCGTCGGCCGTGGTGGAGCAAGCGGATATCAAGATCAGCGGCGAGGTCACATGGTACGCGTCCTCTGACAGCGCCAAGCGCGGATTTTGCGCGGGCTGCGGCTGCAACCTGTTCTGGAAGCATAACAACGAGACATCCATGAGCTTTTCGCTGGGGGCCATTGACGGGCCGACCGGCCTAAAAATCGAGAAACACATCTTCGTCGCCGACAAGGGCGACTATTACGAAATCGCGGACACGCTTCCGCAGCACGAACAATAAGGGAGACGTTCATGTCTGATTTTCCAACAACGGCCCGCGTGGTCATCATCGGCGGCGGGGTCGTCGGCACCTCGACCCTGTACCATCTGGCGAAGGCGGGCTGGAAAGACTGCGTGCTGTTGGAGAAGAACGAGCTGACCGCTGGGTCGACATGGCACGCGGCGGGCAACTGCCCCAACTTCGCGCCGAACTGGGCGGTGATGAACATGCAGCGCTTCGGGCTGGAGATGTACCGCACGCTGGCCGACGACGTGGACTACCCGATGAACTACCACGTCACAGGTTCCATCCGGCTGGCGCATAGCAAAGAGCGGATGCAGGAGTTCGAAAAGATCGCGTCGCAGGCCCGCCACCAAGGGCTTGAGATGGACGTATGCACCAACGAGGAGCTGCGCGCCCACAACCCATTTATGGAAACGCATGACCTGATGGGCGGGCTTTGGGATAGCCTTGACGGGGACATCGACCCCGCGCAGCTGACGCAGGCCTTGGCCAAAGGCGCGCGCGACAAGGGCGGCCGGATTGAGCGGTTCTGCCCCGTGACCGGGCTGGACCGCGACGGCGACGAGTGGATCGTGAAAACCGACAAAGGCGAGATCCGCGCCGAGATCGTGGTGAACTGCGCGGGTTACTACGCGCAGCGCGTGGGCGAGTTGTTCAAGCCGTTCGGCGGGCGCACCGTGCCGATGGTGGTGATGTCGCACCAGTATTTCCTGACGGACCAGCTGCCTGAGCTGGAAGCGTGGACCAAGGAGCAGGGGCACAAGATGCCGATGATCCGCGACCCCGACATCAGCTACTACCTACGGCAGGACAAATCCGGCCTGAACCTTGGGCCGTATGAGCGCAACTGCAAGGCACATTGGGTGACGCCTGAGGACCCGATGCCGGAAGATTTCTCCTTCCAGCTGTACCCGGACGATCTGGAACGGCTTGAGTTCTACATCGAAGACGCGATGGCGCGTCTGCCGCTGCTGGGCGAAGGCGGGGTGGAGCGCAACATCAACGGCCCCATTCCTTACGCGCCTGACGGGTTGCCGATGATCGGCCCGATGCCCGGCGTGAAGAACGCATTTGAAGGCCACTCCTTCACCTTCGGCATTGCCCAAGGCGGCGGGGCCGGCAAGGTCTTGTCGGAATGGATCATGCATGGCGAGACGGAGATGGACATGTGGTCCGTCGACCCGCGCCGCTACACCGACTACGCCGATCACGACTATTGCCACGCCAAGGCGTTGGAGACCTATGGCCACGAATACGCGATGCATTTCCCGCATCACGAATGGCCTGCCGGTCGCGACAAGAAGCTGTCAGCAAACCACGCAACGCTGCTGGCCTCCGGTGCGCAGATGGGCGCCTACAATGGCTGGGAACGCGCCAACTGGTTCGCGCAGGAGGGCGAAGACACGTCCGAGGAGGCGACGCAGACATGGGCGCGCACCGGCCCTTGGGAAGCGGGGATCAAGCGCGAGGTTGAGGCCTGCACCAACTCCGCCGGGGTCTTGGATATGCCGGGCTTCTCTCGCTACACGCTGTCGGGTGACGGGGCCGCCGAATGGCTGCGCACCCAGATTGCGGGGGCCTTGCCAAAAGCGGGCCGGATGAACCTTGGGTATTTCACCGATACGCGTGGCCGCATTGTCACCGAGGTCACCATCATTCGCTGGGGCGAGGATGATTTCTGGATCATGACCGCCGCCGTGGCGCAGTGGCATGACTTTGAATACCTGCAAAACCGCCTGCCTGCCGACGGCTCCTTGACGCTGACGGACATCACGACGGAGTGGTCCACCCTTCTGCTGACCGGCCCGAAGTCGCGCGAGATGCTGGCGGGCGTCTGCGAAGGCGCGGACCTTGAAAGCGGCTGGCTGACCATTCAGGACGCCACCGTGGCGGGCAAACCCGCCAAGCTGTTCCGCATCTCGTTTGCAGGGGAGCTGGGTTGGGAGGTGCATACCTCGTTCGAAGACAGCTCGGTTGCGTATGATGCCCTCCGTGCGGCGGGTGCCGCGCCGTTTGGGATGTATGCGCTGAACTCGATGCGGATCGAGAAAGGGTACCGGACGTGGAAGGGCGACTTGTCGACCGACTACACGCTTCTGGAAGGCGGGCTGGACCGCTTCCTGCGCCTGAACAAGGAGCAGGACTTCCCGGGCAAAGCGGCGCTGGCCAGCGAGATGCAGCAAGGCCCTGCGAAGGGCTTTGTCACGCTGATCGTGGAGGCAGGCGACGCGGACGCGCCCTACATGTCGCCGGTGTGGATGGGCGACGAGATCGTGGGGGAGACCACCTCGGGCGACTGGGGCCACCGGATCAACAAATCGGTGGCGCTGGGCGTGGTGAAGACCAAGGCCGCGACGCCGGGCACCGAGCTGCAGGTGGAAATCTACGGCAAGAAACACGCCGCCGTGGTGCAAGCAGACGCGCCGTTGTGGGACCCCGAAAACAAGCGTATCCGCGCATGACCGGGGTTTCGCATTTGACCGAGGGCGGGCCCTCCCGCCTCCCCTCCATGCTGCGCATGTCACCTACGGGGGCGCCGCTGCGCGGCGCTTGGGTGCGCGCATGAGTGTGACCATTCTTGACGGCGGCATGGGCCAGGAGCTGATTGCGCGGGTCGGCAAGGCCACCGGCCTGTGGTCGGCGCGGGTGATGATTGACCGGCCCGACCTGGTGCGGGCGGTGCATGACGACTTCTTTGCCGCCGGGGCGCAGATTGCCACGACCAACGGGTACAACGTGCTGCCCGACCGGCTGGCCACCCGCGGGCTGGAGCATCAGCTGCAAGAGCTGACGGAGCTGTCCTGCCAACTGGCCTGCGACGCCCGCGACGCCCATGGCGCGGGGCTGGTGGCGGGCGGTCTGGGGCCGTTGGGCTTTTCCTACCAGCCCGACAAGGCCCCGCCCGCCGCGGAGGCGGCGGAGGTCTATGCCGAGCTGTGCGCCTACCAGCTGCCCTATGTCGATATGCATCTGCTGGAGACCATGTCCTCCGTCGATCAGGCGCGGGGCGGGTTGATGGGGGCCGGCACCACGGGCAAGCCCGTTTGGGTGGCAGTCTCTGTTGACGACAATGACGGCAGCAAGCTGCGGTCCGGCGAGCCGTTGAGCGACCTGCTGCCGCTGATCGCCGAGTTCCAGCCGGAGGCGTTGCTGGTCAACTGCTCCAAGCCTGAAGCGGTCAGCAAAGCGATCCCGATCATCGCGGGCTGCGGCCCGTTGATCGGGGCCTACGCCAACGGGTTCACGTCAATTGCCGACAGCTTTGACCACATTGGCGCGACGGTGGATGTGCTGACGGCGCGGAGTGACCTTGGCCCCGACGCCTATGCCGACCACGCGCAGCGCTGGGTCGATGCGGGGGCGCAGATTGTGGGCGGATGCTGCGAGGTTGGGCCTGCCCATATCGCGGAACTGAGCCGGAGGTTCGGGGCATGATCCCGCCGTCGGTGCAGGACCTCATCACGCGGTGGCGTCTGGGCCATATCGCGACCGTCACCCCCGGCGGGCGGCCTGCGGTGTCGCCCAAGGGCACGTTTCTGGTGGTCAATGACACGACCATCGCCTTCGGCGAAATCCGGTCGCCGCAGACGGTCACCAACCTGACCCACAATCCCGAATGCGAAATCAATTTCGTCGACGCCTTCACCCGCAAGGGTGCGCGGCTGCGCGGGCAGGCCAAAATGGTGCGCCGCGACACGGCGGAATTCGACGCGCTTTACCCACAGTTTCAGGACCTGTGGGGGGCGCTGTGTGACCGCATGAACCTGATCGTAAAAATTGACGTCTCAGAGGTGAAGCCGCTGACGACGCCCCCCTATGACACTGGCGCGACGGAGGACGAGATGATCGCCCTTTGGAAGGTCAAATTCTCGGAGATGTACCCATGAGCCTTCCCACGAAAGTGCGCGTCGTCATCATTGGCGGTGGGGTTATTGGGTGCTCGGTCGCCTACCATCTGGCCAAGCAGGGCTGGAAAGACATCGTCTTGCTGGAACGCAAGCAGCTGACATCGGGCACCACATGGCACGCCGCAGGCCTCATCGCGCAGCTGCGCGCCACCAAGAACATGACGAAGCTGGCGAAGTATAGCCAGGAGCTTTACGGCGATCTGGCGACGGAAACCGGCGTTGAAACCGGCTTCAAGCGGTGCGGGTCGATCACCGTCGCCCTGACCGAGGAGCGGCAGGAAGAGATCAGCCGCCAAGCCGCGATGGCGCGCAGCTTCGGGGTGGAGGCGGAGCCGATCTCCCCCGACGAGGTGAAGAAACGCTACGAGCATCTCAACATCGACGGCGTGGTGGGCGGGGTCTACCTGCCGCTGGACGGGCAGGGCGATCCGGCCAACATCGCGCAGGCTCTGGCCAAGGGCGCGCGCCAGAACGGTGCGCTGGTGAAGGAAGGCTATCTGGTCACCGCCATCCGGAAGGAAGGCCGCCGCGTCACCGGCGTGACATGGGAAGACAAGGACGGCGAGGTGGGCGAGATTGCCTGCGACCATGTCGTCAACTGCGGCGGCATGTGGGGCCACGGCGTGGGCAAGATGGCGGGCGTCAACGTGCCGCTGCATTCCTGCGAGCATTTCTACATCGTCACCGAAAGCGTGCCCGGCCTGACCCAAATGCCGGTGCTGCGGGTGCCTGATGAGTGCGCCTATTACAAGGAAGACGCGGGCAAAATGCTGCTGGGCGCGTTTGAGCCGGTGTCAAAACCGTGGACATTGGACATTCCCAAGGATTTCGAATTCGACCAACTGCCCGAGGATTTCGACCATTTCGAGCCGATCCTTGAGGCCGCCGTGGAACGCATGCCGATGCTGGCCGAGGCTGGCATCCACACGTTCTTCAACGGGCCGGAAAGCTTCACGCCGGACGACGCGTATCACCTTGGGTTAGCCCCTGAATTGGACAATTTCTGGGTTGCGGCGGGCTTCAATTCCATCGGTATCCAATCTGCGGGCGGGGCCGGTCAGGCCTTGGCGCAATGGATGGACGCGGGCGAGAAGCCGTTCGATCTGGGCGACGTGGATATCAGCCGGATGCAGCCGTTTCAGGGCAACAAGACCTATCTGTTCGAGCGCTCCAAGGAAACGCTGGGGCTGCTCTATGCCGACCACTTTCCCTACCTGCAAAAGAAAACCGCGCGCGGGGTGCGGCGCACCCCGTTTCATCACCACCTGATGGAGCGTGGCGCGGTGATGGGCGAGCTGGCGGGCTGGGAACGCGCCAACTGGTTTGCCCGCGAGAACCAGGAGGCGGAGTATCAGTACAGCTGGCAGCGCCAGAACTTCTTCGACAACGTGCGCGAGGAACACATGGCGGTGCGCCAGAATGTGGGCATGTATGACATGTCGTCTTTCGGCAAAATCCGGGTCGCAGGGCGCGACGCGGAGGCGTTCATGAATTACGTGGGCGGCGGCAACTATTCCGTCGACACCGGCAAGATCGTCTACACCCAGTTTCTGAATTCGAAAGCGGGGATCGAGGCGGATGTGACCGTCACCCGCATGTCCGAGTTTGACTATCTGGTGGTGACCCCGGCGGCGACGCGGCTGGCGGACCAGACATGGATGGAACGCGTGGCGCGGGCGAAGGATTTCGACGTGGTCATCACCGACACCACGGCCGCCGAAGGTGTGCTGGCGGTCATGGGGCCCCGGTCGCGGGAACTGTTGCAGGCGGTCAGCCCGAACGACTTCACCAACGACGCCAACCCGTTCGGCACCGCCCAACAGATCGAGATCGGCATGGGGCTGGCCCGCGTCCACCGCGTGACCTATGTGGGGGAGCTAGGCTGGGAGGTCTACGTCTCCTCCGACATGGCGGGCCATGTGTTCGAGACGCTGGCGGAGGCCGGGTTCGATTTCGGCATGCGGCTATGCGGCATGCACATGATGGACACCTGCCGGATGGAGAAGGGCTTCAGGCATTTCGGCCATGACATCACGTCGGAGGACCACGTGATGGAGGCCGGGCTCGGCTTCGCCGTCAAGAAGGACAAGGCGGACTATATGGGCCGCGACGCGATCCTGAAAAAGCAGGACGAGGGGCTGCAAATGCGGCTGCTGCAATTCAAGCTGAAGGACCCCGAGCCGCTGCTGTACCACGCGGAACCCGTGTTCCGGAACGGTGCGCTGGCGGGCTATCTGACATCGGGCGCCTATGGCCACGCGGAAGGGGCGGCGATGGGCATGGGCTACATCCAATGCCCGGGCGAGAAACTGGCGGACGTGCTGGCGGATGACTACGAGATCGATGTCGCGGGCCGGATGGTGAAGGCGGAGGTTTCGTCCAAGCCGTTTTATGATCCGACCTCGGAGCGGGTGAAGGTCTAGGGGTTTCGCCGAGGCTGCGCCTCGTCGACACGCGGGGCTCTGCCCCGCACCCCGAGGTATTTTTGCCAAGATGAAGCTGTGCTTGCGTCTTTGCGGATGTAGTGGTCAAACGCTGGCATGGGGCAAAGCGGATCACAGGGAAATGGCGACACATTGGCGGGCTTCGGCTTCGCGCTGTCGGCCTACCTGCTTTGGGGGGTGCTGCCGCTTTACATGAAGCTGGTCAGCCATATTCCGGCGGTGGAGGTGGTCGCGCATCGCGTCATCTGGTCAATCCCCATTGCGGGGCTGGTGCTGATCCTTCTGAGCCGCACCGGCGACATCAAGACCGCGCTTATGACGCCGCGGACGTTGGCGATGGGCTGCCTGACGGCGGGGCTGGTGTCGGTCAACTGGGGCATTTACGTCTGGTCCATCACATCCGGCAACGCGTTGGAGGCGGCGCTGGGCTATTACATCAACCCGATTTTCTCGGTCTTTCTGGGCTTTGCGTTGCTGGGCGAGCGGCTGAAACCCATGCAATGGGCGGCGGTGGCGCTGGCCTTTGCGGCGGTGGTGGTGCTGACGCTGGATGCGGGCCGGCTGCCACTGGCGGCGCTTGGGCTGACGGTGACATGGGGGTTCTACGCCTTCTTCAAGAAATCGCTGCCCATCGGCCCAAATCAGGGCTTCCTGCTGGAGGTGCTGATCCTCGCCATTCCCGCCTTGGGGTACTGGGCCTATCTAGGCGGCACCGGCGCGGGCCATTTTGGCAGCGATACATGGCTGTTGTTGGGCTGCGGCGTGGTCACCGCCATCCCGCTGATGCTCTACGCCAACGGCGCCAAGGGGCTGCGGCTGACCACCATCGCCATCATGCAATATATCGCGCCGACGATGATCTTTCTGGTGGCGGTCTTCGTGTTCGGGGAGCCGTTCGGCCAGGCCCGCGCCATCGCCTTCCCGATGATCTGGGCGGCGCTGGTGCTGTATTCCATGTCCATGTGGCGGGGGCGCGGATGAGCAGCGACTACAACCCGCCCACCGACCCGCTGGAGGTCCTGCACGAGGATGCCGAGCTGCTGCTGGTCAACAAGCCGCATGGGCTGTTGTCGGTTCCGGGCAAGGGCGAACATCTGGCCGATTGCCTGATCTCCCGCGTGCAGGCGGCGTTCCCGACCGCGCTGCTGGTGCACCGGTTGGACCGTGACACGTCGGGGGTCATGGTCTTCGCCCTGACCAAGGCGGCGCAGCGCCATCTGGGGCTGCAGTTTGAAAAGCGGCACATGAAGAAAACCTACATCGCGCTGGTGCACGGCGCGGTGGCCGACAAGTCCGGCACCATCGACCTGCCGCTGATCGTGGACTGGCCGAACCGGCCCTTGCAGCACGTGAATTTCGAGACCGGCAAACCCGCCCTGACTGAGTGGCGGCGCGGGCCGGTCAAGGACGGCCAGACGCGGATGCGGTTGTTTCCCAAGACGGGGCGGTCGCACCAGCTGCGGGTGCATATGCAGCAGCTGGGCCACCCGATTGTGGGCGACCCGTTCTATTCCGAAAACGCGCAGGACTACCCCCGCATGATGCTGCACGCCGAAAGCCTGAAGCTACGCCACCCCGAGGGCGGCCGCGCGTTGGAGTTCAAGGCCAAGGCCCCGTTCTAGCGCTTGCGGGCGACGATGAACCGGCTGGGCGGCTTGGCGGGGTAGGACCCGGTCTCGATGATGTCGAAATGATCCCGCGCGATGGCGGCTTCCAGCTCGGTGATCGACAGGGTCTTCACAAAAGGCGCCTTGCCGAAGAACTGCATCACCGGGATCGCCAGCATCAGTACCCGGTTGAAATGCGCCAGGCACGGCGTTTTGGTGATGAACAGCCCGCCCGGTTTCAGCAGCTTCGCGGCTTGGGCGACCAGCGCCTCGGTGTTCTCGATCAAGTGGATCAGGTTGAAGGCGGTGACCATGTCCATGGTGCCGTGCAGGTCCGACAGGTCCTCGGGCGCGCCGGTGCGGAAGCGGACGTTTTCGCCGCCTTGCAGCCGCGCGTTGGCCTGCGCGATCATGCCCGGCGAGATGTCGGTGCCGGTGATATGGGCCGCGTGCGGGGCCAGCAGAAGCGCGGTCGCGCCGGTGCCGCAGCCCAGTTCCACCACGTGGTCGCCGGGCGTCAGATACGCGCGCACGCGGTCCATCGTTTGGTCGTAGGCGGTCATGTCTTTGATGGGTTGTTTGGCATATTTGGGGGCGATGCCGTCCCAGAATCTGGCTTGGGTCATGGCGGGGGTCCTTTCTGACGCCACCATACTCATGCGTAAAAACGCTATGAATTGCCGAAATACGTCGATCTGTTATACGGATATGCATGAATTGGCAGGCCATCAACTTTGACTGGAACCAGGCGCGGGCCTTTCTGGCGACCGCGCAGGAGGGCTCGTTATCCGCCGCCTCCCGTGCGCTTGGCTTGACCCAGCCCACCATCGGGCGGCAGGTCGCGGCGCTTGAGGACACGCTTGGGGTGGCGCTTTTTGACCGCGTGGGCCGGTCCCTGATCCTGACGGAGGCGGGGCGCGATGTGCTGACCCATGTGCAGGCCATGGGCGACGCGGCGGCCAGGTTTTCGATGGCGGCAACGGGGCAGTCAGACCAGATCGACGGCCATGTCGCGATCACCGCGACCGACATCATGTCGGCCTACCACCTGCCGCCGATCCTCAAGCGGCTGCGCGACATTGCGCCGGGGATCGAGGTCACGGTGGTGTCCAGCAACTCCATCCAGAACCTGATGCGGCGGGAGGCCGACATCGCCATCCGGCACACCCGCCCGACCGAGCCCGACCTGATCGCCAAACTGGCGGGGGAGATGACGGGGCACCTCTATGCCACCCGCGATTATCTGGACCGCGTCGGCTGGCCCAAAACGGCGGACGACATTGCGCGTTGCGACTTCGTGGGGTTTGACGATCACGACCGGATGGTGGCGCTGCTGAACGCGCACGGCATGCCGATCACCCGCAAGAACATCCGCTACGCCTCCGCCGACGGGGTGGCGGCCTGGGCGATGATACGGCAGGGCCTGGGCATCGGCCCGATGAGCCGCGCGGCGGCCGATCTGGTGCCGGAGGTCGAGATGGTCTTCCCAGACCTTGCCATCCCGTTCCCCGTCTGGCTGGTCGCCCACCGCGAATTGCACACGTCGAAACGCATCCGGCTGGTGTTTGACCTGCTGGCCGAAAGTCTGGCCTAACGGTTCTTGTCGAGCATCTTTTTGACGGCCACCAGCAAGAAAATCGCCAGTGTAATCATGCCCGTCCCCATGCCGGGGCGGTAGACCTGCGGCTGTTCTACGGGGCCTGCGGCGCGGACGACGACCTGCTGGAACTGTTCGGCCTCCTGCGGAACCACGTCCAGCGTCTCGCCCTCTTTGGTGATGTTTTTCAGCGCGTCTTTCAGGGCGTTGGCCATGGCGATGCCGTCACGCTCTGGCCCGTTGAGGCGGTTGAGCAGCGCGATAAGCTCTTCCAGCAGGGTCTCGCATGCGTCGCGCAGGCCTTTGATGTTGGCGGATTTGTCGTGGTGGCTTTGCTGCGCCGAATAATCGCCGCGAATGCCGCCTTCCATTTTGTTCAGCAGCCCCTGCTGGGCATCAAGCCCACGTTGCAGCCCGGTCAACGAGCGGTGCCAGCCTTCGATCTTGCTGGCCAGCTGCTGGTAGCTGTTGGTCCCGGGCTTGGGCAATTCCTTGGTCAGAAGGGTGTTGCTCTCGGTCTTGATCCCGGCGGAGATACGGCGGAGCAAGATCACCTGCGCTTCATAATTCATCTGGGAAATCCTTGTGCGTTAAATGCTTGAGCCCAAGGTGACGTGTCGGCGCGCCGCTGCCAAGCGGAATCTAGTCACGGCCCTTGTGGCCGCCAAGGTTGATGTCATTGCTCTTGCCCCCAAATTGGTGATGCTGGGGCAGATCCCCAAAGGACCAAAACCCTATGCCCGCCAAAGCGCCGATTTGCGACCTGGATTTCTATGCGGACGCGACCATTGCTGACACGGTTCCGGCCTATCACCAAATGCTGGGTGCCGGACCGGTGGTCTGGCTGCCCAAAAACAACATCCACGCCATCTGCGGCTTTGACGCGGTCACGGCCACGCTGCGCAATCACCGCGTCGCCAGCTCTGCACATGGGGTGTCGATCAACGAGGACATCAACGGGTTCCTGCGCGGCAGCACCCTGAATTCCGACCCGCCCCAGCATGACGTGACGCGGGCGATCACGTTTAGCCCGCTCACCCCAAAAGCGTTGCAGGGCGTCAAGGACCTGGTCGAAGAGGAGGCGCAAAGCCTCGCCAATGAAGCCGCCGCCAAAGGCGCGTTTGATGCCGCCAGCTGGCTGGCCCCGCATCTGCCGCTGACGGTGGTGCGCGAATTGGTCGGGCTGGGGGCGCATGGCAAGGAACATATGCTCAGCTGGGGCGCGGCCACGTTCGAATTGATGGGCGATCCACGGAATCGCAAGCAGCAGGCCTTGGACCGCATGGGCCAGCTGCGCGGCTTTCTGGACGACCCCGCCATGATGGCGGCGCTTCCCGAAAACGGGTGGGCCAGCCGCGCGACGCGGCGCGGGCTGGAGGCCGGGTTTGATCCCAAACGCGCCGGTACGCTGATGCGCGATTACATCGCGCCAAGCCTCGACACCACGATCTCGGCCATTGGCTACGCGATCTATCTCTTCGCGCAGAACCCCGACCAGTGGGCCAGGCTGCGCGCAGATCGCAGCCTGATGAAAAACGCGATCGAGGAAATCGTGCGGCTCAACACGCCCATCCGGGCGTTCTCTCGCTATCTGCTGGACGACGTTGAGATTGGCGGGGTGGCGCTGGACAAAGGCACTCGCGTTTTGGTGGTCTACGGGGCCGCCAACCGCGACCCCGCCCGGTTCGAAGACCCCGACCGGTTTGACATCACGCGGGATGTGCGCGGGCATGTGGGCTTTGGGCAGGGGGTCCATGCCTGCCTTGGCATGCATCTGGCCCGCATGGAGATGGCGTCGCTGTTCAACGCGCTGGCTGACAGGGTCACTGGTTTTGAGCTGACAGGCCCGCCCGTCGCCGCGAAGAACAGCACGATCTCGGCCTTCGCGCAGGTGCCGGTGCGCTCATTTGCCTAGCAGAGTCTCGTCGGGCAGGTGATTTGGCGTGCTGTTGCCCAGAAAGCGCCCTACACCGTTGAGGCTGTCGATCTCGTCACAGACGGTTTTGACAATTATCAGCAGGGGCACGGCCATGACCATGCCGATCACCGACCAGATCCACGCGAAAAAGGCCACGGCCAGAAACACGAACGTTGCGTTCAGCCGCAGGCGGCGGCCAAGCAGCAGCGGGGTGATGAAGTTCCCCTCCAAGGCGGACAGCGCCATGTAGGTTCCGAAGACGCCGGCCGCCTGCCACAGGGTGCCGGTCTCTGAAAACATCATCAGGCTGGCGACAATCGCCCCGATCAGGGACCCAAGGAACGGGATGAAATTCAGCAGCATGGCCATCAGCCCGATGGCGGCTGCGTTGGGGACCGACCAGGCCCACATGGCGATGCCGACCAGCAGCCCCATCAGCATGTTTATAAGCGTGATGCTGCCAAGGTAGTGCCCCAGCTGGGATTCGATCAGACGTGTGGTGTGCAGGGCTTTGCGCTTGTCGGCGTAGGACGGCAGGCTTTCGATGATCTTGCTGATGAACCCGTCCCCCGACGAGATCAGGAAGAACATCAGGCACAGGCCAAAGCTGACCTTGGTCAGCAGGTCCGGGGCAAACCCCAATATGGTGGCCGAGACGGAGGTGTTGCCAACCACCCGAACGTCCATGGTGGTGTCCCCTTCTGCGGCGACGATCTCCTGCGTCGCTTCATAGGCACCCTCGGCGGCGGCCACCAATCCGCTTGTGCCGCCGATATGGGCGCGCAGTTCTTCAACGACCTCGGGGACTTGGTTGATGAAGGCGACAACCGGGGCGGCCAGCCATGAGGTGCCATAGGCGATGGCAAAGACCATGACGGTGGTCGCCAGCAGCGCGGACGCAACTGGTGGGATGCCACGCTTTTCCAAGGCGCGGCGCGGGGCGCTGAAAATCAGAAACCCGATAACTGCCGCCGCGAGCGGAATCAAAAAGTCGCCCGCAACAACAAGCGTGTAAAGCAGGGCCAATATGAAAAGGCCGTTTACGGCGATCCGGGATTGGGACGTCACTTGCGGCCCTTCAAAAAGCCAATGGCGAACGCCGCCAGCGCCAGATAGGGCGTTGCGTTGCTCAGCTGCGCGTCGGGCAGCTTGGGGGTGTGGGTCTTGCGTTTCTTGACCAGCAGCGATGCCAGCAGAAATGCGATGGCCAGCCCAATGCAGCCCCCCGCAATCGCGAAGGCGGCCAAAATGTCACCGATTTCCTGGCTCAGCAGCAGATACGCCCCGAAGATGCACATGACCAGCGCAATCACCGCAAACACGGTGGCCACGCCGATCAGGATCGCCTTGGTTTTCGCCACGCGCGCGACCTCGCGTACCTCATCCTTCGCAAGGGAGGCGGCGAGCTGCGCAATCAATCCAAGTTGCATTATCGGCGGTTTAGAAGCGTGGAAATAAGCATGCCCACGCCGAAGGCGATGCCAACGGCCGCCAAGGGGTTGTCTTTGACTTTCTGCTCGGCGGCTTGGCCGGCTTTGCGGCCTTCTTCCATGGCGCGTGCATAGACTTCCTTTGCGTCATCCGACAGCTGGCCCAATTGCTCGGTGGCCAGATTGGCGGCGTCGGCGGCGGCTTCTTTGGCGGTAGACCCGGCCATCGCGGCGAGCGTTTCGATGTCCTTGCGCGCTTGGTGCAGCTGGGCTTCTAGCTCTTCAACTTTTGCCATTGTCGTCTCCTTTTTTGTGCCGGATTAGACATAGTGCAGGTGGCCATCGTTTCAAGACGGCCACCTGCTGGATATGTGCGGCCTAGCTGGTCCAGCCGGACACGGCCTTCACTTCGCAGAACTCTTCCAACCCGAACATGCCGCCTTCGCGGCCGTTGCCCGATTGCTTGTAGCCGCCAAATGGCGAGCCTTGGGCGAAGCCCGACCCGTTGGTTTCCACCATGCCCGACCGCAGGCGGCGCGCCACGCGGCGGCGCTTTTCGTCATCGGCGGTCTGGATGTAGTTGGTCAGCCCGTAGGGCGTGTCATTGGCCAGCGCGATTGCATGCGCCTCGTCGTCGAACGGCATGATCGACAGCACGGGGCCAAAGATTTCCTGCTTGTAGATTTCCATATCTGGCGTGACATCGGCAAAGACCGTCGGGCGGCAGTAATAGCCACGGTTCAGGTTCTCGGGCCGGCCCACGCCGCCAGCCATCAGCCTGGCGCCTTCCTTGATGCCCTGCTCGATCAGGCCCTGCACCTTGTCGAACTGCATCTCGGACACCAGCGGGCCGATATGTTTGCCTTCCTCGGACGCGGGGCCAACCACGGTGGCGTTGGCCATCTCGGTCGCCTGTTCGACGGCTTCGTCATAGCGGGAGCGCTCAACCAGCATGCGGGTTGGCGCGTTGCAGGACTGGCCGGTGTTGCGGAAGCAGCGGACCACGCCGGATTTGACGGCGTTGTCATCTGCGTCGGCAAAGATGATGTTGGCGCCTTTGCCGCCCAGCTCCAGCGACACGCGTTTCAGCGTCTCGGCGGCGGCAACAGAGATCAGCTTGCCCGCACGCGACGAGCCGGTGAAGGACACCATGTCGACCTCGGGATGCGCCGACAGCTGCGAGCCGACGCCCGGCCCGTCGCCATTGACCATGTTGAACACGCCTGCGGGGAAGCCCGCCTCATGCACGAAATCGGCAAACAGGATGCCTGACAAAGGCGAGATCTCGGACGGTTTCAGCACCATCGTGCAGCCCACGGCCATGGCAGGCACGGCCTTCAAAACGATCTGGTTCATTGGCCAGTTCCAAGGCGTAATCAACGCGCAGACGCCGATGGGTTCAAGCAGGGTTTTTTCGGTCGCGGTGAAGTCGCGTTCAAACTCAAACGTCTCCATCGCTTTCAGGAAGCCGCCCAAATGCCACGAGCCTGCGCCCACCTGCTGCGCGCGGGCCAGGTCTTGCGGCGCGCCCATTTCAAGGCTGATGGCTTGCGCCATTTCCTCGGCGCGGTCGTTGTACACCTCGGACAGGGTTTTCAGCAGCGCGATGCGCTCGGATTTGTCGGTCTGCGCCCAGTCGTCAAACGCGGCGCGTGCGGCGGCGACGGCGGCGTCGGTATCGGCCTGGCCGCCCAGCGAAATGACCTCGCAGACCTCTTCGGTCGAGGGGTTGATGACGTCCAGATCATTGGCTTTGGCGGGGGAGACCCATGCGCCATTGATGTAGAAGTTCTTTGCGTTTTTCATGGGGGCCTCCAAGGCAGGGTGTTCAATCGTCGACAATCGCGACTATATTGGGCGCAAGTTAGATTCAATAGAAAGGGAACGCCATGGGGCTTCGCATTAACGACACTATTCCCGATTTGACGGTGACCACCGACAAGGGCGACATCTCGCTGCACGATTGGGTGGGCGACGGCTGGGCGGTGATTTTCAGCCACCCGAAAGACTTTACGCCGGTCTGCACGACGGAATTCGGCGCGGTTGCGCAGTTGGCCGACGAATGGGCCAAACGCGGCACCAAGGTGCTGGGGGTGTCCGTGGACGGGGTCGAGGACCACGTGAAGTGGAAAGCCGACATCGAAAAGGTGGCCGAGGCCAAGGCCGAGTTTGCCATCGTCGCCGACACCGGCCTTGAGGTCGCCAAGGCGTTCGACATGCTGCCTGCCGAATACGTGCTGCCCGACGGGCGCACGCCCGCAGATAGCGCCACCGTGCGGTCGGTGTTCATCATCGGGCCGGACAAGCAGGTCAAGCTGATGATGACCTACCCGATGACCGTTGGCCGCAACTTCGCCGAGATCATCCGCGCATTGGACGGGCTGCAAATGTCGGCCAAGGGTGTCGCCACCCCCGCCAACTGGGAGGTCGGCCAGGACGTGATCGTGCCGCCAGCCGTGTCCACCGAGGACGCGCAGGCCAAGTTCGGTGACGTGACCACCGTGCTGCCCTACCTGCGCACCGTCAAAGCGCCGGGTTAAATTGAGCGGCTGCGCCGCACCTGTTTTTCTGTGCTCTTTGAAGGACGTTGTCCTTCAGCCGCACGGGCAAACTTCCTAGCATATTTTCAGCAGAAAGAAGCTGAAGCCAAGGGCTCACCGTTTGCGCGGTGGGCCTTCTGGTTTTCGGGGTATGACGGCCTCGATCTCGGCCATCACCGCGGCGGGCAGGGGGCCATGACCCATGGCGCCCGCGTTTTCGCGGATTTGCGCCGGCGTCTTCGCGCCGGGGATGGGGATGTTCAGCTCTGATTTGGCGAGCAACCAGCATAGCGCCCCCTGCGCCAGGCTGCGCCCGTCTGTTTGCAACAGGTCACGCAGCGCGTCGATTTTGGTTTGGTACTCCGCCGTCACTTTGCCGTCTTTGAAATAGCCTTTCCAGTCGTCATTGCCCGACCGGATGTCGGTGTCAGGGAGGCGGCTGTCCGGCCCGAACTTGCCCGTCAAAACCCCCATCGCAAGGGGCGAGCGGATCAGGGTGGTCAGCCCATGCGCGGCTGCGGTCTTGCGCAAACCCGGGGCGTCGGTGACCACGTCCATCGCCGATTGCAGGCAGGTGAACCCGTCCATCCCCGCCATGGCGTTGGCGTTGTCGGGGAAGTCGGTGCTCCAGCCGAACTCGCCGATTTTGCCCTTGGCGCGGGCGCGGCCCAGCGCCTCGAATATCGGCTCTGCCGCCTCGATTGGCAGCGCGTTGAGATGCAGGAACATCACGTCGATATGGTCGCGTTGCAGCCGCCGCAGGCTGGCGTCGATCTGCGCCTCGATGCCGGCAGGGTCGGTGTCGTCGGGCAGGACCTGCTTGGTGCCCTCGTCAAAACCCATGCCCAGCTTGCTGGAGATCAACGCGTAAGGCCGCGATTTCAGCGCCTCCCCCAGCAGCCGTTCGGAATGGCCCGCGCCGTAGACATTGGCGGTGTCGAACAGCCGGATGCCCGCGTCCAATGCGGCGTGGATGGTGCGCGTCGATGTGGCGTCGTCGGAGCCGGAATAGCCCAGCGGCTTGCCGCCCAGCCAGAACGGCCCGCCAATGGCCCAGCAGCCCATGCCGATGCGGGGGATGGCGGTGGTGAAAATGGTCATGAGGCGGCTCCCTTTTGTAGCGACAAGGGCAAGATGGGCGCGGCGCCAATTGATTGGAATGAAACGTTATGTAATTCTCTTTTCATGAATGAACGCATGAACTGGGATGACCTGCAGCTGTTTCTGGCTGTGGCGCGGGCGGGGGGCTTGTCCGTGGCCGCCCGGGAGACCGGCAAAAGCGCGCCCACTTTGGGCCGCCGGATGATCGCGCTGGAAGCCGCCACCGGATCTGAGCTGTTCGTCCGCCATGCCCGTGGCTACCAGCTGACCGAGCAGGGGGAGGCGTTGTTGAAACGGGTCCGTGCCCTTGAGGCCGACATAGCACCCCTGCACCAAAAGGACCGCCACAGGCTGGTGAAGGTTTCGGCGGGGACCTGGATGACGTATTGGCTATGCGCCCATATCGAAGCGATCCTGTGCGACAGCCCCAACACCACGCTGCGCTTCATCTCGACCGAGGATATTCTGGACATCGGGCACCGTGAAACGGTGATCGGGCTGCGCAACCATCGGCCTGAGCAGGCCGGGCTTGCAGGGCAACGCCTCGGGGCGGTTCAATTTGCGGGCTATGCGCGGGACAGCGCCGCGCGCCCATGGGCGCGGGCGATTGGCAGGACGCCGTCCGCGCTGTGGCTGGCCGAACATGGCGGCACCGCGCAGGCGGAGGTGACCGCCCCGCGCAACGCGTTGGATCTTGCGCTGTCGGGGGCGGCGCGGGCGCTGCTGCCCACCTTTGTGGGCGACGCGCAAGACACTCTGACCCGCGTGACAGAGCCCATTGAGGAGCTGACCCATGACCAATGGCTGGTTACCCATCACGACGACCGCCACATCCCCGAGGTGCGCCGGGTCATCGACCGCATGGCTTTCCTGATCCGCAAGCTGCACCGGGGCTGAAACGAAAAAGGCCAGAGCAGATGCCCTGGCCAATCCCGCAAAACGTTCGAACCGCTTAGTGCAACACAACCTTCGTGCCGTTTGGCACCTGCTGGTACAGATGCGCGATATGGGCGTTGGTCAGCCGCACGCAGCCGTTGGACACGGCCGAATTGATGGTCCATGGCGCCGATGTGCCGTGGATGCGCAGGAACGTATCGCCGACGCGCGGCGCAAACAGGTACAGCGCGCGCGATCCAAGCGGGTTGTCCGGCCCGCCGGGCTGGCCGTCTTCCCATTTCTTGTATTTGGGGTCGCGCTTAATCATGTCCTGCGTGGGCGTCCAGCTTGGCCATTCCTTCTTGGCGCCAACGCGGAAGGTGCCGCTTTCATACAGGCCCGCGCGGCCAATGCCGCAGGTGTAGCGCAGGGCTTTGCCCTCGGCCAGGGTCCAGTACAGCGCGAAGGCGCGTGGGTCGACATGGATTTCGCCGGCAGGCAGGTCGCCGGCGAGGTTGATGATACGTGGTTTGAACTGCTCTGGCATCACCCAGGCTTTGCGTTGCGCAAGCGCGGGGGTGGCACCCAGTGCTGCGGTGGCAAGGCCAGAGGCCAGAAGTGTACGGCGGTTAATCATTAGGGTCCCCTTTTTGCCGAGGAAACTCGGCCCAGACATATGATGCCGGACTCTAACGATATTCGCGGGAAGGTGGAATAACAGGATCGTGAGAGTTTGATCTGTGACCGCAACGCCACGGTCGGTTATGGCGTTGCGGGAAAGCTCAATCAGCTCAAGTGTTTAGCAAAATGGGCAAGGGTGCGGTCCCATGCCAATTGGGCGGCGGCCTCGTCATATCGGGGCGTGGTGTCGTTGTGGAAGCCGTGGTTGGCGCCCTCGTAGATATGGGCCTCGTAGTCTTTGCCATGCTCTTTCAGGGCGGCCTCATAGGCGGGCCAGCCCGCGTTGATGCGGTCGTCCAGCCCGCCGTAATGGATCAGCAAAGGCGCCTCGATGGAGGGCACGTCTTCGGCCGCGGCCTGGCGGCCGTAAAACGGCACGGACGCCCCCATGTTCGGATAGGCCACCGCCAGCGCGTTGCACACGCCGCCGCCGTAGCAGAACCCAACGGCCCCGACCTTGCCGGTGCTGCCCTCGTGGCCGACCAGATATTCGAAGGCGGCGAAGAAGTCCTCCATCAGCTTGGCGCGGTCCAGCTCGCGCTGCATCGCCCGCCCGTCATCGTCATTGCCCGGATAGCCGCCCAAGGGGGTCAACCCGTCAGGGCCAAAGGCCAGGTAGCCCGCCTTGGCGGCGCGGCGCACCACGTCCTCGATATAGGGGTTCAGGCCCCGGTTCTCGTGGATCACCAGCACGGCGGGCAGCTTGCCGGTGGCACCCGCCGGTTTGGCCATCAGCCCCTTGATGGTGCCGTGCCCCTCGGGGCTTTCATATTCGGCCACCATCGTTTCAATCGACGGGTCGTCGGCAGGCACCTGTTGGGCCAGCGCGTAATTGGGTTGCAGGCTTTCCAGAACGGCGGCGGCGGTCACGCCGGCGGCCACGTATTTGGTGGCGTTGCCCATGAACTGGCGCTTGGTCATCTTGCCGTGCACGTAGCCGTCATACAGCTCCAGCAGGCGGGGGTCGAAGTCAGAGGCTTTCTTGCGTTGCATCAAAGGTGCTCCTCGGTTGGTGCGTCTCGAAGCCTAGACCGATTCTGGCCGGTCGCGGCACATATTTGGCGGGCTGGCCGATCAACTTTTCCGTCATCCGCTCTGCCATGGACAGGCGCAGCAGTGGCACCCGCCCCGTCACCCGTCACACGCGGTGGCCCCGGTTCAATGGCAAAAGCCCCGGCGGCACGGGGCGTACCGGGGCTTTCAGATTGACGCGCTTTACGCGCAGCGCAGGTCCAAGCGGGGGCGCGCCGGTTAGCCCACCATCGCGTTGTCGTCTCGCTTGATGGCGATGATCGAGGACCGCGCCAGTTTGCCCTCACCGTCGGGGAAGGGGGCGGCGGGGTGCTGGATGCCCACAAACATAGTGCGCTTGTCCGACGACCAGGTCAGCCCCGTCACCTCCGAGCCGTAAGGCCCCGTCATGAACCGTTCAATCACGCCGGTCACCGGGTCGCCCGCAAGCATCTGGTTGTTGCCCATGCCCGCGAAGTCCCCCTCGTTCTTGTAGTCCCCGTCGGTCTGGATCCACAGCAGGCCGGTGCTGTCAAACATCATCCCGTCCGGCGAGTTGAACAGGTTGCCCGCGTTGATGTTGGCCGACCCCGCGTTGGCGTCGCTATGCACGTTGGGGTTGCCCGCCATCACATAAAGGTCCCACTCGAAATCATCCGCGGTGTGGTCGTCGCCCGCAGGTTTCCACCGCACGATCTGGCCGTATTTGTTGGCCTCGCGCGGGTTGGGCCCGACTGCAGGCGTCTCGTCCCCGCCCGCATTGGTCTTCAGCCCTCGGTTCTTGTTGTTGGTCAGGCAGCAGTAGCCCTCCACCGCCACAGGGTTCACGGCCACCCATTCGGGGCGGTCCATGGTGGTGGCCCCAACCTTCGATCCGGCGACGCGGCTGAAAATGGCGATCTCGGCTTCGCTCATGCCGGTGGTGGTGGGCGTCAGGACGATCCATTTGCCCGACCCGTCGGGGTCAAACTTGGCCACGTACAGCACCCCGTCATCCAGCAACGAGGACGTCTCCCCCCCCGGTGTATACACCCCGTTGGAGACGTATTTATACATGAACTCGCCACGCTCATCGTCGCCCATATAGACCACGACCCGCCCGTCAGCGGCCACCACGGCGGCCGCGTTCTCGTGTTTGAACCGGCCTAGGGCGGTGTGCTTGATCGGGGTCGATGTCGGGTCGGATGGGTCGATCTCGACGATATAGCCAAAGCGGCGCGGCTCGTTGGGGTTTTTGGACACGTCAAAGCGCGGGTCATACCCCTCGTAATTGTACCGCCCCTCGGCGCTGACGCCGTAGCGGGCGTAATCCTCCGGCAACTCAAACGCGGCGTCCGTAGACCCGAAATAGCCGTTAAAGTTCTCCTCGCAGGTCAGGTAGGTCCCCCAAGGCGTCTTGCCCGCCCCGCAATTGTTCATGGTGCCCAGAACGGTTGTCCCCTCGGGGTCGGCCTCGGTCTTCAGCAGGTCATGCCCGGCGGCAGGGCCCGCAATCGTCATCGGGGTGTTGGCGGTGATGCGCCGGTTCAGGTCGCTGTCGATAACGACCGACCACCCGTCCGCGCCCTCGGTCACTTCCATCACGGTCACCGCATGCAGGTTTTGCAGCTTCAGCACGTCATCGGCGCTGGCCACCTTGCCATCCTCATTGTTGGGCAGGTTGATCTTGGTGTTCACATATTCATGGTTCACCGCAATCACTTGGCGTCCACCCACATTGAACAGCTCCATCCCGTCGGTGTTTTCGCCAAACACCCGGTCTGAGGAGGCCACATCGCCCCCGGTCGCATGGTCAAATTCAGGCGCGTCCGAGAACAGCGGGTCGCCCCAGCTAATCAGCCTGCTCCAGCTGTACCCTTCTGGCACATGCACGGTCGCGTCGGTGGCAATGTCAATCGGCGTAAACGCAAAGCGCGAGGTCGCAGCCTCGGCCGAGGTCGTCGACATCAAGCTGCCCGCCCCCATCACGGCGGCGCCTGATCCAAAGGCCAAAACGCCCCCCATGAACCCCCGGCGGCTCAGCGCGGTTTCAACAACGTCATCAAATTCAGTGCCTTCCGGACGGGGGCTTTGCAGCTCATCCCAATCGTCCCATGACAGGTCGTAGGTTTCATCTCTCATGATGGTTTTCTCCCAAGTTAAATGCGTTGATTTAGAAATTAGGAAAAAGGCGACTCAGAAATATGTCACTAAGGTAAAGCCTTTGTAACACGGGTGTGCGATGTCCCAAAATTAGTTGGGGAAGACGCACAATCTCTGCCAACCATCAGCTCACGCATGTCTCTTTGAGGCGGTTCAACGCCTTCTGAAATCCAGCTACGTCATAATCTAAAAGGACTTTATTCCCAAAGCTGAACGTTACGGGTTTTGACGATGCGTCCGCTTCAGCCAGCGCCTTAATGATCTTTGGGTCATCACTGGCATGCTTCGGCCAAGCGTCCCGACCTCGTCTTGTGAACTCAAAACTACGCAGGCCCGGAATCTCCAAGAAAATGGGAGTTTCCTTTGGATATGCGGATCGTGCCACCAGCGTGACGCCATAGTCCTGTCGGCCAATTTTCGTGACCATGAACAGCATTTTCACTGTCGCCTTGGTTGACCGTTGCGTCACAATCCAACACGCCTTTTTGCTACCGGTCCCGTCTTTGAAAAGGGACCAATTGCCTTCATGGCCATAGGTATTGGCAGATTGGGCAATTGCCCCGCTTGTGCTCACTACGAAAGCGGTAACAGCGCACGTGATAAAGTTCTTCATTGAAAAGCGTCCCGAGCATTTAAAGCTATGCATTACCCTAAAACAAAAAGCCCCGGCGTTTCCACCGGGGCTTTCTGAATTCTTCAAAGAGGTAGGGACTTAGTCCTCTTTCTTCTCTTCTTTGATCTCTTCGCCAGTTTCCTGATCGACGACCTTCATCGACAGGCGCACCTTGCCGCGGTCGTCGAAGCCCAGCAGTTTGACCTTCACTTCCTGGCCCTCTTTCAGGACGTCGGAAGGATGGTTCAAACGGCGGTTTTCAATCTGGGACACGTGGACCAGACCGTCGCGTTTGCCGAAGAAGTTCACGAAGGCGCCGAAGTCGACGATCTTCACGACGGTGCCGGTGTAAACCATACCCTCCTCAGGCTCAGCCACGATCGAGTGGATCATGTCATAGGCCTTCTTGATGGCCTCGCCGTTCGGGCTTGCGATCTTGATGATGCCGTCGTCGTTGATGTCGACCTTGGCGCCGGACACTTCCACGATCTCGCGGATAACCTTGCCGCCCGTGCCGATAACCTCACGGATTTTATCCGTTGGCACCTGCATGGTCTCGATCCGTGGCGCGTGAACAGAGAAGTCACCAGCGGAGCTGAGCGCCTTGTTCATCTCACCAAGGATATGCATCCGGCCCTCTTTGGCCTGCGCCAGAGCGGTTTTCATGATCTCAGGCGTGATGCCTGCAACCTTGATGTCCATCTGCAGCGACGTGATCCCGTTCTCGGTCCCCGCCACTTTGAAGTCCATGTCGCCCAGATGGTCCTCGTCGCCCAGAATGTCCGACAGAACCGCATAGGAGCCATCGTCTTCGAGGATCAGACCCATGGCCACACCGGCAACCGGCGCTTTCAAAGGCACACCAGCGTCCATCATCGACAGCGAGCCGCCGCAGACAGATGCCATGGAGGACGAACCGTTGGACTCAGTGATCTCGGACACCAGACGGATGGTATAGGGGAAATCGGTCGATGCCGGAAGAACCGCCTGCAACGCGCGCCATGCCAGTTTCCCGTGACCAATCTCACGACGGCCGGGAGGGCCGAAGCGCCCAACTTCACCAACCGAATAGGGCGGGAAGTTGTAATGCAGCAGGAAGTTCGACTTATACATGCCCTGCAGCGAGTCGATCATCTGCTCGTCGTCGCCGGTGCCCAAGGTGGTCACAACCAGGCCTTGTGTCTCGCCCCGCGTAAACAGCGCGGACCCGTGGGTCCGTGGCAGCAAGCCAACTTCGCTGACAATGTCGCGGATCTCGTCGAGGTTGCGCCCATCAATGCGCTTCTTGTTCTTCACCACGTCGCCGCGCAGCACGGTGCTTTCCAGCTTCTTCAAAGCCGACCCAAGGTTCTCGTCCTCAAGCTGCTCTTCGGTCAGCTTCGCAATCGCGGTCTCTTTCGCAGCGGCCACAGCCGCCGTGCGTTCCTGCTTGTCGGTGATCGCGTAGGCGGCCCGCATGGCTTTCTCGCCCGCCTTCGCAACGGTCTTGTACAGGTCGCTGTAGTCTGGCGGGGTGAAGTCGAACGGCTCTTTCGCGCAGTCCTCGGCAAAGTCCAAAATCAGGTCAATCGCCGGCTGGATTTGCTCATGCGCAAATTCCACGGCGCCCAGCATCTCGTCCTCGGTCAGCTCGTAGGCTTCCGATTCCACCATCATCACGGCGTCTTTGGTGCCCGCAACAACAAGGTCCAGACGCTGCTCAGGGTTCTGGCGCAGGTTGTGCATGTCGTCCATCTCTGGGTTCAGGATGTATTCGCCATCCTCAAAGCCCACGCGGCAGGCCGCAATCGGGCCCATGAACGGCGCGCCCGAAATCGTCAGCGCAGCCGACGCGGCAACCATTGCAACCATGTCAGGGTCGTTCACCAGGTCGTGCGACAGCACGGTACAGATCACCAGAACTTCATTCTTGAAGCCCGGCACAAACAGAGGGCGGATGGGCCGGTCAATCAGACGCGATGTCAGCGTCTCTTTCTCGGTCGGGCGCGCCTCGCGCTTGAAGAAGCCACCCGGGATTTTACCGGCGGCGTAGTATTTCTCGTTGTAGTGGACGGTCAGCGGGAAGAAGTCCTGACCGGGCTTTTGCTTCTTGGCAAAAGTGACGGCGGCCATAACGGAGGTCTCGCCGTAGGTGGCAATCACGCAGCCGTCGGCTTGACGGGCAACTTTGCCGGATTCGAGCGTCAGAGTTTCCTCACCCCACTCGATGGATTTTTTAGTCACATTGAACATGTATCGTTTCCTATCAGGGAGCACTCGCGGGCCTTCCCGCGTCTCCCATTTTGAATGGCGGCCCCATTGCCGCCGACCCCTTGGTCCTTTGTATGGTGCCGGGATCGGGGCACCACGTCTCAGATAACGCGTCTATAGAGGGGTTTTGGGCGTTTGGGAAGTGGGGGATTCCTATGTGTTATCCCTGCCAAATCTGTTCAGTTCGCTGACCAGCCCGGAATCAAGCCAAAGGCGCCGGGCAAATCTATTCCACCGCCTCGTAAAGGGCCTCAATCGCGGCACCTCTCGCCTCGGTGCCGAAGTCGAGGATCAGCAAGTCTTCCAGTTTAGCATCAGTGTAGGACTGTGTGGCGTCGACTTTGGCATAGCGAAGAACCTCTTCCAGTGTGTCCTCGTCATGCCAAGTGGTCATCACGAAATTCTGGTCTGGCACGTCATAGTCAAACTTCTCAAGAACGGCCCAATCCACACTGTCATCCCACAAGGTGCAATCTTGTCCCCATGCCATCATGTACAAACAGCCTTCGTCCACAAGCAGGCGACTGACGTCCTGCCGGAACGCATTTTCGGTGGGCCTTTCAATGAGGACGAGCGCTCTGAAGGTCCGAAGCCTCTTTGGGATGATGACGTTTTCACCGTCAGGAACGAATTGATAATGGAGCATCCCAATACCGTAGGGTGGGAGATTCTGCGCTGCAAGCGCATGGATCACCCACCTCACACCTCGCACCGCATAGTTCGGCCACGCCCGAACCATGTAGAAAGGATTAACCCCTCAAACCGCCTCAAAAACCGCTCTGGTGGGGCCGCAGTTAACCTGATTGAAACCGAAAAACTTTTGTACAAATTGGGTTTTGCCCGTCAAAGAGTGTCCCCAATTTGTACAAAACTCCGCGCCAAACCGGCGGCACTGCGAAAGGGGTGAAGGCGGGGTTAACTGCCACAGAGGTTGCGACCGGGTAAATCGCGTCGCGCAAAGGTTAACGTAGGGTGCGTGATTTCACGCACCGCACCCCCAAAGAAAAAGGCCGCAACCTGATTAGGATGCGGCCTTCTTTAAACTGATAGGTGGTGCCGGCCCGCCGAAAATTCTACGAATTTTCCGCTACACCGCACTCGGTCAAAACAGGGTTTTGACCGTCTTAACGGCGAATGCCCAGCTTCTTGATAAGCGTCTGATAACGCTCTTCGTCTTTGGCTTTGGTGTAGTCCAAAAGCTTACGACGAAGGGCCACCATCTTCAGCAACCCGCGACGACCGTGGTTGTCTTTTTTGTGGGTTTTGAAGTGCTCTGTCAGGGTGGTGATGCGCGATGTCAGGATGGCAACCTGGACTTCTGGCGAACCGGTGTCGCCTTCCTTGGTGCCGAACTCTTTCATCAAGCGTGCTTTTTCTTCTGGCGTAATCGACATCGGGGTCTCCTTTAAAAGGTTAAGGGTTATGGCGCAGGCCGGGATGTCGTCCAGCAAGGCCCGTGGAGGCTCCGTCACTTGAGGTGCGGATGGGGGCGTATAGGGCGAATCTCTTTGAATGGAAAGAAGTTTCTGACCGCTTTTGACCACTGGACTAGCATCTGCCGATGGTACGATTCCTGCGCGCGGAGGACATAGATAGCACTTACGGAAGTCATTGTTTCCAATGGAGAAACAGCCCCAACCTGATTGTGGTGAATTCCGGGCAAGATTGCGTTTTCTTCTGGCGCTGCGTGCAGAGGTTAACATACCGTGACCTCGACACAGGTTTATTTTTCAGGGGATATGTCATCATGATTGCTCTTTACACACTCGCGACTTTGCTGGGCATAGGGCTCATTGTGAACCTCTTTGACGACGACGATAACGGCGGCGGCAGCGGTCCTGCCGCGGGCGATGACATCGACGGAACCGAGGGTGACGACACGCTGAACGGCACCTCGGTCGCCGAATTGATTAATGGCTTTGCGGGCAATGACGCGCTGAACGGCCTTGGTGGCGACGACGCGATCAACGGGGGCCTTGGCGACGACGTCATCAATGGCGGCCTCGGGGCCGACACGATTGACGGTGGCGCGGGCTCTGACGAGGCGAATGGCGGATTTGGCGACGACATCGTGAACGGTGGCGACGACAATGACCTGGTGCGCGGCGGCGACGGCGATGACCAGCTGGATGGCGGCGCGGGCTCTGACCGTGTGGTTGGCGGCAGCGGCGACGATGTCGTCATGGGCGGCGACGGCAACGACGAGCTGGAAGGCAATTTCGGTGATGACACTCTGTTGGGCGGGGTCGGCATTGACGACCTTCTTGGCGGTGACGGCAGCGATGGTCTCGATGGTGGCGACGGCGACGATACAGTTAACGGCGGCTCCGGCGACGACGCGGTGTTTGGCGGTGCTGGCAACGATCTGGTCGAAGGCGGACGCGGCGACGACGGCGTCTTCGGCGACGACGGCAACGACACCGTCCGCGGCAACGAGGGCGCCGATTTTGTTGGTGGGGGACTGGGCGAGGACACCCTTGTAGGGGGGGCTGGCGATGACATTCTCACCGGGTATTTCGGCGCTGTCGGTGATGGTGCAGGGTCCGACCTGGATGGCGCGGATCAGATGTTTGGCGGTCAGGGCAATGACTTCCTCTATATCGGCTCGCAGGACGTCGCGACCGGCAATGATGGTGCTGACACCTTTGCGTCCGGCACGTTCATTCGCGCTGGCGAGGCTGGCGAAGTTACCGATTTTGATCCTGCCGAGGACGCAATCCAGCTGCATTATGACGGAAGCGCAGGCCCCGCGCCTGAAGTCACCGTTGTGCCATTTGCAGATGGAACTGGCGCGGACATTCTGATGGATGGTGCCGTTGTTCTCAGCGTCACAGGTGCGCAGGATCTGGCGGCTGAGGACATCGCCCTTGTGGATGAACTCGGCTTTGCGCTGCCGGACCCAATAGCGGTTCCAGCGGCCTAATTTGCCATAATATAAAACCTTTCAAGGCCAGCCACTCAGGCTGGCCTTTCTGCATTGGAAGCTCGTTTTTACTTGTTACGGCGTAACCGTGAACGCGCGCGCAGCCTAATCCTGCGTGTCCGACCAAAGCTGTGGGGACGTCGCATAGCTGATATACAGCGGGTGCTTTGGATGGCCCAATTTGCTTAGCCCTAGATGAAATAATGGTTTGCCGGTCGCGCGCATCAGGCGCTCGACCTCGGGCCCGCGCGACAGATGTTCTCCGTGCGTGCCCCACGCGGCGACAACTGTGTCGGCCCAAAAACAAGCGTCTTGGATGGCTTGGTCGTTCGCGGGGCCAATCGGGTTCTTCGCTTTGCGCATTTTTCGGGGGTCTGTGTCGCGCCATGCGAAGATGTTGCACACTCGAAACGCGCCGTATCCTAATGTCCGCGCCCGGCGCTCGCACCGTTCCACCGTAGGGTCGTTTTGTACTTCGGTTGCGGTGGAGGGGTTCAGCATCACGAAAGCGATCTTGCGGTCAGCGTCGTTCCAGATACGTGTCAGGTCGTAGCGGTAGCGTTCGCAGTCGGAATAGGTCGCCGTGCTGGGGGCGTCGTCTTTGATATGGGTGCGGGTAATCATGGCCCGCCTTGTGGCAGGCCATGATCTGGGGAGCAAGGTTTAGGCGGGTTGCTGAGCGGTCAGCTGGATGCGGGGCATCTTCTCGATCACAAAGGCCACCATGACGCCGTAGAGGATATGACCCCAAAGCGCGACCCAGGTAATGCCGGTCCAGCCAAGGAACGGTTTGTTGCCGGCGATCAGATGGGCCACACCGTAGAGGGCGAAGATCCATAGGCCGATGCCGTATGCCACGGCGGTGACGCCCCAATGAAGTTTCGGCATGATCCTTTGTTGCAGCGGGCGTGCCACCAGCACGTAGCCCAGCGAGTAGATAAGCAGGCCGTTGATGATATGCACGGCGTCGCCGATGCCTCTTGGGGCTGCGCCGAAGACGGTTTTGACGGTGGCTTGGGCGAGGCCAACGGGGGCCAGTTTTGGGAAGCCGAGCAGGGGTGCGAGGGCTTGGCCGAAGAAGTCGAAGGCCAGTGTGGCAAGCGCGCCGGCGGCGAGGATGGTCCAGATGTTTGTGCGGGTCATGTCGGTCGTCCTTGGGATGAATGTTTAAGTTGTCCCAAACTTAGCGAAGGGACCCAGCGCCCCGATACCCACCTCGCGCCGCGTTAACTGTCATGTCATCCGGAGGTGGGAGTTTGTAACAAACACCCTCGCCAAGGGGGCCTCACTGCGCATGGTGTGGGGGAATTGGTGCGTAGGCGCACCGAACTGTAACAATTTCTGGGTTTACGCGCGAAAATCAGGAATCAGAAGCCTTGAAAACGCGACTCGGATGCAGCTCGCCGCCTTTGTAGTGGCCCACCGCGACAGCCTGCCCGTTCAAAGACGCCCAAGCCTCGTCGCCGTATTCGACATCTGCGACCATCACCATCCCGGGGTTGCCGTTGCGCAACTTGGTGGCGCCATCATGGGTGGTGGCGAGCTCGGGCAGGTCGGCCAAGCCGGTTTCAAGCGGCAGCAGATAGGCATCCAATTCAGGGGTTTTCGCCAGTTCGTCGATTTGGTCCAAGGTCACCGCGTCCTCCAATTCGAACGGGCCGGACCAAACGCGGCGCAGATCACGGACATGGCCGAGGCAGCCAAGCCCCTCCCCAAGGTCCCGCGCGATAGACCGGACATAGCCGCCCTTGCCGCACACCATGTGCAAGGTGACATGGTCCGCATCGAGCCGCTCAATGACCGACAGCTCGTCCACATAAAGCGGGCGCGGCTCCAGCTCAACATCCTCGCCGCCACGGGCAAGGGCATAGGCCCGTTGGCCGTCGACTTTAACAGCGGAAAACTTGGGTGGGATCTGCTGAATGTCACCTGTGAACGCGGCGAGCGCATCCGCAATCGCATCGTCGGTCGGGCGGTCCTCAGAGGTCGCGATGACCTCGCCTTCGATGTCGTCCGTGTTGGTGGCCTGTCCCAGCCGCACCGTGAAGTCATATGCCTTCAACGCATCCGTGATATAGGGCACAGTCTTGGTGGCTTCCCCCAAAGCGACGGCCAGAATGCCTGTCGCCTCTGGGTCCAGTGTGCCTGCATGACCCGCCTTGTTGGCGTTGAACGCCCAGCGCACCTTGCCCACGACATTGTTCGAACTGATGCCCGCGGGTTTGTCCACGATCAGCCAACCCGAAATGTCGCGTCCCTTTTTGCGGCGTGCCACTGTCATCCATCCTTTGATAGGTTTGATGGGCGGGTGCTATCCGCGAGGCTGCGCGGCGACAACCCCAAGAATGGGTCCCATGCGCGCCCCGCTGTCAGATCGACCGATCTCGGGCGCGTGCAGGCGAGAGATCGTGCCATCCAGAAACAGGGCGTTTGGGCTGTTCAGCACATCGCGGAACAAGGTTGCGAAGTCGTGAAACCGGACGGGGTCGTCAGAAATGGCGAAATGCACTTGGCCGGTTTCGTCGACCCCGACCCCGTTGCGCCATTTCTTGGAGGTGCTGTCTGGCAGGAATTTGGGATGCAGCTTGCCGTCGATAACCAGCATTGGGCCGGACTGGGTTGCGATCTTGCATGTGTAGGGCTGTTGCGCGAAAGCGCGGCTTTCCACAACGACCGCACGGTCGCCGACCACGCAGAAAAGCCCGTTGGGCAACAGCCCAAAATTGCCGGGGCCGGCGCGTGTCATCAAGGACTGCTGTTGGCCATCTTCGTTAACGAAGTAGCCCACCGCCGTGCGGTCATCATGATACATGCCGCCATTCATGGCGAAAGACAGCGTCCGCCCGTTGGCTGCCAAGGCGTCCTCCAGTTTGGAGAAGTCGCCAAAAGCCGTGCCGTCCTCGGCATCAAGCGCCAAGATGATCCGCGACGGATCGTCAGTTGTGCAAACAGTGTAATCGTCGCCCAGATGTTCGATGCTTCGGCAGCTGTCGGCCTGCGCCGCCACGGCGCACACAGCAAACAGCGCTGCCAAAGCGATCCTAGGCATCGCCGTCACCTGCATCCGCATCAACATCACGCCGGACGGTGTCTTGGTTCAGCAGGCGGTTGGTCTCGTCCATCCGATCGAACGTCTCGTCCAACAAGAACCGCAGGTCAGGCGTGTGCTTGGTCGTCATTTCCTTGGACAGCAAACGGCGCAGCTCGCCCTTGTTTTTGGCCAAAGCCTCGATTGCTTCGTCTTTGCCTTTGCCGCCCAAGGGCAACACGAAGGCCGTGGCGATTGACAGGTCGGGGGTGACGCGCACCTCTGAGACGGTGATCGACATGCGGTTCAGGTCAGGGTCATGCACGTCACCGCGCATCAACACCTCGGACAGGGTCCGGCGGATCAATTCGCCGACCCTAAGTTGCCGCTGCGACGCACCGCCGCCTGAGAATTTCTTGTTCTTTGCCATGCGCCAGCACTTAAGCCCCTTGCCTGCGCCTTGCAATGGGTCCTACATCGCGGGCGACTTTATGAAGGAACACGACATGACCAGCTTGCCGGGGATCGTTATCACAGGGGCATCGGGCCGTATGGGTCAGATGCTAATCTCAACTGTGCAGGCGTCGGATAAGTGCAAACTGGTGGGCGTAACAGAACGCGAGGGCCACGACTGGGTCGGCCGCGATCTGGGCGCATGTATGGGCGGTGCGGCGTCAGGTGTTCCGGTGGTGTCGGACGCCATTGATGTTGTGAAAGACGCGCAGGCAATCATTGATTTCACCTCGCCCGACGCGACCGTTGCGCATGCCGAACTGGCCGCGCAGGCGCGGGCTGTGCATGTGATCGGGACGACGGGCATGACGGACGCGCATATTGAAAAGATCAACACAGCCGCGCGCCATGCGCCGATCATTCGCGCAGGCAACATGAGCCTTGGGGTAAATCTGCTGACCAAATTGACCCGCATGGTGGCGCAGGCATTGGACGAGGATTTCGACATCGAGGTGGTCGAGGCGCATCATCGCCACAAGGTCGACGCACCCTCTGGCACGGCGTTGATGTTGGGCGAGGCGGCCGCCGAAGGTCGCGGAGTGACCCTGAACGATGTGCGCGACAGTGGGCGTGACGGCATCACCGGAGCGCGGAAGACCGGTGACATCGGGTTCTCCGCCATCCGTGGTGGCGACGTTGTGGGCGAACATGACGTGATCTTTGCGGCGGCGGGCGAGCGCATCGTCCTGCGCCACCTCGCAACCGACCGCGCGATCTTTGCACGAGGGGCGTTGAAGGCGGCACTTTGGGGCCAAGACAAAGGCCCTGGCGCTTATGACATGATGGATGTCTTGGGCCTTTAATTAAAAAAGTTTGGATTTAGATGAAACTAAATCGCTGGTTTGGCCGTATCTAATACATCAAAACCGGAGAACTTAAGATGTCGTTTCGTAAATTAGCCCTTGCAGGTGCAGCCTTTTCATTCGCATTCAGTGCGCCACTGGCCGCTCAGGCCTTTGAAAAAGTCTCAACAAGGTCCGAATTCGTTCAGCTGGTTTCTGGTAAGAATCTGAGACTTACGGGCATCAGGTTGAACGTGTCGTCGACAGGCGACATTCAGGGCAAAGCATATGGCTACCCCGTGACGGGTGATTGGCAATGGCGCGGTGGTTACTTCTGCCGTTCGCTGTCTTGGGGAGACAAAGACCTTGGCGACAACTGCCAAGAAGTGTCCGCGAAAGATGGCAAAATTCGCTTTACGTCAGATCGCGGTGCTGGCCGTTCCGCGGCGTTTTCGTTGCGCTAACCCGCTAGAAGTCGACCGCGATCCCCTTCTTCTCCCAGTCGCCATAACGCACAGGCTCGGGACCGTCGCGGCCACCAAGTTCAGTCGGCAAGTCTAGCGACTTGGCGGCTTTTTTGCGTTCTTCGGCCTCGGCTAACGCGCGTTTGGCAGCGGGGGGCAAGTCTTTGACTGGTTCTTTGCTCATACCTCCTGATATACGGCGCGGATTGAAGGAGACAAGGCATGGCGGATCAGCGCGGGTCAAAATCGGACAAAGGCGGCTTTGCGGCGCGCGAAGGCGCGTTGGGGCTTCTGAGCGGTGTTCTTGAGCACCACGAGCAGATGTCTGATCTTTTGCGCGGTATCGGGCCATTGTCGGGCCTCGCCCCCTCTGACAAGGCTCGGGCACAACGCCTGGCGCTGTCTACACTTCGGAACCTCAGCCGCGCTGATGCAATGATCGCGCAATTTGTCGACCGCATGCCACCGATTGAGGCGCTGAACATCCTGCGATTAGCAACCGTTGAAATGCTTGTAGAGGGCGAGGCCCCGCACGGCGTTGTGGATAGCAGCGTGACCCTGATGCGACGCGGGCAGCAATCCCGAAAGATGTCGGGTCTGGCAAATGCCGTTTTGCGCAAGGTTGCGACCGAAGGCCCGGATCAATGGAGCAAGCTGCCGATCCCGGTCTTACCAAAATGGATGCGCAAACGCGTCGTCCATATATTCGACGAAGCAACCGTGCAGGCGATAGAAGCCGCGCATTTGGCGGGCGCCCCACTGGACATCACGCCCAAAGATGTGTCGAACGCAAGCACCATCGCCTCCGCGCTTGGTGGCCAGCTGTTGCCGACAGGATCGGTGCGTTTGCACAAAGCAGGCCAGGTGTCAGAGCTTGAGGGTTTCAAGGCGGGCGACTGGTGGGTGCAAGATGCGGGCGCCGCGTTGGCAGTAAAGCTATTGGACCCAAAACCGGACGAAGCGATCCTCGATTTTTGCGCGGCGCCGGGGGGGAAGACGATGCAGCTGGCGGCTGCAGGTGCAGCGGTCACGGCGCTGGACATCAGCAAGAAGCGCATGGCGACCGTAGAAGAGAACCTTTCACGCACGGGCTTGAAGGCCGAAATGGTCGTGGCGGACGCGCTGGAATGGGAAGCGGAGCAGTTCTACGACGCAATCCTGCTGGACGCGCCATGTTCAGCCACGGGTACCATCCGCAGACATCCTGACCTACCTTATGCCAAGTTTGGGAAGGACTTAGACGAGATGTTTCCGCTGCAGGCCGCCATGATCGACCGTGCTTTGATCGCGCTCAAACCGGGGGGACGGCTGGTTTATTGCACCTGCTCGCTGCTGACTGAGGAAGGCGAACGGCAAGCCAAAACGGCCATAGAACGTCATAACCTGACCGAGATTGTCCCTGACCCAGAGGCGTTGGGCATTGACCCGGCATGGTTGCACCCGAACGGCGGCATCCGCCTGCGCCCCGACTATTTTGCGGAGTGTGGCGGAATGGACGGCTTTTTCATGATTTCGCTGCGCAAACCCGGCTGAGCGGTGACAAGCGGCAAGCCCGCTGGCTAAAGTGCCGCCAACAAGAACAAGCAAAAGATTGCTGGATATGGGCATTGGGGCGCAGAAGACCCTGTCTCACGAATTGGGGCAGCGGGTGTCATTCATGGACCGCGTTCACGCGCGTCTGAGTGGTATGCGCAGCCAGGTTACGGGGTTTGTTTACCAACCTGAACCGCGCTCGATGGGGTCCTACGCCAAAGGCAAACAGCTGATCGCAGGAAACTTCCAATTTGGCGGTCATTTGGTTCAGCAGCCAGAGACGCCACTGTGGGATTTGCCGATCCCGGATGCTGCCTTTGGTGACGAACTGAACGGCTTTGGATGGCTTGATGATCTCGCCGCTGTCGGAGACGGACCTGCCCGAAAACTGGCGCAACAATGGACGATGACCTGGATTGCGCGGCATGGCGGTGGCAGAGGCGGCGGCTGGTCCCCGGATCTTACAGGACGCAGGCTGATCCGATGGATCAATCATGCGATCCTTTTGTTGAATGGGCAAACATCTGAAAACAGCGACAGATATTATCGCTCGTTGGCGCAACAGACTGCGTATTTAGGACGTCGCTGGTCGACTGCGTCGCCGGGTTTGCCGCGCTTCGAGGCTCTGACGGGTCTTCTTTATGCTGGAATCTCATTGAACGGGCTCGAACATTTCGTTGAACCCACGGCAAAGGCTTTGGCGCGGGAATGCGATGTTGAAATCGATCAGCATGGTGGCATATCAACCCGCAACCCCGAAGAATTGATGGAGGTCTTCACACTGCTTTGCTGGGCGCGCGCTGCCTTGAGTGATGCGGGACGTGCGCCCGAAGAAGGGCATCGTGGAGGGCTGGAACGGATCGCGCCGACACTTCGCGCCTTGCGTCACATGGATGGCGGTCTGGCACGTTTCCATGGCGGCGGTCGAGGGATGGAGGGGCAATTAGATCAGGCGCTGGCGTCCTTTGATGCGGTCAGCAGGCCGTCGGATAAATTGGCGATGGGATATGCGCGGCTCAGTTGTGGGCGAACCAGTGTCGTCGTTGATGTATCCGGCCCGCCCACACATAAATCATCCCTGAACGCACATGCCAGCACTTTGGCTTTCGAGCTAACCTCCGCGCGCAGGCCGGTCATCGTGAATTGCGGCTCTGGCATGCCATTTGGTGCAGACTGGCGCAGGGCAGGGCGCGCAACGCCATCCCATTCAACACTGTCGATCGACGGCGTCTCGTCCGCAAGGCTTCTAGGTAGCGCCGATGGTGAGGTCTTAACAAACGGGCCAAAGAAGGTTCCGGTGCAACATGGCTCGGACGCAACGGGCATGCGCGTCATTGGCAGCCATGACGGGTACCTCGCGGAATTTGGGTTAACGCATGTTCGAAAACTTGATCTCAGCGCGGATGGCCGCGTGGTGTCCGGTGAAGACACGCTGGGCGCCTTGGCTGAACGTGATCGAGTGTTGTTCGAAGGCCATATGGACCGAACCGCGCTTAAAGGTGTGAATTTTTCGGTTCGGTTTCACCTGCATCCTGAAGTGGACGCTTCCGTCGACATGGGGGGAAGCGCGGTTTCGCTGGCCCTGAAAAGTGGTGAGGTTTGGGTCTTCAGGCCGAGTGGGGCTGCACAAATGGCCTTGGAGCCGAGCGTTTATCTTGAAAAAGGTCGATTAAAGCCCCGCGCAAGCCAACAGATCGTTTTATCTTCCCGCGTGATGGAGTATGCGGCGCAGGTCAGCTGGGTTTTGGCCAAGGCGCAGGACACTCCGTCCTATCTGCGCGACTTTGAACAGGACCTGCAGCTGGCAATGGATCAATAGCTGCTGACCTGACTGAAGGATTTCCATGACCGATCTTGCGCCCCTCCGCCGCGCCCTGCTTTCCGTATCTGACAAAGCTGGCCTGCTTGACCTCGCCCGCGCCCTTTCCGAGCGAGGGGTGGAACTGCTGTCGACCGGCGGGTCCGCCGCCGCATTACGCGACGCTGGACTGACGGTTAAAGATGTGGCCGACGTGACAGGCTTCCCAGAGATGATGGATGGTCGCGTGAAAACGTTGCACCCGGCCGTGCATGGCGGGTTGCTGGCGTTGCGCGACGATGACGGCCATGTGGCGGCGATGGAAGAACACGGCATCGGGCCAATCGACCTGTTGGTCGTGAACCTTTACCCGTTCGAGGAAACCGTGGCCAAAGGCGCGGATTATGACACCTGTATCGAGAACATCGACATTGGTGGCCCAGCCATGATCCGTGCGGCATCGAAGAACCATAAGTTTGTGAGCGTCGTCACGGATGTCGAAGACTATGCAGCGCTGTTGGCTGAGTTGGAGGCGAATGACGGGCAAACGTCATACGCGTTCCGCCAAAAGCTGGCCCTAACCGCCTATTCGCGCACTGCGGCCTATGATGCTGCGGTCTCCGCCTGGATGGCCGATGCTTTGAACGAAACGCCACGCCGCCGCGCGGTTGCCGGCACCTTGGCGCAGACATTGCGTTACGGTGAAAACCCGCATCAGAACGCGGCGTTCTACGTGGATGGAACATCTCGTCCGGGAGTGGCCACGGCCACCCAGCATCAGGGTAAGGAGCTGTCCTACAACAACATCAACGACACCGATGCGGCGTTTGAATTGGTTTCCGAGTTCGACCCCAAAGACGGCCCTGCTGTCGCCATCATCAAACACGCCAACCCTTGTGGCGTGGCGCGTGGCGCGACCGTTGCTGAGGCCTATGAGAAGGCGTTTCAGTGCGACCAGACCTCGGCCTTTGGCGGCATTATCGCAGTAAACCAGCCATTGGATGGCGCGACGGCTGAGGCGATCAGCGGGATATTTACCGAGGTGGTGATCGCTCCCGGCGCCGATGCAGACGCTTTGAGTATTTTTGCCAAGAAGAAGAATCTGCGACTGCTGACCACCGACGGGTTGCCCGATGTGTCGGTGGGCGGGCTGACATACCGACAGGTGTCCGGTGGCATGTTGGTGCAGGACAAGGACGTTGGACATATTGGCGCTTCGGACCTGAAAGTCGTGACCAAACGTGCGCCGTCCGAGCAAGAGATTGCCGACATGCTTTTTGCATGGACTGTTGCCAAACACGTCAAATCCAACGCGATTGTCTATGCAAAAAATGGCGCGACAGTGGGCGTAGGTGCGGGTCAAATGAGCCGTGTGGATTCCACCCGCATCGCCGCACGCAAGGCGCAGGACATGGCGGATGCTATGGGGCTCAGCGAAAGCCCGACCATTGGGTCGGTGGTATCGTCCGATGCGTTCTTCCCATTTGCAGATGGCCTCATCACGGCGGCCGAGGCTGGCGCAACCGCGCTGATCCAGCCCGGAGGCTCCATGCGTGACGACGAAGTGATAGCCGCCGCTGACGAGCTTGGTCTTGCGATGGTCTTCACCGGCATGCGTCACTTCCGGCATTGATATGCGCGTTCTAGCCGTCTCCGCCCTATTTGCGTTTCTGACGGACCAGCTGTCCAAGATGTACGTTATGCGCGTCTTGGACATGCAGGTGGGCGAGCGACTGGAGGTCTTCGCACCATTTTTGGTGTTCATTTTTGGCTGGAATGACGGAATCAACTTCGGCCTTCTGGGCGACAGCCCCGAGGTCATGCGCTGGGTGCTGACCGTGTTGGCGGTTGGTGTCTCGCTCTTTTTGATTTGGTGGGCGCACCGGTCTCTGACCCGCACGGTTACCTTCGCGGGTGCTGGGTTGATCGTGGGTGGTGCCTTGGCCAACGCCCTTGACCGGGTGCTTTATGGTGCAGTTGCCGACTTCCTGAATATGTCGTGTTGCGGGATCAACAACCCTTTCATCTTCAATATCGCGGATATCTGGATTTTTGCCGGTGCGTTTGCGATCATCATTTTCAACGATGAAAAGCGTGATAAGAACACCCCGTGACGCCCGCCCGAGAATGGGCTAAACAACAAGAAAAGCAGGTTGAGGAGCAGATAGGCATGGGACGCAACGCGATGATCCTAGTAAGCGCGGCAGCAGTTGCCATAACGCTTACTGCCTGCGGCAAAAAAGATCCGCAGCTGTTGAACATCAAATCCAACACTGAAGGCCCGGACGAATTCGCAATTCTGCCGAATAAGCCGCTGACCCAACCAGAGAATTATACAAATCTACCGACGCCCACACCGGGTGGCGTGAACCGCACGGACGCAACGCCGGAAGCCGATGCGATTATTGCGTTGGGCGGCAATCCCAACGGCGGTATTCGCGACGGTGGGCTGGTCAACTACGCCTCTCGCTATGGCGTAGCGCCAACCATTCGCCAGCAACTGGCCAAAGAAGACCTGGAGTTCCGCCGCAAAAATGATGGTCGCATTTTGGAACGCGTCTTTAACGTCAATGTTTATTTCAAAGCGTATCGGAAGCAGTCACTCGATCAATACGGTGAATTGGAACGCCTGCGCCGCTTGGGTGTGCGCACAGTGTCTGCTCCGCCTGAGGGCTACGAAGAGCCGGACGAATAGCCGCCGCATAACGCGCGGCTCACAAGGGCGTTGGCCTAGTTGAAACATTCGATCTTTGCACCATACTTACTCCTTAGATTGCTGATGAGAAGGATCACCATGTTGCGCCTGACCCTATTTGCTTTGACTGCCGCTTTTTCGTTTCCTGCGGCCGCCGCCGAGAACGTCACCACCTTCAAACTGGAAAACGGCATGGAAGCGGTCGTGATTGAAGATCACCGTGCGCCGGTCGTTGTGCATATGCTTTGGTACAAAGCCGGGGCCGCTGACGAGAAGCCCGGTGTTTCAGGCATCGCGCATTTTCTGGAACATCTACTTTTCAAGGCCACGGACAACATGGAAGCGGGCGAGTTTTCCGCGGTTGTCGAAGCCAATGGCGGGTCTGACAACGCCTTCACATCATGGGACTACACCGGATACTTCCAGCGGGTCGCGGCTGACCGGCTCGATCTGATGATGCAGATGGAAGCCGACCGGATGCGCAACATCAGGTTGACCGAAGAAGACATCGTCACAGAGCGGGACGTCATTCTTGAGGAACGCAGCCAGCGCACCGACAGCGACCCCGGCGCGCTGTTTGGAGAGCAGAGGCGAGCCGCCCAGTATATGAACCATCCTTATGGTGTGCCCATCATTGGATGGCGCCATGAAATGGAGCAGCTGGATCGTGAGGACGCACTGGATTTCTACCGCACTTTCTACGCCCCGAACGCGGCCGTTTTGGTAGTCGCGGGTGACGTTGATCCCGCAGAGGTCGAAGTGCTCGCAAATAAATATTATGGCCCGATAGAGCCAACCGTCGATTTGCCTGAACGCGTGCGCCCGCAAGAGCCACCACAATTGGCTGAGCGGCGGATTACTTTCGAGGACCCTCGCGTGTCCCAACCCTATGTCATTCGCAGCTATTTGGCCCCCGAACGTGACGCGGGCGACCAAGAAACCGCTGCTGCCCTCACCATTCTCGCAGATATTCTGGGCGGAAGTTCGGCGACATCCGTGCTCGGCAAGGCGTTGCAGCTGACAGAGCAAAAGGCCGTTTATACGTCAGCCTTCTACTCGGGCATGAATTTTGACGATACGACATTCGGCGTGCTGATTGTCCCCACGCCAGATTTGAGCCTAGAGCAGGCCGAAGCCGAAATGGACGCGGTGATCGCGCAATTTATTGAGGACGGCGTCGACCCGGATCAGCTGGAGCGGGTCAAGACCCAGATACGAGCGTCTTCGATATATGAAAACGACAATGTCAGTGGATTGGCGCGTCGGTACGGCGCGGCGCTGACATCCGGGCTGACGGTTGAGGACGTGCAGGCATGGCCATCGATACTGGAGGCAGTGACCGAAGACGACATCATCGCCGCCGCCAAATTGGTGTTTAACAGAGACAAAGCCGTCACTGGCTGGTTCCAAAAACCAAGTGAAGAGGTGACCCAATGATCCGCTTTCTGCTGACCGCGGTAGTCGCGGTATTGACGCTCACCACGACAGCCCGCGCCATCGAAATTCAGGAAGTCACGTCGCCGGGGGGCATCAAGGCTTGGCTCGTCGAAGAGCGGTCAATTCCTTTCACCGCTTTGGAAATTCGATTTAAGGGCGGCGCGTCTCTTGACCGGGACGGCAAGCGCGGGGCGATCAACCTGATGACGGGATTGATCGAAGAAGGTGCCGGTGATCTGGACTCAACCGCTTTTGCCGCTGCGCGAGAGGCACTTGCTGCCAGCTACGGGTTCGACGTCTATGATGACGCGCTGAGCATCTCGGCACAGTTCTTGACGGAAAACAGAGACGAGGCGCTCGCGTTGCTCAAGCTGGCGCTGATTGAGCCACGCTTCGACAAGGACGCCGTTGAGCGCGTCAAAGGGCAAATCGTGTCAATCATCGGATCGAACCAAAAGGACCCATCCGAAATCGCGCGGCAAGCCGCAATGGGAATGACGTGGGGCGACCATCCTTACGGGTCCGACAAGGACGGCACGATTGAAAGCGTGTCCGCGCTGACCCGCGACGACGTTCTGGTTGCTTACAAAGATGTGCTGGCACGAGACCGGCTGTATGTCGGGGCGGTTGGCGATATTGGCGCTGAGGAACTCGGCGTGCTTTTGGACGATCTTTTGGGTGGCTTGCCAGAAACAGGTGCGCCTATGCCACAACAGGCAACCTACCTGACGGAGGGTGGGGTGACCGTCGTGCCATTCGACACGCCGCAGTCGGTTGCGATCTTTGGCCATGAAGGCATTGGCCGTGATGATCCCGACTTCTTTGCTGCCTACGTTATGAACCAGGTTTTGGGCGCTGGGGGTTTTGGATCCCGCCTCATGGAAGAGGTGCGCGAGAAGCGTGGCCTGACCTACGGTGTCTCGACCTACCTGCTGCCCAAAGATTACGGCTACCTTTTCCTGGGACAGGTCGCGTCCTCGAATGACCGCGTTGCGCAGGCAATTGATGTTATCCGCGATGAGTGGTCGAAGCTGGCCGCTGAAGGCGTCACCCCGGAAGAACTCGAAGATGCCAAAAAGTATCTCACCGGGGCTTACCCGCTACGGTTTGATGGGAATGCGCGCATCGCGGGCATTCTTGTGGGGATGCAGATGGATGCCTTACCGATAGATTACGCGGATACGCGCAATGACAAAATCAACGCGATCACCCTCGACGATATCAAGAGGGTCGCCGAACGGCTACTGCGCCCGGATGACCTTCATTTCGTCGTCGTAGGGCAGCCGGAAGGGCTGGAAAGTACCAACTGATCGCGATGGTAGAATCGGCTTAGACCGTGCTACAAATTGGGGTATGAACGCCCCTGACCGCAACATAAGCCAAGATCTGCGCAAAATCAGGCAGTTAGATGATGTCGCGGTGAATCGCATCGCGGCGGGTGAAGTGGTCGAACGGCCGGCCTCCGCCGTCAAAGAGCTGGTTGAAAACGCGCTTGATGCAGGGGCCACGCGGATTGACCTCGCCGTAAGGGATGGCGGCAAGACGTTGATCCGCGTGACAGATGACGGTCATGGTATCAATGAGGCCGATCTTCCTTTGGCTCTGTCGCGGCACGCGACGTCCAAGATAGACGGGTCTGACCTCCTTAACATCCATACCTTTGGCTTCCGGGGAGAGGCCTTGCCGTCTCTTGGTGCGGTCGGGCGACTAACAATCACGTCCCGCGCGAAAGGGTCCGCCGCCGCCTTCCAGATATCCGTGAGTGGCGGGGCTCATCAAGCACCGCGGCCAGCCGCGTTGACCTCGGGTACAGTTGTAGAGCTACGCGACCTGTTTTTTGCGACACCGGCGCGGCTTAAATTCCTCCGCACAGACCGCTCCGAGATGCAGGCCATCAGCGACGTGGTCAAACGGCTTGCGATGGCGGAGCCCTATGTCGGCTTCACCATCCGTGATCTGTCCAACGACGATCAGGGCCGAGTAACGTTCCGTGCTGACCCGCAGACGGGTGACATGTTCAACGCTTTGGGGTCCCGCTTGCGCCAGATACTTGGCGCTGATTTTGCCGAAAATGCGCTGCAGATCGACGCTGAACGGGAAGGGATCACCCTGACCGGCTTCGCAGCCTTGCCAACCTATTCGCGCGGCTCGTCCACGGCCCAGTATCTGTTCGTCAATGGCCGCCCGGTACGAGACAAACTGTTGATTGGCGCGTTGCGCGGTGCCTATTCTGATTTTCTATCCCGTGACCGCCATCCCGCAGTGGCACTGTTTCTGGAATGCGACCCGCAAAAGGTCGATGTCAATGTGCACCCCGCAAAGGCAGAGGTTCGGTTCCGCGACCCCGGCCTTGCTCGGGGCCTGATCGTCTCCGCTTTGAAACATGCTTTGGCAGAGGCTGGGCATCGCGCTTCAACTACGGTCGCGGATGCGACGCTGGGTGCGTTCCGGCCAGAGCCGCAGGGCCGCATCTATCAGATGGACCGACCGTCACAGCAGGCGCTTCGCGGCTCTTATCTTGCACAAGCTCCAGGTTTTGAAGAAACAGCGGCCGAGTTTGTCCCTGCAAGCGGGCGCGTTGAAGACGTGACCGAAGACGCGCCGCAAGAAAACAGCCCGCTTGGCGCGGCGCGTGCGCAAGTTCATGAGAATTACATCATCGCGCAGACGGCCGACGGCATGGTGATCGTCGACGGCCATGCCGCGCATGAGCGGCTGGTTTATGAGAAACTGAAACGCCAGATGGCGGAGAATGGCGTGACAACCCAAGGGTTGCTTATCCCTGAAATTGTCGAGCTGTCCGAAACGGATGCCTCACGGCTGTTAGAGCAGGCCGAGACGCTCGCACAGTTTGGGTTGGTGGTCGAGCCTTTCGGGCAAGGGGCAGTGGCAGTCCGCGAAACCCCCGCGATCCTTGGGGTTATCAACGCCGAAGCCATATTGCGTGACGTCTTGGACGAGCTGGATGATTTGGGCCATACCCAAATGCTCGGTGACAAAATAGAAGCAGTGCTGAGCCGCATCGCCTGTCATGGCTCGATCCGCACAGGTCGCATCATGCGGGCCGATGAGATGAACGCGCTGCTGCGGGAAATGGAAGCGACGCCACATTCGGGGCAGTGCAACCACGGGCGCCCGACCTATGTCGAATTGAAGCTCGCGGACATCGAAAAGCTGTTTGGGCGAACATGATACAGATCGGCGACCAGACATTTGAGATCACCGACCCTTTGGTGATCGCGGTCTTGATAGGCGCGGCAATTGTGGCGCTAATCGTGGTGCTGTTGATCCTCGCGTTGCGGGCCTCAGGGCGCTCGGCGCGTGCGGCGGAGCCTTTGATGGGGCAGGTGAACCAGCTGGCGCAGGTGGTACAGGGATTGAACCAAGGTCAGGCGCAATTGGCGGGCGGGCTGGACTCGGTGGCGAAGTCGCAGACCATGACCATGCAGACGATGGAAGTTCGCATGGCCGAGGTTCAGCAGAAAATGTCCGAACGGCTGCATGAAAATGCGATGAAGTCCGCGCGGTCGTTGTCGGACCTTCAGGAACGGATGAACGACACGCTGCATGGCTCGTCAGAGAAGACCACCAAATCGCTGACCCAGCTGCAGGAGCGGCTGGCGACAATAGACAAGGCGCAGACCAATATCGAGAAGCTGTCGGGCGACGTGCTGTCGCTGCAGGACATTCTTTCGAACAAACAGACCCGTGGGGCATTTGGAGAAATTCAGCTCAACGACATCGTCTCGAAGGCCCTGCCTGCGGATAGTTATTCGTTCCAGACGACGCTGTCGAATGGGCGGCGGGCGGATTGCTTGATTGATTTGCCGAACCCTCCCGGGCCCATCGTGATCGACGCCAAGTTCCCGCTGGAGGCCTACGAGGCGCTGGTGGCGGCGGAGACCAAGGAAGACCAGGCGCGGGCGCTGACTGCGCTGGGTCAGGCGGTGCGGGTGCATATCAAGAAGATATCGGAGAGCTATCTGATCGAGGGGGAGACGGCGGACGGGGCGCTGATGTTCCTGCCGTCCGAGGCGGTGTACGCGGAGCTGCATGCCAAGCTGCCCAACATCGTGCGCGAGGGGTTCGCGGCGCGGGTTTGGATCGTGTCGCCGACGACCTGTATGGCGACCTTGAATACGATGCGTTCGATCCTGAAGGACAGCCGGATGCGGGAGCAGACGGGGGAGATCAGGAAGGCCCTGAAACAGCTTCACCGGGACGTCGAAATTATCGGGGAGAAGGCTGGCAAGCTGGAGACCCATCTGAGGCAGGCGGGCGATGATGTGGCGGGGGTTATCACGGCGGCGACGCGGGCTGGCAAGCGGGCCGACAGGCTGGATAATTTCGACTTCGAGGAGCTGGCCCCCGAGGCGGATACCAATGTGGTGCCGCTTGGAAAATCAGCTGAGTGACGCAGTGCGACGCATGCGTCGTTTCTGGTAAGCCTTTGATTATAAACGGTATCGCAAGGAAAATTTACCGCTTATTAACCTGAGATTCCCAGGTTTTCGGCGCCCGCGCTTTGGTCCAGATGTCCTGAAGACCGCGCTGCATATCCCAGATAATCAACGGCATCAGGCAGCCATGAACATGGTGTGCATGGAGACGGTCGTCTCAGAGCTTAATTCATCCGCCACTTTGTCCAACCGCGTGGCCAAATGGGTCACTCGGCCCTTGAGGTTGGAGGAGCGGGTCTTGTTGGATGCGCTAAGCGCTTGGAGGCGATTGTAGCGGGCTTTTTGTTTCAGGGTCATGGGCAGCAACCTTGTCGTTCGATGAGGCCCCCGCCCTGATCTGTTAACACATCTTTAAGAATTGGCCCGTTTCCGACAAGTAGCTGAATCCTTACCATAATTATGGCGGGAATGGGGCAAGGTTACCGATTTGGGAATGGCAGCATTGCGGGACGAAGCTGCCGTTGGATTGTTTGAAGCAAACGTCTGTTCTTCTGCTTTTGGATTTTTTGTTGCAAACAGCAATTGGCGTTCGAGGTGTCCTTGATAGATACTTTTGTGAGTCTGACGCATGGGAGGCGGCACCGATGGACAAAAATCCAATTCTGCAAGTACATGTCAAACGGAACCGTGATCACACTCTAGGCGCGCGGTTCTACCTTGACCCGGCGGTCATGCACCTCGAAAAACAAGACCTATTCCACACGACATGGCAATTCGTATGCCACGTCAGCGACATCACGGACACCGGCGATTTCTTCACCTTCACACTGCATGGCGAGGAGTATTTCCTTGTCCTCGACGGTGAGGAAACCCTGCGCGGCTATGCCAATGTTTGCCCGCACCGGGGCCATCGGTTGGTGGACGGGACCGGCAACAAACGGGTGATCACCTGCCCCTATCATGCATGGACCTTTGGCCTGAACGGGGTGCTGCGGGGCGCGCGCGGGCTATCCCGGCGCGAAAAGGACTTCGACCAGATTGGACTGTCCTCCATTGCGGTGGATGTGCTTGCGGGGCTGGTCTTTGTGAATACCAGCAACACCGCGCCTCCGCTCAGGGAATTTGCGCCTGGTCTGGAGGGCCAAATCCTTAATGCCTGCCCCGATATCCTGGACTATGTGCCGAACCGCGACGGGGCGGAGTTCGGGCATACCTACATTTGCGATGCGAATTGGAAGGTCATGATCGACAATTATCTGGAATGCTACCATTGCCAGATGGCGCATCCGGACTTCAACGAGATGATGGCGATCCCGGACAGTGCCTTCACGCTTTTCCCGACTTTCACCTACCAGAATGCCCCGACGAAGAGGAAGTCCGACAACCTCGCCTTCCCGCTTGATCTAGACCATGATGTCTTGGTGGGCGAGTTCTGGTGGCTGTTCCCCAACATCACTTTGGGGCGGTTTCCGGGCACCCAGAACTTCTACATCTCTCGGTTCGATCCGGTCACGCCGTCGAGGACCTCTCGCTACACACTGTCGCTAAAACCAGCGGACGATACCGATCCTGGCGCGCCGGAGCGGGACCGATTGAGATCCGTCTGGACAAGAGATGTAGTAGCGAAAGAAGATCAGGCGCTTTGCGAAAGTGTGCAACGCGGAATGTCACATCGCAGCTTCCATCAAGGATGGTACGTAAGCGATTTGAACGACCATGGCATTTCGGAACATGCGATGCGGCATTTTCACGACCTTTACGAAACGTGGATTGCAGAAACACCGGAAGGAACTGAGTTCCCTTAACTCGCCGTTGGCTGCTTTGCAGCGCTGCAGAAGATATGGGCTCAGAGCAGACCTTTGTCGAACCCTGCCGTTTGATTTGAAGGGCTTTGCCAGACCGCGGGATGGCGATCCAACAGCCATTCAACAGCACTTTATGGCAGCAAGGTCATCTTCCGAATGTTCGACGCGCCAAGACCAACCCTATCGCCAGCCCTGTGGGCGGTCTGGCGATGCCCGGGGCCTGCGGCCTGTTAACCGGGCAGAGGCGATAGCATTGATGAGGGTCATCTGGACTCGAACCAGTCATTCCCCGCATCCCCGAATTTAGTGATCTAAATCCTCGCAAACCTCTGTGCGATCCTTGGCAGCAGCCCACGGAATTTGAGCGGCGCGTCGGTGGCGGAGAGGCAGATGCAGTCCTCTCCGGCCTCCGCGATGGGGGTGTGGTGGTCGGCCTCGGTGGCGACCTCGATGTCGCCGCGGGCGAAGCGGTCGTGTTCGTCCTTGAAGGCACCTTTCAGAACCAATGTCAGCTCCGTACCGTGGTGGCCGTGATCGGGCATGGCGGCACCGGCGGGGATGCGCAGGAGGCGGACAGTGGCGGTTTTGGAGGTCTTCAGGATCGCCTGTTTGACGCCCATGCCGACGGGACGCCATTTGACGGCATCAAGGTCGCCGCCGACATAGTCCTGCAGCGCAGAGGGGAAGACGCCGGTGGAGGCAGGCGTCACTTGGATTTCGCTGTTGGTGGCTTCGATCTTGGCGAAGATGTCGCCCATATTGGCGTCCATCTCGACCGCGTCTTCTTCATCCAGCAGCGCGCCGCCGATGGCCTCGAACGCGCCGAGGCGCGCGCGGCATTCATCACACAGCGTGATATGGGTGGCGACAACGAGGTTGAAGGCCTCTGGCAGCTTGCCAGCGGCATAGGACATCAACAGGTCGTCCGTGAGGTGGTGTTTTACATCGGTCATAACTTGTTCACTTCATTGCATGGCGCAAGCGTTCCAGCGCCAGTCTTATTCGGGATTTGATCGTGCCGAGCGGCAGACCAGTGTTCGCGGCAATCTCGCTATGGGTGAGATCGCCGAAATAGGCTTGCTGGATCAGCGTGCGTTGCTTCTCCGGCAGGGTCGCGAGCGCGTCGCGGAGTTGCGCGCTTTCTTGTTGCAGTCCCAAAGCTTCCGCCTGTTCAGGCTCGGGCTCTGGCCCCCATGTCAATTCATCCGGCTCTGGCCGGCGTTCCTTGCGGATCAGGTCGATCCGGCGGTTCCGCGCGATCGTGAAAATCCACGTGGACACGGAGGCCCGCGCGGGGTCGAACATATGCGCCTTGCGCCACAGCGTGACCATCACGTCCTGCGTGCATTCCTCCGCCATTGTCATGTTCGAGCCGCTTTTCATCAAAAACGCCTTCACCCTTGGTCCAAAATGACTGAACAGCTCGGCAAAGGCCTCCCGGTCCTGGGAGGCACGGATGCGGGCCATGCAGTCGATCCATCGTGTTTCTTCGGTCATGTTGGCCGGTGCATATCTACGTGTCGCCTTTTGCGTCTTCTGTTCCGACGCAGCATATCTTGCCGCGGGGGGCAAGGCGTCAGGGCGTCCAACCGTGTCAATTTCGTTCAACATGAAACCTAATACGGCGTGTTTTCGTGTCTGGATCACAATTTCTCTTTAATCCACCTGAGAGCCGTGACCGTATGAAGAATAACAAAACAATCCGTGCTGGAGACCGAATGCCCTTTGAAAATGCCCCCGCGGCCCCGAAACGAATTGCCGTTATCGGCGGCGGGATCTCGGGAATGGGTGCCGCGCACCTGCTGTCGCGCGACCATCACGTCACCCTGTTTGAGGCTGAGAAACGACTGGGCGGGCATGCGCGCACGGTTGTGGCCGGCAAACGCGGCGACCAGCCGGTGGACACCGGGTTCATCGTCTACAACGAAGTGAATTACCCGCACCTGACGCGGCTGTTTGCCGATCTGGACGTGCCGACGGTCAACAGCAATATGAGCTTTGGCGCATCCATCGCGGGGGGCCGGCTGGAATACGGGCTGGCCAGCATGGACGCGATTTTCGCACAGCGTAAGAACGTGGTGGACCCGCGGTTCCTGCGGATGCTGAGCGACATCAACAAATTCAACACCAAGGCGGGCCAGCTGTCCGAGACGTCTGACGTCAGCGTTGGCGAATTCCTGAGCATTCTGGGCACCGGGCGTTGGTTCCGCGAACATTACCTGCTGCCGTTCACCGGTGCCATCTGGTCCACCCCGTTGGAGCGGATGCTGGAGTTTCCGGCGCAGGCGCTGGTGCGGTTCATGAAGAACCACGGGCTGATGGGATATAACGACCAGCACCAATGGCGCACGGTGCAAGGCGGGTCGGTCGAATACGTGAACCGCTTGCAGGCGCGGATGGTGTCAGCGGGCGTTGACGTGCGGCTGGGGGTCCCGATTGCATCGGTGTCACGTGGCATGGGCGTGGACGTGACGCCCATTGGCGGCGTGGCCGAGCCGTTTGATGAGGTGGTGTTTGCATGCCATTCGGATCAGGCGCTGGCGATGTTGTCAGATGCGTCCAAGCATGAGGCGTCTTCGCTGGGGGCCGTGCGCTACCAGCCGAACACCGCCGTGTTGCACGCGGACGCGTCGATGATGCCCAAGCGGCGAAAAGTGTGGTCAAGCTGGAGCTATTGCGAGGCGGCCACGGGCGCGCAGGACCAGATTGACCTGACCTATTGGATGAACTCCTTGCAGAACATACCGAGCGATGACGAGATGTTCATCACGCTCAATTCCAACCGTCCGATCAAGGAAGAGCTGATTTACGACACCAAGATGTTCATGCATCCGGTGTTCGATATTGCCGCCCTGAACGCGCAGAAGAAGATTGCGGCATTGAACGGGGCCAATGGCACGTGGTTCTGCGGCGCGTGGATGAAGAACGGTTTCCACGAGGACGGGCTGGCAAGCGCCGTGGACGTCGCCGACGCGATGACCGCGTTCAACACGGGCGTGGTTGCCGCTTGAACCAGATCCACCATATCGCGGGAACGACGTTCCACGGGCGGAAGGGCAGCGTTGAAAACGCGTTCTCCTACGGCGTGGATTATGTGATGCTGGACCCCGAGGCGGATGCCTCTGGCCCTGCGCTGTTTGCGCGCAATGGTGGGAATTTAGTGTCCCTGTGGGACCGCGATCATGGCGGCGCGCCGAAAGAAGGGTCAGGCGTGGCCTGGTTCCGCGAGGTGCTGGCGGCGCATGGGCTTGCTGATGTGGTAAGCCGTGTTTCGTTGCTGGCGCAGCCGCGTGTGCTGGGGCATGTGTTCAATCCGGTGTCTTTCTGGCTGGGCTTTGATGCCGATGGCGGGTTGCGGGTCGTGGTGCCGGAGGTTTCCAACACCTATGGCGACCGCCATTCCTATCTGTGCGCGCATGACGATCAGCGGGTGATCGAGGCCACGGACACCCTGACCGCGACCAAGATTTTCTATGTCTCGCCGTTTCAGCCGGTGGAGGGCGGGTATAAATTCCGCTTCGACATTCGTGACGACAAGATTGGCATTTGGATCGACTACAATGCCGGTGAAAACGGGCTGCTGGCGACCTTGACCGGCAAGCGGGCGCCTTTGACCAACACATCAATTCTGCGCGCTTGCCTGCGGCGGCCTTTGGGGTCCCGGCGAGTGCTGGGATTGATCCACTGGCAGGCGCTGAAACTGTGGTGGAAGGGCGCGATGTTCCGCGCCCGGCCGATGCCTCCGACCGAAGACGTTTCAAGATGAGCGCCGTGGTCCAAGCACAAGCGACCCGCCTTCCGGCGTGGTCGCTGTTCGGCGCAGTGCTGTCAGGCGCTGGGTTGCCGATCTATATTTATGCGCCGAAATTCTACGCCGACAATTTTGGCATCAGCCTGACCCTGCTGGGCGCGGTGCTGTTCGGGCTGCGGCTGCTGGACGTGGTGCAGGACCCGATCCTGGGCTGGGTCAGCGAGCGCCTTGGCAAGCTGCGCCGCGTGGCGGTTTGGATTGCCGGACTGGTGCTGGCGGCGTCCATGTACGGGCTGTTTGCGGTGGAGCCGCCGATAGGCGCGGTGTGGTGGTTTGGGCTGACGATCACGGGGCTGTTCACGGCGTTTAGCTTCATGTCGATCAACTTTTATGCGGAGGGGGTCACCAAGGCGTCCTCGATGAATGACGGGCATACGCGGCTGGCGGCCTGGCGCGAGACCGGGGCCTTGATGGGCGTCTGTCTGGCGGCGGTGGCCCCCAGCGTGCTGGAGCCTGTGGTGGACGCGCCGTTTGCGATTTTCGCGGTGTCGTTCTGCCTGTTCGTGCTGGCCGCGCTGATCTGGATGACGCCGGAATGGACGGGCGGGGGGACGCAGGACCCGACGCCGATCCGCGCGATTTTGGATGACATGATTGCCAAACGGCTGCTGCTGCTGGCGCTGGTGAATGCGACGCCTGTGGCGGTGTCCTCGACCCTGTTCCTGTTCTACGTCGAAAGCCGCCTGGACGCGCCGGGATGGGAGGGGCCGCTGTTGGTGCTGTTCTTCTTTGCCGCCGCTGCATCCAGCCCCTTGTGGGCGCGGTTGTCGGACCGCATCGGGCCGAAGCGCGCGCTGCTGAGCGCCATGGTTTTGGCCATTCTATTCTACGCCTGCGTGCTGGCCCTTGGGGCCGGAGACGTGTGGCTGTTCGCCATCATTTGCGTCCTGTCGGGCGCAACGATTGGGGCAGATTTGACATTGCTGCCAGCAATGTTCGCGCGACGCATGTCGCAGATTTCGCCCAACGGGGGTCAAGGGTTCGGGCTGTGGTCCCTTGTGTCGAAATTCACCCTCGCCTTCGCCGCCGCCGTGCTGCTGCCGATCTTGCAGCTGGCGGGCTTCACCTCTGGTGCGGCGGACAACCCTGAAACGGCCCTTTCTACGCTGACGTATTTGTATGCGTTGGTGCCGTGCATCCTAAAACTCGTAGCCATTGGCCTTTTGGCCGCCACCCCTTTGGAGGACTGACTTATGGACGTTCTACTCTATCTCTTTATCGGCGCAGCGACCGTGCTGGCGCTGACCTACCTGCACCGCAGCAAGATGACATTCATCTCGCAGCACCCAGACGATTACGACGCACATGGCCATATGCTGAACCTGCGCGAGCACCTGAACGGGCCGCTGATTTGCGAAGGGGTTCTGTACGGGCCACTGGGCAAAGTGTCGTCGCGGTTTGTGGCGGATATGAATGTGACCTGGGACGGCAACATCGGAACCATGACCGAGCATTTCCGCTATGACGACGGGTCCACGCAGGACCGCTGCTGGACATTGACGCTGGGCAATGACGGATCGGTCAAAGCGACCGCGCCGGACGTTGTGGGCGAAGGCAGCGGCATGGCGAAGGGACACGCCTTGCAGCTGCTCTACAAGCTGAAGCTTTCCGACGACGCGGGCGGTCATGTGCTGGACGCGGTGGACTGGATGTATGTGGTTGAGAACGGGTCCATCATGAACCGCAGCCAGTTCCGCAAATTCGGCATCAAAGTGGCCGAGCTGGTCGCCACCATGCGCAAAGTTGATGCAGGAGTGCAAAAAGCCGCGTGAGGAATTTTTCGGGCAAACGGTACTGGTTGGTTGGCGGCTCTGCCGGCCTGGGCAAAGCGCTGGCGCATAAGCTGGCGCGGGTGGGTGCGAAGGTTGTAATCTCCGCGCGCAGCGAAGACGACCTGAAAGATGCCGTTGCCGAGATTGGGCCGAACGCGTCTTACGTGACGATGGATGTCAGCGACGCGGACGACGTGGCGCGGGCGGTGAAAGAGGTCGGCGAGATCGACGGCTACGTGCATCTGGCGGGCGTCTACTGGCCGATGGCGGCGCAGGACTGGGACGTCGAAAAGGCAACCGCGATGGTCGACATCAACTTCACCGGCATGGTGCGAGTGATTGGCCATGTGGTGGCCCCGATGGTGGCGCGGGACGAAGGGCATATCGTCATTACCTCGTCGCTGACCGGGTTCCGCGGGTTGCCGGGCTCGATTGGCTACACGGCGTCGAAGGCGGCGGCGATGAGCCTTGCGGAGTGCATGGAATGCGACCTGCGCAAGACGGGTGTGGACGTGCAGGTGGCCAACCCCGGCTTCATCAAAACGCAGCTGACCGACAAGAACGAATTCGCCATGCCCTTCATCATGGAGCCTGACGAGGCGGCGGAAGTGATGTTCCAGCATATGCAATCGGGCGGGTTCAAACGCAGCTTCCCGACTCTGTTCAGCCTGCTGTTTCGGGGCAGCCAGTTTCTGCCGGACTGGCTTTATTTTCGGGTGTTTGGCAAGTAGCACGCCGCAAATCGGCGTGTTCAAGTCGCGTGTGGAGGGCTGATTAAGCGCCTCCTCGGGTCTATACTCCGCGCAAGGGAGACCCGCATTATGTCTGACAGCATCAAATTCACTTTGGACGGTACCGAGGTTGAGGCCCAAAAGGGCGAGACCATTTGGGAGGTCGCCAAGCGGGTCGGCACCACCATCCCGCATCTGTGCCACAAACCCGAAAAGGGCTACCGCAGCGACGGCAATTGCCGTGCTTGCATGGTGAATATTGACGGCGAGCGGGTTTTGGCCGCGTCCTGTATCCGTGAACCTTCGGAGGGGATGGTCGTGTCCTCGCAAGGCGAGCGCGAAACCAATGCGCGGCGCATGGTCATGGAGATGCTGGTCACTGACCAGCCGGAGCGTGACGTGGCGCATGACAAATCCTCCCACCTTTGGGACATGGCGGAAGAGCAGGGCGTTGATGCCAGCCGCCTGCCGGAGCTGGAAGTTGAGCGGGTCCCATTGCTGGACAATTCGCATGTCGCGATGAGCGTGAACTTGGACGCGTGTATTTCCTGCGGGCTGTGCGTGCGGGCGTGCCGCGAAGTGCAGGTCAACGATGTGATTGGCATGGCTGGGCGTGGGCATGACGCCTACCCGGTGTTTGATATTGATGACCCGATGGGGGCCTCAAGCTGCGTGGCCTGTGGCGAATGCGTGCAGGCCTGCCCGACGGGCGCGTTGATGCCCTCGACCGCAGTGGACGAAAACCAGCAGGGTGATCTGAAGGACTTTGATCGCGAAGTGAAATCGGTTTGCCCCTATTGCGGCGTTGGCTGCCAGCTGTCGTTCAAGATCAAGGATGACAAGATTGCCTGGGTGGATGGCATTGACGGCCCCGCGAATGAAAACCGTCTCTGCGTGAAGGGCCGGTTTGGGTTCGACTATATCGACCACAAGCACCGCCTGACCAAACCGCTGATCCGCCGTGATGACGCGCCTGCGAAAGGGTTGAACGTAGACCCGTCCGACCTGTCGACCCATTTCCGGGAGGCGTCATGGGACGAGGCGTTGGATTTTGCCGCGAATGGCATGAAGGGCCGTGGCAAAGAGATCGCGGGCTTTGGGTCCGCCAAATGTTCGAACGAGGAAGCATACCTTTTCCAAAAGCTGATCCGGCAGGCGTTCAAGCATAACAATGTCGATCACTGCACGCGGCTGTGCCACGCATCCTCGGTCTCTGCCTTGTTGGAGAATGTGGGTTCCGGCGCTGTGACCGCGACCTTTAACGAGATTGAAAATGCGGATGTGGCGATTGTGATCGGGGCCAACCCGACTGAAAACCACCCTGTTGCGGCCACCTATTTCAAGCAATTCACCAAGCGCGGCGGCAAGCTGATCGTGATGGACCCGCGCGGGCAGGGGCTGAAACGCCATGCCTCGCATATGTTGCAATTCCGCCCTGGCGCGGACGTGTCGATGCTGAACGCGATCATGCATGTGATCGTGGAAGAAGAGCTGTACGACAAGCAATACATCGCGGGCTTCACCGAGAATTGGGATGAGATGAAAGCGCATCTCAAAGGGTTCTCGCCCGAGAAGATGTCAAAGATTTGCGGTATCGAGCCGGACGTGCTGCGTGACGTGGCGCGGGTCTGGGCGGGCGCCAAGGCTGGCATGATTTTCTGGGGCATGGGCGTGTCGCAGCATATTCACGGCACGGACAATTCGCGCTGCCTGATTTCGCTGGCGCTGATGTGCGGCCATGTCGGGCGTCCGGGGGCGGGGCTGCACCCGCTGCGCGGGCAGAACAACGTGCAAGGCGCGTCCGATGCGGGGCTGATCCCGATGTTCCTGCCGGACTACCAATCGGTGACTGACGACGGCGTGCGCACGGCGTTTAACGAGGTTTGGGGGTCTGACGACTTTTCGAACGAGAAGGGCCTGACCGTTGTTGAGATCATGGATGCGATCCATGACGGCCACATCAAGGGCATGTATGTGCTGGGCGAAAACCCCGCGATGTCTGACCCCGATGTGGACCACGCGCGTGACGCGTTGGCGAAGCTGGACCATCTGGTGGTGCAGGACATCTTCCTGACGGAAACGGCGAACTATGCGGACGTTATCCTGCCTGCATCCGCGTGGGCCGAGAAGACCGGCACCGTGACGAATACCAACCGTCAGGTGCAGATGGGCCGACCTGCGGTGGCGCCTCCGGGTGAGGCCAAGGAAGACTGGTGGATCGAGACCGAGCTGGCCAAACGGCTGGGTTTGGGCTGGGACTACACCCACCCCAAACAGGTCTTTGCCGAGATGAAGATGAACATGGGGTCTTTGGACAACATCACATGGGAACGCCTGGAAGGGGAGGCGGTGACCTATCCGTCGCTCAGCCCTGAGGACCCCGGCCAGCCGATTGTGTTTGGCGACGGTTTCCCCCGGCCCGAGGGCCGCGCGCGGTTTACGCCGGCCAATGTGATCGCGCCGGATGAAAGCCCCGACGCCGAATACCCGTTTATTCTGATTACCGGCCGCCAGCTGGAGCATTGGCATACCGGGTCGATGACCCGTCGCGCGACGGTGCTGGACGGTTTGGAGCCGGAGGCGAACTGTTCGCTGCACCCCAAGACGTTGCGCAAGTTGGGGGTCGAGCCGGGTGGCATGATCCAATTGACGACGCGTCGTGGCACGGTCACCGTCATGGCCCGCGCCGACCGCGCGGTGTCGGAGGACAACGTGTTCCTGCCCTTCGCTTATGTGGAAGCCGCGGCGAACATTCTGACGAACTCGGCCTTGGATCCGTATGGGAAGATCCCCGAGTTCAAGTTCTCGGCAGTTCGGGTGGAAAAGCCTGCGGAGGTTGTGGCGGCGGAATAGGGGGTCAGTAACCGCCTATTACGCCCTTGAGGATTGGCAGGACGAAGGCTGACACCACGCCGATGGCGGCGCCTATGCCGAAGCGGATGTAGAAGGTGCCGAGCTGCGGGGCAAAGACGCTCAGCAGGCCGCAGATGATGCCGTAAAATCCCAGTGCAAAAAGGTCCATCCCGGGACGGTAGCACAGTGTGGGGCAGACGGCTATTGCGTGGCTAGGACTGCCAATCGACCTCGCCCACGAAGATGTAGCCGGCGCCGTACATGGTGCGGATCAGCGTCGGAGATTTGGCGTTGTCGCCCAGCTTTTGGCGCAGCCGCGAAACGCGGACATCCAGGGCGCGGACCGTTTCAAGCTGGATGCCGGGGGCGTTGAAGATGTCTTCGCGCGTCAGAAGCCTGTTGGGCATGGTGAGAAAGAGCCTCAGCAAGGCGGCCTCTGCGAGGGTGAGGGCGATGGGTTGGCCGTCCCCAATTGGGTGCAGCTCGAACGTGCTGAAATTGGCAACCCACGCCCCGAAACAAGCGGTTTGCCCCGTTTGCGTGGTTTGCGTGATGGGCTGCTGGTCGGGGTCGGCATCAGTGATGTCCATCGACAGCACGTAGACGCCTGTCACCGCGTTGGTGGCGTTGGTGTCGGGTGTGAAGGCGGAGCGAATATGGCGGCCATCATCCGGCAGCGTGAATTCCACGACCTTGGCCTTGCCGGCCATCGCGGATTGAAGCGCGGGTGCTATCTGCTGGTAGATGGCGGGGCCGAGCACATCATAGGCCGAATGGCCGACGATGTTTTCCGCCCCGTTGGACGCCGCAAGGGGCAGGCGCTGGTTGGTGTAGGTGTAGCGTTCTTGCCGGTCGAGGCGGGCAATATGGGCCGGTGTGGTTTCGGCGGCGAGCCGGACTCGCGCCTCCGTAGCTTCGAGATGCTGTTGGGTTTCGTGCAGCCGGCTGATGGTGGCCTCCAGCGCGCGGTTGGCGCGGGCGAGGTCCTCGGAGCGGTCCAGCAGCTTGTCAGACAATTCGTCGGACCGGGTGCGCAGCATCTCTTCCTGCCGCTTGATGTCGGTGATGTCGGTGTAGACCGCGACCCATCCGCCCTGGCGCAGCGGGCCGCCCTCGACCGAGATCCAACGACCGTTCGAGCGCTGCCGCTCCACGTAGTGCTGTTCAAATGTCAGGGCTTGCTGCACGCGCTTATCGACGAATTTCGGGACATCATCCATCGCGCCATATTCCCCTGTTTCGGCGAGGTATTGGATCGTGTCGACGAAGCTGGCCCCCGGCTGGCTGAGATGCGGGGGTAGGTCAAACATGGCGCGGAACCGCTGGTTGGCGAAGACCAGCCGCAGGTCATTGCTATAGATCGACAGCGCCTGCTGGATGAGGTTCAGCCCCGATTTCAGCACCACGGCTGTGTCGCGGGTCCGGTGGAAAGCGTCTGCGGTTTGCATGGCTGCCTTAGAAACATTTCGATACATTCATGACAATATACAGAAAGATTTGACAGGTCCATGCGTTCTCGCGACCTTGATGTGTGGGAATCACGTGTCCCACCAAATCAAGCCAAAAATCGGCGACCAGGGAGGACAATACGTGACAGCCAATTTGGCCACCACCTCAGGTGTGACGACCATACCCGCATTGCTTGCCCGCAACGTTGCTGAGTACGGCGCGGCGCCGGCATATCGCGAAAAAGAATTTGGCATCTGGCAAAGCTGGACCTGGGCCGAGACCGCCAAGGAGATCGAGGCGCTGGCGCTTGGGTTCATGACGCTGGGCGTGAATGAGGGCGACCACATCGCCATCATCGGCCGGAACCGCCCTTACCTGTATTGGTCGATGGTCGCCGCGCAGATGTGTGGCGCCGTCCCGGTGCCTTTGTACCAGGACGCCGTGGCCGACGAGATCGCCTATGTGCTGGACCATTGCGGTGCGCGGTTTGTGATCGCGCAGGACCAAGAGCAGGTCGACAAAGTGGTCGACGTGCAGGGCCAGCTGTCAGGCCTGGACCACACCGTTTATTTGGACCCCCGGGGGCTGCGGAAATACGACCACGAAAAGCTGACACGGTTCCAGACGTTGCAGGAAAACGGGCTGGCGGCGCGGGCCGAGCATGAACCTGAGCTTCAGGCGCGCATGGCGCGGCACGACTACGACACGACCTGCGTCATGCTGTACACGTCGGGGACGACCGGGCGGCCGAAGGGCGTGGTGCTGTCGAACCGGAACGTGATTGAGACGTCCAAGAATTCATCCGAGTTTGACGACCTGCGGCCCGGCGACGAGATTTTGGCCTACCTGCCGATGGCCTGGGTTGGCGATTTCATCTTTTCAATCGGGCAGGCCTATTGGACGGGCTTCTGCGTGAATTGCCCCGAGTCCCCCGACACGATGCACAGCGACTTGCGCGAGATCGGGCCGACATATTACTTCGCCCCGCCTCGGGTGTTTGAGAACCAGCTGACCAACGTGATGATCCGCATGGAGGACGCCGGCAAGTTCAAGCAGTGGCTGTTCCACCACTTCATGGCGCATGCCAAGAAGGTTGGGCCGGACCTGCTGGACGGCAAAGACGTCGGGTTTGGCGACAAGCTGAAATACAAGCTGGGCGAATTGATGGTGTACGGGCCGTTGAAGAACACGCTTGGGTTTAGCCGGGTGCGGGTTGGCTACACGGCTGGGGAGGCCATCGGGCCTGAGATTTTCGACTTTTACCGCTCGCTGGGGATCAACCTGAAGCAGCTTTACGGCCAGACCGAGGCCTGCGTGTTCATCACCCAGCAACCCGACGGCGAAGTGCGGTCCGACACTGTGGGCGTGGCCTCGCCGGGTGTCGAGCTGAAGATCGCGGAGAATGGCGAGGTGTTCTACCGCTCGCCCGGCGTGTTCGTGGAGTATTTCAAGAACGCAGAAAGCACGGCGGACACCAAAGACGCCGAGGGCTGGGTGGCGACGGGGGATGCCGGATTTATCGAGGAAGGCAGCGGCCATCTGCGGATTATCGACCGCGCCAAGGATGTAGGCAAAATGTCCGACGGGGCGCTGTTTGCGCCGAAATACGTTGAGAACAAGCTGAAATTCTTCCCCAACATTCTGGAAACTGTTGTCTTTGGCAACGCGCGCGACAAATGCGCGGCCTTTATCAACATTGACCTGACGGCTGTGGGCAACTGGGCGGAGCGCAACAACATTGCGTATTCGTCCTACCAGGAGTTGGCGGGGCACCCCCAGGTGTTGGCGACCATTCAGGGGCATGTGGAAGAGGTGAATGCATCGGTTGCGGAGGACCCAATGTTGGCGGGATGCCAAATCCACCGCTTTTTGGTGTTGCACAAGCAATTGGACGCGGATGATGGGGAATTGACCCGGACGTTGAAGGTGCGGCGGCGGATTATTGAAGAGAAATACGCGGACTTGATTGCGGCCTTGTATGACGGGTCTTCGAGCGTTTCGACCGAGACGGAAGTGACCTATGAAGATGGGCGCAAAGGGTCGATCAAGGCGACGTTGGAATTGCGAGATGCCAAGGTGTTTGCGCCGGTTGCGGTGGCTGCGGAATGATGCGCTTACGCTCGGCTTCGCCTTCGCCCCGCCCACCATCCCGTGAGGTCAGGACATGAATGATATGAGTGGCGGAAACTACGTGACGGCGGATGGCCGCCAGATCGGCAATGTCTTGATGGAGATGAAAAATATCACACTGCGCTTTGGCGGTGTGGTGGCGATCAAGGACATCTCGTTTGATATCCATGAGGGCGAGATACGCGCGATTATCGGGCCCAATGGGGCCGGTAAATCGTCGATGCTGAACGTGATTTCAGGGTTCTACCATCCGCAGGAGGGTGAGGTCTGGTTCCGAGGGTCAAGGCGGCCGGTGATGAAGCCTTATCAGGTGGCGGAACAGAAAATTGCGCGGACGTTTCAGAACATTGCGCTGTTTGACGGGATGAGCGTGCTGGACAATGTCATGACGGGGCGGCTGACCAGCATGAAGGCTGGCATGTTTGCGCAGGCCATCTGGAAGGGCAAAGCCGAGCGGGAGGAAGTGGAGAACCGCGAGGTGGTGGAGAAGATCATCGACTTCCTTGAAATTCAGGCGATCCGCAAGACGCCGGTGGGGCGTCTGCCCTACGGGCTGAAGAAGCGGGTGGAGCTGGCGCGGGCCTTGGCGGCGGAGCCTAAGCTGTTGTTATTAGACGAACCTATGGCCGGGATGAATGTCGAAGAGAAAGAAGACATGTCCCGCTTCATTTTGGATGTGAACGACGAATTTGGCACCACGATTGCGCTGATCGAGCATGATATGGGCGTTGTTATGGACCTCAGCGACCGCGTTGTGGTGATGGATTATGGCCGCAAGATTGGCGACGGGACGCCCGACGAAGTGCGCAACAATCAAGAGGTGATTGATGCCTATCTGGGCGTGTCGCATGACTGACATTGGCCCGAAAATCCAAATGTGTATTTCATGTGTATTTCATATGGGTTTCATGCGCATTTGGGCCGTTGCAGTTTTCGCGGGCAGCGCCGCACAAGCCGGAGCTTGGGAAGAGTTCGAGGCGCGGTGTTTGGTGCCGATGGAGAACGTTGAGGCGTCCGATGTCTCTGGTTTGATGTCGAGGGGTAAGACATCCGAAACGGTTCCGTTCGGAAGATACTACTCAGACGCAGATTGGGACTTCATCGTTCTGACCAGTGGTGATGGATCATGGTGTGGTGTCATTTTGGGCGATCCGAGTGAACGCAATCTTGCCAATATTGCGCCTTTGGCGGAGGCGTGGATTCAAACTGGGATTTCCTCCGAGCGTTACTTTGAACTCTCTACGAGCGATCATCGTAGACACTTTCAAAGCACCGAGTGGCGAGAACCTCGGATCGAGGTTTCCGTGCGAGTGAACATGAACGGTATTGAGAACGGTGAAGCTGTCTTGATTGCCAAGGAGACCGATCTTGAGTCCTGAGCGCATCATCGGGGTCCCCGCAGTTTGGCCTGGGGCTGCCACAAAACGAGGTATTCGAATGCTAACTGAACGGGGGCGCGGATAATGCCGGACCAGTTACTCTTTGCGATGGAAGTGATGCTGAACGGGCTGATGGCGGGGGTGCTTTATGCACTGGTCGCCTTGGGGTTCGTACTGATCTTCAAGGCCTCAGGGATTTTCAACTATGCCCAAGGGGTGATGGCGCTGTTTTCGGCGCTGACCCTTGTGGGGATCATGGACGGGCAAATCCCGTTCTCGCATTTGATAAATGCAATCTTTGGGACCGACCTGCACCATTTCGGCTGGCATGTGCCAGCGGTGGTGGCGATCTTCCTGACGGTGATCGTGATGGCGGTGTTCGCGTGGCTGGTGCAGAAGTTCATCTTCCGGCATCTGGTCAACCAAGAGCCGATCTTGTTGTTCATGGCAACCATCGGGCTGGCCTATTTCCTTGAGGGCGTGGGCGATTTGATGTGGGGGTCTGATATCAAGAAGCTGGATGTGGGGCTGCCGCAAGGGATCAACGAGTGGATCGACATCACCACCTTTGAAGCGTTTGGCTATGGGTTCTTTATCGACAATCTGGACATCTCGGCGACCATCGTGGCGATCATTCTGGTGGCGGGGCTGATTGCCTTTTCGCAATACACCAAACAGGGTCGCGCGCTTCGGGCCGTGGCCGATGACCATCAGGCGGCCTTGTCGGTGGGCATCTCGCTGAATTTCATCTGGATATTGGTCTGGTCGATTGCGGGGTTTGTCGCCCTTGTGGCGGGGATCATGTGGGGCGCGAAGTCTGGCGTTCAGTTCTCGCTGTCATTGATTGCGCTGAAGGCGCTGCCGGTGCTGATGCTGGGGGGCTTCACCTCGATCCCGGGCGCGATTGTGGGCGGGCTGATTATTGGCGTCGGCGAGAAGCTGTTTGAGTTCTTGATCGGGCCGATGGTCGGCGGGGCCACGGAGAACTGGTTCGCTTACGTGCTGGCGCTGCTGTTTTTGGTGTTCCGACCGCAGGGGCTGTTTGGGGAGAAGATCATTGAGAGGGTTTGACGTTTTGGGTCTCTTGATGACGTCTCCGGAGGGGCACCGACCGTGGGCCGCACCGTTTATCTTGGGCGTTGGTTTGCTGTGGCTACTGATAGCGGGCCTGAATGTTTCAAGTGATCGCGCATTGCATGCCATGCTTTGGGGCATTGGTGGAGGGCTGTTTTTGGGGCGGTGGATTGAAATGTTTAAGACGGTTTGGCGGGAGAAGACCATTGAGAGAGTTTAATATGTCCCGTGCGGGCGACCCCGTCTTGCTGCGCGCGACGAGACCCGCCCGCCCGAGACCTCGTGGTGAGTATTTTTGCCAAAACGAAGCGGGAGGGTGGGCGCATGATGTCTTCTAGCAGGTTTATGCGTTCAATCGGTTTGGCGCTGGTGATCTATGTTTTGCTTACACTGCGGCGAGTCTCTTTGATAGATGACATTAAGGAAGTCGTGAACGCTGGCTGCGTGCCAATGAATTCGACCTGTGGCGTGCCAGGGGATGGTGTTACGGCCTATCTCTACGCCAACCTGATAGCGAACTTGAAAATTGGCGACTTGGTGTTTGCTTTTGCCGCTTTTCTGTTGGGCCTTCTATTCACAGGTAACCGCGAGGGGAGAGCCTAAATGTTTTACCGTGAAGCCGGGGATTTCTCGACCACCTACCCGCAGGACAGCCAGACTTTTCCGATCAGGTTTGATCGGTACCGGTATTACGTTGTGCTGGCAGTGGCGTTTCTGGTCATCCCGTTCATCATCAACGACTACTGGGCCAACGCGGTGTTTGTGCCGTTCCTGATCTACGCCATTGCGGCGATCGGGCTGAACATTCTGACAGGCTATTGCGGGCAGGTGTCGCTGGGCACGGGCGCGTTCATGGCCGTTGGGGCCTATGCGGTCTACAAGCTGATGACCGCCTTCCCGGACGTGTCGATGCTGATCCATATCCCCGTGGCGGGGTTGATAACGGCGGCTGTTGTGACGCTGTTCGGCCTGCCGTCACTGCGCATCAAAGGGTTCTATCTGGCGGTGGCGACGCTGGCGGCGCAGTTCTTCCTGGTGTGGCTGTTCAACAAAGTGCCGTGGTTTTACAACTACTCGGCCTCGGGGCAGATTTCCTCGCCTGAACGCACCGTGTTCGGGATCATCATCACCGGACCGAACACCGAGGCCTGGGCCAAATACATGATCTGTCTGGTGTTTGTGACCATCTGCGCGATCATTGCGCGCAACCTGACGCGCGGAGCGATGGGACGCAAATGGATGGCGATCCGCGACATGGACATCGCCGCCGAAATCATCGGGGTGAACCCGATGAAGGCCAAGCTGACTGCCTTCATGGTGTCGGGCTTCTTCGTGGGCATCGCGGGGGCACTGTTTTTCAGCGTCTATCTGGGGGCCGCGGAAGTGGGCGAAAGCTTCGGGATCGACAAGTCGTTCCTTGTTCTGTTCATGGTGATTATCGGCGGGCTTGGGTCCATCTTTGGGTCGTTCATTGGGGCCGCGTTTATGGTGCTGCTGCCAGTCCTGCTGAAGAACGTGCTGGTGGGGTGGCTGGGCTGGCCCACCGACCTGGCGGCGCATTTGCAATTCATCATCTCAGGCGGCCTGATTATCGTGTTCCTGATTATGGAGCCGCATGGGCTGGCGCAGCTGTGGCGCGTGACGAAGGAGAAACTGCGGCTTTGGCCGTTTCCACATTAACCAACCAAACCGAGGCGGGGAAAACCCCGCCCCACCAATTTGAAAGATCCAATGGGAGGATTATGACTATGAGACTACTAGCAATGGCAACGGCGGCGGTGATGGCCGCAAGCCCGGTGATGGCGGACTTGGTATTCCCGTCGCTGTCGTACCGGACGGGACCCTATGCGGCGAACGGCATCCCGTTTGCGGACGGGTATGAGGACTACTTCACCCTGCTCAACGAACGTGACGGCGGCATTGGCGGCGTCCCCGCGCGGGTGCTGGAATGCGAGACCGGCTACAACACCGAGAAGGGTGTGGAATGCTACGAGGCCACCAAAGGCGAAGGCGCGCTGGTGTACCAGCCGCTGTCGACCGGCATCACCTACCAGCTGATCCCGAAAGCGACCGCCGACGGCATCCCGGTGCATTCGATGGGCTATGGGCGGACCTCGGCCAAGAACGGCGCGGTGTTCAGCAACATCTTCAACTACCCTGCCAACTACTGGGACGGGGCCAGCCACGCGATCAACCACATCATGAGCCTGGGCGACATTTCGGGCAAAAAGATTGCGCTGGTGTATCACAACTCTGCCTATGGCAAGGAGCCGATCCGCACGCTGGAAGAGCTGTCCAAAAAGCATGGCTTTGAGCTGATGCTGGTCCCCGTTGACCACCCCGGCCAGGAGCAGAAATCGCAATGGCTGCAAATCCGCCAGCAGCGTCCGGACAACGTGCTGATGTGGGGCTGGGGCGTGATGAACCAGGTGGCCATCCAAGAGGCTGCCAACATCCGCTACCCGATGGAGAACTTCATCGGCATCTGGTGGTCCGGCTCGGAAAACGACGTGCTGCCTGCGGGCGAGAAGGCCAATGGCTACAAGGCGCTGACTTTCCACAACCTCGGCAAAGACTACCCGCTGTTTGACGACCTGCAGAAATATGTTGTTGATGCAGGCAAGGCGGCTGGTGCTGGTGACCAGATCGGCACCGCGCTGTACAACCGTGGCATGTACGCGGCGATGCTGGCAGCGGAAGCAGCCAAAACTGCGCAAGAGCTGTCCGGCAACGCCGAGATCACCCCCGCAGAAATGCGTGACGGGATGGAAGCGCTGGAAATGACCGAAGCCAAGATGGCGGCTTTGGGTTTGCCCAACTTCGGCCCTGAGTTCAAAGTGTCATGCGAAAACCACGGCGGCAATGGCCTTGGTGCTGTGGCGCAATGGGACGCAGCTGCTGGCAGCTGGAACCTTATCACCGGCTACGAGGCGTCCGACCAGGACGTGATCGGTGCATTGGTTGACGAAGACTCGGCGGCCTTCGCGGCTGAGAGCGGCATCACACCAAGCTGCTAAACTGCCAAAGACCAACACCGCTGGCCGCCTTTTCTGTGGGCGGCCAGTGGACCAAGATTTCCCCTACAAAAGGTAATGAGCCCTACGCGATGAGACTGGTTTCCAAAATACTTGTGATCTTTAGCGCAGCCTTCGGCCTGAGTGCATGCGCGTTGGACCGGGGGGAGGGGTTGATGTGCAGCGCCATCACCGGATCCGCCAGTGGCGTTGTCACCCAATCCGCTTTTGACCCGACGGGCACCGGCCCTCTGCCAAGCATGGCGATGGCCGCGGACGATGTGGAGCCCAGTATGGTGGATGGCCTTCGCCAATCCATTGGTCCAGAGTTGCGCCAGCCGGTTGCAAAGCGCCGGGCCCGCAAGCCCATTGTGATTGACGTGCTGTCGCTGTCGGCGGGCGGCCAATATGGTTCATTTGGCGCAGGCTTCCTGCGGGGGTGGTCGCAAAACCCCAAGACGCCGAGACCCGACTTCGACCTTGTGACCGGCGTCAGTGCCGGGGGCATGCTGGCGCCAGTGGCCTTTTCGGGCCGCAGCCATGACGCGGCGTTGGACGTGTTTCGCGGCCTGAGCGAGGAGAATGTATTTAAGGGCCGGCCATTTTTCATGCTTGGCAAGTCAGCGTCTTTCTTTGATCCCGCACCGTTGGAGCGGACGCTGAAGCGACTGCTGACTGACGCGCTGATCGAAGATGTCGCTCGGCAGCACAAAAAGGGTGCAAGGCTGCTGGTGATGGCCGTTGATCTGGACACGACGCAGGCGACGGTCTTTGATTTGGGCGAGATGGCGGCCTCGCGCCTGCCCATTGCGCAGCGGCGTGACTGCATGGCGGAAGTGATGCTGGCCTCCGCCGCGATCCCGGGGGTTTTCCCTCCGCGCAACATTGACGGCACACTTTATGTGGATGGCGGGCTGCGCGACCAGATATTCCTGCGCGAAGTTGAATCTGCGCGGGCCACCTTGGCGCGCGAGGCGAACCGCCCCGTCGAGATCAGAGCGACGATTGTGGTGAATGGCTCGCTGCGGGTGCCGGAGGGCAAGGTCAGAGACAGCCTGCTGGGGTATGCCGAGCGGTCGCTTTACACGTTGTCCGATGAAGTGTTGCGGGATTCCATCGCCGAGACGCTGAGCTTTGCCGAGAACAACAAAAACTGGACCGTCCAAGGGGTGATTGCCGACCTGAAGGTCGAAGAGATTTGCCCGTTGGGCGAGTCGGTCGGCACGTTCGACGCTTGTGTGACCACCGCGCTTTTTGATGCGGGGCGCGACCTTGGGCGCACATCGCCCGTCAATTTCATGACATCTGCCGAACTGCGCGCTTTGGCGAACGAATATTAAGGGAGGCCGCATCATGGAGGCTGCAGTGAAGCAAGAACCAGACGCAGCGAATACGCTGCTGGAGGTCAACAACATTGAGGTGATATATAATCACGTCATTCTGGTGCTGAAGGGCGTATCCCTGAAGGTGGCCCACGGCGGGATCACCGCTTTGCTGGGCGGCAACGGCGCGGGCAAAACGACGACGCTGAAGGCGGTGTCGAACCTGCTGCATTCAGAACGCGGCGAGGTCACCAAGGGATCAATCGTCTATCGTGGCGGCTCTGTCGCGGGGCTGGATCCGGCGGATATGGTGAAGAAGGGCGTCATTCAGGTGATGGAGGGCCGGCATTGCTTTGAGCATTTGACGGTCGAGGAAAACCTGATGACGGGGGCGTATACGCGCGGCGACGGGCGCGGCGCTGTCTCTGCCGACCTGGAAAAAGTGTATTCGTATTTTCCACGCCTGAAGGAGCGCAGGACCTCGCAGGCGGGATACACCTCGGGCGGCGAGCAGCAGATGTGCGCGCTGGGCCGCGCGCTGATGTCATCGCCGGAGACGATTTTGCTGGACGAGCCGTCAATGGGGCTGGCCCCACAGCTGGTGGAAGAGATTTTCGGCATCGTGAAGGATTTGAACGAGAAGGAGGGCGTGTCCTTCCTGCTGGCCGAGCAGAACACCAACGTGGCGCTGCGCTTCGCGCATTACGGCTACATTCTGGAATCGGGCCGCGTCGTGATGGACGGGCCAGCGGCCGAACTGCGCGAGAACCCTGACGTGAAGGAGTTCTATCTGGGCGTCAGCGAGGAAGGGCGCAAGTCGTTCCGCGACGTGCGGTCCTACCGGCGGCGCAAGCGCTGGTTGAGCTGACGGATCAGGTATTTTTGCCAAGATGAAACTGGGTGTGTGATGAGCTATTTTGACGACTTGGAGACCCGGAGCGCGGATGCGCGAGAGGCCGACCAACTGGCGCAACTGCGCGCGCTGGGTGTTGAAGACCTTGCGGCGCGCCCCGTGCTGCGCAAGTCTGACCTGTCAAAGATGCAGGCCGCAGACGGCCCATTTGGCGGCCTGCATGTCGGCGACGTGGCGCAAGTGTTCCAGTCGCCGGGGCCGATTTATGAGCCCGGTGGCGTGAGCCATGACTGGTGGCGGTTTGGGCGGTTCTTGCATGCGGCGGGGCTTGGGCCTGCCGATGTCGTGCAGAACTGCTTTGGCTACCATTTGACGCCTGCGGGCATGATGTTTGAAAACGGCGCGCGGGCCGTCGGCGCCCGGGTGTTGCCGGCCGGAACGGGGCAGACCGAATTGCAGGTGCGCGCGGCATTGGACATTGGGTGCACCGCCTATGCGGGCACGCCGGACTACCTGAAGGTGATTTTGGACAAGGCGGATGAGATGGGCGTCTCGCTGTCTTTTGCCAAGGCCTGCGTATCAGGCGGCGCGCTGTTTCCGGCGCTGAGGCAAAGCTATGCCGATCGCGGGATTTCCTGCCTGCAATGTTACGGTACCGCGGATCTGGGCCACATCGCCTATGAGAGCGCCGCGATGGAGGGGATGATCCTTGACGAGGGGGTCATCGTGGAGATCGTGACGCCCGGCACCGGCGACCCAGTGGCCGAGGGCGACGTGGGGGAGGTTGTGGTGACGGCGCTGAACCCCGACTACCCGCTGATCCGGTTTGGCACCGGCGACATGAGCGCGTTTATGCCGGGCCTCAGCCCATGCGGGCGGACGGGCAAGCGCATCAAGGGCTGGATGGGGCGCGCGGACCAGACCACCAAGATCAAGGGGATGTTCGTGCGCCCCGAGCAAGTCGCGGAACTGGCGAAGCGCCATGCCGAGATCGGGCGGGTGCGGGTAATTGCGACGCGGGACGGGGACGCGGATGCGATGACGGTTCAGATAGAGGCGCCAGATGGCGCGGATTACAGCGACAGCGTGCAGGCCGTGCTGAAGCTGCGCGGCACCATTGAAATAGTACCAAGCGGAACATTGCCTATGGACGGGGTGTTGATTGAGGACAAGCGCAGCTACGATTGAGCCAAGCAACAGCAAAGGAGCTTTAAGATGCGAACCCTAGGACTTGCGGCTTTTGTGGCGATGGCGTCTCCGGCTTGGGCGGGGGATGTGGCTTTGCTGATTGCCAACGAGACATATGACAACGCCCCCGACATTCGCGCAGCATCGGACATGCTGGATGCCGTCCCCGCATTACAGGCCGCCGGTTTCGACGTCATTCAGGGTGAGGATGTCACAATCGCCGAATTGCAGTCCCTGGTCGGACAAGCACAGGCCAAGGCAGATGGGTCTGGGCGTGTGATTATCGCGGTCTCGGGGCTGTTTGCATCCTCGGCGCAAGGATCATGGATTTTCGGAACCGACGCAAATGCGCCGACCCTTTTGAACGCAGGCGGGCAGGGGGTGCCGACCAGCGCCCTGATGACCGTGGCATCCGCATCGCCGGGCCAATCCGTCTTGTTGCTGGGATCGCAGGAGCAGGACACATCGTTCGGCTTTGGCTTAACGGCAGGCTTAAGCGTTCCGACCGCATCGCAAGGCGTGGCAGTCGTGTCCGGCCCGGCGGAGACCATCGCGTCCTATCTGAGCAACGGCTTGCTGCGTGAGGGCGAAAGCGTGGCCGTCTCCGCCGAAGCGTTCCCTGAGCTGACAGCCAGCGGATTTCTGGCCCCCTTGATCCCGTTTATGGGCGGGGCGGAAGCGGTTGTTGTGGCCGAGGTTGATCCCAACGCCGCAGAAAAGGCGTTCTGGGACGCGGCAAAATCAATCAACACCGAATTTGCCTTTCAGGGCTATTTGAACAAATATCCCGAGGGGTTGTTTGCCGATGTTGCCCAGACCCGCATTGACAGGATCAAAGCGGCGCCTGCTGAAAGGGCCAAAGCCCTTGAAGAGGCGTTGGCCCTGTCTCGCGATGCAAGACGCGAAATCCAGCGATCCTTGACGCTGTTGGATTACGACCCGAAGGGCATTGACGGAATTTTCGGGAAAGGCTCGCGGGCTGCGATCACCAAATTTCAGACCGTGAATGGTTTGGACGCCACCGGGTTTGTCACCCGTCCCTTCATGAACCGTTTGGGGGCGCAGGCAGAGCGGCGGTCGGCAGAGTTGGAGGCCGAGGCGGAGCGGCGGCGCATTGAGCTGGAGCGCCAGGACCGCGCCTATTGGAAAGCCACTGGAGCCTTGGGAGATGAAGTTGGGCTTCGGTCCTATCTGGAACGCTACCCGGACGGCGTATTTGCAGAAATCGCAACGGTCCGACTGGCTCCGTTTGAGGCTGCGCGACGGGCGGCAGCGGCCGAACAAGATCGCGCCGACTGGGACGCGGCAAGATCGGTGAATACCAGCGCGGCTTACCAAGGCTACCTGCAATCAAACCCGGAGGGTGCTTTTGTGGCGCAGGCCAACGCCCGCGTCGCGGAGATCGAGTTCGAAACCAAGAATGCGGCAGCCCTTGAAGCGGCGAAACGCAACGAGGAGCGGCTGGGGATGAGCCAAGGGACCAAACAGCTGGTTGAGGATCGTCTGATGCGCTTGGGCCTGAAACCGGGCAAGGTCGATGGCGTGTTTGATGATCGGACGCGGCGGTCGATCCGACGCTACCAGGATGCGCGCAAACTTCAAAAGACCGGCTACCTGAACCAACGCACGGTGGTCAGGTTGCTGGCTGACAGCGTTTTGCGCTAGCTCCACCTAAACCACATCTACAATGAACACTCCAAAGGTGCGGGGCGTCGATTCGTCTGCGGGTGAATGCGTTCCACCTGCCCGAACCGTTAAATTCCACGGTGGTGGGAGCCGTATATACGGTGCAACGCCGACATTAGTTTCAAGAAAATTTGTTTTTTGAACGGTTCTCGCGAGGTCGTTATCTGCTGCTCGATGTTGCACGAAATTGGTGCGTAAACGCACATACATTTCATTATTCTCACGTCGACGTGCATTGAGAGTGAGGTTCATTCGACCTACGTTTAACTCATCGAATGGCACACAGCCAGACAAAGACCACCGCCGCAAGGCACACAAACTGGAGAATTACATCATGAAGACCATCATCGCATCCGCCGCTATCGCCCTTTCTTTCGCCGCTCCTGCAGCCGCAGACGTCTCAAACGCCCAAGCGTTCTTCGCCCTGACAAACGACTCCGCCGCGGAGCGTATCGTCGGCGAGACATCGACCGGCGACCCAATTGGTACAGCAGTAACACTGGCCTTGGTCAACGACTCCCCTGCCGAAACAATGCTGACCTTTGACCGAGCACGTTCGGTTGACGTATCGGCCGTGAGGGCAATGCTGGCGCTGGACAACGACTCCGCTGCCGAACGCATGTAAGATTTATCGCCGGGGCTATCCCCCTCTTAGCCTCAGGCAATCAAACGGCCTTCCTCGCAGCGAGGGAGGCCGTTTTTCGTTGCGCTATAGCTCGTGCAGCAAAGGGGCGTGTCGCGAAAGGCGTTCGCACCCGTCCTGCGTGACCAGAACTGAGTGACCAAGGCACATGGCGTGGCCCGCGTCACTGTCCATGAGGATCATGTGAAGAAAGAACACCTGCCCTTGCTGCATCAAGAGCGGGTTTCCTTCGTAAAACATTGGGAAGTCCACCCAAATTGGAGTGTAGACCGCGCCCATTCCGTAACCGCAGGCCTGCAACCTGGCGTGGCCTAGGCCGGCCTGATCGAAAACTTTTGCGTGCGCTGCATACACATCGCCCATTGGTTTGCCGGGTTTGATCGCGGCCTCGCAGGCCTCAAGAGCCGTTTGGGCCAGCTGGTGCATCTTGCGCTGTGACGGGCTGGCCTTGCCAATAATCAGCGTTTGCATCATGGCCGCATGATAGCGGGCATAGGCCCCCGACCATTCCAGCGTCAGCTGATCGGTTTTGTCCAAATGCCTGCGGCCCGAGAAATACCGGCACAGCAAAGCCCCGTCACCCGACCCGATGATGAATTCGTTCCCGGCGTAATCGCCGCCCCCTTTGAACACGGCACCTTGCATGGCGGCAAGAATGTCGCCTTCAAACGCCCCGGCGCGCGTTGTCGCGAGAGCGGCATCAAAGGCGTCATCCGACAAGGCGGCGGCGCGGCGGTGCATGTCGATTTCCGCGGGGGATTTGTGGCGGCGCAGGGCGCGGATCAGATCAGAGGCCTCGACCAGATCGCCCAGAGCCTCGCGCACCATGCGACCGTTAAAGTCAGTCAGGCCTGCGGTCTGGCCCTCGATCCCGACCCTGCCGTTGGCGACGCCGAGCTTGACGAGCAACCCTTTAAGGTCATCAGCGGGGGTTGCCCCTTCGCGTTCATGCCAGACATGGATGTCTTCATGCGCCAGTGTCGAGGTGTGCTGGGCCTGCCGGAGGTCCGGCATACGGGTCAAAAGCGCCAACCGCCCGTCGCGGGTCAGAACCATAGATTGGAACATGGCGAACCCGAACGTGTCGTAGCCGCTGATCCAGTATTGGCTTTCCGGCGCAAACATCAAAAGCGCGTCCAGGCCCGCATCCGTCAGCGCCTGCGTTGCCGCAGCTTTGCGCGTGTCAAACTCGGCTTTGGTGAAGTGAATTGGCATTGGGCATCCTGTCATCGGGGTGTTGCCCAAGCGTAGCGGGGATTCGGTTGGGGCTGCCATTTTGTTTGCGACATTGAGCAGATTTCAACCATCTCACGGTTTGTGATCGGTGCCTCACGCTGGCGTGACGGTGTGGTCCATAACTCACCCCTTATGTGCATTCACGCACTGAGATACACCGTATTCAGTTCGTGAGTGCATTGAAGGGGCCGGTAGGAAGGCGCATATTAGTTTCATCAAACGGCACAGACGCCGACACACACAACGCCCCAAGCGGGCAACACCAAACTGGAGAAACCAAAATGAAAACTCTTATCGCATCCGCCATCGTCGCCCTGTCCTTCGCCGCACCTGCAGCAGCAGATGTATCAAACGCGAAAGCCTTCTTTGCACTGAGCAACGACAGTGCCGCCGAACGTATCCTTGGCGACACATCGACCGGTGATCCGGTTGGCACCGCGCGCTCTTTGGCACTGGTCAACGACAGCCCCGCAGAGAACACTGTAAATTTTGACCGCGCACGGAACGTAGACGTTTCCGCAATCCGGGCAATGTTCGCGCTGACCAACGACTCGCCAGCCGAGAACTAAGTTACCCCACAACCGATGGACCATTCCCTATAGGTTGATCCATCTCCAGAGACCCAGTTCAAATTGGGTCGGGACGGGCCCTGGTGATGCGGGGCCCGTTTTGGAGTCTGAACAAAACTATGGCCACAAAAAAACCGCCCCCGAGGGGCGGTTTTTCGTATCTCACGTCACCGTCGCTTTTACCCTTGGCGGGCCTTAAAGCGAGGCTGCGTTTTGTTAATCACGTAAACGCGGCCCTTGCGGCGCACAATCCGGCAATCCCGGTGGCGCGACTTGAGGGAGCGAAGCGAGTTCTTGACCTTCATATCAGTTCTCCATTTCGTCCAGCGCGCTAGCGCCTTCTGGTTTCGGTTATGCCCGCTGCCCATGTCTGGGATCGGACGGAATTTCGATGGTGGGCACTACTAGGTTCGAACTAGTGACCCCTTCGATGTCAACGAAGTGCTCTACCACTGAGCTAAGCGCCCATCTAACCCCTATTTTCTGACGAGTCCACAGCTTGTGGCCCGCGTCAAAGCACGGGGGGTCCGCGCTCTATAGAAGGAGTCGGAATACGGTTCAAGGGCTTTTGAACTCTGCGCAAAAAGCCCTATAGTCTGGTGCAAAGGAGCCTTCATGGCCAAAGACGCGTTCAAACTGTCCCTGCCCGATGTGCAGACCACCTCGGTGATCTTCGCAAGCCCGCATTCGGGACGTGCCTACCCATGGTCGTTCCTGCGTCGGTCCGTTTTGGACGAGCTGGCGATACGGTCCTCTGAAGACGCATTTATGGACATGCTGATCGCCTCCGCGCCCTCCTATGGTGCTCCCTTGCTGGCCGCGACCATGCCGCGGGCCTATCTGGACTTGAACCGCGCCTCTGACGAACTGGACCCTGCCGTGATCGAAGGCGTGCGGCAGGTGAGCCACAACCCCCGTATCGCCAGCGGGCTTGGTGTGATCCCCCGGGTCGTCTCCAACGGGCGCGCGATCTATCGTGGCAAGCTGAAACTCAGCGAGGCCCATGGCCGCATTTCCGGCTACTGGCGGCCTTACCATGACCAACTGGCTGAAATGGTCAGCGACACGCGGCGCGATTTTGGCGAGGCCATCCTGATTGATTGCCATTCCATGCCGCATGAGGCCGTGGACGCTGTGACCCAAACCGGGCTGCCGCGCCCCGAGGTCGTGCTGGGAGACCGCTTTGGCGCGGCCGCCGACAGCGCGATTGTAGAGCGGATCGAGACGATCTTTCTTGATGCGGGATTGCGGGTCAGCCGCAACGCGCCTTTCGCAGGGGCCTTCACGACGCAACATTATGGCCGCCCGTCACGGCGACAGCATGCCGTTCAGATCGAGATTGACCGCGCGCTATACATGAATGAGATGCGGGTCCGGCCAAACGGCAATTTTGACAGTTTCCGCGCGTTGATGGACCGTGTCGTTGGCGAGATTGCCGAGATCGGGCGCAAGAAGCTGCGTATGGCCGCCGAGTAGCGTTTCGCCAGAATGCGTGCTGCGCACGCGTGATGTTTTTGCGCTGTCGCGCAGACCTGGGGCGCTGCCCCAGACTCCGTTTCATTGGGGGCCAGCCCCCAAACCCCGCCTGAATGGGGGCCAGCCCCCAAACCCCCGGGATATTTCAGAACATGGGAAACCGGCTAGCGCAGCGCCCGTCCTTTGGTGATCGCATCCGGGCCAAAGCGTTCGCGAATTTTATCCGTGGCGCGCTCAGCGTCTGATCGCTTGATTGCTTCGGGATCCAGCAAGTCGCCTGACCGGTCTGCGTCAGACTCGGGGATCAGATCGGAAATGCCCACGCCCAACAAACGATAGGGCCCTTGATCGCCGGTTTGATCGAACAAATCACGCGCCGTTCTGTATATTTTATCCGCCATTTGCGTGGCGTCCCTGAGCGACAGCCGCTTTGTCACCAGTTTGAAATCGGATGTTTTCAGCTTGAGATTTATCACCCGCCCGGCGATCCCCTTCGCCTTTGCGCGATCAGCCACCTTTTCGGACATGCGCCAGATATGCCCGTCGAGAATGTCGAGGCTGGACGTGTCCTCGTTGAAGGTCGTTTCGTTGGAGATGCCCTTCACTGGCGTGTGGGCGGACACGGCGCGCCTGTCCTGCCCCCGCGCCAGATGCCACAGCCGATCGCCCATCGACCCGAAACGGACGGCAAGATCTTTGCGGTCCCAGCGCAGCAGATCAGCAAAGGTCCGAATCCCGGCTTTGGCAAGACTTTCCCGCGTCACCGCCCCGACCCCCCAGATCATGGAAACGGGTTTGTCACGTAGAAAGTCGGCGGTCTCCGCCTTGCCAATGACCGACAACCCACGAGGCTTGTCCAGATCAGAGGCGACCTTTGCGAGGAACTTGTTGTGGCTCAAGCCGATCGACCCGGAAATGCCAAGCTCGGCCTCCATGCGGTTGACCAGCTTTGCGAGCATGACAACGGGAGGCGCGTGGTGCAGCCGCTGGGTGCCGGTGAGATCGAGAAAGGCTTCGTCAAGCGACAGCGGCTCGATGGCGGGAGTGAGGTCTTCCATCATCGCCCGAATTTGCCTGGAGACCGCAACATAGACATCCATCCGCCCGCGCACGACCGTCGCTTCTGGGCAGAGCTTGAGCGCCTGAAACATCGGCATCGCAGAGCGCACCCCCTTGATGCGGGCGATGTAGCAAGCGGTGGACACCACGCCCCGCCTGCCGCCACCAATGATAACCGGCTTGTCGCGCAAATCAGGATTGTCGCGCTTTTCGACGGAGGCATAAAAAGCGTCGCAATCCATGTGAGCGATGGACAGGTCGAACAGCTCGGGGTGGGAGATCACGCGCGGCGACGCGCAGGACGGGCAGCGGGGGGCGTCGTCGAATTGGGTCAGGCAGGATCGGCACAGCGCGGGCATGGGCGGCAATTTAGCATGTCGTTTTGGTGCTGCACAGCGGGGGCGGGCCGGTTTGATGATGTCTGCTGACACGGAGGGTCGGATGGACAGCATTCAGGTGGTCTCGGCGCATGCCGAGGGCGAGGTGGGCACCGTGATTGTCGGGGGCGTCGCGCCGCCGCCAGGGGACACGTTATGGGCGCAGCGGGACTGGCTGGCGGCGGACGGCGCGTTGCACCGGCTGATGTTGAACGAGCCGCGGGGCGGAGTGTTTAAGCATGTAAACATGCTGGTGCCCCCGAGGGACGCGCGGGCGGCGACCGGGTTCCTGACGATGGAGCCGGTGCATATCCCGCCGATGTCGGGGTCGAACTCTATCTGCGTGGCGACGGTCTGCCTTGAGACGGGGATCGTGCCGATGGTGGAGCCGGAGACGGTGTTTTACCTGGAGGCCGCGGCGGGGCTGGTCGCGATACGGGCGACCTGCCGGGACGGGAAGGCGGAGGCGATTGAGATCACCAACGTGGCCTCCTTCGCGGACAAGCTGGGCGTGGCGTTGGAGGTAGAGGGGGGCGGGACCCTGACGGTGGACACGGCCTTTGGCGGGGACAGCTACTGCATCGTGGACGCGGCGGCGCTGGGGTTCTCGATCTCGCCGGACGAGGGGCGCGACATTGCGGCGATGGGGGCGCGGATCACGAGGGCCGCGAACGAGCAGGTTGGGTTCTCGCATCCTGATATGGACTGGGACTTCATCTCCTTTTGCCAGTTCGCGGGGGCGCTGGCGCAGGAGGGGGGCGCGTTGACGGGGCGCAACGCGGTGGTGATTGACCCGGGCAAGATTGATCGCTCCCCTTGCGGGACGGGGTCGTCGGCGCGGATGGCGGTGCTGAGGGCGCGGGGGCTGATGGGAGTGGGCGACCGCTATGTGAGCCGGTCGATCATCGGGGGGCGGTTTGACTGCCGGATCGCGGGCGAGGGCCGGGTTGGCGGGCGGGAGGCCATCGTGCCGACGATCAAGGGCCGGGCATGGATCACGGGTCACCACGAGATTTTGGTGGACCCGAGCGACCCCTGGCCGGAGGGCTACCGGGTGTCCGATACCTGGCCGCTGTAAGGGGTCGGGGCCCCGGATACGGCATCCGACGCATGCGCCGGATCGTGTATCATACTGATTTTGTTTGTATTTTGATTTTTTGTTAGGGGGTTGTTAACTTGGGTTTTGGGTGGTGGCGGCGGAAAACAATCTTGTTCTATCTAAGCTTTTCGCTGAAAGCTCGCCAACCAACTTATCGCTTGCGCAAGACTAACGCACTAGGAATTGTGCGATCAACCATTCCGAACTTGTATGGCTTTGCATTAGGATTAGCGCTGGTTCTCAATATAAACCCACTGTGTTCAAAAGAGGTCAGTCCGATCGCCCAATACTCGCAGGCCTTTGTCCGTGGTGTTCTTTTTCCAGACGCATTGGTGGGGCCATCCCCACCGGATTTCATTTCTTCTTTTTGACAATTGCTAGGTGAACTTCGGTAAAACCCGGGATTTTCAATAACATCAGCAAAATACGATAATTTCGCCGGTCCGCGCGATGACATGACTGTTAATTCACCTCGAAGGTCAAACGACAGTACAGTTCGTGATGCTCGATACCCCCATTCTTGATCGTTTATGCGAATTTCAGTTGATCTTCGATCAACTAAACCGTTTTCTCCTAGTCTTCGACGAGGTTCAATAATTCTTGGCCCGCTTTGAATCAAGTTTTCACAGGCTTCAAACTCGTTTTCTTGAACTTGTGCGCTATAACCCTCTTGATCTAAAACAACAGCCGATAAGCCACTAACATATTGATACTTCTTTCTGGCGTCGTAACGAACTGGGTAAGTATAATGCCATTGAGCGACTTCTGGGCCCACTAGACCGCGGCTTTCACGACGGAGAATGTTGTCTAAACAGAACACATTTGTTAGTGTTGGGGCGTGCATTAATGGGTTCTTATTTTTACCGTCAATCCTAATAAGACCAGCAATCTGCGGAATTCCACCTCTTTCCAAGTATCCAACCGGTATTACTGCAATCACATTTAGATCAGTTGAAACTACATCCCAAACCTCTTGCAATGAATAATCAAAAGTCGAAACAGATCCATCTTCGTTTCGTTTTACGTCAGACAAAGGAGATGTTCCTAGTCGAGAGTCGACCAATGGACCAACTTCAATCAAAGATAAAACTGTTTCACGCCCTCCAAACCTAAAGCCACTCCAGTTCATCCCTGTTTCGACGCTACCTGCATCCCCCACCTGATTGTTCGTGGTATATATTACTCCTCCTAATCCGGTAGATTTCCAAGTTTCTGCAGTAACCTGCGAAGCCATATTGGTTACTACAAGCAACAAAGCGCATGCAAGTGTCATGAATTTAGGAGCTTTCATCAGATCGCCTTGCAGTCGTTTTCAGAGGGTTTTGTCTTAGTCGAAACAACAAAAATTTTGTATCGAAACTCCACGTCTAAGTTGGCTTCTTCAAGGATAATTCCCAGCCTGACTAGCCTTGGAGACGTTGGGGATATCCCGGTCGACATTATTCCACCAAAGCCTTCAGCAGAATTGGCCGCAAGCTTTGTGTAGCAAAATAGAGGAATGTCTTCTCCTTCATATTTTACTCGCGAGAAATGGAGGTCCTTGCTTCCGACTTTAAGACCACGCATCGCTTGCCTATTTATACTTCTATAACCTCCCGCAGACCGCCTTTCTGCAAAGAAATAGAGCCTTAAGTGGTCATTCGGAGAGGCAATAATGTCATGTTCAAGTTTTGAAACTGCTGGTTTTGCAATATCAGCAACCCATTGCTCTTCTTCGTTTTTCTTAGACGGAAAGTAGCGGTAAAATTCAAAACTCTGCCACGAGTCAATTGTGCTTGAAAAAAGGCTGGCTTGATTGGCCATGTCTATTTCTAAATCTGACAAGCCGACTTTAAGGGCGCTTACGTCTTTGCTAAGTATCTCAGCAAGACTATTAGAAGCAATCCTTACTTGATTCGTATTTGTATCGCCTTCGATCTCCTCCATTCGTTTTTCTATCTCAAGTGCATTAATTTCAAACAGCGCATCTAAAACGATCTTTCGGTTTTCGGTCGAGCTAGTCGAAATAGTTGATCTAATGAAGCTCTCAGCCCATTCTTTTCCTTTAATTTCCCATGCGCTATATCCCACTAGCCCTAAGATCCCCAGAGCGAATAGAGAAATAGTCTTGCCATTTTTTATTGCCTTACCAAGCCGTTCCAGAAAGCCCTCGACTTTGGCGACCGTAGTACTAGTTATTTCACCAGTTTCTACGGCATTACTTTCTACGTTTTCGACGTCGCTAACGCGCTGAACATTATTCTCAGTGGGGTTCTCTGTCATTGAATTAAAGCTGTGATATAAAATGAACGTGATTTGGAATCAAAGTCATCATAAGACTTATTTGACACTTTTCAAGCAATTCGTTTATTTATGCAGTTTCCCCAACTTAATCTTGGAGAACAATGTAATGATACAAATGAAGCTTCTCTGATTTGCTAAGCCAACCATACTTGCAACCATGAACTCTAATTTTGAACGCTTAGGCTAAGTTGCCCTCTCGTTGTCTATCTCTTTTGTTTAGCGGCTAAGCTAGTCCCCCACCATCCAGCGGATGACCTCGTCCAAGGCTTGTTCGGTGGCGACGCCGGTGGCTTTGGGGCCTGTCAAAATCAACGCCCAGCCGTCTTTGCGCATTTCGCGCCTGATATGAAGGTCCTTGCTGACGTGATGCAGGCGCTTGGGATTGTGGGGGCGTTTGAGGCGGGGGCTGCCGGCGAGGACCTGTTCGGCCTCGTCAATGATGGGGGCGATGATCTGCCATTTCTGTTCTGTGGTTTTGGGGCGGTGGCGTTGGATCGCGGCTTTGGCCACATCCTCCAACCCCGCGCGGATGAGAGCGCCGAGGCGTAGCAGGCGGCGTTCGGACAATTCATGGGCATCGCGGAACTGGTCGATGAAGGTCTCCACCGCCATGACGGTGGCGCGCAGGCGGCGCTTTTTGACGTCGGAGGCGCGGGGGTGCACGGCGTCGATGGCCTCGTCTGCGGTTTTGAAGAACTCCCGGTCCAGCGTGGTGATGATGAAGCGGGCGCGGTCCCAGGGCGAGATGTCGGCGCGTATCTCGTTCTCCGCGATCATCTGGGCGAGGGCGTCGGGCACCCCTTTGGGCGTGCGGATGAAGGCGGGGATGGTGCCCCAGCGGTCGTGGTCCTGCGTCTCTTGAAACAGCCGCCTGACGGCGGCCAGCCGGCGGTGCCCCGCGATGAGCCCGTAATCCTCGTCCTCGACGAATTTCCACACCTCAATGGGCTGGCGCAGCCCGTCGAGCATGACGGAGAGATACAGCTCGTGATCGGCGTCGGCGTCAGATTTGGAGCGGTCGCGGGGGAGCTCCTCGGCGGCGATGCGGTCGAGCGGGATATGAGTGACGTCGGTCATGGCGCGGGCCCTTGTTTTGCTGCGTTTGCGCGGGGGGATACCGGAGTGTGGTTAACGCGCCATGAGCGGTGCGTTCGGTGCAATTTTGGGGGTTTTCGCTTCTATTTGGCCGGAAAACCCCCATATGTAGAGGGAAAGAGAGGGATTTTTATGGATATTGAGCAGGCGATTTTCGACTTTTTAGGGAGCAGCGGCTGGCTGCTGCTGCTGTTTGTGCTGATCGTGGTGGTCATCCTGTCGGCGGTGCGCATCGTGCCGCAGTCGCAGAAATTCGTGGTAGAGCGGTTTGGCAAGCTGCGATCCGTGCTGAAGCCGGGGATCAACCTGATCGTCCCGTTTTTCGACCGCGTGGCGCATAAGATCTCCATTCTGGAACGCCAGCTGCCGATCAACCGGCAGGACGCCATCACGGCGGACAACGTGCTGGTGCAGGTGGAGACGTCGGTGTTTTACCGCATCATCGAGCCGGAGAAGACCGTGTACCGGATCCGCGACATTGACGCCGCGATTGCGACGACGGTGGCGGGGATTGTGCGCTCGGAGATTGGCACGTTGGAGCTGGACGAGGTGCAATCCAACCGGTCGCAGCTGATTGTCCGCATCCAAGGGTCGCTGGAGAAGGTGGTGGACGACTGGGGCATCGAGGTGACCCGCGCCGAGATTCTGGACGTCAACCTGGACGAGGCCACCCGCGCTGCCATGCTGCAGCAGCTGAACGCGGAACGCGCGCGGCGCGCGCAGGTGACGGAGGCCGAGGGCTCGAAACGGTCGGTGGAGCTGAACGCGGATGCGGAGTTGTACGCCGCGGAACAGCTGGCCAAGGCGCGGCGCGTGCAGGCGGATGCCGAGGCCTATGCAACGGGCGTTGTGGCCGCAGCGATTGCCGAGAACGGGCTGGAGGCCGCGCAGTACCAAGTGGCGCTGAAGCAGGTCGAGGCCTTGACGGCCGTGGGCGAAGGCGCGGGCAAGCAGACTATATTGCTGCCCTCAAATGTGCTGGACGCCTTCGGCGACGCCTTTGGATTGCTGAAAGGACGCAAGTGATGGGCTGGTCTGAGTATTGGGTCTGGTTTGCGGCGGCCATTGCGCTGGGGATTTTGGAAATCCTCGCACCCGGCTACATCTTGCTGGGCTTTGCGATTGCCGCAGGCGTGATGGGGTTTGTGTTCCTGTTTGACGGGGGCATCGGGTCCTATCTGGCGGGGTCATTGCCGATCACGCTGGTGATCTTTGGGCTGCTGGCGCTGGTGGCCTGGATCGCGATGCGAAAGCTGTTCGGCGCGCGGGGTGGAAATGCCAAGATCTGGGAAACGGATATCAACGACGACTGACGATCTGTCGGACGTGAGGCTGCTACATTGAAAACCCCCGAGGCGCATGCGCCCCGGGGGTTTGTTTTTCTTATAAGAGGTTGATTGAGAGGCGACGCAGTGCAGCGAACGATTCGAAGAGACGCGCGTGTGCAGGCATATTTTTTTGCAGAAAGAAGCCGCAGTGGCGGTCATATTTCACCCGCCTCACGCTTTGTGAACCGGTTCTCACGGCCGCGTTATGGCTTTCGCGGGGCCGAACCCAGTTTGTGCGTATGCGCACCAAGCGTGGCATATTCTCACGCCGTGGTGAATTCAGGTTATCCAGAACTTGGCGCATACTGTTCTCATCAAACGGCATAACAGCCAAACACACACAATCGCCGCAAGGCACCAAACTGGAGAATACATCATGAAAACCATCATCGCATCCGCCGCTCTCGCCCTGTCCTTCGCTGCTCCTGCAGCTGCAGACGTCTCGAACGCCCAAGCGTTTTTCGCATTGGGCAACGACTCCGCTGCAGAGCGCATCGTGGGAGAAACATCGTCCGGCGACGTCATCGGCTCCACTCGCCAACTGGCGCTGACAAATGACAGCCCGGCGGAGAACTTTGTGAACTTTGACCGCGCACGGAACGTCGACGTATCGAAAATCCGCGCCATGTTCGCGCTGACCAACGACTCGCCTGCCGAGAACTAAGATCTGAGCGGTCATGGTTTGGCCTCCCACAGACCGTGACCTCAGAGCTTGACTAGATTGCTGGCCTTCCTCCTGACGGGGGAAGGCCATTTTCTATTGGCAGCTGGGTGACTTTTTCCCCATGATGACGCCATGCCAATACTGATTACCGTTGGGCTTGTGGCCCTGTATTTTGTCTGGGCCATATGGGGCCGCAAGACCGCGCAGGACGAGGCCTCGGCGCGATTGGACCCGTTATGGTCGAAGCTGACCAAACGCAAAACCTGTGACTGGTCAGCGACTGGCGACCGCAATGGCCGGTTTGTCGAATATCGCTGCGCCAAATGCGGGGTGGCGGCGATGAGCCATTCCGGCAAGCCGCCCCAGGACTGTAAGCGCAATTTGAACGGTGGGCTTTAGGCCAGTTCAGACAGGACCGCTTGGGCGGCTTCAGATGGGCTTGCGGCTTGCCAGATGGGGCGGCCCACCACGATGTGATCGGCCCCGTCTTTGATCGCTTGGCCGGGCGTTGCGACGCGCTTTTGATCGCCCAGCGCAGCGCCCGTCGGGCGGACACCGGGCGTGACGATCAGGCGGCCCTTGCTTTCGGGCAGCGCGCGGATGGCGGCGGCTTCTTGCGGGGATGCAATGATCCCGTCAGCGCCTGCGTTAAAGGCGTTGCCCGCGCGCTCTAACACCAAATCCTGCATATCGCCCGGTTTGATAAGGCTCGCTTCAAGGTCCGCGCGGTCCAGCGAGGTCAGGATGGTGACGCCAAGGATTTTGAGTTTGCTGCCTGCGGCCCCTTCCTTGGCGGCGCGCACCACATGCGGATCGCCATGGACCGTCAGGAAATCGAGGTCGAACTGCGCGAGGCCACGCACGGCGGCCTCTACCGTGGCGGAGATGTCGAACAGCTTCATGTCGAGGAAGATGCGTTTGCCGTGTTCCTGTTTCAGCTCATTGGCCAGCGCCAGCCCCCCCGTGGTCAGCATGCCGAGGCCGATTTTGTAGAAGGACACCGCGTCGCCGAGGCTTTCCGCCAGTTTCAACCCTTCGAGCGCATTTGGCACATCAAGGGCCACGATAAGACGGTCATCGGCAACTGCATTTGGCATGAAAAAGGGCCTCCCACTTCTGGTCGGCCCTGATTGATCCTGTTCTAGGCTGCCGTCAAGCGGCGCGTTGGCCCGCGTTGAAGCTGAAGCTGTCCGTCAACTGGCGCGCCAGATCGCCCAGATGGGCCAGCTTGCTTTGCCCGGTTGGCGTGCGCGACACCAGATGGTTGGCGTTGCGCGCCCTGTGTTTCTTGGCCTGCGCCACCAATTTATGGGACACGAAGCTGAAATCGCTGTCGATCGGGAGGCGCAGGGAGGTGGGGTATCTTGTCGCCTCGGACCCCTCATACATGACGACCATCGCGTCGAATGACCTTGTGGCCGCGTTGTAGTGCAGGTTTTGGACTTCTGTTTTGTAGCTGCTCATGGAATTTCTCCTTTTCGCCTTCATTGACGTTAAGGTAAACGGCTTCCGCCGGTTTGTAAGGGGATTCACCTGTTTGTGAATCACTGTTGATAATTTTCCCCGCAAATCTTGCGGTTATGGGATCGGCACCCCATCTACGGATCGAGGTTTGTTGCCTCCGCGTGCTGCCTGGCGGGCGCGGGACGGACAAACGCTTTGTGAAAGGAAAATACCGATGAATTTAGAGAAATTCACCGAACGGTCGCGCGGTTTCATACAAGCGGCCCAAACGATTGCCACCCGCGAAGACCACCAGCGTCTGTCGCCGGAGCATCTTCTGAAAGCCTTGATGGATGACGAGCAGGGCTTGGCGTCCAACCTGATTACCGCCGCTGGCGGCCAGCCCGCGCGGGTGCTGGAGGCCGTGGATCTGGCCTTGTCCAAGGTTGCGCGGGTCTCGGGCGACGCGGGGCAGGTGTATCTGGACGCGCAGACCAGCAAGGTTTTGGCCGAGGCCGAAAAGCTGGCCGGCAAGGCCGGGGACAGCTTTGTGCCGGTCGAGCGGCTGCTGACCGCCTTGTGCATGGTCAAATCCAAAGCGCGGGACGCGTTGGAGGCGGGCGGCGTGTCGGCCCAAGAGCTGAACGCGGCGATCAATGACGTGCGCAAGGGGCGGACGGCGGATTCGGCGAGCGCCGAGGACAGCTATGACGCATTGAAGAAATACGCGATGGACCTGACGGAACGCGCGCGGGCGGGCAAGATTGACCCCATTATTGGCCGTGACGAAGAGATCAGGCGCACCATGCAGGTGCTGAGCCGCCGCACCAAGAACAACCCTGTTTTGATCGGTGAGCCGGGCGTGGGCAAGACCGCCATTGCGGAAGGGCTGGCCTTGCGGATTGTGGATGGCGACGTGCCTGAATCGCTGCGGAATAAGAAGCTGATGGCGCTGGATATGGGTGCGTTGATTGCGGGCGCGAAGTACCGGGGCGAGTTTGAGGAACGCTTGAAGGCGATCCTGAACGAGGTCACGGATGCCGCGGGCGAAATCATCCTGTTCATTGACGAGATGCACACGCTTGTGGGCGCGGGAAAGGGCGAGGGCGCGATGGATGCGTCGAACCTGCTGAAGCCTGCGCTTGCGCGGGGCGAATTGCATTGCGTGGGTGCCACCACGTTGGATGAATACCGCAAGCATGTCGAAAAAGACGCGGCGCTTGCGCGGCGGTTCCAGCCTGTGTTGGCGGAGGAGCCGACGGTGGAGGACACCATTTCCATCCTGCGCGGCATCAAGGAAAAGTACGAGCTGCACCATGGGGTGCGGATTTCGGACAGCGCCTTGGTGTCGGCGGCGACGCTGTCGCACCGTTATATCACCGACCGGTTTTTGCCGGATAAGGCGATTGACCTGATGGACGAGGCGGCCAGCCGCCTGCGGATGGAAGTGGACAGCAAGCCCGAGGAATTGGACGCGCTGGACCGCCAGATCATGCAGTTGCAGATCGAGGAAGTGGCGCTGTCGAAGGAAGACGATGCGGCCTCCAAAGACCGGCTGATTGCCTTGCAAAAAGAACTGGGCGACCTGCAGGAGAAGTCGTCGGAGATGACGGCGCGCTGGCAGTCGGAACGCGACAAGCTGGAAGGCGCGCGGGAGCTGAAAGAACAGCTGGACCGGGCGCGGGCTGAGTTGGACATCGCCAAACGCGATGGCGATTTGGCCAAGGCGGGCGAATTGTCCTACGGCGTGATCCCCGATCTGGAGAAGAAGCTGGCGGAGGCCGAGGCCTCCGAAGGCGACGTCGTGGTCGAGGAGGCCGTGCGGCCGGAACAGATTGCGCAAGTCGTGGAACGCTGGACGGGTATCCCGACCTCGAAAATGCTGGAAGGCGAGCGCGACAAGCTGCTGCGGATGGAAGACGCCATCGGCAAGCGGGTCATCGGGCAGCGTCAGGCGGTCAAATCCGTGGCCAATGCGGTGCGACGCGCGCGGGCGGGCCTGAATGACGAGAACCGGCCTTTGGGCAGCTTCTTGTTCCTTGGGCCAACCGGCGTGGGTAAAACCGAGCTGACCAAATCCGTGGCCGAATTCCTGTTCGACGACGACAGCGCGATGGTGCGCATTGATATGTCGGAGTTCATGGAGAAACACGCGGTGGCGCGGCTGATCGGGGCCCCTCCGGGCTATGTCGGCTATGACGAGGGCGGCGTGTTGACGGAGGCCGTGCGCCGCCGTCCATATCAGGTCGTGCTGTTCGACGAGGTCGAGAAGGCGCACCCCGATGTGTTCAACGTGCTGTTGCAGGTGCTCGATGACGGGGTGCTGACCGATGGTCAGGGCCGCACGGTGGATTTCAAGCAGACGCTGATTATCCTGACGTCCAACCTTGGGGCGCAGGCGTTGAGCCAGCTGCCGGAAGGGTCTGACAGCTCGGACGCCAAGCGGGATGTGATGGACGCGGTCCGCGCCCATTTCCGGCCTGAATTCCTGAACCGTCTGGACGAGACGATCATCTTTGACCGCCTTGCCCGTGACGACATGGCGGGGATTGTCGACATTCAGTTGGCGCAGTTGGACAAACGTCTGGCGTCGCGCAAGATCACGCTTGATCTGGATGACGGCGCGCGCAAATGGCTGGCCGATGAGGGGTATGACCCCGTCTTTGGTGCGCGGCCATTGAAGCGGGTGATCCAGCGGGCGTTGCAGGACCAGCTGGCCGAGATGATCCTGGCCGGTGACATTCTGGATGGGACAACCATCGAGGTCAGCGCCGGGGCGGATGGGTTGATTGTGGGGGACCGGTTGTCGGCCTCCAACAGGCCCAAGCCGGATGACGCGACCGTCCACTGACGCGCGTTGCACTTGACCAGAAGGCCGGGCTGAGAGGTCCGGCCTTTTTGGTTGGCCGACTCACGTTTTGCGCTGTTGGATTTGCATATTTGAAGCAGAAAGAAGCGCAAGATTGCCGCCATATTTCAGTCGTTTAGCGTCCAGATAGCGTGTTGCCCACTGCCCTGACATCTGGCCGTCATGCTTTGGCGATATGCGTTCAGGTCTGCGGGCAAATGTCACAAATCATCATACTGGGTGCATGGATTGGGCGGGGTGCGGGGCGCATGTTCGCTTCATCAACCGGCACACCGCCGATTATCCCAACCGCCGCAAGGCACATGACAAAAAACTGGAGACTTGAAATGAAAACCGTAATCGCATCCGCCATCGCTGCACTGTCCTTCGCCGCCCCCGCTTCTGCCGACGTATCAGACGTGCTGGCCTTCTTTGCACAGGGCAACTCTTCCGCTGCTGAAACCATTGTCGGCGAGACATCCACCGGCAATTTTGTTGAGGCGGTCCGGGAAATGGCGCTGGCCAACTCCTCCCCTGCGGAGACCAACCTGAAGCTGGTGCGCTCCCGCAATATCGACGTTCAGGCGATCCAGGCCGGGCTTGCCCTGAGCAACGACTCGGCGGCTGAACGCAACCTGTAAAGACATCAGACATCGGGCCGGGTTCCAATCTTCCACGGATCCCGGTTTTGATACGGCCTCCCTTCAGGCGGGGAGGCCGTTTTTCTGTGTAGCGGGCTTGCCCTTCCCGCTGCGTCTGCCAGATTGGCGCGAAACTTATATAGGGGCGGCACGGAATGATTGATTGGGCAGGCAGCATTGTGCAGTTCATGGCGATTACGTTCATCGTGGTGGTGGGCGTCGGCGTGTTGGTGGTCATGGTGCTGTTTGTCATCGACCGGTCCCAGACAGAGGACGCGGTGCGGCGCAACTACCCCGTCATCGGCCGCTTCCGGCATTTGTTCACCGAGCTGGGAGAGTTCTTCCGCCAGTATTTCTTTGCCATGGACCGCGAGGAACTGCCGTTCAACCGCGCCCAGCGCGACTGGGTGAAACGCGCGGTGTCGGGCAAGGGCAACACGGTGGCGTTCGGATCGACCCGCAACCTGTCTGTCGTGGGCACACCGATTTTTGTGAACGCGCCGTTCCCGCCCCTGGACAACCAGTTTGCCAAGTCCGAGCCGATGATGATCGGGCCGGGGGCCGCGCAGCCCTACGTGGCGGGCTCGTTCTTCAACATCTCTGGGATGAGCTACGGCGCCATTTCGAAACCCGCCGTGTTGGCCCTGTCGCAGGGCGCCAAGCAGGCGGGCATCTGGATGAACACAGGCGAGGGCGGGCTGTCGCCCTACCACCTTGAAGGCGGCGCCGACATCGTGTTCCAGATCGGCACCGCGAAATATGGCGTGCGCGACAAGGAAGGCCGGCTGGACGACGACAAGCTGCGCAAGGTCGCGGCCCACGAGCAGGTGAAGATGTTCGAGCTGAAGCTGGCGCAAGGGGCCAAGCCCGGCAAAGGCGGCATCCTGCCCGGCGCCAAGATCACGGCGGAGATTGCCGAGATACGCGGCATCGACATGGGCCAGGACAGCATCAGCCCCAACCGCCACGTCGAAATTGACGACTGGGACGACCTGCTGGACATGCTGGCCCACATTCGCAAGGTGACCGGCAAGCCCGTCGGCATCAAAACGGTGTTTGGCGCGGCGCAGCCGTTCCGCGACTTGTTGGACACGGTCAAGCGGCGCGGCGACGACCTGGCCCCGGACTTCATCACCCTGGATGGCGGCGAAGGGGGGACGGGGGCGTCCCCGCTGCCGTTGATGGATCTGGTGGGGGTCACCATAAAGGAGGCCCTGCCGGAGGTGGCCAACCTGCTACGGGACCACGGGCTGAAAGACCGCATCCGGCTGGTGGCATCGGCCAAGCTGATGGTGCCGGGCGACGTGGCCTGGGCCTTGGCGGCGGGCGCGGACTTTGTGACCTCGGCGCGGGGCTTCATGTTCTCGCTGGGCTGCATTCAGGCGATGAAGTGCAACATGAACACCTGCCCCACCGGCATCACCACCCATGACCTGCGGTTCCAGAAGGGGCTGGTGCCCGAGGACAAGTACAAGAAGGTGGCCCGCTACGCCGACAACATTGTCAAAGAGGTGGAGACCATTGCCCATTCCGTGGGCGTGCCCGAACCCCGCCAGCTGAAACGCGAGCATGTGCGCATTGTGCAGGACACCGGCAAGTCGGTTCCGCTGATTGAGCTGTACCCCGACCTTGGCGACAGGCGCTGAGCATGGCCGCGCTGACATTATATGGCCATCCGGACTCGGGGCATGCGTGCAAAGTCGCCCTGGCGCTGTCCCTGGCGGGCCTGCCACATGAGACAGTATATATAGACATCTGGGCGGAGCCCTCGACCCGGCCCAAGGACTTCCTTGCCGCCAGCCCCTTGGCCGAAGTGCCCTTGCTGATGATGGACGGCGCGGCGCACACCCAATCGGGCGCGATCTTGTTGGCGCTGGCCACGCGGTTTGACGGGCTTGGCGCGCAGACCCCCGAGGGCCTGCAACGTGCGCGGTCGATCCTGATGTGGGAGGCCAACCGCATCGGCATGTGCGTCCCACAATTGAAAGAGGCCAGACGGGTCAACAACGCGGGCTTCGCGCCCGAGGTGATCGACTGGCTTACCGACCGCTTCCACACGGATTGCCGCACCTTCGCCAAGCTGCTTGGCGGCGCGCCCTTTATGCATGGCGACAGCCCCGGCGTCGGGGATTGCGCTGTCTGGGGCTATACTCAATGGCTTGCGGAGGCCGGGCTGGAGGCGACCCCGGCCTTGCAGGACTGGCTTTCGCGGATGCGGGCGCTACCCTCTATGAAGACACCAGCGGAGTTTTTCCCGGGGGGCTGACCCCCTCACCCAATTCCAACATCTTCGTGAGGTTGGCGGGTTTCTCTTTGTGAATCGGGTCCGGCCCGCCATAGGGTGTGCCAACAAAGTGAGGAATCCCATGGCTAACCGTTACAAATCCGACCTAAGCTGGTCCGACGTCACCCCTGCGGAAGTGTTCTTCAACCGGCGCAAGTTTATGACAGGTGCGGCGGCGCTGGCGGCGGGCGGCATCGCGGGGCCTGCTTTTGCAGCGGCCTCGAAGTTTTCGACCGATGAAGAGCCCAACAAGTGGGACGAAATCACCAACTACAACAACTTCTATGAATTTGGCACCGGCAAGACGGACCCCTCGGAATACGCGGGCGCGCTGACGACCTCGCCCTGGAAGATCGAGATCGAGGGGATGGTCGACAAGCCCGGGTCCTATTCCTACGAAGACATCATGGCCAACATGACCGTTGAGGAACGCATCTACCGGTTCCGCTGCGTCGAAGCCTGGTCGATGATAATTCCGTGGAACGGGTTCGAGCTGGCCGACCTGCTGAATATGGTGGGTGTACAGGATGGTGCAAAATACGTGGCGTTTGAAACGCTGGTCCGCCCAGAAGAGATGTGGGGCCAGAAACGTAACTTCATCCCATGGCCCTACCGCGAGGGCCTGCGGCTGGACGAGGCAATGCACCCCCTGACAATGATGGCCACCGGCATCTACGGCAAAGACATCCCAAATCAGAACGGCGCGCCAATGCGTTTGGTGGTTCCGTGGAAATACGGCTTCAAGTCGATCAAATCCATTGTGAAGATCAGACTGACCGACGAGCAGCCTGAAACCAGCTGGAATATGATTAACGCGCCCGAATATGGTTTCTACAGTAATGTAAACCCGGACGTGGATCACCCGCGCTGGTCCCAGGCGTCCGAGCGGCGCGTTGGCGGCGGTTTGCTGGCCAAGCGTATCCCGACGCTGAAATTCAACGGGTACGAAGAAGAAGTGGCTGGCCTGTATGAAGGCATGGACCTCGCCAAGTTCTTCTGATGCTGTCTGACAAATGGTTCCGGATTGGCCTGATCGCGGCGGTTCTGGGCGGCCTGTGCTGCTTTACCCCGTTGGCGGTTGTCTCGTTGAGTGCGGTCGGGCTGGGGGCCTACGTGCTGTGGATTGACGCGGTTGCGATGCCGATTTTGTTAATCGGCATGGGAATTTTAATAGCATCTATACTAAGGGTCCGCCAAGGTAAGGCATGAGCCATGCCCTGACCACATCCGAACGTATCAACCTTATCCTGCGCCCCATTCCGAAATGGCTGGTCTATCTGCTGGGCGCGGCCCCGGGGATCTACATCATCGTGGGTGTCGCCCTTGCGCTAAGCGGGACCTATGACCTGTTTGGCAGCAGCCTTGGCATCGACCCCGCGAAGACGATCGAACACTGGCTGGGGGAACTGGCCCTGCAATTCTTCATTGCCACCATGTCGATCCGCGTGCTGCGCGACTTCTTCAAGTTGAAGCTCATCAAATTCCGCCGCGCGCTGGGGCATCTGACCTTCTTCTATGTCACCCTTCATCTTGGGGTATGGCTGTGGCTGGACCTGCAATGGAACTGGGCGCTGATGTGGTCAGACATTGTGAAACGCCCCTACATAACCATCGGCATGGCGGCGTTCATCATCCTGATCCCGGTCATGGCGACCTCGAACAACGCGGCCATCAAGAAATATGGGCCGCGCATTTGGCAAAACATTCACAAGCTGGCCTATCCCGCGATCCTGCTGGGCGCCGTCCACTACGTAATGGTGCAAAGGGTATGGGAACTGGAGCCGCTGATTTACCTCGGCGTTATCGTCGGGCTGCTGGCCGCGCGTGGCCGCGTCCTGCTCCCCCAAAAGGCCAGATCTTAGCGCCGGAACGGCGTCTTCCGCACAAAACGACATCTCCCGCAAAACAGACTCTATAAATTTAAGGGAACGACTATGATGAACCGAACCGCGAGCCTGCTCGCCCTGTGTATCAGCCTCTCCACAACAGGCGCCTTTGCGCAAAGCATTGTCCCGGAGGACATGAAAGCCACCGGCGTGATGGAGCAGCTGTCCACCCATATGGGGTCGATGACCGTCGAACTGGTTGATGAGGACAGCGAACTCGACGACCGCCTGAACTTTGAACCGTTCCAGATGAGTGAGGAGCTTTTGCAGCGTGACGACCTTGTCT
>CANLOU010000001.1:0-500000 GCA_947492995.1 uncultured Litoreibacter sp. | reverse complement strand
GCGTAGTCGATGGGAACCAGGTTAATATTCCTGGGCCAGGAGATGGTGACGGATCTCGAAGATTGTTTCCCCTTATCGGATTGGGGAGGCCGTTTAGAGGTTCCTGGAAATAGCCCTCCATGAGATCGTACCCTAAACCGACACAGGTGGACTGGTAGAGAATACCAAGGCGCTTGAGAGAACGATGTTGAAGGAACTCGGCAAAATACCTCCGTAAGTTCGCGAGAAGGAGGCCCAGTTTCTACGCAAGTATTGACTGGGGGCACAAACCAGGGGGTGGCGACTGTTTACTAAAAACACAGGGCTCTGCGAAGTCGTAAGACGACGTATAGGGTCTGACGCCTGCCCGGTGCCTGAAGGTTAAAAGGAGGAGTGCAAGCTCCGAATTGAAGCCCAGGTAAACGGCGGCCGTAACTATAACGGTCCTAAGGTAGCGAAATTCCTTGTCGGGTAAGTTCCGACCTGCACGAATGGCGTAACGACTTCCCCGCTGTCTCCAACATCGACTCAGCGAAATTGAATTGCCGGTCAAGATGCCGGCTTCCCGCGGTTAGACGGAAAGACCCCGTGCACCTTTACTACAGCTTCACACTGGCATCAGGCACAACATGTGCAGAATAGGTGGTAGGCTTTGAACCAGGGACGCCAGTCTCTGGGGAGCCTCCTTTGAGATACCACCCTTGTTCTGCTTGATGTCTAACCGCGGTCCGTTATCCGGATCCGGGACCCTGTGTGGCGGGTAGTTTGACTGGGGCGGTCGCCTCCCAAATAGTAACGGAGGCGCGCGAAGGTTGGCTCAGACCGGTCGGAAATCGGTCGTTGAGTGCAATGGCAGAAGCCAGCCTGACTGCGAGTCTGACAAGACGAGCAGAGACGAAAGTCGGTCATAGTGATCCGGTGGTCCCGAGTGGAAGGGCCATCGCTCAACGGATAAAAGGTACGCCGGGGATAACAGGCTGATGGTGCCCAAGAGTCCATATCGACGGCACCGTTTGGCACCTCGATGTCGGCTCATCTCATCCTGGGGCTGGAGCAGGTCCCAAGGGTACGGCTGTTCGCCGTTTAAAGAGGTACGTGAGCTGGGTTTAGAACGTCGTGAGACAGTTCGGTCCCTATCTGCCGTGGGTGTAGGATACTTGAGAGGAGTTGCCCCTAGTACGAGAGGACCGGGGTGAACGATCCACTGGTGGACCAGTTATCGCGCCAGCGGTAGTGCTGGGTAGCTATGATCGGAAAGGATAACCGCTGAAGGCATCTAAGCGGGAAGCCCCCCTCAAAACAAGGTATCCCTGAGAACCGTAGTAGACCACTACGTCGATAGGCCAGAGATGTAAGCGCAGCAATGCGTTCAGTTGACTGGTACTAATTGTTCGATAGGCTTGATTTGATCCAGTAGAAGCGAGACTTCTGCTCGGACAATCAATCAAAAGCTACACATATGTGTATATGACTTAACTTGTCTTTGCGTAGCAAAGGCGAGAGCGAATGGAGCGAGTTTTGCGCAGCAAAACTGGCGGGTTCGCGGATTAACGCCTTCGGGTGTTGATGGTTTGTGTTCTTTATTTGGTTTGGTGGTCATAGCGAGAGCAAAACACCCGATCCCATCCCGAACTCGGCCGTTAAGTGCCTTAGCGCTGATGGTACTGCGTCTTAAGACGTGGGAGAGTAAGTCACCGCCAAACCTAATAAGGAACACAATCTATTCTCTCTTTCGATGATCAAAAAACACCGCCCGCCGCTTGGTTAGGGCGGTTTTTTTGTGTCTAAACGCCTCCCGAACGACGCTGACGTCCTTGCGTGGTATTCGTTTGCCCCATAGCCGCGAAATCACTACCCTCGCCCGCGATATTAGGGGGGAACCGACATGAAAAATCTGATTATTGCGGCCGCAGCCGCAACTGCTTTGACCGGCTGCGTGCCAGACGAACCCGTCCAGCAACAACCGCAAGGCGTCAGCTTCGCCACAAAGGCCGGTTTTGACACCAGCCGCATCATTGGCCGCGAAACCGTCAGCATCCAGACCAGCATTCCGCAGAAACGGGGCATCGCGACGTGGGAAAAGGCGCTGCCCGGCAGCACCTGCACCGCGGAATCGAACGAAATCATCGTCGCCAATTTCACCACGCCCGCCCAGGTCGTGCTGCCGGTCGTCAGGGGGCGCCCAAGCGCCATGCGGATCACCTGCCAAAACGGCGCGGTCTCCGGCGGCATTCAAAGACAGCCGATCCTGATCGAATCCAATGCGTCCGCCAACTCCGCGTTGGAGCAGGACAACATTGTGGCCGGCATCATCGTCGGCGCGGTCCGCGCGGGCCAGGAACGCCGCGAGGCGCGCGCCAACGACGCCTGGCGCTACATCGAAGGCGCCGCCGGCCTCTCCCTCAAATAACGCGCGTAGGGTGGGCAACATTTGCCCACCTTCTGCCTGCTACAAAACGCATCATTGCCACGTGGGCGGATTAGACGCCCACTATGCCCATGACCGATGCAACAGAAACCAGATACCAGCAAATCAGGGCCGAGGCCGAACAGGCCGCCGGCCCCCTGACCAGTCTGCGCATGCGTGCGCGGGGGTATCTGGACCTCTATCACCAGTCCAACGGCGTCTGCATCTTCGCGCTGGTCGCCGCCAACGGCGCGCTTTGGGCGTCTTGGTACCTGATCTGCGCGAAACTCGCCGCCATGGTCTTCGCCTGCACCGACCCAACCGTCCGCATGTCGCCCGCCAAACGCTACCGCCAATTCGCGGCCTATGTCATGGTTCTGAAAGACATCAACAAGCTGGTGATGGTTAAGACCTATGTACTGGTCCACACAATCCAAGAACTCGGCGTCGACACCGCCATCGCCAAAGGCGTCCCCGAAGACGTCGCCCGCGACTATGACGCGGCGATGAGATCCCCAAATCCAGACCCCGCCCTGCTGCGCGACCTCTACCACCGCCACTTCCTGTGGGAACAGGAGCGCGTCGTCACCGAAAAGCTGAACGAAGGATTCGCGGCCTTCACATGGCCCTTCATGAGCGCGCTGTGCCAGCGCCCCTGGGTTTGGTTTGGCTATTTTCGCCCCGGTAAGTCCATGAATTTCAAAAGCTTTACCGATCAGGCCGAACGCGTCGAAAAGGGGCTCATCGCCTATGACCGTGCCGTCGCGCAAGGCGTGGACCGCATCGCAAGGCTCAGCGCCGCCCGCATCAAGATCTACCCCGGCCGCGCCGCCTTCATGAAACGCCCGCATCCCATTGCCCAAACCTGACCAATCGGTCACGCTCCCCTCGATAAAAAGGGGGGGCCGGGAGATGGCACAAGAACACGACGCAAGCATGATGGAGAACCTCTATTGGTGGGGCATCCCGACGCTTTTCCGTGCCCCTCATGAAAAGCTGAACGCTCAGGACATCGTGCTGGCAGGCGTCCCCCATTCCACCGGCAATGGCACCACGGAACGGGACCAACATCTGGGCCCGCGCGCCGTGCGCAATGTGTCCTCGGTGCAGCGCCGCGTGCACATGGATTTCCAGCTCGACCCATGGAAAGCCGCCCGGATCGCCGACATTGGCGATGTGCCGTTCCCCCGCGCCAATGACAACGAACATTGCATCCAGAAAATCACCGACTTCTACGCCGACATCGCCACATCTGGCGCGCGCCCCGTCTCCATTGGCGGTGACCACTCGATCACCGGCGGCATTGTGCAGGCGCTTGGCGCCAGCCCGCTCACCAATGGCGAACCGGTGTCCTTCCTGCATCTCGACGCCCACACGGATGTGTTCACCAAGGTCGACCACTTCCTTGGCGCGGAAAAATCCGCCGCCCATTGGGGGGCCTATCTGGCCGATCAGGGCAAGGTGGACCCCAAAACCTCCATGCAAATAGGGCTCAGGGGCCACCCAAGAACGCTCGACTGGCTGCAGCCAAGCTATGACTACGGCTACAACGTCGTCACGATGAAGGACTACCGCACCCGCGGCGCGGCGGACGTGATAACCCAAATCAAAGAGACCCTGAACGGTCGCCCCGTCTACATCACCTTCGACCTTGATTGCCTCGACCCCACCGTCGCCCCCGCCGTGTCGAATTTGGAACCTGCGGTGAACGGTTTCACCATGGACGAGGCGGTCGCGCTGCTGCGCGCCGTGCGCGGCATGAACATCGTCGGCGGCGACGTGGTCTGCCTGATGCCCACCAAGGACAGCCCCAACCAGATCACTGCAATGGTCGCCGCGGCGGTGATGTTCGAGATGATTTCGATGATCGCCGAAAACGTAAAAGAAAAGTAACAAAACCGCGCATTTACCTATTGAAGACTCGCAGACCCTTGCGTAGATACAGGGCTCGCAATTGGCGCGGGATGGAGCAGCCCGGTAGCTCGTCAGGCTCATAACCTGAAGGTCGTAGGTTCAAATCCTACTCCCGCAACCAATTGTTTTCCGCAAAGCGGAAAACATCAACAATTGCCACACACACCCACATATCGCGGCAGGTCTTTTGCACAGCAAAGGACCGAGAGCCTGCGCCATACCCCCGATTCCCGCGTCAAGAAAACAATCTTATGGACGTGGCCCGATTTTTTCTTAGTCTTTTCAACATACAGCCAGCTGCCTGCGCGTCGAATCCCCTTTTGGGGCCCGTGCAGCGGCGGCGTTTGGGGGAAAGATCTGCATGCAACTCACCGACAGCCGCACCATCAAGGCCGACATAAACACCGTCTGGTCCGCCTTGTTGAACGCCGACGTGCTGAAGGAATGTGTGCCCGGCTGCCAAGAGATGGCCGGCTCCCCCGAAACGGGGTTCGAGGCGGTCGTGGTGCAAAAGGTCGGCCCCGTCAAAGCGACCTTCAAGGGCAAGGTCGACCTCAATGACATGAACCCGCCCAACAGCCTGACCATCGAGGGCGCCGGCAAAGGTGGTGCTGCGGGTTTCGCCAAGGGCGCGGCGGACGTAAAACTGGAAGCGGACGGCGACAGCACCATCTTACACTATGACGTGGAGGCCAAAGTCGGCGGCAAGCTGGCGCAATTGGGCAGCCGCATCATCGACGGTTTCGCCAAAAAGATGGCGGACGAATTTTTCACCCGGTTCCAAAACGCGTTGGAAGAACCGGAGGACGACGAACAAGAGACCGATGCGGAAGAAGAAACCGCCAAGAAAGGCTGGTTCAAACGTCTGGTCTCGTAAGCAATTTTCTAGGGAGGAAAATATGACGAAAGTAACTTTGACGGTGAACGGCAAGACCGTTTCCAAGTCAGTGGAAGGCCGGACATTGTTGTCCAACCTTTTGCGCGACGACTTGCACCTGACGGGCACCCATGTGGGGTGCGACACCTCGCAATGCGGCGCCTGTGTGGTGCATGTGAACGGCGAGGCGGTCAAATCCTGCACCATGTTCGCGGCCGAGGCCGACGGCGCAGAGGTCAAAACCATCGAAGGCATGGCCAATGCCGACGGGTCGCTCTCGACCATTCAGGCGGCGTTTCAGGAACATCACGGGCTGCAATGCGGCTTTTGTACACCGGGCATGGTGATGTCGGCGGCGGCGTTGCTGAAGGACAACCCCAAGCCGTCCGAGGCCGAAATTCGTGAATATCTCGAAGGCAACCTGTGCCGATGCACCGGCTACCACAACATTGTGAAATCAATCATGGCGGCCTCGGGGCAATCTGTCCCCGCCGTAGCGGCGGAATAGTAGATGAAATTAGTTTTAGCGACGGTCGTCGCCCTGTCCGCACCTTTCTCGGCTCAGGCCAGTTTGGAAGACAGCTATGTCAACGCCGTGCAAATGTGCCGTTGGCTGGATTCCTTGGACCTGCTGACCGGAAAATGTGCCGTCAGTGTCAAGGCCACCTCTGTGGATGTCAGGATCGCCACAACGGCGGGTGAGGCCAAGCAAATCTGCAAGTCCATTTCCGACACGATGCGCAGTGACGGCGTGAAATTTGACCGTGGCTGGAAGCTGCGAATCGCAAATTCCGGCAACAAGCGTATCGCACAATGTGGACTTTAATGACGTAAGGCGGGCTTTAAGCCCACCGTATAGGGAGGAATAATTATGCCAAAAGATGGAGGCATCGGCGCCAGCTCCAAACGGCGCGAGGACCTGCGGTTTCTGACCGGCAAGGGCAAATACACCGACGACATCAACCTGCAAGGGCAGGCCTACGCCTATTTCATCCGCTCGGACGTGGCGCATGGGACGATCAACTCAATCGACACCTCGGCGGCTGAAAAGATGCCGGGCGTGGAACAAATCTTCACCGCCAAGGACTTCGAAGGCGTGGGCGGCGTGCCCTGCGGCTGGCAAGTGACCGACCGCCACGGCGAGGTCATGCAGGAACCCAAGCACCCCGTTTTGGCCGAAGGCAAGGTCCGCCATGTGGGCGACCCGATTGCCGTCGTGGTCGCGGACTCTCTGGCCGAGGCCCGCGACGCCGCGGAAGCCGTCGAGATCGACATCACCGAACTTGAGCCGGTGCTCAACATGAAGGACGCCCTCAAAGACGGGGCCACCAAGGTGCATGACGACCTGACGTCGAACCTTTGCTACGACTGGGGCTTTGTCGAAGAAAACCGCGAGGCGGTCGATGAGGCCATCAAGGGCGCACATCACGTCACCACGCTGGAGCTGAAGAACAACCGGCTGGTGGCCAACCCGATGGAACCCCGCGTGGCCGTCGCCGAGTTTGACTCATCGACCGAGGAATACACCCTCTATACCACCTCCCAAAACCCGCATGTCATCCGCCTGTTGATGGGCGCCTTCGTGCTGGGCATCCCGGAACACCGCCTGCGCGTGGTGGCCCCCGATGTGGGCGGCGGGTTCGGCGCAAAAATCTACCACTACGCCGAAGAGGCCTTCTGCACCTTCGCAGCGAAACAGGTTGGTCGTCCGGTCAAATGGACGTCCTCCCGGTCCGAGGCATTTATGTCAGACGCCCATGGCCGCGACCACGTCACCAAGATCGAATTGGCGATGGACAAGGACGGGCATTTCCTGGCGCTGCGCACCGACACCCACGCCAATATGGGCGCGTATCTGTCGACCTTCGCGCCCTCCATCCCGACATGGCTGCACGGCACGTTGATGGCGGGCAACTACAAGACCCCGCTGATCTACGTGAACGTCAAAGCGGTCTTCACCAACACCGTCCCCGTGGACGCCTATCGCGGCGCGGGCCGCCCCGAAGCCACGTTCCAGCTGGAACGCGTCGTGGACAAAGCGGCGCGCGAAATGGGGATCGATCCCATTGAAATCCGCCGCCGCAACTTCATCACCGAATTCCCCTACGCCACCCCCGTGGCCGTGGAATACGACACCGGTGACTACCACGCGACGATGGACAAGCTGTTGGAAATGTCCGACCACGCGGGCTTCGACAAACGCGCCGAAGAGTCCAAGAAAAACGGCAAGCTGCGCGGCTTCGGCATCGCCCATTATATCGAGGCTTGCGGCATCGCGCCGTCAAACCTCGTGGGCCAGCTCGGCGCGCGCGCCGGTCTCTACGAAAGCGCCACCGTCAGGGTCAACGCCACCGGCTCCATCTCCGTGATGACCGGCAGCCATTCCCACGGCCAAGGGCACGAGACCAGCTTCGCGCAAGTCGTCGCCGACATGATCGGCATCGACGAGCAGCAGATCGACATCGTGCATGGCGACACCTCCAAAACGCCGATGGGCATGGGCACCTACGGGTCCCGCTCCATTGCCGTGGGCGGCTCCGCCATGGTCCGCGCGACGGAGAAGATCATCGCCAAGGCCAAGAAAATCGCGGCCCATCTGATGGAGGCCTCCGAGGGCGACATCGAACTCAAAGACGGTGCGTTCACCGTCGCGGGCACCGACAAGTCGGTCGCTTGGGGTGATGTGACGCTGGCGGCCTATGTGCCTCACAACTACCCGCTCGAAGAGATCGAGCCGGGGTTGGAGGAAACCGCCTTCTACGACCCCGCCAACTTCACCTACCCCTCTGGTGCCTACGGGTGCGAGGTCGAGGTGGACCCAGAAACCGGCAAGGTCACCGTGCTGGGCTTCTCTGCGGCGGATGATTTCGGCAACATCATCAACCCGATGATCGTCGAAGGGCAGGTCCATGGCGGGCTGGCGCAAGGCATTGGCCAAGCGCTCGTTGAAAACTGCGCCTATGATGAAAACGGCCAGCTTCTGTCGGGGTCCTACATGGATTACACCATGCCCCGCGCGGACGATCTGCCGATGTTCAACGTCGACCATTCGTCGATCACGCCCTGCACGCACAACCCGTTGGGCGTGAAAGGCTGTGGGGAGGCGGGGGCGATCGGATCGCCCCCCGCCTTGGTCAGCGCGGTCGTCGATGCGCTGCAACGCGCGGGCCACGACGTCACCCATATTGATATGCCCCTGACGCCGGACCGCGTCTGGGCTGCCATGAACTCCTGAAGCTCGGAAAGGATTGACTATGTACGATTTCGAGATCGAAAAACCGGGCTCCATCGCGGATGCGGTCAAAGCCCTCGGCGGTGACGAGGCACAGGCGCTGGGCGGTGGGCAAACGCTCATCCCCACGCTCAAGCAACGCCTCGCCAGTCCCTCCACCTTGGTCAGCCTGTCGGGCTTGGCGGAAATGGTCGGTATCTGCAAAGACGACGACGGCCGCCTCTGCATCGGTGGGGCCACGACCCACGCCGCTGTGGCTGCCGATGGCAGCTACGCAGGGCTGTCCGGCTTGGCCTCCCATATCGGTGACCCCGCCGTGCGCAACCGTGGCACCATCGGCGGCTCGCTCGCCAACAATGACCCCTCCGCCTGCTACCCGGCGGCGGCTTTGGGGTCCGGTGCCACCATCGTCACCAACACGCGCGAGATCGCGGCGGATGACTACTTCAAAGGCATGTTCGAGACCGCGCTGAAAGAAGGCGAGATCATCACGGAGGTCAAATTCCCGATCCCCGAAAAATCGAACTACCAAAAGTTCGTGCAGCCCGCCTCCCGCTTCGCGCTTGTCGGCGTGTTCGTCGCCAAATACGAGGGTGGCGTGCGCGTAGCAGTGACAGGCGCGTCCGAGGAAGGCGTCCACCGCTGGACCGCCGCCGAGGAAGCCCTGAACGCCAACTTCTCAACTGAGGCAATCGCGGCCCTCGACGCTCCCAGCGGAGACGGCATGATTAACGACCTCCACGGCTCCGGCGACTACCGCGCCCACCTCGTGAAAGTCATGACCGGCCGCGCCGTCGCCGCGGCGGCGTAGGGCGGGGTTCACCCCGCCAGCCTAAGAACCAAAGGCCCCGCCAATCGCGGGGCCTTTTGCATTTTTCACATCAGTCGAGCGATACAAGAATGTCCTCACATCTTTCTGTGGTTATTTGGCCCTGAAGAATGGGGTTGGCCAAATCAAAAACGGCGTTTGAGATTTGAGCTTTGTGTTCTGGGTCACATTCCAAGTCTTCTCTGACTTCAACGATCTCTGCCCAACCTTCCAACTCGGCTGAGTTAATGGATCCGTTGAGAAACTGAGTTACAGCATTTCTGATATGCGACTTTGTCACGATGTACGGTTCACCTTCATAGTCAAAGGAGAACGTTTCCAGTTGCTTGATCGCCCTAGGTAAAGGGTGCTTGAGCTCTAGTAAGTCGGCCAAAACTTGATGTCTGTTCGTCATTCTATTGCGCCAACGTTACCAAACCCTCACCCCACATCTACAATCTGATGCACCTCAATGACGTTCCCGTCGGGGTCGTAAAAGAACACCTGATGCCAGCCCTTCACCGCGTTGCTGCCCCAATCCGAATAGGGCACGCCTTGCGCGTCGAGATGGGCCATGAACGCCTCGATATCATCGGTCCGATACGCGATATGGCCGCGCTCCAGTGGGTTCACGACTTGGCCTGAGCGGAACGAATTCAAAACGTCTCGCGGGGTCAGGTGCATCTGGATGTCGCCATCGGTCACGAAAGATACGTCGCCGACCAGCCCCTTTTCTTTGTTCAGCGGTGGCAGCTCGGCGGGGTCTTCGTCGCCCATTGTCAGCACGTCGCGGTAAAATCGGTCCATTGCGGCCACGTTGGTCGAGCACAGATTTATGTGGTGTAATTTGAGTTTCATGGGCACAGCCTGTCCGACCGCGCGGCCATGCGCAAGGCGCAGCGCATAGTTCGGCCAAGCCCGAACTATGTCGTTTCTGTTAACGCCTGAATCTGACGGAAAATTTGTGCGTCATCGCAAAGAGCACATCAAAATAGCGGCCCACCGTGCGCGGGAAATTTTGTACAAAATGGGTTATGGCCCCTGCAAACCATCCCCAATTTGTACAAAACTACATCGAATTGACCGCTTGCACGCCCGCCTCGACAGCGGCCAGAACCGTGTCCGTTTCCGCCTCGGTGATAATAAGCGGTGGGGACATCAACAGATTATTGCCCCCAATCCGCACCATTGCGCCGGCCTCATATGTCGTCTCAAAAGCGGTCTTCAACATGTCCATCGGCGCAGGTGTTTTTGCGGCCTTGTCGGTCACAAATTCAAGCCCTGCCATCAGCCCATGTCCGCCTCTGACGTCGCCGATGACGTCGTATTTATCCTTTAATTTCAACAGCCCGTCGAATAATTGCGTGCCGCGCGGCGCGGCGTTTTCATTGATCTTGAGCCGCTGGCTTTCGCGGATACATGCCAGCGCCGCAGCCGCCCCAACGGGGTGCGCGGAATAGGTGTAGCCATGAAAAATGCTTGCTGTGTCGACAGGCCCATTTTCAAAGACCTCGGCCACGGCCTCGCTGACCATGCAGGCCCCGAACGGGAAGTACCCCGAGGTGATCCCCTTCGCCATCGTCATCATATCCGGCCTAACCCCCCAATGCCGCGACCCCGACCAGTCGCCAGAGCGGCCAAAGCCCGTAATCACCTCATCCGCGATCATCAAAATTCCATATTTTTCAGTAACTTGACGCATTGCGGGCATGTAGTGCTCGGGTGGCACAATCACCCCGCCAGCGCCCTGGATCGGCTCCATTATGAAGCAGGCAATCGTGTCAGGCCCCTGAAATTCGATCTCGTCAATCGCCGCTTTGACGCATAAATCACCCAGCTTCACAGGGTCGGTTTCGTCGAACGGATTGCGATACGCATAAGGCGTCGGCAGGTGGAAACAGCCCGGCATCAGCGGCTCGTAATTGATGCGGAAGCGGTTGTTTCCATTGACCGAAGCGCCACCAAAATGGGTGCCGTGATAGCCCTTTTTCAAAGACAAAAACTTGGTGCGCTGCGGCTGTCCTTTGATCTTGTGATACTGCCGCGCCAGCCGCAACGCCGTCTCCACCGCGTCCGACCCGCCCGAGGTGAAAAACGCCCGCGCCATACCGTCCGGCGCGAACATCTCACGCAGCTCGTAAGACAGCTCGATCGCGGGTTCGTTGGTGGTGCCGCCAAAGGCAGAATAGTATGGTAATTCATAGACTTGGCTGGCGATGGCTTCCTTGAGCGGGTCGCAGGAATAGCCCACGTTGACGCACCACAATCCGCCCACGCCATCAACCACCGTGTTGCCGTCATGGTCGGTGATCGTCGAGCCTGCCGCCTTGGAAATAATGCGCGGCGGATGGTCCTGCATCGCCCCCGCATGTGCCATCGGATGCCACATATGACGGGCGTTGTTTTCCTTCAGGAAGTTGTCGTCTTTCATGGCCCAAATCCTTGTCAGTTTCCGGCTCAGCGTCGCGTAAGTCCGCTAATGCCGCAAGTCTGAAACCGACATTCCGCCGCACCCCTTGTTTGCAAGGCCCAAGGTCTCTACATCACCCTAATGAAACGGTTTATTCCCTTTACCAAAAAAGATCCCTGCGTCGCCGTCGTCCGGATGAACGGCGTCATCGCCAGCGGCGGTCGCGGCCAAACGCTCAACGATGCAGGCCTTGCCCCGTTGCTGGAAAAAGCCTTCCGCAAAGGCAAACCCGAAGCCGTCGCGCTGGTCATAAATTCCCCCGGCGGCTCCCCCGTGCAATCGTCGCTCATCGGTGCCCGCATTAAGCGACTAGCCGGAGAGCACGAGGTCAAAACCTTCGCATTTGTTGAGGATGTGGCCGCATCCGGCGGCTATTGGCTTGCTGCCAGCGCCGATGAAATTTGGGTCGATGACAGCTCGATTGTGGGCTCTATCGGGGTTATTTCCGCAAGCTTCGGCTTCAACCAATTGATGGAGCGCCAAGGCATCGAGCGCCGCGTCTACACAGCGGGCAAAGACAAATCCATGCTGGACCCGTTCCGACCCGAAAAGCCCGCTGATGTGAAGCGGCTGAAGGCGTTGCAGCAACAAATCCACGACAACTTCATTGCCCATGTCCAAAAGGGCCGTGGCGACCGGTTGTCCGACGATAAGGACCTGTTCACCGGCGAGATCTGGGTTGGCGGTCACGCCATCGAGGTGGGTCTGGTCGACGGCGTCGGGCACGTGGTTCCGAAGATGAAGGAACTCTACGGCGACAAGGTGCGCTTTCAGGTTTACGGCCCGAAGCGGTCGATCTTCCAACGGTTCGGGTCGCAGCTGATTGGCGACGCCATAAGCCAGATAGATGATAAAGCGCTTTGGGCGCGGTTTGGGCTGTAGATGATCCTAAAAATAGTCACCCTTTTCCTGGTCGGCATGGGCGTTCTGGCAATGTTTGGGAAGCTGCGCTTGCCAAAAATTCAGGCCTATGAAAACCGCAAATGCCCCAAATGCGGCAGCTTCAAAATCGGCAAGTCGCCCTGCCTATGTGAAAAGAACAAATCCTGATGCACCTGATTATCAACGAGTTCACGCTGGCAGCGGTCGGCCTATTGCTGTTGCTGTTTGCGGGGGACGCGTTGGTCAAAGGTGCGGTGAACCTGTCGCTGCGCTTGGGCGTGCCCGCGCTGATCGTGTCGCTGACCATCGTGGCGTTCGGCACGTCCGCGCCGGAATTGCTGATCTCGGTGCAGTCAATACTTGACGGCCAACCCGGCTTGGCCATCGGTAATGTGGTAGGGTCGAACACGGCCAACGTGCTGCTGGTTCTGGGCATCCCTGCGTTGCTGGCGGGGCTGTCGGCCTCGCAATCGGACACGCGCAAAAGCTACATCATCATGATCCTGGGCACGCTTTTGTTCATCGGTTTGGCCTTTGTTGGCCCCATCACATGGTGGCACGGTTTGATCCTGCTGGGCGCATTGGCCGCGATGCTGATAGATAGCTTCATTGACGCAAAGCGGCACATGCGCTCCGAAAAGGATGAGGAGGAACCCGAAGGCGCCGACCCGTCGCTGAAGGGATGGAAAATCGCGGCCTTTCTGATCGCGGGCCTGATCGGTTTGCCCTTGGGGGCCAAGCTGTTGGTCGACAATGCGGTTATCATCGCGACCGATTTTGGCGTCTCGCCAACAGTAATCGGCCTGACCCTTGTGGCCATCGGCACTTCGATGCCGGAACTGGCCACAACCGTGATGGCCGCTTTCCGCAAAAAGGCCGATGTCGCCATCGGCAACGTCATTGGTTCAAACGTCTTTAACCTGCTGGCCATTATGGGCATCGCCGCGCTGGTCGGCCCCATGCCTGTGCCACAGGCGTTCCTGACGCTTGATCTGTGGGTGATGCTAGGTGCCTCAATTTTGATCGCCCCGGTGGTATTCCGCAGGCAGCGGATGGGCTATCGGTGGGGCATAGGCTTGACCCTTGCCTATATCGCCTACCTCTACATGGTGTTGACCAACGGAGCCTGAACTATGTCTCGCAAAGCTGCCCTCGTTACCGGAGCTGGAAGCCGCCTTGGCCGTGCAATGGCCATCAAGCTGGCGGAACTGGGCCACGACGTGGCCGTGCATTATTCCAGCTCGGTGGACGGGGCAAATGAAACCGTCGCAATGATCGAGGCAGCAGGCGGCAAAGCCGTAGCCATCCAGACAGATCTTCTGGACATGGATCAAACGGAGCGGCTGGTCGGCAAGGCGTCGCAGGCCCTGGGCGCACCGCTTTCAGTGCTTATCAACAACGCCTCGATCTTTGAACATGACACGATTGAAACCGCCACGCGGGCGTCATGGGACCGCGCAATCGGGTCCAACCTGCAAGCGCCGTTCATCCTGACACAGGACTTTGCCAAACAGGCCCCGCAAGCGGTGAACGATGACCGGGGCGAGCCTGTGGCGCAGGCCTGCGTCATCAACATGCTGGATCAACGCGTGCGCAAGCTGACGCCGGAATTCATGACCTACTCCATCGCCAAGATGGGGCTGTGGGCCTTCACCCAGACTGCAGCGCGCGGGCTGACACCGCATATTCGTGTCAACGGAATTGGGCCGGGGCCGACGCTGCGTGGTGGCCGCCAGACCGAGGAACATTTTGATGCGCAACGAAAAGCCACGATTTCGGGGCGTGGGTCGAACCCTGAGGACATCGTCGCCGCGATGGAGTTTATACTGAAATCCCCGGCGCTTACGGGGCAGTTATTGTGCATTGATGGGGGGCAGCACCTTGGGTGGCAGACCCCTGATGTTCAGGGCGTAGAATAGGGAACGCGCTGTATTTTTTTGCGTGGCCCAGTTGACTTGTCCACTTTGGGCCCCGGGGTCACGAATCTGTTACCAAAACTTTAATGTTATCAGTGGGTTGGGAAATTCGACAAAAATATCGTTTAGAATCAATGGTCTAAAATGTGCCTAAAAATTAGGCAAACAGACATACCCGCAGAAAAATAACGATAATTTCGCAGTGAGAGAAGTTTCCCCACAAGATTATCCACAGGATACGTGGACAGCTTTTCTCTTGTGCGCAAAGGCGGCACATTGCAGGAAATTGAAGGAATCACGCAGAACGGCATGTCTGACGTTACGGAAACAGAAATCAGCCAAAATATCCCCGAATTGCGGGGGCATGAATGTGTGCAGGCTTATCTCAAGACGCTCGACAACTCGCCGGGCGTTTACCGAATGCTCGATGAGCAGCAGCGCATTCTATACGTCGGCAAAGCTCGAAATCTGAAAAAGCGGGTGTCGAACTACGCCAAGCCGTCGGGTCATTCAGCGCGTATCGCCACGATGATCTCGCGCACTGCGTCAATGATGTTCCTGACCACCAAGACCGAAACCGAGGCGCTGCTGCTGGAACAAAACCTCATCAAGCAGCTCAAGCCGAAATACAACGTGCTGCTGCGTGACGACAAATCCTTCCCCAACATTCTGGTCGCCAAGAACCACGACTTCCCGCAGATCAAAAAGCATCGCGGCGCCAAGAAGGAGAAGGGTGATTATTACGGGCCCTTCGCCTCCGCCGGGGCGGTCAATCGGACGCTGAACCAGCTGCAACGCGCTTTCCTTTTGCGCGATTGCACCGACAGCAACTTTGAATCGCGCACCCGGCCTTGCCTGCAATACCAAATCAAACGCTGCTCAGCCCCCTGCGTCGGCTTCATCAAGCCCGACGCCTATGGCGCGTTGGTCAAGGATGCGGAACGCTTCCTGTCGGGCCGGTCCACCAATGTGCAGGAGGTACTGGCTAAGGAAATGCAAAAGGCGTCCGAGAACATGGAGTTCGAGCGCGCCGCCGCCCTGCGCGACCGCATCCGCGCGTTGACGCAAGTGCAGACCGCCCAAGGCATCAACCCCAAAGGCGTGGCGGAGGCCGACATCATCGCGCTGCATCTCGAACACGGGCAGGCCTGCGTGCAGGTCTTCTTCATCCGCGCCAACCAGAACTGGGGCAACAAGGACTATTATCCCAAGATCCCCAGCGATGCCTCGGCCGCAGAGATCATGGAAGCCTTCATGGGTCAGTTTTACGGCGACAAGGAACCGCCCCGCCAAATCCTGCTGAGCCACGACATCCAGAACGACGACCTGATGTCCGAAGCCCTCAGCGACAAGGCGGGCCGCAAGGTCGAAATTCTGGTTCCGCAACGCGGCGAGAAGATGGAGCTGATCGCCGGCGCCACCCGCAACGCCCGCGAAAGCCTTGCCCGGAAGATGAGCGAAAGCGCCACGCAAGGGAAATTGCTCAAAGGGTTGGCCGAGGCGTTTGAGCTGCCCGAGCCGCCCAGCCGGATCGAAGTCTACGACAACTCTCACATCCAAGGTACCAACGCTGTGGGCGGCATGATCGTGGCAGGCCCCGACGGGTTCATGCGCAACCAATACCGCAAGTTCAACATCCGTGGCGAAGAACTGACCCCGGGCGACGATTTCGGCATGATGAAAGAGGTGTTGAAGCGCCGCTTTTCTCGCCTGTTGAAAGAAGACCCCGACCGCGACAAAGAGATGTGGCCTGACCTGCTGCTGATCGACGGCGGTGCGGGGCAGGTGTCCGCTGTGCGCGAAATCATGCGGGAGATGGGTGTTGAAGACGTCGCCATGATCGGGGTGGCAAAGGGCGTTGACCGCGATGCCGGCAAAGAAGAATTCCACCGCACCGGCAAACGCCCTTTCGCGTTGCGCCACAACGATCCGGTGCTTTATTTTGTCCAACGTCTCAGGGACGAGGCGCACCGTTTCGCCATCGGCACCCACCGCGCCAAACGCGCCAAGGCGCAGATCAAGTCCCCACTGGATGAGATTGGCGGCATTGGCCCGAAGCGCAAGAAAGCGCTGCTGCAGCATTTCGGGTCTGCAAAGGCCGTGGGGCGGGCGAACCTGTCCGACCTGACGGCGGTCGAAGGCGTGTCAGAGGCGATGGCCCAAACCATCTACGACTATTTCCACGAAAAGGGTTAGGCGACCAGCAGGCGGGCCTCGAACGACCTCAGCGCACGTCGGGCGAAGACCGCGGCGTCGGGGTGCAACGTGCCCGACAGGTCCAGCTCCATCGCTTCGCGGGGGGAGCGGTTATAGGCGCTGATAAACAGGCTTTCGGTCGGCGCGCCGTTGACGGTCAGAACCTCATGCTTTGGCAGCAGCAGGTGGCGGTACCTGACGGTCGTGTTGTCGCGGGCCCAGTCGATGCGGTCACCGTCGATCAGGCTGTGGGCGGTGGCAAAGACCTCCTCCTCACCAAACAGCAAGCTGGCCTTGCCCGACCGGATCAGCATTTTGTGCTGCGGCGAGACGACCATATCCGCGTTCGGGCAGTTCGGCCCAAAGGCACCAGCCTTGATGAGGACGGGGCGCATCATCGGGAAAAACAGCAGCTCCAACGGGGTCACGTCACGGATGCCCCACCAAAGGATCGGCTGGGCTCCGCTGTCGAGGGTGCAGACCATATCGCCCACCCGCAGCTCCTCGATGGCCACGCGGCCATGCGGGGTTTTCACCATTGCCCCGTCGGTGAAGCACGGCACGTTGTCGAAAGGGGTCGCTTGCCCGTCGGCGGAGCTCGCCACCGTGTAGGTTGTTCCAGGCGTTGGCAGCACCGGCCCGCTGATGCCCACATTAGTGCCGTCGATGCGGATTACCCAAAACGTGTCTCCGGAGGTGGTGGTGAACCCGAATTCAAGCTCGACCTGCGAGCCCGCAGGATAGGTCACCCCGTTCAATGTGATGGGCTGCGTCAGCAGCTGGTCGTTATTGGCGGTCGACGGCGACGACCCGTCCCCCGGTGTGTCGATAAAGCCGTCCGAGAACAGGTTGTCGGCGGACCCGGCGGGGTTGCCGTCGTCATCTTGAACCTGCAAAACCGACAGGGTCGGGCTACCGCCCAATGTGAAGGACGTCCCGTTCGGGTAGCTGACCGTGTTGTTCGTCGCGGCGCCGGTCCATTGGTCGAAGGCATAAAGCGCCACGGTAAAGTTAAATACTGCCATACAAAGAACCCTTTCTCGGCACTGCCGTGGTTACCCGTAAAACTCGGTCATTTGTTGGCAGCATCTGGTGCAATCCGCGTCAAATTCGTGAAGAAATGCTGAAAACGCGGAGAAAAATGAGTCAATTTCGTCAAATGTGACGGGCGCTGCGAAAACCTGCGCCTGCGCGCATTCCAAGCCGATTTATCGCGCTTCCCACGGGGCGGCGGTCGCGCTAAACATTGCGCATGAATTGGAACATCCCAAACATCCTCACCCTGTTGCGCCTGCTGGCCGCCCCGGGCGTCGTCATCATGTTTCTCTATTTCGCGCGGCCCTGGGCGGATTGGTTCGCGCTGATCCTCTTTGTGGGGGCCGCGATCACCGACTACGTGGACGGCTACCTGGCCCGCGCGTGGAAGCAGGAAAGCAAATTCGGCGCGATGCTGGACCCGATTGCCGACAAGGCGATGGTCATCATCGCCCTGCTGGTCATCACTGGGTTTTCGGGCATGAACCCGTGGATCCTGTTGCCCGCCACCGTCATCATTTTCCGCGAAACCTTCGTGTCGGGCCTGCGCGAATTTTTGGGCGACACCGCGGGCACGCTGAAGGTCACGCAACTGGCCAAGTGGAAAACCACGGCGCAGATGGTGGCGATTGCGGTGCTGTTCGCCAAGGGCGCGTTCGAGCATTACCTGGGCATGGAAACCTTTGGCATGGACCCCGCTATTGTGGACGCAATCCTGGCCGGGACCGAGGAAGATGTCTTTGGGCTGCGCTGGAAAGCCGCCGGCTGGGAGGCCAGCTTTTACGGCGGCATCGCGCTGCTTTGGGTGGCCGCGATCCTGACGCTGCTGACCGGGTTTGACTACCTGCGCAAGGCGATGCCGTTCTTGCGGGACGATGGCAATGCTTGATGTGCTCTACTTTGCTTGGGTCCGCGAACGCATTGGCCTGCCGAAGGAAAGGATCGACACGGACGCCGCGACAGTGATGGATCTGGTCGAAGAACTGCGCGCCCGCGAGGAGCGATACGCTCTGGCATTTTCGGACATCTCGGCGCTGAAAGTGGCGCTGGACCAAGAGCTTTCTGACTTTAACGCCCCTTTGACAAATGTGCGCGAAGTGGCATTCTTCCCGCCTATGACGGGCGGTTAAGATGGTCGTTCGCGTGCAATCCGACCCTTTTGATGCAGGCGCGGAACTCAACGCCTTCTCCAAAACCAGCACCGATGTCGGCGCCGTGGTCAGCTTCACCGGCCTTGTGCGCGACGTGGCGGGCGGGCTGGAGGTGATGGAGATCGAGCATTACCCCGCCATGACCGGGCCCGCGATTGAGGCCATCGTAGCGGAGGCCGAAAAGCGGTGGGCGCTGACAGATAGCTTGGTGATCCACCGCCATGGCAAGCTAGTGGCGGGCGACACGATCATGATGGTCGCCACGGCCTCCAAGCACCGCGCAGACGCTTTCGCGGCGGCGGATTTCCTGATGGACTACCTGAAATCCCGCGCGCCGTTCTGGAAGAAGGAAACCACCGCGCAAGGGGCCGCGTGGGTCGCGGGAAAAGACGAAGACGAGGATGCGCTGAAGCGCTGGTAGCCCTCAGGTGCGCAGGTTTTTGGCCTGCATCTCGTCTTTTAGGACCTTGTTCTCCCGCCAGACTGTGTACAGCCCCGACGCGAGGATAAGCGCAATCCCCAGCCACGCCATTGCGTCCGGCCATTCCCCGAACACCAATATCCCCCACAAAATGCCCAAAGGCAGTGCCAGATATTCGAACGGTGCGACCAAGGCCGCTTCGCCCAGCCGGTAGGCTTGGCTGATGCAGTAGCCGCCAACCGAGGCAAGGATGCCCAGCAGCAGCATTCCGATGAAAGGCGCCAGCTCGGGCACCACCCAAGGGCGCACCAGAAAGGCCAGCGCCTCGGGGCTGTCATCGTGGAAGCGCCCGTCGCCCATCCACAGGCCCAGCACGCAACACAGCACCAGAAACATCACTTGGATGTAGAACGTCATGGATACGGCGTTCTCCGTCCCGCGCATGTAACGCGTCAGGATGTGCAGCCCCGCGTAGCCGAACGCGGCGGCAATCGGAAGCAACGAGGCAACCTGAAAGGCAGAGGTGGCGGGCCGCAGCACGATCACCACACCTAGCAACCCAAGCGCCACTGCGACCCAGCGGCGGGGGCCTACGACTTCCCCCAAGAAGAGGACGGAAAAGATGGTGATGATGAAGGGGCTGACAAAAAACAGGGCGACCGCGTCGGCCAGCGGCAGGGCCGACAGGCCGAGGAAGAACATCATGTTGGCGAAGAACACGCAGCCGGCGCGGGCCATGTGGATCCCAAGCCTTTTGGTGCGCAGCAGGTGGAACCCGCCCGCCAGCGGCGCCATCACCAGCACCGTCAAGACCAGCCCCGCCACCGACCGGACCAGCACAATCTGGTGCAAGGCGTAGCCGTCGCTGAACAGCTTCATCAAAACATCATTGATCGAAAACAGGGTGACGGCGATCAACGCGGACAAAGGCGCAAGGCTGGCGGGGCTGAGGCGGGACATGTTTGGTGGGCTCGGGTTGGGCGAATATCCAAGCAGTAAGCGCCGCCGTCTGGCTTTGCTATGAAAAACTTGATCCGGGAATTCTGGTGGATACAGTCAAAAAGGTTAACGCGTCGCGAGGGGCTGCTATCATATGATTTGTTTGGTGTATTCCAGCGTTGCAAGCGGCGCCGTCGACGAGGCCGAGGTGGAAAAGATACTCACCAGCGCCGAAATCGGGAACGCCAAGGTCGGTATCACCGGGGCCCTTGTCTATGACGGGCGCAGGTTCTGCCAGCTGCTGGAGGGCGACGCCGCCGCGGTCACCAAGACATTTGGCACCATCAAGAACGACAAACGGCATGAGCAGATCGAGGTGATGGCGCAGGCCACGGTATCGGATCGACGGTTCCCCGGCTGGGCGATGTTGCGCGTCGAAGAGGCCGAATTTCAAACCATGATGGACGGGCTGGCCGCTACGCCTGATTGACCCGTTCAATGTAGCCGCGCAGCTCTTCGGCTTCGTGGCGTGCGTCGCGCAAACCGTCCATGGCGGCGCGCAATTCGGCCTCCGTCTGGGACAGCTGGTTGGTCAATTCCGCCTCGCGTTGCTGCAAATAGGTGATGGCTTGGTCGCGGGTTTCTTCCGCGTCATGCAGCGCCTTGGACATCTGGTCCAGTTCCGCCACGTCGGCGGTCGACACCCGGCTGAAACGCTGCACCAGCCAGCACATCAGGTAGCCCACCGTGAACGCAACCAGCAGGATGATGGCGGTCGCAATGACGAATTCAGTTCTGTTCACTTGTGGCCTCGGTCTCTTCTTCGGTGGTCGCGGCGTCGCCCGTTTCGGCCTCCGCGTCGGTGCCATCGTCTGTGGCGGCAGCCCGCGCGTCTGTCAACAGCTTGAACTCGATCCGGCGGTTTGCTTCGCGCCCCGCCTCAGAGTCGTTGTCGGCAATCGGAACCGTTTCGCCGTAGCCTTTGGCGCTTAGGTTTCCTGTGCGCACGCGGCGGGCCTGCAGGGCCGCCAGAACCGAATCTGCCCGTTGCTGGCTCAGTTCTTGGTTCATGATTTCGCGGCCTTGGCTGTCAGTGTGGCCGCCGATCTCCATCTGCACGCGGTCGCATTGCTTGGCGATGTCGGCGATGGCGTCAACGGTCTTGGCGGCGGTGGCGGTGATCTCGACGGAGGATGGCTCAAACACGATCTTGCCTGCGGCCAAGATCGAATTGATCCGCTCGACGCATTCCTCCGGGGTCGGGATGTCCAATGTGCGGTCCAACAGCTCGTCGTAGCGGACCGATATTTCGAAATTGGCGAAGTCGGGCAGTTTGCCGGCAAGCAACCGCGACACGTCGTCCGACGCGGTCTTCTTGCCGCTGACGCCGCGCAGTTCCAAGTAGTCTTCCTGAACCAGCACCGACCCGTTGTTCAGCATCGCAAGGGCTTCCAGCCCGGCCAGAACTTTTACCGGCCAGTCGGCGGGCAGGGTGGGGTCATCGCGGGTCGCGAGGTAGACTTTCTCGCTGCCAAATTGTGCGCGGGCGTAGGAGCCAACGATGGTCTCCACCGCGTCATCGGGCAAGCGGCCCCGCATCTGCAACGATCCTTCGGGGCTGAATGTGGCGGTAAATTCGGGTGTCGTGCCGTCCAGCACGATTTTCTCGGGCAGCACGGCATGCAGCGAGAAGATGTCGGGCAGGGTCGCGTCCAAGTCGCCTACGACGCGGTCAAAGGTCGCTTGTGGGGTCGTGTCCAGTGCAACAAGCGTGATGTCCGCGTCCGAGAATGTCAGCGACCCGCCCCCTAATTCCTTCAAGCCCTTCATGGCGATGCCCACGCCTTCAGCCCAGCGCGGCGAGGGCACACCCAAGCCAATCGCGCAGGAGGGGCGCTCCGGCAAAGTGCCCACCGATGCGGCGGCGCGCAGGATCGCATTGCGGCTTTCGCTGCTCTCCGCGCTGCAGGCGTCAAATGATCCCTGATCCCCGTCCAACTCGTAGCGGAGGGTGAAGGGGCTGATAACGGGGCGGGGCGCGGTGATATTCATCACCAACCGCACGCCGGCGGGGGCGTTGCGGGCCAGATCCGCCTCGATCCGGCGCTTGTCTTCCGGGCTCTCGCTGATCGCGGTTATCATGACCCGGTCGGCCGTGACCGAGATTTTGGACCGTGGCAAATCATCCAGCGCCTGCGTGGCAAAGTTGATCGCCGACTCCCAACCCAACGGGGTCGGGAAGCTGGCGGTTTCCAGCATGTCGGTGACCGACGTCATGCCCGGCAACCGCTCAATGGTGCGGGTAAAAGCGTCGCGGCCCGCGTCCGCTGGGATCAACCCAATCAGCGACACGCCGTCGCCGTTGCGCAGCATCTCGACCGTGAAGGTCGGGGCCTCGATCCGCTCGGACGCTGCGACGCCCATATCGTCCACAATGCGGTCAGGGTCCACGACCCGGCCCACCGCGCTTTCCACGCGGAACCGGGTGGCTTCGTCCGGCGCGGTGCCGCGCAGCAGAACCTGCAACCCGTCAACATTGACCTCCGCCCAATCATGCCCGCCGTCTATCAAGGTCGCGTTCACGGCTTCCTCGGATCGGGACTCGACCCACCCGACGGCCAGATAGGATCCGGCAACCGACAGCAAGCCGCCGCATAAGAACGCAACTATGGACTTTGGTTTCATTGCTTAAGCATCTTCGTGTGGTGGCTTCCAGAAGAGGTCGTAAAGGGTGTCGGCGCGGGTTTCAATCAAAGCAATGCCGCGACAAGCAGAAACAGCGCCGGGATCAGCCCCGCGTCGCGATTTGAGCGGAATAACGCCAAGCAGTTCTCCCAATCATCAATGTCCAGTCGGCGCAGCTGCCACAGCATATGCCAGCCAAACCCCCATGCGCCAGCCAAGGCCAGGACCAGCGCCAACACATTCGCTTGAGCGGGCACCATCGCAATGATGACCGCCAGCCCCAGCAGCAGCACCGCGCCCACCATGAAGCCGCGCAGCCATGGCAGCGAGTTGTCACCAAACAGCCGCGCGGTGGATTTCACCCCGATCAAGGCGTCGTCTTCCTTGTCCTGATGCGCGTAAATCGTGTCGTAAAACAGCGTCCACGCGATCCCCGCCACGTACAAGACCACCGCGGGCCACGCCAGCGATCCGGTATGGGCGGTCCATGCCAACAAAGCGCCCCAGTTGAACGCCAGTCCCAAAAACACCTGTGGCCACCACGTGAACCGCTTGGCAAACGGGTACACCGCCACGGGCAGCAACGCCAAGATGCCCAAGCCCACCGTGGCCCAGTTGAAGGTGAACAAAATGCAGGCCGCCACTCCGGTCTGAACCGCCAGCCAGACAAAAGCCTGCTTGGTGGTCACCTGTCCCGACGGTATCGGCCGCGACTTGGTCCGCGCCACCTGCGCGTCAAAGTCGCGGTCGGTGATGTCGTTCCACGTACAGCCCGCCCCCCGCATCAGGAACGCCCCCAACGCGCAGCCCAGAATGATCCACAGATCAAACAGCTTGAACGAGGTCGACGCCGCCGCCAGCAACACGCCCCACCAACATGGCAGCAGCAGCAACCATGTGCCAATGGGTCGGTCCGCGCGGCTCAGGCGCAGATAGGGCCGGGTCCAGGCCGGGGCCAGCGTGTCCACCCAATTTTCGGGAACCGCGTCAATAACCTGCCCCTCTGGCGTTTCAGCAGTCTCGGTCATAGGTTGGCCTCATGGCGGATGCGAAGATCAGATTGTTTGTAGAACACCCATTGGCAACCGGCAATTCGGTTCCCGTGGACCGCGATCAGGCCAATTACCTGTTCAACGTCATGCGATTGGGCGTGGGCGCCCATATTCTATTGTTCAACGGCACCGATGGAGAGTTCCTCGCCGAGGTCGCCGATGCGGGGAAACGTCGCGGCATATTGGCGGTCAAAGAGCAGACCAAGCCGCTGCAAATGCCCCCTGACCTCTGGCTGCTCTTTGCCCCAATCAAAAAGGCGCGCACTGATTTCATCGTCGAAAAAGCCGCCGAGATGGGCGCCGCCCGTATCATCCCCGTCACAACCCGCTACACCAATTCCGACCGCATCCGCCGTGACAAGCTGCAGGCCCACGCCATGGAAGCGGCGGAGCAATGCGGCGGCACCTACGTCCCCGAGGTCGCCGAGATCGCCAAACTAGGTACGGTCCTCGACACATGGCCCGAAGACCGCCAGCTGATGTTCTGCGACGAGGCCCGCGTAGGCGCGGCGGAGACCCTCGCCAAAGCCAAGCCGGGCAAATGGGCCATAATTATCGGCCCCGAAGGCGGCTTCTCTGACGAAGAACGCACCCGCCTCCACGCCATGCCCCAAACCACCCCCATCAGCCTCGGCCCACGCATCTTGCGCGCGGATACCGCCGCAGTTGCCGCGTTGACCGTGTGGCAGCAAGCGCTGGGGGATTGGGCATGAACACCGCCCCTGAAATCCGCTTGCATCTGTTCTTTGCGACCGAAAACGCAAGCGCAGTGATCCTGCTGCGTAAGGCCAAGAAACTATATCGGCTGATCGCATGGGACCGTGACACCGACAAATTCATCTATGGCCAATGGCTGAAAAAAGAGATGTACCCAGACGCCTGCGCGCTGTCGCCTGATGGTCAGCACTTCCTGTTCACGGTGGTCTCCCAACACCCTGACGCGGCCGCTTTCCCCTCTTTCACGGCGATATCAACGCCGCCCTATTTTACGGCTCACATGCTGTTTCTCAACACCTACGGATATGGTCCAACCTTTTTAAGCAACGATCTGGTCTTGCTTCGCGACACTCAGGCACGTGACGCATTTGGAACTTACAAGAACGTAAGGCAGGCCATTCAAGGGCAGGTGACAAAAGACTGCAAAACAGGCCTTCGGCTGCCCAACGGCGAACCAGTCCCTCTCAGCCGCGAGCTGCGTTTACAACTTCTGGGCAAGGAGGATACCCAGCAAGACCACACTCCGCTTAACCGCTACGATACGACCGAAGGTCGCCTTAGTCACATAAACAGCGACGGGAGCCTGCAATATATTAACGACTTCCGCGACATGGAGTTCGAAGAAATCAAGGCCCCCTACACCACACCAACGCAACCCAACATTACCGAAGGCTGGCATCCGCTCGACGGTGACGTCCCATGATCCGCCCCGAAGCTGCCGCCTTCTTCAAGCGTCATTCCGAGATTTTCGCGGGCCTCATCATCGCGTTGATCGGGTTGTGGCTGGCCACCCGCATCGGTTGGTTCTGGACCGCCATCGGCGTGATTATCGCTTGCATGGGGCTGGGCCTCGCCTTCACCGCCTTCCGCCGGCTGATCTTCAAGACCGACCAGATCGGCCCCGGCGTGGTCGAAGTGGACGAGCGCCAGATCAGCTATTTCTCTGCCTATGAGGGTGGCACGGTCTCCATTGAAACCCTCGCCCGGATCACCGCGATAACCACCGATGACGGCCCTTGGGCCGATGACCTGCACTGGGTGCTTGAAGAAGACGGCGGCACCACGCTGACCATCCCCAATTCCGCCGCGGGCGCGGAGCAGCTGTTCGACGCGTTCGCGGCATTGGACGGGGTGGATTATTCCATGGCCACCAAGGCGATGGGCACCACCAGCCATGACAGCTTCGTGATTTGGTCAAAACCCCGCGCCGCGCTGCATTGACTTCGCCGCGCGGCTCTTTCATCCCTAGCTCTCCAAACCATTGATCGGAGCCACATATGTCCATCCCACAATCCGGCGGCGGCCCGATCACCGACCATTCCCAACTGGCGGGCTATCTGGCCGATGGCTGCAAGCCCAAGGAGGACTGGCGCATCGGCACGGAGCACGAGAAATTCGGCTTCTGTCAGGACAGCCTGCTGCCGCTCCCCTATGAGGGCGACCGCTCCATCAAGGCCATCCTCAACGGCCTGCGCGACGAATTCGGTTGGACCGCGGTGAACGAAGGCGAACATATCGTGGGCCTCGTCAAAGACGGTGCAAACGTTTCCCTTGAACCGGGCGGTCAGCTGGAACTGTCCGGCGCGCCCCTAGAAACCATCCACGAGACCTGCGACGAGGTGAACACCCACCTGGTGGAGGTGCAAACCGTCGCCGACCGCATCGGCGCGAAATTCATCGGGCTGGGCGCAGCGCCTGAATGGACGCACGAACAAATGCCGCTGATGCCCAAAGGCCGCTACAAGCTGATGGACGCCTATATGGGCACCGTCGGGACGCATGGCACGCAGATGATGCGGCGCACTTGTACGGTGCAGGTGAACCTCGATTTTTCGTCCGAGGCCGACATGGTCAAAAAGATGCGCGTCGCCGTGGCGTTACAGCCCGTCGCGACCTCGCTCTTTGCCAACTCGCCTTTCTTTGAGGGCAAGATCAATGGCCACAAGTCGTGGCGTTCCCGTGTCTGGCGCGGCCTCGACAATGCGCGTACCGGCATGATCCCGTTCATCTTCGACGAAAGCTTCGGGTTCGAGGCGTGGGCCGAATGGGTGCTCGATGTGCCGATGTATTTCGTCTATCGCGACGGCAAATATGTCGACGCGCTGGGCCAGTCCTTCCGCGATTTCCTCAAAGGGGAGCTGCCCGCCTTGCCCGGCGAAACGCCGACCCTGTCAGACTGGGCCGACCACCTGACCACCGTCTTTCCCGAGGCCCGCGTCAAAAAGTTCATCGAAATGCGCGGGGCCGATGGCGGCCCGTGGCGCAGGCTTTGCGCGCTGCCCGCGTTCTGGGTCGGGCTGACCTATGACCAAACCGCGCTCGATGCGGCATGGGATCTGGCAAAGGGCTGGGACGCCGAAACGCGCCAAGCCTTGCTGGTCGCGTCCTCCGAACAGGGCCTGCAGGCCGAGGTGGGCGGCATCAAAATGCACGACCTGGCCCGAGAGGTGATCGACATCGCGGACCAAGGCCTGAAAAACCGCGCCAAGCCCGGCGCGGGCGGGCTGGTCCCTGACGAGACGCATTTCCTGAACGCCCTCAAAGACAGCATCGCGTCGGGTGAAACCCCCGCTGACGAATTGCTGCGCCGCTACAACACCGATTGGGACGGCGACATCAGCAAAATCTACGACGCCTATAAGTACTAAGCCAGCCGCTGCTCTCCCGCGCGGGTAAAGTGGTCAGGCGTGCGCTCCGGCATGCCGCCTGCGTCGTCAAAGCGGGTCGGGCCGCTGACGCCGGGCTTCGCAAAGAAGTAAAGCAGCACAAACGCCATGACCGGCAGTATAAGCGTGGCGATCCACCACCCCGACCGGTTGGTGTCATGCAGGCGGCGGACGCCGCTTGCCAGATTGCCGAAACTCATCACCACAATGCCAATGGCGGTCAGGCTTGTTGCCGCAGCCCCTGACATCAGGCTGGCCGCTCCAAGACAGGCTAAAAACATCACGAGGTTGGCCGCGAAAAAGGTCCAGAACTCGGCTCTGCCGGTGCGTCCGGCAAAGCTGAATTGCTTCAACACGCCGTTGCCTAAATGGGTCGTTACGTAAATCATTGGGAGAACTCTCTACTCGATACTCAGAAACAGGTTAGTGGGGGCTGGGTGCCGAGCGACCTCCGCCCAGCACGTTGTTTTTGTAATAGTCGCTGATTTCAGCTTTGCGCTGCGCCGCGAAGTCCCCGCCGATCTCACCACCTTCCGCTGCGGCTTTGCGCATGGCGGCAACCCTTGGGTCGGTGGTGTAGGCCGCGACATAGGCGTTTGACACGTCCTCGCGGCTATAGATGTCGTCTGACGGGGCGCGGCTGCGGATCGGGCCTGACGGTGCTGAGCCGTCCGATTTGGGCGGCCCACCGAACCGGTTCGCCTGCTGCTCGGATCCGATCAGCATAAGGATCAGAAACCAGATGCCGCCGATAACAGGAACGAACGTGATGAAGTACCACGCGCCGGATCGGCCGGTGTCATGCAGGCGTCTTACCATGACCGTGATGTTGGGGACGAAGGTGGCGAGGGCGAAAATCCCCAGCGCCACACCAGCGATAAGGGCGGACATGCTGGGAGCGCTGGCATCCGGGTCTGAGGCCACGATGGCGAACAACGTGACCACGACCAGCCCCTGAACCAGCGCCCACCACCAGTATTCCGAGCGCGACGCGCGCCCCGACATGGTGGCATAGTTGCGAAACACTGATCTTGTGGCGGCAAGCGGGCCCATCATTTTGTCCTGTAGCAAGTTTACTCAGGGTCAAAATGCTTCTGAAATCAGGCAGAACTGTGCAGTAAAGGGGTCAATTTTCGGGAATTGACGTTAACGTTAGCTAGTCGTCGTCGCGCACATTGGGGATGTTGGATTTGGCGTAATTCGCTGTTTCATCGTTCGAAATTGGCGGTGGGCCATAGCCGTTTGCACCCTCGTCACCGGGCAGCATGCACAAGATCAGCAGCGCCAATGCTCCGAATGGCACGAAGCTTATCAAGATGACCCAAGCCGTCAGCCCCTTGTCATGCAACCGCCGCGCGGTTACCGCCAGCATTGGAAAAAACAGTCCGAAAACGACCATGAAGAAGGGCCAAAAGGTGCCCTCTTCGCCATTCTCGTCCACCGTAATCATGAGGATGATGAAGGCTGCCAGGACAGCCAAATTATAGAACAAGAAGAACCACCAGTATTCCGACCGCGACGCGCGGCCGGACACAGTGATGTATTTGGTTAAGCAGGTCTTAACGGCGTCCGAGAATCCCATCCTACTTGCCCTTGTTGCCGATCTTGGCTTCCGTCCCGTTTGCGATGCGCCGGATATTGCCCGCATGTCGCACCCAGATCAACGCGCCCAGCGCGATGGCCAGCATGACCATGTCGCTCCGCCCCAGCCCGATCAACGCCACAGGCATCGCCACGGCGGCGACCAAAGCGGACAGGGACGAAATTCGGAAAATTGCCGCCACCAGCAACCACGTCAGGCAGGCCGCGATCCCCGCGGGGAACGACAATGCCAGAAGCGTGCCAAGATAGGTCGCGACCCCCTTGCCGCCTTTGAAGCCCAGCCAGACCGGGAACAGGTGGCCCAGAAACGCCATCAACCCCGCCAATTGCGCGGCATCTTCGCCGACCATGAACCGGGCCGCCAGCACCGCAATCGCGCCTTTGCCCGAATCCAGCAGCAGCGTCGCAAGGGCGGCGGGCTTTGATCCGGTGCGCAGCACATTCGTGGCCCCGATATTGCCCGACCCGATCTCGCGCAGATTGCCCAAGCCGAACGCCTTGGTGATGACCAATCCAAAGGGCACCGACCCCAGCAGGTAGGCCAAGACGCCCGTTATCAACAGCAACGGCAGGGAGGTCACAATCTCGGGCATCAGGTCGCGTAAACCTCTTGGCCCGCAACAAAGGTGCGCAGCACCCGCCCCTGCATGCGCTGCCCGTCAAAGGGCGTGTTCTTGGATTTGGACTTCAACGTCTCGCGGTCCATGACAAACGGAGCGCCTGCATCAAACAGCACCAGATCAGCAGGCGCGCCTGCTTCCATGCGGCCACCCTCCAAGCCCAGCCGCTTGGCCGGGTTCAGGGACATCGCGCGGAACAGGGTCGGCAAATCCAGCTGCCCTGCATGAAACAGCCGCAGCGCGGCGGGCAGCAATGTCTCCAGCCCGACCGCGCCGGACGCGGCCTGCTCATAGGGCAGGCGTTTGCTTTCTTCGTCTTGCGGCGTGTGCATGGAACAGATGATGTCGATCAAGCCGCTTGCCACGGCCTCGACCATCGCAAGCCGGTCCTCTTCGCTGCGCAGGGGCGGCTTCACTTTGAAGAAGGTGCGGTAGTCGCCCACGTCCAATTCGTTCAGCGTCAGGTGGTGGATCGACACGCCAGCGGTGACATCCAATCCGGCCTGTTTCGCGCGGGCCAAAGCGGGAAGAGCTGCGGCGGAGGAAATCTGGTCGGCGTGGTAGCGCACTTTCGTGGCCTCGACCAAGGCCAGATCGCGTTCCAGCCCCATACGCTCGGCCAAGGGCGAGACGCCCGGAAGTCCCCGCAGGGAACCGAACTTGCCGGATGTCACGGCGGCCCCGTCGCTGAGGATCGGTTCCTGCGGATGGCCCATCACCAGCGCGTCCAGCGAACGCGCGTAGACCATCGCGCGGCTTAGCACTTTGGTGTTGGTGACGACGTTGTCGCCATCAGAAAAGGCCACGGCGCCCGCGTCGCGCAAGAACCCCATCTCGACCATCTCGCGCCCTTCGCGGGCTTTGGTCAGGGATGCCATGGGCGCAATGCGCACATCCGTCATCTCGGCTCCGCGACGTTTGGCAAACTCCAACGTTTCGGGGGTGTCAACTGTCGGGATTGTGTCGGGGCGGGTCACCATGGTGGTCACCCCACCGGCGGCAGCGGCCTGTCCGGCGGTGCGGAAACTTTCCTTGTGACGCTCGCCGGGCTCGCAAACTTTAACACCTATATCGACAATGCCGGGGGCCAGATATTTGCCGCCACAGTCGATGCGGTTCCCCGCGGGGAACCTCTTTTTGTCTGACAGATCAACATCTTGCGGTAAGATTTCGTTAATCCGCCCATCCTTGATAAGCACCACGCCATTTTCCTCGGTTCCCCGCGCGGGGTCGATCAATATGGCGTTGGTCAGCAGCAACATCGGCAAGGGCCTTTCTTAACGTTTCGCCCGTTTCGCACGGGCGGGCAGGGTTTGGCAAATGGGATCACGCGCTACCCCATCGCCGCCAGAATGAGCAGCACGCAGACCAAAACGATGAACACCGCAAATGCACCAAACGCCTTGTGCCTGCGCCCCGTGGTCTTTTGATGCCAGCCAATGTGGTCCTGCGACGGTTGTCCGTAGGTCGCGGCCTCTGTCTCCAACGGCTCGGCGACGTGATCGGCAACCGCCAAAGGCAGGCTGTCGACCAAGGTGAGGTCGGCCCCCGCCGTCCAATCGCCCGCCAAGGCCGCTTGCGGCACCAGCAGGACATGGCCATCCAATGCGTTCAATTTCGGGGCGGCTGTCTTGAGGGCGGCGTCCAGAGGATCAAATGCCGTGGCGATATAGTCGGCAAGCCTGAGATCCCCCAAATCATCCACCGGAAACAGCTCGATATTGTCGGTGTCCAACCCGCCCTGACGCAGCGACAGCCAGCCCGCCAAATCGGGCAAAGTGGTGGTTTGCCCGGTGGACCGGCTGAGGAAGGTATGGCGCACATCAATCTGTGCATTGACGGCGAAGACGTGCAGCAGGGCGCGGGCCATCAGCTGCCGAACCAGATCAAAAAGCCGGTGAAGCCAAAGAGCAGCAGCAGCGCGTACATCGCAATTTTGCCCGACATGCGGGGGTCTTTAGGGTCTTCCATGTCTGACGACCTCCAGCTGTAGCTCCAACATCTTGAGATATACCGCCCGCCCGTCGGGGATCAACTCGAACCCTGCTTCCACCCAATTGTAGCGCTTTTTGCCGCTATCTGTGGTTTCTATGGTGATGATGCGTCTCCCGAAATAGACATCGGTCAGGCCGGAGCGTTCGACCAGCTGGATGTTCATCTCGGGCGTGATGGGGTAGATTTCATAGACTGGCATCCCCATCATGTTGGTCCGCTCGATATGGGCCGCGGTCGAGGTCAGCTTGTATTTGTGCTTGCGACGCCGAAAGGCCCGCCATGGATGGCGAAATATGATGAATGGGAGGAACATGACCGTGAAGACCGAGGTCAGAAACGCCAAGTTGAAGAACCATCCCCACACGTAAATTGCCAGCAGCAGGAATGTTGGGCTCGCTGCGATGAGGCCCAAGTAGATGCAGAATTCCCGCCTATCGCGAAATTCCCAACGGATCTTGTTATGAGGTCGGCCTTCCCAAAGCAGCTCTGCGCTCATTTGGTCATCCGTCCATGCTGGTCCTGCAGCTGCTTCAGAACCGCCTTTGCGTTCGGCAGGTAGCTCATATGAAAGGCGCGGCCGTTGGTCATGCGGATGCGAATGCCGCGCCAGAAGGATCGTTTTATATGCTTGATCTCGACCAGCGGCAGGTCGAAGAAAACCATGCTGTCATCAGTGTTGCGATACCCGATCGCTGTGTCGGTCAGCCGCCATTCGTCGCCGCGATGCCGGTTCCAGTTCTGCAATTCATCGAAGATGAACATGTAGAAGAGGGCTGACAGCGCCAAGATCGCCAAAGCGATCAACGCGCCGCGCAGATCGAAGGTGAACAGGTCTAGAAACAGCCCGCCTCCGCTGAGGAAGAAAGCCGTAATCAGCGACGCCAGAAACGCCCGCTTTAGGAACACCTTGCCAGAAGGGCGCCAGATCGTGCCCTCGTCCGAGCTGTCATTAAAGCTGTCCATCGCCACATCCTAGCTGTCTGTAATAGCAGTGGAAACCTGTTTTGAGGCCGTTTCATGTCGTGCCCGCAGGATCAGCCTGTAGACCTCCAAGCCGTCTTCAACATGTGCAAACAATAGTCCGTCTCGATCAGGATTTTCTGGACCAAGCGTGCCGCTCAAGTCCCTTTTTGGATAGCTGAATTCTATTGAGGGCGGGTCGCCTTGCTTCAATTCGACATAGCTTTCGGGGGCAATTGGGTATTGGTACAGCTTGCGCTTCCCAAAGATCGGCAGCTTGCCGAGGAACGCGCGTTTGTTCGTCAGCGTGTAAGTGGTGCCGCGCTTGGCCCGTTCGCGCCCAAGTGCGGAGCAAACCCAAAGGGTAAGGACAAATACAAAAGGCGCCAGCACACCTGCGAAGTCGCTTAAAATCCCGTCCGCTTTATGCGACAACCAATAAACGCTGCCCCCGACAAAGCACATGCTTGCAATTGCCAGCCCCAGCAACACCGCCTCTCGGACCATGTTACGTTTTGGGCCACCTTGCCAAATGAGATATTCGTCTGCGGCCAATATCCCGTCCCAATCGGGATGATGGCCGCCGCTCACACCATCACGCCTTTCGGCTGGGCCTTCCGCGCGTTTGCAAGCAGTTCCATACAGGCCATGCGCACCGCGACGCCCATTTCGACCTGCTCCTGAATGACGCTTCGGTTGATGTCGTCGGCCAAGGTGCCGTCGATTTCCACGCCGCGGTTCATCGGGCCCGGGTGCATGACGATGGCGTCCGGCTTGGCGTGGCTCAGCTTCTCGGCGTCCAGCCCGTAGCGGTGGTAATACTCGCGCTCTGACGGGATAAACCCGCCATCCATGCGCTCGCGTTGCAGGCGCAACATCATCACCACATCGACGTCTTGAAGGCCCTCGCGCATGTCCTCGAACACCTCGACGCCGAAATGGTCGATCTCGGAGGGCATCAGGGTTGGGGGACCGACGAGGCGCACGCGGTTTTCCATTTTGCCAAGCAGCAAGATGTTGGACCGCGCCACGCGGGAATGGGCAATGTCGCCGCAGATGGCGACGTTCAGCCGGTGCAGCCGCCCCTTGGCGCGGCGGATGGTGAGCGCGTCCAGCAGCGCTTGGGTCGGGTGTTCGTGCTTGCCGTCGCCCGCGTTCAGCACGGCGCAGTTCACCTTTTCGGCCAGCAGGTTCACCGCGCCTGAATGCGGGTGGCGCACGACCAGCAGGTCGGGGTGCATGGCGTTCAGGGTCAGGGCGGTGTCGATCAGAGTTTCCCCCTTTTTGATCGACGAGGCCTGCATCGCCATGTTCATCACATCCGCGCCAAGGCGCTTGCCCGCGATTTCAAAGCTGGCCTGCGTGCGGGTGGAGTTCTCGAAGAACATGTTGATCTGGGTCAGCCCCGCCAGCGTCTCGGAATGCTTACGGTCAGAGCGGTTCAGCGTGACGTATTGGTCCGCCAGATCAAGGATTTCGGTGATGTCAGCGGGGGACAGCGTCTCGATCCCCAACAGGTGTTGCGCACGGAATGTCATGTGAGCCCTTTCGCCGTTCGACGCGGTATAGCAAAGGCGCGCGGGCTTGGACAAGCCGCGATTGTGGCGGGTCGGGCGCGGGCCTAAAGTGCGGAGATGGAATCATTGGACTACCATCAGGCCAAAGCGATGCTGGAATGGCAGATTGACCTTGGCGCGACCGAGGCGATCGGGGAAGTGCCGGTGAACCGGTACGAAGAACCTGCGCAGAAGCCCAAGCCCAAAACCCCCGCGCCGGAGGCGCCGGTGGCGATGCAGCCGCTGCAGGTGGATTTCTCTCAAGTGGCGCGGGCCGCCGCCGGTGCCGCGCAGGACTTGGACGCTTTGCAGGCCGCTATGGCCGGGTTCGAGCATTGCGAATTAAAGAAAGGCGCGCGGAATTTGGTGTTTGCGGATGGCAACCCTGAGGCGCGCGTCATGATCGTGGGCGAGGCCCCCGGCGTCGAAGAGGACCGTCAGGGCAAGCCCTTTGTGGGGGCGGCGGGGCAGCTGCTGGACGCCATGTTTGCGGCGATTGACCATGGGCGCGACCACGCGGATAACCCCGTCTACATCACCAACATCCTGCCATGGCGCCCGCCGCAGAACCGCGACCCGAAGCCGGACGAAATTGCTATGATGCTGCCCTTTGTGGAGCGCCATATCGAACTGGTGAACCCTGAAGTGCTGGTGCTGATGGGCAATATCTCGTGCTCTGCCATTCTGGGGCAGAAAGGCATCACCAAGCTGCGCGGCAATTGGATGGAGGCGCTTGGCAAACCCGTTTTGCCGATGTTCCACCCGGCCTATTTGTTGCGGATGCCAAGCGCCAAGCGGGAAGCCTGGGCCGACCTGTTGTCATTGCAAGCGAGGCTGCGCGGGTGACCGAACGTGAGTTCATCCCGGTGCGCATCGCCGTGCTGACGGTGTCCGACACGCGGGTGGAGGCGGATGACAAGTCCGGCAATACTCTGGTGGAGCGGCTGGAGGGCGCGGGCCACGTGTTGGCCGCGCGGATGATTTTGCCCGATGAGCGGGATCAGATTGCGGCGCAGCTGCGTACTTGGTGCGCGGATGACGGGATTGACGTGGTGCTCAGCACTGGCGGCACGGGGCTGACGGGGCGCGACGTGACGGTTGAAGCCCACCGCGACGTCTATGAGAAAGAGATCGACGCGTTCGGCACGGTGTTCACCCATATTTCCATGGCGAAGATCGGGACGTCGGCGGTGCAAAGCCGCGCGACGGGGGGCGTGGCGGATGGCACCTATCTGTTTGCGCTGCCCGGCAGTCCCGGCGCGTGCAAGGATGCTTGGGACGAGATTTTGGTCAAACAGCTCGATTACCGACACAAACCCTGCAATTTCGTAGAGATTATGCCCCGTTTGGACGAGCATCAGCGCCGGAAGTAGCGTTTTCGTGCGTTTGCACCCTAGAGTTGGACGTTTTGGGGGCCAGGCTCTACATTACGACCATAGTTATATCGGAGCAGCCGCCCCATGCGTTTCTTTCGTCGTAGCCTTGTTGGCCTGTTTCTGCTGGCGTTGACCGCAGGAATTTTGGCAATGGGCGGCAACACGGTCTATTCGGCGCTGAAAGAACGCTGGGCAGACGAACCGTCGCAGCGCCCGGCACGTGAACGTGTGTTCTCGGTGCGGGTGCAGACGATTGAACCCACCGAAATTGTGCCCGAGCTTGTGAGTTTCGGGGAGATCCGGTCCCGACGCACCCTAGATTTGCGCGCGCCTGTGGGCGGTGCCGTGGTTGAGCTGGCGGAAGGGTTTCAGGATGGCGGCATGGTGCGCGAAGGCCAGCTGCTGGCGGTGATTGACCCCGCCGACGCGCAGGCGGCGGTGCAGGTGGCCGAAACCGACCTTCTGGAAGCCGAGGCCGATTTGCTCGATGCGGAACGCGCCATCGAATTGGCAGAAGATGAATTGAACGCGGCGCGGACGCAGGCCGATCTGCGCGCCAAGGCGCTCGAACGCCAGCAGGATTTGCTCAGCCGCAATGTGGGGACCTCCGCCGCGGTGGAAACCGCTGAATTGGCGGTGTCCGCGGCTGAGCAGGCCATCTTGTCGCGACGGCAGGCCTTGCAGCAGGCGGAAGCACGTCAGGCTCAGGCCGAAACGCTGATAACGCGGCGCAAGATTGCCCTTGCCGATTCCGAGCGCCGTTTGGCCGACACAGAAATCTACGCGGCCTTTGATGGACGGCTGTCCGATGTTGCGGCGACGGCGGGCGGCTTGGTGGCCAATAACGAGCGGCTGGCGCAATTGGTCGACCCGACCGCATTGGAAGTGTCGTTCCGCGTTTCCACCGCGCAATATGCCCGTCTTATTGACGAAGCCGGCACCCTGATTGAGGCGCCTGTTGAGGTGCGGCTGGACGTGCTGGGCACGGACCTGACCGTGCAGGGCCGCATCATCCGCGAAAGCGCTGCGGTGGCTGAGGGATCGACGGGGCGTCTGCTTTTTGCCGAGATTGACAGTTCCGGCGGCCTGCGGCCCGGCGATTTTGTGACGGTGATCTCGAAGGAGCCGGCGCTGCAACGCGTGGTCCAGCTGGCCGCCTCGGCGGTTGCGCCGGATGGCAGCGTTTTGCTGTTGGGCGAGGAAGACCGGTTGGAACTGGCCTCTGTCGAAGTTCTGCGGCGTCAGGGCAATGACGTGATTGTAAGGGCGCGTGGCCTTCGTGGCCGCGAAGTTGTGACCGAACGCAGCCAGGTCTTGGGCGAAGGCATCAAGGTGAACCCGCTGCGTGACGGCGGTGCCGCCAGCGTGCCGGAGGAACCCGAACTGGTCGAGCTGGACGACGACCGCCGTGCCAAGCTGATCGCCTTTGTCGAGGCCAACAAACGCATGCCCGCCGAGGTGCGCAACCGGCTTCTGGGCCAGCTGCAGGAGGCCAAGGTGCCCGCGCAAATGGTGGCCCGTATCGAACAGCGGATGGGCAGCTAGGCGATGCGCGAGGCGATCAAATCGACCACCGGCGGGGCGCTGTCGTATTTCACCCGCCACCGGACCGCGGCCAACCTGCTATTGGTGATTTTGATTGCCGTGGGCGTGGCGTCCTTGCCGCGTATGCGCACCCAGTTCTTCCCCGACGTGATTGTCGACAGCGTGTCGGTCAATGTGCAGTGGCAGGGCGCAGGGGCCGAAGACGTGGACCGCGCGATTGTGCAGTTGCTGGAACCCGCGCTGCTGGGGGTCGAGGGGGTCGAAAGTTCGACGTCGCAGTCGCGCGAAGGGTCGGCCTCGATTGCGCTGGAGTTTGAACCAAACTGGGACATGAGCCGCGCCGCCGACGAAGTGCAGGCGGCGGTGGACGCCATAAGTGACTTGCCCGAAGACGCCGAGGACCCGGTGGTCCGGCGCGGCGCGTGGCGCGACCGCGTGACGGATGTGGTGATTACGGGGCCGGTGGGGGTCGAGCAGTTAGGGCGGTTTGCCGACGAATTTGTCACGCGCCTGTTTGCGGCAGGCGTGACCAGAACATCCATCCGGGGCGTGGCCGCGCCCGAGACGATCATCGAGGTCCCCTCGGAGGCCTTGATTAGGTACGATATTACCATGGCCGAGATTGCCGAAGCCATCCGGGGCGAGGCGTCAGCCGACCCGGCAGGCGACGTATCCGGTGGCAACGCACGTGTCCGCACGGGCGTGGCGAAGCGCGACCCGACCCAGATTGCAGGCATTGTCCTGCGGTCAAACGCGGACGGGTCCAACCTGACAATTGGCGACGTGGCCAGCATTTTGGTGGAAGGCACGGACCGCGAACGGGCCTATTTTAGGGGTGACAACCCCGCCATTTCGGTCCGCGTGGACCGGTCCAACCAAGGCGACGCCATCAAATTGCAGGCGCAAGTGCAGGCAGTGGCCGACGAGCTGACATTGACCTTGCCCGCCGGCACCAGCGTGGACCTGATCCGGACCCGGTCCGAGGCCATCACAGGCCGCTTGGACATCTTGCTGGACAACGGCGCGGTGGGCTTGGGTCTGGTAGTATTGCTGCTGTTTTTGTTCCTGAACGCGCGCACGGCGTTTTGGGTGGCGGCAGGCATACCAGTGGCTATGCTGGGCGCAATTGCGCTGATGTATATCGCGGGGCTGACCATCAACATGGTGTCGCTGTTTGCGCTGATTATCACGCTTGGCATCGTGGTGGACGATGCGATTGTGGTGGGGGAACACGCCGATTTCAGGGCGCGAAGTTTGGGCGAAGACCCCGTGACAGCCGCCGAAAACGCGGCGCGGCGGATGTCGGCGCCGGTGTTCTCGGCCACCTTGACCACCATCATCGCCTTTTTCGGACTGGTGGCCGTTGGCGGGCGGTTCGGCGACCTGATTGCCGACATCCCGTTCACCGTGATTGTGGTGCTGATCGCCTCGCTGGTGGAATGCTTCCTGATCCTGCCAAACCACATGAGCCATGCCCTCAAGGAACGGCCCGTCAAAGGGTTCAGCCGGTTCCGGGTGGGCGTCGCGGCGCTGGCGCTGACGGTGGTGGCGATTGCCTTGGCGCTGGTTGTGTATTTCGGGCTGCTCGCGCTCATCACCCGCTTTGAGCTGATCCCGATGAAGTCGGGTGACGAACTGATGATCTGGTTCTTCGACGGGCTGGGCATTGTGGCCGCGATTGGGTTTGCAGCACTTTGGGGCGGCTTTGCGATGTTCGGCCGCGCGCGGCGCGCCGAGCTGCTGCATGCCATGTCGCAAAACGGCGTCGACGCGGTGTCGAGCACCATCAATGCGGGCTTCTCGTGGGTGCGTGACCGCCTGTTCCGCCCGTTCATGCAGTTTGTGATCTGGGCGCGGTACCCGATGGTGGCCCTGGTGCTGCTGCTGCTGGCCAGCCAGGCGGCGCTGTTCATCAAGGGCGACGTCACGTGGCGGTTCTTCAACGCGCCGGAGAGGGGATCAGTGTCGGGCAACTTCTCGATGCTGCCGGGCGCGACGCGCGCCGACACGCTGGAGATGATGCAGGAAATGCAGCGCGCCACCAACGCCTTGGCCGCCGAATATGAGGAACGCTACGGCCGCAACCCGCTTGATTACGTGCTGGCCGAAATTGGCGGCACCACGGGGCGCGGATTGTCGGGGCAGGAAAGCAAGGACCGGGATCAGCTTGGGGCGATTGCGATTGAATTGATCGACGCGGATCAGCGGTCCTATTCCTCCTTCGCCTTCGTCGGAGAGCTGCAAGACGCGGTGCGCAGGCATCCCATGGTGGAGCAGATCAGCTTTCGTGGCTGGCGATCGGGGCCGGGGGGAGACTCGCTTGATATTCAGCTGTTTGGCGCGGAGGCGCAGACACTGAAAGACGCATCGAACGCGTTCAAAGAGGCGATGCTTCAATTCCCCGAAGTGAGCGCCGTTGAGGACAGCCTGGCCTATGACAAGGAAGAGCTGATCCTTGACCTGACCGCGCAAGGCCAGGCCTTGGGCTTCACGATTGACGCCTTGGGCCGCGTGCTGCGCAACCGACTGAACGGCATTGAGGCCGCGACCTATCCCGACGGGCCACGGTCTGCCACCATTAGGGTTGAATTGCCTGCGGGTGAGCTGACGGCGGATTTTCTGGACCGCACCTTCATGCGTGCGCCGTCCGGCACCTACGTGCCGCTGGCCGACATTGTGACAGTGCAAAGCCAGACCGGCTTTTCCACCGTGCGGCGGGAGAATGGGATCAGACTGGTGTCGGTCACCGGCGACATTTCAGAGGACGACCCGGCCCGCGCCACCGAGATCACCAGACTGGTGGCAGAAGAAATACTGCCAAAAATTGAGCAGGATTTTGGTGTCTCGTCGCGACAATCAGGGCTGGCCGAACAGGAGCAGGCGTTCCTGAACGACGCCTTGCTGGGCATGATCTTGTGCCTGATCGGCATCTATCTGGCGTTGGCCTGGGTTTTTGCCAGCTTCACGCGGCCCATGGTCATTATGGCCATCATCCCGTTTGGGCTGATTGGCACCATATACGGCCACCACGCATGGGACGTGCCGCTGTCGATGTTCACGGTGGTGGGGTTGATCGGGATGACGGGGATCATCATCAACGATTCCATTGTGCTGGTGTCGACCATCGACGAATACGCGGAGGAACGGGGCCTGATCCCGGCCATCATCGACGGGGCGTCGGACCGGCTAAGACCGGTCTTGCTGACCACCCTGACCACCGTGCTGGGCCTTGCCCCGTTGCTGTTTGAAAGCTCGCGCCACGCGCAGTTCCTGAAACCCACCGTTATCACGCTGTGTTACGGGCTGGGCTTTGGCATGTTGCTGGTTCTGCTGGTCGTCCCGTCACTGATTGCCATGCAAGCCGACGTGGCCAAGCAAACGCGCGCTTTCAGGCGCGCCCTGAACGCCGGTCGTGCGGCGACGGGCATGCGCGTGGTGACAGTGGCGAATGTCGCCATCGTCGTGGCCTTGTTCGCGGCGACCTTCGGGATGACCATTTGGACGGGCACCATGCCCGCGTTCCTGAGCAGCGGGTTTGCGGGCCTTGCGTCCTCGCCGATGGTCGCGGCCTTTGGGGCGTTTATGTTGGGGGTCATTGCCCTGCTGATCGTGAACTGGATCGGGGCCTTCGTCGTGACCTTGCTAAAGAGGCCCGCAAAGGCCTAATCGCAGCCGTGCAGCTCCACTGCGGAGGTTGTCGTCAGCATCGTCACCCGCACGGTCGACAGGTCAACCTGCGTGTTGTCATGCTGCGGGATCAGGCGAACGGTGGATAGCACCCAATCTTCGTCGCGCATGAAACGCGGCTCGCTGATCCAAACGCTTTCATCGCCAATCTCGACCACGGCCGTTTCGGCGCGGCCCTCAAGCGGCGGCAGGTTGGTCGCAATGTCGAGCCGGTATTCGTCGCCCTTGTCGTGCAAGGTGCAGCTGAGCTTGGCGTCCACGACTTCGGGGCGGTCTATCAGGGCGGCCTTGATGGGCACCATGCCTTCAACGCCTTCTTCCGGCAGCACCCCGTTGAGGGTGACATCAACAGGCAGACAAATCTCGTTACATACGCCGAGCCGCAGATGCAGATGCGCGTCTATGTCGCCGCCATCTTTGGCTTCGACATGGACGGGCAGCACGACCCTGTCCGCATAGCCGACCGAGCGCATGCCAAAGATGCGAAACACCTCGGGGCGCGGCCAAAACAGCTGGGCATAGGCCAGATTTTCAGAGCCTTGCCAATCCGCGCTGGTCGGGATGCCACCATCGCCGGGCGCGCGCCAATAGGTTTTCCAGCCCGGGGCAAGGTCAATCTGTATGCCCGCGTAATGCGCCCCGTTTGGCTCGCGCCAACCTTCAAGCAACGTCACCGAAACGACGCTGTCCACGGTTTCCAGCACCTGCGCATGCGCGGGCACCGAAGTTGTGGTCAGCGCGGTGGCTGCAAGGAGGGCGGCGAAGAACTTCATGCTGTATACATAGGAGGGGGGCCGCCACACAGGAAATCACGTCTAAGCGAGAGTTTGCTACAGTTGCGCCACTGTCGCTCTTTTTGGGCAGTTCCCCTTGCGCCTGAGCGCCACACGCAGCACCCTTGTTTTATGGAGAAACCAAACGATTCCATGGATTTGAACGGCCGGTTGTTGATCGCGATGCCCTCGATGGGGGATCAGCGGTTTGAACAATCCGTGATCTTCATTTGCTCGCATTCCGAGAAGGGTGCGATGGGCTTGATCGTGAACAAGCCTGCCGATGACCTGAAATTCAAAGACCTTTTGAAGCAATTGGAGATCGAGGCCCCGCCCTCGGCGCGGTCTATTCGCATCCATGTTGGCGGGCCGGTTGAGTTTGGGCGCGGCTTTGTTTTGCACTCTGGCGAGTACGAACAAAACGAGGCGACGCTGAAGGTTGGTGACACGTTTGGCATGACCGCCACACTGGACATTCTGGAAGACATCGCGATGGGCGACGGGCCGGATCAGGCGCTGTTGGCGATGGGCTACGCGGGCTGGGGCCCGGGGCAGCTGGAAGACGAGATCGTGCGCAATGGCTGGCTGATTGGCGACGCCACCGAAGGGCTGATCTTTGGCCGCGAGGACGCGGGCAAATGGCAGGCAGCCCTGAAGCTGATGGGCATCGACCCGCTGCTGCTGTCAGCAGAGGGCGGGCGCGCCTAGCGGGGCGCTGCGGCGCGGGTCAACCGATCATTGATCGCGAGGCCAAGGCCGGTTGCAGGAATTGGCGCGACCGTGAAGTGGCCGGCGTTTTGTTTTGCGGCTAGGGCGTCCATTTTGCGAAGCATTGAGAACAGGTTTGTCGCCGCCTCTGTCAGGTTGGCGGAGGGCGACAGGTTCAAATCAGAAGGCCCCGCGCCGAACCCCAAATGCGGGGCTGCGCCTTTGGCCGCGTTCAACCGCACGCCAGCGTCGGGGGCATAGTGAGACGCCAATTGGCCCGGCGCGTTGGGTTTTGACAGCGCGCCGCCTTGTTTGACCTCTCGCCCCAATGCGGCAGATGCCGCCTCCACCGAGATGCCGCCGGGTCTGAGCAAGGTGATCGGGTCGCCCCCGAAGATGGAGGATTCGAGGCCGACGCCACAGGCCCCCCCGTCCAGCACCGCCGCGATGCGACCATCGAGCCCGTCAAGCACATGCGCCGCCGTGGTCGGGCTGATTTTCCCGGACGGATTGGCAGATGGGGCCGCAACGGGAACGCCCGCTTGCTCAAGCAGCTCGCGCGCCAAAGGATGAGCGGGGATGCGAATTGCGACGGTCGTTAACCCGGCAGTGACCAAGTCAGACAGCCCGGCGTCGGGGCGCAGTGGCAGGACCAAGGACATCGGGCCGGGCCAGAAGGCCTGCGCAAGTGTCAGCGCCTCGTCGGTGAAGGTGACGTAGGTGTGGGCGGCCCCGATGCTGGGCAGATGCACGATCAGCGGGTTGAAGGAGGGGCGGTTTTTGGCTGCGTAAATCGCGGCGACGGCCTTGGCATTGCTTGCATCCGCGCCCAGCCCGTAGACCGTCTCTGTCGGGAATGCGACAAGACCCCCATCACGCAACAAACGTGCGGCATCATGCAGTTGGCTTGCATTTAGTGTCTCGGTCACCCGGATTTCCCGTTCTGACGCTGCGTCCCCCTTGATGGAGGCACGCCCGCGCGGCACATTATCGTCAACTCAACAAGCCCTTTAACCGATCCCCGCGAGGCTGCCTAGCCGCGCAAATGACGGAGACAGTCATGCCATATCGTGCCCCCGCCAGCGAGTATCAGTTCCTGTTCGACAAAGTTGTCGGATTTTCACAAGTGTCGGAGACCGAAAAGTTTGCCGAAGCGACGCCGGACCTGACCTCTGCCATTTTGGAAGAGGCCGCCAAGATGGCCAGCGAAGTTCTGGCCCCCTTGCAGCGAAATGGCGACACGCACCCTGCCGTATTGGAGAATGGCGTTGTGCGCACCTCGCCTGGGTATGGCGACGGCTACAAAGCGATTGCTGACGGTGGCTGGGTCGGCATGGCAGGCGATCCGGAATTTGGCGGCATGGGCCTGCCGCAATCGGTTGTGAACGCGGTCAATGAAATGATGGGCGGCGCGTGCCTGTCGCTGCAATTGAACCCGCTGATGACGCAAGGCCAGATTGAAGCGCTGGAACATCACGCATCCGACGAGATCAAGGCGCTGTACCTGCCCAATCTCATCTCCGGCGCGTGGTCGGGCACGATGAACCTGACCGAACCGCAGGCGGGGTCTGACGTAGGCGCCTTGCGGACCAAGGCGGAACCCAACGGCGACGGGACTTATGCGGTCACTGGGCAGAAGATTTATATCAGCTGGGGCGACAATGACTTTACCGAAAACGTCTGCCATCTGGTGCTGGCGCGCCTGCCGGATGCAGGTGCCGGGACCAAGGGCATTTCCCTGTTCATGGTGCCGAAACTGATCCCGGACGAGAACGGCAAACCGGGCGTGGCGAACACGCTGAAAGTGGTCTCGCTGGAACATAAGATGGGCCTGCACGGATCGCCGACTGCGGTAATGCAATATGACGGTGCCCAAGGCTGGCTGATTGGCGAAGAAAACAAAGGCATGGCCGCAATGTTCACGATGATGAACAACGCGCGGCTGGGCGTCGGCGGGCAAGGCATCGCCGTGGCGGAGGCCGCGTATCAACACGCGCTGGGCTATGCGATGGACCGCAAGCAGGGCCGCGCACATGAGGGCGAGACCATCATAGGCCACGCCGATGTGCGACGCATGCTGGCGGAGATGAAGGCGGATGTGTTCGCGGCGCGGGCGATCGGGGCGGCTTGTGCGATGGCGATTGATATGGGCAATGCGACGGATGATGACGCCTGGAAAGCCCGCGCAGCGCTGCTGACGCCGATTGCCAAGGCGTTTGGCACGGATGTGGGCATTGATGTCGCGCAGAAGGGCATCCAAGTGCATGGCGGCATGGGCTTCATCGAGGAAACCGGCGCCGCGCAATATCTGCGCGACGTGCGGGTGACGGCGATTTATGAGGGCACCAACGGCATTCAGGCCATGGATTTGGTGGCCCGTAAGATGATGGATGGCGGGGAAGCCGCCTTTGCGTTGATCGACGAGATCGAGGCACAAGCCGAGGCCTGCAAAGAGATCGCACCCTACGCCGCTGAGGCCTTGTTTGAGGCCAGCGAAAACCTGCGCGAAACCACGGAATGGTTGGTGCAACAGGATATGAACGACCGCTTTGCGGGCTCGGTCGCCTATCTGCGCCTCTTTGCGCGGGTTCTGGGTGCGTTCTACCACATGTGTGCGGGCCACGCCGATGGGGTAGGGAGCGCACGGACCAAGCTGGCACGTGTCTACATTCAACGCCTGTTGCCTGAACATCGCGGGCTTGCCGACCATGTGCGGTGCGGCGCGGATGATCTGTATGAGCTGAGCGTAGAAGATCTGGTCGCTTGAGCCAAAAGCTCACCTACCCGTTCGAGGATATCCCCGCTGAAGGAGAGGCAGTTGAGGTTGCTGACGGTATCTTGTGGATGCGCCTGCCGCTGCCGATGAAGCTGGACCATGTGAACGTCTACGCCATTGCCGACGGCGATGGATGGGCTGTTGTGGACACGGGGTTCTATTCCAAACGTGGCGTGAAAATTTGGGAAACGCTGATGGCGGGGCCGTTGGGCGGCAAGCCTGTGACGCGCGTGATCGTGACCCATCACCACCCCGACCATATTGGCATGGCCGGGTGGTTTCAGACGCAGCACGGCGCTGAGCTGGTGGCCACCCGCACCGCATGGCTGATGGCGCGGATGCTGGTGCTGGACGACCAACCTGTGCCGACGGCTGAGGCAATTACGTTTTATACGCGCGGTGGTATGGCAAAGGACGTTCTGGAGAAGCGCAAGACTGAACGCCCGTTCAATTTCTCCGATTGCGTCGCGGCGATGCCGCAGGGCTATACGCGAATCCGCGAAGGTGACCGGATCACGATTGGCGGGCGTGACTGGGACGTGCGCATCGGCAATGGCCACGCACCGGAACATGCGACCTTGTGGTCAGATGATGGCGTTGTAATTGGCGGGGATCAGTTGATCCCCTCGATCTCTCCCAATCTGGGGGTTTATCCGAATGAACCTGAGGCGGACCCTGTCTCTGACTGGTTGGAGACCTGCGAGCGGATGAGCACCTACGCAACGCCCGACCAATTGGTGCTGCCGGGCCATAAACTGCCGTTTATGGGGCTGCCTTTGCGGCTGACCCAGCTGATCGACAACCATCATGGCGCGTTGAAGCGGCTGGAGCATTTCCTGAGCGAGCCGCATTCTGCGGGAGAGACGTTCATCATCCTGTTCAAACGCGAGATTGGTGGCGGGGAATACGGGCTGGCGCTGGTGGAGGCGATGGCCCATTGCCATCACCTGTATTTGGCAGGAAAAGTAACACGCTCCTTGCGTGAAGACGGGGCGTATTTGTACCAGACGAAGGCTTGAACGATGGACGACCGGATCGAGACCACGGCGGAAGCCATTGAAACAGCCGCTTTGCCACCCAAAGCGCGTGCCATTCATCTAAAGCAAACCGCGCCGACAGCGGAACAAGAGCCCTTGCCGGACGGCGTGGCGAAAACGCCCGTGGCGCAGAAATCCCCGGCCGAGTGGGCCTATGAGCGGCTGGTGCTTTACATCAAGAATTTCGAAGAGCAGTTGGATAAAGGCGAGGAAATCGCGATGGGTTTCACCGGCGGAGACGCCGGTGTGATGCGCATCGAGGGGATGGGGTTCTATGCGCCCGACATCATCACCTTCTACGGCTCTGACCCGACGGGCACCAAAACCCAGCAAATCCAGCATGTCAGCCAACTGAACGTGCTGTTGCGCGCCCTGCCAAAAGAGGTGGATCAGCCAGAGCCGAACCGCATCGGGTTTCGGCTGGCGCAGCAGCTGGAAGAGGACTGACCCGAACCAAGGGCGCGGCATTTCTGCCCCGTGACAGTGGCCGGAGAATCCGCTAAGCGATGCACAACACTTCAAAGACGGAGGCCAACATGGCTGAGCAAGAGCACGAACACGGCACGATGGACTACAAAGATCAGGAAAAGACCTTTGAAGGCTTCGTGAAATTCACCACCTATTCCGTCATCGGCATTCTGGTGTTTCTGGTGCTGCTAGCGATGATTAACGGCTAAGCAAAGCACAGTTGTTATGAAGTTGCCTCGGTCCCTGTTTGCGCTTGCCTTGATGGGCGGCCTTGCCGCCTGCGGAGCGGAACCCATCTGGTCCGAGCAGCACGAGATCGACCGCGTGGCTTACCGCGCGCCGGGTCCATCGACGCTGACCCTGATTACAGTCATCAACAACCGATCCGGGTCGGGAGGCCATACCGGGCTTCTTATCAACGGCTCGCAGAGGGTCGTCTGGGACCCAGCCGGGACTTGGTGGAGCCCCAACGCGCCGGAACGCAACGACCTGCATTACGGCATGACCGACCGCATGGTTGACGTCTACGTGGATTATCATACGCGTGAGACGTATCATTCGGTCATTCAGGAAATTCAAGTAAGCCCCGAAGTGGCGCAGCAAGCGCTGCAACTGGCGGCCAATTATGGGGCGGTGCCAAAGGCGCAATGCTCCCTATCCACGTCCAAGATTTTGTCACAACTGCCGGGCTTTGAAAGCATCCCAGTGGGCTATTTCCCGACCAAGACGATGGATGCCTTTGCCAAGCTGCCGGGTGTCAAAACCCGCAAGGTGTATGACGACGATCCGGATGATAACTCCAGCAAGCTGCCTGCTGACGGTTAACCTGCTGTTAACCAATTCCCCGTGAACCAGACAAAAACAAACCCCCGAAGCTTGCGCTGCGGGGGTCGTTTTTTCTCAATCGCAATGAGGTGAGATTTACATCCCGCCTTCGCGCTGTGCTTTTTTACGAGCCAGCTTGCGGGCGCGGCGGATGGCCTCGGCCTTCTCGCGTGCTTTCTTGACGGACGGTTTTTCGAAATGTTGCTTCAGCTTCATTTCACGAAAAACGCCTTCGCGCTGAAGTTTCTTCTTCAGAGCGCGCAACGCCTGATCGACATTGTTGTCACGAACGCTTACCTGCATGTGGTGTCACCACCTTCCTAAGTTAGAGTTTGCAAGATTGCAGGAAGTGGCCTGATAGCAAAGCCGCCCTAACTTGTCTACACAGGAAAACAAGGAGCCTGCGATATGTCAGAGACTGATAAAGACCGCCTTTTGGATGCCGCCTTGGACCATGTTGTGTTCGATGGCTGGTCAGATGACGCGTTTAACAGCGCTGTGCAAGATACAGGCATTGACGCAGCCGTTGCCAAATCAATTTTCCCGCGTCCCGCTGTCGACATGGCCGTGGCCTTTCACGAGCGTGGCGACGCCGACATGGTGGCGCGGTTGACCCGTGAAAACTTGTTGTCGATGCGGTTCCGCGACCGCGTGGCCGCTGGCGTGCGGTTCCGGCTGGAAGCGGTGGGCGACCACAAAGAAGCGGTGCGGCGGGGCACGGCGTTGTTTGCATTGCCCCAAAATGCAGCCACTGGGGCCAAGCTGGTCTGGGGCACGGCGGACGCGATTTGGACGACGCTGGGCGACAGCTCGGACGATTTTAACTGGTATTCCAAGCGCACGATCCTGTCGGGGGTCTATGGGTCCACCGTGTTGTTCTGGCTGGGCGATGACAGCGAAGGCCACGCCGCGACATGGGAGTTTCTGGACCGCCGCATCGACAATGTGATGCAGTTCGAGAAGCTGAAAAGCCAAGTGAAGGACCACCCGCTGGGGTCCAAGCTGATGGCGGGGCCGAATTGGCTGATGTCGAAGGTGAAGGCCCCATCGGCCATGCCGCGATCCGGCTTGCCGGGTTCTATTCGACCAACAAAATAAGGCTTTTCCGTTATGCGCGCAGTTGAGATCACCAAGCCCGGCGGGCCAGACGTGTTGGCCCCTGTGGACGCCCCGATGCCCGAGGCGAGCGCGGGGGAGGTGGTTATCAAGCTGGACTATGCGGGCGTGAACCGCCCCGACGCGTTGCAGCGGGCGGGGGCCTATGATCCGCCTGCGGGCGCGTCGCCCTTGCCCGGTTTGGAGGGCGCGGGGACCGTGTCCGCGGTGGGCGCGGGCGTGTCTTTGGCGGTGGGCGACAAGGTCTGCGCGTTGCTGCCGGGAGGCGGGTATGCGGAGTATGTGGTGACGCCCGCGGCGCATTGCCTGCCTGTGCCCAAGGGCCTGAGCATGGCGGAGGCTGCGGCTTTGCCGGAGACGTTCTTCACGGTGTGGTCAAATGTGTTCATGCGGGGCGGGCTGAAGGCGGGCGAAAAGTTCCTTGTGCATGGCGGGTCCAGCGGCATCGGGACGACGGCCATTCAGCTGGCGAAGGCCTTTGGCGCAAGGGTTTTTGCCACTGCCGGATCAGACGAAAAATGTCAGGCCTGTCTGGACCTGGGCGCAGAGAAAGCGATCAATTACCGCGACGCGGATTTTGTGGCCGAGATGAAGGCTGAGGGTGGTGTTGACCTGATTTTGGATATGGTGGGCGGGGACTATATTCCGCGCAACATCAAAGCCTTAGCGATGGACGGCCGGCTGGTGCAGATTGCGTTTCTGCAAGGCCCGAAGGTCGAGCTGAATTTCGCCTTTGTGATGACGCGGCGGCTGACCATCACGGGGTCCACGTTGCGCCCGCAAAGCGACCTTGCCAAGGCGCGGATCGCCAATGAATTAAGGGCCAAGGTGTGGCCTTTGATTGAGGCGGGAACCATCAAACCGGTGATGGATTCGGAGTTTGTGCTAAATGATGCGGCGCAGGCGCATGAACGGATGGAAAGCTCTGCCCATATCGGGAAGATTGTCCTTAAGATTTAGGGCTTTGGCCCCGTTTTTCGAAATGTGTATTTCATATGTATTTCATGTGTATTTGATGCGCATGGCGAAAGGTTAACGGCAGCCCTACCTGACAGGCGTGAACAGCGCGTCATCCATCTTGCAATCGCGGATCGTGTCGGCCCCGCAATTGCGGAATTCCAAATCCTTGGTCAGGCAAATCCGCGCCTCTTGGATGTGGCGATTTTTGCAGGTGATGGTGATGCCGCCGGTTTTGAGGCCTTCATTTTCCAGCAAGAACGCCTCTTCTATGACATGGGCGGGCAGCTTCACGGGGTCCTTGAGCTTGCGGAAGATCGCGGGGCGGGTGATCTTGGCGTAGGTCTCGCGCGACAGGGCAAAGTAGTCGCGTGACGACAGGCCGGAGCAGCGCCCGTGTTTCTTCCATTGATGCCACGCCAAGCCGCCCGTGCCCATAATGTCGGCCATGGCGTTTGTGTCGGAGCGGGACGGGTTGCGTTCAAAGCTGTTGCAGTAAGACGGCCAGCCGCGTTCAAACTGAGGCCACAGCCCGTGCATGATCCAGCCGTGATCGTGACGGGGGTCGCATTGATCGGATGCGCGGGCGTCGCCCTCCAGAGCGCACCAGTTTGGCGACCAGCTGAGGGCGAGAACGTAATAGTCGAACTCGCCCGCTTTTTCGCCCTCGGCCAGCGCCGCGCCGGACATGAGAAGCCAGATCAGAAATGCCCGCATTTGTTCTTTCCCTTTTAACCTGTGGCCACTATATAGGCCTCAAGTTCCCCAACAATACGAACTTGTTCCAACCGGGACAGCCCCTAAGCCGGGTGACGGGGAAGATGTGTTTAACGTCCTAAGGAGACGACCGATGGCTACACCGATTATGGCGAAAGCGACTGCCGTTTGGCTGGTCGACAACACCACGCTGACCTTCACACAGATTGCCAATTTCTGCGGGCTGCACGATCTGGAAGTGCAAGGCATCGCCGATGGCGACGTGGCGCAGGGCGTCAAAGGCTTTGACCCGATTTCGAACAACCAGCTGACGCAGGAAGAGATCGACAAAGGCGAGGCCGACAAACGCTACCAGCTGAAGCTGAAGCACAACGCCGCCGCCGTGGGCGAAGAAAAGCGCCGTGGGCCGCGCTACACCCCGCTGTCGAAGCGTCAGGACCGTCCGGCCTCGATTCTGTGGCTGGTGAAGTTCCACCCTGAGCTGACCGACGGGCAAATCTCCAAACTGGTGGGCACCACCAAACCGACCATCAACGCGATCCGCGACCGGACGCATTGGAACATCCAGAACATTCAGCCGATTGACCCTGTGGCCTTGGGGCTGTGCAAACAGTCCGAGCTGGACGCCGCCGTACAAAAGGCCAACGCCAAGAAGGCCAAAGAAGGCGAGACCATGAGCGACGACGAACGCCGCAAGCTGGTCTCGACCGAGCTGTCGCTGGGCGGACCGGAAGAACCCGCACTGCCGACCGCGATTGCGGGGCTGGAGGGCTTCACGCTGGGTGGCGCTGACGACGAGGATGATGACGAAGACGACAACCTGCTGGTTGACGCGGATTCGTTGTTCAACCTGCCAGAAAGCGGCGACCAGCCGGATGTGGACGACCAGCCCGAGGTTGAGGAAAAGCCCGAGGCCGAGGACGACAAATAAGCGTTTGGGATTGGTGGGCAGATTTGCCCACCCAACGAGACGGGGCCGCCGACCTGCGCAGGGTTGGCGGCTTTTTTGTTGACGGGTGCCGCGGCGTCTCGCAGGGTTTGGGGCATGTTGAGATATGTATTTGCCGCCGCCCTTTCGCTGACCCCCATGACTGCCGCCGCCGACAGCTGGTGCGACGAGCTGTGGTTCACCCGCAACCTGATCTTTGACCGCGCGGGCTATTGCTTTGGGTCCCTGCTGGGGCAGGTGACCTTTGACAACGGGGATTGCGTGACCAAATCGCCTGCCCTGTCTGCCGATGACAAGCGGCGGGTTGCGTTGATTACGGAGCGCGAGGACTGGGGGTCCTGCAAGGTCGACGCGGGCCGGATGCAGCATGAGTTTGCGGATGCGGATGCCATGCGGCAATTGCAGACCCTGCCCATTCGCGACGACACGGAAAGCGGCTGCATCGGATATTTGGGCGCGCCGATCACGGTGCGCGCGGGCGCGTTTGCGACTGCGCGGGTGATCGGGCAGATCGAGCGCGGCGACATCATCAACAGCAGCCATATCGCCAGCGACGAGGGCTGGGATTTTGTGAGCTTTGGCCCGCAGGATTACAGCAGCCAGCAGTTTGGGTGGATCGCCGCAGGCGAGGACTGGTTCGCAGAGTGCGAGTTCGCGGCGGGATAGTCGCGCGTCTAGCCGCCTTCGGTCGATTTGGTTGGGACGGCGATAACGGCTTTCATCGGGAAGTGGTCGGAGCCGAAGGATTCGAGCCGGTCAAACGATATGAGGCCGATTTCATCGGTGAGATACAGCTGGTCGATTGGGAAGCGCATATACCATGACTTTGCGTCAAAGCTGGGCAGAGTACCGCGCCCGACCCGCGGGTCACGAAACCCGCCATATTCTTTGAACCGCTCCGAGGTCCACGACCACGCAACATCGTTAAAGTCACCCATCGCAACCACGGGCAGGTAGGTTCGATCTGCCAGCAGCGCGGCCCGTTTGATCTGCGCGTCGCGATCTTTGGTGCTTGTTCCGGGCACCGGCGGGCGCGGGTGCAACCCTACGAACAGGAAGCGACCGCCGGGGCCTTGTAATTCGGCCAGCGCGGTCGGGGTCTCGTCATCCACCAGAAACACCGTTTCGGCCTTGATCGCCTTGAGCCTGGTCGCAAAGACCATGCCGTAATGATTGACCAGCGGATGCCGGATGACCGTGCTGTAGCGCGACAGCTGCCCCTCCAACGCCGCGATCCATTTGGCATCGGTTTCCATCAGAAGCAAAACGTCGGGGTCCTCCCGATCAATCAGCGCGCGGAGCGCCTCATGATCGGTGTTCTCCATCAACACATTGGCCGAGACAATCGAGATGTGCTGGTCCGCAGGCGCCGGGCTGTATGGAATTTCGGTGCGCGCCAGCGTGGTGAAGGGAAACACCCTGTACCCCTGATAGGCGACGCAGATCAGCAGGGCGAGGCAGGCCGCACCGACCACCCGACCGCCAAGATAGGCGCCCAGCGCCGCCACCACGACCCCCACCACCATGATGTGGATGCGGGGAAAGTCCCAGCCGCGCACCCACCATGCCACGCTGCCGGTCAGCGGCGCCAGCGTGGTGAACAAGACAAGCGCGGCGAGCGCCCAAAACAAGACTAGCAGCATGGCATTTATAGGCGTTCCCATCTCAATTGGCAGCGACGGCCCCAGACATGCCACAGGGCGCGCCCATCAATGCGCGGCCGTCTCGACGGGATCAAGCAGCGAGCGGCCGCCGTCGATGGTCAGGATCTGGCCGGTCATAAAGCCGGACCCGTCAGAGGCGAGATATTGCGCGGCGTCGGCGATTTCGGCGGGGCTGCCGATGCGGGCGAGGGGTGTGTGGCTGGTGATGTCTTCGCGCAGGCCGGAGGTTTCCTTGAGCGCGGTCTTGAGGCTGGCCGACATGACCGACCCGAACGCGATGGCGTTCACGCGGATATGGTCGGGCGCCAGCGCCAGCGCCATGGTGCGCGTCATCTGGTCCATTGCGGCATTGGCGATGGAGAACCCCATCAGCCCCGGGCGGGACCGCGTGGACGCGATGGAAGACAGGTTGATGATCGAGCCCGCCATTTCGCCGGGCTCGCCGTCGGCGGCCTGATCTATCATGCGTTTGGCCACCTGCTGGCTGAGGCGCAGGCTGGAGAGCAGGTTTTGCTGCAGCATCACGTCGATGCTGTCATCATCCACATTCAGCGCATCGGTGGTCAACACCTGCCGGGACCCGTTCACCAGGATGTCGATGCGGTCAAAGGCGTCGAGCGTTGCGTTGATAAGGTTGGACTGGCTGAGCTTTTCGCGCAGGTCGCAGGCGAAGATGCGGGAGTTGCCCTCTTCCTCTTTGTCCTCGGGAAGTTCGGCACGCAAGGAATCCTCGTCGCGATCGGCCATCATCACGTTGGCCCCTTGGGCGATGAAGTGCCGCGCGATGGCGAGGCCCACGCCGTTGGCGGCGCCGGTCACGATGGCGGTCTTGCCAGCGATTGAATAGGACATCGGGATCTCCCCCTTAGATTCGGTGCAGATTACGCGGTGCGGCTACCTGGCGCGAGTGGTTTTGGGCGTGTGAGCCGCGATGACCTTGAACCCGCCTGCCTGACTGACGATGTCGACGCGGCGGAAACGGTCGTTCAGCGTCGCCTCGTAGGGCAGGTTGCGGTTGGCGACCATCCACAGCGTGCCCTTGGGCTTCAGCATGTCGGCGGCCTTGTTGATGAAGGCCGCGCCCAAGGCCGGATCGGGCTTGCGGGTCGCGTGGAAGGGCGGGTTGGAGATGACGGCGTCATAGCCCGCGTTGGTTTGGGTCAGCGCGTCGCACCATTCGAACGTGGCGCGGGGGTCTTGGACGTTGTGTTTGGCGCATTGGGTGGCGTGGTAGTCGGCCTCAAACCCGTGCAGTTCGGTGATCGCGTCTGATTTCAGCGCCTCGGCTGACAGGTAGCCCCAGCCGGAACCGAGGTCGGCGACTTTGCCTTTGAGCGCGGGAAGCGCCTCGGCCAGCGCCTTGGAGCCCGCGTCAGGGCCGTCGGCGGAAAAGACGCCGGCGCGGGTGACCCAGCCGTTGGGAAATTGGTAAGTGGCGTTGGCCCAGTCGTCGAGGTCGGGCATCGTGTCGGGCCGTGTGAACCAGACCAGCTTGCCATGCGCCTTGGAATAGCTGTCCGCCCCGCCGAAGCGGCGCTTGATGTCTTTGAGCAGGCTTTCGATGCCGTCGGTCTTGTCGCCGTCCACGTAGATGGTGGCCCCCGACGCGGTGTTCTCGCAGGCGGTGGCGATCAGTTCCAGCGTCGCCGCCTTGGCGCGGTGGGCCTGGATCAGCGCGTGGTCGGTTTGGTCTTCCAGCACCGGCGTTGTGGCGATGCCGCGCGCGGCCAGATGCGCGTGGGCGGGGAAGAACACCTGTGCGGCCTTAATGCGGGTTGCGTCAATACCGAGGTCGAGTTCGGGGGCGGCGTTCAGCCACGCGACGCTGCCTTCAGGCACTTCGATTTCACCGCTTTGCGCGGCGAGGAGGAGGCGGGAGGCTGGCATGGCGGCGGATAGGCGCGGCGGCCTATTCTTTCTCCATGGTGCATTGCAGCGGGTGCTGGTTGCGACGGGCGAAGTCCATGACCTGCGCCACTTTGGTTTCCGCAATCTCGAATGCGAAGACGCCAACCACGGCGAGGCCCTTTTTGTGGACGGTCAGCATGATCTCGACCGACTGGGCGTGGTTGATCTGAAAGAATCGCTCCAACACCAGCACCACAAATTCCATGGGCGTGTAGTCGTCGTTCAGCAGCATCACCTTATACATCGGAGGGCGCTTGGTTTTGGGCTTAGTCTTTGTGACAACAGCAATTTCGTCGTCCGCATTGCGGTCGTCGTCATTGTCGTTTGCCATTGTCAGATCGAACTGTGTCAAAAGGTACGGCCTTGCGGGTCGGGAGTGCTGTTGAGAGGTTACTATATAGGATAGGTCTCCCTGCAGAAAAGGGGCCAAAGGTTAAGATGACGCAAACAATTACAACTATTGGCTTCGATGCCGACGACACGCTTTGGCAGAACGAGGAATTCTTCCGCATGACGCAGGACCGATTCTGCGCCCTGCTGGGCGACTATGCGGAGGCGGACCATCTGGCGGAGCGGCTGCTAAAAGCCGAGATGCGTAACCTTGGGCGCTACGGGTTTGGCATCAAGGGCTTCGTGCTGTCGATGATCGAAACCGCCATTGAGGTGACGGAAGAACGCGTGCCCGCGTCGGTGATCTCGCAAATTATCGCGGCGGGTCAGGAGATGCTGGAGCATCCCATCCATTTGCTGCCGCATGTTCGGGAGACAATCAGCGCGCTTTCGGGCGACTTCAAGCTGGTGATGATTACCAAGGGCGACCTGCTGGATCAGGAACGCAAGCTGGCGCAATCGGGGCTGGGCGACATGTTCGACGCGGTTGAAATTGTGTCGGACAAAAATCCGCAAACCTATATCCGCGCCTTCATGCGCCATGGCGACGGGCCAGACCGCGCGATGATGGTAGGCAACTCGATGAAATCGGATGTGGTGCCTGCGATTGATGCGGGCGGCTGGGGCGTGCATGTGCCCGCCAAATACGAGTGGGAGGTCGAAAAGGCCGACGCGCCGTTAGGTCACCCAAGGTTCCGCGTGTTGGACGATCTGGGCGGGCTTGTGGAATTGGTCGGCGGGCTTTAGGCCGCTGGTAACCTTGCTGGAGCCTTTCCCATGTCTCAGACCGCGCAAAGCCCCGTGAGGGGGATTTACCTGATGGTGGCCTCGATGGGTGGGTTTGCGATTGCGGACACGCTGATTAAGCTGGCCTCGGGCGGCATGTCGCCTGCGCACACGACACTGGTGTTGATGGGCGGCGGGTTGCTGGTCTTTGCCGCCTTGGCGAAATGGCAGGGCGAGGCCTTGCTGTCATGGGAGGCGTTCCGGCCCTTGTACCTACTGCGCTACGGCGCGGAGATCATGGGGACGTTTGGCATCGTGTTGTCCCTGACCTATGTGGACCTGTCGGTCGTCGGGGCGATCTTGCAGGCGACGCCGTTGGTCGTTGTGGTCGGCGCGATCCTGTTTCTGGGCGAACGCGTCAGCTGGCGACGGTGGAGCGCCATTGGCGTGGGGTTCATCGGGGTGCTGATGATCGTGCAGCCGGGGGGCGCGGGGTTTGACGCTACCGTGCTGTGGCCAGTGCTGGCCATGACCGGGCTGGCGCTGCGGGACCTGACGACGCGGGTGACCCCGCCCGGCATGAACAGCGCAAGATTGGCGACGTATACAATGGCCGCAGCGCTGCCCTTTGCGCTGCTGTGGATCGGGTTGGCGGAGGACACCTGGCTGCCGGCGTCGCCCGATTGGGTGCTGGTGTTCGGCATGGTCGGGTTCGGGGCGGTTGGGTACCTGCTTCTGATTGCCTCGATCCGTGCGGCGCCGGTGTCGGTGGTCAGCCCGTACCGGTATTCGCGGCTGATCTTTTTGCTGATCGCGGGGGTGGTGGTCTTTGGGGAACGGCCTGGGGTTTTGACGTTGGCAGGGGCCGCGTTGATCGTGGCGTCGGGAATTTACGCGATGTGGCGGGACCGACAGTCCTGAGGGGGCGCGATTTTTCGTCGAAAAATCAGGCTACATCTCTTTGCGGGCCTTCAGGGCCGCGCTGATGGTGCCGTCATCGAGGTAGTCCAGTTCGCCGCCGATGGGCACGCCTTGGGCGAGCGAGGTGACTTTGACGCCCCGCTTTTCCAGCTCGCCGGCGATGTAATGCGCGGTGGTTTGGCCGTCGATGGTGGCGTTGAGGGCAAGGATAACCTCGGTCACGCCTTCGGACGTGACGCGGTCCAAAAGCTTGGGGATGCGCAGCTCCTCGGGGCCGATGGCGTCAAGCGCCGACAGCGTGCCGCCCAGCACATGGTAGCGGCCTTTGAAGACTTGGCTGCGCTCCATCGCCCAAAGGTCGGCCACATCCTCGACCACGCAAATTTCCGAATTGGCGCGTTTCGGGCTCTCGCAGATGTCGCAGAGGTCCGTAGTGCCGATATTGCCGCAGGTGATGCATTCCCGCGCGGTGGCGGCGACCTTTTGCAGCGTGTCGGACAGGGGCGTCATCAACAGCGCGCGCTTCTTAATCATGTGCAGCACCGCGCGGCGGGCCGACCGCGGGCCAAGGCCCGGCAGCTTCGCCATCATTTCGATGAGGTGGTCGAGGTCGGTGTTGCTCATGGCGTTTGTCTAGGGGATTTCGCCGGTGGTCACCACCCGTTCAACGGTGTGGCCTGCGTTTCGGATCAGCTCGATCATGCCGCTTGGGCCGGGCAGGTGGAAGGCGCCAACAGCAAACACTGCGCCGCCGTCATTGATGAGCGGAAGGGCGGTTTGCAGGAAGGTTTGGTTGCGCTCGACCACAAGGTAGCCATCGACAAGCGCGAGCAGCTCCGCCCCGCGGTCTTGGCCGTAGATGCGGGTGATGTAGGCGGTGTCCCAGGCGCGCATGACGCCGAGCTCACCACGCTGATACAGCGCGTAGCTGGTGGATCGGCCGTCCTTGGCGTTCTCGGGGTTGAGGTAGGCGCCGTAGACCTCGATCATGGCGCGGGCCACGTCTTGGTAGTCGCGGCGGCTGAGGGTGGTGCGGAAGGCGTCATAGGGCTCTAGCCCTGTGAGTTCCGCGCCCGCATCCGCACCAAGCAGCAAGATGCGGTCGTCTTGGATAGGGAAGATGCCATTGAGGAAATCGTTGCACGGATCGCCCAGCAGGGCCTCGGCGATGCCGAGGTTGGACAGCGTGTCGAGCGACCTTTCGCTGTACCCAAGCGCCCTTGCGCGGGTTTTGACCCAGCCTTCGACGTCTTTGTTGGGCAGCGAAAACCTGTGAGAGGTCCTGAGCGACCGCCAGAGCCGTTCGTCGGAATACTGGCGTTCAATGATGCGGCGGGAGGTGGGGATCGGGTTGTACTCGGTGGCGACAACCTTGGCCTGTGACAGCACCGGGTCCATTTCGGGCGGCAGGTCCAGGATGGTTGGGTCGTTTGAATGGTAGGTGCCCCACAGATGGGACACGGCACCCTCAGTGGAGGTGATTTTCCAAAGACGACCGATGCCATTGATCTCTTGCGCGGCCATTTGGTTAATGAAGGCGAGGTCGGGGCCGAAGGCGCTTTCAATGATGCGCGGGTCTTCGATGCGGCAAGCGTCGGCTGTGGCCCAATGTTGGGCCACAACAGGGGTTGATGTCAGGCAAAGCGCCACAAGCAGCGCCGCCGTTTTGTGAGGGGCGAAAAATTTTCGATCGAAAATTTTTACCACCTGCATCAAAAGGGGAGTTTCATTCCGGCGGGCAGGCCCAGACCTTCGGTCATCTTGCCCATTTCTTCCTGCATCTTGTCCTGCGCCTTGTTTTGCGCGTCCTTGATGGCGGCGAGGATAAGGTCTTCGACAACCTCTTTCTCGTCGGGGTGGAAAATCGACGGGTCGATATCCAGCGCGGTGATGACGCCTTTGCCGGTCGACGTGGCCTTGACCAGCCCCGCGCCGCTTTCGCCTTCCACGGTCAGGTTTTCCATCTCGGCCTGCATGTCGGCCATTTTGGTCTGCATTTCCTGCGCTTTTTTCATCATCCCGGCCATGTCGCCGAGGCCGCCTAATCCTTTGAGCATAAAAGTCCCCTTCTGTCAGAGCCGCGTGTCGCGCGGCATGGTGAATAAGATCATTGCAATACATATTGCAGCGACCGCGCCGATGAACAAGGAGGGCGCGCCGACGCAGCCCTCTGCTAGGGCTTGGGCATCAACAAAAGGGTCATCCACGAATGTGACTATGCTGACCAAACCCGTCCAAAGCACAACAAGCCCGAGGGTGCCCCATTGGCTGCGCTTGAGAACCGCCAACACGCTGGCTATCAGCAAGATGATCGCAGGCAGGGTCGTGAAGAGATAAAGCGCCTCGCCAAGGGCGGTGGCGGGGGTTCCGGGTTCCCAGTTCGGGCGGATCTTTTCGCAGACTTCGGCGAGGGCCGCGGTTGGGTGGAGGAGGAAGAGAGCGCCCAGACCAGCTGATGGGTGCCGGCCCGCCAGAATTTTGCGCATTCTCGACACACCACACTTGGCTGATCCGCTGCGCGGCTCAACCATCTTCAAAGGGATCCCACTCATCTTCAACTTCTGGCAGCGCCTCGACGGCCGCTTCCTGAATTAGGTCCGCCGCAGTTCGGATTTCGACGATCTTTGCGCCCGGGAACGCCTGCAAGGTGGCTTTGAACATCGGATGCTCTGCGGCTTCCGCCTTCAACGCGTTTTCGGCGGCGTCGCGCACATCGGCGATTGTCTGCGCGCCGCCCTCGTTGACCACTGTGACGGCCCAGCGGTTGCCGGTCCATTGTTGCAGCCGCGCGCCCAGTTTGGAGGCCAGATCGCGCGGCGCGTTTTCGGTGGGTACAAACTCGATACGCCCCGGCGCGTAGCTGGCGAGCTGCAGCGTGGTTTCGACCTCGACCAGCAGCTTTACATCGCGGTTGGTGCGGATCAGGTCGACCACCTGGTCGAAACGGGCATAGCGGGCCAGCGCGTCCTCGGGATTGGTGGCGAGCGCGGTGGCGGCGCCCGAGCCTTGGACATGGCCCATGGACGTGGTGGCACGTGCCGTGGTCATCCCTGCGCCACCTTGCGGGGCCTGGCCGCCAGCGGGTGGCGTGGGCGGGGGCGTGTCCTGCAGCTTGCGCACCAATTCTTCGGGCGACGGCAGATCGGCCATATGGGTCAGGCGGATGATCGCCATCTCCGCGGCCATCATGGCGTTGGGGGCGGCGGCGACCTCTTCGAGGGCTTTGAGCAGCAACTGCCACATGCGCGACATGGCGCGCATTGGAAGCTGTTCGGCCATCAACTGCCCCCGCGTGCGTTCATCAGGACTGACCGTTGGGTCGTCTGCGGCCTCGGGCGTGATTTTGATGACAGAGACCCAATGGGTGATTTCCGCCAGATCGCGCAGCACGGCCATCGGGTCGGCCCCGTCGGCATATTGGGAGCTGAGTTCCTGCAACGCACCTGCCGCATCGCCCTTCATGATAAGGTCGAACAGGTCCAGCACGCGGCCGCGATCGGCCAGCCCCAGCATGGCACGGACTTGCGGCGCTGTCGTTTCACCTGCTCCGTGGCTGATCGCCTGATCCATCAGCGACATCGCATCACGGACCGAGCCTTCGGCGGCGCGGGTGATGAGGGCGAGGGCGTCCTCGGCGATTTCGGCGTTTTCCTTGCCTGCGACGGCGGCGAGGTGGGCGATCATCACCTCAGGTTCGATGCGGCGCAGATCGAAACGCTGGCAACGGGACAGGACGGTGACGGGAACCTTGCGAATCTCGGTGGTCGCGAAGATGAATTTGACGTGCTCAGGCGGCTCTTCAAGCGTCTTCAAAAGCGCGTTGAAGGCGGAGGTGGACAGCATGTGCACCTCGTCAATGATGTAGATTTTGTAGCGGGCAGACGCCGCGCGGTAATGCACGGAATCGATGATTTCGCGAATGTCGCCGACGCCGGTGCGGGACGCGGCGTCCATCTCCATCACATCAACATGGCGGCCCTCGGCGATGGCCACGCAATGCTCGCACACGCCGCAAGGTTCCGTGGTGGGCTGGCCTCGGCCATCCGCCCCGATGCAGTTCATGCCTTTGGCGATGATCCGCGCGGTGGTGGTTTTGCCGGTGCCGCGGATGCCGGTCATGATGAAGGCTTGCGCAATGCGGCCCGCGTCAAAGGCGTTTTTGAGGGTGCGGACCATGGCGTCCTGACCGATGAGGTCAGCAAAGGTGGCTGGGCGGTACTTGCGCGCCAGAACCTGATAGCCGCCTGTTTCTTCGGAGGACGCTGCTGGTGTTTGCTCGGTCTCGCTCATGTGCCCCTCAAGATTCGCCGCTTATCAAGGCTAAGCGGTGGGGCGGGGGAGGTCCACTAGAGACTCCACAGAATTGCGCCCGTTGCGCATGCGGCAAACGTCATGATGCCAGCGAGGATGGTATAATTCTTGCTGGGTTGCGCATTGGCGTCGTTGTCATGAAGGCGTTTGAAGGTTTTGATCGCCTGATGGCGCGCGGTCCAGAAGATGGCAATGGCCGCAACAATGAAGATGGACGCGACCAGCTTGGCGGCCCAGGTCGGGTCAAAGTCGCCGAAGACGGCCTTCAGGCCGATAGCCACCCCGACGGCCCCAAGGCCGGTGCCCATCCAGCTGGAGAATGTGCGTTCATTGGCCATGAGAGTGCGATCTTCGGCCCATTTGGTGCGTTGATCTGCGAGCTCGTTATTGTCTTTGGTCACGCGGGTGTGCCTTTCAGAAATTTTGGCATTTGACGCAGCACGTCAGACGATTGCTGGGCGCGGGCCAGCGTCCAGCCGCCCTGCAGCGCCACGAACAGGTGGGTTGCGCGATCATGCGCCTCTGCCGTCCCAATGCCCAGCTTTTGCGCATGGTCCGCGATGCGCTTGATCCATGTCTCAAATATCTGATTGGACAGGTCGCGGAACGCCGGATTGCGCGGACCGCTGAGCAGCGTGCCAGAGATAGGGCAGCCGTTCCATTTGCCCATCAGGTCGAACAGCTTTGCGCACTTGAAAAACAGTGTGGTCATGCCGTCATCATAGGTTTTGGCAGGCACGAAAGCATCGTCGATGATGCGTAACATTTCGCGCGACGCGTAGCTGGCCGCCGCCATGGCCAGATCCGATTTGCCCTTTTGGAAATGATGGTAGAGCGACCCCTTGGGCAGTTTGGCATTGGACAATATCTCGGACAGGCCGACGCCCTCGTAGCCCTTTTCCTGAAACAGCTTTGATGCGGTCCAAGCGAGTTTGTCTTTGGTGCTGTGGTGTTTGGTCATTGCAGCAACATATCTGGGCTAGACTGATTGGTCTAGGCTTGCTATTAGACCAATCAGTCTAGTGAAGGATGACACCATGAATGTCAGGATAGAGACTGTGCAAACCGGCCAACCGATCATGCAAGACATTGAGATAAGATCGGGCGTGCACCGCCTTGCAGGACGGCTGTTTCATCCAACGGGAAAACCAAAAGCGGTCGTCATCATCAATGGGGCCACCGGCGTGAGGCAACGTTATTACGAGGCCTTCGCCACATGGTTGGCCGTCGACCGTGATCTGGCCTGCGTAACCTACGACTACCGAGATTTTGGGGCCTCGCTGGCGCGTGACCTGAAAACATCGCACGCGACGATGGTGGATTGGGCGGTTCATGACCCCATTGCGGTCCGCGATCACGTCTGGAGCCTGCTGCCGGGAGTGCCGGTCTGGCATTTGGGGCACTCGATCGGCGGGATGGGGCTGCCGTTCCAAGACGGCGTGTCCGGCTTGGAACGCGTCATTACCGTGGCCAGCGGGCCGGTGCATTTGCAAGATCATCCCTGGCCATACCGCGCTTTGGCCGCGGCGTTTTGGTACGGCCCCGCGCCGTTGGCGACGCGGCTATTGGGGTACTTGCCCGGGCGCCGGTTGGGCGTCGGCCCGGACCTGCCGAGCGGGGTCTATTGGCAATGGCGCCAATGGTGCACGACGCATGGGTTCTTTGCGGGCGATATTGGCGAGGCTTTGCCTTACCCGGATTACCAAGCGATTGGGTGCCCGGTGCGAATTGTTGTGGCGTCAGATGACGACCTGGTGCCACCCAAGGCCGTGTGGCGGACAATGGGGTTCTATCGTGATGCGGCCGTGACGCAGAAGGTGCTGAAGCCGGAAGCGTATGGCGTGGACGCGATTGGGCATGTGGGCGTGTTTTCCGAGGCATGCCGGGCGTGTTGGGGGGATGTGATTGGGGAGTGAGGGGGCTTGGAAAATAGGAGATCCCCTCTCGGTAAGTTTCCTTGAAACTGACCTGCCGATCAGAGTTTGATATGGGTGCCTCTCGGTCAATTTGCTTCGCAAATGAACCTGCCACACTACCTCTCACCAAAAAGGGCAGCCAACGGCTGCCCTTTTTGGTGAGAGGTTGGACATCGACCCAAGTGGGGCTCGTTGTGGCTGCTTCCTTCCGGATCTGACCAGGTTGGCGAGGCACTTGCCCGCGCCAACCCCTCGACTCACGATATAGGCGGCGCTTGCCATTCTTGCAAGACAGTGCATTTCTCTGCCCAAACGAAGGGCAGTGACATGAAACTTGCGGAAACGGTGACTTTTGGGGGTTCTGGATTGGACCGCGCGGCGCATCTGCGTGGCGACGCAGTCGCGCTGATTGATCTGCTTGAGACGCCGGGCACTGGCGTGATGCCGATCTGGCGGGGCAAGCCGTTGATCGCGGGCGAGGCGCGCGACAGGCCCGGATGGCTATCCCCCACGCATCCGATTTTTGAATTAGCCGATGAAGCACCGATCTTTTTGGGGATCGACGACGGCGTGGCGCGGTTTGTGCGCGATATTTCCGGCTGGGAGCCTGCTGAGGAAGCGGCGACTTTGGGGGCGTTTCTGGACCCTTCCGAGCAGCATCACCCCGCTTTGGCAGAGGATCACAGGTTTTCAGAACTGCGGGCGATTATGACGGGTTTGAATGCACGGGACGCGGAACTGATTGCATCTGCGAAGGCTGTGTCGAGCTGGCATGAAACCCATGGCTTTTGCGCGCAGTGCGGCGCAAAGTCCGACATTACGATGGCGGGATGGCAGCGCGACTGCGCCGCCTGTGGCGCGCACCATTTTCCGCGCACTGACCCTGTTGTTATCATGCTGATTACGCGGGGCAATTCGGTTCTGATGGGGCGTTCTCCGGGGTGGCCTGAAGGAATGTACTCGCTATTGGCTGGCTTCATCGAGCCGGGGGAAACCATCGAGGCGGCTGTGCGGCGGGAAACGTTTGAGGAAGCCGGCATCGAGGTGGGACAGGTCGACTATTTGGCATCGCAGCCCTGGCCGTTTCCTGCGTCTTTGATGATGGGGTGCCACGGGCATGCGACGTCCGAGACCATCAAAATTGACCCCGAAGAGATCGAAGACGCCCTCTGGGTGACCCGCGAAGAGATGTTAGAGACGTTTGCGGGCAACAATCCGAAAATGAAGCCTGCCCGAAAGGGCGCAATTGCGCATTTCATATTGCTTAACTGGCTGCGTGATACGCTAGACTGACCTCAAACGCGTTAGACGTCTTGTGAGAGCAGCAAAATATGAAGTTTTCGACCAAAGAAGACCTTGAGGTCCCGATTGACGATGTATTCGACATGTTGTCGGATTTTGAAGGCTTTGAACGTGCCGCCATGCGCCATGGTGCCGAGATCTCCCGGACCGGCGACGAAGGGGTCATGGGGGCCGGGCTTGGCTGGCGGGTGAAGGCCACCTTCCGGGGCAAGTTGCGGGACTTCAACGTGACCTTGTCCGAATATGACCGGCCCAACCAGATGACTTTTGACGCCCGGTCCAACGGGATGGAGGCGACGTTTCTTGTGGAGTTGGTAGCGTTGTCGCGCAACCGGACACGGATGCGGGCCGAACTGGACGTGCGGCCCAAAACCCTGTCCGCACGATTGCTGATGCAATCTGCCAAGCTGGCGCGCAACACCCTGAACCGCCGCTACAAAACCCGGATTGCCCATTTTGCCGAAGATCTTGAGGACCGTCACAAGCGGGGGCTGCGCGCCACAACCTGAATGTGCGCTGCGCGCGCATGATGTTTTTGCGTTCGCCACGCAGGCTGGGGCTCTGCCCCCGTCGCTTGCGCTCCTCCCCCGGGATATTTCCGAACATGGGAAGCCAGGCTAGCTGCGTGTGAAGGCCGCCGGATAGGTGCCGAGAATTTTCAGCTCTGTGGTGAAGTAGGACAGCTCTTCCATCGCCCGTTGCACAGCGGGATCATCAGGATGGCCGGTGATGTCTGCATAGAACTGCGTCGCGGTGAATGCGCCATCGACCATATAGCTTTCCAGCTTCACCATGTTCACACCATTGGTCGCAAACCCGCCCATGGCTTTGTAGAGGGCCGCCGGAATGTTGCGGACGCGGAACACGAAGGAGGTCAGCATATGCGTTGTGCCACGGCGCGACATGTCCTCCTGCCGCGACATCACGAGGAACCGTGTTGTGTTGGTGTCGTTGTCCTCGATGCCATCAGCGAGCACGTTCAGCCCATAGGTCTTGGCAGCCAAGGGCGATGCGAGCGCACCGGTATCCGTCGCGCCGCTGGCGGCAATTTCGGCGGCCGCACCGGCGTTGTCGGCGGCGGCTTCCCCGCGGATTGCGTGTTTGGACAGAAAGCCGCGACATTGAGGGATAAGAACCAGATGGGCCCTGACCGTTTTGACCTGATTGAGCGTGACGCCTTTATTGGCCAAAAGCGCGATGCGGACCCGCACGAAAGCCTCGTCAATGATATGCAGGCCGGAGTCAGGCAAAAGCCGGTGCATGTCCGCGACGCGGCCATAGGTGGTATTTTCGACCGGCAACATTGCAAGTTCTGCGTCCCCCGCACGCACGGCGTCGATGACGTCCTCAAAAGTGGCGCATGGCAGAGGCGTGTGGTTGGGCCGCGCAGCGGCGCAGGCCTCGTGAGAATAGGCCCCAAGCTCCCCTTGGAAGGCGATTTTTGGTGCCGCGTCAGAGGCCATGGGAATTTTCTCACAGATTGGGCGTTTCGTCGCGCCTTCTACACCTTGATAAAGGGCAGGGGAACCCGCTACATACGCGCGAACTCAATGCGGCAGGGAATCCCTCCGCGCCAGCCAAGGTAAGACGACAAATGTTCGATACGATGACATTCACAAAGATCCTGGGCGCCGGTTGCGGCGCGTTGCTTTTGTTCCTTCTGGGTGGATGGGGCGCCGAGCTGATCTATCACGGCGGCGGAGGCCATGGTGACGGCGAAGATCATGCGCAAGGCTACGTCATTGAAGTGGCGGAAAGCGATGTCGAAGAGGAAGAAGAGGAAGAGATTGATTTTTCCCTTGTTATGGCCTCTGCGGACGCTGCCCAGGGCGAAAAAGTGTTCAACAAATGCAAGGCCTGCCACAAGCTTGAAGACGGCGCGAACGGCACAGGCCCACATCTGTGGAACATTGTCGGCCGGAGCATTGGGGCCATTGACGGGTATGGCTATTCGGACGTTTTGGCGTCGAATGACGGGGACTGGAACGCTGAAAACCTGAACGGTTTTCTGGAAGATCCCAAAGGCTGGGCACCAGGGACCAAGATGGGCTTCGCCGGTCTGAAAAAGGTTGATGACCGCGCCAACCTGATTGCGTATTTGCAAACGATCGGCGGCTAAGGGGATCACCTTAGGCCTTGAGACATTTGAGACCGCCCTACTTGGGGGCGGTCTTTTTGTTTCCAGCGAGACAAATCCGGTCACATTCCCGCAATGAGCGCTTGATTGTTAGGTGAAACGCATTTTTTCTGCTCTATATTTACCAACACACAGATGTTCCTTGTCGGAGACCACTTGATGACCAACCCCAAAGCCCGCGCCGCTGTCGCATCGTCCGCCTTCCCGAGTGTAGCGATGTTGAAATGGTCGGGCATAGCGATACTGGGGGCGCTGGCCGTCACCGTTGCGGGGCCGGCGAAGGCCAATGAGGTTATCGTCAGTCACGGGTATTCCAGCTTTGGGGATTTGAAGCACGGCCCAGACATCACCCATCTGCCCTACGTCAACCCGGACGCGCCAAAGGGTGGCGAGATGTCGACATGGGCGTTGGGAACATTTGACAGCTTCAACCAATACGCACGTGACGGGAACCCGGCTGCGTTGAACACCATCGGCTCAGAACGTATTCTGACCAGCACCTCAGACGATCCCTATGGGATGTATTGCTATCTGTGCACGACCCTCGAATATGACGAGGAGCTGACCTATGTGCAGTTCAACCTGCGCGAGGATGTGCGGTTTTGGGATGGCACCCAGCTGACGGCGCATGACCTGAAATTCACCAATGAATTGTTCCGCACCAAAGGCATCCCCGAGTACCGCCGGATCGTTGAGAACTTCTTTGAGAAGGTCGAGGTGATTGACGATTTCACCATCAAGTTCAGCTTTAACCCTGAGTCGTCGAAGCGCGACCGTGTCTCTATTGCGGGCATCACACCGTCATTCTCCAAAAAGTGGTTCGAGGAGACGGGGGCGGAGCTAGACAAAGCCACTGACGCGCCGTTCATGAGCACCGGGCCATATGTGCTGGACAGTTTTGACTATAACCGACAGGTGATTTACCGACTGAAACCCGATTTTTGGGGCGCCGACCACCCGTTCAGTATTGGCCACTACAATTTCGAGACGATCCGCACCGAATACTTCGCCGACCGCACTGCGGCCTTTGAGGCCTTCAAAACCGGCGCATATCTGTTCAAGGCAGAAACTGACCCGAAGGAATGGGCAACAGGCTACGGCTTTGACAACGTCAAAAACGGGTCGGTGAAGCTGGACACACCGGTGGATGGGACCGTTGGCCAGGCACTGTCCTTTGTGTTCAATCTGGACCGTGCGCCATGGCAGGATATCAAGGTGCGCGAAGCAGTGAGCCTGATGTTCAACTTCGAATGGTCCAACAAGGCGTTGTTTTATGACCTGTTCGAACGGCCGGATTCGTTCTGGCCCAACACCGATCTGGCCGCGACCGGCGTCCCAAGCGAGGGCGAGATTGCGATCCTGAAGCCATTGGTTGATGAGGGTCTGCTGCCTGCGTCCATTCTGACGGATGAGGTCACGGCGCAAGCGATACAAGAGGCTGATACCAACCGCCCGCCGCGCAGGTTGTTGCGTCAGGCCTCCAAGATGTTGGACGAAGCGGGTTGGGAATTTGGAGATGGCCCGTTCCGGATGAAGGACGGCGAGACGCTGAAGCTGAACATCATCCAGTTCAACCCGCTCTATGACCGCGTGGTGAACCCGTATATCGAAAACCTCAAAGCGTTGGGCGTCGACGCCACTTTGGAACGGATCGACCGTGCGCAATATATCGAGCGTCGCCGCAGCGGTGACTTCGACATGACCAATCAAGGCTTCCAAATGCCGTTTGAGCCGTCCCTTGGAATGGAGCAGTGGTTCAGTTCAAAAACTGCTGACAACAGCTCGCGTAACCTGATGCGCCTGCGCGACCCGGCGGTGGACAAGATCATCCCTGCGATTGTGGATGCGGAAAGCCTAGAGGACCTGAAGACCGCAACGCGGGCGCTGGACCGTGTGCTGCTGTCGCTGCGGTTTGCCATCCCGCAATGGTACAAGAAGGAAAACTGGCTGGCCTATTATGACGTTTACCGTCGTCCGGCTGAGCTTCCGCCGCTTGGTGTGGGCGTCTATGATTTCTGGTGGTATGACCAAGAGGCGGCTGACAAGCTGAAAGCCTCCGGCGTGCTGCGGTAAGACGGGAACACCCAAGTGGCTGCCTATATCCTCAGACGGCTTTTGCTGATCCTCCCGACGCTGTTTGGCATCATGGTGGTCAACTTCACGCTGACCCAGTTCGTGCCCGGCGGGCCGATCGAGCAAATCATTGCCCAGATTGAAGGCGGCGGTGACGCGTTCGTCGGGATCAACGGGGCCGATAGCGTCGATAGCGGTGATCTTGGTGGCGAGAACAGCGGCTATGAAGGTGCGCGGGGCCTGCCCGCTGACTTTATTGCGGAGCTGGAGAAGGAATTTGGCTTTGACAAACCGCCTGTGGAACGCTTCTTCCTGATGATGGGTAACTACCTGGTCTTCGACTTCGGAGAGAGCTATTTCAGATCCCAAGGCGTGTTGGAGCTGGTGGCCGACAAGCTGCCAGTGTCGATAACGCTTGGGCTGTGGTCAACGCTGATTACTTACCTCATTTCGATCCCGCTTGGTATCCGCAAGGCGATCCGTGACGGGTCCAGCTTTGACACATGGACATCGGCCACGATCATTGTGGCTTACGCCATCCCGGGCTTCCTGTTCGCGATTCTGCTGCTGGTGCTGTTTGCTGGTGGGTCCTTCTACCAGATTTTCCCGCTCAGGGGGCTGACCTCCGACAATTGGGAGCAGCTGTCGCTGATCGGCAAAGTGCTGGATTACCTGTGGCACATCATTTTGCCGGTGACCGCGGTGACCATTTCCGGCTTTGCGACGATGACGCTGCTGACCAAGAACAGCTTTCTGGACGAGATATCCAAACAATATGTCATCACCGCCAAGGCCAAAGGCCTGTCGGAGCGGCAGGTCCTTTATGGCCATGTGTTCCGCAACGCGATGCTGATTATCATCTCTGGCTTTCCGGCGGTGTTTTTGGGGGTTTTCATCTCCGGCTCGCTGATTATCGAGACCGTGTTCTCCTTGGACGGGTTGGGTCGCCTGACCTTTGAAGCTGCGGTTGCAAGAGACTACCCGATTGTGTTTGGCACGCTCTACTTCTTTGGGCTCATCGGGCTGCTGGTCGGGATCTTGTCGGACCTGATGTATGTCTTTGTGGACCCCCGTATTGATTTTGAGAGCCGCGAAACATGAGGCTGTCTCCGCTTAACCAACGCCGCTGGTCGAACTTCAAACGCAACCGCCGCGCGTTGTGGTCGCTTTGGATATTCGCGATTTTGTTTGGCCTGTCACTGTTTGCGGAACTCATCGCCAATGACCGCCCATTGCTGGTCAAATACCAAGGCGAATACTTCACGCCGATTGCCAAGTTTTACCCCGAAACGACCTTTGGTGGCGATCTGAGGTCAGAGGCCGTCTACCGCGACATAGAGATCAAATGCCTGATCGTTACGGGCGGGCTTGAGGAATGTTGGGACGACCCCGAAGTGCTGATTGAGGACGCGCAAGACGGCGAGATCAACGGTGAGCAGATCAACAAAGGCTTCGTCCTCAATCCGCTGCTGCCCTACAGCTACAACACTATTAACGACATTGATGGGACCGCGCCGTCCGCCCCGGACAGCAAGCACCTTCTTGGCACCGATAACTCGGCGCGGGACGTTTTGGCGCGGGTTATTTACGGGTTCCGACTGTCGATTGTGTTCACCCTGATCGTGACGGTCATTGCGTCCGTGATTGGCGTTATCGCAGGTGCGGTGCAGGGCTATTTCGGCGGACTGACCGATCTGATCTTCCAGCGCATTCTGGAGATCTGGTCCTCGACCCCGGGCTTATATGTCATCATCATCATGTTTGCCATTTTGGGCCGAAGTTTTTGGCTGCTGGTGTTCCTCACCATCCTGTTTGGCTGGCCCGCTTTGACAGGTGTGGTCAGGGCCGAATTCCTGCGGGCGCGCAACTTTGAATACGTGCGCGCGGCGCGGGCGTTGGGTGTCTCCAACACCACCATCATGTTCCGGCACATGTTGCCGAACGCCATGGTCGCGACGCTGACCATCTTGCCGTTTATTGTGACCGGAACCATAGGGTCGCTGGCAACGCTGGACTTTTTAGGCTTCGGTCTGCCGTCCTCTGCGCCGTCGTTGGGAGAGCTGACTTTGCAGGCCAAACAGAACCTGCAAGCGCCTTGGCTGGCCTTCACCGCATTCTTTACCTTCGCCATCATGCTGTCGCTGCTTGTCTTCGTCTTCGAAGGCATTCGCGACGCGTTTGACCCCAGAAAGACCTTTCAATGACACGGCTTCTGGATGTGCGCGACTTACGCGTGAGCTTTCGCCAAGACGGCGAGACGACGGATGCAGTGAAGGGCGTGACCTTTCATGTCGACAAAGGCGAAACGGTCGCGCTGGTTGGTGAAAGCGGCTCGGGCAAGTCCGTATCGGCCTTGAGCACGGTGCAACTGCTGCCTGACAGCGCCAATGTGTCCGGCGCGGTCACCTATGATGGGCGCAACCTGTCGGAGGCAACAGAGCGCGAGCTGATGCAGGTGCGGGGCAATGACATCAGCTTCATTTTCCAAGAGCCTATGACCTCGTTGAACCCGCTGCACACGCTAGAAAAGCAGATCACCGAGAGTTTGACCTTGCACCAGGGCCTGTCCGGCCAAGCCGCGCGCGACCGCGTGATCGAGCTGCTCGAAAAGGTTGGGATACATAACGCAGCGGAGCGTTTGTCGTCTTACCCGCATCAATTGTCAGGCGGGCAGCGCCAACGGATCATGATTGCGATGGCGCTGGCCAATGGGCCGGAGCTGTTGATCGCCGACGAGCCGACAACGGCATTGGACGTCACGATCCAGGCGCAGATTCTGGAACTGCTGGCCGACCTAAAAAAGACCGAGGATATGGGGCTGCTGTTCATTACGCACGACCTTGGCGTGGTGCGTAAGATTGCCGACCGTGTCTACGTCATGAAGCAGGGCGAGATTGTCGAGCATGGGAAGACCGCTGAGATATTCGACAATCCGCAGCACCCTTACACCAAGACCTTGCTGGACGCCGAAGCGACAGGCGATCCTGCGCCGGTGCCGTCAAACGCCGCTGAGATCGTGTCGACCGAAGACCTTCGAATATGGTTTCCAATTTATCGCGGCCTATTGAAACGGACCGTTGGCCACGTGAAGGCAGTCAACGCAGCAACAATCAGCGTTCGAGCAGGCGAAACCTTGGGGATTGTCGGCGAATCCGGCTCTGGCAAGACCACGGTCGCGCTGGCGGTGATGCGGCTGATTTCGAGCGAAGGCCCGATCACATTTCTGAGCAACCGCATAGACGGGCTTAAATCCAAAGAGCTGCGGCCCCTACGGGCGGATATGCAGATCGTGTTTCAGGACCCTTACGGCTCCCTAAGCCCGCGCATGACGGTCGAGCAAATCATCGCCGAGGGTCTCTCTGTCCATGGGACCGCGCCGGGGCGCGACACCCGTGAGATGGTTGCCGAAATCATGGAAGAGGTCGGGCTGAGCCCCGAGATGATGCACCGATACCCGCATGAATTTTCGGGCGGGCAGCGCCAACGGATCGCCATCGCACGCGCGATGATCCTGCGCCCCAAGCTGGTCGTCCTGGACGAGCCGACCTCGGCGTTGGACATGACGGTGCAGGTGCAGATTGTTGATCTGTTGAGGAGCCTGCAGAAGAAGTACCAGCTGGCCTACCTGTTCATCAGCCACGACCTGAAAGTCGTCCGTGCGCTGAGCCACAAGGTGATGGTGATGAAGCGAGGCGACGTCGTCGAAACGGGGCTGGCGGATGACGTGTTCACCAATCCGAAGACGGATTACACCCGCAAACTATTGGCTGCGGCGTTAGACCTTAAATCCTGAGACAGCCCGGTTGTGTTAGCCGGTTGGGCCGCGCGTCTCGCATTTCTGGCCACGTGAGGACAGGCGCGCACAGGCGAGATCAGCGCGTTCTTTTGTCATGCCGACAAAATTGGCCTCCCAGCCGCGCGGTTTATTTGCGACTTTGCGCAAGGCTTCGCTGAGGGTTTCAATTTCTTGCAACGCTGTTTGCAGCAACATCCGCTCAGCCGAGTGGCGCGTGGTGTGGTAACCCAACGTGATGCCCCAATGCCGCCCGCCGGAGGTGGAGGCCCGCGTAATGATCTGCCGAGGTGCGGGTTTGCGCACTTGGGGCGCCGGGTCCAAAGCTGCCTGAACCAAATCAGTTGGCCGCTTCACCGGGGTCACAATAGGTGTGCTTGGCGCCTTGGCGACTTGAACTTCTTCCCGCGCCGTTTTGACCTGCGCGTCTACATCCTTGACGACAGCCAACAGCATCTCTGGGGAAGGCTCAGCAATCGGTCGCATTTGTGGGCGCTGACTTTTCGGCACCGCCGTGATGGTTGGCTTGACCTTGATAACCTTGGGCTCTTCCTTAACGCGGCCGGTGCCCTGATAGGTCGGCAAAGAGGGTTTGCTGAGGGGCGTGCGGCTTGGCGCGCGCTTAAAGCCCATATCCAACAATTCGGCCACCCGCGCGTTGCGAGCCGCAGTAGAACTGCCCCCAAACATGGTGGCAATGATGCGCTCGTTGCCGCGTTCCGCAGAGGAAACGAGGTTGAAACCTGCAGCGCGAGTATAGCCGGTCTTGATCCCGTCAGCACCGCGATAGTTCTGCAGGAAGCGCCGGTTTGTGTTGGACACTTGCTTGACGCCCGCATGGGTCGTCTGGCGGGAGAACAGGTTATAATACTGCGGGTAGTCGTAGATCATGTGTCGGCCAAGGATCGTCATGTCACGCGCGGTGGACATGTGGCCGCTTTCGGTCAGGCCGTGTGCATTCTTGAAAGTGGTCTTGGTCATGCCAAGCGCCTTGGCGGTGCGGGTCATGCGGCGGGCAAAAGCTGCCTCGCTGCCCGAGATCGACTCGCCGATTGCAGTGGCTGCATCATTTGCTGATTTCACCGCTGCGGCGCGGATCAGGTAGCGGAATGCGATGCGTTGACCAGATTTCAGCCCCAGCTTGGAAGGCTGTTCAGCGGCGGCCTTACGAGAGATTTTCACCTTGGTATCAAGGGAAATTTCGCCACGACGTATGGCTTCAAACGCAACATAGAGCGTCATCATTTTGGTCAAAGACGCCGGATGAAGTCGGGTATCGGCGTTGCGTGCATGGAGCACCTCGCCGGACCGCGCGTCCATAACCATCGCAGCATAGGGTGCCGCGCCCGCTGACGTTGCGGTGACCGCAAACGCCAAAACACATAGGCCCATGCGGACCAATTCCAAAAGTCGTAGATGCACTCGACTGCCCGTTTCTGCCTCAGGAGATGTCGTTGCATCTCCCATTTATTTTTATTTGCCGATTTTCGGCCTTTTTCGATACCTAACACAAAAGCGCTTTTCAGAAAACACTTTAGTTTCAATGAGTTTGCAGTTTTTGTTGATGTCTGTTTGGCATATATAGTGTGATAAGGCCCAGCACCGTCTATATGTTGCTTGGGAAGCGAGCCTGCCACATTGTTGCCGCATTTGCGTGACGGGGCTGCATCAGCGGCCTAAGTGGCTGGATGGGCCAATTCGCACCGCTGGATTTCGTTGGCCGTCTTCGCCTTTAGCTCGACCTCCTTACGCTGGAGTGAGCGCAGTTTGCGGCGTTCAGCGTCAAGATCGACAGCGACAGGCGTGCGGCTGGTTACCGGCTGGACGCGATTGCAAAAGCTAAACCGGCCATTGCGTATGCCTGTTCCGATGCAAAAGTCGGTGTAAAGGACAGCGCGGGTTTGTGTTTGCACGGCATAACCACGATCCAAAGTGGCTTGCGTATCCGAAATCAGCCCCTGAACGATCACAAGGTCCTTGCCAGCATCGGTGATGCAGGACTGGCGTGCATCGGCGCAGGCGACCAGTAATGTCAGACAAGTGAGGGCGGTGAGCGTCTTCATATCAAAAGCATAGGACATAAAAGCCATGAAGAAAGGGTTTCCATTCCCCGTTAGCTTTTCTCCGCCAACAAATCCGGTTCATCGTCAGGCGTGACGGCATCGGCTGTCGCGATTTCCAGCTCTTCTTGTTCGTTGGTGAGGTTGGATTCCGCTTCTGACACGCTTGGTTCGGCCACCTTGCCTTCTGCGGCGCTGTCCTTGATCTCCCGGCTGGCGATGGCCTTCGCGTTTTCTTCGGCAGCGCCTGCAAGTTGGACGATGGGCACGCCCTGCGGGAATATCACCTCGCGGGCGTCATCCGGCATTGATATGCCTTCCTCTGTCAGAACACGTTTGACCTGTCGCAGGATCGCTGACTTGACCTTGAGGACTGAATAGTTGCGCGCATCAATCCAGAAATAGGCTTTTATGTTCACGGTTGACGCGCCAAGGGAATCCACCAGCACCATCGGCTGCGGCTCCTTGGTCACGGCCTCATGCGCATCGAGCATATTCATGACAATTTCCTGCGCCCGCGCGATCGAGGCTTCGTAGCCCACGCCAACCTCGATTGTCTCTCGGCGAATTGGCGAGGCCGAGTAGTTGATGATTGTTGACTTAAAGATCGTCGCATTCGGAATTTGGATGTGATTGCCTTCGGAAGAGAGCAGCACCGTTGAACGCGTGTTCATGGATTGAACCGATCCCTGCATTCCCCCCACATCCAAAAAGTCACCTGACCTAAAGGGGCGGCGAATGGACAGCAGCAGGGAGGCAAGAAAGTTCTCCGCAATATCGCGGAAGGCGAAACCCACGATGATACCCAAGACACCGGCACCACCCAGAAGCGAGAACGCCAACTGCGTCAGGCCGGCAACCTGCAGGACCACGTAGAGCCCGATCAGGAATATGGGCAGGGCCAGCAACCGAGAGAAAATATCGCGCAGCAGCGGGGATTCCATCCCGCCCAGAAGCCAGCGACGCAACAAGCCCGCGACCGCGGCAGAGAGCCACCAGGCGATAGGAAGGATCACGATTGCGAAGATAATCAACGGCAGAGACGTCGCCGCGCGCAGAGTGACTGTCTTGATCTCCTTCAGGGCCGGGGCGAAGGACCAGTTGACCTCTTGCGTGACAGAGATGCGGTTGACCACCGCGACAACGTCCTGCGTATTGGATGCCAGATTGCGCGCCCATGTCTTATGCTCGTCTGTCTTCGCCAGCCCGTCCAGAAAGACGATTCCGTCGGTGGCGTTGACCTGAGCCCCGGTAAACCAGCCCGTTGCCCGCAGGATCTCAAGGATGCGGGCCTCGATTTCCTCATCTCTGGCGACGGGTTCAACAGAGACGGACGCCGTCGGGTCGGTGACCTCGATATCGGCATCGGTTGTTTCGGTGGCTTGCTCCTGTGCAGCGACCGGGGACATCACCAGCGAAACGGAAAGGACGAAAGCGGCGCAAAGCGCGAATAGGAAACGTATCAACATGGGGTAATCCTAATGTCAGGCGGCTTTGACATGCCAGCATGAATTAGGCCTCGGGGACAACCTTGCCGGGGTTCATGATGTTGTCGGGATCAAGCGTTGCCTTGATCGCACGCATGACATCCATGCTGACGGCGTCCTTGTTGCGGCTCATGCTGGGCAGCTTGGTCAGGCCTATGCCGTGTTCAGCAGAGAAGCTGCCACCAAGCTCACGCACGACATCTTCAACATCACGGCGTATCCGGTCGCGGTGGTCGAGGTCGGGTTTGGTCGGGTAGACAGTATAGTGAAGGTTGCCGTCACCAAGATGCGATATGACCAGTTCTTCCGCGCCCGGGTCAGTTTCCTGCACCCGAACGGTTATGCGGTCCAGAAACGTAGCCACAAGGTCCACCGGCACTGACACGTCGCTGTCCACCAAGGTTGGTGTCGTCAGCGTAATTTCAGCGGCTTGCTCGCGGCGGTCCCACATTTCGCGGCGCTGACCGTCTGACTTGGCGACAACGGCATCCAGCACGGAGCCGTCTTCCATCATGCTTGCGAGAACCTCCTCGAGGTAGTCCACCACCGGGATGGATCCGTCGTCTCGCGCTGTGCCTTCTTTGGGGGAGGTCGTGCCGACCTCGACCAGGATGTTCACATCATAGGGTGCGTCAAACGGCTCGCGCGCCTCTTTCACATGGGACATATGCCGTTGGACGTAGGCGCGTGGCATGTATTCGAAGGCTTCAACGGCGCCGCCAGTTGCCGCCTGCAAAGCGTTGAGAAGGCTCAAGGCGTCCTCCAGCTTGGGCGTCGCCACCATCGCTGTGGCGTAGGCCAGCGGCTTGGGCGCAAGTTTCAAAACGGCAGCGGTGATGAGACCAAGCGTACCTTCGGCCCCAATCATCAGATGTTTCAGGTCGTAGCCGGTGTTGTCTTTGTGCAGCTCGCTCATCAGATCCATAACGCGGCCATCGGGCAGAACGACCTCTAACCCCAAACACAGCGCGCGGGTGTTGCCGTAGCGCAGGACATTGGAGCCACCGGCATTTGTCGACAACACCCCGCCGATCATGGCGGAGCCACGCGCGCCGAAAAACAGCGGGAAGACAAGCCCGTGATCGTCAACGGCGTCATGCAAAGAAGACAGGATGACGCCCGCATCCACAATCGCGACCCGCGCCTCGGGTCGGATTTCACGGATTGAATTCATGCGGGCCATAGAGATCATCACGGCACCATCGGCAAAAGTGCCGCCCGACAGGCCCGTGTTGCCGGAGACGGGGACAATCGAGGTCTTGGCCGCCGCGCAGGCTTTCACGACCGCGCTGACCTCGGCGGTGTTGGCCGGACGGATGACGGCCAGCGGGGTGGAGATGTATTTGCCGGTCCAGTCCTTCCCAAACGGCGCTGCATCCGCGCCGGTCAGGACATGGTCCGGGCCCACCAGTTCTTTCAAGCTATCCAGCAGTTCCATCGCGACCTCCCCTAACGTCAAGGCCACTGTCCATCCTGAAAGTGAAAAGGCAAGGGGCGCTGGGGCGGATTCGTGCTTGACCCTGCCGCCCGCTTTTCATATCCCCCGCCCATTGGCGTTATAGCTCAGTTGGTTAGAGCGAACGACTCATAATCGTTAGGTCCCAGGTTCAAGTCCCGGTAACGCCACCAAAAAGCCCGTGTCCCGTTGGACGCGGGTTTTTTGTTATTTGGGGGCCCAGTAGACGCCTGCAGACGGGATGTCCTGCCCTTGGAAGGTCGCCGTTTCCAATCCGTAATTGAACGCAAAGACGTGCGTATCTGTTCGGCGGATGCGCAGGCCGTCCTGGACGGGCGTCGTTTCGATCTGTTGCTCGGCGCAGATATTGGTGAGGACGCGGTCCAATGCGGTCTCGTCCAGCCAGCCGGCAAGGTAGCGGATTGGGCCATTGCCGATCAGGACGGGATCGCCTGCTTTGGTATGTTCAAGGACAGGGGCGTTGGTGTCCACATGATCGAGCCAGTGCCGTATGTGGCCACTCCCTTGGAGTGGGCGATCCATGTCCGCGCGGAAAGTTTCGGACCGTGTGATGGTCAGGTCGAGCTTTGGCAAGTTGGGCGGCAGCGGCGTCGGGATCGTCAATTCCTCGGTTTTGCTGTTTGCGCGGGGGCCGATGACGGCAACGCCGTTGAATGCTGTCAGCGCATTCTTAAGATCATCTGACAGCGCCAGCAGGCCCGGGGCCAGAACCAGCTTGTAGGCAGTGAGGTCCGCGCAATTTGGGGGGAGGATGTCGATGTCCAAGCCCAGCTTGCGCAGGGCGCGATAGGTTTCGAACACGATCCGGAAATAGTCAAACCCCGTACCCTGAGGTTGCACTTCCCAAGCCCAAGCGGATGCATAATCGAAAACCAAACCAACCGACGCGTTTGTGGTGCCGCAGTCAGGTATTTGCGTCAGTTCCCTGGCAACCTGCGCAGCCTCGGCCAAGGCAGGTGCCGGTTCACGGTCTGATCTCAGCAATCCCGCATGCATCTGCTCTTGGGCGAACGGGGCCTGCCGCCAGCGGAAATAGCAGACGGCTTCGGCCCCATGGGCGAAGGCCTCCCACGCCCATAAACGACACATGCCCGGCAACGGAGCAGGATTGACGGGCGCCCAATTTACTGGGCCGGGCTGTTGTTCCATGATCCACCAACGGCCCTTTCCAACTGCACGGTAAAGATCGTGGTGAAAGGCCTGTAGGTCTGGATCACCCTGCTGCGCATATGCGCGTTTGTGGGCGTCGCCATCTTCCATCCGGTCTTCGAGGAACCCAAGCGGGTAGCTGTCCCATGACGCAATATCAAGGTCCGCACCAACGTCGTAATGGTCGAAATCGGTGATCCTGCCCATGTAATTATGGATCAACGGCGCATCGGAATGGGCCTTTATGATCTGCGCCTGCTCTCGGTTGAATGCGACCACCTGATCGGAACTGAACCGGCGAAAAGCAAGGGCGTGCGACGGGTTTGGCTCCGTCACAGTCAGGTTTGGCAGGCCAATCTGGTCAAATTCGTCATAGTCCATAGACCAAAACACATTGCCCCAGGCACGGTTCAATGCAGCTGTGGATTGGTATTTCTGGGCCAGCCAGTCTTGGAAAGCGTCTTTGGCCGCATCTGAGTACGATAATGTGGTGTCATGGCAGCCGTATTCGTTGTCGGTCTGCCAAGCGGCGACGTGTGGGTTGTTGCCGTAGCGCTTCGCGAGGATTTCTGTGATGCGGCGGCTCTCGGCACGGAAACCTTGGTGGCTGAAGCAGTAGTGGCGACGGGATCCAAAGCCCCTAACATGGCCGTTTTCGTCCACGGCGAACATATCAGGATGCTTGTCAGCCATCCAACGCGGTGGGGTTGCGGTGGGCGTCCCAAGGACCACTTTAAGCCCGGCCTTCCCTAGGATCGCGATGCTTCGATCAAGCCAGTCAAGCTGAATGTCTCCGGGGGTTGGCTCCATTCGCGCCCAAGCAAATTCCCCGATGCGGACCCATGTCAGCCCTGCTTTGACCATGTCTGAGGCGTCTTGTTCCCAAACGTCTTCCGGCCAGTGCTCAGGGTAATAGCAAACCCCCAGCGCCCGGGTCATAGGATCACCTGATATTCTGGAAGACCTTCGATGTTGGTTTCAATCTTGAAGGTCTTGCCGGCATGCGGTTGGTGCGCAAGTTGCTCCTCCGTCAGTCCCTGCGTGGCAGATGTGGCATAGAGCGTTCTCAAGTCTTGCCCGCCGAGGGCAGGGCAGGTCACATGGCTGGTCGGCAGATCAAAAGCCTCAATGAAGGCGCCGTCTGCGGTGTAACGCGCAACCCGTGATGCCCCCCATTGTGCATTCAGAAAGCTGCCATCCGCGGCGACAATTGCGCCATCTGGGTTCAGATCGTCTGCCGCAAGATCAAGGAATATGGTTGGGGGTGCCGCGGGCCAGCCGTCCTTGTCGAGCGCGACCCGGAACACCTTTTGTGGGCCAGTATCACCCCAGTAGGCACAGGATTTGTCGGGGGCGAATGCGATGGCGTTAGTGATGGACAAAGGCGCAAACAATTGCCGCAACTCCCCTTTGTAATAACGATAAATTGCACCCCCCGCGCTTCGCCCGTCCAAGCGCATTGTCCCGATCCAAAATCCCCCCCACGGATCAGCGCGACCGTCATTGCTGCGGGTGTCCGGGTCGTCGTCCTCAAGGGCGCAAATAGAGGTTTGCGCCGCTGTTTCCGTGTTAAACTTGAAAAGAGAGGTTTGATCGGCAATCAGCAGATGGTCGCGGTCCACCCATCCGGCTGCTGAAACATGTTGGTCAAATTGCCACTCTTTGCCGTCGTCGCGGTGCAGGCGTTTGCCAACTATATCAAACCAATAGAGCTGCTTGCGTTCGGGGTGCCATAGCGGCCCCTCGCCAAGCGCGCAGGTGCGATCATCTACAGGTTTTGCCGTCATGAGAAGGCGGCGTCATAGGCTGCAACCATCTCGCGTGCGATGGGCGTAATCTCGGCAGCGGTCCGGCCCGGCTTGTACAGGGCGGAGCCAATCCCAAATCCATCAGCACCTGCGGCTTTCCAATCGGCGAACCCATCCGGGCCAACGCCACCGACCATGTAGACGCTTGTTTCTTTTGGCAAAACGGCTCTGATAGCCTTCAACCCGTCGATGCCCATTGCGAACCCGGGAAAGACCTTGAGGCCAGTGGCACCGGCTTTAAGCGCCGCGAAACATTCGGTCGGTGTCAGTACGCCGGGCCAGCTTTCGAGGCCTGCGGATTTGGTGGCCTGAATGACCTCTGGGTCAGTGTTCGGGGACACGATCAATTTGCCACCAACCCCCGCAACCGCTGCGACGTCTTGTGGGCTGAGGACTGTGCCTGCGCCGATCAAGGCTTTGTCGCCAAAGGCCTTTGCCATTGCGCCAATGCTATCAAGCGGATCTGGCGAATTCAGTGGGACTTCGATGGTTGTAATGCCAGCCTCAATCAACGCCTCGCAGACGGGCAGCGCCTCGGATGGGGTGATGCCTCGGAGGATGGCGATGAGGTTTCTACTCATAAAATCAAGTCCTTATAGGCGGCGCTCAGGCCTTTGAGGGTCGTTTCGTCGCCGCTGTGAACTTCTGGGTCGAGGCCTTGGGCCGTAAGGGCGGAGGCGTAGAGGTCATTGAGGCGCGGGTCGCCGATTATCGCGATCTCGCGGCCAAGCCAGTAGGGTTTGGCGGCGGCGAGTTCTGCGCCAATCAATGCGCCGGAGAGTTTTGCTTTGGACACAGCGGGTTGAGTTCCGTCCAGCAGATCACAGGCTCGGATTTGGAACAGTTGCGCCGCGAGGCTTTCAGGGCGGGAGAGGGTGTTGCCGACTGCGTCCATGAACGTGTCTTGGTCCCAATCCTTCGTGGTGACGGAGTGTTTCAGGACCGAATAATCGGACAGCAGCGCGAAGGTTTCACCTGTCATAAACGTCTGAAACGAAACGATTTCTTTGGCTGAGATGTGGACCCATTTGGTGTGGGTGCCGGGCATGCAAAGGACCCCGTCGAAGTCGGGGTTGTCCGTCAAAAATCCAGCGATCTGGGTTTCTTCGCCGCGCATGACGTCGGCGGGCTTGGCTTGTTTCAGGCCCGGCAGGATGTGCATCGTGATGCGACTATCCTTGGTAGAACATGGGCTCAGGGTGCCGTGGGGCGTGGTGGGGACGGCGCGGTAGGGGGCCTCAGCCCAGCCTTGGCGGGAACCGACCATTCCGCAGGCGATCACGGGCGTCTCGGACGTGCCAAGCCATTGTTCTATTTGGGAAATTAGTGTTGGTTCGAACGCGTCTTGGGTGAGGCCGGACATGCCTTTGTTGCAGGTGATTTTGTCTTTTACAGCGCCATCAGAGGTCATCGCCCATGCGCGCATGTTGGAGGTGCCCCAGTCGACGGCGATCCAGTCGGCGTATGATTTTTGCCCTGACATCAACCAGTTACCACGACGCCGCCATCGATCACGAGGGCTTGGCCGGTCATCATTTTGGAGGTGTTGGAGGCCAGGAAAAGCACCCCGTTTATCATGTCGTCAGGGTCCAAAGTGTCCTTAAGGCATTGACGGGAAAGGTGATTTTCCAGTCCTTCAGGGGTAACCCAGAGGTCTTTTTGCTTCTGGGTCAGCACCCATCCCGGTGCCAAAGCGTTAACGCGGATTTTGTCGGGGCCGAATTCGCGGGCGAGGGATCTCGTCAAACCGTTAATGCCGGAATTGGCTGTGGTGTAGAGCGGATAGCCTGCCATGCCCATCATGTAGCTGATGGAAGAGAAGTTGATGATCGAGCCGAAACCGGCTTTTTTCATATGCGGAACAATGGCTTGGCAGGCGAAGAAATAGGCTTTGAGATTGACGGCCATCATCCAGTTCCAGAAGTCTTCGTCGACCTCCTCGGTGCTGTGGCGTTTGTCATTGGCGGCGTTGTTAACCAAACAGGTGATCGGGCCATGGGCGGCTGCGGCCTTAGTGATTGCGGCGGTGAGCGCGTCGTTATCGGTAATGTCGCCTTGGATGAACATCGGCGCAACCCGATGTTTTTCCAGCATTTCCTTGACAAATTCAGAGGCATCGGACCGACCGATGAAGGCCACTTTTGCGCCTTGGGCCATGAATCCATCCGTTAACGACGCGCCGATGCCGGAGCCGCCACCTGTTATGAACACAGAGGCGTCCTTGAGATCGTGGAATGTGGCGAATTTGGTCATGCGACCCCCTTTTTGTACAAATTGGGGCAAAACTTTTCGGCCTGAAACCCATTTTGTACAATTTCATTGAGCGAATTTTTTAACGGTTTGTTCATCAAAGCTGCTCCCCTTCAAGAACCCACATCGATTCAGGGAAGGACCACGGCAAGGTGATGCCCTGGGTCATCAGCCAGGTGCCGGAGACCTCGATGGATTTTTCTTTGAGAATGGGATTGCCGCGCGACAGGGTGGCGGGCGCGCCGCTGTCGCGGTTGATGAGGCGGACGCGGTAGGTCGCGTCGGGGAACAGGCGGGTAAGACGCAACGGGCGGGGCGCGATTTGGGTCGAGGTTTCGGCCTTCCCGGCGAAAATGACAAAGCGCGACCCGTCGCGGGCAAGCTGCTGTTCTGCGATCACGGCGGGGTCGGCTGAATCCAATCTCAAAATGTCAGATTTTAGTAACCATTCGCGGTTATGTTTCCACCATGAAGTGACCTCGGTCAGCACGGCTTGCTCGTGTTCGTCCAACTCGCGGGGGTCCATTTCAAACCCCATATGCCGCTGCGCGGCGACCCAGGCACGGAAGGAAATATCAAGGATACGACCGGAGGTATGACATTTGCGCGGCCCGACATGGGAGCCGGTGACCGACATGGGCAGGAACAGGGCGGCGTTATGCTGCATCTTGAGGCGTTCAAGCGCGTCATTGCTGTCGCTGAGCCAAACGCGCTGCGTGCGTTTGAGGATGCCGAAGTCGATGCGCCCGCCGCCCGACGCGCAGCTTTCAATTTCGACATGCGGGAAGTCGGCGCGCAAGCGATCAAGCAGGGCGTAGGAGCCGCGCGTTTGATCGGCGTCAGGGGCGGGGAGCACACGGTTGTGGTCCCATTTGATGTAGTCGATCGGGTATTCGGTCAGGATCGCGGCCATGCGGTCGTAGATGAAATCGCGCACCTCGGACAGACCCATGTTGAGGGCCTTTTGCTGGCGACCAAGCGTTTGGTCTTCGGACCCTAGGGCCCAGTCGGGATGGGCGCGGTGGATGTCGCTGTCGGGGTTAATCATTTCGGGTTCGAACCAGATGCCGAAGGTCATGCCGGTCCCGTGGACATGGTCGATCAGCGGGCCGAGCCCGTCGGGGTATTTGCGCGGGTCGACCTGCCAGTCTGACAGCGACGTGGTGTCGTCGTCGCGTTGGCCGAACCAGCCGTCATCAAGGACGAAGCGTTCAGCCCCGAGTTTCGCCGCGCGGGTGGCGATGTCTTGCAGGATGTCGAGCTTGTGGTCGAAATAGACGGCTTCCCAGCAATTGTAATGCACGGGGCGCGGTTTGTCGTTGGCCGGGGTGATGATGCGGTCACGCAGGTGGCGTTGGAAGGCGACGGCGCAGCCGTTGAGCCCATCATCGGAGAAGGTCAGGTAGAGCGACGCGGATTCGAAATGGGTGGCGGCGTTGACCTCCATCCGCGCGGCGTGGCCGAACTGGATTTGACGGCGACCATCGGGGAGCTCTTCTGCGATCATTTTGTGGCCACCGGACCAGCCGTAATGGAAGGCGTAGGCGTGGCCTTGGGTGTTGGTGGCCCCGCGGCAGGGCACGATGAGGCCGGGGAAATGTTCATGCCCTGTGCGGCCGGTGCGGTTTTCGCGGTAGCGCATGCCGGGTGACCATGCGGTGCGGTTGAGTTGGAATTCACCCGTCCAGCGGCCCGCGACGTCGATCATCTCGTCAGAGAGCTGGGGGCCGGGGATCACGGGGGCCGAGAGCCAGTGCAGGTGCACGGGTGCGTCGCTGTCGAGAATGGCCTTGGCGGTGATAATCCGTGTGTCGGGGTCGGTTTCGAATTTGGCGGTGTAGCGCAGGTTGGTGTCGGCGTCTTTGTAATGCAGCGTCAGGCTGCAGTCGGTTTCATCGGCCCCGTCAAAGCAGAATTTGGGCAGCAGCGGCGTGCCGTTTTGGGAGCGGATGATAAGGCCGGGTTGGCCGGGGAAGGTGCGCGATGCCTCCGGCAGGATCGACAGGTCGGGGTTTTCATCCAGCATGCCGCCTGTGACGTCCAACGCGTGGGCGTGATAGAGCGTGCCGAGGTCCTCGCCCTTTGGCAGCGGCGGGCCCCAATAGACCACTTCGGGCAACCGTGTCCGACGTGCGGCCAGCACCAAGGTCTGCCGCACATCGTCCAAGCGCCATGCCTGGAAAGTCTCGTCGATCATTTTATTTAACTGCTCCGAGGGTGAGGCCCGCGATGAAGTGTTTCTGCATCAGGAAGAACATGGCCACCGGCGGTAATGCCGCGACAATGGAGCCCGCGCTCATCAGGTGATATGCCGCACGGAACTGCGCGTTGAAAGAGGTAATGCCCGCTGTAACAGGTTGTGATTCAACGCCCTGGGTCAGCACCACCGCCCAGAAATAGTCGTTCCAGATGAAGGTGAAGATCAGCACCGCCAGCGCGGCCAGCGCGGGCTTCATCAGCGGCATGATGACGAAGACGAAGATGCGCCATTCGGAGATGCCCTCGACGCGGGCGGCCTCGACCAACTCGAACGGCAGCGCCCGGATGAAGTTGCGCATGAACAGCGTGCAGAACCCGGTTTGGAACGCGATGTGGAACAGCACCAGCCCGGGGATTGTGTTGTAGAGGCCGAGGTCTAGCGTCAGGTCGCGGACGGGGACCATGAGGATTTGGAACGGCACGAAGTTGCCCGCGACGAACATGAAGAAGACCCAGATATTGGCCTTGAACTTGTAGATGCCCAGCGCGAAGCCGGTCATGGAGCTGAGGATGATACAGCCGATGACGGTGGGGACGGTGATGAGCACCGAGTTGAGCATGTAGCGCGGCATGTCGGAGCCGAAGACCAGCCCGTAATTGGTGAAGCCCTCGAAGCTGGAGGGCATGCCCCAGTAGTTGCCCTGCGTGAAATCCGCGTCGGGCTTGATGGAGAAGAGCGCGACCGCAAGGAGCGGGGCCAGCCAGACCAGCAGCGAGATGGGCAGCAGCGTTTTATACGCGATCTGCACGCCGGGGGACGACTTTTCGATTGGGGTCGGAAACATGTTAGGGCCTATGACCTTTCATTTCGCAGCTTTGGCGCGTGTCGGAAGGTGCTTCTGGCAAGGAGTTCTGCGCGCAGCGTTCTGGTTGAACGTCGGCGCTGAATGACGACGGCAGGGGCACCTTCCGCCGCGTCCTTTCAGGACTTCGCCAAAATCCATCATCACTTCGTCGTCCATGCTTGGAAGGGGGCCACCCTGCCTGCGCATAAACTCCTCGAGCTGATGGATTTTGGTCTGAAGCCAAAGGTGTGAAATGAAAGGTCATAGGCCCTACCGCCCCTTCTCTTCGTTATACATCGAGTAGAGGAAGTAGGTGATGAAGATCAGCATGATGAGGAACAGCACCACGGCGATGGCAGCACCATAGCCCATGCGGAACCCGTATTCCGACAGCGCGACCTCGAACATGTAGAAGGACAGCACGCGGCTGGAGCCGAACGGCCCGCCATTGGTCATGATGGAGATCAGGTCGAACGACCGCAGCGCCCCGATGATGGTCACCACGAAGGCGATGAAGGTGGCGGGCTTGAGCTGCGGGATGACGACATACCACAGCATTTTGAAACGCTTGGCGCCGTCAAGGCGGGCGGCCTCGATCTGTTCGGGGTCCACAGCGTTCAGCCCGGTAAGGTAGAGGATCATGCAATAGGCCGTTTGCGGCCAGAGGCCGGCGGCGATGATGCCGTAGGTGACGTAAGCCTCGTCGCCCAGCACATTGATGGGGCCGAGGCCGACAGTGCCCAGCGCGATGTTGAACAGCCCGAATGTGGGGTCGTAGAACCAGCCGAAGACGAGGCCGACCACCACCTGCGAAATCACGAAGGGGAAGAAGAACAGCGACTTGTAGAGCCGGATGCCAAAGACGGTTTGGTTCAGCAGCAACGCGATGGCGAGGCCCGCAGGGATGGCCAGCAGATAGAGCGCCAGCCAAATGAAGTTGTTCCGCAGCGAGGTATAGAAAGCGTCGTCGTCCCAAAGCTCGGCATAGTTGGCCAGCCCGATATTTTGCGCCTGTCCGAGGCCGTCCCATGACAGGGTGGAATAGTAGAAGGACTGAAAGATCGGGATGATCACGTAGACCATGAAGAAGATGATGCCGGGGATCAGGAAGAGCCACGGGGTGACCGCGATCTCGTTTCGCTTGTACCAGCCGCGTTGGCTGGTGCCGGTTGAGACTGTGGCGTCTGCCATGACGGATCCTCCCACGGGTCGGTCGATGCGGAATAAAATCAGCGCATTTGAAAAAGCCTATGCGGGCTTTTGCAGATACGTTGTTGGAGGGTGAGGGTGGGCAAGTGTTGCCCACCCTACAATGTGCATTGCGTAGGGTGGGCAAATCTGCCCACCACCGCGCTTACTTGTAGATACGCTCTGCGGCTTTATCCAAACGGGCAAGGATGTTGTCCAAGTTGTCTGGCTTGACCATGAACTCTTGCAGGCCTTCCATGCCAACTTTCGCCATTTCAGCAGGTGCGTCACGGTCGAAGAACTGTGCCACGCCGCCAGGCGAGTTGGAGGAGAGCATTTCAAAGCCTTCCAGCAGGAACTTGTCATCATCCACGGAGGACTTGGAGTTCACCGGAAGCTGGCCCAGCGCGTCGCCTGCGTTAATCATGGTTTGGTTCTCAGCCGATGTGACGAACTTCAAGAACGCTTTTGCGTTGTCTTTGTTCGCCGCACCCGATGGGATGTGGAACGTGTCGGTTGGCGCGTCCTCTGCCAATTCAACGGCAGGGTTGATCGCCGGGAACTGGTAGAAGTCCAGTTTGCTGTCATCCAGACCCGCTTCGCGCAGCGGAGCCACGGCGAAGTTGCCTTTCAGGATTGCTGCGGCCTCACCATTGACGATGAAGGGCAGGGATTCCTGCCAGCTGTAGGATGTGTGGTTGTCCACGAAGGCCCCCATATCCAGCAGCTCTTTCCAGTTCGCGAAGGTGGCGCGGACTTCCGGGCTGTCCCATTTGTGCTTGCCAGCCATCAGCTCCGAGTGGAAGTCGTAGCCGTTGGTGCGCATGTTCAGGTAGTCGAACCAGCCGCCAGCAGTCCAAAGGAACTTGGTGCCGATGGTGTAGCACTTGCGGCCCGAATCCAGGATCGCCTGGCAGTTGGCCTTCATCTCGTCGAAGGAGGTAGGCTCTGTCAGGCCCAGCTCTTCATAGATGTCTTTGCGGTAGTACACGCCCCACTGGTAATATGTGTAGGGGACGCCCCACTGCTTGCCGTCGAGGGTCATCGCACCTTTGGTCGATGCCAGTTCCTCGGACAACGTGCCTTCCCAAACATCGGAGATGTCTTCGAACAGGCCCGCATCCACGTAAGGACGCATACGGTTGGCGGCGTACCAGTTGGCAACGTCAGGCGTGTTCGCCGTCAGGAAGTTGCGGATCTGGGTTTTGTAGGCTTCGCGGTCGATGACCGTCAGCTCGATGTTCAGGTCCGGGTGCATTTCGCCGAAACGCTCGACCATGCCTTCCATCACCGCGCGGGGCGCGGGGTTGGACATGTCCGAGAAGATGACGAGGTCACCAGACAGCGCGTGGCCATCTGCATTTGCGCCGGTTGCCGCAACGGCCAATGCAAGCGCCGCAGTGGACGCTTTCAAAAATTTATGCATCTTTTCCTCCCTAGGTAAGTTCCAAATAGTGAAACTTAGTTTTGCATATTGAAAACTTAACCGTGACTCGGCTAGGCTTGTCAACAGGCAACTCGGGGAGGAGCGGCCTTGGGAGGTACTATGTCTGAGCGTGGAAACGAGGCGGGAACAGTCGGTAAAGCATTGAATGTGCTGGACCAAGTGGCCGCGTTTGGGCGCCCGGTCCGGTTCTCGGACCTGCTCGAATCAAGTGAGTACCCGAAGGCCACTTTGTACCGGCTTTTGCAAACCTTGGTGCAGCAGGGGATGGTGTCCTTTGAGTCGGAACGCGGCGTTTACGCTTTGGGTGTCCGTTTGGTACGACTGGCCCATCAGGCGTGGCAGACCGCGTCCATAGCACCCGTTGCCCGGCCCTATCTGGACGCCTTGTCGTTGGAGATTGGCGAAACCGTGCATCTGGCGCAGCTGGACCACGCGCAGGTTCTGTATGTCGACAAACGCAACGCCGCCGTTCCGGTTGAGATGTATAGCCAAGCCGGCAAGGTTGGCCCCGTCTATTGCACCGGCGTTGGCAAAGCGATGCTGGCCTGGAGCCGGATCGAGGCGCAATCCCGCATCATCGAGCAGCAAAGCTACCACAAGTTCACCGACAACACGCTGACCAGCCGACGCGCGTTGCGCGCGGAGCTGGACATCATTTGCAGCCGTGGCTTCGCCTATGACAACGAGGAGCACGAGCCGGGCATCATCTGCGTGGCGCTGCCGATCCTGACGCAGGGCGGGCATGTGCTGGGGGGGCTGTCGGTGACATCCACCACCGCGCGGCACTCGCTTGAAAGCCTCGCGAAACTGGTGCCGCATATGAAGTCCACCGTCAGCCGCATTGCCGAAGACGCCGAAAGCTGGCGCTTCCCCGAACAGATCAAAGAACACGCTTGAAGCCCCAGAAAGGGAGACCACCCATGTCAGGTTTGACCATCAGAGACGTTATCAAGCGCTACGGCGACGTGCAGGTTATGCATGGCGTTGATTTGGATATTGGCGACGGTGAATTCTGCGTCTTCGTGGGGCCCTCGGGCTGCGGCAAGTCGACCTTGTTGCGGATGATTGCAGGGCTTGAGGAAATTACCGAGGGCTCGGTCGCCATTGGGGAGCGGGACGTGACGCGGATGGACCCATCAGAGCGCGGCGTGGCCATGGTGTTCCAGACCTACGCTTTGTACCCACATATGACGGTGAAAGAGAACATGGGGTTCGGGTTGAAGATGAACGGCCACCCCAAGGCCGTGATCGAAGAGAAGGTGGCGGAGGCCACCCGCATCCTGAAGCTGGAAGAGTATCTGTCGCGCAAACCGGCCGCCCTGTCGGGCGGTCAGCGCCAGCGGGTGTCGATTGGGCGCGCCATTGTCCGGGGGCCGGAAGTCTTCCTGTTTGATGAGCCGCTGTCGAATTTGGATGCCGAGCTGCGGGTCGAAATGCGGGTGGAGATCGCGCGCCTGCACAAGGAAATTGGCGCGACCATGATTTACGTGACCCACGACCAGGTGGAAGCCATGACGCTGGCCGACAAGATCGTGGTGCTGCGGGCCGGCCGCATTGAACAGGTGGGCGCCCCGCTGGAATTGTACCGCGACCCGGACAACAAGTTTGTGGCCGGGTTCATTGGATCGCCCGCGATGAACTTCCTTGACGGGACCGTGTCGGGCGGGAAGATCACCGTGCCCGCCCTGCGCCAGGACTGCGCGGTGGACGTGTCTTTGCCGGGCGACGGGGCTGCCGTGTCCCTCGGGCTGCGGCCCGAGCATCTGGTGATTGACCCGGCGGGCGACACCCATTCGGTGGAACTAACGGAAGCCTTGGGCGGCGTGTCCTACGCCTACCTGATGAGCGACACCGGCGAGAAGATCATCGTGGAGGAACGCGGCGACGTGCGCTCGGAGGAAGGGACCCGCGTGGGCCTGACCTTGGATTTGCCACGCGCGATGGTGTTTGACGCGACCAGCGAAGCGCGTATTCGTTAGGGCATGACCCGCGACGAATTCAACGCCTATTGCAAGAGCATCGGCCCCACCACCCATGTGGTGCAGTGGGGCAATTCCGACGTCTGGAAGATCGGCGGCAAGCTGTTTGCGGTCTGCGGCTGGGCAGACGATGCGCCGGCCTTCACCTTCAAAGTGTCTGACATGGCGTTCGAGATACTGCCGGACATGGACGGGCTGCGCCCCGCCCCCTATCTGGCGTCGCGCGGCATGAAGTGGATACAGCATTATGCAGAGCCGGGGCTGAGCGACGACGAGCTAAAGCGCCACATCAAAGCGTCCTACGACATGGTGGTTGAGAAGCTGACCAAGAAGCTGCGGGCGGAATTGGGCGTTTAGCCCGCCCGGACGTGCTATATTTTGACGCGGGCGGGTTGTTTGGTGCTGGTTTCGCCCCATTTCTGCAGTGTCTGTTTCAAGAAGGATACCCCGTGTGAACCGCTTTACAAAAATTGTGTTCGGCCTCGGCCTGCCGCTTATGGCCTTTCTGATGTTGAAGGACAGCGCCTATGTTTTCCAGAAAGACCTGACCTCGGACGAGCTGGCCTATGTGGTTGTCGAGCCGGAGGAGCCTGCCGAGGAAGAGATTGAAGCGGTTGAAGAAGAGCCTGCGGTTGAAGAGGCGGCATCTGAACCGGTGGAAGACCCCGCCGAGGATGTCGCAGAGGCGGCCCCTGAGGCCGAGGCGGCACCAGAACCTGAAGCTGACGAGGTTGCTGCAGAAGACACGGCTGCGCCCGAGGCTGAGGCTGCCGAAGATGCGCCTGTGGCGGTTGCCGGCACGCCGTTGAGCGAGGCGGAACTTGCCGATGCTGACCGGCAGATGCGAAAGTGCAAGGCGTGCCATCAGTTGGAGCGGGAGCGCAACGGCGTTGGCCCGCATCTGGTGGGCGTCATGGGGCGGCCCATTGGGGCGGTCGAGGACTATAGATACTCGGACGCGCTGCAGGCCTTGAACGCCGAAGGGCAGGTTTGGACGGAAGAGGCCCTGAAAGAGTGGCTGACCAACCCTGCGGGCTTTGCGCAAGGGACCAAGATGAATTTCAAAGTCGGGTCAGAGGATGACCGCCGTCTGATCGCAGGCTGGTTGGCCGCGAATCCATCGCCGTAACTGACGAAAACGAAACTTGGCGAAACAGAAAGACTTTCGTTAGTTTCGTTTTTGTGTTTGGGTTGGGTGAGGGGTCATATGCTCAGCCAACGACAGCGCAAAATTCTGAATTTAATTGAAGCCCAACAACGGGTGCGGGTGGAGGATTTGGCAGAGCAATTTGCCACCTCTCCGCAGACCATTCGCAAGGACCTTCAGGTGTTGGCCGAGCTGCATCACGTGGTGCGGTTTCACGGCGGCGCGACCGTCGTGGGCGGCGTCGAATATGCGGCTCCCGCCGAGCGGGAAGGCGACGCGCTGAACCAGAAGCAGGCAATCGGCGCGGCGGTGGCGGGCCGCATCCCGCAGACCTGCGCAGTGTTTTTGAACGCGGGCACCACAACCGCGCAAGTGGCGCGGATGATGTCGGGCCATCAACAGCTGCGGGTTATCACCGACAATGTTGATCTAGCGGCCGAAATCCGTGTTTTTCCTGGCCTTGAGGTGATTGTGCCCGGCGGCGCGGTGCGCCGTTCCGATGGCGCGATCCTTGGCGCGGAGGCCGTGGATTACATCCGGCAGTTCCGCGTCGATTTCGCCGTAATTGGCGCGGCAGCCCTTGCTGAGGATGGCACCTTGCTGGATTTCGATTTGGCCGAGGTGCAGGTCTGCCGCGCGATGATGTCCCATGCCCGGCACGTGATATTGGCGATTGATGCAGGCAAGTTCGGGCGCAGCGCGCCTGTGAAGCTGGGGCATCTGGCGGATGTACACACTGTGGTGACCGATCAGGTGCATGACCCGTGGGTTATGCCGCTTTGCCGGGCCCATGAAGTAGAGCTTGTGCAGGCGCATCGCTGAAAACGAGTCTTGACAGGTTCTTTCGGATTACGACTAATCGAAAGTAACGCGCTTTCAATGAAGTGAGGCGCCCGGGAGGACTATGACAGCGATATTGGGGGCAGCTCGTGTGCTGGCGCTTATCAACAGCGCTTTGTTGGCCATTGGCCGGCATATCTCGGTTGTGCTGATTGGGTTGATGGTCTTTGCAATCCTGCTGCAGGTTTTCTTTCGCTACGTCCTGAACAACGCCCTTCCATGGCCGGACGAGGCCGCGCGTTTCATGATGTTGTGGATGACAGGATTGGTGGCACCCACCGCCTACCGGCGTGGCGGGTTCGTGGCGATTGACATGCTGGTGCTGATGATGCCCCGGATCGTGGCGGCCCTGCTGAACATGTTCCTGCTGTTCATCGCCTTGCTGGTGCTGGTCACCGCCGTCAAAATCGGCTGGGGCGAGGTCACAGGCTTTGGCGGGCGGTTCAAAACGGCGGCCCTGTGGCTGCCGACGAACGTGTCCTTCACCGAATGGTTCCGCGTGCCGCGGTCGTGGATGATGGCGTCCCTGCTGGTGGGCTTCACCTTGATGGTGTCCGTCACGGTCGAGATGATCCTGCGCCAGATCGCGATCATGCTGGGGCATGGCGACGACCTGCCGGTGATCCCCGAAGCCGCGACGTTGGGAGCCGACTGATGCTGGTATGGTTCCTTCCGCTGTTTTTGCTGTTTCTGTGCATCGGCCTGCCGGTGTTCTTTGGCCTTGTTGCCGCGCCGGGCCTGCTGCTGTGGGCCAACGGGCAGGAAAAGGACATCACGCTGCTGTACCGCAACGTCTATAACGGCATCGACAGCTTCCCGCTGATGGCGATCCCGTTCTTCATGCTGGCGGGCGAGATGATGAACCGCGGTGGCATCACGATGCGGCTGGTGGAATTCTCGCAGGCATGCGTGGGTCACCTGAAGGGCGGCTTGGCGCAGGTGAACATTCTGTCGTCGATGCTGTTTGCCGGGTTGAGCGGGTCGGCTGTGGCGGATACGTCTGCGCTGGGCTCGATGCTGATCCCCGCGATGGAGAAAGAGGGCTACACCCGCCGCTTCGCGGCGGCGATCACGGCGGCGTCCTCGGTGATTGGGCCGATCATCCCGCCCTCGGGCATCATGATTATCTACGCCTATGTGATGGGCGAAAGCGTGGCGGCCCTGTTCCTTGCGGGCATCGTGCCAGGGGTTCTGGTGGGCGCGGGCCTGATGGCGATGACGTCCTACATGGCCAATTCTGCCGACTTCCCCAAGTCGCGGGAACGGGCGTCATGGTCCGAAAAAGGGCAGGCCTCGCTCAAAGCGTTCTTCCCGCTGCTGACGCCTGTTATCATTTTGGGCGGCATTTTGGGCGGCGTGTTCACCCCCACCGAGGCGGCGGCAGTTGCGGTGTTCTACGCCTTCCTCGTATCAATCTTCATCCTGAAAGAGATGTCTTTGAAGGACCTGCCGGACGTGTTGATTAAGGCGGCGCTGACCTCGTCAGTGGTGCTGCTGCTGGTGGGCGCGGCCATGGCATTCAAAACGGTGGTGAGCCTGTCCCACGCGCCGGAGACTTTGGCCGCCTACATCTTGTCGCTGTCCTCGAACCCGCTGGTGCTTCTGTTCCTCATCAACCTGCTGCTGTTTATCGTTGGCATGTTTCTGGACGCGGGCCCCGCGATCATCATTCTGGGGCCAATCCTGGCCCCCATCTTTACGTCGCTTGGCGTGGACCCCGTACATTTCGCGATCATCATGTCGGTGAACCTGACCGTGGGGCTGGCGACGCCGCCGATGGGGCTGGTGCTGTTTGTGGCGTCCTCCGTGTCGGGCGAGCGGGTAGAGGCCATTGCCAAAGCGATTCTGCCTTTCCTCGCCGTCGAAATTGCGGTGATATTCCTGATAACCTACGTGCCGGCGATCTCGCTGTTCGTGCCGGGGCTGTTCGGCTTTCTGTAAATAACCAAAAGATCCAATGGGAGGATTACTTATGAAATTAGGAACCACTTTGAAGGCGCTGGGCCTTGCGGCCATGATGGCCTCGACCAGCGTCGCGGCCTGGGCGGACGGTCATGCGATGACCATTCGTGCGACCGCGAACTCGAACGAGAACGACGAGGATTATGACGGTCTGGTCGTGTTCAAAAACTACGTGGAAGCGGCCTCCAACGGCGCAATCACGGTTGAGCTGTTCATCGGCACGCAGCTGTGCGGCAACGGCGCTGAGTGTCTGCAGGGCGTGGGCGACGGCACGATTGACGTCTATGTGTCCACTTCGGGCGGCGTGTCGGGCATCTTCCCGTTCATTCAAGTGCTGGACCTGCCCTACCTGATGGCGGATGACCGGATTGCGGAGGCCGCTTTGGCCAACGGGTCGGGCTTCACCACCACCATGCAGGATATGGTTAAGGAAGCGTCGGGCGACAGCATCCGCCTGATGACGATCGGCAACACCGGCGGCTGGCGCAACTTTGCCAACACCAAGCGCCGTGTGGCTGAGCCTGCTGACATGGACGGGCTGAAAATCCGCACCGTTGTGGCCGACCTGCCGCAGGAGCTGGTCAAAGCGCTAGGCGCGTCGCCAACCCCGATCCCATGGCCTGAGCTGTTCACCTCGTTTCAGACGGGCGTTGTGGAAGGATCCAAAAACGGCATCACCGACATCATGAACATGAAGTTCCCCGATGCCGGCCTGAAATACGTGACGCTGGACGGGCACGCCTATATGGGCGCGCTGTGGTTCATGAACAACGAGAAGTTCCAGTCGATGGATGACGGGCTGAAGCGCGTTGTTGTGGACGGGTTCTACCAGTTGCAGCAGGCCACATTTGCGTCACCTAAGCGCAAGTCGATCCAAGCCTACGAAGACTTCGTCGCGGCAGGTGGTGATCTGTACGTGCCAACACCAGAGCAGAAAGCGGCGTTCAAGGACGCGGCTGCCCCTGTTTATGACTGGTTCAAAGGCAATGTTGACGGTGGCGAAGCGGCGTTTGATGCGCTGACGGCGGCTGTCGCGGACGCGGAAGCTGCGGTGAATGCCGCGCGTGATGCGGACCTGAAGTAAAGAGCCAAGCCGCAGCGGGTGTCCCGCTGCGGCTTTTTGCGGGGGAAGAATTTTCGATCGAAAATTCTTACAAATTTCTTCGGAGAAGAAATTTACTCCTTCGTCAACGGAACGGATACATCCAAACTTTGTAATCGGCGATTAGCTCATGCGCGTGGTCAATCTGCTCTTTGGTCATCTTCTTGACCACCTCCTCCTGGGAGATAGCTGCGTCGGGATCACCGCCGATGGCGCTCAGGGCGTACCACATGTAAGCGCGGACGAGGTCCGGCGCGGGCATGCCGATGCCTTCTTCATAATACCAACCGATACCGGATTGCGCGCCGGGATGGCCCTTCATCGAGCTGCGCAGATACCATTCAAACGCGCGGACCGGGTCCTTCTCGACGCCGAGGCCGAGGGCGTACATGACGCCAATCAGCTCCTCCGCGTCGGCGTTGCCGGAACGGGCGGCGGGCCAAAGCGCCTCGCGCGCCTCTTCGAATTTATTCGCGTCCATCAGGTCGCGGGCCTTTTCAATGTCCGCACCCGCGGGCAGCGTCATCAGGGCAAGGATGGCAAGAAAGCGCATGTCAGTCTCCGTTTGTTGGGCGCAGTTTGGCTGGCGGCGGCGGGACCTGCAATGGCCCAAGCGCCAGACGGCATGTTTGCCCCGATTGACGAGGATATGGCCGCGATCGGGCAGCTGCTGTTTTATGACCCGATCCTGTCGGGGAACCGCAACATCTCATGCGGGACATGCCACAACCATGATACGTTTTCAGCCGATGGCGTGAGCCTCGGGATCGGCGAGGGCGGTGTTGGCATCGGGCCAAAACGCATCGCCTTGGACGGGCCAAACCGCATCAAGAAGCGCATTCCACGCAACGCGCAGGCCTTGTTCAATGTCGGCGCGCTGGATGTGTTTTTCCACGACGGTCGGTTGGGCTCGTCGCCGGATTACGGCAATGGGGTGAATTCCCCCGCGGAAGAATTTCTGCCGGACGGGGTTGCGAGTTTGCTGGCGGCGCAGGCGTTGTTCCCGATGACATCGCAGTTTGAAATGGCGGGCAACCCGAAGGAAAACGAGGTCGCCGGTGCCATTCACGACCGCATTGACATGGCCTGGCCGATCCTGGCCAAGCGGGTGCGGATCATTGATGAATACCGCGAGATGTTTGCCGGCGCTGGCGTCGAAAAGGTCACGATTGCCGATATCGGCAACGCCCTGGGCGCGTTCATGGACGCCGAATGGCGGTCGTTTGACAGTGCCTATGATGCGGGCGTTCTGGATGCGGCGCAGGCTCGCGGGCAGGACCTGTTTTTTGGCAAGGCAGGCTGCGCGGACTGCCATAGCGGGCCACTATTCACCGATCAGGACTTCCACGCCATTGGGCTGCCGCCCTTTGGGCCGGGGCGCACAAGGCGGTTTGACCCGATGCCACGCGATGTGGGACGCATGGCGGAAAGCGATGCCTTGGAGGATGCCTACCGGTTCCGCACGCCGTCTTTGCGCAACGTCGCGCTGACGGGGCCCTACGGGCATAACGGCGCCTACGCCACGTTGGAGGGGATCATTCGTCATCATCTGGACCCCGTGTCGGGCTTGGACGCGTGGGTTGGCGATATGGCGCAGCTGCCATCCGTGCCTTGGCTGCAGAGCGCTGATTTTATCATCCACCAAGACAGACGCGAGATGGCGCGGGTCCGTGCGTCGATTGATCTGGAGCCGAAGGCGTTGAGCGATGATGAGGTCATGGACCTTGTGACCTTCATGGGGGCCTTGACCGGCAAGCAGTCGATCTATGGGCGGCTGGGCAAGCCAAAGGCCGTTCCCAGCGGGCTGAAGGTGGATTGATGACACGCGTGATGGTCGCGGGCTCCGCCGCGTTAGATTTTGTCTATCAGGTAGACGCACTGCCCCAGCGGGCCGAAAAATACGCGGCCAAGGCTGTGGATATAGTTGGGGGCGGATGCGCCGCGAACGCCGCTGTGGGTATCGCGCGATTGGGCGGAAAGTCCCAATTATTAGCGAGATTTGGCAAAGATGAAATATCTGAGATCGTTCTTGGGGATATTCTGTCAGAGAATGTTGACACATCAACCTGTGTGATCACCAAGGGCGCGCGGTCAGCCATGTCCTCGGTCTATGTGGATGCCTCGGGCGAGAGGCAGATCATGGCGTTTCGTGGGGCGGGGCTGGCTGAGGACCCGGGTCTGTCGGAATTGCGCGCCGACGCCGTTCTGACCGACACCCGCTGGCCGGAAGCCGCGCGGCAGGTGATTGAGATGGGGCGCGCCCTGGGCGTGCCTGCGGTGCTGGATGGGGAGGCTCCGGTGCCGGTGGCATTGGCGGCAGCGGCGTCCCATGTGGTGTTTTCCGAGCAGGGATTGATGGATTTCACCGGCTTGGACGATGTCCGCGCGGCCTACGCCGCGCTCGACCTTCCGGGCTGGTGCGCTGTGACGCTGGGGGCGGATGGCGTGTTGCATCCGGGCGGCGTGATGCCGGGGTTCAAGGTGGATGTGAAAGACACGCTTGGCGCAGGCGATGTGTGGCACGGGGCGTTTACCCTGCTGCTGGGCGAAGGTGCCGGCGAAGAAGAGGCGATGCGGTTTGCCCATGCGGCGGCCGCCCTGAAATGCACGGGCTTCGGGGGGCGCAAAGCGGCGCCCTCGCGGGCCGCCGTGGAACAGTTTTTGAAAGAGAGAGCATGAGATGCAGCTGACAGCAGGCAAACTATGGGGCATGCGGCGCATGGCCGACGCGAATGGGGTCTTCAAGATGACCGCGGTGGACCAGCGGCCACCGATCAAGGGGCCGATTGCGGCCCATTATGGCACTGACGAAGCGCCTTATGACGACGTGGCGCGGTTCAAGGCGATGCTGGTGGAGACGTTACAGGGCGGATCATCCGCCATGCTTCTGGACCCCCATTACGCGATACCGGTTGGGTTGAAGTATTTGTCGCCCACGAAGGGTCTGATCGTGACGCTGGAGGACTCGCTGTTCGAGGAGACGGGGATGGGGCGGCTGTCGTCGTCCATTGACGATTGGGACGTGGGCAAGATCAAACGCATGGGCGGCGACGCGGTGAAGGTGCTGGCGTGGTACCGGCCGGATGCCAGCGCCGAAGTCAACCAAGCGCAGCGGGACTGGACCAAGCGGATCGGCGAGGCCTGCGCCCAGTACGACATCCCGTTTCTGTTTGAACTGCTGGTGCATCCGATTGACAGCGATGCAGAGCAGACCTCGGAATATGTGGAAATGAACACCAAGCGGGCGGATGACGTTTTGAAGTCGGTCGAAGAGTTCGCGCATGCCGATTACGGCGTGGACGTGTTCAAGCTGGAAAGCCCGGTGCCCGCGAAAGATGTGGCAACGACAGACGGCGTTCAGGCCCTGTTTGACGAGATGGGGCGTTTGAGCGGCCGGCCTTGGGTGATGTTGTCGGCAGGCGCAGGCAAGCCGGAGTTCAAGCAGATTTTGGAACATGCGTTTGCGGCTGGGGCCTCCGGCTTTCTGGCCGGGCGCGCCATTTGGCTGGACGCCTTTCAGGCGTTCCCGGATTGGGACGCGGTGCGGGCCGGGCTTGAGGGCGAAAGTGCCGCCTATATGGCCGAGATTTCGGCGTTGGCGGATGCGAAAGCCACGGCGTGGGATCAGCATGCGTGTTGGGGTGAAGGTGGCGCACAGTTTGCGCCTGCGGACGCATCTTTCCGGCATGGCTATGAGGGCATCTAGATGAAAATCGGATTGCTGCCGCTGGGGCGGCCAACCTTTGACGTGCCTTACGCCGAGGAGAAACTGGCGGGGATGCTGGCGGATATTGATGCGCTTGCATCCCGGGAGGGCCACGAGGTCATCGGGCCGCGCGCTCTGCTGATGGAGGGGTCGCCGGAGGCATTATCGAGCGTTGCGTCGGCTGATCTGGTGTTGGTGCTGCAGGTGACATTCACCGACGCGGCCTTCGTGGTGGAGGCGTCCAAGCTGGGCGTGCCGCTTGCGATCTGGGCGGTGCCGGAGCCCCGGCTTGGGGGCCGGTTGCGGCTGAACGCGTTTTGTGGGCTGAACCTTGCGGGCCACGCCTTGGGGCGCAACGGGGTTGGCTTTGGCTGGCTTTATGGCGACCCGGGCAAGGCGGATTTGGCAGGGCTTTTGGCGGGCGACTATGCGGTGTCGCGGATTGACGGCAGCGCCGCGGGCGTGGCCGCGTCTGACATGCCGGTGCCGGATTTGAAGATTGCGCGGATCGGGGCGCATCCCGTTGGGTTTGACACCTGCGCCTATGACAAGGTGGAGCTGAAGGCGCTGACCGGGGCGTCGGTCGATGAATTGGCGCTGGAGGACATGTTCGACGCTGCGCGGGGGCTGGACGATGCTGCGGTCGCGCCTTACCGCGACAAGGTCGCGGATGTGCCGAACCTGAAAGACATGGACGCGGGCGAGTTGGACCGATCTTTGCGGCTGGCAGGCGCGTTGGAAATGCTGCGCAGCGAAAACAGCTATGACGCCTTTGCAATCCGCTGCTGGCCCGAGACGTTTACCGAATATGGCGGCGCCGTGTGCGGCCCCGTTTCGATGATGGGCGAGGCGCGGGTGCCATGCGCTTGCGAGGCGGATGTCTACGGCGCGGTGACGCAGGCGATCCTACAAAAAGTGGCAGATAGCCCTGTTTTCCTGGCTGATTTGGTCGATATGGACGTCGAAGACGACACAGGCGTTGTCTGGCATTGCGGGCAGGCCCCGCTGTCGATGACGGATGATGAGCCGATGGCGACGGTGCATACCAACCGCAAGCAAGCGCTGCTTTACGAGTTCACCTTGAAGCCGGGGCGGGTGACGTTCTTCCGGCTGTCGCAAGCATATGGCACGCCAAAAATCATCATTGCAGGCGGAGAAATGCTGCGCAGCGAAATGGCGTTCACGGGGACCTCCGGCGTGGTGCGGTTTGACCATGCTGCGCAGAAAATTCTGGGCGACGTCATGGATTGCGGGTTGGAGCATCACATGGCGATTGCCTATGGTGACCACCGTGACGCGTTGCGTGGGATTGCCGCCGGAATGGGGCTGAATGTGGTGGAGCTGGGCGCGTGATTAGATACGGGATCATTGGCTCTGGCATGATGGGCCAGGAGCACATCCGCAACATATCGCTGCTTGAGGGCGCGTGTGTGGGCGCGATTGCCGACCCGAATGAAGAGATGCGGGCGCTGTCGGTAAAGACGTCCGGCGGCGCGGGCTATGCCTCGATGGAGGAAATGCTGGCGGCTGACGCCTGCGATGTGGTGCTGGTGGCCGCGCCGAATGACACCCATGCGGGGATTATGCAAAAGCTGTTGGCGACGGAGAAGCCGATCTTGGTGGAGAAGCCGCTGGCCACGACCTCTGCCGATTGCCGGGACTTGCTGAACATGTCCAAGGGGCGGGTGGCCCCGGTTTGGGTGGCGATGGAATACCGCTATATGCCGCCGCTGCAGCGGCTGATGCAGGCCGTGGATCAGGGCGCGGTGGGCACCCCGCGCATGATGTCGATCCGCGAGCACCGCTTCCCATTCCTGCCGAAGGTGGACGACTGGAACCGGTTCAATGCGCGGACCGGCGGCACGTTGACCGAGAAATGTTGCCATTTCTGGGACCTGATGCGGCTGGTTTTGAAATCCGATCCGGTGCGGGTCTACGCGTCAGCAGGTGTGGACGTAAACCACCGCGACGAGCGGTATATGGGGCAGATGCCGGACATTATCGACAACGCCTATGTGGTGGTGGATTTTGACAACGGGTCGCGCGGCATGCTGGATTTGTGCATGTTTGCCGAAGGATCGTTCTGGCAGGAAACGATTGCGGTCACAGGAGAAAAGGCGCGGGTGGAGGCGTTTGTGCCGGGGCCAGCGCGGTTCTCGCCGGATGGGAAAGAACGCGAGGCGGAGTTCGTGATGTCGTTGCGCGCGCTGAAGGAAGAGGTGCGCGAGGTGGTGCATGTTCCGGAGCATATTCTGGCGGCTGGCGACCATCATGGGTCCACATTTTTCCAGCATGAGAAGTTTTTGGAACTGGTGCGCACGGGGCACGGCGCGCCGGAGGTGTCGGTGATGGATGGCTACTGGTCCGTGTTGGTCGGTGAGGCGGCGGAGGAATCCGCGCGGTCCGGTCAGGCGATTGATCTGCGGGGGAAGGGTCCGTGAGCTTTGGTGTCATGCCGGATGGCGGGGCGGTGGAACGCCATACCATTCAAGGCGGCGGGCTGACCGCGCATGTGTTGTCTTACGGCGCGGTCTTGCAGGACCTGCGATTGGAGGGGCATGACGCGCCGCTGGTCTTGGGGTTTGAGGAGTTTGCGCCCTACCTGACGGACTCGCCCTACTTTGGGGCCATTGCCGGGCGCTGCGCCAACCGGATTGGCGACGGACGGTTTTCCATTGACGGGACCGCCTATCAGGTGGACCGGAATTTTCAGGAGCGCCATCATTTGCATGGCGGCGCGACAGGGGTGGGAAAGCGGAACTGGACGGTGGAAAGCGCGGGCGTGGACCGGATCACCCTGCGGATCGAGCTGGCGGATGGCGAGATGGGCTACCCCGGCAATATGGTGGCGCGCTGCACCTATGCCTGCCTGGCGGGCGGCGTGTTCGATATTCAGATTTCTGCGGAAAGCGACGCGCCGACGCTGTGCAACTTCGCCCATCACACCTATTGGAATCTGGACGGTGGGCCGACCACGGATGACCACCTTATGCAGGTCGATGCGGAGCACATGACGCAAGTCGATGACGGGTTTATCCCGACGGGCGAAAGTGTTCACGTCGATGGGACTCGGTATGATTTCCGACAAATGCGGCCGATCAAGGACGAGGTCTTCATCGACCACAACCTGTGCCTTTCTAACGGACGCATGGATTTACGGAAAATTGGGACTTTAACCTCTCAAAAATCCGGCATTTCGATGCAAATACGCTCGACCGAGACGGGGCTGCAGGTTTATGACGGGTTCAAGTTAGATGTCGGGCCTGCGGGCCTTGGGGGGCGTCGCTATGGCAAGAATGCGGGTGTCGCGTTGGAGCCTCAGGTTTGGCCGGATGCGGTGAACCACCCGGCCTTCCCCAACGCGGTGCTGCGCCCCGGCGAAGTTTATGAACAACACACGCAATTTGCGTTTTCCAAAGGATGAATGAGCGATGAGCTACACACAATACATGAAAGAGGCGAACTTCATTGGCGGCAAATGGGTTGCGGCTGACAGCGGCGACACCATCGACGTGACCAACCCCGCGACGGGTGAGGTGATCGGGACCGTCCCGAACTCTGGCGACGTTGAGGCCTTGCGGGCGATTGACGCGGCGGACGCGGCATTCGACGGGCTGGCAGGCATGGGCCTGATGGAACGTGTGGGCATGTTGATGAAGATGCATGACGCCCTGATGGACAACCAAAAGACGCTGGCCGAGCTGCTGACCGTTGAAATGGGCAAGCCGCTGGCGGAGTCGATGGGCGAGATTGGCATTGGGGCGGCCTACGTGCGCTGGTTTGCCGAAGAAGTCCGCCGCGCCAAGGGCGAGATTGTTCCTGCGCCGACCAACGGGCGCCGCTTCCTTGTGACCAAACACCCCATCGGGGTGGTTGGGATGATTACGCCTTGGAACTTCCCGTCCTCGATGCTGGCGCGCAAAGTGGCGCCTGCGCTGGCGATTGGCTGCACCGTTGTGGCCAAGCCTGCGACGGCGACGCCGTATTCCGGTCTGGCGTGGGGCGCATTGGCCGAAGAAGCAGGCTTCCCTGCGGGGTCGGTCAATGTGGTGACAGGGTCTGCCCGCAAAATCGGCGGCGCGATCATGGAAGACCCGCGCGTGCGCAAGGTGACCTTCACGGGCTCCACCGAGGTTGGCAAAGAGCTGATCCGCCAGTCGGCCGGAACCGTGAAGAAAGTGTCGATGGAATTGGGCGGCAACGCGCCGTTCTTGGTTTTCGATGACGCGGACATTGATGCCGCAGTGCAGGGCGCGATGGTGTCGAAATTCCGCAACTCGGGCCAAACCTGCGTCTGCGCCAACCGCATGTATGTGCAGGCGGGCGTTTACGACGAATTTGTTAAAAAGCTGACAGCGGCCACGGCCAAGATGAAGGTCGGCAACGGTCTGGAAGCGGGCGTGGAGCAAGGCCCGATGATCGACATGGACGCGGTCGAGAAGGTGGAAGAATTCATCGCAGACGCGACCGCCAAGGGCGGCAACGTGGCCTTCGGCGGGGACCGCAACGCGCAGGGCCACAGCTTCTTCAACCCCACCATCATCACCGATGCGACGCAGGACATGATGTTTGCCAAAGAGGAAATCTTTGGCCCCATCGCTCCGGTGTTCAAGTTCGAGGACGAGGACGACGCGATTGCATGGGCCAATGACACCGAGTTCGGGTTGGCGTCCTACGCCTATACCCGCGACATTGGCCGCATCTTCAAGCTGAACGAAAAGCTGCAATACGGCATGATCGGGATCAACTCGGGGCTCATTACAACCGTTGAAACGCCCTTTGGCGGGGTCAAGGAAAGCGGCCTTGGCAAAGAGGGCGGCAGCCAGGGTCTTGAGGACTACATGGAGACCAAATACATGGCGGTCGACTTTTGATCTGCCCGGCCCTGCGGGGCGGATATTTTTGAACATGGGAAGGGGCGCTGCGGTGCCCCTTTTTCTTGCGTTTGAGCAATTTTGTGACAGGGTGCCGATATGAGAGTCCCCGTTATTGATAACCTGCAATACGTGAATTGGTCGGAGAAGGCGTTTCGCCAACTGCGGGAAGGCGGCGTGGACGCGATCCATGTCACCATCGCCTATCACGAGAGCTTTCGAGAGGTCGTTTTGAACCTGTCGCAGTGGAACCGTTGGTTTGAGAAATACCCTGGTTTGATTATGCGTGGGACATCAGGTGACGACGTCCGCAAGGCAGTTGATGCGGGACGCACGGCTGTATTTTTCGGGTTCCAGAACCCATCGCCGATAGAAGATGACATTGGGCTGATTGAGATTTGCCATCAGCTGGGCGTGCGGTTCATTCAGCTGACATATAACAACCAATCCTTGCTGGCGACGGGGTGCTATGAAGATGAAGACACCGGCCTGACGCGCTTTGGCAAACAGGCCGTGGCTGAGATGAACCGTGTCGGGATGGTGGTGGATATGAGCCACTCGGCGGACCGGTCCACCCTGGAGGCGATTGACCAATCTTCGCGGCCCATCGCGATCACCCATGCCAATCCCGATTGGTGGCATCCCGCGCTGCGCAACAAATCTGATGACGTGTTGAGGGCGCTGACGGGGCGCGGCGGGATGCTTGGCTTTTCCATGTATCCGCATCACCTGAAAGACGGGACAGCCTGCACATTGCAAAGTTTCTGCGAAATGATTGCGGAGGCGGCGTCGCGCTACGGCGCGCAGAATTTGGGGATCGGATCCGACCTGTGTCAGGATCAGCCCGACAGCGTCGTGACATGGATGCGCAACGGGCGGTGGTCAAAAGAGATGGATTACGGCGAAGGCTCGGCCGCTGCGGCGGGGTTCCCTGACCAACCGGACTGGTTTGTCGACAACCGGGATATGCCAAACCTGCCGCGTGGCCTGCTGGCCGCCGGGTTTTCGCAAGCCGAGGTGGACGGCATAATGGGTGGGAATTGGCTGCGGTTCTATGACAGCTCCTTTGGGCCGGCATGAACGCGCCGCTGCCTCCCCAAGAGCCACTGCGCCCGGCGTCGCAGGTGATGCGGTTGCAGCGGATGGGATCAATGTTCCCGACGCGATTGAGCTTTTTGCGCAGCCTGATGCGGCGGCTTTCGGAGGAGCAGGTGACCGTCACAAGGCCTGTCTGGCAGATGGACGAGGACGGCTACGGACATGGCGTCTATTCCCTGACATTAGGCGGGTTCACCTATTCATTGGTGGCGTTCTCAAACCGGCTGGACCCGAGCCGGCGCACCGACCGCGTTATTGCCGAGGCATGGGACAGTGCCTTTGTGTTGTATGATGGCGTTCCGGGTGCTGACGACATAGCTCGTCTGCACGCCAATGCGCCGCTGCAGGAAGCGGGCCGCTTCACTGCCAAAGACCTTGTGCTGAGCCGCGCCAACAAATCGGTTCGCCTGTTCGCCCATGTGGCCGAGGCCTTGCGCAACGGCACCGAGATTGACGAGGAAATGGTCGCCCGGATTGGCTACTTGATGCGCACCACTGCCGTTTATGGAAACGGCAAATTCGGCATCGCCGATCGCAGCGTGATTGCGCAGCGGCCCGGGCTTGAGGGCCCCTTCATGGCCGAGATGCTGACCGTCTGGCTGATCCGCGGATTCACCCATGACCTCGTAGAGCATGTCGGCCGCGCAGATTTGGACCGCCGACTGAAACGGCATATCGGTGTGGGCAATTCGACCGGCCTAGGGATGGCCCCGTTTCTGGTCTCCCACCCCGAGCTTTTGAACAACTGGATGATGGTTCGGGAAACGGCCCTGGCGCGCGTGCGCGCCGTGCGGCATTTGAATGACACCCAGATAGCGGACGTGATACGGTTGGCGGGGCGGGCTGCGCGGCATTTGGAAGAATGGCAGGTTCCCGACGCGCAGCAGCAGGCGCGGATAGAAGAGCTGCGCCGTGACTGGGCCGACCTGACCGGAGAACTTGGCACGCTGCTGCGCCAGCCAAAACCGTTGGATCAACTGATACGCGTCAGCGAAGCCTTTGGCATGGAGTGTCAGGAACTGGTTGTCAGCCTGGCCCTTGAGCCCTTTGGCAAGATGATTGATGGGCTGACGGACTGTATGGGGATGACGACCCCGACCCCGCTTAACCCGACCATGGATGTCGCGGACCTGCGAGACCTGATAGACCGGCATTTCGGTTGGGCACTGCCACTGGATTTTGAATGCCAGCGGGAGACCGCGCAGTTTTGGTATGTGTCCGAGGAGAAGCTGGAGCCCCGGTTGGGGCTGCGCTACGAGGAAGACGGTGGCGAGCTGGAAAGCCCCCTCGACATTGCGCGGCAGGTTCAGGCCATGTCGTTTGACCTGAACGACTACGAAAAGCCTTTGGTGAATTTCCTTCGAGAATTCCCGCAGCACCGGGCAGCCATCCGCCGTGTCCAGCGGCTTGAGACCCACCCCTACGCAGAAATTCGGGACAATCTGATCTGCGAGGCCTGCAAACCCATTGATATGCTTCGCTGCAAACTGTCCTTTTTCGGGGCCTCCAAATTTGATCCTAAGTCTGACCGTTGGACCCGGATCACCCTGGCGCAAGGCGCGCCTTTGCGCGACGAGCTGGTTGATGCAGACAATTGGTGGCTGCCGGTATTTTCTGAATGACCGGCCGCATTTGGTATGACCGATTTGTCGCCGACGGCCCGACCTATGACGGCCGCCGTCTATCTGTCGCAGAGGTTCAGGCCTTGTTGCTTAAAGCGGGCATCGGGGACGGCTTGCCGCTTGGGCATGCGCAAGACCTGTCCGGACTTGCGCCGCTTCTGATGAGTGACCCGCAATTGCTTGCTATGGCCGCCGCCGCTTTGGATGGAGGGCATCATCGACCCGGCATCGAGGGGACCGACGATCATGCCGTTGTTGAACGATCCGACGTCTTGATGGCGGCACCAATGGTCATTGATGCGCTGGTTGCTGGAACCAGACGCGTGGTCATGCATAATCTTGACTGGCCGCTATTGCTTTGGCCGTTTCTTGCCCATGCGGGGCAGGTCTATGACATGAAGTTTGCGCTGTCGAATTCGGGCAAGGGCACTGTCATGGTCACCGTTGCGGACGAAGATGAGCTGGAGCCGTTTGGGGCGCCGCAAGCCGTGCCGTTGGATGTGTTGGACCGCCTGAACGGTTTGGCGGCCAAGACCTACGTTCCGGCCTCTGAGGCGTCGCGCGCAGCCGGTGCCGGCGCAGGGCTGACCGATAATGACTGACGAAGGCTTCTTTCGGGATTCCTGATAGTAGTCAGGGCTTGCCCGAAACTGATTGAATGCAGCCTGAAATCACCCGCATCTGGACGTAACGTCTGGTCAAAGGTGCGCTCATGAAACATATCAAAACCCCAATCGTCGACAAAGTTGCTGAGGATACGAAGACCCGCGGATTGGTGCTCGACATGCTCAATACCATTCGGGCGGGGGGCGAAGATGCGGTGCGAGACTACGCCAAGACCTTGGACGGCTGGGACGGCGAGTTTGTCTTGTCAGACACCAAACGGGAGATGCTGAACGCGCAGGTGCCTGAACAAGCCAAGCGCGACATCCAATTTGCGCATCGCCAGATCAAGCGCTTTGCCGAGGCGCAGCGCGCGAGCTTGAGCGATTTCTCGTTGGAGACCGAACCGGGTGTGACGCTGGGCCAGAAATGTGTGCCCGTGGAAGCCGCTGGCTGCTACGTGCCGGGCGGTCGCTACGCGCATGTAGCATCAGCCCTGATGAGCGTGGCGACTGCGAAGGCGGCAGGGGTTGAATTTGTCACGGCCGCCTCCCCACCGCGCGGCGACGCGATTGATCCGGCGGTGTGTTACGCGATGACCTTGGCAGGCGCCGACGTGATTTTGGAAATGGGCGGCGTGCAGGCCGTGGCGTCGATGGCATTTGGGCTGTTTGGAACGCGGCCGGCAGACATTTTGGTTGGGCCGGGCAACGCCTTTGTGGCGGAGGCCAAGCTGCAGCTGTTTGGGGGCGTTGGGATCGACCTGTTCGCGGGGCCAACCGAGAGCGCAGTGATTGCGGATGAGACGGCGGACCCGATGACGGTGGCGATTGATTTGCTGTCTCAGGCGGAGCATGGGGTGAACTCGCCGGTTTGGCTGTTCACGACGTCAGCGAAGCTGGCGGATCAGGTGAACGAGATATTGCCCAAGGTTGCGGCGGACTGGCCGACCGGAGAGGTTGCAATGATTTCGTGGCGCGACTACGGCGAAATTATTGTCTGCGAGGACAATGAGGAGATGGCGGTGGTGTCGGACAAATATGCCTGCGAGCATTTGCAGGTGCAGGCCAAGGATTTGGTTTGGTGGCGGGACCGGCTGAAGAATTATGGCTCGCTGTTCCTGGGCGAGGGGTCGACCGTATCCCACGGGGACAAGTGTTCGGGGACCAACCATATCCTGCCGACGCGGCAGGCCGCGCGCTATACCGGCGGGCTGAATGTGATGAAGTTTTTGAAGATCCTGACCTGGCAGGAGATCGGGACAGATGCGGATCCCGAGATGTCGGAGGTGGGCTCACGGCTGTCGCGGCTGGAGGGCATGGACGGGCATGCGCGGGCGTGCGATTGGCGGCTTCAGAAGTTCAGCGGGAAGAACAGCTTTGATTTCGAGGTGTCGCATCAAGAGCGGTATGACTGATTTCGGCGCGTGCGCCGGAATGGGGTAAGCTGCTGAAACCAGACGTTTCTGCGATTTTTGGTAACCAGATATTAACGCGCACCGTTGGTCCAAATGGGCACCTTACGGTGCGCGTTTTGTTTTGCGTTCTTGGGGAGGTTCCCCCCCGCCACGCGGGCATCCCCTTGAAGGTATTTCTGCCAAGATGAAACCCTAACGTTGGCCGTAGTAAAGGCCGACGGTGTGTTCGGCTTCCGCGAAAAACAGCCAGCGGGTGGTGAGCGCGCCTGCGACATGGGCGAGCACAGCGAGCAGCGCCATAAAATGATTGAACGGGAAGAACATCAACAGCGCCCATGGGATCAGGCTGACCAGCAGCACCCCGATGATGCGCAGGTTGCGGGCATGCTTGCGGCCGATGACGTGGACCATTTCCTTCATCAGGTAGTTCTTTGAGGAATGCGGGGCCTCGAACATGCGCACCTTGCCGATGGTGCCAAGACCCGTTGCTGTCTCGATCGTGGAGCCCTCTTCGGCAAAGCGTTTGTCGCCGATGATCCATGCCACGACCTGCAGCGCGCCGATGGTGACCAACCCGGCTGTTGCGATGCGCAGCTGGCCGGTCATCAAAGCGCCACCCGTCATTGCGTAGCCGATATAGATCAGCGGCGTGGTCCAATGGTGCCAGCGGGGCACGGTTTTGATCTGGCCGTAGATCATGGATGTGCCGATCACGGTGCAGAAGGCGAGGATTGCCCCCAAGAGGCCCAGCAGGCCGATGCGAGTGTTGAAGAAGATGATGCCGATGGCGTAGAGGCCCATCACCAAGAGGGTGGCGACGGCCAAGCAGCCCTCCCGCGACAGCCAGCTGGTTTTCCATTGGCTGAAGGCTTTCAGCGCCCTTTGTGGATTGCCGAGGTGGAAGGTTGACGAGATCAGCCCGCCGACGGCCAGTGCGTATGCGATGAAGAAGAAGATGAAGGCTGTGAAGCCGGAAACATCAGGTTTGCCAAGGCCCATAAAGGCCAGCATGCCAAAGCCGAGGCCTGAGAAGACGGTGAAGAAGATGATTGAGGGTGCGGGGTGCATCAGAGCTTCTCCAAAGTTTTGTCGAGCCAGCCGAGGAAGCCTGTGGGCTCAGCGGCCACAGGTTCCAAGAGGGGCGCGAGGATGTCGATCTGCTCGTCCTTTGGGCGGGGCGGCAGGTATTTGTTGACCGGTTTGGTGCCTTGTTCGGGCATCAGATCGAAGCCGCCGCGGGTTTTGACGAGGATAGAGACGTCAGAATTTTCGTCGCCCAGGTCACCGAAATGGCGGGCGCCTGCGGGGCAGGTTCTGACGCAAGCGGGCTGGCGGTCTTCCTTAGGCAGGTTCTCGTTATAGATGCGATCCACGCAGAGGGTGCATTTCTTCATGACGCCCTCGGCTTGGTCCAGCTCGCGCGCACCGTAGGGGCAGGCCCATGCGCAGAGGCCGCAGCCGATGCAGTCGCTCTCGTTGACCAGCACGATGCCGTCTTCGACACGTTTGTAGCTGGCGCCTGTGGGGCAGACGGTGACGCATGGGGCATCTTCGCAATGCAGGCAGGATTTAGGGAAGTGGATGGTTTGGGCGGCACCCTGGTCTGGCTGCACCTCGTAGCTGTGCACACGGTTCAGGAAGGTGCCGGACGGGTCCTTGCCATAGGCGTTTTGGTCGGATAGCGCCGCACCGTAGTTTTCGGTGTTCCAACCTTTGCAGGACACAACGCAGGCATGGCAGCCGACGCAAGTGTCGAGGTCGATGACGAGGCCGAGCTTTTTGTCGGTTTGGGCGGGGAGTTGGGTCATAGCGTGACCTCCGATGCATGGAGGGAGGAAGAATTTTCGTCGAAAATTCTTGCAATTTTCTTCGTAGAAGAAAATTTCTGCCTCCGGCGGGGATATTTTGAAACATGGGAAGAGGTCATTTGTTGAGCTTCCAAGTCAGATTTTTCGGGCCCGTGCCGACGGGCGACGTCTGTGCAGGGATGTTGGGCTGTGTTTGCATGTCTGCCGGCGCGTCTGCGCGGGCCACGCGGACCTTCAGGTCGAACCATGCGGCTTGGCCCGTGATCGGATCGGAGTTGGACCACCGCAGGCCGTCGCCCTTTGGAGGCAGCAGCTCGTGGATCAGGTGATTGAGCAGGAAGCCTTTGGTGGTTTCCGGCGCATCCTCTTCCAGCGCCCAGGCGCCTTTGCGTTTGCCGATGGCGTTCCATGTCCAGATGGTGTTCTCGTTGAGCGCGGCCTGATGTGCGACGGGGACGGTGATTTCGCCATGGGGGGAGGTCACCTTGGCCCAATCGCCTTCGGAGAAGTTGTTTTCTTCCCAAATCTTGGTCGGCACGTAGAGCGGGTTGTGGCCGTGGATTTGGCGCAGCCATGCGTTTTGGCTGCCCCATGAATGGTACATCGCCATGGGGCGTTGGGTGAGGGCGGTGACGGGGAACTCGTCGGCTTTGTTCTCGTCCTCGTTGGCGTACCAGATCGGCAGCGGGTCCATCGTGGCCTTGATCCGCTCGCGCAGATGGTCTGGGGGCTGTCTTGTGCCGTGGCCTTCGGCGGCGAGTTGGAATTTGCGCATGGGTTCGACGTAGAGGTTGAACAGGTACGGCATGGGCTTGTCGAAGAAGCTCTTCTTCACGGCCCAGTCTTGGTAGTTCATGTTCCACGGCTTGAAGAAGGCGGCGTCCTCGGGGACGTGCTCCATCCAGAAGCCGCCGTTTTCTATGTAGCGGTCGAGTTGCGCGGGATTGCTTTCGCCGCGCCCGTGCTCGTCGCCATTGCCACGGAAACCGGCCAGCGGGCCGACGCCGGGGCGGCGGATGTGGTTCGTAATGTAGTTGGCGTAGTCTTGGTATTTTTGCGATCCGTCCTCGTTGACGAAGCCCGGCAGGCCGAGGCGCGCGCCGAGGTCGCAGAGCGCTGATTGGAAGCCTTTGACGTCGCGGTCAGGCTCCACCACTGGCCAGCGGATGGCGTCGGCGACGGCGTCGGCTTCGCAGATCGGGCGGTCCAGAAGGCTGATGCAGTCGTGGCGTTCCAGATATGTCGTGTCGGGCAGGATCAGGTCGGCGTAGCTGACCATTTCGGAGCTATAGGCGTCGGAATAGATGATGTTCGGGATGACATAATCGCCGTTTTCATCTTTGTCGGTCAGCATGTCGATCACGCCGCGCGTGTTCATGGACGAGTTCCACGACATGTTGGCCATATACATGAACAGCGTGTCGATTTTGTAAGGAACACCCGCGTGCGCGTTGGAAATGACCATGTGCATCATGCCGTGCGACGACATTGGGTTTTCCCATGTGAATGCCTTGTCGATGCGGGCGGGGGAGCCGTCTTCCTTGAGCGCCAAATCGTCGGGGCCGTGGGTGAAACCCAAATGCGGGCCGTCGAGCGCTTGGCCGGGTGTCACCTTGCAATGGGGTTTCGGATGCGCCTCTGGCGGCTTGGGGTAGGGCGGTTTGAATCGCATGCCGCCGGGGGTTTCCACGGTGCCAAGGATGATCTGCAACATGTGCAGCGCGCGGCAGGTCTGGAAGCCGTTGGCGTGCGCAGAGATGCCGCGCATGGCGTGGAAGCTTACCGGACGACCGACGAATTTATCATGGGTTTCGCCGCGGAAATCTGTCCAGCTTTGCTTGACCTCGATGGCTTGGTTGAAGGCCACGTCTGCCAGCTCAGCCGCGATGCGCTTGATGCGCTCAGCGGAAATGCCGGTTTTTGCGGCGACGGCTTCGGGGGCGTATTGCGGGTCGAGATATTTCTCCGCCATGTGCTGGAAGACAGACCGATGCGTCACCCCTTTGACGCGTTGGGAGCCTGCCAGATCTGGTTTGACGCCCTTCTTATCAAAAGCGGCGGGCTTGCTGGTGGCGCGGTCGATGACCAACAGCTTGTTGTCCTTGTCGCGCATCAGAAGGCCGAAATCCTCAGATTTCTCATCGCCATTCACGAGGACCGGCGCGTTGGTCCATTGGGCGAGGTAATGCAGGTCCAGCTTGCCGGCCTTGAACAGCTCGTGGACGAGGGACAGGATGAATAACCCGTCGGTGCCGGGGGTGATGCCGACCCATTCGTCGGCGACCGCGTTGTAGCCCGACCGGATCGGGTTGACGCCGTAGACCTTGGCGCCGCGCGCTTTGACCTTGCCGAGGCCCATTTTGATGGGGTTGCTGTCGTGGTCTTCCGCGACGCCGAAGATCATCACCATTTTGGTGCGGTCCCAGTCGGGCTGGCCGAACTCCCAAAACGCGCCGCCCATTGTGTAGATGCCCGCGGCGGCCATGTTGACGGAGCAAAACCCGCCATGTGCCGCGTAGTTTGGCGTGCCGAAACCTTGTGCCCAGAGGGATGTGAAGCTTTGCGACTGGTCGCGGCCTGTGAAAAAGGCCAGCTTTTCAGGGTTGTCGCGGCGCACGGGCTCCAAGATGCCGACGGCGATGTCGTAGGCCTCTTCCCATGTGATCTCCTCGAACTCGCCTGAGCCTCGCGGGCCTACACGTTTCATCGGGGCTTTCAGGCGGGACGGCGCATTGTGCTGCATGATGCCCGCAGAGCCTTTGGCGCAGAGCACGCCTTGGTTGACGGGGTGGTCTTTGTTGCCCTCGATATAGGCGACTTTCCCTTCCTTCATATGCACGTTGATCCCACAACGGCAGGCGCACATGTAGCAGGTGGTCTTGCGGACCTCGTCACTGACCTTGGGCGACAGGTCGATCACTGGCTGGTTCATGGCGGATCTCCTAATTGGATACGGTGCGGATGAGGCCAAGCGAGGCGAGGCCAAGCAACAGCGTCAGGCAGAAGGGTTTGTAGTAAGGTTCCAAGCGCGGAATGAAGAGCGCGCGGCCCGCGTAGAGGCCCAGAAGCGTTGGGATGATGAAGAACAACCCACGGGCGATGGCAGTTTGGTCCATCGTGCCGACGAGGATATGGGTGATGATGCCCAGCAAGCCAGCGCCAAGCAGATAGATGCTGAGTGTGCCGCGCATGGTGCGGGCGGGCAGGTCGCGGGCCAGCGTGTAAAGCGCGATCAGCATGCCGCCCGCGCCTGCGAAACCGGTAACGACACCCGCGCCGAAGCCCGTGCCGTATGTGCCAAACGTGGTCGCTAGGAAGGGCAGCTTAACTTTAGCAAGTTGGCTGATAGCGAGAACGATCAGGATGGACAGGGCAAGTGCCTTGGAGGTCTCAGTTACCAGTTGCATGTTGATAAGCAGGCCGACGGGCAATCCGATGGCCGAGCCGATGATGAGGCCCTTCGCTGTCGGTTTGTCGGCGTCCTTGATGCCGCCTTTGAACATGGCGAGGCTGCCCGCCATTTCGAGGAACCACAGCATTGGGATCAAGGCCAGGGGTGGCAGGATGAAGATAGCCGATGCCATGACCACGGCAGACAGCCCAAAGCCGGAAAAGCCGCGCACCATGGAGGCCACGAAGATGATGCCGCTCAGCAGCAGAACCTCTGTCGTGGTCAGGTTGGTGAGATCGGCAAGCAGGTTCATTTGGATGCGTTCGCGATCGCGGCGAGGCAGATGGACGCCATACGGGCGGCAGGCGGGTCGGCGCGCGACGTCAGCAGGACCGGTACCTTAGCGCCCATGACGATGCCAGCGGCGCAGCCGCCGGTGAGGTAGACAAAGGCTTTGAACAGCGCGTTGCCGGAGACGATGTCGGGCACGATAATCGCGTCCGCCTTGCCCGCGACGGGGTCGGCGGTCAGCTTCTTGGTGGCCACGGCGGACGGGCTGAGGATCAGGTCCAACGCCAGCGGGCCGGAGAAGTCCGCATTGTCGACTTCACCTTTTGCCCAAGTTGCCAGATCGTCAGCCTCGACCGAGGATGGCACGGCGGGGAGGACACTTTCGGTGGCCGACAGGAACGCCACTTTGGGGCGGTCATTGCCGATCATGTGCAACAGCTTGACCACTTCGCGGGTGGCGTCTTTGCGGGTTTCGATGTTGGGGTCCACGTTAACCGCGCAGTCCGAGATGGTGACGGACGGCCCGCCATCGGGGTGGCTGACATGGAAGATATGGACAAGTCGATTGCCGGTGCGCAAGCCTGCGTCGCGGCTCAGGGCCGCCCGCATAAACGTGTCTGAGTGCAACTGGCCCTTCATCATCACATCGGCGCGACCCTCGCCGCAGGCCATGGCGGCAGCTTTGCCGCTATCGGCTTCACCTTCCGCCTCAATCAGTTGAAATTGGGAAATGTCCCAATTCAGCTTTTCGGCCTCAGCTTTGATCATTGCGCGCTCGCCTGTGAAAACGGGCTCCATGATATTGGCTTCGGTCGCGTCACGCGCGGCTTCCATCGGCAACGGCGCACCAGCGCGGGCGATGGCCACGCGGGGGGAAGGCGCTTTTTGCGCCATCTCAAGCAAGCTAGGCGGGCAGACGGCTTCGCGGGTCGATAGGAACGGATTGTTATGTGTCATCTGGCCACTCTCTCCCAAAACTCTGGTCTTTTCACCCGAAAACCCGCCCCGCTTTCGCGGGACGGGTAAAATTTTTCGATCGAAAAATTTTGCGCGCCCAGATTTACTCGGCGGCCATGTCCGATGCGGAGACGCCAGCCACTGCGACAGGCTTTTTCATCGCGTCGCGGCGGAACGGCTCGCCCAGCTCTTTGTTGAGCAGAACCTCGATGAAGGTTGTGACATTGCCTTCCATCTGGCCCTTGATCGCCTCGTTCAACGCGTCGGTCAACGCGTCCATGCTGTCGACTTGCACACCTTTCAGACCACAGGCGTCCGCGATTTTGGCGTAGGACACGTTGGTGTCCAACTCGGTGCCCACGAAGTTGTCGTCGAACCACAAGGTGGTGTTCCGCTTTTCCGCGCCCCATTGGTAGTTGCGGAAAATAATCATGGTCATGGCCGGCCAGTCACCGCGCCCCACCGACACCATTTCGTTCATCGAGATGCCGAAGGCGCCGTCGCCTGCGAAGCCCACCACCGGCACATCAGGGCAGCCGATTTTTGCACCAACAATGGCCGGGAAGCCGTAGCCGCAGGGGCCAAACAGCCCCGGTGCCAGGTATTTGCGGCTTTCCTCAAAGGACGGGTAGGCGTTGCCGATGGCGCAGTTGTTGCCGATGTCGGACGAGATGATCGCGTTCTTCGGCAGGGCCGATTGGATCGCACGCCATGCCTGACGCGGGGACATTTTGTTTGGCTCGGCGGTGCGGGCGCGCTCGTTCCAGGTGGTGCCCGGATCGTCCTCTTCGTGGTCCAGCGAGGTCAGTTCCTGCGCCCAAGCCGATTTGGTTTGTGCGATCAGGGCCTTGCGGTCCGCGCGGCCTGCGTCGCCCGCGCCATCGGCCAGATGCCCCATGATGCCTTCGGCAACCTTTTTGGCGTCGCCCACGATGCCCACGGTGACCTTCTTGGTCAGGCCGATACGGTCAGGGTTGATGTCGACCTGAATGATTTTCGCCTCAGTCGGCCAGTAATCCATGCCGTAGCCCGGCAGGGTCGAGAACGGGTTCAGGCGGGTGCCCAAGGCCAGCACGACATCGGCTTTCGAGATCAGCTCCATCCCGGCTTTGGAGCCGTTATAGCCCAGCGGCCCCGCGAATAACGGGTGGTTGCCGGGGAACGCGTCATTGTGCTGGTACCCAACGCAAACAGGCGCGTCGAGCGTTTCTGCCAGCTTGGCGGAAGCCTCAATCCCGCCGGCCAGAACAACGCCAGCGCCGTTCAGGATGACAGGGAATTTGGCGGAAGACAGCAGGTCGGCTGCTTTCTTGACCGCTTCTTCGCCACCGGAGGGGCGTTCGAAATCAACGGCGACTGGCAGTTCAATGTCGATCACCTGGGTCCAGAAATCGCGTGGGACGTTGATCTGCGCGGGCGCTGAGGCGCGGTAGGCTTGCATGATGACGCGGTTCAGCGTTTCGGCGATGCGGGACGGGTCGCGCACTTCTTCTTGATAGGCGACGCAGTCGGCGAACAGGTTCATCTGCTCCATCTCCTGGAAGCCGCCTTGGCCGATGGTTTTGTTGGCCGCTTGAGGCGTGACCAGCAGCAGCGGAGTGTGGTTCCAGTAAGCGGTTTTGACGGAGGTCACGAAGTTGGTGATGCCGGGGCCGTTTTGCGCGATCATCATCGACATCTCGCCGGTGGCGCGGGTGTAGCCGTCCGACATCATGCCAGCGGTCATCTCGTGGGCGCAGTCCCAGAACTTGATGCCAGAGGTTGGGAACAGGTCGGAAATCGGCATCATGGCCGAACCGATAATCCCGAAGGCGTGGCGGATGCCGTGCATTTGCAGGGTTTTGACGAAGGCTTCTTCGGTCGTCATCTTCATGGGGGTTTCTCCCTTAAACGTGAGGTGGAACGCGGGGCTTTGCGGGCCCGTATTGACGTTGGGGCTAACCTAGCGTCGTACCACTGTCTAGGTTAGAGCCAGTTGACGGGGTGCATGGATCCAGAAAATTCTGGGTTCCGCTTCTATTGTTGAAAAATGGGACTTTGTGTACGGGGCAGCGGCACCGTATTCGGTTGGTTTTTCTCAAATATGGGAGAGCCCAAGAATCAATTAATGACGCACTGGAGTCCCAGTTTATGCCCTAAGACTTCGGATCGTCTCGGCAATTTTTGCGATGCCAGGAGAGATCTGGGCGGCCGATATGGATGAATACGCAAGGCGGTAATGCCTGTAGACGCGGCCGGTACCTTCGCAGAACGGGGCGCCTGGTTCGATGAGGACAGATTGCTCCTTCAGGGCGGCGGCCAAGCGCATGGTGTCAACGCCTTCCGGCGAGCGCATCCAATAGCTGGACCCGCCAAACGTGCCGACGCCGGCGACCTCCAGCCCGTGTTCGTCAATTGCTTTATCCATGAGCCTGCGGCGGTCGTGAAACGCGTTTCGCAGGCGGCGGATCAGGGCGTCATAATGGCCCAGTGACAGGAAATAAGCGGCGGTGCGCTGCATATGTCCGGGGGGGTGCCTTAGCACCGCGGAGCGGAGGGCGCGGGCTTCGCGGATGAAGGGGGCGGGGCCGACCAAATATCCAAGGCGCAGGCCGGGAAAGAGCGATTTGGAGAAGGAACCGATGTAAATGACCCGCCCGTCTTCATCCAGTGATTTCAAGGCTGGGGACGGGGGCTTGAGGAACGACATCTCAAACTCGTAATCGTCTTCGACGATCAAAAAGTCGTCTTCACGGGCGCGGCGCAACAGCTCGTTGCGGCGGTCCAAGGGCATGGTGGCGGTGGTCGGGCACTGGTGGCTGGGGGTGGTGAACAGCACGTCCGTCTCGGGTGGCACCTTGTCGGGCAGAATGCCGCCGTCATCCACTTTGATCGGCGTGCGGTGGCAGCGCGACTGTTTCAAAATGTGGCGCAGGCCGGGGTAGCAGGGGTCCTCATGCGTCGCCATCCGGCGCTGAGTCAGCAAAACTTGCGCCGTCAGCCACAGCGCATTCTGCGCGCCGACAGTGACCAAAATCTCGTCCGGGTTCGCCAAAATCCCGCGACGCGGCAGCGTATTGCGCGCGATAAATTCCAAAAGCTGGGGGTCGTCGCGGTCAACCTGATCCGCCGTCAGACTGTCAAAATCCCTTTGTCCAAGGGCCCTTACGGCGCAGAGACGCCAGTTTTGGCGGTCAAACAGCGACGGGTCCACTTGGCCGTAGAGAAACGGATATTTGTATTTCCGCCAATCCACCGGTTTCTCGACGCTCAGGCTGCCGGAGAAGCGGTTGCCGATGGCGCGGGACCAATCGACGGTGTCCTGACTGGCGCGCGAGGTGATCTGGGGCGGCTCCGGCGCGTTCTCTGACACGTAGTAGCCTGACCGGCCGGCGGAGGTCAGATAGTCATCGGCCATCAGCTCGTTATACGCCAAAGTCACCGTGATCCGGCTGACCCCAAGGTGTTTGGCAAGACGCCGAGACGACGGAAGTTTCTCCCCCAATCGAAATCTGCCCGACAAAATGCCGCCCGCAACCATCTGTTGGATTTGTTGCTGCAACGTGCCTTCAAAGGCAGGGTCAAGAAAGAAGGTCTCGACGGCGATGGACATCAGCTGGCCTTAATTAGAGTTCCATTTTGGATATACTATAGACGGCGCAACAGGCAAAGTTTTCATTTGTTAACAGGCGATTTTGCCGCGTTTTTCGAAATGTGTATTTCGTATGTATTTGATGTGTATTTCATGCGCATTGCGTTTGCGGAAAAGCGACGGCCCAGAAGGTTAACGCCGCAGTTTGAGGGCGTGGACCTGACCCTTCGGCATCTTTTGGCCCGCTAATTTTCCCAAAATTGCCACAATTGGAGGGCAAGTTCCTTCCCACGCGACAGTAAATCGCGCCAATTTTAACTATTTTGCCCACAATACGGGAGAGCAGCGATATGGAATATGGACGTCTGGAACCGTTGAAAGGCAATTCGGCACCGGAGCCGACAGCCTTTACGAAGAAAACGATCAAAGAGCTTTTGGCCGAGGAGGGTGTTGACGCCTCTGAAGCACAGCTTCAACGCGAACCAGTTGCGGCGGCAGGAGTTGAACAACCTCCACAAGCGCAAGCCCGTAGCGATGAGTCCGTCAAAGTGGCATTTGCGCCCTTGGCTGATCCCGAAGTGCCCGCTGAAAGGCCAAAATCTTTTCTGGGGCGCCTGTTGGGGCGCTGAGTTAGACCTCATATCCGATGAGTCCACGAACGCCCCGGTGACGGGGCGTTTTTTGTTTGCGTGGTAAAACTGAACGCAGCATTGAACCTAAGGTGTGTTGAGTGCAGTCTGAGAGCGTACTGTATTTGAACGAGGGAATGGAAATGAGAATTCTATCTAAGGGTGCTGCGATCCTCTTGCTGTCCATGGGCGTTGTTTTGCCTGCGGTTGCGGTTGCGGGGGAAGGGAAAATGGAAAGAAACGGTGTAAAGGTATCGTTGGAGTGTTCGAATGACGGATGCTATGTCATCCAGCTAACCGACGCTGGGACCCCTGACCCACTTGGTTCTTTGCAAAGGCTGGGCGAAGGTGGTTCCAAGAATTACAAGAAATGGCGGCGCGCCATGATCAAGCAGGGCTGGAAACCCAACTAGAGTGAACCGGTTTCTGGGTTAGTCATTTCGCTGGACTTAAACAAACCTGTCAGAAAAGCCCGCCACCTTGAAAAGGGGCGGGCTTAATTTTCTTCGGCAGAAGAAAATTACACCTTAGCCCATCACCGCGGTGATGGAGCTGTCCACAGAGGACAGGATTGCGTCGATGTCATCCTTGGTGGCGATCAGCGCAGGCGAGAAGCACAGCGTGTTGTTGTGCCCCGGCACAGACCGGTTGGTCATGCCAATGATGGTCGCGTCGTTCTTCATGGATGTGCCCACGATTTGGGCCACAAGGGGTTCGGCCAATGGCGCACGGGTTTCGCGGTCTGCGACCAGCTCCATCCCGGTGAACAGGCCCTTGCCGCGCACGTCGCCGACGCAGGCGTGCTTTTCGGCCAAGACGTGCATCTGCTCCATCATGTAGTCGCCCATCTGGATGGTGTTTTCGAGCAGGTTCTCATCCTCAAGGATGCGCATATTTTCCAGCGCCGCCGCAGGGCCTGCGGTGCAGCCCCCAAAGGTCGAGATGTCGCGGAAGTAGTTCAGGTGGTCCGACGTGTCGTCCTTGAACATGTCGAACACGGCCTCGGTGGTGACGCAGCACGAAATGGCTGCATAGCCCGACGCCACGCCTTTCGCCATGGTCACGATGTCGGGCTGGATGCCGTAATGCTGGTAGCCGAACCATGTGCCGGTGCGGCCCATGCCGCAGACGACCTCGTCGATATGCAGCAAGATGTCGTATTTTTTGCAAATCTCCTGCACGCGGGGCCAGTAGCCTTCGGGGGGCGTGATGACGCCGCCGCCTGCGGTGACCGGCTCAAGGCAAAGCGCGCCGACCGTGTCGGGGCCTTCGCGCAGGATGACCTCTTCGATCGCGTTTGCAGCGGCGATCCCGTAGGCCTCGCCCGACAGATCGCCCAAGCCCTGGTCCATGGCGCGGTATTCCAGGCAGTGCGGCACCTTGATGAAGCCCGGCGTAAAGGGGCCATATTGCGCGTTGCGCTCGTCCTGACCGCCGCCGGACAAACAGGCGATTGTGGTGCCGTGGTAGTCGCGGTCACGGTAGAGAATTTTGTGCTTCTTGCCGCCATAGCGCTTATGCGCGATTTGACGGACCATTTTGAAGCCCTTCTCATTCGCCTCGGAGCCGGAGTTTGCGTAATAGACGCGGCTCATGCCGGGCATTTTGCTGAGCAAGCGTTCGGAGAATTGCGCGGCCGGGATCGACCCCACGGTGCCACCGAAGAAGTTCATTTTCACCAGCTGGTCGCGCACCGCATCGGCGATGCTTTCGCGCCCGTAGCCCACATTGACGGTCCAGACCCCGCCCGACACCGCGTCGATATGCTTGCGGCCATGCTGGTCCCAGACGTTGATGCCCTTGCCCTCAACGATGATCTTGGGGTCGGTGCGGCCCTCGCCCTCGGCCATATAGGGAGCGTGCTGGCTGAGGTGGTGCCAGACATGCGCGCGGTCGGCTTCGACGATTGCCGACATGTCGTTTGGTGATAGATTGCCGTCCATGACGAGTGCTCCCTTTATATGTGCAGTCCGTAGAATTTTTGTGCGATGGGGCGGGCCTGCGAATCTGCCCGCGCACCAACAGTGTAAGCCTATAACCAAGCAGCACATAGATTGAGCAATCTGATAGGGCCAGTTCGCCATATGATTAGGTCCAGAAGAATAGCCAGTTTGCGACATTAAGCGGCGCGCCGACCGGGCCTTGCCCCTATAAACAAGGGTGTCGCGCCTGAGTGCCTCATGTCGCTTTTGGATGCGTCAACCTGCCCGCGTTCCGAAAGAAAGGATTGACTCAACCGGGAATCTTTTCCTGTTTGATGCCAACCGCGCGATCCGAAAGGATTGTCCGGACTTTCGGAAAGCGGCCCAACGAGCCCTGCATAGTGATTGGCAATCCCGCCGGACCTGTGCTTTGCTCTGCAAGCCCCTCACGACATTCAGGCTTTGCAAGAAGGCCGGGTGCCAACGAGGGTCCGGAAACACAAAAGAAGACCTGTTCAACATGGGAGATGAACACACATGAAACTGACCACAAAATTGATGGGTGCCGTTGCCGGCGTCGCGCTGCTGACCGGCGCCACCGCCGCTGTTGCTGACGGCCACCTCGAAGAAATCACCGTCGCCTACTTCCTGGAGTGGCCAACGCCAAACCAGTTTGCGCAGCAAAACAAGCTGTACGAAGAAGCCATGGGCGTCAAAATCAACTGGGTGTCCTTTGACGCCGGTACTGCGATGTCTGCCGCCATGGCGTCGGGCGACGTGCACATTTCCTACAGCCAGGGTGTGACACCGTTCCTGGTGGCAACGGCTGCTGGTCAGGACCTGAAGGCCATCGACGTGGCTGTGTCCTACTCCGACAACGACAACTGCGTTGTGCGCGGCTCGCTTGAAATCGACGCATCCAACGCTGGTGCCGAGCTTCCTGGCAAGCAGGTTGGCGTACCTTTGGGCACCGCTGCGCATTCCGGCTTCCTTGCCCAGATGAAGCACTTCGGTGTTGATGTGGATTCGATGAAGATCGTGGACATGGCACCTGTCGACTCTGCGGCTGCGTTTGCAGCTGGCGAGCTGGACATGGCCTGCGGCTGGTCCGGCCCATTGCAGCGTATGAAAGAGCACGGCAACGTGCTGCTGTCCGGCGCTGAAAAAGAAGCCGTTGTTGGCCGCGTGTTCGACGTCGTGTCGATCCCAGCAGCCTTCGGCGCTGAGAACCCAGAGCTGGTTGCAAAATTCCTGAAGGTGAACGCCGACATGGAAGCAATGTACGCCAAAGACGCAGAATCCATGTTCCCGGCAATCGCAGAAGCGGCTGGCATGGACGTGGACGCGGTGCGCTCCACTGCGGCTGAGTTCGGCTACCCGACAATGGAAGAAAAGCTGTCCGACTACTGGATGGCTGGCGGCGTGACCGAGTACATGGCGTCTTCGGCTGCCAAGCTGGAAGAAGCTGGTCAAATCACCGCGCTGGACGACTACGCGCCACTGGTTGACGGCTCTTACCTGGAAGCTGCTTCCAAGATGTAAGCCATAACCGGCTTCGTAATGCGGGGCGCGGCATCATCCATGATGCCGCGCCCCTTTTCTACCACACACTAGGGACAGGGGTGGTCTATGTCGGGTCTGACAATCAATGACGTCTCAATGACCTTTGAGCTGCCAAATGGCGGATCGGTCGAGGCGCTGAAAAACATCAATTTAAACATCAAGGAAGGCGAGCTGCTTTCCGTGCTTGGCCCGTCAGGCTGCGGCAAAACCACCCTGCTGAACATTTTGGCGGGCTTTCTGGCCCCCACCGGCGGCGAGATTGACCTGAACGGCGACAAGGTCGTCGGCCCCCACCCCGCGCGCGGCATGGTGTTCCAGCAAGGCGCACTGTTCGAATGGATGAGCGTTGAAGAAAACATCGGCTTCGGTCCGTCGATGAAGGGCACCCCCAAAGCCGAGATCGCCGCCAGCGTCGAAGAACTGCTGGGCATCGTTGGCCTGCAGGATTTCGGCCAAAAGATGATTTACGAGCTGTCGGGCGGCATGCAGCAGCGTGTGGCCCTGGCCCGCTGCCTGTGCAACGACCCCGACGTGATCTTGATGGATGAGCCGCTTGGCGCGTTGGACGCGCTGACGCGGGAGAAGATGCAATCGCTGGTTTTGGACATCTGGAAGAAGACCGGCAAGACCATCATTTTGATTACCCACTCGGTCGAGGAAGCGCTGCTTCTGGGCGAGCGGCTGCTGGTCATGGCCCCCCGTCCGGGCCGCGTTCACAAAGAATACCGCCTGCCATTCGCCGAGCTGGGCGTCGGTGCGGACCTGCGCGAAGTGAAGCGGCACAAAGATTTTGGGCCAACCCGTGACGAGATCCTCAACATGATCTGGGACATGGAAGAAGAAATTATGGGCCGGACGGAGACAGCGTAATGGGACAAGAAATTCTGGAACTCATCGGCTCGTCGCTTTGGATGATCGTCGGCATCGCCCTGATCTTTGCGCTGTACCTTGCCATCTCGGGCGTCTGTTATTTTGTCTGGGGCCTGTATTCGCGTGGCCGCGAAAAAGCCAAGGGCTACACCTCGTTGAAAACCGTGACCTTCGGCGACGAAAGCGCGGTTGTGGCCAACCGCATCGCGTCGATTGCCGCCGTGATCGCGATTTTCCTGATCTGGGGAGTGGCCACGGGGTCCAAGCTGACCCCGAACCTGCTGCCCGGCCCGGTAGAGGGCACAGTCTCGTTCGAATACACCGCGACCAACGCCGCCGGAGAGACAGGCACCGGCCGCATCGACATGCTGGTGCATCAGTTTGGCGAGAAGCCAGAGGTGCCCCCCGTGGCCGCCGAAGACGGCGACTTTGCGATGAACCAGTCGCTTATCGTGGCCCAGCGCCGCAAGGCCTTGATTAAGACCCAAGCCGATGAAGGCTTCGCCTTCACCGAGATTGACGGCCAAGCCGTCAGCCCCGGCGAAACCGTGAATTTTGACGGCGGCAACGTCTTTGTCACCACGCGCGGGTCGCTGTCGGTGGAACCCGATGTCGGCCTGACCATGGAGGCGCTGTACCTGCCGCCGCCAGAGGCCGTTTGGTCGCGCTTCATCGACCTTAACAAGAACGGCTACCAAGGCGTCGGCCTGTGGGAGAACGTGTTCTGGTCCCTGATCCGCGTGGTCATCGGCTTCGCGCTGGGCTGCCTGTTTGGCATCCCGCTGGGCTTTGCCATGGGCCTGAACGGCTGGCTGCGCGGCTGGTTTGACCCGATCGTGGAATTCATGCGCCCGGTGCCGCCGCTGGCGCTGATCCCGCTGATTATCATCTGGTTCGGCATTGGCGAGCAGGGCAAGATTTCCCTGCTGTTCCTTGCCGCCCTGTGGATTATGACCATCGCGGCGCGGGCCGGTGTGTCCGGCGTGAGCATCTCGAAGGTGCATGCGGCCTATTCGCTGGGCGCCACCAAACGGCAGATTCTGTCGAAGGTGATCCTGCCCAACTCCCTGCCGGAAATCTTCACCGGCGCGCGGGTGGCGATGGGCGTTTGCTGGGGCACCGTGGTTGCGGCGGAACTTGTTGCTGCTGAAAAAGGGGCCGGCAAGATGATTATTGCGGCATCCAAATTCCAGCTTACCGACATTGTCATCATTGGTATTATCATTATCGGCGTTATCGGTTATGGTATCGACATGATTATGCGTGGCGCAGAGAACAAGCTCGTCCCCTGGAAGGGGCGCGGCTAAGGTAATTAACCAGTTCCGCGGCAAAACCGCTCACGGGACACGTCGCTTTTACCCCGCCGTCAGTCTGTTTAGGACTGGCGGCGGTTTTTCGTTTGGGGTCTAGGATGAGGTCATGTTTCTAAGCATCTTCGACATATTCAAAGTGGGCGTCGGCCCATCCTCGTCCCACACGATGGGCCCGATGACCGCCGCCGCCCGGTTTCTGGACCAGCTGCGTGTTGGGGAACGGGAGCCGGGGGCGGGCGATGTCGCGGCATTGGCCGCGTCCCTGCACGGATCACTGGCCTTCACCGGCAAAGGGCATGCATCAGATCAAGCAGTGATGCTGGGGTTCTTGGGGTTTGAACCGGCGACCCTGGACCCTGACGCGGTGGCCGGATTGGTGGCCGGTCTGGCGGTGGAAAAGACCGTGGAGGTTGCGGGCCTTGGCACGCTGCGCTTCGACCCCGCCACGGACCTGGTCTTTGACTACGACCTTGTGCTGGACGGCCACGCCAACGGCATGATCTTCAAAGCGTTTGACGCCGCCGGGAACCTGTTTTTGCAGGAGACGTATTATTCCGTGGGCGGCGGCTTTGTCGTGACGGAGGCCGAACTGTCCGGCGTGCACACCGACCTGCATGCGCAGAAAGAAGAGGCGGGCTTCCCGTACCCGTTCGGCTCCGCCCTGGAGATGTTGGAGATGGGGGCCGCGTCCGGCAAATCGGTGGCCCAGATGAAGGAGGCCAACGAACTGGCCTCCATGACCCGCGCCGAACTGGACCGCGACCTTGAAGTGCTGCGCCGCGCCATGTTCGACTGCATCGACCGCGGGCTGCGCATGGAGGGCGAGCTGCCCGGCGGGCTGCGGGTCAAACGCCGCGCCAAACATATCCACGACCAGCTGACCGCCGAACAAGGCGTCAACCGGGGCCAGCCGCATACCATCAACGACTGGATGAGCGTCTACGCCATGGCCGTGAACGAAGAGAACGCGGCTGGCGGGAAGGTTGTGACCTCGCCCACCAACGGCGCGGCAGGCGTGCTGCCGGCGGTGCTGCGCTACTACCGCGACCACTGCATCGGCGCATCTGACGCCGGCATGCGAGACTTCCTGCTGACCGCGGCGGCGATTGGCGGGCTCATCAAGCACAACGCATCCATCTCAGGGGCCGAGGTTGGCTGTCAGGGGGAGGTCGGGTCCGCATCCTCCATGGCCGCCGCTGGCCTTTGTGCGGCGCTGGGTGGGACGAACGCGCAAATCGAGAACGCCGCCGAAATTGCGCTTGAGCACCACCTTGGCATGACATGCGACCCGGTTGCGGGGCTGGTGCAGGTTCCTTGCATCGAACGCAACGGGCTTGGCGCGATCAAGGCCGTGTCTGCCGCTTCGCTTTCCTTGCGCGGTGATGGCACACATTTCATGCCGCTCGACAATTGTATCGAGGCGATGCGCCAGACCGGCATCGACATGAGCACCAAATACAAAGAAACCAGCCAAGGTGGGCTGGCGGTGAATATCCCTGAATGTTGAGACACGTGATTTTGGCACACGGCCCACCCGCCCTCCCCCGCGCGCCAAAATCACTCAGCACATGTACAAACCTGTCCCCGTCCCTTTCCTTCGTTCAAAAATATCCTGGGGGTGAGGAGCGGCAGCGACGAGGGGGCAAAGCCCCCTGCCTGGGCGAGGCGCGCAAGCGCGGCCGCGGCGCAAACCCTGAGGCCACAAGCCACAGCCCGGCCCCTAGGGCGCGGGGTATCTGCGTGGCGACAGTCCAGATTGAAACCAGCTGACAAAGCTCTCGATGGTGAAGACCGGCAGGCCTGTGGCTGCGCGGATGTCGGCGGCGTAGGGGATCATGTTGGTGCATTCCAACACGATGGCCCCGAGGCGCGGATTGGCCCTTTGCAATTCCAGCGCGGCCGCGACGTTGTCGGCGCGGGCAAGGGTCACGTCCAGCTCAAGCTCATTGCCGAGAATGGCGCGGGTGAATTCCTGACCACCTTCGGTGGAATGGATCGGCGTGTCGGGCGGCACCTTCGCTTTGCGGAGATGCGCCTGTGTCAGGGTCGACGCAGAAATGGTCAAAACGCCCGCGTGTTTGCCTTCAGGCAACACCGCGTTGACCATGCTGACCTGCATCAGGGAGGACGTCGCCACAGGGACCGGCACGGCGGCGGCCAGCGCCTCTTGATAGAGCGACAGGAACCCACAATTGGTGGTGATGCCGTCAACGCCGTCGCGCACCAGCTCCCGCGCCGCGTCAATGAAATTGTCCAGCAGCCCCTCGGCCCCCTGGCGCACCACCCGGTCGGGTGACGCGTCGCGCACGATTTTGTAATGCACCGGGAAGGGCCATGTCAGCGCATTCCCCATATCTCCGGGGATGCGGGGGAATTGCGCGTCCAGCATCAAGATGCCCACCGACGCGCCGTAGATGGATTTGCCGCCCTTGGTTTTCATATCGGCCCCTTTCATCAAGGAATTGACACCAAGGCGGCGGCAGGCGCAACATTCACGTCTCATTGGGGGCACTATGAAAAACGAGATGACCGGCGCCGAGGCCACGGTGCGCATGTTGCAGGCGCATGGCGTGGAGACGATGTTTGGCCTGTGCGGCGACACCACGCTGCCGTTCTACGACGCGATGGCCAAGCTGGACCACGGCATCAAACACATACTGACCCGCGACGAAAGGCATGCAGGCTACATGGCGGACGCCTATGCACGGGTCACCGGCAAGCCGGGCGTGTGCGAAGGGCCGTCGGGCGGCGGTGCCACCTATATTTTGCCGGGCGTGGTCGAGGCCAACGAAAGCTCTGTCCCGATTTTGGCGATTACCACGGATGTGGCCACGACCTCACGCGGGAAATACCCGCTGACGGAGCTGGATCAGGTGGCGCTGTTCCGACCATTGACCAAGTGGAACGCGTCGTTGGATGACGCGACGCGCCTGCCCGCGATGATACGCGCCGCGTTTCGCGCGATGACCACGGGGCGGCCCGGGGCCACGCATTTGGCGCTGCCTTTTGACACGCAGAAGGCGTTTGTCGATAGCGGCGAGGTGTGGGCCGACGCGCGACACCAATCCTTCCCCGCAGAGCGGGCGGGGCCGGATCTGGACGCGGTGAAAGAGGCGGCGACCCTGTTGGCGGGGGCCAAATCGGCTATCGCCGTGTGTGGCGGCGGGCCGGTGATCTCGTGCGCGTTTGATGCTTTGAAGCAGCTGGCGGACATGCTGGATTTGCCGATCGCGACGACCGTGTCAGGGCAGGGCGCGATTGCGGAGACGGACCCTCTGGCCTTGGGCGTTGTGGGGTCGAATGGCGGCAACCCGGCGACACGCGCCGTGGTGGACGCGGCGGACGTGATCTTGTTCATCGGCTGCCGCGCGGGGTCGGTGACGACGGAACGGTGGCGCTCGCCCGCGAAGGGCAAGACCATCATCCACATTGACAGCGACCCGATGGTGATCGGCGCGAATTACCAAACCGAGGTGGCGATCTGTGCCGACGCGCGGCTGACGTTGGAAGCCTTGGTGGCCGAGTTGGAGACACGGCAAGTGTCGTCGCAAGGCGGGCGCGGCAGAGCGGCGGCGGCCTGGGACAGCAAGCTGGCTGAGTTCAATGCGCTTGCGGCCTCACCCGACACGCCGATCAAACCTGAAGCGGTGATTGCCGCGTTGATGGCGCAGCTGGATGACGACGCGATCGTCGTGGCGGACCCGGGCACGCCGTGCCCGTATTTCAGCGCGCACTACCGGTGGCGCAAGGCGGGGCGGAATTTCATCACCAACCGCGCGCATGGGGCGCTGGGATACGCGTTGGCGGCCAGCATGGGCGCGCATGTGGGGCGGCCCTCCGTCAAGACGGTTGCCGTCATGGGCGACGGGTCGTTCGGCTTCTGCTGCGGAGAGCTTGAAACCATCGTGCGGCACAAGATGCCGATCACATCCATCGTGTTTTCCAACGCGACCTTTGGATGGATCAAGGCCGGCCAGGACAGCGGGTTTGGCAAGCGCTACTACAACGTGGATTTCGGGCGGACGGACCATGCAAAGGTGGCGGAAGCCTTTGGCGTGAAGGCGTGGACCGTGCGCGACCCTGCGCAGCTGGCTGCGGTTCTGAAGAAGGCCTCGGCGCATGACGGGCCGACCTTGGTGGACGTGATATCGCAGCCCCTGCACGAAGCGGCGGCGCCCGTGTCGGAGTGGGTGGCTTGAGCCTGGACCAACGCATCGTTGGGTTCGACCTGTGGCATCTGGCGTTGCCTGTGACCACACGGCGCGATCATGGGATCGGCTCGGTGGAAGGATCTTGCGAAATTGTGGTTTTGCGCCTGACCGCGGAGGGCGGCGAGGTCGGGTTCGGCGAGGCCTCCCCTTGGGTTGTGTTTACCGGATCGGTTGAAGCGAGTTATGCGGCGTTGGACCGGTATTTGCGGCCTTTGGTGATGGGCGCGCGGGTTGGGGACACGGCCGCGATCATGGCAAAGGCCGCGCGGGCCGTGGCGCATTGCACGGAAGCCAAGGCGGCGCTGGAAAGCGCGTTGCTGGATTTGGCTGGCCGGGTGTCGGGCGTGCCGGTCTGGGCCTTGTTGGGCGGCAAATACCGCGACACCATTCCCTTGTCGGTGTCCTTGGCGAACCCGGACTGGGCGGAGGAACAGGCGCTTTTGGAGCGGATCACGTCGGACGGCGTGGGGGTGGTGAAGGTCAAGGTGGGCTTCACGGATCATGCGTTTGACGTGATGCGGATGGAAGCCCTGGCGCGGGACCACCCCGACCTGGACGTGCGGATCGACTTCAACCAAGGGTTGGAGATCGAGGAGGCGATGGCGCGCGTGACCGACCTTGCCGCGTTCAAGCCGAGCTTCATCGAGCAGCCCGTCAGGGCGCATCAGTTTGACATGATGGCGACGCTGCGGGCGGCGTTGGACGTGCCGCTGCTGGCCGATGAAAGCGTGTTCGGGCCGGAAGACGCGGCGCGGGCGGTGCGGGAAGGCATCGCGGACGGGTTCTCGATCAAGATCATGAAATCGGGCGGCTTGCGGCGGGCGCAGGAGGTGGCGAAGATGGCGGCCGCGAACGGATTGTCGGCCTATGGCGGCGACATGTTCGAGGCCGGATTGGCGCATCTGGCGGGGGCCCATATGATCGCGGCCACGCCGGAGATCACGCTGGGGTGCGAGTTCTATCAGGCGCAATACTACCTGCGCGAAGACATTCTGGAGGAGCCGTTCCCAAGCATGGGCGGCGTGGTGACCGTGCCGAATGGCCCCGGCTTGGGGATCAGGCCAGATGTGACGAAACTGGACCATTACGATGTGAGAAACGCATGAGCAAAACGGTTGCGATTATTGGGGCGGGGATCGTTGGGGTCTCGACCGCCATCTGGCTGCAGCGCGATGGGCATAAGGTCATTTTGATTGATAAGGCGGGGCCTGCGGAGGGGACCTCTTACGGGAATGGCGGGGTGCTGGCGTCTTGCGCATGTGTGCCCGTCACGGGGCCGGGGTTAATCAAGAAGGCGCCAAAGATGGCGCTGGATCCGAACCAGCCCTTGTTTGTGCGTTGGGGGTACTTGCCCAAACTGATGCCGTGGCTTTGGAAGTATCTCAGCCACGCGAACGAGGCCGATACGCGGCGGATTTCGGCGGCTGTGGCCAACATTGTTGGGGACAGTCTGGCGGACCATTTGGCTTTGTCCGAAGGGACGGGGGCGGAGGGCTTCGTAAAGCCCGGCGACTATCTATTTTTGTACAACGACCGCGCGCATTTCGAAGGCGATGGGTTGGTGTGGGATATCCGCAAGAAGCAAGGCTTTGAGTGGGAAGAACTGGATGGGGCGCAGCGGGCGGCGTATGACCCGATCTACGCAGACAGCTTCGACATGGTTGTAAAGCTGGCGGACCATGGCCGCATCTCTGACCCCGGAGCCTATGTGAAGGCGCTGGCCAAGCATGTGGAGGCGTCGGGCGGGCAGTTCGTCAAAGCGATGATTGAAGACGTGGTGCTGGAAGGCGGCGCGGTGACCGGCGTGCGCGCGGGCGGCGAGGTCATCGCCTGCGATGCCTGCGTCGTGGCGACGGGCATTTGGTCAGGGCCGCTGGCAGACAAGCTGGGCGTCAAAGTGCCAATGGAATCGGAACGCGGCTACCATCTGGAACTGTGGAACCCGTCGCAGATGCCGAAGGCGCCTGCGATGGTGGCGTCTGGCAAATTCGTGGCGACCCCGATGGAGGGGCGGCTGCGCCTTGCGGGGGTCGTTGAATTCGGTGGGTTGGAGGCGGCCCCCTCCAAAGCGCCTTTTGATTTATTGCGCCGCAACGCCAAAGCGGCTTTCCCTGGGCTGACCTGGGAGCGCGAGGAGGAATGGATGGGGCACCGCCCCGCGCCTGCGGATTCGATCCCCGTGATTGGCGAAGTGCCGGGCGCGAAAGGTGCCTTCATGGGGTTTGGTCACCACCATATCGGACTAACCGGCGGGCCCAAAACGGGGCGCCTGCTGGCGCAGATGATTGCAGGCAAAAAACCAAACATTGACGTGGGGGCATATTCGCCTGCACGCTACATCTCGAACAATTAGAAACCCGAAAAGGGGCTGAAATTTCAACTGGGAGAAAGACTTATGAAGAAACTTACTAGCTTGATGATGGCGACCGCGCTGACCGCGTCTGTTGCTGCACCCGCCTTTGCCGATGGGCACGCGCAGAAATGGGATATGCCGATGGCGTATTCGGCTTCGAACTTCCATTCGGAAAACGGCGTGAAGTTTGCGGATTGCGTGCGTGAAGGCACTGGCGGCGCGATTGACATCACTGTTCACCCAGGCGGCTCACTGTTCAAAGGGGCAGACATCAAACGTGCGATCCAGACTGGTCAGGTCCCGATTGGCGAACGCCTGCTGTCTGGTCACCAGAACGAGAATGCCGTTTTTGGCTTCGATTCCGTGCCGTTCCTTGCCACGTCGTTCGACGCCTCCGGCAAGCTGTTTGATGCGGCCAAACCGAAGCTGGAAGAAATTCTGGCAGACCAGAACCTGACGCTGCTCTATTCCGTGCCGTGGCCGCCACAGGGGCTGTACTTCAACAAGGAAGTGAACTCGGTCGCTGATATGGAAGGCATCAAGTTCCGGTCTTACAATAACGCAACCGCGCGGTTGGCTGAGCTGACGGGCATGTTGCCGGTGACCATCGAAGCAGCTGAGATTTCTCAGGCGTTTGCGACTGGCGTTGCAGAGTCGATGATCTCGTCGGGCGCGACTGGCTATGACCGCAAGGTTTGGGAATCGCTGAGCCACTTCTACGAAGTGGATGCATGGCTGCCCTACAACCACGTCATGGTGAACAACGACGCTTGGGCGGATGTCTCGGACGAAAACAAGGCTGCAGTGCAGGCTTGCGCCGACACCGCTGCGGCGGAAGGGTTGCAGGCGTCCAAGGACTACACACAGTTCACGCTTGATGGTCTGAAAGACGGCGGCATGACCGTTGGTCGGGCTGGCGATGGCCTTGTCGCTGAGCTGAAAGAGATCGGCGCGACCATGACGGCTGAGTGGCTTGAAGCTGCGGGCGACGATGGTGCCGCCATCGTTGAAGCGTTCAACAACTAAAGCAATTTGCGCCCCGGTCTGAAAAGGTCGGGGCGCTTTTCTATTCAGACCGATTTTGGACGACTGGGGGCAAGGGATGCTACGCAAGCTTTTGGACGGGCTTTATACGGCAGCAGGTGTGCTGGCCGCGTTGTGCCTGATTATCATCCTGCTTTTGATCGTGGTCCAAATGATCGCCCGCTGGACGGGTGAAGTGTTCCCCGGTGCGCCTGACTACGCCGGCTACGCGATGGCGGCTGCGTCCTTTCTGGCCTTCGCCAACGCTTTGAACAAGGGCAGCCATATCCGTGTATCAATTGTGCTGAACGCCTTGGGCGAGCGGGCGCGGTTCTGGCTTGAGGTCTGGTGCTTCGCCGTTGGCACGGCGGTGGCGTGGTATATGAGCTACTTCATCTACCGCATGCTGGGCTTTGCCATCAAATTCAACGACGTCAGCCAAGGCCAGGACGCGACCCCATTGTGGATACCGCAGCTGCCCATGCTGATCGGCGCGGTCATTCTGGCCATCGCGCTGACCGACAACCTGATTTCCCTATTTATGACCGGCAAGCATCGCATCATCCGCGATGTCACCGACACGCAGGCGGAGTAGCGACATGGATCAGGCATATGTCATCATCTTGTTCCTTTTTGTTCTGTTCGCCCTGCTGGGGTCGGGCGTTTGGGTTGGCCTCGCGCTGGTCGGCGTGGCCTATATCGGGATGGAGCTGTTCGCCTCTGGCCCGACAGGCGACCGCATGGCCACGACGATTTGGAGCGCCTCATCCTCGTGGACCCTGACGGCGCTGCCGCTGTTCATTTGGATGGGGGAGATCCTGTTCCGAACGCGACTGTCCCAAGACATGTTCCGAGGGCTGGCCCCGTGGATGGCGCGGCTGCCGGGCGGGTTGGTTCATACCAACATCGTGGGCTGCACCGTCTTTGCGGCGGTGTCCGGCTCGTCAGCGGCAACGCTGACCACGGTGGGCAAGATGTCCATCCCAGAGCTGCGCAAGCGCAAATACCCAGAGCACATGGTGATCGGCACCCTGGCGGGCGCCGCCACGCTGGGTCTGATGATCCCGCCATCGCTGACGCTGATTGTGTACGGCGTGTCGATCAACGAGAGCATCATCAAATTGTTCTTCGCCGGCATCGTGCCGGGCCTGGTTTTGGCGTCGATGTTCATGGCCTATGTGGGCATCTACTCGGCCGTGGCGGGTGATTGGAACCCCGTCAAAGAGGCCGCCATGAGCTTTGGCGAGAAGATGAAGAACTCGAAGTTCCTGATCCCTGTGATGTGCCTGATTACGGTTGTCATCGGCTCGATGTTTTTGGGGTTCGCCACGGCGACCGAGGCGGCTGCGATTGGTGTCATTGGGGCTTTGGTGCTGGCGGCGGTGCAGGGGTCTTTGAATTTCTCCACCTTCGCCGAAAGCCTGATGGGGGCGACGCGCACCTCGGCCATGATCGCGTTGATCCTGGCGGGTGCTGCGTTTCTGTCGCTGGCGATGGGCTTCACCGGATTGCCGCGCGGGCTGGCGGATTTGATCGCAAGCTACGAGCTGACGCGGTTCGAGCTGCTGATGGTGCTGCTGGTCTTCTACATCATTTTGGGGTGTTTCCTGGACGGCATCTCGTCGGTTGTGCTGACCATGGCGGTGGTCGAGCCGATGGTGCGTGAGGCCGGCATCGACATGATCTGGTTCGGCATCTTCATCGTGGTGGTCGTCGAGATGGCGCAGATCACGCCGCCGATTGGGTTCAACCTGTTCGTGCTGCAAGGCATGACCGATCACGAGATGGGCTACATCGCCCGCGCCGCGATCCCGATGTTTTTGATTATGGTGCTAATGGTGTTTGTGCTGATTGTCTTTCCTGACATCGCGACCTGGCTGCCAGAGAACGTCCGACAAGGGCCCAACGCTTAGATGATTTTGCGCTGGCTTGCCGACCGGGGTCCGTGGGTTCTGGTCGCGGGCATAGTTGCAGGGCTGCTGCTGCCCGGGTTGGCCGCGGTTCTGGTGCCCTACATCCCGCATATGGTGGCCGGCCTGTTGTTCCTGTCGGCACTGCGCATTGGTCCTTCGCGGATGCGAGCATCCATGAAGGGCAACATGTTCGGGACGCTGCAGGTGCTGTTTCTGATGCAGCTTGCGTTTCCATTGGCGTTGATTGCGGTGCTGTTTGCGTTTGGCTGGCTGGGTAGCCCGTTTGCGCTGGCGCTTGTGATTATCGCTATGGCGTCCTCGATCTCCGGCGCACCCAATATGGTGGCGATGATGGGGTTCGAGCCGTCGACGTCTATGCGGTTCCTGTTGATCGGGACCGCCATTTTGCCGCTCACCGTTATCCCGGTCTTGTGGCTGATGCCCGCTTTGGGCGGCTTCACGGAGGTTATCATGGCGGCGGTGCGGTTGTTGGTGGTGATTGGGCTGTCCTCGGCGATTGCCTTCTTGATCCGTGGTGTGCTTTGGAAAGAGCCGTCGGCGGATGAATTGAAAGCCGTAGACGGCGCGTCCGCGCTGCTGTTGGCGGTGATTGTGGTAGGCCTGATGTCGGCGGTGAACGCGGCGTTGTGGGATGAGCCGCTCAAGTTTTGGCTTTGGCTTGGCTTCGTTTTGCTGGTGAATTTTGGGATGCAGCTATTGGCCTTTTTGGTTCTGCGCCGCAAGCCAGATGTGGGCCGCACGGCGGCGCTGACCGTGATGGCGGGCAACCGCAACATCGCGCTGTTTCTGGTGGCCCTGCCAGAGCAAGTGATGGCCCCGCTGCTGATCTTTGTCGGGTGCTACCAAATTCCGATGTATTTGACGCCGCTGGTCACCGGACGGGTGCTGAAAACGCTGGACCAGCGCGGCGCTTGAGGCCACTGTGCGGGCAAATTCGGGAGGACGTTTCACCATGAAGAAGATCGTTTTGACGGGGGCCAACGGCAACCTTGGGCAAGAACTGCGCGGGCTGCTGGCGGGGCTGTGTGATGAGCTGGTGTCCACCGACATTGCCGATGGCGTGGGCACGCTGCTTGGCAACGAGACCTTCGTGCAGGCGGACCTGTCCGAGATGTCTCAGGTCAGGCCGCTGCTGGAGGGTGCGGACATGGTCGTGCACTTTGGGGCGATCGTGGACGAGCTGCCGTTTGACCAGATGTGGGGGCCGAACTTTATGGGCTCCTATAACATCTGGGAGAGCGCGCGGCAGTTGGGGGTGCGGCGGGTGATCTATGCCTCGTCGATCCACGCGATGGGGATGTATCCCAAGACCACGCGTATCGACACGGAGATGCCGCACAGACCTGACACCTATTACGGTTTCGCCAAGTGTTTCACCGAGGACCTGGGCCGCATGTACTGGGAGAAGGAGGGGATCGAGAGCGTTCACCTTCGCATCTACTCGGCCACCTCGAAGCCCGGGAACGCGCGGGCGCTGGGGTCGTGGCTGAGCTTTGATGACCTCAGACAGCTGGTGCAGCGGTCGATTGACACGCCGGTTGTGGGGTTCACGGTGGTCTATGGGGTGTCCAATAATGATCGCTCGCCGGTGGATAATTCAGCTGCCGCCTTCCTTGGCTACCGGCCCAAGGACAACGCTGAAATCTATGCCGAGGAGGTCTTTGCCAAGGAGCCTGCGGCGGACCTGTCGGACCTTGGGCAGACCTGCCATGGGGGGCCGTTTGCGTCGGCCACTTTGGGGGTCTCGCCGATGGGTCAGATGGCTATCCCTGATAAGGAAGACTGAGTCCGACGCGTGCGTCGAATTTCGTAAGTCATTGGTTGCAATAGATTTTAGACTTTTTGTTAACCACTTATTTACGGCCTAAATCGCGCCCTTTTGCCTGAGATACTGCGTCATCTCTGGGCGGTATGCGGTCAGTTCCGCGACCACGGCAGAGTGGTTCAGCATGTCGGCGCGGTAGGCCGTGACTTCGGGCGGCCAGCGCAGGTCGGGGATCACGACCCCCTCGAACAGGGCGATCCATTCCAAGGTGACGATCAACCCGCAATCGCCCATCCAAAGGCGGTCGCGGGGCAGGCTGGCGCGGGTCAGCATGACGGCCAAGGCGTCGAGCCGTTTGGACATCAGCGTATGCGCCTGCGCGATGGCGGAGGCCTCGCGGGTCTTGGGATCAACATGCGGAAAGGTCAGCCGCAAGGCGGGTTCCAACCGCGTGTCGGAAAACCGGGACCGTTCCCGCGATTGGGCGCGTCCGACCAAGCTGTTTGGCAGCATTGGGATGTCGGGGTGCTTTTCTTCAAGATATTCGGCAATCGCCTCGCTGTCGGTGAGGGTCAGGTCGCCATCGACCAAGGCGGGAATGTTGCCCGAGGGGATAAGGGCGAGGTATTCAGGCGACCCGCCGCCACCGGGGGGCGGGGCCTGTGTGTAGGTCAGCTTTTTGTGGCGCAACAAGATGCGCAGCTTGGCGCAATACAGCGAATGGTCGGAGGTGTAGATCAGCATGGGGAGACTGTGCCCATTGGAGCGGCCCTGCTCAAGAGCCCCTATGGTTTGAGGGCCGCGTCGTTTGGTTCATAGGTCTGCTTAGAGCCCGAATTGACCTTTGTTGCTCTGTGCGATTTCATTGACCTACCGACGCACTCACATTTGGAGAAGAGCAAGTTGAATTCAATCAGAATTGGGGATTGGGAACTGCGGATTGAGGATGGAAGCCTACCATCCATCTTTGCATCCTATCTCAAGAATGCGGAATTTGTAGATCAGATTAATGTCAACAACACCGAAGGTCGTTTTCACTTTCTTGGCGTCTCCAAAGGCGAAACCAACAACGGATGGCCATCTGTCATAATCGCCCAAAAGTATAAAGATTATCAACAGGCGTTTAGCCCCGGCTTTCTTTTGGTGCCCGATACTTCGCTCATTTTCGTTGGAGCGGGGGACCGCTTGCTGTGCTACGATCTCGAAGAGAAAATAAGGCTTTGGGAGGATGATACCGACTACGGTTTTTGGGGTTGGAGCCAATCGGGGCCATATGTCTTGATGTCTGCCGAATTAGAGTTTGGTGTTTGGAGGCAATCCGGTAGAAAACTGTGGTCTACCTTCGTAGAGCCACCCTGGAGTTTCGAAATCAAGGGACAGGATGTCGAACTAGACGTTATGGGAGACATCCGAAAGTATCGACTATTAGATGGCGTAAGAGTGGATTGATGAACGGCAACAAAGTCCCGCTAAACCGCCATCCATCCTATGAAAACGCGCCGTGACGCAGAGAATGGCGGCATTGAGCCCGTAGCGGGAGAAGGCCGTTCGAACGGCCTTGTGCGCACGAATTGCAATTCGTGCTCAAAAACGTCTTCGAAGACGTTTGCCCAAATCCGCTTCGAAGCGGATTTTTCCAGATATGAACGACCGCAGAGCTGACGTTGGTATTTGTGATGGTCGGGCGTTTCTAGGTGACGACGACCTCGGTGGACCAACGCTTGCATTTGGTGGTGATGGATTTGGCCGGGGCGGCGTCGGTGTAGAAGCGGGTGAGGTCCCTCAGGGACGCGATGCGAACGGGTGCTGCGCGGGTGAATTTGGTGGTGTCGGCGACCAAGAAGCGTTCACGGGACTGGGCGATGATGGCTTGGCTGACGCCGACCTCTTGCAGGTCGAAGTCGAGGATGTCGCCGTCTTGATCCAAGGCCGAACAGCCGATGACGGCGTAGTCGAATTTGAATTGCCCGATCATTTGCACGGTCAGCGGGCCAGTGAGGCCACCGTCAGAGCGGCGCAAGGTGCCGCCTGCCACGATCACCTCGCAATCGGGGTTGGCCCCGAGGATTTGCGCGATGTTCATGTTGTTGGTGACGGCCATCAGGTTGCGGTGGGAGAGGAGCTCCCGGGCCACGGCCTCGGTGCTAGTGCCGATATTGAGGAAGACGGACGCGTTGTCGGGGATGTCGGCGGCGCAGCGTTTGGCGATGGCGGCTTTGGCGGCGCGGTTCAGCTCGCGGCGGTCCTCGTAGCCGATATTGGCGACGCCGGAGGGCAGGATTGCCCCGCCATGGACGCGTTTCAGCTGGCCGCTATCTGCCAGCTCGGACAGGTCCTTGCGGATGGTTTGCACGGAGATGTTGAAGCGGTCCGCGAGGTCGTCGACGGACACGCGACCCTCGCTTTGGGCGATTTCAAGGATGTCGGTTTGCCGGAAGTTTTCGGCCATAGCGGGCTCCATACGAAAGCAAAACGAAACTAAAACTTGACGAAACGAAAGTAAACATGTGTGTAGATATGGAATTCAAAGAAATGAGTCGAGACATGTCTGAGCAGGTAAGTGACCTTTTTGTGATAGGCGGCGGCATCAACGGATGCGGCATCGCGCGGGACGCGGCGGGGCGGGGGATGTCCGTGTCGCTGGCCGAGATGAAGGACCTGGCGTGGGCGACATCGTCGTCATCGACCAAGCTGTTTCATGGCGGGCTGCGGTATCTGGAATACGGCGAAATCCGGCTGGTGCGGGAGGCGCTGATTGAACGCGAAACGCTGCTGAAGGCCATGCCGCATATCAGCTGGCCGATGCGGTTTGTGCTGCCCTACCACAAGGACATGCGGTTTGAGGGATCGACGCCCGCGTCGAAACTGCTGAGCACGGTGATGCCCTGGATGAAGGGGCGCAGGCCCGCATGGATGATCCGGTTTGGGCTGTTTCTATACGACAATTTAGGCGGGCGGCAGATTTTGCCGGGCACCAAGACGCTGGACTTGCGGACCGCGCCCGAGGGGGCGCCGCTGGAGGACCGGTTCGAGACCGCGTTTGAATATAGCGACTGCTGGATCGAGGATTCCCGGCTGGTTGTGTTGAACGCCCGCGACGCGGAGGCGCGGGGCGCCGAGATCATGACGCGGACCAAGGTTGTTTCGGCCGAGGTGGTGGACGGCGTTTGGGTTGTCACGTTGGAGCGGGGCGGCAAGACGCTGGTGCGCAAGGCGCGGATGCTTGTGAACGCGGGCGGCCCGTGGGTGGGCGACATCATCCACAACACGGTGCGCATCAACGCGACCGAGGGCGTGCGGCTGGTCAAGGGCAGCCACATTGTGACCAAGCGGCTGTTTGACCACGACAAATGCTACTTCTTCCAAGGCGAAGACGGACGGATCATTTTCGCGATCCCTTATGAGACGGATTTCACCTTGATCGGCACCACGGATGCGGAGCATTCGGAGCCGGATGTGGAGCCGGAATGCTCCGACGAGGAGCGGGATTATTTGCTGGCCTTTGCCAACCAGTATTTCAAGCAGGACATCGGGGTGGACGACATTGTGTGGACATACTCGGGCGTGCGGCCTTTGTATAATGACGGGGCCAAGTCGGCGACGGCGGCGACGCGGGACTATGTGCTGAAGGTCAACGGGCAGGCGGGCGCGCCGATGCTGAACGTGTTTGGCGGCAAGATCACCACCTACCGCAAGCTGGCGGAACATGCGCTGGACAAGATTTGCCCTGAACTGGGGCATGACAATGCGCCTTGGACGGCTGGGGCCTCGATGCCCGGTGGGGATTTTGCGGTTGCCGATGTGGACAGCCTGATTGCCGCGCTGCGGGCGGATTACGTATTTCTGGACGCGTTCTGGGCGCGGCGGCTGATCCGCGCATATGGCACCGAGGCGCGGGCCATTTTGGGTGACGCACAATCGGCTGAGGATTTGGGGCAGGGCTTTGGGGCCACCCTGACGGCGGCGGAGATCGCGTGGCTGATGGAACAGGAATACGCCGTGGAGGCGGAAGATGTCGTCTGGCGGCGGTCGAAGCTGGGGTTGCGGATGACCGCGTCTGAGATCAAAGTTCTGGACGACTTTATGCGCGCTGAGGGAGGCAAGGCATGACCCATATTCTGGCCATTGACCAAGGGACCACATCGAGCCGGGCGATCATTTTCGACGGCGATATGAAGATTGTGGCGCAGGCGCAGGAAGAGTTCACCCAGCATTTCCCAAAATCGGGCTGGGTGGAGCATGAGCCGGACGATTTGTGGTCGACCGTGGCGGGAACCTGCCGCGCGGCATTGGAACGCGCGAACCTGAAAGGCGAGGACATTGCCGCCATCGGGATCACCAACCAGCGCGAAACCACGGTTGTTTGGGACAAGGAAACCGGCAAGCCGGTTCATAACGCGATTGTCTGGCAGGACCGTCGGACGAGCGACTATTGCCGCGAGCTGCGCGATGGCGGGCACGAGCCGATGTTCACGGAACGCACGGGGCTTTTGTGCGACCCGTATTTCTCGGGCACCAAGCTGCGCTGGATTTTGGAGAATGTTGAGGGCGTGAAGGCACGGGCCGAGGCGGGGGAGCTGCTATTTGGCACGGTGGACAGCTACATCATCTGGAAGCTGACCGGCGGCGCGCGGCATGTGACGGACGCCACGAACGCGGCGCGGACGTTGCTTTACGACATCAAGAAGGGCCGCTGGTCCACCACGATCTGCGAGATGTTCGGCATTCCGATGGGCATGCTGCCCGAGGTGCTGGATTGCGCGGCGGATTTCGGCATGGCGCGGGACGACTTGTTCGGGTGTGAGATCCCGATCTTGGGCGTGGCTGGCGACCAGCAGGCGGCCACGGTGGGGCAGGCGTGTTTTGAGCCGGGCATGCTGAAATCAACCTACGGGACGGGGTGCTTTGCGTTGCTGAACACAGGCGACGCGCCGGTGACGTCGGAAAACCGATTGCTGACCACGATTGCGTATCAGTTTGACGGGAAGCCTACCTATGCTTTGGAAGGGTCCATTTTTATTGCGGGGGCCGTGGTGCAGTGGCTGCGTGACGGGTTGAAGATCATCCGCGAGGCGTCAGAGACGCAGCCCTTGGCCGACAAAGCAGACGCGGGGCAGGACGTGATTTTGGTGCCTGCATTTACAGGCCTCGGCGCGCCCTATTGGGACGCGGACTGTCGGGGTGCCATTTACGGGCTGACGCGTGGCTCGGGGCCGGAGGAGTTTGCCAAGGCCGCGCTGGAAAGCGTGGGCTACCAGACGCGGGACCTGCTGGAGGCGATGACGGCGGACTGGTCGGGCTCGGGTGAGAACGTGTTGCGCGTCGACGGCGGCATGACCGCGAGCGACTGGGCCATGCAATTCCTGAGCGACATTATCGGCGCGCAGGTGGACCGGCCCGAAGTGTTGGAGACGACCGCCCTAGGGGCCGCGTGGCTGGCAGGCATGCGGGCGGGGATTTATCCAGATCAGGCGGGTTTCGCCAAAAGCTGGGCTCTGGAGCGCCGGTTTGAGCCGGGGATGGACGAGGACACCCGGTCGCGCAAATATGGCGCATGGAAAAAGGCCGTGGCGGCGACGTTATCGGTCTAACCCCAATTTGGGGCCAAACAGGGGAACGGGATGGCACAAGAGACCGCGAAGTTCCTCGAAGGCAACCTGTTTAAGCATATCACGGTGATGTCGCTGACGGCCTCCGTTGGGCTGATTGCGGTGTTTGCGGTCGACTTTGTCGACATGATCTTCATCTCGATGCTGGGCAATGCGGCGCTGGCCGCTGCCGTGGGCTATGCGGGCGCGATCCTGTTTTTCACCACATCTTTTGGCATCGGCATGGCGATTGCGGCGGGGGCTTTGGTCTCGCAGGCTTTGGGCCATAATGACGAGGCGCGGGCGCGGCAGCTGATAACGAACGCGCTGGTCTACGGCGTGGCGTTTGGGGTCGTGTTCTCGGCGCTGGTATGGATGAACCTGAGCTACTTGACGCTGTTGGTCGGCGCGACCGGCGACACCCAAGAGCTGGCGATCAGCTATTTGCAGATCATCGTGCCCAGCCTGCCTTTCCTGATGATCGGGATGATGGGTGGGGCGATCCTGCGGGCCTATGGCGACGCGCGCGGGGCGATGATGGCGACCATCTGGGGCGGGCTGGTCAATGCGGTGCTGGACCCGATCCTGATCTTTGGGCTGGGGCTGGACCTGCAGGGCGCGGCCATGGCCAGCGTTGCCGCGCGGGTCACTATTGCGGCGACCGCGCTGCTGCCCGTCATCAAACGCCATGGGGGCATTGACGCGCCGCATATGCCGGCGCTGCTCAAGGATTTCGGCGCGGTCTTTGGCATTGCCCTGCCCGCGATCCTGACGCAGTTGGCGACGCCCATCGGACAGGGCTACGTCACCCGCGCCATGGCAGAGTTTGGCGAGGTCGCCGTGGCGGGCATGGCGATTGTGTCGCGGATCACGCCGATTTCCTTTGCGGTCATCTTTGCGCTGTCGGGCGCGTTGGGGCCAATCATTGGGCAGAACTTCGGCGGAGGCCGGCATGACCGCGTCGCCCGGGCCTTTCGCGACGGGCTTCTGTTCATTGGCATCTACGTGGTGTTTGTCAGCATTTTGCTGTTCTTCCTGCGCGACCCCATCGTGGCGCTGTTCCAAGCCGAGGGCATCGCGATCGACCTGATTTACCTGTTCTGCGGGCCGCTGGCGCTGCTGTTCTTCTTCAACGGCACCATGTTCGTGTCAAATTCGGCATTCAACAATCTGGGCCACCCGTATTATTCGACATGGCTGAACTGGGGCCGCCACACCTTAGGGACGATCCCGCTTGTTATCGTCTTTGCATGGTGGCTGGGCGCGGCAGGGGTTCTGGTGGGGCAGGCGGTCGGCGGCGTCTTGTTCGGCATTTTGGCGTGGTGGCTTGGCCGCCGCGTGATTGCGGTGCAATCGGGCAAGGAGCCTGCGGCCTCTGACCCGTTCTCCCGTCAGGCGCGGCTGATGCATCTACTGCATATGCGCAGATAGCAGATCATCGACCAGCTTGGTCTCCGCCGCTGAAAGGCGCTGCGCGCGGGGGTAGCGCGGGTCGGCGCGGTCGTTCTGAATGGGAGCGTCCCAGCCTGACGTGGTTTGGAAAAACCTGGCTGCGCCTTCCTTGCCAAACACCTGCAGATAGCCCTGCACCACCACATCGAGGTAGCTGAGCAAGATCGGGTGGCGCACGGAGGGGGCGGCATCCTTGTCTGTGTGCGTCTGATAGATTTGAACGCTCATGTCGCCGCCGCCGCGCACCGTGATTGTGTCCGAGGGAATGGGCGTGCGGAAATAAGCGTATTCCCGTTCGTCCAACGCCGCCCAGTCATAGTCCGGCACCTGCGCCACCAGCCCCTGGATGTCCGAGGCGGCATCCGGCACCGCAGTCAGATAGGCCACATCGCGCATCCGGGTGTGCCGCCATGCGCGCCGCCACCCGGTCACGTTGGCGGGCAATGCGTTGGGGTAGCTGTGGGTTGCGGCATTCACCAGCGAGCCATAGCCAAAGAAGAACGGGTCAGACATAGGCCGCATGAAGGGGTGTTTCCGAGGCGGACGCAAGCGTGTTGGTCCGGGGACATGCCTAGACGCTTTATTTTGGGCAGACCGATTGCCGAGGGCCGCCTTGAAAGCGGCGCATATCGCAGCTTAGAGTGAAGGCCTAGTCAACAAAGGGAGCACTGATATGTCAGTCGCACGCGTCACCGAGATCATTTCCTCTTCCACCAAAAGTTTCGAAGATGCCGTCGAAAGCGGCGTCGAGCGCGCGTCTAAGACGTTGAAGAACGTCACCAGCGCCTGGGTGCAAGACATGAAATGCACCGTCAAGGACGGCAAAATCGACGAATACCGCGTGATCCTGAAGGTCACGTTTGTCCTGAAGGACTAACGCTTTTTGGGGCCGGCCTCCGTTGTGGGGCCGGCCTTAGTTTGGCTGCGGAAAGCCCAGCCTGTGCTTGACCATGCGCCAAATCAGTTTGGGTATGCGTTTGATGAGCGCCCAGCGCAGGTCCCCATAGCTCGCCCGGCCTGCAAGCAGATCGAGGTATTTCATCTGCAAGGCGGACCCCCTTTGGAACGCCTTCTTGAAATGCCCTTCGGTGGCGGGATGGAACATCAGCATACGCCACCGGCAGGCCTGATCCAGCTCCTTCTGGATGGGACGAACGCGCGGTTTGTAGTGCTGAAAGGCCGTGTCTGGTGCCTTTGCCTGGATGGCCTCGGCGCAGGCCTCCGCTGCGGCCGCACCGCTCTCCATCGCCAAGGCAATGCCCTCGCCGGTGATCGGGTCAACCAGCGCGGCGGCATCCCCGGCCAGCACAATTGCGCCGCGTCCGGGCTGCTTCCTGTAGTCGCCAAACGGCAGGTACTGGCCCTTGTATTTCAGCGATGTGTCGCCGCCCACTTGATCCACATATGCGGCCATATTGGCCTTCATGCTTTCGTTGCGGCTGTTGATGCCAGCAACCCCGACGGTCAACGTTTTCTTCTTGGGGAAGGACCAGCCATACCCCCAATGGGCGGCGTCAAAATCGGCCTCAACGGCATTGTCGCGGCCAGGTTGCATGGGGGTTTCAATCTCTAACCCAAAGGCGATCTTGTCAGGGTCAAATGCCCGGCCAAACAATGTGCGGGCGACGAAAGAGTTGACCCCGTCTGCGGCAATCATGGTTTGGTAGCTCAGCGTCACGCCGTTCTTCAGGGTGACAGTTTTGGTGGCTTCGCTGATCTCGGTGGCAGGGCTGCCAAGATAAGGAACGGCCCCCTTGTTCACGGCCTCTGCATGCAACATCGCGTCAAAGTCGCGGCGCATCGTCAGGTGCATGGGCGGGGCGTTTGGGATGTCGGCGATGGGCTTGCCCTTGGCCGAAAACCGCATGTGGGTGGATGTCAGGAACATCTCGGGGGTGACGTCCAAGCCAAATATGGATGTCATGGCCATCTGGCTGCGGCCAGTGAACAAGCCGCCGCACAGCTTGTCGCGCGGGAAGGTGGCCTTGTCCACGATGGCAACGCTCAGCCCGTGTTTCAGCGCAGTTACGGCGGCGGCGGAGCCGGCGGGGCCCGACCCCACAACAATAATGTCAAACTGCGTCATGACATCGTTCTAAAAGCAAACGGGATTGGTCACAATGCGGTGCCCTGTAACGCGGCAAACTTGTGCCTTTGTGGGGGCGTGCCGTGCCCAATTAGGCCCGTTGCCCAAGTTTTTTCCGATGCAGAATGCGGCGAAGTGGCTGAAATTTCGTCATAATCAGCATAAATTTTGTCGAATTGAGCGGAAATTATGGCAACTTTCTGGTCAAAATGGAGCAACAAAACGTCTCCAGGGGGCGGTAAGGAGAAACATACTTGCTGAAATATGGCGCATGACGTTTTATTATTACGTAATCAGTTGCCGGAAACGGTTCAGAGTAAGCCCCAACCCACGGAAGGATAACTGATATGACTATTTCTCTGACAGAACGTGCCCGCAACCGTCGCCTGATTGCCTTGCAAGCCCTCCAAATTCGCAAATCCGGCGCCGATAATGGCGTGGTCCTGCTGTCCAATCACATACGTGAGGCGCAGCCGGTGTTCACCTCGTCGCGCTCCAACACGATGCACAACATCTTTATGGCCGCCTAGGGCCAGACTTTCCAAGGAAGGACAGGCGCGACCCTCGCTACACCTCGTGACGCGCCTTTGGCCACCGGCAGATTGGCCACCTTCTCAAAAAGAAACCGCCCGAAGCATCCCAGCTTCGGGCGGTTTTTTATTCTGCAAAACGCCCCGCCGCGTCAGCGGCAGAACAGGGCTAAGCCCTTACGCCAGCGCGATATTGATCGCCGACTCGCGGCCGTCACGGCCTGCTTCGATGTCGAACGTAACCGCTTGGTTGTCTTCCAGACCTGTCAGGCCTGCACGCTCAACGGCGGAGATGTGTACGAACACGTCCTTGGAGCCGCCTTCAGGTGCGATAAAGCCGAAGCCTTTAGTAGAGTTGAACCATTTCACTGTGCCATTGGCCATTGTGATCTTCCTTAAATATATGCTGCCCGCATGAGTGTGGCAGCCCGGCGTGGTCGGTCTGTAACGAGAGACTGGCAGCCGTATTAGGGAGGTCAGTGGTCGAAATAGGCAAACGTAGCGAGGCCCATATCGCAGGGTTTGAGGGCCAAGTAAAGCGTGTATGGATTGTATGTGTATTTCGTATGTATTTTATACATACGCGACTGGCGCACAGAACGCCGCGCTTTTGGCCGGTTAAGTGCTTGTTCACTAGCGCCGCGTGAGTCTTTCCAGCGCGCGGCCGCTGACGGTTCGGTGCGGTCCTCGAAACGAGGAAAATCACGAAGAGGATTTGCGCGATACCAGCGAAGGCATCGGCGATGCTGCCGAAACCGAAGATGCCAGCGATGATTGCGAGGATGAAAATGTAGGAGCCCAACCGAGCGTGATGTTTCTCCTTTTTGGTGCGTGAGGCTCCGGCGTGGCGGTCGGCGGTTGGAGAAGTAACGCGGTAGGGTTGGGTTTGGTTCCCCAATGAAGGGCGGTGCGTGGCGAGCACGCACCCTACGGCTTGGTGTGGGGCCAGTCGTGCAGATTTGATCGCTGCGAAGCAGGCGGCAAACCCCTATTCGTCGCTGACTGCGTAGAGCCAGTAGTTGCGGTTGGCGAGGTGGTAGCCACGGGAGGCCAGCAACACAGCGAGGTCCAGGAAGGGAGACATGCCGCCGCGTTCGGGGCCCGCGTCGATGGCGATGCGCGACACCAGCTTGGGCGTCACCGTGTCCAGAATTTCCAGCTCCAGCCCCTCGGCCTCCAGCTTGAGCATATCGATATGGTCAAGCTCCTGCTGCTCCATCAGGCTGGGCAGGCTGAGCACCGGAACTTCAACGGTGTCGGGAAACGTGGTGCTGTCTGCCTCGTCTCGGAGGAAGGAGTTGTCGGTAGGGTTTGGGCGCACAGCGATCTTTGCGGTGCCGTCCTTGTCCAGCAGGCCCGCCTGCACGCAGGTGATGTTACTGGCATCGGCGGTGTTGAGCTGCAGGCAGTCAAAGCTGATGGGCGCGGGTTCCACCGCGATCACCCGCGCTGCCCGCTCCGCCGCGGCGAGAGCGAAGCCGCCGACAAATGCGCCGCAATCGACCACGACATCGCGCTGCTTTACCCGCAGCACATCCTTCATCGCGTATTTGTTCAGCAGGTGGCGGGCATAGCCACGCGACATGCTGAACCAGTTGGGCCGCACCATGGGTTTGGGCATCCACAGTGTGTCATGGGGCCCTTGCAGCAGGACTTTGTCATCCGTTTCGTCGAGCACGGTGACGGCTTTCAGGATGTGGTCTGGCACCTTCTCCGTCTGATAGGCGCCGGGGTGGGACCGCGCCCGCAACATCTTCATCCGCGCCTCGGTCACCGGTTCGATGGCGAAGCGGTGCTTGAGCTGCTTGTAGGTGTTGTCGTCGTGGTCCCGCGCGTCGCTCATCGCGTAAATTTCTTATACTTCACCCGCTTGGGTTCCACTGCGTCCGGTCCCAACCTGCGGATTTTGTCTTCCTCATAAGCCTCGAAGTTGCCTTCGAACCATTCGACATGGGCCTCGCCCTCGAAGGCGAGGATGTGGGTGCAGAGGCGGTCCAAAAAGAAGCGGTCGTGGGAGATGACGACGGCGCAGCCGGCGAAGTTTTCGATGGCGTCTTCAAGCGCCCTTAACGTTTCCACGTCAAGGTCGTTGGTAGGTTCATCGAGGAGCAGCACATTGCCGCCGGATTTCAACAGTTTCGCCAGATGCACGCGGTTGCGTTCGCCGCCTGACAGGGTGCCGACCTTCTTCTGCTGATCGCCGCCCTTGAAGTTGAAGGCGGAGCAGTAGGCGCGGGAATTCATCTGCGCGTCGCCCAGCTGGATGATCTCCCCCCCGTCTGAGATTTCTTCCCAAACATTCGCGTCGCCCTTCAGCGCGTCGCGGGATTGGTCCACGTAGGATAGCTGCACGGTATCGCCGTAGGACACCTCCCCGCTATCGGGGGTTTCTTGGCCCGTCAGCATCCGGAACAGCGTGGATTTACCGGCGCCGTTGGGGCCGATGACGCCGACGATGCCGCCTGCGGGGAGGGAGAAGGAGAGGTTCTCGACCAGCAGCTTGTCGCCATAGGCTTTGGTGAGGTTCTCGACCTCGATCACCTTGTTGCCCAGACGGGGGCCGTTGGGGATGATGATCTGGGCGCGGCCGATTTTTTCCTTCTCGGACTGGTTGGCCATTTCGTTATAGGCGTTGATGCGGGCCTTGCCCTTGGCCTGACGGGCCTTGGCACCGGAGCGCATCCATTCAAGTTCTTTCTCAAGCGTCTTTTGCTTGGACTTGTCTTCCTTGGCCTCGCGTTCCAGCCGCTTGGCTTTCTGTTCGAGCCAGGAGGAATAATTGCCCTCGTAAGGGATGCCGCGACCGCGGTCGAGTTCGAGGATCCAGCCGGTGATGTCGTCGAGGAAATAGCGGTCGTGAGTGACGATCAGGATGGTACCCTTGTAGTCGATCAGGTGCTTTTGCAGCCACGCGATGGTTTCCGCGTCGAGGTGGTTGGTCGGCTCGTCGAGAAGCAGCATGTCGGGGGCTTCAAGCAGCAGCTTGCACAAAGCCACACGGCGCTTTTCACCGCCGGACAGGTTTTCGACGGCGGCGTTATCGGGGGGGCAGCGCAGGGCCTCCATCGCGATGTCGATCTGCGCGTCGAGGTCCCAGAGGTTTTGGGCGTCGATCTCGTCCTGCAGCTTGGCCATTTCTTCCGCCGTCTCGTCGGAATAGTTCATCGCCAGCTCGTTGTAGCGATCAAGAATGTCCTTCTTTTCCTTGACGCCCAGCATCACATTGCCGCGCACGTCGAGGGTTTCGTCGAGCTTGGGCTCTTGCGACAGGTAGCCGATCTTGGCCCCTTCTGCGGCCCATGCCTCGCCGGTGAATTCCTTGTCCTCGCCGGACATGATGCGCATGAGCGACGACTTACCGGTGCCGTTGACGCCGACCACGCCGATTTTGACGCCGGGCAGGAAGTTCAGGCGGATGTTTTCAAACACCTTCTTGCCGCCGGGATACTGCTTTGAGACGCCGTCCATGAAGTAGACGAATTGATTGGCTGCCATGGGAATCTGTCCTGCGCTTTTGGGTTTTAACGTGTTTAGCTAGGGGGTGAGCGAAGCGCAATCTTATGACGCGCAGGGATGACAAATCCCCGACGCCCACGACCTTCGTCAGTATCGGAGCGGTCAGCCCTGTGCCATGGCCTGCAAAATTCGCATCGCATCCTGCTCCCGCCCGTCAGGGACAAACAGATGATCGTGAAAAAAGCCAGCAACGGGGTTTACGCCCATATCGTGTTTCGCAAGTTCAGTGGCGATGCGCGCCATAAAGCCAACCGCTTCGAGGGATGAATGGATATTCAGCGTAATCATCCGGCTTGGAAACTCGTAGGGTAATCCAAGGGCGGCGGCCTCGGATTTCAACATGATATAGGTTGTTCCTTCAGCCTCTTCGAAGGTCATGCGAGGTTTGAAACCGAACGATTTGTGGTCCCCTTGAACGGTCACGAAAACATACACCCCGTCAACAAGAACCGCCGACAGGGATTTCATCAACACATCCAAATTCTTCTCGCCGGCCATATCTGATCTGCCTCTTTAGGTTTGACCCCTGTCACTCAGAGCTCTTGCTTGAGCGAGGGAGGGTCAAGGTTCGATTGCACGTGGCTTGACGGTGGCGGCGTGTGCGGCGGCCGCCATCGTCAGAAGGCCCGTGAGGGCCACGCGAAACATGAATTTGAACGTACTCGTTACCCTTAAATGATGTTGTGCGACGTTAGGCTGAGGGAGCGCGCGGAGACAACCACGGATGCCCGTTCCATTTGACCTTGCGCGGCTGGCCCGCCACAAGATGGGTATGACCAAAGTTCAACGCCCAGTGAAAGCCCCGATCATGCCCTATACGCCTGCCGCCGACCGATACGAGAAAATGGTGTACCGCCGATGCGGCAATTCGGGGGTGAAGCTGCCCGCGATCTCGCTGGGGCTTTGGCACAATTTCGGCGGCGACAGCCCGCATGAGAATAAGCGCAAGATGTGCCAAACGGCGTTTGACCACGGGATCACGCATTTTGATCTGGCGAATAACTACGGGCCTCCCCCTGGGTCGGCAGAGACCGCGTTTGGCGAGATTTTGAAGGAAGATTTCCACGGGTATCGGGACGAGATGATTATCTCCTCCAAGGCGGGGTATCTGATGTGGCCGGGGCCGTATGGCGAGATGGGGTCGCGCAAGTATTTGGTGGCGTCGTGTGACCAGTCGCTGAAACGCATGGGGTTGGACTACGTCGATATTTTCTACTCGCACCGCTTTGACCCCGAGACGCCGTTGGAGGAAACCATGGGCGCGTTGGATTACATCGTGCGGTCGGGGCGGGCGCTGTATGCGGGGATCTCGTCCTACAATTCCCAGAAGACGCGGCAGGCCGTGGCGATTTTGAAGGATCTGGGCACGCCGTGTCTGATCCACCAGCCGTCCTACAACATCCTGAACCGCTGGACCGAACATGACGGGCTTTGGGACACCTTGACCGACGTGGGCGTGGGGTCCATTGCGTTTACGCCTTTGGCGCAGGGGATTTTGACGAAGAAATATCTGGGCGGCATCCCCGAGGGGAGCCGCGCCACGCAGGGCAAATCGTTGCTGGACGGGATGATTAACGAGCGGTCCCTGGCATCGGTAAAGGCGTTGAATGATTTGGCGGAATTGCGAGGGCAAACCTTGGCGCAAATGGCGTTGGCCTGGGTGCTGCGCGACGGCCATGCGACGACGGCGTTGATCGGCGCGTCCAAGCCCGAACAGATTGTGGACTGCGCGGGTGCGGTGGCGAATCTAGAGTTCAGCGGCGACGAGTTGGCGGAGATTGACCGGATATCCTCGGAGGAGGATATCAACCTTTGGGCCAAATCCTCTGAGAGCGACTAGCGTGTCATCGGGCTGGCCACTGGCGCGGGCGGGGCAGGCTGTGGGCCTGCTGGGCGGATCGTTTGACCCGGCGCATTCCGGCCATGTGCATATCACCCGCGAGGCGTTGAAACGGTTTGGCTTGGATCAGGTGTGGTGGCTGGTGTCGCCGGGTAACCCGTTGAAAACACGCGGGCCCGCGCCTTTGGCGGACCGCGTTGCGCGGGCGCGGGAGGTGATGGACCACCCGCGCGTCACAGTGACGGATATCGAGGCGAAACTGGGCACGCGGTACACCGCGCAGACGCTGCGCGGGCTGGTGCGGCGGTATCCGGGCGTGCGGTTTGTGTGGCTGATGGGGGCGGACAATCTGGCGTCGCTGCATCACTGGCAGGACTGGCGCGACATCATGGAGATGGTGCCTGTGGGCGTGCTGGCGCGGCCGGGCGACCGGTTGTCGGCGCGGCGGTCGGTGGCGGCGCAACTTTATGATGATGCGCGGCTTGTGGGGGCGTCCAGTCAGGTGCTGGCGCGCAGGGCGGCGCCGGCCTGGTGTTACATCAACGTGCCGCTGAACGAGGCGTCGTCCAGCGCGATCAGGGCGCGGGGCGACTGGTCCTAAGAAACAGAGTGGCGATGCCTGAGCCAAAGATCACCGCGATACCAATGGCAGAGATTTGGTCGGGCCAGTTTCCGAAGAACACCAGCCCGTAGGCCGTGGCCCCGATCAGCTGCACATAGACGAAGGGGGCCAGCGTTGACGCGCCCGCGCGCGCGTAGGCGAAGACCAGAAACAGGTTGCCAAGCATGGAGGCCACGGCGGACCACGTCACAAGGCCCGCGACGTTCGGGGTGATCGCCGGCAGGTGGATCAGGCCCAGCGGCGTAAGGATCAGCGCCCCGATGATGAGCTGGGTGAGCAGCAGATGCACAGGTTTGCCAAGCGGCGCGACCCAACGCGACGCGGTCAGGAACATACCATAAAAACAACCAGATAGCGCGGCCCATGCCAGTCCGGGGGTCATGCCGAAACCGGGTTTGACGACAAGGAAAACCCCTCCCAGGCCGATGGCCAGAAGAAGGATACGGAGGACGTTTCCCTGTTCCTTCAAAAGCCAGATGGACAGGACATAGCTGACCATCGGGCCAAGGAAGAAGGCCCCGAAAACATTGGCGATTGACTCGGTTGATAGCGCGTTGAGGATCGTGCAGATGGTGAAGACCTGCACCGCGCTGCGCAGCCAGATGCGCCAGTTTTTCAGCAGCTGAAATGCGTCGTAGTGGAAGGCGAATGGCAGCAGCACCGCCATGCCGATCAGGTAGCGGGTCCATGCGACGAAGAACGGATGGATGCCAGCGGATGTCATCATTTTGCCCGCCGTGTCCCCGAAGGGGATCAGCAACATGCCCAGCGACATGATCGCGGCGGCGGTGAGCAGGGCGCGGTCCATCACGCTTGCGTATCAGGGTGTTTGACCGCTTGCCACCGTGTTCGGCTTGGGCGAAAGTCCGGCCTATGAACCCGTCTGATTTTGGCCGGTATGGCCGCCGCACCGTTTTGTCCTTTTTGTTATACGGAACCGCAGGTTGCGCGCTCGCGAACGCGCCCGACCGGTCGTCCCGTCCGATCGCAAAACCGAGTGATTTTGCGAAGTTAGCGGCGCCCGATGGGGCGCGGCTGGTGGAGGCGGCGAACCTTGGCGGCAAGGCCAGCTACGTGGTGGCGGACGCGCGGACGGGCAAGATATTGGAGGCGCATGCGCCTTTGGTGCAGCATCCGCCCGCAAGCGTGGCGAAGGCCGTGACGGCGCTTTATGCGTTGGAGACACTGGGCGGCGGGCATCGCTACCGCACGCGGATCATTGCGACAGGGCCCATCAATGGCGGCGTCCTGCAAGGCGACCTGGTGCTGGTGGGGGGCGGCGACCCGACGCTGTCGACGGATGATCTGCTGGAGCTGGCGGGGCGGCTGAAGCTGGCCGGATTGCGCGAGGTGCGGGGCAAGCTAAAGGTCTATGGCGGGGCGTTGCCGTCCATTGAACAGATCGACGGCACGCAGCCCGTGCAAGTTGGATATAACCCTGGAATCAGTGGGTTAAACCTGAATTTCAACCGCGTTTATCTGGAGTGGAAGCGCTCTGGCGGGGGCTACAACATCACCATGGATGCGCGATCCGAACGGGTGCGGCCCGGCGTTGGTTTTGTGCGCACGCAGGTGGCGGACCGGGGCACACCGATCTTTACATATTCCAATTCTGCGACGCGGGAGAATTGGAGCGTGGCGCGTAAGGCGCTCGGAAATGCAGGCGGCAGATGGCTGCCGGTACGGCGCTCTGACATCTATGCGGGCGACGTCTTGCAGACGGTGGCAAGGTCGCATGGGATCACGTTGCCCTTCCCGGAGCGGACCAATTCGGTGCCACAAGGCACCGTTTTGGCGGAGCATCTGAGCCCCGACCTGCGCCGCATCTGCCGCGACATGTTGAAGTTTTCGACCAATCTGACGGCGGAAGTTGTCGGGCTTTCTACCAGCAAAACCAATGGGTTAAAGGCGTCCGGGCGCGCGATGTCGGGTTGGGCGCGGGGGCGTGCTGGGATCAACAAGGCGAGCTTTGTGGACCATTCGGGGCTGGGCGACAGCACCAAGATGACCGCGCAGGAAATGGTGAGGGTCCTGACGGCGCAGGGCGCGGAGGCGCAGCTGGGCCCGATCCTTAAGGATATCGCGGTGCGGGACACCGACAACAAAGTCATTCAAAACAGCCCCATCAAGGTGGTGGCCAAGACCGGAACATTGAATTTTGTCAGCGCCTTAGCGGGATATATCCGCACGCCTGACGGGCGGGACTTGGCCTTCGCGATCTTTGCCTCTGACGTGCCAAGGCGCAGGGCTTTGTCGAAGAATGACCGGGAAGCACCTAAAGGTGCGCGCAGCTACAACGGGCGGGCCAAAAAGCTGCAACAGCAGTTGATCCGCCGCTGGTCGGTCGTTCACGGGGCGTAAACCATTTTTCCGAGTTGTACGGAGTTTTGTACAAATTGGGTAAAATCCGAGAGGCCAAAACCCAATTTGTACAAAACGTGGATGCACGGATATGGGGGTGAGATTTCCGCAAGGCGTATCTGCGCACGGTCTTCGAACGCATTTTCTGCCTTAACCCTTTCGCCATAGTTCGGTGTAGACCAAACTATGGCGAAAGGGTTAAGGCTCCCACATTGAGATCTTTAAGGTTGCTTTACTCTGTTTCACTGTCGGTGCGCTGCGTTTGATGCTCCATCGTCTTTGGCTTCTGGCTGATCTGTTTTTTGCGTTTTTTCCGGCGGCGGTCAGCGAAAAAGATCGCTCCACTTATCCCCAAAGAGCTAAGCGCTGTGGCGGTTTGCACCAAATCATTTACGGCAGATGTCCATTCCATTTGTGTTCCTCCTGATGGAAAAACATCTAGGAAGGAATCAAGAAGTTCTCAATTTTAGACAATAATTACAATGAGTTGTTTGTACAAATTCTTTACAGTTTAACTTAGATGAAGCTGTTTCAACAATTTGAGGAATAGACGAAGAGCGCCGCTAACGGACATACTGACTTGGGAAGAGGCGGTTTTTAACCGAGGAAATTGCAATTATGGACCAAGACTTAGAAGAAAAAACAGAACTCGACCAGGAACAGCTTTCGACGGAACAAGCCATTTTGCTGGCGACCGGAGACCTGATATTGAGCTGCGGGAACGAAATCTGCATCATCCTAAGCGAGTACCTAGATAACCTCGAAAAAAGCGCCTCCGCTCTTCAGCTGCAAGACGAACTGATCCGCGCCAAGCGGTTCAGCAACGAGCATACCGCCAAGGGGCTTTTGACCAGTAATCTTGGGTTTCAGATTTGCTTTATACTTTGGCGCGAAAGCAGCTATGTGTCCGACGGAGCGCTTGCAAAGAACCGCCATGTGCGAAACACCGGAAAGCAAGGCCGCGGCCTCACGCAAAATGCGCTTTCGGACAGCATCGGAAAACGCATGGGGCTCGACCCGGCGCAAGCGAAATGCATATCGCAGCTGGTGTCCAGAATTTGCGACGCCATGCGTATTTATGGCCTTCTGCACCGAGACGAGTCGCGCCCCACATACAAACCCATATCCGGAACGAGCAGGCTGAACAGCCTCATGTCGCTGATACTGTCACGTGCAACCGACTTGATCGCGACCCAGCTTACGGATGAAGAGGAGGACGATCATGTCTAGATTAACTCTCGGTTCGTTGTTGAAATACAGAGCCATGTTGCACCGTCCCGACCGGGCGTTGGACGCCAAGACCGAACAGCTTCTCAATATCTGCTTACCAATGGATGTGCTGCGCGGCACCAGCCGCCCTTCCGCCGTGGATCAAGGGGGCTGGTTGCAGCTGTACAAGGCCGCGCGTCGCCACAAACCCTCTGCCAGGACCACCCCTGATTTTACCGTTGATTTGGTCATGCTAAAACGTGACGGCCTTGGTGGCCCGAATAGCCCGCTGAGCGTGTCGAGCGGCTTTCTTCCGCATTCCCCTGCGCAGGCAGTGTTGCCCTTTGACGGCCAACACTTTGCCCCTCCGCAGTCACGGGTCACTTTTGACGCCAATCGGTTTCGGTACATTGACGGCCCGAGCAAGGATATCGTCCGCGACCTGCTTGACCTGGTGAATGACGCCGAAGAGCCTAACGATGCCGCCCACAAGCCCAACGACCCGTTGGCTGAAGACATTGGCCGAATGATGCTGCATAAAGCGCTTTCCAAACAGAAGGTGCGGGTCCAGCGCCGCCAATCATCGCTTCAGCTGATGACCCTGTTTGGCCTGCTCGCGACTTACCTCGCCTACGAGCTTTTTGAAGGTATTCCGTCTGACCCCGCCGACACGGGCGAGGGGTTATCGATGTCGTTCGGCTTTTTGGCAACAGACACGCCAACGATAACGTCCTTCATGTTTGGCGAAATGGGCAACATATACGGCCGCGCCGCTGAGGCAGGGATGCCGGAGCTTTGGAATGACGTCGTTTACGAGGTCATGAACGAGGGCGCGCCGGTTACCGAGCAGATGCTCGCCGTCGCTTCAGACGACCTGACTGCACCGGACAGCCCGGTCGTAGGTGTGACAACGGAGCTTTCGGGCCAAGACGTCTTCATGTTTGGCCGTCATGAACCAGCAGTGCCGACCGAGCAGTTCACCGCCCTGGACTTCGTAGTGAACGACGGCATGATCCTGGATCTAACGGCCGGGTGCCTTGAAAAACCGCATCTAGCGGTCGGCACGACCAGCCAAGACTTGTTCATAGAGATGCCTGCAGAGTTCGACCCGTCTGTGGGGGCTGAGGGTTTTGCGTTGGACCTGACCCTGACAGACGCCTTTTAGGGACGCTGAAATGCTTCCCCTAAACCACCATATACCGCGCCCTTGCGGCGCGTTCGATGGCGGCGGCGGCGAGGCGGTCGAGGGAGAGGGCGTAGCGGAGTTCTTCGAGCAGGCGCAGCTCTTCCTGGCCCACATGCGCGCTGGCGGCGGCCACGTCGCAGGCGAAGGCGTAGGCGGTCTCGTATAGCTCGGTCGGCAGGGCCTCGCGGATCAGGCCGAAGAGGGCGTCGAGCCCGTCTTCATCCTCGAACAGATCGAAGACGGTGGCCGCGACCTTGTTGATGCGGTCGACATCGTATTCGGCAAAGATGGGCAGGTGGTTGACCACCTGCTGGATCGCCAGAAGTTCTGACGTGCGCATGTTTTGATCCGACATCGACACCGACATCATCACCGCGACCAGCGCGTCTTGGGGGGAGAGGGCGGTTGCGCCTGTGGGCATCGAACGGGCTTTCTTGGAATGGGCATGTTGCAGTGCAGAATATTGACGCGCAGGGGTTGGCACAATAGGTAGCAGCACCCGAGTGCGTATTGGACGCACCCTTTTTTCGAGAGTGACCTGAGATGTCCGACCTGCGTGACGAAGCGATGAATTCCAAAGCCTGGCCGTTTGAAGAAGCGCGCAAGATTTTGAAACGCTTTCAGGGCGGCGCCCCGCAGAAGGGCTATGTGCTGTTTGAAACCGGCTACGGTCCGTCAGGGCTTCCGCATATCGGCACCTTTGGGGAAGTGGCGCGGACCACCATGATCCGGCGCGCCTTTGAGGTTATCAGCGACATCCCGACCAAGCTAATTTGCTTTTCTGACGATCTGGACGGGATGCGCAAGGTGCCGGGCAATGTGCCCTCGCCGGAATTGCTGGAGCCGCATCTGCAGCGGCCTTTGACGGATGTGCCGGACCCGTTTGGCACCCATGACAGCTTTGGCGCGCATAACAACGCCAAGCTGAACAGCTTTCTGGACCGTTTCGGGTTTGAGTACGAATTTATCTCCTCCACCGAGTTCTACCGCGCCGGGAAGTTTGACGAGGTGCTGCTGCGCTGCGCCGAGAAATATGACGCGGTGATGGAGGTGATGCTGAAATCGCTGCGCGAGGAACGCCGCGAGACCTATTCGATCTTCCTGCCGATCCACCCCGAGACGGGGCGCGTGCTATACGTGCCGATGAAGCATGTGGACGCCGCGAAGGGCGAGGTGACCTTTGACGACGAGGACGGCCGCGAATGGACCCTGCCGGTTACCGGCGGCAACGTGAAGCTGCAGTGGAAGCCCGATTTCGGCGCGCGCTGGGCCGCGCTGGACGTGGACTTCGAGATGTATGGCAAGGACCATTCCACCAACACGCCGATCTACGACCGCATCTGCCAAATTCTGGGCGGCAAGAAGCCGGACCATTTTGTGTATGAGCTGTTTTTGGACGCCGACGGGCACAAGATTTCCAAGACCACCGGCAACGGGGTGTCGATTGACGAATGGCTGACCTACGCGTCCTCGGAATCTTTGTCGTATTTTATGTATCTCAAGCCGAAGACGGCGAAGCGGATGCATTTTGACGTGATCCCCAAGGCGGTGGACGAGTACCACCAGCAATTGCGGGCCTACGCGGATCAGGACACCAAGGCGCGGCTGAACAACCCCGTGTTCCATATCCATGGCGCGGACGTGCCTGCGTCAAACATGGTGGTGCCGTTCTCGATGCTGCTGAATTTGGCGGCGGTGGCCAATGCCGAGGAAAAGGCGCAGCTGTGGGGCTTTATCCAGCGCTACGCGCCCGAGGCGTCGCCTGATACGCATCCTGATCTGGATCAGGCGGCGGGCTTTGCGATTGCCTATTACAACGACTTCGTGAAGCCCACGAAGGAGTACCGCCTGGCCACCGATCTGGAGCGCGAGGCGTTGCTGGACCTGCGGGGCCGCTTGGCTGCGTGGGAGGGCGGCTTGGACGCGGAGGCGTTGCAATCGGAGGTGTTCGCCTGTGGGCGGGAGCGGTTTGACCCGCTGCGCGCATGGTTTGGCGCGTTGTACGAAGTGCTGCTGGGCGCCAAGCAGGGGCCGCGCTTTGGCGGGTTCATCGCCCTTTACGGGGTCGCGGAAACCATCGCGCTGATTGATGACGCGCTGGACGGCAAACTGGTTGGCTAAAATTTGTCTCAATGGACGTTGAAACTCTTTGCGCTACTTTAACGTGAGTAGGGTAGAGGAGAACGCCATGAGACATTTATTGACCGCTTTCGTTTTGATGTGCTTTGCCGCACTGCCCCTACGCGCCGAGGACGCCCGAACAGGGGCGGTTGTGGGCGTGATCCAAAGCCAGTTGGACGCCTTTCAGGAAGATGATTTTGCCAAGGCATTTACCTATGCCTCCCCAACTATCAAACGGCTGTTTGGCAACCCGGCAAATTTCGAACGCATGGTAAAATCGGGCTTCCCGATGGTCTGGCGCCCGTCCGAGGTGCAGTTTCTGGATTTTGAAGACCGCGCCGGGCAAGTGTCCCAGACGGTGCTGTTCCGCGACGCCAACGGCGTGCCCATCGTGATGAAATACACCATGATCGAGACCGACGCGGGCTGGCAGATTGATGGTGTGACCCCGGTGCAAGCGCCCGACGTGGCGGCCTGAAAACGCCTGAGTTGGGGCTGCGAACGGTGCGGCCCCCTCATTTAATCTGCGATTAACCCCTTTCAGCTAGACCTGTCGCCCGTCAGGACGGCGCGTCCGGCTGTTTTCCAATCAGAGCATCATCACCTCAATCGAGCATGGCTCGGGGTCCTGTGTGGCCGCGCGCCGGTTCGGACGCGCCTGTTTATTGGATGAAAGGGATTTGAATGAACAAGGCGATTACCGAGGGGCTGGTGTTGAACCCGACCCCATTTGCGAATGGTTTGGATGTGTGGTCGCGCGGCGACGGGACGCCGGGCAGCCCCACCTATGACGGGTTTGCGACCGCGGCCTATGTGCCCGCGGATCAGGATTTTGGCGGCTGCCTGGAAATCCTGAAGACCGAGACCACCCAAACCCTGCGCTACATGACCGAAACCCCGCTGCTGCCGGGCTGCTACTTGCAGGTGAAGCTGCGCATCAAGGCGCTGTCGGGCAACCTGCCAAATGTGCGCGTCGCGGGGTTTGCGGGCGGCGCGGGCGGCGTGGCGGTTCCGGGGGTGACGCTGAGCGCGCCTGCGGTGGCGCTGACGAGCTACGGCAATGTCACCGAGGTGACGGCCATTGTCGGCACCGGGTCGCGCGCGGGCGTGACGCTGGCTTGGGGCACGCAGGCGCTGTATGGCCATTTCGGGCTGGACCTGACAGGGGCCAATGGCGGCGTGGTGCGGATTGACGACATCGAGATCACCGACGTCACCAGCGCTTTTCTGCGCACCATGATGGACTGGGTCGACGTGACGGATTACGGCGCGATTGGCGACGGGGTGACCGACAACGCGACGGCGTTCGAGGCGGCAGACGCGGCGGCAAATGGGCGCGAGGTCGTGGTGCCCGAGGGCAGCTATTTCCTTGGCGACAGCGTGACATTCCAGAACCCCGCGCGGTTCCGCGGCACCGTGACCATGCCTGATGACAAGTATTTGGCGCTGATGGCCAATTTTGACTACGACGCCTATGTCGCGGCCTTTGGCGACGAGGTGCTGGGGTTCAAGAAGGCGTTTCAGGCGCTGCTGAAGCAGTCCAGCCATGAAAGCCTTGATCTGGGCGGGCGGTCAATTGCGCTGCGCGCCCCGATTGATATGCAGGCCTGCGTGCCGGATGTGACGGTGTTTGCCACCCGCCGCGTCATTCGCAATGGCCAGTTTGACGCGGTTGCCGACAGCGCGTGGGACACCGACACGGTGACCAGCTCGGCGCAGTATTCCCTGTCGAACAAGCGGCGGCTTTCGAACGTTGCCAACGTGGCCAACATTGCCGTGGGCAGCCTGATCGAGGGGGCGGGCGTGGGGCGCGAGGTCTATGTGACCGAACGCAACGTGGGCGCGCAAACCGTTGACATCAGCGAAGAGCTTTACGACGCGGTCGGCACCCAGACCTACACCTTCAAACGGTTCAAATACCTGCTTGATTTCAGCGGTTTCGCGGATCTAGCCCAATTCAACATCTCGGATGTGGATTTTCGCGGCGACGGGCATGCAAGCTGCGTGATGATTTCCCCGCAGGGGCTGATCTGGCATTTCCGCGACTGCTACTTCAACAGGCCGCTGGATCGGGGGATCACGTCGATTGGGCGCGGGTGCCAGGGGATGATGGTGGACCGCTGCCAGTTCATTTCCAACGAGCAGCCGCTGCTGGCCCAAGACCGCGAGGTGATCGGGCTGAACATCAACGCCAACGACGTCAAGCTGCGCGACAACCGGGCGATCAAATGGGGGCATTGGGCGATTGTGCACGGGTCGGGCCACATGATTTTGGGCAACCACTTTTTCCAAGGCGACAACGAACAGAACGGCACCCGCAAGGCGGGGCTGGTGCTGACCAGCGGCAACGGCAAGAACATGCTCAACGGGAACCATATCGACAACGCCTTCATCGAATGGAACAACGAGCATGACGCCGAGCCGGACCAGTCAAGCGAGCTGAGCTACGGGTCGCTGTCGATCATTGGCAACATCTTCACCTCGTCGCGGGTGGGGCCGTGGTTCCGCTTCATCGTGGCCAAGCCCTACGGGCCAGGGCATTTCATCAACGGGCTGGCGGTGACGGGCAACACATTCAAGGCGCTTGACGGCAATATCGACCGGGTGGACGCGGTGGATGACAGCATTGCCGAGCTTGATGTCTCGCGGTTCCGCAACATCGAATGGTCCGCCAACACCTATCACAGCATCGCCCAATGGACCGCCAGCCCGGCGGTGCTGCAATTCAGCGAGACGTCGAACCTGCAGACCTGGGTGTGCGACTTTTCCGACTGGATGCCCTTTGGCGGGCGGGTGCGCAATGTGACGGGCGTGGTGGCCGACGGGCCGCTGCGCAACACCAGCAACGTCAAGGAATACGCCGTGCCCTATGCGGAGCCTGAAAAAGGGACCGGCGGCGGCGAGGTCTGGCTGACCTGGCCCGAGCCGTTGAAGGGCAGGGTCAATGTCGTGGGCCGGGTGGACAACCCGTTCTAGGCGCATTGCCCGAGGCTTGATGGCCCGCGCCCCGTTGTTGGGGCGCGGGCTTTTCTAGGTGGCATGGGTTGGCGCGGCCTGAGCCTGCGTGACGGTGGCGCAGATGACGCGGGCGGCGAAATAGTCTTCGGCCTTTTCCAAACTTTCCTCCACCGGCTGGAACCAGCCATCAATCGCGGGAGTGGAGAAATCCTGCCGCTGCATTTCGATCTGGTGGACCTTGTGGACCTGCTTGCGCAGATGGCGGATGCGCCTGAGCTGGGTCGCAGACTGGCTGGTGCTGGGGCCTTGGGTGACCAGTTTGCGCGCCTCCGCGATCTGCGACCAGATGGTCGAGATAAACGCGCCGTGCCGCAGGGCGAGGGGATCTTTGTCAGCCATTTGGTGCCTCCGCATGTCGTTGCGGGGCCAGCTTGCGGGGATTCGTATTGCAGTTTGGTTAAGGCGGCGAGGTATCTTTGAAATCCACGTGAATATGGTTGCCGTCGGGGTCCCAGATATTGATCTGGGTCAGCCCGATGCTGTCGATGCGGGCGGCCTTGTGGGCGACGTTCCGCGCGGCCAACACCTCCATGAACGCCGTCAGGTCGGTAGCGCGGAAGGCCGCGTGTTCCAGCGTGACGTCGCCGCCCGCCAAGGGCGGGGTGGCTGTTTCAACCAGATGCACGACGGGGTGTTCGCCCAGATACATCCAGGCACCGGGGAACCCGAAATCGGGGCGCGGGCCGGAGGTCAGGCCCAGGATCTCCTCGTACCATTTGGTCATGGCGTTTAGGTTCGCGGTGCGGATGTTGACGTGGTCGAAAGCGGTTATTGGCATGGGGGGAGCGTAATGCGGTCCGGGGCGCGTGTCACCCTTGGCTTAGACACCGGCGGAGGTCTCGCATTTGCGGAACTGCGCCGTGGGCTCGGCCGCGCCGTCCAGCGGGAATTGGATGGTGGTGGTGCCGAGGATGGCCTCGGCGGTATTGTTGAATTGCAACCCGTCCAGCACGTTGCCGAAGCCTTGGTCTTGGGCGGTGACGGCTGTTTTTTCGTCGTTGAACGTGTGGCTGCGGGTGGAGATCACCCGGCCCGCGGCGCCGATGAAGCGCATGGTGAAGGGTTCAACATTCGGCAGCGGCGCGGCGCGGCTGATGGTGACGGAATAGAGCGGCTTGGCGGGGTCGTAGGTGAGTTCGATTTTGGCATCGGGGGTTTCGTGGGTCAGGCGGCAGATCTGGCCAGGGGTGAAGGTCCAGGCTTGGGCTTGGAAGGGGAGGAGGGCGAGGAGGAGGAATATGAGGTGCATGGTGGGGAGTTTAGCGTGGGTTTTGCGGTTATCATCTCGATGAAACTGGAAATCATCTTTGGAAAGTGTACACATACATTGAGCCGGTAGACGGCTGTTTTCCAGAAAATTCTAAAGTTCGTAAAAAATACGGCGAATATAGAAGCTAAAGTTTTTCGCTGCACCTAAGAAGCTTAACTAAAAATTGCATTTTTTATGAAATGATGCTATATATCTGCCAACTGAAGGAAAAAATCCGTGCGCATTATCACAATCATTATTTCTGGCATATTGTCTGCTAGTGCGTGCTTGGCAGACAGTATGCCAGTATATGATATTGACAAATTTGGCTTTATGACAACCACCGGCGTTGGTGATGCAGCTAGTGGTGAATGTGCACAGGTGATCGAAAATGCGATCAGCGGTGCTATGAGAATCGAACAGCAAATGAGATTTTTAGACTGCCTTGCGCCGAAGTCTGCCGCGTCTACTGGAACGTCTGGTTCGTTTGGAACAGAATGGGGTTCTGACTGGGGAACTTATTGGAAAGATGGTGGGGAAGGAAAGCCCAGTGTGCCTTGGGCGTTTGAAAGAATTCCGGGTTAAGCACTTATTTGAAAGTAAACTAAATTGTCATTACAGTTGGCGTTCTTAGAACTGGGCGCGGCGCTAGTGTGCGTAATTTTTGTAGCCTTCGGCATTTATATTTCTCTGGCCTTTGCCGACGGCTTCAATTTCAAGAAAGCAGATCGAGAAAGAGAACGTTCTGAGCTCGGAGCAGCGATCGGCACTGCGCTGGGCTTCGGCCTTCTAGCTTACGCCGCCGGCTTTTTAGCTGGGTTTAGTAGAGTTGCAATTCTTGGACAATTGTTGCCGGCAGCGCTTGGTCTTTTCGGTGGTGTTGCAGTTTTTTTGTTTGGCCAAGATCAGCAGAACAAGAAACTGGTTGGTGTTGCTATTGCTTCTTTTTCGGCCTGTTTACTGATGGGCTTTTTGATGGGGTATCAAGATCGTCGTGATGCTGAGAGATTTGAGGCAGCTCTAAAGTACGACGTAAATTTTCGCTTAGAACAAGCAAAAAAAGAGTTCGCTATCAACGCTTTAAGAAAAACATACGGTCTGGAGCCATTGGATTTCAGCGACACAGCCCAAAACGAATAGTTACTTCCTCCCCCGCCGCTTTACACCACCCCTTTGCCCCGGTCTGCCAGCAGTGCTCCGGCCAGCCATTTTCTGCTGCTCGTTGACGGCTTTCTCCACGGCGTACTGACGGGCCAAGGGATCATCCGACACCACCAAATCTACGGTTTCCAACCGCTTCACCTCGTCCCGTAGCCTTGCGGCTTCTTCGAACTCGAGGTTCTCAGCCGCTTTGCGCATGTCGGTGCGCAACCCATCCAGGACGGCTTGCAGGTTGGCTCCGGCCAAGGGGGCGTCAATCGTGGCGGTGACGCGGTTCATGTCTACGTCGCCTTTGTAGAGGCCGGCCAAGACGTCTTCGACGTTTTTCTTGACCGTCTCGGGCGTGATGCCGTGTTCCTCGTTATAGGCGATCTGTTTGGCGCGGCGGCGTTCGGTCTCGCCCATGGCGCGCTCCATCGAGCCGGTGATTTTGTCGGCATACATGATGACGCGGCCATCGGCGTTACGCGCGGCGCGGCCGATGGTTTGGATGAGGGAGGTTTCCGAGCGTAGGAAGCCTTCTTTGTCGGCGTCCAGAATGGCGACGAGGCCGCATTCGGGGATGTCGAGACCCTCGCGCAGCAGGTTGATGCCGATCAGCACGTCGAAGGCCCCGAGGCGCAGGTCGCGCAGGATTTCGATGCGTTCGATCGTGTCGATGTCGGAGTGCATGTAGCGGACTTTGATGCCGTTTTCATGCAGGTATTCGGTCAGATCCTCGGCCATGCGTTTGGTCAAAGTGGTGACCAGCGTGCGCATGCCGGCGGCGGTGACGCGGCGGATTTCGTCCATCACGTCATCGACCTGCGTGTCGACGGGGCGGATTTCGATCACCGGGTCCAGAAGCCCGGTGGGGCGGATGACCTGTTCGACGAAGACGCCGCCGGTTTGCTCAATCTCCCACGCGGCGGGGGTGGCGGAGACGAAGACCGATTGCGGGCGCATGGCGTCCCATTCCTCGAACTTGAGGGGGCGGTTGTCCATGCAGGAGGGCAGGCGGAAGCCGTGTTCGGCGAGGGTGAATTTGCGCCGGTAGTCGCCCCGGTACATGCCGCCGATTTGCGGGACAGAGACGTGGGATTCGTCCGCAAAGACGATGGCGTTGTCGGGGATGAATTCGAACAGGGTGGGGGGTGGTTCGCCGGGGGCGCGGCCCGTGAGGTAGCGGGAGTAGTTCTCGATGCCGTTGCAGACGCCGGTGGCCTCCAGCATTTCGAGGTCGAAATTGGTGCGTTGTTCCAAGCGCTGGGCCTCAAGCAGTTTGCCGTCATCGACAAGCTGGGGCAGGCGGATCGCAAGTTCGTTTTTGATGCCCTTGATGGCCTGCTGCATGGTGGGGCGGGGGGTGACGTAATGCGAGTTGGCGTAGATGCGGACGCGGTCGAACGTGTCGGTTTTCTGGCCGGTGAGGGGGTCGAATTCGACGATCTTTTCGAGTTCTTCGCCGAAGAAGGACAAGCGCCATGCGCGGTCGTCAAGGTGGGCGGGCCACACTTCCAAGCTGTCGCCGCGGACCCGGAAGGTGCCGCGCTGGAAGGCCTGGTCGTTGCGTTTGTAGGCTTGCGCCACCAGATCGGCGATGACTTTGCGTTGCTCGTATTCTTGGCCGGAATGCAGGTCCTGGGTCATGGCCCCGTAGGTTTCCACCGAGCCGATGCCGTAGATGCACGACACCGAGGCCACGATGATGACGTCGTCGCGTTCGAGCAGCGCGCGGGTGGCGGAGTGGCGCATGCGGTCGATTTGCTCGTTAATCTGCGACTCTTTCTCGATGTAAGTGTCGGAGCGGGCGACATAGGCCTCGGGCTGGTAATAGTCGTAGTAGGAGACGAAATACTCGACGGCGTTTTCTGGGAAGAAGCCTTTGAATTCGCCGTAAAGCTGGGCCGCCAGCGTCTTGTTGGGGGCGAGGATGATGGCGGGGCGCTGGGTTTCCTCGATCAGCTTGGCCATGGTGAAGGTTTTGCCAGTGCCGGTGGCCCCAAGCAGCACCTGATCGCGGTCGCCATCATTGATGCCTTGGGTCAGCTCGCGGATGGCGGTGGGCTGGTCGCCTGCGGGTTCGAATTCCGTGTGCAGCTTGAATGCGATGCCGCCTTCCATCTTGTCGCGGTTCTTCACGTCCGGGGCCGGGTGGCTCAGGATCGGCTGCTGCTCGGGCATGGCTTCGGGCGAATTGTTGTGCATGGCGCGATTCCTTGGGGTTGCCCCTATAGATGATATATTTGTGCGCGTCTTCAAGGCGGCGGTGTCAGTGTGCTGACAGCAGCTGGCAGGAGGCTGGCACAGCACCGGACTTTACAAGGACTGAATTGCCCGCTTTTGTGATGGGGTATTTTAGCTCCTGACTTGGAAGACGTCTTCTTATGCATATCCCCGACACCGCCGCTTTTTCCCGCTTTGTCACCTCGCTTCACTGGATGGATCGGCCGTCGAAGGTAACGATCGGGCTTGATTTGAGGCGTGAGCTGGGACCTTTGTGCAGCCAGATGGTGCAAATGTTCGTGCCGGTCTGTGGGTGCCTGCCCGCCGGTCTGGCGTTTCTGGCGGTGTTTGCATTTGGGGTGGCGTCGCATGGGCTGGCATGGCCTGAGACGTGGACGGGGCCTTTGGGCTTGTTTGCCGCCGCCGTCGGGGCCGCGTTTGTGAGCAAGCTTGCGGCGCTGGTTTTGTCATTATTTGCACTGCGGCTGATGGCGCGGCGATGGCGGGCGGCCGCGGTCTTGGCCGGAGAGACGTCATGACTGTTTGCAAAACCGTCGGACGCTGGATTCAGGAAGAGGTCGTCGAAAGGGTCGAAGAGTTTTTCGAGGAATGGGAGGAGAAATGCACGGAAGTCAGGGTTTGGGTTGAAGAAACCATTCGTAGACCCGTGGAACGCACGCGCGAGCGTACGGAGGAGCGTTGCGAGGAACGACCCTGCCGCAGGGCTTGCCTGTGCTGCAACAAGTGGTTCTGCTGGACCGTGACCATCGTCGAGCGGGTTGTGGAATACGTAGTTGAGGTTGTCGGCGAATGGGCGCTTGAGACCGTGTGCGAACTTGCGCGCAAGGTGGTGAAGATCTGGGTCGATGTCGTGACGCTTGTGGCCCGGTTCGTCGTCACTGCTATCGTTTGTGTGGCGTGTTTTTGTGACTGGCGCGGCGCGCTGCACACGGTGATCGACCTTTGGTACGACCTGCTCGATGTCATCGACACCGCGGTCGAATACGCCGCTGATTTGTTTCGGGTTGTCTCGGAGCTGGCCGACATTTCCAAACGGTTTGTGTTGGATATAGCGCAATGGTTTGGCCCGGTTGGGCGTGTTGTCTTTGGCGTCATCGCCGGGATTCTGGACGGGTTTCGGCAGACGCTGCTGGGCACCGCCGAATTTGTCGAAGGCGTCGGCAAAGGTGTCACCGACATCGCGCGGCTGGATTTTTGCAGCGCATCGGAAAACATCGCCTGGGGCGCCACGAATGGCGCGGTGCGCCAGATCAATGCGGCCACGGGCGGGGCCACGCTGGGTGCGCGCGGTGTGCGAGATGCTTTTGCTCAGGACCGCCGCCGCAAACAGGTTCGGGACTATTTGAACCAAGGCAAGATAACCTCGGAATGGCAGCCGGACCCTGCGGTGCCGCCTGTGGTGGTGGACGGCAAGGCGGTCGCGCAGCACGGCGACCTGGCGTCGCGGAGCTGGGGGATCGATTGGGGCTACGAGCCGCATATCATGGTCGTCAGCACCGATAGCCCACATCTGAGCTTGCGCAGCGTGCACGCCGAGGACGACCGGTTCGACCTGTATGACGTCGCTGGATACGCGCCCATTTGGCGCAAACGTTGCTTCTTAGGCAGCCGGTTTGAACTGCGCTACAAGGTGGGGGATCAACGCGTCCGTTATTCCGACATCTACGCCTATCTGGACGGCGACGATGACGTGCCGCCGTTTCAGCTGCGCGCCATGTCCAAGCGCGTGATGCGCGCCGAGACCGACACCGCCGAACGCAAATTCCGCGAGATGGGGATCAAGATGAGCGGCGCCCCGGCCCAGTGGCTTGAAGCGCGCAGCCGCAACCAGCTGACATGGGGCGAGCAGCCGCCTGATACGCTGAGTATGGATTTTGAGGATGTGGTGGTCTCCAACGGGTTGGGGGCCAGCAAATGCACGTTGCCATTGATCGGGACGTTTTTTCTGAAGTCCAGCAATGGGCAAACCTTTGGCTGGTCGCGGCCAATTTATTTCAGGAGCGAGAACGCCATCTCCGCCGCCGACAAGGCGTTGGCGGCCTCTTTCCGAGACAGCCAGCCCAGCGTCATTTTTGGGTATGTCGCCGCCCATGAGATGGGGCATTGCTTCGGCCTTAAGCATGAGGGGCATGACAGCTTCCACTACATCATGTTTCAAGGCGGGGACAACGATGCGGGCGGGGAGATCAGCAACCTGCTGACCGAAATCTTGGCTTTGGGGGGCGAGCCGCGCTTTACCGACGCCAACACTTTGCACGCGTGGGAATGGATCGTGAATGTGGCCCCGGAATGTCTACCGTCGGACCCCTAATCCATCTTGCAAAACCGGTTTGGTTTCATGATATACCGAAGGTGACCGAAAAGGAGCCTGCCCTATGCGCGCACGTATTTATCAGCCAGCCAGAACCGCCATGTCCTCGGGGCAGGCGAAGACCAAGGGCTGGGTGCTGGAATTTGTGAACGAAACAGGCCGCGACGTGGACCCTTTGATGGGCTGGACCTCGTCGTCGGACACCCAGGCGCAGGTGAAGATGTCGTTTGACACCAAAGAGGCGGCGCTGGACTATGCCGAAGGCCGCGGCATCGAGGCCGTCGTGACCGAACCCAAGAAGCGCAAGCCGGTGATCCGCCCAGGCGGGTATGGCGAGAATTTTGCGACAGCACGTCGGAGCGTCTGGACGCATTGATTTCGCTGCGCTGACGCGCATCGACCGATTGGGGGCTCTGCCCCCAAACCCGTGCCTAATGGGGGCTCTGCCCCCAAAACCCCCGCCCAATGGGGGCCAGCCCCCAAACCCCCGGGATATTTTTGGAACAATGATAGGGGCTAGGTTGTGCCGGGCCGCCGCAATTGCATCGCGATGCGCAGCTGCGCCGCCGCAAAGATAGCCAGCGCCAGAACGACGAGATATTCCATTGGATCAGACAGGCCGAGGCTGAGCATAAAGCCCGCACCAACGAGGGATGCAAGTCCCAGCAGCACGAAGAGAAGCGGCGCCCAAAGGGCGGGCTTTACCTCTCTGTTGATCCAGCGCCAGGCCGTGAGGCTGGAGACGGTGACCACTGCGCCGGGCAGCAATGTCCAGCTGAGCCCCGCGATTTCGCCTGCGTCGCAGCCGGGCCAGCACCCAACGGCCCGCATCACCATGACGCCGAACCCCAGCATCATGAGCCCCGCAAATAGGCTGAAACCAGGGGCGAGGAGACGCATCGTCTTAGCCTCCGTAAAAGTAGCGCGTGATGTGGAAGAAGATCGGGGCCGCAAAAACCACACTGTCCATTTGATCGACGAAGCCGCCTTGGCCCGGGATCAGGTGACCCCAGTTCTTGACGCCGCGATCGGCCTTGATGGCGGCCAGCACCAGTGACCCACCGACGCCGAAGAGGTAGATGAGGGCCGCGATCAGGGCCGCGATGAGCGGGTTGAAAGGCGTGATCCAGAACAGCAGGAAGCCGACGATTGCGGCGAAGGCAGCGCCGCAGGCCACGCCCTCGCGGGTTTTGGGCGAGACGGATTTGGCGATGCGCGTTTTGCCGATGCGGCGTCCGGTGAAATACTCGGCGAGATCGCCGAGTTGCACCACGAGGACAAGGAAGGCGATCAGCAGCACCGAGCGACCGGTCGAGCCGTTGACGTCAAGCGTGACCAGCGCGGGGATGTGGCTGACGCAGAAGACGCAGATCATCAGGCCCCATTGGGTTTCCGAGATGCGCGACAGGAAGTTGTTCCCGGCCCCGCGCATCACCGACAGGATCGGCAGGATCAAGAAAGCGTAGATTGGGATAAAGACGGAAAACAGGCCTGTATTGCCCATCCAGATGAAGACGAATTGCAGGGGAAAGACCACGTAGAAGGCCGCGATCAGCGCCCAGTGGTCGGCCTTGGTCTTGCGCGTCAGCGTCAGGAATTCGCGCAAGGCCGCGAAGCTGGCGAAGGCGAAGAGGATGATGACCCCGGTGGGGCCGATGAGCAGCGCGATGGAAAAGAGGAACACCATCGCCCACCACGAATGCAGCCGGGTGACATAGGTTTCCACCGTCGGGTGCGTGCCTTTGGGGGCGAGGCGCAGGCGCAGGATTTCGCCCGCAATCGTGGCGATGATGAGCAGCGCGCAGGCCGCGCCAAACAGCACGAAGATCGAGGCGCTGGTCTCTGTTGGCATGTCTGGCATCATGCCGCGTCCTCCCGCTTGGGTTGCAGGGCGGCGAGGGCTTGCGACGTGCGGTGGAGGAAGGCGTCCTTGGTTTCATCCTTGGCGACGCGCATGGCCGCCCCGAAGATGACGGTGCAGCCCAAGGGTACGGGGATCACCTCGCCCGAGGGCATGACGGAGTTGATGTTGTCGATCCATGTGGGGACCAGATCCACGTGGGGGCGGTTGGACGCGATGTTGTAGAGCCCCGCCTTGAAGGGCATCAGCGGGTCGTCGGAGCGGTTGCGACCGCCTTCGGGGAAGATGATGATGGACGCCCCTTCGTCGAGTGCTGCCACGATCTTGGCGATCGGGTCCTCGGTCTGGTGGTCGGAGCGGCGGTCGATCAGGACGGCGCGAAAAACCTCGGGGCCGATAAAGGCGCGGGCCTTGGTTTTCAGCCAGTAATCAGCGGCGGCCACGGGGCGGGTGACCCGCCTTAACGCGGGGGGCAGCACGGTCCACACGATGGGCAGATCGGCGTTTGATGTGTGGTTGGCAAAGTAGATGCGCTGGGTGTTCACCGGCTCGATGCCGCGCCAATCGGCGCGGGCGGATGTGATGAACTGCGCGAAAAGGGCCAGAAACTGTCCGGCGATATTGGCGAGGATGCGGCGCATGAGCTGTGTGTCCAGTTGGTTGCCGCCCAAACTGGGCGGAGCGCGGCCATTTTACAAGAAAAACCGCGCCCGGACCCGTTTAGCCGAAGCGGTCCATCAGCCCCACCTCAAACCTGCGCAGGGTGCGGCGCGCGGTTTGGAACCGGCCGCTGTCCCGTGCCGCCAGTTCGGGGAACAGCGCGAGCAACTCGTGGCGGGCCTCTGCGCCCAGGCCGCGCAGGCTGAAGGCGTTGGGGTGGAAGCTTTCGCTGAAAACCCCACAGGCCTTGACCAGCTCATGCCCGTCAATCAGCAGGTGGCAGTAGGTGACCTGCGAGCAAGGCACCGGGCGGATCGACAGGTCGTTGACCAGATGGGAGGCCGAGACCAGCACCTCCGGCTCGCCGGCGACCAGCTCTGCGCGTCAGTCGGTCAGCAGCATCCGGTGCTGCGGGGAGACCAGCAGCGCGGTGTCGTTGTCGATGGCGCCGGCCTCAAACCGGATTGGCGCAAATGCGCCCCGCCCGTCAACGCGGCGCTGTCCGGCCCAGCGCACCGGCTGCGGGCCATTGTCCAGTGTCAAGACCAGATCGCCCGGCGCGATGTCCTCGATGGCGCGGGGGCCTTGGGGCGTTTCAATCAGCGTGCCTTGGGTGAAGCAGGCCACGGCGGTATTGTCCTCGGTCAGGTCCTGATCGGAGACGCCGACCAAGGTGATCGAGCCGCCCAGTGCGGTGTTGTCGCTGAAATTGCCAACGGATTGGTTCAGGACCCCGTCGTCGCGCATGTCGGCGCGCAGCTCGAAGATGTCGGTGTAATAGGCGGACAGGTCCAGAAAGTCGTTATTGGCCTGATTGCCGTCATTGATGTCCTGGCCGGTGCCGGTGTTGAAATCGGTGATCGTGTCGTCACCGTCGCCCGCGTTTTAGATGAAGGTGTCGAACCCCTCGCCGCCGGTAAGGGTGTCGTTATCGGCGCCACCTGTGATGGTGTCATCGCCGCCATTGCCGTCGATGATGTCATCGCCCGCACCGCCATTCAGCGTATCGTTGCCCTCTACGCCGGCGGGGATGCCGGTGACCGAATAGTCGGGGCCGGGCGGCAGCCCGATCATGGGGGAGGTCAGCAAGGGTTCGGCGGTGCCGCCGGTATCAGGACCCGAGATCGACGCATCAAGAATGTCGCCGCCGCGGTTTTCCCAATACCTGATCTGGATGGTATAGGTTTCGTTCGGGTCCAGCTGCACGTCGCCAAAGCGCGTTGTGCTGCCCTGATGGAAGTCGTTGTTGAGGTAGTCGCGCACGCCGCCGGTCTGGTTCGAGAAGCTGACCGGATCGCCGTTGCTGTCAAAGATCTGGATCGTGGACCCGTCATCGGAGGTGGTCGTCAGGCGGTAGGTGCCGCCTTGCACCACATTCAGGGTCGAGGTGTAGATGACCCCGAAGTCTTCGGGGTTGCCGGTGGTTCCGCGGAGCGTGTTGGTCAGGTTGCTTTCATTGAAGTCAGTGACATAGCCCGACCCGGTGCGCACACTGTCGGCGCTTGTCTCGATGTCGAAGGCCTGACCGGCGGTGGACCCGAAATTATGGTTCCACGTCTCGTAATGCCATGCGCCCGGTACCGGGCCATCACCCGAGATGATGTCGTTGCCCGCGCCCGCATTGATGGTGTCATCGCCGAGCCCGCCGGAGAAGGTATCCGCTCCGGCCGTTCCATTGAATACATCCGCCCCTTGCGTTGCGGGGTTTGAGCTGTCGTTCGTGGCCATTGTCCAGGTCCTCCTTAAGCAAACCCGGCGCGAAAGCTGGCAGCAAGCACGCCGGTCTGCCCCGCAGTAACTCGCGATAGATTGTGCAGAATTCTTGGCGGATATATGCCAGCTAGGTGTCGGAACCCCTTATTTTACGGGGAAAAATCCCCAAAAAACCGCGCCCCCGCTAATGATGCGGGGGCGCGGCGGGCTGCTGCTAAATCGGGGGAGGGACAGGCGAGCAGCCCGTTGCCGGAAGCCGGGGCTTAGGCGGCTTTGTCGGTCGAGACGTAGTCCTCCAGAAGCTTCTCGTTGCGGGCGGCCTCGATCCGCTGGATGCGGTCTGCCGCGATACGCTCGTCGAAGCGGTATTTCACGAAGTTGATGAGGCTGACGCACAGCATCAGGACTGCGATGGCCCAGTAGCCTTTGGTGGATAGCGGCACGTCGGGCGACATGTAGAGGCTGAGGGCCAACATGCCCAAGGCGATCAGAGAACCGGCCAGATTGACCAGCATGATGAGGGCGTTGTCGTTGTTAGAGTTAGAACCAAACATGGGTGTATTCCTTTTGTGAGTTTTCAGTGGTGACCAGAGGCGGCCGTTACTTGGATTTCAGACGCTTCAAGACGTCCGCGCCGGTTGTTTTGTTGGCCGCGCCATAGCCGCTGTCGGCCATGCGGTCGGCGAGGGTGTCGTGGCTGAGGCCGCGATTGATCTCGGTCAGGATTTCCGATTGTTCAAACGGGTCCTCCTTGCCAAGGACCTCGGCGATCAGTTCCTCGGCCTCCTCCACGCTCGATTGGGAGCGGATGGTGGTGTTGAGCCGCGTCTGGATTTGCTGCTCGTGGCGCACGGCCTTGGCAGAGATCAGGCCCTGTTTCAGGTCCACGATGCGGCGGTGGCCGACCTCGACCGAGTGCTGCAGCTGGCTGATACGCTGGTCCAGTCGGGCGACGGTTTGTTTGCGTCCCTCCAATTCGTTTTCCAGCGAGGCGATGGCGTCGGCGGCTTGCGCGGCCATATCGTCATTGCCGTCTTTCAGCGCCATTTTGGCACGGGTGGTCAGGTCGGTGATGCGGGTTTCGACCCCTTGCACCTGTTTCGCTTCGGCGCGCTGGCGCTGGATCAGCGAGGCAAGCGTGCCTTTGGCGGCATGCAGGGAGGCTTGCGCTTCCCGAATTTTCTGCTCGATCAGTTCGATCGCGTAGGTGTCGCGAACCCGCTCTTCGGCCCGGGCATTCGCGCCGATCATCAAAGTTCTCAGTGTTCCAAACATTGTCGTTCTCCAGTGATGCGTTTTTGTGAACGCTGTTCATGAAATAAACATGAGCGATTCGTGAACGCAGTTCAAGAAAAAATATGAACGTCGTTCAGAAAATTGGAGATTCAGATGCTAAGTTACTGAGAATAAGAGAAATCATTCTTTCCAACTGGTCCGTCGGCACGGCGGAAATGCGCTTTTCGAGGCCCAAAAGCACGATTCCATGGATGGAAGAGAACAGCCCACGGGTCATCAACATGATATCCTCGCGACTCATATCGGGGAAATTGCGCATCAACGGCTTGGCGATGAGGGTCAGCAATTGCTCCATCTCGGTGAGGTACCATTCGGGGACCTCCTGGTCGGTGGACATTTCCAGATCAAACAGCGTGCGCCACGCGTAGGTGTTGGTCATGGCAAAATCCAGATAGGCATGCGCCATGGTGATGAGCACAAACACCGGGTCATCGGCTTCGGGATGCGCGTTCACCGATTCCTGCACATGCGTGCCAAGGCGTTTGAAGGTGCGCCCGTTCACGGCCATGACCAGATCGTTCAGATCGCCAAAGACATTGTAGATGGCCCCGACCGCGCAGCCCGCATCCTTGGCCAGATCGCGGACGCGGATTTCCTCGATACCGCCCTGCATGATGCGCTGCTCGCCAATGTCGACCAGCTTGCGGCGCAGCTCTTCACGCTTCTTTTGGACTTTGCCGACCATGGTGGCCTCTTTTCTGAACTGCGTTCAGGTTTAGGCAGGGCGGGGCCAAAAGGAAAGGGTTGCGTTTGGGGCAGGGTGGACGCAAAACCGTCAATAACGGTCCCTTAGCTCAACTGGATAGAGCAACTGCCTTCTAAGCAGTAGGTTGCAGGTTCGAGTCCTGCAGGGATCGCCACCCTTGCCAAACAGGAGCGTCCGAATGACCAAGCCCGATACATCCGCCATGTTGCTGGGGGCGCTTGTTTCAGACGCGGCCTGCCTTGGGGTCCATTGGATCTATGACGCGGACCGGATTGCGCAGATTGCCAGGACGCATGGTGGTGCCAGCTTTGTGGAAGTGGATGCCCGGAACTACGACGGGGTGAAGGGCTATTTTGCGCATGGCGGGCGCAAAAACGGCATGCTGACCCAATACGGGGAGGTGCTGCGGCTGGCGATCCAGTCGATGAATGCGCGGGGCGGGGCGTTCGACGTGGCCGCGTATCAGGCGGCCTTTGCGGCCCATTTCGGGGCAGGGGGCAGCTACCGCGGCTATATCGACCGCCCGACCCGCGCGGCGTTGGACAACATCGCAGCGGGGCAAACCCCGTCTGGCAGCGACGACGACCAGAACCCTGCGGTGGCGCGCCTGCCCGCCATCATGGCCAGCTACGCGGGCACGTCAGCGCTGGCCGACATGGTCACCCAAGCCACGCATGTCACCAATGTGAACGCGGTGGCGGACGCTTATGCGCAGGCCTTTGCCGATATGTTGGGCCGCGTTTTGCGCGGCGAGGCAATCGCCAGCGCCCTGCAGGCCGCAGCCGACGGGGCCGATGCGTCGATCAAGGCGGAATTGTCTGACGCCTTGTCCACGTCTGACGACAACTCAACCGATTACGCAGGCAAGGTGGGCCGCGCCTGCCATTTGCCGACAGCGGGGCCGGTCATGTTCCACGTGCTCAGGCACGCAACCAGCTACCAAGACGCGGTCGAGCGCAACGCGCTGGCCGGCGGCGACAATGCGGGGCGATCCATACTCATCGGCGCGGTGATGGGGGCGGTGCATGGCATTGCAACGCCAAAGGGCATCCCGTTGTCATGGATTGTTCAGCTGGAAGATGTCGCGCAAATCTGGTCGGACTGCGCCGCGTTGGCGCAGCCGAGTTGACGGATCAGCTGCGGCGCAGCCGGATCACCACGTCTACGGAGGCAATCTCGGTGCCTTTTGGCGCGTCGGGAAGCCCTGCGATTTCCAGCTCTTCCTTGGGTGCATCCGTCAGCTCGCGGGTATCTTCCCAGAAGAAATGCGGGTGGTCGTCAACGCGGGTGTCGAAATAGGACTTGGTGCCGTCCACCATGACCTCGCGGATAAGCCCCGCGTCGCAGAACGCCCGCAGCGTGTTGTAGACCGTCGCCAGCGACACGCTTTCCGCGCAGCGATCGGTTGAGGCATGCAGGCTTTCCGCCGTCACGTGCCGGTTTTGCCCGTCGCCCACCAGCAATTCAGCCAGCGCCAAACGTTGCCGCGTGGGCCTGAGCCCCGCGCCAGCCAGCCAGTCGGTGCTGCGTTTCATTGTCTCGGTGGTCATGCCAAGTGGGTTCCTTACCTGCCTTACGCTTATATATAGAGCGCTTGGCCCCTATGTTTCAAACGAATTTGCAAATTCTTCGCATCTGGGTGGCCTTGCAGGGGCGCAATGCCCAGTGCTAGATGCTGTGGAGCAAAAATGACGAGATATAGAGGCGGTTAACCAATGTCTGACTATCCAAACAGCTTTGACAGGGACGACCTGCTGAAATGTGCACGCGGCGACTTGTTTGGGCCCGGCAACGCCCAGCTGCCAGAGCCGCCCATGCTGATGATGGACCGCATCACCGACATCTCGGGCGATGGCGGGGCGCATGGCAAAGGCCACGTGCTGGCCGAGTTCGACATCAAACCGGACCTTTGGTTTTTTGATTGTCACTTCCCCGGCAACCCCATCATGCCTGGCTGCCTTGGCCTTGACGGGCTGTGGCAGCTGACCGGCTTCAACCTTGGCTGGCGCGGCTGGCAGGGGCGCGGCTACGCGCTGGGCGTGGGCGAGGTGAAGCTGAAGGGCATGGTGCGCCCGGACCGCAAGATGCTGACCTACAAGATCGACTTCACCAAGGCGATCCAAACCCGCCGCCTGACCATGGGCGTGGCCGACGGCATCGTCGAGGCCGACGGCGAGGTGATCTACGAGGTCAAGGACATGAAAGTGGCGCTCAGCGAAAGCTGACTGTTTCGCCGCGCGTTGCGCGTCGACACGCGGGGCTCTGCCCCGCACCCCGAGGTATTTTTGCCAAGATGAAGCTGTCGGTGGCGTATCCTGTCATGTTCGGCTGTTGGCTTATTGGTTGCCCCCCCTTTTCACGCGCCCTAAATAGGGTGTGACCAATTGAAGGAGCACGCCCATGCGTCGCGTCGTCGTCACTGGACTGGGGATTGTCTCCCCCATCGGGAACACCGCTGAGGAAGTCACCGCTGCCTTGAAGGCGGGCACATCAGGGGTCGAGGCCTCCGACATCATGGCCGAGCACGGGTTCCGCAGCCAGATTGCCGGCACCCTGAAGATCGACATCAAGGACCATGTCGACAAACGCCGCCTGCGGTTCATGGGGCCGGGGGCTGCCTATGCCCATATCGCGATGGAACAGGCCATTGCCGATGCGGGGCTTGAGGACAGCGACGTCGTCAACCCGCGCACCGGGTTGATCGCAGGCTCCGGCGGGCCGTCGACCTCGGCCATGTTTGCGGCGCATCAATCCGTGCTCAGCACCGGGGCCACCAAACGCATCGGGCCGTTTGCGGTGCCCAAATGTATGGGCTCCACCATCTCGGCCAACTTGGCCACGGCCTACCAGATCAAGGGCATCAACTATTCGATCACCTCGGCCTGCTCCACGTCGCTGCACTGCATCGGGGCCGCGTCGGAACAGATCATGCTGGGCAAGCAGGACGTCATGTTCGCCGGCGGCGGGGAGGAGCTGGACTGGACCCTGTCTTGCCTGTTTGACGCCATGGGCGCGATGAGCAGCAAATATAACGACACCCCCACCAAGGCGTCCCGCGCCTTTGACGCGGATCGCGACGGGTTCGTCATCGCAGGCGGAGGCGGCATCGTGGTGCTGGAAAGCTTGGAACACGCGCAGGCGCGCGGGGCCAAAATCTATGCCGAGGTCACGGGCTTCGGCGCCACGTCAGACGGGGCCGACATGGTCGCCCCCTCCGGCGAGGGCGGCGAACGCGCCATGCGCATCGCCTTGGACACCATCCCCGAGGACCGCGCGGTCAGCTACATCAACGCGCATGGCACATCGACCCCCGTGGGCGATGTGGGCGAGGTCGAGGCGGTGCGCCGCGTCTTCGGCCAAGGCGCGACCCCGCCGATCAGCTCCACCAAGTCGATGACCGGCCACTCCCAAGGCGCCACCGGCGCGCAGGAGGCGATCTATTGCCTGCTGATGCTGGAGAATGATTTCATTGCGCCGTCGATCAATGTCGAAACGCTCGACCCCGCGCTGGACCCCGCCGAAATTGCGACGTCGCTGGTCGAAAATGCGGGGCTGGACACGGTGATGACCAACTCATTCGGGTTTGGCGGCACCAACGGCTCGATGCTGCTTTCCAAGTTTAAGGACTAATTCCCATGGCAAATCTGATGACCGGCAAGCGCGGCCTTATCATGGGGGTCGCGAATGAGCGCTCCATCGCATGGGGCATCGCGCGCGCCATGGCCGCCGAGGGCGCGGAGCTGGCGTTTTCCTATCAGGGCGAAGCCTTTGGCAAACGCGTGGCCCCGCTGGCGGAAAGCCTTGGCTCCGACATTCTGGTCGATGTGGATGTGACAGATGACGCGTCGCTGGACGCCTGCTTTGACACGCTGAAGGACAAATGGGGCAGCTTGGACTTCGTGGTCCACGCCATCGCCTTCTCCGACAAGAACGAGCTGACCGGCCGCTTCATCAACACCTCGCGCGAGAACTTCAAGAACTCGATGGTCATCAGCTGCTACTCGCTGATCGACGTGGCCAAACGCGCGGCCCCGATGATGGCCGAGGGCGGCACGCTGCTCACGCTCACCTACCAGGGCTCCAACCGTGTGACCCCTTTCTACAATGTGATGGGCGTGGCCAAGGCGGCGCTGGAATCCACCGTCCGCTATCTGGCCAACGATCTTGGCCCTGACGGCATCCGGGTCAACGCCATCTCGCCCGGTCCGATGAAAACGCTGGCCGGGGCGGCCATCGGCGGCGCGCGCAAAACCTTCCGCCAGACCGAGGCCAACGCGCCGATGCGGGCCAATGCGACGCTCGAAGCGGTCGGCGGCACCGCCGTCTATCTCGCCTCAGATGCGGGCGCGTGTACCACAGGCGAGATCATCCGCGTCGATGGCGGCTACCACGTGCTGGGCATGCCCCAAAGCGAGAACCTCTAACCATCATTGTTCCAAAAATATCCCGGGGGGAGGAGCGTCAGCGACGCGGGGTCGTCGTTGTCGCGCCATTGGTCCGAGCGACAATGACGACGCCCCCGCCACGGCGATGCGCATAGCGCAGCGCAATCAAGATGGCGTCATCAGCCCAAAAGCCGCCCCGCTTGGGTCGCTGACAATCGCCACGCGCCCGACACCATCCACATCCCAAGGCGCGCGGATGATGGTGCCGCCCATGGCTTCGGTGTCGGTCGCGGATGCATCCACATCATCCACCGCCAGATAGGTCAGCCAATGCGACGGCAGGTCCTTCATTTCTGGCATCAGGGCCAAATCGAACAGCCCCGCCACCATCTCCTCGCCCTTCATGGCGACGTAATACGCGCCCTCATCCATCGGCATCTCGTCAAAGCTCCAGCCGCAGACCTTTGCGTAATAGGCCTTCGCGGCCTCCACATCATGGGTGTTCAATTCGGTCCAATGGACGGTTCCGTGGGTCTCGCTCATCGCTCTCTCCTTTTTGGTCACGCCGCACCATAACACGATTCTCGTGTTTTCCTCTCGCGGCGCTTGTGCAACTCTGCGCGGCAGGAGGAGCCATCATGCCCATCACCACCTGCGTCTTTGACGCTTACGGCACGCTGTTCGACGTCGCCGCCGCCGCCCGCATCGCGGCAGAAGAACCCGGCCGCGATGCGCTGGCCGCATGCTGGCAGAAACTGGCCTCCGACTGGCGTCTCAAGCAGCTGCAATACACATGGCTGCGCGCGGTGGCCGACGCGCATGGTGATTTCTGGGACGTCACCCAGGACGGGCTGGACTGGGCCATGGAAAACAACGGCCTCGACGATGCCGAACTGCGTGAGCGCTTGTTGCAGCTCTATTGGGAATTGCAGGCCTATGCGGAGGTCCCCGACATGCTCGCCACGCTCAAACAGGCCGGGCTCAACACCGCAATTCTGTCCAACGGGTCCCCCGCCATGCTGGACGGGGCGGTGCAATCGGCGGGGCTGGGCGAGATGCTCGATGACGTGCTCAGCGTCGAAAGTGTCGGCGTCTTCAAGCCTCACAAATCCGTCTACGATCTGGTGGGCAAGCGGTTCCATTGCAAAAACGAGGATGTGCTTTTCGTCTCCTCCAACGGCTGGGACGCCGCCGCCTCCGCCGGATACGGCTTTCAAACTGTCTGGGTCAACCGCGCGGGCGAGCCGATGGACCGCCTGCCATGGACGCCGTCAAATGTTCTGACAGACCTCACCACAATTCCCGATCTGGCCGCCAGATTATGAGCGAATTCACCGCCTCGGACGGCGCAAAGCTGCATTTCACTGACGAAGGCGCGGGCCTGCCGGTGCTGTGCCTCGCGGGCCTGACCCGCAACGGGTCCGACTTCGACTATGTGGCCCCGCACCTGCAAAACACCCGCCTGATCCGGCTGGACTATCGCGGTCGTGGCAAATCCGACTGGTCCGGCGCGGACACCTACACGCTGCAACGCGAGGGCCTCGACGCGGTCGAGCTGCTCGACCACCTTGGCATCGACAAAGCCGCCATCCTCGGCACGTCGCGCGGCGGCATCATCGCCATGGGGCTGGCCGCCACCGTCAAGGACCGCCTGACCGGCGTCTGCCTGAATGACATTGGCCCCGAAATCGCGGCCCCCGGGCTAGAGGCCATCAAAGATTATCTCGGCCGCCGCCCTGCTTTCAAAACGCGCGGCGACGCGGTCAAAGCCCTCTCCACCCGTTTGCCCGGCTTTGCCAAGGTGCCCGAAAGCCGCTGGCAGCAGGAAGCCGACCGCCACTATATCGAAGACGCCAAAGGCCTGACCTTCAACTACGACCCCGCCTTGCGCGAGGCGGTGCTTGGCGGGCCGCAAAATCTCAACCCGGACCTCTGGCCCTTTTTCGACGCGCTGGATGGCCTGCCGCTGGCGCTCATCCGGGGCGCAAATTCCAACCTGCTGACGCTGGAAACCGCCCAAAAGATGCAAGCCAAACGCCCCGACATGCTGTTCGTCGATGTGCCCGACCGCGGCCACGTCCCGTTCCTCGATGAACCCGGCGCCTTGCTGACACTCAACGCGTGGCTGGGGGAAATCGCATGAATATCGACATGATCGAGGCGGCTGCGACACGCCTCAAAGGCCATGCCCGCGTCACCCCGATGCTGACCTCACCGTTTCTGGACAAGCTCGCCGCCCGCCGCATCTTCCTCAAAACGGAAGCCTTACAGCACACGGGGTCGTTCAAATTTCGCGGCGGCTGGTCGGCGGTCTCCGCCCTCACCGACACGGCGCTCAAGGCCGGGGTCATCGCCTTTTCCAGCGGCAACCACGCGCAAGGCGTGGCCCTCGCGGCCCGCGAACACGGCACAAGTGCGGTCATCATCATGCCCGCTGACGCGCCCGAGATGAAGATCAACAACACCCGCGCTTTGGGGGCCGAGGTGGTGCTCTATGACCGTGCTTCCGAGGACCGCGACGAGATCGGCGACCGTTTGTCCAAAGACCGCGGCCTCACCCTTATCAAGCCGTTTGACGAACCTCAGGTGATCGCGGGCCAGGGCACAACCGGACTGGAAATCGCGGCACAGGCCGCAGAGCTTGGCGTGAACGCGGCCAACGTCCTTGTCTGCTGCGGTGGCGGCGGGCTGACCTCCGGCATCGCGTTGGCGCTGGAGGCCAAGGCCCCGCATCTCAAAACCCGCCCCGTGGAGCCCGAACATTTCGACGATGTCACCCGTTCGCTGGCCACGGGCGAAATCAAGCGTAATGCTGAAACCTCCGGCTCGATCTGCGACGCCATCATCACGCCGCAACCCGGCGACCTCACCTTCCCCATTCTCAAACGCCTCTGCGGCCCCGGCATTGTGGTGCCCGAAGAAGATTGCCTGCGCGCCATGGCGCTGGCCTTCGCGCGGCTGAAAATTGTGCTGGAACCCGGCGGGGCCATCGCGCTGGCTGCTGCGCTGTTCCACAATGACCAGGTGGACGGCGACGACATCATCGCCATAGCGTCGGGCGGCAATGTCGACGCGGGCCTCTTCCAAACCGCGCTGACCAAATATGGGGACCAGCTATGACCGATTTCACCATCGCCAGTTTCAACGTCAAAAACCTGATCGGCCCGGATCAGGAATATTACCGCTTCCAGAAATACACCCCCGAGGAACACGCCTGGAAAGAGGACTGGCTGGCCGACATGCTGGTGCGCATGAATGCCGACATCGTGGGCTTTCAGGAAATCTTCGAGCTGCCCGCCCTGCAGGCCGTAGTGGACGAGGCCGACCGCCTGGGTGCGGCATCCAACGCCGATGTGGTCCCCGACGCGTCCAAGCGCTACCGCAAACGTGCGATCTTTCGCAAACTGGCCTACGCCGATTACAAGGACGCCAAAATCGCTTTCGCCCCCAATGCCAATGACGGCGCGCCCGGCGAACGCCGCCCCGGCCTGGCCATCCTGTCGCGCTACGGGTTTGAAGGCACGCCTGAAATCATCCAGGACCTGTCGCCCGAGCTGCAGGTCGACTTTGAAGGCGGCGGGGCGGGCCATTTCAAACTCACCCGCCTGTCGCGCCCGATCCTGAAGGCCCGTATTCCACTCAAGGGGCAAACCATCACGGTCTTCAACTGCCACCTCAAGTCCAAGCTGGGCGAATTCCACCGCGCAGATGGCGCGACCCACGCGCCCGAGGCAGACCTGACCACCTACGACCCCGTCGGCCGAGCGCTGGGTGCGCTGCGCGCCGCGACCCGCCGCATGGCCGAGGCCTGGGTGATGCGCCGCCTCATTGTCGAGGAGCTTGAAAAGGGCCATCCCGTCATGGTGCTTGGCGATTTCAACGACAGCGAAAACGCGGTCTCGTCCGAAATCATCGCCGGTGAACGCCCGTTTAAAAACTATTCATGGATGCTGCGCCACGACGCCAAACACCCCAGCGACCGCTACAAGGACGCCGAAAACGACGCCATCCAGGAGGCTATCGACGCGGTGCGGCTGGAAAGCTGCGAAAAGCTGTTCGTGAAAAAGTCCCTGCGCGACATGGTCTACACCTCCGCCTTCGGGGGCGTGTTCGAAAGCATCGACCAAATTCTGGTGTCCCGCCATTTCCGCGAGGGGCCTAAGCAGATCGGCGAAATGGAATATTTCTCGGTCTTCAACGATCACCTGACGGACGGGTCCCACCCCGAAGCCCCCTATAACAAGCTCGCCTCCGATCACGGTCAAATCATGGGCCACTTCACGCTCTGGGGCAGGTGATCCGCCAAAAGCAAGGGCCTCCGGCGGGGATATTTTTAAACATGGGAAGGGCCTGTTTTCCGCTTCCCATGTTCATAAATATCCTCAAGGGGGTGCCCCTGCGGCGGGGAGGGAACCTCCCCAAGAGCAGGTTAAAAAATGCGCAGCGCAAGCTGCCCAATCAGGGCGCGGACCCCGTCGGGTTGCGCAGGCTGGACGCATAAATCATCCACGAGATCACCATCAACAGCATCGCCAACAAAAACGGTGCGCCGGGCAAAAACAGCCAGGCCTCATCGCCGGTAAAGAACCAGAAAATCTGGGTCATCACCAGCGGCGCCAAAATCATCCCGATGGAGTTGATCGACGACAAGACCCCCTGCAGCTCGCCCTGCTGGTTGTCATCCGCGCGTCCCGACATCACCGCCTGCAGGGCGGGGGCGACCACGCCGCCCACAGCCGCCAACGGGGTCAGCGCCAGCAGCATCCAGCCATCGGTCACGAACCCGATCAGGGTCAGCGTAAAGGCGTTGTACAAAAGCCCGAAATAGACGGTCTTGCGTTCTCCAAGCCACGCGATGATGCGCCGGATCAGGACCGCCTGCACCAGTGCCGTGGCAATCCCGTAAACCGCCAGCGACGCCCCGATCATTCCCGGCGACCAGTCGAAATTGGCCGCCGTGTAATAGGCCCAGACCGCCGGGTAGACCATGTTGGAAATCTGGTAGAAGAAATACACGCCCATCAAAGCCGTCAGCCCGGGCAGCCGGCTGATATAGTCAAACGCGCCCACGGGGTTGGCGCGCTCCCAGTCAAAGGCCCGCCGCGTCTTGTCGGTTACCGTCTCGGGCAACACGAAATAGCCGAAGACCAAATTGGCCGCCGTCAGCGCCGCCGCCGCCCAGAACGGCGCGCGCGGCCCCAGCTCTGCCAACAGCCCGCCAATCACCGGTCCCAGCACAAACCCCGCCCCGAAGGCGGCCGAGATCAGCCCAAAGTTCTGCGCCTTCTTCTCGCGCGGCGAGATGTCGGCCATGAAGGCCGCCGCCGTCGAATGGGTGGCGGCCGTGATGCCGCCGATGATGCGCCCGATGATAAGCAGCGTCATTGTTCCGGCCACGGCCATCAGCACGTAGTCAAACGCCATCACCGCCAGCGACACCAGCAGCACCGGCCGGCGTCCGAACCGGTCCGACAGGCTCCCCAAAGTGGGCGCAAAGATGAATTGCATTGCCGCAAATATGGCCGACAGGATGCCGCCCCACAGGGCCGCGGTGCCGATGCCGACCCCACGCACCTCTTGGATCAGGTCGGGCATCACAGGCAGGATCAGCCCGATGCCCATCGCATCCAGCATAACCGTAATCAGGATGAAGGTGACGGCCTTGCTGGGCATTCAGGCGCGCACCATCGCTACAAACGCGCGGGCGTCGGCGGGGGCCAGCCCCAGCTGGGCCTGCGGGGTGAATAACGCGGCCAAGCCAGGGTCCTCCCATTTGGCGAGGGCCGCGTCGCGCAAATTGCCGCCATCCGCGATCACGGACAGACAAAGCGCCTTCACGGCGGCCTGCGCGTCGGGGCGCGACATGCGGTCGGTCAGCGCAAATTGCAAGGCTTCGGCGTAAATCAGGCCGCGCCCGTCGTCGATGCCGGCTAACATGGCCTCCGCGTCGGGGGCAATGGTGCCCAGCATTTGCTCGGCCACGGCCAGCCCGCGCCCAAGCCCCATGCACACTTGCCCCAGCGCCATCCATTCGCTCATCCAGGCCGCCGCGTCGCGTTGCTGGCGGTGGATGGCGGCGCCTTGCAGCGTGGTGTTGGCCCCGATCACGCCGCGCGCCAAGGCGCCCAGAAGCGAGGGCAGGACCGGGTTCTGCTTCTGCGGCATGGTCGAAGAACTGCCCCCGCCGCCCAGCCGCAATTCGCCAACGCCGCTTTGGCTCATCAGCAAGATGTCCTCGCCCATCTTGGCCAGAGAGGCGGAGACCTGCGTGGCCCAAGCCGACAGCCCGGCCATGCCGTGCCTTGCGGAGTGCCAGCTGACCGGGCGTTGTCCGAGCCGCAATTCAGCCGCCAAGGCCGCTCGCAATTCCGCCGCCTGCGGCCCATAGGCCGCGCCCGTGCCCGCCGCGCCGGACAGCGACACGTTCAAGCACCCCGCGCGGACGCTGTCCAAACCGCCCCGCAAATCCACCAAGGGCAGGCCCCAGCTGGCCACAACCGCGCCAAAGCTGGTTGGCGTTGCCACTTGCATCCATGTGCGCCCGGCCATCGGCAGCGCGGCATGGGCCTGCGCCAGATCGGCCAGCTGCGCCAGCACCGCGTCCAGCCGCTTTTCAAACAGGGCCAGCACCTGCCGCAGACGCAAGGCAAGGGCGGTGTCCATGATGTCCTGCGTGGTGGCGCCCCAATGCAGAAACTGCGCGTGCTCGGGGGCCTCCATCGCCTTGCGCATGGCCTTGACCAAGGCGGGCACGGGGATGCCGTTCTGACCGGTCTCTGCCGCCAACCCGCCGGGGTCGATCTGAATTTCGCGGGTGCTGCGTTCAATGAAGGCGGCGGACAGCTCGGGGATGATCCCCAGGCCGCCTTGCGCTTTGGCCAAAGCGCCTTCGACCAGCATCATGGCGCGCAGCTCGGCGCTGTCGGAAAACAGCGAGCCTATCTCCGGGTCATGAAACAGGTCGCGGTAAAGCCCGCTGTCAAAAGGCGTCACGGCCATGGTTTAGATATGTCCCGTCTCGCGCATGAACTTTGTCAGTACGTCTGCGTATTCCTGAGGCTGTTCAACGACGGGCAAATGCCCGCCTTTGCGGATCAGGTAGAACTGGCTGCCCTTGATAAGCTCCTGCGTCTCGCGCAGCAGGTCTGGCGGGGTCGCGCCGTCTTCGGCGCCTGCAATCGCCAATGTTGGCAGGGTCAGGGCGGCGGTTGTGGTGTAAAAATCGGTGCCCGCAATGGCGTGGCCGCAGCCGATATAGCCGTCGGGCTTGGTGGCGGTCAGCATGTCGCGCCACGGGCCGATCTGGGGCGTGCCGTGCCACGCCTTGGAGAACCACCGCTCCATCGTGGCATCCGCCACGGCCTCCATGCCGCCCTCGTTAATCATGTCGAACCGGCCCTGCCAGATCTCATGCGTGCCGATCTTGGCGGCGGTGTTGGACAGCACCATGGCGCGGACCAGATCCATGCGTTTGGTGGCGATGCCCTGGGCCACCAGACCGCCGACGGACAGGCCCACAAACAGGGCGTCCTTGACGGCCAGATGGTCCATCAGCTGTTCGACGTCGCGCACCATCGCGCCCATTGTGTAGGGCGGCTTGGGCACATCCGTTTGTCCATGCCCGCGCATGTCGTAGCGGATGATGCGCAGGCTCTTGGGCAGCAGGTCCATGATCGGGTCCCACAAATGCAGCGTGGTGCCAAGCGAGTTGGCAAAGACCAGCGGCGCGCCGCCCGGGTCGCCGTCCTCGCGGTAATGCAGCTTGATGTCGTCAAGTTCAAGAAATGGCATGGCCCCAGCCTCCCAGCATGTCGGTCGCCAAAACCTATCCTTGCGCGTCGGCAGGCGCAATCCGTGGCGTCACTGTCGCAAAACTGCTTGCGCCGCCCCGTTGCGCGGTCAAAGCTCGGGGCTGACTCGCAGAAAAAGGACTGCCCATGCCACTTGTCAAAGCCGCCGTCTGCCATGAATTTGGCGCGCCCCTTGTCATCGAGGAGGTCGAGCTGGCCGCGCCCGTCAAAGGCGAGGTCGAGGTCAAGCTGGAGGCCTGCGCCATCTGCTTTTCCGACCTGTCTTTCATCGACGGCGGCTGGGGCGGCACCCTGCCAGCGGTCTATGGCCACGAGGCGGCGGGCCGCGTCACGGCGCTGGGCGAAGGGGTGACGGATTATGCCATCGGCGACGCGGTGTTGGTCACGCTGATCCGGTCTTGCGGCACCTGCACGCCCTGCGCGTCGGGCAAGCCGGTGCAATGCGGCACGGGCTATGACCGGGACGCGGGGCCGTTGAAAGCAGCCGATGGCGGGGTGATGCAGCACGGTTTGGCCTGCGGCGCATTTGCCGAGAAGGCCGTCGTGGACCAGTCGCAACTGGCCCGCATTCCGGACGATATGCCAATGGATGCGGCGTCCCTTCTGTCATGCGGGGTGATTACGGGCATGGGCGCGGTGGTCAACACCGCGCAGGTGCGCCCCGGTGCCAATGTGGTGGTGATCGGGGCGGGCGGCGTCGGCCTGAACGCGATCCAGGGGGCCGCAATCGCCGGTGCCGCGCGGATCATTGCAATGGATGTGTTGGAGGACAAGCTGGAGGTCGCGCGCGAGTTCGGGGCCACCGACGGCGTTCTGGCCACTGCTGAAAAGCCCTGGAAAGAGGTCGCCAAGATCACCGGCGGCCGCATGGCGGACGCGGTGTTTGTCACGGTCGGCGCGATCCCCGCGTTTGAGCAGGGGCTGCGGTATCTGGGGGCAGGCGGCGACATGTATCTGGTCGGCATGCCGCATTCCGGGGCCCTGGCCGAATACGAGCCGGTCATCCTCGGCGCGATGGGGCAGGGGATGAAGGGCACCAAGATGGGCGACACCGTGCTGAAGCGCGACATCCCGTGGATGGTGGATTTGTATCAGCAGGACCGGCTGAAGCTGGACGAGCTGATTTCGGGGCGCTGGTCTTTGGACCAGATCAACGAGGCGATTGCCGACACCCGCACAGGCGCTGCGCGCCGCAACGTGATTGTCTTTTGAGGCGGTGTTAGGGGGCTCCGCCCCCGTCGCTGCGCGCCTCCCCCGGGATATTTTTGGAACAATGATAGGGTTTTAAGATGCGACTTGCAGAGCTGGAGACCTTCGTTGTGGCCCCGCCCGCACCCGGATGGGGGGGGCGCTACTGGATATTCACCAAGCTGACGACCGATGATGGGATTGTTGGTTATGGCGAGGTCTATGCCTCCGCTGTGGCCCCCGATGTGCAGGTCGCCGTGGTGCGCGATGTGTTTGAGCGGCACATGGCGGGCGAAAGCCCCGAGAACATCGAGAAGATGTTCCGCCGCGCCTATTCGTCGGGCTTCACGCAGCGGCCGGACCCGACGGTGATGGGCGCGTTCAGCGGGCTTGAGATCGCGTGCTGGGACATTCTGGGCAAAGCACGCGGACGGCCCGTCTGGGCGCTGCTGGGCGGCAAGATGAATGACCGTGTGCGGGCCTATACCTACCTGTACCCGCTGCCCCATCATGACCTGACGGAGTTCTGGTTCTCGCCGGAACAGGCGGCTGAGGCAGCCGTGGCGCGGGTCGAGGAAGGCTACACGGCCGTCAAATTCGACCCCGCCGGCCCCTACACAATGCGCGGCGGGCACCAGCCCGCGATGAGCGACATTTCCATGTCGGTGGCGTTTTGCAAGGCCATCCGCGAGGCCGTTGGCGACCGCGCCGACCTGTTATTTGGCACCCACGGGCAGTTCAACACGCATGGCGCGATCCGGCTGGGCCAAGCGTTGGAGCCCTACAGCCCGCTGTGGTATGAGGAGCCGATCCCGCCGGACAATCTACTGGAATTCAAGGCCGTCGCCGACGCGGTGCGCATCCCGATTGCCACCGGCGAGCGGATGACCACCAAGGCGGAGTTTGCGACCGTGTTGCGCTCGGGCGGGGCGAAGATCATGCAGCCCGCGCTTGGCCGCGCCGGGGGGATCTGGGAGATGAAGAAGCTGGCCGCCATTGCCGAGGTGTTCAACGCCGAAATGGCCCCGCATCTGTACGCGGGCCCCGTCGAATGGGCGGCCAACATCCATCTGGGCGCGTCGATCCCCAACCTGTTGATGTGCGAAAGCATCGAGACCAAGTTCCATGACGACCTGATCGGCGGCACCATAAGGGTCGAACGCGGCTACATCACGCCGCCCGAGGCCCCCGGCCTTGGCATCAATTTCAACGAGGATCTGGCCCGCGCGCATCCCTACACGGGCGCGGAGCTGCATCTGCAGATGCAGGAAGACCCCTGCAATTACCAAGGCGGCAACACATTCGCGGGGGGAGCCCCGCCGCTGGAAGACTAGCGCAGCGCTTCTTGTTCCAGCCGCTGCACCGCAATCGCCTCGTGGCGGTCGGTGCGTTGCTGGTCGGACAGGCTGTCCTCGACATAGGTCAGATGAGCCGACACGGCCAAACGCGCCGCGTCGGGGTCGCGGGCCTGCACCGCGTCGTTGATCGCGCGGTGCTGGTCCAGCAGCATATCGCGGGTGGTGCGCTGCTTGAACATCATCTGCCGGTTGTAAAACACGCCCTCGCGCAGCAGCTGGAACATGGCGCGCATCATATGCAGCATCACCACGTTGTGGCTGGCCTCGATGATGGCGAGGTGAAATTCGGCGTCCAGCTGGCTTTCCTCAAGCGGGTTGCGCTTGGAATGGGCGGCTTCCATCTTGTCGTAGATGGCCTGGATCACCTTCAGGTCGGTGTCTGACCCCAGCCGGGCGGCGCGCTCGGCGGCCATGCCCTCCATGTCGCGGCGGAAGGAGATGTAGTCGAACATCGCCTCCTCATGGTCGGAGAACAGCCGCACCAGCGTGTCGGAAAATTCGGCCCCCATGACGTTGCCCACGAAGATGCCCGCGCCCGCGCGGGTCTCCAGCAGCCCACGGTCCTGCAGGGCGGCCACGGCTTCGCGCAGGGACGGGCGGGACACGCCCAGCTTGTCAGCCAATTCCCGTTCCGACGGCAGCCGGTCGCCGGGGCGCAGGATGCCGCGCAGGATCAGCAGTTCGATCTGCTTGACCACCGCGCCCGACAGTTTTTCGGCCTGAATTTTCTGAAACGGCATGACAGCCCCCTGATAATTGGTCAAATTATATGACCAATGGGGCTGCCCGGCAAATGAAAACGGCCCCGCAAAGGGCGGGGCCGTCATGCCGTATGAACGTGGGTCAGGCCGCGTTGGGCTGAATGATGATCTCGACCCGGCGGTTTTGGGCTTTGCCTTCCTCGGTCAGGTTGGAGGACACGGGCTGCGCCTCCCCCATGCCGACGGGGCGCAGGCGGCTTGAGGCCACGCCCGCGCCTTCCAGAACCCATGACACCGCGTAGGCGCGGCGCTCGGACAGGTCGTAATTGTGGCTGTCAGAGCCGCTGTCGTCGGTGTGGCCCACGATGCGTACATTGCTGTCAGGGTAGCTGTTCAGGTTGCCCGCAAGCGCGGTCAGGTCGCTTTCCAGCGCGGGGTCCAGCGTCGCGCTGTCAGAGGCGAACAAAAGCGCCTGCGGCAAGGTCACGCGCAGCTCCGAGCCGGTGTTTTCGATGGCGATGTCCTGGTTGGGGATGTCGCGGCGCAGGTCCTGGGCCTGCTTGTCCAGCTGGTGGCCGATCACGCCGCCCGCGGCGGCCCCAATCCCGGCGCCAACCGCGCCTTTCAAAATTTTGTTATCGTCGCTCGACACCCCGATCAGGCCGCCTGCAATGCCGCCCAGAATGGCGCCGGTTTGGGCCTTGTTGACGTTGGATGTGTCGAATGTGGTGGGGTCGCATGCGCTCAAGCTCAGCACAGCCACGCCCATTGCGCCCAGTGTTTTAAGGGTCATTGGTACCTGCCTCGGTTATGTGTCCCGCCATTTTGGCGTGGTTATGGGGGCAGATTACCGTCCAAACCCCTGTTTGTTAAGGGGAATCACGAGACCGGCGGATCATTGCTTGATCGTTTGTGCCGGTCTCGTGTGGCTCAGGCCATTCTTTAGGCGGCGTTGGGGCGGATGATGATCTCCACCCTGCGGTTCTGCGCGCGGCCAGCCGAGGTGGCGTTGGACGCAACGGGTTGCGCCTCTCCCTGGCCTTGGGTGCGCAGCCGGGACGAGGCCACACCTTCACTGCGCAGCACCGCCGCGACTGAGCCTGCTCGACGTTCGGACAGGTTCTGGTTGTAGGCGGCCCCGCCGGTGCTGTCGGTATGGCCCACCACGATGACGGTTGAATTCGGGTAGTCGGTCAGGTTGTTTGCCAGCACGCGGATGTCTTGCACCAGATCGCCGCGCAGCCGGTCGCTGTCGGTGGCAAACAGCAGGTCTTGCGGCATGGTCACGCGCAGCTCCGACCCGGTGTTGACCACGCCGATGTCGCTGTCCAGGTCGCGGCGCAATTCGCCCGCTTGCTTGTCCAGCTCGTTGCCCAGCGCGCCGCCCACTGCGCCGCCGATCACGGCGCCAATCAAGCCGCGCTCAAGCTTGTTGTCGCTGGTGGAATTGGCCCCCAAGGCCCCGCCCACGGCGGCCCCGATCAGGGCCCCGTTTTTGGCGCGTTGGTTCGGGTCTCCGGCGGGCGCGCAGGCGCTCAGCGCAAGGGCGGCGGGCAGGGCGATCATAATGGCTTTCATGGCAGTCTATCCTTTTGGGGCCGCGTGATGTGCGGCTCGGTGATGTAGGATGTTGTGGCTTGCGGCGCCGGGTTCAACTCACAACGGCGTGGGGATAGGCAGCTTCCCGCCATCTGCATCACAATGCTGAAACCTTCTGCAAGCCGGCGGGTTTTGGCCTGCCTGCTATCACAATGGTTTGACCAGCTGTCGCGGTTCGATTTCCGGCCAAAGGGCCCTATATTGGTGGCAAAAGCGACTCGATGCCGAAGGACATGTCTGATGACCAAGTTATTGCACACCCGCCGCACATTGCTCGCCGCCGCTGGCGCGTTTGTCGCGACCGGCCTGCCCACGCAGGCGGCAGGGCTTGCGCCCACGCCCACAATGCGCGGCGGTGCGAATAATTATCGCCCCGGCGCCCCTATCGTGGAGCGCATCGGCGGGGGCGGCTTCTGGATGACCGGCACCGTGCGCCGCGCGGGCGACGGCGCGCCCCTTGAGGGGCAGCGCATCCAGGTCTGGGCGCACACCACCGAGGGCCATGAGCGCGACGCCCGCAGCCACGGGGCCACGCTGACCAACGCGGCAGGCGAATTCCGCCTTGAGATGCCGCAAATCGTGCCCGCCTTCGGGCAGCCCCACGGCCATCTGGCCTATGAAGGCGACGGTTTCGAAACCGTCTTCCTGCGCCCCATCCTGCCAAGCGCCAGCGACACCAGCCTCAACGTGGACTTCGTCCTGAAGCCCGTCTGAACCCGGTGACAGCCCGCGCCATCCTGATCTGGGCCGCGCTCGTCGCGGCCATCGCACTGCCGCTCGCACTCGCCGCCACCAGCCCGCTTTTGGCGTATCGCGACCCGATCTACATCGCCGCTGGCGTCGCGGGCATCCTTGCGCTGGGGCTGCTGTTGATCCAACCGCTGCTCGCCGCAGGCATGCTCCCCGCGCTGACGCTTCCCAAGTCCCGCCGCGTCCATGGCGTTGTGGGCCTGCTACTGCTCCTGTGCGTCACGCTGCACGTCGCGGGGCTTTGGATCACCAGTCCGCCCGACGTCGTCGACGCGCTGCTTTTCCGCTCCCCCACGCCCTTCTCGCTTTGGGGTGTCATTGCGATGTGGGCGGTGCTTACGAGTGCCATCCTCGCGACCCGCCGCCGCAAGCTGCGCCCGCGCACGTGGCGGCTGATCCACACATCCCTCGCTGTCATCATCATTGCAGGCACGGTGGCGCACGCGCTGCTGATCCAAGGCACAATGGAGCCGGTCACCAAAGCCGGTCTTTGCGCATTGGTCATATTGGCGGCCATCAAACCCGTGCTATCAACATGGAGAACACGCAAGCGGGGGTAGTCAAAATGGAGACCTATAAAGGCGGCTGCATATGCGGCGCGGTCCGCGTCACGGCATCCGGCCAGCCGGACCGCGTGGGCCTCTGCCACTGCCTTGATTGCCGCAAACACCACGGCGCGCCTTTCTATGCCGCCGCAATTTTCGCGCAGGATGTGGTCAAAATCGACGGCGACACCGGTTCATATCAAGGCCGCCACTTCTGCCCAACCTGCGGCTCCTCCGTCTTTGCCCGCACAGGCCGCGAGGTCGAAATCCACCTCGGCGCGTTTGACGCGCCCAACCAATTCGCGCCCACCTATGAGCTCTGGACCTCTCGCCGCGAGGACTGGCTGCCGGAGCTTCCGAAGCTCAAAAGCCACGATCAGCAACGATGAGCACTGCGTTCACACTCCGCCCCGAACAGCCCGGCGACACGGGCGCCATCGCCAAAATCCACCAAGAGGCCTTCGGCCCGGACGCGCCTATCCCGGCGCTGGTCGAACGCCTGCGCAGCCTCAAAGCGCCGCTGCCGAGCCTGTCCTTCGTGGCGCAGGACCCGTCCGGCAACGCGCTGGGCCATATCATGATGTCGCATGGCTGGCTCGACGCGCCCGGGCGGATTGTGGATGTGCTGGTTCTGTCGCCGCTTGGCGTGGCCCCTGCGGCGCAGCGCAAGGGCGTGGGAACGGCGCTTGTCGCGCATGCCATTCAGGAGGCGGGTCGCACCACCGCCCCGATCCTGTTGCTCGAAGGCAATCCTGCCTTCTACGGGCCGCGCGGGTTCGCGCCATCCGGCGCGTATGGCATCCGCCGCCCGTCCCTGCGCATCCCCGAACGCGCGCTACAAATGGTGCGGCTGCCGTCTTACACGCCCGAGATGACAGGCACCCTTGTTTATCGCGAACTCTGGTGGGACCTTGATTGCGTAGGCCTTCGCTAGGGGGTGCAATTTTTCGTCGAAAAATTGTCTTCAAATCCTTTTCAAGGATTTGGCGAAAGACTTTTCAAAAGTCTTTTGGCGCCCCGAATATCTATCCCGCTTCCGCGCGCGCGGCCTCAAAAGCCAGCATCGCGCGCTTGCGGGGCAAGCCCCAATGGTACCCGCCCAAGCCGCCCGATTTGCGCAAGGCCCGGTGGCAGGGCACCAGCCAGCTGATGGGGTTGCGCCCGACGGCGGTGCCCACGGCACGCACCGCTTTGGGGGTGCCGATATGGCCCGCGATCTCGGAATAGGTGGTGATCTTGCCCGACGGGATGGTCAGCAAGGCCTCCCATACTTTGATCTGGAACGGCGCCCCGATCAGGTAGAGCGGCGTGGGTTCTGAGGCGTCCGCGCCAAAGGCCTGCAGCACCCAGGGGCGCAGCATCACCGGGTCCTCGACATAGCTGGCCTTGGGCCAGCGCGAGGTCAGGTCCTCCATCGCCGCCCGCTCGCCCGTCTCCGCGCCAAAGCCGATGCCGCACAGGCCCTTGGCCGTGCCCATCACCAATGCCGGGCCAAAGGGGCTCTCGAACCAGCCCCAATAGATCGTCAGCCCATCGCCCTTCAGGGCGAACTCGCCGGGGCTCATCGCCTCCCAGCGCACAAACAAGTCATGCAGCCGCCCGCTGCCTGACAGCCCCACCGCGTCCGCGGTGCCAAGCGTGGTGAAATTGGCGTCCAGCAGCGCCTTGGCGTGGCCCAGCGTCAGGTATTGCTGGTAACGTTTGGGCGACACGCCCACCCATTTGCTGAACACGCGCTGAAAATGCGCGGGGCTCATTTGCATCCTGGCGGCCAGGTCTTCCAATGACAGGTCGTGGCCATCGGCGGCGTCGATCATCTCGATGGCGCGTTTCACCACGGCATAGTGGTAGGACGGGGTCTGCCCTTCGTCTTGATGCTCTGAAAGATGGGTCACGGTGGAGGTCATCGGTCTGGGGTCCTGTGTTGCATTGCCCCAACGCTAAAAGATCAACCCGCCCATTTCGACCCGAAACATGACCAAAGGCGTCCAGCCGCCCTCAGGCCACGGCGGGGAAAACCCAGCTCTGCTTGGCCAGCCGCATCCGTGCCAACATGCGGGCCTCCAATTCGCTGAGGCCCATATGTGCCAGCTCATGCGCCCCGTTGCGCAGCCGCAGCTTTGCAAAGATGGCGGGCGACAGGGTGTCCAGCGACACCAGGTCGCTGCCGCTATCGGCCAGGGTGGTTTCCACCCAGACGCCGTTGGCGCGGATAATCTCGTGGCCGGGGGTCAGCACCGAATAGAATGTGGCGGGCTCGCCGGTGTTTATCCGGCTCACCGATACGCCGTCGACCAGGTGGCCGGCATGGCACAACGCCGCGTTTTTGCCGAAATGCAGCGCAATTTCGGGCCCCTCCAGCAGCAGGCGGTGATGCGGGGGCAGGATCAGGCGGTGGTCCGGCGTCCCGTCGGCAAAGGTGCCGGGGGCAACCGACACCAGCGGGACATAGGCCCCGTCCAACGGGCGCAAAATATGCGGCTCAACCGCCAGCACCGGTTGCGGGCCGTGGTCGCGGGTCACGACGTGATGGGTGGTCGACAGCCAGTCCACGGGCACCGGCCCCTCGGTGGTCTCGATATTGGTGCCCGGGCCAAGGCCCGCCGTCTTCATGTCCCAAATCTGTTCAACCATCTTGCCCCCAAAGCTCCGAATTGCGTCAGGGGCCTGAATGCGGGGCCGGGGTTAAACAAAGCTTACCGCCAAAAATCCGAGTGCCGGGCTTTTAGGTAAAATGCGCGCCACCCATTGCCGCGCCGCCCGCCCTTTGGCATACCGCGCGGCATGGCCAAGCAGCTCGACTACGCAACCATCAACGAGATATTCACCCGGTTTCAGGCCCATGAGCCCGAACCCAAGGGGGAGCTGAACCACACCAACGCCTATACGCTGGTGGTGGCCGTCGCCCTGTCGGCGCAATCCACGGATGTCGGCGTCAACAAGGCGACCGAAAAGCTGTTCCAGATCGCGGACACGCCGCAGAAGATGCTGGATCTCGGGCTTGATGCGGTGATGGACCACATCAAGACCATCGGGCTTTACCGCAACAAGGCCAAAAACGTCATCAAACTAAGCCAAATCCTTGTCGATCAATATGGCGGCGAGGTGCCAAGCTCTCGCGCCGCGCTGATCTCGCTGCCGGGGGTGGGCCGCAAAACCGCCAATGTGGTGCTGAACATGTGGTGGCACCACCCGTCTCAGGCGGTTGATACGCATATCTTCCGCATCGGCAACCGCACCGGCATCTGCCCCGGCAAGGATGTCGACGCCGTGGAACGCGCGATCGAGGACCACATCCCCGTCGCCTTCCAACACCACGCGCATCATTGGCTGATCCTGCATGGCCGCTACGTGTGCAAAGCCCGAAAACCCATCTGCGGGAACTGCTTAATCCGCGATCTCTGCCCATTTGAGGATAAAAACCTATGACCAAGACCTACCAAGTGGTCGGCATCGGCAACGCCGTGTCCGATGTCATCAGCCACGGGACCGACACGTTCCTCGACGATATGGGCATCGAAAAGGGCATCATGCAGCTGATCGAACGCGACCGCGCCGAGGTGCTTTATGCCGCCATGACCGACCGCGTCGAAACGCCGGGCGGCTCCGTTGCCAACACGCTGGCGGGCCTCGGCATGCTGGGGGTCAAAACGGCCTTCATCGGGCGGGTGGCTGATGACGCGCTGGGCAAGACCTATGCGGCGTCGCTGGCAGATGAGGGCACCGCCTTCCCCAACCCGCCCGTGGCAAACGCGCAGCTGCCCACGTCGCGGTCGATGATCTTCGTCTCCCCCGATGGGGAGCGGTCGATGAACACCTATCTGGGCATCTCGTCCGAGGTCTCGGCCGTGGACGTGCCCCAAGCCGTGGTCACCGATTGCGAGGTTTTGTTCCTCGAAGGCTACCTGTTCGACAAGGACGCGGGCAAAGAGGCGTTCCGCGCCGCCGCCGATGCCGCCGTGGGCTCTGGCGCGCAGGCCGGCATTTCGCTGTCTGACCCCTTCTGCGTGGACCGGCACCGCGACGATTTCCGCGCCCTGATCCGCGACAGCCTCAGCTTCGTCATCGGCAACGAGGCCGAGCTACTCTCCCTCTATCAGGTCGACACAGTGGACGCGGCGCTTGAGGCGGCGGCCAAGGAATGCGCGCTCGTGGTCTGCACCCGCTCCGGCGACGGCGTGTCGATCCGCCAAGGCGACACCCGCGTCGATGTCCCGGTCAAAACCGTGGTCCCGGTGGATGCGACCGGCGCGGGCGACCAGTTCGCCGCGGGCTTCATCTACGGCCTCATCACCGGCAAAGACCTGCAAACCTGCGGCCATATGGGCTGCGTCGCGGCGTCCGAGGTCATTTCCCATATCGGCCCCCGCCCCGAGGCGGACCTGAAGGCGATGTTCTAACCCAAACCCGAAGGGATCCAAGCAATGACCAATAAACGCATCGTGCTGTCCAGCGACCACGCCGACATCGCGCTTCGCCAGAAAATCGCGGCCCATGTGGAAACGCTGGGCTTTGAGGCCGTCGACATCGGCCCCACCACGTCTGAAAGCACGCCCTACCCCAAACACGGGGCGGAGGCGGCGCAGCGGGTGGCCTCGGGCGATTGCGCGCTGGGCATCGTGGTCTGCGGAACGGGGCAGGGCATCATGATGGCCGCCAACAAGGTCAAAGGCATCCGCTGCGGCGTCTGCATGGACACGTTCTCGGCAGGTATGATCCGCGCCCATAATGATGCCAACATGTTGGCCCTGGGCGCGCGGGTGTTGGGCGAGGGTCTGGCGCTGGACATCGTGGAGGCCTTTCTGGCCGCCGAGTTTGAAGGCGGCCGCCACGCCACCCGCGTTGACATGATTACCGCGCTGGAGGCGTAGCAGCAGCCCACCCGATCTGCAGCCCATAGTTCGGCTTAGGCCGAACTATGTCGTTTGCGTTAATGGTGTCATTGGCCGGAATTTACGTGCCGGGACGCACCAATGCGCCCTGCAATGCGCCAAACGGCGCATTCCTGTTTTGTACAAACTGGGTTTGAGGCTTCGGAATTTGTCCCCAATTTGTACAAAACTCCGTACAAAAGAGCAGGGGCCGCTCTCTAGCGCTCAAAGGAGAACCGCAGGTAAAGATGACCCAAAGCCTAACAGGCCCCCGACCACCGTTCGGCGCAACACCCTGAATTTTAGTCTAAAATTCATACGTCAGGCGGGGTTGCACCCCGCCTGCCGGTTTCAATCGCCCAATTTGGCGTGGACCTCGTCCAGATCAATCTCCCCGATTGGCATTTTATTGCCCGGATTTTCGAAATCATATTGGAACAGGTGGAAATCTCGCTTGTAGATTTCATAGACCAGATGCATCGACAGGTCGTCGAAATAGTCCTCGATCGGGTGCGCCCGCTTGGGCCCGTGGCCTTCGCTCTCGTTGAAGCGCGGCACTTTATTGATGTCAACTTTCACTGGCGTTTCAACGGCTTGCAGGACCGAGTCCATGCCGTCATTGAATTTTTCGGTGAAGAAGATGTTGTCGTATTTGCCGCCATTCACGATGAAGGTCGAGATGTGGCCGGACATGGCCGACCAGTGAATATCGGGGTCCATCGGGCGTTTGAACCGGATGGTGTCGCGCGCAAACAGCAAGAAGCGGCGGAAGCTTTGAATTTGGTCAAATTCAAAGCCGTCCTCGGGGCTGCCGACCTCGATCCCGTATTTCTGCACCAGAAGCGGCACAAGATTGCCGCGGTACCGTTTGCCGTTGCGCTGAATGCCGCAAATCTTGTCAAAGAACGACGACAAGATGCGCCCATAGGGGTTGCGCACACAGGTAAACGCATAGCTTTTATGGCTTTTTACGTTCTTTTCGATCTTTGGCTGGCTGTCTTCCAGCGCCCATTTATGCAGCTTTTCCTTGGCGTCATGCACGTCGCCATCGAAGAATTCGCCGTGGTCAGAATAGTACATGATCTGCCCGATCGACGAGCAGGCGCATTTTGGGACAACACGGTAAACCATGCTCTCACTCTCGGTCATCCAAGTTCCGGGGAAACCCATTCGCGCGTACTCTCTTCTCAACAGGTGGCTTATTGTTTACGTTTTGGCCACAATTCTCGTCACATAACCAAACAACCTCTGTTTATTCAACAGTGACTAAGGTTATGTAGGTAAACCTAAATAGAGTGTTACTGCAGGAACGGCTTCCTTTTCTAGATGGCAAAAATCGCATTCATCCTGCTGTGTCACAAAGACCCCAAAGCCATCATCGACCAGGCCGAACGCCTGACCGCAGTCGGCGATTGCATGTCGATTCATTTCGACGCCTCCGCCGATCCCCTTGCTTTTAAACAGATAAAAGATGCGCTGGGCGACAATCCCAATGTCACCTTTGCAAAGAAGCGCATCAAATGCGGCTGGGGCGAGTGGTCGCTGGTCGAGGCCACGATCTACGCCATGCAGGCGGCGGTGGACGAATTCCCCAGAGCCACACATTTCTACATGCTTTCAGGGGATTGCATGGCGATCAAGTCCGCCGACTACGCCCATGAATTTCTTGATAACAATGATTACGATTACGTTGAGAGCTTTGACTATTTCGCGTCGGATTGGATCAAAACGGGGATGAAGGAAGACCGGCTGATCTACCGTCACTGGTTCAACGAACGCGCCCGCAAGAAGCTGTTCTACGCCTCATATGAGCTGCAGAAGCGGCTTGGGCTGAAACGTGACATTCCCGCCGATCTGCAAATGATGATCGGCTCGCAATGGTGGTGTCTGCGGCGTCGGACGGTCGAATGGGTCCTTGATTTCATCAAGTCCCGCAAGGATGTGATGCGGTTTTTCCGCACGACATGGATCCCCGACGAGACGTTCTTCCAGACGCTGGTGCGCCACCTTGTGCCCAGCGACGAGATCGAAACCCGAACCCTGACCTTCCTGATGTTCACCGATTACGGCATGCCGGTGACGTTTTATAACGACCATTACGACCTGCTTTTGAGCCAGGATTTCCTGTTTGCCCGCAAGGTCTCGCCCGATGCCAAGCAGCTTAAGGAACGCCTTGGCGACCTTTACGCCTCTGAGCGGATGGATTTCCAAACCTCCAACGAGGGGCGCACGCTGTTCAAGTTTCTCTCGGGCAGGGGGCGCATCGGCCGCCGCTTCGCGCCGCGTTTCTGGGAACGCCAAGCGTCACTGGGACGTGACAGGGAACTTCTTGTTATCGCTTGCAAAAAATGGCACGTGGCCAAGCGTTTGCTGCATCGGATCATGGAGAAAACCGATCTGCGCGGCACCGAATACCTGTTCGACGAGGGCGGCACCAACATGCCCGACCTTGGTGGCATTGAATCAACCCTGGACAAGCGCACCCGGCACCGCCGCGCGCTGATGCGGCTGCTCTACGACCATTACGAGACCAACCGCATGGTCATCTGTCTGGACCCGTCCAACTTGGAGCTGTTGCAGGATCTCTTCGCCGACAGCTCCAGCACCAAATTGCTGGAAGTCGAATGCAAGTTTGGCGATGACTACCTGCTGGGTCACGCCAAACGCGTGGGGCTGGCCGGCGAAATGACGCCAAAAGACACGATCGACCGGTTGCTGCCGACGGTCCGGCACAACTTTGTTTTTGAATCGGACCAGATCAGGGACGCGGAATTTCCGAATTATTACAAAATTAGCGAATATGAAGATCGTGATACCAACGTCGCGGCGTTAACCGCTTTCTTAGAGATTGCCCCCGACCACGCCGCCGATATCCTGAGCATTGACTACCTCTACGTGGATTAAGGAATTCCTATGTCTTTTCAGTATGATGACCAGAACATCTTTGCCAAAATCCTGCGCGGCGAGATCCCAAACAACACCGTCTATGAAAGCGAGCACGCGCTGGCCTTTCGTGACCTCTATCCCCAGGCGCCCACCCATGTTTTGGTCATCCCCAAAGGCCCTTACGTGTCGTTGGACCACTTCACGCAAGACGCGTCTGATGTTGAAATTGCAGGTTTCATGCGGGCCATTGGCGAGGTCTGTAAGCTGGAAGGCGTCAGCGCAGATGGCTTCCGCGCCATCTCGAATGCCGGGACAAATGGTGTTCAGGAGGTGCCTCACCTGCATGTACATATCCTGGGTGGGCGGCCACTTGGGCGGATGTTGGCGAAGGAAAGCTGACCTCATTGAGCCGCTAACGCGGCGCTCGATTTTGGAGACATTTGCAGGCCTGAGCCCTCTTGTGGGCAGGCGTGGCTCAGGTATCATGCAGCCGACATTTTCAAGGGATCACCGACATGGCCACGCAAGCACCTGAAACAGAAATTGTAGACGCCTACCGCATCGCTTGCGATGGCGGTGACGGCGCTTTGGGGCATCCCCGCGTTTGGCTTCAGATCGCCGAAGCCGATGGCTTCGTGGAATGCCCCTATTGTGACAAGAAGATCATTCACCGCGACTTCGAAGGGAAGGTCTAAGTGGCCTTCGGCAAGGGCCATCACCTTCACCTCATCGACGGCTCTGCCTTCATCTTCCGCGCCTACCACGCGCTGCCGCCGTTGACGCGCAAATCCGACGGCCTGCCCATCGGCGCGGTCTCGGGCTTTTGCAACATGTTGCAGCGTTATGTGGAGGGCAATCTTGGCAGCGACGTCACCCATATCGCGGTGATTTTCGACAAGGGCAGCCACACATTCCGCAACGACATGTACGACCAATACAAGGCCAATCGGGAGGCCATGCCCGAGGACCTGCGCCCGCAAATCCCGCTGACCCGCGCCGCCACCCACGCCTTCAACATCGCCTGCGAGGAGATGGAAGGCTTTGAGGCCGACGACATCATCGCGACCCTCGCCGTGCAAGCGCGCGAGGCCGGTGGCCGCTGCACCATTATCAGCTCCGACAAGGACCTGATGCAGCTGGTCGGCGGCGGGGTCGAAATGTTCGACGCCATGAAGAACAACCAGATCGACGCCGAGGGTGTGGAGGCCAAGTTCGGCGTCGGCCCCGACCGCGTCATCGACGTGCAGGCCTTGGCAGGCGACAGCGTCGACAACGTCCCCGGCGCGCCCGGCATCGGCATCAAGACCGCCGCATTGCTCATCAACGAATACGGCACCTTGGAAGAATTGCTCGACCGTGCGGAAGAGATCAAACAGCCCAAACGCCGCGAGACGCTCATCAATCACCGCGCACAAATCGAGCTGTCCAAGAAGCTGGTGACGCTCGACACGCAAACGCCCATCACCTTCACCATTGATGACCTTGAAATCCGCGACCCCGACCCCGAAAAGCTGCTGGCCTTCCTTGCCGAAATGGAATTCCGCACGCTGACCAAACGCATCGCTGACAAGCTCGGTGCTGAGGCCCCCGTCATCGAAGACGCGCCCGCCCCCGCCGCCGACGCGCCCGAAATGCCGGACCTCAAAGACGCGACCTACACCACGGTGCGAGACGCCGAAACGTTGCAGACATGGATCGACGCGGTCTATGCCCGCGGCTATGTGGCAGTAGACACAGAAACCACCGGCCTGAACGAAATGGTTGTCGACCTCGTCGGCATTTGTCTCTGCGTCGAAGAGGGGGAGGCCTGCTACATCCCGCTGGCCCATAAGCAAGGCGGCGATGATCTGTTCGGCTCCTCCGATCTGGCCGAAGGCCAAATGCCGCTGCAAGCCGCGCTCGATATGCTCAAGCCGATGCTGGAGGACGATAGCATCATCAAAATCGGCCAAAACATGAAATACGACGCGAAAATCTTCGCGCGGTATGGCATCAGCATTAACCCTATCGACGACACGATGCTGCTCAGCTACGCGCTGCATGCAGGCCTGCACAATCACGGCATGGACGCGCTCAGTGAACGCTACCTCGGCCACACCCCCATCCCGATCAAACAGCTGCTTGGCACCGGCAAATCCGCGATCACCTTCGACATGGTTCCTATCGAGGACGCCACGCCTTACGCGGCAGAGGACGCCGACATCACGCTGCGTCTGTGGAAGACCTTCAAGCCGCTTCTGCACACCAAGCAGGTTACCACGGTCTATGAAACGCTGGAACGCCCGCTGATCCCGGTCCTCGCCAAGATGGAGATGAACGGCATCAAGGTCGACCGCGACACGCTCAGCCGTATGTCCAACGCCTTCGCCCAGAAAATGGCGGGGCTTGAGGCCGAAATCCACGAACTGGCGGGGCAGGACTTCAATGTCGGTTCCCCCAAGCAGCTGGGTGAAATCCTGTTCGACAAGCTCGAACTGCCCGGCGGCAAGAAGGGTAAAACCGGGGCCTATTCCACGGGGGTCGACATCCTCGAAGACCTCGCCACGGAACATGAATTGCCGGGCCGGGTGCTGGACTGGCGGCAGCTGTCCAAGTTGAAATCCACCTATACCGACGCGCTGCAAAACCACATCAATGCCGATACGGGCCGCGTCCACACCTCCTATTCCATCGCCGGGGCCAATACGGGGCGGCTGGCCTCAACTGATCCCAACCTGCAAAACATCCCCGTCCGGTCCGAGGAAGGCCGCCGCATCCGCGAGGCCTTCGTGGCGGAGGACGGCAATGTGCTGGTCTCGCTCGACTATTCCCAGATTGAACTCAGAATCCTCGCCCATATCGCCGACATTCCGGCGCTCAAACAGGCCTTCAAGGACGGGCATGACATCCATGCCATGACCGCGTCCGAGATGTTCGATGTGCCGCTCGAAGACATGACCCCCGATGTCCGCCGTCAGGCAAAGGCCATCAATTTCGGGGTGATCTACGGCATCTCTGGCTTCGGGCTTGCCCGCAACCTGCGCATCCCGCGCAGCGAGGCGCAGGGCTTCATCGACCGCTATTTCGAACGCTTCCCGGGCATCAAGGATTACATGGAAGAAACCGTGACATTCGCCAAGGAACACGGCTACGTGCAAACGCTGTTTGGCCGCAAAATCAACACGCCCGAGATCAACGCCAAAGGCCCCGGCGCGGGCTTCGCCAAACGCGCGGCGATCAACGCGCCAATCCAAGGCACTGCCGCCGACGTGATCCGCCGCGCCATGATCCGCATGCCGGACGCCATAAAGGACCTGCCCTGCAAAATGCTGCTGCAGGTCCATGACGAGCTGATCTTCGAGGTCCCCGAGGACAGCGTCGACAAGACGGTTCAAGTCGTCCGCGACGTGATGGAAAACGCCTCCGACCCAGCCGTCAAATTCGACGTGCCGCTGGTGGTTGACGCAGGGCAGGGGGCCAATTGGGCGGAGGCGCACTAGCTTCGTTTTGGCAAAAATACTCCCGCCGGAGGCGCGTTTGAGCGCAGCGAAAACCAAACATCATGCCGACCCGCAGGGGCGACACTCAGATCAGTTGTCCACCACCGGCGAGGATTGCGTAATGGTCGCCTGCGGGCATCTGCACGCGCGGTAAACATATTTGCGGATTACAGGCCCGGCAGTCAGGATTACCGCGAACGCCACGGGCCAGGCCGTGACCCAACCGCCCGCCCACGTGTGCATGAAGGCGGCGCTCAGCCCCGCCATCTTGTAGGTCATCACCCCGCACACAATCGCCGACATCACTGCAGAGGTGATGGCGCTGAACAAGATCAGGGCGATAAGGGTGCGGGGCATGGGTCAATCGTCTTTCCGTGAGTGTGGGTTCCTATTTACGATCCACAACGGATAACAAACAGCCCACCTGCGAACGGCAGCTGTGCGTCAGCGCAGAATGACGCGGCGTTCAGGCCCGAATTGTCAATTATTGAGACCTCCGTCACGGCTTTGTGAGGGGGGCCTCGCGCTCTATATCGGGTATCTTGTCCGCCTCGCAGGTCAGGAAATCGCTCAGCATCTTGCCTGATTCTGCCGCAAAAACCCCTTCAACGCGCATGTCTTCCACCCGGTCCACGCGGAACATGCGAAAGTCGCGGCGCAGCTCGCACCACGCCACCAGCGTCCAGACCTGCCCCCAAAACCACACGCCCAATGGCCGCACGACCCGCTGCGTCGCGGCCCCTGACTTGTCGCGATAGGACAGTTTCAACCGTTCGCTGGCCGCGATATGCCCCTCCATCGCGTCCAGCCGCGCGCGCAGCACATCGTCCATACCGTCGGGCGCAATCGCATATACATGCACCGACTGCGCCTTTTCCAAGGCGTCTGCAGGCAGGATCGTCTCGATCTTGTCCAAAGCGTTCTCCGCGCCCAGCGCCATCGCGGCCCCGCCCCAGGCCCGGATCAACCGTGCGCCCGCCACCAGGGCGGTGACCTCGGCCCGCGTGAACATCAGCGGCGGCAGGTCATAGCCGTCGCGCATCATGTAGCCCAGGCCCGCCTCCCCATCTATGGGCACGCCATTGGCCATCAAATCCGCCACGTCGCGGTAGATGGTGCGGGGCGACACTTCCAGCCGCTCCGCCAAGTCCTTCGCCGTGGTCAGCCGACCACCCCTGAGATGTTGTACAATCTGAAACAGGCGGTCGGCGCGGCGCATTTATGCGGCCTCGAACAGGCCGATGGAGTTCCCATCAGGGTCGATGCAATAGGCAAACCGCCCAAACGGCATGGCAACGATGTCCCCGGTAGAGGTCCCGCCCGCTTCAAACACGCGGTCCCGCGCGTCCTCGACGCTGCCGGAAATCGCCAGATGCACTGTTGGCCCGGCGCCACCTTTTGACGGCGTGCCCTCATACAAATGCCCCGCGATGCTGGTCGCGTAATCCGCCGCCGGCAGCATCGACACGGGGTTCGGCCCCATCTCGTCCACTTTCAGGTCAGCCTGCAAAACGGCCGCGTAAAACTTCATCGCGTTCCCAAGGTTGGACACCGGAATTTCGGCCCATACGACGGCGTGTTGTGGAATGTTGGTCATGGTCGTCTCCATCTTTTCTAAGGTGATGAAGGCTATCTGACACACCCCTGCTGACAGCATACTGTCAGCAGTGTTTGCTTATGGCAAATCGGCCCCGCGAATGATCGGGAAAAAGGCCCCGCCCGACCAAACCCCGAACCAATCTTCTCCCTCATGCTCCGCATGTGCGCCAATATCGACCAGCCGGTAGAAACTCTTGCGGTCAATCAGCGCCTCCAGGTTGCGCCGCACCAAAACATAAGGCGACGGCTCGCCATCCGCCGAATACTCCACACGAATAGGGTTCTCTGGCCCCGCAACAAACCGGTCCCCTACATGGGTCTCGAACCGCAGCTTCTGCGCCTCGCCATCCCCCACCGCGTCAAAATCAATCGCCACAAACGGCGCGTCTTCAACGGTGATTCCCACCTTCTCGACGGGGGTGACCAGAAAGTAGTCGTCGCCGTCGCGGCGAATAATCGACGAAAACAGCTTCACCAATCCGGCCCGTCCGATCGGGGTGCCCAGATAAAACCATGTCCCGTCCCGGGCAATTCGCATGTCCAGATCGCCACAAAACGGCGGATTCCACTGATCCACGGGCGGCAGGCCACCTTTCGCCACTTCCGCAGCGCTCGCCGCGATGCTTTCCGCTGACGGCATCTCAAGCTTTTGTGCACCAGTGCCTTTTGCCATTTCTTCATCCCGCCATAGCTCTATAGTTACACGGGTATATAGCGGATCGCGAGGAACTGTCATGGCCGACGCCGAACAAATGGTAAAAGACATCGAAATTCTGGGCGCCAAGCTCGCGGAGGCCCGCACAAGCATCGGCGCCAAGATCATCGGCCAGCAGGAAGTCGTGGACCTCGCCCTTACCGCGCTGCTCTCTGGTGGCCACGCATTGCTGATGGGGTTGCCGGGTCTGGGCAAAACGCTGTTGGTCGACACGCTGTCTACCGTGATGGGCCTCAGCACCAACCGCGTACAGTTCACCCCCGACCTGATGCCCGCCGATATTCTCGGCTCCGAGGTGCTGGATACCGCCAAAGACGGCACCCGCGCGTTCCGCTACATCGAAGGCCCGATCTTCGCGCAGCTGCTTATGGCCGACGAGATCAACCGCGCCTCGCCGCGCACCCAATCCGCGCTGTTGCAGGCGATGCAGGAACGCTCTGTCTCCATCGCTGGTGAAGACCGTCCGCTGCCCGCACCCTTCCATGTGCTCGCCACCCAAAACCCGCTGGAACAAGAAGGCACCTATCCGCTGCCCGAAGCCCAGCTTGACCGCTTCCTGCTGCAGATCAACGTCCGCTACCCCGACCGCGACACGGAACGCGAAATTCTGATGGCCACCACCGGCAGTTCCGAGGCCGAGGCAACCACCATATTCTCCCCCGAAGACCTGATCGCCGCGCAAACGCTTGTCCGCCGCATGCCCGTGGGCGAGGCGGTCGTCGAACATATCCTCGATCTTGTGCGGTCCTGCCGCCCCGAAGAAGCCGACGCGTCAGACTTGATCCGCAACACTGTCTCATGGGGCCCCGGCCCACGCGCCGCGCAATCGCTGATGCTGACCGTCCGCGCCAAGGCGCTTCTGGATGGCCGTTTGGCCCCGTCGCTTGATGATGTTGCAGCCCTCGCGGAACCCGTGCTGACCCACCGCATGGCGCTCAGCTTCGCCGCCCGCGCCGAAGGCCGCGAGCTCAATCAGGTGATTGCCGAGACGCTCGATCACGTCTCTACCCGCAAGGCGGCTGCTTGAACCAAGACCCCGCCATAAACCCCGCCGGTCTGCGTCACCGCGCCGAAGCGCATGCAAGCGCCTTCCCCGCGCTGTTGGCAGAGGCCGAGCATTTGGCCGCCACCGTCCTTTTGGGCGACCACGGCCGCCGCCGCTCCGGCATGGGCGACGAGTTCTGGCAATACCGCCCTGCGGTGTCAGGCGATCCGCAGCGGACAATCGACTGGCGCCGCTCGGCCCGAGGCGACGAACAATTCGTCCGCCAAAAGGAATGGCAGGCCGCGCAATCCGTGATGTTCTGGGTCGATGACGCCCTGTCCATGACCTTCACCGGCGGCGACGACCGCCCCACCAAAGGCCACCGCGCCCGCGTCCTGGCCTTGGCGCTTTGCGTGTTGCTCAACCGTGGCGGCGAGCGCTTTGGCTTGGCCAACCGCGGCACCCCGCCCCGCAGAGGCGAAGCGCAGCTGTCCCGCATCGCGGGCCACCTGATGGCCCCCGCCGGCGACAGCGACTACGGCACCCCCAACGCCCGCGTTTTGCCTGCAGGGTCCCGCGCGGTGTTTCTGTCGGACTTCTTTGGCGACCCCGATCCCGTTTCGGAAGCGTTAACACGCGCGACCGACAGAGGGGTTAAAGGCACGTTAATCCAGATCCTCGACCCCGACGAAGAAGCCTTCCCCTATGATGGCCGCACCGTGTTCGAAACCATGTCCGGCAACACCCGCTTTGAGACCCTGAAGGCGGGCAATCTGAAAGATGCCTACCTAAAGCGTCTCGCTGACCGCAAAGCCCATCTGCAAGACCTCTGCCGCGCCACTGGCTGGCGCTACCTGTGCCACCACACCGATACCGGCGCTTTGAAGGCGCTTATGTGGGCCTACCGGGCATTGGATCACGCGCAATGATATCGAACCTCGCCTTCACCACGCCGCTTCTGCTGGCAGCGCTCGTTGCCCTTCCTATCCTGTGGTGGCTGCTCCGCGCCGTGCCGCCCGCACCGATCAAACGCCGCTTCCCGGGCATCGCGTTGCTGCTGGGCCTCAAGGATGACGAAAGCCAAACCGACACCACGCCGTGGTGGTTGATGCTGCTCAGAATGCTGGCGGTCGCGGGCCTCATCATCGGCTTTGCTGGCCCGATCCTGAACCCCGAGGACCGCCAACCGGGCAATGGCCCGCTTTTGATCGTGATGGACGGCTCATGGGCGTCGGCCCGTGACTGGCCCGCTCGTACCGCCCGCGTCGAAACGGTGCTGGCTGAGGCCGCCCGCGATGGCAGGCCCGCCGCCATATTGAAATTGACCGACCCGCAGGCCGATGCGCTGGATTTTGTGGCCGCCGATGCGCTTTCGCCGCAAGTCGCAGGCATTACCCCCGACGCGTGGTTCCCCGCGGGGAACCTTGCGGAGCAGATCGAGACCATCACCGAGGGCGCGACCTTTGACACTGTTTGGTTCTCCGACGGGTTGGACCACCCCGCGCGGACCGATGTCGCGGCGCTGTTCGAGGCCAAGGGCGCGCTGAAAGTCATCCAATCGGGCCGTCCTGCTTTTGCCCTCAGACCTGCGCGGTTTGAAGGCAGCGACGTGGCCATCACCGCTATCCGCGCAGATGCTGATGGTGCGCGTGAGCTGACCCTGACGGCGCTCGGCCCTGACCCGAACGGCGTGGAGCAAGAACTCGCCCGCGCCATCGCAACATTTGCGGCGGGCGAGACGGAGGCCGAAGTCGTCCTCGCTTTGCCCACCGAGCTGCGCAACCGCATCCGGCGTTTCGAGATCAGCGGCGTGCGGTCCGCTGGCGCCGTGACCCTGACCGACGACGCGTTGAAGCGCCGCGAGGTCGGGCTACTGGCCAGCAATGACGGGCAGGAAGCCGCAGACCTGTTGTCGCCGCTTTTCTACCTGCGCCGCGCGCTGGTTCCCACCGCGGACCTGATCGACGGCACGCTTGAGGACATGCTGCTGGCCAGCCCGGACGTCTTAATCATGGCCGACATCGCGACGCTCAGCGAGGACGAGACCGCGACCCTGACCGACTGGGTTGACGAGGGCGGCCTGCTGGTCCGCTTCGCCGGACCGCGCACGGCGGCGTCTGACATTGAGGTTAACGATCCGTTAATGCCGGTGCGCCTGCGCGCCGGTGGGCGGTCGGTTGGCGGGGCCATGTCATGGGGCGAGCCCAAGACATTGCGCGCCTTCACCCGTGACAGCCCGTTCTTTGGGCTGCCCCTGCCCGAGGACATCGAGGTCGTCAGCCAGGTGGTCGCGCAGCCCGATCCCGAGCTTGCGGAGCGCACCATCGCCTCCCTCGCGGATGGTACGCCGCTGGTGACGCGCCGCCAGTTTGGCGAGGGGCAGATCGTGCTGTTCCACGTCACCGCCAACGCTGAATGGTCGACGCTGCCGCTGTCCGGCCTGTTCGTGCAAATGCTGGAACGCCTTGCCATTTCAACCCGCCCGGCGGAGCTGACTATTGAGGATCTGGCCGGCACGACGTGGCAGCCCGAAGACGTGCTGGACGGCTATGGCCGCGTGCGCAGCGCCGATGCCTTGGCCGGCATTCCGGGCGAGTTGCTTGTCGAGCGGGACCTTGGCCCCGACCTGCGGCCCGGGCTTTACAGCAATGACGACCGCCGCGTCGCGCTAAATGTGGTGTCCGCCGAGCAGGTTATTTCCCCTGCCGCCTGGCCCGATACGGTGATGGTCGAGGGGATAGTCACGGCGGAGGAAACGCCGCTGACGGGGCTGCTTTTGACCGGGGCACTGGCGCTGTTGATGATTGATATTCTGGCCTCCCTCTGGCTAGGCGGGCGGCTGAGCATGAAGAAACCGGCGACAATTGCCGTGGCCATCTTGGCGCTGGCCTTGCCGCAAATGGCGGAGGCGCAAGCCGCCGAGGAACGCGCGTTGGAGGCCACGTCAGAGGTCGTCTTGGCATATGTGAAAACCGGCGACACCGCGTTGGACCGCGTGTCGCGGCAAGGGTTGGAGGGGCTGTCCTTCAGCCTGTTCCGCCGCACCTCCATCGAGCCTGCCGCGCCCATTCAGGTGGATCTGGAAACGGATGAGCTGTCATTTTACCCGCTTATCTACTGGCCGATCACGGAAGACCAGCCGACCCCGTCTTCGGAGGCCTATACAAAGCTGAACCGCTACCTGCGCACGGGCGGGATGATTGTGTTCGACACCCGCGATGGCAATCTGGGGGGCTTTGGGTCCTCCAGCCCCCGTGGCCGCAAGCTGCAGGCGCTGGCGCGGCCCTTGGACATTCCGGCGTTGGAGCCGGTGCCGTCGGATCATGTGCTGACGCGGGCATTTTACCTGTTGCAGGACTTCCCCGGGCGGCATGCGGGCAACAGCGTCTGGGTCGAATCCGCCCCTGCCGATGCGGAGCAGGCGGATGGCATCCCGTTCCGCAACCTTAATGATGGCGTGACGCCGGTGCTGATCGGCGGCAACGACTGGGCCAGCGCTTGGGCGCGGGATGAAAACGGGCGGCCGCTCTTTCCCGTCGGGCGCGGTTTTGGCGGCGAACGGCAGCGTGAAATGTCGGTGCGGTTCGGGATCAATCTGGTGATGCATGTGCTGACCGGCAATTACAAATCTGACCAGGTCCATGTGCCCGCGTTGCTGGATCGGCTGGGGAATTGAGATGGATGTGATCTTTGACCCTCTTGTCCCACTGATGCCGCTGGCCGCCTTGGCCGTGGTCTTGGCCGGGCTGCTGGTCTTTGCTATCTGGCGCGGGTTGCCGGGCTGGTGGCTGCGTGGGCTGGCGGGGATCGTGGTGTTGATCGCCTTGGCCAACCCCGCCTTGCAAGATGAAGACCGGGAGCCCCTGTCGGACATCGTCATGATGATGATCGACCGCTCCGCCAGCCAAAAGCTGTCCGACCGCGAAAGCCAGACGGCGGAGGCGGTTGAAAGCCTGACACGCGACATTGAAGGGCGCGGCATGGAATTGCGTACCGTCGAGGTGCCGGACGGCATCGGCGATGCGGGCACAGAATTGATGACGGCCCTGTCCGAGGCGCTGTCGGAGGAGCCGCAATCGCGCATTGCGGGCACCATTCTGGTGACCGACGGGCAGCTGCATGACGCGCAACGCGCCCCTGAGCTGCAAGCGCCGCTGCACACGTTGTTGACCGGGCGCAGCACAGATTGGGACCGCCGCTTGATCGTGAAAAACGCGCCTGCCTTTGCCATTCTGGATGAAGAAATTGTGCTGACCGTGCGCATCGAGGACCAAGGCGCGGTGCCTGCGGATGTGGGGGCCATGGTTGATCTGTCTATCGCCATCGACGGGGCAGAGCCGCAATCGTTCAACGTGCCGGTGGGCGAGGACCTAAACCTGCCCGTGACGCTGACCCATGGCGGGCGCAACGTGCTGCAATTCGAACTGGCGACGCTGGAGACCGAGCTGACCGACCGCAACAACGCCGCCGTGGTGCAGATCAACGGCGTGCGGGACCGGCTGCGGGTGCTGCTGGTGTCGGGCGAGCCGCATGCCGGCGAGCGCACCTGGCGCAACCTTTTGAAGTCGGATGCGGCGGTGGATCTGGTGCATTTCACCATCCTGCGTCCGCCCGAAAAGCAGGACGGCGTGCCGGTGAACGAGCTGTCGCTGATTGCCTTCCCCACGCGGGAGCTGTTTTTGGAGAAGGTCAACGAGTTCGACCTGATTATCTTTGACCGCTACAAACGGCGCGGCATCCTGCCGGGGCTCTATTTCGACAGCATCCGCCAATATGTCGAAACCGGCGGCGCAGTGCTGATCGCGGCAGGGCCTGATTTTGCATCCGCAGATTCGATTTACCGGTCCTCGCTGGGCGACATCATTCCCGCCGAACCCACGGCGCGGGTGTTTGACGAGGGCTACAAGCCCGCAATCTCCGAGATTGGGGAGCGCCACCCCGTGACCGAAGGTCTGGCGCAGTTTGCGCCGGGGCCGGATGCTGAGGATGGCACCCCCGGCTGGGGCCGCTGGATGCGCCATATCGAAGTGACGGAGACCGCGGGCAACACCGTGATGACGGGCGTTGCGGACGGGCCATTGCTGACGCTGAACCGGGTCGGCGAGGGGCGCGTGGCGCTGCTGGCCTCGGACCACGCATGGCTGTGGCATCGCGGCTATGAGGGCGGCGGACCGCAGCTGGAACTGCTGCGCCGCCTTGGCCATTGGATGATGAAGGAGCCTGACCTTGAGGAGGAGGCTTTGACAGCCTCGGTCGAAGGCCAGACGGTGACGCTGACGCGACGGACCCTGTCAGAAGAGATCGGCGAGGTTGTGATTACCGAACCCAACGGCACAACCCGCGCCATTGAGCTGCGCGAGATCAGCCCCGGGCGGTTTGCGTCCAGCTTTGAAGGCGTGGAGCAGGGGCTGTACCGCGTCGTGGAAGGCGAGATTGAGACCGTGTTCGCGCTGGGGCCAGCGGCCCCGCGTGAGTTTGTGGAGACCGTGGCCTCTGGCGAGAAGCTGGAGCCGCTGGTGACGCCCCTGCGGGGCGGGATTTTGCACATCGAGGACGGCGTGCCGGGCTTGAGGATGGTCAGCGAAGGACGCAACGCGTCCGGGCGCGGCTGGATCGGGCTGACGCCGCGCAACGCTTACGTGACCACCAACATCACGGTGACACCTTTGGTGTCGAGTTGGCTGTTTTTGCTGCTGGCGGCATTGCTGACGGTCGGCGCATGGCTGCGCGAAGGGCGCAGGTAGGCACGCTTAGTGAGCGCCTGCGGCGCGCGCGATGCTTGGATGAGGGGCTCTGCCCCTCAAACTCCCCGGGATATTTCAGAACATGGGAAGCGGGTTAGCGCAGCGTGACCGTGTAGGTGGCGTCGGACCAGCCATGCACGGAATCATGCGCACGGATTTGTACCTGCGAAATGTCTGCCGGGATTTTGACGTCGGACAGCGACCGTGTGAACGGCTGTTCATTTTCATGCGGGTGATGCAGCGTGCGGTAGCCCAGCTGGCGGCCATCGGGGGCGAGTACGGCCCAGCCATCAGCGTAGTGATCCCAGCCGGTGTCGGGGTGACGGATGGTGACCTCGAACGTCCAGGTGTTGCCTGACTTGCGTGCGGTTGCGCCCTCGACCTTCGCTTGATCGGCGAAGGCGGGCAGGGCGGTCAAAATCAGGGCAGCGGCAGCAATGACCCGTTTCATCGTTAACTCTCCTTGGCGGGGATATCCGCCATCAAAATCGATCTCGGCAGGGACGCGAATTCGCGGTGCCAGATCAGGTAGGCCACCAGCGCCGTGGCAATCATCAGGCCAACCGGCCCGATCAGCCACGCCAACGTGCCCAAAGCGTAATATATACTGCGCAGCCCGCGATTGAAGTTCCAAGCGGCACGAATATTTATCTCTGCGGCCTGCAAAGCACGGCTTTTGGCCAACGAATGCGTGATGTCGTTGGGCACAGACGCCATCACCACCGCGCAATAGCCAAACAGCCGGTTGGCCCAGACGAATTTCAAAAACCCATGCGTCAGGAAGGCCACCACGACCAGCAGCTTGATCTGCCAGACCAGCGTCGGCCCGCCCTCAAGCGTCAGATCGGTGGCTACGTCTTGCAAGGCGTCGGTGTTGCCGATCACGGCCAGCATCCCGCCGATGGCAATCATGCAGCCGGACCCAAAAAAAGCTGTGCCCTGTCGCAGGTTAGACAAGATGGAGGCGTCGAAAATGCGCGGCTCCCGTGTAATCATCTGGCGCATCCACTCGCGGCGATACTCGCCCATAATGATGGTCACGGACGGGGTTTTCTTGCTCGGATGTTCGATCCGCCAGCCGATCACAAACCAGCTGCCCACAAGCAGCAGCAGGGCGATGCCGTCCAGCGGCGTCAGAAGCGTGATGCGGTCGACCATTTCCATGTGCGCCACGCTACAGATAGGCTTCGGGACTTGCCATAGGTCAAAATTGGTAATATGTTTTTACCAATTAAGCCATTTCAGGAGATGCGCCATGGAAATGCCAGCCCCGAGCCCCGCGATTCTTGCCAAAAAGGCGCGGCTGGTGGAGCGACTCAGCGCCGTTTTGCCGGTGGACGCCGTCATCCATGAGGAGCGCGAGATCAAGGCGTATGAGTGCGACGCGCTGACGGCTTATAAATGCCCGCCGCTTTGCGCGGTGTTGCCTGCCTCGACCGAGGAAGTGGCCGCCGTGCTGAAAATTTGCCACGACATGGAGGTGCCGGTGGTGCCGCGCGGCTCTGGCACCTCGCTTGCCGGCGGGGCCTTGCCCACGGCTGACAGCGTGATTCTGGGCGTGGCCCGCATGAACGCTGTGTTGGAAACCAATTACGACGACCGCTACATCCGCGTGCAGACGGGGCGGACAAATCTGAGCGTCACCGGCGCGGTGGAGGAGCATGACTTCTTTTATGCCCCCGATCCGTCCTCGCAGCTGGCCTGCGCCATCGCGGGCAATATCGCGATGAATTCCGGCGGGGCGCATTGCCTGAAATACGGGGTGACCACTAATAACCTGATGGGCGTGCGGATGGTGCAGATGGACGGCACTATCCTGGACATCGGCGGCGCGCATCTGGATGCGGCGGGCTACGACCTGCTGGGCATCATCTGCGGGTCCGAGGGCCAAATGGGCGTGGTCACCGAGGCCACGCTGCGCATCCTGCGCAAGCCCGAAGGTGCGCGGCCGGTGCTGATGGGCTTTGACAGCAACGAGGTGGCAGGGGCCTGCGTGTCCGACATCATCAAAGCGGGCGTGCTGCCCGTGGCAATTGAATTCATGGACCGCCCTGTGATCCGTGCCACCGAGGCCTTTGCGGGCGCGGGCTACCCCGATTGCGAGGCGCTGCTGATTGTGGAGGTCGAAGGCTCGGAGGCAGAAATCGACGAACAGCTTGGCCTGATTCTGCAGATCGCGCGCAAACACAACCCGGTGGAGCTGCGCGAAAGCACAAGCGCGGATGAAAGCGCGCGCATCTGGCTGGGCCGCAAATCGGCCTTTGGCGCGATGGGCCAGATCAACGACTACATGTGTTTGGATGGGACAATCCCGGTGTCTTCGCTGCCGATGGTGCTGAAACGCATTGGCGAATTGTCCAAACAATATGGGCTGGATGTGGGCAACGTGTTTCATGCGGGGGACGGCAATATGCACCCGCTGATCCTGTTTGATGCCAACAAGGAAGGCGACCTTGAGCTGTGCGAGGCGATGGGGGCCGACATCTTGCGCCTGTGTGTCGAGGCCGGCGGCTGCCTGACGGGCGAGCATGGCGTGGGCATTGAGAAGCGCGACCTGATGACGGCGCAATTTGCGCCGGAGGATCTGGAGATCCAGATGAAGGTGAAGGACGTGTTTGACCCGAAATGGCTGCTGAACCCGGCGAAAGTCTTCCCCTTGGCCTCTAGCGAGGGCCGCCGCGCGGCCTGAGCGGTAAAATTCTTCGATCGAAGAATTTTGCGCCTCGCCCTTCATCTAAGGACATCACAATGATCGAACCAACATCAGAGCGCGCGCTGGCGGACGCCGTGCGCGACGCGCGGGGTCCGCTGAAGATCCGAGGGGGCGGCACGCGCCCCATCGGCAACCCGGTCACGGGCGAGGTTTTGTCGACAGCAAAGCTGTCGGGAATTACCTTGTATGAACCCGGCGCCCTGACCATCGTGGCACAGGCAGGCACGCCATTGGCCGAGATCGAGGCGGCGTTGGCCAAGGAAAACCAGCGCCTGCCCTTTGAGCCGATGGATCACCGCACACTTCTGGGAACGGACGGTGAGCCGACGATTGGCGGGATTGTGGCGGCAAATGTGTCCGGCCCGCGCCGTATTCAGGCCGGGGCCTGCCGGGACTCGCTGATCGGTGTGCGGTTTGTGGATGGCGCTGGCACCGCGATCAAAAATGGCGGGCGGGTGATGAAGAACGTCACCGGCTATGATCTGGTGAAGTTGCTGGCGGGGTCCTACGGGACCTTGGGCGTGATAAGTGAGGTATCGTTCAAGCTGTTGCCGGGGATCGCGGCGCGCGCGGTTCTAACTGTCGCCGGGCAGGATGTGGCGGCATCCGTCGTAACAATGTCCAAGGCCTTGGGCTCCCCGTTCGAAGTGTCAGGCGCGGCCTATGCTAATGGGCGGACCGTGCTACGCATCGAAGGGTTTGCAGACTCGATTGCATACCGCACCGAGAAGCTGAAAGACCTGCTGGAAGATGACGGGGCCGTCAGCGTGGAGACCGATCCCGCCAATGTTGCCGCAATCTGGGCAGGCATTGGCGATGTGACCGATTTTAAAGGCGGTGACGAAGACATTTGGCGTATCTCTGTAAAACCTTCCGATGCGCCCGCGCTGGTTGCGGCTTTGGGTGATGCACGGACCATGCTGGATTGGGGCGGCGGGTTGATTTGGGTCGCCTGCAAGGCAGGGACGAATCTGCGGGCCATTGCGCCCGAGATTGCAGGCCATCGCACCTTGATCCGCGCCTCCGACGCCACCAAAACGGCCCTTGGTTGCTTCCACCCCGAACCTGCACCCGTTCAGGCGATCAACGCGGGACTGCGGTCGAAATTTGACCCGCGCGGCATCCTTAACCCCGGCTTGATGGGATAGACTATGCAAACCACCTTCACCCCAGAGCAGCTGAAAGACCCCGCAATAGAGCGCTCGAACCAGATTTTGCGCGCCTGCGTGCATTGCGGGTTTTGCACCGCGACCTGCCCGACCTATCAGGTACTTGGCGACGAGCTGGACAGCCCGCGCGGGCGGATATACCTGATTAAGGACATGCTGGAAAACGAGCGGGTGCCAGACGAAAAGACAGTGAAGCACATAGACCGCTGCCTCAGCTGTTTGGCCTGCATGACCACCTGCCCGTCGGGGGTGCATTACATGCATCTGGTCGATCACGCGCGCGAGTATATTGAAAACAATTACAAACGCCCCCTGTCAGATCGCGTGTTGCGGTGGGTGTTGGCGAAGGTTTTGCCCTATCCTGGCAGGTTCCGGTTGGCGCTTCTTGGCGCCAAGATCGGCAGGCCGTTTGCGTTCCTGATGCCTGATGCCCGGCTGAAGGCGATGCTGGAAATGGCCCCGAAAACCATCCCGCCCGTGTCGCGCAACGACGACCCGCAAACATTCGAGGCCGAGGGCGCGCGCAAAATGCGCGTGGTGTTGATGACAGGGTGCGCGCAAAAGGCGCTTAACACCGACATCAATGACGCCACCATCCGGCTGCTCAAGCGCCTTGGTGCCGAGGTGGTCATACCCCAAGGCCAAGGTTGTTGCGGCGCGCTGACCCATCACATGGGTAAGGCAGACGAAAGCCACGCCACGGCCGCCAAAAACATCGAGAGCTGGTCGCGCGAGATCGACGCTGGCGGGCTGGACGCCATCGTCATCAACACGTCGGGCTGCGGCACAACGGTCAAGGATTACGGCCACATGTTCCGAAACACGGACCTTGCGGAAAAAGCCGCGAAGGTCAGCGCCCTCGCCAGGGACGTCTCGGAGGTGCTGATGCAGCTGGATATGGAGGGCAAGGCCGAGCCGCTGACCGTCGCCTATCACGCGGCGTGCTCGCTGCAGCACGGCCAGCAGATCAAGACCTTTCCCAAGGACCTGCTCAAGAAAGCGGGTTTCACCGTGGTCGAACCCGCCGACCCACATCTGTGCTGCGGCAGCGCGGGCACCTACAACCTGATGCAGCCCGAGATTTCCAAGCAGCTCAAAGACCGGAAGGTCCGCACATTGGAGGCGAAAAACCCCGACGTGATCGCCGCTGGCAACATAGGCTGCATGATGCAGATCGGGTCCGCCGCGCAAACGCCCATCGTGCACACGGTGGAACTGCTGGACTGGGCCACCGGCGGGCCAAAGCCCAAGGCTATGACCGAACGGCCACACATTCCCGACATTCCGGTGCTGCGGTAAATCCCGGCCCCAATTTTGCCCTAGATCTCGGCTAGGGTGGGCGCTCGTACCAAGTGCTGGAGCCCTCATGCGCAGATCCGCCATCCTTTTTGCAGCCATCGCCACGCTCGGCTTTTCGGCCATGGTCCCGCATGCAGCGGTGGCCGACGACGCGTCCAAGCTGCAGGAATTGACCACACTTGATGACACCAAAATCTGGCAGGGGGTGGGCCGGCTGAACCTGGGCAAAACCGGGTTCTGCACAGGCACTTTGATCTCTCCCGATCTGGTGCTCACCGCCGCGCATTGTTTGTTCGACGCCAAATCTGGCGCGCGGATTGATGATGCGGGCATCGAATTTCTGGCGGGATGGCGTGCCGGTCGCGCGGCCGCGTATCGCGGGGTCAGGCAGTCGGTGGTGCATTCCGATTACATCTACAAGGGCCGCGACGATGTGGAACGCGTGGGCTCTGACATTGCGCTGATCCAGCTGGATCAGCCGATCCGCCACCCATCGATCAAACCGTTCGAGACCGGTCACAAGGCGCGTCGTGGGCAGCAATTGCAGGTCGTGTCCTATGCAAAAGACCGCTCCACCGCCCCATCGATCCAAGAAACCTGTCACGTGTTGGCAAAAGACCCGGGCGTCTATGTGACGTCGTGCGACGTGGATTTCGGGGCCTCCGGCGCGCCGGTTTTCGTGATCGAGGACGGCAAGGCCCGCATCATGTCGGTTGTGTCGGCCAAGGCGGAATGGAACACCCGCAAAGTGTCGCTGACCGTGGGTGTCGAACACCGCCTCAGCGAGCTGCTGGACCAGATGGAGCGTTCCGACGGGGTGTTCACCCGCGCAACCCCTGCCAACAGGCTCAGCTTCAAAAGCGGTTTGCAGCCCTCGGGCGCGCGGTTTGTAAAACCCTGAATTTTTCGAATTTGATCCCCTTGAAAGGGGCAAATTCCCTCCCCACATCATCTGTATCGCGATGCCAATCATGGGTCGTGGTGACCAAAACCTGCGGTCTGTCCAGCTTGGAAGGCCGTGACCATAACATTGCTTTTAACAAAGGATGAACACCATGCGAGCTTATGATTTCGCCCCTCTTTACCGCGCCACTGTTGGCTTCGACCGCGTTGCTGACCTGATGGATCGCGTACTGACCAACGAGGTCTCTCACAGCACATACCCGCCCTATAACATCGAGCGGACCGACGAAAATGCCTACCGCATTTCGGTTGCCGTTGCCGGTTTTGCCGATGCTGATCTGAATGTCGAACAACGCGAGCACGCGCTGATCGTGTCGGCCAAAAAGGCCGAGGACGAAGCGGAACGGACATATCTGCACCGTGGCATCGCCACCCGCGCCTTTGAAAAACGCTTCCAGCTGGCCGACCACGTGCGCGTGACTGCCGCGTCCCATACCGACGGCATGCTGCATATTGACCTTATCCGCGAAGTGCCCGAGGCGCTGAAGCCCCGCACGATCGAGATTGCCGGCGGCAAATCGAAGGCGATCGAAGGCAAGAAGGCCAAGAAAGTAACGACCGAAGCCTAACTCCCTTTTAGAGGCTTCAACCTGACCGAACGCGGCCCCTTTCCTCCCGGGGGCCGCGTTTTTCGTTGGGGCAAGGCACTTCGAAGTGCCTTGTAAGAAGCGCACGCGCGTGCGCTTCCATGCGATTTCAAAATCGCATGTTTAAGCCGCTTCGAAGCGGCTTTGCGCCTAGGCCAAATGCTGATCCCGTGATACCGATGACGGTGCTCATAGTTGATAAGGATCACGCACGCGCATGACGCGGGATTATTCCCAGTTTCTGCCCCAGACTGGCGCGCCAGCCCCCAAACGGGAGCTGACGCCGCTGGAAGCACTGGGCTGGCAGTCCTTCTTTGCAACCCAGACCGACACGGAAGAGATGGCCGAGATGCCGCCTGTGCGCGTGACCGAAGTGCATCGCAGCGGGTTGAAGGCGCTAGGTGGCGACCTGAAGACCATGCTCCCGCCAAGCGCCGACATCACAGTGGGCGACTGGGTCTTGCTGGACCGCGCGCTGCCGCAAAACAGCCGGTTGCTGGAGCGCAAAAGCCTCATCAAACGTCGCGCGCCGGGGCATGACCGCTCCGTGCAGTTGATCGCCGCAAATATCGACACCTGCTTTATCGTGTCGTCCTGTAATGCCGATTTCAACGTCGCGCGGCTGGAACGCTACGTGGCGCTGGCGTTCGAGGCGGAGGTCGCGCCGGTGATCGTGCTGACCAAGCTCGATCAATGCGACGACCCGCAGCCCTATATGGATCAGGCGGCGTCGATCTCGAAAGAGGTGCCGGTTTTGACGCTGGACGCGCGCGGTGATGATCCGCAGCGCCTGCTGGCGGAGTGGTGTACGCCGGGGCAGACGGTCGCGTTTCTTGGCTCCTCCGGCGTTGGGAAATCCACGATGGTCAACGCGCTGTCAGGCGCGGTGACGGCCGAGACGCAAGCCATTCGCGAAGATGATGCGCGGGGACGGCATACGACCACCTACCGGCATCTGCATATCTTGCCCTCCGGCTGCGCCGTCTTGGACACGCCGGGGATGCGGGAATTGCAACTGACCGATGCGTCCGCAGGCGTGGGGGAGGTGTTTGGCGATCTTGAGGACCTGGCCACCCGCTGCAAATTCAACGACTGCGCCCATGAAAGCGAACCGGGTTGTGCGGTCAAAGCCGCGGTCGCCGCGGGCGAAATTGACGAGGCCCGTCTGGCCCGCTGGCAAAAGCTGGTGGCCGAAGACGCCTATAATTCCGCGGCCCTGCATGAGCGCCGCGCGACCGACAAAGCGTTCGGCAAAATGGTCAAATCCGCGATGAAGGCGAAGAAGAAATAGCGGGTTAATAGGTGGTAAATTTTTCCTACGAAACCAATTGAAAACAGGGGCTTACGAAAATCGACGCATGCGTCGGTTCTAAAACCACTGCCCCGGCTCCATCAAACCCAACTCCAAAAGCTGGTTTGAATTCCAGTCGAATTTCTCCGAATTTTTCCACCAGAAATGTGGGATCGCGTACATGGAGCCCGGGTTGCTCATCAGGGCCTTGGCCGTCCTGAACGAGCAAATCGTGGCCGAAATATTGTGGTGCCACGGGCAAGAGATCGTGTTGTATTCCTCGTCGTTGAAGCGGTGATCCTCGCTCAGCCGAAGCCCGCTATAGGCCCGAAACAGGCTGACCCGATCAATGCGCCGCTTCAGCCAAGGCACGTGCTCCTCATACCGCCAGCGCAGGCCCCCGAAAAAGTCCAGCTGCCGCTCCAACGCATGGCCATCTGGCGTGAAGCGCTGCAAGGCGTAGTAGCCCGATTTGTCGAGATAGGCGTCCTCTCTGGAGACCGCGTTGGGGTGCTTGCCCAGATCGTTGGAATAGAGGTCAATCACATAGGTCATGATCGTGTCGCGCCGTTCCTCAGTGTTGAACGTCACTAGCTCGCGCACGTTGCGAGTCTCGCAAAACGGGAAGTAGAGGTATTCCGAATTGTAGCAGTAATGAATCCATTGCCCCGGGGCCGCGTTGATGACGGCGTTGACGACCTCTGACAGCGCATTTTTCTGGTGCATGTCATGCGCCACGGCATGGAAGCCCGCGTCATCGCGAGGCAGCAGATCGGGGTTGCCGAAGACCAGCACATCGGTGAAGCCCGCATCAAGGCAATGCTGGATGGTGCTGTCGACCTCAACCGCGTCCTCCAGCATGACAATAGCATAGGGACCCTTCGGCTTTAATGCCGTGGGCGCGTTCTTGATAAATGCACTGAGAGAAGCGTGCCGCATGAGCGTCGTATTACCTGCATTATTGTTGCCGCCAAGGTCCAACATCGGGGCTTCAATTGCAAGACCGCCAGACCTGATGTACATCCGCCCCGAAACCCCCGTGACAGGTGTAAAAATGACTGAGTCCAAGAAGCTCTACATCAAGACCTATGGATGTCAGATGAACGTCTATGACAGCGAGCGCATGGCCGAGGCGCTTGAAAGCGAGGGGTATGAACAAACGCAAGACGTGAATGAAGCGGACATGGTGCTGCTCAACACCTGCCACATCCGCGAGAAGGCGGCTGAAAAGGTCTATTCCGACCTTGGGCGGCTCAAGCCCTTGCATGATGAGAAGCCGAACCTGAAAATTGGCGTCGCGGGCTGCGTGGCGCAAGCCGAAGGCGCAGAGATCATGCGCCGCCAGCCGATGGTGGATTTGGTCGTCGGGCCGCAAACATATCACCGCCTGCCCGAGATGATGAAGGAGGTGGACGCCGGACGCCCCGCGCTGGACACGGATTTCCCCGAAGAAGACAAATTCGACCACCTGCCCAAACGCGTCCTGCCTGCGCGCAACCCGTCCGCGTTTTTGACGGTGCAGGAAGGCTGCGACAAGTTCTGCGCGTTCTGCGTGGTGCCCTATACCCGCGGCGCCGAAGTGTCGCGCCCGGCGGAACGCATCCTGAAGGAAGCGCAGGCCCTAGTGGATCGCGGCGTGCGGGAAATCACCCTGCTGGGCCAGAACGTGAATGCGTATCACGGCCATGAGGGCGGGTTGGCCGGGTTGATCTGGGAGCTGTCGGAGATCGATGCACTGAAGCGCATCCGGTTTACCACCTCGCACCCCAACGACATGGATGACGCGCTGATCGAGGCGCATGGCGCGTGCGAGAAGCTGATGCCTTATCTGCATTTGCCGGTGCAGTCCGGCTCGGACCGCATTTTGAAGGCAATGAACCGCAAGCACACCGCCGCGCAATATCTCAAGCTGATCGACCGCATCCGCGCGGCACGGCCTGACCTGATGTTTTCGGGGGATTTCATCGTTGGCTTCCCCGGCGAGACGGAAGAGGATTTTGAGGCCACCATGCAGCTGGTGCGAGACGTGCATTACGGGCAGGCCTATTCGTTCAAATACTCGGCGCGGCCCGGCACGCCTGCGGCGGAAAAAGAGGACGTGCCCGCCGATGTGGCATCACACAGGTTGCAACGCCTGCAGGCCCTGCTGACCGAGCAGCAATACAAGACCCAAGCCGACATGGTCGGTCGCGAGGTTGAGGTGCTGTTTGAGAAGCGGGGGCGGCAAGACGGCCAACTGATTGGCAAGTCCGACTATCTACATGCGGTCCATGCGGAGGCCCCGGCGGATATGATTGGCACTGTGCAGCCGGTCAAAATCACCAAAAATATGACGAATTCCCTGACCGGTCAGCTGATAAGCACCTGATATTGCGGCGCTTGTTTCGACCGTCATGTGACGTCAGGGAACCTTTCGCATCGGCCAAATTGGCCACTCAATTGGCGATGTTGCCAATTCCGCAACTATATGTGGTAATTTTCCCTTTAATTTATACCCAAACTTGATAGTTTGCGGTAGATATAGAGCAAGGCGTCCACTTTAGGGGCTATGGATGGACGCCAAATAACAATGGATCAACAGGCGAAGGACGAGGGCTGTGACATTTAAACTGTCGAAAACTCTGCAATCTGCGCTGGCAGGGGGGGCCGTCGCACTAGCGTCGTTGGCATTCTCGGTGGCCGGTGCAAGCGCGCAGCAACAGTACATTTATACCGATGACGGGTTTACCCAGGGCACATTGCAAAACGGCCGCATCGCGCGCCGCACCACGGTGATTGCAGAACGCTACATCCCAACCATCTGGGTTGACCCGGACGGCTGCGAGCATTGGGTTATGGATGACGGCGTTGAAGGGTTCATGACCCCGCATGTCACCCGTGACGGTCGCCCTGTTTGCCGCCGTGGCAACACCTGCGCCGTGATGAATTCGGACCAGCTGTTCGCCACCAACCAGCATGCGATCAACAGCTCGAACCGCCAGCGGTTGCTGCAGTTCTTCCAGTCGGCAGGTGCCAGCGCCTACATCATTGAAGGCCACACCGACAGCCGTGCATCGGACGAATACAACCTTGCCCTGTCAGATCGCCGCGCCCGCGCGGTTGCGCAGGTCGCGCGCCAGGCAGGCGTGCGTGTTGCAGGTGTCCGCGGCTATGGCGAACGGGTGCCCAAGGCGTCCAACCGGTCGTCTCGTGGTCAAGCGGCCAACCGCCGCGTCGAAATTCAATGTATCCGCTAAGTAGGAACGGGAGAGGTATGATGAAAGCACTCAAAACCATCGCGATCCTTGGGGTTGTGGCCGGCGTTACCGCCGCCTGCGAGCATAATGGCGGCGATAAGACACGCGACTATGGTCGTGGCAACGGCGATCTGTCCCAGCTGCAGGCCGGTATCTGGGTTGACCCACGCGGCTGCGACCACTGGATTATTGACGACGGCGTCGAAGGCTATCTGTCGGCGCGTCTGGACCGCAACGGCAAGCCCGTTTGTTCCGGTGCAGCCCCTCCGGGCTACGCGACCGGCAACTACAAGGGCGGCACCGACATCAACGACCCGATCTAGGGTTGTTCGTGGACCACCGCATTTCGAAAGGCCGCAGCACCGCGCTGCGGCCTTTTTTATGTCTGGTGCGTGAAAATGTGTGGGAGGCGCTTGCGCCTCGGCCTGCGACTTGCCACCATCATACCAGCCAACACAGGAGTCCCGATTGACATTTAGCGCCCTTAATCCGCCTGCTGCGGATGCCCCGGATCACGAACTGCTACTCGAATATCCAGACAACAGGCTGCTGATAGATCTATGCGGGGAGTTCGACAGCCACCTTACCCAAATTGAATCGACGCTTGGCGTACAGATTGTGCGCCGGGGCAACCAGCTTGCCGTCATGGGGGACGCCCGCGAGGAAGCGGCACGCGTGCTGAACGCGCTATACGTTCGGCTTGAATCCGGCAAAGAAGTAGCGCCCGCTGAGATCACCGCGGAAATTCGCATGGGCGGGTCCGACGAAGGCACCGGCACCCGCGACGGCGACCAGATCGAGATGTTCAAGGGCCCCGCCGTCGAGATCAAGACCCGCAAAAAGACAGTTGAGCCGCGCACGCAGGCGCAAAAGGATTACGTGCTGTCGCTGATGAACAACGAGCTTGGGTTTGGCATTGGCCCTGCGGGCACCGGCAAGACCTATCTGGCGGTCGCTGTCGGGGTTTCAAAGTTCCTCAACGGCGAGGTCGACCGCATCATCCTGTCACGCCCCGCCGTGGAGGCGGGCGAGAAGCTGGGCTACCTGCCGGGCGACATGAAGGACAAGGTCGATCCCTACATGCAGCCGCTTTACGACGCGCTGAACGACTTTTTGCCGGGCAAACAATCGGCCAAGCTGATCGAAGAAAAGCGTATTGAAATTGCACCTTTGGCCTTCATGCGGGGCCGCACCTTGTCGAATGCTTTTGTTGTGCTGGACGAGGCGCAGAACGCCACGACCATGCAGATGAAGATGTTCCTGACCCGGTTGGGGCAGGGGTCCCGGATGGTTATCACCGGTGACCGCAGTCAGGTCGACCTGCCGCGTGGGGTCAAATCCGGGCTGAGGGATGCCGAGGACCTTTTGAAGGGCGTGAAGGGGGTGGCGTTCAACTACTTCACCTCCAAAGATGTTGTCCGCCACCCTCTGGTTGCGCGGATTATCGAAGCCTATGAGGCGTTTGAGAATACGCAGCCTTGAGAGTTGCTGCGTCACGTGCAGCCCGCCAACTGGCAGAATTCGGTCCCAAGCCTGCCTGCTTAGCCCAAAATACGCCGTAATTCGCGGCTAGTCCCGCTTTCCAAACAGAACCACATGGAAAGAAACGCAACATGTTCGACTATATCGCCGCAAATATCGTGCCACTTTTGATTGGTGCATCCTTCAGCTGTGGGGTCGCTGTATTCTACCTTGTGATGATGCGGACCTTGAAGCGCCGCAATAGCGTCTAGGCTCTTGCCCTCGGCCGGTTGTTGCCCCAAATGGGCGCAACCATGGCGCAGATAGACGTAATCATCGAAGACAACCGTTGGGCAGAGGCCGATTTAGAGGCCCTTGCCCAGCCCGCATGCGATGCGGTCTTCGCGGAATTGTCCGTTGCTCAAAACTTTGAGGTCAGCCTGATGGGGTGCGATGACCTGCGAATTTCCGAGCTGAATGCTGATTTTCGCGGGAAACCTGTGCCGACCAACGTGTTGAGCTGGCCTTCGGTGGATCGCGCAGCAGGTGTTGCGGGGCAGGCCCCGACCCCACCTGACCAAACCGACACAGAGCTCGGCGACATCGCGCTTTCTTACGACACCTGTGCGCGTGAAGCCACTGACCAAGGCAAGGCATTTGCCGACCATGTTTCGCATCTTATTGTGCATGGGGTGATGCATTTGTTGGGTTACGACCACGAAACCGACCAAGATGCCGCGTTGATGGAAAATACCGAGACACGCATACTTGCAAAATTGGGCATCGCAGACCCATACTAAGAAGACCCAATCTCCCATTGGGGGTGGTATTTGGAAAAGGATCAATGGGCCAAGATAACGACGCCTCGTCTAGCGCAGCGCAAAGCGCGCAGGACGAACTTGATGACGCCGCAACCCGCAGGCCTGGCCTGTTTGAACGGCTAACCGGGGCGTTGTCCCCCTCCCGAAATTCCAGTGGCGCGGTTGGCGCTGCTGCCGGACAAGTGCCACGCGCCTCCACCCCGGGTGTGGGGCTTGTAAACTTGCATTCCAAACGGGTCGAAGATGTCGCCATCCCGCGCGCCGAGATCATATCGGTGCCTGTTGATATAGAGCTGAACGAGCTGATTTCCGTGTTCCGCGAAAGCGGTCTGACCCGGCTGCCTGTGTTCAAGGACACTTTGGACACGCCCATCGGGCTGATCCATCTCAAAGACTTATCGCTCAAACATGGCTTCATGGTCAAAGGCGCGAAACGGCCGAAATTCACCCTGAAGCCCTTGGTGCGTGAAGTGATATTCGTGCCACCTTCAATGCCGATTGGGGTGCTTTTGCAAAAGATGCAATCCAGCCGAAAACATATGGCGCTGGTCATTGACGAATATGGCGGCGTGGACGGGCTGGTGACAATTGAAGACCTGATTGAGCAAGTGATTGGCGAAATCGAGGACGAGCACGACATTGAAGAAGCCGATACGTTCAAGCTGGAAAAGTCCGGCGTTTATCTTGCGCAGTCGCGCACGCCGCTGGACGAGTTTGAGGCTGAGATAGGCCTGCGCCTGTCTGATGACGAAATGGACGAGGAAATTGACACCTTGGGCGGCTTGGTCTTCATGCTGACAGGCCGCGTGCCGTCGCGGGGCGAAGTTGTGAAACACCCCAACGGCGCGGAGTTCGAAATTGTCGACGCCGACCCCCGCCGCATCAAACGCATCCGTTTCCGCATGCCGGGTCAACCTGCCGAATGAATCTGACCGTGCCAACGGGCCGGTATAGCGTCGGCGCGCTGACATTTGCCCTGGGCGCGGTGGCGGCTCTGGGACAGGCGCCATGGTCTTTGTGGTGGCTGTCACTCTCGGCGTTCTGCGGGGTGTTTGTGGTCTTGTCGGAGGTCCAAAATTGGCGACGGGCCGCATGGACCGGATGGTCCACCGGGGCGGGCTATTTCGCAGTGGCGCTGTTCTGGATCGTGGAGCCGTTCCTTGTCGACATCGGCAGGCATGGCTGGATGGCCCCGTTTGCCTTGTTCTTGATGGCGGGCGGGTTTGCGGTGTTCTGGGGGCTTGCGTTCGGGGTCGCGCACAGGATCGGTGGCACGTCTCGCCAGGTGTTTTGCGCCGTGATTGCCCTGACCGGTGCGGAACTGCTGCGCGGCGTCATTCTGACCGGGTTCCCATGGGCCATGATTGGTCACGTTTGGATTGGCCATCCCGTTATGCAATTGGCCGGTCTTGGCGGCGCAGGCCTACTGAGCCTGTTGCTGTTGGGGTTGGCCGCTTTTCCGGTGATTGCCCGCCGACCGTGGGCCGGCTGCATCGCCGCCGCTGCCGTTCTGGCGGCGGCTTGGGGGTATGGAGTGCAGGTCCTGAAAGGATCCGATGTTGCGGCCACTGACAAGCTGGTGCGGCTCGTGCAGCCAAACGCCGCGCAACATTTGAAATGGGACCCGAACTACGCGGGGCTGTTCTTCTCGCGTCAGCTTGCGATGACGGCCGAGCCAAGCGACAGCCCGTTGGGGCTGATCGTCTGGCCGGAAACGTCGGTGACCACCTTACTTGACCGGGCGGCGGAACCGGTCGCCGCAATCGCGCAGGCGGCTGGCGGCGTTCCCGTCGTATTCGGCGCGAATGATCTGGTCGAGGACAGCTATCGCAACAGCCTCGCTGTATTGGACGGCTCTGGCGTCTTGGCTGACATTTACCACAAGCACCATCTGGTGCCATTCGGCGAATATGTACCGTTGGGCGAGGTCATGGGCTGGCTCGGTATTCGCGGGATGGCCGCTCGGGACGGCGGTGGTTTTGCGCCGGGACCCGGCGCGCGACTGCTTGAGATCGAGGGCATGGGACGCGCCTTGCCGTTGATCTGCTATGAGTTGATTTTTCCGCGCCATCTGCGGACGTCGGAGCGGCCTGACTTCATTGTCCAGATCACCAACGATGCTTGGTTCGGCAACATTTCGGGCCCCTACCAGCATTTGGCTCAGGCGCGTTTGCGGGCCGTTGAGCAGGGATTGCCATTGGTCCGCGCGGCCAATACCGGGGTGAGTGCTGCCATTGATCCTTTGGGTCGGATCATCCGGCAAACGCCTCTAAACGAGGCGGGATATCTGGATGCGGTGCTGCCCAAAGCCCTGCCGCCCACGCTTTATGCGCGGATGGGCGACTGGCCGTTGGCGCTGCTGCTGGGGGTGTTGCTATTTGCCCCGATCGCCGCACGGCGTCGTAACTTAGATTGACGCCCGCCCTCGCAGCCTTTACCTGCTGTGCGATCAATCTGCCACAACGGCTTCCTGACGTGGCGGGGACACCCTTACCGGAGCGCTTTCATGGCACGCGACAGCTACCTCTTCACCTCGGAATCCGTTTCCGAAGGCCATCCTGACAAAATTTGCGACCGCATTTCGGACGCAATCCTCGACGCCTTTCTGGCGGAAGAGGCGATGGCGCGTGTGGCCTGCGAGACCTTCGCGACGACCGACCGTGTCGTGGTCGGCGGCGAGGTCGGGCTGTCCTCGCGCGACAAGTTGGACAATTTCATGGGCGGCGTGGAAGACATTGTGCGCGGCTGTGTCAAAGACATCGGATATGAGCAGGATGGGTTCCACTGGGAAAATCTGAAGTTTGAAAACCTTCTGCACCCGCAATCGGCGCATATCGCGCAGGGCGTGGACAATGATGGCGCAGGCGACCAAGGCATCATGTTTGGCTATGCTTGCACCGAGACGCCGGAACTGATGCCGGCGCCTATCCAGTATTCCCACGCCATTTTGCGCAATCTCGCTGAGGCGCGGCACGCAGGCGACCTGCCTCAGCTTGGCCCGGACGCCAAATCGCAGCTGTCCGTAACCTATAAGAACGGCAAGCCGGTTGGGGTGACCTCCATCGTGCTGTCGACGCAGCACCTTGACGAAAGCATGTCGTCTGAAGATGTGCGCGCGGTCGTCGAGCCATATATCCGCAAGACCTTGCCGGAGGGCTGGATTTCCGCCGATACCGAATGGCATGTGAACCCAACTGGAAAATTTGTCATTGGCGGGCCGGACGGCGATGCCGGACTGACGGGCCGCAAGATCATCGTGGACACCTATGGCGGCGCAGCCCCGCATGGCGGCGGCGCATTCTCGGGCAAAGATCCGACCAAAGTTGACCGCTCGGCGGCCTATGCGGCACGCTATTTGGCCAAGAATGTCGTGGCAGCAGGCATGGCGGAGCGGTGCACGATCCAGCTGTCCTACGCGATTGGCGTGGCCAAGCCGTTGTCGATCTATTGCGACACTTACGGCACCGGCCAAGTGGATGAAGCCGCCATTGAGGCGGCGGTTGCAGGCTCCATGGATCTGACCCCGCGCGGCATTATCGAACATCTTGAACTGCGCCGACCGATTTATGAGCGGACTGCGGCCTATGGGCATTTTGGCCGCCAGCCGCGTGAAGACGGCGCGTTTTCATGGGAAAAGACCGATCTTGTCGAGAGCCTGAAAAAAGCGGTCTAGGGTTTTGGGTGGCGTGGTCCACCTTAGCGTTGAGGAAGGGCGGGGGAGACCCCGCCTTTTGACATTATGAGCGACAAACTAAACTACGGCCCAAGATCGCGCGCGTTGAAACGCAATTTCTACGGGCGCTTGAAAGGCCATAACCTGAAGGCCCACCAACTGGCTTGGCTTGACGAAGACTTGCCGGGGCTCAGCCCGGGGCCCATCACGTTTGAGGACAACCCCGACCGCACAGTGCTTGATCTTAAAACGCGATTTGATGGCCGGCCAGTTTGGCTGGAAGTGGGCTTTGGCGCAGGCGAACATATGCATCACATGGCGGCCCTAAATCCCGATGTGGCGTTTATTGGCTGCGAACCCTACCTGAACGGTGTCGCAATGTTGTTGGGCAAGTTGCGCCGCGACCCGCGTCCGAATGTGTCGGTCCATGCAGGTGACGCGCGCGACTTGTTTGATGTGCTGCCCGATGGCTGCATTGACAAAGCATTCTTGCTGTACCCTGACCCGTGGCCGAAATCGCGCCACCACCGCCGCCGGTTTGTAACGCCGGAACATCTTGAGCCGCTGCACGGCGTATTGAAACCGGACGCGGAGTTTCGTGTGGCGACCGACATTCCCGATTATGTGCGCCAAACCATGGAAGAGGTCCCGCGGGCCGGCTTTGACTGGCTGGCAGAAACGCCAATGGACTGGCGCGAGCCGTGGTCGGATTGGCTGTCCACGCGTTACGAACAAAAGGCCCTGCGTGAAGGCCGGGTGCCCCATTACATGACGTTTCGCCGGATGTGAGCGAATTGTGCGCCTGCGGCGCGCATGATTTTTTGCGTTCGCCACGCAGGCTGGGGCGTTGCCCCCGTCGCTGACGCTCCTCCCCCAGGATATTTGTGAACGCAGGAAAGGGAGATGGACCCTTTTCCTGTGCTGGTTTATCAGATGGGCAACGCAGAATAGAAAGCACTCCTGATGTCCAGCCATGGCGCTCCTATCCCGATGACCTCGTCCAAATGCGGCCCGCTGAAAGGCGTGGCCAATGTGCCGGGGGACAAGTCGATCTCGCACAGATCGCTGATCCTTGGCGCGATGAGCGTTGGCGAGACACGGATTACTGGTCTGCTGGAGGGGCAAGACGTGCTGGACACGGGCAAAGCCATGCAGGCCTTTGGTGCTGACGTGACCAATCACGGCGACGGCGAATGGTCGGTGCATGGCGTCGGCGTTGGCGGCTTTGCCGAGCCTGAGGGCGTGATTGATTGCGGCAACTCGGGAACCGGCGTTCGGTTGATTATGGGGACCATGGCGACCTCGCCCATTACGGCGACATTTACGGGCGACGCCTCTTTGAATGGCAGGCCTATGGGGCGGATCACCGACCCGTTGGCCCTGTTTGGAACGCAAAGCTATGGGCGCAAGGGCGGGCGCCTGCCGCTGACATTGGTCGGCGCTGCGGACCCGGTGCCTGCGCGCTACACTGTCCCCATGCCCTCTGCGCAGGTGAAATCGGCAGTGCTGCTGGCCGGGCTAAACGCGCCGGGGCAAACGGTTGTCATCGAAAAGGAAGCGACCCGCGACCACACCGAGCGGATGCTTGTTGGCTTTGGGGCCGAGCTGAGCGTTGAAGAAGCCGATGAGGGCCGGGTCATCACCTTGACCGGCCAGCCCGAATTGACGCCGCAGACCATCATAGTGCCGCGCGACCCCTCCTCGGCGGCCTTCCCGGTATGTGCCGCGTTGATTGTTGAAGGGTCGGACGTGCTGGTGCCCAATATCGGCCTGAACCCGACGCGCGCCGGATTGTTCACCACCCTGCGCGAGATGGGCGCTGACCTGACCTACGAGAATGAGCGTGAGGAAGGTGGCGAGCCTGTGGCGGACCTGCGGGCCAAATTTTCCCCGGATATGAAGGGGATCGCGGTGCCGCCCGCCCGCGCTGCGTCGATGATTGATGAATACCCAATTCTGTCCATTGTGGCCTCTTTTGCCGAGGGCAAAACCTACATGGCGGGCGTGAAGGAGCTGCGCGTCAAGGAAAGCGACCGCATTGATGCCATGGCCGTTGGGTTGCGGGCCAATGGCGTTGAGATTGACGAGACCGAGGACAGCTGGACCGTGCATGGCTTGGGGGCTGGCGGCGTGACGGGCGGTGGCCTATGTGCCACCCATCTCGACCACCGGATCGCGATGTCATTTATGTGCCTGGGGATGGCGACGCAAAAGCCCGTCCGCATTGATGATGGTGGCGCGATTGCGACGTCGTTCCCGATTTTCGAGGGTCTGATGGGCGGCCTGGGCGCACAGATGCGCCGCGACAACAGGTGACCCGCGCAGGCCTTCTGACACGCGCGGCGCTGGTCTGTTTTGTCCTGCTCGCCGCGTTGAACTGGGTGGCTTATGTCGAGATACAGCTGCCCTCTGACGCTTCCAAGTTGTTGGACCTGCGGCCTTTTGGATATGACTATGAGGCTGTCTCATCCTTTGCCTATGCGCTGCAATATGCCAGCCAAGACGCCTACAACAAGGTCTACCTCCCCCTGGATTATCTGTTTATTGGCAGCGTGTTTGCAGTCCTTTGGCTGGCCGTTACCGGGTCGAGGCATGTCAGATTTTGGTGGATCACTGTCTTCTTTGCAGCGGGTTTTGTCGTGGCGGATGTCTCCGAGAACCTGATGGTGTCGCAAATTATCAATGACTTTCAGGGCGTCGATACGGGGATCGCGGCAAAGGCCTCGGTCGCAACGGTCACGAAATTTATGTGCCTTGCCATGGCGATACTGAGCGCGGGGCTTGTGTGGTTGAGCGGGAGAAAGACATGAAACGTTCCGGCGGGTGCCTGTGTGGCGCGATCAGATATGTCACCAACGGTGCCTTGCGTCCTGTTGTGGCGTGCCACTGTGTCCAGTGCCGCAAGTCGAGCGGGAACTACGTGACGGCAACCTCTGTGGCGCGGGACCAGATCGAGATCACGGGCGACCCAGTGTGGTATGCCTCCTCTGGCACTGCGCGGCGGGGGTTTTGCGGGGCCTGTGGCTCCAGCCTGTTTTGGGACGGTGCGGGGCAGAATATCTCGATCCATGCAGGCAGCATGGATGGGGAAACCGGGTTGACCCTGAAGGGCCATATCTTTTGCGCCGACAAGGGCGATTACTATGAGATCGCTGATGGGCTGCCCTGCGCGGCGCAGGCGGACCCGAACCTTACGACGAAGGTGGAATGATGTTCACGGTGGCAATAGACGGCCCGGCGGCGGCGGGGAAGGGCACGCTTTCCAAGCGGGTGGCGGCGCATTTTGGGTTTGCCCATCTCGATACGGGATTGATCTACCGGGCGACGGGTGCGCGGGTTCTGGGTGGCGAGGATCCGGTGGCGGCGGCACGGACATTGCGGGTGGAAGATTTGGCGCGCGATGACCTGCGGACCACAGAGGTCGCGCAGGCGGCCTCCAAATGCGCCGCCATCCCCGAGGTGCGCGCGGCATTGGTTGAGTTTCAATGCAGCTTTGCCCGACGAGAGGAGGGCGCGGTCCTGGATGGGCGGGACATTGGCACGGTGATCTGCCCCGAGGCTGAAGTGAAACTTTTCGTCACCGCCAGCGACGAGATCCGGGCGGAGCGGCGGTATCTGGAGCTGTCGGGCAAGGGGCAGGACGTGACCCGGCAGGGGGTTCTTGAGGACCTGAGGGTCCGCGACCAACGCGATCGGGAGCGGGAGGCCGCGCCTTTGAAACCGGCGGAGGATGCGGTTCTGATCGACACGTCCGAGATGGATATTGAGGCGGCCGTGGCCGTGGCGATCAAGGCTGTGGCGGCGGTCTTTGAGGGCTGATAGCGGGTTCCGACGCGTGCGTCGAAATCTGTAACGTATTGTAATATATAGATATTGTATGTTAGTTTAACCACTTGTTTACCCGTGTTTTATTACGCGGGGTGCGGCGAATGTCCGCGCTGAGTTCTGAGCGGGACAAGGCCGTTCGAACGGCCTTGTGCGCACGAATTGCAATTCGTGCTCAAAAACGTCTTCGAAGACGTTTGCCCCAATCCGCTTCGAAGCGGATTTTTCCAGATCCGAACGACCGCTTCGTGCGCTAACGGGACTTCCAAGGAGCCACTGAGCAGCACTGCACACGGCTCTCTCAATCAAAAAAGGCGCGCCCTGTTGGTAGGGCGCGCCGTTGTTTTGTTTTGATGTGTCTTGCCGCTTACGCCAGATCGAAACGGTCCAGATTCATCACCTTGGTCCATGCGGCCACGAAGTCGGTGACGAATTTCTCGCCAGCGTCAGACGACGCGTAGACCTCGGAGATGGCGCGGAGCACAGAGTTGGAGCCGAAGACCAGATCGACCGAGGTGGCTTTCCACTTGGCAGACCCGCCTTTGTGGCCTTCATAGACGCCGTTGCCAGCCTCTTTCCACGCTGTCGCGGGGTCGGTCAGGTTGGTGAAGAACGCGTTGTTCAGCACCTCTGGCGTGTCGGTCAAAACCCCGTGGGAGTTGTCACCGGCATTGGTGTTCAGCACCCGCAAGCCGCCGACCAGCACGGTCATTTCTGGCGCTGTCAGCGTCAGAAGCTGGGCGCGGTCAACCATCAGCTCGGCCTCCGGGCGGGGGTAGCCCGGCTTGATCCAGTTGCGGAAGGCGTCGGCTTTCGGCTCCAGCGCCTCGAAGCTGTGCGCGTCGGTCATCTCGTCGGTGGCGTCGGTGCGGCCCGGCGCGAAGGGGACCGTGATGTCCTGCCCGCCTGCCTTGGCTGCGGCTTCCACCGCTGCCGTGCCGCCAAGCACGATGATGTCCGCCATGGAGACCTTTTTGCCGCCGGAAGCCGCGTCGTTGAACGCTTTTTGTACGGCCTCCAGCTTGGAAAGCGCGTCGGCCAAGGCGGTTGGATTGTTGACGTCCCAATCCTTTTGCGGGGCCAGACGGATGCGCGCGCCATTGGCGCCGCCACGTTTGTCGGAGCCACGGAAGGTGGAGGCCGACGCCCATGCTGTGTTGACCAACTGCCCGATTGTGAGCCCGCACTTCAGCAGGTCCGCTTTCAGCGACGCAATATCCGCGTCGTCGATCAGGGGATGGTCCACGGCGGGGACGGGGTCCTGCCACAGCTGCGGCTCTGATGGGACCAGCTTGCCCAGGCCCAGCTCGTAAGGGCCCATGTCGCGGTGGGTCAACTTGTACCATGCCTTGGCGAAGGCCTCCGCAAATTGGTCGGGGTTCTTGTGGAACCGCTCGGAGATTTTGCGGTAGGCCGGGTCTTCCTTCAGCGCCACATCAGCGGTGAACATGGTGGGCTTGTGGCGGCGGCTGGGGTCATGCGCGTCCGGCACGGTGCCGTCTGCGGCAGCGTCCTTCGGGTACCACTGGTGACCGCCGCCGGAGCCTTTGCCCAGCTCCCACTCGTAGCCCATCAGATTGTCGAAATAGCCGTTGTCCCATTTGATCGGGTTGTTGGTCCACGCGCCTTCCATGCCCGACCCGATGGCGTCGACGCCCTTGCCGGATTTGTAGCTGCTGGTCCAACCCAGGCCCATCTGCTCCATTGGGGCGCCTTCAGGTTCGGCCCCCATGTAGTCGTCTGGCACGGTCGCGCCGTGACCCTTGCCGAAGGTGTGGCCGCCTGCGGCCAGCGCCACGGTTTCCTCGTCATTCATCGCCATGCGGGCGAAGGTTTCGCGAATGTCGCGCGCCGACCCAAGCGGGTCAGGCGTGCCGTTCGGTCCTTCGGGGTTCACGTAGATCAGGCCCATCTGGACCGCGCCCAACCCTTCGTCCAGTTCGCGGTCGCCGGTGTAGCGCTGGTCATCCAGCCATTCGGTCTCAGGCCCCCAATAGGTGTCTTCCTCCGGCTCCCAGATGTCTTCGCGGCCACCGGCGAAGCCCATGGTTTTGAAGCCCATGGACTCCAAGGCGACGTTGCCCGTCAGGACGATCAGATCGGCCCACGAGATTTTGCGCCCGTATTTTTGCTTGATCGGCCAGAGCAGGCGCACGGCCTTGTCGAGGTTGACGTTGTCCGGCCAGCTGTTCAAAGGCGCAAAGCGGATGTTGCCCGCGCCCGCGCCGCCACGGCCATCGCCGATGCGGTAGGTGCCGGCGCTGTGCCACGCCATGCGGATGAAGAACGGGCCGTAATGGCCGTAATCCGCGGGCCACCAGTCCTGGCTGTCCGTCATCAGCGCCGTCAGGTCGGCAATAACGGCATCCAGATCAAGGGTCTTGAATTCCTCGGCATAGTTGAAATCCTCGCCCATCGGGTCGGCAGTGGCGGGGTTCTGGTTCAGGACTTTGAGGTTCAGCTGGTTTGGCCACCAGTGCTGGTTGGCAGTCGTGCCTTTTGCCGTCTGGCGGTTCTTGCCGCCAAGTACCGGGCATTTGCCCGCTGCGTCTTTGTTCACGTCGTCAAAAGCTCCGTCCATTGTGGTCTCCGATCCAAGTTAAGATGTTGGGTCACGGCCCTGTGCGGAACGATTGGTATCGCGCCCCCCAAGGTTGCGTTGCCGCATTGGTAGCGGGTTATCGCCATTAGATGAAGTTACATTTTCTGATTTTTGCGATAGGTTATTCTTATGACAGCCTATCCTTTGTATAGCTCACTTTTCGCGCCGAGATAGCCGTTCCAGGCGAACCAATAGGCCACATGCCCCGCGACGCGGGGGAGCGTGTTGGCACCGGAGACAAGCGCATCTTCTGTCACCTGCCACGCCCGCCCGTCGTTTGACACCAGCCCGCCGCCGCGTTTTTTGAAGGTAAGGGCGCCGCGCTCATAGGCGCGCACGGTTCTGGATGCGTCATCGCCGATCAGCACCAATGGCGTGTCGAGCATGCCATCATTGAGGACACCCTGCCGCCTGAAGGCCTTGAGCGGCCATGCCTTTGCCCCGCCAAACTGGCGGATGCCAAAGACGTATTCTTTTTGCTTGTGGCGGCGCTGGTCCACATTGGTCGGGAACATCAATTGGTTGGAGCCGAAATAGTCGGCGTACACCACGCCCGACCCATAGTCGCGCCTGTGGCCGGTATCCAATGACAGGATTCTGGTTCCGGGGTTCTGCGCCTTCCAAGCGTCCCACGTGGTGATGACGACGGGGCGCTGCTTCAGCGCGATGTTTTTGGAGGCGAGGCGACCCACGACAGGTTGGCCGGTAAACTGGTTCCAAAGCGAGTTGGTCTGGCGGTCGAACATCAGCTTGTTGGACCGGTAAAGGAACCCACTGGACCCGAAGATCAGCGGGCGCACGCGGCCTTTGAGTTTGGTTTCAAACAGGATGCCCGACCCGCACAGCGTGCAATAGGCCAGGGCCACGGGGACCCCGCCGATGGTCTCGTTAAACATCTCGTGCCAGCCCATGATCCGCAGCGGGTAGGCGCGCGCGTCGCCGTTGATCGACACTCCGAATACCAGATCGCTGCCGCGCATGTAGCTGGCGCCCGCGGCATTGGTCAGCTTGGGCCGGTCCAAAGACGGGATGCCGTCCTTGCGGACGCCGCCCCATGTGATTTCCTCCAGCCGGATGCGCATCTTGTCCGGGTCCAGATAGCGGCGCTTCAGGAAGTCGTCGAAATTGGGGTCGATGCGCAGCATGGTGTCGCGCTTGAAGTCGATGAAGGACGGGTGCGGTTTGACCTGCGGGTTGGCCTCCTGCCACAGCATCCAGTCAAACCAGTCGTCGCCGGGGTTTGCTCCTGTAATGGCCCGCAGGGTCCTTACGATCTCGCGGGGGGAGCCGTTTGCAAAGCGCAGGGACTGGATCAGCCCGGCGGCCATGTCGGGATTGCCGCGCGCGCGGATCGCCTCAAGCGCGGGGCCAGCCATTGACGGATCGCCCGACAAAATGTCGAGCATCATCAGCTTGTAGTCAGCGCCTTGCGCAAAGGCTGCGGGCGCGAGGCATGACGCCGCCACAGTGGCGGCGAACTGACGACGGGACAGGGACATATGCGGGCTCCGATTGGCGGGGTTCAGGCGCAGTGTGGCCCAGGAAAAATCGTTTGGCATGTAAACCTTCGGTGAGCGGCGCGTGTGCGATTGGGCGGGCTCTCGCTTTTTTCTGCGGATGCAAAAAGCGGCGGATCGCCGTCGGCAAAACCCCGCGCTCGCCAGCAGGGGGCCGGCTTTGTTAGGGGCCAAGAGGCAGATCAACTCCAATTGAGCTTAACACGCAAAGAGGTGACTTATGCCAGCCAATACACTGACACTTGAGACCATCGTCGAACATGTCCGCAACGACCCGGGCCTGCCCGCAAACATTGTGCGCGCCGACATCGTGGGTGGCGCCGCCGCCGCAATCCTGATGAACGAGGTCATCATGACAGCAATCGAGGCCACGGGCGTCAATGAGGATGGTCGGCTGACACCGGACGATCTGCGCGCGATCAGCGACTACATCCGCGCCGACCCTGCGCTTTACGCGCAGTTTGTCGAAGGCCATGGCGATGACGAGGGCAGTGAGGAAACCGGTTTCCATCTGGTTCAGGGCGACGGCGGGGCCTACCGCTTTCAGGGGCGCGACTTCATCGACACTGTGGCGGACGCGATTTATCATGTCGGCTTCACCTATCAAGATGGCCGCTTCCGCAACGAGGATGGCAACGCCAACGAAACCGTCGATGATGTGGCGGGCTGGATGAATTACTTCGTAAACGGCGAAAACGTGGTCTACGGCACCAATGGCAGCGAGACGCTGAACAGCGGCGATTACAGCTTTGATCTGGACGCGGCCGCCGACGAGATTTTTGAGGCTGGCGGCGGCGACGACAAGGTCTGGGCCGGCGATGGCAATGACACTGTCTATGGCGGCAACGGCAATGACACAGCTGGAGGCGGGACCGGCAATGACACGCTCTACGGAGAGAAGGGCGACGACGCGCTTTGGGGCGAGGAAGGTCGCGACCGCCTGATCGGCGGCGAGGGCAATGACCGCCTTGGCGGCGGCGACGGCAATGACCTGCTGCGTGGTGACGCGGGCAACGACCGGATCAGCGGCGACGCGGGCCATGACCGCATCGTGGGCGGCGACGGCAATGACGAGATGTGGGGCGACGCGGGGCGCGACACCATTATTGGCGGCAACGGCGACGACCGCGCCGGGGGTGGGCAGGGTGACGACCTGATGCAGGGCGACGCGGGCGCGGATGTCATGTGGGGTGACGCAGGCAATGACCGGCTTTACGGGGGCGACGACGACGACACCCTTTCGGGCAGCGAGGGCGATGATCTGGTCGCGGGCCAGGCGGGCGACGACGCGCTGCGTGGCAATGACGGGCGCGACAAGCTGATTGGCGGCGCGGGTCGCGACGAGCTGATCGGCGGCGAGGGCCGCGACATCTATATCGGCGGCGCGGGCGCGGACGAGATGTTTGACTGGGAGGACACCGACAGCCGCGACATCTTTTTGTTCCGCGAGGGCGATAGCGGCGTGGTGGCAGGCCAGGTCGACGTCATCGCGGGCTTTGACAGCGGGGTCGACAAGATCCACCTCAAATCATATGGCGGGCTTGAGTTCATCGAGGGCGACACGTTCTCTGGCGGCGGCGCGGGCGAGGTCCTGTTTGACGGCGACTACGTCCGGATTGACGCTGACGGGGACGGGGCGGTTGACTCGGTGATCGAGGTCAAGTGGGTCAACGAGCTGTCGCAGAGCGACTTTATCTTGTGATTTCCAACGTCTGCCGCCCGCTGTTTTGGCCGGGCGGCGGCTTTGCGACCACGGGTGGCTTGAACACGGCCGCGACAGTCGCGGCCGCCTACACCGAAGCGCGCCAAGCTGCGCGACAGCGCAAATTCCTACATGGACGAGAAAGGCCCGCTTAGCGTCTTTTTCTCCTGCTGGCAGGTTGCGCCACTTGGTCCAAACGTCAACCTGGTGAGCAGCATGACGGGCTTCAGCTGGCCAGAGCCGCGACGAGCGGCACTGGCTTGGTGCCAGAACACAGTGGCGTGCCGGCGGATGGGTTTCCCATCTACAGCAACAATGATGTTGATGGCATCGTGGTCGGGAGCGATGACCTTGACGCATGCAGCGGCGATTTCGGGCCCACGCCAGAATTCCCCAACGGCATCTATCACGACCACCTGTCGGCCGACGAATTTTGAGGCGATCGCGACCCAATACGGCGTCTCTGTGAAGGCGTTGACGGAGGCTTTGGGAAATGGTTGCCCGCCAAATTCTGCAGCGGCGGCCAAACTGTTGGGGATCAGCGAGGAAGACCTGCGCCAAGCGATGCCTGCCCCAAATCAGGAGAGCCAAACGCCAAATACCATAGCGAGTGAACCGTGGACGGGGTCCCTGTGTCCTGTGTGGTCACTGTGCAAATGCCTGATCGCCTCTGAAGACCCCCGCAAGTTGTGCCACATGTGGATTGCCAAGCCGACCGCGCCGCTGCTTGCGTTTGACGCGCGTCTGACCCCGCAAATGCCAAGGCGAATTTGGCTGAGGGTGGCTCCGGCCGCTGAATTCGTCACCCGAATCGGCGGAGACGGGATAATCCCATCCGTCAGGCAAAGTTTACAGTCTCACCCCCGCGTCGCAAATTTCTGCGCGTTCCTGCGCTGAATCGGCGGATTCTAAGAAGTATAGGGGGACTTACCGCCACCTAATCCCTTTCCTCACCACGTTTATTCGGCCTATAGTCTGTTTTTAAGTGGGGCCAACCCCAAGCTGCATTCATCCTGGGGAGGATATTTAATGATACGTTCCGAGCTGATTCAAAAGATCGCTGACGACAACCCCCATCTCTACCAACGTGATGTGGAACGCATTGTGAATACCGTCTTTGAAGAGGTCATCGACGCCGTGGCCGACGGTAACAGAGTAGAGCTGCGCGGATTTGGCGCGTTTTCTGTGAAGAAAAGAGAGCCCCGCGTCGGCCGTAACCCTCGCACCGGCGAGGCAGTTCATGTAGAAGAGAAGCACGTCCCCTTCTTCAAAACCGGCAAGCTGTTGCGCGACCGGTTGAACGGCAAAGAAAGCTAAACACCCATGCGGTACCTGCGTTACGCCTTTTTAGCGGCTGTCGGATTTTGCCTTCTGATTGTGGCGCTGGCCAACCGGGGCGCCGTGGCCATCCAGCTTCTGCCCGACGAGATGGCGGCCTATGTGGGCCAGCCCTTCAGCTATGAGCTGCCGCTGTTCATCATCATCTTTGCCAGCATCGTGGTCGGCTTGTTGATCGGCTTCGTCTGGGAATGGTTCCGCGAGCACAAGCACCGCGCCGACGCCCGCCACCAGAAGCGCGAGAAGGAAAAGCTGGCGCGTCAGGTCAAAGGCATGAAGGCCGAAAAGTCCAAAGGCCAGGACGAGGTTCTGGCGCTGCTGGAATAAGCAAGCAGGGTAGGGCCACACCCCATGTCCGACATTCGCGTGAAAATCTGCGGTCTTGGCAGCGCCGCCGACGTGGCCGCCTGCGCGCAGGCGGGGGCCGCCTATGTGGGCTTCGTGTTTTTCCCTAAATCGCCGCGGCACCTGTCGCTGGACGCCGCCAGAGCCATGGCTCTGGAGGTGCCCATGGGCATCGCCAAAGTGGCGCTGACCGTGGACGCCACCGATGCGGTGCTGGACCAACTTGTCGAGGCCGTACCGCTGGACATGTTGCAACTGCACGGGGCGGAGACCCCGGACCGGGTGGCTGACCTGCGCGCCCGCTACGGGCTGCCGGTGATGAAGGCCGTCGGCGTGGCCGATGAAAGCGACCTGCCGGCACTCAATGACTATGCGCTAGCGGCAGACCAGCTGCTGATTGACGCCAAGCCCCCGCGTGATGCGGACCTGCCGGGCGGCAACGGGCTGACCTTTGACTGGCGCCTGATCGCCGGCCGCCGTTGGCCCGTGCCGTGGATGCTGGCGGGCGGGCTGACGCCCGACAACGTCGCTGAGGCGGTGCGCCTGACGGGCGCGCAGCAGGTTGACGTGTCCTCAGGCGTTGAAAGCGCGCCAGGGGTCAAGGACGCGGGACTGATCCGGCGTTTCATTGAGGCGGCGCAGCTTTAGTCAAATTTTAAGGGACCGGTGGCATGAAGACGTCATGGCACAGCTTCCGGACTACCTCACCCCCGATCTTTGGCTCGACCAATTGTTTTCCTCGGGCGAAGCCCGCAAGGGCGGCGTTGTGAAACGCCAAATCCGCGACGTGGAACGCCTGGTCGGGCGCGCGGCCTTTTCGGAGGCGGTGCAGCGCAGAGGGTTCAGCGCGGTCGAAAACGGCCGCCATTTCGTTGTGTTTTGCAATTCCCGGCCAATTCGGCGCGTGGTGTGAAAGGACCTTCGAAGGTCCTTTCGGGAACCCGCTTGGAAGCGGGTTTACATCGCGGTTTGAAAACCGCGACAAAAGGCGTTTCGAAACGCCTTTCTCTTGTCGTCGGCTCCTGAGGGCTATACTCACGCATAGTCCACTAGGAGATGCGCGCAATGGCAAACGACCTATTCAACAGCTTCATGACCGGCCCTGACGAAAACGGGCGCTTTGGCGATTTTGGCGGGCGGTTCGTCTCCGAGACACTGATGCCGCTGATCCTCGAGCTGGAGGAGCAATACGAGCACGCCAAGACCGACAAGACCTTCTGGGACGAGATGGATTTCCTGTGGAAGCATTACGTGGGCCGCCCCTCGCCAATGTATCACGCCGAACGGCTGACCGAGAAGCTGGGTGGCGCCAAGATCTACATGAAGCGCGACGAGCTGAACCACACCGGCGCCCATAAGATCAACAACGTGCTGGGCCAGATCATTCTGGCGCGGCGCATGGGCAAGACCCGCATCATTGCCGAAACCGGCGCAGGCCAGCATGGGGTGGCCACGGCCACGGTATGCGCCAAGTTCGGGCTGAAATGCGTGGTCTATATGGGCGCGCATGACGTGGAACGTCAGGCCCCCAACGTGTTCCGCATGCGCCTGCTGGGCGCGGAGGTGGTGCCGGTGACATCTGGCCGCGGCACCCTGAAAGACGCGATGAACGACGCGCTGCGCGACTGGGTCACCAATGTGCGCGACACGTTTTACTGCATTGGCACGGTGGCGGGTCCCCACCCGTACCCGGCGATGGTGCGCGATTTCCAGGCGATCATCGGCAAGGAAGCCAAGGAACAGCTGCACGAGGCCGAGGGCCGTTTGCCCGACACCATCATTGCCGCCATTGGCGGCGGCTCCAACGCGATGGGGCTGTTCTTCCCCTTCCTTGACGACAAGGAGGTCAACATCATCGGTGTTGAGGCGGGCGGCAAAGGCGTGAACGCCAAGATGGAGCATTGCGCGTCTCTGACGGGCGGCCGCCCGGGCGTGCTGCATGGCAACCGCACCTATCTGCTGCAAGATGATGACGGGCAGATTTTGGAAGGGTTCTCGATCTCCGCCGGGCTGGACTATCCGGGCATCGGGCCGGAGCATTCCTGGCTGCATGAAATTGGCCGCGCTGAGTATGTCTCGATCACCGATGTGGAGGCGCTGGAGGCGTTCCAGCTGTGCTGCGAGCAGGAAGGCATCATCCCCGCCTTGGAGCCATCCCACGCGCTGGCGCATGTCATGAAGATCGCGCCGACCCTGCCCAAGGACCACATTATCTGCATGAACATGTGCGGGCGGGGCGACAAGGACATCTTTACCGTCGCCAAGGCGCTTGGGTTTGAAATGGGCGAATTCGCGTAACGCGGAGGCGTAAACGCGAAAATATCACCAGCCGGACAACAGGTGACATCCCGCGAGACGGTGTCGACAGCGGCGGCGGCGCACCCCGGGCCACCATGCGGGCGACGCCTGTTCAGGGCGTCCGCAGGTTTTGAGGGTTTTCATCGAGGACCTGATTTCAGGCGCGGATATGCGTCCGGACGGACACAGTCTGGCGGCCCATTCAGGTCGGCAGCTGGTGCGGGCCTATAATTGCCACAAAACTTGCTAGTGTTGCCGAAAACAAGTCCTGAGGCCGTGCAGATGTTTGGTAACGAAAATCCCCTTTTCGAATTCCGTGGCCCGTGGGGCGTTCCAATTCAAATTGGTGGCAGCCTGATTTTGTTGCCGCTCATTTTCGTGTCCTTCAGCGGCACCCCGACATCAATGATGTATGACCTGATGTTTGTGGCCATGCTGATCGGGTCCATATTGCTGCATGAGCTGGGCCATGCCTGGGGGGCGCTGATCCAGGGCGTGCCGGTGCGGCGGATCATGATCTATGGCGGTGGCGGGTTTTGCGAACGCGCGGCCTCGGTCACGCGGTATCAGGACGAGCTGATCGTGGCGATGGGGCCAATTGTGAATTTGGTGATCTGGGCGGTGGCCTCATTGGCAGCGCCTCATGTCGACGGCATGGCTGGATGGGCGCTGTACTGGCTTGCGAACCTGAACCTGTTTTTGGCGATTTTTAATTTGATACCGTTGATGCCCTTGGATGGGGGCAAGCTGTTCCAATTGGGGCTGATGCGCCTGCTGCCGTCGGTGACGGCCACCAAGATTTGTGGCTGGATCGGGGTTGTGGCCTGTGTTGCGTGGATCCCGGGCATGTTGTGGGTCTACGTCAATCTGGGGTTTGTGCTGTTTTTCATCCCCTCGATCAGGCTGCATTGGCAGATGGCCAACGCCACGCGGTGATTGGGCCTGCGGCGTTTGATGCTTTGCGTTCTTTGGGGGCGTCGCCATTGTCTCTCGGACCAATGGCGCAACAAAGACAATCCCCCAAGCCACGCGGGCAAACCCCCAGGATATTTCTGAACATGGGAAGAGGGTTTAGCGGTCCTCTAGGGCGTATGTTGCGAGGATTTCCAGCGAGACGATATCGAGCGCGCGCTGATGCGTGGCGCGCAGGTTGACGCGGGGGGCGGCGCCCTCGTCATGGGCCTGCAGGAACCGCGCGGCGCACAGGCACCATTGATCGCCGGGTTTGAGGCCCGCGAAGCCAAACTCGGGGCGCGGCGTGGACAGGTCGTTGCCCAGATATTTCGACAGCGCCAGAAACTCGGCGGTCATCACCGCGCAGACCGTGTGGCTGCCCTGATCCATTGGCCCCGTGTCACAGCACCCATTGCGGAAGAAACCGGTGACCGGGTCCTTGGAGCAGGTCGCAAGCTCCTCGCCCAGCACGTTCAGGGACGGGTCCATATTCATTGGCGTAAGCTCCTTACGATGGCGCGGAAAATGTCGACATTTTGCTGACTGACACCAGGCTCCCGGAATTTGCGGTCGGCGGCGGTGGTGGCGATCACCACGCCCGCGTTTTTGTCAATGTAGACATATTGGCCGTAGATGCCACGGGCCATAAATTGCCCCTCGGTGGCCCCGATGGGGACCCACCATTGGTAGCCATAGCCGGTCTCATTAGCGTCGGTCTTCGCTGAGGGCGCGGTGCTTTCGCGCACCCAGTCTTTGGGGACAATTTGCCGGCCATTCAGCGCCCCGTCTTGTGCAAACATCAGCCCCATGCGGGCATAATCACGGGTGGTCAGATTCAGGCCCCCCAGCACGAAGGCCACGCCCACGCCGTCGGTCAGGTAATAGGGAGACGCCTCAAGCCCCATGGGCTGTACCAGCTTGTCCTGCATCAGGTTGGCGACGCTGCGCCCCGTCGCCTCGCGCAGCACCATGCCCAGCACATGCGTATCGATGGAGGTGTATTCCATCTTCACCCCCGCCGGGCGGTCCTTGTCTTTGATGGAGGCGGCGAAGCCGTCCATCGTGCCGCCCAGGGCCAGCACCCGGCCCATGCGGTTGATGTCGCTGTCATAGTCCAGATAGTCCTCGTCGAAGGTCACGCCGGACGACATTTGCAGCACGTCGCGGATGGTGGCGTCGTCGTAGCCCGTGCCTTTGAGCTTGGGGACGTAATCGGTCACCTTGGCGTCCAGATCGGTGATCTGGCCGTCCTCGATGGCGATGCCGAAGAGCGCCGACAGGAAGCTTTTGGCGACCGACCAGCTGATGCGGCGGTCGGTGGCGCTGGTGCCGAGGAAGTAGTCCTCGGACACGATTTCCCCATCTTTGAGCACCAGCAGCGAGGTGACCTGCCGGGCCTCAACCCACGGCGCGACAGCGGCGGGCAGGGTGGCTTTGGGGCCTTCGGGCAGCGGCGTGACCGGGCCGTCGCCGCGGTCCATCTCGATCCACAGGAACGCGGAATTCATGTTGGAGAAGTTGCCCACAATCTTTTCTTCGGTAAACAGCGAATTCACCGCCATCAGCCGCATGATCTGCTCGCGCTTCCAGATGCCCAGCACCACGGCAATAACCGCCAGAGCCAGCACCACGCGCAGCAGCCATTTCAGCACTGATCTCATTTGAATTTATCCAATAGCTTTTGCATGGGCGTCCGCGTGTCCTGGGGCGCGGCCTCGACAGGGTTGACGCTGGGTTTCGGCTTTTCCTTGGTGGTCGACGACCGGGCAGGGGCCACGCGCAGTGACACCGCGTTCAGGAACCGCCCCGTGTCGCCCTCGGCCAAATGCGGCGCCCCGTCCGACACCCCGCGCAGCACATCGTCCAGCCAGTCCTGATCGGCCTTGGCAAAATCATGCAGCACGTAGGACGGGACCTTGTCCTTATGGCCCGGATGCCCCACGCCCAGCCGTACTCGGTCATAATGCGGCCCGATATGTTGGTGGATGGACCGCAGCCCATTGTGGCCCGCATGCCCGCCGCCCGCCTTGCAACGGATTTTGGCGGGGGCCAGATCAATCTCGTCATGCAAGACGGTTACGTCGGTGCTGTCGAGCTTGTAAAAGCTCAAAGCGGCCTGCACGGATTGGCCCGACAGGTTCATGAAGGTGGTGGGCTTCAGCAGCACGATCTTCTCAGACCCCAGCCGCCCCTCGGACATCTCGCCCTGAAACTTGGATTTCCATGGCCCGAACCCGTGGTCCGACGCGATGCGGTCCAGCGCCATGAAGCCGATATTGTGCCGGTTGCCCGCATATTTCGCGCCGGGGTTGCCCAACCCTACGAAGAGTTTCATCGCGAAGCCTCATGTTGTTATCGGCGATGCGCCTGTTTATCGTTTGGGTGATCTTATCAGGGTTTAGACCAGTGGCACAATTCGAACTGAGCGGGGTGGCGTTGACCATCCCGGACGCGCTTTTGACCAAACGCATCCGCATGAAGCTGAACAATGGCGGGTATGAGGGGCACGAAAGCCGCGCCGCCCAGCTGGTGGTCGACTACGGCGACCGCGTGTTGGATCTGGGCTCGGGTGTGGGCTACGTGGCCACCATCTGCGCCATGCTGGCGGGGGCAGAAAACGTGGTGACGGTGGAGGCAAACCCCGAGCTGTTGGATGTGATCCGCGGCAATCTGGACGCGAATGATTGCCAGGAGGCGACCGTGCTGCATGGCGCTGCCGTCGGCGCGCCGGTCGAGGGCGGCATGTTACAGCTGCGCCAGGCCCCTGCCTTCTGGGCCTCGTCTTTGGCCGGGGATGACGAGGGTGGGCAGCTGGTCGACGTCCCCGCCTTGGTCACCGCTGACCTGTTGGCGGACCACAAACCAACGGTCGTGATGATGGATGTCGAGGGCGCGGAGGGGGGCATGTTCGACGCGCCATGGCCCGACCATGTGCGCGTCTTGGTGATGGAGCTGCACCCCAAACGCTACCCCGACACCACGATCAAACGCATCTTCGACTGCATGTCGGCCTCGGGTCTGATCTATTCGCCTGCCTTGTCACGCGGCCAAATGGTCGGCTTCTGTCGGGAGGGGTTCTTGCTGGATGCGGAGGAGTGACCTCAGATGCGCAAAGGTCCGCTTTGCGGACGAAGTGGTCGTTGGGATCTGGAAAATCCGCTTCGAAGCGGATTGGGGCAAACGTCTTCGAAGACGTTTTTGAGCACGAATTGCAATTCGTGCGCATAAGGCCGTTCGAACGGCCTTTTCCCGCTACAGACACAAAGCCGCCAAACGCAAAACGCGAGGGCGTGACACCCTCGCGTTTCAATCTCTCTAAGCAGGTGGAGAAGATTACTCTTCGCCGCCCTCTGCTTCTGCTTCCGGTGCCGCATCTTCTGCACCTTCTTCGCCATCTTCGTCCTCGTCGTCCGCCGATTTCAGGCCGGATGGGGCTTGGATGTTGGCGATCACGAAGTCGCGGTCGATGGTGGTTTTCGACCCTTCCGGCAAGGTCACCGAAGAAATCGACACGTTTTCACCAATCTCGATCTCGGAGACGTCGATGGTGATGCTGTCCGGGATGTCGGACGCGGTCACAACCAGCTCGACTTCCGGGCGGACCAGCGACAGCACGCCGCCTTTTTTCAGGCCGGGCGATACGTCTTCGCCAACAACCTCAACCGGGATGAACAGCGCGATTTTGGAGGTGCGCTTCAGGCGCATCAGATCCAAATGCGTTGGCAGGTCTTTGACGACGTCGCGTTGCACGTTGCGGCAGATGACGCGGACGTCTTCCTGGCCTTCGATCTTCAGGTTGAACAGCGTGGCCAGAAAACGGCCGGCGCGCAGTTTGGTCAGAAGAATGTTGAAGGGGATTTGGATCGGCTGCGGGTCTTCGCCGCCGCCGTAAACAATTCCGGGCACCATGCCATCGCGGCGTGCTTGGCGGGCGGCCCCCTTGCCTGTCCCCGCGCGTGCCTCGACTACAAGATCTGGGATCCCTTTAGCCATGACTATATTCCTTTATGTTGGTGCGGCTGCCTCCAAGGGTGTCGGGCCGCTGTGAAGCGCTTGCTATAGGAGGGAATCGGGCAGTTGGAAAGGCTTTTTTGCCTCTCTCTTTCAGGCAGGCTCAGGCGGCGCCCAGCCCCTTCACGATCCGCTCGAACACATCGACCACCTGCTTTTGCTCATCGGCGTCAAACAGCCCCAAAATAACGCCCATGTTCTGCTTGTCCTGCCGCTGAATGGCCTCGGCCACCTCGCGCCCGTCCTGGGTCAATTCCAGCACCTGCGCCCGCCCGTCATCGGGGTCCGGTTTCGTGGAAATCAGGCCGCGCTTTTTCAGCGCTTTCGATGCGGTCGACAAGGTCGTCCGCGCCGTTCCCAGCAGGCTGGCCAAGGTGGAAGGCCGCGTCGCCCCTTCGCGCAGCAAATGGCCAAGGATGTGAAAATAAAGCGGGTTGAACGGAATTTTTCCCTCCGCAGGCGCACCGGCACGGCCCGCAACCAGAAAGACGCGGATCATCAAATGCACGGCCATGGCCAATCTGGCCACATCTTCGTCCTTGGGGGTTGATCCCGCCACGGTCCCTCCTATTTAGTGCGTAGTACGTATCAAATTGGAGACACCCAAAATGCGCGCCTATGCCCTCGCTATCCTTCTTTTCGCCGCCGCCTGCGCTCCTGCGCCGCCTACAACCCCACCTGAGTATGAGGACCCGCCCGCCGTTGCAACTGAAGGCTTACGCACCATCACCGTGGTCGAGGAAATCCCGATGTCCGTGCCGCGCCTGCGCGCATTCCAGGAAAAGAATTTGCTGACCGACTTCTTTGAGCCGACCGACACCATCGCCGCCCCCGATGAACTGGAAATTCTGCGTGGCACGTGGCCCACCCCCGGCGCGGTACGCCGCGTGAAGCTGACTGACGGGCATTACGTGATCGAACGCATCCTTGAAAACCGGCCTGAGCTGTTCACCTACCAGATCTGGGTTTTCACCAATGCCGCAGGCCGCGGGGTCGAGCAGATCATCGGTGAACAGCGCTTCATCGCCACCGGCCCGAACAGCACCCGGTTCGAATGGGACTACAAAATCAAACCCAAATCCGCCGTAACAGGCTTCTTCGTGGACCGCCAACTGCCCGAGATCGAGGCGTTCCTGCAAAGCGGCATGTCTGGCTTCGCCGCCGCTGCGACGGAAGCTGCTGGTGGGTGACTTGCCTTTGAAAACCTTGGAAGGGACAGGCCGCGTCTTGCTGGCCTCTCTCTTCCTACTCGGCGGCCTCAACAAGGTTCTGAACTACGCGGCCACCTTGCGTGACATGGCCGCAGCAGGCCTCGCCCCGGCAGAAGCGCTGTTACCCGTCGTCATCGCGCTGGAGGTGATCGGCGGCTTGTTCCTGATCTTCGGGCGCAAAGCCGGGGCAGCCGCAGCCGCCCTGTTGGCGGGGTTCACGCTGCTGACCAACGCGGTTTTCCACCGCTTCTGGACCCTTGATGGTATGGCTGCAGAGCTCCACCTGTCCCTGTTTTTCAAGAATATCTCCATCGCGGGCGGGCTGCTCATTCTCGCGGCGCTTCTGTGGTCGCGGCACCGGGCACCTCATTTCTCTTGAGCATGACGAAGACCTTGAGTAGTGGCGATAGGCATGTCCGTATTGTCCGCCATCCGCATCTCCCACGCGCCTGCCGCAGCCTTCTGCGTGGTGGGTCTGTTCTGGGGGTCGATGGCCGCACTTGCCCCGCAGTTGAAAGCCCAAATCGGGGCGGATGACGCCACTTTCGGCCTGCTGCTGTTGGGCACCTCCATCGGGTTGTTGACCACGATGATCTTGGCCCCGCTCTTTGACCGGACCTTCGGCCAATGGGCGCTGCCCATCGCCTCCGTCCTGCTGGCGGTGGCCTTCCTGTTCCCCGGCCTCGCGACCGAGCCGCGCATGTTTTTCATGGCGATGATGGGGGCAGGGCTGGCGTCCGGGCTGTTGGACGTCACCATGAACGCCCGCGTGTCCGAGCTGGAGGCAGAACATGCCCGCCCCCTGATGAACGCCAACCACGGCATGTTCTCGGTGGCCTATGCCATCGGCGCGTTCAGCACGGGGCTGGGCCGCGAGGCGGGCCTTGCCCCCGTCGTGATCTTCGCATCGGTCGGGGTGGTTGCGCTGATTCTTGCCACCCGCACCCGCATGCAGGTCGCCCAAACTACCCAAGAAGAAGGCACCGTCACCCGCTTCCCCTACGCCATTGTCGGCCTATGCGGCGCGGTGGTGCTGATCGCCTTCATGGCGGAGGCCGCCGTGGAAAGCTGGTCGGCGCTGCATGTGGAACGCACCCTTGGGGGCCGCGCAGCAGAAGGCGCATTGGGGCCTACCATGCTGGGCGTCACCATGGCTGTGGGCCGCTTCGGCGGCCAGGCCGTGTCCGAAAAATGGAGCGACCTGACCGTGATCTTCTGGGGCGCGGTGCTGGCCGCGGCGGGCGCGGTTATCGCGGCTTTCGCGCCCACTCCGCTTGTCGCCTATATGGGCTTTGGCACGCTGGGCCTCGGCGTCTCCGCCATCGGGCCGATCGGGCTGGCCATTGTCGGCAGGCTCGTGCCGCCAAATGTGCGCACGCTGGCCATATCCCGCGCCGCTGTGATCGGGTTTTCGGGCTTCTTCATCGCCCCTGCGGCCATGGGCATGATTAGCCAGGCCTCTGGCCTGCGCAGCGCGTTCTTCGCCATCGCGGTGCTGGTCTGCCTGCTGTTCCCGCTATTGCCGCTGTTGAAAAGGCGGGGGGCCTAGACCCACTCCCCCTCGAACCCTTTGGGGATCAGCAGGTTGTGGTGCCCAAGGTTGTTGACGTCCCGCTCCCCGCACAGCGCCATGGTGGTGTCCAGCTCCTTGTGGATCACGTTCAGGGCTTCCGTCACGCCCCGCTCGCCCATGGCGCCCAGCCCGTAAATGAACGCGCGGCCAATATAGGTGCCCTTGGCCCCCAACGCCAACGCCTTCAGCACGTCCTGGCCCGACCGGATGCCGCCATCCATGTGGACCTCGACCTTGTCGCCCACCGCGTCGACGATCTGGCGCAGCATCTTGATCGAGCTCAGCGCCCCGTCCAGCTGCCGCCCGCCATGGTTGGACACGATGATCGCGTCGGCGCCCACCTTGGCGGCCATCTTGGCGTCCTCGACGTCCAAAATGCCCTTCAGGATCATCTTGCCGTCCCATTTCTTGCGGTACTCTTTGACGGTGTCCCAGTTCAGGCGCGGGTCAAATTGCTGCGCGGTCCATGAATGCAGCTGCGAGATGTCGTCCACGTCCTGCGCATGCCCCACAATGTTGCCAAAGCTGCGCCGCTTGGTCTGCAGCATCTGCAGCCCCCAGGTCCATTTGGTCATCAGATCCGCGATCACCGCAGGGGTCAGCTTGGGCGGGGCGGACAGCCCGTTTTTGAGGTCCATATGCCGCTGGCCCAGCAGTTGCAGGTCAAGCGTCAGCACCATCGCCTCGCAGCCCGCGTCCTTGGCGCGGCCCAGCAGGTTGTCGATGAACTTGGCGTCGCGCATCACGTAAAGCTGGAACCAGAACGGGGCGGAGGTGTGCTCGGCAATGTCTTCGATGGAGCAGATCGACATGGTCGACAGGGTGAACGGCACGCCAAATTTCTCCGCCGCCTTCGCCGCCAAAATCTCGCCGTCCGCGTGCTGCATGCCGGTCATGCCGACAGGCGCCAGCGCCACGGGCATGGCGACCTTGGTGCCGATCATCTCGCCCTTGGTGGTGCGGTTGGTCATGTCCACGGCCACGCGTTGGCGCAGCCGGATCTGGTCAAAGTCCGACACGTTCTCGCGGAAAGTTTGCTCCGTCCAGCTGCCGCTCTCGCAATAGTCGTAAAACATCTTCGGCACGCGCCGTTTGTAGATGCGTTTGAGGTCGGCAATTTCGGTGATGACGGGCATAACAGCTCTCTTTTGGTCCGTATTGGTTAGGTTCTATTACCAATTTGGGCAATTGAGGGCAATCTCAGACTTTCTTCTTGATGTAGTTCGATATCGTATCATATATAGTCCGAAATCGAACCAATAGGAAATGCACAATGACCCTGACCCGCAGAAAGACCCTCGCAATTCTTGGTGGCGGCGTCGTCACCGCCGCCGCTGGCATCGGCTACACGGTGACCCGCCGCCCCACTGACGCCATCCGGCCTTGGGCCGATGCGGGCGGCTATGGTGACCCGCGCATGAACGCGCTGTCCTACGCGGTCCTGTCGCCCAACCCGCATAACCGCCAACCCTGGATGGTTGACCTCAAAACCCCGGGTCAGGTGGCCCTCTATGTCGACACCACCCGGCTGCTGCCTCACACTGACCCGTTTTCGCGCCAGATCGTCATCGGGCTGGGCTGCTTTCTGGAAACCCTGCGCATCGCCGCCAGCCATGACGGCTATGACGTGCAATTCGACCTCTTCCCCGATGGCGACATGGGCGACGCGCTCGACAACCGCCGCGTTGCGGTCGCGCGGTTCGAAAAGGGCGGCACGCCCGACCCGCTCTTTGCCTATGTGATGGACCGCCGGTCCCAAAAGGAGCCGTTTGATCTCAACCGCCCCGTCGCAGACGCCATACTCCCCCGGTTGGAGGCCGCCTGCATCAACGGCACCGCGCCCGGGTCCACCAATGACACGGACGTGGTGCAAACCTTGCGTGATCTGTCCAACGAGGCCCTTCTGATCGAGATCGAAACGCCCCACACCTACAAAGAAAGCGTTGATCTGTTCCGCATCGGCCGTAAGGAGGTCAACGCAAACCCCGATGGCATCGACTTCTCCGGCCCGATGTTCGAGGCCATGCATATGGCGGGCCTGTTCACGCGGGAGGCCACGCTGGACACCAGTTCAACCGCCTATCGGCAGGGCATCGCCGCCGTGCTGGAAAACACCGACACGGCAATGGGCCATATCTGGATGGTCACGGGCGGCAACACCCGCGCGGACCAGATCAACGCGGGCCGCGACTGGGTCAGGCTGAACCTCGCCACCACGCGCGAAGGGGTGGCGATGCAACCGCTCAGTCAGGCGCTTCAGGAATACTCTGAAATGGCGAAGCATTATGCCGATATCCACGCGATGCTCGCCCCCCAAGGCGGGACGGTGCAGATGTTTGCGCGCTTGGGATATTGCGCGCCCGTGCCCCGCAGCCCCAGATGGCCCTTGGAAGCCAAACTGGTCTGAGCCATTATCCCTTGATGGATGAAAACACCGCAGGCCTCTATTTCCGGTTCTTCAACGAGATCGGTATTGTCGAACAGCTCAGCCGCGCCTTGTTGGAGGCGCAGCTGCCTGACGGCCTGATCGCGTCCCATTTCGGGGTGATGAACCACCTGATCCGCGTGAAAGATGGCCAAACGCCCCTGGTGCTGGCCCGCGCCTTTCAGGTCCCAAAGACGACCATGACCCACACGCTGGCGGGTCTGGAAAAACGCGGGTTGGTTGAAATGCGCCCCAATCCCGATGACGCCCGGTCCAAGCAGGTCTGGCTCACAGGGCAGGGCAGGCGGGTCAGGGATGAAACAATCGCCAGTCTGACACCGGCGTTTGCCGCCCTCGCAGACGCCATTCCGCCCGAAAAAGTGGCCGCTATCCTGCCTGCGCTGCAAGAGGTGCGGGAATATCTCGACGAGGCCCGTAACCCGACATAGCGGCGGCGAGGCGGATGCGCGTGGCCAAGCCGCCCAAGTCTTGGTCCATGTCCGTGGCGTCAAACGGCGCAATCTCAACAAGGATGTAATCGGTTGCGGGGTCGGGGTCTTGCGTAAACAGCATGCCCGTGCGGTTGCCGCCCTCGGCGCCGTTCAACACATATCCGGTCAGCTGCTGCGCGGTGTCGGTCATGAAGGTCACGCGATGCGTGAGTGTGGCCTTATAGGCGGTTGGCCCGAACCGGCTGGCGGCCCAGACGTCAACAGATGCGGGCTCAAGCCCTGCGCGGCAGCTTGCCTGAAACTGCGCGTCCGGCGCGGGCATCCTGAACACGTCTCCGGCGCAAAGATCGTAAGATGACTGCAGGCGGTCGCCTCTGCAAACGCCTTCAACCACCCGCAGCTGGTCCAGCGGCGCAAGGTGCAGTTGAACCGCCTCCGCTGGGGCAAGCGGGGGGCGTGTGACGTTCGCGGCCTTGATCTTCGACAGTGGCATATGTCGGTCTCCATAGCAGTCTGGTGGCCTCGACCCCCTGACAAAGTCGGGGCAAAAGCCGTGATTGCTCTTCATCTAGGAACGAATTGGGCCGAGTTTGTGTCTGGCGGCGGGGGAAGTTTTCAGAAAATTTCCCTACAGTTTTTGCCAAACGCACAGCGATTTCGCCCGCCGCGCGCGGGTTAATATATCCCTAAGAAAAAATGGGATAGTGATTTTTATCAATGGTTTAAGCGGGTTCGACGCGTGCGTCGGATCAGGCCCAGATCAAGCCCAGATCAAGCCCGGTGCGCCCCATCTGCCAGCGACTTCACGAAGGCCAGCACATCCTTTGGGCTCTCCCCGTCCGCGATTTTCTGGACGATGGCCGACCCCACAACGGTCCCGTCAGCCACCCCCGCAATCGCCTCCGCCGTCTCGGGCGTCTTGACCCCGAAGCCCACGATGATGGGCAGGTCCGTGCTCTCTTTCATCCGCGCCACCTCCGGTGCCACATCCGCCGCCTGCGCTTCCGCGGCGCCCGTGATGCCCGTGATCGAGACGTAATACACGAAGCCCGACGTATTCTGCAAAACCTTCGGCAGCCGCTTGGCGTCCGTCGTGGGCGTCGCCAGCCGGATAAAGTTCAGCCCCGCGTTCTGGGCCGGGATGCACAGCTCGCTGTCCTCCTCGGGCGGCAGGTCCACCACGATCAACCCGTCCACGCCCGCGTCCTTGGCATCCGCCAAAAAGGCGTCCACCCCGTGGCTATAGATCGGGTTGTAGTAGCCCATAATCACAATCGGCGTCTCCGCGTCGCCCTTGCGAAAGTCGCTGACCATCTGCAGCGTTTTCGTCAAGGTCATGCCAACTTCAAGCGCCCGCTGTCCGGCCAGCTGAATGGTCGCCCCGTCCGCCATCGGATCGGTGAACGGCAAGCCCAGCTCGATGATATCGACGCCCGCCGCAGGCAGGCCCTTCACGATCTCCAGCGAGGTGTCATAGTCGGGGTCACCTGCCATCACATAGGTCACGAAAGCCTTCTTCCCTGCGGCGTTCAGGCGGGCGAATGTGTCGTCGATGCGGGTCATGGCGGTCTCTCTCATAGTGGTGGCGCAGTCTTGCCGCAGCGCGGGGGGATGTTCAATCGCCCAATCGCACCTATATGAACGTCATGAACTACGTTTTGGCCCTTTTTCTGCCCCCGTTGTCGATCCTGCTGCTTGGCAGGGTGTTTCTTGCGATCATCGTCTTTCTCATCTGGATCCCCGCGCTGATCTTTTCGGGCGGGCTGACCCACCCGATGTTTATCGCGCTGGCATGGCTGCTGATCTACCAACGTCAGGAAGACCGCCGCGCCCGCTAAGCCTTGCACGCGCAGCCCCTTCGCCGTAGACGCATCCCAGATTTACGCCAGAACCACGAGGGAGCGGATCATGGGTTTCAAGATGGGTATCGTCGGCATGCCGAATGTCGGCAAATCGACGCTGTTTAACGCGCTGACCAAAACCGCCGCCGCGCAAGCCGCCAACTTCCCCTTCTGCACCATCGAGCCCAATGTCGGCGAGGTCGCCGTGCCAGACGCCCGCCTCGACAAGCTGGCCGCCATCGCGTCCTCCAAATCCATCATCCCCACCCGCATGACCTTCGTGGACATCGCGGGCCTCGTCAAAGGCGCCTCCAAAGGCGAGGGCCTCGGCAACCAGTTCCTCGCCAATATCCGCGAGACCGACGCCATCGCCCACGTGCTGCGCTGCTTTGAGGACGGCGACATCACCCATGTCGACGGCCGCGTCGACCCCGTCGCCGACGCCGAAACCATCGAGACCGAGCTGATGCTCGCCGACTTGGAAAGCATCGAAAAACGCCTCGTCAACATCGTGCGCAAGGTGCGCGGCGGCGACAAGGAAGCCGTCCAGCAGGAACGCCTCCTGAACGCCGCCCGCGAAGCGCTCGAAAGCGGCAAACCCGCCCGCAGCGTCGCCATCGACGACGACGACCTCAAGGCGTGGAAGGGCCTGCAACTGCTCTCCACCAAGCCCATCCTCTATGTCTGCAATGTCGACGAGGCCTCCGCCGCCAACGGCAATGCGTTCTCGCAAGCCGTCGAAAAAATGGCTGCCGAGCAGGGCGCGGGCAGCGTCGTCATCTCCGCCCAGATCGAGGAGGAGATTTCCCAGCTCGACCCAGACGAGGCCACCATGTTCCTCGACGAGATGGGCCTGGAAGAGGCAGGCCTCGATCGTCTGATCCGCGCGGGCTACGAGCTGCTGCATCTGGAAACCTACTTCACCGTCGGCCCGAAAGAGGCCCGCGCCTGGACCATCAAGGAAGGCACCTCCGCCCCCAAGGCCGCTGGCGTCATTCACGGCGATTTCGAAAAAGGCTTCATCCGCGCCGAGACCATCGCCTATGACGACTTCGTAGCCCTTGGCGGCGAGCAGCCCGCCAAAGAGGCCGGCAAAATGCGCGCTGAGGGTAAAGGGTACACGGTTAAGGATGGGGACGTGCTGCACTTTTTGTTTAACACGTAGAAAAAGCGAAGACTTTTTCTACGAGCGGCAAAGTACGTTTGCGCAGCAAATGTACAGCCGCACCCCCGAAAATCTGGGAACGACGATCAAGAGCGCCACACCCCCGGAAACCATCACCCCCCCCCACTGGGAAAACCCACCTCGCATTCCCCTGATATCGCACGCCCCTCTAGGCTACTTCAAAAGGACCGGGGGGACGCATATGACCATATCAGAGCACACAACAACCGACGATCCGGTGCTGTGGAAATTGTCCGGCGCGGTATCGGGGCCCACCTTGTTGATAATCGGCGACCCCGCGCGGCTGCAAGACGCGGTGGCACGCCTGCAAAGCCTGCCATCCCTCGTCTACTTGCGCGGCACGCTTCTGGTCGCAGCCCAAGCCCCAACTGAACCCGCCGACGCCCAACTCCACCTCAACGGCGCGCAAGCCGATGACGCCTATTGGATCATCCTGTCCGAGGCCGCCCGCCTAGGCATGATCTCCGGCCGCGGCATCCCCGCATCGTTTTTGAAGGCCGCTTGAGCGCAAAGCCGCACCGCCGAACCAACCCGTAGGGCGGGGTTCACCCCGCCATTACCAAGAAAAACCAAACACTCTATAGCTGCGCTCGCCGCGCTTCAATTCGCGCCAGCTGCTGGTCTGACATCCCTACATAATGCTCCGCACCGGCCTCCAGGAACACTTCCCGCGCGCCCAAAACATAATTCTCAGCTTGGTTCAGGTGCTCCTGCTGCCCATTCTTGTCAAAAAACGCCAATTCCAAGTTGCCCAAATTGCCTTGCGTAAAGGCCCAGTTCAGCGGCACGATCTCTCTGGTCCGCTCCCCCAGAGCGGCGTAGAACGCCGTCTTTGCCTCGTTCAACCGCGCGGTTCCGGCCTCTCGTTCACCGAGGGCTTGCAGTGCATTGCCAAGATTGTTCTGGGTCGTGGCCCAATCCAGCGGCACGGTGTCTCTGGTCCGCTCCTCCAGCGCGGCTTTGTAGGCCGTGACCGCCTCGTCCAGCCGCGCGGTGCCGGTCTCTCGTTCCCCGAGGGAATAAAGCGCATTGCCAAGATTGGTCTGCATCATGGCCCATCCTAGCGGCACGGTGTCTCTTGTCCATTCCTCCATCGCGGCTTTGTAGGCCGCCACCGCCTCGTCCAGCCGCGCGGTTCCGGTCTCTCGCGCGCCAAGAGCTTGCAGCGCGTTTCCAAGGTTGTTCTGCGTCCCGGCCCATTCTAGCGGCACGGTGTCTCTGGTCCATTCCTCCATCGCGGCTTTGTAGGCCGCCACCGCCTCGTCCAACTGTACGGTACCGGTCGCTCGCTCCCCAAGGGTTTTGAGCGCATTACCAAGATTGTTCTGCGTTCCGGCCCAGTCTAGCGGTATCTTGTCTCTGGTCCGGTCCTGCAGCGCGGCTTTGTAGGCCGTTACCGCCTCGTCCAGCCGCGCGGTGCCGGTCTCTCGTTCCCCGAGAATTGATAGCGCAATGCCAAGATCATTTAGGGCGGTCCCACGTTCTGCGGACCCCGCTGCCTTCGATGTCATCAATTTCGCCAGATCAATCGCGAGTTCCAGATCAAGGTTGATCCCTTTGTCGCGACCATTTTTAAAGTAGGTATCTTGGAGCTTCCGGAGGTCTTCAAACTCCGCAACCCCGCCTGCCTCCATATCCGCCTTGCACACCAACAGCGCAGCCGCCCGCTGCGTATCTCGATCCAGCAAAGCCACCTCGACCCCGCGATCCAGCAACTTGCCTCGGCGCGCGAGCGACTCCTCCTCCTCCCGCGCCAGGGCTGCATCAATCGCGTCCCCCGCAGGGCCATATTCCCCGTCCGCCGACAGCTCCGCCACCCGTTTCAGCACCTCATCCACGAAATCCCCGTGGTGCGACGTCACCCGCCCATCCGCCTGCACCCGCACCGCCATCTCCATGGCGTTTTGCAGCTCCGTCCATGCTTGGCCAATGTCGTTTGTCTCTGTCGAAATCTTTTGTGCCAGCCCAATGATCGCTTTCTCGGTGACCCCTTCCTCGAACAACCGTTTCGTCGCTCCGGTAATGGCCGTTTGCGCCAGCAGCTGGCGTTGGATCGCCCAATGCAAAGGGTCCATCCCGGCAGGTGCGGCAAGCACTGGGACCAGCATTTGTGTTAGGATCGCCTCATAGGCCTTGACCAGTGCCGCGCCGGTCAGCGCAGGGTCTTCATTGCCTTGGTTCGCCTCGATCCGGTCCCGCACGATCTTTGCGACCGGCGCAGGCTCAAGAAGCCCCGCGGCAATGTCCTCCTCGGTGATTGGATATTTCGCCATCAATTGCGGGATCAGCGTCTTGCTGCCAGCGGGCAGGGGGGAGGCTTTCAGCGCCGCCTCAAACGCCTTGCCCATTTGCATCGCCAACGGCTCGAGGCTGGCATCTGTCGTCAAGAGAGTATGCGCCGACAAAATCGCGCTGATGCCGGTTGCAGTCCCACCGCAAAGCCCGAGGTCCGCCGCCGTGGTCGCAATGGCCCCGAAGCAGGCCGCAAAATTTCCGCCGTGCAATATTTTTTCGAACATAACCGATCTGCATAAATGAACAGAATGCCACCCTAGGCGTGAGACGAGAGGTTACCAACCCCCTAACAAATCGGGGTCGAAATTTTGTACAAATTGGGTTTTGGCCCTCTGAGTTTTACCCCAAATTGTACAAAACTCTTTCCAAGAGGCGCCGTCCTTTTGGTCTTGCCCCTGCATTCCCCCATCGCTAAACGGGTCAGCGGAGACGTGGCCGAGTGGTCGAAGGCGCTCCCCTGCTAAGGGAGTAGGCCCGGAAGGGTCTCGAGGGTTCGAATCCCTTCGTCTCCGCCACTTTCCTTGTCCCTGCTAGACCCTGCACTGAAGGAAAATGGTGGCCGGTAGGCCTAGTTTGCCTTCGGTTTGCAGCGAAAAGCCGGAATTTTTGGTGTTCAATTAACGCTATTGAAACTTAGCCGTGTCCATATCTGGTTAACTCCCCCAAGGGTTGGGTTTGCCCGTCATGTCTTTGCCAGAATGCTCTGTTAGGTATGTTTTTGGGGGCAGCATGGTCATGGGGATTGGATGTTGGTTGTCTTTGCGGTGCTGCGCCGCGTTCATATATTTTGTGCGGGCTTTGCGGTGTCAGGTATCTGCGCTGTTTTGGCGGGGTTGGTTGCCGCGCAGTCGCAGTCCTTTGATATTTCGGAGCACCATGCGGACAGGGCCGCGATCAAAGGACGCTCAAGCGATTAGAAGTCAATTTCGACGCCGGGCAAATGGAGTGACTTCACCAACTCGCGGACCTCTTGTCGCGCGGCCACGTTCGAAATGTTGAGGTTCTTAACGCCTATGTCGCCAAGGTCCAGCAGGGTCAGCCCTCTGGGAAACAATTCCCGGAAGATCACCCGCTCGGAAAAGCCGGGCGCCACACGGAAGCCAACACGTTTGGCCAAAGATTCCACAGCATCGGTAATCTTCTTCTTGTTATGCATGCGCTGCGTGCCGACGCGGTTGCGCACCACCACCCAATCAATGGGTTTCAGGCCGGCCTGTGCGCGCAGCTGGCGCGCTTGCCAGACCATTTCCGAATAGACCGAGGGGCCAAGTACCTTGTGGGTTTCCGGGTCGATATGGGCCAACAGGTCAAAGTCGATGAAGCTATCATTCAGCGGCGTGACCAATGTGTCGGCCAAAGAGTGGGCAACTTGGCTCAGACGGGTATGCGAGCCGGGACAGTCGATCACAATAAAGTCGAAGCGGCCTTCCATCCCTGCCACGGCCTCTGTCAGGCGGCGGTCATAAATGTTTTCGCCAGCCGCGAGGCTAGAGGGTGCAATTTCGGGCAGTTCCACCACCTCGGGCATCGCCAATGCCACGCCGCTCTTGCTGGCGTGCCGCGCACGGTTTTCACAGTATTTGCTGAAGCTGCGCTGTCGCAGGTCAAGGTCCAGTGCGCCGACAGTGTATCCCATCCGGACTAGGGCTGTGGTGACATGCATGCAGTTGGTGGACTTGCCCGAGCCGCCTTTTTCATTGCCGAAAACGATTATATGAGCGGCCATATCTGCTACCTGTTATTGTCCCAATCCCCTTATCTGGGGTTAGCGGGACTATATGCATCTGGGGAGGGCAGGGGAAGGCGCTGTTTGTTCGCGGGGCTTTGAAATCAAAAACCGAAATGCGTCTGCCGCTTTTACGACACCGATATTGGGCTAAAGGCTTGAAAATGGATCGCTTGGAAAGAGCCTTGGATATCGTTCGGATGCGCAAATCTTCTTGAAAGCTGACGAGGCAATGTCCTCGGCTTGCTCCTTAAGCTGACCTTCCAATTCTCCCAGACTCCACGGAGATCGTTCCAATGCCGCAGTGTCGCATTGAATCAATGCGTCGAAGTCGTTTGGTAGGTATTTGTCCGCAAATTTTTCTATTTGGGGACGCATTTTTGCAAGAAGCGCGGCAGATTGTTCTGGCGAAAAGGCACTAAATTTCTTGGTGTCATACGGTCCCGTTGCCTCCCGAACAAAGGGGACGAGGAATTGCCTGCCTGGTTGCGTCAGGGTCAGCCCGGCGTCAGCAATTGCGGCCTTCACAATGTAGGAGACAGCGACGCCAAGCTCGCCAAACGACTCGTTGGAGCGCGGGACTGTGTAGTCGAAGCTCGCATCGAAGCGATCGCTGATTTCGAATGCCCCAAACAAGCGCTGTGCCAAGCTGTCCTTGCTGTATTTTTTTGCAAATAGCAGGACCGACGGATTTAGGTTTGCGGCTTCCAACAGGCGTAACCGGCGCATCAGGTTTCCACGCTTGAGATCTTGGAACATCGTGTAGAAATCGTTGAAGTCCTTCTCGTGCAACATTTTGCAGCGTTGCGCATAGGCGGAATTCATAAGATCAATCGTATTTCTTACAAAAATGCAGGATTTTGGGGCATAGCCCATGCGAGTCAATCGAGCGGCCACGGCATTCGCTTCGTTGCCTTCAAAGCTCGTGGATAGGTATTCGGCTGAGATCATCAGATCGTGTTCTGGATGGGCTGCGATATCCATCTTCAGGTCACGCTTGATCGCCTTGAGATGTTCCCAATCCCTATCTGCTGGCTTTGCGTGCAGCGCACCGGCCAGCATTCTGAAATTTCCAGATGGGCCGCGCCCAGCAGTGGGCAGTAGGAGATTGGCCTCGGCCAACTCGGCCTCATGCTGTGTCAGCCAAAGTTGGACGGCGCTTGAACCGGTCTTGTGACCGCCAATGTGCAGATATGCTGTTCGTTGCACTTAGATCACCCAAAAAAAAGCAGCGCCAAAACTGGCGCTGCTTCAAAATATAGAAAGGTTGGTCGGTTTTGAACCTTAAAAGCCCAGACCTTCGTACTTGTTCTTGAACTTCGACACGCGCCCGCCGGTGTCCATCAGGCGCTGGTTACCACCGGTCCATGCAGGGTGCACGGAAGGATCGATGTCCAAGGCCAGCTGGTCGCCTTCGGCGCCCCAGGTCGATTTCATTTCGACGATCGTGCCGTCGGTCATCTTGACGTTGATGACGTGGTATTCTGGGTGGGTATCTTTTTTCATGATACGGGTTCCTTACGCGTCTGCGCCGCTGGACAGCGGACGGTAGTTTGTTTGCTCGGCGATACGCGCGGACTTACCACGGCGTTCACGCAGGTAGTACAGCTTGGCGCGGCGGACGCGGCCACGGCGGACGACTGTGATGCTTTCGATGTTGGTGGAGTGCAGCGGGAACACACGTTCCACGCCCTCACCGAAGGAGATCTTGCGCACGTTGAACGAGCCGGCGATGCCGTTGCCATTGTTGCGTGCGATGCAGACGCCTTCGTAATTCTGAACACGGGTACGGGTACCCTCGGTCACTTTGTAACCGACGCGGATGGTGTCACCCGCTTTGAAGTCCGGGATGTCTTTTCCCAGTTCGGCGATTTGTTCCGCCTCGAGTTGTGCGATCAGGTCCATGCCATGACGCTCCTATTTTGATCCCGGTTTGCCCGGAGAATGTGTGCGCGTCCCAAGAGCTGCTGGTCTTCTTTCGGGTCCACTGAGAAGTGCCCGCCGCAGGTCAGGTCGTCGTTGCTTTGGTTGCCGCTGTTTGTGGTCCCGTTCTTAGCGTCGAAGAAAACGCGTCGGGACCCAATAAAATAACGGCGCTGGTCAGTATTCTGATTCCAGATTGAGGGGGTATAGGAGGGTTTTTGGCATGGATCAAGCCCTATGGGCCGGGGATCGTGCGACGCGTGCGTCGTTTCTTGTAAGGTATTGTTTTGAAACAGTTCCAAAGTTTTTTTTAACCACTTATTAACCCACCGATTTGATGGCCTGCCGCGGCTTGCCGAATTTAGCCTTTGACAAAGCCCCCGCATATCAGGCCTTACTTGTCCCGTTTTCCAAGACAAGGCTTTTTAGATGTTCGCCAAAGCGCCCAACGGTATTCCGCAAAGTGACGGGGATTTGACCCTGTATGAGAACCAGACGGCCAAGGCGTCGACGGCGTGGTATTCCCCGACCCGAGAGGTCGTTTTCGTAAACGGGATGCTCAATTCGGCAAGGGATCACCAAAAGGCCGCCTTGGCCCTGTTTTTGCTGCAAATGTGCAAGGTTGTCGGCATCTACAATGCCAGCAACGTGGATGACGGGTTTTTGAAAACCGCGACCGCCGTTGCGGAAGATTTGGCGCAATGTATCGGCGACAAAATCCAATGGGATACGCATGAGGTGGACCGCATGGCGGTCAAGCTGAACACGTGGTTCCAATCAAAGGTTGGGTCGCATGATGCGGCTGTCGCGTATGTGCGGCTATGGCTGGCCCGCAACAAGGCCGCCGTGACCCTGTTTGACTACATCATGGCCAACAAAGGCAAACCGATCACGATCGTGGCGCATAGTCAGGGCAATCTGGTGACCTCTAACGCGCTGACGGCAGTGCATTTGCTGGACCCCAACGCGCTGAGCCTTATCACGGTGAATTCCTACGCCTCCCCTTCGGTCTTTTGGCCCGAGGGGTTTCAGCACAATTCCTATGCCTACACATTGGACCTTGTGCCGCTGGTGGCGGGTGTGGGCAATTCCCTGCGGTTCAGCACCTCCACCATTGGTGGGGTGAGCGGCCTTGCCAGCCATGCTTTCGAGAATTACCGCCGCGACGACGCGATATTTATCATCAATGCGTTCCGCTGGGGCATGTTGCGCCTGACCGCCAGTATGGATGAGGACGGGTTGGCCAATGCGCTTGTCGATATGGGCGTCAACATGGAACGGATCACCAACATTTTCGTGCGGTTAGAGGACGCGCATTACACCGACAGCGACGACGTTGCGGTGCTTTATATCGAAAAAATCAAGCACCGGGCCAATATACTGGAGACGGTCAGGCGGATGTCGAAATTGAAGGCCGTGCTCACCAAATGTTTGGAACAGGGCTGGACCACAGACCGCGAAAAACGTGCCATTGCGACCATCAGTTAACGGGTCAGTCGTCGCGGTCTTCCCAGGCGGCCCAGAGGTCCGGGCGGCGGTCTTTGGTCAGGGATTTCGACATGTCCTGGCGCCACGCTTCGATCTTGCCGTGGTCGCCTGAGGTTAGCACCTCGGGGACCGCTCGCCCCATAAATTCAGCCGGGCGGGTGTATTGGGGGTGTTCCAGCAACCCGTTCGAGTGGCTTTCATCGACGGTACTGTCGGCATTGCCCAAGACCTGCGGTTGCAAGCGCACGGTCGCGTCAATCATGGCCTGCGCGGCGATTTCGCCGCCCGTCAGCACGAAATCTCCAAGGGAGATTTCCTCGATGTCATATTGGTCCAGAACCCGCTGGTCCACGCCCTCGAACCGCCCGCAGAGCATGGTGATGCCTTCCGTTTGCGACCATTCCTGCGCCTTGGCCTGCGTGAAGGGTTTGCCGCGCGGGGACAGGTAGACGATGGGCCATGTCTTGCGGTCATTCGGCGTGCGCTGGGACGCAAATTTCAACGCCTTTGCGACCACATCAGCGCGCAGCACCATGCCCGCGCCGCCACCGTAGGGCGTGTCATCCACGTTGCGGTGCTTGCCGTCGCCAAAAATGCGCAGGTCGATGGTTTCGAGCGCCCAAAGGCCTTCCTTAAGGGCTTTGCCGGTCAGGGACGCGCCAAGAACGCCGGGGAAGGCTTCGGGGAAGAGCGTGATGATTTTGGCGGTCCACGCGCCGACCAGCTTGGTTTCCTCCATCAGGTCACGCGGCTTGAGGGAGGTGGCGATGGTCTTGCGGCCATGGGACTTTGACGGGGGCTTTGTCATGTCTCTTTGCCCAAGACTTCTTCGGGCGGGTCGACGACGACCCGGCCAGCCGCCATATCGACGGTGGGCACGATTTCCTGAGTGAAGGACAACAGCAGCGACCCTTTCAGGCCGGGCCCGCGAATGTCGAGGATGTCGCCTGCGCCGTGGTTTTCGACAGCGGCGATCTTGCCGATCTTTTCGCCGCCCGTATCCAGCACATCAAGGCCGATGAGATCGGCGTAATAATACTCGTCATCGGGCAGCGACGGCAGCAGCGCGCGGTCGGCATAAAGTTTTGCGCCGCGCAGCTTGTCGGCCTCGTCCTTGAAGCGGACGCCCGACAGGCGGGCGGCGAACCCGCCTTTGACCTGCCGCGTGATTTTGACGGTGTATTCGTCGCCCTTTTCCGTGCGCAGGGGGGAGTAGTTGGCGATGTCGCCGGGTTCGGCGCAGAAGGATTTCAGCCGCACCTCACCCTTGACCCCGAAGGCCCCGGCGATGACGCCGACGACGATTTGGTCTTTGTTCATTGGCTTGCTCCGGTGCATAGGCCGCGCACATCCACAGTGCCGCCCGCGTTTTCGCAGCGCGCCTCGTTGCGGGACCGCTCGATTTGCAGGCCGCCGTAGAAGGCCGCGCCCATCAGGGCCAATGTGATCAGTTTGCGCATGTCTTCGCTCTCATATCGTGCGGATGTCCAGCTTGGGCGCCCGCGTTTCCCAGTTATGGCGTTCCAGCTCGGGCGTGTCATCGTCTCGTTCGGGGTAGCCCACGCAGAAATAGCCGATCAGCGCCCAATCATCGGCGGCTTGCAGGTCTGTTTTGAGCCGGTCTGCATCGAGGATCGACACCCAGCCGAGGCCGAGCCCCTCGGCGCGGCAAGCGAGCCAGAACAGGGTGACGGCGGACACGACGGAGTAGCGGCGCATCTCGGGCATCGTTTTGGCACCAAGTTTTTTGCCCTTTGGCGTCGCGTCATCGCAGAAAATGGCCAGGTGGACGGGGGCGTTTTGGAGGCCTGCCAGTTTCAGCCTGGAATAGTTGTCTGCATCTTTTTTGTCATAAGACGCAAGGGCTTGGGCGTTGGTGTCTTCGAAATTTTCGGTGGCTTTGGCGCGGGCGCGGGCGCTGTCGACGCGGATGATGCGCCACGGCTCCGACAGGCCGACCGAGGGGGCCAGCGAAAACGCGTCGAGGCACCGCGCAAGCAGTGCCTCGTCAACCGGATCGGTGCGGAAACGGCGCACGTCGCGCCGCCACCGCATCAACTCGAACAGTTCATCCCGGAAATCGCCGGAAAAATCGCGCATCGAAGATGCTGCAGATTACTCTGCAGCTTTCTCTTCTTCGGCCGCAGCTTCTTCTGCAGGAGCCTCAGCAGGTGCGTCTTCCTCGGCCGGAGCTTCCTCAGCAGGGGCGTTTGCAGCTTCCTCAGCGGCCTCTTTTGCGGCTTGGGCCTTGGCTTCTTTTTCTTCAACGCGGTCTTTGGCTTTTTGGCCTGGCTCGCCTTTTTTCAGGTTCGCGCGCTCTTTTTTCTCAAGGACGCCAGCGGCCTCAAGGAAGCGGGAGATACGGTCGGTGGGCTGTGCGCCCTGGTCCAACCAGTACTGCACGCGCTCCATGTCCATTTTCACGCGCTCTTCGCTGTCTTTGGGCAGCAACGGGTTATAGGTGCCCAGCTTTTCGACGTAACGGCCGTCGCGTGGCATGCGGCTATCGGATGCGACGATGCGGTAAAATGGACGCTTTTTGGACCCACCACGGGCCAGACGGATTTTCATTGCCATTGTATAGTTCTCCTTGGATGGCTGTGCGGGCAAAGGCCCGTATTCATTGAAACTTTTTGTGGTTTTGGATGACTTCCCGAATGATAAAATTCAGGAAGGATTTGGCGAATTCGGGGTCGAGGTCGGCACGTTTTGCCAAATCCTCAAGTCGTTCGATTTGTTTGTTTTCGCGGTCAGGGTCGGAGGGCGGCAGGTCGTGTTCAGCCTTCAGCTTGCCCACGGCCTGAGTGTGCTTGAACCGCTCGCCCAGCGTGTAGACAAGGATCGCATCAAGGCGGTCGATGGAGGCGCGGTGGTCTTTGAGAACCTCCCTTGCACGGGTCACGGGATCGGTCATTTGGCCCCCCATTTCAGCGGCGAAATACAAATGTGTATTTCATGTGTATTTCGTATGTATTTCACGCTCATCGGCGTCATCACGCGGCCTCCGGCTTGTGGTGGCGGTAGACGAGGCCCCATGGCCGCAGCGGGTTGGCGAATTTGGCGTCCTTGTCACGGACCGCGCCAAGCCGTTCAGCGAGTTTGATCGAGGGCGTGTTGCGCGGGTCAATGTAGCTGACAAAGGTGTCCCATTTCAGGACGGTCCATGCATGGGCGACGCAAGCCTTGGCGGCCTCAAGGGCGTAGCCTTTGCCTTCGTGCTTGGCGTCGAACAGGAGCCAGCCGAGTTCTTTTTCGGGGTCCCAAGGCTGGTTGTGATGCCCGGCCGCGCCAATGGCATCATCATGGCCTTTGAGGGTCAGTGTGAAATACCCGTAGCCGCGCATCACCCAGTGGCCTGCTTCATAGGCGAAGTCTTCCCAGGCGTCCTCAGCGTTTTTGGGGCCGCCGACATATTGGGACCGCTCGGAGGCGAAATGCGCGGCATATGCGTCCACGTCCTGCGGCTTTGGCGCGCGCAGGATCAGGCGCTCTGTCTCCAGCGTTGGGGTGGTGAGCGTCGCGGTCATGCCAAACGCCTCCGGCGGGAGTATTTTTGCCAAAACGAAGCCATTACTTCTTCTTCCCGAAGCCAGAGAGACCGGGGGGCAGTCCGCCGCCGCCGAGACCGGGCAAACCGCCACCCATGCCGCCGGGCATGTTCATGCCCATTTTCTTGGCGGCTTCTTCCATGGCTGCGGGGTCGTTCATATCGGGCATGCCGCCCTTGCCGAACATGCCTTTCATGGCCTGTTTCAGCATCCCGCCTTTGCCCATTTTGCCCATCTTCTTCATCATGTCGCCCATCTGGCGCTGCATTTTGAGAAGCTTGTTCAGCTCGGACACTTCCATGCCCGCGCCTTTGGCGATGCGCTTTTTGCGGCTGGCTTGCAGCAGGGCAGGGTTGGCGCGTTCTTTCTTGGTCATCGACTGGATCAGGGCGATCTGGCGTTTGAGAACCTTGTCGTCGAGGCCCGCCTTGTCGGCTTGGGCTGCCATTTTCTTCATGCCGGGCATCATCGACATCATGCCTTCCATGCCGCCCATTTTGAGCATTTGTTCGAGCTGCATCTTCAGGTCGTTCATGTTGAACTGACCCTTGGTGAAGCGCTTCATCATCTTTTCGGCCTGTTCGGCCTCGATGGTTTCCTGCGCTTTTTCCACCAGCGAGACGATGTCGCCCATGCCAAGGATGCGGCCTGCGATGCGGTCGGGCTCGAAGGTTTCAAGCGCGTCCATCTTTTCGCCGAGGCCCACGAATTTGATCGGCTTGCCGGTCACCGCGCGCATCGACAGGGCCGCACCGCCGCGACCGTCGCCGTCCATGCGGGTCAGAACCACGCCGGAGATGCCGATTTTATTGTCGAATTCTTCGGCAACCTCGACGGCGACCTGCCCGGTGAGGCCGTCAACGACCAGAAGCGTTTCGCGCGGGTTGACCACGGCGGCGACGTCTTCGACCTCCTGCATCAGGACTTCGTCGATTTGCAGCCGGCCTGCAGTGTCGAGCATGTAGACGTCATAGCCGCCAAGCGTGGCCTGCTGTTTGGCGCGTTTGGCGATGTCGACGGGTTTCTCGCCTTTGACGATGGGCAGCGTGTCGACGCCAATCTGCGTGCCCAAGATCGCCAGCTGGTCCATCGCGGCGGGGCGGTAGACATCGAGCGAGGCCATCAGGACCTTCTTCTTGTTCTTTTCCTGCAGACGTTTGGCCAGCTTACCGGTGGTGGTGGTCTTACCGCCGCCCTGCAGGCCGACCATCAGGATCGGGGCAGGGGGGCTGTCGATTTTCAGCTCGCCCGGTTCTTCATTGTCGCCCGCGAGCACATGTTTCAGCTCGTCATGGACGATCTTGATGACCTGCTGGCCCGGGGTGACCGATTTGGTGACATTCTGGCCGGTGGCCTTTTCGGCGACCGCTTTGACGAAGTCGCGGGCCACGGAGAGGGAGACGTCGGCCTCCAGCAGCGCCACGCGGACCTCGCGCAGCGCGGTTTTGACGTCATCCTCAGAAAGGGCGCCCTGCTTGGTGAGCTTGTCAAAGACGCCGGAGAGGCGTTCGGATAGGTTCTCAAACATAAGCTCTCGCGGCTCCTTACTCAATTTGCTCCTATGTATATAGGAACGCTCAAACGGTTTTGCCCCCACGGGCGATACTCGCTGGTGGGGGGCGATCCCTGCATAGTGCGGGGACCGGAAGATCTGCGCTTCCGGATGTTGTGGGCGGTTTAGATTTGCGCGCGGTAGGAGTCAAGCCATGCGTTGATGGCATTGGCGACGCCCTGGTGGTTGCCGACATTGGAATAGGCGTTGGTGATCGGGTGCCGGCCCGCGCTTTGCCCCGTCAGCACCAAGGTGACCCGGTAGAGCGTGCTGTTGTCGCCTTGGGAGGTTTCCAGCTCCGCGCCTTGCACGTCTTGCAGCGCGTGGGCCACCTTTGTGGCGGCGCGCAGGGTCTTGCGCTGGATGGTGAGGGTGTTTTTGGAGGCCTCGAAGATCAGCTGCACCCGGCGCACGAAGATGAAGAGGAAGCTGAACGGCAACAGCGAGGCTGCGACGAAGGCGAGGCCGAACCATTCGCCTGAAAGCGTGATGGCAAGGCCGATGCCGAGGAAGATCAGGGCCATGACCACCAGCAGGATGGCGACCCAGACCGGGTTTTCGCCGACGATGAGCTGCTCGGGCGTGTTGCGGGAGATTTTCATATGTCTTTGACCAATCTGAGGGCGTCATAAATTGCGGCGTGGGTGTTGCGGGCGGAGACGGCGTCGCCGATGCGGTAGAGCTGGAAGCCCTTTGTTGCGGGTTGGGGGCGGCCTTGGGTGAGGGCCGTGTAGTCGACCGCGCCGTTGTTGGCGGAGCGGGGCTTGAGGTCGAAATAGAGCTCCGCGTTGGGCAGGGTGCCGTAGTTGAGGACGACCTGATCGTAGGTCTGTTGCGTGGTCAAGTCGGAATAGTCGGTGCCGATGGTGGCTGTCAGGCGGTTGCCGTCGCGGGCCACGCCAAGCAGGCGGCGAGTGACGGTGAAGGTGGCTTGTTTGTCCTGCAAGGAGCGCATGTAGGGGGTGATGTTCATACCCATTATGTCGGGGGCGAAGGTGCGGTCGGGGGTCATGATCTCGACCGACGCGCCTGCCTGCACCACGAATTCGGCGGCTTGAAGCGCGGCGTGGTCGCCCACCTCGTCGTAGATCAGGACATGGCCCGCGGGTTTGACGTCGCCGGAGATGATGTCCCAGCTGGTGATGGTGTTGACCGCCGCGCCGCGTTGTTCGAACAGCTCGGTGTTGGGCAGGCCGCCGGTGGCGATGATGACGACGTCGGGGGCGAGGGCGGTTATGTCAGCGGCCTCGGCAAAGGTGTTGAAGTGGAAGGCCACGTCGCGGGCGGCGCATTGGGACATGCGCCAGTCGATGATGCCGATCATCTCGGACCGGCGCGGGGTGCGGGCGGTGAGGCGGATTTGGCCGCCGGGTTGGTCGGCGGCTTCAAACACCGTGACGTCGTGGCCGCGATCAGCGGCGACGCGGGCGGCTTCCAATCCGCCGGGGCCTGCGCCAACCACCACAACTTTTTTGCGTGTGGGGGCGGGCTGTATATCATGCGGCATGTCCAATTCGCGGCCTGTGGCGGCGTTATGGGTGCAAAGCGCCTCTCCGGCTTGGTAGATGCGGTCGAGGCAGTAGGTGGCGCCGACACAAGGGCGGATATCGTCCTCGCGGCCTTGGGAAATCTTGCGCACAATATGCGGGTCCGCCATATGGGCGCGGGTCATGCCGACCATATCGAGAAGGCCCGACGCCACGGCGTGGCGCGCGGTGGCCACATCGGGGATGCGGGCGGCATGGAAGGTGGGCATGCCCGTCGCGGCGCGGACCGAGCCTGCGAAATCCAGATGCGGGGCCGATTTCATGCCCTGCACGGGGATCACGTCCGTAAGGGACGGGTCGGAATGCACGCGGCCACGGATGACATTGAGGAAATCAATCTGGCCGGTGGCTTTCAGCACTTCGGCCATTTGCAGGCCCATCTCAGGGGTGATGCCGCCGCTATCCACCGCCTCGTCAGCCGTGTAGCGAATGCCGATGATGAAATCATCGCCCACGCGGTCGCGCATGGCCTGGATGATGTCGAGGCCGAACTTCATGCGGGTCTCTAGTGTTTCGGCCCCGTATTCGCCGTGCAAGCTGTTGGTCAGGGGCGACCAGAATTGGTCGACGAGATGGCCGTAGGCCTCCAGCTCGATCCCGTCCATGCCGCCTGCTTTCATGCGCTCCGCCGCATCCGCGAAGTCGGAGATCACGCGAGCAATGTCCCAATCCTCCATCAGCTTGGGGAAGAAGCGGTGCGCGGGTTCGCGGTGCGGGCCGGAGGAGATCGACGGCAGCCAGTCGCCCTTGCTCCAGCCGGTGCGGCGGCCCAGATGGGTGAGCTGGATCATCACCGCCGCACCGTGTTCGTGGCACGCGTCGGTCAGGTCCTTGATCCAAGGCACCACCTCATCCTTATAGGCGAGGATGTTGTTGAACGAGGGTGGGCTGTCATTGGACACGGCCGCCGAGCCTGCGGTCATGGTCAGCGCGATGCCTGCCTTGGCGCGTTCCGCGTGATAGGCGGCGTAGCGTTGTTTGGGCATGCCGTCTTCCGCATAGGCCGGTTCATGGGAGGTCGTCATGATCCGGTTGCGCAGGGTCAGGTGCTTCAGCTGGTAGGGCTGAAGGAGTGGGTCGTTGGACATGTGGCGGCTCCCTCGTCTTGAGGGTTAGTGCAACTTTGATCCGCGCAATCTGTCAAGCGGCAGTTGGTCCCGCAGCGTCCAAACAAGAAACAGGCAGGCCGCCAGCAGGTAGGGCACCGGCGCGTAGGGCGGGCCAAGATAGACCAGCAGCGCGAATGTGGCGATGCACATGGTGCCGGTCAAAAGGATCGCGCCGTAGACCTCGCGGCCCTTCCACCAGAGCAGAAGTGCGCCGATGACCTCGGCCGAGCCTGTGAAAAAGCGTGGCGTCTGGGTGAAGCCGAGGCGGTCGTACATCTCGACCGCTGGCGGGAACCCCAGCAGCTTTTGGAACCCGTAATAGAGGAACAAAACGCTGAGAAGCGCGCGGAGCAGAGGCAGGCGGGTGGCGAAGTTTTGCATGTCTGGCGATGTAATGCGGCGGCGGTTGTTTGCCAGTGCAAAGTGGCCTACGCTTTTGCAAACGCAAGCCGCGGCCCCGCGGGCGAACAGTTTACAGGTGCACATATGGAAATCGACAATTGGGACGAATATCGGACCGCCTATCAAGTGGCGCGGCTGCGCACCGTGTCGGCGGCGGCGGAGGTGCTGGGCGTCCACCACGCCACGGTGATCCGCCACATCGACAGCCTTGAGGGCAAGCTGGGTGCGAAGCTGTTTCAGCGCCACGCGCGGGGCTACACGCCGACCGAGGCGGGCGAGGACCTGCTGACCGTTGCGGGTGCGACCGAGGACCAGCTGACCCAGCTGGCGGGCCGCATTCACGGGCGCGGGGCGTCCGTTTCCGGTGAGCTGATTATTACATGTCTGCCGCAAATGTCGCCCTTGATGGCGCGGACATTGACCAAATACCAAGCCGACAACCCCGAGGTGCGGGCGCAGCTGATCGTGGACACCCGGCCCTTGCGGCTGGAATATGGCGAGGCGCATGTGGCGCTGCGCGCGGGCGCGCCCGGCAACGATCTGGACAACATTGTCAGCGAGCTGGGCACCCTGCCGATGGCGCTGTTTGCGCATAAGGACTACGTGTTCCGGCACGGGCCTTTGAACGGTCTGGACGACATTCCCAACCACCGCTTCTGCCGCGTGGCCAACCTGGACCCGCGCGCGCCATTTATGAAGTGGATCGGGGAGAAAGTGCCGGAGGCCAACGTCTTCTACAAATGCTCCGACACCAACACCGTGCAGGACGCGGTGATGGCGGGTGCAGGCATCGGGTTCCTGCCCATGTATATGGGCAACGAGCACCCCGACATGAAGATGATGATGGAGCCGGACCCGACGTGGTTTTCTACCTTCTGGTGCGTGACCCATGTGGATTTGCACCGCACCGCCAAGGTGCATTCCTTTGTGACCTTCCTGAAGGAAGAGGCAAAAAGCTGGGGCGGGCTCTAGGCTTTGGCCCTGGAGTTCCCGCAGTCCCTATGGGCCGCGACCGCCGTCCCTTTTGGGCCAAGCCCGGTCTTGGAACGCCCCTTAGAGGCAGATGTGACGGTGATCGGCGCGGGCTTCACCGGCCTGCGCTGCGCCTTGTCGCTGGCGGAGGCCGGATCAAAAGTGGTGGTGCTGGACGCGGGCGACGTGGGCTGGGGGGCGTCAGGGCGCAACGGCGGGCAGGTCAACCCGATGCTGCCCTTCAACGGGCCGGACGATCTGCGACGGCTGGTCGGGCCGGTCGCCGCCGAACGGCTGGCAGAGGTGTCGCTGGGCTCCGCCGATGCGCTGTTCAACCTCATTCTGCGCCATGACCTGAAATGCGACCCCCGCCAGAAGGGCTGGCTGCGGGTGGACCATTGCGACAAGGCGGGGCGCGCCTCGCGCGGCAACGTGGAAGGCTGGAACCGCGAGGGCGCGGATTTTCAGGTGGTCATCGGCGATGACCTGCAGCGACTGACCGGATCAAAGGCCTACAAGACCGGCGTGCTGGCCCCGCGCGGCGGCGCGGTGCAGCCCCTGTCGCTGGCGCGCGAAGTCGCGCGGGTGGCCAAGGCGCATGGCGCGCAGATTTACGGCGGCAGCGGCGTGACGCGTCTGGAACAGGCGGAGGGCGGCTGGGTCGCCCACACCGCCAAGGGCCGGGTCAACAGCGAATGGGTGGTCGTGGCCACCAACGGATACAGCGACGATCTGCTGCCGGACGTGTCGCGCAGCATCCTGCCGCTGGTGTCGGTACAGGTGGCGACTGAGCCATTGGCGGGGGATGGCGTCAGCGCCATTCTTCCGCGCGGCCACACGGTGTCCGACACAAGGCGGGTCATCATGTATGGCCGGCGGGAGCCGGACAACCGGATGGTGTTTGGCGGCCACGGGTCGGTTGGCAAGGACGGACAAATGTCCGGCCACGCGGCGGTCATCAAGGACGCGGTGCGGGTGTTCCGCAACTCAAGGGCGTGACGTGGACATATCGGTGGGGCGGCCGCATCGCGGTGACGCAGGACCGGCTGCCGCATCTGCACGAGCCCGCGCCGGGGCTGCTGGTGGGGCTTGGCTATAACGGGCGCGGCGTGGCGATGAGCCACGTGATGGGCCGCGTCATGGCGGAACGCGTGATGGGCCGCGCGCCCGAGGATCTGGATGTCCCGATGTCGCCCCTGCGCAAGATGCCATTCCGGGGGCTGCAGATGATGGGCGAACACAGCGCAATCTGGTGGATGCGCCTGCGTGACCGGATGGAGATCATGCTGGGATGACCGAAACCGCCAAAGGGCATCTGGCGATGCTGACCTTCTCGATGTTGGTGGCGGGCTCTTTTGCTTTGGGCGGGCTGGTGGCCAACGACATTGCGCCGACCGCGCTGAACGCGGTGCGCTTCCTGATCGCCGGCTGCGTCATCGGGGCGGCGGCCATGGCCACCGGCGGCATCCCCCGCACCGCGTGGGCGGCCCCGTGGCGCTACCTGATCCTTGGCGGATTGTTCGCCATCTACTTCGTGTTGATGTTCGAGGGACTGAAAACCGCTCCGCCGGTGTCGGCTGCCGCCGTCTTCACGCTGACCCCCATTTTGACGGGCATCGCGGGCTTTGTGCTGCTGCGCCAGATCACGACGCCTTGGATGGCCCTTGCTTTGGCGGTGGGCGCCGCAGGCGCGCTGTGGGTGATCTTCCGCGCCGATGTTCAGGCGCTGCTGGCATTCGAGATCGGACGGGGCGAAATCATCTACTTCTTTGGCTGCATCAGCCACGCCATCTACACCCCAATGGTGCGCAAGCTGAACAGGGGCGAGCGCCCGCTGGTCTTCACCTTTGGCATGATTTGCGCCGGGTTTTGCGTGATCGCCGCTTGGGGCTGGTCCGACATCATCGCGACCGATTGGGCGGGCCTGTCGGGGCTGGTCTGGCTGACGGTGTTCTATGTCGCGATCTGCGCCTCGGCGATGACCTTCGTGCTGCTGCAATTTGCGTCGCTGCGGCTGCCCTCGGCCAAGGTCATGGCCTATACCTACCTGACGCCAAGCTGGGTCATCTTGTGGCAGATAGCGCTTGGCAACAGCGCGCCGCCGCTGGCGATACTTGGCGGAGTTGTCCTAACGGCAGGGGCGCTTTTGATGCTGCTGAGGGTTGAATAAGCTTGGCGCGGCATTACGCTTTACGATCCGGAGGGGGGCATCATGCCTCGACAATTTCGAAGGAAAGTGAAGAAACATGAGAAATATCATCTACCTCATTGGTCTGGTTGTGGTGATTCTGGCCGTGCTGCGCCTTGCAGGTATCGCGTAAGCCGAACCGCCTTTTGAGACTCAATTGGTGCCCCGCCCGGCCTGCGCTGGGCGGGTTTTTCTATGGCTCGAATTTCTCGGGCTTTTCCATGACGAAATAGAGCGAGGAGATCAGGCCTGCGAACAAAAGCCCAAAGCCGGTCTTCATGGCTCCGAAATAGCCGACGGCCGACTGGATCGTTGCCTGCGCACGTTGCAAGCGGTTCGGGTCCGCGGGGTCTTCGGGCAGCCAGTGGTAGGGGTATTGGTTGGTCCAAACCATGTAGGCAAGGCAGCTGAAGAAGCCCAGAAACAGGAAGGCTGGCAAGAATTTCATCGGGTGTGCTCCGCTCAAGAGAATCGTGACTTTGAACGTGGATACCCCATAACTTTGTCAAAAATTTGCCTGTTGCGGCTCAGTTTTGGCCCAGTTCCTGGTCCAGATAGGCCTCGAACGCGTCGTAGTTCAGGGCTTTCAGCTGGCCGAAACTTTCGATCCAGACGATGGCCTCGCGCATGGCTTCGGGTTCCAACTTGCACCATTTGACGCGCCCCCGCTTTTCCTGCGAAATCAGCCCGGCCTTGGTCAGGATGGTCAGATGCTTGGAGATTGCGGCCAGCGACATCTCGAACGGCTCGGCCACATCCGTGACCGCCATGTCGTCTTCCAACAACATGGTCAGGATCGCGCGGCGGGTGCCGTCGGACAATGCCGCGAAAACTTGGTCGATACGGTCGCTCATGCCCCCGTTCATAACGATCAAGCGGGGGCAGGAACAGGTCAGATCAGCGGGCGTTGCGGCCCGTCAGAGGCGTGTTGAAAGCGCAGCACCTCCAAATCATGGGCGCTGAGCCCGATATCGCGCGCGATATGGTCGCTGATCCCCTTGGGAAACGGCGGCGCGGGCGCGGCCCGAACCTGCAACTTTTTGAACCATTTGGCAAAGGGGAGCCGGTCGCGCCGGGGCGCGGTGATTTCGATGAAAGCCATTGAAAACCTCATATATGCTTGGGTGTAGGGCCAATATGCTGGATAGGGCGCGCAACTTCAAAATCATTCTCTTGACAGTATGTGTGAGAAAATCTCACATATTGCTATGCCCCGCCAATTGCCCCCTTTGAATGCCCTGCGTGCCTTTGAGGCCGCCGGTCGCCATGAAAGTTTCACCGGTGCCGCCCAGGAGCTTGGCGTCAGCCACTCCGCCATCTCCAAACATGTGCGCGGCCTGGAGGACCGCTTGGGCGCGCGGCTGTTTCGCGAGGCCTCGCGCGGCGTTGCGCTGACGCAGGATGGGGCCGCCTATCTGGCGCAATTGACGCCTGCCTTTGACACGATCGCCGAAGCATCCGAGGCGTTCCACGCCAAGCCCGCCGGCACCGTGGTCGTCAATGCGGAAACCGTGTTTGCGATGAAATGGCTGGTCCCCAACCTCAAGCGGTTCACTGACGCCAACCCCGATGTGCACGTGCAACTGGATGCGTCCGAGCAATTGATCGACATTGCCCGGTACGAGGCCGACGTGGCGATCCGCTTCTTCTTGGCGGGGGTCCCCGACGGCGCGGCGGAGCTGATAAGCGACAGCGCCATTTATCCTTACGCGGCCCCGTCCGTTGCGGCGCAGGTGAACGCAAGGCCGGAAAATCTGTTGAACTTCGCCTTGCTGCGCGACCGCGGCGGCGACCCTTGGAAGGTCTGGTTCAACGGTATTGGCAGGCCCGATCTGGGCGCGTTGGTGCCAGAGACGCGCCGCACCCGCGCATTGCTTGCGATTGAGACCGTCATTGCCGAGCAAGGGGTGCTGCTGGCCTCATCGGACAACGTCAAACATGACGAAGAAGCTGGGCGGCTGGTGCGCTGCTTTGAGTACGGGTTCCGGCAGGGCAGCTACCACATGCTGTTCGGGGAGAGCGTTTTGCGCCGCAAACCGGTGCGCCTGTTTCGCGACTGGCTGCTGGCGGAGACGGCGGAGTTTCGCAGCATTTGACCCCACACCACGTGGCGCGCTAGGGCAACCATCAACCAAATGGTTGAATATGGCAAAACCTCCAAAATCCTCTGGGTGCGACATCACCACCCATCATTGTTCCAAAAATATCCAATAAAAACAGTCTACTGAGGCGCGCGGCCAGCAATTGACTCCTGCCCGCCCAAAACCTATCACACCTCCAAACGACCGCGTGCGCTTTCAGGGGGTACTTTCGTGGGCATCGAACCGGACAAAGAGGGCCTTAAAGCGCTCGAAGACCGGATCGCGGCGCTGAAAGGCACCCAGCTCCCCGAGGCGCGCGAGGACGAACATTATTCGCAGGCCCATCTGGGCTGGCGCATGGTGATAGAGCTGGTGGCCGGCATTTTGATCGGCTTTGGCATCGGATACGGGCTGGATTGGCTCTTGGGCACGCTGCCCCTGTTTCTGGTGCTTTTTATATTGGTGGGTCTCGCCGCGGGCATCAAAACGATGATGCGCACCGCAAGCGAAATTCAGGACGATCAGTTGGCCCACGCGGCCCGAACCAGAAAAGACGAGGTCCATACGGACCGGCAAAAGAAGGACGAGTGACTTGGCAGACGAAGCTACAGGCGAAGAAGGCGGTCTTGTTTTCCACCCAATGGACCAGTTTCTGGTCAAGCCGCTGTTCGGCGACGGCACAGTGGGCATGTTCACCATCACCAACGTGACCTTGTGGATGGCGCTGACCGTGGTCTGCATCGTGGCCCTTTTCGTTCTGGGCACCCGCGCGCGGGCCATCATCCCGTCGCGGACGCAATCGGTGGCTGAGCTGGCCTACGGCTTCATCTACAAAATGGTCGAAGACGTCGCTGGCAAGGAAGCCATCAAGTTCTTCCCGCTGGTGATGACGCTGTTCTTGTTCATCGTGTTCGCCAACTTCCTCGGCCTGCTGCCAAAGTCCTTCACCACCACGTCTCATATTGCGGTCACCGCCGTTATGGCGATGGGTGTGTTCTTGCTGGTCACCTTGCTGGGCTTCTTCAAGCACGGGCTTGGGTTTCTGGGCATCTTCTGGATCAGCTCGGCCCCGCTGGTGCTGCGGCCCATCCTGGCGCTGATCGAGGTTATCTCTTATTTCGTGCGTCCGCTCAGCCACTCCATTCGTTTGGCAGGTAACATGATGGCGGGCCACGCGGTGATCAAGGTGTTCGCGGCCTTTGCCGCGGTGCTGGCGATTTCCCCATTCGCGATTGTGGCGATCACCGCCATCTACGCACTCGAAGTTCTCGTATCCTTTATTCAGGCATACGTGTTCGCAATTCTGACCTGCGTCTATCTGAAAGACGCGGTGAGTGATCCTCACCACTAAGGTTCGAACAATAACCAACTCAATTCCATCGTAAGGAGAATACACCATGGAAGGCGATATCGTACAAATGGGCGCATATATCGGCGCAGGTCTGGCATGTACTGGCATGGGCGGCGCTGCTGTCGGTGTGGGTCACGTGGTAGGTAACTTCCTGTCCGGCGCGTTGCGCAACCCATCTGCTGCTGCTGGTCAAACAGCGACCATGTTCATTGGTATTGCGTTCGCAGAAGCGCTGGGGATCTTCTCGTTCCTCGTCGCTCTGCTGCTGATGTTCGCAGTCTAAGACTTCAAAGCCATTCCTTACGCTTGGGCGAAATCCAATAGGGTTTCGCCCGAAGTAAATCGGTTCTTTGGAGGCCATCATGGCAACAGAAACTACAGGAGAAGTGGCGGCAGAAGCCCCAGGCATGCCGCAGCTAGACTTCTCGACATTCCCGAACCAGATTTTCTGGCTCGTCGTCACGCTGATCGTGATCTACTTTGTGCTGTCGCGCATTGCGCTGCCCCGCATCGGGTCGGTTCTTGCCGAACGCTCAGGCACGATCACCAATGACATCGCGGCAGCCGAAGAGCTGAAGCAAAAGGCGGTTGAGGCTGAAGAGGCCTATAACAAAGCCCTTGCCGATGCGCGGTCGGAAGCTGCGAAGATCGTGGCGGACACCAAGGCTGAAATTCAGGTTGACGTCGATAAAGCCATCGCCGAGGCCGATGCGGAGATTTCCGCCCGTGCCGCCGAGGGCGAGAAGGCCATTGCCGCCATCCGCGACAATGCGCAGAAAGACGCGGCGACCGTGGCGAAAGACATCGCCAAGGACATCGTCGCAGCCGTGGCCCCCGGCAAAATCGACGCCAAGTCGATCACCGCCGCCGTCACCGCCAAGATGAAGGGTTAAGAGTATGAAAAAACTATTTGCCCTTGCCGCCTTGCTGCCGATGCCCGCGCTTGCGGCCGGTGACAAGCCGTTCTTCTCGCTGGCCAATACCGACTTCGTCGTGTTGATCGCCTTCCTGCTCTTCATCGGCGTGCTGGTCTACTTCAAAGTGCCCGGCCTGCTGATGGGGCTTCTGGACAAACGTGCAGAAACCATCAAATCCGAGCTTGATGAAGCCAAAGCCCTGCGCGAAGTGGCCCAGACCATTCTGGCGTCCTACGAGCGCAAGCAAAAGGAAGTGGCCGAGCAGTCCGAGCGCATCATCGCCAACGCGAAGAAAGAAGCGCAGGCCGCTGCCGAGCAGGCAAAAGAGGACCTGAAAGCCTCCATCGCCCGCCGTCTGGCTGCCGCTGAGGAGCAGATTGCATCTGCTGAGGCCTCTGCCGTAAAGCAGGTGCGTGACCGTGCGATCTCTGCTGCTGTCGCGGCTGCGGCTGACGTTGTGTCTGCCAAAACCTCGGCTGCCGACCAGAACAAGCTGGTCGACGACGCAATTGCGGAAGTCAAAGCCAAGCTGCACTGAGCGCGACTTAATCAAATTGAAAAAGCCCCGGACGCCTGACGGCCTCCGGGGCTTTTGCTTTTTCTATGGGCGCGGCTTGGCAGGTGAGCCCGCCGAGGACAGGGTTCTTGGTTTGGCAGCGAGGCGACTGCATATTTGAAGCAGAAAGAAACCGGTATGGTGTAACCAGATATTAAGGTTAACGCGCCCGGTTCGGGACGGGGTCGAAGCGCCCAATCCCCTCAGCGATATATGGTGAGCAGATCGGGCGGCTTCTTCCTGCACGGCCATCGGCATGCCTGCCTGTACCGCAGTTTCAAGCTGCACCAATGGTGGTTACTTAAGCGTAAACGCCCTGCTTCTTTCTGCTGAAAATATGCAAATTCCACAAAAGCCACAGGCGCCTCGCTTACCGGCTTTTCGACAGGCTTTCCGCCAACCGCATCAACGTAATCGCCTCGGCGCGGTATCCGAACCCGTCATCGCCCTTAGCGCCATTTGCCAGCGCGATGGCGTCGCCAAAGCTCCAATCGCCCAGATAGTCTGACCCACGCAGCAACTGCCCAAACCCTGCAATGGCGGTGGCAAATTTGGCGTCATCAGACGCACCTGTTACCGAGGGCGCGATGACGGTCTCGATCAACTGGCTTTGGTCCGCGCCCGGATCTTTGTAGCGCAGACGCAGGAAGCCCAACTCGTCGCGGCCAGACCCGGCAACGGCCTCGCCATAGCGCAGCGGGTCGTTCAGCACGGCGGGGGAGCCAACGGGCGTCACCTCGTAAAGCGCCGTTACCGTGTGGCCCGCGCCTATGTCGCCCGCGTCGACCTTGTCATTGTTGAAGTCCTCGCGCTTCAGCGCCCGTGTTTCGTAGCCGATCAGCCGATATTCGGCGATCTCGGCGGGGTTGAATTCGACCTGCACCTTCACGTCGCCCGCGATCGGGAACAGGGCCCCGGTCAGCTGGTCCACCAACACCTTGCGCGCTTCCGACAGCGTGTCGATATAGGCGGCCTGCCCGTTTCCGTTTTGCGCCAGCGTCTGCATCAACCCGTCATTGATGTTGCCGCGCCCGAAGCCCAGCACCGAGAGGTAGGTGCCGCTGTCGCGCTTGGCCTCGATCAGGGCTTTCATCGCGGCGTCGGAGGACTGGCCCACGTTGAAATCACCGTCGGTGGCCAAGATCACGCGGCCAATCTCGCCGTCCTCCGCCATTTGTTCCGCCACGCTATAGGCCTGCTGCAACCCGGCCTCGCCCGCGGTCGAGCCGCCCGCCCGCAGGTTGGCCAAAGCCGCGTTGATCTTGGCACGTTCACTGGCGAAGGTTGGCGCCAACACCATGCCCGCGCTGCCTGCATAGGTGACGATGGCGACCTGATCCTGGGGTCGTAGCTCGGACAGCATTAGCCGGAAGGATTGGATCAACAGGGGCAGTTTGTCAGCGCTGTTCATGGACCCCGACGTGTCGATCAGGAACACCAGATTCAGCGGCGGGCGGTCCTCCATGGCGGGCATCTCGCCCTGGATGCCGATATGGACCAGTTGCGTGCCGGCGTTCCACGGCGTCTCGGTCACCGAGACTGTCGTGGCAAACGGTGCGTCCCCGTCGGGCGCGGTATAGTCATAGGGGAAGTAGTTCACCATCTCCTCGACCCGCACGGAGGCGGGGTCGGGCATCTGCCCATTCTGCAACGCGCGGCGCACCCATGCGTAGCTGGCGGTGTCGACATCGGTGGAGAAGGTGGAGACCGGCTCTTCCGACACGATTTTCAGCGGGATCGGGGCTTCGTTGGCGAAGCGGTCGGTGTTGGGGACCTCCGCCTCTTCCAGATCGACGGTCGCACCGAAGGTCAGCCCACTTCGGGTGGAACCTTTGATCGCCGTGTCGATTTGGACGTCCGTGAAAAACTCTGCTTCGCCAGAACCGTGACTAGGGTCATAAATCCCCATTTCTGCGCGCCCGGTAAGATCTACTCTTCGGTTCGTCTCCGATGCGGCGCCACGGTCACTCATCGTCACGGTGCCGAATTCTTCGGACAGAAAGATCGTATTTTCACCAATAGGTTCCTGTTGTGCCGGCTGTGCGGCAGCCTGTTTGCGGATGGGAGCGCTTGGCGCAGGCGTGGTGATGCGGGCGAGCGTATCGCCGGCACCGCTAAGCTCGGCACGCGGGCGGGCCGTGTCGTCGGCTTCCGTCGCGGCGTCTGCCGCGATGGCAGGGGCGTCGGGTGAGGAGATTTCTGCCGTCTGCGGTGTCAGCGCTTGCTCGACTGTTGGCTGGTTTTGCACCAGCACGAAACCAACCCCCACGATGACGAGGGACGAGGTGGTCAGCAGAAGTGGCTTGAGGGAACGCGAAGAAAACATGTCGACAAATCCTTGCAGAAAGCCGGCCGGTTTGGCCGGTGTTTCTGTGGGACGTGCAAACGCGCCCCTTTCTTGGAGCTTGGCGAAATTTTCTTCGGCCACGCTGAACGCCGCCTCTTTTGAGGGCGCGTCAGGTGTGGGTGCGCCCTTTAGGGCGGCTTTCAAACGGTCCAATTCGTCGTCAAAATCGGGCATCAGACGGCCTCCTTCTCGGCCAGGGCGCGGAGGTGCTTTTTGACCTCCGACATGCGCCAGGCGATGGTGCCTTCCGACAGGCCCATCACCTCCGCGGCTTCTTTTTGTGTCATGTCCTCGCCCAGGGTCAGGGCGATGGTTTCGCGCAATTCTTCGGGCAGGGTGCGCATGGCGGTTTGCAGCCAGTCATAGGCCTCGTGCGCTTCGGCCTGCTCGGCGGCGCGGTTCTTGTAATCCTCGCGCCAGCCGTCCCGCGCCTTGGCGCGGCGTTGGGACTTGCGGGCGCGGTCGGTGGCCGCGTTCATCACCACGCGGTACAGCCACGTCGTAAATTTGGCCTCGCCGCGATAGCTGCGCAGCTTGGCGGGCAGGGCGGCCATGATGTCATGGGCCAGATCTTCCGCGTCATGCTGGGTGCCGCACAGCCGCCAGCCCATGCGGTAAATACGGTCGTAGTGACGCCGGATCAGCAGCCCAAAGGCATCCCCATCCCCGTCGGCGGCGGTAAGCGCCAAGGCCTCGTCACTGGTTTTCATACGCATAGTGATGGTAGGACGGATGGGCTTGGTCAATCCTTGGAAAAAAGTTGAAAAATATGTCGGATGCGCAGAAGGCCCTTGATGACGCTTACGAAAATGGCGGCTTTATTCCGGGGGCGGAGAACTATCCGCCGAAATGGGAGGCCGCCGCAGAGGCGTTCCGCGACGCGGTCGCCAGCGAGTTGGATATTGCCTATGGCGCGGGCCCGCGCGAGCGGTATGACCTGTTCTACCCAGAGCATGACGCCGAGGGTTTGTTCATCTTTGTGCATGGCGGATACTGGAAGGCGCGGTCCAAGGCGGACTGGTCGCATTTTGCAGGCGGCGCGATTGCGCACGGATACGCGGCGGCTTTGATCGGCTATCCTTTGGCGCCGGATGCCCGGATTTCGGAGATTACCGCGCATGTGAGCGCCGGGATCGCCGCGGCGGCGGCGCAGGTGGACGGCCCAATCCGGTTGGCGGGCCATTCGGCGGGCGGGCATTTGGTGGCGCGCATGGCGATGGCGGGGGTGTTGCCAGATGACGTGGCCGCGCGGGTGGACCGCGTCATGCCGATCTCGCCCGTGGCGGACCTGCGGCCCTTGCTGGAATTGACCATGAACGAGGTGTTGCAGCTTGACGCGGCGGAGGCCGAGGCGGAAAGCCCCGTGTTGGGCGAAAAGCTGGCGGGTATCGAGATGACAAGCGTTGTGGGCTCGCAGGAGCGGCCTGCATTCCTCGACCAGAACCGGTGGCTGTCCGAGGCCTGGGGGATCGACGAGATGATCCTGCCCGGGCGGCACCACTTTGACATCATCGACGGGCTGGCGTCGAAAGACACGCCGGTGATGCGCTGGTTGATGGCATAGGGTTTTGGATATTTTTGGAACAATGATGGGTTAAGGGCGGTACTTTTCCTGCCATGTCGGGTGGGTGTCACCGTCGGCCTTTTGGGCGTGATAGACCCCGCGTGCGATGGCGCGGGACAGGCACAACGCCGCGGCGTGGCCGATGTTGAGCGTGTCTGCGACCTCGTCCTTCAACTCGGTGGCGTCGGTAGAGACCCCGAAGATCAGATCGCCGTCCATCGGCGTGTGACTGGGCCAAAGGGCCCGTGCCATGCCGTCCTGTGCGGCGGTGGCCATGCGGGTGCATTGCGCTTTGGTCAGCGCGGCATCGGTGGCAACAATGGCGATGGTTGTGGCGCTGCCGGGGTTGAGCTTAGTGGGCGGGGTTTTGGCCGCGTTGAAGGTGATCTTGGGGCCGAGGCCGCCGAATTCCTCGTCAATCTCGCACGGGGCGGCGTGGAAATGCGGGCTGTCTTCGACCGTTGCCGCGCCCAGCGCATTCACGACAACCAGCGCACCGACAGTATAGCCCGATGGCAGCATCAGTGAGGCAGAGCCAAGCCCGCCCTTGAGGTTCACGGTGGTGGCCCCGGTACCGGCGCCCGCGGTGCCCAGCGCGAAGTCTGCGCTGGCCGCGTCTAATGCCGCGCTGCCCAAACCAGGGTAGGGGTTGGTGTCCCATGCCGTGTCGCCGCCGCTGGCCAGATCAAAAATGATCGCGGCGGGCACAATCGGGACGATATGCGGCCCAACCGCGAACCCTTTGCCTGCCTTGCGCAAGGCAGACGACACCCCGTCGGCGGCGGCCAGCCCGAAGGCCGACCCGCCCGACAAAACCAGCGCGTTGACCTGCTGCACTGTCTTGTCGGGGGCCAGCAGGTCGGTTTCCCGCGTGCCGGGCGCACCGCCCATGACGCTGACCCCCGCGGTGAAGGGCGCATCAGCGCTGAGCACGGTGACACCTGATTTCAACGCGTCATCCGCCGCGTTGCCGACCTGCAGCCCCGCGACGTCGGTGATAAGGTTGCGCGGCCCCGGCACCATCATATGCGCGGCTTCGCGGCGGCAGTGGCGGGGTCGCCGGTGTTGGGGGTGCCCGAGGGCTCGATCAGCAGCACCTTGGCCTCCGCCTCGGCGCGGGGGCGGTGGGTGACGCCTTTGGGGACCACGAACAATTCGCCGGGGCCAAGCCGGTGGGATGTGCCCTCGACATCCAGAATGACCTCCCCCTCCAGCACCAGAAAGAAGTCGTCGGTGTCGGGGTGGTCGTGGAACGGGAATGCGCCCTGGAACTTCACCACCATGACGTCGTTGCCGTTGTAGTCGGCGACCACATGCGGGTCCCAGTGGCCGGTGAACTGGCTTAATTTGTCGGCGAGATTCACGGGTTTCATATCGAGCTCCTTCGCTGCCATCTTGCCACAACGCGCCGGATCGGCAAGAGTGCGCGCAGGTCGGATGGCGTCCGGCCTCTCAGCACATATCTCTGTCCTGAACGCCGGGACCTTTCTTTGATTAGGAGGGTCACATGACCAATCTCAGCACCCGTCAAGATTTTCTGCGCTTCCACAACGGGGACCGCGCGCCCTTGCAATTTGCCCCCGCCGAGTATGACGCCCGCCTCAAGGGGCTGCGCGCCATTATGGACTAGGCCGGCATCGACGCATGCGTTCTGACCTCGATGCATTCGGTCAGCTACTACGCGGGGTTTCTTTATTGTGCCTTCGGGCGGCCTTACGCGCTGGTGGTCACCGCCACCGAAAATGTCACCATCTCTGCGGGCATCGACGCGGGCCAGCCGTGGCGGCGCACGCATGGGGACAACATCACCTACACCGATTGGAGCCGCAACAATTACTGGAAGGCCATCTGTTCCATCTGTGGCGAGGGCAAGGTCATTGGACTTGAGGGCGACCACCTTACGCTGACGCGGACGGACGAATTGGAGGCGGAGCTTAAGCCCTCCAAGAAGGTCGACGTGGCCCCCGCCTGCATGACGCAGCGGATGATGAAATCGCCCGCCGAGATTGCGCTGATCCGCCAAGGTGCCCGCATTGCCGATGTCGGCGGCTATGCCATCAAGGACGCGATCAAGGTGGGAACCCGCGAGATTGATGTCGCCATGGCCGGCCGCGACGCGATGGAGCTGGAAATCGCCAAGTCCTTCCCCGACGCTGAATACCGCGACACGTGGGTGTGGTTCCAATCTGGCCTCAACACCGACGGGGCGCATAACCCGGTGACGTCTCGCAGGCTGGAGCATGGCGACATCCTGTCGCTCAACACCTTCCCGATGATCTCGGGCTACTACACCGCGTTGGAGCGCACCTTGTTCGTGGGGGAGGTCGACGACGCGTCCCTCAAAATCTGGGAGGCCAATGTCGGCGCGCATGAGCTGGGCATCTCCCTGCTCAAGGCGGGCAACACCTGCGCGCAGGTCACCGCCGGGGTGAACGCGTTTTTCGAGGAGCGCGACCTGCTGCAATACCGGTCCTTTGGCTATGGCCACAGCTTTGGCGTCTTGTCGCATTACTATGGGCGGGAGGCCGGGCTGGAGCTGCGCGAAGACATCGACACCGAGCTGCAGGTTGGGCACGTCATTTCGATGGAGCCGATGCTCACCATACCGCACGGCCAACCCGGCGCGGGGGGCTACCGCGAACACGACATTCTGGTCATCACCGAGGACGGAAACGACAACGTCACCGGCTACCCTTATGGCCCCGCGTTCAACGTCATTCGCTAAGGAAATCAGTGGCTTCACGAAATTGCTAAGGTCCCGCCGTTGCGGGGCCTTTTTTCTATGGTTTGCAGGGCTTTGACGTGGCAAACTCTTAAAAACCGCAAATTCATGCCTATGTAATAGGTAATAACATTAGACAGAGGGACGGAAGTTTATGGCCGATTTTGACGCACAGGTTCGGGAATCGCAGGCGCAGGTAGAAGAGGCGCAGGCCAAAATTTCAGAACTGACGAGCCGCATTGAAACCGCGCGCTCCAAGCTGAAAGCCGGCGACGATATCACCATCGACATCGAAAACGCATCGCTGGAAGAAGTCCACCAGCACACCGAAATGATGAATGGCAACATTGCCGAGCTGATTATGGGGCTGGACGATGTGACCTCCGGCTTCTCGGAAGACTTCTCCGCCATGCGCGACAAGACGGGCTGGGAAAGTTTCGTGGGCATCTTTTCCAAGGGCAAGTCGGAGTCGCTGCGCCAGGAACGCATGCGCACCGCGTCCATTGATGACAAGCTGCAGGACCTGATCTCGAAATCCGACCAGATCGTCGGGCTGCTGCAAGGTCAGCTGGCCGTGTTGGAAGAGCAAAAGGTCAAGGTCGAGGGCAACCTGACCGAGACGCTGGACGAGCGCGAAATGACCGTGGGCGAGCTGGAGACCCTGCGCGCAAACATCCTTGGCATGGACCCCAAAATGATCGAGCTGGAGAACAAGATTTCCGTCGAGCAGGACGCCGCCGCGCGGACCAAGCTGGAAACCGAGTTGGCCGAGATGAACAACAAATACAACGAGATGGTGCAGGAGGAGCAGGTCAAGCTCGCCAAAAGCCAAACGCTGGAACGCTATATCGAGAAGGGCAAAACCTGGATCGACTCTCTGCAAAACCAGGCGGCCACCCAGATGGTGCTGATTAACAAGCTGGAAACCGACACCAAGCAGCGCGTCGTTTTGTATGACGCCCTGACCAAGTCGTTGAAAACCGCGCAGCAGCAGGACGTGGCGCACCAGATCAACGAAATCGGCGTGAAAACCGACCAAGAAGCGCAAGCCGGCATGGCCGCGATTGGGTCGGCCACCAACGCCCGCATGGCCGAAATGATGGAAGCCCACGAAGACCAAATGGTCTTCGCCCGCAAGGTATTGGAGCAGAAGGCCAAAGCCGACGAACGCTTCGCCCGCCGCTTCGAGAAGATCGTCGAGAAGCACGACAAGAACTTGTACGGGGCTTGATGCGCGGTTCAATCAAGGTGCTCGTAAGGAGCACCTTACTCTTCTTGGCGTTGGTTTACCTGTGGTCGGGTTATCATGTTTTGTTGATGCAAGACACTTGGCCAACGTTTTCGATTGTACTGATCGGAGCGGTGCTTTTTTCAGTGACAACGGCATTCTACTTTCGTCCAAGTCTCGCGAGCTGGAGACGTTCAGCTACTCAAAAAAAAGCAGGGCCTGAATTTAAAGAAGGCCTTGGACTATTCTTGATGCGAAGATTTCTTTTGGTAGATAAATGGGGAGGGATACATGACTGAAGACATCGACCTCACCCTAGACCACACCGGCCTGACCGACGATCTCGCGGCGCGGCGCTATTTTGCGAAGTTCGAACGCATCACCGGTCATCTGGCGGGTGTCGCTGCCGAGATGGAAACTGAACGCACGTTCAGCAAAACCGATGTAGAGATCATCTCGGATTATGTCGCCCGCATTGCCCGCACCTTTCGCGCGCTGAGCCACAAATACCTGCTGACGGGGCGCGACACGGGGCAGTTCTTCGGCTCGCTGACCATCGACAAGCATGACAGCGGGTTCCCCGTCTTTGCCGAGCTGATGACCATGGCCAATGACGCCATGCAGGCCGACAAGCATTTGGGCGGCATGCGATCGCCTGAGCAGTTGAAAGATGAAATGGTGCGCCAGATCGTGGGCGATCTGACCATCCCCACCAAGCTGCAATTCGCGCTGTCGCAGCGCATGTATTACGAGGCTTTGGCCAAGCGCGGCCTGTTCTGGGCCACCAACGATGCGCAAGCCATCTGGACCGGCAACCGCGACGAACGCCGCACCTATCTGCTGCATTGGGCGGTCTATGACAGCCGCCAAAATGTGCCGACGATCTATCTGATGGACATCGAAGATACGGGCGATGTGGCCCTGCCCAAAGACGCCCGCCGCTGGCCCGAAGCGCAGGCGCATCTGACCGCGCAAGCGTCGAACGGGTTGAAGCTGTTGACCATCGCGCAAGGGTTTGACCGCGACTTCGACGACCTGCACCCCAAAAGGCTGCGCCGCATCCATGTGGGCCCGATGTATTCCCACGCCTTCACCCAGCAATCCGGCCCGATCCGCGATGTGCTGGCCGAGGCGCAAGGCCCGGTCGGCGAAGACTGGACATTGGCGTGGACCGTTGAAACGCTTGAATCCGAGCGCGTGGAGATGGAGAAAAAGGGCTGGTTCAGTTCAGTTGAGCGCGAAATCTTCAAGCTGGACCCCTTCGCCGGGCGCGGTGCCGAAACGGGCGCAACCTCGACCGAGCGATCGGTCATCATGCCGACGCGGCCCTATCAGGTCTTGGCCGAGAAAAACCCGGCGGGGTTTGCCAGCATTCGCAAATTTGTCGTCAGCCCGGCAGGTCGCGTGGTGAGCTACCGATAGATTTTGTGCCTGCGGCGCGGATATTTTTAGAACAATGATGAGGGTAACATGAGCCAATCAGCCGATTTCATGGAATTGAAAGAAGACGACATCCGCGCGCATTACGCCGCCGCCACGGCCATGCTGGAAGGCGTCGATCACACGCCGCGCATCGCGAAGGCCAAGGAGGCGCCTACCGCAGAACGCTCAAGCGGCATCGGCACGCGCCGCAGGTTTCGGTCCACCACGCCGGGTCTGGTGACACGGTCGACCGCCCGCCCCGAAGGCGTGCGCTTGATCGAACGCATCGAAGGTGTCGGCGACGACGCGCTGCCTTCCGCCTTGCAAGCCACCACGCTGCAGGCTTTACGCCGTGCCTTGGCCATCGGGCTGACCGTTGGCGATCAGTTCTCAGACGCCACCGGCCTGGCCGAGCTGAAGCGCGAGAACCTTGAGGGGCGCCTGTCCGACGGAAAAAAGGCCGAGTTCACCGACCTCTTGGCCGCCGAAGCGCTGGCGGTTTTGTTTTCCTTCGCCAACGCCGCGTCCTACCTTCTGTCCTCCTCCGCCACGGAAACCACCGTCGAGATTGGCGGCGTCGAGGAGGTGTTGACCGACAACGCCCAGCTCGCGTTGCACGGCGCGCTGTGGGAGCTGGACCAGGACCTTGCCCTTTTTGCCGACGCCGACGCCAAGACCGTCGCCACGCTGCTCGCTTTCACCGAACAGCTGATGGAAAAGGCGAGCCTGCGCGCCGCCAACACCCCCCGTCTGGAGCCGTTCAACCAGGTCTCCTACCGCGTGGAGGCGGATGATCTGACCATCAACGGCTTCACCCCCGCCCGCGCGGCCAAGGGGTCGAAGCTGACCATGACCTTCAAAAAACCCAACGAGGTCGTCGGCAACCACATCGCCAAATATCAGTCCATGAAGCTGGCCAAAATGGTCATGGCCTATGATTTTGAGCGCAAGCTGAACCCCTTCGCCGACCTTGGCGGCTTCATCTTCACCTTCATGGGCGACGGCGCGCCGGGTACGGGTAAAACCACGCTGATCCAGATGATGGCGGGGCTGATGTCGGGCTATTGCGAAACGGCGGGCTACCCGTTCCGCTACCAAAACCTGTCCACCGACAACATCGACAGCTACCAAGGCAAATCCGGCCAAAACGCCAAGGCCTTCATCAACAATGTCATCGACCCGAACGTCATCGGCTTCGGCACAATCGACGACATTGACCAGCTGGCAGGCAAACGCGGCGACCGCCAATCCAGCGCGGGGCAACTCGAAATCACCGCCGTGCTGATGGAAAGCTTCGCCGGCGCCAACACCGTGGTGCGCGGCAACTGCACGTTTGGGATGTTCTCCAACTACCCCGAAAACGTGGACGATGCGCTGCGCCAACGCGCAGGCGCGCGTTTCCTGGTCGACGGCCCGCAAACCCGCGACGACTATGTCGACATCCTCAACCTGCTGATGGGCAAAAACCACGACATCCCGCTAGGCGATTTCGAACCTTTCGCGGCGCAGGAAATCAAGAAGGCCGTCGCCGCGAGTTTCGACAGCCACGCCAAGCCGCATGAGGAAGGCCTGCTGAAAGTCTTCGACAAGGTCTCCTCCGAGATCGGCGATCTGGACACGATCAACAAGCTGGGCACCTACCTCAAAGGCATCCAGGAGGCCGACCACCGCTTCACCGGCCGCGCCATCAAGAACATCACCGACGCGGTGAAAGTCCGCGCGATGGACTTCGAGCTGCCGGATGAGTGGATGGAAGAACCCGACCTGTTCCTGTTCAAGGATTACGACACCAAGCTGGGCATGATTAAAGAGCTGCGCCAGCCCATCACGGTCGAGATGGTCATTCAAGAAATCAACCGCTACGCGGATAGCGAATTCCGCTACGCCGATAAGAGCGACGAGGTCGCCATTGCCAACATGGTGCGAGAATACGGCCTGACGGAACAGGCGAAGCGGCGGTATCTGGAGAGTAAGGGCTAGGGCGGAACAGCCATTTCGAAGGGCATCGCCAGACCGCGGGGTGGCGATCTAACGCCAATTCAACGGCACTTTATGGCGGCAAAGTCATCTTCCACATTTTCGGCGCGGCCAGCCTCTCCAAATCGCCAGCCCTGCCGGGCGGTCTGGCGATGCCCGGGGCCTTCGGCCTGTTAACCGGGCAGGTCTTCAATGAATGGCGGTTATGTGGACCGGAGCCGACTTCCGCTGCAACTGCGCCAATGTCGGCGTATGGGGATTGTTCGACGGACGCCGATCCAACTTTCGCGCAGAAATGCCGTAAATACGCACATTGGCTGAATTGTGGACGTTTCCAACTCCCACAAAACAGATAGGATTATCATATGGACGCTATTGCGCAGAACCTCTTGAATTGGCGTGCATCTCTGGTGCAGAGCATTCCAGTAGCAGGTCTAATTTCGCGAGACCCGGTCGTCTACAAATGGAAGTCTCCTTTTCGTTGTTGGCTGTTGCGCGAGGCCGCATTTTGGCGCGTGACGGATCTTCTCACTCAGTCGCATGCGCTACATCAGCAGGATCACGGGCTTGGCGCACGCATCCTATTGCGAAGCGGATTCGAGACGCTAGCTACGCTAATTTATCTAAATCAACTCATGCAAAAAGTCGCCGACGGCGAACTCGACTTTCACGAGTTCGGAACGAAGACTAGCATCCTTCTACTTGGATCGCGCGACGGCTCGACCCATCACCGATCCCTCAACATCATCACGATCCTGCAGAAATGCGACAAGCGTTATCCTGGCCTCGAAAAGCTATATGGCACTCTATCAGAAAGTTCCCATCCAAATTATGAAGGATTGTTGGCCGGTTATTCAAAGTTTGACTATGGCGAATATGAAACATTCTTCTCAAACCGTTGGATGGAGACTTACGGCGGCTCATATCTTGGCTCAATTGAGCTATGTATGGAGACCTTCCGGCACGAATACGACGATGTATGGACCAGCCAGATTGAGACTCTGGAAAATTGGATCGTTGAGAATGACGACCGCTTAGAAGCAACTAAGAATACGGCAGCGTAGCTCCAAAGACCGCTCGGAGTTTGCTGCCATTCGTCGGCCCGCAAGAAAATTTGGATCGTTGGGCTCAAATCTGCCATTTGCACGCGGCAAAACTCCTGCCCAGCTGCAACAGCCAGCTCCGATTGCAAAAAAGTCTTATCCCGCCACTGGCTCTAGGCACAGACCCCGCGATATAAGTCCGAATGAGCGGCACTTGGAACCCTTTACGCACTGCCATCCTCGCGGCAGTTCTGTTTGTTGCCTGCGCATTCGGTGCGGCGTATCTGACCCAATCCTCCGACTTGCTGTCGATCACGCCGCCAGACAGCAACACGCCTGACGCGGTGGGCAAGGAATTCGCGCTCTACGCCTCCGCCTTCACCGCATGGGCCGCGCTCCTACTCATGATCCCAGCCTATATCTTCGTCTGGTTCAAAACCCACACCCAAAGCTGGCTGGCCTTTTGGTCCGTTAGTTATGCCGCCTACATCATCCACCTCATCGTGTCCGCCTTTTGGTTCTTTGAAGGCGACTTTGCCGCCATGAGCAGCTCCACCCGGGTGTCCGCCTTTTGGCCGGGCATGCTGATCCTCATATGGTGGGGCGTAGATGTTGCGATCGGATTAACGGGCGCGCAAAAAACCTGGGTCACCGTGCAACGCGCGATCATCCATATCCTCGTGCTGGTGCTCTTCGTCGGTGGCTCCGCCGTCAAAGGCGAAACGGCGCTGGTCCAACTGATGGGCTGGGCGCTGCTGGGGGCAGGCATCGGCGCGCTCACGGTCGCCCTTATCACCCGAAGGACGCGCGCATAAATGGCCGCTTTGTTCATCATCGTGTGGATCATCCCCGCCGCGTGGGGGGCCTATTCCGGCTATTGGCGGGCGGCGCGGCCGGCGCTCAGCCCTTCGGAATTTGCCACGGATATTGGCATCGCGCTGATGACCGCCGCGGCCCCGATTTTCATGTTCCACATGGTCTGGGTCGGCGCCTTCATGGAGATGTCTGGCGGGCTGTCGGCCCTTGGCTCATGGGCGTGGTACTGGTCATGGATCACCGCGCTGATCTGGTTCCCGCTGATGGTGATCGCCTATATCTGGCGGGCGATGAAGATCAGGAAGCAGGACCGGGCGGGATGAGCGTGCTCTTCGTCATGACGCTGGTCTCGCTTGTCGGGCAAACCGTCGTCGCGCGGCTGCTGACGGAGGTGATCTGGTCCAAGACCATCCACCCCATCGCAATCGGGGTGCTGCAATGTCTTGGGACGGCGATGTTGCTGATTGTCGTGGGCTGGGTGTTCAGCGGCATCGGCTCCGTGATCATCGTGGTTTTCGGGGAGCTGATCTTCGGTTTCGAGGACCAACTGCTCAACGGTGGGCCGGAGCCCTTCACCTGGTGGCCGCTGCAATGGCTGTTTGGTGCGATGATGGCTTTCCCTTATCTCTACGCGCTGTGGCGGGTGGTAAAGCTGGTGCGCGCGGCGCGGGCGACATTGGCGTGGCAGCAGGGGAAGACATGACCCCGCTCTTTGGTGTATCACGTCTTGTGGGCGCGGTTTCGCGGGTTAACATATGGTAAAATTGAAAATGAATACCTATATATATCATATGCTTAAAGATTTCGACGCATGCGTCGGTGACCGCCTATGATGCGCCTCATCCAAAAGGGGCTGATGTTCGGCAACCTGTTTCACGTGGGCTCGCCCGCCTTGGTAGAGCGCTATAACCGCGCCCTGAAACACCTGACCGGCAAGACCACCAAGCTGACCGATTTCCATGTCGACCTGTCGGGCTACGCCCCCGAGATTGGCGACGAGCTGGGCGACGACCTGTACCTCAATCCGCAAGGCTGCAACCGGCAGTTCATTCTGCTGTCGACCGAGCAAAAGACCGCCCCGCTGCTGAACGCCAAATTCTCAACCATGCGCGGCATCCTGCGGCAGTTTATTGAGGAAAACGAGGCGCAGCTGTTTGCCCTGACCGCCCGCGACGCGGTCGCAGGCGAGCTGGTCAACTCGATCTACACCGTCGACAAGGCGGCGCACCTGTTCGACATCCGCAAAATCCGGGTGGAGGCCGACACCACCGGCGGCCATGTGCGGGAGGCCACCAGGCTGGGCGGCATGATTGACGAATTCCGATCCCGCGAGGACGCGTGGTGGGATGACGTGCTGATCGCCGACATGATTACGCTGGCCAAGAAAACCGGCGACGTGACGCGGGTGCCTATCGGGTTGGACAAAACCGAATATGAGCAGGCCAATTTCTGGACCTCGCATTTCGGCGGGCTTTATGTGTTTCGCGATGTGGCCGAACCGGCCACCATTTGCCTGGGCAACAAGACGGGGCTGGGCAAGCTGCCCACGGGGCTGACCATCAGCTTCAAAGAACCCAACAAGATCGCAGCCTTCCTGGAGGAAAACAATCTGGTCGAGCCCATCGTGAAGGCCAAAGGAGTGAACTCCGTCGACATCCTGCGGCAGAAGCTGGACTTCATTATCGTGGATGTGGCGGCCACGATGGATGCTGACCTGACGGGGCTCAGGCGATCAGACCTGCGCGGTCTGGCGCGAAGATATGCCTCGCTGTTGCCCAAGGAATTCCACCAGCTCAACGACCTCTTGCGCTGGGCGGAAGGCGGCGGCGGCTGGCCGCGGATCACGTCCAAGGACCCCGCTTATTTCTACACGCTGCGCTCCACCGATCATGCGGACCGCGATCTGGTGAACCAGCTGCTGGCCGAGCTGGCGCCGCTGGACGTGCGCCAGCTGTTCATCTGCCACAAGCAGCTGTTTTACGACCGCTACGCCACCTGGCCCGAAGAGAAGAAGGAATTCGTGGCGGACTTTCTGGAGCGCGAGTATCAGGTGGACAAGGCCGGCGCCCGCGAGGCACTGTTCGGCCATGAGGAGCCTATGGCAGAACCGACATCCGACCGCGACATCGTTGATGTGGTTGGGCCTTGGGGCGCCGTGAGGAGGGGTAAATGATTTTCGGAATTCTGCGGCTGTTCGTGCTGGCCTTCATCGTCATGCTGGTGGTCTATTTCATCCTGTCCGCGTGGTCGCGATCCGTGCGCCGGGGCAAGCTGCGCGACGAGTGGGATGAAGAGATCCGCGAGGGCGACCGCGAGGCTTTCGTCGAGGAGGGGTTGGAGGATTATGACCAATCGCTCCGCCGCAAGTTGATCCTGGGGGTGTTTGTTGTGCCCTATATGGTGATCGGCATCCTGATTTACGTCGTCAACTTTCAATAAGGGACGCCTGATATGCATTATGTAAAACGCACATTCTGGACCATCTTCTGGGTGCTGCTGCTGGCCTTCCTGCACTACACCCTGCCGCAGCGCGACATCGCGCGCATCGTAGAGACCGAGGTGCGCCGCGTTGATTTCGGCGAGAACTCTCTGTTTTGGGCAGGAGCCGACACGGGCCAAGACGGCACCGGGGCCAATCGCGACATCCGCTTTGCCAACACGGTGCGCAAGAAGACCTATCTGCTGGGGCTGATCCGGTCGGACACCACGCGCCCGATGGTCTATCGCAACGAGGACACCGGCTGGGGCTGGCCTCCGTATTTTAAGCTGGATTCGTCCAACCTGCAGACCGAGCTGGCTGATAACAAAAGCACGGCAGCTGAACCGCAATGGGTGGTCTTGACCCATTATGGCTGGCGCAACGAGTTCCTGTCGATCTTCCCCAACGCCGTCGGCGTGCGCCCGATTGACGATCCCAACAAGCTGCTGATCCCCTATTTCAACATCCTGATTTTGATTATTTTGGCGGGGCTGATGCTGGGCTTCTACCGCATGACGCAATGGTTCAGGCGCGAAAAAATTGACCCTGTCGTGAATTCCGCGTCCGAGACCTGGGATGGCGTCGACGCCTATGCGGATGAGAAACGCGCCGGGTTCCGCGGTTGGCTCGATAGCTTCAAAGGCAAGGACAAGCGTTACTAACGCACGGGTGGCGCTACGGGGAATGGCTGGAATTTCTCCCGGTTACCCCTGCGATGCAGTTTTGCAAAATGCCTCCACTTAGGCCGGCCACGTCACATGGGCCGGCGAATGGAGGGAACCATGCAAAAATATATCGCCGAGGCTATCGGCACATTCGTCTTGGTGTTTTTCGGGGTCGGGTCAGCCGTGTTGGCTGGCGGTGGCATCGGGATCGCCGATTCCATCTCGATCACCGGCATCAGCTTCGCCTTCGGCATCTCGGTCGTGGCGATGGCCTATTCCATCGGCCAAATCTCTGGCGCGCATCTGAACCCGGCGGTGTCCATGGGCGCGCTGGTGGCAGGCCGCATGGATGTGAAGGATTTCATTGGCTACGCGATCTTCCAAACCATCGGCGCGATCATCGCGGCGGGGCTGATCTATGTCATGGCTTCCAACACCATCGGCGGCTACGACATCGCGGCCAATGGGCTGGGCCAAAATGGCTGGGGCGCAGATTACGGCGGCGAGTTCTTCATGATCTCGGCCTTCATCTTCGAGGTGGTGGCCACAGCGGTGTTCATCGTGGTGATCCTTGGCGCAACCGCGCAGACCGATGCAGCCCCAATGGCCGGACTGGTGATTGGCCTGACGCTGGTGATGATCCATTTGGTGGGCATCACGGTCACAGGGACATCCGTGAACCCTGCGCGGTCCATTGGGCCCGCGTTGTTTGCTGGTGGCACGGCCTTGTCGCAGCTGTGGCTGTTCATCGTGGCCCCGCTGATCGGTGGTGCTTTGGGTGGCGTGCTGCACAAAGCGCGGATCACGGCTGTTTAAGCTTAATGCGACGTCCGGCCCTTGGGTCGGACGTCTTTCAATGGGCCGCTGCGCGGCGCATGTTGTTTTGCGTTCTTGGGGAGGTTCCCTCCCCGCCACGCGGGCATCCCCTCGAAGGTATTTCTGCCAAGATGAAACTATTCGCCGTAGGGGACCCAGATGTTTTTGATCTCGGTTGCTGCGGCGAGCATGTCTTTTGGGGCAGGGATTTGCGGTGCGATCAATGTGCGCTTGAGGTTGCTTGTGGATTTGGCCTCGATGGTTTGGGTGAGGTCGGAAGAAGAAAAGCTCCAAAGTGCATCGACATCCATATGCGCGGCCATATGCGGGGCCAGGTCCGCATGGCTGCCTGTAAGCATGTTGACCACACCAGCAGGGACGTCGGAGGTTTCCAGCACCTGAATAAAGTCGGTCGCTGCCAGCGGGAAGGGTTCGGAGGCGGCGAGGATCACCCGGTTGCCCATCGCAATGGCAGGGGCCAGCATGCCGATGAGGCCTGCGAGGGGGGCGTCATCAGGGCAGAGGGCCGCGATCACGCCAACGGGTTCCTTCATCGCCAAGGCGACGCCGCGGATGGGGACGCCGTGGACCTGGCCATCATATTTGTCGGCCCAGGCCGCGAAAGTGAAGAGGGTGCTGATCGCTGTTTCCACCTCTTTCGCGCCGTTCTTGCCGGTCAGGGATTTCAGGCGTGCCTCAAATTCGCCCGCGCGGGCGGCGAGGTTTTCGGCCATGTAGTAAAGGATTTGCGCGCGCAGGTGGCCGGTGGTTTTGGACCATGCTTTGGCAGCTTGCGCCGCTTCGACGGCGTTGCGCAGGTCTTTGCGGTTGGCCAAGCTGACCTCGCCCAAGGCGTGGCCCTTGGGCCCATAGACCATGCGGGAATAACCGCCATCGGGCCGCGCCTGTTTGCCGCCGATATAGAGCTTGGCGGTGCGGTCAACGCCGTCTTTCGGGGTGCCTTCGCCGGTGTAGGCTGCGATGGGTTTTGACGGCTTGGGCTGGGTTTTCGCACAGGTATAGCCTGCCAGCCCTTCCCAGCCACCTTCGCGCCCGAAGCCGCTTTCGCGGACCCCGCCAAACCCCGCCGCCGCGTCCATCATGTTGGTGCCGTTGATCCAGACGATGCCCGCCGCCAGCTTGGGCGCGATGTCCAATGCAAGGTTGATGTTTTCGGACCAGACCGTTGCGGCCAGCCCGTAGCGGGTGTCGTTGGCGATTTGCACGGCCTCGACGGGCGTGCGGAAGGTGGTGGAGACCAGCACCGGGCCGAAAATTTCTTCCTGCATCAGGGTCGAGGCGCTGTGCAACCCGGTGATTAAGGTGGGTGGGTAAAAGCAGCCCTCGGGCGCTTGGGTCTGGAAGGTCTCGCCCTCGTGGTTGGCGTCCACCATTTTGCGGATGGCGGCCAATTGCACCGGATCCACTATCGCGCCCACGTCGATGCATTTGTCCAGCGGGTCGCCGATGCGCAGCCCTGCCATGCGGGTTTTCAGCTTGGTATAGAAGCGGTCCGCGATGCCTTCTTGGACCAGCAGCCGCGAACCGGCGCAACAGACCTGGCCCTGATTAAACCAGATGGCGTCGACCAGCCCTTCTACTGCGCTGTCAATATCCGCGTCGTCGAACACGATGTAGGGGGATTTGCCGCCCAATTCCAAGCTCAGCGCCTTGCCGGAGCCTGCCGTGGCTTCGCGTATCTTGCGCCCCACCGCCGTTGAGCCGGTGAAGGCCACTTTGTCCACATCGCTGGATACGATCATCTCGCCTACGCGGCCGTCACCGGTGACGATGTTGACCACGCCGTCTGGTACGCCCGCCGCCGCGCAAATTTCGGCAAAAACCATGGCCGACAGGGAGGTGTATTCGGCGGGTTTCAACACCACCGTGTTGCCCATCGCCAGCGCGGGCGCGATTTTCCACGCCAGCATCAGCAGCGGGAAGTTCCACGGGATGATTTGCCCACAGACGCCAAGCGCTTCGCGGTCGGGCAATTCGCTGTCCATTAGCTGCGCAAAGCCTGCGTGGTGATAGAAATGCCGGATCGCGAGCGGCACGTCGATGTCGCGTGCCTCGCGGATGGGTTTGCCATTGTCCAGGCTCTCCATCACCGCCAGAAGGCGGCTGTGTTTCTGCAATCCACGGGCGATGGCGTATAAAACCCGCGCCCGTTTCTCGCCGTCCTTTGCCCAGTCGGGTTGCGCCTTGCGGGCGGCTTTGACTGCACTGGCAACCTCATCCGCAGTCGCTTGCGTCACGCCTGCCAGCTTCTCCCCCGTCGCGGGATTGTTGCTGTCGAAATCGTCGCGCAACGGCCCCCACTTGCCGCCTATGTAGTGGCCAGCAATGCCGCCGCGGTCGGCAAGCCAAGTCAGCGCCTCGGATGCGCTTTCTGGGGCGGGGCCATAATCCATCGTCTCGAAATTGTCTTTGACAGTCATGACTTACCCCATCGGATGTCTGTAGGAGGCAGAATAGGCGCCGGTCACGTGGTGCTCCAGCTGCCGCTCGATATCGTTGAGCAGGGACGAGGCCCCGAACCGGAACAAATCCGGCTGCAGCCAGCGGTTGCCCAGCTCGTCCTTCATCAACGCCAGATAGGTGATCGCGTCCTTCGCCTTGGAAATGCCGCCCGCCGGTTTGTAGCCCACGTGGTAGCCGGTGGCGTCGAAATAGTCGCGGATGGCGCGGATCATCACCAGTGAAACGGGCAGCGTCGCGTTCACGCTTTCCTTGCCGGTGGAGGTCTTGATGAAATCCGCCCCCGCCATCATGCAAATCAACGAGGCGCGGGCCACGTTGCGTAACGATCCCAGCTCGCCGGTGGCCAGAATGGCCTTCACATGGGCGTCGCCGCAGGCGGCGCGGAACTCTTTCATCTCGTCGTATAAAGCCTGCCAGTTTTGCGTCAGCACGTGGCGGCGCGAAATCACGATGTCGATCTCGCGCGCGCCCAGTTGCACGCTTTCCTCGATCTCGGCGACCCGCAAATGAAACGGCGACAGGCCCGCCGGAAAGCCGGTCGACACGGCGGCCACCGGAATGCCTGATCCATGCAGGGCCGAAACCGCCGTCGGGATCATGTCGTGGTACACGCAGACCGCGCCGGTGGTAATCGGCTCCATCCCCAGCCGGTCCATAATGTCAGCCCGCACCGGTTGGCGGGCCTTGGCGCATAACCTGCGCACCCGCCCGGCGGTGTCGTCGCCGGACAAGGTGGTCAAATCAATGCAGGTCACGGCCTTCAGCAGCCATGCCGCCTGAAACTCCTTCTTTACCGACCGACGGCCCGGCAGGCTTGCCGCCCGCCGCTCAATCGCGGATGTATTCGCCTGCACGCGGCTGACCCAATCAAGGTCCAGCGCCATGCCGGGGTTGCGCGCCAGATGCACCTGCGGCAGCTGCGCGGTTTCGATGTTCGTCGCCGTGTCTGTCATGCCCAAAACCGTGCCATGCGAGGCACCCAAGCGCAAGCGCGCCCGCACGTCATCGGCGGTTTCCAAACGGGTCTAAGGGCGGTAGGAACAACGCATCACAAAGGGGATTCTGCCATGACATTCGACCGCTCCGTCAAAATCGCGCCTTCCATTCTGTCGGCGGATTTCGCCAATTTCGGGCTGGAATGCGAGGCCATCGAGGCGCAAGGTGCCGACTGGGTGCATGTCGACGTGATGGACGGGCATTTCGTGCCCAATATCACCTTCGGCCCGGACACGTGCAAAGCGATCCGCCCGCACATCAAAACGGTGATGGATGTGCATCTGATGATCGCCCCCGTCGATCCCTATATCGAGGCCTTTGCCCAGGCCGGGGCCGACGTCATCACCGCCCATGTCGAGGCTGGCCCCCATATTCACCGCACCTTGCAAGCCATTCGCGGGGCGGGGGCCAAGGCGGGCATCGCGCTGAACCCCGGCACGCCGGTTGAATCCGTTGATTACCTGCTCGACATGGTCGATCTGGTCTGCGTCATGACCGTGAACCCCGGCTTTGGCGGGCAAAAGTTCATCCACAGCCAAGTTGAAAAGGTCCGCAAGCTGCGCGCCATGATCGGCGACCGCCCCATACACATCGAAATCGACGGCGGCGTGACGCCTGAGACGGCTCCACTGGTGGCGGAGGCGGGCGCTGACGTGCTGGTTGCAGGCTCTGCGGTCTTCAAAGGCGGCAGCGTGTCGAACCCCGCGCCTTACGGTGAAAACATCAAGGCAATCCGCGCCGCCACCCGCTAGTCGGGCAAAAAGAACGGGTCCTCCGCGCGCCAATATGCCAGCAAGTCTCCGGCCGTTGGGGCGAAATACCCGCGCTGTTGTAACGCAAACAGATCGGCTGACAAAAGCGAGGTCATGCGCAGGGTCTGGCCAACTTCACCATGGTCCGCAATATCGCCGTTGAACACGCGTTCAATGGCGTGCGACGCGCTGACCAGCACAAAGGCGATCTGCAGGCCGGTGACATCGGGCCACTTCTCGCAAAGTTCCGACACGGCCAAGCGCGGCCCATCCGGCCCGTCTGACACACGCGCAATCGCGAAATCGATCATATCGTCGATCTGTTTCAGGCCCAATTGACCAACTTTCTTACGCACTGGTTAAAAACGCCGCCGGGCGAGGCTGGCTGCTCGCAATCAGTAAATCATCAGCGGGCTGATAAGTGAATGCGTTTTCCAGCTGCAGAGGCCTTATGCGCTTATGCACAGTCTTTCCGCCTTCCCCTAAGCCGCCCGCCCGCGTAGCGTCACGCCAATGTGAGGAGTCCAGTTTATGGCGGCGATAGTCTCGGTCAACGCGCTGAAGAAAACCTATCAAGGCGGCTTCGAGGCGCTTAAATCGGTGTCGCTTGACATCGAGGATGGCGAAATCCTCGCGCTGCTTGGCCCCAACGGGGCCGGTAAAACCACGCTCATTTCGGTGATCTGTGGGATGGTGAACCCCACGGGCGGGGCCGTCACCGTTGGCGGCCATGACATCATCACCGACTATCGCGCCGCGCGCGCGCTTATCGGCCTTGTCCCGCAGGAAATTAACCTTGAGCCGTTCGAGAAGGTCATCAACACGGTTCGCTTCTCGCGCGGGCTGTTCGGAAAACCCCGCGACGACGCCAAGCTGGAACGGATCCTCAAGCAGCTGTCGCTTTGGGACAAAAAAGACAGCCGTATCATGGAGCTATCGGGCGGCATGAAGCGCCGCGTCCTGATCGCCAAGGCGCTTAGCCATGAACCTCGGGTGCTGTTTCTTGATGAACCCACGGCAGGCGTCGATGTGGAACTGCGCAAAGACATGTGGGAAATCGTGCGCGGCCTCAAGGAGGACGGCGTCACCATCATTTTGACCACGCATTACATCGAAGAAGCGGAGGCCATCGCCGACCGCGTCGGCGTCATTTCCGACGGTGAAATCCTGCTGGTCAAGGAAAAGGCCGCGCTGATGTCCCAGATGGGCCGTAAGGAGCTTGAAATCGAGCTGCACACAGCAACGGACACGATCCCTGACGCGCTCACGCCCTATGACCTGACCCTCGGCAAAGAGGGCAAGTCGTTGATCTACGCCTATGACACGGGGGCGGAACGTACGGGCATCACCAAGCTGCTAAGCGACCTCGCCAAGGAGGGGCTGACCATGAAAGATGTCTCAACGCGGCAGTCTTCGTTGGAAGACATATTTGTCGGTCTGGTGGAGGATGCGCGATGAACACTCAAGCCATAAAATCCATTTACATCTATGAAATGGCGCGGTTTTTCAGAACCTTGATGCAAAGCTTCATCTCGCCGGTGCTCTCCACGTCGCTGTATTTTGTGGTCTTCGGAACCGCCATCGGCAGCCGCATCGAAAGCGTCGAGGGCGTCAGCTACGGCGCGTTTATTGTGCCGGGCCTCATCATGCTGTCGGTGATGACGCAGGCGACGGCCAACGCGTCTTTCGGCATCTACTTCCCGAAATTCATCGGCACAATTTACGAGCTGCTCTCTGCCCCGGTGTCCTTTCTGGAAATCGTCATCGGCTATGTGGGGGCGGCGGCCACCAAGGCGCTGTTTATTGGCTGCGTGATCCTTGGCACCGCCTATTTCTTCGTGGACCTGCAAATCGCGCACCCCGTGGCGATGGTGGCCTTCTTGTTGCTGACCTGTTTCAGCTTCGCGCTGCTGGGCTTCATCATCGGCATCTGGGCGCAAAACTTCGAGCAGTTGCAGCTGATCCCGCTCTTGGTCATCACGCCCTTGGTGTTTCTTGGCGGGTCGTTTTATTCGATCTCCATGCTGCCGCCCGTGTGGCAGACGATCACCATGTTCAACCCGGTGGTCTATCTGATCTCGGGCTTCCGCTGGGCGTTCTTTGGCACGGCGGACGTGCCCATTGGGATCAGCCTCTTTGCGATTGCGTTGTTCACTGGGGCCTGCATCGCCGTGATCGCGTGGATCTTTAAGACCGGGTACCGCATCAAAAGTTGATTCCGCGTGAGCGGCATCTGGGTTAACAAAGGGTAGTCAAACCTTCGAAGGGTCCCCCATGTCCGACACCACATCCCCGCTTTCCCTACGCGGCATCTTGATGCTGATGATGGCAGGCGCGCTCGCCACCGCCGCTTTTGACATCTACGGTCAAGTCATCAGCCCAACCTTAGGCGGGTCCCGCCTCGCGCCCGTGCCGCTGGCAGGCTCCGTCTGGCGCGCCATCGCGGGTAACCCGTCCAAGGAAATGGCCGAGCTGCTGCACTACACCGCCGGGGTCATCGGCTACCCGCTGGGCTTCGCGCTGATCGCGCGCCCGCTTTGGCAAAAGATCGCACCGATGGTGCCGTGGTGGGCCGTCGCCGTGGCGTTTGGCTGCGCGCAATGGGTGTTTGCGCTTTATATCATGGCGCATCTGGTGGCCGGTCAGCCCGCGTTTTTGGGCTTCACGGGTATCACATGGGCCGCGCTGTACGGCCATATCGTCTATGCGTTGGTGGCCATCGGCGTCAGCAATCACTTCTTGTTGGCGCGGCGTTAGGAGCCAAGCCCGAGCAATTCATCCAGCTGCTTGGCAAACCATCCCTTCGGGATGAAATGCCCACGCGGGTGTACGTCCAGCGTCACGCTGCCAGCGGTGCAGTCGTCCCAAACGGTGCGCTCGAAATGGTCCTTATCGGTGGTGGAGTAGCTGCTGGTCCCTGTCGGGTCGCCGCAGCCCAGCGTCCGCCGCCACAACGCCACGGCGTTGGTGGTGTCACCATTCGCGCCAAAGGGGAAATCCAGCACGTTGTCTTTCAACCCATGCACATGGCGCACTTCCAAAGGTGCGGTCTCGCAGTCTTCGTCCTGATCCAGCGTGCCCGACACGGCCAGCAAGGCCCGCACGTCGGACCCGTTCTCGCAGGCATAGCGCCACGCCATGTTTGACCCCCACGAATAGCCCGACACGAAAATCCGCGACCGGTCGATGGGGTAGCGCTTGGCCGCGTCCTCAATAATCGCGGCGGCAAAATCGGTGTCGCGCGATCCGGGTTGCCAAAAATCCCAGCTTTTGTTCAGCCCGTTGGGGGCCAGCAGCAGCACGCCCCGCTTGCGGGTCGCGCCCGAGATGCGGGCGTGTTTGACAATCAACGTCCCCTGCCGCGCCCAGCCGTGGAAATGCAGCATCACCGGCATCGGGGTCACCCCGTCCCAGTCGTCAGGGACTTTGACGTGGTAGGACCGCCCGTCCAATGCGCAGGGCGTCTGGTCCACACAGTCTTCGGCGGCTGCGGGCAGGGCCGCCCAGTTCAGCGCAGCGGCGGCAAGCGCGGGAAATAAGAAACGCATTGAGGGCAGGTCCTTTCAAGTCAGGCTTCAACCCTAGCCAAGTTTGGCGCGGTTGTGAGTTCAAAAATGCGTCACCGCGCGGTTGCGCTATTTCAATGAGGTCAGGGTGATCGCTCCAAAGTAATTCGACACGCGGTCCTGCCCGTCTTTGCTGGCAGACATCTCGACGGTCATCACGTGGCGGCTGCCATTGCCCGCGGTGATCTTGAAGTCGTCGCGGTAGGGGCGGCCCTTTTCGATGGTGCGTTCGCGGTGTTGCAGGAAGCGGTCTTGGTCTTCCTCGTCCACCATCGCGTGGATCAGCTCAAAACTGGCCTCGTTCTTGGGGTCGACCCGCAAGACGCGGTAGCAGCTTGGGCTCCAATAGGCGACATCCGTCAGGATGTCGTAGGAATAGAACCCAATGTCCTCGCGGTCGATAAGCGTCTCCACTTCCATCAGCCTGCGGTCGGTCGCGATTTCGTCTGTGACGTCGCGAAAGGAGCCCACAATGGCCGTCACGGTGCCGACGGGGTCTTTGGTTGCCGACCCCATCGAATGCACCCAAATTGGCCGACCATCTTTCTTGATAATCCGGGCTTTGAAGTCGAAAGACCCGGCTGTTTCAACGGCCGTCTCAATGCAGTCGCTTACCAGCTGGCGATCGTCTTCGTGGTAGGCGTCAATGCCGCTTTCAAGGTCGGGCTGAAAGCTGTCAGGGTCCAGCCCATGGATGTCGTAGACCCGTTCCGACCAATGTACCTTGTTGGCCGTAAGATCGACCCGCCAGTAGCCGGTGTCAGAGATGTCCTCCATCAGCTCAAGCGACCGGTTGCTGATGTCGATCGCCGCGTTGGCACCAATCATCTCGGTGATGTCGGTGCCCAATATGACAACCACCAGCTGCCCGCTCGTCGGGTCCGTATAAGCGTGGCGCATTGCGGCCAGCCATTTGATGCTGCCATCTGCGTGGCGCAGCGGGATGGGTTCGTCATAGGGCTGCCCGTCCAGCAGCACGGAAAGTCCGTTATCCGTCGCAAGGTTCACGCGTTTGAGTAACGCGTCAATCGGCATGCCAATGGCCTTTTCTGCCTCAATGCCCAGCATGTCAGACATGCTGGTGCTCAGCCGGGTCACCAGCCCGCCCTCGTCATGTTGCAGCAGGTAGACAGGCGCGTTGCTCAGCAATTGGTGCAGCTCGTTGGCCAGTGACTGAATGGCGGGCGGCGACCGCAGGAAAACCAGGGTGGTCCCGATCATCTGCCCGCCGTCGCCGGTAAATGGGGCGCATTGCAGCGTGTAGGGGCCGCTGTCGGTGACAAAGTCTTCGTTGATGGTCTCGCCAAGCTTCAGCGCTTCGTTGCAGAATTCGACCAGTCGCGGGAACCCTTCGGGCAGATGGATTTGGCTCAGATGCGGGTTGCGCAATGGCTCCGAGATGCTGAACAAGTCCATCGCGGCGTTGCTGGCGCGCACAATCTGCAAGGCGTTATCAAGCACCAAAAGCGGCACTGGCACATTGCCCAGCAGGGAGGCCAGTTCGGCGTTCAGCCCCATCAGCTCAGAAGAATTGACCTGCAATTCCTCGTTCACCGTAATCAGTTCCTCATTGGTCGATTGCAGCTCTTCGTTCGAGGTCTCCAGTTCCTCGTTGGTGGCCTGCAATTCCTCGTTGGTCGATTGCAGTTCTTCGTTGAGGGCCTGCAGTTCTTCGTTCGAGGTCTCAAGTTCCTCAATGGTCTGTTGTAGCGCCTCGCGGGTGGTGGCCAGCTCTTGGTCCAGCTCGCGCAGGTGGTCGTCCCGTGTCGTGTCCGTGCCACCGCCCTCATGTTTGGCGCTGTCTTGGAAATCCTCCTTCGCCCACGAGCTGATGACCATCAGGGCCAGCCGTTCGTCAATTGCGGGGGCTTGGATCGGGATTGCCTCCAGCCGGACCATGCGGTCCTCGTCCTCGATCAATGTGTGTTTGGTGCCCATCCGGCGTTGGTCATGTTTCAGCGCCAGCGTCACAAGGGTGCGCGCCTCTTCGCGGTAGGGTGATTTCAGCAGGCTCAGCTGCAGGTTCAGCGAGGAGTTTTCGGACAGGTTCACATAGGGCGTAATGTCGCCGTAGACCCGCAGGAAGCTGTGGTCGGCGGACACAAGAATAGAGTTTTCCCCAAGCGAGCGCGCCAGCGCGTCAAACATCAGCCGTTCCGTCGGTACGACCTCGGGTTGCGGCTTTGGCAGCGGCTTGCGGGCCTTCTGGCTGGTCCAGCTGCCTTCAAACGCCTTTGCAACCACTTGGTCCTTTTTGCGAAGCGCACGTTTGCGGAAGATATGGGGGTTTTCCGCGACCTCGGTGAACAGCTGGTCTGATCCGGTGACGCTTTCGGCGGTGCCCAGAAACAGGTAGCCGTTTTGCTTCATGGCGTAATGCAGGCGCGAGAACACCCGTGTTTGCAGCTTGCCCGAAAAGTAGATCATCAGGTTGCGGCAGCAGATCAGGTCCATGTTCAGGAAGGGCGGGTCCTGGCACAGGTTGTGGTCCGAAAACAGCACCACGGCGCGCAACGCCTCAATGACCCGGACGCCCTCGGATTGTTGGATGAAGTATTTGTCGGACAGGGCCTTGGGCACGTCCAGTAACGCGCCCTGCGGGTACTGGCCCTTGCGCGCGTAGTCCAGCGCTGCGCGGTCAATGTCGGTGGCAAAAATCTGGGTCTTGGACCGCACCAGTTCGGCGGCGCCCCCCATGGCCTCGGCCAGCAGGATGGCGATGGAATAGACCTCCTCGCCGGTGGCGCAGCCCGCAACCCAAACCCGCAGGGGCCGCTCCTTGCGCATGTCCACCAGCTCTTGGATGTGGGTCTGAAGGTCCTCGAATTCCTCCCGGTCGCGGAAAAACCGCGTGACCGAGATCAACAGGTCCTTGAACAGCGCGTCCACCTCGCGCGGCTCGTTGCGGCAATAGATGACGTAGTCTTCGACGGTTGGGATGCCCAGCGCGGTCATGCGGCGGTCAATGCGGCGCAGCACGGTGGATTGTTTGTATTCGCGGAAGTCCACGCGGGTGCGGGCCAGCACAATCTGCAAAATGCCCGAGACCGGGGACATGTCGCCCGCGTCGGTGCGGAATTGTTCAAGGTTGCGTGGGCTGTCGACGATCTTTTTGAGGTGGATGGCAATGTCGCTGGGGCGCAGGATCAGGTCCACGCAGCCGGTGGCGATGGCGGCCTTCGGCATCCCGTCATATTTGGCGGACTCGTCATCCTGAGCGATGGTGATGCCGCCCACCTCGCGCACGGCCTGCACGCCGTAGGCCCCGTCGGATCCGGTGCCGGACAGGATGATCCCCATCGACCGGTCACCGCAGTCGGCGGCAAGGCTGATAAGGAACCGGTCAACCGATGGCTTCGGTTTGCCCATCTCTTCGCTGGGGGGCAGCAGCCGCAGCTTCTTTTCTTTCATAATCACGTCGGCGCGCGGTGGGGTGACGTAGATGGTGTCGGGCTCCGGTGTCAGCCCGTCCACAATGTCCATCACTTGCAGGTCGGTTTCGCTGGCGATCAGGCTGGTCATCAGGCTTTTGTGCTGTGGCGACATGTGTTGCACCACCACATAGGCGCAGCCGTTGTCGGTGGGCAGGCTGGTGGCCAATTCTCTCAGCGCTTCCAATCCGCCGGCGGAGGACCCAATCCCGACTATCAGTGGAAAATCCACTTTCTCTTCCGTGTCCGTCATTGCAAATTCCTGTTGGCCGGTTGGCCCAATTGAGCGATGGAGAAATGATTGAACAGGTTAATCGAACAGATAATTTCCCAAAGCCTACCCATATATTGGGCGGGGCTCCAAGCCGAATGTTGCCATTCTAAGATAATTTAAGACGTAAACGATTTGTTAACAAAGTTTGCTTAAAGGTAAACGGGATAAGTGGGTAAAACCGGAAGGCGGTGTGACCAATGAACTCCCTCGAAGCTCATGATATAAGCGATAGTGACCGGTTCGTTGTGCATCTGACCCGCGGCAAAAGCGCGTCAGGGGACCCCGACATTCGTGTGACATCGGTCGAACTTCAACACACAGATATCCGCAATCGTTACAGCTTCAAACAGGGCCGCAGCTTGGCGGAGCTGTTCACCGCCGACTTGGCAGCGGCGTTGAGGAACGCGCTCCGCAGCCTCAAAGGGGGCGACAACGTCGTTTCCATCCCGGATTTCAGCGTCACCTTGCCCGGCGTCACGCTGGGCGGTCTGCGGATGCTATGCACAAAGGCAGAGGACGGGCTTGAGGTCATCATGGTGCGGGTCCGCGAATATGTCGGGTCGATCAAGTCGGCCTTCCGCTTCGACCCTAACCTCAGCATGGACAGCACCACAATGCGTGAACGCATCGCCGTGGAGGTTCTGCGCGACATCGTCAATCCGCTGCTCGATATTCTGTCCATCGCCCGCGACACCCCGCCCGAGGTGATTGACAACAATTCCGACGCGATCAGGCGGCAACTCAAACGCATGTCCATGCGTCAGGACGAGATCAATTTCTACGTGGGTCTTTTGAAACGCTACATCGCAGGCTGCCGCAGCGACGCCGAAGGGCAGACCGTAAACGGCATCGACATGGAAACCGTCCCGGGTTTGGGGCGCAGCTAGGCCACGGTTCTCTTATTTCGAAAGGTCTGCTTAGCGGGACGCAGCGGTCGTTCGGATCTGAAAAAATCCGCTTCGAAGCGGATTGTGGCAAACGTCTTCGAAGACGTTTTTGAGCACGAATTGCAATTCGTGCGCACAAGGCCGTTCGAACGGCCTTTTCCCGCTACGGGCTCTAGCCAGACGTCCCTTCGGGTTCCAATCAGATAACCCCGAACACCTAAGCCTTCACCCGCATATTCGCCGGATCATACCCGCCGCGCGTCACGACTTTGGCGGGGTGGGGGATGCCAACCACATCGACCATCACGCTGCTGCCGACCGCCTCAAATCTTGGTTCGACATAGGCATAGGCAAGGTTCTTGCCCAGCCGATGCCCCCAATCCGCACTTGTCACGGTCCCGATAACGCGGTCTCCATCACGTACTGACGCCCCGCCATGGCTCGGCGCATGGGTCGCGTCGATCTCCAGCACCACCAATTGCTTGCGCGGCCCAGCGTTAATCATCTCCTGCAACGCGGGCTTGCCGATGAAGTCCTTACCCATATGCACGAACCGGTCCAGCCCCGCCTCAAGCGGGTTGAACTCGGTAATCAGGTCGGCCTTCCAATGCATGTAGCCCTTCTCCATGCGCATCGACTCAACGGCCCGCGCGCCAAACATGCCCATGCCATGCGCCTCGCCAGCCTTTCTGAGCGCCAGATAGGCCGCGTAAAGCTGCGCGTTGGGCACGTGGATTTCATACGCCAGTTCCCCCGAGAAGCTGACCCCCATCACCACCGCAGGCGCGATCCCGATGAACGCTTCGCGCACTGACAACCACGGAAACGCCTCCTTCGACCAATCCGCGCGGCTGACCGCAGACAACACGTCCCGCGACTTCGGCCCCGCCAGCACCAGAATGGTCCAGTCATTGGTCAGCGACCTGACCTGAATATCCGACATCTCAGGCATAAGGCTCTGAAGCCAGTCCATGTCATGCCACTCGGCGGCGGCGGCAGAGCCCCACCAAATGCGCTCACCCGGCAGGTTGGCCACCGTGGCCTCGCCCTTGATATTGCCCTGATGGTTCAGGAAATATCCCAGCCCCACACGGCCTTCCTTACGCGTCACCCGCCCGCAGAAAACCCCGTCCAGCCAGTCCCGCGCATCCGCGCCGGTGATTTCAAACCGGTTGAACCCGTTCACTTCACAAAGCCCGACGCCCGATTGCACCATCTCCACGTCGCGTTTGACCACGTCAAACGCCTCGTTGAACCCAAAGCCCAACGTCTCCTCGAATTCCTCCGAGGGCCGCATGTAATCCACCCGCTCCCAGCCATTCACGACCGTAAACTCCGCGCCTTCTGCGGCCAAAACAGGCGTCAAAGGTGTTGTCTTCGCAGGCCGCCCCGCAGGCCGATGCTCATGCGGGAAATGGAACCGGAACTCGTTCTGATAATCTTCAATCGCCTTCAGCGAGGTCAGCTCCACATTGCCATGCCCCGTGAACCGCCGTGGGTCGATGCACCACGTGTCATACTCCGCCTCGCCATGCACAATCTGCTGGGCCAGCAGCCAGCCATGCCCGCCGCCTTCGCCGACACCGGCCCGCAAGCCAATGATGCAAAACGCGTTGCGTTTGCCCGGGATCGGCCCCACCAAGGGGGCCCCGTCAATCGTGTAGGTTATCGGCCCGTTTACCACGCGCTTAATGCCCACCTCCATCAGCGCAGGCATCCGCTCAAACGCGCCTTCCAGCACGTCCATCACGCGGTCCAGATCGTCGGGGCACAGGTCGTTGGCAAAGGCGGGGTCAATCCCGTCCATCCCCCAAGGCCTGCAATCCTGCTCGTAAAACCCGACCAGCAAGCCACCCTTTTCCTGCCGCGAATAGTAATCCGAAATCGGGCAGCGCAGCAGCGGCATTCGATGACCGGCTTCGGCAATCGCCGGAATATCCTCCGTGATAAAATACTGGTGCTCCATCGAGGCCACGGGGTGCTGCACCCCCATCATCGCCGCGACTTCGTTCACCCGGTACCCACCAGCATTCACCACAACATCACAATCAATATCGCCATTGGTGGTCTGAACCGTCCACGTGTCGTCGCTATGCTGCACCAACCCGGTCACCGCCGTATGCCGATATACCTCCGCCCCCGCTTTGCGCGCATGAAACGCCAGCGCCTGACACAGCTGCGCGGGGTCAATGTCGCCATCTTCCCCGTCCCACAAACCGCCCAGCAGGTTCTCGGTCGAAATCAGCGGGTGCCGCCGCGCGCATTCCTCCGCATCCAACACTTCATAGGTGACGCCCATCCCTTCGGCCATCGACGCGAAATGCCGGTACCCATCCATCTGCGCCTCGGTATTGGCCAACCGAATACCGCCATCGCCGTGGTGATACCCGACCGGATAGTCCGGGTCGTCCCGCAGCTTCTTATACAGAGCGACGGAGTGCGACTTCAGCCCCACCATGGTCTGGTTCATTCCGAAATTCGTCACCTGCGCCGCCGAATGCCACGTGGTCCCCGATGTCAGCTCGTCGCGCTCGATCAGCACCACATCCGACCAGCCCTCTTGCGTCAGGTGATACAGCGTCGAGCACCCTGCAATGCCGCCCCCGATGACAACGGCTCTGGTTCTGGTCTTCATGGCGGCGCTCCTTTTGCTCGCGCTATCCACATCCAAAATGTGCCCGTGGTCAATCCCGCAGGCCCCTCATTTCAACCTATCAAAACCCGATTTCAGCGATCCCGAACCGCAAGCAGTTTTTGCTTGCCTGATCGCCCATTCACGGCTCACCTCGGCACATGAGCAGACGTCAATCCGGTGGCCGCAGCGCCCGCCTCGCCCTTCGCGCCGCCCCACCGGTGGTCAATCCCGCGCCCGCTGGCCAGATCGGCGGGGCCTATAAGCCGCTCTCGGATGCGGACCTCAAAGCCATCTACGACACGGCCCTTAAACTGCTGGAAAGCCTCGGAATGGGCGAAGTCCCCGACCGCCTAGAAACTCTTTTCCTCTCCAAAGGAGCCCACCTAAACGACAAAGGCCGCACCTGCTTCCCCCGCGCCATGGTCGAGGACGCAATTGCCATGGCCGCCAAACGCTTTCCGCTACACGCCCGCGACCCGCACCGCAGCATCGAGGTCGGCGGCGACACGGTCCATTTCGGCACAGGCGGCGCGGCGGTGCAGACCCTCGACATGGCAACCTCAAGCTACCGCCCTTCGACGCTGCAAGACCTCTACGACTTCACCCGTTTGCAAGACACGCTGCCCAATGTCAGCTGGTTCACCCGCTGCTGCGTGGCCACCGATGTGCCCGACAATTTCGACCTCGACGTCAACACAATCTACGCCCTGATGCGCGGCAGCACCAAACCTGTCGCGACCTCATTCACGCTTGCCGAATATGTGGACCCAATCGTCAAATTGCTCGACACAGTCGCAGGCGGCGAAGGCCAATTCTCCAAGCGCCCCTTCGTCAAGGCCCACATCTCCCCTGTCATCTCCCCCATGCGCTATGGCGAGGACGCCGTTGACGTTACCTACGCCTGCATCGAACACAACATCCCCATCTCCGCGATCACTGCCGCGCAGTCAGGGGCCACGGCCCCCGCCACGCTCGCAGGCTTCCTGGCGCAGTCTCTCGCCGAAACCCTCGGCAGCCTCCTGATGGTCAACGCCATCAGCCCCGGCTACCCGATGGTCTTCTCCAACTGGCCGTTGGTGATTGACCTCAGAACCGGGGCCTTCTGCGGTGGAGGCGGCGAGATCACCGTGCTCAACGCCGCCTCCGCGCAGCTCAGCAACTGGCTGGGCCTGCCCTCTGGCGTGGCAAGCTCAATGACCGACGCCAAAGCCATCGACCAACAATACGGCATGGAAAAAGGGTTAACTGCGCTGGCCGCAGGACTGGCCGGAGGCAACCTGATCTACGAATCCTCCGGCATGACCGCCTCCCTCTTGGGCGCAAGCTTCGAAGGCTTCGTCCTCGACAACGACATGATCGGCCAAGTCTACCGCGCCCTGCGCGGCATCGAGGTCTCCGAGGACACCCTAGGCTATGACGCCATCTGCGAGGCCATCCTGGGCGAGGGCCACTTCCTCAGCCACGACCAAACGCTGCAAGCGATGGAACGCGACTACCTCTACCCCGACCACGCCGACCGCGACGCGCCTTCTAAATGGGAAGAAAACGAAAAACCCGACGCCTGGTCCCGCGCCAAACAGGCCGCAACAGACATCCTGGCCCAACCCGACCCTGGCTACTTGACCAAAACCCAAGACGCCCAAATCCGCGACCGCTTCAAAATCTTGCTGGATCCGGCCTGACCATCATTGTTCCAAAAATATCCTCGCCGAAGGCAAAATCCTAAACGTCGCCCGACCCCAACAAAATCTGCTTCCAGATCGCCGTCTCATCGACAAGCGTCCATTCCCGCCTTATGCCCGATGGCCCAAACTCCGCATGGGTGATCCCCATCACATGCACCGGCACTCCCGTGGGCGCGCCAAACCGCCCCCAGCCGTCATGTAGCCCGTCCAGCGACCACCGTACCGCCGCCCTCGGCGACATGCCCTTATCGTCACGCCCCACCACGTTATGCAGCTCGAACCGTGCCGACGGAAATGACGACCGCAACGGCAGCCAGAACCGGTCCACCTCCGCCCGGCCATGCCCCTCGAAATGCCCCGGATACTGCACCATGACAGCGCGGTCATATTCCGACGCAACTGCAGAAAATTCCGCCCCCATCATCCGCTCCAACACCGACGCCAAACGCGCGCCGGCCTCATGGTCATTGCCTCGCCCCGTATAGGGGCCGGCCACATCAAGCGCGGGGGTAAACGGCTTTACACAAGCCGTTGGCCCACCTTCGATTGCGATCTGGCGGCGGGTCCAGTCCACCACGTCCTGACCCATCTGCACCACAATCGCCGATTGGTCCCGCACCAACCACTCGTCCAGCACGGCGTTCTCCGAACAATAGCAATCCGCCAAAATCCGGTACTGCAACCGACGCCCCGTCGGCGCGCCATATGCGCCAAAGCCCAAATGCGTCGCCGTACAAATCAACCGGTGAGAAGACAGGAAGCCAGCCTCAGCCTCGCACCAAATCACATCCTCGCCGGGCAATTCCCGGTCGGGGAATTCAGCCAAGGTCGCCATCGTCGCCGCAATGATCCCGTCATTGCCGACAACCACGGAGGCCGGAGACCGCACCACCAGCCCGTCGCCGTAATACTGCCGCAACGTGCCGATGCGGCGCTCTTCCCAAATCTCCGACGTGATCCCGTTGATATAATGCGGCACGTCGCGCCATTTCGGGTCGAACCCGTCCAATACGCTAGCCCGAGTTTCAGAATGGGTCATCATCATACCCAACCCCCGCCAGATAGAGCCCCTCAGGCGGACAAACAGGCCCGCAGGCCTGACGGTCCAACGCCTCCAACGCCGCTTTCATATCAGACGGTTTCCACGACCCTGATCCAACCTGCACCAAAGAACCCACAAAGCTGCGGATCTGGTTGTGCAGAAAAGACCGGGCGCGGAAATGGAATTGAAATTCCATTCCATGTGGCACCTCAATCGGCTCGATCCGCACCTCGTCCAGCGTCTTCACTGGGCTTTTCGCCTGACAGATCGTCGACCGGAATGTCGTAAAATCATGCTGCCCGATCAGAAAACCCGCGGCCTCCCGCATGGCGTCCAAATCCACCTTATGCTTCACCCGCCAAACCTGCCCGCGCTCATGCGTCAGCGGCGCGCGGCGCGACACCAAGCGGTACAGATACCGCCGCTCATTGGCTGAAAACCGGGCATGCCAGCCGTCAGACACCTTCGCGGCCGCCAGAATGCAGACGGGGAGGGGCTTGAGGTGGTAATTCAACGCCTCCGACAGCCGGAACGGCTCCCACTCCGCGCTCATGTCGGCATGGGCCACCTGCGCCGTGGCATGCACGCCCGCATCGGTGCGACCCGCCGCCGACACCCCTTCGAAATCGGGCTGCACCTTGCGCAACGCGTCTTCCACGGCACCCTGCACCGAGGGCAGGTCAATCTGGCGCTGCCACCCTTTGAAGGGCGCGCCGTCATATTCGATTTTCAACGCGTATCTGGGCATGTCCCCCCTCTATCGCGCAGGAACCCACAAACCAAGCCCCTACACACCAGCCGCGCCGCGCCCTATGTAAGGACACGGGTTAAGGAAAGTTACGAATTGATTATCAACGACATCGTCGACGGGGTCACCCGCACCATCGAGGACGCGACCTCCTCCGTCACTGGCATCTTCGAGCCTGAAATCCGGATTGGCGTGACGGGCCTCAGCCGCGCGGGCAAGACGGTGTTCATCACGTCGCTGATTGCCAATCTGATGGACCGGGGGCGCATGCCGCAATTGCAAGGTGCCGCCCATGGCAACATCAAATCCGCCTATCTACGCCCGCAGCCCGACGACACCATCGCGAGGTTCGACTACGAGACGCATCTGGCCGCGATGACCGGCCCCGAGCCGCATTGGCCTCAATCCACCCGCACCATTTCCGAGCTGCGCTTGTCGCTCAAAGTGCAACCCGGCGGGCTGATCGGCACTTTTTCCGGCCCGCGCACGGTGCATCTGGACATTGTGGACTACCCCGGCGAATGGCTGCTGGATTTGGGGCTGATCGACAAATCCTTCGCCGAATGGTCTGAAGACAGTCTGGACCGCGCCAGCAATCGCGAGGCCTCAAAGGCCTACCGCGATCTGCTGGAAAAAACCGACACCTCCGCCAAGCTGGCGGAACCCACTGCGCAGGAATTGGCGGCTGTCTACACCGCTTATCTGCACGATATTCGGGAGGCCGGGTTTTCCGACGCCACCCCCGGCAGGTTCCTGTTGCCCGGCGAATTGGACGGCTCGCCTGTGCTGACCTTCGCGCCGCTGCCCTTGCCAGCCAGCCAGCCGCGCAACTCGCTGTACCGCGAGTTTGAGCGCCGCTACGAGGCCTATAAATCCAAGGTGGTCAAACCCTTCTTCCGCGACCATTTCAGCCGCATCGACCGTCAGGTCGTGCTGGTCGACGCGCTGGGCGCGATCCATGCGGGGCCGCAGGCGCTGGACGCGCTCAGACGCTCGATGGTTGATATTTTGCAGGCCTTCCGCCCGGGTCGCAGTTCGTGGCTGGGCTCGATCCTGTTTGGCAAGAAGGTCGAAAAAATCCTCTTTGCCGCCACCAAGGCCGACCATTTGCACCACTCCCAACACGGGCGGTTGACCGCGATCATGGAGGCGCTGCTCAGAGACGCCAAAGACCGCGCCGATTTTGCTGGCGCGCAGACATCTGCTATGTCCATCGCGGCGCTACGCGCCACGGTGGAACAGCAAATGGACCATGAGGGCGACACGCTCGACGTGGTGCGCGGCGCGCTGCTGAGCACCGGCAAGCAAGCGGCGTTCTACCCTGGCGATTTGCCGTCCGATCCGTCCAAACTGATCGGCCCCGCGCGGGACGGGGACGCGCAATGGCTGGATGCGGATTATTCGGTGATGGCGTTCAAACCCGCCGAGATCGAGCTGGCCGTGGGCGACGGCCCGCCCCATATCCGGCTGGACAAGGCGGCAGAATTTTTGATCGGGGACCGGTTGGTATGAGCAAATCCAAAGGCCCGGTGCTGTTCGACCTCGAAGAGACACCGAAGGCAAAAACCAAGACCAAGCCGAAGGTCAAAGCGGTGGCAGACGCCCCCCTGACCCCCGCAACCGCGCCCGCGGTGCCGGATGTCGAGGCACCCACGCCCACGGGGCAAGCCATGCAAACCTTAACGCGGCTGGCGGCGCGCAGGCCGTCGCGGCTGACGCGGTTCTTCTGGTCGATGCTGATCGCGCTGGTGGGCTTCATGGTCTCAGTGGCTGCGTGGAATTTCGTGACGGCGCTTGTCGCCTCAAACCCCGTCCTTGGCTACATCGCGCTGGGGCTGACCGCACTCTTCTGCCTTGCGCTGTTGCTGGTCGCAGGCCGCGAGTGGCTGGCGCTGGTGCGGCTCAAACGCATCGACGGGGTGCGGATGGAAGCCGAGGCGGCCTTGGCCACAAGCGACCTGAAAGCCGCCCGCAAGACCCGTGACCGCATCGTGGCGCTGTACAAGGCCCGCCCAGAACTGGACGCGGCGCGTGACGCGGTGACCAAACGGGACGGCGACAGTTTTGACGCTGATGCGGTGTTCGGGGTGGTCGAAAACCAATTATTGGCCCCCTTGGACGAGGCCGCCAAACGCGAGGTCGAGGCCGCCGCAAGGCAGGTTGCAACGGTGACCGCGCTGGTGCCCATAGCCCTTGCCGATCTGATTACGGCGCTGACCGCCAACCTGCGCATGATCCGCCGCATCGCCGAAATCTATGGCGGCCGTTCCGGCACGCTGGGCAACTGGCGGCTGACGCGTGCGGTGATGACCCATCTGGTGGCCACAGGCGTGGTTGCGGTGGGCGACGACCTGATCGGGTCCATCGCGGGGGGCGGGGTGCTCAGCCGTATCTCGCGCCGCTTTGGCGAGGGTGTCATTAACGGTGCTTTGACAGCCCGCGTCGGCGTGGCGGCCATCGAAGTCTGCCGCCCATTGCCCTTTGTGGCCGAACGCAGGCCGTCGGTCACAAATATGGTGAAACGCGCACTGACCGGGCTATTTCCTTCGGCAAAGGAGTAATCACCGATGGATAGCCTGGCCCCAAATCTCGCGGAAATGACCCGCACCCCATTGCATGATAGCCACGTGGCAGAATTGCGCCGTATCGGAGCGGTGGTGGATTTTGCGGCGGGCGACATGATTGCCGAAGTGGGCGATCCGATGGATGCGTTCATCTACCTGCTGGAGGGCGAGGTGGAAGTCATCGATCCCTACACGCGGCAGGCCTACCTGCCGACTACGCTAGGGCCCACGCAGTTCATGGGGGAGATCACCTTCCTGACGGGCGGGGCCTATTCTTTGCCGATGCGGGCCAAGCAGGACACTAAGGCGATCAAGGTTCCCCGCGCCGAGATGCTGGACGCGATGTCGCGCATCCCCGAGATGTCGGACATCATCATCACCGTTTTTGCCGCACGCAGGCGGCGGCAGGTGGACGATGGCGACACCTCGCTGAAGCTGATCGGGGCCGATCAGGATCGAAACATCCGCCGCATTGCCGAATTCGCCGCCCGCAACAAGATCCCGTTTCAGACCATGGATCTGGGCGAGGAGGACACACGGGAGGCGCTGGAGGCATGCAGCCTTGTTGGCCACAAGCCAGCGGTCATTTTTGGGACCACGCAAGTGGTCGATGACCCGACGCCGCGCAAGGTGGCGCAATTGCTGGGGCTAGATTTAGAGCTGCGCGACGACGAGGTCGTGGACGTGCTGATCGTGGGCGGCGGCCCTGCGGGCGTAGCCGCCGCTGTCTATGCGGGGGCGGAAGGTTTGTCGGCAATCGTGGTCGAGGATTTGGCCGTGGGCGGGCAGGCGGGGACGTCGTCAAGGATCGAGAATTACATGGGATTCCCCACGGGTATCTCGGGGGCCGATCTGGTCTGGCGTGGCGAGATACAGGCGATGAAATTTGGCACGCGGTTTGCAATGCCGCGCCGGGTGGTGTCGCTGGAACGCCGCGAGGACGGCGTGTTCTGCGCGGCATTGGACGACGGTTGCGTGCTCTGCGCAAAGGCGGTTGTGGTGGCAACCGGCGTGCAATACCGGCGCTTGCCGCTTGATGGTCTGGAAGGCTTTGAGGGCGCAGGCATCTACTACGCCGCGACCGAGTTGGAGGCACGCTACTGCCGCAACTCGGAGGTGGTCGTGGTGGGGGGCGGCAATTCGGCAGGGCAGGCGGCGATGTATCTGTCGCGTTCCGCCAAACATGTGCATGTGCTGGTGCGCGGCGAGAGCCTTGCCGCGTCGATGTCGGATTACCTGTTGTCGCGGCTCGAAGCGGACCCTGCGATCACCATCCACTACCGCGCCCAGATCAAAGAGCTATGCGGCGGCGACATGATGGACCGCGTGGTGATTGACCGCGACGGCGAGGCGTGGCCGCTGGAGTGCCGCGCCGCGTTTATCATGGTGGGTGCTGCGCCAAATACCGGTTGGCTGGAAAGCAGCTGCGATCTGGACGCGCGCGGCTTTGTGTTGACCGGTGACGACGCCGGCGCTGCATCGCCCTTCGCGACCTCCTGCCCCGGCATTTTTGCCGTGGGTGATGTGCGGGCGGGGTCGGTGAAACGGGTGGCGTCCTCTGTGGGTGAGGGGTCGGTCGTGATTTCAAAGGTTTGGGAGCATGTGAACGGGTGATTGCGCCGCGCTTGCGCGCGTCGCTACGCTGGGGAGGCGCTGCCTCCCCAGACCCCTCCGGGATATTTCTGGAACAATGATTGGGTCAGCGCGGCATGAGCGAGCCCAGCGGTGGGATGAGGTTGCCGCAGACGAGTTTCGTCAGGATGCGCGGCGTGGGGCCGATTTGGCTGAGTGGGAACAACGCGTGATCGCGCAACTTGGGCAGCCATGTGCTGTCGGATTGATATTGCGGCGTGAAGGCCCATGACATCGCCTGATAGAGCCGGACGTGCCATCGTCGCGCGGAGGCGTAGTGGTGCAACGCGACGTTGACATTGGCTTCATATTTGAGCGCCTGGGCAAGGGCCATGGCGTCTAGCAGCGCCATATTGGCCCCTTGGCCCAGCTGCGGTGACGCCTTATGCGCGCTGTCACCAATGATGGCGATCTTGTCGGCATATGGCTTGCGCAGGGTGCCGTGGGCATAGCGGGCCATGGTCATTTGGTCGTGGGCCTTGATGGTTTCCAGAAAAGGCGCGAAGGCGGGCCAGAGGGTCGTGGCCTCGTGCTTCCACGCTTCCAACGGGGTGGCCAGCCAGTCGGGATGGCCGTCGCGCGGCATGGACCAGAAGATCGCGGCCTGCGGGGTGTCTGAGCCGGGCAGGATGCCGCAAGGCAGCACCCCCATCATCCGGTCCGCCCGGCGGTAGCTTTGGGACAAATTGTCGGCAGGCAGCTCGGTGTCGGGCCAGGGCACGGTGCCCCAGATCGCGCCATAGGGCAGCGGCTTGGCCGTGATCGCGGACAGATCGCTGCCCGCCCCTGAGGCATCGATGATAAGCTCAAACCTGGGAGAGGTGGCCTGGTTGGTGAAGTGAATGTGGCCTGCGTCGAATGAGCGGGCCTCGTGGCTGGACATCAGGGTTGCACCCGCCTGCAGCGCCGATTGCAGCACCGCGTCGAACAAGGCCGCGCGGTGGATGCCAAGCCCGTAGGTGACCCCGTCGCCCTCGCGGTCGTACCAGACATCCAGAACGCGGGCCTTGGTGTCGCTTTCATGGCCCAGCATGCGGGTGATGCGGCGGCCCTTGGCGCGCGCTGTTTGGCCTGCGCCGATGGCGTCAAGCACCTCCAGCCCCACGGGCTGGATGACCAGCCCCGAGCCCACGGGACGGGGCGCGTCGAACTGGTCGTAAACCGTCACGTCATGCCCGTCCGCGGCCAGCAACGCACCCGCCGCCAACCCGCCGATGCCTGCCCCTGCGATGCCGATTTTCAATCTCATGTGGCCAGTGATACCCGATCCCGGCGCAAGGGCAATGCGACACTGGACCCCGCGCGGCGGCGCGGCTATACCAACATCCATGACCATGCGTTGCATCATCATACGAATTATATCCCCGGCGCTCTGATCCATGAGACGCCGGGCAAAGGTGTTTGAGACGCTCGCACCGCCCTCCTTCTTTCCATTCCTATGCCGACAAAAAGGACGCCAAAAATGTGCGCCGACACAACTGAAGTGAATTACAAAGACACGCTGAACCTGCCCAAGACCGATTTCCCGATGCGGGCCGGTCTGCCCAACCGCGAACCCGGTTGGCTGGAGCGCTGGGCGCAAATCGGCGTCTATGAGAAGCTGCGCGAAAAAGCATCTGGCCGCGAGCCGTTCACCCTGCATGACGGACCGCCCTACGCCAACGGGCATCTGCATATCGGCCACGCGCTGAACAAGATCCTGAAGGACATGGTCGTCCGGTCCCAACAGATGATGGGCCGCGACGCGCGCTACATCCCCGGTTGGGACTGCCACGGGCTGCCGATCGAATGGAAGATCGAGGAGAAATACCGCTCCAAAGGCCGCGACAAGGACGAAGTGGACGTGGTGGAATTCCGTCAGGAATGCCGCGAGTTTGCCGCGGGCTGGGTCGACATCCAGCGCGAAGAATTTCAGCGCTTGGGCATCACCGGCAAATGGGACGACCCGTATCTGACGATGAACTACCACGCCGAGCGGGTCATCGCGGAGGAGTTCCAGAAATTCCTGATGACGGGGACTTTGTATCAGGGGTCGAAGCCTGTGATGTGGTCTCCGGTGGAAAAGACCGCCTTGGCGGAGGCGGAGGTGGAATACCACGACCGTCAGGCGGACGCGATCTGGGTGAAGTTCCGCGTCTCCGGCATCTCGGGCACCGACGCGCTGACCGACGAGCTGTTGGAGCAACATGGCGAGGACGGCTACGCCGCGGGCGTGCAGGACATGGCGGGCGCGTTCCAGTCGACCCATGTGGTGATCTGGACCACGACCCCGTGGACCATCCCGCAAAACCGCGCGATCTGCTATAACCCCAACGTGGCCTACGGGCTGTACGAGGTCACCGAGGCCCCCGAGGACAACTGGACCAAGGTCGGCGCGAAGCTGATCCTGGCCGACAAGCTTGCGGGCGACGTGATGGAGGCCGCGCGGGTGGACAAGTTCGTGCGCTTGCGCGATGCGACGCCAGCGATCCTTGGCTCGCTGACCTGCGCGCATCCATTGGAAAACGTGCATGAGGGCGGCGGCGAATGGAACTACGACGTGCCGATGCTGGAAGGTGACCATGTCACCGATGACGCGGGCACGGGGTTTGTGCACACCGCGCCGTCGCATGGTGACGATGACTATGCGGTGGGCGTGAAAAATGGCTTGGAAATGACGTATAACGTCATGGATGATAGCTCGTATCGGGCCGACCTGCCGTTGTTTGCAGGCGAGCAGATCATCAAGCCGAACGGCAAGCCCGGCGGCGCCAACAAGGCCGTTATGGGCGTGCTGGGTAAAGTTGGGGCGCTGATGGCGTCCAAGCGCATCACGCTGTCTGACGCGCATTCGTGGCGGTCGAAAGCGCCGGTGATCCGGTTAAACAGGCCGCAATGGTTTGCCTCCATCGACAAGGCGGTTGGCGACGGGCAGGACACTTATGGCACCACGATCCGGGAACGCGCTTTGCGTTCCATCGACGAGCTGGTGACATGGACGCCGCAGACCGGGCGCAACCGCTTGTATTCGATGATCGAGGCGCGGCCCGACTGGGTGCTGTCGCGGCAACGCGCCTGGGGCGTGCCGCTGACGGTGTTCACCAAGAAAGGGGCGGCGATTTCGGATGACGACTACCTTCTGCGCAATGAAGAGGTGAACGCGCGTATCTTGGCCGCGTTCGAGGAAGAAGGCGCGGACGCGTGGTACAAGGAAGGCGCGAAGGAGCGGTTCCTGGCCAATTCCGTTGACCCTGAGGATTACGATCAGGTCATGGACATTCTGGATGTGTGGTTTGACAGCGGTTCAACCCATGCGTTTACCTTGCGCGACCGCGAAGACGGCTCCGAGGACGGGCTGGCGGACCTGTATCTGGAAGGCACCGACCAGCATCGCGGCTGGTTCCATTCCTCTATGCTGCAAAGCTGCGGCACGCAGGGGCGCGCGCCTTATCGTGGGGTTCTGACGCATGGGTTCACGCTGGACCAGAAGGGCATGAAGATGTCCAAATCCATCGGCAACACCATCGCGCCGGAGAAGGTCGTCAAGCAATACGGCGCCGACATCCTGCGGCTTTGGGTGGCGCAATCCGACTATACGGTGGACCTGCGGATCGGGGATGAAATCCTGAAAGGCGTGGCGGATAGCTATCGCCGGTTGCGCAATACGTTGCGGTTCATGCTGGGGTCGTTGAACGACTTTTCTGAAGCCGACCGGATGGAGCCCGCGGATATGCCAGAGCTGGAACGCTGGGTGCTGCACCGCCTGTCTGAGCTGGATCAAGTGGTCCGCGAAGGCTACGCCAAATACGACTTCCAAGGCGTATTTCAGGCGGTCTTCACCTTCGCCACGGTGGACCTGTCGGCCTTCTATTTCGACATCCGCAAGGATGCGTTGTATTGCGACGGAGACACCGAACGCCGCCGCGCGGCGCGGACCGTTTTGGACATCCTGTACCATCGGTTAACCACATGGCTGGCCCCGGTGCTGGTCTTCACCTGCGAGGAAATCTGGCTGGAACGGTTCCCTGAGGACGGCTCGTCCGTGCATCTGCAGGACATTCCGGAGACACCTGCGGAGTGGCGCGACGACGCGTTGGCGGCCAAATGGTCCACCGTGCGTAAAGTGCGCCGCGTGGTGACAGGCGCGTTGGAGGTGGAGCGCACGAACAAGGTCATTGGCTCCTCGCTGGAAGCAGGCCCGACCGTGTTCGTGGACGCAGAGGCGGAGGCGGTTCTGAAGACCGTCAGCTTTGACGACATGTGCATCACCTCGGCGATTTCGGTCACAACGGGCAGCGCGCCGGCAGACGCGTTCAAGCTGGACGAGGTCGCGGATGTGGCTGTGGTCTTCGCCAAGGCCGACGGCGAGAAATGCCAGCGCTGCTGGAAGATATTGCCTGATGTGGGCGAGCACAAAAACCCCGGCACTTGCGCACGCTGCAACGAAGCGGTTGGATAAGGCCACAACATCACCGAAGGGGATGGGATGGCAGATCTGGACGACGCAAAGCTCTGGCTAGAATACGAAGATGCGGCGACGGCAGAAGCTGAACGCCGTATCGCGGAAGCAATTGAGACGCGGGCGGATACGCTGGATTTCAGTGATCTCGCAGCCATGAAAGTCGTGCCGACTGAGATTGCTGAAGTTGAAACGCTGGCGCATCTGTATTTGGGTGAGCGGAACGCCGCGGGTGTAATTCTGCCTCATAGTAACTCGGTTGAGGACTTTACCGCGCTGACAGAACTGACCTCGATAAGGACGCTAGATCTGTCCTACTTGGTTGGGAGAGATGCCTCATTCCTCGTTGACTTCAAAAGTCTTACCTCGCTCGCCTTAAGCCACACGCGTGTCGACGACGTGAGTGGATTGTCTGGTCTTGTTGGTCTGACGTCTCTCGATTTGAGTGATACGCGTGTCGACGACGTGAGTGGATTGTCTGGTCTTGTTGGTCTGACGTCTCTCGATTTGAGTGATACGGGTGTCACCGACGTGAGTGGATTGTCTGGCCTTGTTGGTCTGACGTCTCTCGATTTGAGTGATACGGGTGTCACCGACGTGAGTGGATTGTCTGGCCTTGTTGGTTTGACGTCTCTCGATTTGAGTGATACGGGCGTCGACGATGTGAGTGGATTGTCTGGCCTTGTTGGTCTGACGTCTCTCGATTTGCGTGATACGCGTGTCGACGACGTGAGTGCTTTGTCTGGCCTTACGGCGCTGACCTCTCTCCATCTGGGCAGAACGCGTTTGAGCGATGCGAGTGCTTTGTCTGGCCTAACGGCGCTGACCTCTCTCGATTTGAGCGGAACGGGGTTGAGCGATGCGAGTGCTTTGTCTGGCCTTACGGCGCTTACCTCTCTCGATTTGAGCAATACGAGTTTGAGCGATGCGAGTGTTTTGTCTGGTCTTACGGCGCTGACCTCTCTCAATCTGAGAGAAACGCGTTTGAGCGATTTGTCTTTCCTTTTGGAGATGATCGCGTTTGAAAATGAGCGCGGCAGATCTTTGTATTTTGCTAACACCCCTGTTGCCTCCCCCGACGGGGACAGACGGCTATATATGCTCTCCCGACTAGACCCACAAAGCTGCGCGATCGAAACTGTGCAATATCTCAAAGGCACCCATCCCGATTTTCGGGAGCCGCCGGAACCCTTTGCGGTATTGGTACAACGCCAGCTTAGCAAGGCGGGTGCGATCGAAGTGGACGCTTCCGGCGAAAAGCTGGAGGCGCGGAATGCAGGAGCGCCGGAGCGGTTGGCTCCGCGGGAGTTGGAGCAGCGGATTGCGGCGTTGCGCTATCATGTTGCCGCGCTTTGTACGGAAGCCAACAGCAAGCAATTGCCGGAGACCATGCGAAAGCGATTTGATGATTACGCAGTGCCGCTGACGGCGGAGGAGCCGACATATTTGCTGCTGGATGGCCCGATGTCGTTCCTGCGCGGCGGGGCGTCGGACCCATATATCACCGATGGGATGGATGGCGGGTTTGTCGCGGCATGGCAGCAATTGGTAGTCATGCATGATGACCTGCGCCCGTTCCTGTTGCCGCCCGAGGAAAACGACCCGGAGCTGCCAGAGGTCACGGAAGACGCCACGCCTGAAGCCGGGATCGAGATTGTGGACGACGCGATTGAGGCTCTGGAAGCCGACGACAGCAAGGACGTTGTCGATCAATCCGTCATCGACGCGATGAATGCGACGCGGGACTATTTTGAGGCGGCCAAAACGGATGATCGAAATCGGTCTGGGTTGTTGAAACGTGGGTTTAAGACCGCTGGCGGGATATTTGCGGGCATTCTGGGCGTTGGTGGCAGTGCCGCTGGCATCGCAAGCTGGGCTGCGACCCCGCAGGGGCAGGCTATTATTTCAAAGCTTCAACCGCTGTTCGAGATGATTGTGAAGTTCTTTGGTGGCTAGCTTTACCGCTTCCCTCGATAGCCCCGTTGGCCGTTTGACCCTGACCGAACGGGACGGGGGCATTGCGGCGCTGGACTGGAGCAGTTCGGGCGGGGTGGCAGAGACGGATCTGCTGCGCGCGGCGGTGGCGGAATTGGAGGGCTATTTCTCCGGCGCGGTGAAAAATTTTTCTGTCCCTTTGAAACCGGAGGGCAGCGGGTTCCAGCAAAAATTTTACACCTCCCTTTGCGCGATCCCTTATGGGGAGACGCGCACTTACGGCGATCTGGCGGCAGAGCTGGGCGTCTCGGCGCAAGCAATTGGGCAGGCCTGCGGGGCGAACCCTTTGGCGATCCTGATCCCGTGTCACCGCGTGCTGGGGGCGAGCTCGCTTGGTGGCTATTCGGGGCGACGGGGCATCGAAACCAAGGTGGCCTTGTTGAAGCTGGAAGGCGCTGCGGGGCTGTTGATTTGACGCTGTTTGTGTTCCTCGCCGTGCTGGGCGCGGCGTTCCTGCACGCAACCTGGAACGCGTTGATTAAGACCGGCGCGGACAAGATGACGGGGATGATGATCCTGACGCTGGTGCAGGGCGGGTTTGGCTTGGCCATCGCCATGACACGCGACTTTCCCGACGCCGCGGTGTGGTGGTGGTTGCTGGGGTCGGGGGTGTTTCATTCGGCCTACAAACTTTTCCTCGCCTATGCCTACGAGCATGGCGATCTGAGCCGCGTCTATCCCATCGCGCGGGGGGCGGCCCCGATGATGGTGTTGGGGCTGAGCTTCTGGCTGCTGTCGGACCCGATTGGCGGCATGGAATATCTGGGCATCGTGGTGCTGGGCTGCGGCATCTTGATGATGGCGCGGGGGGTGTTTGCGAATGCGGAATCCGCGCGGCTGGTGCCGCTTGCACTGGGCTCGGCCATGGCCACGGCGGGGTATTCGATTGTGGACGGGTTGGGCGCGCGGGTGTCGGGCGACGCTGTGGCTTACGTGGCGTGGTTGTTCGTGATGGACGCGGTGTTTTTCACGCCAATCTGCGTGGCCCTGAAAGGGCGTGCGGTGTTCACGTCGGATTTGCGGATCTGGGGGCTGAACACCGTTGCGGCGGGCGCGTCCTACGGGGCCTATGCGGTGGCGGTCTGGGCCATGACCGTCGCGCCGATCGCGCTGGTCACCGCGCTGCGAGAGACGTCGATCCTGTTTGCCGTCCTGATCGGGTGGCTGATCTTTGGCGACCGCATGGACCGCCAGAAAGCGGTCGCGGCTGCGTTGATTATCGGTGGGGTGGTGCTGACGCGGTTCTAGACCGCTTTGCGCTCATAGAGGAATTGCTGCGCCACGCCTGCGAAGAGCAGGTAGACCGAGGTCACGATCAGGCCCCAATGCGCCCAGCTTTGCGGGTCGAAATCCACCCATGCCGCCCAGCCGGCAAAGAAGGTCCAGCCCAAGGCCATCGGCAGCGTCACAACCCGCCAGCGTTCCGTGCGCACGGGGTGAACGAATTTGAGCGGCAGGAACATCGCGACGGCCAGCACCGTCACCAGCACCAAAATGATCCAGAAATTAGGCTCTAGGGCAAAGACAACGACTGCCACCATGTTCCAGCACCCTGGGAAGCCGGAGAAGGAGTTATCCTTTGTTTTCATGCGCGTGTCGCAGAAATACATGGCGGATGCGAAGGTGATGACGATGATGACGAACCACCCGGTCCAGCCCTCGAACAGCCCGGATTGGAACAGCGCAAAAGCGGGGATGAACACATAGGTCAGGTAGTCGATAATCAGATCGAGCAGCACCCCGTCAAATTGGGGCGCGTATTGTTTGACGTCGTATTTGCGCGCCAGCGGCCCGTCGATGCCATCAACCCCGAAGGCCACCACCAACCACAAAAACATCAACGCCCATTTTTCGTCGACAGCGGCGAGCATCGCCAGCATGGCGAATACGGCGCCGGTTGCGGTGAATAAATGAACGGAAAGAGCTTTAATCTGTGGTGTCATTTCAGCGTCATGACGGAAATTCGCCCCTGACGCAACAAATTGACGCAACAAATCTGCCGCGCAACACGGGGTCGGCAGAGGAGGCTGGGCGTCTCGCGTTATGGGTAGGGAAAGAGGCGGCGCCGCCAAGTCGTGGCATAGCCCAACGCATCGGGGACCTTGCCCCGCTGCACCCAAATTCACCGGTGAACCTGTATGAAAGCTGCTCCGGCCCCGCAGTGCTGCGAACCCGTGCCCATCCATAGGAGGCCACTCTTGTCTACGACGGCGTGTCAGGCCGAAGGATCGATCGCGGGCAGATATAGCGGCGGCGCGTTAGCGACATCTTACCGGACCGTGCGCAGCACCCCCGCCAGACGCAACAAGGCCCGCGCGGATGCGTCCTGCGCGGGCCTTGGCTTTGAGTTGTGGCGCTTAGTTGGAAACGCGAACCTCTTCGAGCGGGTAGCCCAGCGCGTCCTGTCCCTCAAAGGCCTCGTGGCAGTTGTGGCAGAAGCTTTGCTTGATCTTCATCGGCTTGCCGCCGGGCTGCACGGCGGAATAGATCCAGTCGCCCGCATCAGGGGCCGCACCGGCTTCGCCCTTGGTCATGATGAAGAGCGGGCCCACGACCGCCTTGGACTTCTTGACGTTGACCTTGATGGATTCCTTGGCGAGCACGGAGCCTGCTGGCATCACGACGCCCTCTTCCTCGAACTTGAGGTACTGCTCGGCAGCGATGTCATTGGCGAAAGTGTTCAGCAAACGGTTGCCATGCGGACCGGCCACGGCGGGGCGTGTCGCGGTGGGTGTCCATGTGCGGTAGACGGCGGCGACCTCGTTATCGCCCTTGGTGTAGCCTTCAAGCATCTTGTCAGAGATGCAGGCGTAAATTTCTTCAATCTGCGCGCCGGTCAGGTCGAAGGCGTCTTCGACATCGGTTTTGCAATCGGCGGCATGAGCGCCGGAAGTGAAGGCCAGTGCGGCGGCGCCAGTGGCGAGGATAGTGCGGATGTTCATGAGTGTGTCTCCCGGGAAAGTATGCGTCAGGGTGTCGCAGATTTGGGAGATATGGCCAGACACGACATCCCCACATTTCAACACAAAGACGTGAGATGAGGAGTGGGAGTCCCAGTTTTTGACTTTCTAGCCGCGTCCACGGGGGTGGGCGTCGGCATAGACCTCCATCAGGCGGGCTGTGTCGACGGCGGTATAGGCCTGCGTGGTGGAAAGCGACGCGTGGCCGAGCAGTTCCTGAATGGCACGCAGATCGCCGCCAGCTTCCAGCAGATGCGTGGCGAAGGAATGGCGCATGGCGTGGGGCGTGGCGGTGGCGGGCAGGCCCAGCTGCATACGGGCGTTTTCCATCGCCTTGGCGATGAGGCGGGGGGAGAGCGCGCCGCCGCGCGCGCCTTTGAACAGCGCCTCGTCGGGCTCTAGCTGGTAGGGCAAGGCATGGGTATATCGGTCCACGGCGCGTTTGGCCGCGTCCAGAACGGGGACAATGCGTTCCTTGCCGCCTTTGCCTTTGATGCGCAGCACGTCGGGCAGGGGCGCGTCTTTGCCTTTGAGGCTGAGCGCCTCTGATATGCGCAGCCCGCAGCCATAGAGCAGCGTCACCACGGCCACGTCACGGGCGGAGATCCAGTCCTTTGGCGACTGCATCTCGACCGTTTCGATCATCGCTTTCGCGGCATCTTGGGCCAGCGGTCTTGGCAGCTTCTTTTGGAACTTGGGGGAGCGGGTCGCGAGCACGGCGGTGGGTTCGAACCCGTCACGCTCGGAAAACCAGCGGTAGAAGGATTTGACGGCGGACAATTCCCGCGCCAGCGACCGTGCGGCCACGCCTCGGCTGCGTTCCTGCGCCATCCAGGCCCGCATGTCGGTGGGTTTGATGCGTTTCAGCGGCGCGAGGCCGGTTTCCTCCCCGAAATGCTGGGTCATGAAGGCGACGAAGCCCAGCACGTCGCGGCGGTAGGCGTCGAGAGTGTTCTCGGCCACCCCGTCCAGCGCGGAGAGATGTTTGAGCCAATGTTCGAGCGTGTCCCGAGCAGCGGGGGAGATTAAGCCAGCCATCTGCGAATGGCGCGTTCAAATGCGCTGCAGAAAAAGATCAGCAAATCGGTGCCTTGGTTGGGGCGGAACTGATGCGGGTCCTCGGACCCCATGATGAGCAAGCCGGGGAGCCTCCCGTCGCCCAGATCGAGTTTCAGCAGCGCCTCGGATTTGATGTAGGCGGCGTTGTCGCCGTACACATCGGGTGAGGCGGGCGAGACCTGTCGCAAGGTCACGGGCCGCACGGTCATGTTGCGGCCTGCGGTGATGTAGTGGTCGATGACGCCGGGTTCCACGATGGACAGCACGTCTTCGAACCCGATGGAGGGGCCGTCATGTTCCTTGGATTCGAGGATCAGCCGCAGGCGCGAGACGCGCAGGGCTTCCAGCAAATCACCAGACAAAGATTGTAAAAATGACGGGAAATTTATGGGCTCCAGCGCGCGCAGGACGGCGTTGTGGATGAGATTTGTGCCCGCGAGGTTCTCATAGGCGGCGGCGATGACGGAGCGGTGGGTGTCTTCCAGCCGGTCCAGCCGGCTTTCCAGACGTTCCATCGCGATGCCGCGCAGATCGACGATATTGCCGCCAAGCGTGCGTTCATTGGCGTCGATCAACGCCTTCATAAGCGTTTGATCTTCAAGGATAACCTCGGGGTCGTCCAATATTTTCTGACGGAGTGCGTCTAGCACCGCTGCCTGCTCGGTCATCGCTGTCCTCAATATGATGCTCCCCGTTTTCCGGGGCATTTTGCGCGATTATAGCGGTAGCGTTTGCAAAATTCACTGACGAAATGCGCACATGTGTAAAGCATGTGTATTTTATGTGTCTTTGATGCGGGTGGTCGCGGCTGTGACGGGCGGGGGCTGGCCCCGCCCGTCGCCCATTTTAGAGCAGGAAATCGTTTTCCGTCAGTGTGCCATCCGCCCCGCGCACCAGGATTTGGAAGTCGGTGCTGCCGTCGCCGTCTTCGTCCACGATTGCCACGGTGAAGCCCGATCCGGTCACGACCAGCCGCAGTTCCGCATCGCCCGACCCGGTGAAGCCCGCGCTGCCACGGAACGTCAGCGTGTCGCCTGAGATGTCGCGCAGGTCGATCACATCCTGGCCCACATCAAACCCGTTGATGACGTCGCGGGCCGCCCCGACGCCGCTGTCGCTGAGCGCTTCGAAGATGAAGGTGTCGGCGCCGTCGCCCGCGCGCAGCACGTCGCGGCCCGCCCCGCCGATCAGGGTGTCGTCACCATTGCCGCCGAACAGCACGTCATCGCCGATGCCGCCGATCAGGATGTCCTCGTCATTGCCGCCAGACATCGTGTCGTCGTTCAGCCCGCCCTCCATCTCATCGTTACCATCGCCTCCGCGCATGACATCAAGGCCGATGCCACCGAACAGGATGTCGTCGCCGTCGCCGCCGATGATGGTGTCGTCGCCCGTGCCGCCATCAATGATGTCATCACCGCCGCGCCCGTTCAGCGTGTCGCCGCTGGAGCCGCCGAAGAAATTATCCTCGGCGCTGCCGCCGATGATCTCGTCCACACCATTGCCGCCATTGACCCCAAACGCCTGACCGTCGCCGATGGCACGGTAGATGTCGCCGTCGTTGGACAGCGACACCACCCCGTCGATGACGCCACTGTTGATGACCGTCATCTCGGTGCCCGCGTCCGTGGAGGCGCTGACGTCGCCGTTGATTTGGCCGGAATTTGTCAGCGCGTTGGTCCCGCTTCCCAGTTCCACATCGCCGTTCAAGGTGCCGCTGTTGGTGACGGTGTCGTTCCCGCGGCCGCCTTCGACAGAAAATTCCGTTCCGGAAATGGTGCCGCTGTTGATCAGCTCACTGTCATTTCCGGTGCTATTAGGGTCTGACATCTCGACGCCGACGAGCGCGTTGATGGACCCGGTATTGATGACCTGATTATTGTCTCTGGCGCCGATTTCAATCCCCGTGAACGTGGCGCTTATTGTGCCGTTATTGATGATGGATGAATTGCTGGAAACCATTTGGATTCCCGTCCTGCCATTCACGATGCCATTGTTGGTGACCGAATTGCTGTCACTGCCAGTTGAGCCGCCGATAAAGATAGCCGAACTGAAATCCGAAGACACGACACCCGTCGAAAGAACCTCGACATTGGAGCCGGTTATTGTGTTGCCTGGAAAGGTGTTGAGGCTGATAGAGGGCCCCGAAGAGATCACCTGTCCGGCCACCTGAATGCTTAACCCGGAAATGTCGTCGTCATCTGCCGCGTTGAAGGCGCGTCCGGAGGGGGTCCCGTGGTACACAAGTGCGTCTTGCGCCACTTAGACAAAATCGAAACTTCCGAATTCAATGCCCGAAAAGCCGGTGCCGGTGAGATCGGTGAACCCTGTGTAAAGAAAGGAGGTCATTTTAGATATTCCCTATTGAGTGTTGTTAGCGCCAGCGCGCGTTTTGGTTTGAATTTGAAACGGGTTTACCTACGCGTCAGGTCGCGCCGCCGGGCGCGGCACGCAATTGCGGTGTCCAAAGCTGAAACGGATGTACGTCAACCGACATCACCCCTTAAACAAACATGGTGCTGTGCTGACAGGTCACACGGCATCCCCCTGCGGTATCTTGGCACCTGTTTGCGATTCGCGACAAGTGTTCTGACCAATTGAACAAAATTCAAACAGAGGGATTAAGACCCGCGCAACGCCTTCCACAATGGGACAATGCCCTTTGTTGCGACGGGAATGAGCGCAAGGCCAAGCGCCAGCCCGAACACGCCGTCAAAAGCCGCCGTGACAGCCCATTTGATAAAGCCCTGAGCCTGCCCGACGGCATAGGCCACATCTTCGGCGATATGATGGATGGTGTCGTAGAGCCATGGCGCGCCGATCACATCGAGCCCGTGGATCACGATGGAGCCGCCGACCCACAGCATTGCGGCGGTGCCGACGATCATCAGCGCCTTCAGGAAGCCGGGCATGGCTTTGACGATACCGCGCCCGAAGGCGCGGGTGGCCGACAGCCGGCCCTTGGCAGACAGGAACAGCCCGAAATCATCGGCCTTCACGATCAGCGCGACGGAGCCATAGACCATCACCGTGATGCCGATGGCGACAGCGCCAAGCGTGGCGGCCTCCATATAGATGTTGCTGTCGGGAATTTCCGCCAGCGCGATTGTCATGATCTCGGCCGACAGGATGAAATCGGTTTTGATCGCGCCCTGGACCTTCTCTTCCTCAAGATGGGCGGGGTCCTTGGTCAGGTCCTCTGGCTCGTCCGCGTCGTGGTGGTGCGGCTTGAACAGGTGGTAGACCTTTTCGGCCCCCTCGAAACACAGATACGCGCCGCCTAGCATCAAAAGCGGCGTGATGACCCAAGGCGCAAAATTGGCAAGCAGTAGCCCGATGGGCAGCAGAAACAGCAGCTTGTTCTTGATCGACCCGCGCGCGATGCGCCACACGATTGGCAGCTCGCGGGCGGGTTTGAAGCCGGTGACGTATTTGGGGGTGACGGCGGCGTCGTCGATCACCGCACCCGCAGCTTTTGCGCCTGCTTTGGCCGCCTGGCTGATGACATCATCGACGGAGGCGGCCGCCACTTTGGCAATGCCTGCAACGTCGTCGAGAAGGGCCAGTAATCCGCTCATCTCATAGTTTTGCTACGTTTGGGCGGACAAGGCAATCAGGAGCGGGGCCTGTGGCGCTTCATCAGGTCCTCAAACAGCGGTGTCAGATCGGCGCGGTCCTGCGGCCCGCGCAGGATTTGCTGCACCTCGCCTTTGGCGTCAAACAAAAGCAGCGTGATGTTGGGAACCCCGTGGTCTGCCGCGAAGGTGGAGCCTTCGAGGGTTTTGATATTGGCGACCAGCAGCTCGGGGCGGTCGCCATCCATGTTGCGGATCGCCTTGCGCGTTTCGCGCTGCAGCGCGTTGCAGACGGGGCAGGTGGGATCGTGAATTTGCACGATGGTGGGCGTGCCCTTGCCGAGCTTGGTCAGGTCCGCCTCGCAGATAGAGGCCTGCAGGGAGGTGACCCCGAAATAGCCGCCCACGCCCAACACCGCCGCACCCGCGATGCCATATTGCAAGAACGCGCGGCGGGACTGTGCCTTGGCCGCGTTGGATTGCTGCGGCTTTGCGGATTTGGTGCGTTTGGTTTTTCGGTTCTTCTTGGCCATTTGCCGCCCCTTTTGGTTTGGACGCACGGTAGCCGAAAAGAAAATGACCGCGGACGGGAAACTGCCCCGACCGCGGTCACGAATGCGTTATTGGACCGGCTTAGACGATCTTGATGTTGGCCTTGGCCACGTCCTTCATGAACCCGTCCAGGCCCTTATCGGTCAGCACGTGATCGGCCATTTTCTTGATGACGGCGGGCGGCGCGGTTGCGACGTCGGCCCCGATTTTGGCGCAGTCGGACATGTGGTTGGCGGACCGGATGGAGGCCGCGAGGATCTGCGTTTCAAACCCGTAATTGTCGTAGATGTCGCGAATGTCTGCGATCAGCTCCATGCCGTCGAGGTTCAGGTCGTCGAGGCGGCCGATGAAGGGCGAGATGAAAGTCGCGCCCACCTTGGCGGCCAGCAGCGCCTGATTGGCAGAGAAGCACAGCGTGACGTTGACCATATTGCCTTCGTTGGTCAGCACGTTGCAGGCTTTTAGCCCGTCCCATGTCAGCGGCACTTTGACGGCGATGTTGTCGGCGATCTTGGCCAGCTTGCGGCCCTCGGCGATCATGTCGTCGGCCTTGAGCGCCACAACTTCCGCCGAGACGGGGCCATCAACGATGTCGCAAATTTCCTTGGTCACTTCGAGGATGTCACGGCCCGATTTGGCGATCAACGACGGGTTGGTTGTCACCCCGTCCACGATGCCCAAAGCGTTGAGCTCTTTGATCTCGTCAATCTCGGCGGTGTCTACGAAGAATTTCATGTGGGATGGCCTTTCGGTGCGCGTTGAGGTCTGATTAATGTCGGCTTTACCTTACTTGGGCACGGTAGGGCAATCAGATGGCGGGTGTATGACGGCAGGCTTTTTCCATGAAGGCGATTTGGTGGGCGTTTTGACAACGCAGCCGCTGGACCGCGTTTTGGACTATAAAGCGCCCGAGGGCGGCTGCCATTTGGGCGCGTTTGTCGAGGTGCCGTTGGGGCCTCGGAAAGTCCTGGGCGTGGTCTGGGGGCCGGGCAAGGGCGACTGGGATTACGCCAAGGTGAGGTCCGTGATCCGTGTGTTGGACGTGCCGCCGATGCGCGACGAGATGGTGTCTTTTCTGGAGAAAGCCGGGGCGTATACGCTGACGCCGATGTCGGCCATGCTGCGGCTGGCAACCCGGTCACCGGGGCTGGGCGACCCGCCCTCGATGCGCAAGATTTACCGTTTGGGAACCGGCGAGGTAGACCGCATGACCCCCGCGCGGGAGAAGGTCTTGGCCGTGCTGGAGGAATTCGGCGGACTGGCATTTACCCTAAAAGAACTGGCGGAGATGGCGGGGGTCGGCACCTCCGTGGTCAAGGGCATGGTGGCGCAGGGGGCTGTGTTCGAGGAACAGTCGCCCCGCGACCTGCCATTTGCGCGATTGGACCCCGAACGGCCTTCCAAAGAGTTAACGGCGGATCAGGCGGCGGCTGTGGCCGTGCTGAACGAGGGCGACGGGTATTCGACCACCTTGCTGAAGGGCGTAACAGGGTCAGGCAAAACCGAAGTGTATTTGGAGGCGGTTGCGGCCTGTCTGCGCAGCGGTCGGCAGGCGCTGGTGTTGCTGCCAGAGATTGCGCTGACATCGGAGTTTTTGACGCGGGTGCAGGCGCGGTTTGGGGCAAAGCCAGCTGAATGGCATTCCGGCGTGACCATGACCGAACGGCGTCGCGTCTGGAAGATGGTCGGCGAAGGCGGGGCGGAGCTGATCGTGGGCGCGCGCTCGGCGCTGTTTTTGCCCTATCGCGATCTAGGGCTGATCGTCGTCGATGAAGAACATGACACGTCCTACAAGCAAGAGGACGGGGTGCTTTACAACGCCCGCGACATGGCGGTGCTGCGGGCGTCGATGTGTGGGGCGAAGGTTGTGCTGGCCTCGGCCACGCCATCTTTGGAAAGCTGGGCCAATGCCGAAGCCGGGAAGTATCGCCGCGTGGTGCTGACGTCGCGGTTCGGGGCGGCGGTCATGCCTCAGATGCGCGCGATTGATATGCGGGCGGAGGATTTGCCTGGGGGCAAATGGGTGTCGCCGACCTTGCAGCGCGAGATCAGCGCGCGCGTGGCGAGAGGTGAGCAGTCGCTGATCTTTCTGAACCGCCGCGGCTACGCGCCGGTGACCCTGTGCCGGGCCTGCGGGCATCAGATCGGTTGCGACCACTGCGACGCGCGGATGGTGGAGCACCGGTTTTTGAAGCGGCTGATGTGCCACCAATGCGGGGAGACCAAGCCAATGCCGACCGTCTGCCCGTCTTGCGAGGCCGAGGACCGGTTGTCGCCAATTGGCCCCGGTGTGGAGCGGATGGGGGAGGAGGTCGAGGCGCTGTTTCCTGATGCGCGCGTGCAGGTGTTGTCGTCCGATCACTACGGCACCGCGCGGCAGCTGAAGGCGCATATTGAAAGCATCGCGGCGGGCGAGGCCGATATCATCATCGGGACGCAGCTGGTGGCGAAAGGGCATAACTTTCCACTGCTGACATTGGTCGGGGTGATTGACGCGGATCTGGGCCTGCAAGGGTCGGATTTACGCGCGGCGGAGCGGACGTTTCAGCTGATGCGTCAAGTGGCAGGCCGCGCGGGGCGGGCGGAGAAGGAAGGTCTGGCCTTGCTGCAGTCCTTCCAGCCAGAGCATCCGGTGATCCGCGCGATTTTATCTGGGGATGAAGAAGGGTTCTGGGCGGCGGAGGCGGCGGTGCGCGAACAGGCGGGCGTGCCGCCCTACGGACGCATGGCGGGGATTGTGCTGTCCGGCCCGGAGGTCGGGCCGGTGTTTGATCTGGGCAACCATTTGGCGCGCAATGATGGCGCGTTGAAGCGGGTCGGGGCGATGGTCTATGGGCCTGCGCCCGCGCCGATTGCGCGTATCAGGGGACGGCATCGTGTGCGGTTGCTGGTCAAAGCGCCGAAAGGTGTGGCGCTGCAGGGCGCGTTGGCGGAATGGGTGCGGCCGATCAAGCTGAGGGGCGATTTGCGGCTGTCGATTGATATTGATCCGCAGAGCTTCTTTTGAACAGGCAAGAGTTTTGGAAAAACTCTTGATCAAAATTTCGTCGAAATTTTGGGCCTGCGGCGCGCATATTTTTGGCAAAAAGAAGCGACATGTTGCGCCCTTTTCTTTGAGGGTGGTCACGGGTAAACAGTGCGGACTTGGGACTTAGGATCACTGCCATGACCATCACTCCGCAGCCGGGCATTCTGGATATTGCGCTTTACCAAGGCGGGGCGGCCTCGGTTGAGGGGGTGGCGGATGTGGTGAAGCTGTCCTCCAACGAGAACCCTTTTGGGCCAAGCCCGCGCGCGTCTGACGCGTTTCGGCAATCGGCCGGCGAGTTGCATGTCTATCCCTCGACCCAGCACGAGCGGCTGCGCGAGGCGATTGGCGACGTGCATGGGGTCGATCCCGCGCGCGTGATATGCGGCGTTGGCTCGGACGAGATCATCTCGTTTTTGTGTTATGCCTATGCGGGACCCGGCGACGAGGTTTTGCATACCGAGCACGGGTTCGGGATGTATAAAATCTCAGCCATGGCGGCGGGGGCTTCGCCTGTTTGCGTCAAGGAAAACGAGCGGGTCACGGATGTGGACGCGCTGCTAGCCGGTGTCACCGAGCAGACCAAGCTGGTGTTCATCGCCAACCCCAACAACCCGACGGGGACGATGATCCCCGAGGCCGAAGTGGCGCGGTTGGCGGATGGGCTGCCCGCGGGCTGCTTGCTGGTGCTTGACGGGGCCTATGCCGAATATGTGGACGGGTTTGACGCGGGGCTTTCGGTCATGGAGGGCCGTGAGAACGTGTTCATGACGCGGACATTCTCCAAGATTTACGGGCTGGGCGGATTGCGCATTGGCTGGGGGTACGGGCCGCAGGTGATCGTGGACACGCTGAACCGCATCCGCGGGCCGTTCAACCTGTCGGGGCCCGCGCTGAAGGCGGCGCATGCGGCGGTGCGCGACACCGGATATACCGAGCGCTGCCGGCGCGAGAACGCGAAATGGCGCGACTGGTTGGCGGCGGAATTGGCCAAGGCGGGCGTGCCGTCGGACCCGTCGGAGTGCAACTTCATTTTGGCGCGGTTCGGATCAGAGGACGAGGCGCGGACCTGCGACGCGGCGTTGAAAGCCAAAGGGCTGATCGTGCGGATGGTTGGCGGGTATAACCTGCCGGAGTGTTTGCGCATCACCATCGGGTCTGAACAGGCGTGCCGCCGCGTGGCGGCGGTGATCGCGGAATTTAAGGGGCAGGGATGATGGCGCAGATTTACGGGCGCGTGGCGCTGATCGGGCTGGGGCTGATCGCCTCGTCTATGGCGCATCGGATGCGGGCGGACGGGCTTGTGGGCGAGATTGTGGGCACCGCGCGGTCGGCCGAGACGCGCGACGAAGTCCGCAAGCTGGGGTTCTGCGACCGCGTGGTGGACAGTGCGGCGGAGGCGGTTGTTGATGCCGATCTGGTTGTGCTTTGCGTGCCGGTGGGCGCGATGGGGACGGTGGCCGCTGAGATCGCACCGCATCTGAAACAGGGCGCCTTGGTCAGCGATGTGGGGTCCACCAAACGGGCGGTGATCGAGGCTGTGGCCCCGCATTTGCCTGAAGGCGTGCATTTCATTCCGGCGCATCCCTTGGCCGGGACCGAGCAGTCGGGACCGAATTCGGGCTTTGCCGAACTGTTCGACAACCGTTGGCTGTTGATGACGCCAGAGGGTGCGGATGCGGGCGTGTTGGACACTTACAAAGGGTTCTGGCAGGCGATGGGCGCGCTGGTCGACGAGATGGAGCCTGACCACCATGACCTGGTGGTGGCGGTGACCAGCCATGCGCCGCATTTGATCGCCTACACGATGGTGGGCGTGGCCGACGACCTGCGCAGGGTGACGGATAGCGAGGTGGTGAAATACTCCGCCGGGGGGTTCCGGGACTTCACGCGGATCGCGGCGTCGGACCCGACCATGTGGCGCGACGTTTTCCTGACCAACAAGGACGCAACGCTGGAAATTCTGGGCCGGTTCACCGAGGAGCTGTTTGCGCTGCAACGGGCCATCCGGCAAGGCGATGGGGACCATCTGCACGCGTATTTCACCCGCACCCGCGCGTTGCGGCGGGGCATCATCGAGGCGGGTCAAGACACCGATGCACCTAACTTTGGGCGGGGACGGTAATCATGTGGCGTGCAGTGGTCTTGAGTTTGGTTTTGATTTCCCCGGTCTTTGCAAACGCACCGGATCGGTCGATCCGGCCGCTTCCGCGTGGCGTCTCGGCAGAGGCGATTGCGAAGGCAGAGCAGTCGGCGGCACTGCCCAAGACCTCGACCGCTAAGCGCGGCTTTGGATTGCGACGCCTGTTTCAGGGCAAGCGCCCCCAACGTCCAACGCAGCGGCCTGCAGGTTTGAAACAAAAGCGCGCGCAACAGATTGCGGTCAGCGCGCGCGGGTCGGTTTGCGGGGTTGCCACAATAAAGGGCACGGTCATTCCACCTATTCAGGGGCGCGGCGCGTGCGGTGTGCCGAATGCGGTACGGCTGTCATCTGTGGACGGAGTGGGGCTGTCACAGCAACCCACGATTGATTGCACGACCGCGAAGGCCTTGAATTCCTGGGTAAAGAACGGGCTTAAGCCCGCCGTGGGCAATGTTGGCGGCGGGGTGCGGTCGCTGAAGATCGTGGCGCATTACGCCTGCCGCAACCGCAACAGTGCCAAATCTGGACGGCTTTCGGAGCACGCCAAGGGGCGGGCTGTTGATATTTCCGCGATCAACCTGAACAACGGCCAGACGATCACCGTTCTGAAAGGCTGGCGCACAAAGCAGCAGGGGCCGATCCTGAAGCGGGCGCACAAGGCGGCCTGCGGGCCGTTTGGCACCGTGTTGGGGCCAAATGCGAACAGGTTCCATCAGGACCATTTCCACTTTGATACCGCGCGGTATCGGTCTGGGAGCTATTGTCGGTAGGGCTGATTTAGCGGGTTTTTCATAGACCCTGCCGGCAGTCCAAATGCCGGTCTTGTATCGCGTTTTGTACTAATTGGGGATGTTTCTGTGCCCCTATAACCCAATTTGTACAAAACTTGGATGCACGGTAGTGGTCAAAAATTCACCTTAGCTCAGCGTTGGCGCAGGTAAATTTGCGCCATTTCAGGCGTTAATGGTGCCTTCATAGTTCGGTCCAGCCCGAACTATGGGCGGGGTTTGAAGCGTAGGCTAAGGCAACCTAATCTCTGGCGCTGGGCCGATGGGCAGCGGGCCAAGGAAGGTCGTGCCGTTGGAAAAGCTGAGCGTGGCGTCCAGCGCGTTGGCGTTGCCCGACGAACTGGCCAATAGGCCAAGGCCGAATTCGGCGGCGGAAGCTGCGTTGCGTTCGATGGCACCGGCTTGCACCGCAAGGGCCAGCATTTCGCGCCAGTTGCGGGCCGTGACGGCAATCTCGCCTTTGGGTTTGGCGTTCTCAACGGTCATGTCGCCTTTCGCACGAATTTCCAGCTCCCCCCAGGCGCCGCGTAGGTCACGGATTTTGATGGCGGTGATGTCGGGGCGTTGAGTCTCCAACGCGATGCGGTTAAGCGGGTCGGCCAATTCTGCCTGAATATCGAATTGCAGCGCCTCGATCTGGTCGGGCAGGGTGCCGCCTTGGTCGATGAGGTCACGCAGCGGCTCGGCGGGCAGAAGCTGGTCGATATTGGCCGCGACATCATAGGTGCTGGTGGTGCCGGGCGCGTTGCGGATGGCGGCGTTGAGCGTGTCGAAGCCCGCGGTCCAGCCCTCCGATGAGGTGATAACCGCCGCGACCATTTCGATATTGGCGCTGTCCAAGGCCAACGCGGTGGAAGGTTTGACCTTCAAAGACGCACGCATGTCGTCGGTTTTGAGGGTAAATTTCTCGCGCGGGGTGGCGATGATTTGCTCGTTCGGCCAGACGGCGATCAGATGGTTGGGCTTGTAGCTGAGCGACAGGATCTGGAAGAACGGAGCCTGCCAGCTGATGCCGGTTTCGGGGTCGGTCAGGGAGAGGTCGGTCAGCGTGGTGTCGAAGCGATTGGGGAAGCCGCGCACCGAGTGGTCAGAGTATTCGACCTGCCAGCCCTCGGCGCGGCGATCGTCGAGCCATTTGGTCATGGCGGTCTTGTGGCCTTGCGAGCCTATGAACCAATAGCCCGCCCACCCGGCGGCGACGACAACGATGAGGGCGATTAACTTGCGCATCTGACGTGTTTTCCCTTTTCCTTTGCCGTCCCGTTTACTAGGCGGAGGGGAGGAGGACCAGACACATGCTGGCCAGTGATAGGGTGAAAACGCCGCTTTGGGTGTTCGGGTACGGCTCGCTGCTGTGGAACCCGGGCTTTGAGCCAGCGGAAAGCGTGGTCGCGCATCTGACCGGCTTTCACCGCTCGTTTTGTATGTGGTCGATCCATCATCGCGGGTCTGAAGACGACCCAGGCCTGGTGCTGGCGCTTGATGTGGCTGACGATGCGCGGTGCGACGGGGTGGCGTTTCGGGTGGCCGACCAAGAGGCAGACACCGTGCTGGCGATGCTGAGGGAGCGGGAGCTGATCTCGTCCGCATATTATGAGGATATGGTGCCCCTTCAACTGGAGGACGGCCGCGAGGTGCAGGCCTTGGCCTACATCATCAACCAAGACCACGTTCAATATTGCGGTGATTTGACGTTGGAGCGGCAGGCGGAAGTCATCGCCCATGCCGTTGGTGGCCGGGGTCCGAACACCGAATATCTGTACAACACCGCTGCGCATTTGGCGCAGATGGGCGTGCGCGACGCCGATATGGAATGGCTTGTGGCGCGGGTAAAGGAATTGGCCGGCTAGAGCGCCGCGCAGAAATCCTTGGCAAATTGACACGCGCGCCCGTATGTTCATAAAAAAAAAGACGAATACGGGCTATTCAAGGGTTTGGGTATGGACACTCCTGACAGGGGGCGGAGCGGGCAGTTTACGCAGCCGATACGTGCAATTCTGTTGATGGTGATTATCCTTGGGCTGGTCGGCTTCGGCGGCTTCCTGATCTACCCATCCGTATCATCTGTTTTTCTGGCAAACCCCTTCCTGAACGGCGTCATTCTGGCGGTGTTCGTCTTTGGCGTGTTTGCCTGCTTCTGGCAGGTGTTCCAGCTTATCACGTCGGTCTCGTGGATCGAACGGTTCGCAGGCGAGGCGGCAGCAGAGGACGAGGACCGCGCCCCGCGTTTGTTGGCGTCTTTGGCGGCGCTGCTGCGGTCGCGTGGGGCGCGGATGCAGATCAGCGCATCATCGTCCCGCACCATTTTGGATTCGGTTGGCACGCGGATGGACGAGTCCCGCGACATCACCAGATACATCATAAACCTTCTGATTTTCCTCGGGCTTTTGGGAACCTTCTACGGATTGGCGACCACAATTCCGGGCATTGTTGAGACCATCCGTTCGCTTAACGTGCAAGACGGGCAAAGCAGCCAAGACGTCTTTTCGAACCTGATCGGCGGGCTGGAAAGCCAGCTGGCGGGAATGGGCACGGCCTTTGCGTCCTCCTTGCTGGGGTTGGCCGGGTCGTTGGTTGTGGGGCTGTTGGAATTGTTTGCAGGCCACGGTCAGAACCGGTTCTACCGCGAGATGGAAGAGTGGCTGTCGACCATCACCCGCGTTGGGTTTTCTTCTGGCGAGGACGGCGGGCAAGGTGGCTTTGACCAATCTGTTGTGGCCACCGTTCTGGACCATATGGTTGAGCAGATCGACAGCCTGCAAGGGCTGTTTTTGCAAGGGGAGACCGCGCGCAAGGACACCGATACGCGGCTGGAGCGCATGACGGATTCCATGAAGCGACTAACCGACCGGCTGGACACGACGATTGACCCAAGTGAGGCGCTGAACCGCGTTGCGGATGGGCAGGAACAGCTGATCGGGCATCTGGCGCGGACCGCCGAGGATGGCGAAGGGATCGACCCTGAAAGCCGGATGCGGCTGCGGTCCATCGACGTGCAATTGCTCAAAATTCTTGAAGAGCTGAAAGCTGGGCGGCAGGAAACCGCGGCGCAGGTTTCGGGCGATCTGGCGACCGTGACGCAAGCTATCCGGCAACTGACCCGCAATACGCGGCCTCCGTCCAATGTCCGCTCTGCCAAAGGGCAGGAGTAACCCATGGCTTTAGCGCGGCGCAGCGGGCAGAGGTTCGAGGCCAATATCTGGCCCGGCTTCGTGGACGCCATGACAGCGCTTTTGCTGGTGCTGGTTTTTGTGCTGTCGATTTTCATGATGGTGCAGTTCATGTTGAACGAAACCATCACATCGCAAGACAGCGAGCTGGATCAATTGTCCGGGCAGGTTGAATCTCTGGCAGAGGCGTTGGGGTTGGAGCAACAACGCGGGTTTCAGCTGGAGACCGAGTTGGATGCGGCCCGCGATAACGCCGCCGCTCAGACAGCGCTGATCGCATCCTTGACGGCGCAAAGCGACGCACAATCCTCCAGAATTGCCAGCTTTGAGCAACAGGTCGCGGGGCTTTTGTCGCAGCAATCTGCGTTGGAGACGCGCGTTGCCACATTGACCGGAGAGCGCGACGCGACGCAGACGGCTTTGGAAGAAACGGAAACCGCCAACCAGACGCTGGTGGCGCGGATCGCCGACATTGAAGCCGGATTGGCGCGCGAAATATCCGAGAAGGAGGCCGCGCAGCTGGCATTGGCTCAGGCCCGGTCCGAAATTGACGAAGGGTCGGAGGCGGCGCGGTTGGCCGCGGCGCGGGCCGATGCATTGCAAGCACTGGTCGCGGATTTGGAACTGAAGGCCGAGGAGCAGGGCCGCGCATTGGAACAGGCGGAAGCCGCGCAGTTGGCTGACGCTGCCGCCGCGGCGGCACTTCGCGACCGTCTTGCAAATGCAGATGCCGAGCTGACTGCGATGTCGCTGGCGCTGGAAGAAAAGCGGCGGGAGGCCGAAGACACGCTGACCCTGTTGGCCGCCGCCAAAACCATAAATGAGGATCTGGACGAAAAACTGTTGGCTGCCTTGCTGGCGGGCCAGACCGCAAAGACCGCCTCGGCAAATGTAGAGAACGAGCTGGGGGCGCGACTTGCGACGCTTGAGGCCAATCTGGCGAAGGCGCAGCAGGAAAATGCAGCCGCCGCAGAAGCCACCGCTCGCTTGGAGGGCGAACTTGAGGTGCTAAGGCAGTCGAGCGAAGAGGCCGAGTTGACCCGTGCCGAATTGATGGGGCGCATCGGGGCAGGGGCCGCGCGTGAAGCAAAGCTGCGCGATGACTTGGCCAAGGCTGAGGCCACACAATCATCGTCACAGGCCGAATTGCGCAGGCAGCTTGTGGCAGCTTTGGCGGCCCAACGCGCCGCGGAAGCGGCGAATAATGAAGCGATCAGCGAGGCGGATCAAAGGGCGATTTTGCTGGCGACGGCAAATGAGGCGTTGAGCGCCGAGAAGGCCGCGAGCGCGGAAAGTCAGCGTAAGCTGGAGGCGCTCAACCAGCAGGTGGCCGCGCTCAGGACCCAATTGGGGGCCTTGCAGGCCTTGTTGGACGAGGTGAATGCGAAAGACGCGGATACCAACGTGCAGATCAGCGCGTTGGGCAGCCAGTTGAACACCGCCCTTGCGCAGGTCGCGGCAGAACAAAAACGCCGCGCGGCTTTGGAAGAGGCGGAGCGTCAGCGGCTGGAAGCGGAGGCCAAGGAGCTTGAAAATTATCGCTCAGAGTTCTTTGGGCGCATGCGCGAATTGCTTGGCAGTCAGGACGGGGTTCGGATCGAAGGGGACCGGTTTGTATTCTCATCCGAGGTTTTGTTCCAGCCAGGCAGTGCAGATCTGTCGGCGGCGGGACAAAGCGAGATTGCAAACGTCGCCGGTATCTTGCTTGGCGTGGCAGACGACATTCCGCAGGAATTGAATTGGGTGATCCGCGTGGATGGCCATACGGACAACGTGCCGTTGTCGGGGCAGGGGCAGTTTGCGGATAACTGGGAACTGTCGCAGGCGCGGGCCTTGTCCGTTGTGCGCTACATGAGCGGCTCGCTTGGCATTCCGCCCTCACGGCTGGCGGCGAACGGCTTTGGCGAATACCAGCCTTTGAACACTGCCGACACTCCGCAAGCGCGCGCGCAGAACCGGCGGATCGAGCTGAAGTTAACGGAAAAGTAATCGGTTAGTTGATGGTGAGGGAAATCTGGTCTGAGGAGATTGCAGCGCCGCCGCGGATCATCGTGACCGTCCCGTTGAAGTCGCCCTTTGGCCAACCGCCGGCCGGCTGGCGTTTCCCAACAGCGCGGAACAATTCGGCTTGCGGTTTGGTCAGCAACACCGTGTCGCGAAATTCCCAGCCCTGTGCGCCGTTAATTTCAAATTCTACCTGATCGCCCGCCTGACTTGCAAAGATATAGGCCCACAAAACAAGCGCGGGGGCGCTGCTTGGGAGCGTCGCGGGATCCTCAAGACCGGCCTTGAGTTGATCGAATTCAGGCACCGCGTCGTGAAACCCGATGTCGAGCAGACCGCCAGCGACATATTGAGGTGGCGTTTCCCAAAGTGTCCGTTCTGATTGACCGCAAGTGTTGGTCGCGTCGGGGTTGAACGGGTCTACCACCTCACCATTCTTGCGCACTGACAGGTGAACATGCGGGAAAGCAGTGCGGCCTGACAGGCCGATTTGGCCGAGATTTGTGCCGGTCGTGACGGTGTCGCCTTTGGCGACGGCAAGGCTGCCCTCGCGCAGGTGGCAATATTGCGTCTCCCAACCGCCACCGTGATTGATGACCAACCCGTTGCCGCATTCCTTGTTGCTGACATCAGGCGCGTTCGGCGCATTAACGTAAATGTCTGGCATGCCATCGCGGGTGGCGGTCACCGTCCCCGGCGCGGAGGCCAGGACGGTGACGCCTTTCTCCATTTCTGCGAGCGTCGGGACCCGAAAGTCGGTTCCCTTGTGGCCATCATAGCTAAGGCCGCCGCAGGTAAAATCCGCATAGCCCTCAGTTGGGTCACTGTCAGTGTATTGTTGGATGATACAGGCCGTGCCCTGTGGTCCGCAGTCTACTGGAGGGGACAAAATTAGGTCCTCCGCAGCTGCTGGTGCAGCTGCGAAGGCCAGTGTCAGTGGGAGCGCGTATCTCACTCAGCCGTCAAAAGTGGTGGCTTTTTCTTGCGGCCGATGCGGGCTTTTTCGGGCTCCAGCACCTGAAGGTCGATTTCGCCTTTTTTGACGCCGACTTTGACCACACCGCCTTTGGCAAGTTTGCCAAAGAGCAATTCTTCCGCCAGTGGCTTTTTGATATGTTCCTGGATCACGCGGGCCAACGGGCGCGCGCCCATCTTTTCATCGTAGCCCTTGTCACCAAGCCATTCGGCGGCGGCAGGCGTCAGTTCGAACGTCACATTGCGGTCCATCAGTTGGGCCTCAAGCTGCAACACGAATTTTTCGACCACGCGGGCGATGATCTTCTTGCCAAGTGGGGCAAAGGAAATCACGGCATCCAGTCGGTTGCGGAATTCCGGCGTGAACAGCTTTTCGATGGCTGCTGTATCTTCGCCTTCGCGACGATCGCGGCCAAAGCCCATCGGCGCACGGGCGGCATCTGCCGCGCCTGCGTTCGAGGTCATGATAAGCACCACGTTGCGGAAATCCGTTGTCCGGCCGTTATGGTCGGTCAGCTTGCCGTGATCCATCACCTGCAACAGGATGTTGAAGACATCCGGATGCGCTTTCTCGATCTCGTCGAGCAAGAGCACACAATGCGGGTTCTGGTCCACTTTGTCGGTCAGCATGCCGCCCTGGTCGAAGCCGACATAGCCCGGAGGCGCACCGATAAGGCGGGAGATCGCGTGTTTCTCCATATATTCGGACATGTCGAAGCGGATGAGTTCCACCCCAAGCTGATCGGACAGCGCCTTGGCGGCTTCGGTTTTGCCGACGCCGGTTGGGCCTGCGAACAGGTAGTTGCCGATGGGTTTTTCAGGCTCCCGCAGGCCGGCGCGGGCCAGCTTGATGGCAGAGGCCAGCGCTTCGATGGCCGTGTCCTGACCGAAGACCTGCCGCTTGAGCGCGTTTTCCAGATCCTTGAGCGTCTCCGCGTCGTCTTTGGATACGGTTTTCGGCGGGATACGGGCGATTTTGGCGACGACCGCCTCAATCTCCTTCACGCCGATGGATTTGCGGCGTTTGCTTTCCACCAGCAAGTGCTGCGCAGCGCCAGCTTCGTCAATGACGTCGATGGCTTTGTCCGGCAGCTTGCGGTCGTGGATATAGCGCGAGGACAGCTCCACCGCCGATTTGATCGCGTCGGAGGTGTATTTGATGCCGTGATGTTCCTCGAAATAGGTTTTGATGCCTTTGAGGATTGCGACTGCGTCGTCCACGGACGGCTCCACCACGTCGATTTTCTGGAACCGGCGGCTGAGCGCGCGGTCTTTTTCGAAATGCTGGCGGAATTCTTTGTAGGTCGTGGACCCCATGCAGCGCAGCTTGCCACCTTGCAATGCAGGTTTCAGCAGGTTGGATGCGTCCATTGCGCCGCCCGATGTGGCCCCGGCACCGATAACAGTGTGAATTTCGTCAATGAACAGCACCGCGTCGGGGTGTTCTTCAAGTTCGGTCATCACCGCTTTCAGGCGTTCCTCAAAATCACCGCGATAGCGTGTACCGGCCAGCAAAGCGCCCATATCCAGCGAGTAGATCGTGGTTTGCGACAGGATTTCGGGGGTTTCGCCATCGACAATTTTCATTGCCAAGCCTTCGGCGATAGCGGTTTTGCCAACACCTGGATCACCCACCAGAAGCGGGTTGTTCTTGCGGCGGCGGCACAGCACCTGCACGCAGCGCTCGACTTCGCTGTTGCGCCCGATAAGGGGATCAATATCGCCTTCGCGGGCCTTGGCGTTGAGGTCTACGCAGTATTTGGCCAGCGCGGATTCTTTCGCTTCCTCCCCTCCGGCAGAGGCGTCAGCGGTTGTGTCGTCGTCAAATTCGGGAGAGCCCGAAACAGGGCGCACTTCGCCGAATTCGGGGTCTTTGGCGACGCCATGCGCGATGAAGTTGACCGCGTCATAACGGGTCATGTCTTGTTCTTGCAGGAAGAAGGCGGCGTTGCTTTCGCGTTCCGCGAAGATCGCGACCAACACGTTGGCCCCTGTCACTTCGGTGCGGCCCGAGGACTGCACGTGAATTGCTGCGCGTTGGATGACGCGCTGGAATGCGGCTGTGGGCACGGCTTCTGAGCCTTCGACATCTGTGACTAGCGTCGAAAGTTCTTCGTCGATGAATTCGGCGAGCGTGGCGCGCAGGTTCTCCAGATCAACGCCGCAGGCTTTCATAACCTTCGCGGCGTCGGGTTCATCCGTCAGCGCAAGCAGCAGATGTTCGAGTGTAGCCAGTTCATGACGATGCGCGTTGGCCTGCGCGAGCGCCGAATGGATGGCTTTTTCCAGAGTGTCCGAAAATGATGGCACCCAATGCTCCTTTATATCAGGGCAGTTCCGGGTCGAGGACCCGGTACGACCTTTGCCTCTTAGACCTTACAGTTCGGTTTAAATTCCCAACCTTCAAGTCTTTTCTCATCACATTACTTGTGATTTAGCCCGATTTATGGCGGATCGAGTCTTATTAGACAGTTTTTAAGCCTAAAAATAAGTATACTTAGGTATGCAACGCGACGCCGGACTTTAGGCCCCAACCGAAGCGAGCCAGATGCATTTAGATGTGCAGGATTTAAAGAATTTCTACTACCGCACCAATCTTGGCCGGGTAGCACAACGTGCTGTGCGCGACCAAGTGGCGGAATTCTGGCAAAGCTGGAAAGGCGAAACTGTCGTGGGTTTTGGTTTTGCCGTGCCGCTTCTGCGCCCCTACCTTGCTGACGCGCGCCGCGTTGTCGCGCTGATGCCGGGACCGCAAGGCGTCATGCATTGGCCATCTGGCCAGCCAAACGTCGCCGTCTTGACCGAAGAGACGCTGTGGCCGTTGCAATCAGGGCAGGCCGACAAGCTGGTTGTATTGCACGGGCTTGAAACGTCAGAGAACCCGTCGGCCCTGCTGGAAGAATGCTGGCGTGTGCTTGCACCGGGGGGCAGAGCCCTGTTCATCGTGCCGAACCGCGCCGGAATTTGGTCGAGGCGGGACCGCACGCCATTTGGCTTTGGCCGCCCGTATTCGTTGGGACAGCTTGAATCGCAATTGAAGAAACACAACTTTTCCCCCGAAAAGCATTTGGCGGCATTGTTCGCTGTGCCAAGCGAAAAGCGGTTCTGGCTGAAAGCTGCAAAAATGATGGAGAGCTTCGGGCGCAAAGTGTCGGGGCGGTTTGCAGGCGGAGTTTTGATCGTGGAGGCGACCAAGCAAGTCTATGCGCCAAGACCCAAGGGCAAGACGATGAAAGTGCGCAGACCGCTCCGCGCGTTGGAAGGCGGCGCGGCGCCGGTTGTTGGCAGGACGACTCGGCAAAGCAAAAGCTGACCACGGGCGAACCCGCCGCAACTTATCCACAGCTACAATCGGTCGCATGCGCCCAAGGCCAACAAAAGAAGGGCGTTTGTGATTGGATGGGGATGTCCTCACTATTTACCGCAAAGGGAGTTGCGCCGCGCAGACCGCTTTGCTACATCGCACCTGATTTACGGGGGATGCCACTGCGCGTTCCCTTTTCAATTGCCTGAAACTCACCTGCTGGTGACGGACAGGCGCCAAGTCATCGAAGGGGTGGACGTGTCCGAACCAGTCTCGATCTCAACCGGTATTGCAGCCCGCTATGCAACAGCCGTGTTTGACCTTGCCAAAGACGGCAAGAAACTCCCAGCGCTTGAAAAAGATATTGACGCCCTGGACGCCGCGATTGGCACCAGCGCAGACTTCAAGTCGCTGATCTCCTCGCCGCTTTACACACGTGAGCAGCAAGGGGTCGCAATCGCCGCAATCGCCAAAAAGATGAAACTGTCGCCGACCGTGTCCAACACGTTGTCGTTGATGGCATCCAAGCGCCGCCTGTTCGTGCTGCCGCAACTGGTATCCGAGCTGCGCGCCCGTCTGGCTGACGAAAAAGGCGAAGTGACGGCTGACGTTCTGGCCGCCAAGGCCCTGACAAAAGCGCAACAAGACAAACTTGCCAAAACGCTGAAGGCGTCTGTCGGCAAGGACGTAAAGATCAATATGGCCGTTGATGAGTCTCTCATCGGCGGTCTTGTCGTTAAAGTGGGCTCGAAGATGATCGATACGTCGATCCGCTCCAAGCTCGCCGCCCTGCAGAATTCTATGAAAGAGGCCGGATAACATGGCAATCCAAGCAGCGGAAATCTCCGCAATCCTAAAAGACCAGATTAAGAATTTTGGCAAAGAAGTTGAAGTGGCCGAAGTTGGCCGCGTGCTGTCCGTCGGTGACGGTATCGCTCGTGTTTACGGTCTGGACAACGTCCAAGCCGGCGAGATGGTCGAATTCCCCGGTGGCATTCAGGGCATGGCGCTGAACCTCGAATCCGACAATGTTGGTGTGGTTATCTTCGGCTCCGACCGCGACATTAAAGAGGGTGACACTGTTAAGCGCACCAACTCGATCGTGGACGTTCCTGCCGGTGACGAGCTGCTGGGCCGCGTTGTTGATGGTCTGGGCAACCCGCTGGACGGCAAGGGCCCGATCAAAACCAAAGAGCGCCGCGTTGCAGACAGCAAGGCGCCGGGCATCATCCCGCGTAAATCGGTGCACGAGCCGATGGCGACTGGTTTGAAATCCGTTGACTCGATGATCCCCGTTGGCCGTGGCCAGCGCGAGCTGGTCATTGGTGACCGCCAAACTGGTAAAACAGCCGTGGCGCTGGACACCATCCTGAACCAGAAGTCGTATAACGACGCGGCCAAAGACGAGAACGGCAAGCTGTACTGCATCTACGTGGCTGTTGGTCAAAAGCGGTCCACTGTGGCGCAGCTGGTGAAGAAGCTGGAAGAAACCGGCGCGATTGAATACACAATCGTTGTTGCAGCGACAGCGTCCGATCCGGCACCAATGCAGTTCCTGGCCCCCTATGCCGCGACCGCCATGGCCGAGCACTTCCGCGACAATGGCCGCCACGCTTTGATCGTCTATGATGATCTGTCGAAGCAGGCTGTGTCTTACCGTCAAATGTCCCTGCTTCTGCGCCGTCCACCAGGACGTGAAGCCTATCCGGGCGACGTTTTCTACCTTCACTCCCGCCTGCTGGAGCGGTCGTGCAAACTGAACGAAGATAACGGGTCCGGTTCCTTGACCGCGCTGCCGGTTATCGAAACCCAAGGTGGCGACGTGTCCGCGTTTATTCCGACCAACGTGATTTCGATCACCGACGGTCAGATCTTCTTGGAAACTGAGCTGTTCTACCAAGGCATCCGCCCTGCGGTGAACACCGGTCTGTCCGTTTCGCGTGTTGGGTCTTCCGCACAAACGAACGCGATGAAGTCGGTTGCGGGTCCGGTTAAGCTGGAGCTTGCGCAGTACCGTGAGATGGCTGCGTTTGCGCAGTTCGGTTCCGACCTTGATGCCGCAACCCAGCAGCTGCTGAACCGTGGTGCGCGTCTGACCGAGCTGATGAAACAGCCTCAGTATTCGCCTTTGACCAATGCCGAGATTGTTTGCGTGATCTACGCAGGCACCAAGGGCTATCTGGATAAGCTGCCGGTCGGCGACGTGGGCAAGTTCGAAAAAGGCCTGCTGGCGCATCTGCGCGGCAAGCATCAGGACCTGCTGGACATGATTACCACCGAGGATCCCAAGATCAAAGGCGACGCCGAGGAAAAGATCAAATCGGCGCTCGACGCTTTCGCCGCAGATTTCGCTTAAGGGGACTGGCAGATGCCCAACCTAAGTGACCTCAAAAATCGGATCGCGTCGGTCAAATCGACCCGCAAGATCACGAAGGCGATGCAAATGGTCGCCGCCGCAAAACTGCGCCGTGCGCAGGAAGCGGCGGAGGCTGGCCGCCCCTATGCCGAGCGTTTCAACGCCGTTATGGGCGGGCTTGCCGCATCTGTAGGCTCGTCGGAAGGCGCGCCGAAGTTGTTGGCGGGAACGGGTTCCACCCAGACGCATCTGCTAGTTGTTATGACTGCAGAACGTGGCCTGTGTGGCGGTTTCAACGGCAACATTGCAAAAGCCGCGAAAGCGGCCGCGCAGAAGCTGTTGGCCGAAGGCAAGACTGTCAAGATTTTGACGGTTGGCAAGAAAGGCCGCGAGGCGATCAAGCGGGACCTTGCGGACCACTTCATTGGCCATGTGGACCTGTCGGAAGTCAAACGTATCGGCTACGCCGACGCGTCTGGCATCGCGCAGGATGTGCTGTCGCGTTTCGACGCGGGCGAATTTGACGTGGCGAAGATCTTCTTCTCGCGCTTCGAGTCCGTCATCAGCCAAATCCCAACCGAGCAGCAGATCATTCCTGCGGATTTCGAAGCCTCCGGCGAAGACGGTACAGTCTACGACTACGAGCCTTCCGAAGAAGAAATCCTGGCCGATCTGTTGCCACGCGGTGTGGCCACTCAAATCTTTAGCGCTCTGTTGGAAAATGGCGCGTCCGAGCAAGGCGCCCGGATGTCGGCAATGGACAACGCGACACGCAACGCAGGCGAGATGATCGACAAACTGACCATCCAATACAACCGCTCGCGTCAGGCTGTCATCACCAACGAGCTTATCGAAATCATTTCGGGCGCTGAAGCGCTCTAGACCCGGAGAACCAACATGGCCAATGCAAAAGGCAAAATTACTCAGGTCATCGGGGCCGTTGTGGACGTCCAGTTCGACGACGCACTGCCCGCGATTCTGAACGCGCTGGAAACAGACAACAATGGCAACCGCCTGATCTTGGAAGTTGCGCAGCACCTTGGTGAGAACACAGTTCGCACCATTGCGATGGACTCCTCGGAAGGCCTCGTGCGCGGCGGCGAAGTGACCGACCTTGGCGAGCCGATCTCGGTTCCGATCGGGAACGGCACATTGGGCCGCATCCTGAACGTTGTGGGCGAGCCCGTCGACGAAGGTGGTCCAGTCAAACACACCGAGCGCCGCGCCATCCACGGCGACGCGCCTGACTTTGCGGACCAGTCCACTGAGTCCGAAATTCTGACAACCGGTATCAAGGTCATCGACCTTCTGGCCCCATACACCAAAGGCGGCAAAATTGGCCTCTTCGGTGGTGCGGGTGTTGGTAAGACAGTTCTTATCATGGAACTCATCAACAACATTGCGAAGGTGCACTCCGGTGTGTCCGTGTTCGCGGGTGTTGGTGAGCGGACCCGTGAGGGCAACGACCTTTACCACGAGATGATTGAATCCGGCGTTATCGTTCCTGACAATCTGGAAGAGTCCAAAATTGCGCTGGTCTACGGCCAGATGAACGAGCCTCCCGGTGCGCGTATGCGGGTTGCGCTGTCCGGCCTGACATTGGCCGAGCAGTTCCGCGATGACACAGGCGCAGACGTTCTGTTCTTCGTCGACAACATCTTCCGCTTTACGCAAGCGGGGTCCGAGGTGTCGGCGCTTCTGGGTCGTATTCCTTCCGCTGTTGGCTACCAGCCGACACTGGCCACCGACATGGGTGCGATGCAGGAACGGATTACATCCACGAAATCGGGTTCGATCACGTCCGTGCAAGCGGTCTACGTGCCAGCGGATGACCTTACCGACCCTGCGCCAGCGACATCGTTTGCGCACTTGGATGCGACAACCGTTCTGGATCGTTCGATCTCGGAAAAAGGCATCTACCCTGCTGTGGACCCGCTGGGCTCCACATCGCGCCTGCTGGACCCGCTGATTATTGGCGACGAGCACTACAAAGTGGCGACCGACGTGCAGCAAATCCTGCAGCGCTATAAGTCCTTGCAAGACATCATCGCCATTCTCGGCATGGACGAATTGTCCGAGGACGACAAACTGGCTGTGGCCCGTGCCCGTAAGATCGAGCGCTTCTTGTCGCAACCATTTGACGTGGCGAAAGTGTTCACCGGCTCGGACGGCAAGCAGGTTCAGCTGGAAGACACCATCGCGTCGTTCAAAGCTGTTGTGGCTGGCGAATACGATCACCTGCCCGAAGGCGCCTTCTACATGGTTGGCGGCATCGACGAAGTGATCGCCAAAGCCGAGAAAATGGCTGCAGACGCAGCATAAGGAGCAAGCCTCATGGCTATGATGCAATTCGAACTTGTCTCGCCAGAACGGAAGCTTGCTTCCGTCGAGGCGAGCGAAGTGCAAATCCCGGGCGCGGAAGGTGATTTCACCGCCATGCCCGACCACGCACCAGTCATCACCACCTTGCGCCCCGGCTATCTGACCGTGGTCACCGCATCCGGTACTGAAGAGTATTTCGTGACGGGTGGTTTTGCGGAAGTGTCCGGCGAAAGCACCACGGTTTTGGCCGAGCGCGCCTTTGCCAAAGCGGACATGACGTCTGAGCTGGCGGCCGAACTTGTCGCCGAAGCTGATGCTGCGCATAGCGCTGGTGGCACGGACGCGACGGCCAAGCTGGCAGCCGACATGGCTGCAGGGATTGCGCTATAAAGCGTGGCCGAGACGCACCAATTTAGAGTATAAGGGCCTCGAATTCGGGGCCCTTATCCGTTTTATGACCAAATTATTGCCAAATTCGCCCCATATAGCCCGCGTAAGAGGGTAACGAATGCAGAAGTTAACAAACAACAATATCGGCATCACGCAAGGATCGCGCGTGTTGTTTTCGGATTATGTCGATGACGGCCCGATGTGGACCGGCACCGGGCCACGTGAGCAGCGTTTCGAGGTGGTGTTCGAAGAGCGCTACGCGGGGATTCCTAATGTACATGTGTCCCTGAGCATGTGGGACATTGACCACAAGCATAATCAGCGGATGGACATTGCCGCCGAGAATATCTCGGAGAATGGGTTCGATCTGGTGTTTCGGACATGGGGCGACAGCCGCGTGGCACGGGTGCGGGCCAATTGGATGGTCATCGGTGCCTTGCCCAATGAGGACCACTGGGAGCTTTATTGAGGGTTTGCGCCGCGCTTGCGCGCGTCGCCCAAGCAGGGGGCTTTGCCCCCTCGTCGCTGACGCTCCTCACCCCCAGGATATTTTTGAACGCAGGAAGGGCTCAGGCGCCTGGATACATGCCTTCGTAGATTGGCGCGAGCGTATCCGCATCGAACAGCGAAGACACAGATGTGCCGCCTGAGATGTTCAAAATAGCCTGCGCAAACATTGGTGCGGTTGGCACGATGCGGATGTTTTTGCATTTCTTAACCGGCTCTGTCGGCTCAATGCTGTCAGTAATCACGAGGCTTTTCATCACCGATTTGGTGATACGCTCCACAGCTGGGCCTGAAAGTACGCCGTGTGTGATGTAGCTGTGGACTTCGGTCGCGCCCGCGCTCATCAAGACCTCTGCGGCTTTGCACAAGGTGCCAGCCGTGTCGCAGATGTCGTCGACGATGATGCATTTCTTGCCTTTGACGTCGCCGATGACGGTCATCTCAGCCACCTCGCCGGGTTTTTCACGGCGCTTGTCTACAATGGATAGCGGGGCCTTGATGCGCTGCGCCAGCTCGCGGGCGCGGGCCACGCCGCCGACGTCGGGCGAGACGACCATGACATCGCTCATATCCTTGAAGTGGTGCATGATGTCGAGCGCAAAGATCGGCGAGGCGTAGAGGTTGTCCACCGGTACATCAAAAAAGCCCTGAATTTGCGCCGCGTGAAGGTCCATGGTCAGCACCCGTTCGACGCCGGCTTTCTCAATCAGGTTGGCAACCAGCTTGGCCGAGATCGGCGTGCGGGCTTTGGTGCGGCGGTCCTGACGGGCATATCCGAAATAGGGGATGACGGCGGTGATGCGGGCGGCAGAGGACCGTTTCAGCGCGTCCGACATGATGAGCAGCTCCATCAGATTGTCATTGGCTGGGTTGGAGGTCGACTGGATGATGAACATATCTTCGCCGCGGACGTTCTCGAACACCTCGACAAAAATTTCGCCATCGTTGAAGCGTTCCACACGGGTGTCGACGGCCTCTACGCGAACGCCGCGGTGCATGGACATGCGCTTGGCGATGGCCGTCGCAAGAGGCTTGTTCGCGTTGCCCGCGATCAATTTTGGCTCAGTGGTGATTGGCATGGTGTCGTCCCCGGGTTGGCAGCTGCAGCAATAGCGCCACGCCAGCCCCCGCTGTACGCGACATTGCACACGGCTTAGCACCCCGTTAGCGTAGTGCAAACCACTTATCCCAAAGGACAGCCTCCGTGCCCCATATCGACTACTATTTTGCCACGCTTTCCCCCTACACCTATCTTGCGGGCACCCGCATGGAAGAGGTTGCAGCAGCGCATGGCGCGACAATTCGGTACAAGCCGCTCGACATCATGGGATTGTTTGGCCGCACCGGGGGCACACCGCCCCCGCAGCGCCACATAAATCGGCAGGAATGGCGCCTGCAAGAGATGCGCCGATCTGCGTCGAAACTTGGGATGGAGATCAACCTGAAGCCCGCGCATTGGCCGACGAACCCGGCGCCTTCCTCTTATGCGATCATTGCCGCGCAAAACGCGGGTGGCGGCGATTTGGCGGGGCTTGTGCACGGCTTTGTGCGTGCCTGTTGGGCGGAGGAGCGCGACGTCGCTGACGAAGGCGTGGTGCGCTCTGTGTTAGAGGCGCATGGCTTTGACGGTGGACTGGCTGACAGTGGGATGCTGGCGGGCGCTGAAGAATACGCGGCCAATCTGGAAGAAGCCGTGGAAAAGGGCGTCTTTGGCGCGCCGTTCTACATTACTGACAGCGACGAGCGGTTCTGGGGGCAGGACAAGATCGAAGATCTGGACCTGTACCTGCAGGGCAAATTGTAAGCCTGGATGCCTATTCAACTTGCAGGAGAGGCAATGGCGCATTTCATCCGGTCCGGTCACGGGCCGGAGGATGGGCTGTTGCTGCATTGTATGCTGGCCGATGCACGGTCGCTGGATGGTCTGTCCGCCAAATTGGCCGGAAGCATGAGAATGCTGTCGATGGATTTGCCGGGCCACGGCCAATCGGAGGACTGGGACAAAACGCGGGACTACGCGGAGATGGCGCGCGATATGGCGGTGGGGCTGCTGGAGCGGCCAGTGCATATCGTTGGGCATTCCTACGGCGCGTATCTGGCGTTGCGCATTGCGGTTGACCACCCGGAGCTGGTGCGCAGCCTGACATTGATTGAACCTGTTTTCTTTGCGGCGGCAAAGCAGGGCGACCCGGCCGGGTTCAAGGCCTATGAGCGGTCAAGCCGCGCGTTTATGGGGGCCATTGCTGTGGGCGATCTGGTCAGCGCCGCACGTGCGTTCACTGGCGACTGGGGCGACGGTAAACCGTGGGAAAGCCTCAAGCCTGATGCGATGGACTATATTACGTCCCGCATGCCCTTGGTGGCGGCGAGCAGTAAATCCATTACCCGCGACAATGGCGATGTTCTGGCTCGCTTGGGCGATATTGATGTGCCGTGCCTGTTACTGGAGGGCGCACAATCGCCGCCGATTGTCTCGTCGATCTTGGACGGGTTGGAGCAGTCCTTGCCAAACACGACCCGCGACACGATCGCTGAGGCCGGGCATATGTCCGCGTTGACGCATCCCATTGATGTGGCCGCGTTGGTTGGCGCCTTTGTGGACGATCAGCCGCGCAGCAGCGATATCAGCTGATCGATCTCGGCCTCTGACTTGTGCCAGTCGCAGACCATGCGGCAGCGGATCAACGCGTCATCCGCGCCTTCCAGCGAGGCGTCAAATGGGAACAGATAGTATTTTGCCCCGGCCTCCATGGCCCGCCGATGGGCGGCGCGGGGGAGGTGGGCGAAAACCATATTCGCCTGCGGTCGGTCCGGAATAGATGAGCCTTCAATCGTATCCAACCCCGCGACCAAGCGCGCGCAGTTTGTGTTTGCTTTGGCGCCGAGCTTTAGCCAAAGGTCGTCCGTGACATAGGCCTGCATCTGCGCCGACAGGTAGCGGTGTTTGCTGAACAGGTGGGCTCCGCGTTTGCGGCGCAGTTCAAATTCCCACGCCTTTTCCGAGTCGAAGAAGATCACGGCCTCCACCCCGGCACAGCCGTTTTTGGTGCCGCCGAAACTGACCATGTCGATGCCGGATTTCCATGTCATGTCGGCCGCTGAACATCCAAGCGCGGCGCAGGCATTGGCGAAACGCGCGCCGTCGAGATGGGTTTTGAGGCCGAATTCCTTCGCGATTTCAGTGATCCCTTGAATCTCTGCGAGGCTGTAAAGGGTCCCGACTTCAGTGGCTTGTGTGATGGTCACCGGGCCGCGTTGGACGCCGTGAACGCCTTTGTCGCCGGTTTGCATGATGGCTTGGCGGAGGCCGTCGGGAGCCATTTTGGCACCATCACCCTCAACCAAGGTCAGCTTGGCGCCGTTGGCGTAAAATTCGGGCGCGCCGCATTCGTCTTCTTCGACATGGGCGACGCGGTGGGCAAAGATCGTGTCCCAGCTGTTGGTGTATGTCGCCAAGGCCAGCGCGTTGGCGGCGGTGCCGGTGGCCACCAGATAGACAGCGGCGTCAGGGGCCTCGAACGTGGCGCGGATGCGGTCGCGGACCTCTGGCATGATGGTGTCGTTGCCATAGGGCATCTGGTAGCCGTCATTGGCCGCGATCATGGCCTCCAGGACCTTTGGGTGCATGGGGCCTGCGTTGTCTGATGCGAAGTTCATGGGGGCCTCCTACAGGTCTTCGATGATGTGGTCTTCCCACTCGTCTTCGTGAACTTCAAATTCGGGTATTGTCCAGCCTTTGACCGACATTCCGGCGTCGTGAACGGTCTGCGCGGTTCCCGATATCAGCGGATGCCAGTCGTAAAGCGGCTTGCCTTCATGCAAGAGGCGATAGGCGCAGGTCGATGGCATCCAATAGGCGATTTCGCTTATATTTTCGGGGCTTAGATGGACGCATTCGGGGACGAATTGCAGCCGGATGTCGTATTGCGCGCAGCGGCAGGTGTCGCCGTCTAGCAGGCGGCAGGCGACTTTGGTGAAGGCGATTTCTTCGGTTTCGGGGTCTTCCAGCTTGTTCAAGCAGCACTTGCCGCAGCCATCGCAAAGCGCCTCCCATTCTTTGGGGGACAGCTTTTGCAGCGGGATCTTTTCCCAGAACTTGGCGCGCAGACCGTCGCGTTGGATCGGGTCTTTCATGAGTTCGCCAGAATGGTGCGGGCCTGCGCGCAGTCGGCATCCATTTGAGTGATAAGCGCGTCGAGCCCGTCGAACTTTTCTTCGCCCCTTAGGTAATCCACCAAGGCAACTGAGATGCTTTCGCCATATAAATCGCCTTTGAAATCAAAGAGATAAGTCTCGCAATTGGGCTGGTTCTCTCCAAACATCGGCCGCACGCCGATGGACGCTGCCCCTTGGTAGCTGCCCTGATGGGGGCCGGTCAAAACGTCAACAAACACGGCATAAACGCCGAATTTGGGTTGATGCAGGCCGGTCGTGTCTTGGTTCGCGGTGGGATAACCCAATTCGCGGCCACGCTGTTCGCCGGTGATGACCTTGCCTTCGATGCGGTGCCAGTGGCCCAGCATTTTCGCGGCGTCGCGCGGTTTGCCGTCGGTCAGGGCCTGACGGATATTGGTCGAGGACACTTGCTGCGCACCGGTTTCCACAATGTCTGCAATTGTGACGCCGAAGCCGTGTTCTACGCCAAATTCCTTAAGCATTGGTGCATTGCCTGCGCGGCCCTTGCCGAAGCAGAAATCAGCACCGACGACAACATGGGTGAGGCCGAGGCCTTTGGCGATGACGTCACGGGCAAATTCTTCCGCCGTGAGGCCAGAAAGCGAGTTGTTGAAGTTCAACTCATACAGGCGCTGAACGCCCAGCTTTTCAAGACGGTTCGCTTTGGCTTCGGCGTTCATCAGACGGAAAGAGGGGGCGTCTGCGGCGAAGTATTCGCGCGGGTGCGGCTCGAACGTGACGATGCCAAGCGGCGCGTCGGGCGCTGCGTTTTTGGCTATTTTTATAACGGCTTGGTGCCCGATATGGACGCCGTCAAAATTGCCGATGGCGACGGTGGCGCCGCGGTCTTGGGGGCTTACGAATTGATAGTCACGAATGATGCGCATGGGGTTGGGTAAACCGCAGCGAAGGGCGGTGCAAGTGGCCCCTCTCGGTAAGTTTCAAGGAAACTGACCTGCCGGGTGGGCGCAACCCGCTACGTGGTTTACGCTTAGTCGAACTTACGGCTTGGGGCGAGGACGACAGCCTCGCCTTTCAGCACGTTTTTCCCGTCCACTTCGCAGCGGGTCATCATGGTGACCTTACGCTTTGCGTGGTCGATCTCGGTGACTTCGACCTCTGCCAAAACCATGTCGCCGGGGCGCACGGGGGCCATGAATTTAAGGCTTTGACCAAGGTAGACGGTGCCATGGCCGGGGAGCTGCTCGCCAATGACGGCTGAGATCAAACCTGCGGTGAGCATGCCGTGGGCGATGCGACCTTCAAAAATGGTGTCCCGGGCATAGTCGTCATCGAGATGCACCGGGTTACGGTCGGTGGAGACCTCCGCAAAAAGCTCGATGTCACGGTCGGTGACTTCCTTGCGGAGATGGCGTTTCATGCCGATCTCGATGTCTTCGATGCAGATGGTTCCGCGGGGGAAGTTGTCTCTGGCCATGTCGAGCATCTTATCACCTTTGAGTAACAATCGGACGCCTGATTGGCGTATATTGAAACTTAATTACTTTGCGTGTGCAGCAAAGTCCAGTGAAAAGCAGGTCAGCGCAGCTTCCCTATCGTGTAGCGGGCTTCGACCATTTCCTTTGTAAGATAGGCACTTAGCAGGTCGGGGTCGGGGTGGCGGTCGGTTTTTGTTTCTTCCGCCGCCAATCCGCCAGAGATGAAAAGGGAATCAAGGTCTTCGCCCATCGCCCCGCGAATGTCGGTTAACACGCCGTCGCCGATGCACAGGATACGGCTGTCAGGTATATTTTTCCCTAACGCGGCGAGCCGTCGGCGGGCGAGGTCGTAGATGGGGGGATGGGGCTTGCCGAAATATAGGCTCTCGCCGCCCATTTCGGTATAGAGCTGTGCCAGCGCGCCCGCGCACCATTCGCGGTGCTCGCCACGGTCCACAACGATGTCGGGATTGGCGCAGAGAAGCTTCATCCCCTTCTGCTTGGCATAGAGGAAATCGGAGCGATACACGTCCGGGTCGGCCATTGGATCGACAGGGCCACAGCAGACGATGCCTTCGGCTTGCGCCAGCGGAACCTGTTGAATTTCAACGGGGTTTTCGATGATCGAAAGCGGGTCGAAGAAGGCCTGATCGTGAGGCTGACCAATAAAGTAGGTCTTGGAGCCGATGGCGCCGCGAAACATTGCGGCGCGGGCGCTGTCGCCGGATGTGGCGATGTCGTCATAGCTGTCTTCGGCGACGCCGATCTTGCCGAGCTGTTTGGCAACGGAGGCACGGTGGCGGGGCGCGTTGGTGACATAGATGACGGTTCCGCCTTGCTGGCGGTAGGTTTGCATGGCTGAAACGGCTGTTTCAAAGGGCGTTACGCCATTGTGGATGCAGCCCCAGAGGTCGACAAAAAGCGCGTCATATTGGGCGGAGACGTCCGTTAACGCGTCGATGATCTGGGTCATTTGGGCCTCATTTCGGGTATGTGGTTTTTATGTGTATTTCATATGTATTTTATACATACACGATTGGCGCACGAAGGTTATGGCGTTCTTGGTTAACGGTGCGGGGGGCTAGCGCCATTTGATGGAGCACCCCATGGACGGGATTTGATCCTGAGGTCCGCGACCCGTTTCCGCGACCTGCCGCATGGCGTCCACCAGTTCACGGGTCCGGCCGTCCGGGGCGCCCATGGCCGCGCTGTCGAGCCTGCCGCGATATTGCAGACCACCCGCTGCATTGAAGCCGAAAAAATCCGGCGTGCAGACCGCGCCGTAGGCTTGGCCTACAGATTGATCCTCGTCCACGAGATAGGGGAAGGTCCAGCCGCTGAGTTTCGCGTAGGTCTTCATATTCGCTGGGCTGTCGGACGGCACCATTTGGTAGTCGTTTGACATGATGGCAACCGTGTTCACGCCAAGCGCGCGAAGGTCGTTGGTGTCCTGTGCCAGACGGTCCGCGATGGCTTGGACATAGGGGCAGTGGTTGCACAAAAAGGCTACGAGCAAACCGTTGGGGCCCATGGCTTGTTTGAGCGTGACGGTGGTGCCATCGGGGTCTTGCAGGGAAAAGTCGGGGGCGGGCCAGTCGAAATTACAAACGGGTGTGTCGAGTAGGGCCATGCGGGGACGCCTCCGGCGGGGGGATATTTTTGAACATGGGAAGGTGGGGCCGCGCCCCCATGTCTGAGCGGGGGCGCGTTAACCTTAATATAAGATTTAGACCTTCAGGTTCGGGATGATCTGTTTCTTGCGGCTCATGATGCCGGGCAGAACCACCGTGTCACCCGTGACGGTCGCGCCGAAGCTGGCCTCGGCCACGGTTTTGGTCAGATCGTTGGGGATCAGCAGCGTGGCTTCTTCGTTGAGGATGTCGACGACAAAGAGCAGGACCTGATCGACCTTGTCTTCGCCTGCGACGGTTGGCATTGCGGCCATCAGCGCGTCTTTGCGGTCGAGGACCATTTTTGGGGAGGTGGTTTCCAGCACGGAGACACGGAATTTGGTGTCGCCGACCGCGTATTCCTTGCTGTCCATGCGCAATAATTCGGCCTCGGAGAAGGCGGAGACATCGGATTTGGCGGCGAACATGTCAGCGGCGTAATCGGCGATGGTGATGCCCAGATCTTTGGCCAGTGTTTCGGCGAGGGCGCGATCCGTGTCGGTGGTGGTGGGCGAGCGGAATTCCAGCGTGTCGGACAGGATGCAGCTGAGCATCGCGCCCTTGATGTTGTCGGGCATGTGATTTGCATGCGCGCCCATCAGGTCATGCATGATCGTCGCGGTGCAGGCCAGCGGCCGGATTGTGATGTCGATGGGCCCTGCCGTTTCCAGACCGCCCACAAGTTTGTGGTGGTCGATGATGGCCTGGACATCGGCGGCATTGATGTTTGCGGGCAGCTCTGCGGGGTTGTTGGTGTCGACGATAATGCAGGGCTGGTCATCGGCGATGGTGTCGATGATGTTCGGCTTGGCGAGGTCCCAGCGGGTCAGCATGAACGCGGCCTCGGTGTTGGGTTCGCCCAGCAAGACGGCCTTGGCGTCGCCGCCCTGGTGATTGAGAAACCATTCCCAGATCAGCGGCGACCCGGTCGAGTCGGTGTCGGGGGATTTATGGCCAAAAATGAGCGTCGTCATGGGATGCGGGTCCTTGCGGTGCGTGGTGGATTTGCGCGCGTTATAGTGGTGGTTGTTGGGGTTGTCACGCAGGTCTCGCGGGATAGGATGCCGCATATGAAAGCCGTCCGCGAAACCGATCTTTACCCCGCCGTAAAATCCTTCCTTGAGGGGCAGGGCTACGAGGTCAAAGGCGAGGTTGGCGCCTGCGACGTGGTTGGGCTGCGCGGCGATGACGACCCGGTGATTGTGGAGATGAAGACAGGGTTTTCGCTGTCGCTGTTTCACCAGGGGGTTGCGCGCCAAGGGGTGAGTGACGACGTCTACCTTGCGGTGCCGCGCGCGGCGGGCAAGCGGTTTGGCAAGGCTTTGAAGGACAACATCGCGCTATGCCGCCGGTTGGGCCTGGGCCTTTTGACGGTGCGGTTGCGCGACGATTTGGTCGAGGTCCATGTGGACCCGGCCCCTTACACCCCGCGTAAGTCGCGGGAGCGGCGGGGGCGTTTGCTGCGCGAATTTGCGCGCCGCGTGGGTGACCCCAATGAGGGGGGCGCCACCCGCGTGGGGCTGGTCACGGCGTACCGGCAGGACGCGTTGCGGTGTGCGGAGCATTTGGCGGCGGCGGGACCCTGCAAAGGGGCTGTTGTGGCCGAGGCCACAGGCGTGCCGACCGCGACGCGGATTATGGCGGCGGATCACTATGGCTGGTTCGAGCGCGTGTCTGTCGGGGTGTACCAGGTGACGCCCAAAGGATTGGACGGCCTGAAACTGTATGAGGGGCGGGGGGCTCAGGCGGGGGTGTCTTCATAGGCCTGGACCTGATTGCGGCCCTGCGCCTTGGCTTTGTAAAGCGCCACATCGGCGGCCTTGACCAGATCAGCGACATGCATGGCATGTTCGGGCCAAACCGCGACCCCGGCAGAGATGGTGATTTTGGGCAGCGACTCGCCTGAATATTTGACGTTCAGGGCCTCAACCTGCTGGCGGAATGCGTCGGCCAGCGCGCAGGTTTCTTCGAGCGTTTTGTTGGCGCAGAGCACGATGAATTCTTCGCCGCCCAAACGGCAGGGGGAGGCGTCGGTGGTAAAGAACTCGATCATGCGCGCCCCGAGCGCGCGCAAGACCAGATCGCCCGCGTCATGGCCGTGGTGGTCGTTGAACTTTTTGAAGTGGTCCACATCAATCGAGATGACGGAGCAGTTTGTGCCAGCGGACCGGCTGGAATTGATTTGGCGATGCGCGGCCTCAAGGAACCAGCGGCGGTTCCACAGGTTGGTGAGCGGGTCGCGCACGGACTGGTCCAGCAGCTCCTGACGCAGCTGCACATTGGCGATGGCGAGGCTGATTTGCTCGGCGCATAGCAGCGCCAGTTCCCAGCGTTGGTCGAGGAAGTATTTGAACTTTTCGCGCTGGGCGCGGTCGGGGGCGAAGGCCCCGAAATTGAGATGCAGCAACCCGTTGGTCTGGCCATGCGCGGTGATGGGGACGCAGAAATAGGGAGAGTCGTCCTCCACCGCGTGGCTGTGGCCGCAGGGAAATTCAATGGGCCGCATCCCGTAAGCGTAGGCGCGGCCGCGGCGCAATGCCCAGCAATCGTCAGGCTCGATATGTTTGGTGGCCGCGCCGCTGCCGCCCCATTGGATGTTAAGATCCAGCGTGTCGCGGGAATTGGAGTAGATATAAAGCTGGCCCTCGGCCTCCGGCATCAGTGTTTCGAGCGACTTGGAGATGACCTGCAACAATTCCTCCAACGACTTGGCGGAATAGAGCCATTCGCTGACCTGACTGAGCAGGCGGCGTTCCTGCTGGCGCAGCTGTTCGTTTTCGGTGGCTTCGCGTGTCGATTTTTCCAGCGCGCGCCGCGCGGTGACATCGCGCGAGGAGGACATGAAATGCGTGTGGCTGCCGTCTTTGGCAAAGATGGGCGTGATGCGGCTTTCCATCCAGAAGGCGGTGTTGTCCTTGCGGCGATACTGCACTTCGATGTCGACGGGCCTGCGGTGGGTGATGCAGTCGTCGATCTTCTGGATGGCATCGGTTTCCGTCAGATCGCCGCGCAGAAATTCCCCCGGCGTGCGGCCCAGCATTTCGTTCATTGAAAATCCGGTGAGGGTTTCAAAGCCCTTGTTAAGCCAGACGACCCTGTCTTCGATATCGGTGACCAACAGCGCGTCGCGGCTGAATTCGGCGGCCATCACGGCGTACCGGTCGAAATCACCTTTTGATATGGGTTTGGTCATGGCTTTGAACGGCACTCATTTAGGGCAGGGACCTTATGGCCCGAAACGATTAATGAATGGGGGTATGGCGCGGCAACGACCAGCCAATTCTAACCACGATTTTGTTCAAGTTTTAACGACCGCTTGCCGAGCCGCGATGTTGCAGATAGCACTGCGCGTCGGGTGATTTGGCTTGGGAGGGCCTCATGCAAAAGACTGTCGTGAATAGCTGGAACGAATGGGACCCGTTGAAGCATGTCATCGTGGGCCGCGCCGACGACTGCCATATCCCGCCGGAAGAGCCCGCATTGGACGCCAAAGTGCCGGAAGACAGCGACATGCGGGGCCAGTGGGGCCGCCGCCCGCAAGAAACGATCGACCGCGCCAACGAGTTGTTGGACAACTTTGCCGCGATGCTGAAAAAGCGCGGCATCCGGGTGGACCGGCCCGACAGCATTGACCACTCAAAGCCAGTGACGACGCCGGATTTCCACACGGACAGCCAGTTTGGCTGCATGCCGCCGCGTGACGTGCTGCTGACGGTAGGCTCGGAAATGCTAGAGGCGACGATGTCCTATCGCTGCCGCTGGTTTGAATACCTGAACTACCGCCCGCTGATGGAGCGGTATTTCGACGAGGACCCGAATTTCCGCCATGAAAGCGCCCCGAAGCCGCGGCTGACGGACGCGGACTACCACCCTGATTATCTGAGCGACAAAATCGGCAACGAGAAGCGGCTGCAATGGGCGGCGGAGAAGTTCTTTGTCACCACCGAGAAAGAGCCGCTGTTTGACGCGGCTGATGTGCTGCGCTTTGGGCGCGACTTGGTGGTGCAGCACGGGTTCACGACCAACCTGAAGGGCATCGAATGGCTGCGACGGCATTACCCCGATCACCGCGTGCATACGGTGAATTTCCCGGGCGACCCGTACCCGATCCATATCGACGCGACCTTCACGCCGTTGCGGCCGGGCTTGATCTTGAACAACCCACAGCGCCGGCTGCCGGACGACCAGCGCAAGATGTTCGAGAAGAACGACTGGCAGATCGTGGACGCGGCGCAGCCCGCGCATAACGCGCCGCCGCCTTTGTGCTATTCGTCGACGTGGCTTTCGATGAACGTACTGGTGCTGGACCCCAAAACCGTCTGCGTTGAGAAATCCGAGGTCTATCAGGCCGAGCAGATGGACAAGTTGGGCATGAATGTGGTCGAGGTCGAGCTGCGCGATGCCTATGCGTTCGGCGGTGGCCTGCATTGCTGTACGGCGGATGTCTACCGCGAGGGCACGTGCGAAGATTACTTCCCGAATATGTAAGAGTTTCTTAACAGAAGCCTAACCATGAAAAAATTGCGGGGAGGGCTGTTGACTCAGCTTCGCTTGCTCCTTAGCTACGCTGCGTTAGCACTCGACATAGGTGAGTGCTAACGGTCCCAGATGGGGGCCAAGTGGAACTAACTTTGAGCTGGGAGCTACAAAGATGGCATTAACACCGCTTCACGACCGCGTTCTTGTGGAACGCACCGAAGGCGACGAAAAAACCGCCGGTGGTCTGATCATTCCTGAAAGCGCGAAAGAAAAGCCTGCTGAGGGCGTTATCGTCGCCGCAGGCGAAGGCGCGCGCAAGGATTCGGGCGAACTGATCCCGATGGCTGTCAAAACAGGCGACAAAATTCTGTTCGGCAAATGGTCCGGCACAGAAGTCACCGTAGACGGCAAAGAGCTGCTTATCATGAAAGAAAGCGACGTTCTGGGCATTCTGTCCTGATCGGTTGGTGCGTGAGATCACGCACCCTACGGCTTTACACAAATTCTGAAATTCTAAGGAGCACATGAAAATGGCTGCTAAAGACGTCAAATTCGACACCGACGCCCGCAACAAGATGCTCAAAGGCGTCAACACGCTGGCGAACGCTGTCAAAGTCACCTTGGGCCCGAAAGGCCGCAACGTGGTTCTGGACAAATCCTTCGGCGCACCGCGCATCACCAAAGACGGTGTTTCCGTGGCCAAGGAAATCGAACTGGAAGACAAGTTCGAAAACATGGGCGCACAAATGGTCAAAGAAGTGGCCTCGCGTACCAATGACGAAGCTGGCGACGGTACAACCACCGCGACAGTGCTGGCGCAAGCCATCGTCAAAGAAGGCCTGAAATCGGTTGCCGCTGGCATGAACCCGATGGACCTGAAGCGCGGCATCGACATGGCAACGACCACCGTTGTGGAAGCCATCAAATCGGCAGCACGCCCCGTGTCTGACAGCGACGAAGTTGCACAAGTTGGCACCATCTCCGCCAATGGCGAGCGCGAAATCGGCGAGCAAATCGCTGGCGCGATGCAAAAAGTTGGCAACGAAGGCGTTATCACCGTTGAAGAGAACAAAGGTCTGGAAACAGAAACCGATGTTGTCGAAGGCATGCAGTTCGACCGCGGCTACCTGTCGCCTTACTTCGTGACCAACCCCGAGAAGATGACCACCGAGCTGGACGACGCTTTGATCCTGCTGCACGAGAAGAAATTGTCGTCGCTGCAGCCAATGGTTCCGCTGCTCGAAGCCGTCATCCAGTCCGGCAAACCGCTGATGATTATCGCGGAAGACGTTGAGGGCGAAGCCCTTGCGACTTTGGTGGTCAACAAACTGCGCGGCGGCCTGAAAATCGCTGCCGTTAAGGCCCCTGGCTTCGGCGACCGCCGCAAGGCCATGCTGCAGGACATCGCGATCCTGACCGGCGGCCAAGTGATCTCTGAAGATCTGGGCATGAAGCTGGAATCGGTCACCATGGACATGCTTGGCACCGCCAAGAAGGTTCAGATCACCAAAGACGAAACCACTATCGTTGACGGTGCCGGTGCAAAAGCGGAAATCGAAGCACGTGTTGCTCAGATCCGTCAGCAGATCGAAGAAACCACATCCGACTACGACCGTGAGAAGCTGCAAGAGCGCGTTGCCAAACTGGCAGGCGGTGTTGCCGTGATCCGTGTTGGCGGCATGTCTGAGATCGAAGTGAAAGAGCGCAAAGACCGCGTTGACGACGCTTTGAACGCGACCCGTGCGGCCGTGCAAGAAGGCATTGTTGTTGGCGGTGGTGTTGCTTTGGTCCAAGGCGCAAAAGCGCTGGACGGCTTGGAAGGCGACAACAACGACCAGAACGTCGGTATCTCCATCGTGCGCAAGGCCATCGAGGCGCCGCTGCGTCAGATCGCTGAGAACGCCGGTGTCGACGGCGCGGTTGTTGCGGGCAAAATCCGTGAATCCTCCGACGCATCGTTTGGCTTCAACGCGCAGACCGAAGAATATGGCGACATGTTCAAATTCGGCGTGATTGACCCGGCCAAAGTGGTTCGGACTGCTCTGCAGGACGCGGCCTCTGTTGCGGCTCTGCTTATCACGACCGAAGCCATGGTTGCTGACGCTCCATCCAAAGAAGGCGCTGCCGGTGGCGGCATGCCTGACATGGGCGGAATGGGCGGCATGGGCGGCATGATGTAAATTCAAACTCTTTGAGTTTGAGTTCGTGCGATAGGCGGTTTTCGTCAGAAAATCACCCTGAGGTACCCATTCGCAAATATTGAGAAGGAGCGGTCACACTGGCCGCTCCTTTTTCTTTGGGGTGCTGTAACCTTACGTCAACTTATGTATGAAGGTTCCAGATGTTTTACGTGTTGAGGGACGGGTAAATGGATCCAAGTTTCACCAGAGAAGCCCGCGCGGCTGACCATGACGCGATTGACCGGCTATTGGTGGCTGCGTTCGGGGGAAACAATGAGGCCAAGCTGGTGCGCGACCTGCGGGCCGAAAAGGCGCTGTTTCGCGAGATCGTCATGCCATGGGGTGACGAGGCGGCGGGCTATCTTGCCGTGTCGCGCTTTACCGCACCAGAGGGCTGGTTGTGCCTTGCCCCTGTCGCGGTGCATCCCGATTGGCAACGCGAGGGGCGCGGCATGTTCATGGTCAAAGGTCTGGTTGACGAAATGGTGGGCGGCTTGGGCCGCACATTGGTCGTTTTGGGTGACGGAAAATTCTACCGCCGCTGCGGATTTCTTGCAACGCGCGCGGCGCGGCTGACCTCGCCTTTCGGCACCGAAAACACGCTGCTTGCCGCGCCTGATATGACGGTCCCGGTGGCAACATTGGTGTACCCAAAGGCGTTCGCTGCGCCGCAGTAGCGCTTTTGTGCGTTGCCAAGGCCCACCTGCGCTGAGAAGGGTACGGGCATGAAATTATGTCTCCTTGTTGCGCTGACCATGGCGGCGTTTGCGGCCAACTCCCTGCTGAACCGCGTCGGCGTGGCGTCGGGGGGCATATCTGCGGACATGTTTGCGCTGGTGAGGGTCGTGTCCGGCGCAGCTGTCCTTGCGGTTTTGGTGCTTTCGCAGGGAGGCACCCTTTGGAAAGCCCCAAGCCTGTGGGGCGTCTTGGGCCTGACGGCCTATTTGGTTGGCTTCAGCCAAGCCTATATCGCGCTGGACGCGGGGCTTGGGGCCTTGATCCTGTTTGGCGGCGTGCAGGTGACCATGTTTGCCGGTGCCCTCATCGGTGGGGAACGCGTGCCCCTTATGCGATGGGTCGGGATGATTGTCGCATTGGCGGGCCTCACTTGGATTGTGGGCGGTGTGGCGACGGTTGCGGGCGCGCAGATCGGTGTTGTGTTTATGGGCTTGGCGGCTTTGGGATGGGGCATCTATTCCCTGATCGGGCGCGGTGTGGCCAATCCGCTGCAAGCAACAGCGCTGAATTTCATCTGGTCCGTGCCCTTGGTTGGCCTGACACTGCTGGCAGGCGAGGCCGCGTTGCCAAACGGGTTTGGCCTGAGCATGGCGGTTTTGTCGGGCGGGATCACGTCGGCCTTGGGCTACGCGCTTTGGTACAAGCTGCTGCCACAGCTGCATGCCAGCGTCGCTGGCGTGGCGCAACTGAGCGTGCCGGTGATCGCGATTGTCGGCGGGCTTGTGGTTCTGGGCGAGGCGGTGAGCTGGCAAATTGTAGCGGGTAGCCTGGTCGTTCTGGGCGGCATTGCGCTGTCGCTGGTGCGGCTCAAATCCGGCTGAGCAGCCCGCCAGCCTGACGCGTAATTTTGCCTTCCAATTCCAACGCCAATAGCTGCGGCGTGACCAAATCTGGATGCACATCCAGATCGCGGATCAATTGATCCTCTGCGACCGGGGTTGGGCCGAGCAGCCCCAGAATTTGCGCATGGGCGGGGCCCGCATTGTGGACAGGCTTCTTTTTGGGCGCATGGAGCTTTGGCTGTTGCGCCTGCGGCTTTGCAAGGGTCTCCAGCACATCCTGCACGGAACGGACCAATGTCGCGCCGTCACGGATCAGCATATTGCATCCTGCCGACCGCGCGTCGAACGGGTGGCCGGGGACAACCAGCACGTCGCGGCCTTGGTCCAAAGCCTCTCGCGCGGTGATGAGAGAACCGGATTTGGCGGCTGCCTCCACCACCACGACAGCGCGCGCGAGGCCCGAGATGATGCGGTTGCGACGCGGGAAATGCCGCGCCATCGGCTCAACGCCCAAGGGCTGTTCGGACAGGCGCAGGCCGGTTTGGGCGATCTGGTCATGCAGCACCGCGTTTTCGCGAGGATAGATCACATCAACGCCGCCCGCTTGAACGGCGATCGTGCCGCTTTCCAGCGTGGCGAGATGTGCCGCCGTGTCGATGCCGCGCGCAAGGCCTGATGCGACGGCGAACCTCGCCTCTCCAAGGCCCTTGGCCAATGTGGTTGCCATGCGGGTGCCCAGCGAAGACGCGTTGCGGGCACCCACAAGCGCGATGGCAGGCCGTTCCGTGAGTGAGACGTCGCCAAGCGCCCAAAGCGCGGGAGGAGGGTCGGAAATGTCGCAAAGCTGCGCGGGGTAGTTTTCGCCGCCATAGCACAACAGCTTTGCCCCAAGCTGTGCGCCGCGGCGCAGCTCCGCCTCCACCACGCCGACCGGGCAAACAGTGTATTTTGAAACGCCCGCATTGGCCGCAATTTGGGGGAGGGCTTCCAGTGCCGCGTCTGCGCTGCCATGCTCGCTGAGCAACCGGAAAAACGTCGTAGGCCCGACGCGGCGAGATCTGATTAGACGGAGCCAGCTGACCGTCGCGGCCCGCGTCTTGGGGGGTGCGAGGGGGGGTGGGGTAGACAGCAAGTCGCTGGCCATCTGTAACTCCGTCTAATCAGTGAGATCATATTTGGGCCGCAGATATTAAGGGAGTGTGAAGGAAAGACCCTCGACAAAAATAAAGCGCCAATTAGCTGAATTTTATACGAAAAATTTCGGGCATGCCGAAACGTGCGTTCCGCATAGATCGCGCCGCCTCACCAGATATGGCGAGGCCAATTCCACCTAACTTCGACGCATTGCGGCTTTGACAATCGCCATAGGGAATCAACGGGCCTGCTAGAGCAGCTTTTCGTACACGTGCAGCTGCAGCTTGAACGGACCTTTGGAGGTGTCCACGGTGGTTTCCTCGATGCCGCGCTCGGTCCAGCCGCATTTAGAATAGAACGCGCGGGCCCGTTCATTGCCCGGCGAAACGTCCAACTCGCCCTTGGTGATACCTCGGGCTTTCAGCTCGGCCTCCGCCGCCGCCATCAGCTTTGCCGCCAATCCTTTGCCGCGCTGATCGCCGCGGACGTAGAATTGGTCGATATGGCTCCCTTTGAAGGCCACGAAGCCTGTGGGTGCGCCGCGCTCTCCGGTGACCATCAGGTCGTCGCCGAAATTGCGAAGTCGCATGTGAAAGCTGGCAGCGGTACGCAGCTTGACCAAGGCCTTCGGCGCAACCTTTGCGTGGCCTGCATCCCAGCCTTCGGCCCACAAGATGGTAAGCGGGGCGAAATCATCCTCAGTGGCGCGGCGCAGCATCAGGTTTGCGACCCGCCAACCGTCAGGTTGCCTATTTTGAGCGTTGGCTGGCCCACGCCAACTGGCACCCATTGGCCCTGCTTGCCGCAATTGCCCATGCCGGGGTCCAGCGCCATGTCATTGCCAATGGCCTGAATGTGCTTCAGCGCGGTGGCCCCGTCGCCGATCAGGGTGGCGCCATTCACCGGTTCGCCGACGACACCGTTCCGCACGCGGTAGGCCTCGGTGCAGGAGAACACGAACTTGCCGTTGGTGATGTCGACCTGGCCCCCGCCGAAGCCCACGGCATAGATGCCGTCTTTGAGGTCCTTGACGATGGCTTGCGGGTCCGCGTCGCCGCCCAGCATATATGTGTTGGTCATGCGGGGCATCGGGGCATGGGCGTAGCTTTCGCGCCTGCCGTTGCCGGTGGGTTTGACCCCCATCAGCCGAGCGTTTTGGCGGTCCTGCATGTAACCCACCAGAACGCCGTCCTCGATCAGGGTGTTTTTGCCCGACGGCGTCCCCTCGTCATCGACGGTGATTGATCCACGCCGATCCGGGATGGTGCCGTCATCCAGCACCGTGACACCCTTGGCTGCGATCTGCTGGCCCATCAGCCCGGCGAAGGCCGAGGTCTTCTTGCGGTTGAAGTCGCCTTCAAGCCCGTGGCCGATGGCCTCGTGCAGCAATATGCCGGGCCAGCCGGGGCCAAGCACCACGTCCATGACGCCGGCAGGGGCGGGGACAGCGTCGAGGTTGACGAGCGCAATGCGCAATGCCTCCCGCACCAGCCCTTCCCAATGCGAGCGGTCCATCAGCGGCGTCAGCAAGTCGCGCCCGCCACCACCCGCAGTGCCGCTTTCGCGGCGGCCCTCTTTTTCAGCAATGATAGAGACATTGATGCGGGTCATCGGGCGGTCATCATAGACCAACGCGCCGTCGGGGCGCAGAATGGCAACCTGCTGGTGGGAGGCCGCGAGGGATGCCGACACCTGCACCACGCGGCTGTCGAGGCTGCGGGCGAAGTCGTCAATTTCTTTCAGAGTTTCGACCTTGGCGGGGAAAGTGGCCCCGTCCATCGGGTTCTCGTCGGTATAGAGCTTACGATTGGTGGCCTGCGGCCCCGCAGCAAGGGTTGCGCCGCCTGCACCAACTGCCAGTCGCGCGGTTTCAGAGGCGCGCAGCAGCGCCCGCTCGGAAATCTCCGTGGCGTGGGCGTAGCCTGCAGTTTCGCCCTTCACGGCGCGCAGCCCGAAGCCTTCGGACGCGTCGTAGCTTGCCGTTTTCAGCCGCCCATCGTCGAAGGCAAAAACCTCGCCGCGCTTGCGCTCCAAAAACAGCTCTCCGTCATCCGCCCCATCGGTGGCGGAGCGCAGAATTTGCAGGGTGCGGTCTTGGTCGAGCATCGACTCGAATGGGGTGAAGGCGTCCATTTTCGTGGCCATAATCGCGTCTCCTGCAAAATTGGGCGCATTTGCCTGCGGCAAGGTAGCGCGAGAGTGCGGGTGAGCCTTGCCCCGCAGCCTCTAATATGGTTTTGACAGCGGCAGACGCAACGGGGGATTCCGTGCTACGAGCAGCACGCCCTTGAATAGCAGGGAAAACACTATGCGACTTTCGACGATTCTGGGCGCTTTGGCCACACTTCCAATGACAGGTGCTGCCTGGGCGCAATCCAACATCGACAACGCGCTGGGTGATCTTGAGATCATCGGCAAGCCTTGGGAAAAAGGCATCGACTTCCAGCCCGCGACCACCGAGTTGGCCCGCGACATCCACTGGTTGGACTGGTTCGTGTTCGTCATCATCACCGCGATTACGCTGTTTGTGACGGCGCTGCTGATCTACGCGGCCTACAAATTTGCCGCCAAGCGCAACCCAACGCCGAAGACCTTCACCCACAATTCCACCATCGAAGTGGCATGGACGGTTGTACCGATCCTGATCCTCGTGGTTATCGGCGCATTCTCCATCCCGGTTTTGTTCAAGCAGCAGCAAATCCCTGAAGGCGACATCGTCATTAAGGCGACTGGTTATCAGTGGTACTGGGGCTACGAATATGTTGACGAGGGCTTCGCCTTTGACAGCTTCATGATTGGGGCCGGCGAAAACCGTCTGACACCTGATGTCTCTGCTGAATTGGCCGAAGCCGGCTACACCGACGCCGAATTCTTGCTGGCCACGGATACGGCGATTGTTGTGCCTGTCGGCAAAACCATTGTGATGCAGGTGACCGGCGCTGACGTGATCCACTCCTGGACCATCCCATCGTTCGGCGTGAAGCAGGACGGCGTGCCCGGGCGTCTGGCGCAGCTGTGGTTCACACCAGAGGTCGAAGGCATCTACTTTGGCCAGTGTTCTGAACTTTGCGGCCAAGCGCATGCCTACATGCCGATTACGGTCAAGGTTGTCTCGGAAGAGGCGTACGCGGCATGGCTTGCTGGCGCGAAGGAAGAATATGCGGGTATCTCGCCTATCGCTCCTTCGATCCAAGTCGCCTCTAACTAAAAGGTCTGGCGGGCTTAGGCCCGCCGATTGCTTGATATGACAGACGCAACCCAAAACGTAGGCAGCTACGAGGACGAGGCGCAGTTCGGCGATTACGTTGCGCTGCTGAAGCCTCGGGTCATGTCGTTGGTGGTGTTCACCGCCGCCGTCGGCGTGTTTGTCGCCCCCGTCCACGTGCACCCGTTTGTGGCCTTTGTGGCGATCTTGTTTATCGCATTGGGTGGCGGCGCATCCGGCGCGTTGAATATGTGGTACGACCACGACATCGACGCCGTTATGAAGCGCACGTCACGTCGCCCTGTCCCTGCGGGCAAAGTGACCAAGGGCGAGGCGTTGACCATCGGGCTGTGGCTGTCGGCGATTGCGGTCGTGATGTTGGGCCTTGCGTCGAACTGGGTCGCCGCTGGCATCCTGGCCTTCACCATCTTCTTTTACGCCGTGATCTACACGATGTGGCTGAAACGCTGGACCCCGCAAAACATCGTTATCGGTGGCGCGGCCGGAGCGTTCCCCCCGATGATCGGCTGGGCTGTGGCAACCGGCGGCGTATCAGTCGAGTCGGTGCTGATGTTTGTCATCATCTTCATGTGGACCCCGCCGCATTTTTGGGCGCTGTCGCTGTTCATGAACGAGGACTATTCCAAGGCCGGGGTGCCGATGTTGACCGTGACGCACGGCAAGACCGTCACCCGCAAACACATCCTTGCCTATGCCGCGTTGCTGGCCCCGCTTGCGATCTATGCGGCGTTCACCTCGATTGGCGGCTGGATATATCTGGCGGCAGCTCTCTACCTGAACGCCAAGTTTGTCTACGGCGCGTGGCAGCTTTGGCAGCGCAACGACGCGGCGGCTGAAGCAGACGGCTACAAAGCCGAAAAGAAATACTTCCGTTTCTCGCTGACCTACCTGTTTGCCAGCTTCGGCGCTTTGCTTGTGCAAGCGCTTTGGGTGCAGGGCTTTGGCATGGGGGCTTGGTGATGGCTGCCCCGCGCGCGGAACATGAATTGCACAAGCGCCGCTTCTCGCGGAACGCGGGCGTGGGCATCACATTGGCCTGCTTCGTGTTCATTGTGTTTGGGCTGACCTACGTCAAGATCACCAATGGCGGGCTGACCCAAGGCTTTGACCATGTGGTGCGACCCGAGCTGATCCCGACCGAGGAGAGCAACTGATGTTTTCCAAGATGGATCCAGCCAAACGCACATTGGTAATGCTTTGCGGCATGGTGTTCACCATGGTCAGCCTGTCCTTCGCGTCGGTGCCTTTGTACGACTGGTTCTGCCGTGTGACCGGCTATGGCGGCACCACGCTGGAGGCGGACGCCGCCCCTGACCAGATTTTGGACAAAACCATCAATGTTCGGTTCGACGGCTCGCTGACCTCCAACATGGCGTGGGAGTTCAAACCGGTTGAGCGCGAGATGACGGTGCGCATCGGCGAAACCGGGCTGGCCTTCTACGAGGCCTACAACCCGACTGACCGCCCGATTGCGGGATCCGCCAGCTACAACGTCTTCCCCTTCACCGCCGGCGGCTTCTTCACCAAGATCGACTGCTTCTGCTTTGAAGAACAGGTGCTGCAGCCCGGCGAACGGGTGCAGATGCCGGTGACCTTCTTTGTGGACCCCGAGATTGTCGAGGATCGCGACGGGAAATACATCGACGCCATCACGCTAAGCTACACATTCTACGAAATTCCGTTGGAGGATACGCAGGCCGCGCTGGACATCGCGCCCGCAACCGACGAAAACAACGATATCAACTAAGGTCCAAACTGAGGGACACCCATGGCACACGCTAAGAACCACGACTATCACATCCTGCCCCCGTCGATTAACCCGCTGCTGGCGGCGATCGGCGCATTTGTCATGCTTTCGGGCTCGGTGATCTGGATGAAGGGCGGCACCCCGTTCATGGGCCTTATCGGTCTGGCGCTGGTGCTCTACGTGATGTTTGCCTGGTGGTCCGACGTGGTCGAGGAAAGCCAGGTCGGGGATCACACCCCAGTGGTGCGCATTGGCCTGCGCTACGGCTTCATCTTCTTCATCATGTCCGAAGTCATGTTCTTCGTGGCTTGGTTCTGGTCCTTCTTCAAACACGCCATGTACCCAATGAGCCCGGAAAGCCCGTTGGTGGACGGCGTATGGCCGCCTGCAGGGATCGAGACATTCGACCCGTGGCACCTGCCGCTCATCAACACGCTGATCTTGCTGTGCTCTGGCGCCGCGGCCACATGGGCGCACCATGCGCTGGCGCATGAGAACAACCGAAAAGACCTCAAATCGGGCCTTATCATTGCGGTGCTGCTGGGCATCATTTTTACACTGTTCCAGGCGTATGAGTACAGCCATGCCGCCTTCGGGTTCTCAGGCAACATCTATGGCGCGAACTTTTTCATGGCCACGGGCTTCCACGGCTTCCACGTGGTGATCGGCACGATCTTCCTTTTCGTGTGCTACCTGCGCGCCCGCGCCGGGCACTTTACGCAAGAGCGCCATGTCGGTTTCGAGGCGGCTGCTTGGTACTGGCACTTTGTGGACGTTGTCTGGCTGTTCCTGTTTGCAGCGGTCTACATCTGGGGCGGCTAATTTTCTTGAGAAGAAAATTGCAAAAAGTTTTTCGAAAAACTTTTCTCGCGCGAGGGGGCACCCCCTCGCGCTTTTGCATTGAGGTCCCATGTCAGCTCGCATGATAATTCCGCTGCTCTTTGGGCTGATTGGTTGCGGCATCTTGTTATCCCTTGGGACATGGCAAGTGCAGCGGCTGGCGTGGAAGCATGAGATACTGGCGGATATTGAGACAAGGATAGCGGCCAAGCCGGTGGCCTTGCCCAGCGCCTTAATTGCGGCGCCGATGCGGTATCTGCCCGTTGAAGTTGCGGGCGACCACACTGGTGAGGAGCTCCATGTTTTGTTCTCCATCAAAAACCAAGGCGCAGGCTACCGCGTCATTTCCAAATTCATAACCTCCGATGGCCGCGTGGTCATGGTGGACCGTGGATATGTCCCAACGCCACGCAAAGACGAGAACCGGGCTGCAACCGGGGTAACAGTGCAGGGGAACTTGCATTGGCCGCAGGAAGTTGACGGATTCACCCCTGAGCCGGACCTGGCTGCCAATATCTGGTTTGCCCGCGACGTCGAGGCAATGGCCGATGCGCTGGGAACGGAGCCGCTCTTGATTGTCGCGCGCGCGACCTCTCCGACAACGCCGGCCGTGCAACCCGTTCCGGTCACCACGCAAGGCATCCCCAACGATCACCTTCAATACGCAATCACATGGTTTCTGCTGTGCGCGGCATGGGCGGGGATGACAGCGTATCTGCTTTGGCGTATCAGGCAACGAACTGCCTAAAGGACACACGAGATGCGCTATATTTCCACCCGCGGCGACGCCCCTGTTCTGAGCTTTGAACAAGCAATGCTGACGGGCCTGGCCCGAGACGGTGGTCTCTACCTGCCGGAAACCGTTCCGGCGCTCTCCGACGATGCCATCCGTGCTATGCGTGGCCAATCCTATGAAGAGATCGCCTTCACCGTGATGCGGCCTTTCATTGGCGACACATTCACCGACCCAGAATTTCAGGAGATCATCGCCAAAGCGTATTCCGGCTTTGGCCATGACGCGCGCGCGCCCTTGGTGCAGCTGGCCCCGAACCATTTCCTGTTGGAGCTGTTCCACGGCCCGACCTTGGCCTTCAAAGACTTCGCCATGCAGCTGATCGGCCAGCTTTTCCAGGCGGCGCTCAGCCGGTCCGGCGAGCGGGTCACGATTGTGGGGGCAACCTCCGGCGACACAGGGTCCGCCGCGATTGAGGCCTTCAAAGGTCTCGACGCCGTAGACGTGTTCATCATGTACCCTGATGGCCGCGTGTCTGAAGTCCAGCGACGGCAAATGACCACCTCGACCGAAAGCAATGTCCACGCGTTGGCGGTCGAAGGCGATTTCGACACCTGCCAAGGCGCGCTGAAAGACATGTTCAACGATTTCGACTTCCGCGACGGGGTCCGGCTGGCGGGTGTCAACTCGATCAACTGGGCGCGGGTGCTGGCGCAGGTGGTGTATTACTTCTCCTCCGCCGTGTCGCTGGGCGCACCGGAGCGCAAAGTGAGCTTCACCGTGCCAACCGGCAATTTCGGCGACATCTTCGCGGGCTACATCGCCAAACAGATGGGGCTGCCCATCGACAAGCTGGTGATTGCGACCAACCAGAACGACATCCTTCACCGCACCTTGGAAACGGGCAGCTACACCACCGAAGGCGTCGTTCCGTCAATCAGCCCGTCGATGGATATTCAGGTGTCGTCAAACTTCGAGCGCGCGTTGTTCTATGCATATGACCAAGACGGCGCGGCGGTGAAGGAACAGATGGACAGCTTGAAGACAGGTGGCTCCTTCAAGGTCAGCCAAGGCGCGTATCAGGCGCTGCAGGAAACCTATGCCTCGGGTCGGGTCAGCGAGGGGCAAACCTCCGCAATGATAAAATCCGCGCAAGCCACGATGGGCGAGCTTCTCTGCCCACATTCCGCCGTTGGCGTGTATGTGGCGCAAGACCATCTGGGCGAGACCCCGATGATTACATTGGCAACGGCGCATCCGGCCAAGTTCCCGGCCGCGGTAGAAGATGCCGCTGGCATCCATCCTCCGCTGCCAGGCCGCATGGCCGACCTGTATGACCGCAAAGAGACGATCACCCACGTCAAAGGCGACGTCGCCGCGATCCAGGCCATCATTCGAGAAAGGATCTCTGCTTGACCCAACCTCGGCTTCACACGCTGCCAAATGGCTTTCGGATTGTCACCGAACATATGCCGGGGCTGGAAAGCGCCTCTGTCGGGATTTGGGTGAGTGCGGGGGGGCGGCATGAGCGCCTGCCGCAAAACGGCATTGCGCATTTCCTGGAGCATATGGCCTTCAAAGGCACCAAGCGGCGCAACGCGCTGCAGATCGCGGAGGCGATCGAGGATGTGGGCGGCTATATCAACGCCTACACCTCGCGGGAGGTTACCGCCTATTATGCCCGCGTCTTGAAGGAAGACGTGGCGTTGGGGCTAGACGTGATTGCCGACATCTTGCGCAACCCGGTCTTCGATCCGCATGAAATCGAAGTAGAGCGCGGTGTGATCTTGCAGGAAATTGGCCAATCTCTGGATACCCCGGACGATGTGGTCTTCGATTGGCTGCAGGAAGCGGCCTATCCCGACCAAGCTATCGGGCGCACCATTCTGGGCCCCTCGGAACGGGTGTCGAGTTTCGGCCGCGACGACCTGTCGGGTTTTGTGGCAGAGCATTACGGCCCCGGTCAGTTGGTTCTGTCAGCTGCAGGTGCCGTGGATCACGACGCCATGGTACGAATGGCCGAGGACCTGTTCGGTGACATGGCCGCGCGACCCTCCTTAGTGGCGGATGGGGCGGTTTTCACCTCTGGCGAGCGGCGCGAAATCAAAGACCTAGAACAGGCGCATTTCACCTTGGCGCTTGAGGCGCCGGGCTACCGTGACGATGCGTTTTACACCGCACAAGTCTTTGCCTCGACCTTTGGCGGGGGCATGTCGTCCCGCCTGTTCCAAGAGGCGCGCGAGAAACGGGGGCTTTGCTATTCGATTTTTGCGCAGATTGGCAGCTACTGCGATACTGGCATGATGACTGTTTACGCTGGGACCTCGGGCGACGACATTGCAGGCCTCGCCGATCTGACGATTGACGAGCTCAAACGCGCCGCAGACGACCTCAGCGAGCCAGAGGTGGCGCGGGCGCGGACGCAGATGAAAGCGGGTCTGTTGATGGGGCTGGAAAGCCCGTCCTCCCGCGCCGAACGGCTTGCACGTTTGGTTGGCATTTGGGGCCGGGTCCCCGAATTGTCAGAAACGGTGTCAAAAATCGACGCGGTGGACGTGGCGCAGGTCCGCGCCTTTGCAGCACAGATGGCCTCAAGCGGTGCAGCCGCGATGGCGCTTTACGGCCCCGTTGCCAAAGCCCGCGATCTGGAGGCTTTGACCCGGAAGCTGGCGGCCTGACCACGATGCTGCGTACCCGTAAGAAAGTCAGGATCGAGACAGAGCGCATGACGCTACGCCTGCCGCAGCATGGCGACTTTCGGGCATGGGCTGCGTTGCGGGCTGAAAGTTCAGAGTTTCTGACCCCCTGGGAGCCGGTCTGGGCGAATGACCATCTGACCCGAAAGAGCTTCACCAACCGCGTGTACTGGGCGCAGCGATCTCTGACCAATGGCAGCGCCGTTCCGGTCTTTATGGTCCGCCGCGAAGATGGTGCTTTGCTTGGGGCTATCACGCTCGACAACATCCGGCGCGGCCCGTCGCAGGCGGGAACATTGGGGTATTGGATCGGGCAACGATACGCACGGCGGGGCTACATGAATGAAGCCATTGGCGGGTTGGTGCATTATGCATTCAAGACGCTTGATCTGAGCCGCGTCGAGGCTGCTTGCCTGCCAGAGAACACCGCGTCTCGCGGAGTGTTGGAAAAGGCTGGGTTCAAGTACGAGGGCGTGGCGCAAAGTTACCTCCAGATCGGTGGGCGCTGGCGCAACCACGTGCTCTATGCGAACCTGCGATTGGACCGGCGCGGACGCACCGATGCCGGGTGAGCAATTTTCTTATCCTAAGAAAATTACGAAAACTCTTTTCCAAAGAGTTTTGCCCCTCATAAATCGTGATTTGGGAAATGGAGGCTTTGCGCTAAACTTATTGGCATGAGGGTATTGCTGCCGCTTCTTTTGCTTCTTCCTGGTTTGGCCATTGCGCAAGATCGCAGGCCGTCGCATTGCATCGCATTGGCAGATGCCGCGCCAGGGGTTCACTATGTCCAGAAAGCGAACTGGCAGCAACCGGTCCCCCAAAATACGGTCCGCCTGACCTATATCGATCACGCCATGTTTCTTCTTCAAACCGAGGGCGGGCTGAGCGCGGTGACCGACTATGTGGGCTTCATAGGTGGTGTGGAGCTGACGCCCGATGTGGTCACGATGAACCACGCGCATGGGAGCCACTGGACGGCTCACCCCCATCCGGACATCAAGCACGTGCTGGAGGGATGGAAATATGGCGGCAAGGCCGATCACCATCTCGACCTTGGCGAAATGTTGGTCCGCAACGTACCGACCGACATCCGAAGCCGTCTTGGCGGCGTCGAGCAGAACGGCAATTCCATATTTGTGTTCGAGGTTGCGGGGCTGTGCATCGGCCATCTCGGCCACCTGCATCATGAGCCCGACGCGGCACAATATGCCGCATTGGGCAGGCTGGACGTCGTGATGGCCGCCGTGGATGGCGGCTTGTCGCTGGATACGCCAACAATGATCCGGGTCCTGAAACGGCTAAAATCCTCCGTGGTTATTCCGATGCATTGGTTTGGCCGCTATTCGCTCGACACGTTTTTGTCGGGCATGCGCGACGAGTTCGAGGTGGTGGAACCCGACACCAGCTTCATCGAAATCAGCGCGCGGACATTGCCGGGACGCCCCACGGTGATGGTGTTGAACCCGGCCTACTACAACCCGCCCGAAGAATAGCCGATTGCATCCAGCCCATGGGTGCGCCTATCTGAGCGCATGTTAAACTCCCTTTCCGACGCCTTGCGCGACACCCTCGCAGCTGCGCTGCCTGACGCGGCGTTCCGCGATCTGACCCCGGCCTATCTGGAGGAGCCGCGCGGTCGCTACAAAGGGGCGGGCGGGCTGCTTTTGGCACCAGCAAATGCGCAGGAGGTCTCGACTATCGTGGCCGCCTGCAACGCGGCCAAGGTTGGCGTCATCCCATATGGCGGCGGTACAGGGCTGGTCGGCGGTCAGGTTGCCGAAAATGGCCCGACACCTGTTATCATCTCAATGGAACGCATGACGGCAATCCGCGAGGTGAACGCCACGGAGAACGTGCTGGTCTGCGAGGCGGGCGCAATTCTGCAATCCGTACAAGACGCCGCCGACACGTCAGGCCGGGTTTTTCCGCTGACGCTGGCCTCTCAAGGCTCCGCGCGGATAGGGGGGAACCTTGCAACAAACGCGGGCGGTGTGAACGTTCTGCGCTACGGCAATACGCGCGACCTGTGTTTGGGGTTGGAGGCGGTGTTGCCAACAGGCGAAATCTGGCACGGGCTGACGCCCTTGAGAAAAAACAACACCGGCTATGACCTGCGGCATCTGTTGATCGGCGCGGAGGGGACGTTGGGCATTATCACCGCCGCAAGCCTCAAGCTGTTTCCCAAACCCGAAGGCGTGGGGGCCGCTTTGATGGTGGTCCGCGACCCGCGCGCGGCGTTGGACCTGCTGGCGCTCGCCGGGGAGCAGTTGGGCCAACAGGTCTCCGCCTTCGAATTAATCAACCACATGGGGCTGGCCTTCCTCGCGGAGACAGGCCCGGAGACGCGCATCCCCTTTGATACATTGCCCGAGTGGATGGTCTTGGTAGATGTCGGAACCTTCGGGGGCGCGGATCCCGAGGCGGCCCTTGAGGCGCTTTTTGCCGAGGCCCACGAACGCGGGCTTGTCACCGATGGTGTCGTTGCCCAATCACTGGCGCAACGCGCCGCGTTCTGGTCCATTCGGGAGAACATACCCGAGGCCAACCGCCTCGTGGGGTCAGTGTCGAGCCATGACATCTCGGTCCCGATCACGCGCATCCCGGAATTTATTCAACGTGGCGGGCAGGCCCTGGCCCAGCTGGGAGAGTTCAGGATCAACTGCTTCGGGCATGTCGGCGACGGCAATCTGCATTACAACGTCTTCCCGCCCAAAGGCCGCAGCCGCGCGGACTACGAGGCAGAGCGGCCACGGGTCAAAGAGATCGTCCATGATCTGACCCATGATTTGGGCGGGTCTATCTCGGCCGAACACGGGATTGGGCGTTTGAAAGTGGATGACCTGAAAAAATACGGCGACCCCGCAAAGCTCGCTGCGATGCGGGCGATCAAACAGGGATTGGACCCCAACGGGATCATGAACCCCGGTGCGGTCATTGGCTAAGGTACAGAGCGGGCCTTGCCCGTTTTCCGGTCAACTTCCTTCAAACTCACACAGCACGCGCACATCCATGCCCAGCTTTTCAAGCTTCTTCCGGCCACCAAGCTCTGGCAAGTCGATGATGAAGGCGCAGCCGATGACCTCGCCGCCAAGCTGTTCGATCAGCCTGATGCCAGCCTCCGCCGTGCCCCCTGTGGCCAGCAGATCGTCAACCAGCAGAACCTTGTCGCCGGGTTCAACGCTGTCGTCGTGGATTTCCATCGTCGCTTCGCCGTATTCCAGCGTGTAGCTTTGCTCAATCGTTTTGCCGGGCAGCTTGCCCTTTTTGCGGATCGGCAAGAAGCCCTTGGCCAGCTGGTGGGCGACCGCGCCACCAAGGATAAAGCCGCGCGCTTCCAACCCCGCGACCTTGTCAATGTCAGTGCCGGGGTAGGGGGCCAGCATCTGGTCAATGGCCATGCGGAACCCGCGCGGGTCCAAAAACAGCGTTGTCACGTCGCGGAACATGATGCCTTCGTGGGGGAAGTCGGGGATTGTACGGATGTAGTCTTTGACCTCGTTCATGACAGGACCCTCCCCGCAACGGCATCAAGTTTGGCGACAACCGCCGGGTCACGCGCGGGGGGCTGGGTGATGATGGCAAATTCCAGCGCCTTGTCGCAGCCATGTGGGCAGTCCTCGCGTGTGCCCCCCAAAAGCGCGGGCAGCCGCGCCACCATGCCTTTGGCCTTGTCGGAATTGCCCATCAGCGTAGCGATAATCTGGGTGACGTCGACCTCGCCGTGATCGGGGTGCCAGCTGTCATAGTCGGTAATCATGGCAACCGAGGCGTAGCAAAGTTCTGCCTCGCGGGCGAGCTTGGCCTCCGGCATGTTGGTCATGCCGATGACGTCGGCACCCCAACTTTCGCGGTACATTTTGCTTTCTGCCAGCGTGGAAAATTGCGGGCCTTCCATCGCCAGATAGGTGCCGCCGTTGTGGACGGTGATGCCTTGCGCCTGTGCCGCCGCCAGACAGGCCGCCCCCAAGCGGGGGCAGGTGGGATGCGCGACCGACACATGCGCCACGCAGCCCGCGCCGAAGAAAGATTTTTCGCGCGCGAAAGTGCGGTCGATGAACTGGTCCACGATGACGAAATCGCCCGGCGCCATGTCTTCGCGGAACGACCCACAGGCGGAGACAGAGATCACATCCGTGGCCCCGATGCGCTTGAGCGCGTCGATATTGGCGCGGTAGGGAACCGTGGAAGGGGAATGCACGTGGCCACGCCCGTGTCGCGGCAGGAAGGCCATTTTGACGCCGTCCAAAGTGCCGGTCAGGATCTCGTCTGACGGCGTTCCCCAAGGCGTGTCCACCTTTTGCCAGCTTGCTCCTTCCAGCCCGTCGATGTCGTAAATGCCTGATCCGCCGATCACCGCGATCAGTGTGTCTGCCCCAGAATCTGCCATGTCTGCCTCTGAAATTTGTCCCGTGTCGGAGCGGCAATACTGCCGCATGGTTAATAGAATTGAAACGGCGAGTTCGCATGTTTGGTCATTTCGCACGTGCATCTTGGCGCGGTCCGCTTTAAGGGCGAAGGAAATCGACAGACCCAAACGAAATGAGGCCCGCGTGACCCGCAGCTTTCTTGCCGCCCTTGCCAAAAACCCTGTCCTGACAAACCTGCAACTGGTGCCGGACGAGGCCTACACTGCCACGCGGTGGCGGATCGAGATCCTGTCTGGCCTGACCGTGGCGTTGGCCTTGGTGCCTGAGGCCGTGGCTTTTGCCTTTGTGGCTGGCGTTCACCCCTTGGTGGGGCTCTATGCGGCCTTCATCGTTGGGCTAATCACGGCGCTTATTGGCGGCCGTCCGGGTATGATTTCGGGCGCAACAGGCGCGCTGGCGGTTGTGATGGTGGCCTTGGTCGCGCAGCACGGCGTTGAATACCTGTTCGCCACGGTGATCTTGATGGGGCTCATACAAATCGCGGTGGGCTTGTTGAAATGGGGCAAATTTATCCGGCTGGTGCCGCATCCGGTGATGCTGGGCTTCGTCAACGGGCTGGCCATCGTTATTTTCCTAGCGCAGTTAAGCCAGTTCCAGAAGCCGGGCACGGCGGAGCAAGGCTCAGGCGGGCATGGTATGGCGGCTGGGGAATGGCTGGCGGGCACTGAGCTGTCGTTGATGTTGGTCCTGACGGTGCTGACCATGGCAATCATCTGGGTGACGCCCAAAGTGACCAAGATCATCCCCGCACCGCTTGCGGGCATTGGTATCGTGGCGCTGCTGGTCATTGGGTTCAACATCCCGGTGCCACGCGTCGGCGATCTGGCGGAAATCGCAGGCGGGTTCCCGATGTTCCACAACCCGTTCTCCTTCGCCGGCAACGCGTCAGTGGCGCAGGGCCTCTACGGCACCTTGTTGGCCCCCTTCACCTTGGAGACGTTCTGGATCATTCTGCCCTACGCGCTGATCTTGGCCGCCATTGGCCTTATCGAAAGCCTGCTCACGCTGAACCTTGTTGGCGCGATCACCGGCAAACGGGGTGGGGCGTCGCAGGAATGTGTGGCCCAGGGCGTGGCCAACACGGTCACCGGCTTTTTCGGTGGCATGGGGGGCTGCGCGATGATCGGGCAATCCATGATTAACGTGAATTCCGGCGGGCGCACCCGCATTGCCGGTATCGCGGCGGCGTTGTTCCTGCTTGCGTTCATTCTGGTCGGCGCACCCATCATCGAGCAGATCCCGCTGGCGGCGCTCGTCGGGGTCATGTTCATGGTGGTGATCGGCACCTTCGCATGGAACAGCTTCAACATTATGCGCAAGGCGCCGCGCACGGACGCGTTTGTCATCGTGTTGGTGACCATCACCACGGTGATGTATGACCTCGCTACGGCGGTGGTTGTGGGCGTGATCGTCTCGGCGTTGGCCTACGCTTGGCAGAACGCCACCCGCATCCATGCCAAGACCCACACAACACCCGAGGGCGCAAAGGTCTACGCAATTGATGGGCCGCTGTTCTTTGGGTCCACTAGCGGGTTTGATGAATTGTTCAGCCCCGCCGACGACCCGTCCCTCGTGGTGATTGATTTCGCAGATAGCCGCGTCGCTGACCAATCCGCGTTGCAAGCCATCGAGGCGGTGGCCGCGCGCTACGAGGCCGAGGGCAAGAAAGTGCAACTGCGCCATCTCAGCCATGACTGCCACGAGCTGCTAACCAATGCGGGCCAGCTGATGGTCGACAGTGACGATGACCCTGACTACGCGATTGCGGTGGATTATTCGGTCAAAACGGGGCAGTTGGCCGGCGGCCACTGACGCTTTGGATCGGCAATAAAAAGCGGGAACAGCCGATTGGGGTGTTCCCGTTGACGTTTTGTTTCCCAAATTCCCCTAAACCTCTGGGCCTTCGCCTGCTACAAAGCGTGCAAGGTCAATGTCCCATTGCGGTGTATTTGGTTGCCACTCACGGGCATGTTTATCAGTCTTAACGAGTTCGGCATTGACCCCAATCAGAACCTTTGAAGCTCCTTGCTTGGCGCGGACATGTCGCGAAAGACGGGTCGGCTCGCCCGCGCTGAGGCGGGCAAGCCTAAGATAAGTTAGCCCAGGAATTCGGAGACAATATCGCCTTCCCCCAAGGTCGATGCATCCACATCTTCCAGCAAAACGCGGCCGCCTTCGTAGAAGACCAATGTGCCACGATCAACGTCGCGGATTTCCAGGATCTCCGTGCCAATCAGGTGAACCTGATCTTCGCCAGCAGTGAAGTCGACAATGATGTCCACCCCGTCACCTTCGGTGAAGAAGAAGTCGTCTTCGCCTGACCCGCCACGCAAGCGGTCATTTCCGGTGCCGCCGGTCAGGTCATCATCGCCCGATCCGCCAGACAGCAAGTCCGCTCCCGCTTCGCCACGCAGCACATCGTCATCATTGGCGCCAAACAACCGATCGTTGCCTTCGCCACCTTCGACCACATCATTCCCGGCACCGCCGTTGATGATGTCGCGGCCATCGCCGCCGTCGATGAAGTCAACGCCGCCCTGTCCAAAGCCACGGTCATCGCCGTCACCGAGGAAAAAGATGTCATTGCCCGCGCCCAGACGGACCACGTCGTCGCCAATCAGGTTGATGGGCACACCGTCCGTAGATTGTGCGCTTTCAAGCAGAATGTCATCGTTGCTGTTGCCCCGAATGACCCAGTCCATTCCAAGGATAAGGTCTTCGATGGCAGACACATTCCCCAAGAAATCCTCGGCAAAAACCGCGTTGGCCAGATCGCTGATGTCCAGGTTCAGTTGCGACAGCGTCGTCAGCAACGTGCCGCCTTCGCTGACGCGCAGCGAGTCGATGGTTCCGCCGCTCAAGATGCGCTCACCGCCATCGCTGGCGTAGGTCAGATCGGTGCCACGAAGAACAAAGGTGGTGGTGCCGACGGTAAAGGTCGCACGTGTGGGGCTTTCGAAAGTGAGAATAGACTCGTCAACCAGTGCTTCAATCAATCCGACAATGTCGCCGGTGTCGCTTGGCGCGCCATTTGAAAATGTGAGAATTGGCATTTTTTGTTACCTTGTTACTGTATAAAACGTTAACCATTGTCACCCGCGCTGTGCAGTAAATCAATACCTCCCGGCAGCCATCGAAAAGCTGGCTACAGGTTAAATAAAGCACTTTTTATCAGCAGGTTACGTCTCACCGGGCCGCGTCAGACTGAACAGGTCTCCGACGCGGGTGTAGTCCTTGTACCCTAGCCGTGCCAATGGCGCGAAAGTGGTGACGTCGAAAATGCCATCCTTCAGGCAATCGTCGCGCAAATGGATGCCGGTGACCTCGCCGAATACGGCGATATTTGCCTCCCCCGGCAGGTCGATGATCTGGGTCAGCTTGCATTCCAAATTGGCCGGTGCGCCCGCCACCCGCGAACACGCGATGGTGTCGCAGGCGACCCGCTCGATGCCCGCCAGCTCGAACTCGTCGGTTTCTTTGTCGTATGGCCCTGACGTCGCGTTCATCGCGTCGCGCATCGCGTATTCCACGATATTCACGCAAAAAACGCCACTGTCGATAATGTTGGCCACGCTGTCTTTCCCACGCGCGCGGTCAGGTTTTCCCGAGGTCGAGGCAAACATCACCTGCGGCGGAACGTAAGCGACCGCGTTGAAAAAGGAATACGGAGCCAGGTTTTCGGTGCCATCCGAATTGCGGGTGGAAATCCACCCGATTGGGCGGGGCGTCACGACCGCATTGAATGGGTTGTGGGGCAGGCCGTGGCCGTCTTCGGGGCGGTAGAACATCACACTCTCCTGTCGCGTTTGACCAAGAGGTAACGCCATGTCCCGACTGCGGAAAGGACAATTTTTGGGGTGCTCTCAAAACGCCCAACCCAAAACAAGAAACACCACTTGGTGCTGCCCTGTCGCGTTTGCCCAAGCGTTAAGGCCATGTTACGCCAGCGCAAAGCAATCTGAGGCGCGCGCAAACCGGTGGAGCTGAGGCAGGAAACATCCGACGACTGGTGGGAGGTAGAGGCCCTCTATGACCTGTGCTTCGCGCCGGGGCGCGAGGCGCTGTCGTCCTACCGCTTGCGCGATGATGTGGCACCGGTGGCCGAGCTAAGCCTCGTCGCCCGAGATGCAGACGGCATTCTGGGCGGGGTTATCCGGTATTGGCCGGTGCAAATCGGCACAGTGCAGTCCCTGTTGCTGGGACCCATTGCCGTCCACCCCACCCGTCAGGGGGAAGGGCTGGGCGGGGCCCTGATCCGCGACAGCTTGTACCGGGCAAGGACAGCGGGCTGGGACCGCGTGCTGTTGGTTGGCGACGCGCCCTATTATGGCAAATTCGGGTTTGAAAAGCTCGATGATGTGGTGATGCCGCCGCCCACCAATCCCGAACGGGTCCTTGGCGTGGCCTTGAAAACCGGCGCATGGGACGGCGTGTCGGGGCAGGTCGAAAAGGCCAAAACTTGATAAACCAAAGCCGCCTCCCCACCTGAATAGGGAAGGAGACACCCGTAATGACCGAAACAATCCTGCCACCTGTCATTGTGCCCAGCCCCTCGCGGGACGAGCAGCTTGATGCTTTGGCCGCCCGCTACCGCGATGCGCAAGGGATCGGGATGCAGGTTGTGGGTCTTCTCGGGGCGCAGGCCGAAGGGCTGCTCGACAAGTTGCCAGAAGGCGCGAAATCGGGCCTTGATGCCGCGACCCTCAAAGCGCTTGAGCTGAGCTTTTCAATCGCCAATGTGTCTCGCGGCACGTTCCCGGACACGGGCAGCTGGCTGACCCGTGCGGTCACCGTCACGACGGGTGCCGCTGGCGGGTTTGGCGGCATTTCAACGGCGCTGGCCGAGTTGCCGGTGACGACGACCGTGATCCTGCGCGCCGTGCAGGGCATCGCGGCGGAGCATGGTTTCGACCCAAATGACGATGACACACGGGCAGATTGCTTGCGCGTCTTCGCCGCCGCAGGGCCAATTGCCGCCGATGACGGGGTAGATCTGAGCTTTCTGACGCTGCGCGCGACAGTGACGGGTGCGACGATGCAAGCACTGCTGACCACTATCGCGCCAAAACTGGCCGTTACCTTGGGCCGGAAACTGGCCTTGCAGACCGTGCCAGTGCTGGGCGCGGTGACGGGGGCGGCAATCAATTATGCCTTCACCAGCTACTATCAGGACATTGCGCATGTGCAATTCGGGCTACGCAAGCTGGCCGAGGAAAGTGGCGAGGACCGGGCCGTCCTGATCGCCGCGTTCGAAGAGCGGGTCAGCAACAAGAAAATTCTTTAGGCCTGCTGGCTGTCCATCAGCCATTCCATCACAGCCGGACGCACTGATTGCGCACCGCTTTCGCGGGCGACGTCAATCACGCCGCGCAGCTCGTCAATGTTTGACCGCCGGATAAGGCTTTTGACCGGCCCAATAGACGCTGGCCGCATCGACAGCGTGTCCATCCCCATGGCTGCAAAGCACAAGGCTTCGATCGGGCGCCCCGCATCTTCGCCGCAGAAACTGAGCGGCGTGCCCGTCTCGCGGCAGCGGTTCACGATCTGCTCCAGGAAGGTTAGGAAGCTGACATTCAGCGTGTCGTAGCGCTTGCGCACGCGCTCGTTTTCACGGTCGGCGGCAAAGAAGAACTGCTTCAGGTCGTTGCCCCCGATGGAGATGAAATCGGCCATCTCAAAGAACTGACGCGGGGCAAAGCCCAGCGACGGGGTCTCCAGCATCGCGCCGACTTTTACGTCGGATGGCAGCACATGTCCCAACTTTTCCTCCCGCTCCAGCTCTTTCATCAGTTGTTCATGCGCCGCGCGGTATTCGTCGAATTGCGCGATGAAGGGGAACATGATCTTCAATGGCCGGCCATTGGCCGCCCGGATCAGCGCCTGCAATTGCATTCGCATCACGCCGGGTTTGTCGAGGCCCACGCGGATCGCGCGCCACCCCATGGCGGGGTTCGGCTCGTCCTGCGGTTTCATGTAGGGCAGCACCTTGTCCGACCCGATGTCGAGCGTGCGAAACACCACGGGCTTGCCCTTGGCTGCGTCCATGACCGAGCCGTAGATCGCCGCCAATTCAGATCGTTTCGGCACGCTGGCGCGGGTCAGGAACTGCAATTCCGTGCGGAACAGGCCGACACCTTCCGCCCCCGAACTTTCCAGCGAGGGGAGATCCGCCATCAGCCCCGCATTCATGTGCAAAGACACCTCGTGACCGCACAGCGACAGCGCCGGTTTTTCGCGGATCGAGGTGTAGCGTTCCTGCGCCTTGGTCTGCATCGCCATCTTGTCGCGGAACGCGGCGGCAACGTTTTCCTCGGGGCGCAGGTGTACGATGCCTTGGTCGCCATCCACCAAAATAGGGTCGCCGTTCAGCGCCTCCGTCAGGATGCGTTTGGCGTTGATGACCAGCGGGATCGCCCAGGCGCGGGCCACGATGGCCGCGTGGGAGCCGACCGAGCCTTCTTCCAACACGATGCCGCGCAGCTTCTTGCCGTAATCCAGCAGTTCTCCGGGGCCGATATTGCGGGCAATCAGGATCGGATCGTCCGGCATTTCCGCGCCGGTGTCCGAGCCTTGGCCCGTCAGCAGGCGCAATAGCCGGTTCGACAGGTCGTCAAGGTCATGCAGCCGCTCGCGCAGGTAGGCGTCTGGCACGCGTTCCATGCGGGCGCGGGTGGCGGATTGTTCTTTCTCCACCGCCGCCTCTGCCGACAGGCCGAGGGAGATGTCCTCCTCCATCCGCCGCACCCAGCTGCGCGAGTTGGCAAACATGCGGTAGGCCTCTAGGACTTTCACCTGCTCTTTGTCCGCCCCGCGCCCCATCGCGCCCAGCATTTCATCTACGGAGGAGCGCAGCGAATCCATGGCTTCCTGAAGGCGGCGCAGTTCTTCATGCGGGTCCTCGGAAATCGGGTTGGTCACCACCACACGTGGCTCATGCAGATAGACACGGCCCGTGGCAGCGCCCTCTTGCCCGGTCGAGCCGCGGAACAGGGCCTGCTGGATGTGCCGCGCCTGTATCCCGCCTTCGCCTTCGCCCACGAACGCGCCAAGCTCCGTCATTTCGGCCAAGACCATCGCCACGACTTCAAGCGCGTAGACTTCGTCCTCCGAATAGCTGCGGGCGTCTTTGGACTGCACGACCAGCACGCCCAGACTTTCGCCCAGCCGCTGTACTGGCACCCCAAGGAAGGAGCTGAATATTTCTTCCCCGGTTTCCGGCATGAAGCGGAAGCCCTTGGCCGATGGGGCATCAGGCGTGTTCACCGCGCGTTTGGTGCGTGCGACACGGCCCACCAGACCTTCGCCGATGCGCATCCGCGTTTGGTGTACGGATTCCTGGTTCAGACCTTCGGTGGCGCACAGCTCCAGCGTGTCGGCGTCGCGGAACAGATAGATCGAGCACACGTCCGTCCCCATCGAATCCGCAATCAGATGCGTGATCCGGTCCAGCCGTTCCTGCCCCGCGCTGTCCTCTGCCAGCGTTTCGCGCAGGCGGCCCAACAGCTTACGGCTTTCGCTCTCTGATCTTTCGGCCAAACCGGCCCCCCTCGATTGGTCTTGGCCTAGATATACGGCAGTTCTTCAAAGAAGGGGAGACGCGATTGCCCCGAGTAGGCAATCGCATACCTATAGCTCAAAAAAAGGCAGGCCAATAGCCTGCCTTATTGGGTGATCTGGGCTTTTGGGCCTAGGCGTCTTCAGGTTTGTGCAGTCCAACGACGACCAGCACGGTGGCGCCAATCACCCAGTAATAGGCGGCCTCCAGCCCTGCAAAGCCAAAGATGAATGGGGCCGCGATGAAGACCAGCCCAACAAGGAAATCAACCGTCAGATGCAGCTGATAGGACAACACCTTAATGACACCCAGATGATGGTCTGTCAGCAAGGTCAGCAGCAGCGCCGCAACGCCGGTGGCTACGGATAGCTGAAAGGCAATTGGGTTCACCGTGCCGAGGCCAAGGATAAACGGCATAGCGATCAGCCCAAGGGCAACAGGGTAATCCAGATAAGCGTGGATAGTTTTAGTAACGAAACGAGACATTGGGATTGATCCTCTAATGGGGTGGGGGAACGGCGCGGGGGTCAGCCCGCGCCCAAAGATGGTTAGTTAAGCTCTGCGACGCCCAGCGGAACGGCGAATTGTTTGCACCAGATGTAGACCTCGTTGAAGTCATCCACATTGACGGTGGCTGGCACGATGTAGACTTGAAGGCCTTCCTTTTGGGTCAGCTCACCAAGGTCAGAGGCGTCCGCATAGACGCCATCGGTGCCAAACCCGACCCTTGGGTCCGGCGCGCCATCAAGGCTGAAGTTTTCGTCCAAGATCACAACAGCGCCGCCGCCTGCGGTTTTGACGATGGTCACGCCACCCGTGGTGATGTGGTCGCTGGCTCCCGTGAAGGTGCCGGTGAGATGTGCGTCGGCCGCGGTTGCAGCAACAGGCATTGCAAGAAAAAATGCTGCGGTTGCGACTGCAGCGAAACGGGGAAGAGAGAAAGTCATTTTGATGGTCCTTGATTCGGTTTGTATGGGTCAGGTTCTGGTTGGAAACGTCCTGAATATCCTTTTGGTACCGATCAGTTCCGAATTATGCAAAACACAAAATCGTGAGGTGTAGACTGTTTGGTTTCTAACTATCACTTGCGTAGGCAACCAAAGGTGTACCCGTGGCCCGACCCAGAGAATTCAATACCGAAGACGCGCTGACAGCCGCTATGCATGTGTTCTGGGAAAAGGGGTATGAAGATGCTTCGTTGCCTGACCTGCTGGACGGCATGGCGATCACGCGCGGCAGCCTCTACAAGGCCTTCACCGACAAGCGGACGCTGTTTCTCAAGGTCATGACGCGTTACGAGCAGCAGGCGGTGATACCGGCGGTTGGGTTGCTGACCGACAACGCCATTCCCGATGGGCTGGACCGCATAGAGGCACTCTTTCGGTCAGTCGTCAGAACAGTGCGCGACGGCGATACGCGCGGCTGTCTGATGTGCACCGCCGCCGCTGGCCCCGCATCCGAGGACCTCGAAATTTCGGACATTGTGCAAAACCTTCTGGATCAGATGAAGGCTGGCTTTGACGCGGCGCTTGCGGCTTCAGGTGATTTTGCCTCTGTCACCGCTGAGACCCGCGCGCTCCTGTCTGATATGTTGGTCACGCATTACGTCGGCATGCGCACTTTGACCCGCGCGCATACCACCGCCGATCAGCTTGATAGCGGTGTAACCGCGATCATCGCCTTGCTAAAGGCGCGGGCCTGACGGAGCAGGACAACACGCGTCAGGATGACGGGCAGGACACAAGAATTTCGGTGGCAAATGCGCCGCCGATCAGCGGAATGTCCATTTCCTCAAGGTCTGCATCGGCGTCAATCGACAGCAACATGGCCTGCATCTGTGCCAATTCGCCGTCAATATCGGGCTCAATTCTGCGGATGCTGCATTGCCCGTTGCCAATCAACCGCACCGGAAGCGTCAGATCATATGAGGTGTAGTAGCTCTCATCATAGGCCTGCACCGACAAAGTATCGCTGCCCACGAACGGTGCGCCGCTCACCTCGCGCACATGGGTGGAAATGATTTGCCCATCCACCATCGTCGCGGTGGGTTTCAACGGGCCCGACAGCTTCAACGGCTGCCCTTCCAATGTGGCGACCAAGTCACCATTAAATCCCGGCGCCCATTTCGCGTCGAACCCTGACAGTTTGGCTTCTTCGCGCGCGGTCAACGCGCCGTCACCGTCTTGATCCAGCCCCTGATCTTCGGCAATCAACAGCGAATAGAAGGCGTCATAGCCCCATGTCACCTTGATGTGGCTCAGCCTGCCTTTGCGGTCAAAAACAATATCGACGCCTGCCTGCACAAACACATGCGGATGCGCCACGGCAGGCGCAGGGGCCAGCAGGGCAAGGGCAAGAAGGGGCGCGGCGCATTTCATACCCGAAGGCTAAAGCAGCAATGGCCTCACTTCAATCGGGCTTTAGGCCGCTTTTTCCAGCTCAAACGCGTCATGCAACGCCTGCACGGCCAGTTCCATGTATTTGCGGTCGATCAGCACGGAAATCTTGATTTCCGACGTGGTGATGACCTTGATGTTGATGCCGTCATTCTGCAGCGCTTGGAACATTTTCGCCGCGACGCCCGCGTGTGACCGCATCCCGATGCCGACAACGGACACTTTGGCCACGTCCTCGTCGGCCACCAGATCGTGGAAGTTGATGTCGCCCGATGCTTTGGCATCTTCCATCGCCTTCGCGGCCCGTGCGACCTCGCTGACGGGGCACGAGAATGTCATATCCGTGCGGCCTTCCTCTGATATGTTCTGCACGATCATATCCACGTTGACGCCCGCCTCGGACAACGGCCCGAAGATTGCCGCGGCGATCCCCGGACGGTCGGCCACGGAGATCAGGGTCATCTTCGCCTCGTCGCGCGAATAGGCCACGCCTGCCACTACGTTGCTTTCCACGATATCCTCCTCGTCGCAGACCAAAGTCCCTGCGTTGTCATCCATTTCTTCAAAGCTGCTCAGAACGCGCAGCTTCACCTTGTAGCGCATCGCCAATTCAACCGACCGCGTTTGCAGCACTTTCGCGCCCAGCGACGCCAGTTCCAGCATCTCTTCAAACGCGATGCGGTCCAGCTTGCGGGCCTTGTCCTCAATGCGTGGGTCGGTGGTGTAGACCCCGTCCACGTCCGTATAAATGTCGCACCGCTCCGCCTCAAAGGCGGCGGCAAAGGCCACGGCGGTCGTATCAGACCCGCCACGCCCCAGCGTGGTGATGTTGCCATCCGCACTGACACCTTGGAAGCCTGCAACCACCGCCACCTTGTTCCCACGCGCAAAAGACGCGTCCAGATTGTCGGTCGGGATTTCCTCAATGCGGGCAGAGCTGTGCGCGTCGGTTGTCTTCAGCGGCACCTGCCACCCCTGCCAGCTGCGCGCGGGCACGTTCATTTCCTGCAAGGTCAGGGCCATCAAGCCGGCGGTGACGTTTTCGCCGGATGAGACGATCGCGTCATATTCCCGCGCGTCATACATCGGCGAGGTCTCGTTGACCCAGCCCACCAGCTCGTTCGTCTTGCCCGACATGGCCGAGACGATGACGATCACCTCGTAGCCTTTCGACACCTCAACGCCCACGCGTTTGGCGGCCCGCCGGATGCGGTCCAGATTGGCGACGGAGGTCCCGCCGAATTTCATAACAAGCCGTTTTGCGGGCGCAGTCATCACATCGTCCAATAGGTAGAAGTTAAGTCCGCCCGCGTCTTATGCCTCTACGCGGCCAAGGGCAAGACGCCCTTAGTAGGGGTGCGCGGTCCCGTCATAGGTCAGGAACTCGCCCGTTGACCCCATGCCCAACGCGTCAAACCGCGCCATCAGCCCGTCGCGGGACTGCTCCACCGTGATCGCCGCTGCGTCGCCGCCCATATCCGTCTGCACCCAGCCCGGGTGGTAGATGCCCACCGCGATACCCTCAGACGCCAGATCGCTCGCTAGGTTGCGCCCCAAATTCAGCACCGCCGCCTTGGAGGCGCGGTAGATGTAGGACCCGCCCGGCGCCAGTTCCGATGACGCCATCTGCGAGGAGATAATCGCGATCTTGCCCGCCTTGGCGGCTCGCAATTTCGGCAACAGGGTCTGGATGGTCAAAAACACCCCTGTCACATTGGTGGCAAAGCTGTCGGACCACAGGTCCGCCGCATATCCGCCGTCCAACGCCTCCCCCTTATCAAGGTAGACGCCCGCGTTGCAGATCAGCAGGTCCAAGGCGTCCGGCGCGTAGTCCATCGCGCTAACCGCGCCTGCGTCGGCCACATCCAGTTGCATCCATGAACCGCCTTCGGGCTGCGCACCACGGTAGGTGCCCGTCACCGCGTCGCCGCGTGCGCCGTAGCCGTCAAACAGGGCGCGGCCAATGCCACGTGTGGCACCGGTAATCAGAACATTGCTCATCAGTTGGTCTTTCTTGGGGGCATGAAGGGCAGGGGCATTACAGGCACGCCGTCCTCGATCAGGGCCTTGGCCTCGTCCGGTTTGGCTTGGCCGTAGATCGACCGTTCTGGGGTTTCGCCCTCGTGAATTTTGCGGGCCTCGGCGGCAAAGTTGGTGCCAACATCTTCCGAGTTGGCCTCGACCTTCTCCCGCAATTCTTTGAACGCCTGTTCCGCCGTCGATGCGGGGGCCGACAGGGGGCGGTCCACATTCGTGTCCGTTGCCTTGCCGATACGCGGGGCCATCACCGACTTGCGCACATCCGTGCCGCCGCACACTGCACAGGTCACCATCGAGGCCGATAGCAACTTGTCAAACGCGTCAGCGGACTGGAACCAGCTGTCAAACTGGTGCTCCTTGTCGCAGATCAGGGAGTAGCGGATCATGGGTCTTGATGGCTCCTACGGGTCTGTGCGCAAACATAGGCCGCAAGCGCAGCGGCGCAACTACCGTTCCAGCAAAGCCGGGTCAAAATGCTTCAAAATTTTGCGCAGTTCAGGCTCGCGCACCTTTTCAACGGCCTTTTTCAGGCCAAACCACTTGCGGCGGCGTTCTTTCATTTCGGGGTATTCATCCAGCACTTTCTTGACCCGCACCGGGAACACCGACACCGCGCAGGGCAGGTCCGGCTCGCCGTCCATCATCTTGGTGTAGGAATAAAGCCCCAGGCAGATGTTGAAGGTTTTGCCTTCAACGCCCGCCTCCTCAAAAGCTTCGGTCGCCGCCGTTTGCGCGGGCGTAGCGCCCTCGACGGGCCAGCCTTTTGGGATGATCCACCGCCCGCGTTGGCGGCTGGTCACCAGCATGATCTGGGTTTTTTCTTTGTGCACGCGGTAGCACAAGGCTGCGAATTGGGTGCGCACGTCCCGCTTGTTTCTCGCCTCCATTCGCAATGGGGCCTGCTTCATCCTCAGAAGTGACATAAACCGCCTAATTGGTCGTTTCTTGTTTGTTTTGCAGCACTATAGCGACAAAAACCCCATTTTTGAAGGGGTATCAGATTAAGGTTAATTTTTCGCCATGCGGACCAGGTCTCAAGGGGGTTGGCATGCGCGCCGTCAAACCTATTGTCCAATGCCATGAGCAGCACGCCCCTTTTCATAGGTTCCGAGATTTATCGCGGCTCCAGTTATGGCCGCTGGCACCCGCTCAGGGTGCCGCGCGTGTCCACCGTGATGGATCTTGCCCGCGCTCTGAACTGGCTGCCCGCGTCGCAATACGTGTCCTCGCCCCGCGCCAAGCCCAGCACCCTGTATGCGTGGCACGATACCGACTACATCACCGCGCTCACTCGTGTGGCCGACAGCCAGCACGCCACGCCCCACGACATCACGCGCTTTCACCTCGGCACCGTCACCAACCCCGTCTTCCCCGAGATGTTCACCCGCCCCGCCACTGGCGTCGGCGGCGCATTGTTGGCGGGCGAGTTGTTGAAAAACGGCGGCACGGTCTACCAACCCGGCGGCGGCACGCATCACGGCATGCCCACCCATGCCAACGGGTTTTGCTACCTCAACGACCCTGTCTTTGCGATCCAGTCCCTGCGTCGCAACGGGGCGGCCCGCATCGCCTATATCGACATCGACGCCCATCACCCCGACGGCGTGGAACATGGCTTTGGCGCTGACCCCGACACGTTGATGATCTCGATCCACGAGGCAGGGCTCTGGCCCCGGTCCGGCCTGTTGGGCGGCTCGGACACCAACCTCAACCTCCCCGTCCCACGTGGCTTTCACGACGACGACATGGCCCTTGTCCTCGACACCCTGATCCTGCCCGTGGTCGACCGCTTCAAACCCGACGCGATTGTCCTGCAATGCGGGGCCGATGCAGTGGAGGAGGACCCCCAGTCCCACCTGTGCCTCTCCAACAACGCCCATTGGGCGGTGGTGCGTGCCCTGCAAAACATGGCGCAGCGCTACTTGGTGCAGGGCGGGGGCGGCTATAACCCGTGGTCCGTTGGCCGGCTGTGGACCGGCGTTTGGGCCACACTGAACGGGCACGACATCCCCGAAACGTTGCCCGAAAACGCGGAGGCCGTTCTGCGCGCGCTCACCTTTGAAAACAACCGCCGGGGCCGCAACCCGCCCGCGCATTGGTTTACCACCCTGCGCGACGCCCCGCGACATGGCCCGATCCACGAGAGGCTGCGCGAGGACATCCAAACGCTCAGAAAAATCGCGGGGCTTTAGACCGTCGGCGTGCCGCCATCCAGCACGGTTTTGAACCAGCCGGTGTCCACATTCCCGCCGCACAAAATGACGCCGGCCTTCTTGCCCGCCATCGCGCTCCGTTCCTGCATCAGCCCCGCCAGTGGCGCGGCGCCCGCGCCCTCCGACATATTATGCGTCGCGGTGTAATACAGCCGCATCGCGTCCGCGATTGCGTCGTCGCTGACCGCGATGATCCGCGCGGCCCCTTTGGAATAGATGTCGTAGGCGTCTTGCACCGGAACCCTGACGGCCATCCCATCCGCGAAAGTGCGCGCAGAATTGGTCTCGATCAATCGCCCCGCTTCCAGCGACAGCTTCGCGGTTTGCGCCTGGTCCGACACCACGCCCACAACTTCTGTTTTCAGCCCCAACGCGTCGCGCGCCAAGATGGTGCCGCAGATGCCCGACCCGCAGCCGATGGGCACGTAAACCACGTCCAAATCCGGCGCTTCGCTGAACAGCTCATAGGCGTAAGTCGCCACGCCGCGCACCAGCTCGGGGTGGAAGGGCGGCACCACGAACAGCCCCTCAACTTCCGCCACACGGATCGCTTCCAGCCGCGCCTCGTCAAAATCGTCGCCAAATTCCACCAGCTCCGCGCCAAACGCCTGCATGGCGGCGTTTTTCTCCACCGAGTTGCCGCGCGGCACATAGACCAACGCCCGCAGCCCCAACGCCGTCGCCGCCCGCGCCTGAGACTGCCCGTGATTGCCCCGCGTCGCCGTGCAAATCCCTTTGCAGTCAGGATGCGTGCGCACCAGCCAGTCCATAAACGTGATCCCGCCGCGCACCTTGAAGGCCCCGGTCGGCCCGTGGTTTTCATGCTTCACCCATGTCTCGCACCCCGTCGAGGCGTTCAGCAAAGGCCAGCTATATTCCGGCGTCGGGGCCATGTGGCGGTGCACCAAAGCGGCGGCGGCTTCCAGATCGGATTTGGTCAATGTCATCATGGCCCCGACCCTAAGCCGCCAGACCCCGCGCACAACCCCGGATTTAACGCTTGCGCCCGCCGCTCCGCAGGTCACAATCGCCAAGATGCTCATATCTCGTCGCCATATGATAGCCCTCGGGGCCGCCGCGTGTGCCACGCCGACTTATGCGTCCGAGGTGCCTACCGTGTTCGCCGCGGCCAGCCTGAAATCCGTGCTCGACGCGGTCTCTGCGCAGGTCAGTCCCCTGCGGCTGGCCTATGGCGGCAGCGGGGCGCTGGCCCGCCAAATCCAGCAAGGCGCGCCCGCCGACATCTTCATCTCCGCCAACGCGCAGTGGATGGACGCGGTGACGCCGCAGATCATCCCCGAAACCCGCCGCGATCTGCTGGGCAATTCCCTTGTCATCGTAGGCCCCCAAGGCCACCCGCCGCTGGATATGGGCAACGCCCCAAAAGGCCGCATTGCAATGGGCTTCGTGGGCGCGGTCCCCGCTGGTCAATACGGCAAAGCCGCATTTCAAAAATTGGGCCTCTGGGACCAGCTTCAAATCATTGAGACCGACAATGTCCGCGCGGCCTTGGTCCTCGCCGCGCGCGGCGAAGTCCCTTACGCCGTTACCTACGCCACCGACGCAAAGGCCGACCCGCGCGTCAAAATCCTGCACCACTTCGCCCCCGACCTGCACCCGCCCATCACCTACCCGATGGCCGCGCTGTCCCCTGCCTACGACCACACAATCCAAGCCCTCACCTCGCCGGAAGCCACGCAAATCTTCCAAGCGGCGGGCTTCACGGTGCTGTAAATGACCCTCGGCCCCGAAGAATGGCAGGCCATCGCCCTGTCGCTGCAGGTGGCGCTGACCGCGACCATCCTCAGTCTGCCGCTGGCCATCTACGTGGCCCACGCGCTGGCCCGCAAAACCTTCCCCGGCAAGCAAATCCTCAACGCCGCGGTCCACCTGCCCTTGATCCTGCCACCCGTGGTCACGGGCTACTTGCTGCTGCTGACCTTTGGAACCCAAGGCACAATCGGGGCATTGCTGGCCAAGATCGGGATCACGCTGGCCTTCAAATGGACCGGAGCCGTCCTGGCCGCCGCCATCATGGCCTTCCCCCTCATGGTCCGCGCCATCCGGCTGGGGATCGAGGCTGTCGATCCGAAACTTGAACAAGCCGCCACAACTCTGGGCGCCTCCCCGCTCAAAGTCTTCACCACCATCACCCTGCCTATGTGCGTCCCGGCCATCATCGCGGGTGCGGTCCTCGCCTTCGCCAAGGCCTTGGGCGAGTTCGGTGCGACCATCACCTTCGTCGCCTCCATCCCCGGCGAAACGCGCACGCTGCCCTCGGCGATCTACGCCTTCTTGCAGGTTCCCGGCGCGGAACGCTCCGCCATCAACTTAACAATCGTCGCCGTCATCATCGCGGTTGCCGCGCTGCTGGCCTCCGAATGGCTGGCCCAAAAGGCGGCCCGCAAATGACCGATTTTCACATCCGCATCAACCAACGCTTGGGCGACTTCCGCCTCAACGTTGACTTGCAAGGCCCCGCTGGCGTCACCGCGCTTTTCGGGCCGTCCGGCGCGGGCAAAACCAGTGTCATCAACGCCATCGCAGGGCTGACGCAGCCCGACGACGCCTTCATCAAGATCGGCGACCGGGTCCTCACGGACACGGCCAACGGCACGAACGTCAGACCCCATCTCCGCCACATCGGCTACGTCTTCCAAGATGCGCGGCTGTTCCCAACCAAGACCGTTCGTGCCAACCTCGAATATCCTGCGCAGTTCACGGATGACGACATCCCCCTCGATCCCATCACCGAGATGCTCGGCATGGCTCACCTGCTGGACCGCTACCCACGCGACCTGTCCGGCGGCGAGGCCCAACGTGTTGCCATCGGTCGCGCGCTCATGTCCGCCCCGCAGGTTCTGCTGATGGACGAGCCGCTGGCGTCTCTCGACCAAGCCCGCCGCGACGAAATTCTGCCCTATCTCGATGCGCTCCACCGCTTCTCGGGCACGCAAATCTTCTATGTCTCACATTCAATGGCCGAGGTCGCCCGCCTCGCCGACACGCTGGTGCTGATGAAGAACGGCAAGGCCATTCGCCAAGGCCCCGCTGCTGATATCCTGTCCGACCCAGCCGCCGTCCCTGACATCGGCGTGCGCGAGGCGGGTGCGGTTCTGAGCGCCGAGATCAAGTCGCAAGATGCGGGTGACGGGTTGAGCGAGCTCGCCACCTCCGCCGGAAAGCTCCTGCTGCCGAAATTGAATGCGGAAAACGGCACGCAGCTGCGTGTCCGCATCCTTGCCACTGACATCATCCTGTCTAAGGACAAGCCCGACGGGTTGTCGGCGCTCAACATTCTGCCTGCAGTGGTGACGGAAATTATCGAAGGCGCGGGTCCCGGCGTTGCCGTCGCGTTGAAATCCGGCGAGGACCGGCTGGTGGCCCGCATCACCCGCCGCTCCGCCCGCGCACTGAAACTGGCGCAAGGCATCAAGTGTTACGCGGTGGTTAAAACCGTTTCCGTCGCGCCGGGCAATATCGGCCAACACAAGGGATAACGCATCATGTGGCAGTTCTGGGTAGATCGTGGCGGCACCTTCACGGATGTGGTGGCAAAGCGCCCAGATGGCGGGTTCGACAAGCTGAAACTGCTCAGCGAGAGCCCGGAGCAATACGCGGATGCGGCCGTTGAAGGCGTGCGCCGGGCGCTGGGATTGAGTGCGCAGGACGCGCTGCCGGAGGGGCAGATTGAGGCGGTGAAAATGGGCACCACCGTGGCCACCAACGCGCTGCTGGAACGCAAGGGCGACCCGACCTTGCTGCTGATAAACGAAGGCCTGCGCGACCTGTTAAGAATTGGCTACCAGAACCGGCCCCGCCTGTTTGACCTCGAGATTATCCTGCCGGAGCTGCTCTACGCCGATGTTGCCGAGGTTCCCGGTCGTTTGGATGCCGCTGGCATCGAGATAGTGCCGCTTGATGAAGACGCGGTGCGCAAGCCGCTTGAAGCGGCTTTCAACGCCGGCATGCGCGGCGTTGCCATCGCGCTGATGCATGCCTATCTCAACCCCGTGCATGAGGACCGTATCGCGGAAATCGCCAAAGAAATCGGCTTCACCCAGGTCTCCACTTCCTCTGCAACCTCCAAACTCATCAAGCTGGTGGGCCGCGGCGACACCACGGTGGTGGACGCCTACCTCTCCCCCATCCTGCGCCGCTACGTGGATCAGGTCGCGGGCGCATTGGGGGACGCTAAGCTTTTCTTCATGCAATCTAACGGCGGGTTAACGGATGCCCGGCTGTTCCAGGGCCGCGACGCCATTCTGTCCGGCCCCGCTGGTGGGGTGGTGGGCATGGTCAAGACCGCGCAAGCGGCGGGCTTCGACAAGCTGATCGGGTTCGACATGGGCGGCACCTCGACGGATGTGTGCCACTACGCTGGAGAGTATGAACGCAGCTTCGAGACCGAGGTTGCAGGCGTGCGCATGCGCGCGCCGATGATGAATATCCATACGGTCGCCGCTGGCGGCGGGTCCATTCTGACCTTCCGCGATGGGCGCTATCAGGTTGGTCCCGAAAGTGCTGGCGCTGATCCAGGCCCTGCATGTTACCGCCGTGGCGGGCCGCTGACGGTGACCGATTGCAACGTCATGTTGGGCAAGCTGAACCCCGATCATTTCCCCGCGATCTTTGGGCCGAAAGCGGATCAGCCTTTGGACATCGACATCGTCACGCAAAAATTCAAAGCCCTCGCCGCCGAGATTGCCGAGGCCACCGGGTTCCCCGCGGTGACCCCTGAGGAAACCGCCGAAGGCTTCCTGCGCATCGCGGTGCAGAACATGGCCCGCGCGATCAAGAAGATCAGCGTCGAACGCGGCTACGATGTGACGCGCTACACGCTGAATTGTTTTGGCGGGGCGGGCGGGCAGCATGCCTGCCTGATTGCCGACACGCTGGGGATGAAGACGGTTTTCCTGCATCCGTTTGCAGGCGTTCTGAGCGCCTTTGGGATGGGGCTGGCGGATATTCGTGCGCTCAGGGAAGAACAGTTTGACGGCTCCCTTGCCGACACGTCGAAGGCGAATGCGCGGTTGGATGAGATGGCGCAAGACGCCGCAGAGGAGGTGGCGGGGCAGGGCGTCGCGCAAGACCTCATAACCGTGCAGCATCGGGTGCATCTGAAATACAAAGGCTCGCACCAGTCGCTGGCGGTTCCCCGCGGGGAACCGGGTGACATGGTCAAAGCCTTTGAGGCGGCGCATATCGCGCGGTTCGGGTTTGCCTCGCCGCAGGGGGACCTGCTGATTGACATGCTCTCGGTCGAAGCCATCGGCGCGGGCGACGCATTGAGCGACGCCACGGGTTCCCCACGGGGAACCGCTGAGCCATTTGCCCGCGTGCGCATGTCCGGTGAAGATACTCCGCTGTTCAAACGTGAGGACCTGCCGACAGGCCAAGTGGTCAAGGGCCCTGCAATCATCACGGAGGCCACGGGGACCAACATCGTCGAACCCGGCTGGTCGGCGGAGCATGATGCGAGCGGCAACCTGATCCTGCGCCGCACCGAGGAAATGCAGCGGGAGACGGCCTTGGGCACGCAGGCCGATCCGGTGATGCTGGAAGTGTTCAACAACCTGTTCATGTCGATTGCAGAACAAATGGGCAGCACCTTGGCCAACACTGCGTGGTCGGTGAACATCAAGGAACGCTTTGATTTCTCCTGTGCGCTGTTCGACGCAACGGGTGCTTTGGTCGCCAACGCGCCGCATGTGCCGGTGCATCTGGGGTCTATGTCGGATTCCGTGCGCAAGGTGGCGGAGCTGAACAAAGGCGCGATGAAACCCGGCGACGCATTCATGCTGAACAACCCCTATAACGGCGGCACGCATTTGCCGGATGTCACGGTAATTACGCCCGTCTTTGACAAGACAGGCGAGACGATCCTGTTTTATGTGGGCTCGCGCGGGCATCACGCGGATATTGGCGGCAGGACGCCGGGGTCGGCCCCGCCTGACAGCACCCATATCGAGGAAGAGGGCGTGGTGATCGACAATTTCAGGCTGGTGGATGGCGGTTCCCTCAGGGAACAGGCCACGCGGGAATTGTTAAGGTCTGGTAAATTTCCGTGCCGCAACGTCGATGAGAACATGCGCGATCTGGAGGCGCAGGTGGCGGCCAATGCGACGGGTATTCGCGAGGTCCACCGGATGGTGGACAATTTTGGGCTGGAGACGGTGCTGGCCTATATGGGGCATGTGCAGGCGAATGCGGAGGCCTCGGTTCGCAGGGTCGTTGGCAAACTGAAATCGGGATCGTTTGAATACCCGCTGGATGAGGGGCAGGTGATCCGCGTCAAGGTGACGGTCGACGCCGAGAAGGGCGAGGCGGTGATTGACTGGACCGGCACGTCCGAGCAGCGCGCCAACAATTACAACGCCCCCAGAGCAGTGTGTAATGCGGTGGTCTTATATGTGTTCCGGCTGCTGGTGGGCTCCGACATTCCGCTGAATGAGGGTTGCCTGACGCCGCTGACGATTATTGCGCCCGAGGGGACGATGATAAACCCGCGCCCTCCGGCGGCGGTGATTTCTGGAAATACCGAAGTGAGCCAGTCGATGTGCGATTGCTTGCTGGGTGCGCTGGATGTGATTGCCGGAAGCCAAGCCACGATGAACAATTTTGTCTGGGGCAATGAACGGTTTCAGAATTACGAGACCATCGCAGGCGGCACCGGTGCGGGGCCGGGGTTTGACGGGCAATCGGCGGTGCAGGTGCATATGACCAACACGTTGATGACCGACCCCGAGATTTTGGAGACGCGGTTTCCCGTGCGGTTGGAACGGTTCGAAATTCGGCGCGGGTCAGGTGGCGCAGGGAAATGGCGCGGCGGCGACGGGGTGATCCGGTGCCTGCGCTTTCTGGAGGATGTCAAAGTGACGACGCTGTCTTGCCACCGCATCACGCGTGCGCATGGCAAACATGGTGGTGAGGATGGCGCGCCGGGGGTGGATGACGTGCTGCGGCTGGATGGAACGCGGCAGCGCCTGAAGGGCAATGACGAGGCCGATCTGGCCGCAGGCGAGGCGATTGAGATGCAGACACCTGCGGGCGGCGGCTGGGGCACGCCTGAGGCGTAGCGGCCCTGCGGGGCAGGTATTTTTGCCAAGATGAAACTGGGGGTCAGAGCCATGGAGGCCGGGGTTGTGGCAAAAACGACTCGCGGTTTTTCGGTGTAGGATCAAGCGGCTAGGCAGCGGGCCTCATGTCGGCTAACGTCGAAAAAAGACGACAACGATAATAAAAAACTTGAGCAGGTAACAGGCGATGGGCACGGGCTTTGGCGGCACGTATGTCCTGACCTCGGATCAAACCAGTTTGGACGGCGCCCCGGCAACGACCGCGCAGCGCCCCCGTTTAGGACAGGTTTGGAGTTGGCAGGGCGACGCGGTTCGATTGGACGGACCGCAATCCACACTTCTATTGGGGACCTCCCTGGGCCATGACGCGCTGCGGACGCGGGTGGCGCGGGCCGTGAAACGGCGGATGGATTTGCCGCTTGCGCAAGATATTGCCCAAGACTTTGCCCAAGATCCGGTGGCCTTGCCCCATGATGACGCGCTGCAGGGATTTTTGATCTCGGATGGGGACAGCCAGTTCACCATGATCGAGATTGAAGCGCCCGGCGCGGGCAAGTCGCTTTTGTGGTGCGCCGAAGGCGTGCCCGTGGCGGGACGCCCCTACAAGGTCGTGCGGGTGCCGCCCGAGGACACCGTGGTGCATCGCAGCACCGATTTCGGCGGCGACGTCATCTGCTTTACCGCCGGCACACGCATCCGCACCCAAGACGGCAACAAGCTGGTGGAGACGCTGGAGCCGGGCGACCATGTGCAAACCCGCGACAATGGCGTGCAGGAAATTTTGTGGATCGGGGAGCGGCGGATCACCGGCGCGCGGCTCTATGCTATGCCCGAGCTGCGGCCCGTGCGCATTCGCATGGGGGCGCTGAACACGGATGTGCCTGACGGGGACTTGCTGGTCTCTCCGCATCACCGGATGCTTTATGAGGGCGCGACCGCGCAGGCGCTGTTCAATGCGCCCGAGGTGCTGATCTCGGCGCGGGACATGGTCAACGATCATTCGATTTTTGTCGACCACAGCGTCCAAGAGGTGACCTATATCCACCTTGCGCTGGCCCAGCATCAGATCCTGTGGGCCAACAACGTGCCGACCGAAAGCTTCCACCCCGCCAACACCACCCTGAAAACCATCGCGCCTGCGCAGCGCGACGAGCTGCTGCAGCTGTTCCCGCATGTGGCGCTGGATTTGCACAGCTATGGGCCGTTCGCGCGGCGCAACCTCAAGAAGCCCGAGGCGGCCATTTTGCTGCATGAATTGGTGTGACCCGGTTTAAGGCGTTTTGCATCGGCCATTGGCAGCTGTTTGCGCTGACCGCGCTGGTCTTTGCCCTGTGGCAGACGCCCGTTGTGGTGCCCCTGAAAATTCTGGTCGTGTTTTTCCATGAAGCGGCGCATGCCTTTGTGGCGATTGCCACGGGCGGCGAGGTGATTTCGATTGAGGTGAACGCGCGGCAGGGCGGGGTGATGTGGTCGCGCGGCGGCAACCGGTTCTGGGTCTCGACCGCGGGGTATCTGGGATCGTTGCTGATTGGCGTGGGGCTGTTTCTGGCCGCTTTGAAATCGGGTGCGGACCGGGCCATTTTGTTTGGTATGGGGGGGGTTCTGACGATTTTGGCGGCGCTTTACATCCGCGACGCGTTTTCCCTGCTTTTCACGCTGGGCACGGCCTGCGTGGCGTTTCTGGTGGCGGTGTTGCTGCCACATGCGGTGTCGGATTTGCTGCTACGGGTGATCGGGCTGGCGAGCATGCTTTACGTGCCGTGGGACATCGCGGTGGACACGATCACCTATCGCGGCGTCCGGCCGCCCGGCGTCATGAGCGACGCCGCCAGCATCGCGGCTCAGGTGGGCGGCACGGAGGCCTTGTGGGGCGCGATCTGGGTCCTCATCAGCGTGATTGTTTTGTTGGGGGTCGCCGTTGTGGCGTTGCGGTCGCCGAGCAACATTCATCTGAGCGATTTCCGCAGGCAAAGCAGCGGTTGACTCTGTGGGGGGCGGGTTTATAAGCCGCGTTTCATTGGTGTTGGTGGACCCCGCAAGGGGAACCCTGTCATTCCGGCAAAATCCGGGAAGAGGACAACGCCCTTCACGCCCCTCGGGGCTCTTTAGAAGGAGATCAGCGTATGACCAAACGTACCGCTGCCAAATACAAAATTGACCGCCGGATGGGCGAAAACATCTGGGGTCGTCCAAAATCCCCAGTCAACCGTCGCGAATATGGCCCCGGCCAGCACGGCCAGCGCCGCAAGGGCAAATTGTCGGATTTCGGCCTGCAGCTGCGCGCCAAGCAGAAGCTGAAAGGCTATTACGGCGACCTGACCGAGAAACAGTTCAAGCGCATCTATTCCGAAGCGGCCCGTGTCAAAGGCGACACCGGCGAGAACCTGATTGGTCTGCTGGAGCGCCGTCTGGACGCGGTTGTGTACCGCGCCAAGTTCGTGGCCACCGTTTTCGCAGCCCGCCAGTTTGTGAACCACGGCCATGTCCGTGTGAACGGCAAGAAGGTGAACATCCCCTCCTACCGCGTCAAAGAAGGCGACGTTGTGGAAGTGCGTGACCGCTCCAAGCAGATGGTTGCTTTGCTGGAGGCCACCCAACTGGCCGAGCGCGACGTGCCTGAGTATATCGAGGCGGACCACTCCAAAATGACAGCGACCTTTGTGCGCACCCCGGGTCTGGGCGACGTGCCATACCCTGTCATGATGGAACCAAACCTCGTGATCGAATACTACGCGCAGAACTAAGCTCTCGCGCGATGTTATTTAAAGGTCGCCCCTGCGGGGGCGGCTTTTTTTGTTTATGGGGCTCTGCCCCACGGCGCTGCCGCGCCTTCCCTGGGATATTTTTGAACATGGGAAGGGAAAGAACCTGCCGTTGGCGGCGGGGGACAGATCAGATTGGCGCGCGCTTTCTATTGCCCGCGTGAGAAATGCGGGGTTAGACTGGTTGCATTTCTGACCGGTTTTTTTTGTTTTGGAGCTTCGCTTATGCCCTTTTATCATGATTTGAAGACATATCGTGACATCGTCACCGACGAGACCAATCCTGCGCTGGAGCCTTATCCGAACAAAGCAGATTGGGTGTCGCGGCGCCTATTGGCCTTGCGGCATGATTTGCGGGCGCAGATCACGGGGCAAAGGCAGCCCAATTCCCTGATTATCGGGTCATGGAACATTCGCGCGTTTGACGGGGGTATTCCACGGCTGGACGAGAGCTTTCATTATATTGCGGAGATTATCTCGGCTTTTGACATTTGCGCGTTGCAGGAGATCAAGGCGGACCTTGGACCGTTGAAGCGGCTTTTGAAGCTTTTGGGGCCGAATTGGGACTATTTCGTCTCGGATGTCAGCGACCATGAGCAGGCGAATTACGAGCGGATGGCCTTTGTGTACAACACCAACAAGGTGTTTTTCCGCAACCAGATTGGCGAGATTGTGCTGCGATCCGACGCTTTGTCGACCAAGCAGCAGATCGCCCGATCCCCGTTCTTTGCGGCGTTTCAGGCGGGATGGTTCCGGTTCACCCTGGTCTCGGCCCATATCATTTTCGGGGAAACCAATGCGGCAGGTCTGGCGCGGCGTGCGGAGGAGATCGACGTCATCACCAAGGCGTTGGTCAAGCGGGCCAAGAAGGAGGATCAGGTTTACGTCTTTCTTGGCGACATGAATGTCGACAGCAAGGACGGCGTGGTGATGCAAGCCCTGAAAGACAGCAAGATGGAGGTGCCTGATTTTCCGACGACCAATCTGGGCGGGACCAAGTTTTACGACCAGTTGGCTTTTACTGTGAAGGGGAAAGCGGAGCGCAAGACGCGGCTGTTGAAGCATGGCGCATTTGACTGGCGCAACGCGGTGTTCGGGCCTTGGTCGGATGGCGCGGATTTTTCAGGCGACCCGGACCATGTGACGCGGATTGCGGATGCCGCGCAGCGTGCCCATTACGAGCCGGTCTGCATCTGGAACCGCGAGCAGAACTTGGCCAACCCTACGCGGAAACCGCGCTACGCGGATTTCGACGCGGAATATAACGAGTGGACCACCTACGAGATGTCGGACCATCTGCCGATATGGGTGGAGATCGAAACCGATTATTCGGATGATTATCTTGGCCGATACGTGACCGAGGATTGAGCCTTGGGGTGGGTTTTGTCGCTTAGGCCGACGCGTGCCAGATACCGGCGAAGCCCACACCGATCAGGCTGAGCGCCCAGACCACGTCTAGGTTGAACCACGTCTTGGACAGGAATTTCAGGCCGAGCCAGTAATACATGATCGCGGCTAGGACTCCGCCTGCCAGCATCATGGCGGCCGTGTGGGCGGTGGCGACGGTGAAGGCGATGCCGACATTGGAGCTCATGAGTGCGTAGGCGGCGGTGTGGCCTGCGTCGAGCTCCGCTACAGCGCAGATGCCCAAGTAAATCGGGACCAGCATCAGGCCCGCGCCATGGGCAAGGGCTGCCAGGAAGGACCACAGGCCCAGCTTGGCGGGGCTGACGCGGGCGAGGAAACGCGGGTGGCGACGGTTTATCAGAAGGTAGATGCCGAGCGCGATCACAAGGAGGCCCGCGCCGACGCGTATCTGTTGCTCGTATTCGACGAGCGTTATCATCACCGAGAAGGGCAAAAGGATCGCCGTCATGGCGATGAAATGCCCAATGGCCAGTGCCGCCAGCGCGCGCAGCAGCGCGGAGGGTTTTTGCTCGAACAGTGCGGCGGAAACCGCCAGCGGCCAGCCCATGCCGGGGTTCACCCCGTGATAGATGCCGGAGAAGATGACGGCCCACCATAGGGCCGCCACCGATGTGACCTCTTCCAAGTCTTAGACGTTCGGGTAGCAGAAGCTGTCTGTGGAACAGTCGCCGCCCTCCAGCCGGATTTGGTGGGACCGGTAGCCTTTGGGGAATTCGACGTAAAAATCCTTGTCGAGGTGGAAGCCGTTTTCATCGTTATTGGCCATGACCATCTGCCCGCCCTCATCGTCAGGGTAGAACTGGTCGTCCCATGTGGAGTAGAGCGAGTTGGTCCAGTAGACCCGTTTGCCGTCGCGGCTGATTTCCACCATTTGGGGGCCGTAGACAAACGGCTTGCCGTTGGGGTGGTCCGCGCCTTTGGCTATGCCGCCGACTTCTACCTTGCCTGCGAGCACGGGGTTCATTGGGTCTGAGACATCGTATTGGTGCATCTCGCCCAAGCCCCAGCACGCCACATAGAGGTATTTGTCGTCGAGGCTGAGGTCGATATCGGTGACCAGCGGCGGCACCGCGCCGAAGCCTTGCAGCAGCGGCGGCAGGTTCTCGGGGTCTTCGGGGCGGGGGTCGATGGTGATGACCTTCTTGGCCTGCCACGTGCCGTCATCGTCGCGCCACCAAGTGAAGATCGCCCCTTGCAGGTTCGTGGTGTCGACCACCACGCCGCAGAAGCCGTAGGACTTGGCGGGGTCATGGGCGGGGCGGATTTCCAGCGCCATCTGGTAGTTTTCCCCGAAGTCGATGGTCTGGATGTTCTTGCGCTTGCGCAGGTCCCAGAAGTGGATGGAATGCCCGTATTTGTTGCTGAGCAGATCGTCGGGGACGACGCCGTTTTCAAATTGCGGGGGCAGGCCCCATTCGGAGGAGACCATGTAATCCTGCGGCAGGTTCCACCAGAAATCGTAGTGCTTGTCTTGCTTGCCGCGGTCCATCTCGTAACGGCCGATGATCTCGAAGGTTTCGCAATCCATGATGAAGATGCCGGGCGGGCCGTCTGTACCGTCCTCGCCGCCGCCGCCAAGGGTGGAGACGTAGATGCCTTCTGGGCCGCAATGGATGGTGTGTGGGCGGGAGTAGCCTGTTTTGGCGAAGACTTCTTCAGGTTCGATGGTTTTGTGGATTTTGGCCTTCAGCGGGTCCTTGACGTCGATGATATAAATGCGCGAGGAGCGGATGCCCGGCACGATCAAGTAACGGCGTTCCAAGAACGCATGGCCCGTGAGGGGCGACAGGGCCGAAGAGCAGGCATTCCAGCCGAAATGGTGAAACTCGTCGCCTTTGTGGGGGACGATGACCTGATGGACGATTTCGCCATAGGTTTTGGATTTGGGGTTCACGTCGACCACCGCGATGCCGTCGGATTGCGACCCGTCGGGGCTGAGCATGATGGTGAAGGCGTAGTTCTCGGTTGGTGCCGCCATGGCAAGTTGAGGCGTGGCGTGGAACGTCGGATCTGGCCGCAGGTTCATGTGTAAGTCCTCCCAATTGAAACTGTCGTCAGGCTCGATTGGCGGATGCGGTTTCGAACCCTGTTGGCTGTGACCGGCTTCTGAGCGGCTATGGGCCGATGTCCGGTTTTAAATGTAAGACAATTGAGCGTGAGTCGGCTTTCCAAAGCAAGGAAATTCTTCCTCGCCTTGGTTTCGTTTTGGAAAATCGTTCTGTTGCGGCGGGTTAGGGGGCAGGTAGGCCGAGCGCAGCGCGGCCCTCGGCGGTCTTCATGGAGAAATCCTGCCCCAGCCAACCGTCCCCACCGGGACCACAGAGATAGGCGAGACCTTGGGCCACCCATTCGGGCGGGATATGGGCATTGGGGTCCATCTGGCTGACCGGATTGATGCCGCTCCCCTTGATTTGCACCTGCATCTCAGTGGCCACAGTGCCGGGGCTTAGGCCCATGATGCGCAGCCCGTGTTCGGCCATTTCCTTGTGCCCGCATTTGGTCAGGGACAGCACGGCGGCCTTGGTGGCGCAGTAATGGCTCCAGCCTTCCAACGCGCCGGTGGCCGCCCCCGACGAGATGTTGATGATGGTGCCGGAGCCTTGGCTTTGCATGACCGGCAGGGCGGCGTGGTAGCCGTAATAGACGCCCTTGAGGTTCACATCGACGACCAACGACCAGTCTTCGGGGTCGCTGTCGGTGATGCGCGCGATGGGGTCGATGAGGCCCGCATTGTTGATAAGCACGTCGAGAGAGCCGTAGGTGTCGACCGCCATGTCGACGGCGGCTTTGACGTCGTGGTGCCATGCCACGTCGCATTGAACGGCGGTCGCTTTGCCGCCCTCGGCGGTGATCTCGGCGGCGATCTTTTCGATGGCCTCTTTGGAGCGCGCCGCGAGGACGACATTTGCGCCGAGGCTGGCGAAATGGCGGGCCGTGGCCTCCCCGATGCCACGGCTTGCGCCGGTGACAAGGACGGTTTTGTTGTTCATATCGGTCATTTCGGGTCCTTCGTTAGATCACATGCGCGAGGTCGGCGCGGGCTTTGTCCATGTTGTGCGCCACCGTGTCGGCATCGGCTGCGGTGGATTGCACGGAGACGACCTGCACGTCCTCAATTCCGATGAAGCCTAACAGGAACCGCAGATAGGGTTCCAGAAAGTTTGACGCGGCGCGGGGCTGGCCTGCGAGGTAATCACCCGACCCGTAGCCGCAGATGACGACGGCACGTGTGGTTTTGGCCAGGCCTTGGAACGCCCCGTCCGTGTAGCTGAACGTGTGGCCGATGCGTGTGATCTGGTCGACCCATGCTTTGAGCGCGGCGGGAACGCCGAAATTGTAGAGCGGCGCGGTGATGAGCAGCAGGTCGGCGGCGTTGAGTTCGGCGATGAGTTGGTCGGACAGGGCCGTCGCCTCTTTCATTTCGGGCGTTTGATCCCCGGGCGGGGTGAAGAACCCGGCGATGGTGTTTTGCGAAATGTAGGGGATTGAGCCATCCGGCACATTGCGGGTGATGACGTCGCCATCGGGGTTGGCGGCCTGCCATTGGGCCTGCGCCGCGTCGCCCAGCGCGCGGGTGTGGGAGCCGTCGACGCGTGTGCTGCTGTCAATTCTGAGAAGGGTGGTCATGGGGTGATCTCCGTCAATATTTGCGTTGAGGGAGGGGTAGCTGCCTTGCGTGGTGCAAAAAATGATGGATTGAGCAGCATATTAATGTGATATTCGCATGAATGGATTTGGCAACTTTGACTTTGACCCGCGCCGTGGCGCAGCTGGGCAGCTTTGCGGCGGCGGCTAGGGCAGGGAACCTGGACCCGTCCGCCGTGTCGCGGGCTGTCGCCGCTGTCGAGGCGCAGGCGGGGATCAGGGTGTTCAATCGCTCCACCCGCAGCCTGTCATTGACCGCGGAAGGCGCGGCCTATCTTGAACGCATTGGCCCGGCCCTGGACGAGATCGCAGCGGCGGGCGAGGACGCGGCCCGCAGCCGCGCGGCCCCGCGCGGGATGGTACGACTGACGGCGTCGGTGGCGTTTGGATCGGAACGCATTGTGCCGTTGCTGCCTGCGTTGCGCGCTGAGCTGCCGGAGATACAGCTGGACCTGATCCTGACGGATCAGCGGGTGGACCTGGTGCAGCAGGGGATTGATTTGGCGATCCGGCTGGCCGCCGCCCCGCGGGGAGATTTCATTGCCAGCAAGCTGCGCAAGACGCGGTATATGTTATGCGCCTCGCCCGACTATCTGCGGGACGCCCCACCGGTTGAAGCGCCTGACGACCTGCTGAGGCATGACTGCCTGCGCTACACATTGCCCGAATTGCGGGCCGCGTGGTGGTTTCGCGATGCCACAGCTGCGGTACATGAGGTGCCGGTGCGCGGGCCGATCAGCATCTCTAACCCGCTGGCGCTGCGCAGTGCAGTTCGGGACGGCATGGGGCCGGGGCTGCTGACCGACTGGCTGGTCACCGATGATCTGGCATCCGGACGGCTGGTACAGCTATTGCCACAATTTCAGGCAACGGTATCGGAGTTCGAGACAGGCGCATGGCTTTTATACCCCAGCCGGTCGCAATTGCCGCGCAAGACGCGGGCCGTGATGGACTTCTTGAAGGCGCATCTGGGACAAACGGGCTGAGGCGGGTTGTGATACGGGCGGGCTGCCCGCAAGATGGTCGCCAACTGATCTGTGCGAGGTGGACATGGGAAGCATTCTGGATTTGGCGGCTGCAAACCTGCTGTCCCCGATCATTCTGAGCTTCGCGCTTGGGGTGGCTGCGGCCTTGGCGCGGTCGGACTTGAATTTTCCAGAGGCCATTGCCAAGGGCATGTCGCTTTACCTGCTTTTTGCCATCGGGTTCAAAGGTGGCGCGAGCGTCGCAGGCCACGGGGTGGATGCCCTGCTGATCGGCTCGTTGATAGCGGGTGTGATCCTGTCGGGGCTCATCCCGTTTGTGGCCTACGCGTTGCTGCGGGTGATGACCAAGCTGAGCGCCTTGGACGCGGCGGCGGTGGCGGCGCATTACGGGTCCATCTCGATTGTGACCTTTGTGGCAGCGTCATCCGTGCTGGACGCGCAAGGCATCGGGTCGGAGGGCTACATGGTGGCCGTGGCCGCCGCGATGGAAGCGCCCGCGATCGTTGCCGCTTTGTGGCTGGTCTCGCGCAGTTCGGCGGGTGCGGGCGAAAGCGGCGGCATGAACGGCGAGCTGATGCGGGAGATCATGCTGAACGGGTCCATCGTGCTGCTGGTCGGCGCGTTCTTGATCGGGGGCATCACCGGGGCCGAGGGCAAGGCGGAGATTGACGCCTTTATCACCGCGCCTTTCAAAGGCGTGTTGTGCCTGTTCCTGCTTGATATGGGGTTGGTTGCAGGGCGCGGATTGCGCAACGCCAAGGGCACCATTTCGACCGCGTTGATTGGGTTTGGTCTGCTGATGCCGCTGATTGGTGCGTCGTTTGGATTGGCGACGGGCGCGGTGCTGGGCCTGTCCACGGGGGGCGTGGCGTTGATGATGGTGTTGTCGGCCTCGGCCAGCTACATCGCGGTGCCAGCGGCAATGCGCGTGGCATTGCCAGAGGCCAACCCGGCCGTTTACCTGACGCTGTCACTGGGCATCACCTTCCCGTTCAACCTGACGATCGGTATCCCCTTATATATCGCGGTCGCCAGCACAGTTATCGGAGGATAGGCCATGGACATGCATGACGCCAAACGGGTGGAGATCATCATCGAAGCGGTGATGGAGAAGCGGCTGACCAAGCTGCTGACCGAAGAAGGTGTGACCGGCTTTTCGGTGCTGCCTGTCAAGGGCGGCTCGGGCCGGTCGGGGCAATGGTCGCGGCAAGGCACCGTGGGGCGCGCCGACGGGATGTCGGCGGTGGTCTGCCTGGTGAAACCGGAGCGGGCGGAGGCATTGTTGGAGGCCGTGTTGGGCGTGCTGACGCGCCATATCGGCGTGGTCAACGTCACGGATGCCAAAGTTCTGCGGGCGGAGCGGTTTTAGGCCTGCTTTGCACGTCGTTCCAGTAATGAGCGGACCTGCGGTCCGCACTTTATGCCCCTCGCCTTCGGCTCGGGTTGATAAGGGGCTTTGCCCCTTCGTCGCTGCGCTCCTCATCCCCAGCATATTTTCGGCAAAAAGAAGCGTGTGGCGATCAGCGCGCGATCACCGTGTCGATCAGATAGGCCGCGCTTTGGCGCATGGCCAGCGATTGCAGCGGCCCGAAATACCATGAGGGATCAAGGTGGCGCTCGTAGCGCAGGGTGAGCGAGACGCGCGTGGAGCCGTTTGCGAGGTCGTGGAAATGCACCTCGGTGCCGTCTATATCCATGTAGCCGGCGAGGTAGCTGGTGTTTTTGGTGACTGTTGTGTGGATGTAGTCGGGGCGGACCTCGTCTAGGCGCAGGTGCATCTGGCCTTCTTTCGCGAGGGTGAAGAACCAGCGCTTGTAGATGAAATCAAGCTTATGCGTATCGCCCACATTGAGCGTGCCTGCATCGACGCTGACGGGCAGCGGGAAGACCGACAGCAGCCACGTGCGGCTGGCATCAAATTGAATAGGCCTGGCCATGTTTGCCTGCAATTGCGCGGGCGTGGCGGGCAGGTCGCGAGTGACGGTCACGGTTTGCAGGCGGGGCAGTGTTGTGGCCGCCGTCAGCCCCTCGATTGACAGGAGCGCGACGAGGGCCGGAATGGCAAAGGCCTTCATCTGCGATTTGCGGTCGCGGGCCTGCTGACGCCATTCCTGAAACAGATAGGCCAGCAGCGCGCCAAGCAGATAGATCGGGATGAAGAAGAGGACGCACAAGAACCCCTCCATCAGCAAGGCTGACGAGGCGAGCATCACGATCATTGCGCTGCGGATGTGGCGCAGGAAGCGCCCTGCGATGGTCTGGTCGTTGCGCGGCTCGGTCAATTCATGGATCAAGATGGAGATGACAAACGGGATTGCCAGATAGATCACGACCGAGTCGCCGAAGCGGCTTTCGAGCATGGCCCGCATCGTCAGCGCCGCAGCACCAATGATAAACATCAACCGCGCGTAGAAGGGCGTGGCATTGAACAGCCATGTTTTTAAGCGCTTGTGCATGCGAGCAGCCTATGTGCGCTGGCGCGGGGAGGGAAGGGCGCAATATGCCTCGCCTTTGGCGGCGTGGAGGCGTATCGCTGGGCCATGATTGGGGACCGTATCAGACAAGTGCCGCTGGCACAGGCCCGGCAGCTGCCGTTTCACCGGCAGCCGGTGTTCCTGTTGTTTCTGATGGCCTTTGCGATGCCGATCGCATTTGCGACCTGGTCGGCGCTGCTGAACAACTTTGTGGTGGAGGCCGCCAGTTTCACCGGCGTCGAGATCGGCTGGCTGCACACGGTCCGCGAGATCCCGGGCTTTCTGGCGGTCACCGTGATCTTTGTCATCATCTTTGTCCGCGAGCAGGTTTTGGGGCTGGTTTCGCTTGTGCTGCTGGGCGGCGCGTCGGCGCTGACCGCCTATTTCCCGAGCGTGGGCGGCATCATGGTGCTGACGCTGATCTCGTCCATCGGGTTTCACTACTATGAGACGGTGAACCAATCGCTGCAGCTGCAATGGATCGAAATCGACAAGGCACCGCAGGTGTTGGGCTGGCTGACGGCCGCGGGGTCGCTTGCATCCCTGATCGCCTACGGGATGTTGGTGCTGACCTGGAAAGCCTTCGATCTGAGTTACGCCTTCGTCTACATGACCTCAGGAGGGATCACCGTGCTGATCGCGGTGTTTGCCTTATTCTACTTCCCGCAGTTTGAAGCCCCCGACCCGCAGATCAAGAAAATGGTGCTGCGGCGGCGCTACTGGCTGTATTACGCGCTGCAATTTGTCTCGGGCGCGCGGCGGCAGATTTTTATCGTTTTCGCGGCCTTCATGATGGTGGAGCATTTCGGGTTCGAGGTGCATGAGGTGACCTCGCTGTTTTTGATAAACTATGTGGCCAACATGGTGTTTGCGCCGCTCATCGGCAAAGCCATCCACCGCTACGGCGAACGCAACATGTTGGTGTTTGAATATACCGGGCTGAGCCTTGTGTTTCTGGCCTATGGCGGCATCTACTATTTCGGGTGGGGGGTGGTTGTTGGCGCGTCGCTCTATGTGCTTAACCACCTGTTTTTCTCGATGGCCTTTGCAATCAAAACCTATTTCCAGAAAATCGCGGACCCGGGCGACATCGCGCCCACCGCCGCCGTGGCTTTCACCATCAACCACATCGCGGCGGTGTTCCTGCCGGCGCTGCTTGGCTACCTGTGGATTGTCAGCCAGATCAGCGTGTTTGTGCTGGCGGCCGGGATGGCCGTCACCTCGTTGGTTTTGTCGATGCTGATCCCGCGTCACCCGGTGCCGGGGCGCGAAACCATATTTTCGCGTGGCCTTGCGGCGCGCGCGGAGTAGACATTCTGTGCCCCGCCCCTACCTAAAAGGGGAGCCGCAAAAGGAGAGCCCGACATGTTTGGATTTGCCCGCAAAAAGATTGAAACGGTGACGCCCGCAACCGCCCTGCAAGGGCGCGGAACGGCCCTGCCCACCGCCGAGACCCATTTCGTAAACGGCAGACCGCTGTCGCTGGACGTGCCCGAGGGCATGGAAGAGGCGATGTTCGGCATGGGCTGCTTTTGGGGCGTGGAGCGCATGTTCTGGGGAATAGAGGGCGTCTATTCGACCATGGTGGGCTATGCGGGCGGGTTCACCCCGAACGCAACCTATCAGGAAGTGTGCACCGGCCAGACCGGCCATAATGAAGTGGTGCGCGTGGTCTATGACCCGGCCGTGGTGACGTTTGAGGCGCTGTTGCAAGTGTTCTGGGAAGGGCATGACCCGACCCAAGGTATGCGGCAGGGCAACGACATGGGCACCCAGTACCGGTCCGGCATTTACGCCTATACCGAAGCGCAAAAGGACGCCGCCTTGGAGAGCAAGGCGGCATTTGGGCCACGGCTGGCGGATGCCGGGTTTGGCGACATTACGACCGAGATCGTGGACGCGCCGGAGTTTTTCTTTGCGGAGGATTACCACCAGCAATATCTGGCGAAGAACCCTGCAGGGTATTGCGGGATCGGTGGCACCGGTGTGACCTGTCCCATCGGGACAGGTGCCTGATTGAGCGGCTTGCGCCGCATATGAGATTTTGTGGGGGGCTTTGCCCCCCGCTGCGCTCCCCCCAGGATATTTTTGGAACAATGATGGAGTTGACGGGTCGCGGCGCGAAGCCTAGGGCTGCCGTTGATTTCTTCGCGAGGATACCATGCCGACATTTACAGCTTTGACCACATTGATGGGGGAGGCCCCCGCGCAGGCGCTGGGCGAGGCGTTGGAGACGTTGGACCCCGCGCCCACCGGGGTTGGCGTGTTCGAGGTTGAAGACGGATCCGGCACCTGGGAAGTGGGCGGCTACTTTCTGGAGGCCCCTGACACCATAGCACTTGCCTTGTTGAGTGCGGTGCATGGGGCAAAAGACTTCGTGGTTTCCGAAGTGCCAGATCAGGATTGGGTTGCGCATGTGCGCCGGGAATTGCCGCCGGTCGAAGCGGGACGGTTCTTTGTCTATGGCAGCCATGACGCCGAGAAAGTGCCAGCGGACAGGGTGAGTTTGCTGATTGAGGCCGCGATGGCCTTTGGCACCGGGCATCACGGCACGACCCAAGGCTGCCTGCTGGCATTGGAGGACTACATTGCTGAGGGCGGTGTTGCGCAGAACTGCGCAGACATCGGGTGCGGGACTGCGGTCCTGGCGATGGCTGCGGCCGCCGTCTGGGGCAATAACGTGATTGCCAGCGACATAGATGCCGTGGCGGTCGAGGTGGCGGAGGCCAACCTGCGCGCCAATGATATGGTGGGGCAGGTGGCGTGCGTTGAGGCGATGGGGTTCGAGCATGACATGCTGAAATCGGCCGCTCCGTTTGACCTGATCTTTGCCAATATCCTGAAGCCGCCCTTGTTGGCCTTGGCCGACGACATGGCGAAACACACCGCAATTGGCGGGACCATTATTTTGTCGGGACTGTTGGTAGAGCAAGGCCGCGAGGTGCAAGACGCCTATGAGGCGGTCGGATTCAAACTGTCGCAAAGACGTGACATAGGCGAATGGACTGCGTTAAGGTTAACGCGTTCTTAAGGAATGTATTAGGTTTTCGGCAGGTTTTTGCCTATATTGCTGCGAAAGTGCAGCACAATAGCACGAGGCAAAACCGTGGCAGACGTCAACAAAGACCGCTTCAACGAGCGCCTGGACGCTTTGAAGCAAAAGGGAAACCCGAACAAACGCGTTCAAAAGCGGGTCCGGGATGATGGGCTTGTGGTCGATGTCGTCAAGACCGATCTCAAGAAGCGCGGCCTTCTGCCGATCAAAAGCTTTCTGATTGCCGCCGTTTTGTTCGTCTCCTTCAAAGGGTTCGTTTTGGCGGAATTGGGCGAGCCGGAATACATGACCCGCATTGACGGGTTGAAGAAGGGCGGCGCTGTGGAAGTCTCTGCCGCGTTCTTGCTGGACGCCGATCCCGCGACCCGCGCCGTGGCTGGCGTGATTGGCAAAGTGCTTCGCTAGCCTGCTCGGGCGCCTACAGCCCACCCAACAAAAAAGCCGCGTAGGGGCACCCTGACGCGGCTTTCTTATTTCTGCAGCTGGGCCGTCCTAGAAGTTGGCGATGTCGCCGCGCGACAGGCCGATGTCTTCCAGCTCCCGGCTCGACAAGGCGCTGAGCGTTTTGCGGGTGACCCGGCGATCGTTCCACGCCATGACGGCGCCAAAAATTTGGGTGAACAGGTTGGATGGGTTGAACCGGACGCCTTCGTTCAGCGCGCGGGAGGTTTCGAATACAGCCATGGAAGTCGTCCTTCGTATTGTGAGTAATGTTTAAGCGTTTTGCTTTGATAGCCCGCATCTAGGAGAGGCCAGCCCATGGGGCAATCGTGATTATCGCATGCCCCATATGCAGTTTGCGCATAGGTTGGGTGACGTAGAGGCAATTGAAAATTAACGATAAATTGCAATTTTCGGGGCCGATGGGGGCCGCAGCCTTGCATCCCGGTCCATCCGGCCTTGGCCAGTGCAGAAAATACGGCACTGTGACGCCCAATAGCGACCCGATCAGCAAATTCTTGGCAAATGTTCGCGTTTCGTGCTACTCGTGCGGCAACAACAAAAACAACAGGCAAACAGCCATGCGCGTATTAGGAATTGACCCCGGGCTTCGGAACATGGGCTGGGGTGTGATCGACGTCGACGGGTCGCGGGTGACCCATGTGGCCAACGGCGTTTGCAAATCGACGGGGACCGCATTGGCGGCCCGGCTTTTGAGCCTTCATCAGCAGCTTAGCGACGTGGTGGCGCGCCACCAACCAGAGATGGCGGCGGTGGAGCAGACCTTCGTGAACCGCGACGGAGCCGGAACCCTGAAACTGGGGCAGGCCCGCGGCATTGCGATGCTGGTGCCCGCGCAAGCCGGGCTGGCGGTTGGAGAATATGCGCCCAACGCGGTCAAAAAGACCGTTGTGGGCGTGGGCCATGCCGACAAGACGCAAGTCGACCATATGGTCCGGATGCAGCTACCGGGCGCGGAGATCGCAGGGCCGGATGCGGCAGATGCGCTGGCGATTGCGTTGTGCCACGCCTGGCACGGCCGCGCGGCGGGCCGACTGGAGGCTGCATTGCAGAAGGCAAGCGCATGATCGGCAAAATTTCCGGCAGGTTGGAGCACCGCGCGACCGACCACGTGATGATTGACGTGGGGGGCATCGGCTACCTCGTCTATTGCTCGGACCGGACCATGGCGGCGTTGCCGCCGGTGGGGGAAGCCGTGGCGCTGTATACCGATCTGCTGGTGCGCGAAGACCTGCTGCAGCTTTTTGGCTTCACCACCATGGTCGAGAAAGAATGGCACAAGCTGCTGATGTCGGTACAGGGCATCGGGGCCAAGGCCGCGATGGCGATCATGGGGACATTGGGGGCAGATGGCGTGTCGCGGGCGATCACGCTGGGCGACTGGAACGCGATCAAGGCTGCAAAGGGCGTGGGCCCAAAAACCGCACAAAAGGTGGTGATAGAGCTTAAAGACAAGGCTCCGGGCGTTATGGCGATGGGCGGCACGGTGGCGCAGGCGCTGGGCGACGCGGACGCGCAGGTGATTGAACCCGTATTAGGCGCATCGGGCGCGGCGCAGTCCGAGGCCTTGTCGGCGCTGGTCAATCTTGGCTACGCACATGGGGATGCCGCAAGCGCCGTGGCGCGGGCGTCAGACGCCGCGGAGGACACGTCAGGCCTGATCCGCGCGGCGTTGAAGCTGCTGGCGCCTAAGGAGTGATGGGGGCATATAGGCCGTCATGAGTGAACCGGACCCAACATTGCGCCCTGAGCGGCGGCCTGAGGATGCGGACCGCGCGTTGCGGCCGCAGGGCTTGGACGAGTTTATCGGTCAGGCGGAGGCGCGGGCGAACCTGCGGGTGTTCATTGAAAGCGCCAAGCAGCGGGGAGAGGCGATGGACCACACGCTGTTTCATGGGCCCCCCGGTTTGGGCAAGACCACGCTGGCGCAGATTATGGCGCGGGAGCTGGGGGTGAACTTCCGGATGACCTCGGGGCCGGTGCTGGCCAAGGCGGGCGATCTGGCCGCGATCCTGACCAATCTCGAAGCGCGGGATGTCCTTTTTATTGATGAAATTCATCGCCTTAACCCGGTGGTGGAGGAGGTGCTGTACCCCGCGCTGGAAGATTTTGAGCTGGACCTTGTGATCGGCGAGGGGCCTGCCGCGCGGACGGTGCGGATTGAATTGCAGCCCTTCACTTTGGTGGGGGCGACGACGCGGCTGGGGCTGTTGACCACGCCTTTGCGCGACAGGTTCGGCATCCCGACGCGACTGCAGTTCTACACGACCGATGAGCTGCACGAGATCGTGCGGCGCGGGGCGCGGCTGCTAGGCGTCACCACGCAGGATGACGGCGCGCGGGAGATCGCGAAACGGGCGCGCGGCACGCCCAGAATTGCGGGGCGTTTGCTGCGGCGGGTGGTGGATTTCGCGCTGGTGGAAGGCGACGGAACCATCACGAAAGCCCTTGCTGACAACGCTTTGACGCGGTTGGGCGTGGATCATCTGGGCCTTGATGGGGCGGACCGGAGATACCTGACGCTGATTGCTGAAAACTATCAAGGTGGCCCTGTTGGGATCGAGACTTTGTCGGCGGCTTTGAGCGAAAGCCGCGACGCATTGGAAGAGGTAATCGAGCCGTATCTGCTGCAGCAAGGGCTTATTCAGAGGACGCCGAGAGGGCGGATGTTGGCGGCGAAGGCGTGGACGCATCTTGGGATGGCCGCGCCGCAAGGCGGCGATGATTTGTTCGATGGCTGACGCTAAGCTGTTGAATGTTTAGGATAAAAAGATGGATGATGTAGCGCGCTTTTTCACTCGTTCGGATGGGACTTATCTGTTTGCCCGCTGGGGCAGGCCAATTGCGCCCGTGGCGTTTGGGGTGGAGGATCAGACGGTCTCGGTCCTGAAAGGTGCGATTGAGGCTGTGTGCCAATTGGCGGGCCATGAGATGGCCGAGACGGACCCCGAACTGGGCGCCAATTTCATGGTCTTTTTCATTCGCGACTGGTCGGAGCTGACCGACACGCCGAAGCTGGATCAACTGATCCCCGAGCTTGCGACGCTGGTGGGGCGATTGGAAAAAGCTGATGCAAATCAATACCGTATTTTCCGCTTTGATCCCGATGGCGGCATCAAAGCCTGCTTCATGTTCTTGAAAATGGACGCGGTTATGTCGGAGATTCCGGCGGATACGTTGTGTCTTGGGCAGGTGGTTCAATCCATTGTTTTATGGTCTGACGAGGCCTTCCTGAATGCGTCGCCATTGGCGTTGACGGGCAATGACGTGGCGATCCTGAGGCCGGATGTGGCGGGGGTTATCAGGGCGGCGTATGACCCTGTTTTGCCCGTTATGGCGGATAATCCGAGCCATGCTTTGAGGGTTCAGGCGCGGATGGCGGTGCAAGAGACCTGAGACGCCAAATCGCGTTTTGTACGGAGTTTTGTACAAATTGGGGACAGTTTCAGACGGCCCCAACCCAATTTGTACAAAACAGAGACGCACGCTCCTCCGGGCTCCCCTGATTTTCGTCGCACTCACGCACGTAATTTTGAGGGCGATTTGCTGTTAACGATAACGACATGGTTCGGGTTTGACCGAACTATGTGCAGCGCACAGACGCCCGCGGTTTCGGCTCTTCGAGCGCGTAGCCCGGATGTCTATTCTGCGGGACGAAGTTGTCGTTCGGATCTGGAAAAATCCGCTTCGAAGCGGATTGGGGCAAACGTCTTCGAAGACGTTTTTGAGCACGAATTGCAATTCGTGCGTACAAGGCCGTTCGAACGGCCTTCTCCCGCTACGGGCTCAAAGCAGAGCTTTGTCGAATTCTGCCGTTTGATTTGAAGGGCATGGCCAGACCGCGGGATGGCGATCCAAAGACTCATTCGACAGCGCTTTATGGTAGCAAGGTCATCTTCCGAATTTTCGACGCGCCCAGCCCCACCAAATCGCCAGCCCTGTCGGGCGGTCTGGCGATGCCCGGGGCCTGACGGCCTGTTAACCGGGCTGGTGAGTAGAATGGAAGTGGGGGTTATGCGGGACGAAGCTGCCCTTTGCTAGCAACCTGCTGATGGCAGCTTCAACGAGATGAACTCATCGGTCGGGGGGTAAGTTCAAACGTCTTCTGGCAACATCGGTAGGTCAGTAGAGCCGGGATCAATTCCGGCACTCGTGAGCATGGCGTGAACCTGACCCCGGTGGTGCGTCGCATGATTGAACATGTGAAAAAGGTTGAACCAAAACGCAGTTCTTACCGGATCACTGCCCCTCATCCATTCTACCTCTCGGGACAGATCGGACTCCGTCAGCGTGTCGCACCAATTTCTGATCTCGTCGTCCAAAGCGGCTCGCGCCTGTTTGTATTCGTTCCAATCGCGCGGCACATCTGTATAGGGGTGACGCGAACCGATCTCGCTGGCGGAAGCGCTATCCCCTCGCTGGCGAGCAAGCCAAACATGATGATCCCACAGAATGTGGTTGAGAGTTTCGGCTATTGAGCCGAAGAAAGCGCCCCGCTTCTCCCATCGTCCCTCGTTGGTCAATTTGTCTGCAGCCTCGATTAGTGACTGGTTTTGCCATCGGTCGTAGCGAGCCATCGTTCGTGCCAAATTTGCGTTCATCATAGTTTTTAACTCGCTTGACCAATTTGAAAGACGCTAAGGCAATTCTCCATAGCGGACGTTGGCGGCAACGCAGCAAACTTTCAAGATGGGCTCAAAGCTGACATTTGCCGCACCTGCCAAGTTCGCTGGTTAGGCTGGCGTTTTGGGCTGGTGCGGGTGATAGTTGAAAGGCACTCTCAGGTTGGACCACCCATGCCCCACAGCTTTTCCTGCCGCGTCTATTACGAGGACACCGACCTTGCGGGGATTGTGTATTACGCCAACTACCTGAAATTCATCGAGCGGGCGCGCAGCGAATGGGTGCGGGCGCTGGGCGTCGATCAGGTGGCCATGAAAGCCGACGGGCTGGTCTTTGCCGTGCGCCGCGTCGAGGCGGATTATCTGGCCCCGGCCAAATTTGACGATCTGCTGGAGGTGGAGACCGAGGTGCAGTCCATGACCGCCTCGCGCATCGTGCTGCGTCAAGACGTCAGCAGGGGCGATGACATGCTGTTCAAATCGGTGGTGACGCTGGTTTGTGTTTCAGAAACGGGCCGCCCCGTGCGTATTCCGGCGGATATTCGCGCAAAGATGCAGGCTCACGCGTAATTTTTTCGCCTTTTCCCCAAGAATATTGGATTTGATGCGTCTAACATTGTAAGACGGGACCATAACAAGCCGCAGGATAGCGGCGATAAAGAGAAGAGCGGGTATATGGAAGCTGAGGCTATTGGCCTGGCCAACGAGGTAGACTTTAGTGTCACCGCGTTGTTCTGGCGGGCAACTATCGTTGTAAAACTTGTGATGCTGATGCTGATTGCGGCCTCGTTTTGGGGCTGGGCGATCATCGTGCAGAAATTCATCAACTACCGTATCGCGCGGCGGCAGGCCGAGGCGTTTGACCGCGCCTTCTGGTCCGGCGAGCCGCTGGACGAGGTGTTTGACCGCATTGGGGGCAACCCCGCCGGGGCCTCGGAGCGGATTTTCAGCGCGGGCATGACGGAATGGCGGCGCTCGCACCGCGAAGACGGGCAACTGATCGCAGGCGCCACGGCGCGGATTGAGCGGTCGATGGACGTGGCCATCGCCAAAGAAGACGAAAAGCTGAATTACGGGCTGGGGTTTCTGGCGACCGTGGGCGCGACCGCGCCCTTTATCGGCCTGTTTGGCACCGTTTGGGGCATCAAGAACGCCTTTGAAGAGATCGCGATTGCGCAGAATACAAACCTTGCGGTGGTTGCCCCGGGCATCGCCGAGGCGCTGGTGGCGACCGCGCTGGGCCTGCTGGCCGCGATCCCTGCGGTGATCTTCTACAACAAGCTGAGCGCGGACGCGGACCGGATTGCCTCAGGCCATGAGGCCTTTGCGGACGAGTTCTCGACCATCCTGTCGCGCCAGTTGGACGCCTGAGGCATGGGCGGCGGAGTGGTTCAGGGCGCGGCGAGCGGGTCCCGGCGGGGCCGGCGGCGCAAGAACAAGGCCAAGCCGATGTCGGAGATCAACGTCACCCCCTTCGTGGACGTGATGCTGGTGCTTTTGATTATCTTCATGGTGGCCGCCCCCCTGCTGACGGTGGGCGTGCCGGTGGAGCTGCCCAAAACGGCGGCCAACGCCCTGCCGACGGAGGACGAGGAGCCTCTGACGATCACCGTGGAGGCCAGCGGCCAATTGTCGATCATGAACACCGAAGTGGCGAATGCCGACTTCATCGCGCGGCTGCGCGCCATCGCGGCGGAGCGCACATCGGACAAGGTGTTTTTGCGCGCCGATGGGGCGGTGTCCTACGCGCAGGTGGTGCAGATCATGGGCGCGATGAACAACGCGGGCTTTTCCAACATCGGACTGGTGACGGATACCGACGGCCCGGCCTTTGACGGGCAAGGCGGGTAATCTCGTGATACCGGAGGACATGAAAACAGGCACCTACATCTCGGGGGCGGGCCATGCAGGCCTGTTCGTCTGGCTGTTGATAGGTGGCTTCTTCGTGTCGCATGACGACTTTGAGGCGATCACCGCGACGGATGTGTCGATCATCACCGAAGACCAATTGGACGCGCTGCGGCCCAGCGGGCCGGAGACCGGCGAGGCCCCGCCCGCATTGAACGCGCCCGCCGCAGATGAGCCTGCACCCGCCGTGGTGGAAACCCCGGACGACGTCGTGGAGCCGCCTGAGGAAGCGCCGCAATTGGCCGAAGCGCAGCCCGAGACGCCCGTTGAGATTGAAGAGCCCGCGCAGCCTGATGTGGTGGAGCCGGATGTGGCTGCACCGGAGGAGCCGGAAGGCGACCCGGGCGACGTGGTGGTTGTGCCCGACGCCGAACCCGTGCCGCGTCAGGAAGATGTGATTGCGCCCGAGATCACGGAAGTGGTCGAGCCGGAGGTCGAGGTGGACGAGGTCGCGCAGACGGAAACCGCCTCGGACGAGGCGGCGGAGGTTGTGCAAGAAGAGGTGGACACGACCACCACCGAGGCCCCGACCACCACCGAGATCGTCACCGAAGCCGACGAGCCTGCCACAGGCGCACCGACCAAATCCGTGCGGCCCGGCCGCAAACCGACACCGCCCGCCCCTGCGGAGACCGAGGTGGCCGAGCCCACCGAGCCCACCGAGACGCCAGCCGTCCCGGGGCTGGAAGATTTGATTAACGAGGCCGTGACGGAAGCCAATCAGGACAACGCGGTGGAAGACAATGCCTCGCCCGGCGGCGGATCGGGAGAGCCGATTACGCGTGCCGAAAAGGGCGCGTTCATCCTCGCCATTCAGAAATGCTGGAATGTGGGGGCCTTGGGGTCGGATGCGCTCAAGGTGACAGTTATTGTTGGTTTCACCATGACGCCCGACGCGAAACCTGAGATTGGCTCGATCCGGTTGGTTGGGGCTGAGGGCGGCACCGGCGGAGCCGTTGACCGCGCCTACGAGGCCGCGCGACGCGCGATCATCCGCTGTGGGTCGGCTGGCTTTGGCCTGCCGCCCGAGAAGTACAACATCTGGCGCGGCGTTGAGGTGAAGTTCAACGCCACGACGAAGGAAATTCGATGAGACTGCCCGCGTTAAGTGCCGCCCTAATGCTGGCCGCGTGGTCCGGCCCGGCCTTGGCGGATGAGGACCTGTCTGAGGCTTTGAAAGCCCAGATCGTCCCGTGCTGGAACGTGGCCGCCTTGGCGGATGTGTCCGACTATATCTGGATGTTTGTCAGCCTGGATTTGAAGCCGGATGGCACGTTTGGGGCTGACGACATTATTTGGCAGGAAAACCGTGGCGGCACCGAGGGTGAGGCGATTGCCATGTATCTGACCGTCGAACGCGCCATCATGAGATGTGGCCGCGACGGCTTTGATTTGCCCGCTGAACGATATGACGAATGGCGCGCATCCAACCTTGTCTTTGTGCTGAATGAGGAGCCTTCCAAGTGAGCTGTGACTTTGCCAATATGACGCCGACAAGCCGGAAGCTGCCGAATGAGATCGACGCCTGTGGCGGGGCGTTGCAATTTTGGGATGCCGTGAAAGGATACCCCTATATGAAACGGTTTTTTGTAGTTTTAACGCTGGTGATGGCCTCGGTCTGGGCGTCGGTTGCCGCCGCCCAAGAGCCTTTGCGCATTGAGCTGGACAACCCCAATATCGAGCCATTGCCCTTTGCCGCGCCCAACTTTGTCGCGGAGACGGCGGGGGCGGATCAGTTTGCGGCGGACCTGGCGCGGGTGGTGGCGGCGGATTTGTCCAACTCGGGGCTGTTCCGCGAAATCCCGAAAGAGGCGTTCATCTCGAACATCACCAGCTTTGACAGCCCCGTGCAGTTTGCCGACTGGAAAGCCATCAACGCGCAGGCGTTGGTGACGGGGTCGGTCTCGACCGCGGGCGACAACCAGATTGTGGTGAAGTTCCGCCTGTTTGACGTGTTTTCCGAGCAGCAACTGGGCGAGGGCCTGCAATTTGTAGGCTCCACCGACGGCTGGCGGCGCATGGCGCATAAGGTGGCGGACGCGGTTTATTCGCGCATTACCGGCGAGGGCGGCTATTTCGACAGCCGCGTCGTCTACGTCTCCGAGAGCGGGCCGAAGAACGCGCGGGCCAAGCGGATCGCGATCATGGATTACGACGGCGAAAACAACCAGTTCCTGACCACGGACCAATCCATTGTGCTGGCCCCGCGCTTCTCGCCCAACGGCAACCGCGTGATTTACACCAGCTACGAGACGGGGTTCCCCAAAATTTATGTGCTGGATGTGGGCACCGTCAGCCGTCAGGTGCTGCAGGACCAGCCAGGCACCATGAGCTTCGCGCCGCGCTTCGCGCCGGACGGGCAGTCGGTGGTGTACTCGCTGACCACGGGGTCCAACACGGACCTGTACAAGATGAGCATTGCGGGCGGCGCGCCTGCGCAACTGACGAGCGACCCCACGATTGAGACCGCGCCGAGCTTCTCGCCCGATGGCAGCCGCATCGTGTTTGAAAGCGACCGCTCCGGCACGCAGCAGCTTTATGTGATGGGCGCCAATGGCGGGGAGGCGACGCGGATTTCCTTTGGGCAGGGGCGCTACGGCACCCCCGTCTGGTCGCCGCGTGGCGACCTGATTGCGTTTACCAAGCAGAACCGTGGCCGGTTCCATATCGGCGTTATGAACACCGACGGATCGGGCGAGCGGTTGCTGACCGCCTCCTTCCTAGACGAAGGCCCCACATGGTCGCCCAACGGGCGGGTCATCATGTTTACCCGCGAAACCAGCGGCGAGGGCGGGTCGTCGACCTTGCACAGCGTCGACATCTCGGGCCGCAACCTGCGCGCGGTGCGCCAGGGCGGGTCGGACCCAAGCTGGTCGCCGCTGCTGAAATAGGTGTTGAAATAATGCGTGTGGACATGGGTTATTCCCCTGCCCATGCGAAAAATGTTAATGTCCAACCAATCGAGCCAATAAGAGCCATAAGGATCAAACCCATGAAAACCCTCTCCACAGCTATGCTGCTGACCGCCTCGCTGGGCCTGTCCGCCTGTTCGGGCGGCCTGTTCAACCAAAATGACCGCCTTGGCACGGGCGGCGCGGGGACGGGCATCGACAACACCCCGGTGACCACCGGCGCCCTGGCCCCCAATTCGGTGGCCTATTTCAACCAGACCATCGGCGACCGCGTCTTGTTTGCGGTGGACACCTCGACCCTGACCGATGTGGGCCGCGCAACCTTGGCGCAGCAGGCCAGCTGGCTGAACACCAACACCAGCTTCACCGCGATCATCGAAGGCCATGCCGACGAGCAGGGCACCCGGGAATACAACTTGGCATTGGGCGCGCGCCGCGCGGCGGCCGTGCGTGACTATTTGGTGAGCCAAGGCGTGGCCGACGGGCGCATGCGCACCGTGACCTTCGGCAAGGAGCGCCCCATCGAGGTCTGTTCAACCGAGGCTTGTTATTCTAAAAACCGCCGTGCGGTGACGGTCATTGGGGCCGGCGCGACAAGCTAAGAAGGCTTAATGAAATGATGCGTTTTCTGTGTGTGTCCCTGTTTGTGGCTTTGGCCGTGCCTGCCTCGGCGCAGGATAGTTCCCTGGCCGACATCAGGTCGGAACTTGGCGTTCTGAACGCCGAGATCGCGCGGCTGAAGTCGGAACTGTCGGCCACAGGCACCGGCGGCGGCACCACCGTCACCGGCGACACCTTGCAGCGCATCGACGCGATTGAGGCGGGGCTGACCCGCCTGAACGCCAAGACCGAGCAGCTTGAAAACCGCATCAACCGCGTGGTGACCGACGGGACAAATCGCATTGGCGATTTGGAATTCCGGCTGGTGGAGCTTGAGGGCGGCGATCTGGGGGCCATTGGCCAGACGCCTGTATTGGGCGGCGACGCAGGCGCGGCCCCGGCGGCGCAACTGCCCACCCCATCGACCGACGCGCCGGAACTGGCCATCGGCGAGAAGAACGACTTTGAGCGGGCGCAGGGGGCGCTCGCCGCCAGTGACTTTCGCGGCGCCGCTGCGCAGTTCGCGACCTTTACGCAATCCTACCCGGGCAGCCCGCTAGAGGCGGACGCCCATTTCCTGCGCGGATCCGCGTTGGAGCAGGCGGGCGACCCGCATGGGGCAGCGCGGGCCTATCTGGAAAGTTTCTCGGGATCACCTGACAGCCCCCGCGCGCCCGAGGCGCTGTACAAGCTGGGCCTGTCGCTGGACGCTTTGGGGCAACGCAGCGAGGCGTGTTTGATGCTGCAAGAGGTCGGCAACCGGTACCCGGGGTCCGACCAAGTTCCCTTGGCCAGCCAGTCGCGCGCGAGCCTGGGCTGCTCGTGAGTGCTGAGCGACAGCTTTCTTAACTTTCTAAATGCAAATACGGGCGGCACTTTTGGGGTGGCTGTGTCTGGCGGCAGCGACTCGATGGCGTTGTTGCAGGTTATGGTCGAGGCGGCGAAAGACGCCCGCGTGACCCTGTGCGCCGCCACGGTGGACCACGGGCTTCGGGACGGGTCAGCGCAGGAGGCCGGCTATGTGGCGCAGGTCTGCGACGGCTTGGATGTGCCGCATGACGTTCTGGTTTGGGAAGGCGGCCCCGACGGCGGCAACCTACAGGACGCGGCGCGGCAGGCGCGGTACGGGTTGTTGGCCGATTGGGCCAAGCGGCACGGGCTTGTTGGCGTTGCGGTTGGCCATACCGCCGACGACCAGGCGGAGACATTTCTGATGCGTTTGGCACGTGGCGCGGGCGTGGACGGGCTGTCGGGGATGGCGTCCACGATGCGCCGCGACGGCGTTTCGTTCTACCGCCCCCTGCTGGGGCGGACCCGCGCGGAGCTGCGGTCCTATCTTGAGAAAATTCCGCAGGACTGGGTCGAGGACCCGTCCAACCAAGATGTGAGATTTGAGCGCGTAAAGGCGCGGCATGTGCTGTCGGCGCTGTCTGCGTTGGATATTGGCGTAGATACGCTGACCCAAGTGAGCGCCCAGATGAGCGCGGCCTCCGCCGCGCTGCAGGGGCTGACCATGCGCAACATCATGGCGCTGGCGGAGCTGGAGCAGGGCGACGTCACTTTTGACTGGCGGGCGTTTTGCAATCTGGGCTTTGAGGAAGCGCGGCGGTTCGTTTTGGCCGTTGCGAACGGGGTTGCGCCATCTGCCTACCCGCCGCGCCGCGCGGAGCAGCAAAACCTGATCCAAGCGGTCAGGCGGCAGCAAACCGTGACGCTGCACGGCTGCCTGTGGTCCTGCAACCACGAGACAATTCGGGTAACGCGGGAATTTGACGCCGTGCGCCAGACCGCGTGTGCGTCTGATGATATTTGGGACCACCGCTGGGCGTTTGAGGGGCCGTATGCGCCGGATCTTGAACTGCGGGCCATGGGCGAGGGGGGGCTGAAATTATGCCCTGACTGGCGTGGGTCCAAGATGCCCCGGGCATCGGTTATGGCCTCTCCGGCGGTGTGGCGGGGGGAGGAATTGGTGGCTGCCCCATTGGCAGGAATGCCCAACGGATGGTGCGCCAGATTGACACGATCCCGCGAACAGTTCCTTTCCAGCCTTTTATCGCATTGAACTTAAGCGCATTACCCCTATTTTAAGGTCAACGCTGTAGTGGCGACTTAATCCAATCCGATTTCGGGAGATACCTCTTGGGCAACGCGCGTAATATCGCCTTCTGGCTCGTTCTGCTTTTGCTGATCGTGGCGCTTTTCAACCTGTTTAACGGCGGTCAGGCGCAAATGGACAGCCGGACGATCCCGTATTCCGAATTTGTGGACCGCGTTGAACAAGGCAATGTGGACAGCGCCACGCTGGACGGCGAACGCATTGTCGGCACCACCGGCACCGAGCAATTCGTCACCATCATGCCCGAGGGCGTCGACGTCACCGAGGTTTTGCTGGCCAATGACGTGGATTTCACCGCGACCGCGCAGGAACAAAACGGGCTGTTGGCCTATGTGGGCACCCTGCTGCCGTTCATCATCATCATCGGCATCTGGATTTTCTTCATGAACCGCATGCAAGGCGGCGGCAAAGGCGGGGCGATGGGCTTTGGCAAAAGCCGCGCCAAGCTGCTGACCGAAAAGCATGGCCGCGTGACGTTTGACGACGTGGCGGGCATCGACGAGGCCAAGGAAGAGCTGGAAGAGATCGTTGAGTTTTTGCGCAACCCGCAGAAGTTCTCGCGGCTTGGGGGCAAAATCCCTAAAGGTGCGCTGCTGGTGGGCCCTCCGGGCACTGGTAAGACGCTGCTGGCGCGCGCGATTGCGGGCGAGGCGGGCGTGCCGTTCTTCACCATTTCGGGGTCCGACTTCGTTGAAATGTTTGTGGGTGTGGGCGCGTCGCGTGTGCGCGACATGTTCGACCAAGCCAAGAAGAACGCGCCTTGCATTCTGTTTATCGACGAGATCGACGCCGTGGGCCGGTCCCGTGGCGCGGGTTATGGCGGCGGGAATGACGAGCGCGAGCAAACGCTGAACCAACTGCTGGTTGAGATGGACGGCTTTGAGGCCAATGAAGGCATCATCATTGTGGCTGCGACCAACCGCGCCGACGTGCTGGACCCTGCGCTGCTGCGCCCGGGCCGCTTTGACCGTCAGGTGCAGGTGCCCAACCCCGACATCAAAGGCCGCGAGAAGATTTTGCGCGTGCATGCCCGCAAGACCCCGCTGGGGCCTGACGTTGATCTGCGCATCATTGCGCGCGGGTCCCCCGGTTTCTCGGGTGCGGAGCTGGCCAACCTGGTGAACGAGGCGGCCTTGTCCGCCGCGCGGATCGGGCGCCGGGTTGTCACGATGGAAGATTTCGAGATGGCCAAGGACAAGGTGCTGATGGGCGTGGAACGCCGGTCCATGGTGCTGACGCAGGACCAGAAAGAAAAGACCGCCTACCACGAGGCAGGCCACGCAATTGTGGGGCTGAACCTTGAGAAATGCGACCCCGTCTACAAGGCGACGATCATCCCGCGCGGCGGCGCATTGGGCATGGTTGTGTCCCTGCCCGAGATGGACCGGCTACAGCTGTTCAAGGACGAGGCCAAGCAACGCATCGCCATGACCATGGCGGGCAAGGCGGCCGAAATTCTGAAATACGGCGCGGATTCAGTGTCATCTGGCCCTGTGGGCGACATTCAGCAGGCCAGCCAGATGGCGCGGTCCATGGTGATGCGCTGGGGCATGTCCGACAAGGTCGGCAACATCGACTACCAAGAAGCGGCGGCTGGCTACCAAGGTGGCGGCGGCGCAGGCGGTTTCTCTGTCTCGGCGGCGACCAAGCAGCTGATCGAGGACGAGGTAAAGGCCATCATCGACGAGGGCTACGACACCGCCGTCAAGATCCTGAAGAAGCACAACAAGGATTTCGAGCGTCTGGCGCAGGGCCTGTTGGAGTATGAGACATTGACCGGCGACGAGATCACCAAGGTGATCGCGGGGCTGCCAATTGACCATGACGACGACAAGGACGAGCCCGATAGCGGCGGCAAACCGTCACTGGCGGCCATCCCGAAGACCAAGAAGCCAAAGACGCCGAAGGACCCGGGGATGGAACCCGAACCCTCTGCGTAACGTTTGAAACCCCGGCCTCAGCGCCGGGGTTTTTCTTTTGTGACCCGCAATATCACAATCCGTGACTGGACCCCCCGCGCGGGGGCTGGCAGTTTGCGCCCAGCAGTTTTGGGAGGGCGCGATGCCAGCGTTGATAAAGACCGAATATACAGGAAAGATCGTCTGGCTTGGCCGGGTGCCGGACCGCGACGCGGCGCTGCGCTCGGAGCCAGTGGATCAGGTGGAGGTCAGCTTTGCCGGGTTGCAGGGCGAGGACCATGGTGGGCTGACAAGACCGTCCTGCAGCCGCGTGAAGACGCAATATCCCAAGGGCACCGAGATCAGGAACACGCGCCAGATTTGCGTGGTGTCGGCCGAGGAAATGGCGCAGGTCGCCGCCGATATTGGGGTGGAGCATTTCAACCCTGAATGGTGCGGCGCTGGGCTGGTGATTGAGGGCATTCCCGATTTTACGCATATCCCGCCCTCGTCGCGGTTGCAGTCAGAGAGCGGCGCGACGCTGACGGTGGATATGGAAAACCAGCCCTGCCATTTGCCTGCGCCGGTCATTGACGAAGATGCGCCGGGGCATGGCAAAGGGTTCAAACTGGCGGCCAAGGACAAACGCGGGGTGACGGCCTGGGTGGAGCGCGAGGGCGTTTTGAAGGTCGGCGACGCGGTGACCTTGCATGTGCCGGGGCAGCGGGGGTGGCAGCCGAATGGCTGAGCCGTTCAAGAATATCTACAACCCTGTTTTGATCGAGGGGATGGCGGGGCATTTGGCCCGTGTATCCGCTGACTTTGACCGCGATGTGTTTCTGAAAACCGCCTTGGCGGGGTTGGACGATCTGGAAATGCTGGCACGGGCGGAGCAGATCAGTTTGGCGATTGATGCCGCGTTTCCCGACGATTTGGCGCTGAAGCGCGACGCGATGGTGGCGGCGTTGCACCCTCGGGTCGACATGGAATTGTCGGAGATGGGCGTCGATGAGCAGGGCATTTCCGGCTGGGCGGGCGAGCCGATGGCGCGGGTGATTGCGCGGCATGGGCTGGATGACCCGGAGCCCAATTTGGACGCGCTGCGCGAAATGACCATGCGGTTTTCGTCGGAATTTGCGGTACGGCCCTTTTTCCGTGACCATCCTGAGCTGACGATGGAGACGGCGATGCGCTGGGCCCGGGATGAGAATGTGCATGTGCGCCGGCTGGCATCCGAGGGGAGCCGCCCGCTATTGCCATGGGGGATCAAGTTGCAGGGGTTTGTGAAGGACCCCTCGCCGCTGATCCCGTTGCTGACCGGGCTGCGCGACGACCCGGAGGAATATGTGCGGCGGTCGGTGGCCAACAACCTGAACGACATTGCCAAGCACCAGCCGGATTTGGTGGCGGATTTGGCGAAGGACTGGTTGGTGGACGCGGGCAAGGACCGCGCGCGGTTGGTGAAACATGCCTGCCGGACGTTGATAAAGCAGGGTCATGCGGGCGCGTTGGAGGCGTTTGGGTTTCCTCCGCCTTCGTTGGATGCGGTATCGTTGAGTGCGCCGGATGTCGTGGGTCTGGGGGATGTGATGCCGATTGAGTTTGGGTTCACATCGAAAACCGACCAGAGGTTGCTGGTGGATTACGTGCTGCATTTCATGCGCGCCAACGGCAAGCTGAGCCCGAAAGTGTTCAAATGGACCGAGATTTCCGCCAAGAAGGGCGAGGTGGTGACTCTGTCGAAATCCCATGCCTATAAGGCTGTGACAACCCGCAAGGACTATGCGGGCGCGCAGAAATTGGGGGTTCAGGTGAACGGGCAAACCGTGGCCGAGCTGCCGTTCGAGCTGAAACTGTAGCGACCTCGCGCCGATTCCAAAGGGGGAAATGTCGGAAACGCGCGGCGGTGGCACGGTATGCAGATGTATAGCGGATGCAATTGAATTGGCATTCACGCCTGCAGGGGACCTGACATCATGGCATATCTTTCCGACATCGAAATCGCACGCGCCGCGCAAAAACGCCCGATCCAGGAGATCGGCGAAAAGCTGGGCATCGCGTCCGAGCATCTGCTTCCCTACGGCCATGACAAGGCGAAGGTGAGCCAAGACTTCATCAACTCGGTTCAGAAAAACAAAGACGGCAAGCTGATCCTTGTGACCGCGATCAACCCGACGCCTGCGGGTGAAGGCAAGACCACGACGACGGTGGGTCTTGGCGACGGGCTGAACCTGATCGGCAAGAAGGCGGCTGTGTGTATCCGCGAGGCCTCACTTGGTCCGTGTTTCGGCATGAAGGGCGGGGCCGCTGGTGGTGGCTACGCTCAAGTTGTGCCGATGGAAGAGATGAACCTGCATTTCACCGGCGATTTCCACGCGATCACGTCCGCGCATAACCTGCTATCGGCGATGATCGACAACCACATCTATTGGGGCAACGAGCTGGAGATCGACACGCGCCGTGTCGCCTGGCGTCGTGTCGTGGACATGAATGACCGCGCGCTGCGTCAGATCACGGCGTCTTTGGGCGGCGTTGCCAACGGCTTCCCGCGGGAAGCGGGCTTTGACATCACGGTCGCATCCGAGGTGATGGCGATCCTGTGTCTGGCGTTGAACCTTGAGGACCTGCAGGCGCGTTTGGGGTCGATCATTGTGGCCTACCGCCGCGACCGGTCCCCGGTTTATGCACGCGACATCAAGGCCGATGGTGCGATGACCGTGCTGCTGAAAGACGCGATGCAGCCCAACCTTGTGCAGACGCTGGAAAACAATCCGGCCTTCGTGCATGGCGGCCCGTTTGCCAACATTGCGCATGGCTGCAACTCGGTCATTGCGACGACGACGGCGTTGAAGCTGGCCGATTACGTGGTGACCGAGGCGGGCTTCGGGGCCGATCTGGGCGCGGAGAAATTCCTCAACATCAAATGCCGCAAGGCCGGGCTGGCCCCGTCCTGCGTGGTGATCGTGGCCACGGTTCGGGCGATGAAGATGAATGGCGGCGTGGCAAAAGCCGACCTTGGGCCAGAGAATGTGGAGGCCGTGCAAGCGGGCTGCCCGAACCTTGGGCGCCACATCGAAAACGTCAAATCCTTCGGCGTGCCGGTGGTTGTGGCGATCAACCACTTTGTCACCGACACGGACGCGGAAGTGCAGGCGGTGAAAGACTATGTCTCAGCCCAAGGGTCCGAGGCGATTGTATCGCAGCATTGGGAGTTCGGGTCGAAAGGGTCAAAAGACCTTGCGACCCGCGTGGCCGAGATCGCGGATGCGGATATGGCGAATTTCGCCCCGATCTACCCTGACGAGATGCCGCTGTTTGAAAAGATCGAGACCGTGGCCAAGCGCATTTACCGCGCCGACGAAGTTCTGGCGGATCAGAAAATCCGCAACCAGCTGAAAGACTGGGAAGAGCAGGGCTATGGCAACCTGCCGGTCTGCATGGCGAAGACGCAGTATTCGTTTACCACCGACCCGAACCGGCGCGGCGCGCCTGTGGGCCATTCGGTGCCAGTGCGTGAAGTGCGCCTGTCGGCGGGCGCGGGCTTCATCGTGGTGATTTGCGGTGAGATCATGACAATGCCGGGCCTGCCGCGTGTGCCGTCGGCTGAAGCGATCATGCTCAATGATGCGGGCGAGATCGAAGGTCTGTTTTAGGCAGGGGGGCGGCCGCAAGGGGCATCGAGCCCCCTGCGGCCGCGTCGCCGCTTTGCGGCTCCCTGCGCTCCGCGCGGGGATATTTTAAGAACAATGATGGGATGGTGAGATGTCGGCGACAGTGATTGACGGGAAGGCCTTTGCGGCCAAGGTGCGCGGCCAGGTTGGAGAGCATGTGACGCGGTTGAAGGCCGAGCATGATCTGACGCCGGGGCTGGCGGTTGTGCTGGTGGGCGAAGACCCTGCGAGCCAGGTTTACGTCCGCTCCAAGGGGAAGATGACCGTTGAGGTCGGCATGAAATCGGTGGAGCATAAGCTGGATGTCGACACGTCAGAGGCCGATCTGCTGGCGGTGATTGACGGGCTGAACAACGATCCGACCATTCACGGCATTCTGGTGCAGCTGCCGCTACCGGAGCATCTGAACGAAGATCTGGTGATTAACGCGATTGATCCGGCGAAGGATGTGGACGGGTTTCATATCTCGAATGTGGGGCTGCTTGGGACCGGGCAGAAGTCGATGGTGCCCTGCACCCCGCTGGGCTGCTTGATGATGCTGCGCGATCATCACGGGTCTTTGTCGGGGATGGACGCGGTTGTGATCGGGCGGTCCAACATTGTTGGCAAGCCAATGGCGCAGCTGCTGCTGGGCGACAGCTGCACGGTGACGATTGCGCATTCGCGGACCAAGGACCTGGCGGATGTTGTGCGGCGCGCGGATATTGTGGTGGCGGCCGTTGGGCGGCCCGAGATGGTGCCGGGCGACTGGATCAAAGCGGGCGCGACCGTGATTGACGTGGGCATCAACCGGCTGGACGCGCCGGAGCGCGGCGCGGGCAAGACGCGGCTTGTGGGCGACGTTGATTACGAGAGCTGTGCGGCGGTTGCAGGCGCGATCACGCCCGTGCCGGGCGGCGTTGGGCCGATGACCATTGCCTGCCTGCTGGCCAACACGCTGACCGCGTGTTGCCGTGCAAACGGGCTGGCGGAGCCGGAAGGCCTGACTGCGTAGCACTGCGGAACGCTGTATAACAAAGAGATATGGCGCGGGCTCACTTTTTTCAGAGCGGAGCCTGCGCCACTAAAATCGGGACGACGCCGTACTAGATACTTCTCCCGCGAGACCGGGCGTCACCCTGCGGGCACAGGGCGGGCGCCTGTGCTGACCCGAGCTTTCCTTAAATTTGCCTTTACGTTCAAAGCATTTTACGTGAACGTCACTTTGTTATTCGTGAATTGCAGACTGCCCGTTGATACCTCGATATTTTCTCCCAACACTTACCTCGCTGGTGCGCAAGCCGGTGACGCTGATTTGTTGGGCCGTCGCAACCATCGTGCTGTCCGTTCTTAACGGGTTCGGGGCGGAAGGGCTTGAAACGCTCGCCTCGCGGCTTGGCTATTGGGGCGGCATCATCGGGCTTGGCATTTTCTTCTCGGCGCTGCTGAGCCGGCTGTTCCTTTTGATCCGCGAAAAACATGGCCTGATCGTCTCGCGGCTTTGTGGCCCGGTGATTTTCGGCGCGTTTCTGGTGCCCTTCGTTTACGGCTACAACCTGCTGTTTTTCTCCTACCGTGTCGACATGTTGCCGAGCGGCTGGGTGATCTTCGCCTATGGCGGGCTGATGTATGGAGCGGCGATCCTGATAATGGATGGCGCGTGTTACCATTTCACCGGACGCCCGTTTCAAACGATCGTTGTGGACCCTATGGCCCCTGACATGGCCCGCGACGGGGACGCAGAATCCGGGCCTGCCGCGCAAGCGACGCCCGCTTTTTTCGACAGGGTGAGCCAGGATTTGGGCCGCGACCTTATCAGGCTTTCGATGCAGGATCATTACGTCGAGGTGCATACGGCCCTGGGCCGCGAACTGATTTTGATGCGGCTTGCGGATGCGATTGAGGAGCTGAGCGGCGTGCCGGGTTTGCAGGTGCACCGGTCCCATTGGGTGGCATTGGACGCGGTGGCTGACGCGGTCAAAGACCAAGGCCGCACATCATTGCGGATGCGCGATGGGGCATTGGTTCCGGTCAGCCGCAGCTACCGCGACGCCGTAAAGGCGGCGGGTTTGCTGGACTAGCGCGGCATCGGCACCGCGCATGGCAAGGGGCCTGTCACGATAGCATAGGCGTCCCGGCCCATGAGCGCGCCCAGAACACCGGCGTCACTGCGCAGCCCGCCGGTATAGGTCCCGAACGCGGGCAGGATCAGCCTGTCCGCGTCGACCAAGAAGCTGGGGCGGGTCACTGTCCGGCCACGCAATTGCATGCTGACTTTGGGATGGTAATGGCCGGAGACCTCTGCGGTTGTGTGGGGCTGCGCGATATGGCGGAACACCAGCGGGCCGCGTTTGAGCTGCTCCAGATGGGTGCCGCCATAGTCCAGCGGGCCGGGGTCGTGATTGCCCTCGATCCACACCCATTCGCGCCCCGCCATGAGACGGGTGAGCCACAACACGTGGTCCTCGTGCAGGCTGCGGCCCGCTTCGAGATCATCAAAGCTGTCGCCGAGGCAGACCACCGTTTTGGCGTCCGTATGGATCAGCACATCTTCAAGGCGGGTGAGCGTGTCCACCACCTCGTAGGGGGGGAGCAGCTGGCGAGACCGCCGCGCCATACGTTCCGACTTGCCCAGATGCAGGTCCGACACCACCAGCAGGCGCTGTTCCGGCCAGAACAATGCGCCAGAGCCAAGCGCATGCAGGGCCGTGTCCTGGAAGGTGAATGCGTGGATGTTCATCCAATGTTCTGTAGCGCGGGTGGCGGGGCGGATCAATAAGGGACCGACCAGCGTTTTGGTTTCGCGACCGATTCCGGCAAGGCGGCGTCATCCATCAGGCGGGCGGCTTCCTCGGCCAGCAGCCGTTCTTCGGCGAGACCTTTGACGGGGACCCGCCCGACTTCGAGAAAGAGGGGGGCCGCCAGAGGCGTGACGCGGTCGAGTTGAACGAGGTCTATCCGGCCTTGCGTGCGGGCGATCATCTCCTCGACGCGGCCAAAGTCGATGAGGCCTTTCATGGCCTCCTCGCGGGTGATGTCGAGCATCAGGTGGTCGGGGTCATATTTGCGCAACGTGTCATAGAGGATATCGGACGAAAACGTGGCCTGCCGCCCGGATTTCTTGGCCCCGCGGGTCATCTTGTCGATCAGCCCGCCGGTGATCGCGGAATTGCGGAAGGTGCGTTTCATCACGGCGTTGCCTGCGAGCCAGGTCTCCAGCCCCTCGCGCAGATTGTGCAGATCAAACAGCGGTTCGGGGTCTTTGAGCGGCTCCAGCCCCCAGATCAGCGTGGCGTAATCGGTGGCGAGGAAGCCGAGCGGGTCGAGGCCCTGTTCCTCCATGCGTTGGGTCATCAACAGGCCCAGCGTTTGCATCGCGTTGCGCCCGGCGAAGCCGTAGATCACCGTGTTGGCGCGCCCGTCGCGGGGGAAGCTTTCGATGAGCAGCCGCCCCGGTTCGGGCAGTTGCGACCGTTCACGTTGCAGCTGCAGCCATTCGGCGGTGTGGCCGGGCAGGTCGGGCCACGTGTCTTGCTGCAGGATGCGCAAAATGCGGTCGCTGAGCTGGGTTGAGGTTGCAAACTTGGTGCCCATGAAGGTGGCGATGCGGGGCCTGTCGGAAGGGGAGCGGGTGACCTGCACGGTCATCTCGTTCAGGCCCTCGTATTTGACGATCTGGCCGCCGATCAGGAAGGTGTCGCCCTGGCTGAGGGTGGCGGCAAACCCTTCCTCGATCTCGCCCAGGGGCGTGCCGCCAGAGCCCGGGCCTTTGCGGGCTTTGAGCCGGACCTTGAGGGTTTCAGTGTCGATGATCGTGCCAAGGTTCATACGGATTTGTTGGGCGGCGCGGGGGTCCCTGAGCTGCCATTTGCCGTCCTTTTGCAGCAAGCGTTGGTAGCGGTCATAGGCGCGCAGCGCGTAGCCGCCTGTGGCGCAAAATTCGAGGCATTTGTCGAATTTTTCCGGCGTGAGGGAGGCGTAGGGGCCTGCCGTTGTGACCTCGCCATAGAGGTGGCCCGCGTCAAAGGGGCCTGAGGCAGCGCAGTTCAGGATGTGCTGGCACAGCACGTCGCGCGGGCCATCGCCACGCGGCTCGCCGTCGAGATCATAGGCTTTGACAGCATCAAGCGCGGCCTTGCATTCGACGATTTCGAACCGGTTTGCGGGAACCAGCAGCGCCTTGGACGGCGCGTTGTAGCGGTGGTTGGCGCGGCCGATGCGTTGCACCAGACGTTTGACGTTTTTGGGGGCGCCGATCTGGATGACCAGATCCACATCGCCCCAGTCGATGCCCAGATCAAGCGAGCCGGTACACACAATGGCCTTGAGCGTGTTGTCGACCATGGCCTGTTCGACCTTGAGGCGCTGTTCCTTGGCGAGCGCCCCGTGATGGATGCCGATGGGCAGCTGGTCGTCATTGGCCAGCCACAGGTTGTGAAAGAAGATTTCGGCCTGCGCCCGCGTGTTGTGAAAGATCAGCGTGGTCTGGTGCTGGCGCACCTGTTCCAGCACCGCCGGGATCGCATATTTGCCGCCCGCGCCGGACCATGGGGGCGGCTCTTCGGTTTCGAGCATGGCGATGTCGGGGTCAGGGCCGGGATCGGCGTGGATGATCTGCGTGGGCTGCGGGTGGCAGGCGAGGAAATTGGCGATGGCCTGCGGGTCCTCAACGGTGGCCGACAGGCCGACGCGGCGCAGGTCGGGGGCGAGGCTTTGCAGCCGTGACAGGGCCAGCATCAGCTGATCGCCGCGTTTGCTTTCGGCAAGCGCGTGGATTTCATCCACGATAATGCGCTGCACGCCGTCGAATATGCGCGGGGCGTCCTCGTAGGTCAGCAGCAGGGCGAGGCTTTCGGGCGTGGTCAGCAGGATATGGGGCGGGTCCACGCGTTGGCGGCGCTTTTGGGTGTAGGTGGTGTCGCCGGTCCGGTCCTCGATGCGGATATCGAGGCCGATCTCATCGACAGGGGCGCGCAGGTTGCGCTTGATGTCGGCGGCGAGCGCCTTGAGTGGCGAGACATAGAGCGTGTGCAGGCCCGGTTTGGGGTTGCCATGCAGATCGGCCAGCGTTGGCAGAAACCCCGCCATGGTTTTGCCGCCGCCCGTGGGGGCGATGAGCAGCGTGGAGGGGGCCAGCGCCGCGTCGAGCATGGCCTGCTGATGGGGATGCACCTGCCAGCCCTTGGCGGCGAACCAGTCGGAGATGTGGGTGGGCAGCTGCGTCATGGCCCTAATTTAGAAGGTCCGGTGCAGATGGGTAGGGCGGGATGCCTCCGGCGGGGATATTTTTGGAACAATGATAGGGTCAGGCGCGGGGTTTGAGGCGCTGCACCATATCGGCCAGCAGGTCGGGGAGGCGGGTATCGGCTTGGTTTGGCGCGGCGTCGAGCGCGCTTTCGATGTCTTTCTTGAGGATGCCGAGGGAGTTGGTCGTGTCGTAGCCTTTGCGGGCGAATTCGATCTCGTTGAAGCCTGAGGCCATCCAGTTTTGGCCCGACGAGGTGTTGATGAGCGCGAGCAGCCTGGTTTCATCGAGGCCTGCGGCGTCGGCCCAATCCAGAACCAGCCGGGTCATCATGGTGTTGGAGGCCGCCAGCAGGTTGTTGAGCACTTTCGACTGCATGCCCGCCCCGAATGGCCCCATACGGTGGGCATGCGCGCCCATCGCGTCAAAGAGCGGCTGGTGTAGGTCGAGCGTCGCGGCGTCGCCGCCGAGCATGAAGGACAGGGTTGCGTCCTTGGCGCGGACCTCGGCCCCGGACATGGGGGCGTCGATCAGGGTGATGTGGTTTGGAAGCCTGCTGGGCAGGGCTTGCACATAGCGGGGGCTGAGAGTGGAGCTGATGATGATGGTTTTGAGGTCGGGGGCGTGGACGGCCTGTTGCAGCACCTGATCGGTCTGGGGGATGTCGCGGACGACGGTGATGAGGGTGTGCAGCCCGTCATAGAACTGCGCGGCGTCGGTGGTGACAGGCAGGTCGCCGAACTGCGCAGGTGGGCGGATGTCCAGCCCGCGCGCGTCGATGCCGGCACGCAAAAGGGCGCCCAGCATAGGCGCCCCCATTGTCCCGCAGCCGGCAAGGCCGACGGTCCCGAAGCCGGGCTGCATCTAATGCACGATTTCTTCGTCGAGGACGTACATATGCGACCATGCGCGGTCCAGCAGATCCGGCGTCATGTGGTTGGCCGTGCCTTCATATTCACAGGCGCTGATCATCTGGTCGATCAGGAAGTTGCCGTGGTAGTTGGCGTAGATATTGTCGATGGTCGGGTATTTGACCTTCAACATATGGATCAGCGTTTCCTCATCCAGCGGCATTTTCTTCTTCTTGGCGACCATGGCGAAGACCTTGAGGAATTCTTCCTGTGTGGGGCCATCAATCTTGATCTTGTAGAAAATCCGGCGCAACGCCGCGCTGTCGAACAGCTTGTTGGGGTGGAAGTTGGTGGAGAAGACGACGAGCGTGTCAAACGGCACCTCGAACTTCTCGCCCGATTGCAGGGCGAGGATGTCGTAGCCCGCTTCCATTGGAACAATCCAGCGGTTGATAAGCGCCTGTGGCGGTTCTTCCTGACGGCCAAGGTCGTCCACGATGAACACGCCGCCGGTGGCCTTGAGCTGCAGCGAGGCCTGATAGGTCCGCGACACGGGGTTATAGTTCAGATCGAGCATGTCGAGCATCAATTCACCACCCGTCATGACGGTGGGGCGTTCGCAGAGCAGGTAGCGCTTGTCATAGCGGTTGTCGGTGCGGCGCAGGGACGAGACCGCGTCCGGCACATCATCAATCAATGTATGAACGATCGGGTCATACAGCGTGATGACCTGGCCCGCATATTCGATGCAGTGGGGGATGTAGATCACATCGCCAAGCGCATCCCGAATGCCGTTTGAAATCGCGGACTTACCGTTGCCCGGAGGGCCGTAAAGCAGGATTGACCGACCCGAGCTGACCGCCGGGCCCAGTTCTTCGAGCAGGGTGTCGGGCAGGATCAGGTGGCCCATATTGGCCAGCAGGCGGTCGCGCGTGATTTGCACGTTTTTGACGGACTGGCGCTGCACCTGTTCTTTGTAGATGTCCAAGGGAACCGGCAGCGCGCCGTAATATTCGGACTGCGCCAGCGCGTCCAAGGCGCGGGATTTGCCTGCATCCGACAGCTGGAATGCCATTTCCGAGCCGGAGCCCGCGTGCAAGGTACCTTGCGCTTCGACCAGCCGTTGTTCGCGCGCAATTTCGACGAGCTGCTGCGTGAGGGGCAGGGAGAGGCAAATCGCCTCCGCAATAGAGGAGACATGTTCGAGGTTCTTGCGGAACATGGTTTTCAACATGATGTCGCGCATCATGACAATCGTCAGACCGGTATCGGCCAACGTCTTCGGGGGCGCCGGAGCGACCACCCCGGTGGGTGCTTGCATATTCATTGCTCTGCCTTACATGCCAATTTCGGCTTTTATTGGGCGTATCGTACCGCTCAACCCGCTTTCAAACAACAAAAACCGATGCCGCTTTGAAATGCAGGATAGTGTGTGTAGGGTTTCCAAAAAAATAACATCGGGGCAGAGATATGAGCCGAGCAGGCGCGGGCAGGTTATTCATGTATCTCATTGGTATTGTTGTAGTTTTTGGCGGCGTCCAGCTTGCAAAAGGTGGGCTTTACATAGATCGCCATGAAGGCGATGCGTTGCATTTGATCGAAATTTTGCGGCGAATGGAGCACGGGCAGTGGCCGCATCTGGATTTTGTGACCCCATTGGGGGTGGCCGGTTTCCTGCCAATGGCCGCTTTTGTGAAGGCGGGCTTCGGGGTTGGTGCCGCGATCCTGATGGCGCAAATTGCCGTGGCGGCGGCGATGACCCTTCCCGTTTACTACGTTGCCAAGACCCGCATGACGCCCGCGATGGGCTACGCATTTGGCGGGCTGGTATTGGTCATGACCCTTGCGTTGGTTCATGGGGAGGCGCGCGACAGCGTCTCGATCTCGATGCATTACAACCGCTGGGCCTGGGCTTTGGCGTTTCTGGCCGTGCCCCTGGCGGTGTTTGCGCCGCGCGAGGGCGGCTCGCAGATCATTGACGGGATCATCATCGGGCTGGCCATGTCATTCTTCATTCTTGGCAAGGTCACCTTTGCGGTGGCCTTTGCGCCTGCATTGATTGTGGCGTTGGTGCTGCGGCAGGCCTGGGTCGCGATGGCGGCGGGTGTGGTGAGCGTGATGGTGTGCATGCTGGTGCCGACCGTGCTGGCCGGTTTTGGGTTTTGGCAGGCCTATATTGGCGACATTTTGCAGGTCACAAATTCCGGCATTCGGCCCCGGCCCGGCGTGGATTGGATGACCTTGCTGCTGGCCCCGCGCTTTATCATTGGCAACGCGGTTTTGGCGGCCAGCATCTGGGTACTGCGGAAGGGTGAAAAGCCGGAACTGGGGTTGGTCCTGATTTTGCTGGCACCGGCATTTTTATATGTGACCTACCAGAATTACGGCAACGATCCCAAATGGTTGGCGCTTCTTTGCGTTGTGATGCTGCTGGCTGGCAGCACCCCAAAGCATCTGGGCTTGGCGGTGGTGGCGCTGACGCTGATCTCGCCATCGTTTTTCAACATGGCGGCCAGCCCATGGCGGCATTTCATGGCGAAGGAGGAGCGCTTTGCCGCCGTGTTTCAGACCGCGCCACATACCGACATTTACACGCCCGCGAACCGCGTGAACCGGGTGCAGGAGCGTCGCACGATCACGTTTCAGGACCCGCAATTTACGGCGCTAAACGAGATTGCGGACGAGGAGCCGGACGTGGTGTTTCAAGGCGTGACCTACCCGTCGTGCCAGCAAGAGCTGGGGCTGCTTGGGATCATGCGGGACGTGGCGGCGGACCTGCGGGCCTTTGGTCTGGACGACGACGCCCGAATATTCACGGCGGACACGTTCGGGGGCGTCTGGATGTTTGGCGGCTTCGCGCCGCTGGAAGGGGCGGCGCCTTGGTATTACGGGCAGCTGTCAGGGTTTGAAAACGCGGATTACCTGCTGGTGCCGACCTGCCCCGTGACGCCGCGCACGTTCAAAGCGATCACGCAAGATTTGGACGCAATTGACGGGCTGGTCTTGGAGGAGGTGCGCAGCACCGAGCTGTACCGGCTTTACGCCAAGCGTCAGTAGATCAACGCGCAGACCAGATAGACTAGCAAGGTGCCCGCCAGCGGGTACCCCATGGGGAAGTCGCGGGTGCGTTCCCAACTTTCCCAGTTGGGCGTCAGCTTGCGGAACGGCGTGACCCGCGCAACGCGGTGCGTGACAAAGCCCACAACGGTACAAATTGCGAAAATGGCTGCGATGTTCACGCTGTCGGCCAGCATCACAAACGGCGCGGCGGCGGCTGCGAATTTGGCGTCGCCCGCCCCGACGATGCCCGTGATGGATAGCACGAAACACACGGCCAGAACCACCAGGAAATGCGTAAGTTGCCACGCCCATTGCGCGAAGGGCAGGGCGATCAGGCCGATGACCACATAGACCGCCATCAGCGCCAGAACCGCTTTGTTGGGGATCTTCATGGTGGCGAGGTCGGACCACGCCACCCAAAGGCAAATGGGCAAAACGAAGGGCAGAAACCACAGCGCAGCCGACGCAGGCAACAACATGAGGCTTAGCTGTCCAGCTTGTTCAAGGAGCGCTGGGCGGCCTCGAAATACTGTGGATGCGTCTCGATGGCCTGCTCAAGTAGGTCCTTGCCAGTGTTTGTGTCGCCCTGCTTGATCGCGGCCAAAGCCATTGTGTGCAGCAGTTGCGCGCGCTCGACCTGCGTTACATTGATGAGGGGCAGGGTGTAGTTTTTCTGCGCGGCGCGGGCCAAAACCATATTGTTCTTGGCGGTGAAGAGCCCGGAATCGTAGGTGATGGCCTCGCCAAAGAGCCGCTCTGCCTCGCGGTAGTCGCCGCGGCTGAGCTTGGAATAGCCCCAGTTGTTCAGGATGCTTCCCGGCGCCGTGGTCAGGCCAATCGCGGTCTCGTAGAAACTGTCGGCCTTCTTCCACTCTTTGTTGCTGTCGGCGATGACGGCCTCAAGCTTGTAGCGTTGGAAGGTTTCAATGGTGGGCGGAACGGCGTCGAGCACCTTTTCCGCGCCATCCCAATCACCGGTGCGGATCAGCGCATCGGCATAACTCATTTGGTCGTCATGGGTTGCGTCTTCGTGCTGGGTTACTTTTTTCCAAAGCACGGCGCCCTCGGTTGCGCGTTTCGCGCGGATCATCGAGGTGGCCAGCCCGCGTTGCAGGTCGATGCGATCGGGGTTGTCGTTCAGCGTGCGTTGGAAATAGGTGATCGCCTCGTTCGGATCCGCCGAGGTCAGCATGATGTCGTTGAGATTGCTTTCGTCAATGACGTTAACGCCTTTCAGGGCGCGGGTCACTTCGCCTTCTTCAGATTTTCCACAGGCGGAAAGGGCTAGTGCACCGGAAATGCACAGCATAACTGCTTTGGTATGGCGCATGTTTTTGCGTCCTCTGCTGCTCTCAATACGGCCTTCATTTTGTTTTTTATTCGGCGCGTGCGGCTTAGGGCGTTGATAGGATCAAGTACTGCCCTCTGCCACGACGTACCAAGTCGAAGGCTTCTTTCTTTTCACTTGTATACGCGGGATTTTCGATTTGTGCGAGCGCGCGCTGCAGGTTTTGCCGGATTTCGTCAGAATTGCCACTATCCAGCGCGAAGGCGGTTTGAAACACGCGGGCGGCTTCGGCAATTTTTTGGCGCTCCATCAACACAACGCCGAGGTTGTTCCATGCGGGCACGAATTTCTGGTCTTCTTTTATGGCCTTGCGCAGCAGGTCTTCGGCCTGCCCGAGGCGGCCCAGATGAATGTTCGCCGAGCCCAGCGCCGAAAGAACATCGACGGTGGTCCCGGTCTCGCCCGCGGCGCGCAGATAGGCTTTGAGCGCCAGTTCATATTCGCCCGCCGCCATCAGCCGGTGGCCGACGATCAGGCCGTCCACGGATTCAGCTCGGCCCACAGATCCTGCTGGCGCAAAGGGGTCAGCCCCCGTGCCGGTGGCCGGGGGCTTAGGCTCGCACGCAGCGAGAGCTGTCAGGATCAGCGCGGTCCCCACCACATGTTTCAAACGCTATAAACCACCGCCGTTAAGGTTGACGTAGATGTCGTGTATTGATGGTCCGATCAGGATAATCATCAATGGCGGCACCGTAAACATCATCGTGCCCAGTGTCAGCTTTGTCGGCAGGACGTTTGCTTTTTCTTCGGCACGCATGACCCGTTTGTCACGCATTTCCGAGGCGTAGACCCGCAGCGCGTCGGCGATGGAGGTACCAAAGCTCGCGGACTGGATCATCACCGTCACAAAGGACGACACATCCGGCACGCCTGCGCGTTCCGACATGTCCTTCAAGACGGTCACGCGGTCCTTACCGGCCTTCATCTCGTGGGCGACGATTTCAAATTCATCGGCCAAAGCGGGGTAGCCGGCCCGAATTTCGGACGCCACGCGAATGATCGCCTGATCGAGACCTTGGCCGGCCTCGACGCACACCAACATCAGGTCAAGCGCATCGGGGAAACCGGCTTCGATCTGGGTGACACGTTCCTGACTGCGGCGTTCGATCCAGTATTTGGGCAGGTAGTAGCCCGCACCGCCGGGAATGACGATCGACAAGATCAGGTTGCGCGTCGATATGTCGTCGCCTGCAAGAAACAGCGCGTAGATCAGGCCAAAGGTGAGGAACAGCAAACCCAGCGCAAATTGCATGAAGTGGAATGTGCGCACAGCGGACTTTTGTTTGTAGCCGGCCTGCAGCAACTTCAGCTTCATGCCTGCCAGCTGTTCTTTGTCCTCGGGCTCAAGGAATTTGGCGTATTTATCAAGCTTGTCGGTGCCGCCCTTGCGCCGCAAGGCCGCGGCTTCAGACGAGGCGGTTTCCTGGCCGCCGTTCTTCTTGACCCGCGCCTTCAGGCGATCCATTGGATCCTGCTTTTTGTTCATCATGATCGGCAAGGTCACGAGGATCAGGATCACGCCAAGAAAGCCAACGGCAATCAGCGGGCCCAGAGGGCCAAGCATGTCGATGAGATAGGTGTTGATTTGGTCAAGCATCGGTCTGATCCATTACACTTTGATGTTCACCATGATCCGCATAAAGATCATGTTTACGGTCAGGAACACGCCCACGGCGAGGCAGGCAGGGATGAAGAACTCGGTGTCCTTCACGTCGACATAATAATCTGGCTCCATGATGTTGATCCCGACCAGCGCGAGCAGCGGGAAAACAGACAGGAACATGCCGGACCATTTGGCCTCGGCGGTGATGGCCTTCACGCGGCGGAACAGCTTGAACCGGGCGCGGATAACCTGAGACAGGCCATGCAAAATTTCGGCGAGGTTACCACCGGACGTTTGTTGGATGGTCACGGCCACGGCAAGGAAGCGCAAATCCTGCATGTCCATGCGTTCGGCCAGGTGTTTGAGGCTTTCTGACACGTCGCGACCATAGGCGGCCTCGTCCGCGATAACGCCGAATTCTGTGCCAAGCGGGTCAGCGACTTCCTTGGCGACGATGTTGATGGCGGAGGAAAACGGATGTCCAACGCGGAGCGAGCGCACCATCAATTCAATGGCGTCAGGCAGCTGTTCCTCCAGCAAGGCAAGACGCTTTTTGCATTTGTTGTTCACCCAGACATAGACCGCGCCGATGCCCATTGCGACAGCGATAAGACCCCGAATGGGCGCGGATGCAGCTGTCATCTGCGACAAGATCATGAATACCACGACCGACAAGGCGGCCATGATCCCGATCAGCGCGGTGGGCGAGAACGCGATATTGGCGCGCTGCGCCTTGTCCGCGAGCATCGAATAGAGCGGGATGCCGCCGGATTTCATATGCTGGTTCATCTCCTTGCGGAGCTGTTCCAACACCTTTTCGCGCGACCCGCCTTTTTGGATCATGTCCAAGCGGCGATTCACCTTGCTGTTCAGGCTGATGGATTTGCCGAAGACCACCAGATAGATGCCTTCGATCATCATCAGCACGGCGACAAAGATAATGCCGTACAGGAGTGGTTCGAATGAAATGTTCATGACTGATTACTCCGCCGCAACAGGTTCATAGATGGAGGCAGGCAAATCGTAGCCCCACTGCTTGAACCGGTCCGAATAATGCGAGCGCACACCGAGCGGGGTGAACTGCCCAAGAATTTTGCCGTCGGGTTTCAGGCCAAGGCGCTGATAGCGGAACACTTCCTGCATGGAGATAACGTCGCCCTCCATCCCGGTGATTTCGGTGATCGACACCATGCGGCGCGAGCCGTCTTGCAGACGCGAGGCCTGCACGATCAGGTTCACAGCGCTTGAGATTTGTGCGCGCACCGCTTTGATCGGCATTTCGATACCGGCCATCGCAATCATGTTTTCCAGACGCGAAACCCCGTCACGCGCAGAGTTGGCGTGGATCGTGGTCATCGACCCATCGTGGCCCGTGTTCATGGCTTGCAACATGTCGATAACTTCTTCGCCACGCGTTTCCCCCACGATGATGCGGTCAGGGCGCATCCGAAGGGCGTTCTTGAGACAGTCGCGCTGCGAAACTGCGCCTTTGCCTTCAACGTTGGCGGGGCGCGATTCCATCCGGCCGACATGGACCTGCTGGAGCTGAAGTTCGGCCGTATCCTCGATCGTCAGGATGCGTTCCGAGTTGTCGATGAAAGACGACAGCGCGTTCAGCGTGGTCGTTTTACCAGAGCCGGTACCGCCCGACACGATGATGTTCAGCCGACAGGCAACGGCGGCTTGCAAATACGCGGCCATCTCTTCCGAGAAGGCGCCGAATTTGCACAGGTCGTCGATGCCCAGCTTTTCTTTCTTAAACTTACGAATGGAGACGAGCGAGCCGTCCACCGCAATTGGCGGCACCATGGCGTTGAAACGCGAGCCGTCTTTCAAACGGGCATCCACGTAAGGGTTGCTTTCATCGACGCGACGGCCAACGGCGGACACGATCTTGTCGATGATGCGCAGCAGATGCTTTTCGTCCTTGAAACGCGTGGCGGTCAGTTCCAGCTTACCGTCGCGTTCGATGAACACGCGATTTGGGCCGTTGACCAGAATATCGTTGACGGTTTCGTCTTTCAGAAGCGGTTCAAGGGGCCCGAGGCCGGTCACTTCGTCGAACAGTTCCGAGTGGAGGTTCTGGCGCTCTTCCTTGTTCAGGATGATCGCCATTTCTTCCAGGCCCTCGGCGCAGATTGCAGCGATTTCGGCTTTGAGTTCCTTTTCCGGCGCGTCTTCCAACGCGGCCAGGTTCAAGTTGTCCAGCAAGCGGTGGTGCAATTCGGACCGAATTTGTTCCAGCTTCTGCCGGCGCTTGAGATCCTTGTCTGCCGCGGCGGAATCCACAGGGACCTTGGCCACCGGGCGCGGCGCTGGCGCTTCGGCTTTTTTCTCGACCGGTTCCGGTGCGGCGACTGCTGCGGGTTTTGCAGCCTCGTCAGACTTTTTGTAACGTGAAAACATGATCGTAGCCCCTATCCGGTCTCTTCAACGCGCTCGACATCGAGCAGCGATTGAGCAAGTTTCGCGATTTCCTTGCGCAGCGGGTTTTTCGCCGCGGTATCAGCAATAGGCAGGCCATGATCGCAGGATTGCGGGACCTGCTTGCCGCCATCGGGCAAGTGCAAGGACAGGTCGATATCAAGGCTTTCAGCCATGCGTTTGGCGCGGCTCTTACCGGCCATATCCGTAAATTTCGGCGCGCGGTTCAGCGCATACCGAATTTTTTCATGCGGCAGATCTTCGGCCTTGAGGGCGCGGATCATACGCAGGGCGTTTTGCGCGGAGCGCAGGTCCAATTCCAGCAGACCGAAATACACCTGAGACAGACCCAGAATAGTTTCGGTCCATTGCACCAGCGATGTTGGCATGTCGATGACGACAAAATCGAAGTTGCGCTGGGCCAATTTGACCAAAGCCTCAATCTCGGCCGGGCTGACCAGGTCCAATGGCAAAATGTCAGCGGGCGCGGTCAGGACGCTTATCGTCTCGTTGAACTGCAGCAAAGTTTGTTTGAAGGCCTCGTCATCCGCGCTTTCGATGTCGGACAACAGCTCGTAAACCGCATCGCGGCGGGGCAGGTCCAGATAGGTCGAGGCGGAGCCGAACTGGAAGTCCAGATCAAGCAAGCACACCTTTGGGCTGTTCTTCTTGTCTACGGTCGCCAACTCCCAAGCGAGGTTAACGGCAAATGTGGAGCTGCCCGCCCCACCTGCAAGGCCATGTACCGGAAGGATAACGCCGTTGCAGTCGCCAGGTTTGGCGGTGCGCAGCGACGTGCCACCTGTTGCGGCGGGCGCTTCTTCGTAGATGACGACGGGTTCCGGGTCCGGGGTGCGGATGCGTTCAATCGCATCGTGCAACGCCCCTTCCGGCAACGGATAGGGCACAAAATCATCTGCACCCAGCTTCAACAACTGGTGCAATGCAATTGGCGACAGGTCATCTGCGATCAAAATCACCCGGATGCCCATGTCTTTGGTGCGGGTAATCAGGTCGCCGATCTCGGTCAGCTTGTCCTCGTCTTGTTGATCCACCGCGATGGCGATGAACTCAAGCTCGCTGGCGTCAGGCTGGCTGAGATATGCGTTGGCGTCGTTGAAGTTCAGATCACCCCAGCTTTCGCCAAGCTCGGTTTCCATGTCTTCGATCAGCAGATCAAAGTTCTGAACGTCGCGGGCGACGGTACAAGCGGCAATTGGTGCCGCCTCTGGTTGTAATGCTACATTACTCGTCATGCTCTTGTCCCAACTGCCCCGGATCGGATTCGGGTCTGTGGCTACCTCGACCTGCTTTCTGAAGCGTTAGCGTCGAGACAACCTGATTGCCTATTTTGAACCGAATTTTCCGTTTTAAGTCGGAATTGTCGGCGTTCTCGGGACAATCAATGCTGGGGAATGTGGGCGAGATTGCGGCCAAAATGGCCTAAAACTGGGGAATGTGCAGCTATTTGCAACATTCCCCAGATTGAGTTTATTGGGTCACACCGGCGGAGACTTCGTCAAAGACGGAACGTCCCGCAGATTCAACATGTTCGCGGTAGATGATCTGAGCATACTTACCGTCGAGCAGGGCAGGGTGCCCTTGCACGAAGCCTGTGACTTCCGTCACTGTCCGGCGGTTGCGACGTTCGCGGCCCTGGGTCACAACCAGCGGCTGCGTTTCGCCGAAGGAGACGACCGCTTCAAGACGCGACCGGCTGATCCCCTGACGGGTCAGGAAAGAGACGACCGAATTGGCGCGACGCAGGCCAAGGGCCTTGTTGGAACTGTTGGAGCCAACCAAATCGGTGTGGCCGTAGACCCGGAAGCGAACTTCGGGGAATTGACGGATCCAGTTGGCCTGCTTGAGCAGCACCTGTCTGGCCGTGGCATCCAAGGTAGAGCTGCCGAAGGCAAAGTTGACCGATGGCGAGACTTCATTTGCAAATCTGTTTGCAAGACCTTCCGCCACCGCCAGCTGACCTGTGGAGATCAGCGTGTTGGTCATGGTCGGGTTGCCGAAGCCGCCCTCGTCGACGGTTGCGCCGGCTTCGCGGTAGAAATCGCCACCGCAAGCGCTGAGACTGACGGTCATAACGGCGAGTAGTGCGATGGTGCTGGTTGACTTAAACATCTGATATTACTCCAAAACGTAGCCGTATGAGCCCGAGAAGTCCTGGCGGGCTACTTCGCCTGTAGCGCCTTTGGAACTGCGCACAGTCTGTGCGACTTTACCATTCAGGAACAGCTCGCGTTCGGTTGGTGGACGGATGCGGTCGGTTGGCAGTACGAAACTGTCGCCGCGGCTTGGTGTGACAAGGTGGGCTGTGATGATAATCACCAGCTCTGTCTGGTTCCGAGCGTAGTTTGCACTGCGGAACAGAGCGCCAAGAACCGGCAGGTCCCCGAGCCATGGCACTTGGCTGGACAGGTCTGCAAAGTCATCCTGCAAAAGCCCGGCGATTGCGAAGCTTTCGCCGTCACGCAGCTCAACCGTTGTGGAGGACGCGCGCTTGCTGAAGCCCGGAACCGAGGTGCCGTCAATCGTGATCGTGTTGGTTGTGTCCAAGCTCGATACCGAGGTGGCCAAGTTCAGGTTAATCACATCCTGGTCGACCACGGTTGGTGTGAAGGCAAGCTCAACACCGAAGGGGCGATATTCGATGGCAATGCCATTGTCGCTTGGAATTGGGATCGGAACTTCGCCGCCTGCGAGGAACTCGGCCTGCTGGCCAGAGAGCGCGGTCAGGTTTGGTTCGGCGAGAGTGCGAACAAGCCCTTTGGATTCAAGTGCTTCAATAAGAACCGCAGCTTGCAGGCTGCCGCTGCCGAAGCCGATGGCCAATGCCCCATTGCGTTCACGAGACGATGCGATTGTTCCACCGGTCCCGAAGGTGGCAGGGTTGCCGTTGCCCTGAAGCGTGTTTGTGAAACCATTCGCGCCAACGTTGCCGCCTGCGGTCTGGAAGCCGAGGCTTACAGAGAGATCTTTCGAGACCGAACGGCTCATTTCGGCGAAACGCACCTTCAGCATAACTTGCTGAGTGCCGCCGACGCTCATCAGGTTTGAGACCGCCTCGGGCGCGTAGCGTCGTGCCAGATCAAGGGCGCGGTCCAGTTTTTGGATGGAAGACACGGTGCCCGACAGGACGATCCCGTCATTGGCGGTGCGTACCTCGATTTTTTCGCCTGGCAGTACTTCGCGGAGGCGTTCTTTGAATTCTGCGATGTCAGGGGAGACGCGCACTTCAACATTTGTGATGAGTTTGCCGTCGGGGCCAAGCAAAGTGAGCGTTGTGCGCCCGGGTGCCTTGCCCAGCACGTAGATTGTGCGGTCCGACAATGTCGCGATGTCCGCGATAGAGGGGTTAGCGACTGAAAGTTCCGCGAACGGTACGTCGCTTTCGACGACAACGGCGCGGTTGATTGCGACGTTGAGGTTCCGGGCGGTTGACCCGCTCGTAATGCTCAGATTTTGAGCAAAACCCATGACTGGTGTAAACGTAGTAGACGCAAGGCCGATCAGGCCCGCGCATATAAGCTGCTTCATGTTCATGTGATCCTGCCTCTCTGATCACTGGAGTGAGTGGGTCTTTTGCCCATCTTGCGGAAACCATGTGCGATTTCCGGTTTTATTGCAAGAATCAGGTGGTTGAGGCGCGTTGTTTATGTGGGTGCGCGGCAACACCTGTCCATCTGTGGTAAATAGATAAGGCGCGACACCTACATGATGTGTCACGCCTTATCTGTTTTGCTAAAGGAGGTTAGGCCTACTCAGTGCATTTGATCGGTATTTCCACAACCTCGGCACCTTTGCGTGTCTTAATCGTACAAACGCGCTCCGCCTGTTGTTCGATTTTGACCTTTTCCTCGATGCCAAGCAGCTGGTTCTGGTCAACTTCGATGGCTGCAACCTCGGTGTCATCACCCGCGCCAACAAGCGACAGGGTCAGGCGACCGGAAGACTGGGCCTGTGCCAATGCGCCAATGCGTTGCGGGGAGGCCATCACGGTGACGGTCCGCGCAATTGTTGGAGCGTTGCGGTCGCCATCTGCAATCTGGTCAACGGCCAGCAACTGCAAATTGGTCTCAATCAGCTTGGTCACGTTACGACCACGCGTTTCGCCGGTCCAATAGACGTCCACGTTGTCGCCCGGGCGCAAGAAGCCCGAAACACCGGAGGAGACGTCCACACGCAGCGCGAACGCACGCATACCCTTTGCGAGACGCGAAGACACACCGGCATCCTCGCCAGGCTCGGTCACTTTCAGAGCCAGAACGGCCTCGTCCTTTTCCATGACTCGCAACACAGTGCGAAGTTCGCCGGACTCCGGGAACAGCTCTGTGCCCTCTTGAAACGCGCCCTCTGGAATGGCGTTTTCTGGCCATGCGATGATTTTGACGTCTTTCTTCGTCAGCCGTTCGCCATAAGCGATGCGGCGCTTCAGCACGAAGACCGGTTCAAGCGGAACATTGCTTGCGATCTTGGCTTGTTGTTCGGCCAAAGTCGCTTGATATTCCCCGATCCGGTTCTTGGCCATATAGGCCGCAAATCCTGCCAGCCCGATCCCCACGACCAGTACCAGCCCAAATAAAACCCTCATCTCTTGCCCCTTTCAGAATACAATTTCACACCCCCCAATACCCAGGAGGTCGATGATTACTGGAAGTGCTACGCCCCGATTGCGGCGAAACCTTGATCTGAAAGTGATGAGGTTGGGGCGTTTTGACTAGTCTGTCGCCAGATGTCTTGGGGGCCACGGCCAAAAACAGGGCGCTTCTGCAAGACGGCCCTGTGGCTTAATTTTCGACCACACGGGGTGCGGCTATAGAACGGAATTTATACGCTGTCGTCGGTGTCGAAGCTGGTGCTAATCAGCTGAGTCTTCAGCTTTGTGTCAACGTCACCAGAAATGTCTTCGGTGCCATCGGTGATAACGCCAACAGCGGCAAGAGCCAGGCTGATGACACCCGCCGACAGGATGACCCAATCCACTGTCACTGCACCGTCTTCTTCCAGTGCAAAACTTTTTATCCAGTTCACTATCTTATCCTCATTGGCAGCAAGCCGGGCCTTCACCGGCGGTACTCGTACTTCACCCCTTGTTGACCATTATTAAGGTCAAATTTGTCAGAAATGCGTCAGAACTCTTCGGGAAATGGCGTGTCGCAGAAACTCACCGTTTCGAAAATGACGCTTATCGGGGCGCAAAATAGAAGAAAGCCGCGCTACGATGAGCGCGGCTTTCCCGATTAGGTCCGTTCTTAGGAACGGTAGACCACTTAGAAAGTAGTCGAGATACCTTGGTCGGACAGCTGGTTGTCGATGTCGCCGGACAGGTCCTGCAGGCCGTCCGAAACAGATGCCATAACAGCAATGCCCAGGCCAACGATGGCTGCGGTCAGAACAACCCAGTCAACAGTCACGGCACCAGATTCGTCAGCTACGAAGTTTTTGAACAGTTTAGTCATTGTGTATCCCTCCAAGGATATAGTCAGTTTTCAGTTTCCAAGTATGCCGAGCTAGGTTGTGTGATTTGGTCCGGCCTCTGTTCCGTTCCTCATCCCCGTCTCGGTATGTGGAGTGTTATCCAGTCCAATCAGGGCAACAGTGCGGCGCGATTGGTTCAATTTTTCAGCAGGTGCGAAAAAGAGTAAAAAATGTCTTAACCGTTTGTTAAGTATGGATAAAAATTCCTAAATTGATTGATTTGGAAAATTTTAGGTGTGTCATGCATGCCGAATATGGCGGCTTTGCCACAGAAAATCGCCTGATTTGGTGGTTTTGCGGATCAACTTCCGCGTAGACTCGAAAAAAATAACAAAAACAACCGGACAGATCGGGCAGGTCATGTCGAACAGACTAGCAATGACAATAATGGCGCTCGCGCTTTGCGTGGGTGACGTCGCAATTGCAGGCTCACACAAACCAGCTTTTGGTGGTGATTTCACCTTTCGCAAGATAGCGCCGCCAAAAGCGGGGGCAGGGCGGCGCATCACCGTTCAGATCAAGCCAGAAGATCAGCCGAAAGTCGCAGCTGCCCCGGCCAGCACCGGGACGAAGCCGAAATCCTCGGACCTTGATTGGTTCTGGGACGAAATTTCGCCGGATCTTGGGACACCTGTGCGCGGACGCTTTACGGACGCTGTTGAACATGTCGCCAAAGCACCGTCTGGCAAAGGCGTTCCTGAGCCGCGCCTGGACACTTTGCAAAAGATCGCGTCAGCCCATGGCACGGACATTCTTATCCAGACACTTGATAAGAAAATCTCGCCTGCATTGGTTTTGGCGTTGATCGCCGTTGAGTCAGGCGGCCGCGTCAGCGTGGAGAGCAGCGCGGGCGCGCAAGGGCTTATGCAACTTATCCCCGATACCGCGACGCGGTTTGGCGTGACCGATTCCACCGATCCCGTGCAAAACATCAAAGGCGGGGTCGCCTATCTGGACTGGCTGATGACGGAATTCAAAGGGGACCCGATCCTGGCGCTGGCCGGATATAACGCGGGAGAAGGCGCCGTGCGAACCCATAATGGCGTGCCGCCCTTTGCCGAGACCCGACTATACGTTCCCAAAGTTCTTGCGGCGTGGCGCGTGGCCCGTTCAATTTGTTTGACGCCGCCGCTGCTTGTCGGGGACGGCTGCGTGTTCCGGACCAAGGGCTAACGCGATGAAGAAGACCAAGCCGCTGGTTTTGGACGTGGATGGCACGTTTCTGCGCACAGATATGTTGTTCGAATGCCTGTGGGGCGGTTTGGGGCGGGACCCGGTCGCGACCTGCCGCGCGATTTGGGAGACATTCGGCGATAAAGCCGCCTTGAAGGCCCAATTGGCTGAGATCAGCCAGCCCCGGGTCGACTTGATGCCTGTCAGCGCACCGGTGCAAGCCGTGGTTGATGCCGCCAAGGAGCAACGCGTGGAGGTGGTGCTGGCCTCCGCCTCTGACATGTCCCTTGTGCGCGAACTTGCCCAGACACATGATTTGTCGCCAAATGTGTTTGCCTCCGAGAATGGGGTCAACCTGCGCGGGTCCGCGAAAGCAGATGCATTGGTTGCGGCCTATGGCGAGGGCGGATTTCACTATGCGGGAAATGAACTGGATGACTTTGCCATCTGGGACAAGGCGGATGAAACCATCATTGTCGGCCCCGTTCCGGGCGCGAAGCACAAGCTGATAACGGAACATAGCGTCACCGAGCTGGCAGGGGGGTGGGCCTGGGCAGATCTGGTCCGCGCGTTGCGCCCGCACCAATATGTCAAAAACATCCTGCTGTTGCTGCCGCTGATAGCGGCCCACCAATTTGGCCTGATCCCTTTCTTGACCATCCTTCTGGCGATAGTGGCATTTTCGGCGGCGGCCTCTTGCATATATATTGTCAACGACCTGCTCGACCTTGAGGCAGATCGGCTTCATGTGAAGAAGAAACACAGACCCTTCGCCAGCGGAGCGGTTCCGATAATGGTTGGAATGAAGGCGTGTCTAGCGCTTGGCATTCTTGCATTGGGGGTCGCGTTTTGCCTGAACTGGGCGTTCTTCGGCATTGTCGCGCTTTATATGGCGCTGTCTCTTTCATATTCTTTGAAACTGAAACGCCTGCGCTGGGTAGACATCGCGACGCTGGCCGCGCTCTACACAATAAGGGTGGTTGCAGGTGCCGCTGCGGCGGAAATCTACGTCTCCGGATTCATGCTGGTGTTCATCTACCCTGTCTTCATCACGTTGGGCTGCGTCAAACGCCTTACCGAATTGACGCTTGCGACATCTGATGAAAGGCTTCCGGGCCGAGGTTACGGCAAACCCGATCGCCCGGATTTGATGAATGTCGCATGTTTGGGCATGTTCGCGGCCTTGTTCGTCTTCTTCCTATACAGCTTCACCGACCAAGCGATCAGCTTGTACAAATCGCAATGGCTGCTGTGGGTGGCGATGATCCCCATTGCGGGTTGGCTGTGGCGGATGGTCTCACTGGGATATAAGGGCAAGCAAGATCACGACCCGATTGTGTTCGCCATGAAAGACCGGCACGGCCTGTCGCTATTGATCTTTACGATCACGATCATGTTCTACGCGGCGGGGCTATTTCACCAGGCATTCGGATTTTGACGATCTGACGATGTGGGCAAAAGGCCGGATCAGATGCTCATCTTCTTGAATATCCGCTCGGGAATGCGGGTGATGATGCCCATGATGATTGCCCAGAAAAACGGTGTGTAGATCACATTTTTCTTTTTCTCGACCGCTCGTAGCAGATCGGTTGCGACTTTTTCGGGAGGTGCGACCAAAAACATGCCTTCGATCCCCCAAGTCATGGCGCTGTCCACAAAGCCAGGTTTCACCGTCACGACATGTCCGCCCGACCGAGTGAGCCGGTTGCGCAAGCCGCTGAGATAGGTGTGAAAGCCGGCTTTGGCAGAGCCGTACACATAATTGCCGATCCGGCCACGGTCTCCGGCGACGGAGCCTACTCCAATGACCGTTCCACCGCCGCGTTCTTCCATCTCTGGCGCAATAGTTTGAAGAAAGGCCGCGGGGCCGGTGAAGCTGTCCTTTATCACGCCGTCAATCAAAGAGGGATCGGCATCAATGTCGGATTGCGCGGGCATCGAGCCTACGAACACGGCCACATTTATCATCCCATCCTCTTGGGCGACGCGATCAACGATCGCTTTGAAGCCGGGCTGTTGGCGGGCGTCAAACATCATCGCCTCTGCGGCCTCCGCGCCGCGCTGCACACAATCGGAGGCGCTGACGCGCAAATCCTCCAGATCGCGACCGGCAAGGAAGACACGCGCCCCTTCCGAGGAGACTGCTCGCGCAAAGGCCTTCGCCATAGAGGACGTGGCCCCCAGAATGATCCAATTGTCGGTCATGACGCGCTCCGAATTCTAAGTCTGCTTGTGAGGTCGGTTTCAAAATTGCCGTCGGGGTCGGCTTTGTTGGCGGCGGCCGAGAATTTGCTGAGGTTCGGATACATGGCCGGCAGGTGCTTGGCCTCTAACGTGGCGTCTTTGGCGAGGTAGACCCGCCCGCCCGCTTCGGCTGTCGTGGTTTCCAATTCAGCGATTAGTTTCAGGGCTTTTGCGCTGGATCGAAAATCTACGGCCAATGTGTAGCCTTCCATTGGAAAACTCATCAGGCCAGCTGCGCCGCCGCCCATGCGTTTGAGGACCGCCAGCGGGGAGGCCAAACCGCTATGGGCAATTTTTTCCAACATGCGTTTTAGGGCATCAATCTGTCCCGGAGGCACCACACATTGGAACTGCATGAAACCCTGTTTGCCGTAGAGCTTGTTCCAATCGTGGATCGCATCCAGCGGGAAGAAGAAGTCCTGAATTGGTTTCACCGATGTACGCCCGTTTTCCGGCACGCGGCGGAAATAAGCGCTGTTGAACATCTTCACGATTGGCTTGGACAGCGCAAACCGTGGCGCGTTGAAGGGCACCGTCTTGCTTTTCTTTTTGGCTGGAACCAGCCCGTAGCCCGTTTCGCCCTCTTCCAAGATCCCTCTGCCCAGCGCGTCGCCTTTGGCGGTGGCGTCGATCCAGCCAACTGTGTAGCTGGCCTGCGAGGCGTCGAGGGCTTCGATAAATTCGTCAAACCCGTCAATGCGACGCTCCGTGACCATCATCACATCGCCCTTGCAGGCCAGTAGTTGCAGCTTGGCCGACACGATGACGCCGGTTTGCCCCAAACCGCCGACCGTTGCCTTAAAGAGCGCGGCATTTTTGGACGGTGAAATGACGGTGGTTTTGTCGCCGTTCATGAGGGTGATCTCAACAACGTGCTGGCCGAAGGACCCGGCACCATGGTGGTTCTTGCCGTGCACATCATTGGCAATGCATCCGCCAACTGTCGCAAACCCGGTTCCGGGCATGACAGCGGGCAGCCAGCCTTGAGGGGCGAAGATCTTTGCGATCTCGCCCACGCACATCCCGGCTTCGACGTCCAGAACACCAGCGTCAGCGTCAAAGGAGATCATGCGATCCAGACGCACCATTTTGATGGCGCTACGCCCGTCGCTCAGGCAGGCATCTCCGTAAGACCGGCAATTTCCGATCGCGGGGCCTGCATCATCGGCCAGTGCCGCCGCCAGCGAAGACACGCGTTCAGGGCGGGCGACTGGCCCGGTGGCCTCTGCCACGCGGCCCCATCCGGAATATGTAAGTGTTTTCCAAAGCATGAGCGTCAGACCTTTTTCGATAATTTTTCGGCGACAGGGAAGGTGACCAACCCGATCAGTATTGCGAACCAAAGTGTTGTGATGCGGATGACCGCCATGGCGGGAACTGCTGTTTCAAGGGGCACGTTTTGCGCGGCGAGCAATATCAGCATTGTGGCCTCTGCGCCGCCAATCCCCCCTGGCGCACCGGTCAGACCCCCGGCGAGTGTTGAGAACAAGAAGATGACGGTTGCGGCGGCAACCGTGATGTCTGCCCCCATCCACGTCAGAAGCAGGAACAATGCGTAGCCCTCTGCCGCCCATCCGATGATGCTGAGGCCCAGTGCTGGAATGGCGACAGACGGCGCGCTGAACACTGCCATGGAGCGCGCGGCCTGCAACAGACGCACGAAGCGGCGCGGCCAGCGGCCTATGACCTTCCAAAGACCCTTAACGATCCCCGACAGCAAGGCAGGGCGCGTGACTATAGCGGCAAAGCCAATTGCGATAACCGCTACCGGCACCGCGCCGACCGTCCCTGTCTGGGACAGGACAACCCCGGCGGCCAGCACGATGCCCATGGCCGCAATATCAAACACGCGGTCAATGAAGGGCAGAGGCAAGATGCGCTCGAACGGCCAATCTGTCAGGCGGCTGATCCACCGCAAACGTACCAATTCGCCCACCCGACCGGGGGTGATGGTCATCGCAAAGCCGCCCATGAAATGCAGAACGTTATGGCGCAATTCCAAAGGCAGCCCCAGGCGACGCGAAAATAAGTGCCACCGGACACCACGCAGTATGTAGTTGATAAGCGACAAGGACAGCAGGCCAATCAGCTGCATCGGGCTGAGCTGGCTCAGCTGCATCCACGTCTCTTCCCAGCCGACAGATGCGGCTAAGCCTATAAAGCCAAACAAAAAAAGCGCAATGAGTCCCAACAAGACCCAAAGGTCCCGTTTGGGGCTCTGCTTTTTTGTCGGCTCTTGGGAGGGCCGTGGACTGCTCATGCTCATTGTCATTGGGTCCGGAACTAGCAACAAAATAGGGCAGGATTATGGAACTGTTTCCAAAACGTAAACGCCAATCACATGCCTGCGGGTCCGGCGCTAAGCCAGCCGCAAAAACTCTGATGTGTCATGGGTGTTGTTGAAGAATGGTACGGACATCGGTGGCTGCCCGGACAGGGCAAGGGCGGCAACCTCCGCCAATACGACCTCGGTAATGAAGGGCAGGTTCAATTTGCGAGCCTCATCCAAGCCAACCCAATGAAGGTGGCTCAGCTCGTCCTGTGCCGCCGAGAAATCATCAAGATCGCCAATTGCCCGTTCGGCGTTGACCAAAAAAAACCTTGCATCGAAGCGACGTGGCCTTTTTGGAGGGGTGATCGCCCGAAACACATAGTGAAAGCCGGCAGCAGAGGGCGCGTACCCAGACCCCAAGAAGTCGCGCCACGCGGGGGGTGAAGCATCTGGTATTGACGCCTTGGCACCAAACTTGAGCCCGGTCTCTTCCCAAACCTCCCGGATTGCGGATGCGATTATGGCCCGTTCCAGTTCCGGTGGTGACCGCATCGACAAGCGGTCCAAGCTGGCGGCGTCGGGCAGGGCCGCAAGCGGCACCTCGGCGTCTTCGGGATCAACCGCGCCGCCGGGGAAGACGTATTTGTTGGGCATGAAGGCCGCGTTCTTCCCGCGCTGTCCCATCAAGACGCGCGGATCGCTTTGTGCATCACGCAAAAGGATCACGCTGGCTGCGTTTCTGATGGGAACATCATTCATGGGGGCAGAGTGACCTGAGGCCGACCCTCCGTCCAGCGGATTAATGCGTTTTGAACCCGTGCATCCGTTTGGCCCATTGAAGGCCGATCAACCCGCCTTTGATCCGCGGCAGCAGATACAAGCAGGACGCCACGCAAAAGACAGAGAAGACGGATGCCACGACCAGAGGGTCCGGGTTGTCAAACTTGGTAAAGGTCATGTGCAAGAACGGCGCCATTAAATGGCCGACGACCAGAATGGTCAAATAGGCAGGCCCATCGTCGGCGCGGTGGTGATGCAGTTCTTGCCCGCAAGTGGCGCAGTCGTCCCGGACAGTTAGGTACCCTTTGAACAGGGGGCCGTTCCCGCAGTTAGGACAACGCCTTTTCCAACCTCTAAGCATCGCAGGTTTCGCCAACCGCCCCGGACCCTCGGCTGTGTCGCCGGAAGAGATGTCTATCGTGGTGTTGGTGGCCATCTGGCAAGATCCTTTGATCGGTGCAGAGTCTTTACGAGATTTTGCGGGTGGATGCACCGCGACAGCCTGTCTTGCGGCGCGATGTCGCAATTTTTTGCGACGGAAACCGGGTGGGGCGTCGTTTGTACTTGTGACAGCGCCAATCAGGCGTTGAGGCAAGAAACAAGGAAACTAAATAATGACCAAGACTATGAACGCAGCAAAAGCTCTCCTTCTGGCAGCAGGCGTTGCCGTTGCAATCGTGCCAACGGCCGGCTTTGCAAAGGGCGACCGCCACGGGCCACGCGTAGACTTCGAGACGTTGGATGCCGATGGCAATGGTGAAGTGACCCAGGCAGAGATGGCAGCAATGGGTGCCGCGCGGTTTAACGAAGCCGATACAGATGGCGACGGGTTCCTGACCAAGGATGAAATCAGCGCCAAGGCCGGTGAACGCCGCGCCAAACGTTTGGACCGCATGTTCGAAAAGCGTGATGCCAACAATGATGGCAAACTGAGCGCAGAGGAGCTTGCCCCACCCGCCGACCGGATCGCGAAGCGTTTCGAAAAGGTTGACACCGACGGCAATGGCAGCATTTCGAAGGCAGAATTTGACGCCGCAAAAGAGCACCGTAAAGGTCGCCGCAAACCCGCCTCCGAATAAGTCAGCTCGTCAGATTGATCCGGCGCGCGTCTCCCCCCTTTTGCGCGCCGGGTCGATTGTTTGTCCCTTGCGGGACGGATAGCATTACGACGGAATGAATATGGCATTGGATCAATCAGCACAGCTCAGCGACGATGCGCTTCTGATGCTTTACGCGAATGGCGACCCCGGTGCGGCTTCTGAGCTGACCGCGCGGCTTGCCCCGCGTTTGCTGCCGTTTTGCAATCGGATGCTGCAAGATCTGGCCGAGGCTGAAGATGTCGTTCAGGAATCCATGCTACGCCTTTGGAAAATGGCGCCCGACTGGGTTCCGGGGGCGGCAAAACCTTCGACCTGGCTGTTTCGTGTGGCGTCAAATCTTTGCACCGACCGCCTGAGAAAACGGCGAGGCGTGGGGTTGGAGGAGATTGCCGAACCGGCTGATGATCGTCCGGGGGCCGAGGCGCAGTTGATACAAGCCGAACGCTTGTCCGCGCTGGATGCGGCGTTGCAAACATTGCCTGAACGACAAAGGCAGGCGGTTGTGCTGCGCCATATTGAGGGGATGTCCAACCCCGAGATTGGCGAAATACTTGAGATAAGCGTGGAGGCGGTCGAAAGTTTGACCGCGCGCGGGAAACGAGCGCTGGCCGCAGCATTGGCCGGAAGAAAAGAGGAATTGGGACTATGACCGGACCTAATGACAGAATTGACGAGTTTGAGCTGGATGCTCTTTTCGAAGAGGCGCGGGGCGAAAGCCCCACCCCCTCTGACGATCTGGTGGCGCGGATTGTGCAAGACGCGGCCCAGATGCAGCCCAAACCCGCCAGTTCTGAGGGGCATGAGCCCACAGGCGTTTTCCGCCAATTTCTCGCCGCGATTGGTGGCTGGCCTGCGCTTGGTGGATTGGCCACAGCCGCGATCACTGGTGTCTATATCGGCGTGGCGCAACCGGGCTTGGTCGGAGTAACAGCCGCCGAGCTTGAGGACCTGGACTATGTTTCCACCGAAATCTGGCCGAGCGATGACCTGTTTTTTGAAGAAGGATGAGCAACGTGGATACTGAGAACCCGAAAAAGGGGAACCGTTGGATGCGCGTTCTATTGGTCGTCTCGCTAGGGGTGAACCTGCTGGTGGCTGGCATGGTTGCCGGCGCGTATTTTGGCGGCGGCTCTGAAAAACGCAGTGGCGCGAACGGGTTGCGCAACAGCTGGGTGGGGCCCTATGGCCGAGCCCTTTCGAAGGAAGACCGCGCAGAGATGCGCAAGAGCTTTGAAGGACGCAAACCGTGGTTTGATGAACGCCGCGGCAGAATGCGTGGCTTTGGCAATGAGATGGCAAACGCAGTGCGCGCAGAGCCATTCGACCCAGCCGTCGTAAACGACATCTTGCAACGCCAGCGCAGTTTGCAAAGCGCCATTCAAGCGGAGGGGCAGTCAATGCTGGTCGACCGCCTGACCGCAATGACAGCGGAACAGCGCGCAGCCTTCGCGGAAAACCTGGAGAAGGGTTTGCGCCGTGGGAAGCGACGGCAGTGATCGGATCAGGGGCGACCGCCTAGGCGGCTTGGCTGACACTGACCATATTGCGCCCATCAGATTTTGCGCGGTAAAGCGCCTCATCTGCTTTGGCGATGAGAGCATCAGTATTGGTCACGGTGCCATCGCTGTGTACGACGCCGATGCTGAGCGTGGCTTTGACCACCGCCCCGGTTTTCTTTGCCCGGACATGTGTGCGATCAATAATGGCCCTCAGCCGTTCTGCCGTGGCGACCGCTTGTGCGGGGCTGGCACCGGGAAGGGCGATAAGAAATTCCTCCCCGCCGATACGCGCCAGCAGGTCGCTGTCTCGAAGGTTTGACTTGAGGACCTTCGCAATCGTTGCAAGCACGTCATCGCCCACGCAATGCCCGTACAGATCATTGATTTGTTTGAAATGATCCAGATCAAGCATCAATACGGAAAACGCGTCTGTCCCACTTGCGATTTGCGCCAACTTTTCGGTCGCAAAGCGGCGGTTATAGACGCCCGTCAGGGGGTCGGTCACCGCCATGCGCAGCCCGTCGCGAACTTTCCGGCGCAGGGCGTCGCGCCTGTGTTTTATGCCTGCCAACCGACTGACCCGCAGCGCAAGCTCGCTTGGGCCCATATCTTGGCTGACGACGTTGTCCGCGCCAAGATCAAAGGCGCGCGCGCCGTAGGCGGACTGCGTCAGATCCAGTGACAAGATCAAACCGGCCCTGCTGGCCGCACCGCGGCTGCGTAAGTCGGAGAGCAAGTTTAGCGCGGCCTCCTCTTGTCCGGGGTCGGCAAGTAAAAGTACGGCGTCAAGCTCGGGCTCGTCGCGCATAGCGGTGATGATCCCGGCATGATCCTCGACAATGATACTTGGCTGTGCGCCGGAAAAACATTGTGGCTTGAGGCCTGCCGCGCAGCTTCGGGCGCGCGCACGGCTGGAAGCCACAACGGCCAATCGTATGGCTGATCTAGGGGGCATCGGCAGTCCGGGTATATCCCCAAGAATACTAGTTTCGCGGCTATCTACCGAGCCTGTTTCGCGTCGCAAAAGCGCGCGCAGTTGAGCGAGCAGAACGCGTTCGCTGAGCGGGCGTATCATGACTTCATCATATCCAGCTTCAAACGCGGCAAGGATGTCTTCTTCGGGTGCGCCGTCTGTCATCAGAATAAGCGGCGTGGATTGCGTGGCTGGGGAGGCTTTTAGCCCAGCGCAAAACGCTGTCACAGCACCCGAAGCATCCTGCAAGGCGGCATCAACGAAGATGATGTCGAAAGACTGTGTCGCAAGGTGATCCTGCGCCTCCGACAGGTCGGCGGCGAGCACGACATCGTATTGCGCAGCACCAAGTTTGACCCGCATGACGATGCGGCGGGTCGGGATCGCGTCTATTATCAGAATGCGTCGGCTCATTTGCGGAAGGCGCTCCTGCTTGCGTTGATGTCCCCGTCAGATATGAGTGAGTCTGGTTAAGGAAACATTGACAAAGGCTTCCCGATGAACGCTGACGCTGCTCAAAGTTTGGCCCTAGAGGCCCTTGCCTGGATATTGTCGACCGATGATTTGTCCGGCGTTTTCATGGGATCAACGGGTGCGTCAGCCGATGATCTGCGCACCCAGGCGACAGACCCCGCGTTTTTGGGATCCGTTCTTGATTTTATCTTGATGGACGATGCCTGGGTTACCGGGTTTTGTGATGCCCAAAACCGCGATTACATGGACCCGATGCGGGCGCGCCAGCTTTTGCCTGGTGGCGATTTGCCCAACTGGACTTAGGTCTGCGGGACGCCGAATCCCGCATTCAGAAAGGCTTGCCACGGCGCAAGAGCGCCCAGAAAACACCTATAGGTCGATTTCGATATTGCCGTTTTGGTCGCGCGCCCGCGATTGGCACAGGATCATTGAGGTTGCGCGATCCTGATTGGACAAAACGAAGTCGCGGTGCTCAACCTGGCCTGAGACGACGCTACATTTGCACACGCCGCAAAGCCCGTCAGAACATTTTACGTCTATGTGAATTCCTGCCGCCAACAGCGCATCCGTTGCAGCCTCATCGGCCTTCACAAGAAGCTTTTGCCCGGATTTGGCCAATGTCAGCGTAAAGTCGTGGTTCTCGTATTCTGGCTGCTCGGGAACCGAGAAATACTCAAGATGGCGTTGGTCCTCCGCAAAACCGTTGGCCGCAGCGGCGTCCATCACCGAAGCCATGTAGACTTCAGGGCCGCAAGTATAGACATGGGCATTGGCGCGGTATTTCAGCGCCTTTTCGAGATCGCAGCGGGTGCCTTCATCTGAAAAATGGTAGTGGACGTTCTTGGCCCAAGGCACTTTTGCCAAATCTTCCATAAAGCCCGCCGTCGCGCGGGAGGAGCAGGAATAATGCAGCGCAAAGGGCTTTTCCATGTGATGCAATTGATGCGCCATTGCGATCATGGGGGTCACGCCAATGCCACCACCCATGAGGTAGGTGAAGGATGCGGCTTTGGTCAGCGGAAAATGATTGATGGGTTTCGAGATGAAGACGCGGCGGCCTTGCTCGAAAATCCGGTGCATGAGTTTGGATCCCCCGCGCCCGTGATCCTCCCTCAAGACGGCGATCTGATATTTGGAACGGTCCGCAGGGTCGCCTGAAAGCGAATACTGGCGAAAGAATTCAGGTGCCACGACGACGTCAATATGTGCGCCCGCCTCAACTTCGGGCATGTCTGCGCCGTCGGGTCTGCGAAACTCGTATTTGGTGACATTGTCCGTCATATGTTCGACCTTCGACAGCACAGCCTCGATCACCGGGCTGTCTTGCTGATCGGCAGTGTAGAGATGCTCTGCGGGCATCCCCTTCGCACGACGGGCCTTATGTTCAGGGGCCGGGATCATGTCGCGATAGGCTTGGATGCCAGCCTCCCGGTCCATCGGGAAGGGGTAGTTGAAGGGCGGTGGCGCCAAAGGCGCAGGGTATACGGCCAGCGTTTGATCTTCAAATTTGAGATCCAGGTCCTTGGAAAGAGCGCGTTCGTTGATCGGGTCGCGGGCGGGCAGGTATGGCCCATCGTCGATCATCTCCAGATCCCACCACCATTTTTTGACCGAATTGATCTCCCCCTTGCCCAATTTGTCGTCGAGGGCCGCAAGCGTCTTGGCTGCGCTGGGCACCGTCATTGCCAGCTTTCTGAATGGGGCCTCGGAGAAAAGACCTTCCAGATTCCATGGGCAGGTCTTCATGCACCTGCCGCACATCGCACCGTTCTTTTGGGAAACGCGGTAGGTGGTGCATCGCTGGCTGTCTGACTTCCATATCTCGTAGCCGTTGAACATCAGCTTTGGCCCAGCGGTTATGGCACCTGACGGGCATTCGCGGGCGCATTTATTGCAAGCCTCGCAAAAGTTTTGCAGCCCAAAATCTATGGGCTTGTCGTGGGTCATCGCCATATTCGTGGTCACAACACCCGATTTCAGCCGTGGCCCCAGAAACGGGTTCAAAATCACCTCGCCGATGCGCGACACTTCCCCGAGCCCGCTGAGCAGCAGCAATGGTGGGTGAAGAACTTCGTCATCCATCACCGTGTGCACGCGCGCGGTATATCCGAGGTTGCGCAGTTGCTGGGCCAGAACCCCTCCCAACAGGGAAAACCGCAGATACGCACGCATTGATTGGGCGCACGCGATCCAGTCGTCGCCGGACGCGCCCTCCATTGTCTCGTGGCCTTGGTCAACGATCATTGAGATGGCGTTTTCGTGGTAAGGGGTGATGGGCTGGCCAGCGGCGTCGTGGGAATAATAGGCCCAGTCCGGGCAAGCGCTCAGACCGACCGCATCGACGCCCAGGAAGTACAGCGCGGCCTTGATGTTCTCCGCGTTCTTCGCGGCATCACTGGTCGAGGCATGAACTGGCGCAGCGTCGCCGTCTTGCAACACAAGCGTTGCTCCGAGGGACGGACGGAATGCGAAAGCGGAGGCCGACTTGCGCACATAGTTACCATTCTTGGTCGCTTCCTGGGTCTTCTTCCCCAGGTCCCCAAACAGTCCCCGCGCGAACATGTTGGCGCGTTTGGGAACCCGTGCCACATTCGCCGCGTCAATATAAGTGGTCGGGGTCTCCACCCGCTTCAGCGTCTCAAACGGGTGAGCGCCGTCCGCGAAGTCGCGTTTTGCGAAAGGGTCAAAGTTTCGGGCGTTCCTGGCATGCGGACCCAGCCCCGTGGACCAGGATGCGGGCGGCCTTGCCGCCACGTTCAATGGTTTGTCCACAGCAGGAGCAAGGGTGGTGGTCACAACCGCCAGCCCATATCGTCTGCCCAGAAATGGGTTGCGCCCGTCGGCGTGGTTCAACCCTGCGGCGACTGCGAGCTTGCCAAGGTGTACGTCTGATGCCGCTGCCGAGTGGGCGCGCGCCTCAATGCCCAGTATACGAATGTAATTGGCGAGGGTGACTGCGGTCTCCATCCCGCGCAAACAGGCCCGGTGGGCCTGCGCATCCTTGATCCAGTCTGTTCCGCGTTCCGCTTGTGTTGGATCGCGCGGCATGTCGTACAAGAAGACCAGCGCATGGCTGTGATGCCGGCACGATGCCGGCGGCGCTTTCATAGCCTCCCGCAGGCCCGCCATAATCACGTCAACGCCAGCGGCGAATGTCTTTGGCTGTTTGGTTTTGAGCGTCTCCGCCAGTCGGTCGACATCAGGGTTTGCAACGGCGTCGTCCAGCCAGGCATCTTGCGGTATCTTGCATATCCCTACCATCGACGCGTCGCAGAAATATCCGAATGCCTTGAGGTGGTTGGCCTGTTCGACCGGATCCGTTGGGATCGTCGCGACCTCCTTTTTCACCAGACCTTCCCGAGTGGCGTCCAGCATCGCCTGATATTCCTGCATCGCGTTGACGATGCTCAACGGGTCGTCAGGTCGGCGGAAACTCAGCCCCTCCATCGGAGGGATGCGGGTTAGGTCGGGCGTGGTGTTCGACCGGGCGAGTTTTTCCAAAGGATAGGACCCGAGATGCACAGGGCGGTTCTTGTAGGAAAATAACTTGCCCATCGGGGTCCTCCAGCAGTCTGTCAAAGACTAGGCGTGATGTAATGGGGAGGCTAGGCGAAACTCGGTGGCTCGGCTCACAAAGCGGTGCAGCGCACAAGTTCGGATGGCTTGCCAAAGACGCAAGCGCGACCATGCTGGCCCTTGAAAGCGGTCTTTATCCCGAGTGCAATTTGGAGGGAGATATAGCACACTGAGTTAATGGCTCGGCGAATGAAAGCATTTAGCTACCGACTGGGCACGGTTGGGCGGTCAGAAAGGATGAAAAAAAGATCAAACAAGAAGAAATCTATTCCGTGTCGGTGAGCCCCAAGACTAACATGCAACTTGCATTGCGCAGGTGTTGGAGCGAAGAAACGGTGAAGCGAGGACAGCCATGAAGAAGACACCGATTTTCAGATCAAGCGCGCTTGCTGATCGCAAACCAGAATATGCGATCGTGGGGGAGGTTGATTTGGTCGTGGTCAGGTTCGACGAGGAAGTCGCCGTTTACTACGGGCGATGCCTGCACCGGGGGGCGTTGATGTCAGACGGGCATGTGCGTGGCAAAGACCTGATTTGCGGAGTTCATAACTGGGATTATCGGTTGGATACGGGCGTTTCTTCATATGCCAATGAAGAAAAATTGCCGAAATTTGCCGCATGGGTCGAAGGCGACGACATCTTTGTTGATGAAGATGAGATCAACGGCTGGGCGCGCGACAACCCGCAACCCTACAACCGCGACGCATATTTAGGGCTCTACGCTGACACAAGTCACGGAACCGACGAGGAGCCCCATACCGGATTGATCCAACAATATGCGCGCGATGGCCTGAAGAAAACGGGTGACCACGGTGTCGTCGATTCAATGGGCGTGCCGCGTGCGGAATTGCCGGATTGGGATGATATTCAGGTGATGACCGCCCAATTGGCCAAACTCCCGCTTTTGGATGATGATCCCGTCGGCACGGAGGTTGTCATAGGGCCGAACGCGCAAAAGCCCTTGACGCTGAAGATACCGTTATTCGTCGCCGACATGTCTTTTGGGGCGCTGTCAGAGACCGCTAAGGTTGCTTTGGCCACCGGCGCAGAAATGTCGGGAACGGGGATCTGTTCAGGCGAAGGCGGCATGCTGCCAGAAGAGCAGGCGGCCAACAGCCGCTATTTCTACGAACTGGCGTCTGGCAGGTTTGGGTTCAGCTGGGACAAGCTGGACAAGGTTCAGGCGTTTCATTTCAAGGGCGGGCAGGGGGCCAAGACCGGAACCGGGGGTCATCTGCCGGGCAACAAGGTTCAGGGAAAGATTGCGGAGGTGCGCGGGCTGGAGCCTGGAACATCCGCGATATCGCCGGCCCGGTTCCCCGACTGGACGGACGTGTCGCACATCAAAGAGTTTGCAGATGAGGTACGAAACCGAACCGGTGGCATCCCAATTGGCTACAAACTCAGCGCCCAACATATTGAGAAAGATATTGAGGCCGCCATAGCGGTTGGTGTCGACTACATTATTCTGGACGGGCGCGGTGGTGGAACCGGCGCGGCCCCTATCATTTTCCGCGACAATATCTCGGTGCCGACGATCCCCGCATTGGCCCGTGCGCGGGCGCATCTTGACCGGCTGGGCCGCGCCGATATTACGTTGGTCATAACGGGGGGGCTCAGAAAGCCTGCCGATTTTGTTAAGGCGATGGCCCTGGGCGCGGATGCGATCGCGGTGTCGAACTCAGCCATGCAAGCCATCGGCTGTCTTGCAATGCGGGCCTGTCACACCAACAACTGCCCAGTGGGCATCGCCACGCAAAAGCCGCATCTGGTCAGCCGGTTGTTGGTGGACAAGTCGGCCCAGCAGCTGGCAAACTTCTTTGATGCGTCTACGGAGTTGATGCAGGTCATGGCCCGTGCATGTGGTCACGATCACTTATCCAAATTTAATGCAGATGATTTGACCACGTGGAAAAAAGATATGGCTGAACTATCCGGCGTCGCCTATGGCGGCGTGGCATGAACGCCGCGGAATTGATACTGATGTGCGCCCAAATTTGGGGTGTGGTCGGGTTTGTCGTGGCGTTGGCATTTTTGAGCGTCGGAATAGACCGCATTGATGAAGATGCGCGCGGGGCCTATTTTTTCCGCCCCCTGCTTATCCCAGGCATTCTGGTGATTTGGCCGTTGGTGCTTTGGCGTTGGTATAAATATGAAAGCGGAACCGATGCTTGGCCCGCGCGGTATGCCCCCCCGCGCAAATCGCATTTTGCGGTCGGGCTGATCCTGCCTGCCGGCATTGCCGTCATCATCGTGGCTGGCCTGGCGGTACGACAGACCTGGCCCTCCGATTTTGCGCCCGTGCAAATTGAGAAACCGATGGTGGACACCCAATGAGCGTCAAATATATCCCGGTCCAGTGGAACAACAACAAGTGGCTGTATGACGGCGTGATGCTGGTTGGGGTTGGATTGTTTCTATACGTGTTCCTGAACGCGTCCCCGTCGGTTCTGGGATATGAGCCGCCCATCAATCCGCAGGTCCACAATGCCCGCGCGTTCGGGGCCTGCGCATTCGCTATGTTAACGGTCATCCTGTGCATCGGCCCGCTTGCACGTCTGGATGAGCGGTTCTTGCCGCTGCTCTACAACAGGCGCCATTTTGGGGTGATGACGGTCTTTGTGGCCATTACGCACGCTTCCTATATCATTGACTGGTACTTTGCCTTTTCGATGTCCGATAAGTACGAGGCGCTGCTCTTTGCAAATACCTCCTATGGGCAGCTGGCTGGCTTCCCGTTTGAAATCTTCGGCGTTTTTGCGCTTGTGGTGTTGGTGATTTTGGCGGCGACAAGCCATGATTTCTGGATGAAATTCCTAACCCCGCCGGTCTGGAAGCGCATTCACTACCTGATCTACCCGGCCTACCTATCTGTTGTCGCGCATATCAGCCTTGGCATTTTGCAGGACCAACAGGCGCACGCCTTTACCGTCATATTCATAATTGGGGCGCTCCTTGTCGGTTTGTTGCACTTGCTTGCAGCCTTGTCCGAGCGAAAGCGCGACCGCGCGCTGAGCGCTGAAGGCGTTGATTGGGTCGAGGTGGCTGATGTGTCGTCATTTCGTGACGGGTTCGCCAAGATCAGACTGCTGCCGAACGGAGAACGGGTCGCCGTCTACCTGATGGATGGACGCCTAAGCGCCATTTCGAACGCGTGTGCGCACCAAAACGGCCCACTGGGGGAGGGGCGCATTATCGATTGTCTGGTGACCTGCCCATGGCATGGGTTCCAATATGACGTCCGCAACGGGCGTTCACCGGCACCCTTTACCGAGATGGTGCCGACCTACAACTTACGGTTGGAAGGCTCTTCCGTTCAGGTTGACCCCAAGGCCAATCCTCCCGGAACGCCGGTGGACCCGCTACAAATCCCGGTCGCTTATCAGATGACAAAAAATGGGGAGGTGCCAGCATGAGCAAACCCGAAAAACCATTTTTCGTTGGCTATCTGCCAGTGCAACAGGCGCTGCGGCGTTGGTTGCTGGTGGTGTGTGCGCTGTTCGTGGTGGGTTTGACCGGCATCGGCATGGTCATGGGTACAGCGCAAGACGATCCCGGTCCGGGGGCTTTCAGGTTCGATTATGGGCGGCAGACGGTGTCCGGCGTGGTGGAATTGACCCCTTACCCTTTGGTCCGCGTCACGGTTGGCAATGACCGGATCAAACCCGGCACGACGTTGATGCTGGTCGGCCAAGGCAAAAGCAACGTCGATGCCCGCGCCGTGCCGTTGGAAGGACAACTGGCAAAGGTGTCTGGCATCGTATTGCAGCGGGGCGAACTCAACATGTTACAGCTGCGCGGCGGCGCAAACGGGCTGGCGGCGGAGGAAGGCGAGGCCCCACCGCAAGACAGCATCCCTCTTGGTCGCTGGAAGTTGGCGGGAGAGATTTGTGACGGCAAATGCCTTGCGGGCGCCATGCGTCCCGGCCGTGGGCTGGCCCATAAGGCCTGTGCGAACCTTTGCCTCATCGGGGGCGTTCCGCCGGTTTTTGTCTCATCGCAGCCAGTGGATGGGTCGGAATTCTTTTTGGTGACTGGGCCGGACGGCACTGCGCTTCCCAAATCCGCCTATGATGCTATCGGGCAGTTTGTGTCCATTGAAGGCGAGGTTGAGCGTCGTGGTGATATGCTGGTGCTGAGCATTGACCCAGACAGCGTGGAGGTGTTGGATTGATGCGCAAACTCGTATTCCTCACAATGGCGGCCGCGATGGCTGGCGTTTTCTTCTACCTTTCGCGCTTTTGGTTCCTGTCGCTTTGGCCGCGTACCGGCCTTTTTGGGATCGAGGGGCTGCGTCCGCAAGGCGGGCTGCTGGCCCGCTGGCTGCGCGGAACTGATGCTGCCCCTTTTGAACTTTTGATCTGGGCGGTGGGCTGTTTCCTTGTGCTGACATGGGCACAAACAGCGTATGACCGTCTGACCCCACCACCAGATGCAGGAGACGAACATGACGGATGACTCTTTGGAATGGATCAGCGTCGGTCATGTCGAAGACTTGCCCGAGGGCCGCGTCAAGACGGTTACCGCACGCACCACGTCAATTTGCCTCGTGCATTTTGATGGCCAATGGGCGGCGATGAACAACCACTGTCCGCATCAACGCGGGCCCTTGGGAGAAGGCTCAATTGAAAAGGGCGTTGAGGGACAATGTTGGATCCGTTGCCCGTGGCACGGCTGGGACTTCGATCCCCTTACTGGCAAACCGCCGGGTGGCCACGAAGACAGCGGCCAAGACATGTACGAAGTCGACATTCGCGACGGCGAAATTTTTGTAGGCATTGAGCCCGAACCCGCGCATGAGCGGACCGTAACCGATGTTATGGTCGAGACTTTGCACAATTGGGGGGTGCAATCCGTGTTCGGGATGGTTGGCCATTCCAATTTGGGGCTGTCTGATGCCATTCGCATGGCCGTCGGCGACGGCAAGATGCGCTACTACGGGATCCGTCACGAAGGGGCCGCCGCATTCGCGGCCTCGGCCTACGGAAAGTTGACCGGAAAACCCGCGGCCTGCCTGACCATTGCTGGCCCCGGCGCCACCAATCTGATGACCGGTCTTTGGGACGCCAAGGTGGATCGCGCGCCGATCCTTGCTTTGACGGGGCAAGTGCAGACCCAGGTGATGGGCCCTGGCGCGTTTCAGGACATCGACCTACGCTCCGCCTTTCAGGCTGTGTCGGCGTTTTCTCAGCCGGTACTGAGCAGTTCAAACCATGCAGAGCTGGCCTCGCTTGCCTGCAAGACGGCCATCGTTGAGCAAAATGTATCACACCTTATTTTCCCCGATGACGTGCAAACGCTGCCCTCGCAGCAGGAGGCCGGCGGGCCGGATGGACGGGTTTCCAATACCGCGATCCGCCCGGTGCAAAGCGACATTGACGCCGCCGTCAAATTGATTGGTGCCGCCAAACGCCCGATCATCGTCGTTGGCCATGGCGCGTTCGACGTGCGCGATGCCGTGGCCGAACTGGCCGTCCGTTTGGGCGCTCCGGTTCTGACCACCTTCAAGGCCAAGGGGCTGGTGCCGGACAACCACCCCAATGCGGGTGGCGTTTTGGGGCGGTCTGGCACCCCCATCGCCAGTTGGTTCATGAACGAAGCGGATTTGATAATCGCGCTGGGGGCCAGTTTCTCGAACCATACAGGGATCGAGAAGGGTAAAGAGATCATTCAGGTCGATTATGACCGTATGCAGCTGGGCAAATTCCATCCCGTCGCGCTTCCCGTTTGGGGGGATGTCGGGGCGTTCTGTATCGCGCTCAGCGCAGCTGGGCCGTCCACTTCCGGCGAGGTAGATCAAGTCGCGGAGCTGGCCGAACGCTGGGACATCTGGCGTGCGGAAAAGCAAAAGAGACTGTCCGAGGATCTTGGCAAAGGCATACATTCCTTCGCTATTTTCGACGTGCTGGGCAAGCTGGCCCCCGACGACGCGATCTTTGCGGTGGATGTTGGCAACAACACCTATTCTTTCGGGCGTTACCTTGAGACGAAGGGCAACCAAAGGGTCTTGATGTCGGGCTATCTGGGTTCCATCGGGTTTGGCTTTCCCGCTGGGATGGGCGCGTGGGCGGCCACGCAGGATGTGGAAGAATTGAAAGGCCGAAAAGTGATTTCGATTTCTGGCGACGGCGGCTTTGGGCAATACCCGATGGAGTTCACGACGGCGGTAAAATACGGGATGGATGTCACTCATATCTTGCTGCACAACGGCGAACTTGGCAAAATCTCAAAGGAACAACGCTCAGGCGAATGGCCTGTTTGGGAGACCAGCCTGCACAACCCATCCTTCGCCGCGTTTGCGCGGCTGTGCGGCGGGCACGGGGGCAAGGTATCTGATCCGTCCGAGTTGGAGGCCGCAATTCAGGAGGCGTTGGACCACAAAGGTCCCGCCTTGGTGGAGATCATGACCGACGCCGATTTGGTTTGAAGCCGTCGGTGGAGTTGGTCGTCATGCCGAGCGGCCATCGGCGCGACCCAGAGCGCGGCGAACCACGCCAATCCCCCTAACTGCGTCAGCACAGTTAGGGTCGCGATGACCACCAGATGTCCAATGATAGCTATCATGGCATCTGATGGCTTGCTGTTTCGCTTAAGCGGCGGTGGCGCGTTTCACCAGTTTGGTGCGGGTCTCGCCTATCATCAAAGCGGCCTTGGCGGCCTCGCGCCCTTTCTCAACGAAATGCGCCTTGTATATGGCCATGTGATGCTCTGTTTCTTGGAAATGATGCGGGGTCAGCGACACCGAAAGGACCGGCACGCCGCTGTCCATGCCCGCGCGCATCAAGCCGTCCACGACGGCTGAGGCTACGAAGTCGTGGCGGTATATCCCGCCATCGACGACCAATGCGGCGCAGGCGACGGCGGCGTAGTCGCCGGTCTCTGCAAGGTCACGCGCCAGCAAAGGCATCTCAAACGCGCCGGGCACGTCGAAGACGTCAATCTGTGCGGGGTCGATCAACTCGGAAAACCCGGCCAATGCCTGATCCACGATCTCGGCATGCCAGTTTGCCTTGATAAAGGCGTATCGGGTGAGTGTCATTTGCAGGTCTCCTTTCGCAACAAAACACGTCACCAAGGCGATCCCATGCGCGCACCCCCAAAGGGGAACTCGCACGCTCTCTCTCATCCGGACTATGACCGTCGGCTCAGGAATTGCACCTGATCTGCTGGACCCCCTTCCGAAGAAAGAGCGCTCGCGGGCTATAACCGCCGGTGGGGAATTTCGCCCCGCCCTGAGAACTGTTGCAAAATTGAAGGGGAATCGTGGTTTGCGCAAGGCTAGAAACGACATTAGCGTCCGCAAAAACGCAAAAGGCAGTACCGTCACATGATTTCAGGACTTCTCTTCGACAAAGACGCCACCTTGCTGGACTTTGAAAAGACATGGGGGGAGTGGTCGCATGGGCTGCTGTCGGGATTGGCGGATGGCGACGAGGGCCTGTTGCAAGCGATGGCCGACGCCATCCAGTTTGATCTTTCCCGCAGCACGTTCCACCCGACCAGTCCGGTTATTGCCGGCACCCCGGATGAGGGCGTTGACCTCATACTGCCTTTGCTGGCCGATTGGGATCGCGAGGCGCTGATCGCCCATTCAAACGAGACCGCGCAGTCGGTTCAAGTTCATGAGATTGTGCCGCTGGCCCCGTTGCTGGACGAGTTGAAGGCCACGGCCAAGTTGGGCATTGCCACAAACGACGCGGCGGCATCCGCCAGACGGCATATGGAAGCGCTAGGCGTTGCCGACCGGTTTACGGCGATTATCGGATCAGACAGCGGATTTGGCGGCAAGCCCGGCCCGGGCATGTGTTTGGCCTTTGCAGAACAGATTGGCGCAGAGCCTGCGCAGGTGGCGATGATTGGGGACAGCACTCACGATCTGCACGCGGGCCGCGCAGCGGGCATGATCTGCGTCGGGGTGACCAGCGGCTTTGCATCAGCGACGGATTTGGCCCCTCACGCAGACGTGGTGTTGCCCGACGTCTCGCATCTGCCAAATTGGCTGATGGATGCAAATTTGAAGACCTGAAGCTGACCATTGGCAGCCGTCTATCGGCGCAAGATCGGCTTGCAGTTCTAATTCGGCGCCTTGGGTGTCCTGCCAAGACTGCCCACGGTGGAGGGCCTAAACGCGCGCCAGCCGCTTATAGGCACCTGGCGAGGAACCGGTTTCGCGCTTGAAGGCACGATTGAAGGCGTTTGTGTCTGCGTAGCCCGACTTGAAGGCAATTTCGTCAATGGACAACGCGTTTTCTTCAAGCATCCTGCAGGCGAGGTTGATCCGCCATCGACGCACATAGTTCATCGGGCTCATCCCCGTTGCGACCTTGAAATGTGAGGCAAAGGCCGTGCGTGATTGGCCATACAGTTTGGCAAGGCTGTTTACAGTCCAAGGTGTACTTGGGTTCTCATGGATATTATCGAGCACCAGCTTGGTTTTGGGATCAGCAAGTGCCATCAGCTGGTCGTCTTCGTCCATGGAGCGGTCCATCCAATCCTGGATGGTGTAAATGCAAAGCATTTCGGTCATGCGATTGAGGACCAACTGCGATTGATCCGGCACGTCAGCAAGTTCTGCGGAGATCAAGTCAATGACCATCCCAAATTTCTTCGACAAGACACTGTCGCTGGCGCGTCCTATGAGCAGCTCAGGAAGGCACGCCGTAATTGCGGGTGGCGTGCCGTTTGACATCTCGAAATACCCGCACAGAAGATGGGTTGCGCCGCTCTCTGGTTCAAATGGTTGAAAATAGGAATTTTCCTCACCTGTCGGGAAGGACGCCGTCTTTGTTTCGCGGCTCACTTCATCCAGATAGGAATGGGCGCGGCCGTTTGGGATGATCGCGATGTCGCCTTTGTTTAGCTTTACAGGGGCATTCTCATCAGGCAGCTTGATCCAGGTTGATCCGGCTATCACGATGTGGAAGCGTGCTAAGTTCGGGTGTTCGTCAATATATACGCCCCAAGGGGCGTGCAGATTTTTTCCAATATACGCAGTGCTGCGCACTCGCATCATGTTCAAAAGGTCAAGGATCACATCAGTCATTCCCAAGGGTTAAGCCGAAGTCCGGTCAAGAAATAGAAACGCTGTAGTGAGTTCAATAAACCGTGTCTTGATTTATACGATCTGCATGAAAAGGCGGTTTTTCTGCCCCTAGGAAATATTGTGCCAAACGATAGATTGGTAAGAGACTGGAACTGCATTTTCGCCGTGGGGGCGTGACTTAAGGTACGCCGACACACCGCAGAATTCCTTTCAGAATCTCTTAAAATACACACGGAGAAACCGACAATGAAAACCCTTCTTATGACCGCCGCAGCGACACTCGCAATTTCGGCCCCCGCGTTCGCCGACACATCCGCAGCCGAGCTGTTCGCGATGAGCAACGCGTCCGCAGCTGAAACAATCGTCCGCGAAACATCCATGGGCGACGTCAGCGCCGCACGTGTTCGCCTTGCATTGGGCAACATGAGCGCAGCAGAGCGCCAAGCATTCTTTGAGGCCGACGAGTCTGGCCGGCAGAAAATCATCAAAGCACAAGCTCTGTTTGGCGACAGCAACGGCGCTGCCGAGATGGCTGCCGAGTTGGCAAACCAATAAGCGGTTGCTAAGCCAGCCTTCGTTGGCCTGGCGCCCAAGCTAAACAATCGGGCCGATCCTCGGTTTGGCCCGATTGGTCTCTGCCCTTAAGGCAGCTCGCTATGACACTGCAGAAAGAGACGCTCATGACTTCCAAAATCTCGAAATTTTTGAGCCGCCGCTCGTTCTTCGCAAGCTCTGGGGCAGCCGCGCTGACACTTGGCACTGCTGCCAAAGCCCGTGTCGCCCCAGGGACCAACAGCGACTACGAGTACGAGGTCGTGCGCACGGAAGATGAATGGCTTTCGATGTTGACGGACGAAGAGTACGTCATCATGCGCGAGGGCTTCACCGAAGATCCACGTACCGGCACCATGTGGGAAGAGACCCGCGATGGAACATATCATTGCAAAGGCTGTGACCTGCATGTCTACAGTTCCAACACCAAGGTTGTCCTCGATAAGGGCTGGGTCTTCTTCTATCACGGCGAGCCTGATGCAATTTTGATGAACGTCGATGGTGTGCCCGAGCAATACGGCGGCATGGCCAATAGCGACAAATTACTGACCGAAGTGCATTGCCGTCGGTGTGGCAGCCATTTGGGGCATTACCTTATTATCAAACGCAAGATGACCCACTGCATTAACTCGCAGGCTTTGAATTTCGAGCTCGCCGCGAGCTAAACGCCCTCATTGCAAGAAAACGACCTTACGCGTCGGAAAGCGCCGACCGTGGGGTTTTTTCGCATGCAAGTTTGATGGTCTGATGCAGACCTGAAGGGGACGAACATGTCCAAAGATGCACCACGCAGATCACGCAGTGGGGGGCGTGCTGGCAACGCGCGCAGGACCACGTCACTTTTGCCGCCACAAATGCCATGGGATCCCCCCATCAATCGCGACAAACCAACCGAGCCGCTGGACGGCGAGGGTGTGGCGGCGATCCACAAGGGCTGCATGCGCATCCTGTCTGAGATCGGGATCGAATTCTTGAACCCAGAGGCCTGCGAGATACTCAAAAAGGCCGGCTGCAAAGTCGATGGCACCAACGTCAAAATGGACGAGGACTTCGTGATGGAGATGCTCGGCCATGCGCCCAGCGAGTTCACCATTACGCCCCGAAACCCAGAGCGTGCCATTACCATGGGTGGACAAAACTTGCTGTTCGGCAACGTGTCGTCGCCGCCCAACTCGTGGACGCTGGAACAGGGCAAGCAATCCGGCAGCTTCGAGATGTACAAAGACTTCATCAAGCTGACCCAGTTTTTCAACTGTATCCACTTTGCTGGCGGCTACCCTGTAGAGCCCATCGATATCCACGCGGGCGTGCGCCACCTCGACTGCCTGTTCGAGAAGCTGACCCTCACCGACAAGGCGGTTCACGCCTATTCCCTTGGCCGTGGTCGGGTCGAAGACGTGATGGAGATGACCCGCATCGCCGCGGGTATCTCCCGCGAGCAGTTCGACAGCCAGCCATATATGTACACCAACATTAACTCGGTTTCGCCACTGAAGCACGATTTTCCGATGCTTGAAGGGGCGATGATCCACGCACGACGCATGCAGCCGGTGATTGTGACGCCGTTCACTTTGGCGGGTGCTATGGCTCCGGTGACCATGTCCGGGGCCGTGACGTTGAGCCTCGCCGAAGGGCTGGCCGCAATCGTCTTGTTGCAAGTGGTCAACCCCGGTGCGCCATGCGCCATTGGAACTTTTACATCTAATGTGGACATGAAGACCGGCGCGCCTGCCTTTGGAACCCCGGAATACATGCGCGCAACGCAGATGACTGGCCAGATGGGCCGCCACTATAGGCTGCCGATCCGCTCGTCAGGGGTTTGCGCGGCCAATGTGCCGGACGGCCAAGCAATGTGGGAGACCTCGAACTCCCTCTGGGCGGCTGTCCAGTCCGGGACCAACGTGGTCTATCATGCGGCGGGATGGCTGGAAGGCGGGTTGATCGCCAGCCCGGAGAAATTCATTATGGATTGCGACGTGCTGCAACAAATCCAACGCTATATGGAACCTGCAACCTACGCCACAACGCCGGACGACATCGCGGTCGAAGCGATTAGGGAAGTTGGCCCCGATGGACATTACTTTGGCTGCCAGCACACGCAGGAACGGTACGAGACGGCGTTCTACAGCCCGCTGATTTCAGATTGGTCGAACTACGAGGCATGGGACCTGAATGGCGGCGTATGGACCGCTGAACGGGCACATAAGATGTACAAAGGCATCATTGCCGAGTTTGAGGCCCCGGCAATGGACCCGGCAATTCGCGAAGAACTGGCTGATTTCGTCGCAAGGCGCAAAGCCGAAGGTGGCGTTGAAACAGACTTCTAGTTTGGCCGTTCGCCGTTGTGGTTGCGTTGTCCTATGTCGGTCATCTGATTGGCGGATGCCCAACCACAAACTCGATACGCAATGGGTCTTTCAACTGCCATTTCTGACATTCACGTCGCTGCCCCCCGTATCATGCTGAGAACTGCGCTTTGCGTGCGGTGATATAGTCGCTGATGTAATCGACGAAGGCCCGGACCCGCGCGGTCTTTCGCAAATCGCCATGTAGCAAAACCCAAATGGACCGGCTGAGCTGCGCGGGTGCATTCGGCACACGCACCAATCTTGGGTCGGGGTCAAGCAGCAGCGCCGGGCACCATGCGATGCCCAACCCGTTAGCAGCGGCTTCGGCCTGCATGAATATCTCAGGCATGACGTGGCGCGTCTTGGCATTCGGGAAAGGCGTTTCCTTTACCCAATCGGAATTGCCGCCCCAACCTACGAAATGTGCGCCCGCTCCATCACCGACCGTCAATTCGGGGTGGCGAGCCAAATAAGCGGGGCTGGCAAAGGCTGCGACGGAATACTGCACCAATCGCCGCCCAACCACGTCATCTTCCACCTCAAATGCAACCCGTATCGACACGTCCGTCTCGTGCCGGTTGATGTCTGAGATGGCATTGGTTGAGATGATCTCGATGTTGATGTCCGGAAATTCCTCGGTGAAGCCCGCGATGATCGGCCCAAGAAACGCTTGTGCGAAAGACGGCGGAACCGAAACCCGCACCGTGCCGGATGGTGCCGTGTCCAACCCGCTAAGCTTGCGTCCGATATGCAGGGTCTGGCGCTCGATCTCTTCGGCATGGGGGACCAACAATTCGCCCGGCTGCGTCAGCGTCAACCCACCGGCAGAGCGGTCAAAAACGCGGGTGCCAAGCGATTGCTCCATCCCTTGAATGGCGCGGTTTACGGTAGCGTGGTTCACACCCAGAAAATCAGACGCGCCCCGCAGGCTGCCCGCGCGCGCGGCCGCCAGGAAAACCCGCAGCTGATCCCAGTTTAGTTTCGGTGCCATGGTCATTTGATAGCCTATATCGAGGTGGGGTGGGCGGATCGTATGCGATCCGGCATGGATTGGTATATCCCGTATTCTGTGAAAATTTGATCCAGTAGCATCAGTGACCAATGCCATTCCCTGTCACCCGAAAGGACCGCCTGCCATGGCCAATGTCACTGTCACCCAAACCGTCAACGCTCCAATCGACCAAGTCTGGCCCAGCTGGGATGACTTCGGCGCAATTGCCAAGTTCAACCCTAATCTCAACGGGTCGCACCTCATCAATCAATCCCAAAACTCTGGTCTTGGGGCCATGCGCCAATGCGACATGGCGGATGGGAAGAATTACATTTGTGAAAAAGTGGTTGAGTATCGCCCTCACCAGAAATTGGTCATCGACATCTATGATGGGACAATGCCGCTGAAACGCGCCATGGCGACATTTGATTTCAAAGCGCGCGGGCAGAAGACCGACGTCACCATGAGCATGGATTTTACCCCGAAATTCGGGCTGCTGGGCAAAATGATGGTCCCGATGATGAAGCCGCAATTCCGCAAGATGATGGCGTCGCTGTTGCAAGGCAATGCCGACTATGTGGAAACCGGCAAGGAGGTTCGCACCGCCGCCTAACGCCACAAATCAATTGTCTGCCCCCGTCAGCCCCGACTAAGCTGGCGGGGTTTCTATGTGAGGGGCCAGCCATGCGCAGCTTTGATGAGATATACGCCATTTCAGCCGATCGCCAAGGCGGGGCAGACGCGTTGGAGGCAAAGCTATCTCCACCCAAAACTCCCGCCGCCTTGGCGGCCATTCCTGACGATCGGTGGCTGGCGCAAATGACTCGTTCGGTCTTTCAGGCGGGATTCAACTGGAAGGTCGTTGACGCGATGTGGCCGGGGTTCGAGACGGCGTTCAAAGGCTTCGACATTGGCACCTGTGCCTTGATGGATGACGCATGGTTTGACCGATTGGTGACCGACACCTCTATCGTGCGCTACCCCGCCAAGATCATGTCGGTGCGCGACAATGCGGCGTTTCTTAGCGGGTTGGCACGCGAGCATGGGTCTGCGGCCAAGGTGATTGCCGAGTGGCCCGCCGAGGACTTTGCAGGTCTTCTCGCGACGCTCAAGAAAGACGGCAACCGTCTGGGCGGCTCAACTGGCCAGTATTTCCTGCGCTTCATGGAGCGCGACAGCTACATCCTGTCCCGCGACGTGGTCGGACGGCTGGAGGCTGAAGGCGTGATCGACAAAGCGCCGACGTCCAAGAAAGCGATGGCGGCGGTGCAAGACGCGTTCAACACGTGGATGGATCAATCCGGGCGCTCCCTGACCGAGATCAGCCGCGTTTTGGCGATGAGCACGGGGTAGGCCGAAATTAACTGGGGCAGGGCGCCCCAGCGGCGGTCCATTTCAACACGAACTCCGCCAATTCAGCGGCGGAATAAGGCGCAGGCTCGCGCCCCGGACCCGGGTCCCAGCCCCACAAGACCAACGCGTCGCCTGCCACATGTTCTGCCACCTCCAGCAGCGTCTTGCCGCCATTGCGTTCGGGGTCCTGCACCTGCGCGCATATCTCGGCGCTGGTTTTGCCGTGCCATTGCATTTCCACGGGGGGCAGCAGCCAGACCTCAGCCCCCGGCGCGCCGTGCAGCTGCGTCGAATTTTGCGGGCCGTGACAAGTGGCACAATTCAGGTATTCCGCCCCGATCCGGCTTTCGCCGGCAGAGATGAACATGCCATGCGGCCGTTCAGTTGGCCCGTAATGCGGGCCTGACCAGATAGGGATGTGATCCTCGCCGACATGGCAGTTCGAGCATCTGGGATGGGCGAACACCTCGTGGATATTGCCCCACATCTCCAAGCCTTCGGAGGCGGTGACAGAGCCTTCGGGCAGCGGCTCCAATATCACAGAGCTTTCCGCAAAGGCGGGGCAGGCAAGCAGGCTCAAGGCCAGAATGATGTGTTTCATTGGGCTTACCTCAGACGAAATCGATATGTTTGTTAAACGGCATCTCGCGGATGCGTTGGCCGGTCGCTGCAAAGATCGCGTTGGCCAATGCTGGCGGCGCGGCGGGCACCGGAGGTTCGCCAATGCCACGAATTTTGTCAGCATTCTCAAGGCCTTTGACGATGATCTCGGGCGTCTGATACATCCGCATGCCTTCGCTGGCATGGTAATTCGTCTGCTCCGCCATGCCGTCTGAATAGGTGATTTCCGAATTGATGGCATGGCCCAAAGCCCAGACCACGCCGCCTTGCACGAGGTTCTCAAAGTTCACCGGATCAATCACGCGACCCACATCAGCCGCTACATAAACACGGTCAATCTTGATCCCCGCACCGGTGTTGATGACCTCGACCACCTCTGCCACAGGAACCCCGAAGCTCTCCACCAGCGCGACGCCGCGCCCTTGGTTTGGTCCCATCTCGCTGCCCCAGTTCGACATCTCGGCGGCGGCCTCAAGCACCTTGCGGTGAATGTCGTTGCTACAAAGGCGCAAGCGTTCCTCGACTTGGTCGGCCCCTGCGGCGTGGATCAATTCGTCCAAGAAACTTTCCGCGAAGAACCCGGCCGTCGACGCCCCCACAGACCGCCACGAACTGGTCGGAGCCAATTCCGGCACCGCATAAGCCCGCACCCGCAGATTGGGGATGGCGTAGGGCATCGCCCAAGCACCTGCCGCGATTTGCGTGTCTGGCCCGGGCACAGGCACGCCCATCCGCCCCGATTGCGACCGCGCGGCGGAGACCGTAGCGATGTCCAAATTCCAGCTGTCCACCTTGCCGTCTTTCACCGCCCCTTTGGACCGGCTCATGCCAATTTGACGGGCGTAGTCCGTCACAAAATCTTCCTCGCGTGACAATGTCAGCTTCACCGGCGTGCCGCGCATCTGCACGGCGATTTCTGCAGCAAGGGTGATGTTGTCGAATTCCAGGCGGTGGCCGAAGCTGCCGCCGGAATACTGGTTGTGATAGACAACGTCATCTGGTTCGCAGCCCACAACGGCCGCCACCTTTTGCTGCAGGAAGCGCGGCAGCTGGTGGCCTGTCCAAACCTCTGCGCCGTTCTCATCCGCCCGCACAATTGCGTTCAACGGCTCCAACGGCTGGTGAGCCACATATCCGGCGCGGTATTCGGCCTCAATCAATTCAGCACCGTCCAGCCCAGCGTCAACATCGCCCTCGGTGCGCCATTCTTTGTCCAGACGTTCCTCGGTGAAGCTGGCGGCAACTTCCGCCCAATGGCCGTCCTGCTCCGCCGGATAAGGGGCGCTGGCCCAATCAAATTCAATTTGATTTGCAGCGTTCATGGCCCGCCAGGTGCTGTTGGCAACGACGGCCACGCCGTTTGTGACTGGCACAATCGACGACACGCCGGGCATGGTATCAGCGCCATTCGCATCATAGCTGTTCATCACCGCGCGGCGTGGGTTCACCCGTGTCGAGGCGTAAACCATCCCGTCGATTTTCAGGTCAATTCCGTAGGTCTGAGTGCCGGTGGTCTTGGCAGGAATGTCCTCGCGCGCCATCGGCTTGCCGATCAGTCGCCACGTGCTGGCGTCACGCAAAGTGACGTCCGAGACCGGGTTTAGCCCACCCGCAGCCTCCGCCAGATCAGTATAGGCCAGCGTCGTGCCATCAGGCAATTGCACTGCGCCATTGGCGGTTTTCAGGTCTCCCACGGGAACGCCCGACTGCTGGGACGCTGCCAGTTTCAGCGTCTCACGCGCGACCGCCCCGGCGGTGCGCAGCTTCTCGTATTGGTCGGGAACAGAGCTTGAGCCACCGGTTCCCATAATACCCAATAGCTTTGCCACGCCGCCCATCACGTTGCGCATGGACCTTGCGCCAAAGCCTTCGTCAAAGGCGGCAAACGGCACCGCCTCAGCGGCAAGTGCGGTGTTCCAATAGGCTGGATCCGGTACGCCGAAGTCGGTGTCGAACTGGCCGAATTCAACGTCCAGCTCTTCAGCGATCAGGGCCGCCTGCATATGCACCACGCCCTGACCAATATCGGCATGCGGGGTGATGAGGGTAATCTTCTCAGGTGTAATTTTGACGAAGGGATTGAAGGTCGCCTCGCCCTTGCCAAGGCCTGATGCCAGCGGGTTTTCGTGAGGCGTTTTGACCTTATAAATCCCAAAAGCAACCCCACCAGAGATGGCGGCAGAGCCTATAAGGAATGTACGGCGGGCGATTGTTTTGGCGCGTCCCATGCTCATGCTCCCTTGATCTTAGCGGCGGCGTCGTGGATCGCGGCGCGAATACGGGGATAGGTCCCGCAGCGGCAGAGGTTGCCCGACATGACGCGGTCGATGTCTTCGTCGGTCGGGCTGTCATTGAGTTCCAAAAGCGCTGTGGCCTGCATGACCTGTCCCGACTGGCAATAGCCACATTGCGCGACCTGATGGTCGACCCAGGCCTGCTGCACCAGTGACATTTTGTCGGGTGATCCCACCCCTTCGATGGTGGTGATCTCTGCGCCCTCCAGATCACCCACCTGCAGTTGGCAAGACCGCCGCGCCTCGCCGTCGACATGTACGGTGCAAGCCCCGCATTGCGCGATGCCGCAGCCGTATTTGGTGCCTGTCAAACCGATCTCGTCGCGGAGCACCCACAACAAAGGTGTGTCAGGCTCGATCTCAATGTCGTGGGATGTGCCGTTGATGGTCAGCTGCATGGGGAGGCTCCTGCATGTGGCGTTTTGAGGAAGGATAGCGCGGGTCACCGGGCAAATGAACTATCACTTCGCGTCAAGTCGCTATCAAATCGCGCCAGACCCTTTCACGCGGGCCGTCACGCGTCATATGAGGGAAAGTAGCACATCGCCACGCATCGAAAAGGGCCACGCATGCAAAGGTATCACGTCGCGCAGTCCGCCAGCCAGCTTTGTGACTTGTTGGAGGTCTCAAAGGAACAGGTTCTCGCCATGGCGGGGCTGCCTGCTGATTTGGGCGAGGAGGTAAAAAGCGTCACCCCGCGTGAGTATTTCGCGTTCTGGTCGGCGGCGATCCGGGCCTCTGGGCGGCAGGATTACGCACTGTTTCTGGGGCGGAAGACCACCGCCGCGCCACATAACTCGGAAACCGCTGCCTTTACGTTAAGCCCGGATGTGCGCACCGGTTTGCAACGGCTGGCGGTCTTTAAACCGCTGCTCTGCCCCGTGCGCGCCAGTGTTGACGAGACCGCGAAGGGCGTCCGGCTAAGCCTGCATTCGACGGACCCGGCGGCGCCGCTTCCCTCAGATTTTCAGGCGCTTCATCCGATCTTCATTGTCGAACTGATCCGTGCCTGCACGGGCGTCGCAGTGGTCCCGTTGGAGGTTGGCTTTGACGGGCCGGAGCTGAACCAACTCGCGGTTGCTGAATTTCTTGGCTGCGTGCCGAAGCGGGCGCCATACGTCTCTGTGTTGATCGCCCACGAGGATGCGTCGCTGCCGCTCAAGTCCACCAATGCGGAGAAATGGGGCTGGCTGGAGCCGGGCTTCCGCGCTCGGTTGGAGGCGATGCAAGGCGGGCAAACCGCCGTGGAACGGGTCGCGGGTGCTCTGATCGAAATGCTGCCCGCCGGCCTGTCTGGGATCGAGGTCGCCTGCGACCGCCTGCATATGAGCAAGCGCAGCTTGCAGCGGCTGTTGAAGGCGGAAGGGGCGAGGTATCAAGACATTCTCAATCAGACGCGGCGCGACTTGGCTTTGGGTTATTTGAAGATGCCGCAGCTGACGATCGAGGAGATTTCGCATCTGTTAGCCTACCGTGAAACCAACTCCTTCTACCGCGCGTTTCAAAGCTGGACGGGCATGACCCCGCAAGGGGCGCGTCTCAATCAGGTTTGAAGGGAGGGTTAACTGCTGGTACTCCCTAGGGGAATCGAACCCCTCTTTCCAGGTTGAAAACCTGGCGTCCTAACCGATAGACGAAGGGAGCATCAGCAGTGAGATGCTATTTAGGGAAGCAGGGTGCGACTCGCAAGTAGAAATCTTGGGGGTGCGGCGTTTTTTACGTCGAGGCTGGCGCGGCGTCCTCAAGGCGCAATTGCACGGACTGGCGGCCCTGCCAGGTGTTGATCTCAACCCGTCCGGCGAGGTGGAAGCGTTGGCCCTTATGCTGCGTAAGTGCTTGCATTAACCCGTTTTCTGCGGCTCCGAAGCTGATGGCGTCGATCTTGGCGCCCATGCCGTCGGAGAAGCTGAGCTTCAAATGCCCTTGGCCAACTTCCTTGGTGAAGCCGATTTGCTGGTCGGGGAAAGCGAAGCGGGGTGCGGCGGCACCTGCGCCGAAGGGGCCTGCTTTTTCCAATTGCTCGACCAAGGGCACGTTTGCGGCGCCTGCCATCATCAATCCGTCGAGCTTCAGATCGCGTGGGCCGAGGCTGCCTGCGCCCTGTTTTTCCATCAATTCTGACAGGCGTTGCATGGCCGTTTCGAGCTTGGATTCCTCCACCGTCAGGCCTGCCGCCATCTTGTGACCGCCGCCTTTAACAAGGTGGCCTTCCAGCGCAAGCCTTTGAATTTGCGCGCCTAAATCAATGCCGGTGACGGATCGAGCCGACCCTTTGCCGATCCCGTCTTCCAATCCGATGACCACGGCGGGGCGGTTGGTGGCGTCTTTCAGACGAGAGGCTACGATGCCGACGACGCCGGGGTGCCAGCCTTGGCCTGCGGCCCAGACCAAGGGGGCGTCGTAGCCGCGGTCTTCGGCTTGGGCGAGGGCCGCGATGCGGACCTGTTCTTCGATTTCGCGGCGTTCGGTATTCAGCGCGTCAAGGCGCTCGGCCAGCGCCTCGGCCTCGGATTTATCCAATGTAGACAACAGCCTAGCGCCCAGATCGGGGGTGCCGACGCGGCCCCCTGCATTGATGCGCGGGCCCAGAAGAAAGCCCAGATGGTAGGAGGTGGGGGCCGTGTCCATGCGGGCGACGTCGGCTAAGGTGCTGATCCCAATGCGATTTCTTTGGCCCATGATCTTGAGGCCCTGCACCACCAAGGCGCGGTTCACGCCCACCAAAGGCGCGACATCGGCGACGGTGCCAAGTGCGACAAGGTCCAAAAGCGCAATAAGATCAGGGGCTTGAGCGCCTTGTTGTTTCAACAATCGGTTCAGCGCAATCAATGTCAGGAACACCACGCCAGCGGCGCAGAGATGGGCTAAATCACCGGTCTCGTCCTGCCGGTTCGGGTTAACGACGGCATGGGCGGGGGGCAGGGTTTCGCCGCCAAGGTGATGATCTAAAACGATAATATCAGCAGCTGAGCCTGCAGCCAAGGCGTCATGGCTGAGCGTTCCGCAATCGACGCAGATGATAAGATCATGGTCGGCGGCCAGCGCCTGCATGGCGGGTTCATTGGGGCCGTACCCCTCGTCAATGCGGTCGGGAATGTAGAGCGTCGCAGGCCGCCCCATGTCGCGCAGCCAGTTGATAAGCAGCGCCGCAGAGGTTGCACCATCCACATCATAATCAGCAAAAATCGCTATCTTTTCAGAGGCTTGAACGGATTTCAAAATCCGTTCTGCCGCGCTGTCCATATCTTTGAGCACGGATGGATCGGGCAACAGCTCTTTCAAAGTGGGGGCCAGATAGCGCTCTGCCTCGTCCAAGGGAACGCCCAAACGCGAGAGCGTTTGGCAGATCGGGCGGGGCAGATTTGACTGTTGCGCCATGGCTTCGGCCATGCGGTCTTGATCTGGGGTCAACCCGACCCAGCGGCGGCCCGTGATGGAGGCCTCAACATTTAGGAATGCGCTCATTTGTGCAGAGATTTGTACAAATTGGGGATGGTTTTGAAAGCCCAAAACCCATTTTGTACAAAACTTTTAGACCGGGTTGCGGTATGTCATGCGCCGCACGGAGCCGGTTTTGGACCGCATCAGGATCGTCTCGGTGGTCACAAACCCGACCTCGCGTTTGATGCCCGAGACGACCGAGCCGTCGGTGACGCCGGTGGCTGCAAAAATCACGTCTTCGGTGACCATGTCGTCGCGGGTGTAGACGCGGTCGAAATTGGTGATGCCGGCCTTCTTGGCGCGGCCGCGTTCGTCGTCATTGCGGAAGGTCAGGCGCGAATACATTTGGCCGCCCATACATTTCAAAGCCGCCGCCGCCAGCACGCCTTCGGGTGCGCCGCCCGATCCCATATACATGTCGATGCCGGTCTTGGCGGCCTCGGCGCAGTGGATGATGCCCGCGACGTCACCATCGGTGATGAGCCGGATGGCTGCATCGGTGGAGCGGATTTGTTCGATCATGTCCTCGTGGCGGGGGCGTTCCAAAACGCACACGGTGATGTCGGAGGTCGAGCATCCCTTGGCGGAGGCCAGCGCGTTCACGCGCTCGGACGGGGTCATGTCCATGGTGACGACGCCGTCGCGATACCCCGGCCCGATGGCCAGCTTGTCCATATAGACGTCGGGGGCATGCAGCATGGACCCGCGCGGGCCCATGGCAATCACGGTCAACGCGTTCGGCATATCCTTGGCGGTTAGGGTCGTGCCTTCGAGCGGGTCAAGCGCGATGTCCACGGCGGGGCCTTCGCCGGTGCCGACCTCTTCGCCAATGTAGAGCATCGGTGCCTCGTCGCGTTCGCCTTCGCCGATCACCACCACGCCTTTGATGTTGAGCTTGTTGAGCTGTTCGCGCATCGCGTTGACGGCGGCCTGATCGGCGGCCTTCTCGTCACCGCGCCCGATGAGTTGTGCGGAGGCAAGTGCGGCGGCCTCGGACACGCGGGCGAGGCCCAAAGACAGCATGCGGTCTTGAAAATCAACTTTGCTCATGGGGAGGTGGTCCTTTGTGTGTTTCGGATCAGGGCCTGTAGCAGCAGCCAGATCATCGTTCCGTTCAGGATATGCCACATAAAGTGGATGCCGTAAGGCCAGTTAGCGCAAACAGTCATGTCGAAAGTGCGAAATGTCAGGGAAATGAGGAAAATAATGGTCGCCGAGACGTACCACGGGGCAATTGCGTGACGCTGTATCAGCGAAATGGCGGAAAAGAGCAGCATGGCCACCACGGCGGGGGCGTATTGTTCCGACCCATTGAGGTCGAGCCCGGCGGTGGCCATTTCGATCAGCGTGGTCACGCCTACCAGCGCCACAAAGCCCAGCAGGATGGTGAGCCAGCCGACCCGGCCGATCAAAATGGCGCTGGTCACCGCATAGACCGCCACGAACAGCCAGATCGGGATGGTGTCGGCAAAGCCGGACCAGACCTCGGCCACCGTGTGAAACAGGAATGACCCGGTGCCGATGCACAAGGCCAGCACGATCAGCAGCCAGATGGCTTTGTGGGTGACGCCGCGATTATAGGCCGTGCCTGCGGCGAGGATCGCAGCGATAATGAAGGCGGCGTTTGAGATAGCGTTCAGCGGCTCGGCCCAGAAGGACGGGTCCACCCGCTCGCAATAGATGTCGACGGAGGCCCGCCACTCCATAGATCAGACCTTTTTGATCTGGAACGACACCGGCGTGCCGGTGACCACCTTGGTGTTGGGCAGGGCCGCCAGCGCCTGATCCAGCGTGTCGGACGTGGTGGCGTGGGTGACGATCAGCACCGGCGCGTTGTCGCCCGGGTGGTCGTATTGGCGCATCCGGTCGATGGAGATGCCAGCCTCGCCCAGCGCGGTTGCGACCTTGGCCAGCGCCCCGGGTTTGTCCAGCAGCTCCATGCGCAGGTAGTAGGGCGCGGCCATCGCGGTTCTGGCGATGGAGGGTTTTTCGAGATCCCTGGCGGGTTGGCCGAAGGTGGGCAGCCGGATGCCGCGTGCGATGTCCATGACGTCCGACATCACGGCCGACGCCGTCGGGCCTTCGCCCGCGCCCGCCCCGCGCAGCACGATCTGGCCGACATGGTCGCCTTCCAGCACGATCATATTGGTGCCGCCGTCGAGCTGCCCCAAGGGGCTTGTCGCCGGGACAAGGCAAGGGGTCATCGACTGCTCCAGCCCGCGGGCGGTCATTTGGGCGGAGCCCAACAGCTTGATTTTGTAGCCCATATCGGCGGCATGGCGGATGTCTTCGATGGTGACGGTCTCGATCCCCTTGAGGGTGATGCCGTTGAAATCGACCTGCGTGCCGAACGCGATGGAGCTGAGAATGGCCAGCTTATGCGCGGCATCAATGCCGCCCACATCCAGCTGGGGGTCGGCTTCGAGATAGCCGAGGCCATCGGCCTCTGCGAAGACCTCCTCGTAGGTCAGGCCCGCGCTTTCCATGCGGGTCAGGATGTAGTTGCATGACCCGTTCATCACGCCCATGACGCGGTCGATAGTGTTGCCGGCAAGGCCCTCGGTCAGGGCCTTAATGACGGGGATGCCGCCGGCGACGGCGGCTTCAAACCGGATGATTTTGCCGTTGTCCTCGGCCAGTTCGGCGAGGGCCTGCCCGTGCATGGCAAGCATGGCCTTGTTGGCGGTGACCACGTCCTTGCCCGCCTTGATCGCGGCCTCGGTCGCGGCTTTGGCGGGGCCGTCTTCGCCGCCCATGAGTTCAATGAAGACATCCACGTCGTCGCGCTGGGCGAGCTTCACGGGGTCATCTTCCCATGCGTAGCTGGACAGGTTCACGCCGCGATCCTTGGACTTGGAGCGGGCGGACACGGCGGTGATGACCACTTCGCGACCGGCGCGCGCGCCCAGCAGGTTGGCCTTCTGGCGGATGATCTTGACGACGCCCGTGCCGACGGTGCCCAAACCTGCAATTCCCAGACGTAAAGGGTCAGCCATTGGGGTCTCCTATCGGCATAAAATCTGTGGTTGAGGTCTGTTAGCGGGGAATGACAGGAGGTGCAACTTAGCCTTGGATGCGCTGCGCATTCCGGCGGCTGGCTTCCAGAAGCTTCAGCCGCGTGGCCCCGTCGATGATGGTGCGGCCCTTCAGGGCGTTGGCCTTGCGCTTCAGAAACGCAACGCGGGCCTCAAAACTTTCGGTTTGCTTGACGATCGTGGTGCCAGCCTCGGATTTGGCGAGCAGCCCGCCCAGCGGCGCCAGTTTCGGATAGGGCGCGTCCTGCGCCTCGGCGCTGATCGTGTGACGCAGCTCTGGCAGGTTTTGGGCGCATCCGGTCAGGGCGAGGACGACGATAAGGGGGAGGATGCGCATGGGGGTCTGTGCCTTGGTGGTTTGGGGCACTTTAGGGAGTGCGGGGTGACGCGGCAAGCGATGTGGCGCGGGAAAGGCTTGAACTGAACGGATGTTCAGATACTGTGACGGGATGGCACGCAAAACAGGCTCTCATTCCGGCATCACCGGCCCGCGCGTTCGCGAAGCGGCGCTGCGGTTGTTTGCGGAACATGGGTTTGCGGCCGTCTCCATGCGCCAGATTGCAAAGGAGGTGGGGGTGCAGGCGGGGGCGCTGTATCTCTATACGCCAGACAAGCAGACATTGCTGTTTGACCTGCTGGCCGAACATATGCGCGACGTGCTGGACGGGCTGGCCGGGCTGGATCTGTCCGGCGACCCGGTGGCCCAGCTGGAGGCGTTTAGCCGCTTCCACATCCGGTTTCATCTGGAACGCCCCGAGGCTGTGTTCATCTCCTACATGGAGCTGCGCAACCTGTCGGAGGAGAATTTCGCCAAGCTGGGCGAGATGCGGCGGCAATACGAGGACGCCCTGGAGCGTATTTTGGTCGCGGGGCAGGAGAGCCACGACTTTGACGTGCATGACACCAAGCTGACCACGCTGGCGCTGATTGCCATGCTGAACGGGGTGCTGACCTGGTACAAGCCTGACGGCCGGTTAACGCTGGCCCGCGTTGAGGCGATCTATTCCGACATGGCCGGCAAAGCCGTGCGCATGGGCCGCTGGAAGCGGCGCAAGATTGAAGAACATGCGCAGGCTTCGGGCTGAGGCGTAAAACTCTTCTGCGAAGAGTTTTATCGTAAGAATTTTCGGCCGAAAATTCTTACTCAAGCGTCCGCGTAGATGGGGAATTTGCTGCACAGCGCAAGGACGCCCGCCTTGACCTTGGCCTCGACGGCGGCGTTGCCGTCCTCGCCATTGGCCGCCAGCCCGTTCATCACCTCGACAATCCAATCGGCGATCTGGCGGAACTCGGGCTCCGAGAAGCC